>NZ_ANIE01000001.1 GCF_000708045.1 Marinobacter nitratireducens
CCCTTCGGTTTTTCGTCGAATCCAGGCATTGACGTCCACCGCCTGCTCACCGGTGGTCACAGGTACAGGGCTCAGGGCCAGCAGTCGCCCCTCTTGGGTCGTTCGGCGCACACCGGCTTCCCAGTCGGGCTCAGGCGATGTTTGAGTTGGTGATGGGCTCTCGTTAGCTTTGGTCATAGTTAGGACTTAATGGGCTGGCTTACCAGGGCATGGTAGTTGATGATCAATGGGGTCAATCGCGTGTCCGGCGCATCCAGAGGTGTTATCGGCTGCCACTCTTTCGTTTCGTTAGCGCCCACCATCGGCAAATTGCCCTGCTCGTGCAAGGTCAGCTTGTAGTGGTACGCCTTGTCTGTCTCTGGCAACCAGTTCGGAGAATTGGCTGCCTTGTAGCGGAAGGCCAGATAGAACCCATCGGCCGTATCCAGGTCAGCCCCGGTCAGGGACAGCTCTAGGGCAACGCCCGCCGAGCCCATGCTCTTGGTAGTGATGGCCTGATTCCAGTAGTCGTGGTCAGGGTACCAGGCCGTCCCTTCCTGCCGCAGGATTGCCCATTCCATGTTATCCGCTTCCAGCGAACTCAATCCGGGTAGTTCTATGCGGAAGGCGCAATAACTTGTACGCCCATCCAACGCGGCTTGTTCTGCCTTCACTGCCAGAGTCGGTTGGTAAATGACCTTGGCCAGTTCGTGGCGTTGCTGATCCGTATCCCAACCCTTGGCATCATTGCCCCAGGCACTCTGCTCGCACCAGCGCTGCACGTCTGTGCGTTTATAATAGCTTTGTACCCAATTGCCTAGGCAGACCAAAGCGGTGCCTATCCACAGATAAACGTTCAACCCCCGGAACACACCGCCGGCCAACGACAGCATCCCCCGATTGACCGATTTCCAGGTGATGTCGGCGGAAGTTTTGCGGAGGACGTGGTAGATGCCGGCTGATCCTGTTCGAGCCATTCGCCAACTTCCCGCAGTGAGCAATGCATCACCAGCGAGAGTCACGCCTGCGCCGGCTTTTGTTCCAATGGTTTGCTGGCTATTCCGGATAATATTGAGCTGTTTTATTCCATCAGCCGCCGCCGAAAAGAACCCCGCCCAAGCCGCAAGGGTCCCCCCCCATACATTCACCCGAGCCAACCGCGTCAAGACCTCATCCGCCTGTGAGATGGTCTGGTAGTAATAATTCAGACGCGCACTGCCGACGATGGTCAAAACACTGGCAGCCGCGCCGATTGTGCCGGTAGCCCCAGAGAACGCGTCTGCCCAGCTGCCATCCGGATCGTCATTCATCAATTTTTTGATTGCATCCCATGTTCCAACAGCCCCAACCAACCCCATAAACGACACCAATCCCAGGCCACCAATTCGTTTCGGCAGATCCAGCGTATCCTGTCCGTGGATCATGCCTCGGCCGTAATCCATCATTCGCGTAAGCCCGCCCCGCTCTCTCAGGCGTTTCAGTTCATCGACTTCAGATTGCACGGCACGGCCGTAGGCGGTGCGGGTTAACCCACCGATGAGGAGGGCTCCGCTGTGGTTTTCCCCCTCAACCGGGGACGTATCCATCAGTTGAAAACCTCGCTCACGAAGCTGATTGGTCAGCTCTTGCTTTTGAGCCCGGATGGCCCGGATCTGTTCGTCGTACTCTCGTTTATATCGGCGACGGTCTCGGGTGCTGGCCTCGCTATACCGCTGCTGAAGGCGATTTTCTCGCTCCAAAACCTCCTCACGCAACTTGGCCAGCCATTCGATTTCCTTCATGAGAGATTCATGCCTGGCAAGGCTGTCGGCATCGGCAATCTCCAGATCCATCTGGTACAGCCTCTGGTTCTCGAAGATGTGGGCCCGCAGCCCAAGGTCCATCCGCTCAAACACTTGCCTCAAGCGGCCATGCAAGTCAGCGGCATCCGCCGCTTGTACTAACTCGAATACCGCCAATCGCCCGGCGATGTTGAGCTGAGCCAGGTGGTGGCTGAGTTGTACGGCCGCGCCCTCCGAGAGGGACGGGAATTGCAAATGGGGACTCTGCTCAACCAGCTCAACCCACTCCTTGTATGCGGCAGGAGCTTGATTGGCACCCATAATGGCTTTCAGGCTGTCGATTACGTCTTTTAACGTGCCGGGGATGATCTCGGGTTTCAGGTCCAGCGAGATCAAATGCTGATGCCCGATCTCCTCAAAGTAGAATTGCTTCAGGAATGAAAAATCACCCGATGCTTGTGCCCACTCCGTGAGCACCGCAATCAGACCGTTGTCCATCTTTAGCAGTGCCATGTAGTCGGCATCGCTTTCCCGGTCATACAGGTGACCATGAAGGTAGAAGGTGGCCAACAAAGACTGAATGTCCGTGACGATCCGTTGTTTCTCTTCGGAGAATGTCGAGAGATGCTGCTGAGCCTGTTCCAGATAGGCATTCATGTCGTCGAGTTTCACCAGATCCGCAATGCCTTGCTCGCCACCGAAATCGGAGCCATCAACAAGGTTGGACTGATAGTCCGACATGGATTCGACGATACTGAGCAATTCGCGCTGCGACAGTCCCATTTCCATCGCCAGCGCGTCGGCGGCGTCACGCACTCTGGTGACCCGCTCGTGGTCCGACGGCATATAGTTGTAGGTGGCGGGGCCGGCGACTTTTCGGGCGCTTTGCTGGTATTCCGGGAAGTCGTCGATCAGTTCCTTCAACTGGACATGTTGGTCGCGGCTCCCCACAGCAACCTTTTCAAACAATGCCCTGGCATCTTCATCTTCAACCTGTTTCGAAAACGCGCGGGCCAACTCAGCCACTCGGTCGTCATCTAATCGAATCAGATCGCTGATGAAACGCGCCGGATAGTATTTCTCGTCCTCTGCCTCCAACCAAGCGTTATGGTTGGTATCCACAACGGCCCAGGCATCCAGCAGGTCGTTGATGTGACCCATAAAATCATCAACCACGATATACGCATGGTCCAGATCATAAGCAGGTAATCGATGGGCGAACGGTTCAGAGCCGGTATCCAGTGTATTTTGGGCCCAATACCAGGAGGGTAAATGGGTTTTCCCATCCATGGGCACGTTTTGTGTGTCGGGGTGGGTCAGCAGCGATTCCAGACTTGCCTTGTTCAACAACTGGGGCTTTCCGTTGATGGGGCAGTAGCCGGATAAGCTCACTCGCTCCATCACCTGGCGACGGTAATCGTCCCAGCTAATAAGCATGCTGCACTTTTTCGCGGTCAGCTGCGTGGCCGAGAAAAAAACATCCACATGCCCCCTGCGCGGAACCACGATGGCGGGTGTGTCCGGGGTTCCAGTACGCTGATCCTGAGCGGCCTCGTCACCTTGCCATAGACGCTTGGTGACCGCGCCACCGTCTTTGACTTCGTATTCGTGCAGAATGTCGGGGGCATCGGAATGGAACAAGTACAGGTAACCATCCCGTATCTGCCGGATGCCAATTGGCTGAAATTCGAGGTTGAACCGGGGCTCCAATGAAGGGTGTTCCGCCGCCTCACAGGCATAAGCGTATCGTACCGGGATCAACTGGATATCCGCACGGGTCAAAGGGCAGGCGCCCTGAGCCGTAGTGCTTGCCAGGCTTGCGCGATCGGCGGCGGCTATGGGATTAGTGAGTTGTTTACCCATGGATCGGCTCTCCTTGCACTTGGGTTCCAGCAGAGGACATAGCGACTATCGCCGCTTCTCTGGCCTGGGCCTCTGCGGCCATTCCTGGCCATCGGTGAAAAAGGTCATAAATGCCAGGGGCTGCGGCTTCCCACCGCGACATCTGTCCCAGATAGCCGTATACAGTACCCCAGTGGAGCAAGGCCTGTAGCGATTCATAACCATTGGCCAACGCCTGCTCCATGATGGTCCGAAGGTCCTTAACTGCAGCCGGCCTTACATTCGACGCAACCCTGCTCGGGAAATGGGTCTCAAGGTGCTGCATCAATTTGACCAGCGTTGCGCGTCGATCCGTGTCCGTTAAACCGCTGAGGGTGAGTTCACCCAGCCGAAATGAAACACGACTCTCCGCGTTCCGGCCAACGCCAACCTCCGGCAACCAGTCCGGGCGTATCTGAAGGTGCCAGCCATCCCATAGGGCGTCCGGGAGCTTCACCGCAGAGAAAGGAGACCAGTATTCGGGCACCCCGCCATCACCGGAATTGGCCAACAGGACCCGTGCAACGGTGGGGTCGGCGAACCGCAACATGACCTTATCGCCCAAAGGGTGGTGTACGGTGATAAAGCCGCGTAGATGATCCGCTAGCGCGCCCAACGATTCATCGCTGGCGATCGCGTAGCCCCACTCTTGTGTTTTGCACCCCAGAGGCAGTCGGTCCAACAACGGATGGCCCCGTTCAGTACACACCAGCAACGGTGCAACATCGCGAATCGATGCCCACTCAGTGCCATCAAACAGATTGCGATAGTCCGGAGTGTCAACAAGCTCGTACAGCCAGCGTTCCGCCTCGGCACGTTTGCTGCCATCGATCAGGACATAATTGAAATGCATGTCCTGAAACTGAGCGCTGGCTGTTGAAGGCGCTTTGAACACATCAAGCATTGGCCCCATCTCCCGATGTGGTCTCTTCTGCCTGACAAATGGAGGTCAGGGCTTTACCTTCCTGCAGCGCACGCATCTGGGCATCCGGTCGCGCATTGGTTCTCTGGCCGACCGTGGCCAGCACAGCAGGCTCGGTATACGCGCCACCGGCATCCACCAACCCCGGCCTCTCCGGCACCTGCACCTCCTGCCCACTGCCTTTCCCTTTAGCCCCACCGGCATTCATCTTGATACTGGCTCCCCCCATGGCCACGCCACTGGGATCGATCTTCACGAAGCTGCCGCCCGCTTTCAGGGTAATCTCCGCCCCGGCTTCAATGACGGCTTTCTGACCAGCCTTGATGTGGAGTTCGGTACCGGAGTCACTGAGCCAGGCGGTGCCGGCTTTCAGGTGGAGGGTGCCGCTTACGTTGAAACTATGGTCTTTGCCGGTTTGCTCGCGTTTTTCGCCATCGACAGTGTGGTGGCTGTTGCCTTTGGTGTGTGCAAAACGGTCGTTCTCCACCGCCAGGTGGCTGTCGTTTTTGATGACTTCGGTGCGGTTGTGTTCGGTCAGCAGGTCCAGGTCTTTCTGGGCATGAACGTAGATCTGCTCCTGATCCGCTTCGTCCTCGAACCTCAGTTCGTTGCTGCCCTCGCCCTTGTGGGTCTGGGTTTTCAGGGTGGTTCGGGTTTTGTGTTCCGGCAGTGAATACGGCGGTGTGTTGGTGGCGTGGTAGGTCCGGCCGGTGATAATGGGCTGGTCCGGGTCGCCATCCAGGAAGGAGACGATCACTTCGTGGCCGATTCTGGGCAGGGCCATGAAGCCATACTGGCCTCCGGCCCAGCCCTGGCTGACTCTTAGCCAGGCGCTGCTGTGTTCGTCATTGTTCGAGTAGCGATCCCAGGGGAAGCGGACTTTGACCCGGCCGTACTGGTCGCAGTGGATTTCTTCCCCGTCCGGGCCGGTCACGAGTGCGATCTGGGGGCCGTCCATCAGGGGGCGGTGTTCGCAGATGGGGCGCCAGGTCTTGTCCGCCGGGATGGCACTGAATTCGTTGTGGTAGCTGGTCGGGTCGCTGCCGCCCTCTTCTTCCAGGGCCTGGGGCTGTTTGCCGGTGTGGGTGATGGCGGTGAGGAGCCATTCCCGGTTAAGGGCATCCGAGTCGTGGTCGGTGAGTGCGATTTTGGCCCCGGCGGTGAAGTCCGGTCGGTTGCTTTCGCCGTTGGCGGTGCTGGCGTTGTTTCTGAGGGCATCGAGCCGGGTCTGGGTAAAGGGCTGGCCGGAGGCGTCAGCCTTGAAGCGGCCAGGGTAATCGTAGTGCTGGTAATCGTCCCGCTGGTTCAGGTTGCCGCTGGCCTGTTCGTGCATCAGGGCGTAGGCGGGGTTCTTGAAAGTGTAGTCCTTCATGGCGACGGAGGCGGCTCTGACCCGTTCCTGATAGCTAAAGCGGAAGACGCAGGGCTGCTTGGTGCTGCCTCCGGCTTTGGCGTTGTAGGCCACGTTATCCAGTCTCGGGGCATCGCCGTGATGATCGGCGACGATCAAGCCGGGTTGGGTTGCGCCATCCACGCTGCCGTGCTGGTAGCGGTAGTGCCAGCCTTCTTCGGCCGCCAGCCGGTTGATGAAGTCCAGATCGCTCTCCCGGTGCTGGACGCAGTATTCCCGTTCTTCCGGGGGGCGTTTGAGGTCAAAGACGGTGTCCACAATGCCCCGTTCTTCCAGCAGGGTGCGCAGGATGGCGTCGGTGCTCTGGGTCTGGAAGATGCGGCTGTTGTGCATCAGCCCAAGACGCCACAGCGGCGGCTGGATCACGAGTTCGTAGCGGGTTCGCCGATGGCCGGTGTCCCCGCGGGCGAATTCGTTGACCACGCCGGTGAAGCGACGAAGGGGCGCGCCATCCTGCCAGACCACCAGATCCACGGGCTGTTCCAGCACATCGGCTGCCTGGATGTCCGGATCGGTGCTGGCCAGTTCGAGCCGGCCCTGAAAGAGGTCGGAAAGGCCTTCGGTCAGCGCAAAGCCAACCACGGCGAATAGATCTTGGGGGAGTTCACCAACACGGGCGGTGAACTGCAGTCCGCTTGCCTGGGGCATGTCTTCATTCCCTGAAGATTCGTGAATTCTCGGTGCTCGGGATGACCTCCTGTCATCCCGAATCGGCACCTAGTCTAATACAAGCTACGGGGTAGACGGTACCCCGCCAACAAGTGTTGGGTGAACGGATTGGTGTTGCTGGCTGCATGGAGTCGGTAGCGCATTTCGCCATCGTCAACCTGGAAGCGCACATCCACGGCACTGCTGCTCACACCGGTGATGTCCGCCTGATCCAGCAAGCGGAACAATGCCCAGGGCCCACTCTCGGACAGGCTGCGAGGCGACCGGTTCACCTGAATCGGCACCAGAGTGATCCGGCTTTCAACGCTGTCCCGCAACGTATTGGGCCAAACCAGCGGTATACTCTGGCGCGGTCCGTGACTGAATTCCACCAGTTGGCCATCCACGTTCACCACACTGCGGCGTTTGTTCGCGGACAGGTTCAACGGCTCCAGAGCGAACTCCACATCCAACGTGCCACTCCGGGTGAAATAGGCGGAGCGAATACGGTCAGCCCGCTCGAGCGAGGCCAGCACATCCCGACGCACCAGGCCCGCCCGTTTCGCGTCCCCGATCTGTTCCGGATGATCCTCTAGGAACAGTTTCAGGTTGTTTTTGTAGAAGGACGCCAGGATGCCCTCTGGACCAAAAAAGCGCTCAAAGTCCTGCAGAGCGACATCCCGCCCGGCATCCGGGTTGAACGGATAGTGGCGAGCCAGATTCTGCTGGAACGGCTGATAGACCTCCCGGTACCACTCCCGCTCAAGCTGTGCCACCGCCTGATCGAGAAGTACCCGCCAGCTTTCACTCGCCAGCCGGTTCAGCATGCGTTTGATGGGCTCGGGCTGGTTGTCGGCCATACGCTGAAGCGTAAAGATCGGGTCGGCGCCCTGAAGCCCCATTCGCGCCCGGGCTGCAGCCAGTGCCGCCTTGCCAGTGTCCGGAGCCTCCTGAACGTTGCGCAGGTACTGATGAAGATCCCCAACCACCACCATGACCTGATCCAATCCGCTGGGCTGATCCCCTTCTTTTCGGGAGAGCGCGTTGAGGTCCGCAAACTGACGCTCAATTTCCTGCAACATGCGGAAGTGGGGCGACTGTTCCAGTAATTCCCGGGCTGCCGCGGTTTCCCCGTCAGCAGCCGGGATCAGTTGGGTATTGGTCCGCACCCGCTTTAGCAACTGGGCCAATGGACGGTGCCCACCGGTCAGGCTTTCAAGAATCCGTACGCCGTGATTGAGATCGGCAAACCCCGGAATATCGAGATGGCTCAGTGCCTCCCGCCACGCATCCACATAATGCTCGGCGTAGAGGGTCTGGAGGCTGGCTCTCAGTTCTGCTTCATCGGCCGTACTGAAGTTCACATCCTCCCGGCGCCCAAGCACCCAGGCATCCACCAGCGCGAGTTCAGTGACGGAACCGGACTGGCGCAGGAACCACTTCTCCATTCCCTCCCGAGTCAGCAGTGCCGGTATCAGCAGGGGATTGGCCTCTGTCGAGTCCTCGGCTCGTGGCTCGCCATAGTCGTCCACCGGCACAAACGCCGTACCGAACGCGGGGCCGGACGCCCGTGCCAGGTCAAGGGGTGCGCGGAATTGCTGTTCGGCATCGGTTTCCATATCCCGATACACCCGGTCCGGGGTGGGGACACGGCCCAGTTCATGCTGGGCCCACTGAACGCTGCTGCGAAACGGCGCCAGGGCCATGTCGGCGGTACTGTCTCCCTCTTGGGCCATTCGGGCCAGGTCCGTGTTGGCCATTGCGTACTCGAGATGGTTCGTCAACCGCCGCTGCACCCCTTTCTGTCCCGGGAACAGACGCTGCCAGTAATCCTGCATGTAGTGACGAACAATGTCGGATCTGCGGCCACTGGCATCGTAGAGCATGCGCAGGACCCTCAGGTGTTCCAGCCGCTCATTACTGCCGTCCGGCGCCTTGCTCATCTCATCCATCACCCCGAACATGATGGCAGGCAAATACTGGTATGCCAGCATATCCAGGTAGCTAGACTCCACCTCAGGCCCGATCCGATGGCCCTGATACAGCCCCATATCGGTCACCATTGGCCAACGGTCCCGATAGTTACCAAATGCCAGCGTCGCTTCGCGGAGCTCATCCAGCGGCTCCAGCAGGTTGCGGCCACTGGTGTCGGCCTCAAACCCTACCGGCTGCCAGTTATCCACAAATGTGCGTACCCGGGTTTCCACTTCCGTTGCGGCGTCGGCGTTACGAATAAAGTAATGCTGCCAGCCCGCGGTCATGCCGGCCCCTGCACACAAAGCCAGCACGCTGGCCATGGCGATTCGGTGTTGGCGCTTGCGCACGACCCGCCGGTTGTCCCCGGCCAATCCCGCCTCCCGGTAGATGATTTCGGGGAACAGCTTGCGGGTAAACAGGCTGAGAGACTTGCCGGAGCGCTGCGCCGGCTGAATCGGGCTGGCCATCCGGTAGTTTGCAGCCGCCGCCGATACGAATGCATCTTCTGGCACCCCTTCCTGCAATACCGAGGTGAAATAGGTTCCGCGGACCAAAGCCGGCGTAGAGAAGGCATCCGCCGACAACAGTTGCGTCAGGTAATGTTCGAGTACCGGCTTGAGGCCCGCCATCTGGCGGGTAAATGAGTAGGCCGCCGCTCGCTCTTCAGCGTCCCGCGTGTTGGCCAGAATCCTGGGCAGCCGCCCCCCCAGACCTTCAACCAGAGATTCAAACCGCTCGGAAAACTCATTGATCCAGTGATCCTGATCGGACCGGTTGCCGATGGTAAACGTGAAGCCCAGAGCCCGCTCTTTCTCTTCTTTATCAAGGCCGCGAGCAAAAGGCGAAAAACCGTACAGCAGGTCCATCTTGGTGAAGCTGACATAAACCGGTAAGCGTGACCCCAACTGATCCATCAGTTCCCGGAGCCGCGTTCGAAGCAGGATGGCCCGGGCCTCGCGCTCCTGCTCACCCAGCGTACTCAATTCGGCCAGGTCGACCGTCAAGACAACGCCATTCAGTGGCCGCTGTGGCCGGTTGCGCTCAAGCCAGGTCATGAAATGTTGCCACAACCGCTGCTGGACCTCGGCACTCGCACCCTGACCCTGATTCTGGCTCAACAACTCACCATCCGGATCAATCAGCACACCGTCATCACCGATCCACCAGTCGAAACCGAAGGGATTGCGGTCGGTGCGGTTGTTTCGCGTGACGTTGGTCAGTGTGTAGGTCTGACCCGATCGCTGAATCAGGCTGGTCTTACCGGCGTCTTCCAGTCCGATGACCAGATACCAGGGCAGACGGTAGAGCCCCTTGCGGCCGGGGAGATTGCTCTTCAGGGCCGCCAACTGCCGATCCAGCAGGCGTTGCTGTTTGCGCTCCATGGGCAGGATGGGATCTTCCTGTTCCCGCTGTTGGTCGGCCTTTTCCAGGTTGACCTTGCGCAGACGGCGGGCAAGCACGGTTCCCCAGACCATCGCCACCAGTAACACGACCCCCAGGGTCACCAGGGCCCGCATCTGCCAGGCCGCCAACGGATATTCCCCGTTGATTGACCAGCGGGGTCCCAGCCACCACGTGGCCACCAGCAGGGCAATGATCCCCAACATCAGAGTGATCGGCGCCGCACCGCGGATGTATGGAAGTAGCCAGCGACCAACGAGTAAAGCTTTTCTCCACATGGTATCCATTCCTGCAATCAATCCTTTAAACAAACAATCAGGCCAGCCGTTCGAGAACCTTGATCAGTCCCGGCTCCCATTCCTCAAGCGGCCGCCCCTGAACCTGAAGGCGTATATCCTCGATCTGATGAGACGCCAGCGACGCCATTCCGGCGTCCTTCAGAAGGCGGGCATTGCTCAGCCGCCAGTAGAAGCGTTCCCTGGGTTCTTGAGCCTCGGAGAGCCCCTTCTCCATCAACTGCATGGCTTCATTCAGCGCCTGTTGAGTGAGCAGTTCCCGGGCCTGTTCATAGGCTGTATCCCAGGGATTGGCATCGGCCCCGCCGGCCTTACCCGTGCCTGGCGACGCCCATACCCAATCTGCGGCGTCCTCCCCCAGAAACGGCGTGCCGTCATTGAACGTGAGTTCCGGTACCTGCGGCAGGCGCTCGACAAACTCCCGCAGTGCCTCGCGAATGGCCTCGGCACAGTATTCGTGGCCGAGTGCCGAGGCAATGCGGGCGCTGAGCCAATGTCCATCGAGCCAGAATGGGCTGACAGACAAGCTCTGCTCCACCCGTTGCCAAAGGCTGAGATCCGGCGCTTTTTCCAAAGCCTCTCGATACTCCGCCACACGGTCAGCGCTGACGGCCGCCAGATCGGTCCGCTGACCATCCCGGGTGGGGGGTGCACTGGTGATGCCCAACCAGATGGCATAGCGTCGCATCCGATAACCCAGTGGGCTGTCGGGTTCACTGCCGGTCAGCATGTCAGCCACCTTCAGCAAACTCTGCCGGGTCGCCCGCTCATTGCCAGGGTCCAGTGTGAGCTGACCCAGTGATGCTGTGGGCGCGGGCCTCGGTTCCGTTTCCCTTGAGGTAGCGGAAGAGCTGTCCGTTTCGGCTGCTTGGGGCCCGGTGCCGCCGGCTCCCGATACCTCAACCGTTTCGAGCTTCTCGATACTGCGCTTGATATCCAACAACAGCTCATCGGGAAGTTCCAGCCGTTCAGCCTGACCCACCAGCGTTGACAGAAGGCCCAGACAGTAACTGCGTCCGTCCCCGGAGCCGCCATCAAAACTCAGACCATCCACGCCCTTCTCCGCGCGCTGGAGCATCTGGGTGAACAGCATCCTGCGTGCGCGCTTTCCTTTGTCCCCGGGATACGGCCAGGCCTGAGTCCACCAGCTATCCAGAACCCGGTGGAGCAGAAACAACGACAACGCAAACCGCTCGCCGTTGCCTCCGCGCTGAAGCGCCAAAAGCAGAAAGCCGAACACCTTGAGATGTTTACTCCGGTCCGAAAGCAGTTTGAGCGCCTCCGACTCCACTTTCGGCCAATCGATCTCGTTGTGGGCAAGCGAGCCCACTTTCATGATCTCGTCTTCCAGGAACTCCAGCGTGGTGTCGTCTTCCAGGGCGTCCCCAACCCCGTGTTCGCCGGCAATCGGGTCCAGAACCTGTTCGGCGTAGGGATGCTGTTCTATGATCTGCAAAATCGGTCTCCTTTCCCGCTACCAGCCACACGCCGAACGCACAGGACGAATGGCGTCAGAAAATCCGGTCAGATCAAAGACCAGACCATCCAGTTCACTCTGCTGCGCATTGAATCGGACATCCGGTTCGGAAAGCATGGTTTTCACGGTTCGTATCGCCGGAAGCCCCCGACCACCGCTGACGACGTATCCGCCATCCCGTACCCGCCAGCTGGCCGCACCCTGAGTGCCGACAACCACCCGCACCCGCTCGGCATCAAGCGCCTGTGGCAACATCACCGACAGCTCGGTGATGTTGTTCTGGCATTGCAACACCAGCAACGGCCGGGGAGGCTTGGCCCCGAGCGCCGGCACGGTGACCAGCAATCCCGCAGCCCGCCCGGTATCCCGGTAGACGGCGGTGTCGTCCTGACTGGCCTGGGCAAACGCCTGACGCCACCGCTCAGGCTGGTTCGAGCGGGGGATTGTCATGGCTGATGGCGCCAGCAATGGCGTGCCGAAAACCCGATCAAAGCAGGCCAGGCGGGCCAGCCTGTCCGCTTTCTGCACACAGGCATGGGCTTCCTCAAGCTGGCCAGCCAACGCTGGGAATGCAAAAGCCAGCGTAAGAAAAGGCGAGATCAGCAAATGACGCACCATGACTCTTATCACTGTCATCTCTCTCATCACTCGGACACCTGATACTTGAGGCACTTGTGAGCCAGGGTCCGCTTGGGCAATCCCAGACTCTCTGCGGCCTGGGCCCGATTGCCACCATACTGCTGAAGACGTTCCCGAATGACCGCCGCTTCAAACGCCTGGGCCGCCGCTTTCAGGTCCCGTATATCGTTGGACGTCGGCACGCCGGTCAGGGCTTTGGGTTCTACTTCGGCAGCCACACCTGCATCCGCTACATTGAACGGATCTTCCAACCTGAGAAGTTCCGGCTGGATGTCATCCCCCACTGGAGTCTGCAAGCAGGCCAGTTCGATCACATTGCGTAACTCCCGAACATTGCCCGGGAAATCGTACCGGGCCAGTGAGTGCAACGCGTGGCTGCTGATGCCTTGCGGCCCGCCACCTTCCCGCTCTGTGTACAAGCGGATGAAGTGCCGGCTCAACGCTTCCAGATCCTCCGGGCGTTCCCGCAGCGGCATGATGCGCAGCGGGAACTGGCTTAACCGGTAGAACAGATCCCGGCGGAACCGCCCGTTTTCAATGCCCTGTTGCAGCGGCTGGTGCGTCGCGGCAACCAGACGGAAGTCGGAATGTTGCTCCTGGCTGGCACCAAGAGGACGGAATTGCCGGCTTTCCAACACTCGCAGCAGTTTGGACTGCAATGCCATTGGCATGTCACCGATTTCGTCCAGGAACAGGGTGCCGCCATTGGCCTGGGCCAGCAGGCCTTCCTTGTTCTGATCAGCACCGGAAAACGCACCTTTGGTATGGCCAAACAGTTCGCTTTCCAGCAACGTATCCGGGATCGCTGCGCAATTGACGATAATCAGGGGCCCACCGGAACGCTCGGACATGTCATGGATGCCCCTGGCGACAACATCCTTGCCACAGCCAGTCTCGCCCTGGACCAGCACCGACAGCTGACTGCTGGCAGCGCGAACGATCTGGGCCCGAAGCTGGTTCATCGCGAGGGAGTTGCCAACCAGGGTTCTCGACAGCTGTTCGCTTCGCTGTCTCAAGGTTTCGCTGTCATTCAGTTGATCCAGGGAGCGTTTGAGCAAACGCCGTTGCCAGCCTTCATCACGGCTTTGCAACCGGGCAACCCATTGCAGAGTCAGCAGTTCTTTCAGCCCGCGATACAATGGCTGGCCGACAATGCCGTCCCAGTCACCACCGTCCCGGCACATCACCAGGATTCCGAGCGTTCTGCCATCGGCTCCTGTCAGCGGTTCCAGCCAGAGCGAACGTGGCCGGTCGCTGGCTTCGAACATGGCCTGGAATCCGGGATGATCCAGTCGGTAGCTTGCTGCACGGGTCAGTTCCCGGGGTTGTCCGGTTTGCAGGATATGGCTGAACGGATGGCTGAAATCACTGCAATCGAACTCGCCCTGATCCGCCAGATCGCTGCAATGCAGGAGACGACCGCTCAGGTCCAGTTCCAGTGCCCAGCAGCGAGTCAGCCCGAAGGCAGTCTCCAGTTGTTTTGTAGCGGTGCGCAGCAGGTCTGGCAGCGTTTGCTGCTGTACCATGGCAACCGCCAGCTCTATACCGGTGTGCAGTTCCATCTGCATCCGTCCCATCGTCATATCCTCGTCTAATGCAACGTGCCTGCCCGCGTGCGCTGCCGTTCCTTTGCCCGAAACACGCTCTAAATACATCCGTGTACGCTCGGCTCCGCCATCCATGGCTCCGCACGGTTTCGTGCAAAGGAACGGCATCACACGCTACTCTGGTGTTGCCTACACCACGGTTCCTGTAAAGCGGCTCTCTTGTACGCTCAGGGTCACTTTTCCCACAGGCTCTTTTGCCGCCAGCTTCTCCAGCAACGCCAGCGACACCGGTGGCAGCAATTCCCCTTCAATGATGGATTCGAGCATTCGCGCGCCGTTTTCGCTTCGGTGTGCCCGCGAGCGGATGGCTTCCACCAGGCCCTGCTCCAGAATCACTTCGGTCTGGTAACGCTCGCGGATCTGGGCCGCCAGGCGTTCGAGTTTGTCGCCGATAATCCGGTTCAGGGTTTCGTCTCCGAGCGGCAGGTACGGCACCACTTCCATCCGGGCCAGTAGCGCCGGCTTGAAGAATTGCGAGAGTTCGGGATAAAGCCCTGCGTCGATAGTTTCAGGCTGCTCAGCGTGATCGACGATGACCTGGTAGCCCAGGTTGGAGGTCAGGAAGAACACGACGTTCTTGCAGTCGATCAGCCGGCCTTCGCCGTCGGCGAGTTCGCCCTTGTCGAAGGCCTGGTAGAACAGGTTGAGCACTTCCGGGTGGGCCTTTTCCACCTCGTCCAGCAGCACCACGGAATAGGGCTTCTGGCGGATGGCCTCGGTGAGGATACCGCCCTCGCCAAAGCCGACGTAGCCGGGGGGAGAACCGATCAGCCGGGATACCGTGTGCTTTTCCTGGTATTCGGACATGTTGATGGTGGTCAGGAACTGCCGCCCGCCGTAGAGCAGTTCTGCCAGCTGAACCACGGTCTCGGTTTTGCCGACACCACTGGGGCCCACCAGTAGGAAGGCCCCCATGGGTCTGCCGGGACGACGCAGGTCGGCGCGGGCGGTCAGCAAATGCTGATGCAGGCAATTGATGGCGGTGTCCTGCCCTTTAATATGGGATTGCAGGTAGTCCGGCAGGTGAGTGATTCTTTCGAGTTCGTCGGCGGTCATTCGATTGACGGGAATGCCGGTCCAGTCAGCAATCACTTCGGCCACCTGACGCGCATCCACACGGGCATGAACCAGGGGTTCCTCTGCCTGTAGCGTCGCCAGCTCCTGCTCAATGGCTGCGGCCTGTTGGCTCAGCGCCGGTGTTTCTTCATCCGCCTGATCATCCTCAGGCTCATCATTGCCTGATGACAACAGACGTTGTCGAATATCAATCAGCTTCGCGACCAGATCACGCTGTTCGTTCCAGCTCTGTTCCAGCTCCGTTGCCTCACTTTCCAGCTCGGACTTTCGGCTTTCAAGGGCGGCCTCTCGTTCGCCGTCCACGGTTTGCCCGAGTGTATGCTCCCGTTGATGGAGTTCCTGTTCCATCGCCAGCTGGTGGATCTCGTTCCTTACGTGGCTCAGCCGACGCGGCGGCGTGCTCAGGTTCAGGCTGACCCGGGCACAGGCGGTATCCAGCACATCGATGGCCTTGTCCGGCAGCTGACGGCCTGCCAGGTAACGAGCGGACATTTCCGAGGCCGCTTTCAGTGCGCTATCGGCAATCAGTACGTTGTGGGATGTTTCATACACGGTTCTCAGGCCCCGCAGGATATGAACCGCCTCCCGGGGGCTGGGTTCGTCCAGGGCCACCGGCTGAAAACGGCGGCTCAGGGCCGGGTCTTTCTCAAAGTACTTTTTGTATTCCCGCCAGGTGGTTGCGGCAATTGTCCGCAGCTCGCCGCGCGCCAGTGCGGGTTTGAGCAGGTTGGCTGCATCAGAACCGCCCTCGCTGTTGCCGGCTCCGATGAGTGTATGGGCCTCGTCGATGAACAGGATAATCGGCGTCGGCGATCCTTTGACGGCTTCGATCACACCTTTCAGCCGCTTCTCGAATTCCCCTTTGACCGAGGCACCAGCCTGGAGCGCGCCCATATCCAGGGTCCAGAGTTCAACGTTGCGCAGGCGCTCGGGTACCTCCCCGGCCACAATTCGCAGCGCCAGTCCCTCAACCACGGCACTCTTACCCACGCCAGCATCACCCACCACAATCGGGTTGTTTTTGCGGCGGCGGCAGAGGATATCGATCATTTGGTCGATTTCTTCATCCCGGCAAACAACCGGGTCCAGTTTCTGTTCCCGGGCCAGCCGGGTGAAATCCGTGGCATAACGTTGCAGGGGGTCCATATCCGCTGCGGCAGCCTTCGAATCTGCATCCGCCTTCCCCAGCTCCGGGCGCTCGACGGACCCCTCGGTGCAGCGGTCGTAATGGCGGCGAATCTGTTCCCGGTTGATGTCGCCCAGCAACTGGCTGGCCGCGGGCATCAGATAGCGGTCCGAATTCATCAGCAGGGCAAGAAAAATGCTCCCCGACCGGAGTTCCTGATGCTGTAGTTCTGTCGAAGCCAGCAACCAGGCATCCTGGAGCAGTTCAACCAGCAGCGGCGAGAACGAGGGATAAGGCTCGGCGCTTTGCCGTTCACCGGTCAGGCTGTCGCCGAGCAGAGCCTGGACGGCCTGCGGATCAATGTCGCTGTGATCAAGAATCTGGCGCACATCCGAAAACGGTGTCTCCAGCAGTTTGAAGATCAGATGTGCCGGCGTAATTTCCGCACCCTGACGGCTGATACAGAGAGCCGCCGAGGATTCCATTCCCTCGCGGCAGATGTCATTCAGGCGCCCGATGAGCGCCGGCAGTTCAACCCGAATCACTGTCAATATCCTTATTTCGGTAGTTGGTCGAGCACGCTGAGCACATCCCTGATGCGTTCATCCAGCGCCACTCGATAGAGTGTGAAAACACCAGCCATGGCGATCACAAACAGCCCGGCAATGCCCCACATCGGGAGACCACTGCGCAGTCGGTTTCGCGCTGGCATCACATTTTCCATCGCATCCGGCAGCGCCGGGCGCTCGAGGTCGTCTTCCGGACCGCCGGAGGTTTCATAGAGGGTTTCGTAGAGGCCTCGGACGATCTGGTCATACTCTTCACGGCCGTTTTCCATGACCTTGTAGCGGCCCTCGAAACCCAGGGACAGACACAGATAGATAAAGGCCAGCATCTCCCGGTAATGGGCCGGTTCCTGCTCCATGCGTGCGAGGATAGCGAAGACCTTTTCCCCACCCCAGGTCTCGTTATGGAATCGAGACAGCAGCGAGTGCTGGGACCAGACGCTGTGCGCCCCCCAGTCGGTACCGAGGACCGCCTCATCAATGAACGCGCAGAGCACATAGCGATAGGCAACAACCGTCGGACGCTCATAGCCCTGCTCAATCAGCTCCCTATCGACGCCCGCCACGTCATCCACCACCTGCTGATACAGGCTTTCCACGTCCCGGAAGGCCGCCAGCCGACGCACCCGGATTACCAATCCGAGCAGCGGCGTGGCCGCATCAATCAGTCGGTTGTTCTCGAGCCCCCGCAACTGGAATTGCGGGTCGTCAAAACCGACCTCCCCACTTGCTTGCTGCCCATCCTGGTTGGCAAACAACAACTCGCTGAATTCACCGCTGCTGCTGGCCTCACTATCCGGTAAGTCCATTACTGCTGCGTCCTTCATGACCTAGCTCCTGATTGCCCAGAACTGCATTTCCATGCCCGGGAAACTGCCTGCCACGTGGAAGGCAAAGCCACTGGCGTTCTCCAGCATCTGCCAGGCCTGGCTCTGATCGTCCAGCCGGAAGTAGACGAAGCCGGCATGGTATGGCAACTGCCGGGGCGCCACCGGCAGTGCCGACAGTGGAATACCCGGAAGCTGAAGACTGATGAGATCGCGGATTTTCTCGACCGACGCCACCTTGCACTGCTGGGTGAACTGTTTGCGGAGGTCGTCCAGCGGCATGTCGGCTTTCACCGCGAGAATGAACTCGGCGCTCTGCAGTAACTGGACATCCTGCACCGGCGCGACCGTCAGACCGTACTGGCGTTGCTGTAACTGAATGGCGAGGGCACGGGGCTCCAGCACGGTACTGAGGGATTGCCTCAGCACCTGCATCAGGGGGCTGAAACAGGCTTCCGGCAGGTCGTGATCGTAGGCCGTGTGCTCCTGAGGCAGCCGCGATTCGTCGGTAAACGTCACCAACTCGCCACACAATTCCAACAGCGCCTCGAACAAGCGTTCCGGGTGCAGTTGTCGCAATCGCGCCAGGTGCATGAATCTGGGATGACTCCGGTTAAGCATCTGCAACAGCATGAAATCCGACACATCCGCTACACCGGCCTGCCCGGGGGCACCGACGCGATCGGCGAGGTTCCGCGCCCGTTCCCGCATCAATCCCGCCATCTCGCCGACAAACCGCTGAAGTCTGGGCGCCGCCCGAACGCTGAGCATGGTCGGTATGAAGTTTGGATCCATGACCAGGCTACCGTCCGGCCGCTTCTCCAGGATTCGGCCAATCGCCAGAGCGGCATAGGCGCTGCGGTCTTCCTGCTCCAGCATCAACCGTGGTGCCACCCGGGCGACATCAATGTTGTGGGCATCGCCATCAATCGAGTGCAAATCCCGAACCTCGGTGCTTTGAGCCCTGAACCGTCCTGTAACCGAACCCTCTGGCCACTCAACTTCGGACAGGTTGTCACTGCCCAGGGGCAAGGCCAGGTAGACCACCTGGTTGGCCACCGACGCATCGCTGATCTCCAGCGGTTCGGGCATCACATCATCCTGAGGCAGGTTGAAGCGGGTACCATCCGGGAATAGTCCGGCTCCGCGGACCAGCCCCACCCGGCCAAAACTGAGATATTCCGCATTCAGTTCCAGATCACTGAAGCCATAGAGGTAATCCGATACCGCCAGGGCGCGCTCATTGATCTGGTGCTCAAGATATCGTTGCTGCTGCTGGAAGTGCTGGGGTTTGATAAACAGCCCGTCACTCCAGACCACACGGTTGGTGACTGTCATCAGGATTCATCCGAGCGCTTGAGTTGAACTTCCCGCTCACGCAGGTTGACCAGCAGGTGATAGCGTCCGCCGATGGGATCCACCTTCACCACTTTCTTCCATTGGGAAAGATTGGGATACGCGTAGAAGGCGATGATGCCGACAAAGCGCGTGTCCTCACTGATCTCGAACGGCTCGACGAATTTGAACTGGCCTGGAACCAGGGAATAGTCGCTGTGGTCGACGTAGTTCTGGCCCAGAGAATCCTCCAGGTTGTTGAGCAGGGAATCGAAATCTCCGGCCATCAGCAGAGAGCTGTCCCGCATCTCGATAATCTGGAAGGCAATGGGTGTCGGCGCCAGGGACTCGTTGGGATTCACATCGGGTTCGGCAACCATGGTCAGGTCCACCCGACTGGGCAGATCTTCCGGGTAGCCCACGGGGATGTCCGGGTCCCAGAGCACCTTGGCGGTCTTGGTGACCGCGTTATAGGGTGTGCTGCATCCGGCAAGCACAATCACGATGGCCAGCAAACTCCATTTGCAGGTCTTCACTTCAGATTCTCCCTTTGTAGTTGGCGCAGATGTTGGTCGTATGCCTGGTCGAACACCTCCTGAAACAGGCGCTCGAATCCCTGCTGACGACTGGAATTCAGTTCCCGGTAATAGTGTTGGTACATGTCCCAAGCCCAGTGCCCCTCGTCCTCGCTCTCCTGGAGGCCCCGGCGATAGCCGTGAAAACGACGTAAAAGTGCTTCCGGTGAAAACGCGTGCAGAATGGCATCCAGAGCCTCACGGATGGCGACCCGAGTCGCCTGCTGGTGCTGATTGAGGCTCTCCAGGCTTTCCCGAACCGCCGCCGGGGCAGAGAGGTGGACCGGGCTCCGTTGACCAGCGAACAGCGTCTGAACGGTGTCGCCGTAGGACTCACCAAGTCGCAGCGGGTTGTCTTCGATGGGTTGCAACCGGGTTCTCAATGCCCGGTGGTGGCTGTCTTCGCCCCGGTGCAGTGCCAGCAAGCCGTCTACAGTGGCCTGCAAGGTTTGCCCCGCTTCCTCGAGAAACAAGCGCATCTCGTCGCTGTCGGCAAAGTCGAGTTCGCAGCCCATTCCCTTGATGAGTGGCGTGGCGCTGATGTGTTTCCGGCTCTTTTCGTCCCGATGTGCCCCCAGTCTCGGCGTTTCAGGCGTTTGTTCACCATCCGGCCAGTGCAGCATCGGGTCATTACTCTCGACAGCAGGGGTCACCGGCTCGATGCCTTCGAGCGGTTCACAGCCACCGGGCTCCGCATCCCGCACCTGCGCCCTCTTCAACTCTGCGGCCTGACCATTGATCAGGCGATCATCGTCTGCCCCGCCCTCCGGCCAGACTTCAGGGGCATCATCGCCGGCGAGTTCGGCACGGATCTGGTATCGGCCAATGGTTAATGTGTCACCATGATTCAGCCGCGCCCGCCGCCCGCGACCAACCGGCTGGCTGGCGCTGTTAATGTAGGTGCGGCCGCTCCGGTCAATCAAACAGAAATCGCCTTCCATGAACCGCACTTCGGCGTGCCCGGCCACCACACCGGTCCGTTGTGAGGACAACTGCCAGGTATCATTGGCCGCCGTCCCGATGGAACCACCGGCGGTATTGAAACGGTGCTCAATGGCGGCACCACCATTTGTGGCCGTTGGGTTGGTGACGGTCAGTTTCAGAACCGCTGCTGGTTGCCTTTCCATAATCAACTTCCCTGTATCGCCAGCGTGGTTACCGGCGTATCTGAATCCGAACGGCAGGCCGGGATGAGGCCCGCTCTGGCGTGACGAAAGAATTCCATCCCAGGCGCACATCCTCGCCCAGCTGCATCGGCCGGATGTCCCTGGGTCTCATCTGAAGCTCAAGGTCATAAGCCAACTGTTCCCGCGTGGCGAACTCCACAAGTTTGAGCAAGCGTTTGTGCTCCCGGCCATTGGGCAGGAAATCCGCGAAGCGTTGGCGGCTCAGGTTGCGGATCCGCAACACGAACTTGCCACTCCGGTCGCGCACCTGAGCACCCACGAGCGTGTCCATCCCCAGCGAGGCGTTGCTCCTGCCCAGCTGGGTTTGCTGGGCTTTGGCGATATCCACTTTGCGCAACACCCACTGCTCGATGCTCACATCTTCAAGATCGAAACAATGGGCAACCATGCCACTGACAACGTCGGGGGATCGGCTGCGCCCGGCCATCAACCCGGCATAGGCCAGCATTTTGGACCAGTTCACGGGGGTGGCTTCGCGCAGCCGCGCATCGCCCAATCCGACCAGCGCGAAGATCAGGTCAGAAAACCCATCCGAGGCGCCAGGCTGGAAGCGAATGTAATACCGGTACTTGCGCCAGGCCCGATGGAACAGCGTCACCAGACGGTGGTTGAAAAAGTCCAGAAAGTGCCGACGCACACCCAGGTTCTGGCCGGCTTCCCAGGCCAGATCTTCCAGGTAATATCCGGGCAATGGCGACTGCGAACCATGCAATCCAAGGAAGCTCACTTCCATCTGGTAAGGCGCATGCTCATGCTCGGGCGACAACGCAGACACCACGTCGCTGCCGGGGAACCCCAACCCTGCCGAGGCAGAAAACCGGATGCGCTCCTGCTGAGGATGGTCTTCACCACCCTGCTCCAGATCGTCGCCGTGGTGCCGATGGATCAGATCCACCAGCTGGAAAAAACTGTAGCGCCGCGCGTTACCCAGAACGGGTTGCAGCTCGGCTACATCAGCGGCTGCTGACCTTGCTGTAACGTCCATGTGTACCGTTCCTGGTTTTCTGTATTCACCACTTCCAGTTGGTGAAATGCGTTGATGCTGGCATAAAGCGCAAAGAACTGGCTGAGTACCGTTCCAAACAGGTACAGATCCCCTTCCGAGGCAAATCCGCTCTGATCGAGACTCAGCTCCGAGCGTATGCCACGTACCGGCAGCCCCCGGATCATCCTGTCCACGGGGTTTGTGGCTATGCCACTGATACCCGCCAGCCGCTTCTTCGATATTCGTTCCGCCTGCCGGTCCACCAGCGCCCGGAAATCATAGACACGCAGCACGGTCCTCAAGGCCTCCACATCCAGCATGGAGAGGTAGTTGAGCGACAGGTTCGAAATCAATGTCCACAGCAGGCTGCCATCCAGCGTTGGCCGAAGCGTTGCTGTGGGTCGGGTAATGTTGCTGAAGGAGGCAAATGCCGGCGTCGTCTCCGTTGCCATGGACACTTCCCCAACCGCCAGTTGATTGGGTAACTGGCGGTTGGTGCAGGTGAGGGTCAGAGACACGGCTTCCTGGCGGTTCAGGCACTCACTTTCGTCCCCCCGGACAAAGGACATATAGTGGTCGAAACCATCGCCACGAACACTCTCCCGGACCCGGGTCCGGTAATACAATGCCGTTCGCCCCCGATCTCTCTCCACTTCGTGCTGAAAGCTCTCGAATGGCGTGTAGATACGCGGCTCGCCCCGTCCCGAGCGGCCCTCAAGCCAGCCTTCCACCTGTTCGACACAGAACACTTCGTAGTGGTCCGGTGAGCGACTCGACGGGGAGATCCGGTACTCGGTCTGGCGCCCGTTCAGGTCCACTGGCTCGCCTTCATGGCTGAACAGGTTGACCGCCGGGGTACAGTACAGCTGCAGGCTCTCCGCCCTTACTTTGGCCTCCGGAGGAAGAATCCGGCTGAACTGGAAACGCACACTGATTTCATCGGCCTGGACAGCCGGCAGCCGTGTTTTCAGGCCGGTTATATCCACAAAGCGAAACGCGTCCGGAAAGCTGAGGTACTCCTGCAGGATCCGGTAGCCGGGATAGGCGTTTTTCGGATACGGCAGCAGTGCTTCGTCAGCGGCAAACCCAACCGGTCGCAACGACGAAGCAGGCAACCGATAGGTCGAGTTGCCGACCACCAGTTCGATGCCGGTCAGATAATGATTCAGCCACAGGTACAGGGTCTCGGAGGTATGATCATCACCCCCCAGATAAAAGCGAAGATGGTCCAGCCCCAGAGTGTTCAGTGACTGATCGGTGTGCAACGCCAGATCCACAGTGACGGAAGACACCTCCCTGGAATGCTCGGCGTAAACGCCGGCGACGCTGATGGGGAATACATCCACCGCCCGACAGGTCCGGAACCGGCACTGAGTCTGACGGATGGCGTCTCCGACCGGCCGACTCTTGATCTCGGTGTGTCGTTCGACCCGCTGGCGCTCACTGATGGCGTGCAGTTGCGGATCAAATTTCATGATGGTGCAGCTGGGCACCGGCCGCAGATAGTTGGGCCAAAGCATGTTCAGCAGCGAATGAGTCAGCTCGGGAAACTCGTCTTCTACCTTCTCCCGCAGCTTACCTGTCAGAAACGCAAACCCCTCGAGCAACCGCTCCACATCCGGATCGGTACTCTGTTCCGACAGAAACCGGGTAAGTTGCGGATGAGCCTCCGCAAACTCCCGTCCCTGCAACCGCAGAAAGCTCAATTCATCCCTGTAAAACCGATTCAACTTCATGGGGCAACAACACCAATGCCGGGAAGAGGGAGTGACGATGCTTTTCTGGCGGGAAAAAATGTCTGAGCGCAGCGAGTTGTTTTTTTTCCAGAAGAAAAGCGTCGTTGCTCCCTCTAACTCCGAACTGGAGACATGGCGCTGCCCGAAAGACGCTCAAGCCATCCCTGGGCGCTTGGGCTTCGCCATCCATGGCTCCGCACACTTCCGGGCAGCGCCATGCCTCCAGTTCTCATCCTTGTCTTCAGCTACTAGGGCGTTACATCACCCGGTAGTAGCGCTTGTCATCCAATAACAGATCAATGGTCGTCTTATCGTCTTCCGAGCCAACCCTGAGATAGACCGTCACCTGAAACCGCAACTGCAACGGATCCGGCCCCTGGGGCAAAGCAACCACATCCACCCGGCTCACCCTGGGCTCATAGTCTTCGATGCACTTCCGGATCGCGGACCGGATCTGGATGCTCAGATCATGGGTTCCCAGCGTCGCGTCGTTGAAATCCAACAGACCCAGGCCCGGAACACTCGCGCTATTGCCCGGATGGGCATTCAGCAATCGAACCAGATGGCGTTTGATGGATTCAACGACGTGGGGGGTATCCCCCATGCTTTGGCCGGCTGCGTCGGCAGCCTGTTCCAGACGTTCGAACAGACTGCCTCCCCGACTCAGGGCCTCATCGCCGAACACGATTTAGTCCTTGTCCAGACGACCTACCAGCGACAACTCGAAGTTCGCGCCCATGTATTTGAAGTGAGGGCGAACCGCGAGAGAGACCTGGTACCAGCCCGGATCGCCCTCGACGTCCGAGACCGTAACCTGAGCGGCGCGCAGCGGGCGACGACTGCGGACATCCGCAGGCGGGTTTTCCTGATCGGCCACGTACTGTCGGATCCAGGTGTTGAGTTCACGCTCCAGGTCCTGACGTTCTTTCCAGGAACCAATCTGCTCCCGCTGCAGCACTTTGATGTAATGCGCCAGCCGGTTCACGATCATCATGTACGGCAACTGGGTCCCCAACTTGTAGTTGGTCTCCGCTTCTTTGCCTTCCTTGGTATTCGGGAACTGTTTCGGTTTCTGAACCGAGTTGGCAGAGAAGAAGGCGGCGTTATCGCTACCTTTGCGCATGGTCAGGGCGATGAACCCCTCATCTGCCATTTCGTATTCTCGACGGTCAGTAATCAGCACCTCGGTGGGGATCTTCGATTCCAGCTGACCGAAGGACTCGAACACGTGCACCGGCAGGTCTTCCACGGCGCCACCACTCTGGGGACCGATAATATTCGGGCACCAGCGATACTTGGCGAAGCTCTCGGTCAGTCGGGTTGCAAGCAGGTAGGCCGTGTTACCCCACAGGTAATGCTCGTGATCTGCGGATACGTCTTCCTTGTAATTGAAGCTGCGAACCGGATTTTCGGTCGGATCGTAAGGCACCCGCAGCAGAAATCGCGGCGAGGTCAGGCCCAGATAACGGGCATCTTCGGATTCACGCAGAGAGCGCCACTTGGCGTACTTCGGACCTTCGAAAACGGCCTTGAGTTCCTTGATGGCCGGAAGTTCCTGATAGCTATCGACACCGAAAAACGACGGTGCCACGGAGGACAGGAACGGCGCGTGGGCCATGGCTCCCACGGAGGAAACATACTGCAGCAGTTTCATGTCCGGGGTGGAGGGAGTGAAGGCGTAATTGCCGACGACGGCACCGACCGGCTCGCCCCCGAATTGGCCGTATTCTGTGGAATAAATGTGGTTGTAGAACCCGGTCTGGGTTACATCCGGAGCAAATTCGAAGTCTTCGAGCAGTTCGGTTTTGGTGGCGTGCAGGATATCGACCTTGATGTTCTCGCGAAAATCGGTGCGATCCACCATCAGCTTCAGGCCGCGCCAGGAGGATTCCAGCTCCTGCAGCTGTGGCGCGTGCAGGATTTCATCCATCTGGGCGCTGATCTTTCGGTCCAGTTCCACGACCATCTGGTCCACCAGGGCCTTGTTGACGGGCTGGCCTTTCTCGTCGCTGTTCAAGAGGTTGGCGATAAAGGTTGCTACCCCCTTTCGGGCCACATCGTATCCCTCATCCGCCGGCGCCATGCGACTGTTCGCCATGACCTGATCGAGAAGCGACCCTTCGGCCACGGATTCGGAGGCAGCAGATTGCTGCACAGCAGTATCAGACATACCACATCCCTTTAGTACGTAATTGATCGTCGATATTGAAGGCCGCGTTCAGGCAGCAGCCTTCGATTATTCGCTGTCGGTGGCCAGTTCCAGTTCGGCCAGCAGCTTGTCCCTTGCATCATCATTGTCCAGCAGCTCCTGCAGCTTGGAACGGAACGATGGCACATTACCCAGCGGGCCCTTGAGGGCGACCAGTGCTTCCCGAAGCTCGATCAGTTTTTTCAGCTCGGGTACCTGGCGGGCAACACTGTCAGGGGAGAAATCGTCCAGAGACTGGATCTCAAGGTTTACCGGCAGGTCGTCGGCTTCCTCATCCAGCTTGTTGGTCACGGTGGTGGAAAGACTCAGGCCCGCTTCCTTCATGACCGAACGAAAGTTGTTCTTGTCGACGGAAATGGCCTTTCGATCTTCGATGGGGGTTTCTTCCGCATGCCCCTTGAAATCGCCAACAACAAACATCTTCAGCGGCAATTCGGTTTCAGCCTGCTGATCTCCGGTGGCGGGGACATACTTGATATTGATGCGCTCTTTAGGCGCGACGGAACCGTCTTTAGAAGACATGCGCTTGCTCCCTGTGCAAATCATTTGCAGTTGTTCAATCCCTTGTACGCGCCCTCCTGGCACGCAACGGCAAAAACTCTACACCCCTAATCCGGCATTCTCAAGCAAAAACTGGCCAGCAGAATCTCGGATTGTGCGTAGAGGCAAACTTTTGCCAAATACCTTGTTTCTGACGTTTCCTTCTGCCATGCAGGACGGTTCAGTCAATGACGCCTTTTTTACCTGCGGCTATACTCGAACTGATCTTTCCAGGACATAAACACCAACACAGAGACTCAATCAAGGAGAACGCAATGAGCGACCTGAAAACCCAGTTTGACGAAGCGGTCAACTATATCCAGACCGCAGAGGGCGATTTCCAGCCGTCCAACGAGATGAAACTGGAATTTTATGCGCTGTACAAGCAAGCCACCGAAGGCGATGTCTCCGGCAAGCGTCCGGGCATGATGGATTTTGTGGGTCGCGCGAAGTACGACGCCTGGGAAAAGCTCAAGGGCACCTCCAGCGATGCCGCCATGCAGCAGTATATCGACAAACTTGAAGCGCTGAAGTAATGCCCTCCGGCCCCGGCTTCCATGGCCGGGGCCTGCGCGCCCATCAAAATTTTGCGGCGTTCAACAATTTGTCATAAGATGCCGCCAAGATAACAACAAAAATTCACACCGTGAGTATTATCCATGGACATTACTGAGGCGCTGGAACAATCCCAGCCGGGCCTTGTTGGCCGTGTCAGAGTTGCCATCCGTAACCAACAGCTAAACCAGCGAGCCGAGCAGAACTATCTGCATTGGATCACCCGCTTTGTGCTTTTCCACGATATGAAAGATCCGGAAACCCTGGCCGGCGAAGATCGCCAGCAGTTTCTTAGCTATCTCAGCGACCGTATCCGTGTGTCCCGGGCAAGGCTGAACCAGGCCAGCCAGGCACTAACGTTCTTCTATGAGGACGTGCTGGGCAAAGCTTCCGTGAGCGGAACCACCGTTGCTGCCTGAGCCAGGCAGCGGAATCAACGCTCCGTCATGTTGACGTTGAGGGCGTCGTAAGTCCGGTTCTGGGGCGGGCGAATCACATAGTTGTTACTGTGGGTCTGTCCCGGAATGGATTTCGGGTTGCTGAATCGGAACTCGGCGGGGATCTCCGACCGGCCAAGGTCCGTGCGACTGTCACCGGGCTGCAGTGCCAGCGGATCCAGATAGAAATCGTCATCACCGGCAGGTGACGTCGGCACACCGGCAGCCGGAGCGGCCAGCCCGCCTTCAACGATGGTGTTCGCCAGGGCTTCTTCCTCGACCGACTGGAAAGGGATGCTTTCTATGGTGGAACGCTCTTCATACTGAAAGGCCTCACCATCGCGGTTATTGTTCTCCTCAGCCTCTGCGCTTGTGGTCCAGAGCGCAGCCGCAAAAACCGCCAGCGTCAAGGCTTGCGCGGAACGCCAGCCACCAAACGAAATTCCTGATTTTCTGCTCATATCCGACACCGTGACTTAGCTCCCCTTTCAGAACATCCAATGTTACCCGCAGAACAGGCATCCCTCTGAAAGGCAGGCCAACCAGACAATTTTTGATCAGTTTATCGCCTGACGCGACAGTTTGCGCAGGCAATCGACGGATATGTGACGCTATTCACTTGTTCTCAGGGGGCTGGCTCATAGTGAATATCGGTGACAAATACCGTTTTCCAGCCCTCGGGCGTCCGGATGCTGACCTCATCGTCCCGGCGCTTGCCAATCAGAGCCCGGGCAAGCGGCGCGTTGATGCTGAGGTAGCCCTTGCTCAGGTCGAATTCATCGGCACCGACCAGACGATAGGTCTGCTCCTCGCCCTCCTCATCTTCGACCGTTACCCAGGCACCAAAGAACACCTTGTTCCGGTCTTCGGGCAGTCGATCAACCACGGTTAACTCGTCCAGACGCTTGGTCAGAAAGCGCACACGGCGATCGATTTCCCTCAGCTGTTTCTTGCCGTAGATGTATTCGGCATTCTCCGACCGGTCCCCTAAAGCGGCCGCTTCACGCACCGCCTGCGTCACTTCCGGGCGCTTTTCCTTCCAGAGATAACGCAGTTCTTCACGAAGCGCCTGCTCTCCTTCCGGCGTAATATAGCGGGGACGGGCATTGGCACTGCCTTGGATCTTACTCATAGAACCTGCCTTCGGATCGGTCACGGACGGGCGGGGAGACATAAAAAAACCCCGTCAAAACGGGGTAAGGCTAGCGCTGTGCTGGAGGGAGAAGCAAGCGGCTTCGCCACTTGCTTCACTTACTACAGTGCCTATTCTCCACAGTCTGGGTTACCTGGGCGTGGCCGAGGAATTACCTTTTAGTCAGGGTCCCGCGGGCGAGGAGAATCCGAAATTAGGTTGCACACTCTAGCGTCCGGCAGTAGCGTTCAGGGAATATTTCAGTACTTTGACCATTCACGGAGATTGCAGATGAACACGCAGAAACTCATCGACATGGCCCTTCAGGGCGTGGACACACTCGGCTACCGTCTCGACCAGTTCGGTATTACCGGCAAGCTCAATCGCCACAACATTGCGGCGTTCCTGATGGCCGAGCAAAAGCACCTGGAAGGCGAGTGGGACAGCATCCAGGCCAAAGTGGACCGTCGTCGCTCACAGTTCGAGCAGGTCACCCACCTGATCGAAAGCCGTGCAGACGCGGTGATTTCTCCGGTTATGGCGCAGGTAAACCGGTTTCGCGCCAGCCAGTAACTTCATCAGTGACTGCTGATTTCCGGCGCATTCCGGGGCTCATCGGTACCGGCTGGTAATTCTGCCTGGGCTGTTTTGATGCGTTTTCCGATGCCATTGAACGCCGGCATCCTTACCGTAACGGTCAGCCCGGGCAAATCCTCCCCTGGATAGGTATCCGTCAGGATAATGCGCCCCTTGTGGATCTCGGCAACGGCGCTGACGAGACTCAGTCCTAACCCATTTCCCGGCAGTGACCGACTCTTACCCACACGGTAAAAGCGCTGGAATACCTGATCTTTCTCGTCATCAGGTACGCCGATACCACTGTCAGATACTTCAAAGACGGCCTCGCCACCTTCCTTACGGACGTTGACCCCGATGGTGCCATGCTCCGGCGTATACTTGATTGCGTTATCAATCAGGTTGCTGATCATCTGGAACAGCAGGTCCCTGTCGCCCTCAAGCATCACGTCCGGCGCCAGTGACTGCTTGAATGTCTGCTCCTTATCCTCGGCCAGTGCCTCATAGAGCTCTCCGGCATCCGCCACCAGTTCGTCGAGTGCGACCGGTTTCATATCGGCGGTATTGCCTCGGGTTTCCAGGCGGGCAATTCGCAACAGGGCATTGAATGTCGCAAGCAGCTGATCGGCCTCTGCCACGGCGCGCCCTGCCTGCTCCCTTGCCTCATCGTTGTCCACAGCCATCAGGGTGTTTTCCAGCTGATTTCTCAACCGGGTCAGCGGTGTTCGAAGGTCATGGGCAATGCTGTCAGACACGTGGCGGATACCTTCCATCAGGTACACAATCCGGTCGAGCATCTGGTTCAGGTTGCCGGCGAGTTGGTCGAAATCGTCGTCGGTGCCCCGGGTGGGAATGCGCAGGGAGAGATGGCCATTCATGATCCGGCGGGAGGTATTGTTGATCACTTCGATTCGCCGGGTGGTACTGCGGCTCATCATGAAGCCGCCCAACAATGCCAGGGCCAGGGTAATCCCCATGCCCCAGTTAATGGCGGTTTCGATCACCCGCTTGAGATTGGTCAGTTCGTCAACATCGCGACCGACTAAAAGGCGCAACCCGCCCTGTACTTCAAAGATACGGCCGCGGGCAAGTCGCTTGGCCCCGGTCCAGCCCACGGACTCGTCCAGGGTAAAGTTGATCCAGCCGCTTTCCGAGCGGCTGCCTTCCGGCCAGGTCTCGATATTGCCCGCCAGCTTGAGAAAATCATCTGTGGTTAGCAGGTAAATGGATTTGGCATTGGGATCCCGGGCGACACGTTCCCGGATGATGGTGATCAGTCCATTGACACCGCGACCGCGATACTGCTCCGCCAGACCGGCGATTTCCGCTTCAATGGTCTCGTCGGTCTGGGCGGCCATAAACCCGGCTGTGCGCCAGTAGATAAACGCCAGCAGAATGAATACCGAGGTGGCAAATACCACCATGTATAGCAGGGCAAGCTGGAAGGACGATGTCCTGAGCTGGCTAAGCAGTTTCACGTAACATGTATCCTGCACCCCGGATGGTTTGCAGCAAGGGTGTTTCGAATTCCTTGTCGATCTTCGCCCGTAGACGACTGATGTGTACGTCGATCACGTTGGTCTGGGGGTCGAAGTGATAATCCCAGACTTTTTCCAGCAGCATGGTCCGGGTAACCACCTGTCCGGCATTACGCATCAGGTACTCCAGCAACCGGAACTCCCGTGGCTGCACGTCGATATTCTGGCCGGCGCGCTTGACGGTCCGGGCCAGCAGGTCCATTTCCAGGTCTGCGACCCGCAGTACCGTTTCTGTTTCGGCGGCCTGACGATTGCGGCGCACCAGGGACTCAATGCGCGCCAGAAGTTCGGTGAAAGAAAATGGCTTGGTCAGGTAGTCATCACCGCCGCCCCGGAGACCTTCAACGCGATCGTCCACATCGCCCAGGGCACTCAAAATCAGTACCGGCACCTGATTGCCCGTGGCGCGCACGGTCTTGATGATGGACAGACCGTCCATGCCCGGCAGCATGCGGTCCACGATCATGATGTCGTAGTCCTCACTGGCGGCCATCATCATGCCTTCTTTGCCATCGGCGGCATGATCCACAACAAAATCGGATTCCTTGAGCCCCTTCACCAGATAATTGGCTACATCCTGATCGTCTTCAATTACCAGTGCTTTCACCGGCGTTCCTCCCGATTAGCGGATTTCATTAACATCAAGGGTACGAAGAAGTCCCACAGCGAGCCAGTTACGATCTTGTAAGAGGGTGTCGCCTATGGCGACGGTCACTTTACCCCTGATAACCAGCCCAGACTGTCATCTGTCTCTCCGGACGGCCGATATTCCGCGCTGACCCAGCCTTCGTACCCCATCTGGTCGATGGCCGCGAAAACATTCGAAAAGTTAATCTCTCCCGTACCCGGCTGATGCCGGCCCGGATTGTCCGCAAATTGAATATGGGCAATCCATGGCTTCAGACACTCCATCGATCGAATCAGATCACCTTCCATAATCTGCATGTGGTAAAGATCATATTGGAGGCGGACATTATCCGCGTCCACTTCTTCAATCAGCGCCAGCACCCGGCCCGAGGTATCGAGCATGAAGCCGGGCATGTCGACGCGGGAATTGATCGCCTCAAGGCACAGGGTAATCCCCTCTGCCGCCAGTTTCTCAGCAGCGTAGCTCACATTGGCCACCAGCGTCTGCCAGGCCGTATCATCACCCACCGTTGCCGGTTTCAGGCCGGCCAGGCAGTTGACCTGCTTACAGCCCAGTACTTGTGCATAGGCAATCGCCGTATCCACCCCGGCCCTGAATTCCTCCACCCGGTCCGGCAGACACGCAATGCCCCGCTCCCCGGCATCCCAATCGCCTGGCGGCAGATTGAACAGTACCTGGGTCAACTGGTTATCATCGAGCTGCTGGCGTAGCTGCTCTGCCGGGTACTCGTAGGGAAAGAGGTATTCAACGCCCCGGAATCCAGCCGCACGGGCTCGGGCGAAACGGTCGAGGAAGTCCACCTCGGTGAACAGCATGGATAGATTGGCAGCAAAACGAGGCATGGCTTACTCCTTCGGGCCGCGACCCAGTGATCCCATCAGTGTACCGTTCATATGCTCCAGTTCCAGCAGCAACCCGCTGTGATCCACATCGCTGTGGCCGTTGGCGATCAGCGACAGGTATTCGTTGTGGGTCTGTTGCGCCAATGGCAGGGTCAGGCCTTCAGCCCTGGCCTCGTCCAGAATCATCCGCATATCCTTGAGCTGGATGCGGGCCGGAGCCCCCGGTGCAAACTCCCGGTCGATCATACGCTGACCATGCAATTCAAGAATCCGGCTGCCAGCAAAGCCCCCCATCAGGGCTTCCCGCACTGCCGCCGGATCCGCGCCACCCCTGGCGGCCAGTAACAGGGCCTCTGATACGGCACCGATGGTAATGCCCACAATTGCCTGGTTGGCAAGCTTGGCCAGCTGCCCGGCGCCGACCGGTCCAATGCGTGTGCATTTGCCCAGCACCTCAAACACCGATGCTGCCGTCTCGATATCTTTCTCCGATCCGCCCGCCATGATACTCAGGCGCGCTTCGGCAGCCCCCAGCGTCCCTCCGGAAACCGGTGCATCGACGTAGCCTGCCCCTCGCTCTTGAGCCAGCGCGGCATGGCGACGAGCAACGGAGGGCTGCACCGAACTCATATCAATCAACAGCGCGCCCGGCTCCAGGGCATCCAGGGCGCCCTGGGCAACGAGCACGTCGTCCACGACCTGGCCATTCTCCAGCATGGTGATCACGACATCCGCGCCTTTGGCCGCATCGGCGGGTGTGTCGGCAATGGTTGCCTCACCGGCAAACGACTCGCACTTGCTTTGAGTACGGTTCCAGAGCGTCATGGGGAAACCGGCGTTCAGCAGGTTACGGGTCATGGGAGCACCCATCAGGCCGATACCGAGAAATGCAATGCGGGGAAGCGTCGAGGTCATTGTTATTCCGCCTATCTGTCAAATGGGGTGCATTATACAAACAAAAACGCCACCAACCTCTCGGTGGTGGCGCTTGTTACGACTCCGCTGCCAGTAGGATCAGGCCGCTTCTGTCATCTGGTTACGGATCTTCTTCATGGCGTTCTTTTCAAGCTGCCGGATGCGCTCGGCAGACACCCCGTATTTGTCAGCCAGCTCGTGCAGGGTCGATTTACTATCCGACAACCAGCGCTCACGCAGAATGTCCTGGCTGCGCTCGTCCAAGCTGCTTAGTGCTTCCATCAGGCGGCCATTGGAGTCTTCGGTCCAGTCCGCATTTTCCAGCTGGACGGCCGGATCGTTGCGGCGATCCTCAAGATAATAGGCCGGTGCCTGATAGGCATTATCGTCGTCATCGTCCATCGGACCATCAAACGCCGTATCCTGGGAGGCGAGGCGCCCCTCCATTTCCCGCACAACCCTGGGCTCCACACCCAAATCGGCCGCGACGGCGTTCAATTCGTCGTGGTTCAGCCAGGCCAGCTTTTTCTTCTGACTGCGAAGATTGAAAAACAGCTTCCGCTGGGCCTTGGTAGTAGCGACCTTCACGATTCGCCAGTTACGCAGGATAAACTCGTGAATCTCGGCCTTGATCCAGTGCACAGCAAAGGACACCAGCCGCACACCGTATTCCGGGTTGAAGCGCTTGACCGCCTTCATCAGTCCGACATTGCCTTCCTGAATCAGGTCCGCCTGTGACAGACCATACCCGGAATAGCTTCTGGCAATGTGAACGACAAATCGCAGGTGAGAGAGCACCAGTTGACGTGCGGCCTCGACGTCGCCTTCGTAATGGAGACGCTCGGCTAATTCCCGCTCTTCATCAACCGAGAGTACCGGAATGCGACTTGCAGCCTGGATGTAGGCCTCAAGGTTGGCGCCCGGAACCAGTCTGTCAACCAGTTGTAAACTCGTACCCATGCAGTTACCTCCGAACCTGACAGCCTTTAAATATACCAATTACTTTTATGACCGCCAAGAACCTTAAAAGTTCCCAAATTTTCCAGTAAACCGTTAAAAATCAACTACCTGAAAAATTCACTAAATCGTGCCCACTGCAAGAAAATAAGACGTGCACAGACACTTACTCAATACGGTTTTCCCGCAATCCGGATCAACCGCCGGCGATTTCTCCCGGCTCAATGTCATCCATGTGACGTTTCACAGCGACCCAAGCGCCTAGCCAGCCTAACACCATGGCCACAATAATCAACGCAAGCGCGCCATCGATACTGAGACCGTTGAGTGAAAAATCACTGCGATACAAACCGGCGAGGCGCTCGATCGGCCCACTCAGCCACCAGAGCGACAACTCCAGCAAGATAAAAGCGACCAGTCCTCCGCCGAGACCAAACCAGGCGCCGGTATAGAGGAAGGGCCGACGAACAAACGCATCCGTCCCACCGACCAACTTCGCCACCAGAATTTCATCCCGGCGATTTTCGATCGCCAACCGAACGGTATTGCCGATCACCAGCACGACGGCCACCGCCAATAACATCGATAACGCCCAGACCGCCCGCGACAGCAGATCCGTCATGGCATTCAGGCGTTGCAACCAGCCAAGATCCACCTGCACCTGCTCTACGGATTCCATACCTTCGACATAGGTAACCAGCGACTGAACGCCCGCCTGGCTTCGGGCGCTGTCTTCCGGCGTGATCAGGAGGGTGTGAGGCAGCGGATTGTCCTGCAGGAAATCCAGGGCGTCTTCCAGACCGGATGAAACCCGGAACTCGGCCAGCGCCTGATCCCGCGCAACCAGCTCTACGCCTTCCACTCGCCCGTCACTGCCTATTTCCTGGGCCAGCCCCCGGGCATCCTCGAGAGAACTGTCAAGCTTGAGGTACGCGGTCACCCGGGCACTGCTCTCCCAACCAGCACTGACGCCCTCCAGACTGGTCAGCAGTAACAGAAGCGCCACCGGCAGTGCCAGAGCAACCCCCATCACAGTCCAGGTCATGAAGCTGGCCACCGGCATACGCCAGAGCCGACGGGCACTGTCGGCTGCAACCTTGCGATGATGATTCAGATAACTGTCAGCCTGTTGCCGCCACGGAGCCTGGCCCTTTCGCGCTCCCCTTGCGGTTTCCTGCTTGCTGCGTGAGTCAGTGGCCACTTACACCCCCATCAGCGGCGAACCGCCAGCCACCAGCCGACCATGATCCAGGGTCAGGGTCCGGCAATTCATCTCGTTGACCAGGGCGATGTCGTGGGTCGCGATCAGCACAGTTACTCCCACCTGACTGAATTGCCCGAACAGGTTCATGATGTCCGCCGACAACTCCGGATCCAGATTACCGGTGGGCTCATCTGCCAGCAGCAACGGGGGCTTGTTCACCACTGCCCGAGCAATGCCAACCCGCTGCTGTTCACCGCCGGAGAGCTGCATCGGGTTCATTTTTTCCTTGCTGAGCAGGCCCACCTTGTCCAAAGCAGCACGGACGCGCCGACCGATGTCACTCGGGGAAGCCCCCGTCACTTCCAGCGGCATGGCAACGTTGTCAAACACGGTGCGGTCAAACAGCAGCTGGTGATTCTGGAAAACCACGCCAATATGGCGACGAATGTAGGGAATCTGGCGGCGCGGCAGACTGTTCAGTTTCTGGCCACCCACCACGACTTCACCAGCACTGGGTCGCTCCATGACCATGAGCAGCTTCAGCAAGGTGCTCTTGCCGGCCCCGGAATGCCCGGTCAGAAACGCCAGCTCACCGCGATCCAGGGCAAAGTTCACCTGGCGCAGGGCGGTGTGATCACTGTCGTATCGTTTGGTGACCTGGCGAAACTCAATCATGACCTACAGCCATTCCGGGCGATTGATGGATTAGTCAAACAGCGCATCCACAAAGGTTTCGGCATCGAAGCTGCGCAGGTCATCGACCTGCTCACCCACCCCGATGAACCGGATGGGCAGCTGCAACTGACGGGCAATGGCGAACACAATACCGCCTTTTGCGGTGCCGTCCAATTTCGTCAATGTAATGCCGCTGACGCCAACAGCCTGCTGGAATACCTGAGCCTGACTCAGGGCATTCTGGCCAGTGCCGGCATCCAGTACCAGCATCACTTCGTGTGGCGCTGTGTCGTCAAGCTTTTTCATGACCCGGACAACCTTCTCAAGCTCGTTCATCAGGTTGTCTTTGTTCTGCAGACGACCCGCCGTATCCGCGATCACCACATCGACACCACGGGATTGGGCAGATTGGATGGCGTCGAATATGACCGATGCACTATCGGCACCGGTGTGCTGGGCCACAACCGGAACGTCATTACGCTCACCCCAGACCTGCAGCTGCTCAACCGCCGCAGCCCGGAAGGTATCGCCGGCTGCCAGCATCACCGACTTGCCTTCGCTCTGGAATTTCTTGGTGAGCTTGCCGATGGTGGTGGTTTTGCCGACGCCATTTACGCCAACCATCAGGATCACATACGGCGCTTTGGCAGAATCAATTTCCAGCGGTTTGGTGACGCCACAAAGCAGGCCATGGAGTTCGTCACGCAAGGCCTTGCGCAACGCCTCGCCATCCTTCAACTGGTTGCGCTCCAGCTTATCGGTCAGCGACTCGACGATTTCAGATGTGGCAGTCACCCCCACATCAGCCATTAGCAGCGTGGTTTCGATCTCTTCCAGCAGGTCTTCATCGATTTTCTTGCCCACGGAGAAGATATCCGCGAGGCCACCGGTCAGACTGGCCCTGGTCTTCCCCAGGCCCTGCTTGATCCGCTCGAAGACACTGAGTTGGGGCTCAGGTTCCGGAGCCGGCTCAGGCGCTAACTCCGGTTCGGCAGCCGGCTCTGCTTTTGCTTCCGGTTCCACAGCCGCAGTTTCAGGTTCCGGCTCGGCTGCAGTTTCCGGCGCAACAGGCGAGGGCCCACGAGCAACCTCTGGCTTGCGCTGGGGTACCGGTGCGGGACGGGGAGCCCGCTTCCGGTTACCGGCAACATCCAGGACAAAGGCGAGCACAAGAAGGGCCAGAAGGCCGACTGAAATCCACTCTGCGGTCATAAAGTCATACCATCAATCTGATTTGGGCGAGACAAACAAGCCCGACATTCTAGCAGACTGTCCGGGCGAAGTGAGGGGGCGTCCGATTATCGCCGTGCTGCCGTTTCCGGTACCATTCAGCACAACATCCGAAAACCATTATTTGCAGGACTCCACACGATGACACGCCGACGCTCCGCGGGCCGAAAACCATCCGGGCGCACCGCCTCCGATTCAGCAGCAGGCGGCGGCGAGCTTCGCATTATTGGTGGCGACTGGCGCAGCCGAAAACTCCGTTTCCCCGCCGCCGGCGGGGTCAGGCCAACCCCCGCCAGAACCCGGGAAACTTTGTTCAACTGGCTGAACTTCCACATCGCAGGAAGCGATTGTCTGGACCTGTTCTCCGGCTCAGGCGCCCTCGGACTGGAAGCCCTTTCCCGGGGCGCCGCCAGCGCCACACTGGTGGATCACACGCCGGCGCTGACCCAGGCGTTACGGTCCAACCTGCGATTGCTGAATTCCAACGCGGGTGAGGTGATTTGCACCGGTGTCGACAGCTACCTCGCTGAGCGGGCACGCCCACCGTTCGATATCATCTTCATGGACCCACCCTTTCGTCAGGGTTGGCTGGAGCAATTGTTTCCGTTGTTGGATCAACAGGGCTGGATAAAACCCGGGGGGTGGGTCTATGTCGAACACGAGAGTGAGATGAGCACACCGCCCACGCCTTCAACCTGGCAGCTGCATCGCCAGAAGAGCGCCGGCCAGGTGACCTATTCCCTGTTTCGGGTAGCGGGAGCAGAATGAAAAAACCCCGCCTTGGCGGGGTCTCAGCAACCTGCGCGTTGCAGGGTTCGCGTTGACGTTAAACGCTGGGTCGAAGCGAATGAGCCCGCAGGTGTGCAGCAAACTCTTCCAGGTGCCGAATACCACTGGCCTCGGCTTCCTTACACCACTCCTTGAGAGCATTGAGCTTCTCCTGGGGCTTCAGCCCACGCTGACGCCAAAGCGCCTGAAGCTCATGGCTCTTGTCGTAGATCTGACGCAGGATGACATTACGCTCCAGCAGCGTTTCCAGAGTTTCTTTTTCTTTAGGCTTGATCAGGGTCACTTCCCGTGACAACAACTGTTTCAGCTTCCTGTAGCGGGGACGCACTTCCTCGTCCATCAGACTTTTCTGCTGCCTCAGGACCGGCTCCATCACCCGCTTGCGGTACTGACGCATGATGTCAAAACGGTTGTTGGCAACAGCCTGTACCGTCTCCACGTCCATATCCTGTTTACCCGGAACAAAGTGCGCAATAGGGCGATAGCCCTTGGGCTTGGCCAGCCCGAACAGCTGGAACAGGCGAATGTATCCCCAGCCGATATCAACTTCATACCAGCGACGGGACAGCTTCGCGGAATTGGGATAGGTGTGATGGTTGTTATGGAGCTCTTCGCCGCCGATCAGGATACCCAGCGGGGAAATATTCCGGGCGTTATCGGCACACTCGAAGTTGCGGTAACCAAACCAGTGCCCGACACCATTGACCACGCCAGCAGCCCAGACCGGAATCCACATCATCTGAATCGCCCAGATCCAGATACCATTGACGCCGAACAGAGCCAGATCCAACACCGCCATCAGGGCAATACCAAGAGCCTTATGGGGGGTGTAGACATTCCGCTCCAACCAATCTTCCGGGGTGCGCTGGCCATATCGATTCAGGGTTTCCGGAGTTGCGGCCTCGGCGTAGAGTTCCGCGCCTTGCAGGACCACCTTCCGGATGCCAAGGACCACCGGACTGTGCGGATCTTCTTCGGTTTCACACTTGGCATGATGTTTACGATGGATCGCCGTCCATTCTTTGGTGTTCTGGGCCGTTGTCAGCCAGAGCCAGAAACGGAAGAAATGCTTCAGAACCGGATGCAGATCCAGGGCATTATGAGCAGAATGTCGGTGAAGGTAGAGCGTAACACTGACGATGGTGATGTGGGTCATACCCAGGACAACCAGAATCAGTTGCATCACCGAAAGGTCGAGAAGACCGTTAAACCACATATCAATTCCTCAAAATCAGGCAGAGATTTGCATCCGCCCCAAAACTGGGGAGGGTAACAAACCAGTCCCGCAACTTTAGCGTACAGCTGTTCACTGCAACAACAGCATTTGGATGCAAATTTGTTACTGATTACACTTATCGGCTGTTTACTTGTCACAATCGGCCACAAAATGTCGGCAATCAACGCCGGGGAGAACACCTGAGTGCCAGAATTACCCGAAGTCGAGACCACCCGGCGTGGCATTGCACCCCACTGCGAGGGACAGACGGTCACAAAGGTTACCGTACGCGACCCCAGACTCCGTTGGCCGATACCCGTGGATCTTGCCGAGCGCCTCGAAGGCCAGGTCATCCGTTCCGTGGACCGGCGGGCCAAATACCTGTTCCTGTGCCTGGACACCGGTACCGTGATCGTCCATCTCGGCATGTCCGGCAGTTTGCGGGTGATCACCGACAACGCACCCGCTGCCGCTCATGATCATGTCGAACTGGCCCTGCAGTCCGGGGTTATCCTGCGCTTTAATGACCCCAGGCGATTCGGATGCTGGCTCTGGGCCGATGATACCAGCGGTCACCCCTTAATCAGCCGCCTCGGGCCGGAACCGCTCGCACCGGAGTTCGACGGCCGCCTGCTGTTCCAGTTATCGCGCAAAAAGCAGACCCCGGTGAAATCCTTCATCATGGACAACCACGTGGTGGTCGGCGTTGGCAACATCTACGCCAACGAGGCCCTGTACAAAGCCGGCATTCACCCGAAACGCAAGGCTGGACGCATCAGCCTTGATCGCTACAACCGGCTGGCCGACGCGATCAAGGAAACCCTCAGCGCCGCCATCCTGATGGGCGGCACGACGCTACGCGACTTCGTTAACAGTGACGGCAAGCCCGGCTATTTTGCCCAATCCCTGCTGGTCTATGGCCGCGCCGATCAGCCCTGCCCGGAGTGCGGCACCAATCTCAGAGAGATACGGATGAGCGGCCGATCGACGGTCTACTGTCCCCGCTGCCAGCGTTAAAGTCCGTTCCAGTGCACACTTTGCAACGAAAAATCGTTTGAAATTGAGCAAATATGATTCATAGTTAACTCAGGAATGATGTCCCTGCCTTATACTGGAAGGCAGAATGATAGTTCAGGAGACAACACAATGACCCGCATGATTTCCCGCACGCTGATGGCGACCTTGGCTGCGTGCCTGCTCGCGTTCTCCTCCCTCGGTTACGCGAATACCGTTGAAGAGGAACCGACCGCGCTGGCAATGACCGGCGATGCACTGTTCGCACGCCCTGTGCTTCTGGCCACCACCATTGTTGGCACCGCCGTTTACATCGTCTCCCTCCCCTTCTCACTGCTGGGTGGAAATGCAGCCGAAGCGGGCGAGACTCTGGTTCTGGGTCCTGCGGAAGCCACCTTCGTTCGCTGCCTGGGCTGCACCCGCAGCGGACGCAAGCCGGAGACCGTTGAACAGTCCGAGAACTGATCGACGAGTCCGTAGTTCTCCCGGCTTGCCAAGGCCGGGCATCTGAGGCAGCCTGAGGGAAATTCCTTCAGGCTGTTTTGTTTTATGGTGAACTGGTCCGCGCTTGAGACAGTGTTCCTCGATATGGATGGAACCCTGCTTGACCTCCACTTCGACTCCCACTTCTGGCTTGAACACCTGCCGCAACGGTACGCAGATCACTACGACCTGTCCCCCGAGGAAGCCCGCGATCGGGTGATCCCGATGATCATGGCCGAGCGGGGGTCGCTGAACTGGTACTGCACCGACTATTGGAGCGAGCGCCTGTCGCTGGACATCACCGGACTGAAAGCCGAAGTCGGCGACCGCATCGGGTACCGGCCACACGTCAAGGATTTCCTACAGGCCCTTCGCGCTTCCAGGCGCCAATCCGTCATCGTTACCAACTGTCACCCGGATCCACTCAAGCTCAAACTTGAACGGACCGGGTTGGACCAGCACGTTGACGGCATCGTCTCGAGTCACCAGCTTGGCAAAGCCAAGGAAGACCCCGAATTCTGGCAAGATCTCCAACACCTGGCTCCCTATCGGGCCGACACCACGCTGATGGTCGACGACAGCTTCCCGGTACTGGAGAGTGCCCGCCGAGCCGGCATCAGCCAGTGCCTGGCCGTTCTTGCTCCAGACAGCAAACAGGCGGCCAACGAACAGCACCCCGAGATCCCCGGCATTCATCACTTTGACGAGGTGATCCCGGCCCTTCGCCAATGCCCGCCCCTGCCATCCTGCAAATGAGCGCGCTATAATCGGCCCATACGCCCATCAGGTGAGGAGACATGGCGGCATCCATCGCTGAAGATCAGAAAGTCAGGCTTGATAAGTGGCTGTGGGCAGCGCGCTTCTATAAGACCCGCTCCCTGGCCAAGGAAGCCATCGAAGGTGGCAAGGTTCACTACAACAACCAGCGCTGCAAGCCGGGTAAAACGGTCGAAACCGGTGCCCGACTGACCCTGAGACTGGGCTGGCAGGAAAAAGTAGTGATCATCGACGACATCAGTGATCGCCGTCGGGGCGCTCCGGAAGCCCAGAAGCTTTATCACGAGACCGAGGACAGCGTGAAAAAGCGGGAGGATATGGCCTGGCAGCGGAAAACCATGCAAGCCGCCCAGCTTCCCCCGGCCCGCCGCCCTTCCAAGAAAGATCGCCGCGATATCCAGAGGTTCCGGGAACAGAACAATATCTGATTCCGCCGCTTTATCCGCCTACCGGCCTTTACCAATCAACTCGACGTTTGATCGAACACCAGGAGAAACACATGGCATCCCGCGACCAATTTCAGCGCTTTATATTTGAGGACAGCCAGGTCCGCGGAGCCTGGGTTCAGCTAAGTGAGAGCTACCGCGAAATCACCGAACAGGCCCCCTACCCGGACCCCATTCGCAAACTCCTGGGCGAGGCCCTGGTCGCAAGCGTGCTCATGAGCAGCACCCTGAAGTTCGAAGGCACCCTGTCTCTGCAAGCTCAGGGCGAAGGCCCACTACGCACCCTGATGTCCGAGTGCAGCCATGATCGCTACATCCGTGGCCTAGCCCGTTTCGACGAGCACGCCATGACCGACCAGGATTTTCACAGCCTGCTGGGCGAGGGCCGCATGGCCATCACCATTACGCCCGACAAGGGCAACCGCTATCAGGGCGTTGTGCCCCGCGAAGCGGATACGTTGGCAGGCTGCCTCGAGGAATACTTCGAGCGCTCCGAACAGATCGCCACCAGTTTGTTGCTGTTCTCAAACGAACAGGGGGCTGCCGGCCTACTCCTCCAGCGGCTACCCGGCTCAAGTGATGAAGACAACGAGCTCTGGGACAGGGTGAACCACCTGGCGAGAACGGTAAAAGAAGACGAGATGCTGGAACTGGACAGCGAAACCGTGCTGCACCGGCTGTTCCACGAAGAGACCGTCAGGCTTTTCGACTCCGAGCCCGTTGCGTTCCGCTGCAGTTGCTCCAGGGAACGCACACTTGGCGCCCTCGAAGCCATCGGCAAAGAAGAGTGTTACAGCATCCTGGACGAACAGGGCGCCATCGATATGGATTGCCAGTTCTGCCACACACACTATCGCTTCGATAGAAATGATATTGATCACCTTTTCACCGGCCACACGTTACACTAAGGCCACACCGAATTCGCCCGAAAGCCTGCCATGACGCGGCTTCCAGGGCGGTCGTTTTTTATCGGCGTCTCTGGCATAATAGCGCGCCTGAATTGACCCGATTGCTCACAAATCCGCCAATTTCGGGCGGCCAGAGCGATCAAGAAGACATCCCGAGGGCGAGGTCGAAGTGAGCAACACTTATACTGATCTGAGTACAGCGCGACTGGTCGAGCTGGCACTGGCACGCAACGAAGGCGAGCTGGCTTCCAATGGTTCGCTGGTAGTTAAAACCGGCAAGCGTACAGGCCGTTCTCCGATGGACCGCTTCATCATCGAAGAACCCAGCACCGCTGACGATATCCATTGGGGGCCGATCAACCGCCCGTTCGACGCCGAGAAATTCGACGCCCTCTGGGATCGCGTTGAGGCCTATATCGCTGAGAAAGAGCAGTTCGTATCTCACGTTCACGTTGGCTCAGATCCCGAGCACTATCTGCCGGTGAAAATGACCACAGAAACCGCGTGGCAGAACCTGTTCGGACGTAACCTGTTTATTCGCCCCGATAGTTTCAACCCGGCCGACAAGCAGGAGTGGCAGATCCTCAACGCTGCCAACTTCGAGTGTGTACCCGAGCGTGACGGCACCAACAGCGATGGCTGCGTCATGATCAATTTTGCCAAGCGCAAAGTGTTGCTGGCAGGCATGCACTACGCTGGCGAGATGAAAAAAGCCATGTTCTCGGTCCAGAATTTCCTGCTGCCGGAGAAAGACGTGCTGCCGATGCACTGCTCCGCCAACGTGGGCGAAGACGGCCAGACCACTCTGTTCTTCGGCCTCTCCGGTACCGGAAAAACCACCCTGTCCGCCGATCCGCACCGCTACCTGATCGGTGACGACGAGCACGGCTGGGGCACCGGCACGGTCTTCAATATCGAAGGCGGTTGCTACGCCAAGTGCATCGACCTGTCAAAGAAAAACGAACCGATTATCTGGGACGCCATCCGCTTTGGCGCCATCGTTGAGAACGTGATGATCGATCCGGAAACCCGTGAGCCGGACTACACCGACGTTTCCCTGACCGAGAACTCGCGCTGCGCCTATCCGCTGGAGCACGTCGAGAAGCGGGTTCTGGAAAACCGGGCCGGTGAGCCGTCCCACATCGTCTTCCTTACCTGCGACATGACCGGCGTTCTGCCCCCGGTATCCATCCTGAACCGCGAAGCGGCTGCCTACCACTTCCTGAGTGGCTACACCGCTCTGGTCGGCTCCACCGAAATGGGCTCCTCCTCGAAGCTCAAGTCCACCTTTTCCACCTGCTTCGGCGCGCCTTTCTTCCCGCGTCCTGCCGGCGTTTACGCCGAGCTGCTGATGAAGCGCATGGACGAGTTCGGTAGCAAGGTCTTCCTGGTTAACACCGGCTGGACCGGTGGTCCATACGGCGAGGGCAACCGATTCAGCATTCCAACAACCCGCGCCATCATCGCAGCCATCCAGAATGGTGATCTGGATGACGCAGAAACCGAGCATCTGGATGCACTGAACGTTGATGTGCCCAAGCATGTTCCTGGTGTCGATAGCCAGCTTCTGAACCCACGCAACACTTGGGTCAGCGGAGACTACTATGACGGCAAGGCACAGGAACTGATCGCCCAGTTCGTCGAGAACTTCAAGAAGTTCGACGTATCCGAGGCCATTGTTGAGGCCGGCCCCAAGCTGAGCTAAGGCATCCGGTACTAAAAAGCGCCCTGCGAAAGCACGGCGCTTTTTTTGTGTCTTAAGTTTGCCACCGAGCCGATAACAGTGTTAAACACAGAAATACCGTTCCCACAACTGAAGCAATGATGAAACGCATCCTCAGAAATATCTTCCGCCCCATACTCGAGCCACTGGAATCCGGCGAGGTTGGCCCCAGTTACAAACCATCCCACCGAACCATACTCAATGTGGTCGGCGTGCTTTTCGTTTTCCTGTCGTTCCTGTCACTGGTTGCGTTGTTCTATACCGGCCAACTTGGCGCGCTGATTCCTGTTATTGCGTTCCTGGGTATAGGCGGCGTGTCACTCATTGCCGGCACGTTAGGGTCGGATGTGGCGGTTTCCAAAATGTGGGGAAACAAATAGATAAGCGCCCCGCCTGAAAGACGGGGCAACGCTACCGTCAGACCCCGACCACCTGGGACCTAAGGCCATACAGCGCAAAAAGGACTTCCTCCTGTTCCCGCTGACCGATATCGTTTTTATTCAGAGCGTCCAGGGCATCGTCCAGCACCGCCATAAATTCGGCCGGTGAAATATTCATGTTTTTATGAGCTGCCACCATATCCTTGCCCTGATACGCATCGGACGGGCCTCCAGTGGCCGTAATAAAGAATGTTGTCGCAGCATGCTTGAGTTGGTCGAGATCGGAGCCTGCAAACCTGACCCCGATGACCGGATTAGCTGCGTGATTATCGACTACATCGCTTGAGATGCGAGCAATGCCATCAGCCCCACCCAGGCGGTTAAACAGTGAATCCGTCATGATGACCTCCTGATTGTTGTCCATACCCTCCCTGAAAGATTAGCACCTGCATACAGTAGATGTACTACACTTTATGTAGGTAAGCCATTTCATCAGCGCCCCAGGGAGAAGTCATGCTCAGCTACGGCCAGTTTTGCCCCCTTGCCCAATCCACCCAGTTGCTCTGCGAGCGCTGGACGCTCCTCATTGTCCGCGAGCTGATCGCCGGCAGCACCCGCTTTTCGGAACTGGAAAAGGGCCTCCCACAGATTTCTCCAACTATGTTGTCCCGACGCCTCAAAACCCTCGAGCACGCCGGAGTGATCACCGTTAATAAAGAAAAAGCACATACCACTTACCGCCTGACGCAGGCAGGAAACGAACTGCGCCCGGTTGTAGAACTACTGGGGGCTTGGGGCCACCGCTGGGCCCGATCGGATCTCAGTGGGGGCGACCTGGACGCGGGGCTCTTGATGTGGGACATGCGACGAAGCGTCAATCCGGAAATCTTTGACGGGCGGGAGATTGTCGTCCAGTTCCTGTACCCCGATGCACCCAGGGGAGCACAGGCCTGGTGGCTGGTGTCCCGCGACGGCGACACCGACCTGTGTCTCAGTGACCCGGGCTTTGACGTGGACCTGGTGGTACAAAGCTCCCTGAAAGCCATGACCCGCGTCTGGATCTGCGAGGATACCTTCAACGACGCCGTCAGAGCCGGGAGCATCACGGTTCAGGGCGACCCGGAGCTGGCCGGCAGGCTGCAGGACTGGCTGGGCGCCAGCCCCCTATCGCGGCTCGGTGCCAGCGGCAAGGCTCCAGAGCTGAGTTGGCAGGCCCCGGATCAGGCGTAGAACATCAGCGGAACGAAAGACACAAGCAACAGCGCAATCCCCATGGTAATGAGCGGCATGATGATCCGTTCATGACGCTGGTAAAAGCTGCCACCTTCCTGCTGGGCCGCCAGAATCTCAGCCTCCCCAACCACCTGCCTTGTCAGCAGGTGGTTCAGCGCCACCGGCGGACTCAGGTAGCCCAGTTCAAACGCCACCAGGGTCACCATCCAGAAATGCACCGGGTGGATACCGCTGGAGTAGGCGATGCTCGCCACCGTTGCGGTCACCAGAATAACCGCACCAAAGGCATCCATGATCATGCCCAGAATCACCAGAATCACCACCATCAACGCCATGGCGGACCAGGCGCTGTCAAAGGCCTGAGGGAAACTCTGCATGATGTGGGAACGCTCGATAACCCCCCCGATACTCACTGACAGGCCAAGCAACAACAACAGGGCGCCGATTTCGGCCGTTGTATCGTTGGTGGCACCGCGAAGGCTGCGCTCCAGTCCCTGATGATTCAATTCACCCGAGGTCTTGCCCCGACGCTTTTTGAGACTCACATGCTCATATAACAGCACCGCCAGCATGATCACCGGCAACAGTCGCGGTGCGGAGAATTCATCCATCTTCACATCCAGGGCAAAGCGGTAGAACAGCACCACCGCAGCAATCACCAGCACATAGGGGATGAGCGGTTTCAGCGCCTGAATCATCGCTGGAAACGCAACGGAGGACGGTGCGAGGTCGAACTGGCTTTGGCGATTGACGGTGACCGCCACCAGTGAAAACAGACTTGCCGTGAGCACAAACACCCAGATCCCCCAACCGAACAGCTCATCTGTCGTGACCTCACGGTTCAGATAGGCAATGACCACGACCAGCAGACAGGGCCGCAGAACCACCCCGAGCGAGCCCGACATCGCGGTCGCCGCCAACGCCAGCTGACGACGGGCACCCGCCGCCCTGAGTTCACTGTAGATAACCGCACCGGCGGCAATGACAAATATCCCGGAGGCCCCGGTGTAGGCCGTTGGGATCGCGGCGACGAGCACCGCCACGACTGCCAACAACTCCGGCGGCATCCGCCAGGGCCGGAACACATTGAACACCAGAGTCGCCAGGCGGGTCTGCTTGAGCATCATGCCGACCCAGACGTAGAGCCCGACATTGAGGAACATGTCCGCCAGCTCCATCATCTTACCCAGGTAGATGCCAATGCCGGATGAATGGCCGATAAGCGCAAAGTAGGTGCCGGAGATCAGGCACATCACGGTGTAAAGTGGCACCGCGAGAAAGGCCCTATTGAGGCTGCCGCCGTCCTGAAGCCCGTTGGGCACCCTGAACAGCCGATACAGGGAGGCCAGCGTCAGACAGGCGAATCCTGTGATCCAGAAATTGTGCAGCAACAGCTCTTCCGCTGAGACCGTCGTCTCGGCGCCCAGGCTGGATTGCCGGAATATCACACTGGAACCCAGCAACATGGCATTGGCGACAGTCTGCAGGGTGAGAGAAACGGTGTAATCCAGGCGGGTTTCCATCGCACGCATGGCAATGTGGTGGCGAGTCAGCGTCGCGGTGACCGCACAGAGCATCACCAGTATCACCAGGATATATCGCTGTGACTCGAGCCCGAAGGCAATCAGGTCGGCAACGAACAGCTCCACCGCCCGATACGCCTTGACCCCCGGCGTCAGTTGATCCTTGAGATTGACGTAGGATCGGTGGGCCTCCTGACAATCGGCCACGGACCGCTCAATGGCGAGACGGACGTCCGCTGGATCCTTTTCCTCGGCGCCAAGCAGGGCAGCCATCGGGTCGTCGGCATCCGGGCTCTCGGCCAGCTCACGGGCCACGGCCGCGTCGATGTCCCTGTCCGGGTCACAGGTGGGCGGCACCGGATCCATTCGCAGTTTGTAGTAACCACTCCAAAGCTGCTCACCACCGCGCAGCATCTGATTGTGGATATCGCTGCTGGTGGAAAACACCACCACGGCCAACAGCAACAGACAGGCCGGCAATGAGGAAAACCATTCCAGCCCACTACGACGAAAACCACCCTTGGACATAATAACTACACACTCTGGGATTCAGGTTTATTACAGAAGATCATCCAGATCCATGGTTTCGACGGCTTCCTGCTTATCGTCCCAGAAGGAACCGAATTGTCCCATCGGCGTTCGATGGCCGGTGTTCTCCACCCAGAGGCGATCGGAAATAGCCACCAGCATGTCGGTCGCCATCGCATCCACGAACTGCCACTCTTCATTGGCGGCGTCTTCGTCGAGGGAACGGGCATGTTCCCGGATCACGTCTTTGACCAGAGCCTGATCGCCCTTATTGATGGCAGCAATGGCATGAAAGACGTGCGGCAGCCGGACACCGGCTTTCTCACCCTGGTCATCCGCGATTGCGAGTCTTTCGAACGCATCCTCACCCTGGGGCTGAGCGCCTGGAATCATTGCCCAGACCGTTGCGCGCAACGCCATCGGCGCCCCCCACCACTTTTCGTTTTCCAGACAACCCGTGGCCCTGGCAACGACAGAACCAATATTGGCCGGTACGCCGATGGAGGAGGTGGACTGAATCTGTGCGTTCAATGCCTGCAGGCCCGACAACAAGCCCGCCATGTAGATGAATTCATCCATGTCATCATCGAAATCCGGGCACTCACCCGTGCCCGGCTCACCGTAATAGGCGTTGTGGTGTTTCCAGGCGCGGAAATAACGCTTGGAGGCAAGTGAATAGGCCCGTTTCTGCTGAATCATGGCGTCCTCAGCGCCGTCGGCATTCAACGCGTTCATAGCCGCCAGACCGGCCAGCTCATGCTCCCGGGCCTGTTCTTCCGCGCATCCACCGGCAGACAGGTAAAGCATTACGGCGATCTGATCGGGTTCGCTGGTTACCCGTCCAAACGACATCAGCAGCGGTGCCGTCGCTTCACTCATGGCACAGCCCATGGCGAGATCACGGCTCTCCATCAGATAGGGAACGGTGTGATTCCGGGAGAATCCCTGCATGACATCGCCGGTGGTTTTATAAATCATGTGATTGACCACGCCACAGCCACTGAGCGCGATACTGGCTGCCACGGCAGCAAACAGGCTCTTTGCTCGAGGCACTACACGAAATCTCGCCAGGGAGGGAATCGAAAAATTATTCATCGCGTTTTCACCTTCTGCTTTTGTTGTCACGCAGCCTGTTACAAACTGTAACCAAGCGCGCATTATCGCGTACAAGCTGCTGTTTTTATGAGACCGACACCGCAAATGACGCCGATCGACACAGATCCCCGCACCACCCGCTATTGCGGAATTTGTCCCGAACCACTATAGGTTGGTTCAACCTCGCCCTCTCCGGGGCGTGGCCGGCACAGCACCCGGTGCCACATAACAGGAATAAAAAAGGAGTATCCGATGCGAAAACCTGAACTCGCCGCAGCGATTGCCGATCAGACCGGAATGACCCGGGAAAAAGCCAGCGAGGTGATTACCGCGTTCACTGATCAGATTTCTGCCGCCGCCTCCCGCGGCGAAGACGTCACCCTGATAGGGTTTGGTACTTTCAATATCCGCAAGCGTGAGGCCAGAAGTGGTCGCAACCCGCAGACCGGGGCAACGATCCAGATTCCCGCCAGCAGCACGGTCGGCTTTAAACCGGGCAAGGCACTCAAGGATCAGATCAGCTAAAGGGGCAATCGGGGCCCGCTCATGCGGGCCCACTCGAGTTCAGGTCAATCGATCAGGACGCGCACTCTGAGCGCGTACCATCCACCCGACAGCGAATCGCCTTCATTAGTTTGATAGCCCGTTCGTCATAGACGCCATCATCCAGAAGAGACAGTCGAACCTTCTGCAGCATCTTGTCGTACTCCGCGGTATCTTCCTGCGGCAGGCTCATCCAGACATCCTTGGGGATGTCTTTCTCGGCCTGGGCAATGATCTCGTAGGCCTCGTCAATCCGCTTGATTGACTCATCACGAACCATCTGCCCGGCATCATCCGGGAAACGATCTCGATGAATAATGACCTGGAAGTTCATGTAGGCCAGCGCGTATTTGACCACCGCACCGTTCGGATTCACCCCCTTGTACAACTCCAGAGGCTGATACGCGACGGCCGGCGCGTAGGCCAGGTCAACGCTGCCGTTATTGAATTTGCCGGCAAAGTTGGCAGAGTTGGAGCCCACCACAGAGGCACCAACGTGGCGAACCATGCGAACCGAGGCCTCGTCGTAGTCCAGGGTGGCTATGCGCTTGCCCTGGAGCTTCTCCACTGAATCGATGTCACGATCACGGGTATGCAGATAGATCGCACCCGCCGGGAAAACGCCAGCAACTTCATAGGGTCCGTCGACCAGAAACGGCCTGGCCTTGGGCTGGCTCAGGGTGTTGTAGAGAAGGCGCATTTCTTCTTCGCCGGGCACGGCCCCCATAGCCTCGAGGCTACCGGTAAACTTGTTGAACTCGCGGGCACGGGTGCCGGTAAGCAATACCGCATCGCACTGCCCGGCCTTGAAGTCTTCAGCGGCCACTTTTTCATCGGTATAGGCGCTCAGGTTGAGCTTGATACCACGCTTGAGGGCAACTGGCTGAAAGGTCTTGGTAATGGCAAACAGCGGGCCGTTAGCACCCACCGGATCAAACACACAGAAACTGCGCTCGAGGGGTTCACTCTTTGACTGGGCATGCCCGAGAGCGGGCACAAACAGGCTGGCACACAGGGTGGCGGCCATGACCACCCGACGCGGGAAGGTTGCTGAATTCACGGGATGACTCCTGATTTATTATTGTCGGGCACTGGCAGCTTGCGCCGGCCATGGCCCTGCTCTCCTTGTTCGACACTAGGTCGGTCAGCACAAGAATACGTTGGCACAGGTGCCTGTCATCAAGGTTTTTTCAGCAATACCCGGAATTCTGTGATGGCGTCGACAGAGGCAATGAAACCTCTGCCGCATTTTATTGGCGGGCCCGATCAGCCGAGGTTCGACGCCCAGGCTTTGGCACCTTCCAGCAGAGTCATGCGAACCACGCCCGGCAATGCCCGGTCCACCATCGGTGCATGCTGACCTGCTGAGACCAGTGTTTCAGGTCCCGGCGTCCAGTGCGCTTCCGGATCAAACACGCACAGGTCCGCCACCGCACCTTCTTTCAGAGCTCCGTCCTGGCCAATCACCGAAGACGGCCCTGCCGTCAGCGCACGAATCAACTGACGCAGCTGCAACTCACCGCGATTTACCAGCTCAAGCCCCAGTGAAAGCACACTTTCGATACTCGAAAGCCCCGGCTCTGTAGCACCGAACGGCGCCTGCTTGGCGGCGGTATCGTGCGGCTGGTGCTGACTGACAATGGCATCGATCACGCCGTCCCGGACACCGGCCAGCAGCGCCAAACGGTCGGTCTCAGAGCGCAGAGGAGGACGAACGTGGAAACGGCTATCGAACCCGGCAATCGCATCCTCGGTGAAGACCAGCTGGTGCATGGCCACATCAGCGGTCACCGCAATCCCGCGCTTGCGCGCATCCGCAATCATCTCCACGCTGCGCGCACAGGAGAGCTGACTCAGATGCAGCCGCACACCGGTTTCTTCCGCCAGCAGCAGCATTTCCATCACCGCTGTGGTTTCCGCCACTTCCGGAATGCCCAGCAGTCCGAGACGAGAAGTCACCAGGCCATCATGGGCATAGCCGTCGGCCGCCAGCGCCTGATTTTCAGGGCTCAGCATGACGGTCAGGCCGAAAGTGTGGGCGTAGGCCATACATCGACGAAGAATACGGGCGTTCTTGATCGCCCGGGAACCATTGCCAACGGCCACGCACCCGGCCCTTGCCAGACCGGACATATCGCTGAGCAAATCGCCTTCCAGACCACGAGTCACGGCGCCAACAGGTAACACACGAATGGGAGAGCGGCTTGCGGCGCCATCCCGGATCAGGTGCGTCACGGCGCCGGAATCGTTCACCGGTGAGGTTTCCGGCGATGCACACACGGTGGTAAAGCCGCCGTGGGCTGCTGCCCGGGTTTCAGACTCGATGTTGCCTTTCTGGCCATTGCCCGGCTCACGGAGGTTGCAACACAGATCAACAAAACCAGGCGCGATGACGCAGCCATCGACCCGAATCACTTCTTCGGCATCGGCGCTTTCAGCCGCGGCACCCATCGCCTTGATTCTGCCATTCTCGATCAGCAGGGCTGTGTTCTCTGCATCGATACCATTACCATCCAGCACACGACCACCCATGAGTTTCAGGCTGGCGCCCCGGATCTGATCTGTACCGCTCATGCCGTGCCCCTCTCGCTCTGTTTCTGCTGACGCTCTGCGACTTGACCACCCATCGCCATGGACATGACCGCCATGCGGATCGCAATGCCGTTAGTCACCTGATTCAAAATCACCGATTGAGGGCCGTCCGCCACGGCCGATTCAATTTCAACCCCTCGGTTGATGGGCCCGGGATGCATGACAATACATTCCGGATGGGCCAGCGCCAGCTTCTCCTGATTCAGACCGTACAATCGATAGAACTCCCGCTCGCTGGGCAAAAGCGCACCTTCCATACGCTCCTTCTGCAAACGCAGCATGATCACCACATCCAGGTCTTTCATGCCCCGGGCCATGTCGTACTCCACCGTACAACCAAGGCTTTCCACATCCCGGGGAAGCAGGGTCCCGGGCGCGATGATGCGGACCTCTTCAGCACCGAGCTCATTAAGTGCCCGGATCTGGGAACGGGCAACGCGGGAATGCAGTACATCACCGACAATCGCCACCTTGAGCCCTCCAAACCCGCCCTTGTGCTGGCGAATCGTCAGCATATCAAGCATGGCCTGGGTCGGATGGGCATGACGCCCGTCTCCGGCATTAATGATGGCAACGCCGGGCGTCACGCTCTCGGCGATAAAATGGGGCGCCCCACTCTGGGAGTGCCGGACCACGAACATGTCACTGGCCATGGCTTCCAGGTTGAGCAGCGTATCGGACAGGGATTCACCCTTCGATGTCGCCGAGGTGCTGATGTCGAGATTGAGCACGTCCGCCGACAGCCGCTTGGCCGCCAGCTCAAACGTGCTTCGGGTGCGGGTGCTGGATTCAAAAAACAGGTTAACGACGGTGCGCCCCCGTAGCAGGGGAACCTTCTTGATGGTGCGCTCGCCGACTTCAATAAACGAATCGGCGGTGTCCAGAATATCGGTCAGCAGCCCCCGTTCGAGGCCATCCAGGGTTAGGAAATGCCGCAACTGACCATCCCGGGTCAGCTGCAAGTGGTTCGGGGAAGGATCATTCGCGGTCATGGGTTGCCTGTTTTCTGTTCTTCGGTGGATCACCCGGATAAACGGGGTCGTTACGCTGTTTCCTGCAGCTCGATTCGCAAGGGATCCGGGCCACGCAATTTGACCCGCTGATTCTCTGCAAGCGCCAGTGTCCGGCCAGCTACATCAGGCTGAATCGGGAGTTCACGAGCCCCGAGATCAATCAGGGTGGCCAGTATGATACTGGCAGGACGACCGTAATCGAAGATCTCGTTCATGGCAGCCCGTATTGTCCTTCCGCTCATGATGACATCATCAATCAGAATAATGTCGCGACCTTCCGTATCGAACGGCAAACTGGATGGCTTGACGGTAGGGTTGAGACCAATCCGACTGAAATCGTCACGATAAAACGAAATATCCAGCTCACCAAACGGTCCCTCAAGTCCCAGACGCTTGCTGAGCGTATCCGCCAGCCAAACGCCTCCGGTGCGAATGCCGACGATCACCGGAGAGTCCACGCCCCGCTCCTCAAGCACCCGGCGTAACCCGGTCTCGAGATCGTCCAGCAACACATTGATATCCAGCTGTGCGGTCATCACATCCTCTCTAAATTACGAAACCGGCAACCAAGGGCCGGCAGACGATCTACTGGTTGTTGAAGAAGGTTTCCAGAATCAGGACGGCCGCCCGATCGTCCACGCCGTGGCGACCGTAGTCTCGACTGCCGCCAGCAGACATAACGTCGCCTTTCGCCTCAAAACTCGTCAGCCGTTCATCCACCATCTCAACGGGGACATGGTAGCGGCCATGCAGGCGCTTGCCGAACTTGCGTGCCCGTGCACACATCTCGTTTTCCGAATCATCCATATTCAGCGGTAAACCCACCACCACCAGATCGGGACGCCACTCTGCGATCAGGGCTTCGATCTGCGACCAGTCCGGAATTCCGTCCCGGGCCGGAATCATCGCCGCCGGCTGGCCGGAACCCAGCATTTCCTGCCCCACCGCAACACCGATTCGACGGGTACCGAAATCGAAAGCCATCACCCTGCGATCAACAGACTCAGGCATGGCCAATGGACTCGCTGAGCTGATTGATATCGATACCCATAAGTTTCAGAACGGCCTCGTAACGCTGCTCGAATGGCGTCCGAAACAGTATGTCGGTGGTCGCCGGACAGGTCAGCCAGGAATTACTGCCCAGCTCTTCCTCCAACTGGCCTTCGCCCCAGCCGGAGTAACCCAGCGCGACGAGAAATTCCGACGGCCCTTCATCCCGGCCAATCGCCGCGAGCACATCCCGTGAGGTCGTCAAAAGAACGTCATCGGTCACCTGGGCGGTGCTCTGCCACTCACTGCCCGGCGTGTGCAGCACGAAACCACGTTCCGGCTGGACCGGTCCGCCGCTGAATACCGGCAAATCGAGCTCACCACCGTGCATATCGAGCTGCTCAAGGATTTCACCGAGATGGATATCCAGCGGGTGGTTGATCATCAATCCCAGAGCACCGTCATCAGAATGCTCACACAAATAGATAACTGCACCGTGGAAGCGCGGATCGGCGAGCCAGGGCGAGGCCACCAGAAAGTGATGGCGCAGGTTGTTTGGAGATTGCGTGGTTGCTGTCATCCGGATGTCAGCCCCCTCTGCTGGAAAGACCAGGTACGTATGATTTCCAGTTCATCCACATTTTCCCGCATCTCCTCGGGGAAAGGCGCAAACGGTGATGCCATCCGGACAATCTGGATCGCGGCATCATCAAGTACCGTACTGCCCGAGGATTGTAATATGGCGACTTCCTTGATTGTGCCATCTTTCTTCAGGGAAACCAGCATTCGCAGGGTACCGTAGATACCGGCCCGACGTGCCTCAGTAGGGTAATTGATGTTGCCAACACGGGTCACCCGACTGACCCAGTTCTGTACATACCAGGCATTGGATGACTTCAGCGTTGACGCCGCCGTTACTCTCATAACCCTGGGCTTACGCGCATAGGCCTGCTGCTGGGCATCAAACCTGGCCTCCAGACTGGCGATTTCCAGGCTACGCTCCATCAGACTTTTCTTCTTGCGAACCGGCAGCGGCTCCTCGACCGGATCCACCCGCTCTTCGGGTTCATTGACCTTGCGCTCTGACCGGGATTGCGTCTGAACGACCTGGCGCTGCTGCTGAGGCCGGGGTTCAGTTTGCGATTTTGGCTCAGGCTGGATCTGAGCGACTTCCGGCTTTGACACTTCAGCCGGGCGGGGACTCGTCAGCTCCCGCGCCTCTTCGGTGGTACCACTGCCTTTCTGGTTCGTCTGGGCCAGAAAATCCGCCTTCTCCGGCGCCACGTCGTCGTCAAACTGGGACAACGTGATCTCCATGGTCTGGGCGGAAGACCTCGGCGATTCCGGCGCAAAGCTGATGCCCAACACCACAATGGCGTGCACCGCCAGCGCCATGAAGAGGGTGAAGGAAAATCGGTCGAAGTCGCTTACCTGAGCTGCCATTCCTGTTCCTGGTTACTAGAGATCTCTGGCCTTAAGCCTCGCCCGGCGTTTCCAGGCGTTTTGCGATGGCATCCATCAGCATCCCGGCGATGTCGATTCCGTAGGCGGCATCGATTTCCCGGATGCAGGTCGGGCTGGTGACGTTAATTTCCGTCAGATAATCCCCGATCACATCCAGTCCGACGAAGATCAGCCCTTTTTCCTTGATAACCGGAGCCACGCGGGCACAGATCTCACGATCACGGGCTGTCAGTTCACGCCCCTCGCCCCGACCTCCGGCCGCCAGGTTGCCGCGATTCTCGCCCTGGGATGGGATTCGCGCAAGCGCATAGGGAACCGGCTCGCCGTCAATCAATAGGATGCGCTTGTCGCCATCGGTGATTTCGGGAATAAACTTCTGCGCCATGGCCTGGTGCTGGCCATAATTGGTCAGGGTTTCAATGATCACGCCGAGGTTAAAATCCTTGTCCTTGACGCGGAAGATCGAATGCCCGCCCATGCCGTCCACCGGCTTCATGATGATATCGCCGTGCTTGGCGTGGAACTCCCGGAAACGATTGGCCGAGCGACTCACCAGCAGCGGTGGCGTCAGGTCTTCAAACTGGGTCGCGAACAGCTTTTCATTGCAGTCCCGGAGCGTGGCGGCCGGATTCACCACCAGCGCCCCTTGCTGCTCCGCCGCTTCCAGAATGTAGGTCGCCATCAGGAACTCGCGATCCACCGGCGGATCCTTGCGCATCAGAATGACATCAAGATCCCCAAGTGCACGATCCTGATCCGGTCCGTAACTGAACCAGTCGTCCGGATCCATGTGTACGGTCAGCTTCCGGGTGTGAGCCATGGCTCTGCCGCCATCCAGGTAAAGATCCTGCTGCTCCATGTACTCGATATCCCAGCCACGCTTCTGCGCGGCCAGCAACATCGCCAGGGAGCTGTCTTTCTTGAAATGGATGTTCTCAATCGGATCCATCACGATCCCGAGTCTGACTGTCATAGTGTCTCTTGAGCTCCAGAGTTTGAAAAACACGAACCGGTCTGCAGAGCGGACCGGGCAATAAGTGCTATGCTGAGACGTTGAATGGTATTGTACCCGAGCTGCGAATGCATCCGCAGAAATCCTCAGCTGATTACGTGACGTTGCAGGCGAAAGTACATTTGGTCACAAACTAATACTTTTTATCCAGCCATTGATAATCTATAAATGAGCGGGGTTTATAGAAGAACCTTAAGGTTTATGCTAAAAACCCACGACTGAAAATGACACCGCTGAGCGCAAGGCAGTTGGACAATGGATGACAACTTCGAGAATCTGAAGATCATGGTGATCGACGACAGCAAAACCATCCGTCGCACCGCAGAAACCCTCCTGAAAAAGGTTGGCTGTGAGGTCATCACCGCGACCGACGGCTTTGACGCTCTGGCCAAAATCGCCGATTCCCAGCCCGACATCATTTTTGTGGACATCATGATGCCCCGGCTGGATGGCTACCAGACCTGCGCACTGATCAAAAACAATTCCTCTTTCAAGAAGACGCCGGTGATCATGCTCTCCAGCAAGGACGGTCTGTTTGACAAGGCCAAGGGTCGCATTGTCGGCTCGGACCAGTACCTGACCAAACCGTTTAGCAAGGATGAGCTGCTTAACACGATCCGCCACTATGTTCCCCAGGCGGAACAGTAAACCTGCTGAATATATAGAACCATCGAGGAAAACATGGCTCGCATTCTTATCGTTGACGACTCCCCCACCGAGGTGAAGAAAATCTCCACCATCCTGGAAAAGCACCAGCATGAAGTTATGACCGCAGACAATGGTGCTGACGGCGTGGCAAAAGCTCGTGCCGAAACGCCCGATCTGGTGCTGATGGACGTCGTCATGCCAGGCCTTAACGGTTTTCAGGCCACGCGCCAGCTGACCCGCGCACCTGAAACCGCCTCCATCCCCGTCATCATCGTGACCACCAAGGATCAGGAAACAGACCGGGTTTGGGGCACCCGTCAGGGCGCCAAGGGTTATCTGGTGAAGCCGGTTAACGAAGATGATCTGATCAAAACAATCAACAGTCTGATTGCCTGATCCCCAACTGTGGAGTAAGCATGTCCGCCCAGGCAGCCCCTTTCGCCGTTCTGACGGATATCGCCCAACGCAGCCGGTCCATGGCAGCCGGCCTGCCGGAGCAACAGGAAGCCGTTGAACTCTGGAACGGAATCGGGTTTGTTCTTGCAGGTGAACGCTACGTGGCCCCCATGGGCGAAGTCACCGAGATCCTGCATGTTCCCCGCTTCACCCATATTCCGGGTGTGAGACCCTTTCTTCTTGGCGCCGCCAACGTTCGGGGCCGCCTCCTTCCGTTGGTGGATCTCGCTGCTTTCTTCGACATCCCCCGGTCTTCGCGAAGTCAACGCGAGCGCCGGGTTCTGGTGGTCGAAAAAGGTGACGTCTTCAGCGGCCTGGTCGTGGATAGCGTGCTGGGCATGCAGTACTTTGCAACAGACAGTTTCAGGGAAGCACCGGAAGGTATTCCCGAAAGCGTTCGTCCGTTTGTTTCAGGCGGTTACGAGCGCAATGAGGAAGTCTGGAAAGTCTTTTCCGCCGTGGACCTGGTCGACGACGAACGCTTTCTTGACGTAGCGCAGTGGTGAGGGTGGTGGTACTGGCAGGAACATCACCCTGACCGCCTGATACCCGTGACAACAAACGTGTCAATTTAAAGAAAAGGCCGGGAGCCAGAACATGAAAAACAGAGCCGGAAGACTCAGCGCGGGACAGGGAGGCAACAAACTGGTTGCCGGCCTGATCGCGGCGCTGATTGCACTCACCGTCCTGCTCGTTGCGGTGCTGTTCATCATCAACAGGGACAGCCAGAACGATCAGGAATACATCGCCCACACCGCTGAGCTCAGGGTACTCTCGCAGGCTATCGCGAAGAACGCCACCGAGGCAGCCGGCGGTACCGCAGAAGCCTTCAACCAGCTCCGGAGTTCCCGGGACGAGTTCCAGAAACTCTGGACCAATGTCACAGAAGGCAACCCGGACACCGGTCTTCCGGCCAGTGAAATGGCTCAACAAAGCGGCGTTCAATCGAACTGGAACACGGTTCGGGAAAACGCTGACAGCATCCTCTCCACGCAGGATGCAGTGCTCGGTCTGCACGAAGTTGCCCGCACACTGAACGAAACCATTCCGCAGCTGCAGGTGGAGTACGACGATATCGTACAAATCCTGCTGGATAACGGTGCACCGTCCGAGCAGATCGCTCTGGCACAGCGTCAGTCCCTGCTTGCGGAGCGGATTGTGCGCTCGGTCAATAACGTACTGTCCGGTGACGAAGACGCGGTTATTGCCGCTGACCGTTTCGGTCGCGACGCCAGCCTTTTCGGTCGCGTACTCGATGGGCAGTTGAACGGCAACCCGGCCATGGGTATCTCCAAGGTTAACGACGAAGATGCCATCTACGGCCTCGAGGCCGTTGCCGAACTTTTCGAATTCGTATCCCAGAACGTAGACGCCATCCTTGAAGCCTCTCCCGACCTCTTCAAGGTTCGTACTGCGGCCAGCGATATCTTCCAGAACTCCGAGGTCCTGCTGTCTGAACTGTCTGTTCTGGCGGATCAGTTCCGTGGCCAGTCCGGCTCACGTCTTGTCAGCCCGACGCTGGCGTTCATCATCCTGGCCGCTATGGTTGCGATTGTTGTCTTCATCGGTCTCGCCCTCTACCGCGAAGCCCAGGAACGTCTGTCCACAACTCAGGAACAGAACGAACAGAACCAGAACGCGATCCTGCGACTGCTGGACGAACTCGCCGACCTGGCGGATGGTGACCTGACCACTGAGGCCACGGTAACCGAGGACTTCACCGGTGCCATCGCCGACTCCATCAACTACGCGATTGACCAGATGCGCGGTCTGGTACAGGCGATTCGAGGCACCGCAGTAAGGGTTGCGGGCGCCGCTCAGGAAACTCAGTCGACCGCCATGCACCTGGCCGACGCTTCCGAGCACCAGGCTCAGGAAATTGCCGGAGCTTCCGCCGCGGTTAACGAGATGGCGGTATCCATCGACCAGGTATCCTCAAACGCGGCAGAGTCCTCCGCGGTTGCGGAGCGGTCGGTTGCGATCGCGAAGAAAGGCGCGGAAGTGGTACAGAACACCATCCGCGGCATGGACAACATCCGTGAGCAGATCCAGGAAACCTCCAAACGGATCAAGCGTCTGGGTGAATCCTCCCAGGAAATCGGTGACATCGTATCCCTGATCAACGACATTGCCGACCAGACCAACATCCTGTCTCTGAACGCGGCGATTCAGGCCTCCATGGCCGGTGACGCAGGCCGAGGCTTCGCGGTGGTTGCGGACGAAGTTCAGCGCCTTGCGGAACGCTCCTCTGCGGCAACCAAACAGATTGAAGCCCTGGTTAAGACGATCCAGTCCGATACCAACGAGGCGGTCATCTCGATGGAACACACCACCGCCGAGGTGGTCCGTGGTGCTCGCCTGGCTCAGGACGCGGGTATCGCGCTCGAGGAAATCGAGAACGTATCCATGAGTCTTGCGGAGCTGATCCAGAACATCTCCAACGCGGCACGCCAGCAGTCGTCCTCCGCGGCGCACATTTCCAACACCATGAACGTTATCCAGGAAATCACCTCCCAGACCTCGTCCGGTACCAACGCGACTGCGAAGTCCATCGGTAACCTGGCAGAGATGGCTTCCGAACTTCGGTCCTCCGTTGCCGGCTTCACCCTGCCGGAAGAGGACGTGGCCGACCAGGAAGAAGAGGAAGACACCGACGTTCCGGTGGTGGGCTGAGTTCCGGTCCAGGGCTGCTGACGGTTTATGGCTCAGATGCATAACAAACTGTCACCCGCCGATGCCATCTGGTCACTGCGCCGACTCCCGGATATGGACGACGCGCAGTTCAGCCAGTGGCAAACCCTGCTGGAGCATCGCACCGGCATTACCCTGCCGGTCGAGCGCCGCTCCTTTCTGGAAACCAATCTCGGAATCCGGATGCGGGAAATCGGTTGCAGCAGCTACCAGGCGTATTACGAGCAGATCGTATCCGGCCCTGACGCGATTCAGGAATGGTCCACACTGGTGGACCGCCTGACCGTTCAGGAAACCCGCTTCTACCGGGATCCGGATGCCTTTCGCATGGTGTCGGACTTTGTCCTGACACGACCACGGGAGCAGCTGAAAAAGCGCCCCCTGGAAGCCTGGAGTGTGGGCTGCTCCACCGGCGAGGAGCCTTACACACTGGCCATGGTGCTGAATGAGTGCATGAACCAGCTGAACCTGCAGCCACTGTTTGGCGTGACAGGCTCGGACATCAGCAAACCAGCCATAGAGAAAGCCAGGGTCGGCCAGTTCAATCCCCGCAAATTGCTGGGAATGGACGAAGCCATGAAAGACCGGTATTTCCGCCCGGCCGAACGGAATACCGTAGAGATCATAAGCAGCATCCGCGAGCGGGTGTGCTTTACCAGACTGAATGTACTGGATCTGGATAAAGCCCCGATGCACGGGATGAACATTATTTTCTGCCAGAATCTGCTGATCTATTTCCGCCGCTGGCGCCGGCGGGAAATTGTCAGGCGGCTTGCAGAGCGGCTGGCGCCCGGGGGACTACTGGTCCTGGGCCAGGGAGAACTGACCGACTGGCAGCCTCCCGGCCTGCAAAAGGTACCCTCGGAACATGTACTGGCGTGGATCAAACGCCAGACTGACGAAGAATAACCGGAGTGGTTATGGGCAATCACCATGACAGCATCGCACTCGACTGGGTTCGGGGCGAAATACAGGACACGCTGACACAAGGTCAGCATGCACTGGAAGCGTATGTCGAAAACCGTGACGACACCGCGCGCCTGCGCTTCTGCCTGAATTACCTGCATCAAGTGCACGGCACCCTGCAGATGGTCGAACTCTACGGCGCAGCTCTGCTGACCGAAGAGATGGAAAAGCTGACGCAGGCCATTCTCAACGACACCGTTGCCAACGTCGACGAAGCCGTCGAAGTATTGATGCAGGCGATCCTGCAATTGCCCCAGTATCTCGAACACCTGGCCAGCAGCCGCGATGATTTTCCGATGATACTGCTGCCGCTGCTGAACGATCTCCGGGCAGCCCGTGGCGAATCGCTGCTGTCCGACACGTCACTGTTCAAGCCGAATCTGGCGCCGTCACAAATGAGCGTCAGCGGCAAGGTATCCCAGCGTTTACAGGATCCTAAAGTTCTCGGCCATATTCGCAAACTGCGCCAGATGTATCAGTTTGCGCTCGCGGGCATCATCCGCGAGGAAGACCTTGACGCGCATTTCGAGTACCTGCAAAAAGTCATCCTGAGACTGATCCGTCTTTGCCAGCAAACCCCCCGTGGTGAACTGTGGAAAGCCGCGAGTGCGTTTATCGAAACACTGCAGGCACGGGTCAATCCGATCAACGCCGCGGTCAAATCCCTGCTGCGCGAGCTGGACAGCGAGATTCGTCGACTCAGCGACGAACACGCCGACATTCTGCAACAACCGGTACCCGAAGCGCTGCTGAAACACCTTCTGTACTACGTTGCCCGTGCCCGCGACCTGGGGACCCCACAGGTCAGCGCGCTACGTGAGAGCTACCACCTGAGCGAGGCCCTGCCCTCCGAAGATGACGTAGACGCCGCTCGCACCCGAGTATCCGGACCGGGGCGCGAAGCGATTCATTCCGTTGTCAGCGCACTGAACGAAGAGCTCGCCAAGCTGAAAGACCAGCTAGACCTTTTTGTCCGCGCCGAACTGCGCCAGAACGACGAACTTCAGGACCTGCTGCCCGGCCTGCGCCAGGTCGCCAACACCCTTGCGGTGCTTGGCCTTGGTATTCCCCGGAAGGTGGTGACCGAACAGATCGAGCTGGTGGAAAAGCTCAGCGCCCAGGCCGACGCGGTCGACGATGGCACGCTGATGGATATTGCCGGCGCCCTGCTCTATGTCGAAGCCAGCCTGGCCGGCCTCGACAGCGAGGGGCAAAGTGAGGAACCGGCCTCCAGCGAAAGTGACGGCACCATCAATCTGGGCTCCCGCGAGCTCGGGGAAGCCAGTGGCGCCTTGCTCAGGGAATCGCGGAACACTCTGGAGCAGGTCAAATCCTCGATCGTCAATTTCATTGCCTCCCAGTGGGATACCCGTGAAATCGAACACGTGCCCGGTCTGCTTCACAGCATCCGGGGCGGCCTGAGCCTGGTCCCGCTGGATCGGGTAGCGGACATGCTGGCCTCCGCCGAACGCTACATTACCGACGTTCTGCTCGCTGGCAAGCAAGTGCCGGACTGGAAGCAGCTGGACGTTCTGGCTGATGCCGTAACCAGCATCGAGTACTACCTGGAACGACTGGCCGAAGGGATTGGCGAAAACGACAGCGTGCTGCGGGTCGCAGAAGACAGTCTCGCATCCCTCGGATTCCCGGTTGGCGAAGAGCCCACCTGGAACGAGGCCGCCGCCAAGGACGTGCCGGTCGAGGAAGTCCCCGTGGTTGAAGAGCCTGAACTCACGGCGGCACCGGAAGTCACCGAAGACAACGACGACGATCTTCTGGATGACGAAATCCTGGGCATCTTCGTGGAAGAGGCGGAGGAAGTCCTCGAAACCGTTCATGAATTCTACCCCCGCCTCCGCCAGGATCACGAGGATCGCGAGGCGCTGACCGAAGTCCGCCGGGCCTTCCATACCCTGAAAGGCAGTGGGCGCCTGGTTGGTGCCAACAGCATTGGTGAACTTGCCTGGTCCGTTGAGAACCTGTTGAACCGGGTCATCGACCAGACCATCAAGGCCACCGATGACATGTTCTCGCTGGTGGATGATGTCATTGCCCGTATCCCCGCCCTGATTTCCGAATTCCGAAACGGTCAGGCCGATGGCGCTGTGGATAGCCTGATCGAGCGGGCCGAGGCGCTGGCAACCACGCGCCGGGCAGATAGCGAGCCGGCAGAAACGGCCACAGCCGAAGCGCCGACGGAAGACGCTGCCGAAGTCGAGCCAGCAGCGCCCGAAGCGCCTCCGGTTGTCTCCGCAACGGCTCAGGAAAGCGACGTCGATGATGACCTGATTGACGATGAAATCCTCGAGATTTTTGTCGAGGAGGCCGGCGAAGTACTCGATACCATCCGGGAATACCTGCCCATGTTGCTGCGTCAGCACGATGACCGCAGCGCGCTGTCAGAAGTTCGTCGGGCGTTCCATACCCTCAAGGGTAGCGGCCGGATGGTCGGCGCACTGGTCGTTGGTGAGCTGGCGTGGTCTGTTGAGAACATGTTGAACCGTGTCATCGACGGCAGCATCTTCATGAATGACGATATTGCCGGGCTACTTGAAGAGGTCACCGGGGCACTGCCCGGTCTGGTCGAAGACTTCGAGCAGCGTCACGAGGCGCGCCTGGACACCTCCGCTCTCGAAGCACGGGCCAACGCGCTTGCCAACGGTGAAATACCCGATGCCAGTTCGATGCCGGCCAGTGAAGCCGACCTCAGCTCCGAAAACGCAGCCGCCGCTACCTATGATGAAGAGTCTGGCGTCGATCCGATTCTGCTCGATATCTTCGAGAGTGAGGCCGAGACCCATCTGCAAACCCTCAAGGATTATCTGGCGGCCGCCGGCGATAAATCGACTGTTGCCTACACCGACGATCTATCCCGCGCATTGCATACGCTTAAAGGCAGTGCTCACACCGCGGGCATCGCTCCGATTGCATCCGTCATCACGCCTCTGGAACGCTTTGTCAAAGAATCCAGGGCTCAGAACAAGCGTGCAGACCGGGACGTCCTGCACTTGCTCGAGAACGCATGCAGTTTCCTGACGCAGGGTCTGGCCCAGCTCCGCAGCACGCCCCAGGAATCATTGGCTGGCACCGATGAGTATCTGGAGCGGCTCGAACGCATTGCCACAGACACACTGCGCGGCCAGAGCGAAGTCAGCACCGACGAGCCAGCACAGCAGGAATCCTCACAGCTGGTCCAGCTGTTCCTCAGTGAAGGCCTGGACATCGTCCTGGATGCTGATCGCATCCTGGACCAGTGGTCTGAAAACCCCAAAGAAACCGCCTCGCTGAATCAGCTACGGGCTGAGCTTGAACAACTGACCATCGGAGCCAGCGACGCGGGTCTGGCGGATATCGCAGCCCTGACCAGCGCCCTGCAGGAAACCTACAGCGTTGTCTCCCTGCGCGACGAGGCCCCGGATGCCAATTTCTTCGACACCGTCAGAGCCGCCCATGAGCATCTGATCAACATGATGGATCAGGTGGCAGCCGGTCTCACCACGGACGCTGATGAAGAGCTGCTGGCGAATCTGGAAGCGCTCAATCAGGTTGATCCGGATTCCGATAGCGAAACCGCCGAACCTGATGCATTCGAACAAGAATTCACCGGTGAGCTGGAAGAGATCGACCTCAGTTTCGACATGGAGGAAATCGAAGCCCCGGCCGTTGAAGAAGCCCCCGTGGAACAACCTCCGATTCCGGAAATCTCCGAGTCAGTTGAGGTGTCAGACGACGAACTCGATCAGGAACTGGCTGAGATTTTCCTGGAGGAAGCCCGCGACCTTATCGACAGCACCGCAGAAGCCTTGCAGAGCTGGAGTGAAAACACTCAGAACCTCGATATACTGCGACTGCTACAACGGGATCTTCACACACTGAAAGGCGGTGCACGCCTGGCCGATATCCCCGCTGTGGGCGACCTGTCCCACGAACTGGAGAACCTGTTCGAAGGGCTGACCGAGCAGCGCCTGTCGATCAACGACGAGCTCTCCGACTTGCTGTTCCGCTGCCATGACCGCCTGGCCGGCATGGTTGATGCACTGGAAGCCTCTGAAACACCGCGCCCGGCGCCCGATGTTATCAGCGAAATCCATGCCTACATGGGTAATGCCAACGGATCGCGTCCGGTTACCGATGTCAGCGATACCCAACCCGACATTCAGGACGATGAGTTACCTCCCGCTGCCGACCTCCACGAGGACATGGCACCGGAGAGTCCGCAGGAAGGCACTGCAGAAGAGCCCACCGAAGATACTTCTTCGGTCGCGGATCTGTCCCATCTGGACCCCGAGCTGGTCGGTATCTTCCTGGAAGAAGCCTACGACCTGATCAACTCTACCGGGAGTGCCCTGCACACCTGGAGCGAAGATCCTTCCAATCGCGACATCGCGGCAGAGCTTCAGCGCGAGGTTCATACCCTCAAGGGCGGTGCCCGAATGGCCGGTGTGGACGCGATCGGCGACCTCACTCACGTGCTGGAAGACCTGTTCGAGAAAGTGGCCGAAGGGCAGCTCGAAGCCAACGACGACATGAATGACCTGCTCTTTGCCTGTCATGACCGACTGGCCATGATGGTAGAACAGGTAGCGACCCAGAAACCCTGCCCACCGGCGGAGGAGCTGGTTGCCCGTGTCAAATCGATTCTGCATGGCGAACCCGTGGCTCCAGCCCCGACGCCCACGATTGAGGAACCCCCGGCTCCTGACACCACCGAGGTGGAGCAGCCCGCCATTGAACTCGAGGACGAGCCAGAAGAAGCCAAGGCAGATGACGTTTCCGCCATCGACGATGATCTCATCGGCATCTTCCTGGATGAAGCCACAGAGATCCACGATGCCATTGCAGAGAACCTGGCACAGTGGAAGGAGGAACCGTCCGAGCTGGTAGGCGTGACCCAGCTGCAGCAGGAACTGCATACGCTCAAAGGCGGCGCCCGCCTTTCCGATGTCGACCCAATTGCAGAGCTGGCCGAAGCCTGGTCTGATGCGCTGGACGTACTGATCAGCGGCGAGAACAACCAGCAGACCCTGTTCAACCTCAGCGAACAGGCCCAGGCATCCCTCAAACAGATGCTGACCAGCCTGGAAGACGGTAACCAACCGGAAGCGGCCACCGACCTTATCGAGGCGTTCGGCAAGGCTAACGAAAGTGCCGATGCCAGCGGTTCCGCGACGAACGAGCAGCCGGTGGAGGAAGCCGAGCAGGAGCCGGTCGATCCGGAAGTACTCGAGATTTTCCTTGAGGAAGCCGGGGAAATCATGGACCAGCTTGAGCAACTGCTCGAGGACTGGCGCAAGGAACCGACAAACCATAGCTTCAATCAGGAAGCCCAGCGTGCCCTGCATACTCTCAAGGGCGGGGCTCGCCTGGCACAGCTGGTCGCCCTCGGTGACAAAGCCCACGCCTTCGAAACCCGGCTGATCGATCTGGGCGGAAACGCGCCAGACGACAGCCAATGGCAGAGCATCACCGAAGACCACGACGCGATCATCGCCATGGTCGCGAACATCCGCCAGGGCGCGGATGCAGAGACCGCCGTCGCGGAACCCGCCATAGAGGCGAAATCTGAACCCAAGCCAGCAGCGGAGGAGCCTTCAGCGCTCCATCAGCCCTCAGCGGTCCAGCCGCCCGTACAGGCACCGGGCAGTGAACAGCCTAAGGCCTCCGAGCCCGAGGTGTCCGCCAAGCCGAAACCGCCGGCGAAGCCCCGCAAGGCAGCGGAGCCGCAGCGTGCTCCCCAGGAAACCATCCGGGTCTCGGCGCCATTGCTGGACGATCTCGTCAACCTCGCCGGTGAGACCAGTATCACCCGTGGTCGTCTGGAGCAACAGACCAGTGACTTTGGCCATACGCTCGAGGAAATGGCCGCCACCATCGAACGTCTGCGCGAGCAGCTGCGGCGGATGGAAATCGAGACCGAGGCGCAGATTCTGTTCAGCGCTGAAAAAGAACATGGCCCCGATTACACCGAAGATTTCGACCCTCTGGAGATGGACCGTTACTCGTCCATCCAGCAGTTGTCGCGCGCACTGACAGAGTCCTCCTCAGACCTTGCCGACCTCAGGGAAACCCTCTCTGACCGGGTACGGGATACCGAGACTCTGTTGGTCCAGCAATCCCGTATCAACACGGAACTCCAGGAAGGTCTGATGAAGACCCGGATGATTCCGTTTGCGTCCATGGTGCCGCGTCTACGCCGCATCGTGCGCCAGATCAGCGGCGAACTGGGCAAGAAGGTGGAGTTTGATGTCCGTAACGCCGAAGGCGAAATGGACCGCAATATCCTTGAGCGGATGATTGCCCCGCTTGAACACATGCTGCGTAACGCGCTCGACCACGGCATTGAATCGCCGGCAGACCGCACGAAGGCTGGAAAGCCGGAGACCGGCGAAGTCGTACTCTCCCTGACCCGTGAAGGTGGCGACGTTGTTCTTCGGATGATGGACGATGGTAAGGGTATTCCGTCAAACATCATTCGTGACAAGGCCATTCGTCAGGGCATGATGAAAGAAGATGAAGACCTGACCGAGCGGGAAATCCTCCAGTTCATTCTGCAGCCCGGGTTCTCGACCGCACAACAGGTCACCCAGATCTCCGGTCGCGGGGTCGGCATGGACGTTGTCGCCAGCGAGATCAAACAGCTTGGTGGCAGCCTGGACATCGATTCAGCTCTGGGACGTGGAACCACCTTCACGGTCCGCTTGCCATTCACCGTCTCGGTGAACCGCGCGCTGATGGTATCGACCGGTGAAGACTTCTACGCCATCCCTCTAAACACCATCGAGGGTATCGTTCGGGTCAGTACCTTTGAACTTGAAGAGTACTACAAGCCGGACGCTCCCATGTACGAGTACGCCGGCCAGCAGTATCGCCTGCAGTACCTGGGCAGCCTGCTGAACAGTGACCATCAGCCCAAGCTTCAGGGCCAGGCCTTGCCGCTGCCCGTGATTCTGGTGCGCGGCGCGGAGCAACCCATGGCCCTGCAGGTGGACAACCTCATGGGTAGCCGTGAAATCGTCGTAAAATCTCTCGGCCCCCAGTTCAGCTCGGTCCGCGGCGTCTCCGGCGCCACCATCCTGGGTGACGGTAACGTGGTTGTGATTCTCGACTTGCCGGCCATGATCCGCTCCGACATCCTGTCCGAGCGCCAACGCGTGGCGAACCTTGAGAAGGCCCGCGAGGCGGCCCGCTACGAAGATCAGATTACGACGGTCATGGTGGTGGACGACTCGGTAACCGTTCGCAAGGTGACCTCCCGCCTGCTGGAACGGAATGGCATGGAAGTCATCACCGCCAAAGACGGCCTGGATGCCGTGGCCCAGCTGCAGGACCACAGGCCGGACATCATCCTGCTGGATATCGAAATGCCGCGGATGGATGGTTTCGAGGTCGCAAGCTTCGTTCGCCACGACGAAAGCCTGCAGGACACGCCGATCTGTATGATCACCTCACGGACCGGCGAGAAACACCGGGAACGCGCCATGGCCATCGGCGTCAACGAGTATCTCGGCAAGCCGTTCCAGGAAACCGAGCTGCTTGAGACGATCGAACGGCTGACAAGGAACACCTAATGGTCGGCCAGTTTGGCCGACCGAGGGTCGGAATTGTTTCGGATGTTGTCCTGCAGCGCCACCGGCTGCAGGAGGCAACCTCAAAGTTTGGACTGGATGTCTGCTTTTCTGGGGACCCGGAGCGCCTGCTCGGCTATCCGGAATTTCCCGACGCAGCACTCTGGCTGGTAACCTTGGAAGATGAAGCCGACCATCCGGCGCTGCTGGACCACCTGTTCGACCATACCGAAGCCTCCGTCCTGTTCGGCCTGGACCAGGCTCCGAAACCCGGCACCAAGGATTATGTCCGCTGGGAGCGCAGGCTGCTCGACAAGCTGGAGCAGGAACTGGGACACCTGGAAGAGCTGGATTCCGAGGCCAGCCTGGAAGCGCTGGAAACCCGGCAACAGGGTGGCTCAGAGGCCCCCGAACTTCCCCAATGGATTACCCCGGCGCGCCCGGACACCGTGGCTGAAAACATCTGGATACTCGGAGCCTCTCTTGGTGGCCCTGCAGCGGTCAAAGCGTTTCTTGATCATCTGCCCCCAAACCTCCCGGTCGGTTTCGTGTACGCACAGCACATCGATGACAATTTCACCGATGTGCTGGCCAGGGTTCTGGGCCGACATGCCCACTACTCGTTGAAACAGGCCGAAGAAGGCTACCAGATCAGAAATGGCGATGTGGTGCTGATGCCCGTGGACCACGAGTGGCAATTTGACAGCAGCGGCAAACTGACAGAAAAGGACTCGCCCTGGCCGGGCCCCTACGGGCCATCCATCGATCAGGTCCTGCTCAACGTTGCCGATCACTACGGCCAACACTGTCATGCTATTCTGTTCTCCGGCATGGGCAACGACGGCGCCCTGGCAGCCCCCATGCTGAAAGCCTACGGCAGCCGAATCTGGGTTCAGGAAAGCAACAGCTGCGGCAACAGCTCGATGCCCGATTCCGTCGCCGCGACCGGGTGCGCCGGTTTCGTCGGCACCCCGGAAGAGCTGGCCAGAGAACTGATAAAAACCATTGAAGAATCCTGCCTGCTCAAGGGCCGGCAAAAACGGGACTCCGCCTGAGGAAACACGCGATGAACGACAACAGCCAATCCCTCTCCTGCGTTCTGATCCCCATGAATGGGCGGCAATTACTCCTGCCAAACGTGTCTGTGGCGGAAGTTGTGGACTATGCCAGCAGCGATGCCGAAGCCAATACGCCTGACTGGCTGGTGGGCTACCTTGACTGGCGGGGACTCCAGTTGCCAGTCATATCCTACGATGCTGCCAATGGCGACATCCTCACGGTTCCGGGTGACAACCGTGGCCGAATCGTGGTTCTTAACACCATCGGAGACAACCATCAGGAAACCCCATTCATGGCGCTCGTCACTCAGGGCATACCCAGCCAGGCTCGCCTCACCAAAGAGCAGATCCGGGAACTGGACGGCGAGAACGGCCCCGCCGATCTGATGCACGTCGAGGTGGATGGCGAGAGCGCCTGGATCCCCAATCTGGAATACCTGGAAACGCTCGCCCAGCAAACCCGGCACTGATTCCGGCGCCAGCTCTGGCGCCAGCTCCTGCAAATGTTATAATGTTGCAAAACTTGCAGGAGCCCGATATGCCCGCCAGCGCTCTCCCGTATCGCCCCCACAATCACGACGCCTGTGTCAGCCGGGCCCTTGCTGATGCCAGAGAAATCTGCCAACAGCAACACGCACGTCTGACCCCAACCCGTGAACGTGTGCTCGAACTGATCTGGCAATCCCATAAACCGCTGGGGGCCTACGATGTCCTGGCCCACCTCACCGAGGATGGCCACAACGCTGCCCCGCCCACCGTCTATCGCGCACTTGATTTCCTGCAGCAACACGGTCTGGTCCACCGAATTGCATCACTGAATGCCTTCATCGGCTGCACCCACGCTGGTGAACAGCACACCGGCATGTTCCTGATCTGTCGCAAATGCCAGAACGTGCTAGAACTGACGGCACCGGCAGTATCCGGGGCCGTCGAGGATGCCGCCAGCACCGAAGGCTTCGACGTCGATGAGGTCACCCTGGAAATTGCCGGCCTCTGCCCGCAATGCCAGGCGGAGCCTGGCAATGACTGAGCCGCTGGTAACCCTTGAGAACCTGACCGTCGCCTTTGATGACCGGCCAGCGGTGGATCATGTGAACCTGAACGTCCACCGGGGCGATATCATCACCATCATCGGCCCCAACGGAGCCGGCAAAACCACCCTGATCAAGGCGATTCTCGGCATCCAGAAGGCGACCGCCGGCAAGGTACATCTGGATAGGCAAATGGTGATCGGCTACGTCCCCCAACATCTTGTTCTGGAGTCCACCCTGCCCCTCAATGTGGAGCGTTTCATGGCTCTGAGCGGCCGGTCCAGCGAGGAGTGCAAAGCCGCACTGGCACGAACCGGTGTCCAGCACCTGCTGAAAGCGTCGGTACATCATCTCTCCGGAGGTGAACGGCAGCGCCTTTTGTTGGCTCGAGCACTGGCCCGTAAACCGGATTTGCTGGTACTCGATGAGCCCGCCCAGGGTGTCGACATTAATGGCCAGGCTTCGCTGTACGAGTTAATCCGGCAGCTCAGAGACGAGCTTAACTGCGGCGTGCTCATGATCTCCCACGATCTCCATCTGGTCATGGCCGCGACCGACAAGGTCATTTGCCTGAATCAGCATGTCTGCTGCAGCGGCTATCCCGCCGATATTTCCCACGACCCGGCGTTTATTGAAACCTTCGGACATCAGGTCGCCGAATCTGTTGCGGTCTATCACCACCATCACAACCATCGGCACGACCTTCACGGAGATGTGGTCCGCAGCCAACAGCCTCGACCAACCGAGGGTCATGAGGAGTGCTCCGGCCATGCCCATCATTGACACCATACTCGACGACTTTTTCTGGCGGGCCCTGATCGGGGGGCTCGGTGTTGCCCTGGTGGCGGGTCCGCTGGGTTGCTTCGTGGTCTGGCGCCGCATGGCTTACTTTGGCGACACACTGGCCCATTCCGCGTTGTTGGGCATCGCCCTGAGTTTCCTGATCCGGGTACCACTGAACGTGGGTGTTGTCCTGACCTGTGTGGTTCTCGCCGTGGCCTTGGTTTTGTTCTCACGGGTCAAGGCATTGGCCACAGACACGCTTCTGGGCATTCTTGCCCACAGCGCACTGGCTATTGGCCTGGTCACCTTGAGTTTCATGCCCGATGTGCGTGTGGATCTCACCGGCCTGCTGTTCGGGGATCTACTCGCCATGAGCCGGAACGATCTTCTATGGATTTACGGCGGTGCGCTGCTGATCATGGTTCTTGTGATCACGCTTTGGCGGGGCTTGCTCATGAGCACCATCCACCCGGAGCTGGCGCGGGTGGAAGGGGTTCCGGTAGAAAGACTTCGATTGGTGCTGGTGCTGATGTTTTCCATCGTCATTGCCGTCGCCATGAAAATCGTCGGCGTACTGTTGATTACCGCGTTGCTGATCATTCCTGCGGCCACGGCACGTCGGCTGGCTCAGAACCCGGAGCAGATGGCAGGCATAGCCATCATTTTCGGTTTCATTGCCGTGTCCGGCGGCCTCAGTCTGTCCTGGTACCTGGACACACCAGCGGGACCTTCCGTCGTGGTTACTGCGTTCCTGGCCTTCGTGCTGGTTTACAGCAGCGCCCGTAAAAGCAGAGCCTGAGCATTTCCCTGAAGCGCGTTGCTGGGCTAAAGTGTAGTAACGCCATTTCCCGGGAAAGTAAGCATGGAAAGCCCAAATGCCCGAATGGCCGGGAGACTGCGGCTTTGGCCGGGTCTCTGGATTCCGGCATGCATTCTTCTGATCGGTCTGGCGGTCACAGCGGCACTGGCAACGGTCGAGTCCGGACGGACTCGGGAGCTCGCAGAGACCCGTTACCATTACCAGCATCAGACCCTCGTTAACCTCTTGCTCGCCAGGACGTCTGAGCAAAACCCGCCAGGCAACACCTCCGCCTGGCTTGAAGCACTGTTCGACGAGGTGCTACCACCCAGCCTCGGCATTCGTATCGATACCCTGGAACGTCATAGCAAACAGCCGCTGTTCCAGGTCGGAACCAGTGGCGAGATCGACCCGACCCTGGCCCTTCGCACCGAGGTGAGGCCGGGCAGAGTCAACTGGATGCTGACAACGGTTCCAGATCCCGCCATGCTTGATCAGGCTGCCCACAGGGTCGAGACCATCGTCTGGACAGCCGGCATTACCCTATCCGGACTGATGTCCGTGCTCGCTCTCTTGCTCTGTAAACGCCTGCAACAGCAGTCCAACACGCTGTCAGAACTGACCCAGAAAGATGCCACTACCCAGCTTCAGATGACCAATCTGCAGATCGAAAAGTCGGCGCTCCGCCACGCGCTGAATGACAGCGAGCAGCGAAGCCGGGACCTTGTTGCCCTGTCCGGGGCGACCATTGGTGAGCTTGATGAATCCGGAAAGATCGGGTTTATCTCGGCACAGATTGCCGAGCTGGTTGGCCGGGCACCAACCGATCTGGCCGGAACCCGTTTTGACCAACTCATTGCCGCGGAATACCGGGAGAACTTCCAGCGGGCTCTTGAATCTGCCCGTGCAGACCAATCCCTGGAGCGGATTGATCTGTCGATCGATCACCCGGAAGAGGAGCGAACGGTGCCTGCGGTGATCCGGATACTGGCATTACACGATCCGGTTATCGGTCTGACCGGTTTCCGGATCAGTGTCCAGCCTCTAACTCACGCCTAGCCGAGAGACTGATCGCTCCCGGGGCCGGGGGCACTCAGAGTGGTTGTATGACCTCGGTCAGACGACCGGTTTCCACCAGCTCCAAAAATTCATCACCCAACCGGTCGCTTTCGGCAATGGCCTGGCGCCAACTGGCCTCACGCCCCCGGTCATCATCGGCGTATTTTTCGAAATCTTTCCGGTCCGGGAGTTTCCGGTCCGGAAGGGTTTCCAGGTACTCCCGGGACGGGGCAACCAGGAGAACATCCTGCAGTCGTGTTGCATCGCCCCGACGCCAGGGCAGCGTCTTGTCGAACCAACCCGGCACCACACGGTCGGTGAAATGAGGGTACAGCACGATACCCGGCTGTTCGTAGGGCAAATCCAGGTGGTAGTCGAGCAACCCACCGTCCCGGTACACACCCGCCGGTGCGCCAGGAATGTTCCGCACGCCCGACATCACCAGCGGGATAGAGGCCGACGCCAAAAGCGCGGGAAGCAGGTTGTCCGGGCGCAAAGCAACCTCGTGGCTGGGAAAATCCACCAGTTTCGACACCGGCAGTTTCAGCCGGCTGTCGTGAATGATCCCGCGCTCCATGAACCGACCCAGGTGTCGTCGGCTCACCATGTTGGCACTGATGGCGTTCATCAAGCCCATGCCCAGACGCCCGCGGGTATCGTGCTCGAGCAAGCCGAGACTCCTCACGACCACGATGTTCAGCCGATACCAGGGGTGATTGAGAATGTGCTCTTCGCATCCCCCCAGGAGTTCTTCCAGAAACAGAACGCTCTTGCGGGTGACTTCCGCCGGACTGACACCCTTGGAAAAACGCTGGGACGTATAGAGTTCCGCCAGCTTACCAAGCTGTGCTTTCGGATCATCGGACGACATGATGGCAGCAAACCGCCAGCTGCCGATGGAGGAACCGATCAGGGAACGGGGTTGCGGTGCAGCAGGGAGCCAGTCACCGAAAACAGCCTTGTCCAGACCGCTGATTCCGAGTGCCTTGGGGCCTCCGGCGGCGCCGGGAATGACATGAACATCATCGGCGGTCAGCGGTTTATCCTTCAGCCTCTTCATGGCTCGGCTGCCCGCTCGTATAGTAAGAGCCGGTGTGCTGGTATGTATGGCGCTCATGGCAAACTCCCTGTCAACGTCTCGCGGAGTTTAACCAAGTGGACAGGCACCAGCCAACTGAACAAAACTAATAGAGGTTATTAATAGCGCTGTACGCTACATTTAAGCGCATGCCATACTAGGTTTTACCAGCCGCAACCGGAACGTCGGCTGAGATCCACCAGGCAGCAGGAGTAAGCTGTGAGCGTTTTCCCTTCATCCGATTCGCTGGCCACCACCCCAACCCTCGCGGTTCTGGGATTCAAGCGTCAGCTGGTCTATCACCTGCATTTCTGGGCGTTCATAGCGGTGGCTCCCCTGGTACTGGTTCAGTGGCGCCAGGACCACCATCTTCTGGCCATGTTCCTGATCCTGTTCTGCGCCAATGCGGTGCTGGTCATAGGATGTCTGCGCTACCGTAATACCTATTTCCTTCGTGGCCGCCTGTTTCCGCTTCTGGCGGTGATATCCGCGGTCTATTCAACCGCCATCAACGGCCATGCCGGCCTATACTGGTCATACCCGGCGGCAACGGCACTGTTCTTCCTCTTGCCTCTGAGGGAAGCAATCGGCAGCAACATCGTCTTCGTTATTACCATGTCGGCGGTTTCGTTCATGAAATTCCCGGAGCCCGACTTCTGGCGCATCACTTTTTCTCTGGGACTTACCTGCCTGTTCGCCATGATTTTTGCGTGGCTTGTCGGCAAGCTCCAGGAAGAGCTCACACGCCTGGCCACCACCGACCCGCTGACAGGCTGCCTGAACCGGACTCAGTTGGCCGACATCCTGAACAGTCAGATACAAATGCGCGAACGCTATGAACGGGTTTCCAGCCTGGTCCTGCTGGATCTGGATTTTTTCAAGGCCATCAATGATCAATGGGGACACCTGGCCGGTGACAAGGTTCTCAAGGAAATGACGACCCGGATTCGAAAACGCCTGCGCGAGAGCGATCAGCTGTTCCGGATCGGCGGCGAGGAGTTCATGATTGTGCTACCGGAAACCCGTGAAAAGGATGCTGATACGCTGGCCCATCAGTTGCTGACCAGCATCAGCTCTCGGCCTTTCCTGAACGATATCAAACTGACGGCGAGCGCCAGCGTGGCGGAGGTAAGCCAGGGCGAGACCTGGTCAGTCTGGCTCAATCGTGCAGATCACGCACTCTATGAGGCCAAATCCCGGGGCCGCAACCAGGTGGTCAACGCCTTCAGATCGCGCCCAATGAATGATCAGGGCCCGCTGTTCGACCCGGCTCCAGGCTGAATTGGAGGATGATCACTCATCCGATGTCGGCGCAATCCGCTTGCGGAAATCCCGGTAGGCACTGAACACGTCCCAGGGACACTCAAAATGCGGGTAGTGGCCCACATTTCTCAGGCTCACCACATCGGCATTGCTTACAAGCTCCCGATAACGTCTGGCCATTCCAGCACCTGACACCGGATCGGCTGTGCCTGAGATCAGGCGGATGGGCTGCTGCGCACGCTGCAAGGCACCAACCCAGCGATGCCGATGGCAACGCCGTTCCTCCATGAAATGGATCAGACGATGCAGGATACCGCGGCCATTATTGTAGGTAAGCAGGTACCAGAAATCCTCAAGGTCCTGACGATCCGGCGGGTTCTGGCTGCCAAACAGCCGGCGGAAGTTCCGCTCAAAGGAGCGCCGGGTGAGACCACGACTGATCAGCCCACCAAACGGACTACTCAGAAGCTTTTGAATCAGAAGCGGATTGTGGACTTCCGGAAACAGGGCGCCATTGAGGAAGCAGACGCTGGCGATAGCGAATGGAAGCGCACCTTCCTGTTCCCGCGCCAGAAGCTCCTGGGCAACGCTACAGCCATAGTCATGCACCAGCAGGTGAACCGATGATAGACCCAGGCCTTCAATCCAGCCCTGGAAAAGGTCAGCCTGGTCTTCAATGCTGTAGGCATAGTCCACCGGCTTGTCGGAGAAACCGAATCCGAGCATGTCCAGCGTCAGTACATTGTGCTCTTGGGTGAGCATCGGCCAGACCCGACTCCAGTCCCAGCTTGCGGTTGGAAATCCGTGAATCAGAACCAGTGGCTCTCCCTGCCCGGCCATTCTGCTGAATATGGCGTGGCCCCCATAACAGAACCATTTGCCTCCATGCTGCCAGCCTTCCAGGGAGCCCGAATCACGTGCGGACCCGGCACTCTCGTCGGCGGTGGCAATCACCTGCTCCATGTCGTTTCCCCGGTGACGTTAATTACGCAAACTGTAAAACAATCCGCCGCCACCTACCATAGCGCCATAGACGTCATGACACTGACCTTAAGGCCATGTTGGTCTTTTCCTGACATACCATCGTAAAGCATAGAGATGACGGGCAAATTACCTTAAGCTTTGGCCTTTGATAGACACCGTGACTTGGAACACATTATGACCAAACCCCTTGACGACCTGGCCGGCCACTTCGAGGCCATTATTGATGGACTTGGAGAAGACACTCGCCGCGAAGGTCTACAGGACACGCCCAGGCGCGCGGCGAAGGCCATGCAATTTCTCACACAAGGCTACCAGCAGGACCTCAACGACCTGGTCAATAACGCCGTTTTCGAGTCCTCCATGGACGAAATGGTCGTGGTACAGGACATCGAACTGTACAGCATGTGCGAACACCACATGCTGCCGTTCATTGGTAAATGCCACATTGCCTACCTGCCCCAGGGGCGCGTCCTTGGGTTGTCGAAATTTGCCCGTATTGTCGACATGTACGCTCGCCGGCTTCAGATACAAGAAAACCTGACCCGGCAGATCGCAGAAGCTGTCGAGAGCGTGACCAACGCCAAGGGTGTGGCCGTTGTTATCGAAGCCCAGCACATGTGCATGATGATGCGGGGCGTCGAGAAGCAGAATTCCAGGATGAAAACGTCAATGATGCTCGGCCAGTTTCGTAAATCCCAGGCAACCAGAACTGAGTTCCTGAACCTTATCGGCGGCAACCGCTGAGGTTCGTCCAGCGATTCGGAGGCGCAATGACAGACGTATTCGGAGATCATCAGGCACGGGTGCGCATAAAGGATCTGCTCCTGAGAACCTACATCGGGATCAAGGAAGAGGAGATCAACAATCAGCAAGACGTGCGCATCAACGTGTGTCTCACTTACGACGCCACCGAGGCTATCAGCGAAAACCGGATAGAATCCGCACTGAACTACCGGACGATCACCAAACAGATCATCCGGCACGTTGATGGCAACCGGTTCGCATTGCTTGAGCGCCTGACCCATGAGGTACTCAGCATTGTCATGGAACATGAGGCCGTGCAATGGGCGGAAGTGGAAATCGACAAGCCCCATGCGCTTCGCTACGCTGAATCCGTCTCTGTCCGTCTCGAAGCACATCGTTAACTTACCCGGATAAGCAACCCCCTATGCCAGATAACTCACCCGACCGGATCCGACGTATTCTGGAGTCAACCCGCACCATCGCTCTGGTGGGCGCGAGCGAGAAGACCAACCGTCCATCCCACGAAGTGATGGAATACCTTCAGAGTCAGGGGTATCGGGTCATTCCGGTCAACCCGCGCATCGCGGGTAAAGAACTCCTTGGTGAAACCGTCTACCCGGACCTGCAGAGCCTCCCCATCCAGGTCGACCTGGTCGACCTATTTCTTGCACCGGAACGCACAGACGCCCTGATTGATGAGGCAATCGCGCTCAATATTCCCGTCGTCTGGATGCAAATCGGGGTCATCAATGAAGAAGGGGCTGCCCGCGCACAAGCGGCAGGCCTGACGGTGGTTATGGATCGCTGCCCCAAGCAGGAAATTCCCCGCCTGGGTATTGCCACGCCCCACACGCAAGCCTGACGGATAATCGACTGGATCACAGTCCTGATAACCGGCCACATCGGTCGACAGGAGTCTGCCATAATCGGGTGAATGACTGTATATTAAGACGTCATAACTATAATAACCGGCAGCGACATGTGGTTCAGACGTAAAATCGGCGGGCTGAGCAAGCCAAGCCAGGTGGAAGGCACTTCCAGGAACACCCTCACCAGGCAACGGGCCCGGCTCCCGGTTGACCTGTTGCAACTCGGCATGCAAGTGATTGAGCTTGATCGCCCGTGGACGGAAGTGCCCGTCCTTTTCCAGGGATTCACCCTTGAGGACGCCTCGCAGGCCGCCATTCTCCGTCGGTACTGCGAGTGGGTGCTCGTGGAAGACGACGAGCGGAACCTCACCCCCATCATTGAGCGCATCACCGTACTCAAGAGGCGCACCACTGAACCCCTGGAAGAATCCCAGTCCCTGATAGAAGAGCTTCCCAGAGCCCAGCGTGCCTGGAGCCGGACGCAGAATTTTGTCGAACAGGTGACGCGCGATATCGAGGCCGGTAACGAGTTCAGCCTAAAGGATGCACGCCCCGTCATCCGAGACTGTGTAGACAGCGTGAAGGCCAACAGTAGCGCCATGTTCTGGATGGGCAGAATCAAGAGCCGCGACGCCTACACCGCCGAACACTGCCTGAGAGTCGCCATTCTCACCATTGCATTCGCCCGATTCCTCGGTGTACCAGAGGAAGATCTGGAAACCGCTGGCATGTGTGGGCTACTGCACGATCTGGGAAAACTCAAAGTCCCGGACCACATTCTGAACAAGCCGGCCCCCCTCACACCCGAGGAACTCCAGATCATGAGGAAGCACACGAACCTGGGCTACGAAATGCTCAGATCCGATCCGAACCTCGACCCGATCATCGTCGACGTCGCTCGTCATCATCACGAGCGCATAGATGGCAAGGGCTATCCCCGACAACTGGCAGACTGGCAGATCAGCCGTTTTGCAAGGATGATTTCCATCATTGACGCTTTCGATGCCATAACCAGCGATCGCTGTTATCGCAACGGCCGCCCCGCGGCTGAGGCCATCAAGATTCTGTACAAGAACCGGGGACAGCAATTTGATCCCGCGATGGTGGAAGCGTTCATCCGCCTGATCGGCATTTACCCGGCAGGCAGCCTGGTTGAGCTTACGTCCGGAGAAGTGGCTATCGTGGTCGCGGCACATCCCGGTCGTAAATTGAAACCGAGAATAGAGATTGTGCTGGATGCACAAAAACAACCGACACCATCGCGCGTCGTCGATCTCAGCGCAGAATCCAGTACACTGGAGATCGCCACCGCCTTGCCAGATGACGCTTACGGTGTGTCGCTGAGAGAACGGATACGGGAGCTCATAGCCAGCGCCAGCAAAAATGCTTCATAATTCGCATCTGGCCGCCGATAACAAAGTAGTCACGCGTAACCAACCCCGGGGTACATTGTGGGAAAACCACTGACATCCACCACTCTGATTGAGAAAAGCCTGCTCAGCCCGGCATTTCCCGTCATCATTTTTCTGGTGTTTCTCGCGCTTGCGGTTGGTCTGCGCCATGGCCTTGTACAAAGGGATAACCAGCTCATCCGGGCGAACCTGGCAAATGAAACCCAAGCCATGGCCCATTCGCTCGAACGGGAGTTTACGGTCCATGCCAAGGCGATCGGCCGAATGGCCCAGCGGCTAGAGGCTGCTCCCGGAACCACGGAAGAGATCTGGCGCCAGGACGCCCGCAACTACCTCAACGACTTTGGCGTTTATCAGGCCATTGAATGGATCGACCGGAATTTTATTATCCGCTGGCTGGAACCCGTCTCGGGCAATGACAGCGTCGTTGGTTTCAACGTTGCTTTTACGGAACAACGGCGCCAGGCCCTGGAAAAGGCCAGAGCGTCTGGCGGATATGACATTTCCGGGGTCATTGATCTTAAACAGGGTGGCAAAGGGTTGGTTATCTATGCGCCTGTAGGAACTGGCAAAGACAACAACGGATTTGTCGCCGGGGTATTCCGGATGACAACCCTTGCGAAGCATTTGCTGAGTTCCCGAATACTGGGCAATTTCCAGGTCGAGATTCTTGAAGATGGCAGCGCCAGTTACCAACTGACCGATTCCAGCACAACCAACAGCGAATTTAACCACGCAGAAGCCGTTGACCTGCCAGCGCTGGGGTGGTCTATCGCTCTGCAGCCCTCGGAGGAGTGGGTCGATAAACAACGCAGTTCCTGGCCTACCGCCACCTTTGCAACACTTCTGTTCATGGGGCTGCTCACCAGTCTGACAACACTCCTGGTCCAGCTCATCCTGAAGCGCAACCGCGCGCTGCTGAAAACACGGCGCCAGCTGGAACAGGAGATCGATCAGCGCCAGGCGGCCCAACAGGATTTGGCCCGCCTGGAATCCACCGACACCCTGACCGGGCTCGCCAATCGCCGTTTCTTCATGGAAGACCTGGCACTGACGCTTAATATTGCAGACCGGCAAATGCGTCAGGTAGCCCTTCTGCTGCTGGACCTGGACCGCTTTCAGATGCTCAATGACTCTTTGGGCCACCAATTCGGTGACGAACTCCTGATCAAGGTTGCGGACCGGTTGAATCGGCTGAGCAGCGAACGCGTGCTGGTCTCTTATTCCGGCGGCGACGAGTTCATGGTCTGCCAGCAACATGTGGATGAAATCGACGACGTCATTCACCTGCTGGGACAGGTCAAGCAATGCTTCGAAGTCCCCTTCCGCATTCAGGGTGACGAGCATCTGGTGACGGCAACCATCGGGGTTGCGGTGTATCCGCAAAGTGGCCTGGATGCCGACACCCTGCTCCGGAACGCCGATGTCGCCCTCTATCGGGCCAAGGAACAGGGGCGGAACAGTTACCAGTTCTACACCGAGGGCATGCAGGATCGGGAAATGCTCAGGCTGGAGCTAGACAAGGATTTGAGCCAGGCGCTTGCCAATGATGAGTTTGTTCTCTTCTTCCAGCCGCAGTTGGACCTTCAGACCTCACAGATTCACAGTGCCGAAGCCCTGATTCGCTGGCAGCATCCCCGACGGGGGTTGTTGTCGCCTGCGGAGTTCATTCCCCTTGCCGAGGAAAGCGGGCGTATTACCGACATTGGTCGCTGGGTCGTACTGGCCGCTTGTCGACAATTGGCAAAATGGAAAGGCACCCGGTTCGAGCAGCTGCGCATCGCAGTCAATCTGTCCGGCCGGGAGCTGGATGACGAGGAACTGGTGGACCATATCCGTGAAGCGCTGGTTTCCGAGGATGTCCCCGCAGACCGACTGGAAGTGGAACTGACCGAAGAGATCTTCATCCAGAATATCGAACACAATCTGAACCAGCTGTCCCGATTGCGTCAGCTTGGTGTCCATCTGGCGATTGATGATTTCGGTGTTGGCTACTCCTCCTTGGGGTATCTGAGGGACTTTCCTGTCGACCTGCTGAAAATCGACCGCTCGTTCATCACCGATGTGACCGAGCGCCACGATGACGCGGTGATTACCCGTGCGGTCATCAATCTTGCCCACAACCTGGGCATTGGCGTGGTTGCCGAGGGTGTGGAAACTGAAGAACAGCTGAATTTCCTCAGGCATCACCAGTGCAATCTGGTCCAGGGGTATCTGATAAGCCGCCCCATTCCGGTTGAAGATCTGGAATCCGCCCTGGATAACGGTATCCTGTTGCCCGGCGGCACTGTGGACTCCGAATTGTAATCACCCCTCGCGTTCCCCATCATTCCATTCGTTTGTTTGGACAGGTTTGTTTATGGCATCAAAGTATCTGACCCAGGACCAGGATGCTCAGCTTCGTCGCTGGGAGCGATGGAACCGGGGCTATTTTCTGTTTGCATTTCCGGCGCTGATCATCGTTCTGGTGTTCAGTAGTCAGCTGGGGCTTTCAAGTGGGGACAGCTGGAGTTCGCTCGGCGTTCTGATCGCGGCGCTGGTCGCTCCAATCATTGTGCTTCAGCTCCGGCTCAAGTGCCCGGCCTGTGGCCACAAGATTGGCTGGCAGGCGAAGCTGATGGCGCCAGACCAATGCAGTACCTGTGGTACTTTTCTGCGCGCAAAGCAGCGCTGATTTTTTTCCTTCCTCTAAAAAACCTTTGACCTGTGAGTTGCTCACAGGTTTTAGTCTATCCTCATCAGATGTTCGACGTGGTGGTTAAGGGCTTATCCACCACTCCTCTGACATTGGAGGGGTTTCCGACTCATGAAAGTTAAAGATATTGCCAATGCTGCTGGCGTCAAGCCGGACACTGTCCGCTTCTACACCCGGGAGGGGCTTTTAAACCCGACCCGGAACCCGGACAACAATTACCAGCAGTATGGCGCCGATGACCTGCGGCGCTTGCGGTTTGCCCGCAAGGCGCGGCAGCTGGGGTTTTCGCTGCCGGAGATCCGGAACATTCTCGGCGAGGCCGACGAGCACCATTCGCCCTGCCCCATGGTCCGGGAGGTGTTCGAGTCCCGGCTGGTTGAGGTTGAGCGGGAAATTGCCGAATTGCAGCAGCTCCAGGCACGTATGAAGAATGCTCTTTCGGCCTGGCAGCAGATGCCGGACGGAACGCCTGACGGGCATACGATCTGTCGCCTGATTGAACATTGGGACGATTCCGACGTTGTTGGAAAGGAGAAGTAACCGATGACTGACGTTGCAGAGCTGACCCCGGCACTCTCCATTTCAGGAGCCAGTTGTCAGGGCTGTGCCAAGAAAATTCGTAATGCACTGGAACCGCTGACCGGTAATACCGAACTGGTCGAGGTGGATCTGGAAAACCAGACCGTGGCTTTGCCCTCCGGGATTGACCTGGAGGATGCCGCCAGGCGCGTGACGGAGGTGGGCTATCCTGCCGAGGCGCTTTCGGGAAAACCCCGGGAGTCGGCCAGTTGCTGTGCCTCGAAGCGGCCAGAAGAGCCGTCTCCTGAATCCGGACATGCCGAGACCGCAAGTCACGCGTCGCCGGCAGGAGAGCAGATCAGCCTGGCGGTCACGGGCGCGACCTGTGCCTCCTGCGTGAACACGATCGAAAAGGCAATGATGTCGGTACCGGGTGTCACCCACGCCCATATGAATCTGGCGGACAACACCGCCACCGCGACGGGAAATGCCGACTCGGAGGCGCTGGTGGAGGCCATCAAGAGCTCAGGTTACGGCGCCAGTGTCATTGAAAACGCTGATGAAGCCGACGACCGCAAACAGGCAGAAGACCGTAAGCTCTACCGTTCGCTGCTAATCAAAATGGCGGTCAGTCTGTCACTGGGCCTCGGGCTGATGATCTGGGGGCTGTCTTCCGGGTCGATGATGGTCACTGAGGCGAATCAGGGGATCTGGCTGACGCTTGGTGGCATGACGTTTCTGGTCATGGCCCTGACCGGCGGCCATTTCTATACGGGTGCCGCGAAGGCCTTTCGTCACCATAACGCCAACATGGATACCCTGATTGCGCTGGGCACCGGCACGGCATGGCTGTATTCCATGGTCGTGGCCAGCGCGCCCGGGCTGTTGCCTGAGATGGCCCGACATGTCTATTTCGAGGCCTCGGCCATGATTATTGGTCTGATCAACCTCGGCCAGGCCCTGGAGTTGCGGGCCAAGGGCAAAACCTCGGAAGCCGTTCGCCGGCTATTGGACCTGCGCGCCAAGACAGCCCGGGTTATCCGGGATGGTCAGGAGCAAGATGTGCCTGTGGAGGAGGTTCGTCAGGGCGACCAGGTCCGGGTGCGGCCCGGCGAGAAAATCCCCGTCGACGGCATCATCCGCGAAGGCAGCACCCGGATTGATGAAAGCATGCTCACTGGCGAGCCCATGCCCGTGAGCAAAGCGGAAGGCGATGAGGTCTCTGCCGGTACCCTGAACGCCCATGGTTCGATCATTTATGAGGCGACCCGTGTCGGCAGTGAAACCGCCCTGGCACAGATTATCCGGTTAGTGAAGAAGGCCCAGGGGTCGAAGCCTGCCATCGGGCGTCTGGCAGACAAGATTTCATCTGTCTTTGTGCCAACGGTCATGATCATCGCCGTCATTTCCGCGCTGATCTGGTACAACCTTGGGCCCGATCCGGCGGTGGTTCACATGATGGTCGCGGCCACCACGGTGCTGATTATTGCGTGCCCCTGTGCCCTGGGCCTGGCGACCCCCATGTCCGTCATGGTGGGCGTCGGCAAGGCCGCTGAATACGGAGCCCTGATCCGCCAGGGGGACGCACTGCAAACCGCCGGCAAGCTGGACCTGGTCATTTTGGACAAGACCGGAACGATTACCGAAGGGCACCCGGCCGTCACCCGCATGCATGCCGTCAGCGGCGACGAAAGCAAGCTGCTGGCGCTTGCCTCCGGCCTTGAGCAACATTCCGAACACCCGCTGGCCGAGGCCATTCTGGAAAGAGCCAGGGAGCAGAGCATTACACCGGAAAAAGTGACCGGCTTCGAGGCTCTCAACGGCAAAGGCGTTCTCGGCGAACGGGACGGAAAGCCGGTTCGTCTGGGTAACAAGCGTTGGCTCGAGCAGGAAGGACTGGATATTTCGGGCCTTTCCGAGGCAGCCCGAACCATTACCGATGAAGCAGGTACACCGCTGTTTCTGGCAGAAGGCGACCATGTCATTGGTGTGATTGGCGTTGCCGATGCCATTAAGCCGGACTCAGAGGCAGCCATTCGCCGACTGCACAACGCCGGCATCAAGGTCATGATGGTGACCGGTGATGTGGATGCCACCGCCAAAGCCATCGCGAAAAAGGCCGGGATCGACGACTACCGCGCCGAAGTCCTGCCTGAGGACAAGGCCGAAGTGGTCAGCGAAATGCGTGGCAAGGGCTACACCGTCGCCATGGTCGGCGATGGCATCAACGACGCGCCGGCGCTCGCTGCCTCGGATGTCGGCTTTGCCATTGGTACCGGCACTGACGTAGCCATTGAGAGTGCGGCCATCACCCTGATGCGGGGCTCTCTGCATGGCGTGCCGGATGCCATCGAGATCTCCCGGGCGACGGTGAAGAACATTCACCAGAACCTGTTCGGGGCGTTCATATACAACTCCCTGGGTATACCGGTGGCTGCCGGGGTGCTCTATCCTCTGTGGGGCATCCTGATGAGTCCTATCCTGGCGGGCGCAGCCATGTCGCTGTCGTCAGTCACGGTGGTCACCAACGCCAACCGGCTGCGGTTGTTCAAAACCAGCCAGTCGCCGGAAACCTCTGAACACAAGGAGCGGAACTGATGGAAGCCTTACTGGTCAACGCTGGAGGAATCGCGCTGATTGCCGCTATCGTCTGGTGGTTCTGGCTTTCCGGCTCCAGCGACAACAAAGCGTCACATGAACATCATCACTGAGGTATCAACCATGAAGAAAGCCACTCTGGCCATGGCACTGACCGGTGCCCTGGGATTCACCACGCCCCTGATGGCCGCCACGGCTGCCCAGAACATTCATGTCTACAAATCACCGACCTGCGGTTGTTGCAAGGATTGGGTCAAGCATCTGGAAGACAACGGGTTTGATGTTGAGGTGACGGAAACCCAGAACCTCAATCCTATCAAGATGGATGCCAACCTGACCCCAGCGCTTGCCAGTTGCCATACAGCCTTCATTGGCGACTACGTGATTGAAGGGCACGTGCCCGCCGCCGAGATCCACAAACTCATCGCCCAGGCACCCGATGCACGGGGGCTGGCTGTTCCTGGCATGCCCATGGGTTCGCCTGGCATGGAGGTCGGCAACCGCAAGGATCATTACCAGGTACTGCTGTTCAACCGGCAGGGCCAAACCCGGGTATTTGCCGAGTACAACTGACAAATTCCTGTCTGTTTTTTCTACACTCAAGAGGCGTGGTGTTCTATCATTGAGCCACGTCACATTTAAAACGGACAGGATAGTTTCTTGAGCTTGAAAACCCGCATCCTTGGCCTGGCCGCTGTTCTCATGATGGTGGCTTCCCTCGCCTCATGGTTTGCCTACCGGGCGCTCTCTGCGGACATTATCGAGCGGTGGGGCCAGCAGGTTGCTGAAATCCAGGTCCGTTATGACAGTGCCCGCCTGCTGCAATCCCTGGAACGTGAAATCGGCCTTGCCAAGCAGATGGCGAGCTCCCTGGTTCTGTTGAATTTCGCCAAGACTCCTGACGCCCCCGACCTGCAGGCCAGCGCCATCGAAGAAATGGAGTCTTTCCGCGAAAATTTCCGGGACAACAGCTATTTCGTCGCGCTGCGCGAGAATGGCCACTATTACTACAACAACAGCGAAAATGAGTTCGCCGGCAAGCAACTTCGCTATGCCCTGGATCCCGAAGACCCCGATGATGCCTGGTTCTATCAGCTCCTCGACGAAGGCCGGGATTTCCACCTGAACGTGAATCCGGATACAGAGCTCGGGGTTACTAAACTGTGGATCGACGTCCTGATGCGCGATAGCGAGGGCAAGCCCGTGGGTATCGTCGGCACCGGCCTGAATCTCGACGACTTCCTTCAGGACATTGTTGATATCGGCCAGGAAGGCATCACCACACTTTTCGTCGATTACAACGGTGCCATCCAGCTCTACCGCGACCGTAACTACATTGATTTCGCCAGCATCATCAAACCGGAAGGCCAGAAGAACACCGTCGACCTGCTGTTTGATGAGCCAGAAGACAAGCAAAAAATTCTGGGCATGCTGCAACTGCTGAAGAAACGTGATGAAGCCGGCCAGGTGGAAAGCGGCTTTGTCACCGTGGATGGTCACGAGCAACTGGCCGGCGTAGCCTTTCTGCCAACCATTGGCTGGTTCGAGATTACCCTGCTGGATCTCAATGCACTGCTGCCCAACAGCTTTCTTTGGCCGCTGCTGGCCGTCTTTTTCGTGGCCCTGATCCTCACATTGGTGCTTTTCCACGTGATCATCCAGTCCAAGATCCTGAAACCGATCACGACTCTGGAAAAAGCGGTGGAGAAAGTTCGCGATGGCAGCTTCGAACTGCCGCGCCTGGATAAACCAGACAACGAAATTGGCCGGTTGTCACATCACTTCGAACAAATGGTGGACACCCTCGGCAACACGACCCGGGAACTGGAGAACAAGGTAAACCGGCGTACCGAGGAGCTCAATCGATTGGCCAGAATCGACACCCTCACCGGCCTGAAAAATCGCCGTGGCCTCGACGAGGCCATGGAGGAAGAGATCCAGCGGGCTGAGCGCCAGGGTACCGGCTTTGGCGTTATCTGGCTGGATGTAGACCATTTCAAAGCGTTTAACGACGAGCTGGGGCATCAGATTGGTGACCAGATCCTGTGCCGGGTGGCACTCTGGCTGAAAGCCGGCATTCGTCCCTATGACCATCCGGGGCGTTGGGGCGGCGACGAATTCGTCGTCATTCTCTCACCCTGTGACTCGCGCACCCTCAAAACCATTGCCAACCGAATTCAGCAAATGGTCGAGCAGGAGAGCGAGAAAACCGGCACTCCGGTCACCGCCAGCGTCGGGGCCTACCTGGCTCAACCGGGAGACACCAGCGACACCATTCTGCGTCGAGCCGACAGCGCTCTGTATGAAGCCAAACGTAGAGGTCGTAACCGGGTTTGCATCAGCACACCGGAAGACGAAGAGATTAAGCCGTTGTAACGGGTCTGACTCATACTGCCATAACCGCTATACTCCGCCCCAACATCCACTTTTACCAGCCAGGTTACTTCATGCTCAACGCCGACGCTCTTAACCAGTTGCGCCAGCTGAAATCCGATATCGAGGAAAACAAAGTGGTTTTCCCCGGAACTGTTAAAGCCACCAATGGCCGCTTCGGGTTCGTGGCCCTTGATGAGGGAAGAGACGTATTCCTTCCGCCGGAGGAAATGCAGAAAGTCCTTCCGGGAGATCGGGTCAACGTTACGGAACAGGAGGTGGAGAAAGGCAAGACCCAGGGCGTGGTTGACGAGCTGCTTGAAACCCACCTGACGACGTTTGTCGGACGCTACCTGATCAAGGGTAAGGGGCACTTTGTGGTGCCCGAAACACCCGGCATCAACCGCTGGATTTTCATTCCGCCGAAGGAGCGCCAGAACGCCGAGCCGGACGACTACATCTATTGCCAGATCCACCGGCATCCGTTCAAAGATGGCAAGGGCCAGGCCAAGGTGCTTCGGGTCATCGGAAAAGCCGGCGAGCCGGGCATCGAACGAGCCATGACTCTGGCCACCTTTGATCTGGCGGATGCCTGGCCCGAAGCCGTTCAGACTCAGGCAGACAGCCTGAGCGACCAGGACATCGAAACCGGCGCTGCCGACCGGGAGGACCGCACCGGTCAGCCATTTGTCACCATCGACAGCCCGGGCACCCAGGATATGGACGATGCCCTGTTTGCCGAACCCAACGCGACCGGATGGACCCTGTCGATCGCCATTGCCGATCCGACCGCAGTTATCTCGCCGGACAGCGCCGCTGAGCAGGAAGCCTATAACCGTGCCACCGCCATTTATTTTCCCGGTGAACCCCTGCCCATGTTGCCGGATAGCATCAGCACGCGTCTGTGTTCACTGATGCCAGAGGTAAACCGGCTCGCACTGGTATGCGATCTGCAGGTCAATAACGATGGGAGCCTGGGTGAGTACAGCTTTCATCAAGCGGTGATTCGCTCCCATGGCAAGCTCAGCTACGACCTGGTCTCCAACCTTATCGAGGGACGGGAAGACGAAGACACCAGAACACTCCCCGAGGCCGTTGCCAACAGCCTGGATCAGCTGCACCAGGCGGCCACGGCGTTACGCAAGTGGCGGGCCGAACATGCCCTGCTCAGTGCGGATCGCCCGGAATTCCGGCTACGGCTTGACGAGAACAAACGCATCCGCGCTATTGAGCCGGCAGTGCAGAACGAAGCTCATAGGCTGGTGGAAGAATGCATGGTTGCGGCCAACCGCTGTGCCGCCGACTTCCTCAACCGCGAGGCGACGTCCGGCCTGTTTATCCAGCACCCGGGCCTGCGAGACGACCGTATCGACAACATCAAGGCTTTGCTCGCCAGCCATGCCCCTCACCTCTCCGACGTCGATGCCAACAGCGCGGAGGGCTTCCGGCATCTGATGAAGCAAACCGAGGGCCTGGAGTCCGAAGTGCCGCTGAAGTCCATCGTCTCGCGCCAGTTAGCGCGGGCAGAGCTGGGCTTTGAAGCAGCGCCCCATCAGGGCATGGGCCTGGATGCCTACACCACCTTCACCTCGCCTCTGAGAAAATTCTCTGACTTCTATGTGCATCGGCTGATCAAAGCGGCGCTCTGGGATGTACCGATGAAAGCCCTTAACGAAGTCCAGCTCGAAACATTGCAGCAGGCCCAGATTCGCGCTCGCCAGGCAGCCGCCAGCCTGGAAGCCTGGCTCAAGAGTGACTTTGCTAAAACGCTGGGCGACGAGCCAATGACCGGCATTATTAGCCGCACCGTGCCATCAGGATTCTTTGTTCGACTGGACAGCAATGGCCTGGAAGGGTTCGTCAGTTGCCGGGATCTGGAAGGTAAGTTCAGCTTCGATCCGGTCACACTACGACTGATCCATAACAAGAACGGTCGGATTTTCCAGCTTGATCAGCCAGTATCGGTAACGTTCGCAGGTGTGGACGAAGGCCGCCGGCAGATCAATTTTCAATTAGTAGAAACCGCTAATTCTTGATATTCAGGCCCGGCAGAGCCGGGCCTGAACAATATTTTGCAATGTTTTTCATGTGGTTACATGGATGCTTTTGCGAACTATTTATTGTTATATATCATTCAGTTAACGTGTAACACTCTGCGTTTCCCGCCCTATATCAAGGGCTTCCAGCCCCCACCCCCTCAAATGGGGTGTATCTCGCGCATTAAAAATTATTTATACAGTTTCCATCCTTTACTCGAATTCCGGAGAAACGACGTCCCGGACCCTGCTAAAGCAACTGAATGGAAGCTATATACCCATGAATACCCTTCGCCCTTCTTATTGTTCTGACGACACAGGCTGGTCTCCCATCCGGCGCCTGGGAATGAAACTTGGCGCTCTGACGATGGTTACCTTGCTGGCAGCGGGCTGCCAGGTCCACAAATTTGACCGGAACAGCGTGAACGCCTCGATTGACGCAGGCCAGAGTTATGGAACCGGTACGGTACCGTTCATGGTCGTAGGCGACGAGCAGCCGGCATGGCTGGTGCCGGACTCTCCCGATGCGCCCCAGGTAACCGTCCAGCGCAGCCAGGAGCTGGTCGAGAGCCCGGATTTCAACTTCCTGAGCTTCACTGGTTACATGGTGACCCTGTCGCTCATCCCCTACTGGGAGGAAAAGCGATACGCCGATGTCTACGAACTCAAGTGGCAGGGTGAAAGCCTGCTGGAAAGTCGGGTTGAGTACTCGATTGACGCTTATTTTTCAGTCTATTTCCCCACGCCCCTGATGTTCCTCGGAACGGTGAATGACGAAGCAGCCGAAAAGGCCGTCGCCAGAGATTATGTTACAGACCTCCACAAGGGTGGGGTGCTGGCAACCATCGACCAGCAACGTCAGGAGTTTGAACGCGCCAACCCCCAGACGGCGGAAGAGATTGCGGCCTATCTGACCGGCCCGGGCCGAAACTCCGTGTATCGCCCCTCAGCCGTCAACCGCCTTATCGAGTTGGCCCCAGAAGAAAACGCACTCGCCTATCACGAGGCAAATAGTAACGTGCCCGGTTATGTCGACCTGCTGCCGGTTGAGCACCAGGCCTGGCTCATCGGACCGGAGGGACTCAGGGGATTTGATCTGGAAGCGAGCATCGAACAGGGCGTCGCAACCGACGATCTTCTCGTACGCATGCTCAACGCCTATCCCGCCGAACAAGACATCCCTGTCACTTACGAACAGGTCGCAGGCAGCTGGCAGTCAGTCCGTAAGATCACCTCCGGCTATTACACAGGCCTCACGGACGAGCACCGCGCGGTACTGAAACAGGCCGGTATACCAGAAGGGCTGGTGGATCGCATGACCAACGATTCCCCGTCAAAAGCACTGTTGGCAGCCGCCAGAACCGGTAAACTCCGTGATGCAGATGGCAACATACGCATACCAACCAAGGAAGAGCTGCTTGAGCAACTGGTTCGTAAAGACAACCAGGGCAAGTACATGAGCCCCTACACCAGTGATGACGTCCTGGCCGAGTGGGTAGACTTGGCGATTAACGCCAATATCGGGTCTACAGCGGGCAGTACCATCGGTGCTGCTGCAGGCGCTTACGCCGCCGAGAAAGCGCTTGAGCAGGTTCCGTTTGTCGGGAGTTTCATTGGCGGCATGGTGGGCTCCGAAATCGGCGAAACCGTTGGTCGTCAGTCCGCCATCAGCGCTTCCGGCGGCTGGGAAAAGATTCGCGGCACCTCTGATCGCAGCTTTGACGACCTGCAATCCATGGTTCGCTACCTGAAAGCAAAATATGGCTCCACCGGTAACTTCGCTGATGCCATGGAAGCCACCGGACAGATTTACCCAGAGCTGGCCGACGCCCTCGCGCAAGCCTACTGATACGAATAACGGAGAAACACATGTTCAAGAAGAATGCATTGAAAACGGCCTGCGGACTGGCAGCGGCAGCCCTGGTTCTGTCCGGCTGCGCGACCCAGAACCAGAACATCAAGGGTCAGCCCAGCGTCTACGAAGACGTATCAACCACCGGTGCCGTTGGCGGTGTCGGCATCGAGAGCCAGGACGTGGTGGCCATGACCGACAAGATGATGCGGGACATGCTGGCCAACCCGATGCTGACTGGCCGCTCCACGCCGCCGCGCATCATCATCGACAACGAATACATGAAGAACGAGAGCACCTCGGTGATCAACACCAACATGCTCACCGACCGCCTGCGTATCGAGCTAAACCGTGCCGCCAACGGCCGCATGGTGTTTGTGGGCCGTCATTTCTCCGACATGGTTCAGAAGGAACGTGATCTGAAGCGTGATGGCGCTGTTGACGGCGGCACCATCCGCCAGACCGCCGCTCAGGCGGGCGCCGATTTCCGTCTCGGTGGTCGAATTTCATCCCTGGATGCGATCGACCGCAACACCGGAACCAAGTCCCGCTACAGCCAGATCACCTTCGAAATGGTGGATCTTGAGCTGGGCACCATTGTGTGGAGCGGACTTTATGAGATGAGGAAGGCAGCCCGTGACAATGTGGTCTACCGATAAGGGAATGATGAAACCGGTGCTGGCGACTCTGGTCGCCGGCACACTCGCGGGATGCGCGACCGGGCCAAAGGTTTATGATCGGGCCACGCTGGCGCCGGCGGAACAGTCGCTGGTCGACAGCAAGCCTGCTCCTCTGAGAGCCGACTTCCAGAACCTGTTCGAGGAAGGGCAACGCAACAAGGTCCTGAACCTGATGGAAATCGGGGTCAAGGCCTACCGCGCCGGCTATCGTCAGGAAGCGAAGAACACCCTGACCCAGGCCCGCCTGGAAATCGAAAACGTCTACGCGGATAACGATGCAGCACGCAAAGCCCGCAGTATCTGGTACGAAGAGGCGGAGAAGGACTTCAAGGGCGAGCCCTACGAACGATCCATGGTGTACCTGTATCTGGGGCTGATCTACCTGGAGGAAGGTGACTACGGCAACGCCCGGGCCAGCTTCCTGGCCGGACTGCTTCAGGATGCCTTTGCCGAGGAAGAGCAGAACAGCACCGACTTTGCGTTGCTGCTGTACTTGGCCGGCTGGTCTGCCATGCAGATGGGCAGTGATCAGCTCGCCAAAGAGCACTTCGAGGAGCTGAAGCTGTACCGCCCGGACGCGCCGATTCCGGAAGCCGACGACAACGCCCTGCTGATTGTTGAAACCGGCAACTCACCCCGCAAGCTCGGTGATGGCGTTGGCCACTACCAACTGGTGTATCGCCGGGGCAAAAACTTCCAGGACGTTGCAGCCGAGTTTCGCAATGGCGAAGAGTGGTCCCCCGTGTATCCCATGGAGGACATCTTCTTTCAGGCCTCTACCCGGGGCGGTCGCGCCATTGACCGAATCGTGGAAGGCCAAGTCAAGTACAAGGAAAACACCCGAGCGGTCGGCTCAACCCTGAGTAACGTCAGCCAGAACAGTGCTCTGGCCGGTTTCAGTGCCGCCGCAGGGGGTGCAGCCGCCGTGGGCTTTGGCGCGATCAGTCTGATCAGCGTGGCCGCCGACGGCATGTCGGCGTCCGCCAATACCCGGGCCGATACCCGTTACTGGGAAGGCCTGCCGGACACCATTCACCTGATGCCGGTGACGGCCGCCGATGGGGATCCGGTCACCGTCCGGTTCCTTGACGAGTACGGTCAGCCAGTTCCCGGACTCTCTGATAATACCGAGTTCAAATTTGATGGGCGCGGTGCGGGCCTGGCGTTTGCCACTTCCCGTCGCCCGAATTCAGGAGGAAACCCATGAGCAAGTCATTGAAAACCCTGATGGCTGCCGCCCTCGGCGTCAGCCTGTTGTCAGGCTGTGCCTACAAGAGCTCCAGCAGCACCGAGCTCACCGAGCGTACCGCCCCCATTACCATGAATTCCGTGGTGTTCTCGGACTACAAGCTGAGCCGGTCCTGGACAGAGGGCATTTTCGGGGCAGATAAACGCTACGTCATGTCCGTGGTCAAGCACGGACAGCGCCAGAGCCCGACTGGCACCAGTGAAGTCTATGCGGTTCTGCGCAACCACACCGACTACGATTACCGGATCGAAGCACGCACCCAGTTCTTCGACCAGGATGGTGTGCCCACCGATGTAAAGCCGACGTGGCAGCGAATGACCGTGCCGGCCAACGGCCTCTCAACCTACCGTGAACTGTCCACCACCACGCAGCCGCTGCAATACCGCGTGGAAGTCCGGGAGCTGAACTGATGAAACGACTGGCTCTGGCACTGTGTGTGCCTTTGCTGGCGCCAGGCCTCGGCCTGGCTGCCAGCCAGACCCACGAGGCGGCACCGATGATGGCGCCTGCCCAGAAGCCGCTGACGGATGAGGATCTGAAAAACGATCGCACCGCCCCCCAGCGGCAGGAAAGTGCCGACAGCATCATCAAACGTTTCCGCGCCACGTTTGGCAACAAGACGCCCCGGGTCGCGGTATTCTGGAACCGGGCGTTTGATGATCAGGTCAGTGACTGGAACAGCAACACCCGGGGTGTGGTTTCCGCCCGCGGCTCCGTCAAAGGTGAGGTTCCCGATGGCAAGGTTGATCTGCAGGGCCAGGGACAGGTAGCCGCACAGGGCGAATACCGATCGAACCGTCGCTACAACCCCGCCAGCCCGGCGTTTGAACTGCAAAGCGGCCTGGTCGGCCAGCTGAAGGACGCCGGCGTCACCGTTGTGGATCGTGACGCCATCATGCGCATTACCGATAACGCCCTGGAAACCGGCGATTTCTCCCGCCTGTCACCGGACCAGCGTCGTCTGGAGATGCGGGCGCTCGGCGAGCACGCCGACATGCTGCTGGTATTCCGCAAGCTGGCCCGGGACAAGTTCGAAATTGAAGTGCTGGACGTCCAGGACGGCGCTATCCGCGCCATGCTGAGCTCCAACGGCGTACCGCCGGAAAAGGATAAGTCCCGCCAATGGAAAGCCACCGATCACGGCTTCCAGAAGGTAGAGCAGACCGTCACCCTGGACGAAATCGGCCAGGAACTGGCACTGCAAACCCTGGCGAAACTGGGCGGATAACCGTCCCTTCGCCTAATCGTCAGTATCGCGGCTGGTCAGCATCCCGGTCAGCCGCGCATCTTTCTCCTGCCATAGACCCGCCAACCAGTCTTTCACGTTGCGGCGATGCTCCGCATCGTTAGAGTAATCGTGGCCCTTGAGGTGAGCCGGGATGGCCGATGTGCGTATATCCATGCGGATTTCGGGCACACGGCCACACAGGAAATCCCAGAAAGTCGGCGCGCCATCGGGATAGGCAATGGTGACATCCACCAGGGTCTCGATTGAGTCGCTCATGGCGTCCAGCACAAACCCGACACCGCCGGCTTTTGGCACCAGCAAATGCTGATACGGTGAATTCTGTTTGTCGTGCTTGCTCTGGGTGAAGCGGGTACCTTCCACAAAGTTCATCACGCTTACCGGTGTGTAGCGGAACTTCTCGCAGGCTCTCTGCGTGGACTTCAGGTCTTCACCACGTTTTTCCGGGTGCTTGATCAGGTACTCCCGGGTGTAGCGTTTCATGAACGGGAAATCGAGGCCCCACCAGGCCAGCCCGATCACCGGCACCCAGATCAGCTGCTGTTTGAGGAAGAACTTCAGAAACGGCGCCTTGCGGTTGAACACTCGCTGCATGGCCAGAATATCCACCCAGCTCTGGTGATTGCTCAACACCAGGTACCAGCTTTCACGCTTGAGCTGCTCGGCGCCATCAATCTGCCACCGTGTGCCGTGAGTCAGCTTCATCCAGCCCACGTTCCCCGCGACCCAGGCCTCAGCAATCCAGATGATCAACCGTGTGCAAAGCACCCGGAAACCCTTGATCGGCACAATCAGTTTCAACACCGCCGGAATGTAGAGCAGAAGGCACCAGAAGAGGGTATTGATTCCCAGCAGAACAGAATTGAGAACGCCGAGAATGGGAGCAGGAAGAAAGCTGAGCATGGTGGTCCTGTTGTTGGTTGTTTTATCCGGTCGCGAGCATGATAGCAGCCGTCCGCGGTGTTGGGCACTGGCCGGTTATGACTATTATGCCTGTCTTGATGGACGTATTTGCCATAGGTTCGCCAGCAAAGTTGCATTAGTGTTGGCGATCAAGCAATTCGTCAAACCCTGGGACAACGCAACATGGAACTCCCGATGCCAAACCTCTTCAAAGCCGCCGCTAATAAAGCCTCCGGACTTACCCGACAGACTGCGCTGTATGCCGGCAATGCCTTTGACCGGGTTTTCCGAGCTGCGAGCCTGGTCAAAGCCGGTCAAACGCCCTTTGAAACCCTTCACGACGATGGTTTGGTCAGTCTCCGTTATTACCCGCCACTGGCCGAGGACTTCATCGAACTGGATGATCTTGTGATCCCGGTGGAACGCAAGACCCATCGCACGCCGATCGTGATCATTCCACCGCTGGCGGTGAACATGCTGATCTACGATCTGTTTCCGCAGCGCAGCCTGGTGCGGTTCCTGCGCGCCAAGGGGTTTGAGGTTTATCTGATTGACTGGGGCGTGCCCGGCCGTGAGCACACTCACTACAACATGCACACCTATGTGGCTGAACTGTTACCGGCGTACCTGAACCGGGTGCGGACGCATAGCGGCGAGCAGGAGCTGTCTCTGCACGGCTGGAGCATGGGTGGGATGTTTACCCTGTTCTACTCGGCCCTGAGCCAGGATCAGCACGTGCGCAATGCGATTGTTCTCGGCTCCCCCATCGACAGCCATGCCTCCGGTTTGATGGGCTGGATGTATCAGCGCATTGCCGAGGTGGCCGAGGTGGTGCGCAAACGCACGGGTTTCCGTATTCATGATGTCAAACCCCAGTGGTTCCATACGCCAGGCTGGGCCAATACCATTGGTTTCAAGCTGACCAACCCCATTGGCAGCGTGATGGGGTACTGGGAGCTCATTGTTCGGCTGGGTGACCGGGAGTTTGTCACCAATCATGCAACAACGTCTGCCTTTCTGGACCGCATGGTGGCCTACCCTGGCGGGATCATTCAGGACACCGTGGTCCGCGTGTGGATCGACAATCAGCTTTCAAAGGGCGAAATCCAGATCGGCGAGGACCTTGCCCGCCTGGAGAATGTGAGTGCCAACTTACTGGCTGTTGCAGGCCAAGAGGACACTATGGTGACCCCGGGTGCGGCCAAGCGGGTGATGGATCACGTCAGCTCCACCGACAAGACGTTTCGGGTAATTCCCGGCGGGCACATGGGAATTCTGGCGGGGAGCAAGGCGCCCAAAGAGAGCTGGCTGGAAATGGCGGAGTGGTTGGCTGAGCGGTCTAACTAAGACTGTCTGGAGGTTGCCGGCAGGAATCGGGGAAGGGCATCCAAAACCCGCTCCTGGCGGCACATCCATGTGACGCTTGGGCTTCGCCATCCATGGCTTCGCACAGTTTTGGATGCCCTTCCCCGACTCCCGCCTCCGCTAACGTCTGTTAAACCCTGCCTCACAGTCTCACTCCCGTAGCCTGGGACTTGTAGTCCAGTTACACTGGAACCCATGAACCCCGTTGATAGTTTGAACCTGGACTTTCGTGCCCTGAGCACGTTTCTCGCTGTGCTGGACGAAGGCAGTGTTTCCCGCGCTGCGGAGCGCCTCGGTGTCACTCAGTCTGCCGTCAGCCATACTCTGGAACGGTTGCGCAAAAGCCTGGGCGATCCGCTGTTCGTGAAATCCGGGCGGGGCATTGTTCCCACTCAATACGCCTTGCAGGCCGGGCCCCATATTCGTCAGATTCTCGACGACCTGCAATCGCTCTCGGTAGGACCACCGTTCAGCCCTGCCTCGGCAGAGTTCACTTTTACCATCGCGGCCAATGACTACCAGCGCGACCTGCTGTTGCCGGGACTGGTTCAGACTCTGCGCCAACAGGCGCCGGGCATCCAGCTGCAGGTAATGCCTTCCGGTATTCCGACCGCTGACATGCTTCGTAAGGACGTATGCGACCTCATCATTTCCCCCCATGCGCCTGAGGCCACGGACATCATGCAGCGGGGACTGACGGCGGACCGGATGGTGGTGTTTTACGACCCGGCCGTCCGGCAACCACCCGCCGATCTGGCGGAGTATTTGAAGGCCGATCACATCTCCCTGTTGTTTGCCTCCGGCGAAAAGCCATCTCTGGAAACCTCCCTCACTGCCCGCGGCCTTACGCGGCGGAACGTCGTCACGGTTTCTAACTTTTCCGGCCTGCCCGAATTCCTCCGGGGGACAGACATGTTGGCAACCGCGCCTGAGCGGATGAGCATGCACTTACTTCGCGATTTTGCCTGGGTCCCTCTTCCGTTCGATTTCAAACCCTTCACCCTGCTGATGCTCTGGCATCGCCGCAATCAGAACGATCCCGCCCACAAGTGGCTTCGCAATCAGGTGAATGCCGTTGCCGCGAAGATGAACCAGCTTCCCGGTTAATCAATTAGTTTTGTTCATACGTCGTATGAGCTGAGCATCGTTATTCCCAGACCTCTTACTGCATACACTCTTCCGCAATGTTCACTGGCAGGAGTGGGAGGCGCTTTCCAAAACTGTGCGAAGCCAGGGATGGCGAAGCCCAAGCGCCACATGGATGTGCCGCAAGGAGCGGGTTTTGGAAAGCGCCTCCCACTCCTGCCTACCCCCAAGCAAGGTATGGATATCGAATGCTCACACTCACCAGCATCTGGACAACAGTTCTACTCGCCGCAGCGGTGGCACTGGGTCCGCTTGCCACGGATATGTATCTGCCGGCGTTGCCCCAGATAGGTTCCGATTTCGGAACGGGAACGGATCAGGTCCAGCTCACCCTGAGCCTCTACATGGCAGGGTTTGCGATTGCCCAGTTGATCTGCGGGCCATTGGCCGACCGTTTCGGACGCAAGCCGATCATGATTGGCGGCATGGTGCTGTTCGCGCTGGCCAGTGTGGGCTGCGCGTTCGCCACAAACATAGAGACGCTGATTGCCTGCCGTTTCCTGCAGGCGCTGGGCGGTTCGGCCGGCCCGGTACTGGGGCGGGCAGCGATCCGGGATATCTACACACCAAGAGAAGCCGCGAAGATTCTCGCGATCCTGGCCAGCATGATGGCACTGGCCCCGGCCGTTGCGCCAACCATCGGCGGTTTCCTCGTCGCGGGCATGGGTTGGTCTTCTATTTTTATCGTACTGGCGCTCTATGCTCTTTTGATGGCTGGTGTCGTCGCTTTCGGTATTCCTGAGCCTATGAAAGCGGAGTACCGCCAGCCTCTCAGGCTCTGCAACTTAGTCGGGAATTACCGCCAGATCGGTACCGATGTGAGCTTTCTCGGCTATACCCTGACCAACGCGCTGATTTTTTCCGGCCTGTTTGCCTTCCTGTCCGGCTCATCGTTTGTTCTCATCGATTTTCTTGGCGTTGAACCACAGCACTTTGGGCTCTACTTCGCAGGCATCGTTATAGGCTATATCTCCGGCAACCTGACGGCAGTCCGCCTGAGCCGCAACCTGGTTCCCGATCAAATTCTCGTGCGCGGTCTTCTGATTGCCGTTGCAGGCGGTGTTTCCATGGCGGGGCTGGCCATGGCAGAGGTCTACAGCCCATGGGCGGTGATCATCCCGCAGGCCGTATTCATGGCTGGGACCGGTATGGTACTGCCTCAGACGATGGCAGGTGCATTGGCCAACTTCCCGCGCATGGCCGGTTCTGCCTCGGCCCTGTTCGGATTTGTGCAAATGGCCGTTGCCGCCATGGCCGGTGCTCTGGTGGGCCACCTGCATGACGGCACGTCACTGGTTATGTCAGTCATCATCGCCGGCTGTGCCTGTGCGTCCCTGGCCAGCTATCTGCTGTTTGTTAAACGAAACCCTGCACCCGGTTTCGAACCACAGGGCGCTTCCGCTTAATCATCATCGTCAGGCAGCTTCGCTTGTGCAGACATGGGAATCAGATGCAAGATAGTCCGAATTGGGCTACACAGAGTACATCTGAATACTCCGATCCGAATTCCCAACCACAAGGAGCAGACACATGAGCAAGGTTACCCTGGGCGGAGACCCTATCGAACTGAGTGGCAAATTCCCCGCAGCCGGCGAAAATGCCGCCCCGTTTACGCTCACCAGCAGCGGCCTGGAAGAGGTTAAGCTCGACAACTACGCGGGCAAGCGCAAGATCCTGAACATCATCCCCAGCATCGACACCGGTGTCTGTGCCGCCTCCACGCGCAAGTTCAATGAAAAAGCCAGCAGCCTCGATAACACCGTTGTGCTGGTCATCTCCGCAGACCTTCCTTTCGCCGCTTCACGCTTTTGTGGCGCCGAAGGCCTGGAAGACGTGGAAACACTCTCCACCTTCCGTAATTACAGCTTCCAGCAGGACTACGGCGTCGCCATTCAGGACGGCCCCCTGGCTGGTCTGTGTGCCCGTGCGGTTATTGTGCTGGATGAAGACAACAAGGTGCTGCACAGCGAGCTCGTCAAAGAAATCAAGGAAGAGCCGGACTACGAGGCCGCACTGAAGGCCCTGTAAGCCACCATCAGGATGTCTTCCCTGGCAGGCAGTTCAGATGCCCGGCTCAGCCGAGCGAAGGCCTCACTACCGACTGTGCATTGCCAAGGATGGCAATGCCAAGCCCCCATGGATGGGTTCACGGCGTGCCGGTAGTGAGGCCTTTGCTCGGCTGACAGCACCATATTCAGAAAGCGGACTCTGTTAGAATCACCGCTCATTTTCAATTAACCCCGGACATCACCCAGTGAGCCACCCGCCAAACCCCGCCAGCCTCCCCCGCCAGCTTTATTCGATGACCTGGCCCATGCTGTTTGGCGTACTCTCCCTGATGACTTTCCAGCTGGCCGACTCGATATTTGTCGGCCAGCTCGGGCGCGATCCTCTGGCGGCACAGGGGTTTACCGTTCCGATACAGCAACTGGTCAGCGGAATGTATGTGGGCTTGGGCATCGCCACCACGGCCATTATTTCCCGCACTCTGGGGCAGAACGACGAAATGCGGGCCAGACGGCTCGGCGGACTGGTTATTACCACCGGGGCAAGCCTCGCAGCGACGTTGTGTCTTGCTGTGTGGCTGCTCCAGGATCTGATTCTGTCGTTGCTCGGAGCCGACCCCTCTCTGCTTCCCACCATTCGCGAATACTGGGCGGTCTGGCTGGTCTCTGCCTGGGCTGGCGCCATGGCGTATTTTGGCTACAGCGTGTGCCGCTCCAACGGCGACACCAAGGTTCCTGGATACGTGATGATCGCCACCAGTTTGCTCAATATCGCGCTTGATCCACTCTATATCTTCGTCTTCGGCTGGGGACTGCCCGGCGCAGCCTGGGCCACGCTCACCGCGTTCGGGATTGGCGTCCTGGTGGTTTACCCGACCTTGATGCGCCGGCAGTGGATCAGTTTTGATCTGGGCAACCTGTCACTGATCAAATCACTGCGGCAGCTTGGGGGTATTATGGCACCGGCGATGGTCAGCCAGCTGATGCCGCCGCTCTCAGCAATGCTGGCAACTGCCCTGGTAGCAGGCTTTGGCTCTGCAGCCGTCGCTGCCTGGGGCCTGGGCACCCGGCTCGAGTTTTTCTCCATTGTTGTTGTACTGGCCCTGACGATGTCGATGCCACCAATGATTGGTCGTCTTCGCGGTGCAGGGGACATTGAGCAAATCCGACAACTGATAAGAATCGCGGTGCGCTTCGTGGTGGGCTGGCAATTGGCTATCGGCATCGTCTGGCTACTAACGTCGGGGCTGGTGTCAGAGCTATTCAGTAGTGATGACTATGTGCAGGAGGTGCTGGGAGACTACCTTGTGCGTGTGCCGTTGAGCTACAGCGGCCTCGGCGTCTGCATGCTGATGGTGTCTGTCTGCAACGCTCTGGGCCTGCCGATGCGGGCCCTGCTGGTGTCCACTCTGCGGTTGTTTGCCTGTTATCTGCCGCTACTTTGGGTCGGCTCCCAGCTGGGCGATTTGTCCGGTTTGATGACCGGCGCGCTGGCCGGGAACCTGCTTGCCGGTGTCATGGCCTACAGTTTCTATCGCGCGGGCATGAACAAATTACGCTCGGAGTTGGCCTCAGCTGAAGCGTGACCGGAACGATTCCGGCATGGCAACCACTTCCTTGCGCTGGTAGTTGAAGAAGACAAACCCATATTTGGCCAATGCCACCGGCTGGCCGCTCTCGGCCTTGGTGACCCGAAACACGAAATCCCCGCCATATTGGTTGAAATCCATCAGCCCCACTTCAAAACGCAGCATTTCCGGGAAGAAGGACTCTGACTGGTACATGGTGGCCAGGTCGGTCACGATGATGCCGACACCATCGTTTCCTGCTTCCTGGACACCGTAGCTCACCAGGAACTGGGCGCGGGCCTCGGACAGCATGGAGATCAAGGCGTCGTTGCCGAGATGGTTGGCGCCGTTGATGTCGGTGATGCGTACCGGCATCCTGGTTTCGAAGCAGAAGGCATCGTCGGGGAAGGCGAGTTTGATTCTGGCCACTGGGAGGTCCTGTTGTGGGGTTCTGGTTGGGGTGAATCATACGCCTTTGGGTTTTGCTGTTCATCCTGGCGTAGATTCAGTTATCTTGCTTATTTGACTCTTGCGCAATAACTTTGGGGGTTGGGGCACGAAAGAGGGCTTCCAAAACCCGCTCAAGCACATCCATGTGGCGCTTGGGCTCCGCCATCCTTGGCTCCGCACAGTTTTGGAAGCCCTCTTCCGCGCCCCATATCCGACCAAGTTCGCGCACCTGGCCACCCAAACATAACGAAAAGATCGGGAATTCTATGGACATTCGCCCTGCTGCCACTCTGGTTTTGACCCGCGACACCAAGCAAGGAATCGAGGTGCTGTTGTTGCAGCGCACCTGGGAAGCGGTGTTTATGCCCGGCTATTTTGTCTTTCCCGGAGGCGCGGTGGATCAGAGTGAATCGGCGGCCCGGGAACATGCGCTTGGTCGGGATGATCGCCAGATCAGTCGGATCATGAGTCTGGATGAAGGCGGTGCGGATTTCATGTTGGCGGCTGTCCGGGAGTGCTTTGAGGAGGCCGGGATTCTGGTGGCGTTCGACAGCGAGAACCAGCTTGTCGGGGCGGATCATCCGGTTCATGGGGATCGGCAGGCCGTGTTCCGTGGGGAATTGTCTCTGGCGGAATTGTGTCAGCGGCATGGGTTGTCGGTGCCGCTGGACCGGCTGGCCTATCTGAGCCACTGGACGACGCCTCCGGGGCCGCCGCGGCGTTTTGACACGCGTTTTTTTGTAACCACGGCGCCAGAAGGCCAAAGCGCCAGTCACGATGGCGTTGAGACCATTGATTACGTCTGGATTTCCCCGGCAGAGGCGCTTGCGGATCATCGGGCCGGGCGGCGGTTGATCGGTTTGCCGACGCTGAGAACCCTGCGGGTGCTGAGTGACTTCCCGGATACCGAAGCCCTGATGCGTTTTGCCCACGCCAATTCCCCGGAGCCGTTGCCGGAGAAACCATGGCCAGCGCTGAAGAAGGGTAAGCCAGTGATGCTGGAACCGGGCGCGCCGGCTTACGATGAGGCAGCAAAGCTGGACCCGGAAGGTGAAGGGCATGTGAAGGCGGAGATTGTTCCGGGCGAGGCGATTGAAGTGGCGGCCCGGGTGATCCGGTTGACGGCACCGAACCCCGGCATGATGACCGGTCCGGGTACCAATACCTACATTCTCGGTCATGACCGGTTCACGGTCATTGACCCGGGTCCCGATGACCCGGCCCACATTCAGCGTATTCTTGACATTACCGGCGGCAACATTGATCAGGTCGTGGTCACCCACACCCATCGGGATCATTCCCCAGGCGCGACGCCGCTGAAACAGGAGACCGGCTGCACACTCATCGGATTACCTGCACCGGAGGGCCCCGCGCAGGATACCGACTTTGCCCCTGACCAGCAGCCGGACGACTGCAGCACCATCAAGACCGATGCAGGCCTGCTGAAGGTCATTCATACACCAGGCCATGCCTCCAATCATGTGTGTTTCCTGCTGACCGGTGAAGGCATGCTGTTTTCCGGTGACCATATCATGCAGGGCTCGACGGTGGTGATAAATCCGCCGGACGGGGATATGAAGGCGTATCTGGAATCACTGTATGGGTTACTGGCCGAGCAGGTGAGCTATATCGCACCGGCCCACGGTTTTCTGATGGCAAGACCGGAAGCGGTTATTGATTATCTGATTACCCACCGGCTGGCGCGGGAGCACAAGGTGGCTCGGGCTCTGAAACAAGGCTCACCCGGCACACTTAAAGACCTCACCGCAGCGGCCTACGACGACGTGCCAACGGCGTTGCATGGTCTGGCGGCACGATCAGCTCTGGCACACCTGCTCAAGCTGGAGCAGGACGGCAGGGCCTGTCAGAAAAGCGATCTCTGGCACGCCACGCCCGGGAACTAGATACTCTCCCGGGCGCAGTCCTCGCCATAACAATGCTGAAGAGCGTAAAAATAGGTATCGATGGTGCGCTCAGCTTCCGGCTCAAAGTCAAAGGAACCTGGCAGCAACAGCCACATGTATACCAGCCCGGTGAGCTGCACGTGCAGTTGGACAATCGCCAGTTCAATGTTGATATCGGCGGGTAACTGGCCACGTCTCAAGGCATTCTGCAGCGCCTTGCGGATGCGTTCCGAGCCATCAAGGAACGCCTGCCGGTGCTTGCTGCCCAGCGGCTCGTTTTCCTCGGTCATCTCACACTTCAGGAACATGATCTCATAGACCCGGCGCCGGCGTGGATCGCGGGCAATCTGTTGGGTCAAATAGACCAACAGTTCCCGGAAGCGCCCCAGCGGGTCAGGCTCGTCGGGGTGCTCGATGGCATCGTGCAGCATTTCCAGCGGCGTTTTCAGGCGTTCGATCATGGCTTCAAATACATCGTGTTTGTTTTTGAAGTGCCAATAGATCGCCCCACGGGTTACCCCGGCCGCCACCGCAATGTCATTCAGAGACGCCTTGGAAACCCCTTTCTCGTAGAACACATTCTCCGCCGCCTCTATCAGCATCTCCCGGGTTTTCTGAGCATCTTCTTTGGTGCGCCGAGCCATGACCGCTCCTGTAAACGTCTCGCAAACATAGTATTTGTCACTATACATACATTCGTGAATGTATGTATCATCGTAATTCCACTGACACACCCTGTATCGGCCGGTAGAGGTCCCTACTCCTGCTATCCGGCCACTCAGTTCCGTTGAGGTAATCATGCGCCATTCTACGCAATCCGTGCTTTTATTGCTGTTCACATCGTTTCTGTTGTCCGCGTGTGGCGAACAGCAGGCGACTGCCCAGGCCGCAACACCGCCCCCGCCCCAGGCAGGATTCGTGCTGGTCGAAGAAAAACCGTTCACCCTGGTGAACGAGCTGCCAGGCCGTACCACGCCGTACCAGATTGCCGAAGTCCGCCCGCAGATCACCGGGCTGATTGAGGAGCGTCTGTTTGACGAAGGCGAAACCGTTGAGGCCGGCCAGGCCCTGTACCGGATTGACGACAAGCTTTATCGGGCAGCGCTGGCCAGTGCAAAAGCCGATCTGGCCAACGCCAAAGCGAATCGGGAGTCCGCCGAGCTCACGGCCAAACGCTACGAAAAGCTGATCAAAACCGGTGCGGTCAGCCAGCAGGAACTGGATCAGGCCCGAGCCACCTTCAACGCCTCCAGCGCCCAGGTTGCTGCCGCTGAAGCGGCGCTCGACACAGCCCGAATCAATCTCGAATACACCCGCATTGAGGCGCCGATCAGCGGACGCATCGGCCGTTCCAGCGTGACCGCTGGCGCGTTGGTGACCGCCAATCAGGCCTCTGCTCTGGTGACCATTCGCCAGCTGGACCCGATCTATGTCGACCTGACCCAGTCCTATGGCGAGCTGCAGCAACTGCGTGATGCCCTGGCCAGCGGACAGCTGGAAACCCTGGGCGACGACAAGGCTCCGGTGCGTCTGGTGCGGGAAAACAACCGTGATTACTCCCATGAAGGCACACTCCAGTTCTCTGAATACGCCGTTGATGAAGCCACCGGCTCAGTGACCCTTAGGGCCCTGTTCCCGAACCCTGAGCAGGCACTTCTGCCGGGCATGTTCGTGCGCGCACAACTGCCGCAGGCCGAGCGCAGCAATGCGGTTCTGGTTCCCCAGAAGGCGGTCAGCCGCGAACCCAACGGGCAGGCCGTGGCCATGGTCATTGGCGAAGGTAACACCGTGGAAAAACGCCAGGTGAACACCGAAAAAGCCGTTGGTAACCAGTGGCTGATCCGCTCCGGCCTGAACGCCGGTGACCGACTGATTGTTGACGGGCTGCAGAAAATCCGCCCCGGCGCCGTGGTCACTCCTGTCGATATCGCCAGCGAAACCGCCAACACCAACACCCAAGACACTGACTCCCGGGGCTGATAGCCATGGCACGTTTCTTTATTGATCGACCAATTTTTGCGTGGGTCATCGCCATCATCATGATGATGGCCGGTGGGCTCGCGATCTACAGCCTGCCTGTAGAACAGTATCCAACCGTGGCACCCCCAGAGGTCACCATCTCTGCCAACTACCCCGGTGCATCAGCAGAAGCCGTTGAAGACTCGGTTACCCAGGTCATCGAGCAGGAAATGAACGGCATCGACAACCTGCTGTATATGGGATCAACCAGCGATTCCTCCGGGAACGTACAGATTACCCTCACCTTTGCGGCAGAAACCGATCCGGACATCGCCCAGGTCCAGGTGCAGAACAAGCTCCAGCTGGCTACCCCGCGCTTGCCGCAGGTGGTGCAACAGCAGGGTGTTCAGGTCACCAAATCTTCCGACACTTTCCTGATGGTGCTGGCCTTCACCTCCAACGATGACAGCATGACCCGCGCGGATATTGCGGATTACGTGGGCGCCAACATCAAGGACCCCATTGCCCGGGTTCAGGGCGTCGGACAGGTTCAGATATTCGGTTCCCAGTACGCCATGCGGGTCTGGCTCGATCCCAACAAGCTGAACGAGTTCAGTCTGACTCCGGCGGACGTAACCGCCGCCATAGAGGTCCAGAACAACCAGGTGGCCGGTGGCCAGCTTGGTGGCACCCCGTCTGTAGACGAACAGCAGATGACGGCCTCCATTGTGGTACAGACCCTGCTGGAAACACCGGAAGAGTTCGGTGAGATTCTGCTGAAAGTGACCGAGAACGGTTCCGAAGTTCGCCTGAGCGATGTTGCCCGCATTGAGCTGGGATCAGAGCAGTACGCGATTCAGGGTCGATTTAATGGCAAGGTTGCGTCCGGACTGGGTATCAACCTCGCATCCGGTGCCAACGCACTGGATACCGCAGACCGGGTGCGTGCACGCCTCGATGAGCTGAGTGCCTACTTCCCGGAGAGCCTGGAAGTTGCTTACCCGTACGACACCACGCCGTTTGTGGAAATCTCCATCATGGAGGTTGTGAAGACTCTGTTTGAGGGCATCGCCCTTGTCTTCCTGGTGATGTACCTGTTCCTGCAGAATTTCCGGGCAACACTGATTCCCACCATTGCGGTGCCCGTGGTCCTGCTGGGCACCTTCGGTGTGCTGTTCGCATTCGGTTTCTCCGTGAACACGCTAACCATGTTCGGCATGGTGCTGGCCATCGGCCTGCTGGTGGATGATGCCATCGTGGTGGTGGAAAACGTCGAGCGGGTGATGGCCGAGGAAGGTCTGGGGCCGGTGGAAGCCACACGCAAATCCATGGGCCAGATTACAGGAGCCCTGGTGGGTATTGCCCTGGTTCTGTCTGCCGTATTCGTACCGATGGCCTTCTTCCCCGGTTCAACCGGCGCCATCTATCGCCAGTTCTCAATCACTATCGTGTCAGCCATGGTGTTGTCTGTGCTGGTGGCGCTGATCCTGACGCCGGCCCTGTGTGCCACGATGCTGAAGCCCCACAAGGGCGACCACCATTCCAAAGGCGGTTTTTTCGGCTGGTTCAATCGCAGTTTTGATAAGGCAACCGGTCGCTACACCGGGCGCGTCGAGAAAATGATTGGCCGCTGGGGCCGGTACATGTTGATTTATGTGGCCGTCGTTGGTGTGCTCGCGTTCAGCTTCATGCGACTGCCATCGGCGTTCCTGCCGGACGAGGATCAGGGCATCCTGCTGGCCCAGGTTCAATTGCCGGTCGGTTCCACCCAGGCACAGACCATCGACGTGTTGAAGAAAATGGAACACCACTTCCTGGTGGATGAAGCCGAAGCGGTTGAATCCATGTTCTCGGTGGCCGGTTTCAGTTTCTCCGGCCGCGGCCAGAACTCCGGTATTGCCTTTGTTCGACTGAAGGACTGGAGCGAACGTGATCTGGAACGTAACGGTGTGAATGCCATTATTGGCCGTGCCATGGGTACGTTCTCCCAGGTGCGCGAAGCGGTGATCTTTGCCCTGAACCCGCCGTCCATTCCGGCGTTGGGTGTCGCCAGCGGCTTCAACTTCCAGCTTCAGGATCGCGCCGGTTTGGGCCATGACGCCATGGTCGAAGCTCGCAATACGCTGCTGGGCAAAGCCAACCAGCATCCGGCCCTGAGCCAGGTTCGTTTCAGCGGCTTGCCCGATGCCCCCCAGTACGATCTCGATGTGGATCGCCAGAAAGCCCGGGCCATGGGCGTATCCCTGGCGGATATCAACACCACGCTGTCGGTGGCCTGGGGTTCCAGCTACGTCAACGACTTCACGGACAATGGCCGTATCAAGCGGGTCTATGTTCAGGCCGATGCGCCGTTCCGGATGCTGCCGGACGACATCAATAACTGGTACGTCCGCAACGGCAATGGTGAGATGGTGCCCTTTGCCAGCTTCTCCGAGGGCGAGTGGAGCTATGGTCCACAACAGCTGCAGCGCTACAACGGCGTATCGTCCATGAACATTCAGGGCAATGCAGCGCCGGGCTACAGCACGGGGGACGCCATGGCCGCCATGGAGCAGCTGGCCAGCGAACTGCCCGGTGGCTTCGGTTTCGAATGGACCGGACTCTCCTATCAGGAGAAGCAGGCGGGCAGTCAGGCACCGGCTCTGTACGCGTTGTCATTGATTGTGGTGTTCCTGTGTCTGGCGGCTCTCTATGAAAGCTGGTCCATTCCGTTCGCAGTGATGATGGTTGTTCCGCTGGGTATTATCGGTGCGGTTCTTGCCGCCACCTTCCGCGAGCTGTCCAACGATGTGTTCTTCCAGGTTGGCCTGCTGACCACCATCGGTTTGTCGGCCAAGAACGCGATCCTGATTGCAGAATTTGCCAAGGAACTCGAGGAGAAGGGCCGTGGACTCCTGCGGGCAACGCTGGAAGCCACACGCATGAGGCTGCGCCCGATCTTGATGACGTCCCTGGCCTTTGGTCTCGGGGTCACGCCGCTGATGCTCAGCACCGGTGCTGGTTCCGGTGCCCGTAACGCCATCGGTACCGGCGTGTTCGGCGGTGTCGTTGCCGCCACGGCTCTGGCCATTTTCTTCATCCCGCTGTTCTACGTGCTGGTACGCCGCATTTCCGGTGTACCGCTGACGGCGAGCGAAGCGGATACCACTCCGGCCCAGGACAATCAGGAGGCACACTCATGAAATCGCTGATGACGCCCTTGCTTGCTGCCGCCCTGCTGAGTGGCTGCAGCATGATCCCCGAGTATGAGGCGCCGGCCAGCCCGGTGCCCACCACCATCGGCTCGGCTGGCAACGCCACCGACGATCTGGCTCTGCCCGAATGGCAAAGCCTGTTCAACGATCCGCAACTGCGAGCACTGGTCGAGCAAGCCCTGGAAAACAACCGGGACCTGGCGCTGGCCCTGCTCGATGTGGAGGAGGCTCAGGCACAATACGGCATTGAACGGTCCGCACTGTACCCGGACCTCAGCGCCAGCGGCGACGGCACCCGTCAGCGCCGCCCGGCGGACCTGAGTGGCACCGGCAGCAGCAACGTCAGTGGCCAATACAGTGTCGGGCTCGGCGTTGCGGCTTATGAACTGGACCTGTTCGGTCGTATCCGCAGCCTGAGTGAATCGGCGCTCCAGACTTACCTTGGCACCGAAGAAGCCGCTCGAAGCGCCCGCATCACCTTGATCTCGGAGGTCGCCAATGCGTACCTGGCACTGCTGTCCGATCAACAGAAACTCCAGATCAGTGAGGAGACCGTTTCGGCCCAGCAATCCTCGGTCGACCTGGTGACACGGCGCTACGAGGCCGGTCTCAGCGCCGAATTGTCGGTGCGCCAGGCCGAAATTGCCCTGGAATCCGCCCGGGCCAACCGCGCCCAATTCCGCCAGCAGGTGTCCAAGGACCGCAACGCCCTGTCGGTACTTATCGGCGGGCCGGTACCGGATCTGCATGAGGCCAGTGTCATCGACCCGACCGTTGCTTTTCTGGCGGACGTACCCGAAAGCCTCGATGCCTCAGTGTTAACCCGTCGCCCGGATGTTCGTCAGGCCGAGTTCACCCTCAAGGCAGCCAACGCCAATATCGGAGTAGCCCGTGCGGCGTTCTTCCCCTCCATTACGTTAACGGGGTCCGCTGGAACCGCCAGCTCAGACCTGTCCGGCCTGTTTGAGGGCGGTTCCGGGGCCTGGACCTTTGCGCCCAGTATCAACATCCCGATCTTCAATGCCGGCCGCTTGCAGGCCAACCTCAACGTTGCGGAGATCCGGACTGAGAAGGCCGTCGTCGGTTATGAGCAGACCGTTCAAACGGCGTTTCAGGAAGTTGCCGATGCGCTGGCCGCGCGCTCTTTTCTCAAGCAGCAGGAAGACGCTCAGGCGGCCCTCGTCAAAGCAGCAGAACGGAGCCTGGCCCTGGCCGAGATCCGATACGAGAACGGCGCCGACGATTACCTGGCCGTTCTCGACGCTCGCCGGGAATTGCTGACCGCGCGGCAGTCGCTGGTGGAAATCAAAAGGCTGAAGCTGACCAATCGGATCACGCTCTATCGTGCGCTCGGCGGTGGTGAGGAAGCGCCAGCCGCCTCCTGAACACCACCGCACCCAAATGGACCGGAGTGAGGCAAAGCCCTGACTCCGGTTCCCTTTATGAATATGCCATTAAATCTTTGTCACAGCGGTATTCACCCGGGGCGGTCGGCCTCTATCCTTGGCCCCATTCAGACCAACCGCGAGGCCCTATGATTTTTCCACGGATGCGAACGCCGATTCCTCTGTATTGCCTGCTATCCGGCACGCTGCTTGTCAGCCTGACAACCGCTACCCAGGCCGATGAAAACCAGGCCCAGAAGACCAAGACCGGCACCGTTCTGGTGGCAGAACTGGCCGAAGACGAGAGCGTGGAGGACATCGAGCAGTCCGAGCCTCGTAAGGCACAGTCAACAAAGGAGGCGCCGGAGCCGAAACCATCGGTGAACAACCGGGGTCAGGACACACCGGACAATCCCGCAAAGAAAGTCGCCCCCAATATAGATCTCAAGGAAGTGGCTCCCCCGCCTACGGCCGAATCCCAGGTGACGACGCCTGCGTCATCAGCACCAGCCTCGGACCCGGAAACCGCCGAGAAAGTCGCCGAGCCGGAAGCTGAAACTCCTCCCGCAGACGAGACGACCCCCGAACCGGCCAACAGCCTGACCTTGTTGGATACCGAGGTTCTTCCCGGCACGTCAACAAGACTGGCATGGTCACCCGGCATCCAGATTGCCGGCCTGTCTCAACCCACGCCGGTTCTGGTCGTGAACGGTGCTCACGCCGGCCCCACGTTGTGCCTGACGGGCGCGGTGCATGGCGACGAACTCAACGGCATCGAAATCATCCGTCGTGCCATGTACGACCTGGAGCCCGACAAACTGTCCGGCCGGGTTGTGGGCGTGCCCATCGTGAACCTGCCGGGATTCCAGCAGGCAAGCCGCTATCTGCCGGACCGTCGTGACCTGAACCGTCACTTCCCCGGTAGCCCCGATGGCAGTCTGGCCGATCGCATCGCCTACTCGCTGTTCGAGAACATCATCAGACACTGCGACATGCTGGTGGATATCCACACCGGATCCCTCAAGCGCACCAACCTGCCTCAGCTCCGAGCCGACATGAACAACGCTGCCGTCGCCGAGTTCACCCGGGGATTCGATCGAATGGCGGTGGTCCACAGCACCGGCTCCCCCGGCATGTTGCGCAATGCGGCGGTGGATGCCGGCATCACCACCGTCACACTGGAGGCCGGGGAGTCGCACCGGATTCAGGAGCATCAGATTGAAGCTGGCGTCAACAGCCTCAACAGTCTGATGGAGAAGCAGGGCATGATCTCCCGCATGTTCGTTTGGGGTGATCCGGAACCGGTGTACTACGACTCCGACTGGATTCGAACCGAGTACGGCGGCATTCTGTTCAGCTCCGTTGAGCTGGGTGACCGGGTCACCCAGGGTGAAGTTCTGGGTTACGTGGCTGACCCCATCACCAACGCCCAGTACCCTATTCGCTCCAGCAGCGACGGCCGGATCATTGGCATGGCGGTGGATCAGGTGGTGATGGCCGGCTTTGCCGCCTACCACATTGGTACGGAGGCAGAAGTTCCGGGAGAGTAGTATGCTAGGCATTTTTACGATGCCACGTCGCCACAGGAGACTGCGTGCCCTCCGACAACGCTCATTTGCTCTCAAGGATTCCCAGCCTTGCCTACATCGGCCTGGTATTGACGCCGCTGTTCTGGGCGGGCAATGCCGTGGTCGCCCGGGGCACGGTTGATGCCATCCCGCCGCTGTCGATGTCGTTCTGGCGCTGGGTCATCGCTCTGGCGGTTTTGCTGCCTTTCGGTTTGCCCGGTGTGTGGCGGCAGCGCCAGGTTATCCGCCAGCACCTGGGGTCCATGCTGGCATTGGCCACGTTCAGCGTTGGCGCCTTCAACTCGCTGCTCTACATAGCCGCCACCACGACCACCGCAACCAATATTGCTCTGATCAACGCCACCATCCCGATTTTTGTCGCCCTGCTTGCGTGGGTCTTACTCGGGGATCGGACTCGCCCGATTCAGGCTATCGGCATTGCGCTTGCGGTTCTGGGTATCCTGACGGTCGTCGCACGGGGTGATGTGTCTGTGCTGACCGGATTGCAGGCTCAGGCCGGGGACCTGATCATGGTCGCCGCGGTATTCAGCTGGGGGCTGTTTTCGGTGTTGCTCAGGCGGCAGGCGGTACCACTGCCGGCACTCACCTTCCTGACTACCCAGATTCTGCTGGGAACACTGGTCATCTTTCCGTTTTACCTGGGAGATCTGCTGTTTTTCAGCGGCGGCTTCGAGCTTTCCAGAGACACGGCCCTGCCCCTGATCTACTTTGCCATTTTCCCGGGCATTCTGGCCTATGGCTTCTGGAATCACGGTGTGCATCAAGTCGGGCCATCAAAGGCGGCCATCTTCATGTACCTGACCCCGGTTTTCGCCTCCATTCTGGCCTCCGTTTTCCTCGGTGAGACCCTGGGGCTGTTCCACATTATCGGCGGCGCTTTGATCCTCGCGGGATTGCTGTTGGCCACCAGGGCCGGAGGCCGTCTTCCGGCCTATCGAAAAAACGCCTGATCTCAGCTGCGGGCGCTAAGCGCCGATTCCAGGCGTTCCAGCACGGCAACCAGTGTGGATCTCGGGCATCCGATGTTCAGTCGCATGAAACCGCGCCCTTCGGCACCAAACGATACTCCCGGGTTCAAGCCAACACCGGCGTCACGCACAAAAAACCGTTTCAGCTCGGTGTCGTCCAATTCAAGCTCGCGGCAATCCAGCCACATCAGGTAGGTCGCTTCTGGGGCGCTGGTGCGGATCCCCGGCAAGCGCTGGCTCACCCAGTCAGCCACAAAATCCCGGTTACTCTTCAGGTATTCCTTCAACTCGTCCAGCCAGGCTTCCCCTTCCCGGTATCCAGCCTCGAAACCGGCGATGCTGAAAGGATTACACTGGGGTAGATGCATGGATTCAAAGACGGTCTTCATGGCCTTGCGCCGTTCCGGATCGGGAATCACCAGGGCCGACAGGCCAAGGCCGGGCATATTGAAGGTCTTGCTGGGTGCCACTGCGGTGACGAGTGGATCATCCTCCCTCGCCAATGAGGCAAGCACAGTGTGGCTCGGGCTGCCGGGATACCCCAGATCGCAATGGATTTCGTCGGACACCACGACGAGATCGTGTCGCCGGGCAATATCCAGCACCGACTGCAACTCGTCCCGCGTCCAGACCCGCCCCACCGGATTGTGCGGGGAGCACAGCAACAATACCCGAGCCTCTGGCCTGGCAGCACAGGCGTCCAGGTGGTCGAGGTCCATGCGGTAATATCCTGAGCCGCCATCTTCATCCCGGATAAGGGGATTTTCAATCACCGTCCGCCCGCTCAATCGCACCGAACTGAAGAACGGAGGATACACCGGTGGCTGAATAATGACGCCCTCGCCCGGGTTTGCGTATGCCATGGCCGCGGCATGCAGTGACGGCACGACGCCCGGGGCCATCAGAATCCACTCCCGCTCGATTTGCCAGTGGTGCCGTTGGGCAAACCAGTCGATCATGGACTGGTACAGACTTTCCGGAAACAGGGTATAGCCGTAGATCGGGTGCGCGGCGCGTTCGCTCAGCGCCCTGGTGACCGCTTCCGGAGCCGGGAAATCCATATCCGCAACCCAGGCGGGAATTACGTCATCTCGCCCGAATACGGCTTTGCGGGCATCGAATTTGACCGAGCAGGTCTGATCACGGGAGACAGGTTCATCGAACGGAACGGACACAAAACTCTCCGGAATGGATGAATGGCGAAAACAGGTTCGGTTATTATAGAGGTGTTGATTGTGAAGGGAATCCAATGTCTGAAACCGCTGCCGTGGTGCGAGCCTTTCGCCCGAATTTTCTGATTCTTGCCCCGCTGTGTGCTGGTCTCGGGGTTGCCATCGCCTGGCGTCAGGGTGCCAGTCCCGACATTCTGGACACTCTGCTGGTGCTGGTTGGGGCCCTCCTCGCCCATGCCGCCGTCAACCTGTTCAATGAATATGAGGATTTCACCTCGGGACTGGACATGATCACCCGGCGCACGCCGTTTTCCGGCGGCAGCGGCGCCTTGCCAGAGTTTCCGTCAGCTGCCCGGGGTGTCCTGGTGGCGGCCATTGGTACGCTGGGGCTGGTCATCGCAATCGGCTGCTACTTCCTCTGGCTCCGGGGTCTGCCGATGCTGGTGCTCGGCGCCGCCGGCGTGATATTGGTGCTCACCTACACCCGCTGGATCACCCGCTTGCCCCTGCTCTGCCTGCTTGCTCCCGGCATAGGGTTTGGTCCGGTCATGGTAATGGGCAGCCTGGTGGCCCTCGGTGCGCGACTGGATGCCATGGCTGTGACCGCTGCGGGCATCAGCCTGTTGCTGGTCAGCGAGCTGTTGTTGATCAACCAGATCCCGGATGCGGAGGCGGATCGCGAGATCGGTCGCCGGCACCTGGTCATTACTCTGGGCAAAGCCGCAGCAGCCCGGCTGGTCGCGCTCCTGCTGCTCGGTGGATTTGTCCTGATTGGCCTGGGTATTGTCCGGGGCTGGCTTCCCGGCGGGTCGGCACTGGCCCTCTTGCCACTTCCGGCGGCCATCTGGATAAGCTGGAAGCTGCCTTCTGCGCTCGAGTTCCCGGATCGCCTCGACCCGGTTCTGGGCACCAATGTCGCGGTGTTACTGGCGACGCTGGCCCTGCTGATTACCAGCCTCAGCCTGTAACCGCCGGAATATCCGACAAAAGGTCCGTTTGCCTCCTCCGACCTTGCAACTGGACGAACTTTGACCGATGGTTAAAGGCGAATCTGGTTGATTTCATTCATGATATGGAGGTCTGTCCATGAGTGTTCTGCTCCTACTGATCAGTGCCCTGATACTGATCTACCTCGGCATTGGCGGCACCACGGCCGCCGCAGTCATGGCGGCTGCCACCGTCATCGGGTTGTTTCAGGACGACTGGCACATCCTCAGCATCCTCTTTGGCGGTGCCCTGCTGGCGCTGGCGCTGATGCTTGTACTACCGGGCGATCTGCGCCTTGAAAAACTCAGCCGGCCCCTTCTGGGCTGGGTACGCAGCCGACTGCCCAAGCTCTCCGATACCGAGGCCGAAGCCCTGAAATCAGGCTCCGTGGACTGGGACGGTGAGCTGTTCTCAGGCCAGCCAGAGTGGAGCAAGTTACTTGATGCCCAGCCAGCTCACCTGACCAGCGAAGAGCAGGCCTTTATCGATGGCCCGGTGGAAAAGCTCTGCCAGATGCTGGACGACTGGAAAATCACCCACGAACAGTACGACCTGCCCGACAAGGTGTGGAAATTCATCCGCGAAAAAGGCTTTTTCGGGCTGGTCATTCCCAAGGAAGACGGCGGCCTCGGGTTCTCCAACACCGCTCATTCCGAAATCGTGATGAAAATCTCCACCCGCAGCGTTTCGGCTGCGGTCACTGTGATGGTGCCCAACTCACTCGGTCCGGGTGAGCTGCTGATGCACTACGGCACCGACGCCCAGAAACAGCATTACCTGCCGCGACTGGCCAACGGCGAGGAAATCCCCTGCTTTGCGCTGACCTCGCCGGTGGCGGGTTCCGACGCTGGCGCCATTCCTGACAAAGGCATCATCTGCAAGGGCCAGTGGAAAGGCAAAGAGGTGCTTGGCCTCAAAGTCACCTGGAACAAGCGCTACATCACCCTGGCCCCCGTAGCCACGCTGATCGGCCTGGCCATCAAGGTCTACGATCCGGACAAGCTCGTTGGCGATCAGGACGAGGTTGGGGTGACCTGTGTTCTCGTCCCCCGGGAAACCGAGGGGGTTAACGCCGGTGCACGGCACCTGCCGATGAATACCGTGTTCATGAATGGGCCGACCTGGGGCACCGAGGTCTTCATTCCCATGGATCAGGTCATTGGTGGCCAGGACATGCTTGGCAAGGGCTGGACCATGCTTCTGGAATGCCTGTCCATCGGTCGTTCCATTTCACTGCCGGCCCTGGGTACCGGCGCCGGTAAGGTGGCCAGCCTGGCGACCGGCTCCTACGCCTACACCCGGGAACAGTTCGGCCGCACCATCAGCCAGTTCGAGGGGGTCCAGGAAGCCCTGGAACCCATCGCCGGCTACACCTACATGATGGATGCCGCACGGCTACTGACATCCGGCATGCTGGATCGCGGCGTTCGCCCCTCTGTGCCATCCGCGGTATTGAAGTACCGTAACACCGACCTGATGCGGGAGGTGATCAACCACGCTATGGACGTGGTGGCCGGCCGGGGAGTAATCACCGGGCCACGGAACTTCCTGGCCCGGGCCTACCAGGCGGTGCCCATTGGCATCACCGTTGAGGGGGCCAACATCCTGACCCGCAGCCTGATGATCTTCGGCCAGGGGGCCATCCGCTGCCATCCGTACATTGTCGAGGAAATCGAAGCGGCCGGCATGGAGGACGAGCGCCAGGCGGTCAAAAAATTTGATGCCGTGTTCTACCGGCATCTCGCTCACACGACCCGGAATGCACTGCGGGCGACGGTCCTGGCATTGACCTGCGGACTGGTTGAGTCCGTACCGAGACAGGGTGAAATCAAACGTCATTACCGGCAACTCGCCCGGTTCTCGGCCGCCTTTGCCTTGATGACAGACGTGACGCTTCTGTCCGTCGGCGGAGGTCTCAAGGCGCGCCAGCGTCTGTCTGGCCGCATGGCGGACTGCCTGACCCACCTCTACTACGCCACCGCCGTGATCAAACAGTGGCATGAGGAAGGCTACCCGGATGATCAGCGGCCCCTCGTCGAGTGGTCCCTTCAGACCAGTCTGCGGGACCTGCAGGGTTCGATGCGGGAGGCCATCATCAACTTCCCGGTGCCTGCCTTGCGCTGGCCCCTGCGTCTGCTGGTATTCCCGCTTGGCGCCACCGGCCTGAACGGACCGGATGACAAGCTTGGCAGCGAGGTTGCCGCCACCATCGTCAAAGACACCCCGGTGCGTCAACGCATCAGCCGCGGAGCCTTTACCACCATGGATCCGGATGATCCGCTTGGCCGGGTTCTCAATGCCTACAAGCTGGCCAACGAAACGGCGGATATGCGGGCCCGGCTCCATGAAGCCATCCGCAACCGGGATGAGGACGAACTCGACGGCATTGCCCTGCTGATGGGGCATCAGCGCAAGGAACTGGTGGACTGGGCCTGCGCCCAGGGCATCGTGAAAGCCGATGAATGCGACAAGCTGCTCGAGGCCCTAACAGCACTCTATGACGTGATTCGGGTGGATGCCTTTGATGGCGACGGCCTGAAAGCACTGTCACGGTGCGCCAAAGGCAAGCGCAAGGTCGTCGAGAGACCCCCCAAGGAGTAAATCCGCGCGCTAGTGGCTTAAACACTGCTCACCACCAGCATACCCCGGCACAACCGCCGGGGTATCGTCTTGATGGGTATCCACAAAAAGGCGGCCGGACAGCATGGCCAGGATATCCGACGGTTTCATGCCGAGGGTCATCCGGAAGGTGTGTGAAAAATGCGCCGAATCGGTAAACCCTGCCGCAATGGCCGCATCCGTCAATGTCTCGCCTCTCTCAACGCCGGTAAACGTCACGAACAGACGGTGCCATTGCCGGTAGCGGCGAATGGGCACACCAACCTGATTCCGGAATAACTCCACCAGGCGGGAAACAGACAGATTCACCTCAGCGGCCAAAACCTCGACCGACAGATTGCGGTGAACCTGCTCCCGGATAATCCGAACCACCTTCTCAATCCGGGGATCGGCCGGTGGGTAGGGTTCTGCGCCAGGATTGATACCCTGCTCAAGCAACCGATACGCCTCGGAAGGTAACGCAGGCGCCCGATGCAGTTCCTGCAGCCACCGCCTCAGCCCTGGTTCTCCGGGAACCGTGCCGTGCACCCCAGGTAACACCTCACGCATGCGACGTGACAGCAGGCGGTAGTCCTGCCCCAGCGCATCCAGGTAACAGGCCGCGACTAACTGCCCCGTCGGTTCAATATCGACTTTCGCCCCCGGTGCCAGTAACACCGACCAAGTCTGTACCGGCGTGTGCCCGGCGACCCTGACGGTGACTGGCTGCTTGAGTCCAAACACCACGGAAGCCGCAGCCTGACTGAACCGTATCGGCTGGTCCATAAAGCCCACGAACAACGTGCGCCGGGGCCACAAGTAAAGAAGATTTGAGCGATCATCGTCCATCAGTACGAACATTCCCTGCCAGGCTGGGCAATCCCGCCCGCCGGCTTCTTATTGTTCAGAGGTTCCGCTGATTCTAGGTAAATCCTGGCCAGACCACCCTGACCAATTGTTGAATTCGTGACCAACTCACGGGTTTTTGATGCTTTCCGGACTTCTCGTCAGTTCTTACAAGCGCTACCGCAAAGCACCGGCGTAGATTGGATCGCGCTGTTTTAACGAAGTCATTCCGATAACAAAGACAAAAGGAAACAAGCTATGAAATTGTGGCTCAAGGGCGCACTGCTCGCGCTCGCCTGCAGTTTTACCCTCCCGGCCCAGGCAGGCCTGTTCGATTGGCTCTGGGGCTCCAACGACGAAGTCGCCACCCGATACCCGATCGTGCTCGTTCCCGGTATCTTCGCTTTCGACACCATCGCCGGTGTTGACTACTGGTACCGTATACCCGGCGCCCTCGAGGATGAAGGTGCCAGAGTCTTCATCCCGAAAATCAACGCCTTTGACAGCTCCGCACGCCGGGGAGAACGGCTGATTGAACAACTGGATGCCATCCGGGCAGCCTCCGGAGGCAATATCCAGAAGTTCAATCTCATCGGTCACAGCCAGGGTGGCATCACCTCGCGCTATGTGATGAACGCTCGCCCGGATCTGGTTGCCTCTGTCACCACTCTTCACACCCCCCACAAGGGCTCGCAGTTGGCAGACATCGTGACCGGCGTGGCTCCAGAGGGCAGCCTCACCGGCGTTGGCTTTGAGGCACTGGCCAATGCGGTGGGAGATCTGGTGAATCTGCTGTCCGACAACACCGCCGACCCATCCGACATCAATGCCATGCTGGCCGAGTTCAACGCCCCGGGCTCCGCTGCCTTTAACGCCATGTTCCCGGCGGGTGTACCCACAACGGCCTGTGGCGAAGGCCCCTCACAGGTCTCGATTGCCGGAAATACCATCCGCCTCTATTCCTGGAGCGGCACTGCCCAGTTCACCACCGGCGCGGATATCTCCGATGCCCTGTTCGGCATCACCAGCCTTGCCATTCCCGGAGCCAACGATGGCGTGACCAGCCGTTGCTCCAGCCATTTCGGCAAGGTGATCCGCGACGACTACTTCATGAACCACCTGGACGTGAACAACCAGGTTCTCGGCCTTGTCTCACTGTTTGAGACCTCGCCGCTGACCCTGATGCGCAATCACGCCAACCGCCTGAAAAACGCCGGGCTGTAACCCCCTCGATCCCGACCTGTGATTCGTCATCGGTCGGGTCAATCCAGGAGCAATGAATGTCTCGGAACGTCATCCTATACGGTTGCGGCCTAGCCCTCGCTACCGGGCTAACTCTCTATCTTGCTCTGGCTCCCGAGCCCCTGGAGGATATTGAGCCGTCCAGAGAAACCGCGGCGACCGGAGCGCCGATAGGTAACACCCTGTCACCACAACAGGCTCAGATCACGGCGAGAAAGACACCGCTGCCCCCGGAATTGCAGGGGCTTGAACCCAGCGCGGAGCTTCCGACCAACCCCGGGGGTGACCTTGTCCCCGACCGCAATCTCCGGAGGCTGTTTGACTTCTACCTCGCCAATGTCGACCGGGAGCCCCTGGAGGTCGTCATCCAACGCCTGCATGCAGCCCTGGATCAACGCCTCGACGAGCCGGCAAAAAGCCAGGCGGTGACGCTTCTTGAGCGATACATTGACTACCGGATGGCAGTAGGCGAATTGCAGGAATCCCTGCCTGGCGGCGTCACACTGGATGGTTTTGACCTTGGTGCTCTCCGGCAACGACAAGCCGAACTCGATGCCTTGCAACAGACCTATTTCGAGGGCGCCGAACAGGCGGCATTCTTTGGCAGGGACCAGCAACTCGACGACTACACCCTCGCCCGACTGGAAATCCAGCAGAACGACGCACTGAGCGCTGAACAAAGGCAGCAGCAACTGCAACTACTGGAGCAGCAACTGCCAGTCGCCGACAGACAGGCGAGGAAGCGAGCCACCATCAACGCCGATGTGTACCAACAAACAAACCGGCTGAAAGCAGAGGGTGCCTCGAGTACCGACCTGTATCAGCTGCGCGCCGAGTCGCTTGGCGAAGCGGCAGCCCTTCAACTGGCACAGCTGGACGCACAACAGAACGAATGGAAAAACCGGCTGGAAGGGTACCGTGAGGAAAAGGCCCGGATCCTGGCGTCAGGGCTCAGCCCGGAAGATCGCAACAACGCCATCGCGACACTCAGAAGCACGCGATTCAGCGGCCCGGAGCAGCTGAGAGTCCGGGCGCTGGAAACGTTCGATCAGTAACGACCGTTCAGGATATCCACAATCTCGCGGGTGTCCTTGATGACCGTGTAGACTTTGTCCTCAATCTCGATACGTTGACGGCCACCTTCGATGTCATAAACATGGCCATAGCGATAAAGATCGCGGTCCAGGCGGTCACCACGGCGATAGTCCAGCTTCTTTTGCCAACCCGGCGGCAATGACTCGCCCCGCTCCACCTTCTTCTGGAGCCCTGGTGGCAAACCATTACTGTGGGGCGGAGACGCCAGCACCGATACCGGCGCCAGAGCGATCACAAGCAGAACGGATTTCAACAACAGCTTCATATCGAACCCTTCACAACGTATTGGATTTCTCATCAGGCTATCACTCTCACGCTCGCCGGGCCTGAACCGTTCCTTACCATTCGTTCAGACAGCCTCGCCGTCCACGTCACGATTTGCCCTCAGCCCACCTCGAATCGCCTCGTCCACCAACCAGCGCCGGATAATCTGAATCCCCCGTTCCCGACGACGGCTCGTCTTCCAGGCAAAATAGAACTCATCACCGGTCATCACCGCCGGGCACGGCAATCGCACAAAATCCGCCGAATCCTTGCGGGTACTGAGCATGTAATCGTTGGTGAGCGCAATGCCCTGATGAAAACGCGCGGCCTCAAGGGCCAACAACATATGACTGAAATGCTGGATACGGGCGGACTGCGGAATGCTCCGATCCACCGACTTGTACCACGCTTCCCAGTCGCCCGCTGGCTTGTCAAAAATGCTGTGAGTTGAGAGCAGTGGAAACAGCGCCACCTCATCCGGCGTCATCTCCCGGGACTGCGCATCGGCATCCTCCCGCCCCAGCTCCCGGCAAATCCTCTGCCAGTAATCCTGACTACAAACCGGGAACAACCGCTCGACATAGAGAGGCTCATAACTGTAGGCGGATGACCGCTTGTGGATGGTGATAAAGCAGTCCGCCACCCGATCCGACAACACCGGATTCTCGCTGGTCATCTCCAGCGCCAGATCAATCTGCGGGTGCAACTGCTGCAACTCCGGCAACCTCGGCACCAGCCAGCGCACCGCAAAGGAACTGAACACCGACAGCCGGATACGCGATTCCTCATGCCCCAACAACTGCTCACTGGCCCGTTCAATCTGCAACAGCGCCGAGCCGACGGCATCGAAATACTGGCGCCCTTCATCCGTCAACGTCACCCGGCGACCCGACCGCCAGAACAGCCGCTCACCGAGGTAGGTTTCCAGCTGCTTGATCTGGTGGCTGACCGCACTCTGGGTAATCGCCAGCTCCTCCGAGGCCTGGGAGAAGCTGTTCAGCCGGGCCACGGCCTCGAAGACCGGGAGAGCTTTTAAGGGAGGAAGTCTCATATCGAATTTTCTAATAGATGGCGAATAATGATCATTTTATCGGATATTAGCACGGACGTAGACTTCCACCAGAGCTTGGGGAGCTGGCTGAGTGTTCACTCCGAAAATGCTCGGAGCCATGGATGGCGCAGAGCAAGCGTACAGGGATGTATTCACAGCGGTTTTCGGAGGGAACACTCAGCCAGCTCTGGCACCGAACAGAGCAGTTAAATGATGGAGGAAGGAATATGTCAGGAAAAACCGTCAACAGCGCCATTCTATTGCTGGTCATCGGCAACGCCCTGGCCATTGGCTCTGACGTATTCATCAAACTGCTGGACCCGGGCGCTCCCGTGTTCCAGTTCGCCTTCCTGCGCTGCCTGATCACCCTGGCCTTCCTGTTGCCGCTGGCCGGCCAACTCAACCGCCAGCATCTGTTCAGCGGCCTGAAAACCCACGCGTTCCGTGCCCACATCCATCTGATCGGCATCCTGTGCATGGTAGTGGCCCTCGGTAACCTGCCGCTGGCCACCGCCAACGCCATCTTCTACGCAGCACCAATCCTGGTGATGGTGCTCTCGGTATTCCTGTTCCGGGAAAAACTGACTCCACTGAGCACCCTGGCCGTCTTTAGCGGATTTACCGGGATCATCGTCATCCTCAGACCGGTGGAGTTCAACTGGGCCGCCATTGCCGCGCTGGGCTCAGCGTTTGCCCTGGCCATCAACGCCGTCATGGTTCGACAGCTACCGAAAGAACAGACCACCGTCCACAAGCTGTTCCTGAACTACCTGTTGATCCTGCCAGCGGCTGCGGCTCTAGCGCTGTGGGAGGGAGCGGCCTGGACTCCGGGCATTCTGATCAGTGCCATCGGATCGTCACTGCTTATACTCGGCTACAACATCACCGTGCTTCTGGCTTACCGGCAGGTGGAGGCAAACCAGGTCACCAGCGCCGAGTACACTGGACTGATCTGGGCTGTTGGCATTGGCTGGATCTGGTTCGGAGAAGTCCCGGACCTTTGGTTCCTGGCCGGGTCACTGATGATTGTCGTGCCCCTGATCCTGATCGGGCTGAACCACAGGCGGCAAAATCCCGCCCGCGGCTTCAACCCTGCTTGTCAGGACACTCCGCGGAAGCGTTTCCGGCTCCGGCTCAGCGGCGGGACTGCTCGATAAGGGTATGGGCGTCGTTCAGAATTCGGACGACGCGCAGCTCCGGGGGTAAATGATCGTTAATACCCAGCGAGGTCCGATACTCATACCGATATCGGTCACGATCATGGCGGTACCGGTCGTGACGGCGCTTATCCCGGTACCGATCGCGATATCCGTCACGATAGCCATCCCGATACTCCCGGCGATCCCTGTCATACCAGCGGCGATCGTCGTGATCACGGTGTCTGTGATGGTGATCCCGGCGGTATTCCGCCTGCAGATATTTCTTCTTGAGGCCAGGTGGCAAGCCCTTGCCCTGATCCAGGCGTTTCTGGATACCTGGCGGATACCCACCCCCGAGATAGCCATCGGCAGTGGCCACTCCGGCAAAGCCAAGGGCAATCGCGGCAACACTGCAGATCAGTAGTTTATTCATGACGGCTCTCCTGTTCGTTGACCGACAAGAATCATGCTACCGGGAAACACATCCCGATAGCCTTACCGCCAGATTACCAATTGGAAGGGCGCTGTCAGCCTCGAGAGCCAACCTTTGCACAAGCTTTACACTGCTTGACGCTCAGCCTTTTGCGGACGTGAGGTGGGCTTCGATGGAGAATGTGTGGGGGCATTCATCACCCAGTACCCGCAGGGACTCTGCCAGCCGCAACAGGTATTCCGAGTTGGGACCACTGGGGCCGGATGCCGAGGCGATCTGGCGGGCAATGTCCTGCTCCGGCATTTCACCGAGGAATGCTTCGTTGTCCTCGGTGGCAATGTACACCAATCCCTCGGCGTGGCTGCCATCCTCAAAGGTCATCCGGGTCGAGAAACGCAGGTACCCGTTTTTCTCCCGCACATCCAGATGCTCAAAGACCGTTGGCGATACCCGATAGGCCATACCACGACAGACGGCGCCGGGCTGCTCAATCAGCGTCACCACTCGCCCCGGCGCCTCGGGGGTACCCCGATGATCATGAGAAGCCTGCCAGAAGCGACGAACCCAACCCTTGATCGACGCCGGCCGCTTCTCCAGGAACGGAAAATCAACCTTGTAGATCAGAGACCCGTAGCCAAACAGCCAGATGGCATCAATGCCCTCAAAACTGAAGCGCTGACGATTGTGTTCGATGGTATTCGCTGACATGCTCACTTTTCCGCTCTAACGCTAAGCGCCCGCTGCCTGAGTGCTGGCGATAAAGCCCGCTATCCCCGTCAGCACAATCTCGGCTGCCATGGCTGACAAAATCAAACCACTGATCTTCGACATGATGTTCAGGCCGGTTTTCCCCAACGCCCGCTCCAGATAGCCGGACAGCCGCAGCAGACCAGCCAGAATCAGCAGCCCGGTGGTCAGGCCAAATAATCCGCCGGCCACTTCCGGCGCGGATTTTAGCTCGGCCCCGTAGACCATGATCGCACCAATGGTTGCCGGGCCGATAATAACGGGAATCGCCAACGGAACCACCGCGACGTCGTCACGATCCTCTTCCGGTAAGCCGGTCGCGTGGTTGCGGGTGCCACTGTTTACCAGGCTGATTGCGGTCAGAAACAGCAGGCAACCCGCACCAATCCGAAAGGAATTAAGGGTAATGCCAACAGCATTGAACAGCACGGGGCCGGCGAAGAACAACACCACACCGAGAATAAACGCGGACACGCAGGCACGCCGAATGATCGACGCCTTTTCCTGGCCGGACAGCCCTCGGGTCAGTGCCAGAAACATGGTCACGACAAAAAAGGGCGCAAGGAGGAACAGGAAACGAACGGCACTGCTGAGATAGGTGCTGAAAAAGGCTTCGAACATCCGGAGCAAATCCAATCAGAAATAGGAGTGAATACAGTCGTGTAGCATAGCCTGTGATTGCCTTCCCCGCCGTACGCAACTGAACGTACCCAGGCAGATGTGATCTGTGGGCTGCCGGCATTCCCTTTTATCCCGTTCCGGCATAAGGTGAACCAGACTGGATAACACCCCAGCACCGTGAGGTCAGCCGGAGTCCAAGAGCACATGACAGACCAAGTACCAACGGAATACGTACGTTTCAGGGGCAAAAGCTACATCCTGCTCGCCGCAGACAAGTCGCTTTTCTCACTCTGGGACCACGACATCCACCCCGAAGATACAGACTCTTCCAACTGGGCGGGGTTTGTCGCGCATTTTGATATTCATGATGAGCAGCTGTATCTGGGCTACCTGACCGTCGGCCATACGCCTCCTCGCCGAAAACGCATACACCGAACTTGGTATCAAGAAAGGAGCGAATTAGACGCGCTCATGGACGAGGCCCTTGGTGATTACACCTTGCCGCCACTCAATGGCATAGAAGCCACCGATGCCGGCATGGGGTATTGGCACTACCAGAACATCAACCTGGCGCTGGATTACACGGGTACCATAACGCTGGGTGGTGAATCCCCGGAAGAACAGAAGAACCATCTGGAGTTAGTTCTGGAGCAAGGGCGTGTTATTGCATGGAAAACCGTACCTGCGCCTGCACCCGACAGCCTCTTCGTAGAGGAAACCGGGGGCTTCGGCCTCGATCCGCTGGACGATGATGACGAACCTCCCCAGCCAATCTGACGGTTTCTTTGCCTACCGTCGCATCACCTAAGGCCTCAAGAGCTGGAGCTGCTTGCCATCCCATTGATAGTAACCAGTCTTCATCCGCATTGTTGGCCGTGCTCCCGGATTAGTGATCAACAAAGTACTATCCGCCCGGAAGCTCACCCCTAGGGAGGTTGACCAGCTTTCGTCCATAAAGACCTGCCCCGTTTTCACATCCACAATGGAAAACTGCTGGCACTCTGTGCCACAGCCCCAAAACAACAGACGGTAATGGCCAGCAAAATTGGCAGGACGCCCCACCAAGGCGCTGAATCGGCTTCTGAAGCTGATGGCATCCGGATGACTGTCGATATCCACTTGCTCTACAGTTTGACGAGACATTTCCACCTGGAAATCGGAGAACTCGACAGTTTCTGGCGTAACCTTGTTTTCCACTTCATGGGGCGGAGTATCTGCCCATGATGTGGGAAGCGCGAACACGAGGCAAAGCAACCCGGTCCTCTGCCATCGCAGAGACCAATCACCCCTTGGGATACAGAACATGAACATGAACTTCCTCACCCGTTGCTCGCTCCGTGGCCAGGTACAAGACGCCCGATCCATCAACATGTAACCGCTGCATGACGACATAGCGAAGCGCCAAACGCTGCCCCGGCTGCAGGTCAAGCTGGGCAAAATTCTTCGCCGTCACCGTAATATGCTTTAGCTGTTCATCGCCCATCGCAGACTACCGCTTCAATCAGCCCAGGGGTTATCTGTCCCACTCTTCCGATGGTGTTGCGTGTTCCATCACCATGACATCGTCTTCGAAATAAAGCAGGCTCACGCTGAATCAGCCACCTAACTGTTTTCGATTTTTGTTTTTAATTGCGACATGCAAAGGTCCTACGCCCAAATTTTTAACGGCTTCTGGCCAGGCCAATCCTTGTTGTTTGATGTTTTGGTAACAATCGTATCAATCGCGAGCCGGCACGCTATCAGAATTTTGACACTTTATCTTTAGGGCCAGACTCGACACGAGAACAACTACCTTGCAAATAATAGTCGTAATATTTCCCTTCATTTGCATAAAAACTCGCCGTAACCCTATTAATTACGTAGCTGTGATCGGAGGCACCACTATCACTAGTATAATCATATCTTATCTCTTCTTCAGAGACTTTTACAGCTGCATAATACAAACCATCAGTCTGGCGCAACTCGCCCCATCTCCCTTTAGTATCAAAATACATGAAGAGGCGAAAATTGTTGCTCCCTTCATTTTCGACAAGCCTGAAAAATCGCGCCCCATCACCGATTTTTTCTCTATTTTCTTTAGAAATCTTGTCATAACTACATTTCAGAATCATCTCATCGGCAGGCGCGCTCGCAGCAGCCGAAGAAAATAATGACAACCCCAAAGAAATTATCAAAGCCCAAAAAATCATAACAAGAGATCCTATAAAATATAATATTATAAATAATATCAAATCAGACACTCAATACTTCCAGTTTACTTTATGGGCCTTATACCCACTTGACCGCCAATCGGAAATAACATCATTCCTCGCATCCTTTGCTGCCCTTTTTGTGTCAAACAGGTTATATTCACAAGTATATCGATAGGGCGCATAATCTGGCGCGTACTCAGCGTCTATGTACTTTCCAAAGCTTTCGCTGACCTCGTCATCATAAAACTCGGAAACATGGAAAACTTTTGATACGTACCCTTCGGCACCATCTCCCGAAATCTCCCGGTACTCAGCTTCACAAAACATGTATCCCGGCCCACGGGCACTAGCCGGAGCTGTGTACATTCCAGCCAGCAGGCAGATTCCGACAACACCTTTTTTGACATTAATATTCATATTTACTTCCCCTCTCCATTGACCAACTCAAGCCGGCATGTAACTTTCCAATCAAACACGGACCGGATAACAAATTAGTACTGTAATAGAACTGTGCCAGATGGCGCTCCAGAATTTATTTCTCTATTTTCAGGGTAAAACCCTTTGAGGTGCTCTACCTTGAAGCCACGCCTCACAAAATCTTTCTTGGCATCCTGGAATTTACGGGCCACTCCCGATGCCCGTTTACCGCTGCACCCACAGTCGGTTGTTACTCTCACCTTGTAGCTATAACTATCACGAACTTCGCTTTCAAAAAACGATCGCCACTCAACCAACGCATGGTGATTTGGCCCTTCAAAGGTGCAGTGGTCTATGCTTTCGTACCAGAAATGGGCCTTCCTGGATTGATAAAACATTTTACTATCGTAGTCGTATGCATAACCGATGGTCTCACAGGATAGATCATTGGTTTCAGCGTATGCGGTTGAACCAAAACTCCAAAGAACCATAAAAAATGAAATACAAAACCTCATTACAATCACCTAAAAATTTAATTTGGATTAAAGAATATTTAATCAATACTCCTCAATTACCAAATCTAGATCTTTCTTTCTGATGCAAGACCGAATCTGATCAGGGGTTGGCTCATCAGGGGACTTAACGCCACGAACCGGAACGTATCTGTCATACATAAAAGAGTTCAGCTCCATCAACTTTTTTGGTGTACTTGCCTTCCTCACCAAAACATTACCGTGGCGCAAGTGGTCAAATCGATCCTCAATACAGGAAGAGACGAAGCTCAGCGAATCATCCCCTTTATAGAGATAGCTCCGGGTTCGCCATATCAAAACCTCCTGATCCGTATAAAAATTATCAGTGAGATTAGCATTACATAACCTGCAATAATAATATAAGTGGAAGACACCGTCATATTTGCTTTTAAATATCAATACCTCAGACTCGTTTTTCTTTATTGATAAATCTTTAACCAACGTCTCCCCATCCCGATCATTAATAATTTTGATGCTAAGAGATTCGTCATTATTCAGCTGAGAGAAGTCATACCAATTATTGATGTTCCAAACGTAGGCATCGTTTCTGTTACCGCCCTTGAACCCTGTAAGAAACACACCGTTGACAATCTTTCCATTGACCCCGAGCTGAAGACTCAATTTTCCATCCGAATCCCGGTAGTCTCTGCGCTCCAAGCTGACAGCTTCCACCCCTGCCTTCTCTGGCGGCAGCTCTTTCTCCTCCCGCTCCCACGTGTAAACCTTGTTGCAAGCCTTTTTGAAACTATCAGCGTAGTCATTGTCGATCAGCGCAAACACAACGGGGAAAACACCTATCACGCCAATGACGCATCGTGTTGGGCTGTAACGAATGGGGCCATAACGCTTGTAGCTCACCGCCTTCTTGATGGCGAATCGCTCCTTTCTCTGGGTGTAGATCTCAATTGGATCAACACTCACCTTGAGCTCATCATCAGAAACCTTGTAATCGGCGCGTAGCTCGTAGTGGGAAAACTTCGGTTCTGAAACTGCGTCTCCAAAATAGTGTTTTGTTACATACACCTTGTCCTGCATGTAACTTTCACGTTTAGCATTGTATGTTCCGCAACCGCTCAAAAAGGTTATCGATAACAAGGTAACAACCAATAGGTACTTCATAGCCCCTCGATACTCCTGGTAAATCCACGTCATAAATCCCCAATTCCCCTTAAGGCAATCTATACGACTCGCTAGCGCACGGCACCCCCTATATGGGGGGTATATCAATCCAGTTCCCTGGCAAGGCGCAGCAGTTGCACAAATTCGGCCCGGTAACCGTACAGGTCGTCCCCCCGGTTGGCCTGCGCCAGGGTAATCGCATCTTCCAGCGTCCAGTCGCCGGTGTACTTACCGCCACTCAACAATTGCCCGGCACCCGCTACCGCAGTGGCGAATGCGGTTTCCTGGTGACGCAGTGCCTCATCAACCCCGGTATTGTGTGCCGGTATCGGAGTTTCCAGATGTTTGGACGCTTTCTCGCCCGGCAGCTTGTAGCGCAGCTTTAAGAACGCATACTCATCGGCCTTTTCCTCCATCGGCTTCGACAGCTCCGTTTCATATCGGGAAGGCGAGATTAACGGTCTGCCACCCACCGGGGTGATCTCATAAATGGCGGTAACACTGTGCTCGGCGCCAATATCTCCGGCGTCTACCGCATCGTTATTGAAATCTTCCCGCTTCAGGGCCCGGGTCTCATAGCCCAACAACCGGTATTCCTGAACCGTGGCCGGGTTGAACTCCACCTGGATTTTCAGGTCCTCGGCGATGGGAAACAGAGATGAGGTCGCCTCCGTAACCAATACTTTGCGGGCTTCGTTTAGGTTATCGATATAGGCCGCCACGCCATTGCCGTTCTGGGCCAGTGTCTGCATCAGGTGGTCGTTGTAGTTGCCAGCACCAAACCCCAGGACAGACAGGTAGATACCTTGTTTCCTCTTTCGGGCGATCAGGCCCTCCAGGGCATCACGATCTGTCATGCCGACGTTGAAATCGCCATCCGTGGCGAGCAGTACCCGGTTGACGGCCTTCTCATCGAAGTTCGCCTCCGCCAGCTGGTAGGCGAGCTGGATACCCTCACCTCCGGCGGTGGAACCGCCCGCTTGCAGATGGTTCAACGCCATCAGGATATTCGCTTTTTCCTTCACTGGTGTGGGAGGTAACACCACACCCGAGGCACCCGCATAGACCACGATGGCCACGGTATCGTCGTCAGGCATATCGTTGAGCATCATGGTCAGGGATTGCTTGAGCAGGGGCAGCTTGTCCTCAGCGCTCATGCTGCCAGACACGTCGAGCAGGAAAACCAGATTCGCCCGGGGCCGGGTTGTTTGGGGTAGTTCGTAGCCCTGGATGCCGATGTGCAGCAGTTTATTGCCTGCTTTCCATGGAGAGTCGGTGACCGTTACCGTTGGCTTGAACGGTTGCTCCGGCCTCTCGGGGGCGGGGTAGTCATAATCGAAGTAGTTCAGCCACTCTTCCAGGCGTATGGCATCTGGCTCGGGCAATCGCCCCGACGATAACCGGCGGCGAGAAAAACTGTACGAAGCGGTATCCACATCTGAGGAAAACGTAGAAACAGGTTCATCGACCACCCGGTGCACCGGGTTTTGTTCAACGGACTCAAATCGATCCTTTGAGCCGATGATCTGGCCAGGTACCGGCTGAACATGAGCTCCTCCAGACATGTCCGCCTGCATCAGCGGCGCGGAAGCCGCTACCATGCGTTTTTCTAGGAACTTTGACGAAACCTGCTTCTCCTGCTGGACGACCGACTGCTCACCAACACGCTCACTTGCGCACGCTGCAAGCAGACTTCCAGCGATCAGGCCCAGGCCGACAGACTTTAACCCTTTCATGACACTCTCCTTTCCGACGTTATTACCTTCTTCGACGGACAGGAGGAAAAACTGCATCAGCCCAATCTGCGAATCAGCGTTGGGGATTGTTATCCGTAATGGTCTTCTGCGCCTTCTGCTTCAGGATTGCACCGAGCTGACACCATTGGGCATCGTTTTGCGGCGTAAGCGGGGCGAGTTCCTCTGCGAAGCGCTCAGACAATGGCCCCCACGAGGCCTTGACCGGCAATACTTCTTCGCCCAGCGGCACACGACCGTCCTGGCATGCCGTTGCTTCCAGCGCACGAAGGTTGCTCGCCAGTTGCCCAAATAGTTGTGCGGTCTGGTCAATCGGCGACGCGGTGCTTTCTTCACCCTCGTACACCTCCCAAAATGCCTGCCAGGCGGAGAGCGGCACGACTTGGACTATGTCCGCATAATCAGGTGCCGATGCGACGTTGACCGGGGCGCGCATTTCCCGTTTCGCTGCAAGCTCCAGTTGTGGCTCTGGCTCTTTGTTCGGCCAGAGCAGCACCGCTGCCAGGGCCACGCTGGCAACCGCACCAATCCCGCCGAACGACCATCCGAGTTTCACTTTTGAGCGGCCAACGGCAGGCTGACTCGCCTGAGCCGCCCGCACCGCCAGCCATTGCTGGCGCAGCATCGGGTTGCTGGACAACACCTCTTTAACCACCGTCTTCTGCTTGGCAGTCAGGCGTTCGTCGACAAATGCCGCCAGGACAGCGTCCTCACTCTCGAAATCAGTGAACAGGGGATGGCCCAGCAACTCTGTAGACTGTTGCTGTAGCAGGGCCTGAATCACGGTTTTTTCTGTGCTATTGGCCAAACTCTGCCTCCATGTCGATCGCCTCATCGACCCCCATTTGCTTCAGGCAGGTCTGAAGCTCGACACGAATACGTTGCAAGCGGCGCTGTACCGTCGCGGCGCTGAGATCGAGAAGCTCCGCGATCCTGCGGCTGGATAGGCCATCTTCATAGCTCAGCGAAAGCAGTAGACGGTCATTTTCACTCAGAGAAAGCCGAGTGTTGATCGAGTCGAGCGCTTCTTCAGCATTAGACGGACACACCGCATCCGATGCGTCAGCCTGGCCAAGCAACTGGCCCAACACTTCCAGCGCCTTGCTCCGTTGCGTATTACGGAGAATGGCGGTGAGACTGCTCCCGTGATCGTCGGGTAGCTGTGCCAAGCCCAGCTCGGTGGTGCAACATTCGGAGAAACCGGGTTCTCCGCAACGGGGAATCTTCTGCTTGATAGTGCGGATAGCCTGTTCAATCAGGCCGTCCTGAAAGTCTATCGCCAAGCGGTTTTTGATGGCGTCCGGCCATTGGCGCTCCAGGCACAGCATGTGCCAAAGCTTTACCCAGGCATGCCCAAGCTCCTGCAACCAGGCGGGTGGACGCGGGCGACCGAAACGGCGGCGGGCGAAATCCTCCATGGCGCGGCTGGCAATGGAATAGGCAAACGTAGAAGGCTGACTTTTCCCGGTGAAGCTCTGCAGGCACTGCCAGTGATTCTCACTGAGCGCCTCAATCATCGCCGTTACGGCTTCTTCTTTCAGCGCAGGCTGCACAAAACGCTTCGCCGCCATGCGCTCCAGTCCCGCCATGAAAACAGGATCAAAGACCACCGAAGGCCAGTCGATCGAAGACCCGGGCTCAGTACTGGATGCCATGCCAACCATTTGAATTTGTTGTGGGTTGGGACCAGTTTTAACGCAATCGCGGAGAGACTTCCAGTGACGAGTTCTTTGGCTGGAGTTTGAAGAAGGAACGAATGGCTCACTTTTATTCCACCCAATATGGGTATATTATTTCCCAAATTGGGTAAAATTGAGCCTCAGCAATATCATGCCACCTAGTAAAGACTGCCCCGCCCCGAACATGAGTATCGCAGACGCCCTGTTTTCGCTCTCCCGCCAACAGGTCCTGAAGCTTCTTTATTCCCAACCGGAACATGAGTTCTCTATTGGTGAGCTCATTGAAAAAGCAGGCGTGGGTACAGGGGCCGTCCAGAGAGAAATCAATCGATTAGTTGAGTGCGGATTAGTCATACTGAAACGTCATGGTCGGCAGAAACGATACAGCACCAACACGCATTCGCCGGTCTACCACGAACTGCGCTCTCTGGTCGTTAAAACTTTAGGGCCGCAAGAGGCTATACGGCGCGCAATGGAACCGATGGAAAGTGCCCTGAAGCTTGCGCTCTTGTATGGTTCCTTCGCAAAGCAAACAGATCATGCAGACAGTGATATCGACCTGATGCTGGTTTCAGATTCGCTTACACTTGAAGATGTTTTTGAAGCATTAGAACCTGTAGAAAAAGAACTCAGCCGCCCGATCAATCCAACACTTTACACTACTGAGGAATTTCACCAACGGCGAGCCCAAGGCAACCCGTTCATCAGGAAGGTCCTGGAAGGGCCGTATGTTCTACTGAAAGGAAGCATTGATGGATAAAAAAGCTCTCGACAACCTGGTGCAGATACGAAAGCTGAAGTTGGAACCCCCCGACCCTTCAGAAGTTCAGGGTCTCATAAAGTCAGGAAGAGCAAGGTTGCAGGATGCAAAGCTAGAGTCCTTAAGCCCCGAAAGCCGCTTTGACCTGGCTTACAACGCAGCCCATGCCCTTTCTTTGGCAGCATTGCGCCAGTGTGGCTATCGCTCAGACAACCGTTATCTGGTTTTCCAGTGCCTTAAACATACTCTTGGACTACCCCCTCAAAAATGGCGCGTTCTGGATCAGGCTCACCGAAAGAGGAATCTGGCGGAGTATGAGGGATTCATTGATGTCGACGAAAGCTTGTTGAGTAGCCTTATCCGGGTGACGGATGAGATAAACGCACTGGTCGAAGCTATGCCCTGACGAAAATTCGAACAAATACCCAATTTGGGAATTATTTTGCCCAAATTGGGTATTTGTGCGCCAAGAGCTACCAACCACTCTTTGGAATGCCATGCTGCTCAAGAAACTCCCCATTTTCCTCAAGGTAGTTCTGAGTATTGACCGAGTAGATCTCCGGATCACGATCCAATTCATTCGCCTGAAAGCGAGCCAGTTCGACTTCGTTACCTACCTGGCCCATCATCCAGACGACAATTTCCCCGCCTGGCGCCAATCCAAATGTCAGAAAATTTCTCGGACGATAAACAGTTCCGTATAACTGCGTTTTCTGTGGAGCCAACTCTTTCATGCGCTCTTTCCAATGTTCAGGAATTGCAATTAAGCGTTGATAGAACTTCTGCTCAGCAAAAGAGAACCATTGGATAGCGATAAAGTTCGGGTATGGCTCCATCCTGCCTGACACCCCCGCAGGGCCGTGCGGCCCTTTCCAACAACAGCTCATATAGCCTGCCGGGTGATACCAGTGCCGCACGCCAGAACGTTCGAATTCGAGGTGCTCTACCCAGATGCTGTAATGCTTTGGCGTCGCCAGGGTAAAGTACCATATAGTTTCTTCCTCGCTTGGCGCTGAAGTACTGCATGCCGAAAGCAGTATGGTAATCGCCAGCACTAACCCTTTAATCATCGCAATGCCCTATTACGGTCTGTGACCAATATGAACAACCCGCTCTTACATTGGATACGTCAGGGGTGGATGCGGCATACGTACTCCTATCCTAAGGGTTACCAGCCGGTCAGGGGAATTCCGTGTTTTTCAAGATAAGCACCATTCTCCTCCAGGTACTCCTTTGTACTATTGCGGTATATAGCCGGACTACGCTCAATCTTGTTGGCTTGAAAGCGTGCGAGCTCTACCTCGTTGCCGATTTGATTTTTCATCCAGACTACAATTTCTCCGCCCGGAGCCAAGCCGAAGGCCAGGATGTACCGCGGCCTCATGCGAACGTCAACGTGTGTGACCATAGGCGCAAGCGCACGCATTTTCTCTTTCCATTCAGGAGGGATCTCTATCAACCGCTGGTAAAACACCTGCTCCGCGAACGAAAACCACTGGATGGCCACAAAATTGGGAAAAGGCTCCATGCGTCCCAGAACACCCGTAGGCCCATTCGGGCCTTTCCAGCAACACCCCATGTAGCCAACCGGGTGCCACCAATGACGAACGCCAGATAGTTCAAACTCAAGGTGCTCTACCCAAACATCGTAATGTTTCGGTGTGGCAACCTGGAATCTCCACGTTACCTCGTCAACCTGTTGATAAACCGTGCTGCAGGCTGTTGCAGAAAGAAGTAAAGCTATTGCCAAATATTTTTGGATCATCATGATCTATTGCATCTTTTTATTGGAAAGCAATTTCCGCTCCCGAGACAGCGTAGAACGCATCGGATGTAACTCTGTGAATGGAAATTCCCAAGATGTTTGGGATTCGCCAATCAAAAGTTCGAAGAGGTTTTAATGATCTTAATGGTGCAGAGATTTCTGGCGTAGAGACCTACTACCAGCCTGTCGTGGGAATCCCATGCTGCTTCAGATATTCCCCATGCTGCTCGCGATAGTCTTCGGTATTGACTGAATAGATCTCTGGATCACGATCCAGTTCGTTCGCCTTAAAGCGAGCCAGTTCGACTTCATTGCCTATCTGGCTCATCATCCAGACAACAATTTCCCCACCTGGTGCCAAGCCAAATGTCAGCGTATCTCTCGGCGTCATCCGCATCCGTTTGGGAGTGTATGACGGCGCCAACTCTTTCATCCTCTCCTTCCACTCTGATGGAATTTCGATCAGCCGCTGATAGAACTTCTGCTCCGAAAACGAGAACCACTGGATGGCCACAAAGTTTGGGAAGGGTTCCATAAAGCCGGAAACACCAGATGGTCCACTTGGGCCTTTCCAGCAACAGCTCATGTATCCCGCAGGGTGATACCAGCGCCGCACGCCAGATCGTTCGAACTGGAGGTGCTCTACCCAAATGTCGTAATGCTCAGGCGTTGCAAGCTGAAAGTACCAGGTAATTTTTTCCTCTGATCCTGAGAGCGAGCTACACGAACATAGAAATATTGCTAGCCAGATCATTAATCCCTTAATTTTCAGCATCACTCATGAACTCTCGGCATTAAAATGTATGAGCCTAGCGCGAGATGCACTAGGTCGTAATGGGTGTAGGAACTCATCGAAAGGGTATTCTGACGAGAAGGGGGTACCACTAATTAAACCTTCCAATAGATTGTAGTTATCCGAATGGTGCAGATAACGCTGCCGGATATACGCCAGCTCTTGATCACCAACTCTTGGTTCGTCCTCGCCGTTGGTAATATCTTTTAGCAAAGAATCAAAAATCGCCTCCAGATCACCCGGTAAACTCATATCACGGCGATTCGGAATAGGTTTCAGGGGGACACCAGCCGATCTCGCTAGCCTGTGCATAACCCTTAGGCTTACGTGAGAGTATTCGCCCTTTAACAAACGCCTCATCCGCAGGTAAAGATCTACTCTCCCATCCGGCAACGGATGTTCATTCGATTCTTGATCAATCCTTAGGGAAGCGGATCTCCCATCATCGAGCTTTAAACTATGACGCCCAACCCATCCTTCAGAATCGATAGTCGACCTCAAAGCCTTAAGAACGTCCCATTCAGGCGTTTGCTTGGGCCATCTGACCATCGAACCTTTCACAGTCAGTTTTGGATGGAGTAGGAGTTCCTCTACGATCTGCTCGGGGTAACCGCCTCCAATATCTGAGTGTGCCCCAGGTAACTCGATCTCACGAAAGTTGTCGGCAATATCGTTACCAGACAGCTTGATGCTATTCAAAGAGAAATTTGCCCTTTTCTCATCTTTTGCTACCAAGTGAACCGCCTGAACAACCTTGTGCGGATTAACATAAAGTTTCAGGGGACTGTTGCGATCATTTCCTGGGGATAGATCCAGTCTTGTCGGATTAACAACCCCTGCTACAGTGTCGAACAGACCTAGAAATCGGACGGTCACTCTATCTGGCCATTTAATGTCATGGTCAAGCATGGCTTTGGCCATTTCCCCGTCTTTTCCTTTCAGGATCTGATTGCTCGCATGGCGGGCAGCAGCAGCTCCCCGACTAAATCCAAAAAGGTCTACAGAGATACTTTGTATCTTTGAATTCCCAACGTCTCGCGCAATCGTTCGCGCAGCTTTCTTGAATAACCGCTCAACCTGAGCGATCACTCCGGTATCGCCGAGCCCTGTTGCCATTCCTATAACCGAATCACTTTCCCCACTCTGAGTCCCTGCACCAGGCTCGTATTCCCTGACAAACCTCGTTCTTGCATTTTTATCTCTCTGCTCACCTTCTCTATACAAATCAAACAACTTGATCACATTTGTAGGCGCATTGGCATAACTGTCACCCAGCTCCAAGGCCAAACGATCACGACACGCCTCGATATCCGCTGGGGCGACCTTATCGGGATCAAGGCATCGTTTGGCTTTTTCCCGGAATTCCACAATGTTGTCGTAGTTATTCAGCGTCCCATCGGTAAACAACCCGAGAACAACATGGACGCCCTCACTGTCGTCAGGCTCAGATTCGTCACTGGCAGTGGCCGCAATGGGCAGCACACTCGCGGCAGCCCCCAGAGGCAGGGATAGTTTGTGGTCAGTGGGGTCGGCGTGCTGGCCAGGATTTGGAGTTGTCTCGTCTGGGTTGGATCGTTCACCTCCTCCCGGGCTGCGAATTCGGTCTATATCCGCAGGAGTGACGCTCTTCCGGTTCAGTGTCTCGACCGTCCTCTCAAGTCCCGGAATAGATTCACCGAACAGTGCACACCGCCAGCCGCCACTCGATTTACCTGACCTGTCTTGCCAGACAACCGCAGGGCTTCTGGGAGTATCACTGCCGATACCGGAATAGATAAGACAGAGTTCTCCCGAGGCGAGCTTGTCTAGTAAGCGCGGATATTCGCTGTTTTTTGTTCCCGAACCGAATCCCGGAATTGAATAGAAGAACAGCGATGCCCGGGGTGAATGGGGACTGGAGAGCGCCTTGCGAACCGTTTCAGCGGCAACACGAGGGCTTTCAATCAGACGCAGTTCCTCTGGCCTGATATCAAAGAAGTGTTTGATAAACATAACGTTCCCTGTTTACTGGAAGCAACCCGTCCTGGGTTGCTGTCGCTCGACACACCGGCTCCGTGGCATGTCGAGCTTGGAACGTTATGTCACAATGCGGTCACATTCAAGCGCTCAGCCAGCCAGGGCCGCTTCAGCACCTTCCTCGATCACACCTGACGTCTCACAAACATACTGCTCCGCATCAAAGCGCTTGGTCTGCTGACGGAACTGCCAGGTGAAGCCCGGCCAGAGTGTGGTGTTCTTTCCGTTCTCGTTGACATACCAGCTCTGACAGCCGGTCTGCCAGACGGAGTCACCCAGTTTGGCGTGAATGGAGGCGTTGTATTCGCTGAACGCTTCCTCTTTGACTTCCACACTCTTCCACTGCCGGTGCTGCATCTTCTTGATGGCATCCAGTACGTACTGAACCTGGGATTCAATCATGTAGACCATGGAGCTGTGGCCCAGACCAGTATTCGGTCCCATCAGCATGAAGAAGTTGGGGAAGCCGGCGATCGTGGTGCCTTTGTAGGCCTCCGCGCCCTCGCGCCATGCATCCAGCAAATCCTGTCCGCCACGGCCGAACACCATGCCGCGGGGAATCGGATCCTGGGCCTTGAATCCGGTGCCGTAGACAATGCAGTCCACTTCCCGCTCATTGCCCTGGTTATCGACAATGACATTACCTTTTACTTCCCGGATGCCGTCGGTCAATACATCAACGTTGTCCTGGTCCAGCGCCGGGTAGTAGTTGTTGGAAATCAGAACCCGCTTGCAGCCGAAATGGAAATCCGGCGTGACCTTTTTACGCAGTTCCTTGTCTTTGATCTGGTTGCGAATATGGCGACGTGCCTGCAACTCACCCACCTTGAGCAGGCGGGGATTGCCGACAAATCCCAGTACACGGCCTTCAAGCATCCAGTAGATGCTCTGACGGAACGCGTTCAGGGTCTGTGGGAATTTCCGGAACAAAGCCTTTTCAAGCGGACGGATTGCCCGGTCCGGCTTGGGCATGATCCAGGGCGGGGTGCGCTGGTACAGGTCAAGATGGCCTGCATCCTTGGCAATCTCCGGTACAAACTGGATCGCGGAGGCACCGGTGCCGATGACCGCTACGCGCTTGCCCCGGAAGTCATAGTCGTGATCCCAGTCCTGGGAGTGGAAGCTGGCCCCGGTGAAAGTCTCGATGCCTTTGATCTCGGGGTACGCCGGGGTGCTGAGCCCACCCATGCCGGACACCACGATATCAGCCTTCAGTTTCTTGAATTTAGGCAGGGTTTTATCGGAACGATCCAGCTCGTCACCGGGTTTCAGACCATTTTTCTGCATGTAAGCCCACAGTTTCGGGCTGTCACAGGTTTCGATGGTCCAGCCGGATGCCTTTTCATCCCAGCGCGCGCCGGCAACGTGGGTATTCAGGCGAACGTGCTCCATCAGGCCGTATTTCTCGGCACAGTGCCGGAGGTAGGCCTGAATTTCCGGCTGGGGCGCGAACATGCGGCTCCAGTTGGGGTTCTGTTCGAAGGAGAAGGAATAGAGCGCTGACTGCACATCGCAGGCGCAACCCGGGTAATGGTTCTCGTGCCAGGTGCCGCCGACATCATCACTCTGTTCAATGATCACAAAATCGTGAAAACCGGCTTCCTTGAGTTTGATGGCCATACCCAGGCCGGAAAAACCGGTACCGATGATGGCAATCTGTGCGTTATCTGTCATTGCTGTTCTCCTTCAGAGACCCTTATGAGCCTTGCCTGTTATTGTCTAAGCGGCCAAACTGTGACCGGTAGACATATGTATACATGCAGAAGTAGACAGCTGTATACTCCCGGGTTCTGGATTGGCCCTGGCTGACAGGTGGTTGTCCTCACTGGCCTGCGGCTTCTGGTGTTTGGCAGATTGGGGTGAGGTAGGAGTAAAAGTGTTAAGCGGCGGAAAACTGAAACTGGTGCAGGCAGCACTGAGGTTGATAACAGATACCCGAAGCCTGACGTCCCTGGGGCTGCGGGAGCTTGCCCGTGAGGCTGGCCTGAACCCGAACACTTTCTACCGACACTTCAAAAATCTGGATGAATTCGGTCTTCAGGTGCTGGGATACATCGCCGAGGACATGAAATCGGGCGTCCGGCAGCTACGGCAGATGGCCGACACCTCCGAACAGGCCTCCCACGATACCGTGGCATTCGTGTACAGCTACTTTCTCTCGAACCCGGCCGCCACGACCGTGGCCGTTCGCGAACTGCACGGCCCCTCACCGGTTCTTCGGAGAGCCCTCGAGGCGCAGCTCAATGCCAGTGCCCGGGAGATGGCGGAGGATATTCTGGAAAGGGAGCTGGTTGCGGGTGTTACGCCGGAGGTTATCCACGAAATTTCCCACATGACCATCCGCTACATCCTGTTCCGGGCGATGGACTACATCGAGAAGCCTGAGCAGCGGGAAGTGATTCAAAAGGAAACCGAGCGCTTCATCAATCGCCAGTTCAGAGGCGCAATGGTGGAACACTTGGAGGAGCTGGATCTGCACGCCCTCACCCGCGACCGGCAATCGCAGGCATAAAAAAGCCGCAGGCTTTCAGCTCTGCGGCACAGCGGGATCTACAACGCGATCAATACAGTTTGGTCAGTGATTTCTTGGCGAAAGAGTCGACCTCGTCGAGGCGTCCTTCTTTCACTTTTACCAGCCACTCAGGGTCCTGCAGCAGGGCCCGGCCAACGGCGATCAGCTCGAACTCGTGGTTGTTCATGCGCTCCACGAGTTCGTCGATGCCGGCTTTTTCCACCGCATCCTTCTTGCTGGCAAAGGTGCCACTGATGAAATCTTCAGTCAGGCCAACGCTGCCCACAGACATAGTCGGTACGCCGGTCAGTTTCTGGGTCCAGCCGGCCAGGTTCAGGTCAGAGCCCTCAAATTCCGGCTCCCAGAAGCGACGGGTGGATGCGTGGAAGATATCCACACCCGCTTCCACCAGCGGCTTCAGGAAGCGCTCAAGTTCTTCCGGACTGTTCACCAGTTTCGCTTCATAGTCCTGCTGTTTCCATTGGGAGAAACGCAACATAACCGGAAAATCCGGGCCGACGCGGTGGCGCACTTCCTCAACAATCTCGACCACAAAACGCAGACGGTTTTCCAGGCTGCCGCCGTACTCGTCGTCGCGCTGGTTGGTGCCCTCCCACAGGAACTGGTCCAGTAGGTATCCATGAGCGCCGTGGATTTCAACGCCGTCGAAACCGATGGCCTTGGCGTCCTGGGCGGCATCACCAAAAGCTTTGATCACGTCCTGGATGTCTTCTTTGGTCATCGCCTTGCCGTTGGGCTTGCCCGGTGCGAACAGGCCAGACGGGCTGTAGCCGGGAGCGGAAGGATCCGGCTCGGTGCCCTCTTTGCGCACAGCGCCCACGTGCCAAAGCTGCGGGAAGATGGTTCCGCCCGCCTCATGCACGGCATCCACCACCTTTTTCCAACCCGCCAGGGCTTCTTCACCGTGGAACGCCGGCACGTTGGGGTAGCCATTGGCACCCGGGTGATTCACCGTGGTGCCTTCGGTAATGATCATGCCCACGCCCGCCTCGGCACGACGGCGGTAGTAATCCACTACGTTCTCGCCCGGAACCCCGTTTGGAGAAAAGTTACGGGTCATTGGAGCCATGGCCACGCGATTGCGTAGCTTGAGGTTGTGAATTTCAAACGGCTCAAACATAGGACCAAGATTCATGCTCATGATAGTGTGCAACCTCATTAATTTGGTTTCGTAAAGCAACCCTATTAAATCTGGTTTTAAGATGCAACCCTATTCGGTACACTTACCTACATGGCCAGAAAACGTTTTGATGATTCCAATTGCTCCGTCGCTCGCGCTCTCAATGAAGTTGGCGACTGGTGGTCCCTGCTGATCGTGCTGCACGCCATGTACGGTACCCGCCGATTCGTGGACTTCCAGCAACAACTGGGCATCGCCAAGAACATCCTGTGCGACCGCCTTGCCCGCCTTGTGGATAACGAGGTGCTTCGGAAAGTGGATGTGGGCGAACACGGCTCCCGCTTCGAATACCGCCTTACCGAAAAAGGCAGGGATCTGTTCCCGCTTGTTGTCGCGCTTCGGCAATGGGGCGACAAATGGAATCCCTCTCCGGAACAGACACCACTGGACCTGCGTGATCGCGCAACCGGTCGCCCCATTCATACCGTTGGCGTTCAGGATGCCGACGGTAACCCGCTGTCCATCCGCGACGTCTTCATACCCGAAGCCGAGAGCACCGACAGCAAGAAAAACACCGCCTGACAATCCGTAGTGCCGTCCTCACGGTGTTTTTCTTGAGCTGAATCAAGACTTGCCCTGAACCAGGGCCACTGGCAAGCGATTCTTGCGCCAAATCAAGTTTCCGGATTCCCGCGTCATTAACCTGTAGCCATTACTGATTCTGGTGAAGGAGATGACAATGTCCCGTAAATTCAAACTCTGTGCCCTGGCTGCCGGTCTGCTCGCAGCTGCCCCCCTCGCCCAAGCCTTCGACGGTGGCGATTTCATTCTGCGTGCAGGTGTGGTGCATGTGGCACCGGATGATTCCAGTGAGTCCATCACGGTCGGCGGCGCTCCGCTTCTTGGCGCAGGCGTTGACTCAAAGGTGACCGTTGACGACAACAGCCAGCTGGGGCTGCGTGCAACCTACATGTTCACCGATCACATCGGCCTCGGTGTATTGGGCGCGACTCCGTTCAAGCACAACATCAACGGTGGGGGTGATATTCCCAACGACGTCAAGCTCGGGGAAACCAAGCACCTTCCCCCGACCGTGACACTGCAGTATTTCCCGATGGCGAGCTCATCCAAACTGCAGCCCTTCGTGGGCGTTGGTGTGAACTACACCATCTTCTTTGAAGAAAAAACCACGTCGAACCTGGACGGCGCCCTGGGTGTCGGCTCCAGCGAGCTCGAACTGGACGACAGCGTTGGTGTGGCCCTGGAGGCCGGTCTGGATTACATGCTGAGTGACAACTTCGGCCTGAACGCGGCCATCTGGTGGGCGGACATCAACACCGACGCAAAAGTGAAAGTCTACGACGGTGCCGGTAACTACTTGGCTGAAACCGATGAGTTCGAAGTGGAAATCGACCCGATGGTCTACATGGTCGGCTTCACTTACAAATTCTGATCCCCGTGCCTCCGGCAGCCTCCATGGTCTGTGGGCTGCCGGAAGGTGCGTTCTCCTGTGCGGGGCTTCGGCCCCGCCTTTTTATACGTCAGGCACTCTGCCGACGAGCACCGCTACGCTGCTGACCACCCGCACGACCACGCCCGCCATTATTGCTGCGGCCAGCCGACTTGGCAGCATTACCCGGTTTGCCGTTGCCACTGCGACCCTGCCCTGGCTTGCCACCGTTAGTGCCGCGACCCGCATTACGGTTTCTCGCCTTGCTGGGATCAGCCTTCGCCTTCGGCTTCAACGGCAGATTGTTCTTCGGCTCAAAACCTTCGATTTCCTTGCGGGGAAGCTGCTTCTTGATGAGCTTTTCGATACCCGCCAGCAGCTTGCCTTCGTCAGCACAAACCAGTGACAACGCATGGCCGCGCTCGCCGGCGCGACCGGTACGGCCGATACGGTGGACATAGTCTTCCGGTACGTTCGGCAACTCGAAGTTCACTACCTGGGGTAACTGTTTGATATCCAGGCCCCGGGCCGCAATATCAGTGGCAACCAGTACCCGGACTTCGCCGGCCTTGAAGTTCGCCAGGGCGCGGGTACGAGCGCCCTGGGATTTATTGCCGTGAATGGCCGCGGCGGTGATACCGTCCTTTTCCAGTTTCTGGGTCAGGCGGTTGGCGCCGTGTTTGGTGCGGGTGAACACCAGCACCTGTTCCCAGCTGTTGTCCCGAACCAGCTTGCTCAACAGCGCGCTTTTCTGACTCTGATCCACTGGGTAAACCGACTGTTTCACCGTTTCCGCTGTGGTATTCCGGGCAGCCACTTCAACCTGAACCGGGTTATTCAACAGACCCTGTGCCAGCTTGCGGATATCACTGGAGAAGGTTGCCGAAAACAGCAGGTTCTGACGTTTGGCTGGCAGCAGATCCAGGACTTTACGAATGTCGCGAATGAAGCCCATGTCCAGCATACGGTCGGCTTCGTCCAGAACCAGGATTTCCACTTCGTTGAAGCGCACGGCGTTCTGCTGATACAGATCGAGCAGCCGGCCCGGCGTCGCCACCAGCACATCCAGCCCCTTGCGCAGTTTCATCATCTGCGGGTTGATTTTCACGCCACCGAAAACCACTGCGGATTTCGTGGGGATATACCGGCTATAGAGGTTCACACTGTCATGAACCTGGGCAGCCAATTCACGGGTTGGCGCCAGGATCAGCGCCCTGGGGCCCTTGCCCTGACGCGGTTTCTCACCCAGCCGCTGGAGCAAAGGCAAAGTGAAACCAGCCGTTTTCCCGGTACCGGTCTGGGCAGCCGCCATGACGTCCTTGCCGGATAGTACGGCGGGAATGGCCTGCTGCTGAATGGGGGATGGGGTTTCATAACCCTGATCGCTGGTGGCACGCACCAACTGCTCGGACAAACCGAGGGAAGAAAAACTCATATAAGATCAACTCTTGATTACTCTGCCTCCACGAACACCACGATTGGCGAATGCGGGCAGATGCCATGACTACACATGGACGATAAAGACGACTACGGTCACGCGCCGTTTTCGGGGTGACGTCCTCTGACAGGTCGTATGGATGGTTCGCACAGGGCTTTCAGATGCCGGATAATGCGGAATCCCTAGAGGCAGGATGCGGGCACAGTACCAGAGCTCAGGGCCTTTAGCTATAGGTGTTTATATAACGGCGCCAGGGAACTTACTATAGCGAAGTCCGTCTGAGGCGCTACCAGTCCCGACAATGGATCCCCTATGCACAGTGTCAATCTCGGCCCCGTGAGCCTGTCTATCGGCCACCTGCTCCTCATCCTCGCCTTTGTTCTTGCCCTGCTGATCGCTGGCATTCTAGGTCGGCGCTACCAGGTCAGAGTCGCGGGTTACGTCGGAGATATTTTTATATCGGCCATGGTGGTGGCCCGCATTGGCTTCGTTGTCGGGTATTTTGAGCACTATCAGGACAATCTGATGGGGATCATCGATATCCGTGACGGCGGGTTCGATGTGGTCTGGGGGATCGCTGGCGCTCTCGCCAGCGGGGCCTATCTGCTATGGCGCCATGCGCACATCCGACGCCCCCTTGCGATCGCAGCATCATCCGGCCTGGTTTTCTGGGCAGCAACAGCCGGGATCATCGGCATGATTGAGCACCAGGCACGAGGCCTGCCACCCGTCGCGCTGACGTCCATGGAGAATGAAACCGTTGCGCTCAAGCGTCTCGCCGAAGGCCGGCCCATGGTGATCAATCTGTGGGCCACGTGGTGCCCACCCTGTATCCGGGAAATGCCGGTTCTTGAAGAAGCCCAGGGCCGCTACCCGGACGTCCGCTTCGTATTCGCCAATCAAAGGGAACAGCCAGAAACCATCCGACGATTCCTCGAAAAACAGGGGCTGATTCTGGACAACCTGTATCGGGATACCAACGCCGACCTGGCTCGTGCGGTTGGAGGAAATGGCCTGCCTACTACCTTGTTCTATCGTTCAGACGGCACTCTGGTGGACAGCCACATGGGTGAACTTTCCCATGCCACTCTGGCACAAGGTCTGGAGAAAATCAGGACAGTGCCACAGTAAGGCCAGCCCCCAGACCGCTGGCAACCGCAAGGCCAGATAACGACAACCAGAGACTCCACCGCAGCGACGCATCCACGGCACGATACCCGGTCAATCGTTCCATGATCAGAGCATTGGCGGCAAACGGTGTACCAAACGCCGTTATCCCCCAACCTGTCACCATCACAATGCCCAGGCCGATCAGCACGCTATCGGGCCAGATGGAACCAAGGATACCTCCGGTGAGGGTGCCCACGACAATCGGATTTACACCAGCCAGACCAGCCAGAAAGAAGAACCAGGGCACGCAGGCCGCCAACATTGGCCAGATCCAGCCGGGCAGGTTCAAAGAATCCGGAATCTGCCCCAGCACCACACCACTGATGACAGCACCGATAAAGGCGGAACCACCCACAATCGCCAGCTCATTGCTGACGTTGGCCATATTGGTTAACGGAGGGTTGGTTCCACGGCTCCAGGCCATCAACCGACTCCCGATCACGGCGCCCATGCAACTCAGGGTAACCGCATGGGCATAACTGAACTGGAACTGATGGCTCAGCACAAAAACGCCTATGCAGATAGCCAGGATCAAACCCGAAAACCGGGCCCAAGTGGGCTTCCCGGCCTGGATCTCGCCTACCTGCCGTTCGGAGGCAGGCTCTGATTCCCGGAATATCAACCCGACCAGGATCATTGCAATTGCGAAAGGAATGGCCAATGACAGGAGATGGAAACTCGCCAAACCCGGCAACAGAGTGAGGGTCAACACCACGGAAATCGAAAGCGGTGAAAATATCGGCGAGGCCCCAAATCCCCTCAATACAGCCCGAGTGGCGTTTCGAGTGGCTACCGAGTCTCCCTCCTTTCGGATTCGTTCCCCCACCAGACTCCCGACCACCGCCACCGAACCGAAGTTTAACGGAACAGATACCAGGGCCGTACCGAAAGCAAGACTCACGTAACGGTGGCCCGGCTTGCCAGAAAAAAGGCTGGCCGAGATTCGTTGAAGATCGCCGGATCGCCCCAACACCGATGACAGCAACATCACAGACAGGATAAGGCCGGCCAAACGGGTCATGTTGGTCACAGCGTCCTCCAATAGGGTTGGGTCCTTCCCCAAGGCATAGGTGCCCATCAGAATCGCAATGGTGAACACCGCCTTCGGTACCCGCCTCAGATCCCGCCAACCAAGCGTCACCGCCAGCCCGACGGAAACGGCACCAAGGAGGACCATGCCCGGCAGCAGTGACAGTAACGCAGCAAACAGGGCAACGTAGGCAAGTAGCGAGCGAAATATCTGCAAGTTGAACTCCAGGATTGGCCTTACCTGATACTAAGGAAGCTATCCAGATTTCTCCATCAGCAATTTGTCGCGATAGCAGACCGCCACACAGGGGACATGAATCCAATCCGGAAATCTGCGAGTATCCTTATAGGTATAAATACCTAGAAGAGAATAATGACGGAGTTATGATGAGACTTTCGCGCGTGCTCAAGACCGGCCTCCTTGCCCTTCCATTGGTGTTGGCGGGCTGCGGTCAATCCGGAGAGGGAGAAGGACAAACCCAGACCAGCCTCAAGCCGCCGTCCGAAACCGGCATACTCAAAGTCGCTACCCGAAATGGTTCCACCACTTACTATCTCGACCGCCACGAAAATCCCATCGGCCCCGAACACTCATTGATACAGGATTATGCCGAAGCCCGCGGCTGGGAAGTGGAATGGACCATGCTCGATTCCACCAGCGCGGTTCTGGATACGCTGGCCGCTGGCAATACCCACCTGGCCGCAGCAGGGCTGACCCACCTGCCCTCGCGGGATGAAAAATTCGCCCGCGGACCGGCACACACCGAAATTACCGAACAACTGGTTTGTCACCGCGATACCCGCCCGATGCCCAGGAAACCGGATGCCATTGCCGGCACGGAAATCGTCATCACCGCCGGCTCAAGCTATGCAGAGACCCTGACCAAGCTTGCTGACACCAACGCGGGCATCGAATTCACCGAGGATGAGAACCGCACAACTGAAATCCTTCTTTCGGAGGTTGCCGAACAGGACATCGGTTGCACCGTAGCAGACTCCAACATCGTGCAGGTGATGCGCCGCCACTTCCCGCACCTGGAGGTCGCCATGACGCTGACCGATGGTCGAAACCTGGGATGGTACCTGCCAGCCGGCGCGCAGGCTCTTGCCGACGACGCCCATGAGTGGATGAACAGCGCTCAGGGTGACGCAGCCATTGGGCGCATGGAAAATCGGTACTACGCCTACATCGGCGACTTTGATTTTGTGGACCTGAGGGCACTCAACCGTCGGATCGACGATCGACTGCCCGACTTCATCGACGAGTTCAAAGAAGCCGAGGCGAAAACCGGCATTCCGGCCGACCTGCTCGCAGCCCTGTCCTACCAGGAATCGCACTGGGACCCGGATGCGGTCTCCCCAACCGGCGTTCGGGGCATCATGATGCTCACCCAAAGTACCGCCGAGTCTCTCGGCGTGACCAACCGCCTGGATGCCACCGCAGCGATTGACGGCGGCGCCCGCTATCTGGCGGACCGCCACCGCCGCCTGCCGGACACCATTCCCGAGCCGGATCGTACGTTCCTTGCCCTGGCAAGCTACAACATTGGCAGAGGCCATCTGCTGGATGCTCGCCAGCTCGCACGCGACCTCGGAAAGAACCCGGATTCGTGGGAAGATATGGCCGAGGTGCTGCCGCTGAAAGCAGACAAACGCTATTACCCCAGCACCCGATACGGATACGCGCGAGGCTATGAGCCCGTGCATTATGTACAGCGAATTCGTAACTACCGGGATGTTATCCAGACCGCGTTTAACTAACGAATAAAAACACAACAAAGGAGTGCGGCCTGAGATGGCCGCTCACAACTATGCTGCAAAGGATTATTTGTCTTCTCGTTATGCTGGCGGCGCTGCCCGCACAAGCACAACAGCAGTCCCTGAAAGTGGGGATAACCCATGTGCCGCCCTTCGTGATGCAGACCGACGATGGCCGCTGGGAAGGCATCAGCATCGACCTCTGGCGGGATATCGCAGAAAACTTGAACTACGAAACTGAGTGGGTTCCGCTGGCGTTCAATGAGCTACTCTCCGGCGTTGAATCCGGCGACATTGACGTGGCTGTTGGTGCTCTGACCATGACCGCCGACCGCGAGTCCCGCTTCGATTTCAGTCATCCATTCTACCAGACAGGCCTCTCGATTGCGGTCCCGGTTCAGCCGGAGCAGAGCCTGTTTTCGACCCTGAAGGCGCTGTTCAGTTGGCAATTTGTCAGCGTCGTCCTGGCCCTGGCCGGATTGTTATTGGGCGTGGGCTTTCTCGTGTGGCTGGTTGAACGTCGCAGGAATCCGGAGCAGTTCGGTGGCTCGGCGGCTGAGGGCCTGGGTTCCGGTTTCTGGTGGGCAGCGGTCACCATGACCACCGTTGGTTATGGTGACAAAGCGCCCTCAACCCTGGCGGGACGCCTGGTTGGCCTGGTCTGGATGTTTGCGGCCTTGATCATGGTAGCCAGCTTCACCGCCGCCATCACCTCCTCTCTCACGGTCAGCAATCTGAAAACCGGCATTCAGGGGGCAGACGACCTGCCAGGTAACGTCGTCGCAACCATCGCAAACACAGCCAGCCAGCGCTACCTGGAAGAGCAGCGAATCCGCTATCAACTCTACCCCGACCTCACCTCCGCGATGGTGTCAGTGGCTGACGGGGAGACCGATGCCATCGTCTATGATCGGGCCTTGATGCAGTATCGAAACCAACAACTCGGCGCCAAGCGACTCACCATTCTGCCGGGCATCTTCGCCGAGCAACTCTACGCGCTGGCACTGCCCGAGGACAGCCCGTTAAGGGAGAGCATCTCCCAGGAAATTCTGCGGATTGCCGAGTCTGACGAATGGCAGGCTATACAATCGGCCTACCTGGGAAGGGAATAAAGTGGTTGCGGGCACGGCGGGGAGCCGTGCCCGCACGCTCAATCACACACCGAACAGCGCGGAGCGGAGCGGTTTCAGGAAGCCAGTGCTACCCTGCTGGCGACCGTGGGTCCGTTTGCCGTCAAACTCCAGGCAACCATCTTCAATCGGATCAAAGCGCAGGATCTTCACATCTTCCAGGTAATTCTGGGATGATTTCCAGGGACCGTGGGTGCCCTGACGGGGCAGGCGATCCGCTGCACGCTTAATGTATCCCGCGTCGAGAGCGCCCAGAATGGTGTCCTCGCCGCGACTGTTGCCGGTATCTTTGGCCACGACGGTGCGGTATCCGCGTTTGTCCATCAGGTTCACAAGTCGGCACAGGTATTCGGCGGCAATATCCACCTTCAGGGTCCAGGAAATGTTGGTGTAACCGAAGATCATGGCCGCGTTGGGCACGCCTTCGACCATCACATTCTTGTAGATGATCTTGTCCTTCATCACCACTTCCTGACCATCGACACTCGGCTTGATGCCTCCGAGCATCTGAACATCCAGGCCCGTTGCCGGAATGATGATATCCGCTTCCAGCTCCTCGCCGGACTTCAACCGGATGCCGGTCTTGGTGAAACGCTCGATATGGTCGGTGGCAATGGACGCCTTGCCAGACTTGAGAACCTTGAACAGGTCGCCGTCCTTGACCACACACAGGCGCTGATCCCAGGGATTGTAGTCCGGGCTGAAGTGGCGCATGTCCACCTTGCCATCCAGTTGATGCTTGATCACCCGCAACAGCAGTCGGCGCATCGCCTTCGGACTCTTGCGTGAACGCTCGTACAGCAGTCGGGAAATCGAAATGTTCCGGGCCCGGGTGAGCTTGTAGGCCACCTTTTCCGGCAGGACTTTCTGCAAGGCCAGTGTCACCTTGTCCACTGACGGGAGCGGCATCAGGTAGGTGGGCGAGCGCTGAAGCATGGTGACATGCGACGCCTTTTCGGCCATGGTCGGGACCAGTGTCACCGCCGTCGCACCACTGCCAATCACCACCACTTTCTTGCCAGTGTAATCCAGGTCCTCTGGCCAGTGCTGAGGGTGCACAACCTGACCCTGGAAATCGCTCTCGCCGGGGAAATCCGGTTTGTAGCCCTTGTCATAGTTGTAGTAGCCAGTACAACCAACCATGAAGTTAGCGGTGTAATTTTCCACCTCACCAGAGGCTTCGTTCTCAGCGGTCACTTTCCAGCACTTGTCGACACTGGACCAGTCCGCACTTTTTACCGCCAGACCGTAGCGAATATGACGATCCACGCCGTACTCCCGGGCCGTGTTCGCCACGTAATCCTTGATGGAAGCACCGTCTGCCAGCACTTTGCCACCCGTCCACGGACGGAAGTTGTAACCGAACGTGAACATGTCCGAGTCGGAGCGGATGCCAGGATACCGGAAAAGATCCCAGGTGCCGCCAAGCGACTGGCGACGCTCCAGAATGGCGAAGGTTTTACCCGGGCATTCCCGGGTCAGGTGACACCCTACTCCAATGCCGGAGACGCCGGCACCGATAATCAGAACATCAAAATGTTGTTGGCTCATGGCATTGGTCCCACTTGTTTTGTTCTCGTATTACCAACGTAATCGATTTGCCATAAGCGGGAAATTGGCCTGACTCCCGGAGATTGCGGGTTTTATCGGCCAGTTCGTCACCTATCCGGCTGGAAATCCGGATATTTTTTCGGCAAACGGTAGAGACGAATAATGGTGATGATATTGGTCACCAGAACCATGGCCTCCGCAAGCGTGCCGCCCACGGAACCAATAACCAGGTTGTTCAGCATCCAGGCCAGTGCGGCAAAGCCAAGCACAATACGCAGTGGAATGCCCCGCAGCATGAACATACCGACGGTTCCCAGCACGGCCGCCGTCAGGGGGAACACGTCCGTCAGGGTTTGCCAGGTGACGATGGCAACCACCAGGTTCACCGAAAGCATCAGCGTCAGCACCTTCACACTACCGGGAAATCGCCTAGCCAGCATGATGCGCAGAATAACGAGTACGGTCAGGGCGGCTGCGGTCCAGCTCTGGAAGAAAGCAAACATCAGGGCAAAGGCCACGTTGGCCGCGATCAGAAGCACCATCAGCCGGTCATCGTTCTTGTTGGCGAAACCGGCTATGCAGAATGCCAGGGCGGCGAGACCAAAACCCTGCCCAAGCCATTCGGACAAGGAAAGTTCCAGCAAACCGTCTGCATTCATATCGGTAATCCCCTCTCCCTGAAACCCGCATCAGCCTGCCACACTTACCGGCATTGAGCCACGCTCAGCCCCGTGCCAGAGTATGCTGAACGTTGCCACGAATCCTGATCGGAACAGACCTGCGAGGAACCTCCCAGCCCATGAAAACCATCTTTTCTCCTTTGCACAGCCGTCGCCACGTAAAGACAGAACTGGACGGTGGACTGCTGATCGAGCCCCATGAAAAGCCGTCCCGGGCGGAAACCATTCTGGCCCGGGTGAAGGATCAGGCACTTGGGGAGGTCCTGCCACCGGAAGAATTTGGGCTGGAACCGATCAAACGGGTACACACGGCAGACTATGTGGCATTCCTGGAAACCTGCTGGGACGAGTGGGTCGCCGAGGGCAAACCGGGGGAAGCGATTCCGGCCGTGTGGGCGGGCCGAGGCATGCGGCACCGCTTGCCAAAGGACATTGATGGCCGGCTGGGGTACTACAGCTTTGCCGCCGAAACGTCGATATCAGATGGCACCTTCGAAGCCGCCTGCGCCTCGGCCAACGTCGCACTGACCGCCCAGAGGCTGGTAGCGAATGGCGAACGTGCAGCTTTTGCACTCTGCCGGCCTCCCGGACACCACGCCCATGCTGATCTCTTTGGCGGTTACTGTTTCTTCAATAACGCCGCGATCGCAGCACAAGCATTTCGGGATCAGGGCTATGGCAGAGTTGCCATTCTCGACGTGGACTTCCACCACGGCAACGGCACGCAGGCGATTTTCTATAATCGCAATGACGTGCTCACCATCAGCCTTCACGGCGATCCGGACCTGGTGTTCCCGCACTTCCTTGGCTTTGAGGACGAGACCGGTGAAGCTGACGGCGAAGGCTACAATCTCAACATTGTTTATCCACCCAACACCCCTTACAGCATCTGGAGCCAGGGTCTGGAAACGGCCTGTCAACGCATCGCTGAATTCAAACCGGATGCCCTTGTGATTGCGCTTGGCGTGGATACCTTTGAGGAAGACCCGATTTCTTTCTTCAAGCTCACCTCGGATGACTACCTGACGCTGGGCCAGCGCCTGGAGCAACTGGGGCTGCCGACGGTGTTCACCATGGAGGGAGGCTATGACGTGGACGCCATCGGGGTGAATGCGGTCAATGTGATGCAGGGCTTCGAAGGCAAGACCTGATCGATCCGGACAATCCCCATGAACGAATCCGCCATTGCCCATAGGTTGCTAATCAAGCAGGATCAGATGAATGCCCCCAGAAACCGGACGATACACCATGGATCGCTACCTGCAGCCAACGGCCTTTTTTGATTACGACCGGCCCTCAGTGAAAGCCTGGATCGACCAGCAAATAGAGGGCCTCCCTGCAGACCCGATCGAGCAGGTAAAAGCCCTCTACCTGGCCGTGCGCGACAGCATCAGCTACAACCCCTATGTGTTCCAGACCGATCCGCGCACCCTGTCTGCCAGTTATGCCCTGGAATCCGGCGAAACCTACTGCATTCCCAAGGCGGTATTGCTGGGGGCGGCAGCACGCTCCATTGGTATTCCCAGCCGGCTCGGGCTTGCTGATGTCCGCAACCATCTGTCCAGCCCCAAGCTGATCGAATGGCTGCGTTCGGATATTTTCCGCATGCACGGGTTTATCGAGCTCTACCTGAACGGGCGGTGGGTCAAGGCAACGCCGGCCTTTAATCGCCAGTTGTGTGAGATGATGAAAGTGGAACCGCTGGAGTTCGATGGCCTCAATGACTCCATCTTTCAAGAGTACACCGAGAGCGGAGAGGCCCACATGGAGTACATCAACGACCACGGCGTTTTCGATGATGTCCCCCACCAGTTCATCGTGGATGGGGTGCGCTCGGCCTACGGCCACCTCTTTGAAGAAGACGACGCCAATACAAGCGAACGAAGCCTGGAACAGGACATGAAAAGCGCCTGAGCCTAGCGGGCTTCGAGGCGGCCCAGGGACTCACGAATCTTGAAGATCAGCTCCTCCGGGGCACTCAACTGCGGGTAGTGCCCCTTGGCCTCCAGTGGAATGCAATGGACGTCGGGAATACGCTCCGCCATGTAGTCAACCACAGAAACCGGTACCACCCTATCCGAGCGACCGTACAGGATATCCACAGGTACCGGGATCTTCGACAGCTCATTGCGATAGTCGCACAGGAACGTGGCCTCCGCGAAACGTCGGAGCAGCATTGAATCCACCGCCATAAAGCTCCGAATCAGCCGGTCGGTCAGTTCCGGACGGTCCTCGTTTTCCATCACCAGTGGCGCCAGGCTGCGAGCCCAGCCTTCCTGATCGTGTTCAATCTGGTCCAGCATCGCCATGACATCGGCCTTCTCAAACCCTCCGGTATAACCATCATCGTCATTCAGATACCTTGGCGAGGGGTTGATGGTGATAACCTGCCGGAAACGATTCGGCAACATGCTGGCGGCCAGACAGCCAATCATGCCGCTGACCGAGTGCCCGACCACCGTGACCGGCTCTTCCGAAATATCGTCCACAATATCAAGTAGATCCAGCGCGTAGCCTTTCAGGGAGCTGTGCCTCTCATCACGGAAAGACCCGCGTTTCGACAGTCCGCAACCGACATGGTCAAAGGTGACAACCCGGTAGTCTTTCTCGAACGCGGGCGCCACTTCAGACCACACCATGTGATCACAGCCGAAGCCGTGGGCAAATACCAGAGTGTGGGCGCCGGCACCCCGTATCAGTACATGGTGTTTACTCAGAACATTGGGCATGTGCCTGATCCTTGTTCAGTTTCGTTTTTTAAAAACAGTCTGGCCCAACACAGGCGGGATATCCAAGAGCCAAAGAACGAAAAAACCGGCCGCCCACGTCCTGCGGGCGCCGGTTCAGGGGTCAGCCTGGATTCCCAGGTCTGTATGAACTCACTTACTCGGCAGAGTTGCGGATCAGGAAGTCAAAGGCACTCAGTGCCGCCTTCGAGCCTTCCCCCATGGAAATCACAATCTGCTTGTAGGGCACAGTGGTGGCGTCGCCGGCCGCAAAGACGCCCGGAATCGACGTTTCATTGCGATCATTTACGATGATCTCGCCATGCTGGCTCAGTTCGATGTCGCCCTTCAGCCATTCGGTATTCGGTACCAGGCCGATCTGGACAAACACGCCCTCCAGCGCCACCTGATGGGATTCGCCAGTATTCCGGTCGGTGTAGATCAGGCCATTCACCTTGCCATTCTCACCGGTAATCTCGGTGGTCTGGCCAGAGGTGATGATTTCCACATTCGACAGGCTGCGCAGTTTCTTCTGCAACACTTCGTCCGCCCGCATTTCCGCGCCAAACTCGATCAGCGTGACATGGCCGACAATACCTGCCAGGTCGATGGCCGCTTCCACCCCGGAGTTACCGCCACCAATCACTGCAACACGTTTGCCCTTGAACAGCGGACCATCACAGTGCGGGCAGTAAGCCACGCCCTTATTGCGATACTCCTCTTCCCCGGGCACGCCCAGTTGGCGCCAGCGAGCACCGGTGGAGAGGACAACGGTGCGTGACTTGAGCGAGGCGCCGTTCGCCAGACGGACTTCATGCAGTCCACCCGGCTGAGATGCCGGAATCAGCTTCTCGGCACGCTGCATATTCATGATGTCCACGTCGTATTCGTTGACGTGCTGTTCCATCGCGGCAACCAGTTTCGGGCCCTCGGTATAGGGCACGGAGATCAGGTTTTCGATGCCCATGGTGTCTGCCACCTGGCCACCAAAACGCTCGGCCGCGATGCCGGTGGCAATGCCTTTACGAGCCGCATAAATCGCCGCTGCGGAGCCTGCCGGACCACCACCGATCACCAGAACCTCGAAATCGTCTTTCTGGTTGATCTTCTCGGCTTCTTTCTCGTCGGACCTGGTGTCCAGCTTGGCGACGATTTCCTCCAGGGTCATCCGGCCCTGGCCCCAGGATTCACCGTTCAGGTACACGCTCGGTACCGCCATCACTTCCCGCTGCTCGACTTCGTCCTGGAACAGGGCACCATCGATGGAAGTGTGCTTGATGTTCGGATTCAGAACACTCATCAGGTTCAGCGCCTGAACCACGTCCGGGCAGTTCTGGCAGGACAGGGAGAAATAGGTCTCGAACTCGAATTCACCCTCGAGATCCTTGATCTGTTCGATCAGCTCTTGGGATTCCTTCGAGGGGTGGCCACCGACCTGCAGCAACGCCAGCACCAGCGACGTGAACTCATGCCCCATGGGAATGCCGGCAAAGCGCACACCGATGTCTGTACCCACCCGGTTAATAGCGAAGGACGGGCGACGCACATCAGCCGATTCCTCGGTGCGAAGGCTGATGTTTGCAGACATCGGCTCAAGCTCTTCCAGCAGCTCCTTGAGTTCCTGAGACTTCGGGCTGTCGTCATAGGCAGCGACCAGCTCGATCGGCTGCTGCAGCTTTTCCATGTAGGCATTCAGTTGTTGCTTGATATTGGCGTCGAGCATGAAATTTCCTCTTTCAGTCTCTAAGTATCTGAATTCGAAACGTAGTTAATCGTTGATGCTAGTAAGATACGGACAGCCCTGATCACTCTCAAATTAATTGCCCTAAAATGTTTGATAGCTGTTTGCTATGCTCCGCCCTGAAGGTCTTATTCCAGCACTACCCGGATTTGCACGCTCAAGGCACTTCAGTGACGTTTTAGCGCGGAAACTAGGACAAATAGCGTATTTTGGTGTCGATCAGGCTCAACTATGATGGCAGGTAGAATCCTGTCGCAACTGTTGCACTGACTCCGGACACCGGAAAGGCGAACCATGTTTCTAGAACGTTTCCACGCCGTCGAGAACGACCACATCCAGATCTCGGCCCCTCAAGCCAGCCGATTTGCCAAAGAAATCGCCGGGGACTTCAACCCCATCCACGATCCGGACGCCCGGCGTTTCTGTGTTCCCGGGGACCTGCTGTTCGCTCTGGTCCTGTCGCATTTCGGTCTATCCGAGAAAATGACCTTCCGGTTTCGCAGCCTGGTGGGTAACGGCGTATCGCTGCGGTTCCAGGAAAAAGACGATGGCAATATCGACGTCTGTGATGACGCCGGAAAGGTCTATCTTGAGGTTACACGCGATGGCGCTCTGACCCGGGACGAAAAGATCATTGAAGACTTTATCCGCTGTTATGTCGCCGCCTCGGGGAAAAACTTCCCTCATACCCTGCAACCGCTGATGGAGTCCAGGGATGTGATGTTCAACCCGGATCGCCCCATGGTGATGTACGAGAGCATGAGCCTGTCCTTGAGTAGCCTTGAGATACCCTCCCCGGAACTCGAACTGGACAAGGCCGACCTCGAAGCCGCCGGCAAACGGGGTAACGTGACCCTCGACTACCACCTGACTTCCGGTGGTAAAAGCTGCGGCGAGGTCACCAAGAGCCTGGTTCTGGGCGGTCTGCGGCCCTACAGCATCGAGGCTATGGATGCGGTGCTTGAGGAGTTCTACCGGCTCAAAGCCCGAGGCGTCGATTACGGCAGCGAAACCGCCGGCGCCTGACCCGAGTCACTCTGGCGGTCACATATTCGGCCTAAACTGTTCCTTGTGAATCTTCGTCACAAGGACAGGATGCCATGGCAACGAACCGGGTAACGGGTGAATCGCTGGCCGCCTACAGGCTGCCCCCCGATGCTGTTGTGGACGCGCTCGGCAGCAACGCCCATCACGGCCTCAGCAACAACGAGGCCCAGGCCCGGCTGGAGCGAGAGGGCCCCAATGAGCTGGCGGCTTCCAGGCCTGTTCCTGGCTGGCGCAAACTCCTTGCCCAGTTCCGGGAACCCCTTGTTATTCTTCTGCTGGTCGCCGCCGCGATTTCCTTCATTCTGTGGCTCTTCGAGCAGGACTCTGAACTCCCCTACGAAGCCATCGCGATCCTCGCCATTGTCCTGCTGAATGCCGCCATGGGCTTTTTCCAGCAGGCCCGGGCGGAGCAATCCGTTAATGAACTACAACGAATGACGGCCAGCCAGGCGACGGTCATTCGTGGCGGCGAGCAATGCCGCATCGCCGCGAGTGACGTTGTCATCGGCGACATCATCCTGTTGGAAGAAGGCGACACCGTGCCCGCTGACGGTCGGTTGATTCAGTCCGTCGCACTGCAAACCGCCGAAGCCGCACTCACCGGAGAAAGCCTGCCAGAAGCCAAGGAGCCGGAGGCCATTGTCGGTGAGGCACCGCTCGGGGATCGGCAGAATATGGTGTTCAGTGGCACCAGCGTTACCTACGGGCGGGGTAAAGCCATTGTGACCGCCACGGGTATGCAAACACAGATGGGGCAAATCGCGGAAATGCTGGAGGCCGCCCCGCCCGAAACCACACCGTTGCAGCAGGAGCTTGCCCGGGTTGGCCGCCTCCTCGGGCTGGTGGTGATTGCCATTGCCGCTGTCATCATCGGAACCATTATCGCGGTAGAGCACGTTTCCGGGCTTGCCGGGCTAGTTGACGTACTCATCCTCGGTGTGGCTCTGGCAGTGGCCGCTGTGCCGGAGGGGCTGCCCGCCATCGTAACCGCCGTTCTGGCATTGGGCGTTCAACGAATGGCCAAACGCAACGCCATTGTCCGGCACCTGGCTGCGGTTGAGACGCTGGGCTCCGCCAGCGTCATCGCCTCGGATAAGACCGGCACATTGACCCGCAACGAGATGACCGTGCGAGCGGTGGTAACCGCCAGCGGTCGCGTCACCCTCGGTGGCACCGGCTATCAACCGGTCGGAGATATTCAGTCAGGCGAGGGCCAGGACCTTATCAACGCTCCTCTGAAACACGAACTGGAACGGGCGCTCACGGTGGGAGACCGGGCCACCAACGCCATCCTGATGGAAGAAGACGGACAATGGCATATCCAGGGTGATCCGACAGAAGGCGCCTTGATTGTGGCCGCCAGGAAAATCGGCCTGGCCGATGAGATGCTCGATGCCCGCTATGAACGAGTGGGCGAAGTCCCCTTTTCGTCCGAGCGCAAACTCATGTCCACACTCCATACCGACAGCGAGCAGCAAACCCACATCCAGGTGTTTACCAAGGGCGCCCCGGATGTCTTGCTCAGCCGTTGCAACCGCGAACGTGTCGGCACAGAGACCCGGGAACTGACGCAGGAGCGCCGGGCAGACATTCTCCGCATCAACGAGGAACTGGCCGGAGAAGCCCTGCGGACACTCGGCGTTGCTGCCAGACAGCTTCCCACCGAAACGTTTGATCCGGACGCTGTCAGCGAGCACCTGGAAACCGACCTGGTATTCGTAGGACTGATCGGCATGATCGACCCACCCCGGGAAGAAGCCAAAGCCGCCGTTGCCGAAGCCCTCGCTGCTGGCATCCGCCCAGTCATGATTACCGGCGATCATCCAGTGACGGCAGCGGTGATTGGCAGGGAACTGGGTATCTGTCACGACAATCAGGCCCTTACTGGCGCTGAGCTCGACAAAATGCCGGATGCGGAGCTTGGCAGGAGAGTTCAGGAAATCTCGGTGTATGCCCGGGTAAACCCCGAACACAAACTACGTATTGTCCGGGCTCTGCAAGAGAAGCGGGCCATCGTTGCCATGACCGGCGATGGCGTAAACGACGCCCCGGCCCTTCGCAATGCCGACATTGGCATTGCCATGGGCATCACCGGGACCGATGTCTCCCGCAAGGCGGCCGACATTGTCCTGGCAGATGATAACTTTGCCTCCATCGTCGCCGCGGTGGAGGAAGGCCGAACCATCTTCGCCAACATCCGCAAGTTCCTGCGCTATCTGTTGTCCACCAACATGGGCGAAGTGCTTACGATGTTCCTAGGGGTGCTATTTGCTGATCGTATTGGCTTGTCGGCTGGAAACGGAAGTCTGGCTCTGCCATTGCTGGCCACTCACATCCTGTGGATCAACATGGTCAGTGACGGCGCTCCGGCCCTGGCTCTGGGGCTGGATCCCGGTGACGATGAGACCATGCGGAATCCGCCAAGGCCAAGGGTGGAGGGCGTCATTACCCGAGGCATGTGGGCCTGGATCGTCTTCGTTGGCGTGATTGTCTCAACCGGTACCCTGCTGGTACTGGATGCATCGATGCCGGGCGGCCTGATCGAAGGCAGCGGCAGCCTGGCCTATGGACAAACCATGGCATTCACGACGCTGGTCTTCTTTTCCCTGTTCGCGGTGTTTGTCTCCCGTTCCGATCACCAGAGCGCCTTCCGGGATCTGTTCACCAACCATTGGCTCTGGGTCTCCGTTTTGCTTTCCCTGCTATTACAGCTTGCCGTGGTGTACGTACCGTTTCTCCAGAAGGCGTTCTCAACGGTCAGCCTCACTCCGGGAGACTGGTTACTATGCACCCTGACCGCCAGCTCGGTCTTGTGGATAAGCGAGGCAACCCGCTTTATCGTTCGCCGGAATCATCATCGGCAAAAATCTCACGGTGACTCTCCCCTGAATCTCCGCTGAAACGCAAAAAGCCCCGGCATTGCCGGGGCTTTCCTGAGAGCAAGGCCTGACGCGCAGACCTCGTTCCTATCGGTTCTTCCGCGAAGGAAAAACTTAGATCTTGCCAACCAGGTCCAGGGACGGAGCCAGGGTAGCTTCGCCTTCTTTCCACTTGGCCGGGCAAACTTCGCCAGGATTGTTACGAACGTACTGGGCAGCTTTAACCTTGCGCAGCAGGTCGTCCGCGTCACGGCCGATGCCTTCAGCAGTGATTTCTACCGCCTGGATAACGCCATCCGGATCGATCAGGAAAGTAGCACGGTCTGCCAGGCCCTGACCTTCACGCATCACACCGAAGTTGTTGGTGATGGTGCCAGTCTGGTCGCCGACCATGTAGTAGTTGATCTTGCCGATGGTCTCGGAGGCATCGTGCCATGCTTTGTGGGTGAAGTGAGTGTCGGTAGACACGGAGAACACCTCTACGCCCAGCTTCTGCAGCTCGTCGTACTTGTCTGCAACGTCGCCCAGCTCGGTCGGGCAAACGAAAGTGAAGTCGGCCGGGTAAAAGAAGAATACCGCCCACTTGCCTTTAACGTCGGCTTCGGAAATTTCTACGAACTCGCCCTGTTTGAAAGCAGTTGCGTTAAACGGCTTGATCTCGCTGTTTACGATACCCATTGTGGATAGCTCCTTGTTTCGTGGATGTCGGAATCTAATGGATTAACGGCGCTAAAGATACGTCCTTCCCGCGCCCAGTTAAAATTGATAATTCCCAACCGCAAGATAGGCACTGCCTATGTCAGATTTTTGGGATACCACCTGCCGTGCCAGGCGACACAACAGCCGCCACAACATCATGAGACGGCTACTGTTTTCCCTTTATGGGGTCTTAACTGACAAGTTCAATCTTATGGAAGTCCAGAATATTGTCTTTCGGTGACGATTCAATGGCAGCCACCTCACGACGCTTTTTCAGCAGAATATAACCAAAGCAGGCGAAATACAGCGCTATCACGAGCGCACCGACCCATTGGATCTGCAGGAAATCCAGTTGGAACAGCATGGTCAGGCCCACCATCGCGAGGAAGTTGAAAACCACATAATTGGCACGCCCCAGTCGCTGGGCGGTCAGATTAAGGTTATCGGTGTAAAGACGAATCAGAGAATCCAGTGAATTCACCACCATTAAGACCCCGACCGAAATCATCGCAATATTGGTAAAGGCCGCAATCTTCAAGCCTTCCGCGTGATAGTAATACAACACACTGAACCAGGTGCCGATGGCAATGGACGGGATCACCAGCATCGCGATCAATAGCTGCCAGGTGCGGATGCCACTGACAAACCGAGCTGTGAACTGACCGATCATAATGCTCCAGGAGAACCACCAGAACAGGTAGAACTCGTGGTAGTCGTTGATTGGCAGGACGAACTGATCCAGGTGGGTGAAGTATTCACCCAGCATGCCAGCCGTTCCCAGGAAGTCTCCGGGTGAGCCTTTGCCAAGCACAAACGCACGAACCCACATCCCCACAATCAGGGCAATAAACAGGAAGCTGGAGCCTAGGCTCAGTACGCGTACGAACTTGATCTTGGAGCTGGAATACACGGCCAGACCGATGGAGGCGAACACAATCACATAGAACGCTGGCACCACCGTTTCCCCATCCCCGAGTTGCGGCAGGTACCAGGGCAGGTTGACCAGCAGCAGGTACGCGGTAAACGCACAGGTGCCGATGATCACCACGTTGTTGATCAGCTTCACCAGCGGAATCTCAAAGAACTTCACCCTCGGCTCGATGATGGCGAAGTAGAAACAGGTCAGGAAGTAGAAGCCCCAGATCAGGAAGGCCCAGAAGCCAAACTCGATGGCCAGCGGATTGGCAAATCCGTACTCCGGGCTCGCGGCGGTATCCGCGTAGCCGCCGAACTCGGTCAGCGGGAACATGATCAGTCCCACGTCGAGGCCCGAGGTAAACAGAATGGCAATAAAGGTCAGCGTGCGGACCGGCGTCTCGCCGATGCACTGCATGTCCCACCATTTGTACAGAATCAGCACAATGGCGGCGAAGGTAAACATCAGTCCTGCGGATAACCAGAGCGTCATGCGGTCAACCTCCGGCCGTGTTTCATCATTATAGTGAACAGCATTGGGTGTTCCTCCTCTACTTTGAAGCTGTTGCTCGTTCGAATCGGACACAAACCCAGGACTTGCCTATCTGGCGCCCCAAAACGGCCGAAATGCCGCTGCGTTGATAGGGAAATCCTGAGGGCTTGCAACCCGGATGCCTTGCACACCCGGGCCAGGGCAGCGGGTGCTAGGTCAGCACCCGCTTCGCTTGCCCTTGACGTTGACGCGACTGCCATTGTTCGTCCATGACGACAGGCGCATCGGAAGCATGAAGGGGCTCCTTGCCCCGGATCAGGTCGGCCGCCCGTTCCGCCACCATGATGGTGGGCGCGTTCAGGTTGCCATTGGGAATGGTCGGGAAGACGGACGAATCCACCACCCTGAGATTTTCGATGCCGCGCACCCGGGTTTCCGGATCAACAACGGCAAGCTCATCCGTACCCATCTTGCAGGTACAGGATGGGTGATAGGCACTCTCAACCGCCTGACGGACAAAGGCATCAATCTGCTCGTCCGTCTCTACACTTGCACCGGGCTGGATCTCTGCACCACGGTACTCGTCCATGGCGGGCTGATTGATGATTTCACGGGTCAGCCGCACGCAATCCCGGAAGCCTTCGCGGTCGGCTTCATGCTCGAGATAATTGAACCGAATGCGGGGAGCCACTTTCGGGTCTGCGGATTGCACATGGACATTGCCACGGCTCTTCGGCTTGTTGTGGCCGATATGCAGCTGAAATCCGTCGCCATCGAAGGCCTCTTTGCCGTCATACCGCATCGCCGCCGGCAGGAAGTGATACTGTAAATCCGGCCACTCAACGCCGGCCTTGGAGCGGATAAACCCGCAGGACTCAAAGTGGTTGGTGGCGCCCAGACCGTCCTTGCGCAGAATCCAGCGCACACCGATCTTGAGCTTGTTCCACCAGTCCAGCTTGCGATTCAGCGACACCGGCTGCTTGCAACGGAACTGGAAATAGAACTCCAGGTGATCCTGCAGGTTCTCTCCCACACCGGGCAGCTCGTGCTGCACCTCGATACCGGAGGTTTTCAGCACGTCCGGGTTTCCGATACCGGATAGCTGAAGCAGATGCGGAGAGCCGATGGAACCGGCCGAAAGAATCACCTCGTCGTTCGCAGTGACGTCATGAACCTGACCGTTCTGCTCGTAACGAACACCGGTCGCGGTTTTGCCGTCCAGCAACACCTTGTGTACCAGGGCATGAGTCACCACCGTCAGGTTCTCTCTTGCCATCGCCGGACGCAGATAGGCATTGGCGGTCGACCAGCGACGACCGTGGCGGACGGTCATATGCATGGGGCCGAAGCCTTCCTGCTGGCCGCCGTTGTAGTCGCCGGTTTCCATGTAACCCGCATCGGTACCTGCCTTGATAAAGGCTTTGTAAAGCGGGTTCTGCATGTTGTTGCCGTTGTTCACACCCAGCGGGCCGGTGTCACCCCGGTAGTCATCGCCACCAAAGGCCCAGGTTTCCGCCTTTTTGAAATACGGCAACACATTGCTGTAATTCCAGCCCGTGGCGCCTTCGGATTCCCACTCGTCGAAGTCACGGGCGTGCCCGCGCACATACACCATGCCGTTGATGGAGGAAGAGCCACCCAGGACCTTGCCCCGGGGGCAGTGCATGCGTCGGTTATCGAGAAACGGCTCCGGCTCGGTGTGGAACTGCCAGGCGTATTTTTTGGTGTTCATGGGAATAGACAGGGCGGTCGGCATCTGGATGAAGATGCTTTTGTCGCTGCCACCGGTTTCCAGCAACAGAACCTGCTTCTGCCCGTCTTCGGTGAGGCGGTTGGCCAGCACACAACCGGCAGAGCCCGCACCCACAATAATGTAGTCGTATTGGTTTTCTTTCATACAGCGTCTCCTCTGTGGCCCACGGGATCAGAACGGTGCGTCGATATCCTGCATACCCACATACACCGACTTGATCTGGGTATAGTGGTCCAGGGTGACGCGCCCGTTTTCCCGGCCAATGCCGGAGAGTTTGTAGCCGCCTACCGGCATTTCCGCCGGTGAAGCGCCATAGCTGTTGATCCAGCAGATACCGGCTTCAATCTGATGAATCACCCGATGGGCCCGACGGATATCATTGGTGAACACCGCCGCTGCCAGGCCGGTCTCGGTGTTATTGGCCCGGGCAATCACCTCGTCTTCATCGGCGAACGTAAGCACGGACATGACCGGCCCGAAGATCTCTTCCTTGACGATGGTCATGTCATCGCTGCAATCGGTGAAAATGGTCGGTTCGACAAAGTAGCCACCTGCCGAATCCTCGGGCGCAAAGGCCCGGCCGCCATGGCTCAGGGTGGCGCCTTCTGACAGGCCCCTGGCGATGTAATCCATGACCAGTTCCTGGTGCTTCTTCGAGATCAGGGCACCGAAGTTGGTCTCCGGATCCATCGGGTCCCCCGCCTTGATGTTCTTGCGGGTGCGCTCCAGTAGCCGCTCAATGAACTGCGGGTACAGGTTCTCGTGCACGAACACCCGGGTGCCGTTGGTGCAGATCTCGCCCTGGGTGTAGAAATTGCCCACCATGGCCGCGGAAATCGCATTTTCCAGATCCGCGTCATCGAAGATGATTAAGGGTGATTTTCCGCCCAGCTCCATGGTGACGTCCTTGAGCGTACTGGCGGCGGCGGCCATCACCTTCTTGCCAGTGCCAACTTCGCCGGTAAAGGAGACTTTGGCGATGTCCGGGTGATGAGTCAGCCACTGGCCGACTTCGGCCGCGCCCTGCACCACATTGAACACCCCGGCGGGTACGCCCGCTTCGATAAAGATTTCAGCCAGCTTGATCGCGCCCAACGGCGTTTCTTCCGAGGGCTTGAAGATCATGGCGTTACCGGTGGCCAACGCAGGCGCTGATTTCCAGCAGGCAATCTGCAACGGGTAGTTCCAGGCACCGATTCCGGCACAGATCCCCAATGGTTCGCGGCGGGTGTAGTAAAAATCGCCACCCAGGTCCTGCTGATTACCTTCAATAGACGGGGCCAGTCCGGCAAAAAATTCGATGGCATCGGCACCAGTCACCACATCTACGACTTCCGCCTCCTGCCAGGGCTTACCGGTGTCCCGCACCTCAACCGCAGCCAACTCATCGTTACGCTCCCGCAGCAACGCCACTGCGCGCAGCAGGATTCGGCTACGCTCTATCGCGGGCATGGCAGACCAGTGTGCAAAACCGGCACGCGCGCTCTCGATAGCAGCCTGCCGGACAGACTCATCCGCCACTTCGACCTCATAGATGGTTTCGCCAGTGGCCGGATTGACCACGGGGAAGGTTTCGCCGCTGGTGTTGGCCAGAAAACGGCCATGAACGAAGTTCTGATATACAGGTAGGTTGGTGGACATGTTGACCGATAACCTCAATTCGCTGAATTCGTCGCCCCGGCCTTGGCCAGGGTTTCATGAATAAACTGTTTGGTAAGCCGCTCACCCGCCTCAAAGCTTTCCATCGGGTCAATGCTCAGGGCACTGCGGAGCCAGAATCCGTCAATCATCGCCGCCGTCTGCCGCGCCGCCTCGGTTGCAGCCTGCGGGGGCAATACTTGCGCGAAGGAATACCGCAGGTTGCTGTACAAACGCGCATTGTTGATCTGCTGCAGACGTTTTAACCCCGGCTCATGCATGCTTCGCGCCCAGAAGCTCAGCCAGGTCTTGGCTGCGAGTGAGGATCGCTGAAACTCGGAAAAATTGGCTTCAACAATGCAATCCAGCCTCAACGCCGGCGACCGATGAGCTTGCGACATACGCTCTCGCAACTCTTTGCCCAACTGGTCCAGCAAGTAGCGCAAGGCGGCTTCGATCAGCCCCTGCTTGCCACCGAAATAATGGCTGATAATCCCGGACGACATCCCTGCCCGCTTGCTGATGCTGACGATGGTCGTGTTCTGCATCCCAAGCTCGGCAATCGACTCCATGGTCGCGTCGATCAGCTGCTGTTTTCGTGTGTCCTTGACCCCGACTTTTGGCATGACGGCTTCGCTGTTTGATCCGTTAATTTTTATTGATTGAACGTTCAATCAATAAAAAGGTTACAGAAATGAGAGACGGGCTGCAAGTTTTGGCCAAAACCCATTCAATGCAGGAAACGCGCTTTTAACGAAAAAAGCCCGCATGATGCGGGCTTTTCAATCACTTACTGCGTGACGGTTACTCGGTCTTGGTCAAAATCACCAGCCCCAGTTCATCCACGTTGCCACCGGTCTCTTCCCAGCGCAGTGCGAAGATCCCCATGCTGGCGTCTTCGTTGAAGAAACCATCCATAATGGTTGCGCCGTCGGTGTCATCGATCGTCAGCGTGGTGGCACCGTCCGAGCCAATGGAGGCAACGACAGCTGCACCCTGCTCTGTACCAGTCTCAACAGCGATCTGGCCGGCAAGTCCGGTCTTGGACACGTCCAGGAAGCTGCCATCGATTTCACCGGCAGACTCAGAGGTCATGGTCAGGAAGGTGTTGAACTTGCCACTGAACAGTTTGAACTCTTCATTCGTGCCCAACTTCATCGACATGGTCTGCATGCGGTACTTGTTGCCAGTAACCGTCGGAGCAGTGGTTGGCAGCTTGATCATGACGGTTTCACTGTTCGAGGAGTAGTCACTCGCCACACCGTTGTCCTGGCTGTCAGCCTCGCTCAGCACGATAAAGTCGAAGGTATCGTTGATAAAACCGTCAGCGGGCACAGGTACGCCCCCATCCGACCCGATATGGGTAATATCACCATCGGCGGTAACCGTCACAGGCTCACCTGTCCCACCGACCTCGGTGATCGACTGGTAGTTCGGGCCGTTGCTGTCGCTGCCAATCTGATGACCGTGGCCAGCCTCGACCGCGCTATAATCGAGGGTACCGTCGCCATGGAAGGTCAGCGTGTTCACTTCTGTTCGCAGCTCAATCACGCCACCCATCAAATAGGACTCGATGTACACCCGGCCAAAGTCGCCTGACAGGTCAGCATCCGTGAAAGCGGTTGGCAGACGCGCAAACATTTCAATGGAACGCAGGGCCTCATCACCGACTTTCTGATCCGGGTCGATCGCATCTTTCACACCATCGTTGTTGGTGTCCACGGTGGCATAGCGCACGGCAGCTTCATTCGGCTGCACAATGAACAATCCTTTATCGGCAACCTGGACAAGGTTGTACGTGGTTGCGGGACGCCGCCACCCGGAGTCGCCATCAATATCCTCTTCAAATTCACCCTCAATGGAGAGGATGCCGGAGTCGGTAAGGGTGCCCGAGAATGTCTCGTCGACCGTTTCGCTGTAGGTATCGATATAGAGGCTACTCGTAGCAAGCGTGTTACCGCCAATACGACCGTAGGCCCCGTCCTCGTCCTTCAGGTTGATGGATACGGTGCTTGAACCACCGTCAGACATGGTAAAGGTCGCCGCCCACATATCATGCGCGTAGTCACCAAACGCGCTGTCGTCGTTGTCATGAAGTTCAAAGCCAAACGCAGCGCTACGGTAGTCACCGGCAACCGAGGTTGCATCTCCGTCCCCGGCTGAAGCGACCGCAACTTCGTTCTCAACAAAGTCACCGACCTCCTTTTCAAGCTCGGTGTATACCGCATCCAGATCCGCCAGACCGTTGGCGACCAGGTCAAACTGTTCCACGGAGCCGTTGAGCTTGACGACATCCTGAACAACCAGCTGGTCCAGATCTGCACCGGTTTCAATGAACTTGCGCAAAACAAACTCGGATACCGGAGTGATATCGACATCCTGCTCCACAACCTGCGCACGGAGTTCATCATTCGCACCGCTAATGCGAACGATCAGGTTGCCCGCCAGGTTCACGTCCTGTGGCAGGGTTAGCGTGTAATCACCCGTAACAGAGGTCGCCGTTGTCGCCAGTACATCGCCAACCTGGTTGCCCTGGTCATCCACCCGGATCAACTCAACGGTGGCGCCCTCAATCGGGTCCAGCCCTGTAATGCCAGCCGCAACCGGTGTCACCACAAAATTCAGAGCAATTTCAAACATACTCTGCGGCTCGAAGTGAGCCACAGCGCCACCCGGGGCAAGTGCGGTACCGGAAACCGTGCTGTCTGTCGTTGTCCCGCTGTCACCTCCTGAACTGCTACTGCCGCCACATCCCGCAATCACCAAGGGCGATGCAATCGCCGCTGCCAGCGCTAACTTCCTGAACTGATCCATAACCACTCCTTTTTGATCGATCTCAATGGACTGAGTAGTTCAAAAGTTAGCAGCGGACCGGTAATCCGGTACCCCCCATATGGGGGGTATTGTGTTTAATTAACAATAAATTACAGTTGGTTGACCCGATCGGCCATCATTGTTTCCGACGATAACCGGGATCGGTCCAGCATTTTGGCAACGGCTCTCCAGATGGAAACGCCAGCTCGGGTTTATCATAGAATTCAGGGTCCTGGGCTTCTTCACCGTAATGAAGGCTTCCCTTTACCCGGGTGTCGTGTGGGTCAAAAAGTGCCTTGGTATCAAGGACCTCAATCAGATGCCCGGTGGATTTCTCGGCCACAAACATAACGCTCTCCCCTTTTTCACGCCGACTCTTTAAACCTAACAGAGGTCTGCGATGTTTGCCCGTTACCCGCCCGCTTCGGTTTGCGGCCGAACAGTACCCAGTTTCCGATAACCGCCAGGGCTGCCCCGGCGAAGGCGGTGCCGCTCCAGACAAAGCCTTCGAGCCAGGTGGAGACACTCAAAGCCACCACCGGGAACAGCACAGTCGCGTACCCCGCCTTGTCCGCACCGAGGGTCCGGATCACGGTGATGTAGCTAAAGAAGGCCACGATGGATCCGGGAATCGCCAGGAACACCGTCGCGCCCCAAAACACCCCAGCGGTAGGAAGCATCCACTGGGTACCGTTGATCAGGCACCAGGCACCCAGGGCAACCGCACCATAGAACATGGCCCAGGCATTACCGGCGAACAGTGGTATATCTTCGGACCGAACCTTGAGGCTGATCATGTTGCCGAGCGAGAACCAGAAAGTACCAGCAGCCGCAAACAGGAGGGCCGCGGGCGTGGCATTTCCGACCTGCAGATCGTGCCAGAACAACAGCGCGACTCCCGTTACCCCAAGCGCGACCGCCGGGTAAATCCGAGGTGTGGGCAGAATGCCCATGAACACCCGTCCGTTGAATGCATTGAACAGGGCCGCCAGGGAAAACACCACCGCCAGCAAGCCGCTGGTCATGTTTTCGGCGGCACGGTAGATCAGCAGGAAATTGATGCTATAGAGGGTCAAACCCTGCAGTACGAGCCAGCCATGCTGACGCGCTGAAAAGCGTGGCAATCGCCTTAACAGCGCCAGTCCGCCAAGGGCAACGGCAGAGGCCATCACAAACCGGTAGAACACCGAGATATCCACAGGCGCGGACTCCACTTGAAGGCGAATGGCCGTCCAGGTCAGCCCCCAGATCAAAACCGTAAGCACATAATGGGCACTGACAGGCATAGAAAACCTCCAAATCGGATGACGAGCGGACAGATAGCGTACCTCTGTGCCCCAATTCCGGACTTGTCAGATCTTGCTCAAGAGTGGAAGATTCTTGCGATACACACCGGGAATCCAGATCATGGCCAACTCTCAACAACAACCCAGGGATATCGTGACCGCGCTGACCAGCGCCGGCGCTGCCCCACGCCGTGTTGTGGAGCTGAATGATGGGCGTGCCATGGCCCATTGGCGTAATGAGTATGGTCAGGCCAACTACGAGCGGCCCCGGCACCACGCTCTGAGCATTTACACCCAGGGCGGTGAAACCACAACCCGGCAGGTGAATGGAAAAACCGTCAGCCACGGCTTTCCCGGCGCCGTGTGCCTGTTTCCGGCGGGCAGCCAGTCGCAATGGAACATCAACGGCCCGTTCGAATTCCTGCACTTCTACTTTACCGATCAGGACCTACAACACTGCATGGAATCCACCTGGGACCGCGATCCATCCTGCCTGCGCCTGGAGGAGCAATACCAGGTTGAGGACGGGATACTGGCCCAGGCTGGACAGCTACTCACCATGAGTGACTGGAACAGCGTGAACCAACCCCAGGCCATGGACCACCTGGCACACTGGCTGATCCTGCAGCTTGCCAGCCGATATGGCGCAACCACCCTGCCAGAGCCAGACGTCCAGGGGCAGTTTTCCCGCCGGCAACAGCAGGCCCTGGTCCATCGGATTGATGAAGCGCTGGGGCAAAATCTGGACCTGGCCACCATGGCCGGCTGGCTTAGTCTTAGCCCCTATCACTTTGCTCGCCTGTTTCGGGCAAGCTTCGGGCTGGCACCCTACCAGTATGTTCAGGAGCAACGGCTGTTGCGTGCACGACGCCTGCTCCGACATCCGGCCGCAAAGATTACCGCGGTCGCACTCGAATGCGGATTCGGAGACCACAGCCAGTTTTCACGGGCGTTCCGGAAGCGGTTCGGGGTCTCGCCGTCCCAATACCGCACCCATGGGCGCTGAGACACCGGATCCCCAGCTCAATCCCACCCGCTGTCAATCAACTGCTTTTCAGCCTCAGGCGGCATCACGTCACTCGCCATCATCCGATCAAGCGTGCTGTCGAGCGCCGACCCACCGCTGGCCGTCTGGTACTCGCCAACTGCCGAACCAGCTTCAACCGGAATCTGGGCGACGCGCTCCCACTCCCCGGCCTGATCAAGGCAGGCAATGTTTTCACTGGCGCTATCTCTTCCCTGCAACCGGTACTGCCGGCAATACTGCCCATCGCGGTTGCTGAACGTGAACCGTGCCACCAGCGACTGGCCATCAGAAAGCACCCTGTTTTCACCACTGGGCGTGGTTTCCAGAGCGTTCGCTACGGTTTGCCACTGATCACTGGCATCGTTACTGGTGAACGGGCCCAACTGAGCAACCGCAAACCCCATCACCAGAACCGCCGCTACGGCGGCCCCGGTATGCTCCCGAACCCCCTGGCGCACGCGACGCCACATCGGGAATTCCACCACCTTACCCGTCGATTCCGGCGCCTCCGCCAGCATGGCGGTCACAGCTTCCGGCAAAGGTTGTTCGTCAATTTCGCCATAGTGAGCACGCAGCTGTTCATCCACCACCGCCAGATCGGCAATCCGGTCCGTCAGGGTCGGGTCTTCCTGCAACGCATCACGGACGGCCTGCATCTCCTGTTCGGGCAGTTCGGCGTCCAGGAAGGCGGAGAGTGTTTCGTCGGAAATGCTCATGTGGATGTCCCCGCAGGTTCAGAATTCAACATCGTGACCAGGGCGGCCCGCGCCCGGGCCAGCCGGCTCATCACCGTGCCTTTTGGAATCGCCAGGGTCTCGGATACCTCCTGATAGGACATACCCTGAACGGCCACCAGTGAGATAATCTCGCGCTGTTCCGCTGGCAATCGATCCATGGCCGTATTCACCTGGCCGAGCTCTACTTCTCCAGCGGTTTTACGCTCGCCGTCGAAGACTTGGCCGTCGCTGAGTTCCGGTTGCTGAGCGGCCTGCTGACGAACCTTTCGGGCCCGACATTCGTCAATCCAGAGATTGCGACAAACCCGGAACGCCCAACGGTCCAGGCCGACGTTATCCGGAACCTCGCGGCCAAGCAGTCGCTCAACCGTGCCTTGCAGCAGGTCATCGGCTTCCGGCATCGAACCTGTCAACGAATAGGCAAAGCGTCGAAGGCCAGGCAGAAGCGTCGTGAGTTCCTGTTTTATTGCGCTATTGTGTGTCGTCATGCCTTATAGACGGATAAGGAACGTTTTTATTCCAGAATTTCGGGAATTTTTTTCAGGCTGGTACGTTTAATAACCATGAGCATAGACAAGATTCCCTTCACAAGATTACTGGTATTCGCAGGTTGTGTAGCCGTATCACCCTCGATCCTCGCCATCGGAAGCGGTGGTCTGGCTCAACCCACACTCGATGCCATCGAACGTCGCGTTGAACAGTCCGCAGAGCGGGCGGTACAACGCGCAGCCGAGGAAAGAACCGTTGAACGGGTCGTCCATCAAACGGTTGAAAAAGCGACCACCAGGGTGGAGAAACTCGCTGGTCGCCTGCCCATTCACAGGAGGGATGGTCGAGAAGCCTTTATCGATGCACGGGTCGAAAACAACTGGCGGGCCGTAGAGCGGCAATGGCTGGTAACCATCACCCCGGATGAAACCGAACTGTTCGACCAACCCGGCATCACGCCGCTGGAACAGACAGAGTTATCAGGGCTGGGCATCACCATTCTGCGCTTCAGAGTCAGCGAAGCTCTCGATTCCCTGGACGCCCTGAAATCCCTCTTCCCCGAGGACATTGCTGATCGGCTGGACCGCAATCACATCTACAACCCGGAAACCGGTTCGGCCATCGGATCTCCGGAGAACCCGAAAGCCAGTCGTCTGCATTGTGACGCTCCTCTGAACATCGGGATGGTCGATACCGCCATCCAGACAGATCACCCCAGCTTTGCCAATGCCAATATTGTGCAGAAACGATTTCTGGCAGAGGAACAACTGATCGAGCCGGACGATCACGGCACCGCCGTTGCCAGTCTTCTGGTGGGAACACTGCCACAACATCCAGAGCCCAGGCTCGGGAATGCCACCCTGCTCAACGCATCGGTCTTTTTTGGCCGGAATAATGAGAGCTCCGGTGCCACGCTGATGCATCTGGTGGAAGGGCTGGACTGGCTGGTGTCCCAAAAGGCCGATGTGATCAACGTCAGTATGGCTGGGCCGGACAATACGTTGCTACGCTTGGCCATCCGGCGAATCATCGAAAATGGAATTCCAGTGGTCGCCGCCGTGGGTAATCAGGGCCCCTCGGCACCACCGCTGTTCCCTGCCGCGTATCCGGATGTGGTCGGCATCACAGCAATCAGTCGCGTAAGGCGCCCTTACCGCTGGGCCAATCGGGGCGAACAGGTGGATTTCGCCGCCATCGGTGTTGATGTCATGGTTGCCTCCAGCAATGGTCATTACGAGCGGCAAAGTGGTACCTCCCTGGCGACACCTCTGGCCTCCGCCCGCCTGGCGTGTGACCGGGTGAGCACTGGCGCAGCCATTGCCGATCTTTTTGAGGGCCTCACCATACTCGCCATTGATCTTGGCGAGCCGGGTAAGGACCCAATCTTCGGCTACGGTCTGCTGGATCGCCTCTGATCAGAAGCTGGCTCGCAGGATCAGGGACGCCACGGTCTTGTCGTAATCCGCCGAATCCAGTTTGGAATCATAGTTTGTCCACTCCACCTTTGCTTCCGTTGTCAGCACATCAGTCAGCCCCACTGACCAGCTGAGGTCGGCTGTGGAGATCCTGTCACTCCGCGTCTCCGATGACACACCTCCACCACCAAAGAACGGGAACTGCGGTCTTTCAACGGTTGAGACCGGTTCGTCATAATCCCGGTACTCATAGCGCCAGCCAAGCTGAATGGTATTGTCGTGCCCGGATACATCGAACCGGTTTTTCAGGCGCACACGGCCTGCGAGCATCTGGTAGTCGTAGGCATCGGATTTGGCATCTTCCTCGTTACCCTCAATGCCCAGCACCAGCACAGTCTGCTGCTGGTTGAAAAAGAAGAAACCGTCCAGCCCGAGGCCTGTCACCTCGGCGTCTCTCGCCTCGTCGTCCTCGTAATCCTTGCGACTGCTCAGGGCACTTAACATCAGGTAGGTATCGTCCTGTGCCAGGATACCCAGGTAGACACTGCTGCGATTTAGCTGAAGCAGTGGATCAGACGCCAGGGTGGCGTAGGAATAATAATGATTGGCCCCCAGGGTCACAGCACCTACATCATAGCTGACGTCCACCGACGCCAGGTGAATGTCCTGATCGAAGGCATCCTCATCCTGGTAGCTCCGGGATGTAATATCATAGGTGCCAGTGAGGGTCAGGTTATCCACAGGCTGACCGCTGATATCGAATCCGGCGCCCAGTAACAAGGCCTGGTCGCTTTCACCGGAAGAGGTTTCCAGCTCATCAACGTTCAGGTTACTGTCGTATTCAGCGCCGGCTTCCACATAGGCGCCGCCATCCACAGCGAACGCCGGAGGAATGCCCATTACCGCTATCGCGGCTGAAGCCAGTAAACGGTAAGTTCGTTGCATAATCGGCTACTCCCAAGTGCAAAAAAGACCGGGCCATGTGGCCCGGTCCCGTAGGTTCGGCTATTTGCTCAGAGCAAGCCGCCTTTGGCAGAGTTACGCACGGAGCCCTTCACACTGTTACGTACTTCTCCCTTGATGCTATCGGAGACAGACGCGCCGATTTCCTGTCGGGTTTCCGCACGGATTTCGGTTTTCTGCTGAGCCTGCACACGGTTTTTGGCTTCTTCGCCCATGGCACCGGCCTCTTCCCGCGCAGCCTCACTCATCGCTTGCCCCTGTTCACGGGCAGCATTGGCCTCGGCCCGGGCTTCCGCCTGAGCCTGGTTGCCAACGGAGACGCCTGCCTCAACGGCCGCGTCACCAGACTGACGGGCCCGCTCTCGCAGTTCCATGGCTTTGCTCTTCGCGGCCTGGCCCATGGTTCGGGCCTGAGCAGCGGTCTCCTGGCCACCATCGGCATTAGCGTTGGCATTAGCAGAAACCCGAGCCTCGCCAGAGGCGTCAGCACTTCCCGAGGACCCATTTTGTTCCCCAGCTTCAGCACCGCCGCCAGCCTGGGCGTTCATACGCACCTCAGCCTGTACGTTGGCATTGGCTGATGCATCGGACTCTGCCGCGAACGCGGGGATGGAAAGAACAGAACAAATCGCGATTGTCAGAGCATGCTTCATCATGGTTTTACCTCCGGTTTTTATGACGTATTCACCGGGATAACGTTTCAAGCACAGAGATATTCCATATTTTTTGCTTTTTTTATACCCAAGCATTCCTTTGGCCCGTGCCAGACTCCTGCCAGCGTTACCAATCCTGCCAGAACGGTGATACATTCGACTCACGCGCTCACTAATAACAACAGGATCCCCGATACCGGTGCTCCAGACACAAACAAGCCACCTCCCGTCCCGTTTCATCCTGAAAGCTGCCTGTCTGTTTATTCTGCTAACCGCAAACCTGGCATTTGCCACGCAGGATGAGTGTAAGAGCCTGATTGTCAGTGGTAATCCCGAATACCCGCCACTGCTCTGGCCCGACCCCGATAACCCCGAAGAGCTCATTGGCGTCGTACCCGCCCTGCTGCATGAAATTCTCACCCCAATGGGTGTCACCCCACATATCCAGAATGTTGGCTCCTGGGCCCGGGTACAACACCTTGCGAGAACCGGCACCATCGACATGGTGGCAGGCGCCTTTATGACCAAAGAGCGCTTCGGGTACATGGACTACATACTGCCCCCGATCATCCATCTGCCGACCGCAATTTGGGTGCCCAGGGGGAAAGAATTTTTGTACCGGCACTGGCCGGATCTGATCGGTAAAACCGGAAGCACGCTGATCGGAAACAGTTTTGGCCAACGATTCGACGCCTACGCGGAAGAGAATCTGAATATCGAGCATGTACGGTCGATAGACCAGTCTTTCGCCATGGCGGCGGCAGAGCGCATCGACTACGTGCTCTACGAGCAGCTGCAAGGTCAGGTCAAACTTGCAAGGGAGGGAAAAGCGGATCAGTTCGTGCCCCTCGAAAAGCCCATCAGCAGAGAAGGCCTGTTCTTTACCTTTCCCAAGAAATCTCCCTGCAACCATGCGGCATTCAGGGAACGGGTCGCTGACCGGCTCTATAAACTGGTGAACAATGGCAGGGTTGAAGAGTTGGTCACGGAGTATACTGAGCGGTATACCAATAACGACTGAGTTGAAGGAGCCTGGAACATGCCTGTCATAGCATGGATCTTCATCATTCTCGCCGCTGCGATGATCATTGGCAGCCTGATGCTGCTGCGGGATTCCGCCAATACCATGAACATCTCCGACGAGAAGATGAAACGAATCAAAGAGCGCCAGGCGGAACTGGAAGCCAAGGAGAAGGAAAACGACTAGGGGGCCCATCCCAAACGGACCGCCCTCTTATCCCCAGCTCCAGCCAAACATTCCCGATTTCTTCCCCAGAATCGTGGCTGATATGTGGGTATCACTCGCCTTACCTGCCAGGCCATAGCAGACATGCAGTGGCAAGAGATGCTCCTCCCGGGGATGACAGAAACGGGCATGGGGCGCTTTCTCCCAATTCAGCAGCCTGCTCGTGCGCTCTGCTTCATCCATATCGGAATCCATGCAGGTCTGTTCCAGCCAACGCTCAAATGCTTCATTGCGAGCCCGGATATCCGGTGAATCTGGCGCAAAGAAAGCCCGCATGTTGTGGAACGAAAAGCCGGAACCGATCACCAACAGGTTATCGTAGTCCAGCGCCTGCAGTGCGCGACCGATGTCGATGTGGCTGCCTGCATCCAGGCTGTTGACCAGCGACAGCTGAACGCACGGGATATCCGCCTCCGGGTACATCAGCTTCAAGGGCACAAACAGCCCGTGATCAAAGCCCCTGTGCTCATCCAGCCTGGCGTCGATGCCCGACTTGTCCAATGCCTGATATACCTGCAGGGCCAGGCCCGGCTCACCCTCGCAAGCATACTCGATCTCGTAGGACTCAGGCGGGAAGCCATAGTAGTCATAAATCAATGACGGATGGGCGCCCGAGGTAATGGTCGGCACCGCTTCTTCCCAATGAGCACTGACAACCAGGATCGCTGAGGGTTTGGGTAACGCCTGAGCAATTTCCCGGAGCCGGGCCACCATATCCCGGTGGCCCGGATCTCCCAGCAGCGACATGGGGCCGCCACCGTGGGAGATAAACAGAACATTGGTTGATGCATTCATCACGCGAACCTGCGCGCCAGAAGGTTATCAACGGCGACCCGACCGGAGCCCTGTACAGCGAGGGCAAGTGTCGCAGCAAACAGGCTCAGCGCGAATTCATAACCATTATTGGACATGAACAGACCGTTGCTGAAATGCACGCTGAAAATTGCTACCAGCATCGTGAAGGCAGACACCAGTGCGGCCGGGCGGGTCAACAGTCCGATGATCAGCGCCAGCCCCCCGAAGAACTCGGCGCTCCCTGCCGCCAGCGCCATCAGGTAGCCCGGCTCCAGACCAATACTCGCCATCCATTGGCCAGTGCCTTCGAGTCCGTATCCACCGAACCAGCCGAACAGTTTCTGGCTACCGTGGGCAAGCAGGATAATGCCGACTGGTACGCGCAGAATCAGGGAACCAAAACCGCCATTGGACGCAAACAGGGTTTGAACAAATCGGGAATTCATAGTCTTCACCTCGATAGAGTGTGTTTGGTGATGGGACATCCGCCCCAGCGATGTGCCTACTTTACTATCACCAAAAACAAAGACTAAGCCGCCTGTTGTTGTATTATTATCAATGATACGTTGTTAATAAGTTAAGCCTTGGGGGCCCTTATGGACCGCATAGAGACCATGCGCGCGTTTGTCACCGTTGTAAACGAAGGTTCGTTTACGCTCGCCGCAGACAGGCTGGACCTCTCACCCCAGCTGGTCAGCAAATACGTCTCCCAGCTTGAACAACATCTCGGCACACGACTGCTCAACCGCACCACGCGACGCCTCCATCTGACGGAAGCGGGCACCCGCTACCACCTGCGTGCCCAACAGGTACTCAACGACATTGAGGAGCTGGAAAGCCAGGTGGGTGATCTGCACACCGAAGCCAGGGGACTGCTGAGGATCAGTGCTCCGGTCTCCTTTGCGATCCGGCATATGGCCCCGATGCTCAGCGAATTTCACAAAGCCCATCCCGCCGTGAGCATTGATCTGCAACTGAACGACCGCAAAGTCGACATCCTTGAGGAGGGCTTTGATATCGCCCTTCGCATCGGGCACCTGAAGAGTTCCTCCCTGGTTGCCAGGAAGATCGCGCCCGTTCGGCTGATCATGTGCGCCTCCCCGGACTACCTGCACGAACGGGGCACCCCGCAGAAACCCGAAGACCTGAAAAACCACGACTATCTGCGCTACAGCTACATGGACCCGGACGCCATCCCGGAGGTGCACAAGTGGCTGATGCAAGATGGCAAGTCGTCCGCCGGTGGGATGATCAGCAACAACGGCGATGTGCTGGTTGAGGCCGCCATTGCAGGCGCTGGCATCACGCTTCAGCCATCGTTCATCTCTGGTTCGGCGATACGGGACGGTCACCTGAAAATCATTCTTCCGGACTATGAACCCGAGCCCATGGGGCTATACGCGGTGTATGCTCATCGACAGCTGCTGGCAAGCAAAGTACGAAGCTTCGTGGACTTCATGGATGGGTATTTCGGCAACCCGCCCTATTGGGATAAGTTTGAGTTATAGTCACAAGCCTGATCCAACGCTGCTAGCCGGTTTACACCTCTCTTTCATGATTCGGAGAACAGCCCATGGCCGTCCTGCCCCAACTGACCGATGCCACCCTCACCCTCGAAAACCGCATCGCCGTGCTGACCTTGAATCGCCACGATCTGCGCAATGCCCTCACCGGCTCCAGCCTCATCGACGATATCGTGACCACCGCAACCTGGGTGAACGCTTGCAAGGACGTGAGCGTGTTAGTCATCACCGGAGCAGGATCGGCGTTCAGCGCCGGTGGCAACATTCGTGACATGGCAGAGCGTGGTGGTGATTTCGCCGGCGACCCGGCCGAGTGCGCGGAACGATACCGCGAGGGCATTCAGAGAATCCCGTTGGCCATGCACGCCATTGAGGTGCCGGTTATTGCCGCCGTGAATGGGCCCGCCATTGGCGCAGGCTTTGACCTGGCTAACATGGCGGATATCCGGATCGCGGCAGAATCAGCAAAGTTCGGTGAAACCTTCCTGAACCTCGGGATCATTCCCGGCGACGGCGGGGCCTGGTTCATGCAACGTCTGATTGGCTACCAGCGGGCTTTTGAACTGACGCTGTCCGGTCGCGTCGTCGACGCCAAAGAGGCGAAAGAACTGGGTATTGCCATGGAGGTGGTTCCGAACGAAGAGTTGATGCCGTCCGCCTTAGCCATGGCAAAGCGTATGGCCGAGCAGCCGCCCAAGGCGACCCGACTCACTAAACGGTTGATGAAAATGGCACAGCGGATGGAGCTGAAAGACTTCCTGGATCTCTGCGCATGCTTCCAGGGCATGAGCCATAATGAACAGGAACACCTGGATGCAGTGAACCGAATGATCGAGGCCATGTCCCGAAAGTGACGGCGCAAACGAACGAACCCGAAGACCGTTAGCAATATGACACATATTGCTACATTAAATCTCGGTTCGTCGCTTCCCAGCCTCTCAGGGGTTGGTAAACTGAATAACACACTACTACAAAAACGAGGCCACGAGGCCCAAAAGCGGGGTTTACCTTCCGTGATCCTGAGCAAGGCGTTACGCGTTTTTCTCCTGTTTCTGATGGTTTGTGCCAGCCACACAACCCGTGCAGAAACACACACCGTGATCGTTGCGCCGGACGGCTCCATCGGAAGCCATTTCCAGTACTGGGAGGACAAGGATGCCAATGCATCCATAGAAGCCGTCACTGCTCTGCCAGCGTCCAGCTGGCAGGACCAGCCCTCCGGCAAGGCCACCATGGGAATTACCGAGTCCGCTTTCTGGCTGAGAGTGCCCGTCGTCAATCAGACCGCCGAACGCCTTAACCTGGTTGCAGAGCTGGCCTATTCGCAACTCGACGATGCCACGTTTTACGTTTTCTCCGGCGATAGACTGACCCGTGAGTACCGGACCGGCGACACTCACCCCTTTTACCCCAGGGATATCGATCATCCGAATGTCACCATGCGATTTCACCTGTCACCCTCGGAAGAGAAGACGCTCTACATCCGGGTGATGACTCAGGGCACCATGGTCTTGCCGCTTCGGATCTGGAAAGAGCACGAGTTTTACGAAGCCGAGTCTTACGAGAACAAGCTGCACTTTTTCTACTACGGCAGCCTTGCGGTTATCGTGCTGATCAACCTGGCGGTTTTCCTGACCCTGCGGGAAAAGCTCTACCTGTTTTACTCGCTGGCGATCTTCGGATATCTGGTTTTCTTTGCCGCCATCAGAGGGTTCACGTTCCAGCATTTCTATCCCATGCACCCGGACCTTCACGCCCACGTGCTGGTTCTCTCGATGCCTTTCCTTGCCATGTTTTCACTTCTGTTCTGCATGGAGTTTCTCAAGGTCGGCTCTCACAGCCCAAGACTCAAAAAGGCGCTGCTCGGGATGTTGGGCTTCGAGATACTGTTTTTCCTGTTCTCACCACTTCTGGATTACAACACCGCCATTCAGATTGCCTCGCTATCCGCGTTCGTATTCTTCTCCCTGCTGCTGATTGCCGGACCGATCAGCTGGGCGGCCGGCATTCGGGCCGGAGTATTCTTTACCATCGCCTGGTCACCGCTCACCCTGGGCGTGCTGGCAACCGCAGGTCGTGCACTGGGGTTGTTTCCTGAGAACTTCTTCACCGAGTACGCCATGCAGATCGGGTCCGGCCTTGAGGCCTTCATTCTAACCCTGGCGCTCGCGGACCGGTTGTATCGGGAGCGAGAAGAGAAAATCGGCGCTCAGGCTGACAGCCTGCGTAAAGAAAAAGCCCGTAACGACGCTCAGGACCGCCTGACCGACGCCATGACCCACGATCCCGTCACCGGTTTGCCAAACCGTAACCGTTTTGAGTGGATGGTGGACCAGCAACTGAAGATGGACCCGGATGGCCGGTACATGGTGGGCGTTACCCGGATTACCCGATTGAAGGAGATCAACCGCACCCTCGGGCTCGAGCGAAGCGAGCGTTTGTTGAAGAGCCTTGCGGAGCAGATGACCGAACTGGCCGAGAAGCTGCCGATGGTTCACGCGACCATCGACAATCACGGCCGGGTCGAGCGGGTCTACCAGCTTTCCGGCGACAGCTTTGGCCTGTTGGTCGATGCAAGCAACACCAGTGACAACTTTCAGAGCATCAACAACGCGCTCAAACAACTGGCAGAACCGGTGATGCTGGATCATCTGGCCATTGAGGCTCATCCCCGCTTCGGTGCGGCAGCGTACCCTCAACATGGTAACAAGGCATCCGTCCTGATCCGGAACGCCCATGTCGGTCTGGAAATGGCGCCTCAGGGAACCTTCGAGACTGGTTTTTACTCCCGTCAGAATGATATCTATAACGAAAGCCGTTTAACCCTGATGTCCGACCTGCGGGAAGCTTTGCACCAGGATCAGACCAGCCTTCATTACCAGCCCAAGGTCTGCGTCAGCACCGGGCAAGTGGTCGGCGTGGAAGCCCTGATCCGATGGCATCACCCGGAGCGGGGCTGGGTGTCACCCAGCGAATTTATCCCGCTGGCTGAGCGCACCGGCGTTATAAAACATCTGACCCGTTGGGTCGCAGACCGGGCGCTGCGTGATCTGAAGACACTCCTGCCGCACGCGCCGGATTTGTCGATGGCGATCAACATCTCCGCAAAAGACCTGGTCTCTGCAGAGCTCAAAGGCTTGTTCGAAACACGGTTGAGGTGCCACGGGGTGCAGGCGAGCCAGGTTACCTGCGAGCTGACCGAGACCGCTGCCCTGGTGGACCCGGAAAAAGGCCTGCAAGCACTGAACGCTCTGTCCGAGCTGGGACTGAAGCTGTCTATTGACGACTTTGGCACCGGCTACTCCTCTCTGTCTTATCTTAAGCAGCTGCCAGCCACCGAGCTCAAGCTGGACCGCTCCCTGATTCACGACATCGATACCTGCGAAAACTCCCGGGTGATTGCGGAAACCGCGATCAAACTGGGCCGGGGCCTCGGTTACCGGGTGGTCGGAGAGGGCGTGGAAAACGAGGAATCAGCCTCTTTGTTAAGAGAACTCGGCGCCGACATGCTCCAGGGCTACTGGGTATGCCGGCCGCTGTCGCTGGAAGACCTCAAATCCTGGCTGGAAACTCGCTCAGAAGCCGACCTCAAAACACGTTTCCAGGTTCGCTAACGGTGCGGCCACCCTGACCTGCATAGAACGAAGCCGTCCTCCGGATAACCTCCGTTATATCGGATCTACGCAACCCCTGCTCGGTCGCGAAGCGTTCCTGATCGGCCGTCTCAAACCTTGTGGGCTGAATGAAATGCAGTGTTTCTACGGGTGTGTTCATTATTCTGGCCACCCCGGGGATGGAGAGCAAAGCGGCCAGAATCGGCATTGGAATATGGCGCGTGGGCGGTTTCTTACCTAGCTCATGAGCGGCTGTCGTCAGCAGGCCCCTGAGGTTTGGCGTCGTTGCATCCAAAGCCAATAACCTGTCTGGCACCTCGCCGGCCGTCGCAGCCAGGGCAATCAGCCGGGCAAGATGATCCACGGGCACCAGCGGCAACCAGTGCTCTGGGGTACCGGGAACCAGAGCCATGCGGCCTCGGGCCAGGTTGTCCAGCAGGGTATACAGCGGCTGAGCCCGATCCAGCTCGCCACTCTCACTATGGCCCGCCACGGTGGCCGGCTGAACTTCAACCAGGTCGATACCGGCATGCTGTGCGTAAGCCCGCACGCGGATCGCAGCTTCGAGCTTGCTCGCCTCATAGGAGCCAGCACGACGATACACCTGAGACCAGTTCACCTGCTCCGGCTCGTCGCTCGTTATTCCCAGTTTTTCGAGGTGCGCCCGGTTCTCCAGCATGAAACCGCTGATGAACACCAGCCGACACCCCAACGACCTCGCCAGCTTCGCAACGGCCAGACTACCGGCCACATTCGTTCGCTGAGCCACAGCCGGATCCAGCCGCCAGCCAAACCGGGCTCCAAGGTGGATGATGGCTTCCACATCCTGCAATCCCATTGGCAGACCCAACTCCGGTGCGTCCAGATCACCCGGAATGCCAACAACAAGCTGCCCGTCTCCACCGAGTCGATCAACCGCTCTGCGAAGTTCAGGCAGTTGCCGTGCAGGCTGCCTGAGCATAGCCATCACCGTGGCACCTTCTCCGGTCAGATGCGCGCACAGATGGCGCCCGATAAAACCCGTCGCGCCGGTTATCATCACAGTCATAGGAACTCTCCTCAAGATCATTGCAGTGTTTTGAGGAGCGTAAAGTATAGAGTAAGCTCTAAGGTCAAGACTCTGATTGACGGTATTCAGACACAGACAGCAAGGAGCCGGTTATGCGCATCGCGGAACTGGAAAAACGCACCGGTGTAAACCGCCATACACTGCGTTACTACGAGAAGGAAGGCCTGCTGCTGGAGGTACATCGTGGCGGCAATAATTACAGGGACTATCCGGAGAAAGCGGTCGATCGGGTTGCCATGGTGTGTCAGCTCAAGGACCTCGGTTTTTCCATTCGCGAAATCCGGGACCTGCTGAATGCCCTGCGAAGTGACCGCATCGACTGCGCCGAGGGTGCCTACCTGATGGCCGAAAAAAAGGCTGCGGTGGAAAAGAAAATCCGTGAACTCAGACAAATACGAAAACTGCTGGATAGCGAACAAAAACGGCTGGAAGCGAGCGCCGTCGCCCACGGGCTGAGCCTTAAGAGAACCGCTACAACTCGATGAATTTTGGCAGGGCCATCAACACGATACCTACGCCAAAAAAGACGTAGATATCATCGACCAGGTACGGAAAAAACATCAGCCCGATGCCGCTCATGCGAGCCATCAAGTTCGACTGCTTTCGACCATACACAAAATAAGCCAGGCCAATCGACGTAAAGATCAGACCAAACACCAGAAACCAGGTATCACTCATCCCTGGTCGCCCGTTGTCTGATGGTTGCTTTCATGATTCCGTTCCCGTCCAAAATCCCTGTGCAGACGTTATAGCACAGCGCGCTCCGTTCTGTGATCGTAAGGTTCTCCTCCGCCCGGAAAGGCCAGCCTCAGGTTGTTCAGCCAGGTGGTGCCGAACTGGCGGTACAACGGCGCACTGTTGTATGGCAACCCATAACGATCAGCCAGCGCTCTAACCCGGGGCGCAACCTCCTTGTACCGGTTGCTGCACATGTCCGGGAACAGGTGGTGCTCGATCTGGTGCGAGAGGTTGCCAGACAGAATGTGGAACAGCTTGCCTCCCTCAATGTTGCAGGAGCCCAGCAACTGGCGCAGATACCAGCGAGCCCTCGTCTCGCCTTCCACCTGCTTCAGGGTAAAGTTATGAGCGCCGGCCGGGAAATGGCCACAGAAGATGATTACAAACGCCCAGATGTTGCGGATTATGTTCGCCACCGCGTTTGCCCCGGCCACGATCCCAAAGACCGCCAGCGGCGAGAAATCCACAAAGAAGGAAATCGGAACCGCCACCAGAGCCGCCGCCAACGGCCAGGCAATGTAATCCTTCGCCACCTGACGCCAGATCTTATAGCCGATCCGCTTTAGCAACGGTTTGAAATCAGAGAACTTATTCTTGCCTTTGAGGTGATCATCAATGGCTTGCTCATGAAGTGCCACGCCCTCCTCGAAGAGCAGCATCAACAGAATGAAGTACACCGGCTGCAGCAGGAACGCAGGCTTCCATTTCTGCATCGGCGTTACCCGCATGATGCCGTACCCCACATCCAGATCCTTCTCCAGCACGTTGGTCCAGGTGTGGTGAACCACGTTGTGGGAGTGCATCCAGCGATCAGACGGGCTCATGGTGTCCCACTCCCAGGTATTGGACTGGATTTCCGGATCTTTCATCCAGTCCCACTGGGCGTGCAGCACATTGTGGGCAATCTCCATGTTCTCCAGAATCTTGGCAATGCCCAACATCGCCGTGCCGAGGGCAAGAATGGTCAGCATCACCGGCCAGTAGGCCAGTACGTGTCCCCAGGCCGGGATGAAGAACAGCGACAGATAAATAACAAAACGGGCACTCACCGCCAGGGTGCGCTGGGTTCTGATGACGTTGAGGATGTAAGTGCGGTCTCGCTCTCCCCGGGAATCAAACACCTCATCTCGTATCGCATCCAGTTCGCGGCCGAATTCCTCGATCTGCTCGTCGGTGAGGTCCACCGGTAGTTCATGTGTCTTCATAACCTTCCCCTTACAGATCCAGCTCGCAGTCGCCAGCCGCAGCACAGATACAGGTCTGCACAATGCTGCCAGCCTCGTTCAGTACTTCCCCGGTCCGGAGATCCCGCACACATCCGGACACCAGCGTGGTATTGCAGGTGTGGCAGATGCCCATACGGCAGCCGTGGGGCGGGTTCATACCAGCCTCTTCGGCCACCCTGAGCAGCGGCGTTTCACTGTCGCCTTCGGTGTCGACATCGCTCTGGGCAAAACGAACCTTGCCACCGACGGCATCCGCCGGTATTTCCGTAAATGGGGCGCGGAAGCGCTCTATGTGCAGGTTTCGGCTGCAACCGGCCTCCTCAAAACAGGTTTCAATGGCCTCCAGCAGTGACGGTGGTCCGCAGGCATACACATCCCGCTGCTTCCAGTCCGGGCACAGGGCATCCAGCTGCTCGGCTGAAAAGTGCACGTCCTGGCCTTCGCGGGTGTACAACAGATGCAAGTGGTACCGATTCTGTTGTTGGTCCATCTCCCGTAGCTGTTTGCCCAGCACCACATCGAACTCATGGGGCGCGTAGTGCAGGTGGCAGGTATCCGGCAGGCGGCCCTGGGCGATCAAACTGCTGATCATGCTGAAAGCCGGAGTAATGCCACTGCCGGCCGTGATGAATAGGGGCTCAATCGGCTGCGCATCCGGCAGATAGAAATCCCCCTGAGGCAAACCAATGGGCAGGTAATCCCCCACTTTGATGTTGCGCACGATGTGATGGGAGATGGTGCCTTTGTCGATGGCCTTTACCGTGATGGTAAAGCAGTCATCGCTCCGCTCCGGCGGCGAGGAAATCGTGTAGGTACGGGTGTAATGTTTGCCATTGGCGGGTATGCCCACCCTCACATGCTGGCCGGCCCGATGACCACGCCAGTTCATACCGGGGCGAAGGGTCAGGGTTCGGGCATCCTGGGTCTCGTCCCAGACTTTCACCACCCGGGCCTGTAACTTGTGGGTTGTCCACAGGGGATTGACCAGTTCCAGATAATGGGAGGTGCGCAGTGGCCAGGCGAAATAGTCAGTGAGTGTGGTCAGACGGGTCCAGATGGACGGGGACGTACCATACTCTGCTTCCGCAGCATCATTCATACAGGGCCTCTCTACTTGTAGTTCTAGAGGATTTGGCAGGCCCTAATCCGCGGCCAGGGTGACAGTCCCTGTGTGCTCTTTTTGTTATGTGACTCTTTCAAAGTAGTTCGCCGCCCTTCCGGTTGTCCATTTGCATATTGGGTCAATGTGCGACGATCAACGCCACACCCAGAATGACCGCAAGCACGCCAACCGCTTTGGACATCCACTCCCCAACCGGAAACAGTTTCTCCAGCAGCACCACCACGGCGATCCCGGCGATAACGGTTAAATCCATAACGCCACCAACAAACAGCAGTGCCATAAGGGCAGCGCAGCATCCCACGCAATAGGTGCCGTGCCGCACGCCCATAGCGAGGGCACCGCTCGGCCCAGGCTGCCAGTAGCGGGTAATAAACAGTAAAGGCCCGCGACAATGTCTCAGGCAGGACTGCTTCAATGGGGAGAACTGATATATACCGGCGGCAACCAGAACTGAGCCGCTGAACAGATGATTCTGGCTGACCATCATGGGGCTGAGTATGGCTGCCTCTTCAAGCCACCATTGCAGAAGCGTGGCCACCAGGCTGAAGGCGGCCCAGACTAACAGGTACCCTCCGGTAAACAGCAGTGTCCCCCAACGCCCATCAGCCAATCGATTCTTATGGGCCACCTGCCGGTACAGGAGAACCATGGGCGCTGCGCTGGGGGTCATCATCGCTACCATCATGATCACCCACATCGCCAGCATCATGGTGAAATAGCCGGGCGTCCAATGCCGTAAACTCATTATGTCCGTTACAGACATTGACGCCATATCCCCAGCCATACCCACGAGATACAGCCAGCTCAGCACGGTAATCGTGACCAATCCCAGCACAACCGCCATTGCACCTGACGACACCCATCTTGAGAGTACCTTGCTGGTCACGGAACTCTCCTCGCGTCAGCGATGAACACCCGTCGGCCCGATATCCAGATGCGACATATGACAGTGGCTGGCATCGAGATCCAGCGGAATGTCCGCGCGGGCGCTTGTCTGTCCACTCGCCACTTCGGCCACCGCGTACTCAAACCCCTGTGGCAGATCGATACGAGCCCGGTGCTCCGAGCCATCAATAGGATTCAAGATCGGCGTACCGCTGGCCTCCACCAGATCCGCCACGCGAACCGTGGCTTTTCTGCCGTCCACATCACAGTCAATTTCAATCGGGCAGAACACCGGATCGTGCATTTCCGTCAGGGTGCTGGCGAACACGTTAAAGAACGTGGCCCCCGGCTCCGATGTTTCGCCAGAAAGGATCGCCATCAGCGCCTCCCGCTGTTCCGGGCTGGCCCGTTCATCCACAAACGCCTGAGCGCTTCCATTACCCTCATGGATTGCCCCCGGCCACTTCAGCGTCATGGCAAACGAGAGATCATCCAGACGGGTATCACCGAAAAAGCCATCTTCGATTTTGATGGCAGCGAAAGCCTCACAATCACCGTGAGTAGGGCGTGCCATAAACTGGCAAGGACACCCCAGGTCGCAATTGCAGTTAACGAATTCCTGACCTTTGATTCTCCAATCGACTCTGTCCATCTCCGTTCCTCCTCTCAGAAACGCAGCCCCTTAACTCAAGGATAAGACAGCCAGAATCCGCTGTTAGACTGATAGTTTCCCAGCCGGGCGTGATTATTCGGCAGACGCCTAAAAAGGGAGAAATGCGGTAAAACGGCTGGTCAGCCCTGCTCGGCCGAGGGAAGGATGCCTCCGAGCATGTTTTCCACCACGGCAGCGTTATAGAAGGCCTCCACAGTGTGGATCGTTTCGCCTCGAACCCGGAACCAGACGGCAAGTCGCACATCCCCGATGGGTTCGAAATGCGTCTGATAGTCCAGAATCGCGAACACATGCTCACCGTCAGCACTGAGCTGACGGACAATAAGGTCTTTCTGGATCGCTGCCATGCCAAACTGATAGGCCAGCATGTCATCCCGGCTCAGGAAGCGCATGTTTGGGCCGACATACTCAAAGTCCTCCGCCGCAAGCAAGGCCTTGGCCTCATCGAAACGCTGGGCCTGAATATCCGAAATGAATTGCTCCACGATGGCTTTTGGCTGCATCAACTGACTCCAACATTATTCTCCCGACTCTGAGCGTCTGAGAGCCTTGCCCAGCCCCGAGAAATACCTAAAAAATGCCCGGTTAATCAGCACTCTTTGATCGTCCAGCGGATACAGCCCCAGCCGGGCTTCCTCAGATTCTTTTGTGCCTTTCACCAGAAACCCGTTCTTGCATTCGGCGTCCTGGACGAATGCTTCGAATGCCCGGGCGCATAGCTCCTCAGGTTGGCTGAAATAGTGCACTCCAGCCACCTTGTCCGCTTTCACCGAACGACGAAATAACTCACTGGGCTTGGAACCGCTCTCATCCAGCAGTATAGCTTGGTAGCAAGCCTGAAGGTTGTCGTTCAATGGATGGGCGATGGCATCCTCGCGCTCCAGCCAGAGCTTCGAGCCAAAATCTCCTTTGCTGGTGTGAGGGAATAGCTTGTCTGCAATGTAATGGTCAAAGGCATGAAACCATTCATGAGCGATGCTGCCGGGGCCGGCATTCTTCGCCAGGGCAAAGCTGCGGGTCGCCGGCGTGTAATGAGCCGACACCCCGGGCCTGCCCCCAATGCCATACTGCAGGGCCAGGCTGCCACGAAGGGAGATTAAAGATTCCGTGCCACTGAGGATGGTCATCAGGTCACACAAGGCATCGTAGAACAGGGCAGCGCTGCGCTGCTTTTCAGGCTCAGTCACCCACCGGCCAATCTCGACCGAACGGAAGCGAAATCGGCGACGAACATCCAGAAAGGTGACCTGGGCTCCCCCACGATAATCGGGACCCCGGCGGTAAAACGATTTTGACATGGCCTCCCCCGCTCAGCGAGCACCAAGTCTATCATTGGTTCAGCGCCTTGGCTGAAGCGGTTCACCTTCCTCGTCCTGGAGCTGATAATCATAAGCTGCCTGCAAACCGGTCTGCTCCTCTTCCGGCTCATGTTCATGCTCGAGATAACGGGGATAAAGCGGTGACAACAAAGCCACCACAATACAAATCGCCGCGAATACCGAGAACCCATCCGCGTATCCCAGCTCCCCGACCAGCATACCAATCAACGGAGCACCCGCCGCCTGCCCCAGCGACACCGCCATAAATGGCAGCACCGGCCCCATCGACAGCCGCCCCGGAAGCAGGCGGATCCCGGTCATCAGGTAGAGCCCTGTCAGGCTCATGTAAGCCATACCAAACACCAGTGAAGAGAACACGGCAATCGCCAGTTGTCCGGGGCTTGCCGCCAGTAGCGCGAGGCTCGCGGCCAGCATCATCAACATCAGGGCCTGGGTGATCGGTGGATTGTTGCGGTCCGCAAGATCGGCCACGACAGCGCCGCCCAGGCCAGCGCAACCCACAGCCAGCCATAGCCAACCGGTCGCATCCGCCGAGAAAGCGCCGAGATTGATCACCAGATCCGGGGCAAAAATCCAGAAGGCGGATGACACAAAACCCATGGCAAAAGCAAACAGGGACAGGCGGAAAAGACGCCACCATTGCAGGGCACTGATTGGCTCTGGCGGTGCGGCATTCGCCGGCCGGACCCGGGATACCGAAGGCAGGAAGAACCAGGTCGCAAACACACCAAGCACCGCAAGGATTGCAAACATACCATAGGCAAAGCGCCAGGCGCCGGTCAGGAAGATGACTGCCGGTACCGCGACCATAACCCCCACGCTGGTCCCCGCGTTCATGACCGAACTGACCCGGCCATGCATGGAACGCTTGACCAACGCCTGCATGGCAGCGGTGAGCGCGGGCATCATCAGTCCGGTGCAGACCCCACAGGCCACCACACCAATGCCCAGTGACACTGCGCCATAAGCCTGACTGATCACCCCAAGCCCCACCACACCGAAGCCACCGGACAGAACCGCAGCATTCCTGGCCCCCAATCTGACCGCCGCCAGCGGTGCAATGACGGTAGCGAACGCGAAACTGACCAGCGGTAACGCACCGATGATACCGATAGCATAAGGCGATAAGTTGAGGTCGGCGCGGATCGGAGGAACGAACAAACCAAACGCGAAGCGAGCAAGCCCGAAACTGATGGCAATCAGAGCAGCACCCAGTACAGCAAATGCCGTGCTTGACGGAAATTTCATGGGACCTCCCATGACAAACGGCGAGAATTCAGAATTGCCCCAAGCCTAGTTGCCCAAAGCAAACTCCGCCAAACACGAACTGCCGGTGGGTTGGCTGATACCGGTTAGCCGGTTACCCGGTTCTCGCATTGCCCATTGCTCTCAAGCGCGGTCAGGTTGCCCAATGTGGTATGGGCAATGCTTTCCAGGGCGTGACGAGTAAAAAACGCCTGATGGCCCGTGATGACCACATTGGGGAAAGTGAGCAGACGGGCAAAGACATCGTCCTGAAGCACGATGTTGGAAAGGTCCTCAAAGAACAGATCCCCCTCCTCTTCGTAAACGTCCAGACCCAGATAGCCCACGTGACCGGATTTCAGCCCTTCAATCATTGCGCTGGTATCAACGATCGCGCCCCGACTGGTGTTGATTACCATCACGCCCTTTTTCATCTTGCCGATAGCATCGGCATCAATCAGATGGTGGGTCTCCGGTGTCAGCGGACAATGCAGGGTGACGATATCCGATTGGCCAAAGAGTTGATCCAGAGGCACATAGTCCGCACCCAGTTGCTCTGCGTCGGAGTTGGGTTTGAGGTCGTGGCAGAGCACCCGGCAGCCAAAACCCCGCATGATACGAACCACCTCGACACCGATCTGCCCGGTTCCGATAACACCCACCGTGCGACCATGAAGATCAAACCCCAGCAACCCGTCGAGGGCAAAGTTGCCGTCCCGGATGCGGTGATAGGCGCGGTGGATCTGACGATTAAGTGTCAACATCAGTGCCACTGTATGCTCGGCCACCGCATAAGGCGAATAGGCCGGCACCCGAACCACGTCTATGCCAAGCCGCTCAGCGGCCTTCAGGTCCACGTTGTTGAAACCTGCACAGCGCAGCGCGATAGCTCGGGTGCCCCCCTCAGCCAGAACATTCAGTACGGCTGAGTTCACCTGATCATTCACAAACACGCACACCGCCCCGAACCCCTTGGCCAGTGGCGCCGTGGCCTCGTTCAGACGGGCCTCGAAGAACACCAGCTCATGCTGGTGGGACTCCTCGTTGGCCCGTTGAAGGAACTGCTCGTCGTAGGGTTTGGTGCTAAAAACTGCCACTTTCATCGGAATTTCCCGGAATTGAATAACCCTGTCCTTGAGAGATCATCACCGGGAAGCTTAGCACGCGTTTACTTCATGGCCGCCTCAATCAGGGGTTTGAAGCCAGAGGCATGCCCGGCTGCGGTGGGATGAAACCAGTCCTCAAGATAGACACCGCTCTTGCCACGGATATAGGGCTCACTCGAACACATATCGTGCCCTTTGAACTGCTCTATAACGCTCAGGTAGGTGACCCCTGCCATTGCTGCACGGCCGCCAATCACCTGGTCAAGATGGTCCGACACACCATTCAGGGCCTGGGCTTCCGTAGAAGACACGCCCCGAGCATCCCAGCACGCAAGATTGTTTCCGAACGCACGGGGGTAGCCCAACTGAATGACCTTGGCGTTGGGTGCCGCTGCGTTGATGGCAGCGTAAGCTGCTTCCAGTTTGGCCGGCAACTCACTGTCAATACGAGCATGAACCTCGTCCACTTTTGCCAGGCACTGAGCCTGATCCCAGTACATGGCGCAGTTCAGGATCAGTTCGGCAAATCCGATATCGTTGCCTCCCATGCTGACCGTCACATAGTTGGTGTCCGCGCTGAGAGGACTTAGCTGGCTATTGATCACATCATCGGACGTGGCTCCGGAGCAGGCCTCGAAATCCAGGTTCCATTTACGATGCGCCTTTTCAATGAGTGGCCCATATGCGTCACTACTCCGGTAACAGCTGTACGCCAGATCACGGGTGCCGGTTCCATTACCCGCCGCATAGGAGTCTCCCAGCGCCGCATAGATCGTTGGAACCGGCTTTGCGGCCAGTACGGTGAAGGAGGTGACCAGACCTGCCAGAAGTAATATCAAGGTTGATAGTGCTTTATTCTGCATCTCGAACTTTCCTCTTATTGTTGTGTTAATGCATGAGGTGATGCCGTTCGTGCTGCAACGGCTTGATACGCGGCTCCTCATTGGCCGCATTCAGGGGAACGGCGGCATGCCCTCCCCACCGAATGACCAGAACACTTCAGTGAACATGTGTTCATTTTTTGAGGGCCATTATAGGCACACGAGAACTGCAGAAACTTTGACCACTTTCACAGGAATTGATCAGTGGGGAAGGATGGCTCCTGGCTGCGACTAGGGCAGGCCTGTGGAGCCCAGGAAGAGTCCACAGGGCCTTGATGCAGAGTCTCAGAACTTGATCTGCATGCCTGCGAGGATGTCGGATTCATCCCCCGCATCCGAGTCGCTGACCTCGGCAAACAGCGCGATATTTTTCTGGGCCGGGAACCGGTAGGTGACGTTGGCATACCAGGCATCCAGTGCCTCTATCTCATCGTCAACGTTCACATAGCCCAGGGCAATGGCCGTCGACTGAGAGGCCTTGAATACGCCCACCACATTGTAGGTGGATTCGTTGCGATCGCTGTTATCAAGGTCCGAAACGCTGTAATCGGCGCCGACGTTGACGATGCCGGCGTCATACTCGGCGCTGACACCCCAGGAATCGGCATTGTTATCGTACACCTGATAGGCTGCGGCTAACGTCAGGGCTTCGACGCTTGTGGACACAAACAGGTCGGTTGAGGCGTCTCCCGCACTGGGATTGCCTTCCGATTCCAACTCATGGGAAAGCGATAGGTAAACAATGTCAAAGTCCGCATCCACGCGGAGCACATCGTCACCGGCATCGACCATGGCTTCAAACTGATCTTCGTTCATTCCGGCGGGCTTTTCGTAGGCCGACTCGACACCGAACTCATCACCGGCGGTATTCATCTTGCCCGCCCGGACGGCAACGTTGTTGTACCTGATGCCCATGTACGCTTCTTCAAGCTTATCGCCGCTCTGCTGGCTTTCAGCGGCCTTGTCGAAGCTGAAGTCCAACTGCCCGAAAGCCTGCAAATTTTCGCCCAGATCGTAGGTGACGGTGTTTTTGACTTCCATGTCATCAAACTCCAGATCCAGGCTCTCGGATTCGGAAGCACTGTCACGGAGTTGAATCTGCCAGTCACCTTTCAATTGATAGGTCAGGCCGTCGCCATCATAGATGGTGGCTGCAGCAGAGGAATGGGCGAATACGACAGTGGAAACGGCTAATGCTAATACTCTCTTTTTCATGACGGTCTCTTGTTTTTGTTTATAAATAAAACGTTTATTTGAATTTTTATTACCGATTATATTTTTACCTATAAGACCTCCGAATTTATTATCTAAAAGACAAACAAACCCCTGCGACATCAGTCACATATAAATATTTTTTTAAACTCTTAAAAACTATTGGATGCGTATATTTTTTATGATGAGTAAAGGCTAGATTTACGCCGCATTTAAATGAAGCTTTTGGATTTAAAGGGTTTATAGGACATAAAATCCGTTTTGTTCATTTTGTTTACGGGGTCAGGAGTGGGAGTTGACGGGTTTTATGTCGTTCCAAAAAAAAGCGGGCCCTGGCGGCCCGCTTTCGCATTTTCATTCACGTGCTTTTATATTTACTGATCGGGTAATGTCATCCGTTTGATGCTTCTACGTCAGATCCTCATAGGGATTAAAGGCCACTTCCCAGTAATGCCCTTCCGGATCCTGAAAATATCCGGAATACCCACCCCAGAAAACCTCCTCGGCCGGTTTGACGACTGTGGCGCCGGCGGCGACTGCCTGCGCCAGCACCGCATTTACCTCCTCCTTGCTGGCAACATTGTGAGCCAACGTAATACCCGAGAAGCCAGTCGGAGAGGAGGCATCCAATCCAATGTCCCTGGCAAGCTCGTCACGGGGGTATAACGCGAGCCAGGTTCCCTCCAGACTGAAAAAAGAAATGTTGCCATCCTCGAACTCATACCTTGGCAGGCCAAGGCCATCGGCGTAAAAGCGCGTGGCCCTGTCCAGGTCGTCTACCCCGAGCGTGATAATGCTTATTTTCGGTTTCATGATTAATTCTGACTCCCTTCTCCATACCAGAGTAGACCAACAACGTCGTCAGGAAGGAGCGGCTGAGGTCAGTCGCTCCCACAGGGCATGAGCAACAACGCCGAGCGCGCCTTCGCGCCGGCGTATCACATGAAGTTGCGAGTGGCGCACCGGGTAGCCTTCCAAATCCAGCGGGACCAACTCACCGCGCTCCAACTCGTCCGCGATTAGATGGTCCGGAATACCGCCCCACCCCATCCCGGCACACACAATCTCCTTCTTGGCGGCAAAGTCCGACACTGTCCATCGCAAACCATCGTGCACCACATCCCGGCTTTGATCATATTGGCCTCGCCCGGTGCCAGCCACAACCACCTGCACATAAGCACGCATATCGGCATTGCTCAGCCGTTTGCCACGTCGGGCCGGTTCATAATCGGGGTGAGCCACCGGCACGATGTTCACCGTAGTGTAGGGCGCGGTCAGGACCGCCTCTGAGGCTAACCCATCCAGCGTGGCCACAACGAGATCCGCTTCGCCTGCCATGAGCCGTTCGGCACTGCCGCCCATCGCATCTGACATCAGCCGAATATCGGTCGCGGGGAATTCGTGCTTGAGATCGCCGATCACGGACAATAACGGCGTCAGCGGGCAGGTGGCGCTCACCGATATCCGCACTTCGGCTTCCTGACTGGCGGATAGCTTATCCGCCAGCTCCTTCAGAGACTGCACCTGATCCAACACAATGCGCGCCTGGCGGTAGAAGGCTTTACCGGACGACGTAAGCACGGGGCGGTAACCTTCCCGGGAGAGCAGAGTCAGCCCGGTTTCTTCCTCCAGGCTTTTGATAGCCTGGCTCAGCGCAGGCTGGGATTTGAAGAGCGCCTCAGAAGCCTTGCGGAAGCTTCCCTGGGTCACAATGCCATCTAACACACGCAATTGTTCGAGCTTCACCGGTCCTCCTTGATTGTTCTTCAAACATGATCTTATTTAGTGATCATAACTATAACAACTCAATATTATTTTATTATTATTTCAATGGGTAATCTCTTTCGTGCTCAAGCCTAACGCTTATCACACGAAGGAGATCGACCCATGAAACTGTATTTCAAGCCCGGCGCCTGTTCACTGGCTTCCCACATTGTACTTCGCGAGCTGGGTAAAGATTTCGCCCTCGAGTCCGTCGACAACGACGCCCTGCGAACCGAATCGGGCATCGACTACAAGACCCTCAACCCCAAAGGCTACGTCCCCGCATTGGATATCGGCGGAGTGGTGCTCACCGAAGGCGCCGCCATCCTCCAATACCTGGGCGAATCAACCCCGCTGCTTCCAGAGCCGAGTTCACTCGAACGTGCTCGGGTACAGGAATGTCTCAACTACACCGCATCGGAGTTGCACAAGGCCTTTGGTCCGTTCTTCAAAGCCGAAGCGACGGACGATCAACGCGCCCGGGCGGTTGAGACCATCCACCATCACTTTAACTACCTCGAAACTCAGCTGGCCGATGGTCGGGCCTACTGGGTGGGGGACACCTTCACCGTTGCAGACGCCTATCTCTTCGTGGTTTGTAACTGGGCGGCTGTGCCCGGTATCGATCTCGGAGACTGGCCTGCTCTTCGGGCGCTGTGTGATCGCGTCGCAGCCCGTCCCAGCGCCAGGGCCGCCATGCAGGCAGAAGGGCTGATCACACAATGAATTCGGCCCAGCCTCACAAGGCCATCCTGGCCCTGCTTGAAACCTATTTCGAGGGCCTCTACCGGGCCGACAGTGCCATGCTCACCACCGTGTTCCACCCCGATGCCCGCTACGTGAGCGCGTTGCCTGAGGATTACCGGGTGCTGTCGTTCCCCGAATACCGGCAAGTTTTGGATCAACGGGTATCACCCGCGCGCAAGGGAGAGAGTCGTAGCGAGCGAATCATCTCCATCGAAATCGCAGAGCCGAACCTGGCGTTCGCTAGGGTGGAAATGACCATGCTGGGCCGAGACTACACGGACTTCCTGACCCTGATCTTCGACCAGGGTCGCTGGGCCATCATGGCCAAGATCTTTCACTATGAAATCGCAAACCGAGGAGACTGAAGATGCCCTACGTTAATATCAAAATCACCCGCGAGGGTGGGCCAGAGGGCAACGGCCCTACCCCCGCGCAGAAGGCAGAACTCATTAAAGGCGTTACCGACCTGCTGGTGCAGGTGCTGAATAAAAAGCCCGACTCAACCATGGTCGTGATCGATGAAGTTGCCCTGGAGGATTGGGGAATCGGAGGACTGCCGGTACCCGAGTTTCGGGCCCGGAAAGCGGCACGGCAGACCTGATCGGCTATACCGCTATTGACCTTTGCCGGCTTTGATCAAGAAAAGCGCAATAAAGCTCACAGCCAGCTCTAATGCCAGATAGAGATACATATAATGATTGGCATTGCCGTCAAAGGTCATCCCCACCGATCGGCCAAACGCCATCCCGAGCATAACGACAAATACCGAGACCAGGCCCAGCTGCACCGTTTGTGGGTTCCGGCCAAGCATGAACAGGATTATGCCAATACCAACAGACATGCCACCATACGTCGCTCTCATATCGGTTACGCCGGAGCTTGACGTGACAGACCCATCAACCACAAATTCAAACGCTTCGAGAGGGATCACGTAGAACAGAAGGCCATAAACAAAAAATACTGCCGCAGCACCCAGAACAAACAGTTTACTCATCGCTTAAGCACCCACCACTGTTATGAAACCGAATAGACAAGCACCAGTGTAGTCTAGCGTCTGGCACCGTCTCGTGTTGGTGGTTGGTCGTGCGAGTCCACACCCTATTTGAAGTGTGCGAAGCGCTCTTCCTCTATTCGATGACCGCAACAGCAACGGTGAACATAGGGCTGGATACACTGTAAGAATCGAGGGCATCTTCCAAAAGCCCATTAGGGACCGTGGTAGCGATTAAAATATGGAATTGACACCACAGTCACTTGTTATGCGAGAGACGCTCACTTTGGGACGCCCTCGAACTGTGGCAATTTCCCTAGCTCCCTATCCCAAGCAGCCTTGCTGGATGTAAAGATGTGGGCAGTTGGCGATGTAGCGACTTCAGTATCCAAACATCCCGCGGGAACGACGAGCAAACCAGCGATCTGACTGCTCGGCAGCGCTGAGCCACACAACTTACAAAAGCATTTTGTGTGGCGAGTGCCAGGAAGTGTATAGGTAGCCACAGCATCTGCACCCGCCCGCCAGGTCAACTTGGCTGACGTCGAAAACAGATTCGCTGCATGAGCAGACCCGGTATCTTTTTGGCAATGTTGGCAGTGACACAGGTAAAAGCTGTCGAACGCCCCTTGTACCTCAAATTTCGCAGTTCCGCACAGACATGAACCTACGTGGTCCGTCATTGCACTTCCTTCTATCTCTGGGCCACAGGTGGCGCGAACATAGCGCCCAAAATGTGTAACGCCGTGGTTAAATTCTCAAAGGCTCGTCTTGCCCAGATTGTTTGACCACCAATTTGGGGAAGGACCACCTTTCCATTTCACAGATTTACTCAAGGCAAGCACATCCCTTGCTGTGTAACTTCGGTTCCCATCAAAAAGCGCATCTGCCACCTCCAAGCGCAGGCAATCGAGGAAAGCCTGATCAAGACGCAGTATATCCACTGTGTTTTTCGACTGTTCATGCCGGTACATGGCCACGGCATATGGAAGGTACTGAGTATTGAGCTTCAGATGCGCTACCGTCTTCTTTATTTGAAGAACGGTGTATTGGTCTGACCCGCCATATCGCTTTGTAAGCGCTGGCCCCAGTGTATGGACGTAGCTCTGGAACGCCCTTTTCAGTTGGAATTTACGTATGAGCTCAATCATAGAATTTAACGCCTGGGCTCATCGCCCGATTTGGAAGCGCACCGCGCTGGAAAAGCGGCCCGCTGCAGCCCCTGGTTAAACCAAAACTTCGATGAACCACTTAGGTTTGATTCGGCCAAAGTCTGTTCGAATATTGGTTTTTAGGCCTTTTTTGGAATCGAAAACGGTCTCTTTTCCATTTTGCCGACAAAACACGACCCAATGCCAGAGACAGTCGCGTCCGGTGGACGGCCGCCAGGCTTGGAATAACCTTAAGCGGCTTATGATTGTTTGCTAGTTTCAGCTTTCGGCTCTCGCCCACCACGCAGCACCAAATATAGCAGCGGCCCAGCAGATACAAACACCGCCGTTACGACGAAGAATGGGATGAGATAGCCCAAACCTTTGCCGCGGCTTTTGGCATCCTGGTACATCCAAACACAAGCCAGCGCGGCCAGAATGTACAGATCAATGACGACCTGAGCGGTGTCTGGGCTGGACATGAGCTGGGCACCGAAAGCCAAAAGCGACTGCTCTGCGCCTGCCATAACCCAAAAGGTGAAGCCCATGAATAGGCAGAGAACGATTAGGGGTAAAGTCGATACTCTCATGATCTTCCTTGATTGCGGTTTAAGAAATATAACGCCGCGGACACGCGCTTGTCGCGTGCATTGCCTGGTTAGCGCCAGTGAAAATGATCGACGCAGGTTTAAGAGTCTTTGGGTGGAGCGGCTCACGCATCTCGAGTAAAGAGAGTCCGTTGCTGGAAAAAAGGGCTACCCAAGTTTCAAGAGTTCTGAAATACCAAGGGGCTGGATCAGTAAAGTCTACGCTGAACCCAGCCCAAGAGCCGTCCCGCCAACCGTCGCTGTATGCGGATGGATGAACCGCAAACACCGGATGTGGTGTTTGCACGATAAAAACACCATCAGGTTTCAGTATTGCCGGGATAGCACTAAAAAGCGCCTCTACCGATTCTTTTCCTAGGAGCGAGAAATTACAAACAACGGTGTCAAACAAGCCTTCAATCGCACCAGTGGCGATATCCTCGTAAGATGCCACTCGAAATTCCCCGCCTCCGGCGCGTTCGGCTTGCTCAACCAGCTCAGGAATTGCATCTACTCCGACCAAACGCGTTACGTGAGCCGAGAGTTCACGAATTAGCCATCCCTCGCCACAGCCAATATCGAGGACCGATCCGGGGGAATGACTTAATACAGCCTCGACAATTGCCTTGTCTGTTATCAGCTTTCGGCTCTCGATCTGCCCGCCTCGCACAGCTGCGGACCATTGAGTCGCATTCTTTTCCCATGACTCGACAATCTTTTCATCGCTATAGGGGCTCATACAGAGAATCCGTCTCAGGTCGCTAACGCTGCATGTCACGCGGCGCCTGCGGCGCGCAGCGTAGTAGACGGCCGCCAGGCCGGTAGCAAACTTGAACGATTGGTTATACACGAGGCTACCACCCCCACCAATGCCAAACCTTGGCGATACCGCGCCAGACACCCCCGAGAATAGATGGAAAAAGTCGCGGCAGCAGCAACGCTAACACAGCAAAAACCAAGATACAGGAAATGAGGTAACGGCTGCTGAGAAAACTATCCCAGTAGACTGCCAGCTCCAGATTGGCCCAGAGCCAAACGAATACTGCCGTTGGGATAGAGAAAAACAGCGATGCGAAAAGGCTGATCAACCTTGTTTCAATCGGCCCACCTTGGCCACGATTCCTTGCCATGATCTATGAACATTCCTTGTGCATAACGCGGAGCTTTGCGGCATTTCTGGAGCCGCAAAGCGGTGGAAAAGTTATCCGGCAACAGCGACTGGTTATGCATGCTCCGGCCACATCCCATCCATCATCACCGGGTAGGTGATTGGCTTGTAATGAGTAAACTCAATGTCTCTGACGTGGGTGAAATCACTCCAGAGCAATCTCGCCCCCTTCATCCACTGGGATGGCTTAACCCGTTTTTCTATCTTCTCGATTTCTTCGGGCGTGGCTTCACGCATTCGTCCGACCTTACCGTAAAGTCTCACGCCCGGCGGAGCAACAAAGCGGCCTTTTAGCAGAGACCTTAGCCAAAAGAATCGACCGGCATTGACCGCCATGATGCAAACGTTCGGATTCTGATCGATGTTTTTACCCAAAGCCTCGGCGTAGTGATCAAAAAAGTATCCGCTCTGATCATCGCGAAGGAAAACAGTGCCAACTGGCGTGATGTGGGGCGTGCCGTCAGGGTTAACCGTTGCAATCGAACAGTAAACCGTCGAAGCCTGGCCTTGCTCTAAAACTGACCTTACCTTCTTCCAATCATCCTTGATGTTCATGGTTTCTCCATTTGTGCATAACGCTCGGCTCACGCGCCAGTTTGGAGGCGCGAAGCGGCAGAAAACCGGTTGCCGTGCAGCCTTTGGTTATAAGCCAATGTACCCCAAGGCCACATCGACTTCTGTGTAATCCCGAACCGACTTAGGGCTCGTAATACGATCTCCGACAGAGACAAAGTTGTAACCGAGAGCCTTGGAAGCATTCTGATCCCAAGGTCCATCCCCAAAATAGGTCATGGAATCGTAATGACCCCTACCCGCACGCCTTTCGGCCAACCGCATGATCTCTGTTCTGCTGTAGTGATCCGAGGAAGACGCCATCGGAATGGAAGAGAAGGTGATACCTGCAGCGCCAAGTTTCATCTTCGCGGATTCACTCCAGCCACCAGTCGCAAAGGCCACTGCAACATTCTTGCGGGCGACGAGCTGCGATAAAAACTCATACGCTCCGGGGATTGGGGATACAGCATGGCACGAAATGTAATCCGCTACTCTGCTCACAAACTGCTCTTTAACTTCTGCGGTGATCCTCTCGCTGTCACTTTGAAGGCCCAGTCCATCAATCACCTCGGCGAGAATCCCAGAATCAGTCACATGGTTATAGCAGCTCCAGTCAGGCCCTATCGTAACTCCCAGCACATCCTCGATAGCTGCTTGAAAGCACTCAGTATCGAAGTCGTAGGACTCAACCAATGTTCCGTCTATGTCAAACAAGACCAGATGCACAAACTCTTCCTTGGATTATAACGCTTTTGTTTAGCGGCGGCCCGAAAGGGCCGTCCGGTGGAGGCCGTAGGCCAGAACGAGCTACAACAACTTGTATGGACAATTCCTTCCGTGTTTTGGGTAAATTGAGGCC
>NZ_ANIE01000002.1 GCF_000708045.1 Marinobacter nitratireducens
TGACCGCTTGTTGTTGGGAATATGACAGGTCTGGGTGGTGTGCCCGAATCCGATCCTCGATGGCGTTTACTTCGGCTTCGCTGAGGCTTTCACTGGTGACAGAGGTGCAGCCCACGATCAGGCTGGAGGCGACCAAGGTCAGTACGTAACGCATGCACACTCCGTGCAATAAGGTTTCACATTCCATGTATGGCATGAATGCTATCACCCGAAAGCCCTGAAAAGCATTAAGAGGGCGAAAGCTTTTAGCTCGCTTTTTGCGGCGATGCTTTAAAGCGCCGGAGATGCCGGTATAATCCGTATTCCCCGGCAGCGGGATGTTGCCGGGCATGGACGCAAATCTTTCAAAGGACCTGATATGAAAGTCTTTAATACCCTCCGGGTGATTTTCGCCCTGATTGGTGTCGGTATGCTTGCTGGTGCCTATTTTTCTTTCCAGAACACGACGGATTTTCTGGAGACAGCCTCCGCCAAATCTGGTGTTGTCACAGACTTGATCCGCTCCCGTTCGAGTGATTCCAACGCTTACTATCCTGTGGTCCGTTTCGAGGACGATCAGGGCCGTTTGGTGGAGTTTCGTTCCTCAAGTGGTACCAACCCTCCGGCTTATGATCGGGGTGAGAAAGTGAACGTGCTATTTACACCGGGGGAAGCTGAGTCTGCCCGGATCGATGGATTCTTTTCTCTCTGGGGTGTTGCGCTGATCGTAGGCGGCCTAGGTACTGCGTTTTTCCTGATTGGCGGTGGCATGTTTCTGGTGCCCGCGATTCGGGGGCGTGGCGCGGCCAGGTTGCGCGAGACAGGTCAGCTGGTGCAGGGTCGGTTCCAGGGTGTTGAGCGCAACACCGGGTTGGAAATGAATGGCCGGAATCCGTTCCGAATTGTGTGCCAGTGGCAAAACCCGGTGACGTCCGATGTTCACGTATTCCACAGTGATAACATCTGGTTTGACCCCTCCGATCACATTTCGGGCGATAGCATTCCTGTTTACATTAATCCCACCAACCCCAGGCGATATTGGGTCGATACTTCGTTCTTGCCCAAACTCTCGTAAGGTTCCTCCAGCAACAGCCTGACACTCCCGGCGATCTCTCCTATGCTGATTTGATACACCAGATTCAGCAGCAATGGAGGGGCGCCACCTGATGATTCCATCCACCATGAAAGCCATGGTCCTCACCGGGCATGGCGGCATCGAAAAGCTTGAGTATCAGGATGTGACTACGCCGTCTCCGGGGCCTGGTCAGGTGTTGGTTCAGGTGACGGCCACAGCCAAGAACAACACCGACCGGAAGGCAAGGGAAGGGCTCTACCCCACGAAAAAGGGTGAGATGACGTCTTTTCAGATGGGGGGCAAACCCACGCTGGTTTTTCCCCGGATTCAGGGTGCCGATATCGCTGGCCGGGTTGTGGCTGTGGGTGATGGCGTTCCGGAAAGCCGGGTGGGTGAGCGTGGCCTGCTGGATTTCAATATCTACGCTGATGCCCGTCGGGATATCAATCTCACGCCAGACTATTATGGCCATGGCGCCGATGGTGGTTTCGCAGAGTACGTCGCGCTTCCAGCTGACCAGTTTCATCACGTCCCCAACCCGGATCTGTCCGATGCCGAACTCGCGGCCATGGGCATGTGTTCCTATCAAACCGCCTACCATATGGTGACCTCGGCCAACCTGAAGGCCGGAGAGCGTGTATTGGTCACGGGCGCCAGTGGTGGTGTCGGTACAGCGCTCATCCAGCTTTGTCGGATCATCGGAGCCATTCCGTACGCGGTGAGCAAGCCCGACAAAGCCGACGCCTTGCTCGGCTTGGGCGCAGAGGCGGTACTGGATCGCTCGGATCTGCCCAGCTTTGTCGAGCGGGTGAAGCAGGCAACGGGCGGCAAGCCGATTGATGCGGTCATGGACCTGGTCGGTGGTGAGATGACTGACCTTTTCATCGACACCATGATTTTCGATATGAACACCCGCAGCGATTACCCGAGGCTCAGTATTGCCGGTGCCAGCGGGGGCAATATCAGCGAAATTCTCTGGACTCGTATCTATCTTTATCAGGTGCAGATTTTTGGCGTGTCCCACGGTACACGCGAAGAGGCGGAACAGTTGATGGCGTGGATTCGGGGAGGGCAACTCAAACCGGTGCTTCATGGCGCCTTCCGGCTTTCGGATCTGCACCGGGCAGAGGAATACTTTGTTAACCGGGGCAGTAATTATCTCGGCAAGATCGTGATTGTTCCCGACTCAATGTGGGATGAACACGGCAAACCCTGGTCGCTGGAGAGTGCCTGATGAAGCCTGAACTGACCATTCAATTAATGGACACCCACGCCGGAGGAGACGTCAGCCGCATTGTGACGGGAGGCATTGATCCGCTGCCCGGTGACACCGTCAGAGCCCAGATGGAGTACCTGCGGGATGATGCCGATGGTCTTCGGCGGCTCTTGCTCGAGGAGCCCTATGGCATTCCTGAAATGTCGGTAGATCTTCTGGTGCCGGCAACAGATCCGAGAGCAGCGGCCGGGTATATCATCATGGAGGTCATGGGGTATCCGATCTACTCCGGGTCCAACACCATCTGCACGGCAACCGCGGTACTCGAAGCCGGCATCGTTCCAAAGCGGGAAGGCAAGCAGAGCTTTATGCTGGAGTCACCGGCAGGGCTGGTGCAGATCGAGGCGACGGTTCGCGACGGTGTGGTCGAGGCCATCACCTGTGAGGGCCTGCCGAGCTATATCCATTCCTACCGCGAGAGCATCGATGTGCCAGGGCTCGGGACGATCACCTACAGCGTGGCCTATAGTGGGGGGTTTTATGCTTTGGTGGATGCTCGTCAACTGGGGTTTGAGCTGACGTTGGATGAGGAGCGCAGGCTCGCACAAACGGCGCATGCCATTGTTGAGGCCATCCAGGCTGAGCGTGGGTTTTCTCACTACACCCTTGGAGATGTCGGGCCGTTACCGTTCCTGCATTTTATGGGGCCGGTCGAAGAAGTTGCTGAGGGTTTTTATCGTTCACGTTCGGCCACTTATGTTCATCCGGGGGTAATCTGTCGCAGTACAACGGGCACGGGAACATCTGCCCGACTGGCGCTGATGAATTACGAGGGAAGTATTTCCCCGGGCGACCGGCTGGAAACCGTGTCACTGAGAGAGACCGGTTTTATTGGCGAGTTCAGTGATGTTCAGCAGGAAGGCGACTATCAGGTGGTAAAAAACCACATCACAGGTCGGGGATACGTGATTGCCCGATCCGATATCGTCGTAAATTGTGATGACCCGATGGTGGAGTGTGATGCACTTCACCATGTGCTCTCGAGCCGTCGCACCGAATAAATTTTTTCTCTTTTTTTTTGCTTCCCTGAGGCACGCCTGGCGCGGCGTGCCTGAATATTCCCGTTGTGATTGCATGTTGATTCGTCGAAGTCTTCGACTATTGTCTTTCCAAGTTTACCTTTACGTAAAGTGTACCCTGTGCTAAATCTTGATCTCGTGATTTCGAAGATAACAACAACAGGAGTTGAACATGAGCCTCCCGGAATACGCTGACGTCTACAACAATTTTGATCCTGCCGCCCTGGAGGCGGAGATTCTGGATGGTCGCCTGGATAGCGGCCTGAATGTCTGTCACGAAATCTGCGACAAGTGGGCAAGCGACCCACAAAAAGTTGCGCTTTACTACGAGAAAGACGGTGGTGGTGAGGGCAAGCTCACCTTTGCTGAGCTCCGCGATGCATCAGCCCGTTTTGCCAACTATCTGAAATCCCAGGGGATCGGAAAAGGGGACCGGGTAGCGGGTCTGTTGCCCCGGACTCCGGAGCTGCTGATTGTAATTGCCGGTGCTCTGCGGGCCGGCGCGGTGTATCAGCCGCTGTTTACAGCTTTTGGTTCCGGGGCCATTGAGTATCGCCTGGAGCGCGCGGGAACACGGCTTGTGGTGACCGATCCTCAGAACTTTCCGAAGCTCAATGATGTCAAAGGTTGCCCGCCGGCGATGTGCGTGAGTGCCAGCGAGGCCGGAGCTGATGTTGCGGATTTTTACGCCACACTGGACGAGCAGTCTGCGGAGTTCGAGCCGGTTCAGATCAAAGGCTCTGATCCGTTCCTGCAGATGTTTACCTCCGGTACGGTTGGTAAAGCCAAGGGTGTGGCTGTGCCTGCCCGTGCGCTGATGGCGTTTTACGTGTACATGAAATACGCCATCGATCTCCGCGAGGACGATCGTTATTGGAACGTAGCGGACCCGGGCTGGGCTTACGGGCTTTACTATGCCGTCGTGGGGCCATTGCTCATGGGGCACGCCACCCATTTCAATCCGGGTGCATTCACGCCGGAGTCCACCTACGACATGATCCGCAAATACAAGATCACCAACCTGGCGGCGGCGCCGACGGCGTACCGTCTGTTGAAGGCCAATGATCATGTGTTGCCCGAGGGCGAGAACCTTGGCCTGAGGGTTGCCAGCAGTGCTGGTGAGCCTCTGAATCCGGAAGTGGTGAACTGGATCAAGAATCGTCATTTCTGTCCGGTGAAAGATCACTACGGCCAGACCGAGACCGGTATGACCTGTTGTAACTTCCACGGGCTGAGCCACCCGCTCCGTGAGGGTTCCATGGGGTACTCCTCGCCCGGGCACAGAGTCGTTGCCCTCAGTGAGCAGAATGAAGAAGTCGGAGAGGGCGAAATCGGACAACTGGCTGTCGATGTCAAATCCTCACCGCTGTTCCATTTCGATGGTTACACCTGGGGTGAGAAAGATCCGTTCGTAAACGGGTACTACCTGACGGGCGATATGGTCATCTGCCACGGCGACGGCAGTTACTCCTTTAGCGGCCGTGACGATGACATCATCACCACCGCTGGCTATCGGGTTGGGCCGGCAGACGTGGAAAGCACGCTGCTGGAGCATGCGGCGGTTGCCGAGTCAGGCGTTGTCGCCAAGCCGGACGAGAAGCGCGGTTCCATTATCAAGGCATACGTGGTCATCAAGAGCGATCAGGCGACATCTGATGACGATTCCCTCCGGGATGAGTTGCAGGAATTGGTGCGCCGCCGTCTCTCAACGCACGCTTTCCCTCGGGAGATCGAGTTTGTCGATGAGCTTCCCAAAACGCCCAGTGGAAAGATCCAGCGTTTCGTGCTGCGTAATCGTGCCAAGGACGAAGTTGAAGCATGATCATCAGCTTTGAAGAGCTCCGGGCCTTTCTCGCCGAGCAGTTTCCGCAGGGAGACGCCTATGGCTCCCTGCAGAAGCTCGGGGATGGTTGGGCAGAGATGAGGCTTGAGGTGGATGAGGAGCACCTGCGCCCGGGCGGAACAGTGTCCGGGCCGGCAATGATGGGGTTGGCGGATGTCACCGTCTATGCCGCGCTGCTCAGCAAGATCGGGCTTGTTCCCCTGGCCGTGACCACGAACCTGAACATCAATTTCCTCCGAAAGCCCGTCGCGCACAAGCCTATCTGGGCCAGGGCGACGATGCTGAAGGTGGGGCGGACCATGGGGGTGGGTGAAGTCTTTGTGTACTCCGAAGGAGTTGAGGAGCCCGTTGCGCATTCAACCATGACCTATTCGATTCCTCCGGCCCATCGCAGGTGAATTCTGTATAGTATAAATACTATAGTAATAAGGTAGTAGTGTTATAAAAAGTCTTGACTATCACCAGCTCTGTAACCTAGATTGTCCGATACTTGAGGATTACAACAATAACGCTATGAAGATTCGAGACATGTTGGTGCCCGTGGCCGAAGATGTTCATCTGGAGGTCAGGCGCATACAGCACCCAACCCTTGAAGGGCCCACGTTGGTGTTCCTGCATGAATCCCTCGGCAGTATCGGGCTGTGGCGAAAATTTCCCGAAAAGCTGGCCGCCGCCACTGGATTCGATGCCCTGATATACAACCGACTGGGTTATGGCCGGTCATCGGACGAGCCACTTCCGCGTCCCTACGATTTCCAGATCAAGGCGGGCTCCGTCTGGTTGCCTCGCTTGCTGGATGAGCTTGGCCTGGATGAGGTCATCCTGGTTGGGCACAGCGACGGTGGCTCCATTGCCCTGATCGCTGCGGGTGCGATGGGGGCACGCGTCAAGGCGATGATCACCATGGCGGCTCATGTCTATGCCGATCATCTAACCGAGGAAGGCATCCGGGACATGGCCGTTCGATACAAGGACTCCGATATCCGGGATCGTCTCCATCGCCATCACGGTGAGCGGACCGATGACATTTTTTATGCCTGGCAAACCGTCTGGCTGGATGAAGGTTTCCAGCATTCCCTCGATTTCAGCGGCTCATTATCCGCCATTGATTGCCCCTCCTTGATCATCCAGGGGGAAGAGGATGAATACGGTGTGCCGGATCAGGTAACACGTATTGTTGACGGTATCGGGGCTAAAGCGATCCCGGTATTTATGCCTGAAACAGGCCATTCGCCACATCTGGAAAAAATGGATCAGGTAATCGAGTTGATCTACGACTTTTTGCTAAGTCGGGAAGGCGAAAAAATTGCGATTTCGCATTGACGTTTACGTTGACGTCAATCTACTCTGTAGTTACTTGATATTTACAACAATAACAAAAGGTAGACCGGCTCATGACTGAACCGTACGTTCTGGAGACCCGCAACCTTGTAAAAGAGTTCAAGGGCTTTGTCGCGGTTAACGACGTGAATCTCAAGATTCAGAAAGGCCATATCCATGCCCTGATCGGACCGAATGGGGCGGGAAAAACCACCGTATTCAACCTGCTCACCAAATTTTTGATACCAACCCGGGGGCAGATCCTCTACAAGGGCGACGACATTACCCCTCTGAAGTCAGCTGCCATTGCTCGCAAGGGCATTGTCCGCTCATTTCAGATCTCAGCCGTCTTCCCCCATATGACGGCACTCGAGAATATTCGCGTGGCACTCCAGACGTTTGAGGGCACGTCCTTCAGTTTCTGGAAGTCCGGCAACTCCCTACACAAGCTAAATGCCCGTTGCATGGAACTGTTGGATTCGGTTGGCTTGGCTGAATTCGCCAACACCACCACCGTTGAGCTCGCCTATGGGCGAAAGCGAGCACTGGAACTCGCGACAACCCTGGCCATGGAGCCGGAAATTCTGCTGCTCGATGAACCTACCCAGGGTATGGGCTCAGAGGATGTCGATCGGGTTGTAGAGCTGGTGCGGACAGCTGCTAAAGGGCGCACCGTTCTTATGGTTGAACATAACCTCAGCGTTGTTAGCAAGCTCTGTGATCGAATCACTGTGCTGGCTCAGGGGGCCGTTCTGACCGAAGGCGACTATGCCACCGTCTCTGCAGATCCGCAGGTTCGTGAAGTCTATATGGGCAGCGATGGCAGTGGAGAGCGCGGGGCCTCAGAAAGTCATGAGAATGCGGAGGCGGCCCAATGAGCGCGAACCCTGACAGAGAGTATGAACAGCTACGTGTGAGTGGCCTGCATGCGTTTTATGGCGAATCACACATTCTTCACGGCATCGATCTGGTCGTGAACCGGGGGGAACTGGTGACTCTGCTCGGCCGCAACGGTGCCGGCAGGAGTACCACGCTCAAGGCCATTATGAACATGGTAGGTCGCCGCACCGGCTCGATCATGATCAATGGTGAAGAGACCATGTCCTGTGCCCCTCACCATATTGCCAGGTTGGGTGTCGGTTATTGCCCCGAGCATCGGGGCATTTTTTCCTCACTCAGCGTTCAGGAAAATCTCACGCTACCGCCGGTCGTTCGTAGTGGTGGGATGAGCCTGGAAGAGATCTACACCATGTTCCCCAACCTTTATGAGCGCCGATTTAGCCAGGGTACCAAGCTCTCGGGCGGCGAACAGCAAATGCTCGCTATGGCGCGGATCCTGCGTACCGGCGCGAATATGCTGTTGCTGGATGAGATTACCGAGGGCCTGGCGCCGGTCATCGTAGAGAAACTGGGGGAAGTTCTGGTCGCTCTTAAAGAGAAAGGCCTGACCATTGTCCTGGTGGAGCAGAATTTCCACTTCGCAGCGCCATTGGCTGACCGGCATTACGTGGTTGAGCATGGCCAGATTGTGGAAGAAATCGGTGCCGACGAATTGACTGCAAAACAGTCGGTGCTGGATAGCTATTTGGGGGTCTGATCCCGGATAGGACGAAAGCGACGAAAGCAACAAAAGCAACAACAAACCGAACCAACGCAAGACAGTAGCGGAGATACAACAATGACAATGATGAAAAAGCTTCTGACCTCAGCCGTTGCATCAGCCCTGATGGTGGGCGGAGCCCAAGCGGAAATTTCTGACAACACCGTCAAGATTGGTTATCTGGCCGATATGTCCGGTACATACCGTGACTTGGCCGGTCCCAATGGTCTGGCGGCGCTGAATATGGCTATCAAGGATTTTGGTGGCAAAGTAAACGGCGCGAAGATCGAAGTCGTCAGTGCGGATGACCGTAACAGCCCTGATACCTCCTCAAGCACCGTCCGCCGCTGGGTGGAAAACGACAAGGTGGATCTGGTGGCCGGCATGGTGGCTTCCTCCGTCTCCATTGCTGTGAGCAAGATTCTTGAGGAGCATGACCGGTTAGGCATCATTTCCGGCTCTGCTGCCTCCAGCATCACCAACGAGCACTGTACTCCAAACCACATCCACTACGTCTATGACACCTACCCGCTGGCCAACGGTACCGCCAGTGCCGTGGTCAAAGAGGGTGGTAAGACCTGGTACATGCTGACCGCTGACTACGCCTTCGGCCACGCACTGGAAGGTGATGTGACCCGTGTTGTCGAGGCTAATGGTGGTGAGGTGATTGGCGCTGTTCGTCATCCGTTCCCGACTCAGGATTTTTCATCCTTCATCCTGCAAGCGCAAGCTTCCGGTGCTGACGTTGTTGGTCTGGCCAACGCCGGTGCAGACACCACCAACGCCATTACAACAGCGAGTGAGTTCGGTGTGACCCAGTCTGGTCAGACTCTGGCTGCGCTGTTGCTGTTCCTGACCGATGTGCATGCATTGGGTGCTGAAACCGCTCAGGGCATTCAGCTGACCACCGGCTGGTACTGGGATATGAACGATGAGACACGTGAGTGGTCCGATCGCTTCATGGAGGAAACCGGGGTTCGGCCAACCATGGTCCACGCCGGTATTTACTCCAGCACCATGCAATATCTGAACGCTGTCGCTGCGACCGGCTCTGATGATGCTCAGACCGTGCGCCAGCAAATGATGGATACGCCGATCAATGACATGTTTGCCAAGAACGGCAAGATTCGTGTTGACGGCCGGATGGTGCATGACATGTACCTGGCGGAAGTGAAGACTCCGGAAGAGTCCAAGAACGAGTGGGACCTGTACAAAATTCTGCGGACTATTCCGGCAGAAGAGTCTTACCGTCCGCTTTCTGAGAGCAAGTGCAAACTGGTCAAGTAAACGGGTAGGCCTGGCCTTGGCACTTTTCAGTTGATCTGGAAAGTGCCCGGCAGGGCCTCTGGCATGACCTATCCAACCAAACTGTCTGCGCTGCTTCTGGAGTTAGCAACATGTCCATGATTTTTGGCGTCCCCCTTGCTGTGCTGTCCGGCCAGCTGCTCATCGGGATCATCAACGGCGCCTTCTATGCCCTGCTGAGCCTGGGGCTTGCGGTAATCTTCGGCCTTCTGAAGATCATCAACTTCGCTCACGGTGCCATGTACATGCTTGGTGCCATGGTCACCGTCCTGATGTTTGATGCGTTGGGCGTCAACTACTGGGTGGCGCTGTTTCTGGCACCGCTGGTGGTCGGGGCATTTGGTGTTCTGATCGAGTATTTTCTGCTGCGCCGCATTGCGGGGCAGGATCATATCTACAGCCTGCTGCTTACCTTCGGCGCAGCGCTGATTATTCAGGGCGTTCTGGTGAACATTTTTGGTGTATCGGGTCTGCGTTACACCATGCCGGACATGTTCAAGGGCGGCGTCAATCTCGGCTTTATGTTTTTGCCCTACTATCGTGCCTGGGTCATTGTTGCAGCCCTGGTGGTGTGCTTCGGTACCTGGTTCGTGATCGAGAAAACCAAGCTGGGCTCTTACCTGCGGGCAGGTACAGAGGACTCCCAGCTGATGCAGGGCTTTGGTATCAACGTCCCATTGCTGATCAGCCTGACCTATGGGTTTGGTGTTGCTCTGGCCGCCTTCGCAGGTGTACTGGCCGCCCCGATATACTCGGTCACCCCTGTCATGGGGTCGAGTATCCTGATTGTGGTGTTCGCGGTTGTGGTTATCGGCGGTATGGGCTCCATTGGCGGCGCCATTATTACCGGTATTCTGATGGGCGTGATCGAGGGGCTGACCAAGACCTTCTACCCGCCGGCATCGTCTGCCGTCATTTTCCTGGTAATGGTGCTGGTGTTGATGTTCCGGCCCAGTGGCCTGTTCGGTAAGGAGGCGTAATCATGAATCAGCCAGTCAACTCCGCCGATATCCATAAGGCCATTGTCGAGCAACAGGCTGCGCAGGACCGCCGAAAGATGATTCTCAATGGCGTTCTTCTGGTCTTTCTCCTGGCAGCGCCGTTCATGATGTACCCGGTCTTTTTGATGAAGATCCTGTGCTTCTCGCTGTTCGCGGTGGCATTCAACCTGCTGTTTGGCTTCACCGGACTACTGTCGTTCGGCCACGCAGCCTTCCTGGCAACTGGCGGCTATACCACCGGTTACCTCCTGAGTAATTATTCCGGGCTGACAACCGAGATGGGCATTTTGGCTGGAACCCTGGCGTCAACCGTACTGGGCCTCGGCTTTGCACTGCTGTCGATTCGGCGCCAGGGGATATACTTCGCTATGGTTACGCTGGCACTCGCGCAACTGGTGTTCTTCTTCTTTGTCCAGTCACCGTTTACTGGCGGAGAAGACGGGATGCATGGCATTCCAAGGGGGGAGCTGTTCGGTTTAATCAGTCTTGATGACAACATGAACATGTATTACTTCGTTCTCGCCGTATTTATCGGGTGCTATCTCCTGGTTCAGCGGGTTGTCAGTAGCCCGTACGGTCAGGTGCTGAAATCCATTAAACAGAATGAGGCGAGGGCGGTATCGCTGGGTTACAACGTGGATCGCTACAAGGTGTTGGCGTTTGTGATCTCGGCTGCGCTGGCTGGCCTGGCAGGTTCCATGAAATCTGTTGTGTTCCAGCTGGCGTCTCTGAACGACGCCCATTGGCACATGTCTGGCGAGGTGATTCTCATGACGCTCGTAGGCGGGATGGGGACACTGCTGGGGCCCGTCGTGGGGGCCACCTTTGTGGTAAACGTGGAATACCAGCTTTCCCAAGGGCCTTTGCGGGATTGGGTTGATCCGATTCTCGGAGGCATATTTGTGCTGACTGTATTGGCCTTCCGAAGCGGGATTGTGGGTGAACTCCAGAAATTCGTTAAGAAGAATCTGGGCTGATCAGCTGTATTCGACGTTGAAAGAGACCACCCTTCGGGGTGGTTTTTCTTTTTTTGCAGTGTTTAAAATTGTAATCGCCACAAACGACCAGACCCTTCCGTGGATATTTTTTTCTGGCAGCCGTTGCTGTTTATTGATGTAAAAACAAAGGCTTGATTGAGGAATTGTCGCCTTTGGCAACGTAACGCCTGGTCTCATCGTGTATCCCTCCGTAACTGCCAAATTCCTGACGTTTTGCCACAGAAAAATGTGGAACCAGTCCACGTCGAACCAAAAGCCGCCGCTGTAGGATTTGTCAAAATTCGTCAAATAATTGGTGGCAACCGATGACTTATTGCGGCAAAAAATTAACGAAGCAAGGACTGCTGATCGGGTTTACGGTAGCTCTGCTCTCGGGCTGCGGTGGTCAGGATGGTGGCGAGAGCGCCAATGCGGTTTCTCAATCCCAGGTCAACGACCCGTCTGGTGAAACCGTCGAGGTGGCCGTTGCCGGCGCCGCGATGAAAGGGGTCATTCAGCAAGGGATTGTGACTGCCAGCCGGTTGGTCGCAGATACCAGTGGCTATTATTCACCGCAAAATAACTCGACCAAGCCAACACGTACCGCCGAGGATGGCAGCTATGAACTGAAGCTGCGTGGTAAGTCCAATGACTGGGCCCTGGTTGAAATCACGGCTGATGGCAAAACCCGCATGATCTGTGATGTGCTGCCGCAGTGTGAGCAAGCCGATTCCGATCCGGTAGCGTTCGGCCAACCACTGGTACTTGATAGCAACTTTGTGCTCTCAGGTGCGGGTGACCCCAGTACTGAAACGGTCAACCTCACACCGTTGACCCATCTGGCCGTTTCTCTCGCTGAGCGCAGCGCCAACGGATTGTCTCCAGAATCCCTCGCTAACGCCTATGCGGAGATTGAGAGCTGGTTTGGGCTGAATGCCGGTGCACTCCAGCTGCCAGTACCTGACCTGACGCAGCTTGATGCCACGAGCAATGTCTCTGCCGATGCGGTGCAGGTGGCTATCGCCAATGCCGCCTTCCTGGCACTGGTTAATGACAACACCCAATGGAGCAGCATCTCCCAGGTTATGGATGATGTTGTGGCCCAGGTATCCGCCACTGGCCAGCTTTCCATCATGGGGGATGGCACCAACGTGGCGCTGTCGGATCTGGTCAGCGCAGCCGCTCTGCAATCGTCTGAGCTCCAGGCCACTGTCGAGTCCAGTGTGGTCAGCCAGAAACTGGTTGTCGTTGAGTATCGCTACGTGAATCGATTCAAGACCATTGCTGATGTCTATGGCAATTCCGATACCAGCGTAGCGGACAGCACGGACACAACTGGCAGCACGGATTCATCCAGCACAGACTCAACTGCGGATACCAGCACAGGTGGAAGCACCGATACCAGCACTGGCGACACTGTTGCGGATTCGGGCACCGGCTCAACGACCGATACTTCGACTGGCGGCACCACTGATACCTCTACTGATACCGGAACAGTGAGCACCATTCCAGCAAACGCCGCCATGCTGAGCTGGACGGCTCCTCTGACCCGAGAGAACGGTGATAGCCTGACCATGGGCGAAATTGCCGGCTACGAGGTGGTATACGGAAACAGCTCTGATAACCTGGATCAGACCCTGGCTATTGGAGATGCCTCAGTGGATCAGCTTCTGGTCGATAACCTTGATACAGGCTCCTGGTACTTTGCCATCCGGACCCTCGATATTGACGGCAACCGCAGCCAGCTTTCAGACGTCGTTTACAAGCAGATCTGAGGCAGGCATGGCGGCGGCTGTGCTTCCGCCGCCATGCTCAGGTACTCCCGGCTTTCTTCATAATGCGCCCTTTACTTGGTGCTGCTGACAATGTGGGCAGGGGCTTCGAACACCATTTCACCGTCTGCTGTCACGTAGTCGGCCAATCTGATCTCAGCGATCCCGAGGATCGTCTGGATTTGTTCTTCACTCAGATGAATACCCATCACAGGCAACCAGCCCCTGAGATCCGCCTCCATCATCGCCTGCAGGCTCGGAAACCGGCCCTGACCAACCAGCGTGGTGATCTCTGGTGAGGCGACTCCCGCGGAATGGAACAAGGTTACCAGTTCACTCTTGTCGCCAAGAACAAACGGTGCGCTGAGAGCCGCTGCTGCGGCGTCCCCGGCGTGTTCCCTGAGAATGGCTACCGATTCCGGAAAGGCTGTCATATGTTCGAGACTGTCCCAGACGGCAACCGCGAGGCGTCCCCCCGGTTTCAGCACCCGGTGCATTTCCCTGATCGCCCCGGCTTTGTCCTGAAAAAACATCAGTCCAAACTGGCTTACAACCGCATCAAAGGAATCGTCTGCGTAGGGGAGTGATTCGGCAACCCCTTGTTCCCAGCCAATGTTCGGAGCCAGCTCCCTGGCAACGGCCAACATGCCAGGTCCCGGGTCTAGACCGGTGACACGGCCATGGCTGCCAGTTCGGGAAACAGCCTCCCGGGCGAGAATGCCCGTGCCGCAGCCGACGTCCAGAACGTTGTCTCCCGGATTTATGTCGGCTGCATCGAGGACTGGATTACACCACTGTTTGAAAAGCGCAGGTACGTGCAGGTTCTCGTAGGCCCGGGCCCCTGCAATCTCGTTTTGAAGGTCTGACTCTGTCATTGCCGGTTCCTCCGTCGTTCGCTCTGCGGCCGAGGCAACCCGAAGAATGCTTGCTACCGTGGCTTACTCGGCTTGAAAGCTCTGTAATGACGTCGAACCCTGATCTGGCTCATTCCTCTGATCCGGGAATTTCTTTTATGCTTGAAAGTATAGTTCGTGACAGAGTGGTCGCACAGGAGCTGGAGAATGAGGAAGGCAGTTATTGCAGTGGCGGTTCTCACCCTGATTGCCGGCGGTGTTTATGCCTGGTATCGGGCGAAGGCTCCGGAGCATGGTCCTCTGATTCTGTATGGCAATGTGGATGTCCGGGAACTGTCGATCGGCTTCAGGCAGGGTGGCCGGGTTACCGACATCATGGTGGATGAAGGGGACGCTGTCGCCAACGGCGCATTGCTTTCCGTGCTTGACCCGGTACCACTACGAAATGCTCTGAATGCAGCTCGGGCCGAGGTTGCCAGAGCGAAGGCGAGTCTCGCCAAGCTGGAAGCGGGCAGCCGCCCTCAGGAAATTGAACAGGTGCGTGAAGCTGAGCGTCAGGCTCAGGCGGTTTTTTCCAGCAGGCAACTGGAGTTCAGGCGGTTGAGGGAGTTGGCTCAATCCGGCGCGACCAGTCAGCAAACCCTTGATAGTGCCCGCTATGCCCTTGACGAGGCGAGGGCCAGACTCGCGGAGGTGCGGGCCACGCTTTCCCTGCTGGAAGAAGGGCCTCGCGTTGAAGATATCGATGCGGCCAGGGCGCTGCTGGAAGCAGCACAGGCTCGGGCCGCCCAGGCGGAAACCGCAATGTCTGACGCACGGCTGACAGCACCGTCCGATGCGTTGGTGCTGACGCGGATCGTTGAGCCGGGAGCCATTGTACAGGCCGGCAGCCCGGTGTTGAGTCTCGCGCTTCGGGACCCGGTCTACGTGAGGGCTTACGTAAGCGAAGCAGACCTCGGTGGTGTTGCACCGGGTACAGCAGTGGTGGTGTCCACTGACAGCAGCACCCGGCAATACCATGGGCAGGTCGGCTTTGTATCTCCGCGAGCGGAATTCACGCCCAAGACGGTTCAGACCGAAGCATTGAGAACCGAGTTGGTGTACCGGCTGCGAATTGTGGTCGACGACGCGGATGAGCATCTCCTCCAGGGTATGCCCGTCACGATTCGGCTGGCTCAGCCATGACCGCGATTGTCCTTGAGAACCTGAGCAAAACGTTTGGTAAAACCCTGGCTCTGCAGGACATCTCCGGCCAGATCGCTGCTGGCCGTCTGACCGGCCTGGTTGGGCCTGATGGCGCTGGCAAGACAACACTCATCCGAATGATGGCGGGGTTGCTCGGGCCGGATGAGGGCAGTCTCCGTGTTGCTGGCCTGGACCCGGTTACTCAGGGTTCCGCGCTGGCGGAGTCCGTGGGTTATATGCCCCAGCGATTCGGTCTGTATGAAGACCTGACCGTGCTTGAAAACCTCCGGCTATACGCCGAGTTGCGTGGCCTTGCCCGGGCAGATTATCGGCATACTCTGGACCGGTTGCTGGAATTTACCCGGCTGGGGCCATTCACAGATCGCCTCGCGGGGCGCCTCTCTGGCGGTATGAAGCAGAAGCTAGGCCTCGCGTGCTCACTGGTTACCACCCCCGATGTTCTTCTGCTGGATGAACCCGGGGTCGGGGTTGATCCGGTTAGTCGGCAGGATCTATGGCGCATGGTGCAAGCGCTTACGGGCGAGGGTATGGCGGTTATCTGGGCGACGGCCTATCTCGAAGAGGCCGAGCAGTGCGAGGATGTACTGCTTCTCAATGAGGGCCAGTTGCGATTTGCAGGGCGCCCCAAGGAGTTGACTTCGCGACTTGAAGGCCGCTGTTTCAGTCTTTGTGGCAGCAGCGACAAGCGTGCGCTATTGGCTCAGGTTCTAACGGCACCAGGGGTGCGGGATGGAACCATTGAGGGGGATCGAATCCGGGTCGTGATGGACGCAGGGTGTCCGGCACCGGATATCGAGTCGGTGAATGCTGTGATTCCAGTTTCCCCCCGTTTTGAAGACGCGTTCATTGACTTGCTGGGCGGCGGTCCCGGTGGGCAATCGCCACTGGCGGATCAGATGCCGGAGGTTGCCTCAATGGGGGATGTTGTGAGTTGTCAGAACCTCACGCGTCGATTCGGGGATTTCGTAGCCGCAGACAGTGTCATCTTCCGTGTCCGGTCCGGAGAGATCCTGGGGTTGCTGGGTCCCAACGGTGCCGGTAAATCAACCACCTTTAAAATGCTCTGCGGTTTGCTGAAACCCAGCAGTGGAGAGGCAATTGTGGCCGGTAAGGATCTCAGCCGCTTTGCAACGGATGCAAAGCTGCGTCTGGGTTACATGGCTCAGAAGTTCTCCTTGTATGGCCTGCTCTCGGTGCGCCAGAACCTTGCTTTTTACGCGGGCGTGTATGGGCTTCGGGGGCGTGAGAAAAAAGAGCGAATCCGGCAGATGGTGGATGGGCTCCAGCTGGATTCTCTACTGGACAGCGCCCCGGACCAGCTTTCGCTTGGGTTCAAGCAACGCCTTGCGCTGGCCTGTGCCCTGATGCACAGGCCACCCATACTGTTTCTGGATGAGCCGACATCGGGGGTGGACCCCATTACCCGGCGGGAATTCTGGACCCACATAAACGGCCTGGTGGCCAAGGGTGTCACGGTTCTGGTAACCACCCATTTTATGGATGAAGCGGAATACTGTGATCGGGTCGCCCTGATGCACCGAGGGCGCATCATTGCGCTGGATTCCCCTGACCGCCTCAAGGCCCGCGCGGGGCAAGGGGCCAGTATGGAACAGGCCTTTATTCATCTGATTGAGGCAGAGCCCGATGAATAGTCGGCGTTTACTTGCGCTTGTCAGCAAGGAGAGCCTGCAAATCGTCCGGGATCCCTCGGCGATACTGATCGCTTTTGTTCTGCCGGTATTGCTGCTGTTTTTGTTTGCTTACGCCGTGTCTTTGGATATTCGGCAGGTCCATCTGGGTGTTGTGCTTCAGTCGGACAGCGCCCGGGCCCAGTCGCTGGCAGCGGATTTCAGCGGTACTCCCTACTTCAGGGTTGTTCCTGTTCGTCACAGAAAGGAGGTGACGCCGTTGCTCGTCAGCGGTGAGCTCAAAGGGTATGTGCTCATTCCAGCCGATTTTGACCGGCGGCTCTTCCGGGGCGATCCGCTGATTCAGGTGATTACGGATGGTACGCAACCCAATACCGCCAATTTTGTAGCCGGGTACACCCGTGGCGTTCTGGTGAATTGGCTTTCGGATCATGGGTTGCAGGCGCCAATCAGGCTTGATGCCCGATTCTGGTTCAATCCCGAGGTCGAGACCCGGAAATTTCTGGTTCCGGGCGCCATCGCCATCATCATGACGATGATTGGTACGCTGTTGACGGCACTGGTTGTGGCTCGGGAGTGGGAGAGGGGAACCATGGAAGCGCTGCTTTCGACGCCTGCCCGTATTCCCGAAATACTGCTAGGTAAGCTTTTACCCTACTTCGGGTTGGGGCTTGTGGCGACGATGGGCAGTACCCTGCTGGCCATTCATATTTTCGATGTTCCCCTCAGGGGGAGCTGGGCCGCATTGCTGTTGGTGTCGTCTTGTTTTCTGGTGCCGGCCCTGGGGCAGGGCCTTGTCATCTCTGCGTTGGCTCGAAACCAGTTTATTGCTGCCCAGGCGGCGCTATTTTCCGGTTTCCTGCCTGCCTTTCTGCTCTCTGGATTCCTGTTCGAAATTGATGCAATGCCGGCGCCGATCCGATGGCTAACGCACATCGTTCCCGCTCGTTATTTCATCGAAAGCCTGCACAGCGTTTTTCTGGTTGGCGACGTCTGGTCATTACTGTTGCAGGATATGTTCGCCATGCTCGGGCTTGGAACCGTGATGTTTGTGATCGCCCGCGTGAAAACGCGCAAGAGCCTGGAGTGATGATATGAATGCCTCCCGGCTGTTAGCCCAGATCCTGAAAGAGCTGCTGAGCCTGTTGCGCGATCCCAGAGCCAGGGCGATTCTGGTGCTTCCTCCCTTGCTGCAGCTGATGATCTTTTCATTCGCCGCCACGCTGGAGGTTCGGAATGCGACGATTGCGGTCTTCAACGAGGATTCCGGGCAACCGGCAGAGACGTTTGTCAGTGCGGTCACCCATGCCGGTTTTGTTGGCAGAGTCATTCCGGTATTCGATCAGCAGCATCAGGACGACGTGATTGAGCGTGGTGAAGCGTTGTTGGCGCTGCATATCCCAGAGGAGTTTTCGCGCTTGCGGCTGGCAGGGGAAGCGGCACCCGTACAGGTGATTCTCGATGGCCAGCAGGCCAACACGGCTCAGGTTGCGCTGAGTTATTTGCAGGCGATTGCGATGGCCCAGGCCGATGCCGAGGAACCGATTGTGTTGCGTCATGCTTTCAACCCTAATCTGACCTACCAGTGGTACGTGGTGCCGAGTCTGTCGGGCATTCTCTCCATGTTTATTGCGCTGGTGGTGACGGCATTATCCATTGCTCGCGAGCGGGAACTTGGCACCTTTGATCAGTTGCTGGTATCACCCACCACACCGGCGGAGATCATTCTCGCCAAGTGTCTCCCTGCCGTGTTGGTCGGGTTTGTGATGGGCTCGATCATGATCAGTGCAGCCCTGCTGCTGTTTCGTGTGCCCTTTACCGGCTCGCTGTTGTGGCTGGCAGGCGCGCTCGGACTGTTCATGGTGTCCGTTGTAGGTATCGGTTTGATGATCTCCGCGGTCTCCAAAACCCAGCAGCAGGCCATACTGGGGGCTTTTGCCATTGGCGTCCCGATGGTGTTGATGTCTGGTTTCGCAACGCCGGTTGAGAACATGCCTCTGATCCTGCAATGGGTATCACAGGCAATACCGCTGACCCATTTTCTGGTGATTGTGCAGGGCAGTTTTCTGAAGGCGATCCCGGAGAGTGTTGTCCTGTCCCACCTCTGGCCGATGGCTGTGACGGCGCTGGTTACGCTAATGGGCGCGACACTGGTTGTTCAACGGCGCCTGAGCTGATCGCTTCAGAGGGGTAGAGCATTCACGGTTGATTCGAAATTTTGGTTTTACCTGAAAATAAGCATGCTTATAATGTATGACCTTAGAAAAAGGTGACGACATTCGATAGAGCCAGCTTTCGGGAAGCGGACATGAATCAACAGAACGGTATTGCCAGACACCTTGTAACCGGGCCGCAGGCCTTTGGGCGTGTGAACCTACGGTTTGTATTACTGGTGCTGGTGCCTCTAGCCATCGTGGTTTTCTCGGGCCTTGCCTACGTGCTGGGCGGTCGGTATGTGGACTCCGAGAATGCCTATGTTCGAGCGGATATGGTGTCTGTCGTACCGGAAGTCTCCGGAGCCATCACCTCGGTTGCCGTTCATGAAAATCGTCGGGTCGCATCAGGCGATGTCCTGTTTACCATCGATCCTGCCCGTTATCAGATTGCTATTGATCAGGCAGAGTCAGAGCTGGCCAACGTCCGCACCCAGATCGACACCCTCAAAGCTGAGTACGGAGAGAAAGTTCAGCAGCTGCAAACGGCGCAGAGCAATCTGGCGTTTGCACAACGGGAATATCGCCGTCAGGTAGAGCTATCCCGCAGCCATGCGGTGTCGGATTCAATACTGGACAGCTACCGGCATAAAGAACAGTTGGCCGAGCAGAACGTGGAGCAGGTTCGCAAGGGTCTGGATCGCCTTAAGGCGGGGCTGGCAGGTCAGCCAGACATTGCCACAGAAGAGCACCCCAGGTATCGCAAGGCGCTGGCCGCGTTGTCTGCGGCTCGTCAGGACCTGGCTGATACTGAGGTCAGGGCCCGCTTTGACGGAATTGCTTCCCAAACCCCGGTGGTCGGGCAGTATGCAGGTCCCGGTCACCCGGCAATGAGCCTGGTTTCCAGTGGCCGGATATGGGTTGAGGCCAATCTGAAGGAAACCCAGTTGACTCATGTCGAGCCGGGGCAGCCCGTTGTCATCACCGTAGATGCCTACCCCGATCTGGAGCTGGAGGGCCGGGTTGCCAGTATCGCCGGGGCAACGGGGTCAGAGTTTGCCGTGTTACCAGCCCAGAATGCGACGGGTAACTGGGTGAAAGTGGTGCAGCGGATACCGGTCCGTATTGAGCTCGATGAGCTGCCCGGGGAACGATCACTGCGATCCGGCATGAGTGTGACGGTGGACATCGATACCGGTTGGCATCACCGTGGCCCTGAATTCCTGTCGCCATTGACCTCCTGGATGCAGGGCGTGGTTGGTACCGCTCATGCAGCGGAGCAGGCAGGGCCTCAGGGGTGAGCCCTCAGCAAACCCGTGGCGAAAAGGGCCTGAATCGGGGATTAATCACTGTCTCGATCATGCTTGCTACGATCATGCAGGCGGTGGACACCACGATTGCCAATGTGGCGCTGCCCAACATGCAGGGCAGCATGTCGGCGACATCGGAACAGATTGCCTGGGTACTGACGTCCTATATTGTGGCGGCGGCAATCATGACTCCTATGACTGGCTTCCTGTCCGCCCGGATTGGCCGCAAGCGCCTTTTCATCATCTCGGTTACCGGTTTTACCTTAACGTCGCTGCTCTGCGGCGTTGCAGTCTCTCTGGACCAGATTGTGTTGTTTCGCCTGCTCCAGGGTATCTTTGGTGCCGGGTTGGTTCCATTGTCCCAGTCGGTTCTTCTCGACACCTACCCCAAAGAGAAGCACGGTTCGGCTATGGCCATCTGGGGTGTCGGTGTGATGGTCGGCCCGATTCTCGGCCCTACTCTGGGGGGCTATCTGACCGAGTATTACAACTGGCGCTGGGTATTTTTCATTAACCTGCCGGTAGGTATCCTGGCCTTGGCAGGCATCCTCATGTTTGTCCCGGAAACGGAGAAAACGAACCGGCGGTTTGATCTGTTTGGTTTTGCCCTTCTGTCCCTGGCCATCGGTTCCTTGCAGCTTATGCTGGATCGCGGGCAGAGCCTGGACTGGTTTTCCTCTACCGAGATCATTCTGGAAACGCTGGTTGCGGTCGTCTGCTTCTATATGTTCGTGGTTCACATGATGACGGCGAAGGAGCCTTTCCTGGAGCCTGGGCTATTCAAAGACCGGAATCTGGTCATCGGGTTGGTGTTTATCTTTATCGTCGGCGTTATTCTTCTGGCGACCCTTGCGCTGCTTCCTCCGTATTTGCAGAACCTCATGGGATACCCCGTGATCACAACGGGTGAGTTGCTGGCCCCGAGGGGAATGGGAAGTATGGTCGCTATGCTTCTCGTGGGACGTCTGGTAAACCGGATAGACGTTCGCTTGCTGGTAGGCACCGGCCTGACGCTGACCGCCTATTCCCTGTTTGAGATGGCCTTCTTTAATCTTGATATACGGCCTTCGGCGCTGGTGTTTACCGGCATCGTGCAGGGGCTGGGTTTGGGCTTCGTCTTTGTGCCACTCAGCACGATTACCTTCTCCACACTGAATCAGCGCTACCGCACTGAGGGAACCGCCATGTTCAGCCTGATGCGTAACATTGGCAGCAGCATCGGTATTTCCTCAATGGTTGCCTTGGCCGCGCACAACACCCAGGTGAATCATGCAGTACTGGGGGAGCAGCTTACTCCGTTCCGTGAACCGCTCCAGCGGTTGATGGAGAGCAAGGGGCTGGGACTCGGTCCCGACCAGACCCTGGCGATGTTGAATCAGGAGCTGACGCGTCAGGCTGCAGCGATCTCTTACCTTAACGATTTCCGGTTCATGGCGTGGATGACCCTGGCGGTGATTCCGTTGCTTCTGCTGTTCCGTCGGAAACCGTCAATCAATGTGGAGCTTGCTGGCCAGCGCTGAGGCGATGGTCTGGTAACCGCTTGCACTGGGGTGATAGCCGTCAGCGGCCAGCAGTGCGGGGTCAACAACAGTTGGGTAATCCAGATACCTGAAGGCATCCGGCTTCTTTTTCGCCAATTGCTGATAAATGCCATCCAGTTGTCGGGCTCGCCATCCCATGACCTGCCTCAGGGGGGCGGGCAGGGCTGTAAAACGGTGCATCGGGGGCACACTGAGCAACTGAATCGGAGCGGGGTATCGTTCGGTAAGCGTCGTTCTCAGTGCTATTGATGATGCCTCTCAATACCCACACCTGCAGCGGTGGATTCCCCGATCACCAGTAGGCTGAGCCCGGCCTCGCCCTCACCATATTGCCCCCAATTGTCGCCTTGGGCTTCCGGCAACCGTGGGGTGATTCTCCGGGTTCGTTTTCCCTGATACAGGAGCACCGGAAACAGTGCGATTGTGGTAAGCCAGAAGGGAAGGTGCATGGGCTTGTCTCAGTGATGGACTGAGCAAGCATGGTAGCGTGTTTGGTGGTTGGAGGGGAGACGGGCGCGGTGCCCGTCTCAATGCCGGTGGCAATTACTTGGCAGTCACAACCTGCATGATCAGCTTGCCGTCTTTCTTCACCGGGCCGTCTTCCTTGGCGCCGAGAGTGTATTCGAAGGTGCCGGTTTTCATGCCACCGCCTTCGCCGTGGACCATCAGCATGAGCATATCGCCAGACTTGACTTCTTCAGTCAGGATCGCCGCCACGTTCATATTCTTGCCTTTCTTCAAAGGCGCATGGCCAACCACCGGGCCGGGTTTCATGTTCTCGTCGGTACGGTGTACGACGAGCCAGCCGTTCATTTCGGCGTTCACTTTCTTCGCGGTAACGGTGCCACTCGCTACACTCTGGTCGTCCGCCCAGACCTGTGCGCCATCCATTTCCTCATGATGGCCAGCGGTTGCGGTGCCTGCGAGGAATGCACCAGAGACCAGTGCCGCGGTAAGAAAAGAGTTGGTGAGTTTCTTCGTCATGACTATCTCCTGATATCCTGGTTATTGCCCATCGGTTATGTGTGTTTGTGATGGGTGTACTGGAGATACGGAGCAGTCAGCGAATCGGTTGCAGATTTTGTTCAATTATTTGCAGCGAAGGGGACCGACCCTGACATCAGGGTCGGTCGGCCAGGCATTTCCGGCTTGAGGGATTACTTCAACCCCATCTCCTCAATCGAGATCTCACGCATTTTGAATTTCTGGATTTTCCCGGTGACGGTCATCGGGAAGGCATCCACAAATTTGTAGTTGCGGGGAATCTTGAAGTGGGCGATCTTGCCTTTGCAGAATGCCTGAAGGTCGTCGCTGGTCACCTGCTCGGCATCGGGGCGTAGTTTCACCCAGGCAATCAGTTCTTCACCGTATTTTTCATCCGGGATACCGGTTACCTGTACTTCCTCAATGGAGGGGTGGGTGTACAGGAATTCCTCGATTTCTTTCGGGTAGATGTTCTCACCACCCCGGATCACCATGTCCTTGATACGACCAACGATCTGGATATATCCCTCGTCGTCCATGGTGGCCAGGTCTCCGGTGTGCATCCAGCCGGCGTCGTCGATGGCTTCCCGGGTCTTTTCCTCGTTGTTCCAGTACTTCAGCATTACGCTGTAGCCACGGGTGCAAAGTTCTCCGATCTCGCCCCGTGGTACGACGTTGCCGGTGCCCGGGTCCACAATCTTGGTCTCAAGGTGCGGCTGTGTCCGGCCAACGGTGGTGACCTGCTTTTCGAACGGGTCGAGGGAGCTGGTCTGGGTCGATACCGGGCTGGTTTCGGTCATGCCATAGGCGATCTGCACTTCTTTCATGTGCATTTTGCCGTTCACCTGCTTCATGACTTCTGCAGGGCAAATGGAACCTGCCATGATGCCGGTGCGAAGAGTAGACAGGTCATAGCTGTCGAATTCCGGATCGGCCAGCTCGGCAATGAACATGGTGGGTACGCCATACAACGCAGTGGCCTTTTCCTGATGCACGGCCTTAAGCACGGATTTCGGTTCGAAGCCTTCATCGGCGTAGATCATGGTGGAGCCATGGGTAATACAGCCCAGGTTGCCCATCACCATGCCGAAACAGTGGTAGAGCGGAACCGGGATGACCAGGCGATCCTTCTCGGTGTAGCGCTGGCTTTCCGCCACAAAATAGCCGTTGTTCAGAATGTTGTGGTGGGTAAGGGTGGCACCTTTCGGATTACCCGTGGTTCCGGAGGTGAACTGGATGTTGATCGGGTCGTCGAACTGGAGGGTGTCCTGGCGCTTGGTGAGTTCATCCGGGGATACTTCGCTGGCAAAGCCAACAAACTCTTGCCAGGTCCACATGCCGTCGTGGCTGTCTTCGTGGACATTGATCACGGCACGCAGGTCCGCGACGTTCTCGGCCTTGAGTTTGCCTGGGGCGCTGCGCTTCAGCTCTGGCGCGAGTTCATAGATCATTTCCCGGTAGTTGGACGCCTTGAAGCTATCCGCGGTCACCAGCACGCTGATGCCAGCCAGGTTCATGGCGTATTTCAGCTCGTGAACGCCGTACGCCGGGTTGATGTTGACCAGAATGGCACCGACTTTTGCCGTGGCAAACTGGGTCACGGTCCACTCGTAACGGTTGGGAGCCCAGATGCCCACGCGGTCACCGCGTTTTACGCCAATGGCCATGAAAGCACGCGCCGCTTCATTGACCTTTTCTACAAATTCCCGATAGGTCCAGCGGATATCCTGGTGCAGACACACCAGGGCTTCGGTATCAGGGTATTTCTCTGCAGTACGGTCCAGCATTTCGCCAATGGTCATGCCCAACAGGGGCACTTCGGCGGTTCCGCTGGTGTAGCTTGGGAGAGTCTTGCTCATGTCTCTGCCTCCATTGTTTTTGTATTCGAGGGCAAGCAAGTGTGAGTACTTGCTAGCGACTCTGGCTGTGATACTCGGGGTTGGGTTTCATATCGCTGGCTATCGCCACGCGGTTGGACATGTTGTAAAAGCCGATCAGGTTACTCAGGTCCCAGATGGCCCGGTCGCTCAGGCCGGCATCGCGTAGTGTCTGGATGTCGCTTTCGGTGACGGTGGCCGGGGATCGGGTCAGTTGTGACGCAAAGTCCAGCATGGCTCGCTGGCGGGGTTCCAGGCTGGCGGTGCGGTAATTCATGACCATGTGCTCGCCGAGGGTCGGGTCGCCGCTGAGCACTCTTACAGCGGCACCGTGAGCAACCAGGCAGTAGAAGCATTTGTTCTCGGAAGACACCACCACAGCCACCATTTCCCGCTCAAGCTTCGAGAGTTCGCCTTCGCCCAGCATCAACTCGTTGTAGAGCTTGGTGAAGCCCTCGAGCTGTTTGAGGTTCTGGCTGTAGGCCGTCAGCACGTTCGGGATCATGCCGAGTTTTTCCTGGCAGATCTGGAAGTACTTCTGGGTGTCCTCCGGGAGGTCGCTGATCTCGGGGATCGGGAGGTCCAGGGCGACTACATTGTTGTTGCTCATTTTTGGGCTCCTAGCCTTCTGGTCTGGTGCTATGGCCAGCGGGTACAGCTTCCCGGGACGCGCTGTAAATACGTCCGTGTACGCTTGACGGCAGCGTCCTTGCTGCCGACAGTCCCGGGAAGCTACACCCACTGGCCATTCCGTTCATTCGCATTGTCCGCCGAGTGCCTGGCCTACTTTTGAGCCGTTGTGGCGGTTCAATTGGCCGCAGATCCAGTCGCCCGTGGCGACGAGTTTGTCGAGATCCACGCCGGTCTTGATGCCAAGACCATTCAACAGGTACAGCACATCTTCCGTGGCCACGTTACCGGAGGCACCCTTAGCGTAAGGGCAGCCACCCAGGCCAGCGACCGAGGAGTCGATCACCGCGATGCCTTCTTCCACCACCGCATAGAGGTTGGCCAGGGCCTGGCCGTAGGTGTCGTGGAAATGGGCGGCGAGGCGTCCAACCGGGATGTGTCTGGCCACGGCTTCCAGCATTTTCTTGGCTTTCAGCGGTGTGCCGACGCCGATGGTGTCGCCCAGGGAGATTTCGTAGCAGCCCATGTCGTAGAGCGCCTTGGCCACGGTGGCGACCTGGTCCGGCTGGATATCGCCTTCATAGGGACAGCCAAGCACGGTGGAGACATAGCCGCGCACGGGGATGTCGTGCTTGCGGGCCTCTTCCACCACTGGCGCGAAGCGCTCCAGGCTTTCGGCAATGCTGCAGTTGATGTTTTTCCGGGTGAAGGATTCTGAGGCGGCGCCGAATACTGCTACCTCGTTCACGCCGGCGGCCAGGGCACCCTCAAATCCTTTCAGATTGGGGGTGAGGGCGGAGTAGCGAACGCCGGGTTTGCGGGTGATGCCGGCCATAACGTCGGCAGCATCGCCCATTTGTGGCACCCACTTCGGAGAAACAAAGCTGGCGGCTTCGATGTGGCTCAGGCCGCAGTCTGCGAGTCGATCAATCAGGCCGGTCTTGATGTCCGTAGCGATGACCGGGCCCGGCTCGTTCTGTAACCCGTCCCGGGGGCTCATTTCCACCAGGCGAACCTGTTTGGGAAATGCCATTATTCTGCCTCCTCGGTGTCGATGGCGATGAGTTCTGCGCCTTCCGACACCTGATCACCCTCGCCAAAGAAAATCTCGCTGACAACACCATCGGCCGGGGCCTTGATAGCGTGCTCCATTTTCATGGCTTCCATGATGACCAGTGTCTGGCCGGCGCTCACCTTGTCGCCGACCTCGGCCTGTATGGCTACAACAGCGCCATTCATCGGAGCAGCCAGGCTTCCCTCGCCGGCCAGTTCCTCGGCGCCATAGGTCTCGCGGTAGACCTCGCACTTGAAGGTATCGCCTTCGTAGAAGAGCACGAGCTCATCGTTGTGGAGGTTGCCGTGCACGCTCAGACGGTGGCCGTTAATGACCGCCTGGAGGTAATCGTCATCCAGCCGGGCGTTGAGGTGGTACACACTATCGCCGACAAACACTTGGTAGCGGTCATCGCGCTCCAGAATTTTCAGCTCGTGGATTTCCTCGCCGACTTGCAGTTTGAGCGGCTGGGCGTATTCGGAGTTCATGCGCCAGCTGTTCTTTCGGCCGAACGGTGACCACGGGTCTGCCGTGATCTGTTCGTGGGATTTTCTCTGTTCCAGAACAAATCCGGCGGCCAGCACCAGTGCTTTATCCAGATCGAGTCGGGATTTCGGGAACAGCAGCTCTTCGTGGGCACTGATGAAGTTGGTGGTCAGGTCGGCTTCCCGGAACGGCTGGCAGTCCACGGTGGCATGCAGGAACCGGATATTAGTTTTCAGGCCGGCAATCCGGTATTGCTCCAGCGCCTGCACCATCCGGTTGATGGCCTGGTCGCGGCTCTCATCCCAGACAATCAGCTTGGCGATCATGGGATCGTAGTGGATGCTGATTTCGTCGCCTTCCGTCACGCCGGTATCAACCCGCACATGGGCGGATTCATCCGGCGTACTCAGGTAGCGAAGATTGCCCGTGGCTGGGAGAAAGTCCTGGTCCGGGTCTTCTGCGTAAATACGTGCTTCGAGGGCATGGCCCCGGGTTTTGACCTGATCCTGGCTCAGCGGCAGGGACTCGCCCCAGGCCACCTTCAGCTGCCATTCCACCAGATCCTGCCCGGTGACCATTTCGGTGACCGGATGCTCGACCTGAAGGCGGGTGTTCATTTCCATGAAGAAGAAGGAGCCGTCTACGTCATACAGGAACTCGACGGTGCCGGCGCCCACATAATCGATGGCCTGGGCGGCTCGAACGGCGGCTTCACCCATGGCCTTTCGGGTCTCTTCGGTCAGGCCGGGAGCGGGGGCTTCTTCCAGCACTTTCTGGTGGCGACGTTGCACGGAGCAGTCGCGCTCAGCCAGATAAATGCCATTGCCCTGCTGATCACAGAACACCTGGATTTCAACGTGCCGTGGCTGGGTCAGGTAACGCTCGATGAGCATGTCCGGGTTGCCAAAGGCGTTTCTGGCTTCCCGCTGCGCGGCGGCCAATGCCTCGTCAAACTCGGCCATGTTTTCAACCACACGCATACCTTTACCGCCGCCACCGGCAACCGCTTTCAGCAGCAGCGGGAATCCGCACTTTTCTGCCTCGGCGCGGAGTAACTCCGGTGACTGGTCATCGCCATGGTAACCAGGCACCAGCGGTACGCCCGCTTTTTCCATAATCGCCTTGGCGGCGGACTTGGAGCCCATGGCTGCGATAGCCGAAGAGGGTGGCCCGATGAAGGCAATGTTGTTGGCCTCGCAGGCTTCCGCGAAGTCGGTGTTCTCCGACAGGAACCCGTAGCCCGGATGCACGGCCTGGGCGCCGCTCTCTTTGGCAATCTGGATAATTTTCTCGCTGCGCAGGTAACTCTCTGAACTCGGGGCAGGGCCGATGTGAAAGGCTTCGTCTGCCATGGCTACGTGGCGGGCGTCGGCGTCGGCGTCGGAGTAGACGGCAACACAGCGGATGCCCATGCGATGAGCTGTCTGAATGATCCGGCAGGCGATTTCGCCCCGGTTGGCGATCAGAATTTTGCTAAACATTGTTGTTATTCCTCCGGAACCCAATTGGCCTTGCGCTTGTTGAGGAAGGCGCTGAGCCCCTCCTGACCCTCCGCGCCAACGCGGATGTCGGCGATACGGTGCGCGGTGTCGTCTATAACCCCGGCACTGATGTCCTTGTGGCTGACCGCGAATACCAGGTCCTTGGCGGCTTTCATGGCTTCTGGGCCGTTGTTGGCAAGCTGTTTGAGCAGCTCGTTACAGCGCTGCTCCATGGCTTCAACGTCATCGCAGACGAGATGGACCAGACCGTAGTCCTGCGCCTGGGCTGCTGTGAAAATCTCGGCTGAGATGAAGTAGCGGCGAGCCTGTCGTTCACCGATTGCCCGCACCACATAGGGGCTGATAACCGCAGGAATCAGACCCAGCTTGACTTCGCTCAGGCAGAAACTGGCCTTCTCGGTGGCGAGTACGATGTCGCAGCAGGCCGCCAGGCCGACGGCACCGCCGAACGCAGCCCCCTGAACCAGACCAATCACGGGCTTGGACAGGTGGTTGAGCACGTTCATCAGCCGCGCCAGCTCGCGGGAGTCGTCCAGGTTTTCCTGGCGAGTGTTGTCCGCCATGCGACGCATCCAGCCCAGATCCGCGCCGGCCGAGAAGTGTTTGCCTTCGGAACGAAGGATCACGACCTTTGTTTCGGAGTCTGACTCGACGCCGTTCAGCGCCTGAATCAGTTGCTGAATAATGACGTCGTCGAAGGCGTTGCGCTTGTCCGGTCGGTTCAGTACAACCTCGGTCACTCCGGCTTCGCGGCGGTTAAGTAGAACCGCATTTTCCTGTTCTGACATGGTTACACTCCCCCGATCACATGCGGAACACGCCGAAGCGGGAAGGCTTCGCGGGTCGGTTCAAGGTGGCGGAGAGGCTCAGGGCAACGACTTCCCGGGTCTGGGCCGGGTCGATCACACCGTCGTCCCACAGGCGGGCGCTGGCGTAGTAGGGGTGGCCCTGATGCTCGTACTTGTCGGCGATGGGCTTCTTGAACGCTGCTTCGTCTTCTTCGCTCCAGGTTTCCCCCTTACGCTCCATGCCTTCGCGGCGTACCTGAGCCATCACACCGGCGGCCTGTTCGCCACCCATCACGGAGATGCGGGCATTGGGCCACATCCACAGGAAGTCCGGGCTGTATGCACGGCCACACATGCCATAATTGCCGGCGCCGTAGCTGCCGCCGATGAGCACGGTAATCTTGGGCACATTGGCGCAGGCCACGGCCATGACCATCTTGGCGCCGTGCTTGGCGATACCCTCGGCTTCGTATTTCTGGCCGACCATGAAACCGGTGATGTTCTGCAGGAACAGCAGCGGGATGTTGCGTTGGCAGCACAGCTCAATGAAGTGAGCGCCTTTCTGGGCAGACTCGCTGAACAGGATGCCGTTGTTGGCAATGATGCCGACCGGGTAGCCGTGAATATGTGCAAAGCCGGTCACCAGTGTCTGGCCGTAGTAGCGTTTGAATTCGTCAAACTCGGAGCCGTCGACGATGCGGGCAATCACGTCACGTACGTCGAACTGCTTGCGCAGGTCGGTGCCGACGATGCCGTAAATCTCTTCTTCGTCGTACAGCGGTGCCCGGGGCTTCTGGACTTCCACCGGAACCGGCTTGCGGCGGTTCAGGTTGGCGACGCAGCGACGAGCGATTTCCAGTGCGTGGGCATCGTTTTCGGCATAATGGTCGGCAACGCCGGAGGTTTTACAGTGCACATCGGCACCGCCCAGGTCTTCGGCGCTGACGACTTCACCGGTGGCGGCTTTTACCAGCGGCGGGCCGGCGAGGAAGATGGTGCCCTGGTTGCGCACGATGATGGATTCGTCTGCCATGGCGGGCACGTAGGCGCCACCGGCAGTACACAGGCCCATGACAACAGCAATCTGCGGAATGTCGTCGGCAGACATGCGGGCCTGGTTGTAGAAGATGCGGCCGAAGTGGTCGCGATCCGGGAACACTTCGTCCTGGCGGGGCAGGTTGGCGCCGCCGGAGTCTACGAGGTAGATGCAGGGAAGCCGGTTCTGGAGGGCAATTTCCTGGGCCCGCAGGTGTTTTTTGACGGTTAGCGGGTAGTAGCTGCCGCCTTTCACGGTGGCATCGTTAGCGATGATCATGCACTCGGTGCCGGATACACGGCCGATGCCGGCGACAACGCCTGCCGCGGGGACTTCCTCGTCGTAGACGTTATAGGCGGCGAACTGGCCGACTTCCAGGAATGGGGAGCCGTCATCAAGGAGGCGGTTAATGCGCTCTCTGGGGAGCAGCTTGCCTCGGGCGACGTGACGTTCCTGGTAGGAGGGGCCGCCGCCTTGCTGGATTTTGGAAACTTGTTCCCGAAGGTCTGCGACGGCTTCGGCCATGGACGCTTTGTTGGCCTGAAACTCTTCGGCTCTTGGATTAATTTTGCTTTGTAGCACGGTCATGTCAGTGGCTCCCTTGCTTTGGGGGCTGCGGTGCAGGCGTACTGGCATTCCGGGAACCGCTACGGGCACATCCATGTGCGCTTGTTTACGGCCATCCTTGGCCTTCAACATTCCCGGAATGCCAGTACGCCTGCACCTTGTCAGACTTCAGGTGCGGGACGCCGCACCATCCTGGCGAGAAACAGGCTTACTTGTTCAGGAACAGCTCACGCCCGATCAACATGCGGCGGATCTCAGAGGTTCCTGCGCCGATTTCATAGAGCTTGGCGTCGCGCAGCAGGCGGCCTGTCGGGTATTCGTTGATGTAGCCGTTGCCGCCAAGCAGCTGGATGGCGTCCAGGGCGAGTTTGGTGGCCATTTCGGCGGAGTAGAGAATGGCGCCGGCGGCGTCTTTGCGGGTGGTCTCGCCGCGGTCGGCGGACTGGGCCACCATGTAGACGTAGGACTTGGATGTGTTCATGAAGGTGTACATGTCTGCCACCTTGCCCTGAACCAGTTCGAACTCACCGATGGCCTGGCCGAACTGTTTGCGCTCGCGGATATAGGGGACGACCACGTCCATCGCGGCCTGCATGATGCCCAGCGGGCCACCGGAGAGGACGAGGCGCTCGTAGTCGAGGCCGCTCATCAGAACTTTGGCGCCGTTGCCGACACCGCCCAGTACGTTTTCCTTGGGAACCTTGCAGTCCTGGAACACCAGTTCACAGGTGTTGGAGCCGCGCATACCCAGTTTGTCGAGTTTCTGGTGGCGGCTGAAGCCAGGGTAGTCGCGCTCTACGATGAAGGCGGTGACGCCTTTGGAACCGCCTTTCGGGTCGGTCTTCGCGTAGATGACGTAGGTGTTGGCGTCCGGGCCGTTGGTGATCCACATTTTGTTGCCGTTCAGCACGTAGTGGTCGCCTTCGTCACGGGCGTGGAGCTTCATGGAGATTACGTCGGAACCGGCGTTGGGTTCAGACATGGCCAGGGCGCCGATGTGTTCGCCGCTGACGAGTTTTGGCAAATACTTCTGTTTCTGCTCTTCAGTGCCGTTGCGGTGAATCTGGTTCACGCAGAGGTTGGAGTGGGCACCGTAGGAGAGGCCAACGGAGGCGGAGGCGCGGCTGATTTCTTCCATGGCGATCACGTGCGCCAGATAGCCCATGTCAGACCCGCCGTATTCTTCTTTGACGGTAATACCCAGCAGGCCCATGTCGCCCATTTTACGCCACAGATCCATGGGGAATTCGTTGTTGCGGTCGATTTCCTCGGCGCGGGGAGCGATCTCGGAGGCGGCGAATCCGTTGATCTGCTCGCGGAGCATGTCGAGGGTTTCGCCGAGGCCGAAATTGAGCTCTGAGTATTGTGATTTCATCGTTGGCTACCTTCTTGTTTTGTCACTGTCTGTTTGGTCGCCGTCATAGTCGATGACGGCTTTTATGTTTCGTCTTTCACCAGCTCCTGCTCTTTCTTCCTCTGCAGTTCGGCCAGTGCTTCGCGACACCGCGCTTCGGCGGTTTCCATTTCCATCTCTGCCTGGGCAATGTCGTTTTTCTGTTGTTCCAGGTGTGCTCGTCTGGCGTCCAGGATCTCAAGCATCTTCAGGAGTTGTTTTTCGTTGCCGGTTTCCGTTTCGTCCCACAGGTCGAAAAGCTCCCGGGTCTCTGCCAGTGTAAATCCCATTCGCTTACCGCGAAGGATGAGCTTGAGCCTCACGCGGTCTTTGGTGCTGAAGACCCTTGTTTGTCCGCGACGGGTGGGTTTCAGCAGGCCCTCATCCTCATAGAAACGGATGCTTCGGGTTGTCACGTCGAACTCCTGGGAGAGCTCGCTGATGCTGAATGTTCGTTTTTCGGCCATGACGATTTCCTTTTTCGACTTAGGTTAGATAAAGTTTACGTAAACGTAAAGTATTTTTAGGGTCGGATTTTCGAAAACCAGATACCCAACAAGAGGAGTAGATGATGGAATTCAATAATGTGGGCGCCATTGTAACAGGCGGAGCCTCCGGTCTTGGTGAAGGCGCTGCCCGCGCTCTGGCTGCGGCGGGCTGCAAGGTGGCCATTCTGGATGTGCAGAAAGAGCAGGGCGAGAAAGTCGCTGCTGACATTGGCGGCATCTTTCTTGAGTGTGATGTGACGTCTCCGGAGAGTGCCGAAGCCGCTATCAGCGCCGCGCGCGAGGCCCACGGGCCCTGCGGTGTTGCCGTTAACTGCGCCGGCATTGCGCCTGCGGCCAAGATTCTGGGCCGTGAAGGGGTGATGCCTTTGGAGAACTTCAGCAAGGTTATCCAGGTCAATCTCATAGGCACTTTTAATATTCTGCGCCTGGCTGCGTCAGATATGGCGACTCGCGAGCCAAACGCTGACGGTGAGCGTGGTGTCATCATCAATACCGCATCGGTGGCCGCTTATGAAGGGCAGATCGGGCAAGCGGCCTACAGTGCCTCAAAAGGCGGTGTTGTGGCGCTGACCCTGCAATCTGCAAGGGAGCTCTCCCGCGAGGGCATCCGGGTCAACACCATTGCGCCCGGCCTGTTCCTGACACCGATGATGGCGGGCATGCCTCAGGAAGTTCAGGACAGCCTGGCGGCCACACTGCCGTTCCCGAAACGCCTCGGCAAGCCGGAAGAGTTCGGCATGATGGTGGACCAGATGGTGCGTAACCCGATCCTCAATGGTGAGGTGATTCGCCTGGACTGTGCGTTGCGCATGGCTCCGAAATAAGACGCGTCTGCTGATCAGACGGCCAAGCAAAGTACTAACCTGCAGGTGAAAACAATGAGCAATCCTGTTGATCAAGAAGAACTCGCGCTGTTTCGCGACTCCGTCATCAAGGCGCTGGAAACCGAAGTCGCGCCTCAATATGAGGCTTGGGAGAAGACCGGCATCGTCCCGCGGGAGCTCTGGAATACTCTGGGCAACGCCGGCATGTTGTGTGTCGATGTGCCCGAAGAATGCGGCGGCTGCGGCGCGCCCTTCCAGTATTCCGTGGTGGTTGGAGAAGAGATGGCCCGGATGGGCTTTGGTGCGCTCTCAACCAATGTCATGGTCCATTCCGACATCGTGGCTCCCTACCTGAGCCATATCGGCAATGACGAGCAGAAGCAGCAATGGCTTCCGAAAATGGTCTCCGGGGAAGCGGTAGGCGCCATTGCGATGACTGAGCCTGGAGCCGGCAGTGATCTCCAGGCCATCCGCACCAGTGCCGTAAAGGATGGGGACGACTATATCCTTAATGGCTCGAAGACCTTTATTACCAATGGCCAGCACGCGGACATGGTCATCGTCGCAGCCAAAACCGATCCCAATGCGGGGGCAAAAGGCATCAGCCTGTTCCTGATCGATACCTCTCTGCCGGGGTTCAGCCGCGGACGAAACCTGGACAAGATCGGGCAGCATTCCGGAGACACCTCCGAACTGTTCTTCTCGGATATGCGAGTGCCTGCCAGTGCACTGCTCGGGGAAGAGGGGCAAGGCTTCGTTTACCTTATGCGCGAGCTTCCAAGAGAGCGTCTGGTCATTGGCGCGCTCGGTGTTGCCGCCGCTCGTGGATCGCTGGACATGACCATTACCTATACCCAGGAACGCGAGCTGTTTGGCCAGAAGCTGTCGCAGCTTCAGAACACCCGTTTCGAAATTGCGCGCATGGAAACGGATTACCGCATCAACAAAGCGTTCGTGGACCAGTGCATTCGCGAATACGAAGAGGGCAAGCTCGACGCACCCACCGCGTCCATGGCCAAGTACAGCGCTACTGAAATGCAGTGCCGGGTTGCTGACGGCTGCTTGCAGCTATTCGGCGGCTACGGCTACACCACTGAATACCCGATTTCCCGGAACTTCATCGACGCCCGTGTTCAGCGAATTTATGGCGGTACGTCTGAAGTCATGAAGGAAATCATTGCTCGCTCGGTTTTAGGAAGAGGATAAAGATCATGAACCAGAACGATGTCGTAATCGCAGGATCCGCAAGAACCGCCATGGGCGGCATGATGGGCTCATTGAGCTCCGTGCGTTCACCGGAACTGGGCGCCGTTTCCATCAAGGCGGCCATCGAACGCTCAGGCCTTCAGCCTGTCGATATCCAGGAAGTGATCATGGGCTGTGTCTTGCCTGCCGGCCTCGGCCAGGCTCCGGCGCGCCAGGCCTCCCGAAGTGCCGGTATCCCGGACAGCTCCGGCTGCACTACCGTCAACAAGATGTGCGGCTCCGGCATGCAGGCCGTCATCATGGCCCACGACCAGATCAAGGCTGGCACCAACAACATCATGATCGCCGGCGGTATGGAAAACATGAGCCAGGCACCGTATCTGTTGCCGAAAGCGCGTGCGGGCATGCGCATGGGCCACGGGCAGGTGATCGACAGCATGTTCTTCGATGGTCTGGAGGATGCCTATGAAGGTGGACTGATGGGCGTGTTCGCCCAGCGCACCGCCGACAAGGAAAACATCACCCGCGAGGACATGGACGAGTTTGCCATCGGCTCTCTGAACAAGTCCCTGGAGGCCATCAACAATGGCTGGTTCAAGGATGAAATCGCACCAGTAACCGTATCGGGGCGGGGTGGCGACACCATCGTCGATACCGACGAACAACCCGGCAATGCCCGCCCGGACAAAATTCCGCAGCTGAAACCGGCGTTCGCGAAAGACGGCTCAGTAACCGCTGCCAACTCCAGTTCCATCAGCGACGGCGGCTCAGCCCTGGTACTGGCATCAGCAGGCGAAGCCGAAGCCCGCGGCCTGACGCCGCAGGCCCGAATCGTGGCTCACGCCACCCATGCGCGGTTGCCAGCGGAGTTCACTCTGGCACCCATCGGTGCCATCGAGAAGGTGCTGGAGAAGGCCAACTGGTCAGTCGATGATGTTGACCTCTTCGAGATCAACGAAGCCTTCGCTGTGGTTACCCTCGCGGCGATGAAAGCGCTCGATCTGCCAGCTGAGAAAGTCAACGTCTACGGGGGCGCCTGCGCTCTTGGTCATCCCATCGGCTCATCCGGTTCCCGTATTCTGGTCACTCTGATCAACGCCCTGAAGCAACGCGGCCTCAAGCGTGGGGTGGCTTCCCTCTGCATTGGTGGGGGAGAGGGCACTGCTGTGGCTATCGAGTTACTTTAAACATTGGAGCTCTGGGCCAGCGCCAGCCTGCATGGTTTGGTGGCTGGTCCCGAGGTGGTCGGTCATTTCTTATCGGAAAAACAACTCGCTTCGCTCAGACATTTTTTCCGAACGAAATGACCGACCACCCCGTGCCCGTGATACAAACGGATTGTTCTCACAAAAAATGCGTCAATACCCCGGGCGAACCACTCTGTGGTTTAGCTGGATAGGGGGTGGGGGTGTCTTTCTGCCGGGAAAAAATGTCTGAGCGAAGCGAGTTGTTTTTCCCAGAAGAAAGACACCCCCACCTCCTGTCCCACCACCAACCCAAGCAGGCTACAGCCCAAACCATCAGGCACTACAACTCTGAACCCGTGCACCTGTCTCGAGGTCAACCGACGCCACCGTATGCAGCTTCTCCAACTGCGACTGCAACATCGCGATAGGCCGGGAACCCTCCAGCGTCAGAGCGATATCCAGATGCTCCCCGGTGCTTTCCATATTCATCCGGGAAATCCGGAACCCGCGGATACGAACCACCTGACACAGCCGCTCCAGTGCCGCTGCCTCATGGGCCATGCGACAGTTCAAGGTATAACTGGGTGTTGATGTCTCTCTTGGTTGGCTCATGCTACCTGCTCTTTGTTTGCATTGTTGCGTCGTGGTTCGTCGATCATGTCTTTGTTGCTGCCGCCGGGTTTAACGATGGGCCAGACGTTTTCCTCACGGGAGATGGCCACGTGCAGCAGCATCGGGCCGTCATAGGCCAGCAGGGTTTCGATGCCCCGGCGGATCTGGTCGGTGCGTTCGATGTGCAGGGCCGGGATGTCGAAGGCGCGGGCCATGGCGACGAAGTCCGGGTTGTCGTCCAGGTTTATCTGGCTTTCGCGGTTGTTGTAGAACAACTCCTGCTGCTGGCGGACCATGCCCAGGCACTGGTTGTCCAGGACGATCAGTTTGACCGGCAGGTTATAGCGGCGAATGGTGGCCAGTTCCTGGGCGTTCATCATGAATGAGCCGTCGCCAGTGACGTTGATAACGGTGCTGTTGCGGTCTGCGAACTGGGCGCCGATGGCCGCAGGCATGCCGAAGCCCATGGTGCCCAGGCCGCCACTGGTGAGGTGGTGGCGAGGGTGGTCGAACTGGTAATGCTGGGCCACCCACATCTGGTGCTGGCCTACGTCGCAGGCAATGACCGTGTCGTCCGGGGTGATTCGGGACATCTGTCGGATGAAGGCCGGGCCGGTAATCGGGGCCAGAGCTTCTTCATTGTCTGCCGTGTGAAATCCTCCGGTTGTGCACCAGGTGCGACACTGGTCCTGCCAGTCTGCAATGGATAGCGGGTTTTCTTTCAATGCCCTGGTGAATGAAACCAGGATGGCGTTCAGGTCGCCACGAAGGGCGGTATCTGCCGGGCGAAGTTTGTTGATCTCGGCGGCATCGGCGTCGATATGAATCATTCTGGCGTTGGGGGCGAAGCCATCCAGTTTGCCGGTGGCGCGGTCATCCAGCCGGGCGCCGACAACAAACAGCAGGTCGCACTCATCGACCGCTTTATTGGCTGCGCGTGATCCGTGCATACCCAGCATGCCCAGGTCATTGGGGTTGTGTTTGCCGGCGTTGCCGATGCCTTTGAGTGTGACTACGCCAGGCATGCAGGAAGCCTCGGCAAATTCCCGAAAAGCCGTTTCGGCATGAGCCAGGGATACGCCGCCACCGCTGTACAGCAGGGGCTTTTTCGCGCTTCTCAGCATGGTCAGTGCTTCGGTGATATCGGCGTGGGCGGCCGCAGGCGCCTGTTTCGCCGGGATGGCTGCTCGAGTCACCTCTGTCAGCAGGATGTCTTTGGGAATATCGATCCATACCGGACCGGGGCGGCCGCTCTCGGCCAGTTCCATGGCTTCTTCCAGAATGGCGGGCAGCTCGTCGGCATCGTCGACCAGATAGCTGTGTTTGACGATGCCAAGGGCCATGCCCAGTACGTCGGTCTCCTGGAAGGCATCGGTTCCGATCAGGCCGGACGGAACCTGTCCGGTAATGACCAGCATGGGGATGGAGTCCCGATGGGCGTTGGCAACGCCGGTGATCAGGTTGGTTGCGCCCGGGCCGGAGGTGGCAATGCAAACGCCGAGCTTACCGCTGGCACGGGCATAGCCGTCTGCGGCAAGGGCACAGGCCTGTTCGTGGCGACAGAGCACATGCTCAACGCCCACGTCGTCCACCAGCGCGTCGTATAGCGGCATGATGCAGCCGCCCGGATAGCCGAAAACCGTGCTGATGTTGTGGCGATGAAACGCTTCAAGAATGTGCTGTGCGCCGTTCATGGTCGTTTTTCCTTTTTCTTCCGCAAAAAAAAGCCCCCGGGACCTTTCGGTGCCGGGGGCTTTTGGTGTCTTGTCAGGTTGTCGTCAGTTCAACCGCTTGTCCACGCAAAAGCCCCCGGATGGCACCACGACCACCAGGACAAGCTTCACAAGGACAATCACTGCGTTGAAATTCATGTAATCGACAATCTGCTCTGAATTCGTAAAAACTTTGTGTGTAGAATCTAACGCACGTTTTGAATCGGTTGCAACTGTTTCTTCCGGTTTTTTATCAGGCAGGTGCAGTGACGCGCCTGGCCACGCAGAAATTGCACAGCGAGTTTTCCATGACAAAAGCAAAGTGGGGTTCCCTGGGACTCTCCGTTCTGGTGGTTATTGCATTGGTTGTCTGGATGGCAACCGGCGATATCAAAGAAGCGAGGAATGAGGCGCCTGATCCGATCGGTGCAGAGCCCAAGGCGCTGACCAGCGTTCAGGTCCGCACAATCAATGCGCGGCTTCATGAACCCGGTATTCTCCTTCAGGGCCAGCTGGATCCCTGGCAGTCGGTGTCAGTAAGCGCACGGGTATCCGGAACGGTGCAGTCAATCGAGGCTGATCTCGGTGAGCAGGTGCAGGAAAACGACGCACTGCTGCAGCTCTCGGATGATGGACGGGAAGCCGTTGTCGCGCGCTGGAAAGCACGGGTGCGTAAACTGGACGCCGACCTGGCGGCGGCCCGGACACTCCGCTCCAACAATCTGGCCTCGCAGTCCGAGTTGATGAACCTGGAGAGCGAGCTCGCGGCAGCGAAAGCAGAGTTGGCGTCTGCCAGACTGGCGGTGGAGTATCTGACGCCGAGAGCGCCTTTTGCCGGTGTGATCAACAGTAAGACCGTGGAGAGGGGCAGCCTGGTCCAGGCCGGATCGCCGCTGTTCGAGCTGGTTCGGATTGATCGGTTGAAGGCAACCGGCCAGGTTCCCCAGCAGTCCGTTGGTCAGGTGTCGCCCGGGCAGAGAGTGACCGTCGACCTTTTAGACGGCGAGCAGTTGAGCGGGATCGTCACCTTTGTGGCCAGCGCGGCGGCCCCGCAAACCCGGAGTTTTGCGGTGGAAGTCGCCGTCGAGAACCCGGATTTGCTGCGAGTTGCCGGTGGCAGTGCCAGCCTGCGCATTGCGCTGCCCGAAGTGAAAGCCATGTTTATTTCCCCGGCTTACCTGTCGCTGGATGACTCCGGGCGCCCGGGGGTGAAATACATCGATGATGAGAATCGGGTGGTCTTCGGCACGGTCCGTCTCCTGAGTGTTTCCACCGAGGGAGCCTGGGTTACTGGTTTGCCGGACGAGATCCAACTGATCACTCGAGGCGGTGGCTTTGTCGGGGTGGGTGAGAAGGTTCGCCCCGTCAACGTCGCCGATAGTCAGGGTTGATTCTCTATGCGCACGCTCATCTATGCCGCTATGGATCGCAGTCGTACCACGCTGCTGACCCTGCTGTTTCTGATCCTCGGAGGCATTGCCGCCTTTGAAGTCATCCCCAAGGAAGCCAATCCGGATGTCACCATCCCGGTGATCTACGTGTCCATGTCTCTGGAGGGCATCAGTCCCGAGGATGCGGAACGTCTGCTGGTTCGGCCAATGGAGCAGGAGCTCCGGTCCCTTGAGGGGATCAAGGAAATGAGGGGCAGGGCCTCGGAGGGGCACGCCTCGGTGATGCTGGAATTCGATGCCGGGTTTGATTCCGACAAGGCCTTGCAGGATGTCAGGGAGAAGGTGGATACCGCGCGCAGCAAGTTACCGGATGAAGCCGATGAACCCAGCGTTAATGAAATCAACGTCTCCCTGTTTCCGGTGATGTCGGTCGGGCTTTCCGGGCCGCTGTCGGAACGAGAGCTGATCACCATTGCCCGCACGTTGCAGGATGCTATTGAGGCGATACCGGAAGTGTTGGAAGTTGAGATCGGTGGTGATCGGGAAGATTTGCTGGAGGTTGTTGTCGATCCCCAGGTACTGGAAAGCTACAACATCGACTTCGACCAGTTGGCTGCTTTGGTTACCCGCAACAATCAACTGGTGGCGGCGGGTTCTCTGGACACTGGTAACGGGCGGATGTCGCTGAAGGTGCCCGGTGTCATTGAAACCATCGAAGATGTCATGTCGATGCCGGTGAAGGTGGATGGCAATACGGTCGTCACCTTCGGTGATGTGGCCATGCTGCAGAGAACCTTCAAGGACCCGACCGGGTTTGCCCGTATTAACGGCGAGCCGGCCCTGGTGCTGGAAATCTCCAAACGCACGGGCGCCAACATTATCGAGACGGTCAGGCAGGTCCGGGAGCTGATTGAGCAGGTCCGGCCAAACCTGCCTGAGACCCTGGAAGTGCGTTACATCATGGACCAGTCGGAGGAGGTCAAAGACATCCTCAGCGACCTGTTGAACAACGTGCTGACGGCCATCGTGCTGGTCATCATCGTGGTGATTGCGGCCATGGGGCCGCGCTCGGCGATGCTGGTCGGGCTGACCATCCCGGGAGCGTTTCTTACCGGTATCCTGGTGATCTGGGGCATGGGGCTGACGCTCAACATTGTTGTTCTGTTCAGTCTTATTCTGGTGGCCGGCATGCTGGTGGACGGTGCCATCGTGGTGTCTGAACTCGCGGACCGAAACCTCTCCGACGGCGCTGAAGTCAAGCAGGCCTGGGCTCAGGCGGCAAGCCGGATGGCATGGCCGATCATTGCATCCACGGCGACGACCCTGGCGGTATTCGTTCCACTGCTGTTCTGGCCAGGGGTGGTCGGCGAATTCATGAAGTTCCTGCCCATGACCGTGATCATCTGTCTCATTGCCTCGTTGGCCATGGCGCTGGTATTCCTGCCGGTGCTTGGAGGCACGAGCGGCGGTCGCCGAGTGCGGCAGCATGCCTCCGGCGGTCGCTTGATGGATCACTACAGAGCACTGCTGTCGCGCCTCCTCAGGTATCCGGGATTTACCCTCATGGGTGTGCTTGGGGTCATCACTCTGATCTACATCGCCTATGGCAAGTTCAACCATGGCGTGGAGTTTTTCCCGAGTGTGGAGCCGGATTCGGCCCAGGTGCAGGTAAGGGCCCGCGGTGATCTGTCTGTCTGGGAACGGGACGAGATCGTCCGGGAAGTCGAGCGAAGGTTGCAGGGCATGCCGGAGGTGAAAGCGTTATATGCCCGGTCCATGGTGAGCTCCGGCAGCCAGATGGCGCCGGATGTGATCGGGGTGCTGCAATTCCAGTTTACCGACTGGGACACGCGCCGGCCGGCTTCAGAGATTCTGGAGGACTTCCGGGCACGAACCCGCGACATTCCCGGTATTCTGCTGGAATTTCGAAAGCAGGAAGGTGGGCCCGCCGAAGGCAAGCCCATCGAATTGCAGGTCAGTAGCCGAAACCCTCAGCAGCTTGATGGATTCGTGGATGTCATCGAAGACCGCATGCGTGCCATGGGTGGTTTTGTGGATATTGAAGACGACCGAAGTCTACCGGGTATCGAGTGGCGTCTGAATGTGGATCGGGAAGCGGCGGCGCGATTCGGTACCGATGTCCTCAGTATTGGCAGTGCGGTGAGGCTGGTCACCAATGGCCTTGTTCTGGCAACCTACCGCCCGGAGGATGTGCGCGACGAGGTGGATATCGCGGTGCGGGTGCCCAACAACTGGCGGGAGCTGGATCAGCTGCAACGACAGACCATCAACACATCGCGCGGACAGGTGCCGTTGTCGGAGTTCGTGGATCTGGAACCCGGCGACAAGACCAACAGCATTGTGCGTGTGGACGGTCAGCGTACCATCACCATCAAGTCAGAGCTGGCACCCGGGAGGCGGGTGGATGAGTTGCTGAAGTCGCTTCAGGCGGAAATGCCGGAAGCACCCGCTGGGGTGTCTGTGAAATTCGCAGGTGAGAATGAGGACCAGACGCAGGCCTCGAACTTCCTGGCGTCGGCATTCCTGGTGGCTGTGGCAATGATGTTGCTGATCCTGGTGACCCAGTTCAACTCCCTTTACCAGACCTTCCTGATTCTCTCGGCGATCATTCTGTCGACGGCGGGTGTCCTGCTCGGGCTGCTGTTCAACGGTCAGTCTTTCGGCATCGTGATGGTCGGCATGGGCATCATCGCCCTGGCCGGGATCGTCGTGAACAACAACATCATCCTGATCGACACCTACAACCAGATGAGAAAAGAGGGAATGGGCGCCTACGATGCGGCTCTGGAGACCGGATGCCTGCGTCTCCGGCCGGTGCTGCTGACGGCGGTGACGACGGTGCTGGGCCTGATGCCCATGGTGCTGAGCGTGAATGTGGATTTGCTGACGCCGTCGCTGGGACTGGGCGCGCCATCCACGCAATGGTGGACCCAGCTTTCGAGTGCGATTGCGGGAGGCTTGTCCTTCGCAACGATTCTGACGCTGCTGCTGACGCCCGCCATGCTGGTGTTGGGAGACAAGGCCGGCCAGGCATTCAGGCGCCTGGCCGACCGGTAGGCGTTACTGGCGGATACGCCCGGCCAGGTTGCTGGCCTGGCGAGCCATGTTCTCCAGTTCCGGAACCGTGCGCAGGTTGTCTTCTGCCGCGCGGTTCATCTGCTCTGAGATCTCGGCAACCTCGGTCACGTTTCGGTTGATTTCCTCGCTGACACTGGTCTGCTCTTCAGCTGCGGTGGCCACCTGGGCGGTGGCGTCGTTCACACTGGCCATCCGGCTGGTGATTTCGCTCAGTGTGACTTTTACGGCCTGAACGGATTCGCTGCTTTCTCCGGCAACAACCTCTGAGGCCTGCATGTATTCCGTGGCATCCCGGGATGCGGACCCGATGGTTTCGATGATCTGATCAATCTCGACAGTCGCGTCCTGGGTTTTGGCTGCCAGGTTGCGGACTTCGTCAGCGACTACGGCAAAACCGCGACCGGCTTCCCCGGCCCTGGCGGCCTCAATGGCAGCGTTCAGCGCCAGCAGGTTGGTCTGGTCGGCGATTTCGCGGATCACCTGCATGACGTCACCAACCTTGCGACCATCGCTCGCCAACTGGTTAACGGTTTCGGCTGAACTGCGAATCTGATCCGTCAGACGGTTCATGCTGTCCACGGCGCGGCTGATCTGGTGATCTGCCTCTTTAGTTTGCCCCGCGGTCTCATCCACCTGGCTCGCCACTGAGGCTGCGTGGTGGGCAACGTCCTGAGCCGTTGCAGACATTTCGTTCATCGCGGTGGCAATCTGGTCGATGCGCTGGTGCGCCTTGTCGGATTGTGATGAAACCTCACTGGCATTATCGCGGATCAGGTTACCGGTGTTTTCCAGTTGCTCGGCGTTGGCTTTCATCAATGTGCCGGTCTCCGACAGGAACGCGTAAAGTGCACGGCCTGTATCCGCCAGACGGCCCAATTCGTCGTTGCGTTGTACGGTAATCGATTCGCTCAGGTCACCTTGTCCCAGTTTTCCAAGTTGATCGATGAGGCTTTTGGCCGGCCTGACAACGGCGCGGACAAGAACAATCACACAGGCGAGAGTGCCGAGGATAATGGCAGCAAACAGCAGACCACCCATCGTCCAGGTGCTGGAAGTGACGGACTGATTCAGGGCGCTGGCATTTTCGAGGCCACTGTTTTTGAGAAGCCCAGTCGCTTCCTCAATCAATTTGGCAGGTTGACGATCAATGCCCGCAACGGCCTTATCGCCAGCAGTGTGCCGGTAGCCCGCGTCGACAAAGGCCTCAAAACCCTCCCGATAGGCTTTACCCATTGTTCTATGGGAGGACTGGAATCGGCTCAGCAGGGCCTTTGCTTCTTCGTTTTCAATGCGGGGAATCAGTTCACTCAAGGCTGCCTGAATATCCGCTTCCCGTTGCTGGAAGCGGCCCCAGTATTTTTCCCGCTGCCCTGAGTCAGCCCCGCGGATCAGTACATTCTTCCATTCCTGGACCTGGGTCTTGAAGGCAATCAGGATATCCTGCGCCTCAAGAGCCCGGCTCATCTCGACATCAACCAGTCGGTTATACTCATCTCGTGACTGAAGCGACGTGTTGAAATAGAAACCGGCCACAACAGCCACAATGATGTTGGCTGTCAGAATGATGGTGAGCACACGGTTCAGAATGCTTCGGGTGTACCAGGCCATTGAACAAATCCTGTTGCTGGGGGTTGGAGGGCGCTATTATCCATGATAGCTGATTCCAGTCTGTTTCAATCTTTTGCATTTAAGTAACGCGTTAAATTTGAATGACAAATCCTCTGACCGAACTGTTTCGTGACGACCACCTTTTGGTGGTGCACAAACCCGCCGACCTGTTGGTTCACCGCAGCCCCATCGACAAGCATGAAACCGAATTTGCGCTTCAGTATGCGCGCGAACTGAATGGCGGCGACTACGTCTACCCGGTGCACCGGCTGGACAGACCCACATCCGGGGTTCTGGTGTTCGCCCGCAGCCCGGATATTGCGCGCACCCTGGGACAGGCCATGATGGCCGGTGAGGTCAAAAAGACTTATCAGGCGATGGTGCGTGGGTGGCCGCCGTTGGAGGGCCTGATTGATCATCCGCTGCGGGATGAGCCGGAAGACCGACGCCTCAAGCATCAGGAACAAACCGTGCGGGATGCCAGAACCCGCTACCGGACGCTGGCAACAACCGAAATCCCGGTCGCCATCGAGAAGTACCCCAGTAGCCGCTATGCCCTGGTTGCGCTCTTTCCGGACACGGGAAGGAAACACCAGCTAAGGCGGCATATGAAACACATCAGCCATCCGATTATTGGCGATGCCAATCATGGCCGTGGGCGCCACAACCGTTACTTTGCCGAGAGGTTCGGGAAGGGCAGGTTAATGCTGGCGGCGACGGATATTGAATTTGCTCACCCGGTTACTGGCGAAGCGGTTCATATTCATGCCGATCCGGAACCGAGTTTTCGCGATGTTTTAACGATCTTTCGGGATCTTTGATGTCTTTGTGATCTTTTTTTTCGAAATGCGTTGATTGGTACAAAACGCGAGCGATATGTAGAGGAATAGTCCATACTGGTCGCCAAACCAATAACAATACGTATGCTTTCGTGGTCACTAACAAACGTTTTGCTCTCCGCTGGTCTCTCTCGCTGCTGTTGGTAATCGTTGCGCAACTGTGCCATGCCAGCTCTTCGGTAGAGTGGGGTAAGCACTCAAGTCGCCAGGAGCTCGCGACATTTGTGGAGTATTGGCAAGAACCCGCCAAGCGTTCGGATATCGAACGGGTCCGCAGTCTCGCCGACAGTGCCTGGACCCGCAACGCCAGTGACAGTATCAGTCTCGGATACCACGACTCGGGCTACTGGTTCCGGGTTCGGATAGACAACAAAACCTCCCGGGAAGCGGTTACATTCCTGGAAATCGGCTACCCGGTGCTGGACCACATCGAGGTCTATTCATCTTCAAGCACGGGCAATGCTGAGCCGATCATGCTCGGTGACAAGCAGGCTTTCTATGACCGGCCCATCCATCACCGGAACTTCGTGATACCGCTGACGTTACCGGCAAGTGAAGCCACCACCGTCCTGATCCGGGTTCAGACTACCAGTTCCGTACAGGTCCCCCTGACACTGTGGGATCGTGATGCTTTCTACGCAGCGGAGCAGTCCCGGACAATGTTCGAGGGCATCTACTACGGCATCGTGCTGGTGATGATTCTTTACAACCTGTTTGTCTTCATGGCCGTCGGCGAGCGAAGCTTCCTTCACTATGTCGGCTACATCACCGCCATGCCCTTGTTTCTGGCCAGCCTCCACGGGGTGGCATTCCAGTATCTGTGGCCTGAGGCAACCTGGTGGAACGACCAGTCGATTATCGTGTTTCTGAACCTGGCGGTGTTGTTCGGCGGTACGTTCAGTATCCGCTTCATCAATGTCAGTCGGCGCAATCATCCCTCGCTAAACCGCTGGACGGTAGGGGTCATTTCGGCAGCCGGCATGCTGGCTGCTGCTGGCCTTCTGGTGCCCTACAAGTATCTGATCCTGCCCACTATTCTGTTAGCGTCTGTCGGTTGTTCCACCATGCTGTTCCTGAGCATCGTGCGCTGGCTGCGGAACGATCCCGCAGCCCGCTATTACACCTTTGCCTGGGTCTTCATGTTGTCGGGTGGCATTCTGCTGGCATTGAGCAAGTTCACCATGCTGCCCCGCAACCTGTTGACGGAAAACGGTACCCAGGTGGGGTCGGCGCTCGGGGTCATCCTGTTGTCGATTGCGCTGGCGGATCGTCTTAACAGCGAGAAGAAGCGGGCTTACGAGGCACAACAGAAGCTTCTGGGGGAGGAGCGGAAAGCGCGCATAGCCCAGGAGCAATCACTTCAGGTACAGCGTGAAGCCAATTCACTGCTTGAAGAGAGAGTGCAGGAACGCACCCGCGACCTGGAAAGCCTCAATGAACAGTTGCTGGAGCTCAGTGCCACGGATGCCCTGACCGGACTCAAGAATCGGGGCCATTTTGACCGAGAGTTCAGTGCCGCGGTTGTACATGCCTACCGTTACGGTGAGCCCTTGTCATTGCTGGTGCTGGATATCGACCATTTCAAGAAATTCAACGACACCCACGGCCACCTGATCGGAGACGACTGCCTGAAGATGGTGGCCCAGGGCATCCGGAAATTCGTGACTCGCCCTCAGGACCTTGCTGCCCGTTATGGCGGTGAAGAGTTTGTGGTTTTGCTCCCGGAAACACCGGAGGAGGGGGCCGTCAAAGTGGCCGAGCGAATCCGGACGGACATTGAAAAAACCGGCTTCCGGGTGTCGGACGAGATGCTGAATCTTACCGTGAGCGTGGGTGTTTGCAGCGTGTTCCCGGCCCGTGCCGATGCCACCAAGGACATCTTCCGGATTGCAGACGAAGCTCTCTACGAGGCCAAGGCAGGCGGACGTAATCGGGTGGTTGCCGGCAAAGCCTCGGATCAGGCCGAGGCCGTCTCCGGTTCGCCGGCCTGATTTGGGCTAGATGCGTTGAACAGCTGTGGCCAGGGAGACTCGCATTCCAGCGTGTACGCCAATTCAATTAGCGTGCGCTCCATGCCGTAAGGCGCCATGAACTGGACCGACAGGGGAAGCTTTTCGTCACTCAGCCCAGCCGGAACAGCAATGGCTGGTGCCCCCGTCGCATTGGCTACCGGTGTGAAGCTGACGTAGCGCGTAAGCCGGTCGAAGAGCACGTCGAAGGGCACCTCCGGGCTGAGATGCCCCAGCGGTGGGGTGGTTTGCCCCAGAACGGGCGTTAGCACGGCATCATAGCCCTCCATGGCACGGCCATAATCAACCCGCGATCTTTTGAGCCGCCACAAGGCGGCGGGCAGCCGGTAGAACGATTTTTTGAACTTGCCTGACAGGCCTCTGGTCAGGTCATCTACCTTTCGTTTGTCAAAATCGGGATGAATCAGCTTGTGGCCATTGGCTCTCACGCCGAAGGCCAGCATGGCCCAGTACAGGGCGAAATCCTCGGGAAAGGATTGGGCGACCGGGATGGTGACCGGTTCCACCGAGTGCCCCAGCTTCTCCAGCGTACGTGCGGTGTTTTCAACAGCCTGACGGGTAGCGCTGTCGGTTGGGTGGCCGGTAATGGAATCGATGATCAGCCCGATTCGGAGCTTCTGGCCACTGGGGCCATCAACCTGCCCGACAGGCGGGAGCTTATTCGGGCGCCTGAAATGTTCCGCCTGTGCCATGAAATTAGCCGTATCCCGGACCGATCGACTGACGATCCCGTCGGCGAGGATATTGATGGGCAGGGATTTCGCGGCTTCGTTATCGACCAGCCGACCCCGGCTGCTCTTGAGCCCTACCAGACCGCAGCAGGCAGCGGGAATCCGGATGGAGCCACCGCCATCATTGGCGTGAGCGATCGGGACAACACCAGAGGCAACCAGAGCGGCGGCCCCGCCCGACGAAGCACCGGAAGAAAACGCCGGGTTCCAGGGATTTCGCGTGGCGGCTCCATCCATGGACTCCGTTGTGGCGTTGAAGCCAAATTCCGGCAGTGTGCTTTTGCCCAGGCAAATGAACCCCTGATCCAACAGCTGCAGGGCAAATGGGCTGGTGTGATCCGCAACATGATGCGGTACGGCCGCCGAGCCGTGGCGGGTGGGGAGGCCCTTGATGTCGGTGTTGTCTTTGATAAACGTGGGTACACCGGCGAAAAAGCCCGGTCGCGGCGCAGAGCCATGGCCGTCTTGTTGACGAGCTGCTGCCAGAGCCTGGTCGAAAGCCTGGAAAGCAATGCCGTTGGAGGCCGGTTCGAGGCGATGCGCCCGATCAATGGCCGCTTGCGTGACTTCGGTGACCGACACATCCCGGTTTCGGATGCGCTCTGCCAAAGCGGTTGCGTCGTCCGCGCCCAGGGCATCATTAGTGAAGGTGTTGATGGGGCTGGGGGCGGATGCTCGCATAATCAAACTCTCAATGGGATGAACGTGCCAACACTCTACGCCATCCCAAAACGTGACAACATGTCATTTCAGGAAAATGGGTGAATTACTGGACGTTTATCCCTGATTTTTCCTTGCCTCTTTGATCACATCATACGCATGACTGATTTCCCGGGTCCGTTCCTCGGCCATCTCGCGCATGCTTTCCGGTAAGCCTTTTCCGGCCAGCTTGTCCGGGTGATTCTCGCTCATCAGTTTACGGTAAACCTTCTTGATCTCTGCATCACTGGCGGTCGGGGATACGCCCAGAGCTTTGTAGGCATCGTCAATCTGCTGCGAGCTGGAACGTTGCCCCGGCCCGGCTTGACCCGCGTGAGCTCCCCGAAGCATCGCCTCAAGCTGACTGACCTGGCTCTCGGGCAGCCCCAGACGACGTGCAATGCGAACCAGCATTTCATGCTCCGCCGGATGAACCACGCCATCGGCTGCCACCGCGGATACCTGTACCTGGAGAAACATCTGCAGGAAGGCGGGCTGCCGGCCGGTCATCTGCATAAAGCGGTCGAGTTCGGCATCCAGGTCGAATTCCGGGGATTTGCCGCGGTTAAACGCTGCTTTGGCTGAGGCTTTCTGCTGCTCGTTCAGTCGAAACCGCACAAACATCGCCTCGGCCACCTGTATCTCGTCACGGCTGACGACGCCGTCGGCTTTACACAACGCCCCCATCACGGCGAAGACCGACTCAACGAAGCCGGACTGAATGTTCTGCAATTTTCCGATCAGCCGGCTTTTCATCCGGTTGAAGAGAAACGCACCTAAAGCGGCACCGACAAGAAATCCCGGAAACTTACCGAAGGCATAACCAATAAGGCCGCCAACCAGCAGAGCAAAAATCATCAAATCGTCCTTATGTACGTTTTCAGTCCACTGAATATACGGGTTTTTCAGTGGTTATTCATGAACTGGCTTTCATCAACCTGATCGATTTGTTCCGGGTGCAAATGTTGCTGTGCGTAGGTCCGGTAGATTCCCGACCGGATGAACAGCTCGAAAACGTCTTTGTCGATGTGACCTTCCTCAACCATCCGAGCCATGATGGTCAGTGATTCCGTCAGGGTTTTACCTTTCTTGTAGGGGCGATCAACGGCCGTCAGCGCCTCGAATACGTCTGCGACGGCCATGATTCTCTCTGGTATACCCAGCTCATCGCCGGAGAGGCGACAGGGGTAGCCCTGGCCATCCATGCGCTCGTGGTGAGTGCCCGCAAGCCGGGGCACATTGGCGAGTCGGGACGGCAGGGGAAGGGCATCCAGCATGCAGATAGTCTGTACGATGTGCTCGTTGATCTTGAAGCGCTCTTCGTCGGTGAGGGTGCCCTTGGCGATAGTCAGGTTGTGAATTTCACCGCGGTTATAGGCGTGCTCTGGCAGCTTCATGTCGAAACCCCAGATATTCGCTGGATCGTCTCTCTGTACCGGTGGGATTCGGTCTCCCCAGCTCCGCTGATGTTCCGGTCGATCATTGAGCAGATTTTCCGTGACCGGCAGTTCCGCTTCTGGCACGCCCTCCAGTGCCATCTTTTCATCCGACGAAAGGCCCAGCCGGTCACTGAAATGCCTCTGCCAGGGGCGTTGTCCAATCTCCCGGATGCGGGCGATGTCTTCTTCGCGCATATATTCTCCGCCTTCATTTGCCCTGGCGAGGAAGGCAAACTCTTCCTGGAGGCGGGCCTGAAGGTCGTCGCGCTCGGTGCGGGCGGATGCCTCGTCGTCACCCTGGAGCCTTCGTTCCAGGTACCGGATCTCGGCGTCACGGTGCAGCACTTCAAACCGGGTTCGTATGTCGTGGATCCGGTTATGGATGGTTTCCAGTTTGACCGCCTTGTCGACCACAAACTCGGGGCTGGTGATCTTGCCGCAGTCATGGAGCCAGGCGGCAAGGTGGAACTCATACTTCTGTTCGTCGTTCATCGTGAAGCTGGCGAAGGCGGGGGCGGTACTGGTGATGGCTTCATCCACCATCATCTGGGCCAGCTTGGGTACCCTTTCGCAATGCCCGCCGGTGTAGGGGGATTTGGCATCGATGGCGTTGGCGACCAGTCTGATAATGCCCTCAAGCAAGGCCTGCTGGCTCTCGATGAGCTCCCGGGTTTCGATGGCGACGGCTGCAGAGCCGGCGATTTCATCCACGAACACAATGAGGTCGTCGCTGAGATGGGTATGATCTCCGTGTTCCATCTCGATGATCAGCACGCCCACGAGCTGTTTCTCCCGGTTGCGCAGGATGGCGAATACCGGGTGTCCCCCGATGTGACCGCGCAGAATCCGGATCAGCTCATTGTCATCAAGGTCCGCAGCAATGCCGGGGATGGTCTCGGGAATATCAAGATCCCGGTTCACAGCGAGCGACAGATCCTTTTGCTGGCCGCGGAAAAGATATATCGCTCCCCGCTCCTGGCCGACGATGTGGGCGATCTGGAGCAGAATGTCCAGTAACAGTTCATTCAGGTTCTGCCCTCTGTTGAGGACGGTAGAAATGCTCTGAAAGCTGCGAATGGTACTGGCCATATCATCGATGGCATCGCCAAGTTTACGGGCTTCCCGTACGTAAGAGTCGGATTTGATCTGGGTATCGAACCGGAAGCGGGACAGTTTGCTGACCTGATCGGTCAAGCGTTCCAGCGGGCGCCCGACCCTTTGCCCGATAAACCATCCGAAAATCAAAAGGAAAATCGCAATAATGCCGGCGATCAGCGTTTGTCGTGCGAGGGTTTCCCAGACTTCAGCCAGGAGCTCATCGGCCGGGATGGTGACAGCAATGTTCAGTTGCTGGGCTGAGAGCGCATTGAGCGGTTCCGACATGCCGTACCAGTCCTCCCCGTCGACGTTATAGCGCGTGACAGAACTGTTGCTGACGCGGGTACCCCGGTGATTCAGTGCACCGCTTATTGCAGGCCCCGGGTCGCTGTTGTCGGTGGTGCTGGCAAGCACCTGATTCTCTGGATTCACGATGGCAATCTGGGTGCCCGGTGTCTGTTTCAGTTCTTCCAACTGATGACTGAGATCGGACACCGTCACGTCGATACCGAAGATGCTGGCCTGCTCGCCGAATCGCGCGGCGCGCCGTGAAAGTGTCAGGCCGGTTTCTCGGGTGGTGAAGAAGACATACGGAGCCGATAACACGGTTCGGGGCGAGTCGGACGCGGCTTTGAACCACGGCCGTGTTCTGGGGTCGTAGGTGTAGTCGGGCACGGTTTTGCGTTCAAGCAACTGGAGCTGCTCATCGTAGAAGCGCCATTCGCGCAGTTGCCGGCCATCTTCCGTGTCGATAGCCTGAAGCAGAAAGCGCGTGCCATCCGGCGCATCGGGGAATTGCATGACACCGGAACTGCGAACCTTGCGAAGCAGGAAAAAGTCGCCGTCGGCATAGCCGGTGTAGACCGCGCTGACGATATCGCTGCTGCTCAGAATGTTGGCAATGACCGGCAGCCGGGACAATCTCTGATCGAGCGTGGTGGACGATGCCAGAGGGTCATGGCTCAGGACCGCCAGAGCGGTTGAGGGTGGTGCCGTGATTGCGAGGATTCGGTCATCCACACTGATGGCAAGGTGGCGAGCGGACACACTGGCTGCCTGCACTTTCGCGCTCTCCATGCCCCGAAAGGTCTGGCCAACCAGAAAGATGGCCAGCACCAGCATGGCCAGCGTGATGGTTGATGCAATCAACAGTGCGAGAGAAACCTGCGCAGGTTTGATTTTTCGGAGCATGGGACGTCCCTGTATGGGGCAATGAATCAAGCGCTAAGCCAGAATGGGGCGTAGACTGTATAAAGCGTAGTCGCTCCCGGGATTATTTTCTTTTTTCTCTGTAAAAGTAGCACGTTATGACCCTTGATCTGTTTGCAGACCAGCCACTGGAAAAAAGGATTGAGCCGATCTGTGAGGGTGCAGTGATTCTCCGGGGCGCGGCCGCTGAGGAGGCGCCGGAACTGATTGAGACGATCCGGGAAAACTTCGCCGTATCACCACCGAGACAAATGAAAACACCGGGTGGCCATACCATGTCCGTGGCGATGAGCTGCTGCGGTGAGTATGGCTGGGTAACAGATGAGAAGGGGTATCGGTACCAGGCCGAAGATCCGGTCACGGGGCGCCCCTGGCCGTCGATGCCGGCCCGGTTTTCGAAGCTGGCAACCGAGATAGCCAGTCAGGCGGGCTTTCCTGACTTCGTCCCGGATGCCTGTCTGATCAACCGTTACGAACCGGGGTCAAAGATGGGGTTGCATCAGGACAAGGACGAAGTGGACTTTTCCCAGCCCATCGTGTCGGTGTCCCTCGGGCTGCCCCAGGTTTTTCAGTTCGGCGGAACGACGCGGAGCGAGCGACCTGTGAAGATCCCCCTGCAACATGGAGATGTCGTGGTATGGGGAGGCGCCTCGCGGCTGAGATACCACGGTGTGCTGACACTGAAAGCCGGGAACCACCCAATGACCGGCGCCTGTCGCTATAACCTCACGTTCCGCCGGGCACGCTGATCACTGAAACCAGGCAACGCTCAGCCCTGCAATCAGGGACAGGGCCATCGGAATGGCCACCATCATCCCCGTGTGCCGATTGCCAATGACCCCGGCCATTCCGGCTTTGATGAGATTGTTGGTTGCCGCCGCAATCACGATCCCGATGACGGCGGTGTTCATCGACAGCGTGTCGACGGACATGCGGGTCAGCGACAGGGTGATCGCGTCGACATCTGCAACACCGGAGCTGGCGGCCAGCACATAAATACCGGCATCCCCGAGCCAGTTCTTGAGAAACTCCCCGAGCAGAAGAATGGCGGTCAGCAACAGTCCGAATACCAGGGCCGACGTGAGATCGAGCGGATTCTGGTTGAGTGTCGGCTGGGACACATCCAACGTGCCGGAGTGGCGGCGCCAGATAAACAGGGCAGGGCCGTAGAGAAGCACGGTCATGATCAGTACCGGCCAGATAAGGCTGGGCAGGAGCTCCCGATTGATCACGTAACAGTACGCCAGTATCCGGGGAAACATGGTGCCGCAGGCGATCAGAATGCCTGCCGCGAGCTGCCCGCTGAGCTGAGGGTTTTGCGCGGATTGCCTGGAGAAGTGCAGCGTTAGCGCCGTGGAAGAGCTCAGACCGGCAAAGAGACTGGTAAACAGGATGCCTTTGCGGGTGCCGCCTACCTGAATGGCGAAATAGCCCACGAACGAGATGGAGGCGATCATCACCACCATCCACCAGATTTCACGGGGGTTGAGCACGCCACCCGGGCCCAGCCGCTCGTTGGGCAACAGCGGCAGCATGACCACGGAAATCACTAGCAGCTTCAGTGCGGCGTCCAGCTCGTGCTCCTTGAGCCGGTGAACCCAGCCGTGGATCTCTTCCTTGTTGTCCAGAATGATGGCGGTGGTTACCGCTGACGCCGTTGCCATGACCGGGTCGACCGCCACGGCGATGGCTCCGAAGCAGAATGTAAGCACCATCCCCACCATGCCGGTGATACTGAAGTTGCGGATATGCGCGAGGCGCTCGCTATAGGCCACGATGCCCATGGCGACCACGCTTACCAGTAACACCGGGAATGCCCACTGGGTGATTTCGCGGGCCAGCACTGCTGATATGCCACCCAGAAGTCCCACCAGAGCAAAGGTCCGGATGCCCGCGATGCGCTCTCCGGATTTCTGGTCCCGGGCTTCCCAACCCCGTTCCAGGCCGATAATGGCCCCCAGAAGCAGGGCGATAGCCAGCCGGATGGTGGTTTGATGATTGCTCAAAAACTGCGCGGCGACGTCGTCCATGAATGCTCTGATATCAGTGGGTTGTATGAGTGAAGTCTAGCGTGTCATCAGGTTATCAAGAAAGCGTGTTAGAAAGCCTGACTTACTTAACGGACGGTAATTTGGTAAGCTTCGCGGCCCTTTTGTACCCCCTGAATTCGAAAAAGCTCGCCGGAATTTTTCAATCTGACGGATCTTATTATGGTTAATTCACTGAAGAACCAATGGTTCTCCAATGTTCGTGGAGATTTGCTCTCCGGAATCGTGGTGGCACTGGCCCTGATTCCCGAGGCGATTGCGTTCTCTATCATCGCCGGGGTTGACCCCAAAGTGGGGCTGTATGCCTCGTTCTGTATCGCCGTGATCATCGCGTTTGTCGGTGGCCGCCCGGGCATGATCTCCGCGGCCACCGCCGCCATGGCGGTTCTCATGGTGACCCTGGTGAAGGAACATGGCCTCCAGTACCTGTTGGCCGCCACCATCCTCACCGGTGTGATCCAGATTGTTGCCGGTTATCTGAAGTTGGGCAGCCTGATGCGCTTTGTCTCGCGTTCGGTGGTGACCGGGTTTGTAAACGCACTGGCAATCCTGATCTTCATGGCACAGTTGCCCGAACTGACCAACGTTACCTGGCATGTTTACGCCATGACAGCGGCCGGGTTGGGCATCATCTATCTGTTCCCCTTGTTGCCCTGGGTGGGCAAGGTGCTGCCTTCACCTCTCGTCTGTATCATCGTGCTGACCGCCGTTTCCGTGGCGCTTGGCCTGGACATCCGCACCGTCGGAGATATGGGCGAACTGCCGGACACCCTGCCGATTTTCCTGTGGCCCGATGTGCCCCTGAACATGGAAACCCTGATGATCATCCTGCCGTACTCACTGCCTCTGGCGGTGGTGGGCCTGCTGGAATCCATGATGACCGCCACCATCGTCGATGACCTCACCGACACCGAAAGTGATCGCAACCGTGAGTGCAAAGGTCAGGGCGTTGCCAACATCGGCTCTGGTCTGATCGGTGGTATGGCCGGCTGTGCCATGATTGGCCAGTCCATCATCAACGTGAAATCCGGAGGCCGGACCCGGCTGTCCACGTTCACTGCCGGTATCTTCCTGCTGGTCATGGTACTGGTGCTGGACAAGATTCTGGTTCAGATCCCCATGGCGGCGCTGGTGGCCGTGATGATCATGGTTTCCATCGGTACCTTCTCGTGGGAATCGATTGTGAACCTGAGGAACCACCCGCTTTCCACCAACATCGTCATGCTGGTGACCGTGATTGTGGTGGTCGCGACTCACAACCTGGCCTTCGGCGTGCTGGCCGGCGTGCTGCTGGCGGCACTGTTCTTCGCCAACAAGATCGGTCATTTCATGATGGTGAAGTCGGAGCTTGATGAAAAGTCCGACACCCGCACTTACACCGTGGTGGGCCAGGTATTCTTCAGCTCCTCTGAAAAGTTCCTGCAGTCCTTCGACTTCAAGGAAGCCGTGGATAACGTTGTGATTGACCTCAGCCGGGCGCATTTCTGGGACATCACTGCCGTGGGCGCTCTGGATAAGGCAGTTATCAAGTTCCGCCGTGAAGGTGCTGAAGTGGAAGTGATCGGCCTGAACGAGGCCAGCGCAACCATCGTTGACCGGTTCGGCGTGCACGACAAGCCGGAAGCCGTAGACCAGCTGATGGGGCACTGAAATGACACAGAGCAGCGAATCTGCTAACAATGCCGGTCATAATCACAACCAGAATGATCACCTGTCTGAAAGGGAGCGCGAGGTGAATATGTTGCGTGTCGTCGCCTGTATTGATGGTTCCCGTGCCGCCCCTGCGGTGTGCGATTACGCCACCTGGGCCAGCCGGCACATGGAAACTCCAATGACGTTGTTGCACGTTCTGGATGAGGAGCGTTACCCGGCTGAGCCGGATCTGGCCGGCAGCATCGGCCTTGGCAGCCGCGAGCACCTGCTGGAAGAGCTGGCGGAGCTGGACCGGAAGCGCGCCAAGCTCGCCCTCGAACACGGCCACCACATGCTGGATGAGGCAGAGCGACGGGTGCAGGAAGCGGGCGCTGGTGAAGTACAGAAGCGCCAGCGCCACGGCGACCTGACCGACTCCTTGCTGGCTCTGGAAAGCCAGACCCGGTTGTTCGTGATGGGGCTGCACGGAGAGAGCAGTTCGGATCGCGATGTTCACATCGGCAGCCAGCTGGAAACCGCCATTCGCAGCCTGCACCGCCCGGTTCTGCTGGTGCCGGATGAGTTCACCACACCGAAAAGCGCCATGCTAGCATTCGACGGCAGCTCCACCGCGTTCAAAGGCGTTGAACTGATCGCAGCCAGCCCGGTGCTGAGAGGCCTGCCGTTGCATCTGGTAATGGTGGGACCGGACACCAGCGACCGCTGGGAGCAGCTCAAGCGCGCCGAAAAAATGCTCTCTGGCCTGGGCGCGGAAATCACCCTGGCCATCCGCGCCGGCGACGTGGAGCCGACCCTGCACGCCTACCAGGAGCAGCACGACATCGACCTGCTGGTGATGGGCGCCTACGGCCATTCCCGCATTCGCCAGTTCCTGGTGGGCAGCACAACCACCACCATGCTGAAAACCGCTGAGAAGCCGTTGGTGATTCTTCGCTAACGATCTATGGGGCCGGGGTAAATCCCGGCCTCGTTAAGAACCCCTCCCGACTGCCACGCGCTGCGCACGCAGCGTTACCTTGTCCATTTCCCGAACACAGTTCTGAGTTCTCAAAGCTCCCCACACCTGTCTGTTCCATGCTGAAATTTTGTACCGCATGATTCGTTGCGTGGATCATGGCGCTCAAATGATTACATGGAAAGTGGTCGAACGGTGGGCTAACCTGTTGTTTTATAAATCTATGATCAGAGCTCAAAGTGATGCAGGGACTGTAATAACGAAGCGGTCAGATTTCTGCAATCATCAAGCGTTCGGTCTAATTGCTGTTAGCAGTTGATGGAGTACCAATGAAGCCTGTGCTAAAGATCCTGCTGCTTGCGGAAGTGGTCATTTGCTTTGGCCCAGCATTCATAATATTGCTTATGGGTCTCGTTGTTATTCCCGTAGCGCTCGAGTCTTTGGTAAACGGGCACATGGCCGGAGTCTATCTGTTGGCAATGCTACTTGGCGGCTGGTTGGGTATGGCTGCACTTATTTCTCTGGTCATCAAGATATTGGAGCCCGACTCACGCACTTTGTCGCCTCGAAAAATATTGTTGTTTATGTCCTTCGGAATATTGGCTGTTTCAGGTTTTCTGGTCATGGCTGGCGAGGGAGGTGGTAGTTGGCAACTAGGCATTGCCTCGTTGCCCCTTGCCGCATCAGTTCACCTAATTTACTTGGGGCGGAACTATGTCTTTGGCAAAAACTACTAACAAAACGCATCAGTACGCGGCCTGCGGCCGCCGGACGCCCCTGACGGGCCGCCGCTGTGCTCCGCGTTATGTGTGCGAACTAGAACGGAGGGACAAATGAAATCCATTAAGACCTCGCTCATGTTTGTCGGGGAAAAGGCCGGGAAAGCCGAGGAGGCAATCAAATTTTATACCTCTCTATTCCCTGATTCAGAGATCATTGACCTTCAGCGCTACGAAGCTGGCGAGCATGAACCAGAAGGTTCTGCGAAGATGGCTAGGTTTACGATAAGCGGCACCGAGTTTATGGCGCTGGACAGTCATCTTGACCACCCATTTACCTTTACACCTTCCATGTCACTGTATGTTGAGTGTGAATCAATGAGCGAGATAGAGAAGGCATTTCGGGCCCTCGCCGAGGGTGGTTCAGAGCTAATGCCTTTGGATAACTATGGCTTTAGCCAGAAATTTGGGTGGTTGAAGGATAAGTATGGCGTGTCGTGGCAGCTTAACCTGTCGAACTAACATGGCAGCCGAATCAACACATAACCAAGTGCATCACTATGCAGCCTCCGGCTGCCGGATGCTCGCAAGCTCGCGCCGGTGTGCGCGGCGTTATACGGCACGATCCCCGCAAACTCGGAGTTCCAAGCATGACTGACGATAGAACGCTACGTACCTCTAGAACTCTACCTTTCTCCCCACAAGAAATTTACGGGGCATTTGCTTCGCCTGAATTGTTGGCGGCCTGGTGGGGGCCTGAGGGCTTTTCAAATACTTTCGACATTCATGATTTTAGGGAAGGGGGGCGCTGGAAGTTCATAATGCACGCCCCAGACGGAACCGAGCATCATAACGAGAGCAAGTTCGAAGTGCTTGAGCCGAATTCGAAAATAGTCATTCACCATGACTGCCCGCCAAATTTCCGACTCACAGTTGAGCTCACCCCCGAAGCTGATGGTACGCACGTAACCTGGAATCAAGTGTTTGAAGATGCTCAAACTGCCCAGGTAGTCAAAGAGAGGGCTGGCCCAGCAAATGAGCAAAATCTTGATCGGCTGACGCGAGTGCTTGAGCAGGCGAGAAATGCCGAATAGCCAGGCAGTCAACCGGACGCCAAAAGCGGGGCGCTTTTGGTCCCCTCCGCTGCGCTACTTGTTGCTCCGGTGCACCAGGGCGCAGAAACGCGGACCCAAATATAAATAGAGCCTGCCATGGGCGTCATACGGTAAAGAAGACCAATCCTGATCACGGCGGTAGCCGTTAGGGTCGAACACCAGTAAAAAGCAAGGAAGCAGACATTTTGAGCATCATTGATTCGATTGACCATCTGGTCCTGACGGTTGCTGACATAGAAGAGAGTTGTACCTTTTACTCCAAGGTATTGGGCATGAAAGTTGTCACCTTTGGTGGTGGCCGAAAAGCACTGGAGTTCGGTTCCCAAAAGATAAACCTGCATCAATGTGGTCAGGAGTTTGAGCCGCACGCGAAGGTTCCCATGCCTGGTTCAAGTGATTTGTGTTTTGTGGCATCAGTTCCTGTTCGGGATGTGCTCCGGCACCTCAAGCACCTAGATGTAGAAGTGTTGGAGGGGCCTGTTTCACGAACCGGCGCCAAGGGCCCGATTACCTCCATCTACTTTCGGGACCCCGATGGGAACCTGTTGGAGATTTCTAACTATGATGAACCTGTATAGCCATTAGCGTAAGCGCCCGGTCACCAACAGCCTAAGAGATAGTGGAATGCCTCGGGTTCCGGCCGGCGGCCTTGAGCGGCGTGCTGTTGATCGCAATCGGCGGAATGCCGTTTTAAAACCGTCCGTGGAAACGGGGTGGAACCCTTAAAAGACTATTTTCGACGTGGTTTCTAAGTAGTGAGACTGCAGACCTGCGGTATGGAGGGAGGGTGATGGTTGATGCTCTTGAGGTACCTATTAGAGGCTTAAGATTGATTTCTGACTCAGTCAGTGCTGGGGAAGTTGTTTACGATATGTCATTAGGCAACTATCGTGAGACCGGTATAGGCGTTATCACAATACATGCCGGGAGCAGTTCAGAGTATTTCACTCAAAAAGCATTTGGTAGTGATATGCTTCAAAGAAGCGTTAATACCGCTGTTCAATATGGATTCTCTGAATCCGAAATTTTGATTGATGATTGTTACGCATGCAAATAAACACTGTATTAAAGAACCGATTTTTCATTTTAACCGTCCTGATGGCCAGCGTTGTTGTTTCTAGGTTGCTGCAGGGAGAAAGAGATGTTGAACGTTTGTTTCTTTTCTTGCTGATTTCTACTCCCTTTGCATATTGGTGGGTGGTTCCTTTCGTTACTGGAGAGGATATGAGGATGCCAACTTGGGGCTTTGCTCTGCAACGCGGAGAGCACGATTTTCTAAGGTTATTGTTTTTTGTTTTTGGGGGGGGGATATATTTGATGTGCACTTGACCTGCACAATCTAGAAATTGTCTAAAAATGATAACGAATTTAAGTTCGTTGTCTCAAAACAATTACAATTGTCTGATTTAGAATTATGGGAGGTCACCCCCTAAACATCCTGCCCGGCAGCCACCCCAGACGCCCACGCCCATTGAAAATTATGCCCACCCAGGTGGCCGGTCACGTCCACCACTTCCCCAATGAAATACAGGTTCGGTCGATCCTGAACGGCCATGGTTTTTGACGACAACTGGCGGGTATCCACGCCCCCCAGCGTTACCTCGGCCGTCCGGTAGCCTTCGGTGCCGGAGGGTTTGATGCGCCAGCTGCCAAGCAGGGTAGCAATCTGTTCGATATCCGAATTCTTGTAGGCCTGCAGCGGGCCGTTCCAGCCCTGGAGTTCGTTGAAGGCCTGGGCGAAGCGCTTGGGCATGTGCTGTGACAGGTATTGGGCGATGGTGGACTGCGGTTTGTTCTTGCGCAGGGCCAGCAGATCTTCCTGAATCTGGCAGGCGGGCAGCAGGTTGATAGAGATCTCGTCGCCCGGGTTCCAGTAGCTGGAGATCTGCAGCATGGACGGTCCACTCAGGCCACGGTGGGTGACCAGCATGGGTTCCCGGAAGTGCTGCTGATGGCAGCTTGCAACCACCTCGGTGCTGATGCCCGAAAGGGGAGAGAGCTGCTCTTTCAGGTCTGGCTGCAGGGTAAAGGGCACCAGCCCGGCACGGGTGGGCAGTATCGAAAGGCTGAATTGGCGGGCGATCTCGTAGCCAAATCCGGTGGCGCCCATGGTGGGGATGGAGAGTCCGCCGGTGGCGATCACCAGTGATTCGCAACTCAGCGTGCCGGCGCTGGTGTTGAGCGTATAGCCGCCATCGTTCTCGTTGACGGCGGACACGGAGGTTTTCATCCGTATCTCCGCACCGGACCATTCGCACTCGGTGAGTAACAGGTTGAGGATGTCTTTGGCACTGTCACGGCAGAACAGTTGCCCGGGCGCTTTTTCCTCGTACTCGATGCCGTGGCGATCCACCAGTTCCAGAAAGTCCTGCGGCGTATAGCGTTTGAGCGCGGAAATGCAGTAGTGCGGGTTGTCTGAGAGAAAGTTGGCCGGTGTGCTGTTGAGGTTGGTGAAGTTGCAGCGGCCACCGCCGGACATCAGGATCTTCTTGCCCGGCTTGTTGGCGTGGTCCAGCACCAGCACTTTGCGGCCCCGGTAGCCGGCTGTGGCGGCGCACATCAACCCGGCGGCTCCGGCGCCGATGATGATTACGTCGTACTGGTTACTGGAGTGTGCCGTCATGCCTGCCCGCCGGTTGATAAATTCGGCGGGCAGTATACCAGTCTCAGCGCAGGTGTACGGCGCCTTCCATGTAAAACGCCGCCTGCCCGGCGATGGCCACACGGTCGCCTTTCAGTTCGCAGCGGAGAACCCCGCCGCGAGCGGACACCTGGCGTGCGTCCAGCTTGCTTTTACCCAGCTTCTCGGCCCAGTAGGGCACCAGCACGCTGTGAATCGAGCCAGTCACCGGGTCTTCATCAATGCCGGCTCCCGGCGCGAAGTAGCGGCTGACGAAGTCGGCCTGGTCACCCGGGGCGGTGATGATCAGGCCCTGATTGCCCAGCTGTTTGAGCTTTCGCAGGTCCGGCTGTGCCGAGCGGACTGCTGCTTCGTTCTCCAGAACCACCATGTAGTTGGTATCGTTGGGAACAAAAAAGGCGGTATCCGGCGCGCCTTCCAGTGCTTCATGGATGATCGCGGGTGTTGCCTCTTGTTCAAACCGGAGGTTGGGGAAATCCAGCAGCAGCCAGTCGTCTTCGGTCCTGGTGACTCCGAGCGGCCCGCTCTTGGACTGCAGGCGAATCTCGTTTTTGTCCCAGCCCAGTTTGTTGAAGATGATCCAGGCGCTGGCCAGGGTGGCATGGCCACACAGCGGCACTTCCGTTCCCGGTGTGAACCAGCGGATATGAAAGTCGCTGTCTCTGTCTTCCGGGGTGGGGACAAAAAAGGCGGTTTCGGAAAGATTGTTTTCCGCCGCCAGGGATTGCAGCGTCTCGTCGGGTAGCCAGCTGTCCAGCGGCATCACAGCGGCAGGATTACCGCCAAAGATCTGGTCAGTAAAGGCATCGACCTGATAGATCGGATAGCTCATGCGCAGTTCTCCTGAAGTGAACGTTTAGCGTAGTGGCGCGCCCGGTGCCTGGCAAACTGCTCCAGTTCCAGTGCGCTGTAGAAATGCAGCTCTGGCAGGGCGGCTGTGTGGGTCAGAATCCAGTGTCCCTCGGATCTTTCCATGATCGCGAACCCCAGATCCTTGAGCCAGCGCAGGCTGACATCCACATTCCTGGACGCTCCAAGCGCAGAGCTTCCGAGTGCAAGCAGATCTTTCCGGGTTGCGGCCGGGGGCTGTAGACGTGTGTCGGCGATGCCCATGATGAAACTCCCTCTTCCGTTTCTGATGGGACTATTGTCGGATTCATTGAGGTTGCGTTACAGATTCAGGTAGGCGTATTTTGGACCGGTACAGATGCACTCGTGGATAATCTGTGCTGCTTTCTTTTGGGGGCAACTGTACCGTTCACTGCCGAGATAGATCTGGTGGAATGGCCGTACAGGATTGAATTAAGTGTTGAATGAACCGGTGAGGATTGGACATGGGTGTGCTCTACAACCAGGTGGCGGACAAGCTTCAGGCCCTGATCCAGGAAGGGGTCTATCGTGATGGCGACCGGTTGCCGGGCGTGAGGGTGCTGAGCCGGCAATTCGGGGTCAGCATTTCAACGGTATTGCAGGCCCACCAAACCCTGGAAGGGCGGGGCTATTTGCAGGCGCGGGAGCGCAGCGGGTATTTCGTCAAACTGCCCGCGCTGGATGCCCCGGAACCTGTGATGCGGCGCCATCGCAGCCGGCCGGTGCCGGTCAGCGCCCGGGAAATGACCCTTGAATTGTGTGCCGACGAACAGAAGCGGATGGTGCCGCTGGCGACGGCGATTCCGCACCCTGACTACCTGCCGCTTCGACAGATTCAGCAGTGCACGCTCTGGGCGGCGCGCCGTGGGCTGGAGACCCTGGACTACGCCTTTCCGGGAAAGGAATGTTTTCGCCGCCAGATTGCTCAGCGCATGGCCACGCTCGGGGTTCCGATCACGCCAGACGACGTGCTGGCGACCAACGGTGCCCAGGAGGCCATCATCCTGGCGCTGAGGGCAGTTACCCAGCCCGGAGACATTGTGGCGGTGGAGTCTCCATCGTTCCCGGGTATCCTCCAGGCGCTGGAAGTTGTCGGCCTTAAAGTGATCGAGATTCCAACGCACCCGGCCGAGGGGCTGAGCCTGGAAGGCTTGGAGCTTGCGCTGGAACAGTGGCCGCTCAAGGCCTGCGTGGTGGTCACCAATCACAGCAATCCCATGGGCGCGAGAATGTCCGATGAGCGCAAGAAGCAGCTGGTGTCGATGCTGGCCGCCGCGAATGTCCCGCTGATCGAGGATGATATCTATGGTGATCTTCACCATATCGGGGATCGCCCGCGCCCGGCCAAGGCATTCGATCGCACAGACAACGTGATCTACTGCAGTTCCTTTTCCAAAACCATTTCGCCGGGGCTGCGGCTCGGCTGGATGGTGCCCGGCCGCCACATGGCGAGCGCCCGGCAGCACAAGTATTTCGTGAATCTGGCAACTTCCTCTATCCCGCAAATGGCCGTGGCACATTTTCTGGAGCAGGGGGGATACGATCGCTACCTGCGAACAGCGCGTCAGCACTATCGTGAGGGTGCCGAGCGGATGCGGGCGGCTGTTTCCCGCGCCTTTCCGGAAGGAACGGCGGTGAGCCGGCCACAGGGTGGATTTGTGCTCTGGGTGCAGTTACCGGAAGCGGTCTCGGGAACCGAGATCTACCAACAGGCCCGGGCCGAGGACATCAATGTGGCGCCGGGGCTGATGTTTTCGACCACCAACAAGTTCGAGAATTGCCTGCGGATCAACACCGCCAATCCGTGGAGTGAACGCATCGAGCATGCGGTCATGCGCCTGGGGAGTCTTGTCAAAGCTTCGATGACCCAGGTCGAGTGATCAGTGCTCGTCCCGGCGCAGGTCCAGAGGATCGATCAGGCCTGCGGCGATGGCGAGCCCTGTCACATCCGGCAGGCGATCGGCGCCCAGCCGTTTCATGACCCGGGCCCGGTACAGATCAATGGTTTTAACGCTCACGTCCAGTTTTTCGGCGATTTCCCGGCTGGTGTAGCCCTGGGCCAGGGGCAAAAAGACGTCCCGTTCCCGGCGGGTGAGGGTGGCCATCAGTGCTTCGGTCTGTTCGTCGGACTGGAAGTTGCCACGGTTCGGTTGTTGATGTTCCTGAAGCGCCTGCTGCACGCTGTCCAGCAGCAGCTGTTCGTTGAAGGGCTTCTCGATAAAGTCGAAGGCCCCGGATTTGAAGGCCCGTACCACGATGGGCACATCCGCATGGCCGGAAACAAAGATGATGGGCAGGTCGAGCCCTCGCTTTTGCAGCTCTTCCTGAACGTTGAGGCCGCCCAGGCCCGGCATTCGGACGTCGAGCACCACGCAGCCAGCCCTTTCCGAGCTGATGGCTTCGAGAAATTTCCGGCCATCGCTGTAGGCCTGGACATCAAGGCCAACGGATTCCAGCAACCATTGAGTGGATTCCAGCATGCCGGCGTCATCGTCCACGACGTACACGGTGGTTGCTTCATTGGCCGGGCGTTCAGTCATCGGTTCTTGTCTCCGTTCGGTTCGAGGTCTTGTTCTTGTTTCCCGGCGCGGCGGGGAAACGGCAGATCAGTGCCAGCCCGCCCGTGTCCGCCGGTCGTGCATCGAGAAATCCGCCAAACCCTTCAATGATGGACCGGCTCATCGACAGCCCCAGCCCCAGCCCCTGGGGTTTACTGGTGTAGAAAGGCTGAAACATCTGGCGAATGCCCTGCTCATCCAGACCGGGCCCCTGATCGGTGACTTCAATCAGGGTCTCGTTTTCACAGTTGATGCAGGTGCGTATCCGGATTTTCGTGGGTTCCGGCGATGACACATCCTGCTGCCTTTCCATGTTGGCTTCAATGGCGTTGCGTATCAGGTTGATGAGAACCTGCTCCAGCAGAACGGCGTCTGCGGTGATGACCGGGGCGGAGTCTGCCAGCTCCGGGATAATCTGAACACGGTTTTTCTCGGCTTCCCAATGGCAAAGGCGAGCGACGTTGGTGATGGCGTCGTTGAGGCTGAGCGGTGCCGTGCGTTTCTGTCCCTTGCGCAGAAAGGCCCGCAGCCGTTTGATCACCTCTGATGCCCGATTGGCATGGTGCACGATTTTCTGAAGCCCGTCATCGACACGGTCCAGGCATTCCGGGTTTTGCCGGGCATTCTTCAGGTAGCGCTGGCTGGCGCTGGCAAAGTTGACGATGGTGGCCAGCGGCTGATTCATCTCATGGGCAATACTGGAGGCCAGTTCACCCAGTGTTGCCAGGCGGGCGGCGTGGGCCAGCTCATCGGCCAGTCGCCGGTTGCTCTCCTCCGATTCCACCCGGGCGGTAATGTCACGGGATACGCTGACCACTTCCACCACCGCACCGGTGTAGGTTTCCCGGATGGCTCGGCTGGCAATTTCAAACCAGCGTTTGCTGCCATCCCGATGCACGATGTCCACGGTCATGGTGGCGTAGCCGTCATCCCTGAGATGTTTGCGCGCTTCGAGTAGCTGCTCGGTCACGGTCAGCCCGCGAAACACCTCTTCCAGTGACCGCCCCCGCAACTCTTCCGGCCAGTAACCCAACAGGCGCCAGGAGGCAGGCGTTGCATCAATAAAGCGGCCATCGGGCGCATGGCGAGAGATCAGATCCGTTGTGTTCTCGGTGATCAGGCGATAAAGGCGGTTGGACCGGGTGGCTTCCTCATGCATACGGACGTCGTCGGTGGCGTCTCTGCCCCGGACCAGCACCTGCCCGTATTCGACTGCTGGTATGAATGTCCACAGGAATATTCGGGCTTCAATGCGGGATTCGACGTTCTCGATGGCGCGCCCCTGGCGCAACGCGGAATGGACGAGCGCTTCGGTATTTCCGGGAAGCAGCTCCGAAAGCGCGCTGTAATGGGTTTCGGCCAGGAGATCCTCTGCCGACAGGTTGCTGGATAACACCTGGGCGTCTTGGTTCAGGGTCAGCCCGGGTTGCGGATCGGCGTCAGGCAGACTAAAAGCGTTAGGAGCTGGGGTATGAGTCATGGTTCGTTTTATAGTAAATGCACCATAATACGTTGGTATAGTTTCTAGTTTTTATCCTATAAAATACTATTTCTTCCCAGCTAAAAGTATAGCTGCTCTAGCTATACTCCTGAATACGCCATAAGAACAACAGTGCTCACAGAGGACCAAACAGATGACCTCGATTTTTGATCAGGGCCTTGAGCCCCTCGATGCCAACTATGCGGTACAGTCCCCAATCGACTTTATTGAGAGAACCGCCAGCGTGTACCCGGACTTTCCGGCGGTGGTGCATGGCGCTATCCGTTACACCTGGCAGCAGACCTATGAGCGTTGTCTGCGTCTGGCGTCAGCCCTGAAAGGTCGGGGCATTGGTCGCGGCGATACCGTGGCTGTCATGTTGCCAAACATCCCGGCCATGGTGGAGTGCCATTTTGGCGTGCCGATGATTGGCGCAGTTCTGAACACACTGAATGTCCGTCTGGATGCCGACGCCATTGCCTTCATGCTTGAGCATGGCGAAGCCAAGGTGGTGATTGCCGACCGGGAATTCGGTCAGGTGATCAAGGATGCCGTTCGTCACCTGGAGCACAAGCCCCTGGTGATCGATGTCGACGATCCGGAATACGGCGAAGGCGTGCAGGTCAGCGATCTGGACTACGAGGCGTTGCTGCAGGAAGGCGATCCGGAATTCCAGTGGAGCTTCCCGGAAAACGAGTGGGATGCCATTTCCCTGAACTACACCTCCGGCACTACCGGCAATCCCAAGGGGGTTGTCTACCATCACCGGGGCGCTTACATCAATTCCCTGGGTAACCAGGCGGTCTGGTCCATGGGCATGCATCCGGTCTATCTCTGGACGTTGCCGATGTTCCACTGCAACGGCTGGTGTTTCCCCTGGACCGTGACGGCTATGGCGGGTACCCATGTCTGCCTGCGTCGCGTTGATCCCGAGAAGATCCTGCACCTGATCCGTGAGCACCAGGTTACTCACATGTGCGGTGCCCCGATCGTCCTGAACGCGCTTCTGAACGTGCCGGCATCGGCAAAAGCGGGGATTGATCACGACGTGAAATCCATGACGGCAGGCGCTGCGCCCCCGGCTCAGGTCATCGAGGCCATTGAGGATATGGGCATCAAGGTGACTCATGTATACGGCCTGACCGAAGTCTACGGCCCGGTGACCGTCTGTGCCTGGAAATCCGAGTGGGATGAGCTGCCACTGGATGAGCGTGCCAGGAAGAAAGCACGGCAGGGCGTGCGCTACCACACCCTGGCCGGCACCATGGTGGGTGACCCCAATACCATGGAACCCGTGCCGAAGGATGGCAAGACCATCGGTGAGATCTTCCTGCGCGGTAATACCGTGATGAAAGGTTATCTGAAGAACCCGACGGCCACCGAAGAAGCCTTCCGCGGCGGTTGGTTCCACACCGGTGACCTGGCGGTCTGGCACGAAGACGGTTACATGGAAATCAAGGATCGTCTGAAGGACATCATCATCTCCGGCGGCGAGAACATTTCCACCATCGAGGTGGAGGATACCCTCTACCGTCACCCGGCCGTTCTGGAAGCCGCGGTGGTGGCGCGGCCGGACGAAAAGTGGGGTGAAACACCCTGCGCCTTCGTGACCCTGAAGCCGGAAGCCGGAGAAGTCTCCGAGGAAGACATCATCAACTTCTGTCGTGAGCATCTGGCCCGTTTCAAGGTACCGAAAACAGTCGTCTTCACGGATCTGCCCAAAACCTCCACGGGCAAGATCCAGAAGTTTGTACTGAGGGATCAGGCGAAAGACCTGAGCTGATCCTTAACGGCTGCGCCTGACCGGGCGCAGCCGCCCCGAACCACAAAAACAACACTGACTGGCACACGCATTCCGCGTGAGCCCGGAGACCCTTTTATGCAAATGTTCCACCGAAACAACGGCGAAGAGCAGCCGTATTGGCCAGCCGGCCCGTTCAAGATCCGTCTTCCCTTTGTGCACTATCGCTGGGAATTCGCGGAGATGGTTCAGGCATTGATCATGTTTGTGGTCAGTCTGGCGATGATTCCATTGCTGGAAAAGTACCTTGGCGTGCCCTACGACGTGGCACTGGCCTACGTGGTGATCTGCGGTATTGGTTTTATGCTGCCGGCCCTGCTGGGCGTTCCCCTGGTGCCGGGCTGGATTACGCCGGGTATTCCGGTGGTTCTGCTGTTCCTCGGCGATTACGAACCAGGCCCGGAGGCCATTCAGGCATTGTTTGCACTGCAGTTCCTGGTGTTCCTGATTTTCCTGATCCTTGGCGTGACCCGTCTGGGCAGTAAGCTGGTGGAGCTAATCCCCCGGTCCATGAAAGGCGGGATTATCATTGGTGCCGGTATTGCCGCGCTCATGGGTGAGATCGAGGCGGGCGGTCGTCTGGCCAATACGCCGATTTCACTGATCATCGGTGGTCTGGTCTGTCTGTACCTGATGTTCTCTGTATCGTTTAAAGGCTTTGTTGAGAGCAACTCCATTGCCCGCAAGATCGCGAACTACGGCATGGTGCCGGGTATGGTCGTGGCGATTCTGGTGGGTTTTGCCACTGGCGAATACGATGTGCCCAACGTGGAGTGGGGGATCACCCAGCCCGCCTTCGGTGAGCTCTGGAACTACCTGCCGTTCTCCGTCGGCTTCCCGGACGCCAGCGTGTTCATGTACGCGATTCCTACCGCTGTGATTGCTTATGTCATTGCCTTCGGAGACATCGTGGTGGGTCAGTCACTGATGAACCGTGTTGACCACCTGCGCAAAGACGAAGACATCGATAACAGCATCGACCGGGTTCACCTGGTGACGTCCATTCGTAATGGTATGCACGCGTTTTTCGCGCCGTACCCGGGCCTGGCTGGCCCGATCTGGACAGCGGTTACCGCGACCATGGCGGAGCGCTACAAGTACGGCCGTAACGCGATGGATTCCATCTACAGTGGTGGCGGCACCTTCTGGATCACCGGTTTCATAGCGCTGTTTGTGCTGCCGCTGGTCAGTTTTTTCCAGCCCGTGCTGCCGATTGCTCTCTCCCTGACTTTGCTTCTGACCGGTTACATCTGCCTGATGGTGGGCCTGGAGCAGTTGGAAAACAACACGGAACGGGGCATTGCCGGCACCATGGGTGTGGTGCTGGCGGTCTATGGCGCGGGCTGGGGGCTCGCCACCGGCGCTGTCCTCTACTTCCTGATTGAGAGAACCCGTTTGCTCGGCTTCACGGCGGATCCTGAAGCCCCGGGTGCCGAGGTTGCGAACGAGCACTAAAGCGATGGCCTCCGGTAGTAATCGGAGGTGATCAACCCCCTGTGTGTCCTTGGGAGGCTTCGGCCTCCCTTTTTTTGTGCGTGACACGATGTCATTTTGTGACAAGTTGTCGCGAATCGTGTCTCCGGCCCTTCCTTGCATTTTTCAAACAGGTATACACTGGCTCTAGTGGTGAATATTTGTCCGTTGTTCGCATTCGATAAACAGAACAAAAAACTGCAAATAACAGGAGGCGGCCGCCATGGCTATCAGCTCAACACCCGAGGGCGTATCCGTTCAGCCCCGGCATATTCGTTTTGATGTCAGTGAGGAACTGAAGACCTTCTGGCATGGCAACGATGCTTTCCGAACCGCGTTTTTCAATGCTCTGTCCCTACAGTTTCCGGACGGAGAGCAGCAATTTATCAATGCGGTCAGGCTTTACCGGGACAAGATTGATGATCCCAAGCTGAAGTCCGAGATTCGCGGTTTTATCGGCCAGGAAGCACTCCACAGTCGCGAGCACAAGGAGTATAACGAGGGCCTGAAGGCCCGTGGCTATGATATCGATGCCATTGACCGCCGGTTCGCCAAACACATGGCGTGGGTCGGGCGCTTGCCGGCCAGTCGGCAGTTGGCGGGAACCTGCGGTGCTGAGCACTACACGGCCGTGCTGGCGAATGCCATTCTCAGTCACCCGGAGTGGATGGAAGACGCCACCCCGGCAATGGCCAGGCTCTGGCGCTGGCACGCCATTGAGGAAACCGAGCACAAGTCCGTTGCGTTTGACGTATACAGGGAATGCGTTGGCAATGAGCGTCTGCGCCGCATCGTCTTCTTGTTTGTCACCTGGAATTTCTTCAAGTATACCTTCCTGAACACCTGCAGCCTGCTGAAGACTGACGGCAAGCTCTGGAGTGTCCGTACCTGGCTGGGCGGCCTAAACTTTCTCTGGGGCAAGCCCGGGGTGATTCGAAAATGCATGCCTGAGTTCCTGGCGTATTTCCGAAAGGGTTTCCACCCCTGGCAACAGGATAACCGCCGGCTGCTCGAGAAAAGCCTGAGTGAGCTGGAGTCGTCGACTCGATGAGAGCATTTGCTGAAATTGTGACCGGGTTGTGTAACACTGGGCGTCACGTAGAAAAACAATGACAATAACGGGCCAGCCTATGAGCCACGGCCCGATGCTGGAGGCGCGCACGATGCGAGTTGGTCTGATCGTAGATTCGGCCTGTGACTTACCCTATGAGTTCAGCCGCAAGCATGATCTCTTTGTGCTGCCGGTAACGGCAGTGATTGACGGCCAGACGTATATCGATAACCACGATCCCGTTAGAACTCAGGAGTTCTATCAGAGTGGCCTGCTCCAGAAGGGGCATCATGCGGAAACCCAGGCGTTCACGTCCGAACAGATCCACGACCTGTTCATGGAAGAAATCGTCACCCAGTTTGACGTTGCCTTCTGTGAAACGGTCACCCGCAGCCGAAGCCTGATCTTCCAGAATGCAACAGAAGCGATGAACAGTGTCATGGCCAACTATGAGAAGGCCAGGGCAGCGGCAGGGAGAGATGGTAAGTTCTCCATGCGCGTTATCGACAGCAAACAGATCTTTGCAGGGCAGGGATTGCTGGCCGCGCACACGCTCAATCTGATCAAGAAAAAACTCTCCAAGAACGCGCTTCGGCATGAAGTGGAGACTTTCTCCGACAAAATCTACACCTGTGTTATTCCTCGGGATCTTCACTACATCCGCGAGCGCGCGCGTCGTCGGGGTGACAAGAGCATTTCGGCGGTTGTCGCTTTTCTTGGCAAGGCACTTAACATTACTCCGGTTATTTTCGGGCAGGGCGCTGAGGGGCAGCCCGCGGCAAAGACCCGGAACTTCGATATGGCGGTCGAGAAGGTTATGAACTACGCCGCAGCCCGGGTTGAAGCAGGTTTGTTAACGCCCTACGTGAGCCTGTCCTGCGGTCTTACCTGGACCGAAATAGAGGACCTTCCCGGGCTCAACAATCTCCGGGAAGCCTGTGAGAAAAATGGCGTCGAGTTGTTGCTCTCGCAGATGGGCATCACCAGCAGTATCTACATCGGCCCGGGCAGTCTATGCCTGGCATTGGCGGCCGAACCTCACAGTTTCAGTGATTTTCAGTAGTCCCTGACCTTCTGTGCGGCGGGGTTATTTGCCCCGCCGCAGCGCTTTCCGGGTATTTTTGGCAAACGGCACCGGCGTTCGACCGTGGTAGCCTCGTACCTTGTGAGAAAGCCAACAAATAAAGGAAGCCCGAAGCCATGACCCAGAGCGGTACGGATGTTGCCAACGCCCTGTTTGAACAGCACGTTAAATACGAGATGTCAGCTCTAAAAGGGGCCAAGCTTAGGAAATTCCTGGAAAAGGAAGTCACCGAACTGTTGTCCCATGCTGAATCTGTAACCCTGAGCCGGCTGACTTCCGCGGAGCAGGTTATGGGCGTGATCCAGCGCATAGTGGTAGACATGGAGCTGGATTCGGGAATCCCGGAACTTGCGGCGGAAATGGCCACGGAGGTGCTGAACGCGTCGGTTCAGGCAGACACAACGCTGGGGGAAATTATTTCCCGTGAACAGGCCACCGGCTTTCTGGAAGAGACTCTGAGCCTGCGTCAGCAGCGTGAGCGCGTCATCGCGGAGATCATGGCGCACCCGGTGTATCAGGAGCTGGTTTCCAATGTGGTCTATGCCGGGCTGGTCAATTACCTGTATGAAGACAACCTGATCACCAAGTCCGTTCCGGGTGTTGGCTCGGTGATGAAGTTTGGCAAGAAGATGGCGAACAAGGCAGTACCGGGGCTGGATGAAACCTTCGAGCGTCGTATCAAGGCCTGGCTGTCCGACAGCCTGCCGGGGCTGATCGCAAAGAGCGAACAGTTCCTGCACCGGGCGCTCACCGAAGATGAACTCCGGGACACGGTGATGGCTGCCTGGGTCTCCCTTGAGGACCGCACCATCGCCGAATTGCACGAAGGGCTGGGCGACATCGAATTGCAGGAATACGTGGTGCTGGGTTACGAATTCTGGCTGCAGTTCCGAAAAACGGCGTACTTTGAAGGCTGTGCACGATCCGTGGTGGAGCACTTGTTCGTCAAATACGGTGATCGCCCCATTGTTGACCTGCTAAACGACGTTGGCGTGACCCGGGATGTGATCATGGCCGAGATTGATGCCTACGTGCTTCCGGTTATAGACGTGTTGCGGGAAGAGGGCTATGTTGAGGCTCTCGTCCGTCGCAGGCTGTCCGGGTTCTACAAGTCTGCCGCGGCCCGTAAGATTCTTGAACCGGAGGGGTAGCACTCGATGCCTCCGGTAATGCCGGAGGCTGATCGTGTTTACTGACTTGTTCTGGGCCTATCTGGCCGCCATTACCCTGCTGACCGTGACGCCGGGCGTCGACACGCTACTGGTGATGCGCAACACCGGGCGGGGCGGACTCGGGGATGGCTGCATTACCAGTGCCGGCATCTGCACAGGGCTGTTTATCCACGCCACGCTGTCTGCTCTTGGTATTTCTATTCTGTTGGTTGAAACGGCCTGGGCGTTCTCGGCGCTGAAATGGGCCGGTGCCATATACCTTGTCTGGCTGGGCATTTCCTCGCTTCGGCGGGCGATGGCTCAGGGCAGTGGTGGCCCTGGGGTGGAAACAACGGCGCCTGACCGGCGCCGGGTGCCGGCGATGACGGCGTTTCGGGAAGGCTTGTTATCCAACGTACTGAACCCGAAAACGGCACTGTTCTACATGGCGTTGCTGCCACAGTTCATTGATCCGGCGGGGAACGCGTTCCAGCAGTCCCTGATTCTGGCGGGTGTGCATTTCCTGTTGGCGATGCTCTGGCAGTGCGGGCTGGCCTGGGTCGTCTACCGGTTTCGCGGTATTGGTGCGCATCCGCGATTGCGTAAGGCGCTGAATGCCCTGACCGGTGGTTTCTTCGTGGCGATTGGCGCCAAGCTGGCTACGGCGTGATTGCCGGCAAATAAAATCGTTGGTTGGCACAATAAAAAAAGGGAAGCGATCTGCTTCCCTTTTTTTGTCGGCTGAAGGAGCCTTATTTTTCGAGATACTGGAGCTTGTCCGGCTTGCCGTCCCACTCTTCTGCATCTGGCAGAGGATCTTTCTTTTCGGTGATGTTCGGCCACTTGCCGGCCAGATCCGCGTTGATCTCGACAAACTGTTCCTGGCCTGCGGGCAGCTCGTCTTCCGAGAAAATTGCTTCTGCCGGGCACTCAGGCTCGCACAGGGCACAGTCGATACACTCGTCCGGATCAATTACCAGAAAGTTCGGGCCTTCGTAGAAGCAGTCTACCGGGCAGACTTCCACGCAGTCGGTGTATTTGCACTTGATGCAGTTATCAGTAACGATAAACGCCATAGTCAGATCCCTGGTCCAATGGTCAATCTCATCGGGAGCTCTAAACAGGCTCCATGGTTATGTTTTAATGCGCGATATTGTAGGGAGCGTCCCGCTACCCCGCAAGCATTGGGCCGCTATATCGATATTACCTAGGTCAAATTGGCCGGAAAATCCTTCTTCCGGCCCATTTCATCACTTGCCCATTAACTCCCTGAGCTCGTAAAGCTGGTTCAAGGCGTCACGGGGCGTCAGGTCGTCCAGATCCAGTGACTTGAGTGCGGTCTCCACGGCACTCGGCTCCAGGCTGGCAAACATGTCTCCCTGCATGACCGGCTCAGACACCTGTTGGGCTGGCGTGTTTTGCTGGGCCGGTTGACTGCCTTGAGCAACCGGCGCTGCCGGGGAAGCGCTGCCTTCCAGGTGTGAAAGCTGGCTCTTGGCGTTGCGGATGACGTCCTGCGGAACCCCTGCGAGCTTGGCGACCTGAAGGCCGTAGCTCTGGCTGGCGGGGCCGTCATGGACGTTGTGCAGGAAGACAATGCTGTCGTCGTGTTCGGTCGCGGTGAGGTGCACGTTCACCGCGTGGTCGAGATCATCAGCAAGCTGGGTGAGCTCAAAATAGTGGGTGGCGAACAGGGTGTAGCAGCGGATGTTCTTGGCCAGATGCTCGGCGGTTGCCCAGGCGAGAGACAGGCCATCAAAGGTGCTGGTACCCCGACCAATCTCATCCATCAGGACCAGGCTGTGTTCGGTGGCATTATGAAGGATGTTGGCGGTTTCGGTCATTTCCACCATGAAGGTGGAGCGCCCGCCTGCGATATCGTCGGAGGAGCCCATGCGGGTAAAGATCCGATCCACCGGGCCGAGAACAGCGCGGTTGGCAGGGACGAAGCTTCCTGTGTAAGCCAATAGGGCAATCAGCGCCGCCTGGCGCATGTAGGTGGATTTACCACCCATATTGGGACCGGTGATCACCAGCATTCGGCGCTTGGTATCCATCAACAGGTCATTGGGCACGAACGGCTCGTCCAGTAGCTGTTCGACCACAGGATGGCGGCCTTCTTCAATGTCAAAGCCCGGGGATTCGGTGAATTCTGGTGCAGAGAAGCGCAGGCTGGTGGCCCGCTCGGCGAAGTTGCTGAGCACGTCCAGTTCCGCCAGGGCCTGAGCGGCATCCTGCAAGGGCGCAAGCTGGGCTGCAACGGTTTCCAGAACCTCGTCGTACAGGCCTTTCTCGCGGGCCAGAGCCCGGCTCTTGGCGCTCAGCGCCTTGTCTTCGAACTCCTTCAATTCCGGCGTGATGAAGCGTTCGGCATTCTTCAGGGTCTGGCGACGGATGTAATCCACCGGTGCCTGATCTGACTGCGCCCGGCTGATTTCGATGTAGTAGCCGTGTACCCGGTTGTAGCCGACTTTCAGAGTACTAATGCCGGTACGCTCCCGCTCGTGGGTTTCGACGTCCAGCAGATACTGGCCCGCGTTCTCGCTGATGTTGCGCAGCTCATCCAGTTCTTCATCAAAGCCTTCGCGGATGACGCCCCCGTCCCGGATGACGACCGGTGGATTGTCGATGATGGAACGCTCCAGAAGATCCGCGAGTTCAGGGTATTCACCAATGACGGTGGCCAGCTTGACCACATGGTGGGAGTTCACGGGCTTCAGTGTTTCCTGCAATTCCGGCAACGCCTGGAAAGCGTCCCGAAGACGGGCGAGGTCCCGTGGTCTGGCGGAGCGAAGGGCAACACGGGCAAGCACCCGTTCAATGTCGCCTACAGCTTTGAGCAGGTCATGCACCGGCTCGTAATGGAAGCCGTCGAGCAGGGCAGATACGGCCTGCTGGCGTTGCTGAACGGTCTCGGTATCCCGCAGGGGACGATTCAGCCAGCGCCGGAGTTCCCGGCCGCCCATGGCGGTTGCCGTTCTGTCCATCACCCAGGCCAGGGTGTACTGATGGCCGCCCATCAGGTTAGTGTCGATTTCCAGGTTGCGGCGGCTGGCGGCATCCAGAACCACCGCCTCATCCCGGCGTTCCCGGGTGAGCTTGCGGATGTGAGGCAGGGCGGTGCGCTGGGTTTCCCGGGCGTACTGGAGCAGGCAGCCCGCGGCGCAGATGGCCAGAGTCAGGTCGTCACAGCCAAAACCGGTAAGATCCCGGACCTGAAGCTGGTCGGTGATCATCCGGTGCGCGGTGTCGGCCTCGAACAGCCAGGGGCCCTGCCTGCGTACACCGGTAAATCCTTCCAGGACTTCTTCATAGGGAAAATCTTCACTGATCAGGATCTCGGCCGGGCGCAGACGTTGCAGTTCACCCTGCAGGGCTTCCAGATTTTCCAGTTCGGACACCGCAAACCGGCCACTGGAAATGTCCAGGGATGCAAAGCCAAATTGCTCGCGCTGGTTATAGATCGCCACCAGCAGGTTGTCTCGGCGGTCTTCCAGATAGGCATCGTCGCTCAGCGTACCGGGGGTAACAATCCGCACCACTTGCCGCTCAACCGGTCCTTTGCTGGTTGCCGGATCGCCAATCTGTTCGCAGATGGCAATGGATTGACCCGCACGCACCAGCCGGGCAATGTAGCCTTCAGATGAGTGGAACGGGATCCCGGCCATGGGAATTGGGTTGCCGCCTGACTGTCCCCGGGCGGTGAGGGTAATGTCCATCAGCTCGGCCGCTTTCTTGGCATCCTCGTAGAAAAGCTCGTAGAAATCACCCATTCGGTAGAACACCAATTCGTTCGGATGCTGCCCCTTGATTTTCAGGTACTGCTGCATCATTGGTGTGTGCTTGGAAAGATCGGTCTGGGCTGCTGGCATGGACGGTCCGGTTTGTGTTGCGTTCGTGGGATGAAGCGGTGAATTGTAAGAAAATAATCCCTTGGATGAAATGAAGGAGAGCATGATGGTGGTGTCGGATGTTGAACTGGATGAGGCGGCTTCAGCACTGGGCGAGCTACTTGAGGCGCAGGGGCGCATGATCGTGACCGCTGAAAGCTGCACCGGCGGCTGGGTTGCGAAGGCATTGACCGATAAGGCCGGCTCCTCTGCCTACGTAACTGGGGGACTGGTAACGTACAGCAACGAGGCCAAAAAACGTCTGCTGGGGGTGAGTGACCAGTCTCTGGTTGAGCACGGTGCGGTCAGTGAGCCGGTCGTAAGGGAAATGGTCGCCGGGGCCGTCGCGGCCACCGGGGCGGATATCGCTGTAGCCATCAGTGGTGTGGCCGGCCCCGGGGGCGGAAGCCCGGACAAGCCGGTTGGCACGGTCTGGTTCGCCTGGGGCGACGGAATCCATGGCATCGAGGCCGAGGTAAAACGCTTTGACGGAGATCGGAATGCCGTGCGCCGTCAGTCTGTTCTGTATGTATTACAGTCGGTTACCGGATTCGTCAGGGCGTTGTCAGCAGATTCTTGATCCGGATCTCGCGGGAGGGGTTGGTCTGCACATCGGCTTATGTTTTAATACTGTTCAAATATACAGGAAAAGCCTGTAAGCACTGTACAGCATTCCTGCTTCATCATTTCGCGACCGTAGCCTGTCAGAGCTTCGGCGCCAGGCGACAGAGGGTAAAACGCAATGGAAGATAACCGCAAGAAAGCGTTGAGCGCAGCACTGAGTCAGATCGAGCGTCAGTTTGGTAAGGGCGCGGTCATGAAAATGGGAGATCAGCCTCGTGAAGCCATTCCTGCGGTATCTACCGGTTCTCTGGGACTGGATGTCGCTCTGGGTATTGGCGGTTTGCCTTACGGTCGGATTGTGGAAATCTACGGCCCGGAAAGTTCCGGTAAAACCACATTGACTCTCCAGGTGATTGCGGAAGCCCAGAAGCAGGGTAAGACCTGTGCCTTCGTGGATGCCGAGCATGCTCTGGACCCGGTCTATGCCGAGAAGCTGGGCGTGAATGTGGACGACCTGCTGGTTTCCCAGCCGGATACCGGTGAGCAGGCCTTGGAAATCGCTGACATGCTGGTTCGCTCCAACGCGGTCGATGTCATCATCGTCGACTCCGTGGCAGCTCTGACGCCGAAGGCGGAAATCGAGGGCGAAATGGGCGACAGCCATGTGGGTCTGCAGGCCCGCCTGATGTCCCAGGCTCTGCGTAAGCTGACCGGCAGCGTGAAGCAGGCCAACTGCCTGATGGTGTTCATCAACCAGATCCGTATGAAGATCGGCGTGATGTTCGGCTCGCCGGAAACCACCACTGGTGGTAACGCGCTGAAGTTCTATTCCTCGGTTCGTCTCGATATCCGCCGCATCGGCTCTGTGAAAGACGGGGACGAGGTCGTGGGTAACGAAACCCGCGTGAAGGTGGTCAAGAACAAGGTGTCACCGCCGTTCCGTCAGGCTGAGTTCCAGATCATGTACGGCAAGGGCATCTACCACATGGCGGAAGTTCTGGACATGGGCGTTAAGGAAGGGTTTGTTGACAAATCCGGTGCCTGGTATGCCTACAATGGTGACAAGATCGGCCAGGGCAAGGCGAATGCCTGCAAGTTCCTGGAGGAAAACATGGACATGGCCACCGAGATTGAAGCCAAGGTCCGTGAGAAGCTGATGCCGCAGCCGACCAAGAAAGAGGCAGAAGCGCCGGCAGAAGCCAACGGAGAACTGTTGTAAGAATCTGAAACGGGGAGGAGGTATGGCTGACAGGAAGAAATTACTTATTGTTGCTCATGCTCCTTCCCCAAACACCCTGCGACTGCGGGAAGCCGTAGAGCAGGGTGCCCTTCACGAAGACATCGAAAACGTCGACGTTGTTACCCTGGCGCCTCTTGATGCGGGCCCCGATGACGTTCTCGCCTGCGATGCCATTATCCTGGGCACCACTGAAAATCTCGGTTACATGAGTGGAGCGCTCAAGGATTTCTTCGATCGTAGCTATTACCCCTGCCTGGAAAAGACTCAGGGCCTTCCCTTCGCTTTCTACATTCGCGCCGGCCACGATGGAACCGGCACTCGACGCGCTATAGAAAGTATCACTACCGGCTTGCGCTGGAAGTTGTCGCAGGACCCGTTGCTTTGCCGGGGCGAATACAGCGATACTTTTGAGGAGCAGTGCCAGGAGCTGGGCATGTATATGGCGGCCAGTCTGGATGCCGGGTTGATCTGAGTTAGCCTGCGAGGCGATTGTATATGCCCTCGATGCGGGACAGAGCATTGTCCACCGCGCGGGAGTAGCGTTTTTTGTCCAGGCAATAACTGAACTGCACGCTGACCCGGTAACCTGCCTGGTAGGGGTGGCATTCCACAACCTGGGCACATACCCGGGATTCGTGAATGTATTTCCCCTCAAAATCCATGAACAGGCGAGTGCCCGTCTCCACAGGGCGAGGGCACAGTACCGCCATCCCGTACCGGTTCATATCGAGGCAAGTGACCGTGATTGGCGGTTTGCCCCGACTAAAAAAACCGCGCTCCCGCAGTTGTACTTGAAGACACGAAGCAGGGTATCGATCCTTGATCCTGCGATCTGCCAGATTATTCGTCATACGTTGGCATCCATGGCACTGCTTATCGTTGTTCTGATTGTCGTTGTTCTGATACGGCCGCGAGTTTTCTGAAAAAAGAACGGGCCGGACACGAGAGTTTAGTTGTGGTACAGCTGTCTGAAAAATGACCGCTTGTCGTTTTGTGAGCCAGGTAACAGTTTCTAGGGTATTGGACCGGATCGGTAAATCTTCCTCGCACAGGCGACACAAGCGCTTGCAGAATCTACAATGACCGGCCAATGATACAAACGTTACAGGACCACACCTTGAAGTCACTGTCGCTCCACCAGCTCTACAAAGCCTGCGTACTGAAAGACCTGCCGTTCAAAACCACGAAGCAGCTTGAGCCACTGTCCGAGATTGTCGGGCAGAATCGTGCCCAGGAAGCTGTGCGATTTGCCCTGGCCATGCCCCATGGGGGCTACAACGTCTATGCCGTCGGCCGTAACGGCCTCGGTAAGCGCACCATGATGCTTCGCTACCTGGAGCATCATGTTGATACTGAGCAGCAGAGCCATGACTGGTGTTATGTAGCGAACTTTGAGGAGCCCAGAACGCCGAAGCTTCTGAAGCTGCCGGCCGGGCAGGGTACCCAGCTGAAGCAGGATCTGGAAAAGCTGATGGCGCGTCTGGTGAAGGTTATTCCCCAGACGTTTGATAGTGACAATTTCCTGGAGCGGGCTGAGCAGCTCAAGAACGACTACGGAAAGCGCCAGGAAGATGAGCTTGAGAAAGTGGCTTCCCAGGCCAAGCGAAAAAAGGTCAGCCTCACCGTCACGACGCCCGGTGGGTATCGACTGGTCGCGATGAATGGCGACGAACCTCACACCGCCGAGACTTTTCAGGCTCTGACCCAGGCGGAGCGGGACAAGTTCGAGGACGCCATTAACAAGCTGGAGAAAAAGCTCCGTCAGGCGGTTCGCAAGGTGGCGGATCTGGAACAGGAGTATGCGGACAAACAGCAAGCGCTCAATCAGGAAACTCTGGAGGGTATTTCCGGTCATCAGTTGGATGAATTGGTAGAGAAATACCGTGATCTGCCTGATGTGACGGGTTTTCTGGAGGCCATTCGCAACGACCTGGAGGAAAATCTCGACATCTTCCTCGAGGACAACGACGAACAGGCGGCCATTGCTTACGCCTCGCTGGACAAGAAAATGCCACGGCGTTATCTGGTAAATCTGTTGGTTCACCAGAAAACCAACGAGGTCCCGGTAGTGGTGGAAGACAATCCTACCTACCACAACCTGTTTGGCTACGTGGAGAATGTTACCTTTAAAGGCACCGTATTCACGGACTTCTCGCTGATACGACCGGGTAGTTTGCATCGTGCCAATGGCGGTTACCTGCTGATGGACGCCATCAAGGTGTTGGAGCAGCCATTCGTCTGGGATGGGCTCAAGCGTGCGCTGCGATCGAAATCGATTCAGATAAACTCGCTTGAGCGGGAACTTACACTATCCGGCACTATTTCAATCGAGCCGGAAGCCGTGCCTCTCGATGTAAAGATCGTTTTGTTCGGTGATCGTGAAACCTGGATGCTGTTGCAGGAATACGATTCCGAGTTCGCCGAGCTTTTCCGTGTTACAGCGGATTTCGAGAATGAAATGTACCGCACTGACGAGAGTCAGTTGCTGTATTCGAAGTTCATCGCCAGTCTGGTCGATGAAAAGAAACTGCTGCATTGCTCAAGCAAGGCTGTGGCCCGGGTCATTGAACACAGTGCACGGATGGCGGAGCATCAGGACCGGCTGTCTCTGCACGCCGCAGACATTGCGAACCTGCTTCGGGAGTCAGATTTCTGGGCCCGTCAGGCCGGGGCGAAACTTATTCAAAACACCCATGTGGAACAGGCGCTGGAAAGCGCGCGGTACCGCAGCAGCCGGATCCGGGATCAGTTGTACGATTCCATTCGGGATGGAAGCACGCTGGTATCTGTGACCGGCTCCTGTGTTGGCCAGGTGAACGCGTTGTCGGTGTTATCAACGGGCGGGTTCGAGTTCGGGTTGTCAAACCGTGTCACCGCAAGCTGCTACTATGGTGATGGTGCGGTGATGGATATTGAGCGGGATGTAAAACTCGGAGGGAATATCCACTCCAAGGGTGTCATGATCCTGAGTTCTTGGCTGGCGTCGCATTTTGCGGTCACTGACCCAATGCACCTTTCCGCCAGTCTCACCTTTGAACAGAACTATGGCGAGGTTGATGGTGACAGCGCCTCCCTTGCGGAGCTCTGTGCGCTGATTTCATCCCTGGCGGAGTTGCCGGTGCGCCAGGACCTGGCCATGACCGGATCGGTGAACCAGTTTGGAGAAGTGCAGCCAATTGGCGGCGTGAATGAAAAAATCGAGGGATTTTTTGCAACCTGCAAACTTAAGGGTGGTCTGACGGGCAGCCAGGGCGTAATTATTCCAACGACCAATGTGCAAAACCTGATGTTGGACAGCGAAGTGGTTCAGGCCGTTCGGGCCGGGAAGTTCTCCGTCTACGCGGTTGATCATCTGGAGCAGGCTGTGACGTTGCTCCTTGGCCGGCCAGCGGGCAAGCAGAATGACAAAGGCAGGTACCCGAAGCAGAGCGTTTTTGGCATTATCCAGCAACGGCTCGATAAAATGCGTGAACATGAGCGCCAGGAAAGCGCACGGGACGAGCAAAAAGATCCGTCAATTCACTGACCGGATATCATAAGAAAACGGACAGGAGAGAATGTATCCATGAGTGACATCCAGCAGACGGTGTTTGTAGTAGAGGACGACGAGGCGGTTCGTGACTCCCTAGAACTATTGCTGAAATCCGATGGCAAACCGGTGAAAACCTATGAGAATGCCGCGGCGTTCCTGGAGGACTACTCCGACAAAATGGCCGGCTGCATTGTTCTGGATATCCGTATGCCTGGCATGGATGGCATGGAGCTCCAGAAGAAGCTGAATGAAAAGCACTCCATTCTCCCGATCATTTTCGTGACCGGACACGGTGATGTCCCCATGGCGGTCGACGCCATGAAAGAGGGGGCTGTGGACTTTATCCAGAAGCCCTATCGTGAAGAAGCATTGCTGGAAAAAATCGAAGCGGCCCTGGAACAGGACCGGGAGCAGCGTAAATCCCTGGATGAAAAACAGGAAATTATCCGTCGCGTGAAAAGCCTCACGCCACGAGAGCACGAGATCATGGATCGCATGATTGCCGGGCAGGCGAACAAGGTTATCGCCATTGAGCTTGAAATCAGCCAGCGTACGGTGGAGATCCATCGTTCCCGGGTCATGCATAAGATGGGCACGCATTCCCTTGCACATCTGGTCCGTATGGTACTGTCCGTAAAGGACCTTATCGACGCACGGTAATGTCACCGGCATTATACGGTGATGTTTTCAACCGGCCCCGTTTATATGACTGAAGCTGTCAGTGATAACTCCGAGGTGACGGTTCTGCTCGTCGATGACAATCCGCAGAACCTGAAAGTCCTCTACGAGACCCTGAAAGACAAAGGCTACCGCCTGCTGATTGCCAATGAAGGCGAAAAGGCGCTGGATCTCGCCAGCCGTCATCAGCCTGAGGTAATACTGCTGGATATCATGATGCCGGAAATGGACGGCTATGAGGTCTGTTCGCGCCTGAAATCTGATCCTCAGACGGCTGACTGTGCAGTGGTGTTCCTGTCTGCTCTGGACGATCTTCAGGCCAAGGTGAAGGGGTTTTCACTGGGTGGGGCCGACTACATCTCGAAGCCATTCCAGTCCCAGGAAGTGATTGCCAGGGTTAAAACCCACGCTCAGGTGATTCGCCTGGAGCGCGAATTGCAGGCGCGTAACCGTGAACTGCAAGGCGACCAGACTCGCATTCTCAATTCGATCAGTGAGGGCATATACGGCCTGGATGAGCATGGTGTCATCGAGTTTGCCAATCCAGCCGCTGCCCAGATCATGGGCTGTCCAGTCGAGGAGCTGATCGGCCGGAATTTTTTTGAAACCCATTTCGCCACTGCCTGCGAGAACACTGATGGTTTGCCTGCGCATGCGACCTGTCGTAAAGGCGTAGCCGAGAACCAGCGCAACATCCGCATGACCCGGGTCGATGGTAGCTGCTTCCCGGCGGAGTACCGTTCGACGCCGAAACTCGATGGGGGAGAGCTTCACGGTGCGGTTGTGGTCTTTCGCGATGTGACCGTCGAGCTGGAGAATGAAGCCGAGCTCGAAGCGACCAGGGCGCTGGTTCAGGAGCAGCGGGATCAGCTGGCCCATGCTTCCCGTCTGACAACCATGGGTGAAATGGCGGCCGGCTTCGCGCACGAGATCAATCAGCCTCTTACGGCCATCACCAACTATGCGCGGGTGTCCAAGCGGATGATGGGGAAGGAGTCGCCGGACTTGGCGCTGTTGGGGGAAACCCTGGATAAAATCGAGGCGCAGTCCCACCGGGCAAGTGAGATTATCCGGCGAATCCGAAGCTTTATGAAGAAGCCCGCCACAGGCAAGGAAGTTATTTCAGTGGCCGCGATGCTGGAGGATACCCGACAGTTCGCAGAGGTGGACATGCGGAACAACGAAGGCGGTATCGAGGTGTCTGTTGCGGATGGCGTGCCGGATGTATTGGCGGACCCCATCCAGGTGCAACAGGTTGCATTGAATCTTATCCGCAATGCCCTCGAGGCGACCCGCAGTGCGGGCACCGCGGCGCCTGTTGAGGTTAGTGCTCAGCCTGTCGGGCCCCAGTGTGTCCGGATTCAGGTCAGGGATCATGGTATCGGTTTACCCGATGATGCCGAAGAAAAGTTATTCCTGCCGTTCTACACGACCAAGTCCGAGGGCATGGGTATCGGGCTTGCTACGTGCCAGTCTCTCATCCAGGCCCAGGGCGGCGAGATCGGGTTCGAGAGGCCCGAAGGTGGTGGTGCGCTTTTCTTCTTTACTCTGCCGGTAACAGGCGTTGATGGCGGCTCCTGCGCCGACGTCACTGAGTCCCGAGAGGCGCAATCCTGAGGGCAGAAAGCTGCCCTCAAAGCCAGTCAATCCGCCCGCTCAGATGTGGGGCATCACCCTTGGCATTCAGAAGCTGATAGTCCCAGCCGGAATCGCCAGTCTTCCAGTTCAATTGCGCGGTTCCCGGCAGGAACAGTGGTTTTTTGAACTGGCAGCTCACTGTGAAAGCTTCTGATTTCCAGCCCTCCTGCTGCTCCAGTAACGCCAGCGCGTGAGCTTTGCTCCACATCCCATGGGCAATGGCTCTTGGAAATCCAAAAGCCTTGGCGCTCAACGCGTGCATGTGAATGGGGTTGCGGTCGCCTGACACACTGGCGTATTGACGACCGATCGACTCGGGAGCGTTGATGCTCAGGGTGTTGGGGTAACGCTCAAGCTTTGGCGGCGATGGTTTCTTGCCGGAACCGTTGCCTGATTCGCTCGCCTGCCGAAACAGGTTTGTGCTTGATTCTTCCCAGACCAGTCGTCCAGCGGAGTAGGCTTCGGTAATAAGGTCGAACTCGATGCCTCGGCTGGTTTTCTCCTGCTGACCCAGTCTGACTTCGATGTCGAGGTTCTCGCCGTGCCCAATTCCGCGATGCTGGGTGATGGTGTTTCGTAGGTGGACCAGACCCAGTAGCGGGATTGGAAATTCGCTGTCGGTCAGCAGTTTCAGGTGAAGCGGAAAAGCCATGATGTGGGGCCAGGTCGCCGGTACCCGGCTGCCTTTTTCGAAACCGCAGATTGATTGGTAGCGGGCCAGTGTGTCGCTTGATGTACTGGCGCCCACCAGGCTTGAAGCGATTTCCGGAATACTGATTGGGGAGTTGCCTTTTCCGGACTTTGGCATCAGTGCCCTGGCGTATAGCGGAAGCAGGGCCGGCGGACGGTTGTGATAGATGATGTTGTCAGTCATTGACTGGGCTCCTCAACCCGATATTCCGATAATCTTTTGTATGATAACAACGACGTAAGTACCGGGAATTTTTACATTCTGGTACAACTGTGCCTATGTGGCCTGATATGCTCTAATATAAGACCATGGTCGAAGACGTTTTGATCAGTCTGGCAAAGGAGGTCCGGGCAGACATTGACCCGGTATGCCCAGTCAAATGTCCGGTAGGTCAAAGCAGTATCCAATAAATAAGAAAAGTGGGATCTTATGCAGGAACTTCGTGATGCGGGAGTTATGTTGCGCCTGATTTATGAGGCGATGAAAAAGAAAGGCATAGATACCGACGCGATTTTCAGTCGCCTTGGGGTGGATGAAAATTACGTATACAGTGATCAGCTCAGAACGCCCCACAATGCCCAACTCTACTTCTGGCAGGCCGTTGAGGACGTTTCCGGAGACCCGGATGTCGGGCTGCATCTCGGGCAGCTGTTGCCAGCCTACAAGGGCCAGGTGCTCGAATATCTTTTTCTGAGTAGCCCAACCTTTGGCGAGGGCCTGAGGCGGGCTCAGAACTATCAAAGGCTCTTGAGTGATGCCGCCAATACCGGGTTCTTCCTGGAGGGCGATGAAGCCTGTATGGTTCTGGACACAGCCTCTGAGGAGGTGAGTCGCCTCCGGCATTTCAATGAATGCTTCGTTCAGGGCCTGATCACTTTTTTCAAGACCATCACTGACGACTCATTTTACCCTTCCAGAATTGAGTTTGAGCACGAGCGCGAACAGGGCCAGGACCATGTTGCCGAGGTGCTCGGCTGTGACGTTGTCTTTGGTGCTGAAGAGAACCGGCTCTATTTTCCGGCCAAGCTTCTTGCTCACGCATCGCCCCACGCCGAACCGGAGCTGCTCGACCTGCACGAACGTTTCGCCAGTGAGCAGGTGGCGCGCCTGGAGAAGAAGGACATCGTCGGGCAGGTTGAAAGAATTGTTGCGGAACTGCTGGATAGCGGCGAAGTCACTCTGGATGCCGTTGCTGAACGGCTGGGCATCAAACCCCGGACACTCCGGACCCGACTCACCGAGGCTGAGACAAGCTTCAACCAGGTTCTGGCAGATTTCCGTTATCGCCTCGCAAGGCAGTTGCTGGCAACCACCGACGAATCGATTGACGAGATTGTCTATCTGACTGGATTTTCGGAGCCAAGCACTTTCTACCGTGCGTTCAAGCGCTGGTCGAATATGACGCCAATCGAATATCGCAAAACTGCCCAGGGCAAGGATGCGATGGTTGATGCCATGTAAATCTGTTTTTTCTGAAGTTTTTTCGGAAAAAGCGTTGACATAGTCGGGCGCCTCTATATAATGCGCCCTCGTTGTCACCGAGCAGTCACACCCCTGACTGCAACGCCGTTCACCGGCAAGACGTGACAGCCATCGCGGAGCGGTAGTTCAGCTGGTTAGAATACCGGCCTGTCACGCCGGGGGTCGCGGGTTCGAGTCCCGTCCGCTCCGCCATTTTCTTTCCTCTCGCTAGTCCAAAACCTTCTCGTCATACTTCTGTCATCTTTTCTCAATACACTGTTCCTGAACTCAACGGACAGGAAAATCCCATGCTGGAATATGAAGAAGAGCTGATAGAGATTCAGTTTGAAGAATTTGATGACGACGATGGTCTCGACGACGCCACAGAGCTCTAGTGTCTCTCTTTGTCCGAATTGAAGACCTTTCTGTGCTCGCCAGGGCTGATGTCGAACCAACGTCTGTAGGCCTTGTGAAATGCCGCCGGGTTTGCGAAGCCCAGTAACCAGGCGATTTCAGTCAGTGAGCTGCCTGTCTCCCGTATGTAATCCCTCGCCAACAGTTTTCTGGTGTCGTCCATCAATTCCCGAAATGTCGTTCCCTCGCGGGACAGGCTGCGTTGCAGTGTCCAGGGCGAAAGTCCGAGCTTGTCGGCGATGGTTTTGAGGCTGGGCGTTTCTCCCTGGAAAAGAGGGGTAAGAAGGTTTTTGACCTGATCCCCGGTGCTCCATCCCCGTTTAATCTGCTGCAATTCCGCCTCGCACATGTCTCGCAACTTCGAGTGCATTGCCGCTTGCGCCTGTCCGGAAGGCAGAGACCAGGCCTCGGGGCAGATCACGACCTGGTTTTGCTTTGCTCCGAATCTAACCGGGCACCGAAACCAACCTTCGAAAAGATCGTCCAGTCCTGTCGAGGGGTACTCGATGGAGACCTCCTCCAGAACCTCATTTCGTCCGGTCAGGTGCCGGGCAAACTGGGCCCAGGCCGCCAGGACAGAGTCCACCACAAAGTAATTGAAGTCGTTGTAGGGGCGAATTGAGTAAAAGTTTACCGAGCGATTCCGGTGATCAATCGATGCGTTCCCGCGAATGCTCTGGCTCCCGAGCAGGGCGTAGCGAACCAGCGTGTCGAAACCCTGGGCCACGGTTGGTGCTGAAGCGCCTGCCAGACCGGCGATGCCGACATCGACGGGGCGGGTCATTGCGCCCATCCGGAGGCCCAGCGCCCGATTGCCGGTGAGCTGAATGGCGGCATGGCCAAGGCGCATCAATCGGGGAAGGCTGATTCTGGCAGCTGGGGAGCTAAGGGTTTGCTCACTCAGGTTAAAGCGGTCCATCAGGTCAGCAATGTTCGCGCCCTCGGCCTCGGCGGCCCGCAGTAGTACGGCGACGTAGAGTACGCTGATATCGCCCAGGGTATTCGCAGAGCCTGTTTTCCGGGATGAGGGCATAGCTTGTCTGACATGTTACCTGAAGATAATAGAATGTTATCCAGGGATATTGTCTGCGGCAAGTTTGCCCGGTAGCTTTGGGTCTACAAAAAACGGCAAGACCTGCCTTTGCCTTCGATGAGGAGATCACGATGACCGCAGTCGCTACCCCGGGTGTTAGCAAGTATCCCAATTTGCTTGAACCACTGGATCTTGGTTTTACCAGGCTTCGCAATCGGACCCTGATGGGATCCATGCATACCGGTCTGGAGGAGGCCAAGCATGGTTTTGAGCGGCTTGCCGCCTTTTATGCCGAGCGGGCTCGTGGGGGGGCGGGGCTCATTGTGACGGGTGGTATTGCACCGAATACAGAGGGTGGCGTTTTCCAGCACGCGGCCAAACTGACGACGGACGACGAGGTTGAGAAGCATCAGATCATCACCCGTGCAGTCCACGAGGCGGACGGAAAGATTTGCATGCAGATCCTTCATGCCGGGCGCTACGCGTACTCCCCCGAGTCAGTTGCGCCATCAGCCATTCAGGCGCCAATCAATCCGTTCAGGCCGAATGAGTTGGACGAAGCGGGGATTGAAAAACAGATTCAGGATTACGCCAACTGCGCGGCTCTGGCTCAAAGCGCCGGGTACGATGGCGTCGAAATCATGGGTTCCGAAGGTTACTTCATCAACCAGTTCATCGTGTCGCACACCAACCAGCGGACCGATGGCTGGGGCGGAAGTTACGAGAACCGGATCCGGTTGCCCATTGAGATTGTGCGTCGTGTCCGTGAGCGCGTGGGTGAGAAGTTTATCCTGGTTTACCGTCTGTCGATGCTGGACCTGATTGAGGATGGCAGTACCTGGGAAGAAGTGGTTCATCTGGCGAAGGAAATCGAAAAGGCCGGAGCGACCATTATCAACACCGGCATTGGCTGGCACGAAGCCCGTGTGCCGACGATTGCCACCTCGGTTCCCCGCGCTGCCTTCACCAAGGTCACTGCAAGGCTGAAGAGCGAGGTGAGCATTCCGCTGGTCACCACTAACCGCATCAACATGCCGGATGTTGCCGAGAAGATTCTGGCTGAAGGTGATGCCGACATGGTCTCCATGGCACGTCCATTCCTCGCCGATGCCGACCTGGTTAACAAGGCAGCGGAGGATAGGGCGGATGAAATCAATACCTGCATTGGATGTAATCAGGCTTGTCTGGATCACACATTCAGCGGCAAGTTGACCTCGTGCCTGGTGAATCCCAGGGCCTGCCACGAAACCGAGCTGACCTATGTCAGAGCCGCAGCGCCAAAATCAATTGCGGTGGTCGGGGCTGGTCCGGCTGGTCTGGCCTTTGCCACGGTAGCCGCGGAAAGAGGGCACAAAGTCACTCTGTTTGATGCTGGTAGCGAGGTTGGTGGGCAGTTCAACGTCGCCAAGCGGATCCCCGGGAAGGAAGAGTTCTATGAAACGCTGCGCTATTTCCGGGTGATGCTGGATAAGTATGGGGTTGATGTGCGTTTGAACACCCGCGTCGACGTCGAGGCCCTGAAATCGGGCTCTTTCGATGAGGTTGTTCTGGCGACCGGTATTGAGCCGCGTACTCCGGATATTGATGGCATCGACCACCCCAAGGTGATCAGTTACCTGGATGCCCTGCTTGAGCGCAAGCCGGTCGGGGAGAAAGTAGCGGTTATCGGCGCAGGCGGCATTGGCTTTGATGTGTCCGAGTTTATCGTCCACAAAGGTAGGTCGGCCTCTCTCGATACGGATCACTTCATGCGTGAGTGGGGCGTGGATCTGAGCGTGGCGCACCGCGGCGGCATCAAGGGTATGACGCCGGAGTTGCCGGAACCTGCCCGTGAGGTCTTCCTTTTGCAGCGCAAGGCATCGAAGGTTGGCAAAAACCTGGGCAAGACCACAGGCTGGATCCATCGCACGTCGCTCAAGCATCGCCAGGTTCAGATGATACCGGGTGTCAGCTACCGCAAGATTGATGACGACGGTCTGCACATCACCATCACGCCCAAAGGCGCTGAGCAGGGCGAAGATCGGTTGTTGCCGGTTGATACCATCATCGTGTGCGCCGGCCAGGAGCCGTTGAGGGAGTTGCAGGCGGGTCTGGAGTCTGCTGGGCTGCCCGTTCACCTGATTGGTGGGGCTGACGTGGCTGCGGAACTGGATGCCAAGCGTGCAATCGACCAGGGAAGCCGATTGGCTGCAGAGATCTGATTGCGGTCTCATAGGCTGGTTTGATCACAAATCTTTGCAGTTTTTCCCTGTGCACCAGAGATTGTCTGGCTAGACTGTTATGCTGAAGTCTGGCCAGACAATTTTTATTTGGGGAATAGCAAATGGTATCTGCCGACCAGGCAACTGATGGTTATGCGGCGGTGTTTTTTATGGAAGGTGGGCGGGTTGCCCGGCAGATGCGCGCCACTGAGTTTGGTGCCTTCCTGGATGGTTACGTGGGGTTGTCTGACCTTGCCGAAACAGATGTTCGGGCGGTGTTGGTTGACCTGAGCCCGAGCCTGCATGTTCGTTCGCTGGTCTTTTTCCGGATTTGGTTTGATGAGGAGGGGCGAGCTGATTCCAGCTGGAATGTGCCGATAGAGAGCCTTGCGCTGAAGGGGGCCAAAGGGCCGGATATGGGCGCCGGGCCGATTCGTCTGGTCTGCAAGAGCCAGTGCCCGGAGCCCAGGTTTGCAGACGACCTGTGGGACCCCGACATGACACCGGGCAGTAACCACTTCCAGGCAATTCGAAAAGCCGTTGAGTCAAACTCCCTAAAGTTTCAGAAGATTGAGCCGGAGCCGGAAGAAGATATTCCCGTACTCAACGCGTCTGAGTCTGAACAGAAACAGGAAGAATCCGCTGTATCGATAGACCGTGCCCGCCTGGCGCAGCTCATCCGTGAGCATCGTCTGCGTATTAAAACCCTTCAGAGTGTCCATCGGGATTCGTTGTCCGAGATCCAGCGCGAGCACCGGCTTGAGCTGCAGTCGCTGCGCAGTGAATTCGCAGACCTCGAGCAGAAGCATGAGCGCCTTCGACTGACCAATGAACAGCTGAAGAAGCGTCTGTCGGAACGCAATGAGCAGTATCTGGCAATGCAGGAGGAAATGGGGTCTGGAGAGGAAGCGAAGCAGCGGGATGACAGCAATACCGAGGCCGAGCTGGTTTTGCTCAGGGAACAGCTTGAGCGGCGCCAGAGGGAGCTTGAGCTTCGCGACGAAAAGATCGTTGCTCTTGAACAGGAGCTTCATGAGCTGAAGGAGCGCGAACCGCCCGAAGATTCCATTCTGGGCGAACTCCAGAAGCAAACGGTCTTTCTGGTTGCCTATCACCCCGGTGTTGGCCACATCACCCTGCCGTATAGCGATATCGAAACCTACTTCAACAACCCCGTAGCCTATGCAGCCGAGCGCTGCGATATGAATGAGCCCGCCTACAGGGAGTGGCTGGAGCATTATGAAAACCCGGTATGCGGGCACAAAGGCGAGGATGGCAAGGTGTGTGGTGAACCCATCATGCGGATTAGCCAGCCGGCTGAGTTTCGTGCCGGCGTCGACGACAGATGTGAGAAGCATCAGTCCTGACCCGGGATCTTTTTTCAGTATCAGGCCCACTTTCGTTAAACTGTACCGAATTTGTGAAGGGGGAGGGTGAGTCCTCTCCCGACGGCACCCCGAGATCACAGGACACCTCATGGATCAGTTCAGGAATATTGGCGTTATTGGGCGAATGGGCAGCGTCAAAGTGGTTGAGTCGCTGCGACAGCTCAAGCAGTACCTGGTCGCGAACAACTATCACGTCATTCTGGAAGAAGATACGGCGGGCATGTTGCCTGGCCACGGCTTGCAGGTCGCCAGCAAAAAACTGCTGGGCGAGATCTGTGATCTGGTCATCGTCGTTGGCGGTGATGGCAGTCTATTGGGCGCTGCCCGGGAGCTGGCCAAGTCCAAGATCCCGTTGCTGGGGGTTAACCGTGGGCGCCTCGGATTCCTGACCGATATTTCCCCCTCCGATCTCGAAGAGCGCCTGGGCCAGGTGCTCGAAGGTGATTACATGGAAGAAACCCGTTTTCTGCTTGATGGCAATGTCGAGCGCAACGGGCAGCCCCTTGGTTTCGGTACCGCATTGAACGATGTGGTTCTCCATCCGGGCAAGTCTACGCGGATGATCGGGTTTGACCTGTTTATTGATGGGCACTTTGTCTACAGCCAGCGTTCTGATGGTCTGATTGTATCCACGCCTACAGGGTCAACGGCATACTCGTTGTCCGCTGGCGGTCCGATCATGCATCCCAAGCTGGACGCCATCGTTCTGGTTCCCATGTTCCCTCACACCCTGAGCAGTCGCCCGATCGTGGTTGATGGCAAGAGCGAGATCAAACTCGTTATTGGTGAGACCAACGAAACCTATCCGCAGATCAGTTTCGACGGGCAGATGAACATTGCCTGCGCGCCGGGCGATATCATTCGTATCACCAAAAAGCCATTCAAGATCCGCCTCATCCACCCCACGGATCATAATTTCTATGCCACCTGCCGTGACAAGCTTGGTTGGGCCAGCGAAATAGCAGCGAGTTGATCATGGCTGTTAAAAAAAGCGCCGCTGCTCGCGGCTACGATATCATCGGTGATATCCACGGGTGTGCCCATACGCTTGAGCTTCTTCTGGAGCAAATGGGGTATCGGAAGGTAAACGGTGTCTACAAGCACGATCGTCGCCAGGTCATTTTTATCGGCGATATCATTGACCGCGGCCCACGGATTCGGGAAGCCCTGCATCTGGTGCGGGACATGGTTGAGCATGGCTCCGCCCGCATCGTGATGGGCAATCATGAGTACAACGCCCTTGGTTATTGCACCAGAGCCAGGCCGGGCAGTGGCAAGACCTGGCTGAGGGAGCATAATCCCCGCCATGATCGGCTGATCCGCGAGACCCTTGAGCAATTCGAGCATTATCCCCATGAATGGAATGAGTTTCTTGAATGGTTCTATACCATTCCTCTGTTCATTGAGGAGGAAAACTTTCGGGCGGTGCATGCCTGCTGGGACGGTGACCTGATCGAGAAGTTCAAGCGTACCCAGGGAGGAGCGTGCATTGATGATGACTTCCTCCATGCGTCGGCTGCGCTTGAGTCATTTGCCGGGCAGGTGATGGATACCTTGCTGCGGGGCACGGACCTTCGTCTGCCGGATGGCATGTCGATAACCGGTCGTGACGGCTACGTTCGGGAGTTTTTCCGCACCAAGTTCTGGGCGGACAACCCGCAAACCTATGCCGATGTCGTTTTTCAGCCGGACCCTTTGCCGCCGGAAGTGGCAAAACGGGTGCTGACGGATGGAGAACGCAAGCAGTTGATCAGCTACCCGCTGGAGGCGCCACCGGTCTTCGTTGGCCATTACTGGATGGAGGGCAAGCCGGCGCCGCTCAAGGCCAATGTAGCCTGCCTCGATTACAGTGCTGTGAAATACGGCAAGCTGGTTGCGTACCGGTTGGACGATGAGCGCGTACTTTCGCCGGACAAGTTTGTCTGGGTGGATGTCGAGCGCCCGGAAATGCCGGATTCACCCGGTATGGAAGACAGTGTGGCCCGATAACCAGTCGGTAGCCCTGAACCCCTGGCGGCGAGGTTATTTGTGTACCGCGTAAAGCAATTGGATACTTCGGTGAACCTTGCCGATTTCAGCCAGTGGCTGAGACAGCAGGGTGTGGCTCATCGCATCAGTGAGGAAGGTGGGTTTCAGGTTCTGTGGCTGGAGAACCCCGATCATGCGGAGCCGGTGCTGGCGGCGCTGGATCGTTTCCTGGCGGAACCTGAACTCCGGCAGGCGGTTGAGGAAAGAAATCGGTCGCCGGTCCACGTCGCTGGGCGTTGGCAGCCATCGCCTCGCCACGCGCCGACGGTTCTCGGGGTGATTGGTATCGGCGTTCTGATGGCGTTCCTGACATCGCTTGGCCGAAACGAGATCTCTGCTCTGCTCATGTTCGTGGATCCGCGTTACTATGACTGGGGCTCCCTCGCGGTGCGGACGGACGCAGTGCTCGACACCTTGTCTGGCGGGCAGGTCTGGCGCCTGATTACTCCGGATTTTCTGCATTTCAGCTGGTCTCACATTCTCTTTAATTCCGTCATGCTGTGGTTTTTGGGAAGCCAGATCGAATGGTTTGATGGACGCGGCCGGTTGCTTGTTCTGTTCCTGATAACCAGTGTGTTCTCGAACAGCCTTCAATATCTGGTTTCCGGCCCCTTGTTCGGGGGGCTGTCCGGTGTTGTATACGGTATTCTGGGTTATTGCTGGCTCAGTCAGCGTCAACATCCACGGTTCCAGTTTCCGCCTGCCCTGATTACGTTTGCCGTGGTGTGGATGGTGATTGGCTTTACTCCGCTGCCCGAGGTGATCGGATTAGGGCGAATGGCTAATGAGGCTCACCTGGGTGGGTTTGTGGCCGGTTTGGTTTGTGCCCTTGTCTTGCCGGCGAGGCGCCGTCGGGCGAGTTGAGCGAGAGCAGGAATGTAAAAAAATGCCCCACCGAAGGGTGGGGCTAAAAGAGCTTTTAGCTCCTGATGAGAGAGACCAAATGAAACGACCGTTGTCATTTGGTGAGTTAATGATAATTATTATCGTTTGCGGTTGTCAAACGATTACCGGGAATTTTTTTAAGTTTTTTTGGGGAGGCTCAAATGACCTACGATGAATTGATTGAACGGCTTGATCCCAATGTCTACCGTAGCCTGCGCCAGTCACTGGAGCTGGGCAAATGGCCGGATGGCAGGAAATTGACCCGGGAGCAACGGGAAATAACCCTGCAGGCCGTGATTTATTACGAGAATCTGCATAACGTCCCGGAGGCAGAAAGAACCGGCTACATTGACCGTGGCGAGAAAGCAGGCACGGCGTGTGATCCTTCCGTCCAGTTTATGTCAGCAAGCAGCAAGGCGACTGACAAGAATGAGGACATCGATCCAGATCAGTTTGTTGAGGTCAAATCTTGAGCAACGCCGTAGATGTAACCGGCCGGTTCCGAAAAATGCCGGCTGAGGCTGGCAACCCGGTCACTTATACACTGGCGGTTGGCGACGACCGCGTCGACCTGAATGATCTGCTTGGGCAGCTAGTCCAGATTGATTTCGATGGCGTTATCCGCTGCATCCACTGTGACCGGGTCACGAAGAAGAGTTTTAATCAGGGCTTTTGTTACCCGTGTTTCCGCAAGCTGGCGGCCTGTGATAGCTGCATCATGAGTCCGGAGAAGTGCCACTTTCACCTCGGAACCTGCCGAGAACCGGAGTGGGGTGAAACCCACTGCATGGTTGAGCATGTGGTCTATCTTGCCAATTCCTCCGGCCTCAAAGTTGGCATCACTCGGGCAACCCAGGTCCCGACCCGTTGGATCGATCAGGGCGCCGTTGCCGCTATCCCGATGCTTCGTGTTGCCAGCCGTTACCTGGCCGGGTTGGTGGAGGTGGCGTGCAAGAGCCACGTGGCTGATCGAACCAACTGGCGAGCCATGTTGAAAGGGGATGTACCTGAACTGGACCTGGCGCAGGAACGGCAACGCATGCTGGGGCTGATTGAGGATGACCTGGCTGCCTTGCGCGAAGTGCACGGCGAAGATTCGATTCGAGCCGTCGACGAGAGCGGTCTGGATCTCAGTTACCCCGTCGAGGTTTGGCCGGAGAAGGTCAAGACACATAATCTGGACAAAACGTCACATGTGGAGGGTGTCCTTGAGGGCATCAAGGGGCAGTACCTTATCCTCGATACTGGCGTGATCAATATCCGGAAATTCACCGGATACGAAGTCCGTTTTCGGGTGCAGGCGGAATAAGGCTCACCCTTTGAATCTGATGTGCCCCGGCTGATCAGTTGAGAGTCCGGGGCAAAGCAATCTGGAGACGACTGATGCGTACCAATCAGCCAAAAACCATCTACTTGAGTGAATACCGGGTCCCTGCGTATCTGGTGGATTCTGTTGACCTGACGTTTGAACTGTTTGAAGAGGGCGCTCGGGTTCACAGTGTTCTTTCGGTGCGCCGTAACCCGGATTCGGACGCTGGCCCAGCGCCACTGGAACTGGACGGGGACAGCCTTAAGCTAGAATCGTTGGCCCTGGATGGCAAGACACTGGACGAGGGGGCGTTCGAAGATCTGGGGGATCGCCTGGTTATCCCAGGCGTTCCTGAGACCTTCGAATTGACTGTCGTGACCTGGATTGAGCCCCAGAACAACACCCGCCTTGAGGGGCTTTACAAGTCCTCCGGCATGTTCTGTACCCAGTGCGAAGCGGAAGGTTTCCGTTGCATCACGTACTTTCCGGACAGGCCTGATGTCATGTCCCGGTTCCGCACCCGCATTGAAGCCGAAAAGTCGGCGTACCCGGTGCTGCTGTCAAACGGCAACGATGTCGACCGCGGTGATCTGGCCGATGGCCGGCATTTCGTTACCTGGGAAGATCCATTCCCAAAGCCTTGCTACCTGTTTGCATTGGTTGCAGGCGATCTCGTTGAGAAGCGCGACAGTTTCACGACCTGTTCAGGGCGTGAGATCGATCTTCGTATGTACGTAGAGCCGCGGAACGCCGAGAAATGTGATCACGCCATGGATTCTCTCAAGCGTTCCATGCGTTGGGATGAGGATGTCTACGGTCGTGAGTATGACCTTGATATCTTCATGATTGTGGCCGTGGATGACTTCAACATGGGCGCGATGGAGAACAAGGGCCTTAACATCTTCAACTCGTCGTGTGTGCTGGCAAGCCAGGAAACGGCGACGGATATGGCGTTTCAGCGGATTGAAGCCATTGTTGCCCATGAATACTTTCACAACTGGTCGGGCAATCGCGTGACCTGCCGCGACTGGTTCCAGTTGAGCCTGAAGGAAGGTTTTACCGTCTTCCGGGATGCGTCCTTTTCGGCGGACACTGGCTCCCCAACGGTAAAGCGTATTGAGGACGTGACCCTGCTGCGCACCGCGCAGTTTGCCGAAGATGCGGGACCGATGTCGCATCCGGTGCGGCCGTCTTCCTACATGGAGATTTCCAACTTCTACACCCTGACGATCTATGAGAAGGGTGCCGAAGTCGTCCGCATGATTCACTCACTCCTGGGCCCGGACATGTTCCGCAAAGGCAGCGATCTCTACTTTGAGCGCCACGATGGCCAGGCGGTGACAACCGATGACTTCGTGCGCGCGATGGAAGACGCCTCAGGGCGCGATCTCAGCCAGTTCCGCCTCTGGTATGAACAAGCGGGCACGCCGGTGCTGGACGTTTCAGACGAATTTGACGCCAGTGCGGGCATTTATCGACTGACGATTCGCCAGAGCATTCCGGATACTCCGGGGCAGAGCAACAAGCAGCCGCAGCACATTCCCTTTGCTATGGGGCTGCTAGGGGCGCAAGGGCAGGCACTGCCTTTGAGGTTGCGGTCTGGAGACACCGATGCCCCGCTCGAGCGCGTTCTGGAACTGACGGATGCGGAGCATACTTTCGAGTTTCACGGTCTGGACGAACGTCCCGTACCGTCGTTGTTGCGGCATTTCTCCGCACCGGTTCGCGTCAGCTATCCCTGGACACGTGAACAGCTCCAGTTCCTGATGAGTCACGACCCGGATGGTTTCAATCGCTGGGACGCCGGGCAGCGACTGGCGGTGGATGTCATTCAGGGGCTGGTAGGAAACCCGGATGAAGATGCGATCGATAGCCGGTTGGTGGACGCTTATCGTCAACTGATCTCCGACAGTTCCCTGGACCAGGCGTTGGTGGCGAAAATGCTGCAGTTACCGTCTGAGGCCTATCTGATCGAACTGTCAGAGGCGGCAGACGCTCCTGCGATTCATGCGGCGCGTGAGCGTGTGCTCAAGCGCCTGGCGACGGCCCTCCGTGACGAGCTCGTGGCTTGTTACAACCGTAATCACCAGAGTGGGCCCTATCGGGTGACGCCGGAGCAGATTGCCGGTCGTAGTCTGCGTAATACAGCGCTTTCCTGGCTGTTGTTGATCAATGACGACGAAGGGCGTGAGCTGGCATCCCAGCAGTTCCGGGCCGCCGACAACATGACGGATCGCATGGGGGCGCTCAGGGCGCTGGTGAATTCTGACTACGAAGCGGATCGCGAGCGGGTGCTGTCAGAATTCTATGAGCGCTTCCGCCATGATCCTCAAGTGGTGGAGCAGTGGTTCTCGGTCCAGGCCGCCAGTGGTCAGGCTGGCCGCCTTCCGCAGATTCGGGCGCTGCTTGAGCATGAGGCCTTTGATTGGAAAAATCCCAACAAAGTGCGCTCTGTGATCGGCGCGTTTGCCGGCCAGAACCTGGCGGAATTCCATAAACCCGATGGGTCGGGGTATGAATTCCTGGCCGAGCAGGTGTGTCGCCTGGACGACAGCAATCCCCAGATTGCGGCCAGACTGGTAACTCCGCTTACCCGCTGGCGCAAGTTTGCACCCTCCTACGGTGAGCAGATGAAAGCCGGTCTGGAGAAGGTTCGTGACAAGGCCGGGCTGTCCCGGGATGTCTACGAGGTCGTGCATAAGAGTCTCGCCGACTGACTGGGAATGCCTGAAACCGGCTGTGACAAGGCGACCTGAGTCACAGCCGGAAACAAAATCGCACTTTCGGTCGATAGACTTTGTTGCCTGATCCGCTAATCTGAGTGAAAGTCTGTGACTCCAACAGGCAAATAATAAAAGCCCACCCAGAGGCTTCCAGACGGATTTAAGGTTAAATAATGAGATACAACAAAAACACGATCCTCAGCGGCCTTGTGGCCCTATCGCTGGCTGCGGCTCCGGCCTATGCTGCTGTGTCAGCCAGTGAAGCAGCACGCCTTGGTAAAGATCTGACACCGTTTGGCTCTCCCAAGGCCGGTAACGCATCCGGTACTATTCCTGACTGGACCGGGGGGCTGACGCAACCTCCGGCCGGTTATGAGGGGAGCGGTCAACACCATCCAGACCCGTTCCCGGAAGATGAAGTCCTTTTTACCATCAACGCCTCCAATGCGGATCAGTACAAAGAGCATCTGACTGACGGTGTTCTGGCCATGCTCGAAACCTACCCGACCACGTTCAGGCTGCCGATCTACAAGAGCCGGCGGAGCCACGCGGTTCCGGCTTGGGTGGCAGAAAACACCAAAGAAAACGCAACCAGTGCCGAGATCGTTGGTGAAAGTGCTGGTATCAAGGGCGCCTTTGGTGGCTATCCGTTCCCGATTCTCAGCGGCAACAACGAACAGAAAGCCTGGCAGGTAATCTGGAACCATCTGACTCGTTGGCGCGGTGTGTCATTGACCCGCCGAGCCAGTGAGGTTGCTGTTCAGCAGGATGGTGAGTACTCGCTTGTTACCTCCCAGCAGGAAGCGTTCTTCAACTTCTACAACCCCGAGGGTAGTGAAGATACGCTGGACAACATCATTTTCTATTATCTGTCCTTTACCCAGTCGCCGCCCCGTCTGGCCGGTGGCGCAATCCTGGTCCATGAAACCATGAACCAGATTATCAATCCCCGGAACGGATGGGGCTACAACGCGGGGCAGCGTCGTGTCCGTCGTGCGCCCAACCTGGGCTATGACTCCCCGATAGCTGCGGCTGATAACCTGCGTACCGCCGACGATACTGACATCTTTAACGGTGCGATGGATCGCTACACCTGGACCTATGAGGGCAAGCGCGAGATCTATTTACCCTACAATAACTACAAGATCGCCCAGCAGGGACTGCCATATTCCGAGATTCTGGGAATGTCCCACCTGAATCCGGACCTTATGCGCTGGGAATTGCATCGCGTTCACGTAGTTACTGCTACTCTCAAGGAAGGCGAGCGTCACATCTACGCAAAACGCCGTTTCTATGTCGATGAAGACAGCTGGAATACCGCGTTGCTCGATCAGTACGATGGTCGCGGTGAGCTCTGGAGAGTGAGCATGGGCGTTCTGAAGAACTATTATGAGTTGCCCGGCGTGTGGACAACGCTTGAGGCCTTCCATGATCTGCAGGCTCGCCGATACCACGTTCAGGGACTGGATACCGAAGAGCCCAACACCCGGGTCTTCACAAACGATGTTCCAAACAAGCGTTACTTCTCGCCAGCGTCACTGCGTCGCCGGAGTGTCCGCTAAGACACACGGCCGCGCAGCTCCTGTGTGAGCGAGAGGAACAGGAAGTGATTCAACCGGCATCTGGAAAGGTGCCGGTATTTCTACAGTTAGAGCCGGCATTACCGGCCAGAGACACAGTAAAACAACCAATAGGCAAACCGAATGGCTACAAGCTTGATGTGTAAAACCCTTGGTGCTGCATGCCTTGGGCTTTCCATGGCCTGTGCGTCCCCGATTGCATTCGCGCTTGAGGACGTCATTGATAAACCTGCCCGACCGACGGAGCTTGCACCAGAAAGCCTCCTCAATGATGTTGTCCGGGCTGGCGACCGAATTGTCGCGGTTGGTGAGCGTGGGCACATTATCTATTCTGATGACGAGGGCCAGAGCTGGACCCAGGCGCAGGTGCCTGTATCAGTAACGCTGACCGGTATCGATTTTTCATCGGATGCCAAAGGGTGGGCCGTCGGTCATAGTGGCGTGGTGCTTCACTCTGAGGATGCCGGCGCCAACTGGGAGATTCAGTTGACCGGTATCCGTGCGGCCGAACTCGCCATTGCCAGCCAGGAAGACGCCATTGCCGACATGGAGGCGCGAGTTGAGGCGGCTCCGGAAGACGAGAAGGGCGATCTCGAATGGGCGCTGGACGATCTCTACTTCTCCCTGGAGAACATGCAGGCCGACCTTGATATCGGGCCGGTAAACCCGTTTCTGGACGTCTGGTTCGGTGATAACGATAACGGATTTGTGGTCGGCGCCTACGGCATGCTGTTCCATACCAAAGATGGCGGTGAAACCTGGCAGGACTGGGCACCAAAGCTTGAGAATCCCCAGAAGTTCCACCTTAACTCTGTAACCCGGGTTGCTGGCGGCGCCATGGTCATTGTCGGCGAAGCCGGTCAGATCCACGTGTCCGTCGATGGCGGAGATACCTGGGAGCGCCGGGAAAGCCCCTATCCGGGGTCGTTGTTCGGGGTGATCGGCACCGGTCGCGTCAATGAAATTCTGGCGTTTGGGCTCAGGGGGACCCTGATGTTTTCTTCCGATCTCGGAAAGTCCTGGTCCATGGTCAATACCGGCTCCACCGCGACGCTGAATGACGGCATGGCAGAGGACGACCGGGTTGTGCTCGTGGGTAACGGCGGAACCGTTCTGACCAGCGGAAATGGTGGTGATACCTTCCGTGATTACGTGCGGGCTGATCGTCAGGGACTGATGAGTGTTGTACCTGCCGATGGCACCGATCTGCTCATGGTTGGTGAAAGTGGCGTGACAATCACTGATGCCCAAGGCAAGAACCTTCAATAACGGCCCTGATGCGGCAATAACAGAACAGAGACATAGAGGGGCTTTTGAATGTCCAACCCGAAGCACGACAAGGGCGAACATTACCTGACAACACCCAAGGCGGAACCGTTCCTGGAACGGCTGATTTTTAACAATCGCGCCGCCATTCTGATCGGATTCCTGGTGTTGACACTTTTCCTTGGTTACAACGCCGTCAAGATCCAGCCAGATGCCAGCTTTGAGCGGATGATCCCGCTTGAGCATCCATACATTATCAACATGCTGGATCACCGTAATGACCTCCAGAACCTGGGCAACTTTGTGCGCATTGCCGTTGAGGTCAAAGAGGGCGATATTTTCACGCCGGAATACATGGAGACCCTCAAGCAGATTACCGATGAGGTTTTCTATCTAAGTGGTGTTGACCGTTCCGGGCTCAAGTCGCTCTGGACCTCCAACGTGCGTTGGGTAGAGGTTACGGAGCAGGGCTTCCAGGGTGGTACTGTCATCCCGGATGAGTACGACGGTTCGGCAACCAGCCTTGAGCAGCTGCGGCAGAATGCCTTGCGTTCCAACGAAGTGGGCCGCCTCATTGCTGACAACTTCAAGTCCACGATTGTCTATGCGCCGCTCTACGAGAAAAACCCTGAAACCGGCCAACCGCTGGACTACGGCGCGTTTTCCCGTCAGCTGGAAGAGAAAATCCGTCAGAAATACGGTGCCACGAACGACAATATCGAGATTCACATTGTTGGCTTTGCCAAGAAGGTTGGCGATCTGATTGAGGGCATTGGCTCCATTGCATGGTTTGCCGGCATCACGATTCTGCTGACAACGTTGCTGCTGTTCTGGTACTCCCGTTCCATCACCGGCACTCTTGTGCCCGTGTTTACCTCTATCATCGCGGTTTTCTGGCAGCTTGGCGCTTTGCGACTGCTGGGCTATGGGCTTGATCCCTATTCGGTTCTGGTTCCGTTCCTGGTATTTGCTATTGGCATCAGTCACGGTGTTCAGATTGTTAACGCCATGGCTGTGGAGGCTGCCAAGGGCTTTGATGCGGTTACGGCGGCCAGGCTGGCATTCCGCGCACTCTACATCCCGGGCATGCTAGCGTTGATCTCGGACGCGTTTGGCTTCCTGACCCTCTTCTTCATCGAAATCGACGTCATCCGCGACCTGGCTGTTGCGGCCGGTATCGGTGTTGCCTTCGTTATCGTTACCAACCTGGTTCTTCACGTTCTGATCATGTCCTATCTGGGCATTTCCAAAGGGGGCATTCGTCACGTCCAGAATCATGGTGAAAAACAGGATAGGAAATGGCGAGTACTATCTTATTTCTCTCACCCGGGAGTGGCTCCGATTTCACTGCTGATTGCGGTGATTGGACTTGGGCTTGGCGTTTACTACAAGCAGAATCTCAAGGTAGGGGATCTGGACCGGGGGGCGCCGGAATTGCGCGCGGACTCCCGTTATAACAAGGACAACGCGTTTATCATCGACAATTACTCCACCAGTGCCGATGTTCTGGTCGTGATGGTTAAAACGCCGGAAGAGCAGTGCACTCAGTACAGTGTACTGCGCGCGATGGATGCGCTGCAGTGGGAGCTGCAGAACACGCCGGGCGTGCAGTCCTCGGCGTCGCTATCGGATGTGTCGAAGATCGTTACCAAGGCCCTGAACGAGGGGAACTGGAAATGGTTTGAGATATCGCGAAACCAGACCATCATCAATGCTTCGATTCGAAGTGCGCCGTCCGGCTTGATCAATACCAACTGCAGCCTCACGCCGGTACTGGTATTCCTGGAGGATCACAAGGCGGAAACACTGCAGACGGTCGTTGCAGAGGTTGAAGCCTTTGCTGAAGAGAACAGCAATGAGGAGCATACATTCCTGTTGGCAGCCGGTAATGCCGGGGTTGAGGCGGCGACCAACGAGGTGATCTCCAAAGCCAAGGACATGATGCTGATCTTTGTCTATGGCGTGGTGAGTTTGCTCTGCTTCCTGACGTTCCGCTCACTCCGTGCGGTGCTGTGTATTGTAATTCCTCTGGGCCTGACGTCCGTGTTGTGTGAAGCCATTATGGCGGTTTCCGGAATCGGAATTAAGGTTGCGACTCTGCCGGTTATTGCTCTGGGTGTTGGTATCGGTGTTGATTACGGCATCTATATCTACAGCAAGCTCGAGAAGTACCTGCTTGAGGGCAAAACGTTGCAGGAGGCTTACTTCCAGACACTGCGCTCAACGGGTAAAGCGGTTGTATTTACCGGTGTCACCCTGGGCCTGGGTGTCGTGACCTGGATCTTCTCTCCGATCAAGTTCCAGGCGGATATGGGCTTCCTGCTGTTCTTCATGTTCCTCTGGAATATGGTGGGCGCCATCTGGCTGCTTCCGGCGCTGGCCCGCTTCCTGCTGCGCCCTGATCGCATGCTTGCCAAGGCCCGAGGCGCTGGCAAATAAGCCTGACTTCCATGGTAAGAAACAAAAAAGCCCGCAATGCGGGCTTTTTTGTTGGTGGTTCAACCGGTTAGGCTCCGATCTGCTACTTTATTTATGCTCAGAACTGGTCTATGTTCTAAATCGGACTCAAGGTTTGTCCGTCCGTTGGCGGACTTACCGACAATAACGAACAGAAGAAGGAAGATCTCACATGACACTGAAGCTCAAGGTATCCGCTCTTGCTGTTGCAGCTGCTGTCAGCTTTGGCACTGCCTCTACCGCTGTCTCTGCTCAGGAACAGCGTTTCGTGACCATTGGTACCGGTGGTGTGACCGGTGTTTACTACCCGGCTGGTGGTGCAATTTGTCGTCTGGTGAATATGGATCGTAAGGAGCACGGCATCCGTTGTTCTGTTGAGAGTACCGGCGGCTCTGTTTATAACCTGAATGCGATTCGTCAGGGCGAACTGGACCTTGCGGTTGCCCAGTCTGACTGGCAGTACCATGCCTACAATGGCACCAGTCAGTTCAAGGAAGATGGCCCGAACAAGGATCTTCGTGCTGTATTCTCTCTGCACCCGGAACCATTCACCGTTGTGGCGAGCAAAGGCTCTGGCATCAAGACATTTGAAGACCTCGAAGGCAAACGGGTTTCCGTTGGTAATCCAGGGTCCGGTCAGCGTGCGACAGCTGAGGTTCTGATGAACGAAATGGGCTGGGGTATGGACAAATTCTCCCTGGCAGCGGAGCTGAAAGCCGCGGAGCAGTCCCAGGCCCTTTGTGATGGCAACATTGATGCGTTCTTCTATACCGTTGGCCATCCGTCCGGTTCCATCAAAGAGGCCACAACGTCCTGTGACAGCGTTCTGGTGAACGTCGACAATGCGGCCACCAAGGCGTTGATTGACGAAAACCCATACTACCGTAAGGCGGTTATCCCGGGTGGTATGTACCGTGGCAGCGATGAAGACACCACCACCTTCGGTGTGGCGGCGACGTTTGTTTCATCCACCGATGTACCTAACGATGTGGTCTATGAAGTCGTGAAGGCTGTGTTTGAGAACTTTGACAGCTTCAAGCGTCTGCACCCGGCCTTTGCCAACCTGAAGAAAGAGGAAATGGTTTCTGACGCTCTGAGTGCCCCCCTGCACCCGGGCGCAGCCAAGTACTACAAAGAAGCTGGTCTGATCGACTGATCTGACTCAGTGGTGAAATCGACCGTGGGCCTGCGAGCCCACGGTTTTTCATGACCCTCCCGTTTTCCTCTGACAGGACTCAGCTATGACCAATAGCGACCCGAGAGCCGGGGAAGATACCGATAAGCAGAAGGTTGAAGAATTTCTTCAGACCGAGTCCGGTGGAAGGGCTACCACGGGGCCTGCCGCCGTTATCCTTTTCGTCGTCCCTCTGCTCTGGTCTCTTTTTCAGCTATGGATAGCATCCCCGCTACCGTATATTTTTGAATTTGGCGTGTTTAATTCCACGGAAGCGCGCTCGATTCACCTGGCCTTTGCGGCTTTTCTGGCCTTCGCAGCTTTCCCGATGATCAAAGGTAAGCATGCGAACCATGTGCCGGTCTACGACTGGATTCTGGCACTTGCGGCGGCTTTTGCGGCGTCGTATTTGTACGTCTTCTATGATCAGCTTGCCACCCGGCCGGGAGCTCCGAATACCCAGGATATGGTTGTGGCCCTGGGTGGCCTGGTGCTGTTGCTGGAGGCGACTCGCCGATCTCTTGGATTGCCGCTCACCATCGTGGCGGCGGTCTTTATTACCTACTCGCTGGCCGGCCCGTATATGCCGGATGTGATCTCCCACAAGGGTGCCAGTCTGAGCAAGCTGGCGTCGCACCAGTGGTTGGGAACCGAAGGTGTGTTTGGTGTTGCACTGGGCGTGTCTACCAGTTTTGTTTTCCTGTTTGTTCTGTTTGGCGCTCTGCTTGAGCGGGCGGGCGCAGGAAATTACTTTATTCAGGTGGCTTATGCCCTGTTGGGTCACATGCGTGGTGGTCCCGCCAAAGCGGCGGTTGTCTCCAGTGGACTGAGCGGTGTGATTTCCGGTTCCTCCATTGCAAACGTGGTGACCACGGGTACCTTCACCATCCCGCTTATGAAGCGTGTCGGCTTCCCGGCGACCAAAGCTGGCGCGGTTGAGGTGGCAGCCTCAACCAATGGTCAGCTTACGCCGCCGATTATGGGGGCGGCCGCCTTCCTGATGGTGGAGTATGTGGGTATTTCCTATCTGGAAGTCATCAAGCATGCCATCCTGCCTGCGATGATCTCCTACGTTGCCCTGATTTACATCGTGCATCTGGAAGCCTGCAAGTTGAACATGAAGGGAATTGAGCGCCTGAATCGCCCAACGCTGGCTCAGAGAATGCTGAACTGGGTTGTGCTCTTGCTGGGGCTTAGCATCCTGACTCTGGTGGTTTACTACGGCATCGGCTGGATGAAAGATTGGCTTGGCGCGGCAGCGATCTGGGTACTTGCGCCCCTGCTTCTGATTGTCTATATCGGTCTTGTTGCTTACTCCACGCGGTTTCCGGATCTGGAAGAGGATGATCCGGAAAAGGCAATGGATGAACTGCCGGAAGTCGGTCCTACGGTTAAAACCGGTCTGTACTTCCTGTTGCCGGTGGTTGTGCTGGTCTGGTGCCTGACCGTTGAACGCTTTTCTCCGCAGTTGTCGGCGTTCTGGGCCACGGTTTTCATGATCTTCATCGTGATTACCCAGGATCCGATCAAGGCATTTTTCAACAAGCAGGGTGGTTATGGTGCGCTTGTGAAACAAGGGGTGGTGGATCTCGGCCACTCCCTCGTAACCGGTGCCCGGAACATGGTCGGTATCGGCGTAGCGACTGCCACAGCGGGTATTGTTGTGGGTACAGTCACCCTCACTGGTATCGGGCTGGTTATGACTCAGTTTGTTGAGTTCATTTCGGGCGGCAACCTGTTGTTGATGCTCATCTTTACCGCATTGATCAGTTTGATATTGGGTATGGGGCTGCCGACCACGGCTAACTACATCGTGGTCTCTACCCTGATGGCGCCTGTGATCGTGACGCTCGGCGCCGCGAATGGGTTGCTTGTACCTCTGATTGCGGTTCACCTGTTTGTGTTCTACTTCGGGATCCTTGCTGATGATACGCCGCCCGTGGGGCTTGCGGCCTATGCAGCGGCAGCGATATCCGGGGGCGATCCCATACGAACGGGGGTTCAGGGCTTCACCTACGACATCCGCACGGCGATCCTGCCTTTCATGTTCATCTTCAACACGCAGTTGTTGCTGATCGGACTGACCGGTTGGGTGGATCTGCTGATTACCATTTTCAGCGCGGTGACAGCCATGCTGGTATTTTCCGCAGCAACCCAGGGTTTCTGGTTCACCAAGACCCGTTGGTGGGAGACGGTGCTTCTGCTGCTGATTACGTTCACCTTGTTCAGGCCGGGATTCTGGTGGGATATGGTCTATCCGCCCACGGAAGATCGACCTGGAACCGAAATTCTGGAATATGTTGATGGAGTTCCGGCAGGTGATCCGATCATCATTCAGGCTTCTGGTATGTCGATCGACGGCACCGATGTGTCCAAGTACCTGAGGTTGCCTTTGCCGGAGGCAGATAGCCCCGAGCAACGTCTCGCGGCGGCCGGCCTGGAAGTATCTCCAAGCGGGGATCAGATGGTGGTGGACTTCGTGAACTTTGGCAGTGTTGCCGAACAAGCCGGTATCAGTTTTGGCTGGACCATTGACGCCGTGCAGGTGCAGAAAGAGCGTCCACCTAAAGAGCTGATGTTTATTCCGGCGTTAATCCTGCTCGGTATTCTGGCGTTCGGACAGCTCCGAAGAAGGGCGCGGGAAGGTGTACCCAAGGCTGCCTGACGGCTGTCTTTGTTTCTTTTGCGCTGCACAAGCCCGGCATTAACCTGCCGGGCTTTTTTCTGGTAGACTTCCGCTCCAAATGGCCCGTGGTTTGTATCACGGCAGGCCATCACCATGTGATCTCTGGTATAGATCACCGCTGACTCAACCTACAGGAGCTTTTCATGCCCGTCGTTACTTTGCCCGATGGCAGTCACCGCAGTTTTTCCGAATCCGTTACCGTTCATGATGTTGCAGCCGATATCGGTGCAGGACTTGCCAAGGCCGCTCTGGCCGGACGTGTAAACGGTAAGCTGGTGGACACGAGCTATCAGATCGATGAAGACATTGAACTGGCCATCGTAACCGAGCGGGACGAGGATGGTGTCGATATTATTCGCCATTCCACCGCTCACCTTTTGGCGATGGCCGTCAAGGAGTTGTTCCCGGAAGCGCAGGTCACGATCGGCCCCGTGGTGGATAACGGCTTCTACTACGACTTCAAGTTCGATCGTCCGTTTACCAATGACGATCTGGCGCGTATCGAAAAGCGTATGGAAGAGCTGGCCAAGCAGGACATTCCGGTATCGCGGTCTGTCATGTCACGTGGTGATGCGGTAAAGCTTTTCGAGGACATGGGCGAGGAATACAAGGTCCGAATCATCGAAGACATTCCTGGCGACGAAGACCTTTCGTTCTACCGCCAGGGTGATTTCATCGATCTTTGTCGTGGGCCGCACGTGCCCAGCACCGGCAAACTCAAGGCTTTCAAACTGACCAAGGTGGCAGGCGCCTACTGGCGTGGGGACACCAGCAACGAGCAGTTGCAGCGGGTCTACGGTACTGCCTGGGGCAACAAGAAGGAGCTCAAGGCCTACCTGAACCGCCTGGAAGAAGCGGAAAAACGTGACCACCGCAAGGTCGGCAAGAAACTGAACCTGTTCCATATGCAGGAAGAAGCGCCGGGCATGGTGTTCTGGCACCCGGACGGTTGGTCTCTGTACCAGGAAGTAGAACAGTACATGCGTCGCAAACAGCAACAGCATGGCTACAAGGAAATTCGTACACCGCAGGTGGTTTCCCGCACGCTCTGGGAAAAGTCGGGGCACTGGGACAAGTTCCAGGACGACATGTTCACCACCGAGTCCGAAAAGCACGATTACGCCATCAAGCCGATGAACTGCCCGTGCCACGTTCAGGTGTTTAACCAGGGCCTCAAGAGTTATAAGGATCTGCCTCTGCGGCTGGCAGAATTTGGCTCTTGCCACCGGAATGAGGCATCCGGTGCCTTGCATGGCCTGATGCGTGTTCGTGGCTTTACGCAGGATGATGCGCATATCTTCTGTGAGGAAGACGCGATTCAGACTGAAGTGTCCGCCTTTATCGAAATGCTGCACGAAATCTATACGGACTTCGGTTTTACCGAGATTCTGTACAAGCTCTCGACCCGTCCGGAAAAACGTGTTGGTTCGGATGAGGTCTGGGATAAGGCTGAGGCCGCCCTTGAAGAAGCGCTGAACCGCGAGGGTGTCGACTGGGAGCTGCTGCCGGGTGAGGGGGCTTTCTATGGCCCGAAGATCGAATTTTCCCTGAAAGACTGTATCGGCCGTGTTTGGCAGTGCGGCACCATTCAGGTTGATTTCTCCATGCCGGGACGCCTGGGTGCCCAGTATGTGGCCGATAATTCCGAGCGCAAGACACCGGTTATGCTGCACCGGGCGGTGCTCGGTTCTTTCGAGCGCTTTATCGGTATTCTGATAGAAGAGTATGAGGGATCGTTCCCGACCTGGCTCGCGCCGACTCAGGTTGCGGTCCTCAATATCACCGATAATCAGCGTGATTTTTGTCAGGATCTGGAGAAAAAGCTAGAATCTTGCGGCTATAGGGTTAATGCTGACTTGAGAAACGAGAAGATCGGCTTTAAAATCCGCGAGCATACTCTTAACAAGGTTCCCTATCTTGTCGTCGTTGGCGACAAGGAAGTAGAGAACAATGCCGTTGCAGTACGTACTCGCAAGGGCGAAGATCTGGGAACTATGTCGATCGATGAGTTCAAGCAACTTCTTGCAGATGACGTCGATCGCAAAGGTAGAACTAAAACGGAGATCTGATTATTAAACAGCGAGCGAATCGGGGACGCGCACCAAAAGCGCCGATCAACGAGAATATTGATGCAACTGAAGTCCGTCTGATTGACGCGGAAGGCAATCAGGTAGGGGTGGTTCCCATTGAGGAAGCCCTCAAGCTGGCGGAAGAGGCGACTCTTGATCTGGTTCAGGTTACGGATTCCGATCCGATCGTCTGTAAGATAATGGACTATGGCAAGAAAATCTTCGAAGAGAAGAAAGCCAAGGCCGCTGCCAAGAAAAAGCAGAAGCAGACTCAGATCAAAGAGCTTAAGTTCCGTCCAGGAACTGAAGAAGGGGATTATCAGGTCAAACTACGCAACCTGGTACGTTTCCTTGAAAACGGGGACCGCGGCAAGATCACAATTCGCTTCCGTGGGCGTGAGATGGCACACCAGGAAATTGGTATGAAGCTCATGCAGCGGATTGAAGAAGATGTGGCCGAGCTGGGCCAGGTGGAACTGCGGCCGAAAATGGAAGGCCGTCAGATGACCATGGTCGTGGCGCCCCGCAAGAAGAAGTGAACCTGATCCAATGACGGGTCCCCCGCATCGGCGGGGGATTTGTCGTTCAGGGGCACATGTGTTTTTTTATAATAGAATGCGGAGTTTTAAAAATGCCGAAGATGAAAACCAAAAGTGGAGCTACTAAACGGTTCAAGAAGACCGCCAATGGCTTCAAGCACAAGCAGTCCTTCACCAGTCATATTCTGACCAAGAAGAGCCCAAAGCGTAAGCGTCAGCTCCGTGGTACCAAGCTGATCGCCAAGTCTGATGTGGCTTCCATCAAGCGTATGACCGCGTGCTAACGCAGGCGCTAACGATTCCTGAAAAGGTTTAGAAGGTAGAAGGATTAAAGTATGGCTCGTGTAAAACGTGGTGTGGTAGCACGCCGTCGTCACAAGAAAGTTCTTAATCAGGCTAAAGGCTACTACGGTGCCCGCAGTCGTGTATTTCGTGTAGCCAAGCAGGCGGTTATCAAGGCCGGTCAGTACGCGTACCGTGACCGTCGTAACCGCAAGCGTGCGTTCCGCGCTCTGTGGATTGCTCGTATCAACGCTGGTGCCCGCGCAAACGGCCTGTCTTACAGCCGTCTGATCGCTGGTCTGAAAAAGGCTAACGTTGAAATCGATCGTAAGGTTCTGGCAGATCTGGCCATGAACGAACAGCAGGCGTTTGCTGCTGTTGTCGAGAAAGCCAAAGCATCCCTGTGATCGCTTAAGCTCTTCATCGATTGATGATCGATTTGGGCGTCTCATGGCATCATGAAGGCGCCTTCTGATAGGGGAAGGGCACGCTCTTCCCCTATTTTTGTTTTAACCTACCCCATTTCTGGTTTGGAGCAGGGTCAATGGAAAACCTGGAGCAACTGGTTCAGGACGGGCTGAACGCTGTTGAAAGTGCCGACAGCCTACAAGCACTTGATCAAATTCGTGTGGAATACCTCGGCAAGAAAGGGGTAATCACCCAGCAGGCGAAGACGCTGGGCAAGTTATCTCCCGAGGAGCGTCCCGCTGCCGGCCAGAAAATCAACGAAGCCAAGGGGCAGGTCGAACAGGCGATCAACGCTCGCCGTACCGGGCTCGAAAAGGCGGCCATCGAAGCAAAACTGGCCAGCGAATCCATTGATGTTACGTTACCAGGCCGCGGCCAGGATCTCGGCGGTCTTCATCCGGTTACCCGTACGCTCCAACGGGTCGAGGAATTCTTTGCCCGCGCCGGATACACCGTCGAGCAGGGGCCGGAGATCGAAGACGATTACCACAACTTCGAGGCCCTCAATATTCCCGGTCACCACCCGGCGCGGGCCATGCACGACACGTTCTACTTCAATCCGGGAACGGTTCTTCGCACCCACACGTCGCCGGTTCAGATCCGTACCATGGAGGCTGGCAAGCCGCCCTTCCGTATGATCTGCCCGGGTCGGGTCTATCGTTGCGATTCTGATATGACCCATACCCCCATGTTCCATCAGGTCGAAGGGTTGCTGGTGGAGAAAAATGTCAGCTTTGCCGACTTGAAGAGTACCGTGGAAGAATTCCTCCGGGTGTTCTTCGAACGAGACCTTCAGGTGCGTTTCCGTCCATCCTACTTCCCGTTCACCGAGCCCTCTGCAGAGGTGGATATCGAGTGGGGCAGGGAAGCCGACGGCAGCATCAAGTGGCTCGAAGTGATGGGATGCGGAATGGTGCATCCGAAAGTTTTTGAACACTGCGGTATTGATTCGGAAGAATACCGTGGTTTCGCCTTTGGCCTGGGCGTAGAGCGACTGGCCATGCTGCGCTACGGCGTGAACGACCTGCGCATGTTCTTCGATAACGATCTGCGTTTCCTGCGACAGTTCCGTTAATCACGCGTCGGACAGATTCAAAAATTCAGGCGAAATCGCATCAGGACAAGGCAATAACATGAAATTCAGTGAACAGTGGCTGCGCGAGTGGGTTAATCCGGAAATTGGCACTCAGGAATTGATGGATCAGATCACCATGGCTGGTCTGGAAGTGGATGGTTTTGAGCCCGTGGCGGGTGATTTCACCGGCATTGTGGTCGGTGAGGTTCAATCCGTTGAGGCCCATCCGGATGCAGACAAGCTCCGCGTTTGCCAGGTCAGTGACGGCAGCAATGTGGTGCAGGTGGTTTGCGGCGCGCCCAATGTTCGGCAAGGCCTGAAAGTACCATTTGCGGTGGTGGGTGCGGTGTTGCCCGGAAATTTCAAGATCAAAAAGGCGAAGCTTCGTGGTCAGCCCTCCGAGGGCATGCTGTGTTCTGAGTCCGAGCTCGGGCTTTCTGACAACCACGATGGGTTGATGGAGTTGCCTGCCGACGCACCGGTTGGCCAGGCTGTGGCTGAGTACCTGAAGCTCAATGACGTCACCATCGATGTCGACCTCACACCGAACCGCAGCGATTGTCTGTCTATCAAGGGGATTGCACGGGAAGTTGGCGTTCTGAACAGTACCCAGGTTGAAAGCCCGGTCATCGAGGCTGTCGACGCGGTGCACTCCGAGGTGCCGGATATTCGTATTGAGGCTCCGGCGGGCTGCCCTCGTTATTTGGGGCGCGTTCTCCGCAACGTAAACATCCAGGCGCAAACGCCGCTCTGGATGAAAGAGAAACTGCGCCGTTCAGGCATCCGCTCCATCGACCCCGCGGTTGATGTGACGAACTACGTGTTGCTTGAACTGGGCCAGCCGATGCATGCGTTTGACCGCGATGAACTCAAGGGCGGGATTGTTGTGCGCATGGCGAGCCAGGGCGAGAAGCTGGTATTGCTGGACGGCCAGGAAGTTGAGCTTACCGAGCAGACACTGATCATCGCCGATCATGAGAAGCCCGTTGCTATTGCTGGGGTAATGGGCGGCGAGCACTCCGGCGTGAGCACAAAGACCCGGGACCTGGTGCTTGAAGCAGCGTACTTCGACCCAATCATTCTCGCGGGTAAGGCGCGTCATTATGGTTTGCACACCGATGCGTCCCACCGGTTTGAGCGTGGCGTTGATTACAAGCTCGCTCGTGACGCCATGGAGCGGGCAACGCGCCTGTTGATGGATATCGTCGGCGGTGAGCCTGGGGAGGTCGTGGAAGTTGTCAGCGAGGAGGACCTTCCTGCAGACAAGCTCGTTCAGTTGCGTGCCAAGCGCCTGACGGATGTTCTGGGGCTGGAAATTGATCGCACCACAGTTGAAGAAATCCTGACCCGTCTCGGTCTGCATGTGGAAAAACTGCTCAAGGATGGCTGGGAGATCAGCGTCCCGAGTTTCCGTCCCGATATCTCCATTGAAGAAGACCTGATCGAAGAAGTTGGCAGGATCTATGGGTATAACAACCTGCCGGTGACCGAACCGAACGGCTCTCTGGGCCTGCGTCCACGCGAGGAAGCGACTCGCCCAGTCTCTGCCATCCGGAATTTCTTCGTCGACAATGGGTATCAGGAGGCGATTACGTACAGCTTCGTGGATCCGAAAATCCAGAAGCTCGTTGATCCGGAAAATGAAGGTATCGCTCTGGCGAATCCTATCTCCTCGGATCTCTCTGTCATGCGGACCAGTCTCTGGAGCGGCCTGCTGAAGACGGTTGCGTACAACCAGAATCGTCAGCAACCGCGTATCCGCCTGTTTGAAACCGGCTTGAGGTTCCAGCAGGATGGCGAGCGTATCGATCAGCAGCCAATGCTTGCAGGTGTTGTGGTTGGCTCACAGTATCCGGAAAACTGGGTAAACGGTCGCAGAACCGCGGATTTCTTTGATGTAAAAGGGGATCTTGAGAGTCTGTTCCGGGTGCTTGGTATCGAAATCCAGTTTGTTGGTAGTCAGCATCCTGCGCTGCATCCTGGCCAGACTGCGGAGCTTCTGCGGGATGGTGAGCATGTCGGCTGGCTCGGTACCTTGCACCCGCAAGTGCAGAAAAATCTTGAACTTAATGGCACGATCCTGATGTTTGAGCTATTCTTGAATTCGATCGTTACCGGTTATGTGCCTAATTTCAAAGAAATTTCAAAATTCCCGGAAGTTCGCAGGGATTTGGCTATCATTACCGGGAGCGAGGTGGCGTTTGCCGAGGTTGAGCGTGTGGCTAGAAAGCACGCAGGCGAGCACCTTACGGCGTTGCGTGCGTTTGATGTCTATGAAGGCGAGAGTCTGGGCGAGGGTAACCGTAGCCTGGCTTTGAGCCTGTTCTGGCAGCATCCCGAGCGCACGTTGAACGAGGATGAAGTGCATTCGCTCTTCAACGGTGTGATTGACGCATTGAAAGAAGAGCTGGGGGCAACACTGAGGAGTTGAGACATGGCGGCTTTGACAAAGGCGGAGATGGCCGAGCGGTTGTATGAGGAGTTGGGCCTGAACAAGCGTGAAGCCAAGGAAATGGTGGAAGCTTTTTTCGACGAGATCAGAGGCGCACTCAGTCACAACGAGCAGGTCAAGTTATCAGGGTTTGGTAACTTCGACCTGCGCGACAAGAAGCAGCGGCCGGGACGGAACCCGAAAACTGGTGAAGAAATTCCAATCAGTGCACGGCGCGTAGTTACGTTTCGTCCAGGGCAAAAACTGAAGCAGAAAGTAGAAGCGTATGCTGGAACCCAGTCATAACAATGAACTCCCCGCGATTCCGGGGAAGCGCTATTTCACGATTGGTGAAGTGGCTGAGCTGTGTGCGGTAAAAGCGCACGTCCTGCGCTATTGGGAACAGGAGTTCCCGCAGCTGTCGCCAGTGAAACGTCGGGGCAACCGGCGTTACTATCAGCGCGCGGATGTCATCACAATCCGACAGATTCGCAGCCTGTTGTATGATCAGGGGTACACCATCGGTGGGGCCAAGCAGAAGCTCAGCAGCCACGAGGTGAAAGACGATACCTCTCAGTACAAGCAGCTGATCAGGCAAATGATTACCGAGCTTGAAGAGGTTCTGGAAGTTCTCAACTCTCCAGCCGGGTAATGTTTGCTGACCAGAAAGCCGAAGGCGTCTTTGCATGACCCCTTCGGCTTTGTCGTTTCTTAATCATTATTTTTTGCAGGTTTTAATTCCAAAAATGGAATAGGCCGGGCAGTTACCCATCAAAGCGGTCACCAGGGGCACAATGCCGATCCATCCCCAGGGGGTTTGTGGCCCGACGAAGACCAACGCGATCAGGATGATGCCAATTACGGCGCGGATAGTTCTGTCTGCAGATCCCATATTCACAGTCATCGCTCTTTCTCCTCTGATGAGCGTCGTTGATGATGCGACTATAGAGCGACACGCCGCATAGCTTCAGTGATAAAGTCACATTCAGCGTTTGGGTATCGAACGAGGAAGAATCAATGCCAGCCCATAGCATTCTCAATACATTGAACGATGCACTTCGCCGGGATGCACTGGAAAACATTGGCAAAATGCACATGCCCGCCGGCTCGGTGGTTTTCAGCGCGGGTGAGCAATGCCGGGGATTGCCGCTGGTTACCGGGGGAAGCATCAAGGTCCAGATGACCGGGCTTTCCGGGCAAAGTATCGTGCTTTATCGCATGGGGGCTGACGATATTTGCACACTTTCAATTGGCTGTCTGATGACCGGTCGGGGTTACCGTGCTGAGGCTGTGGTGGAAGAGGATGCCGAAGCTTTGATGATTCCAAGAGGCCTATTTGACCGACTGATGGATCAGTCAGAAGATTTCCGGCTTGGAATTATGGAATCATACGGGCGCCGCCTTGACGATTTGATGCTGCTGGTTGAAGAGGTTGCGTTCCGACGGATGGATGAACGCCTGCGCGAGTGGTTGGCCGCCCGGTCCGGGAAACGTGTATTGGCTATTACCCATCAGGAGTTGGCTGTTGAGCTGGGAACAGCGCGCGAGGTCGTCAGTCGGTTGCTGAAGGAGATGGAACGCAATGGTGAGGTCCTATTGTCTCGCGGGAAAATCGCGCTCCCGGGGAGTTTTGAGTGAGCCGAGCTGGGAAGCCTCGTATTCTCCTGTTGTCCGGGTATGACGCAGGCAGTCATCGTCGGTGGTACAAGCAGTTGGTCGCCCTGCTGGATGACTTTGACTGGACGATTCTGTCGCTTTCGCCACGATTTTTCCGCTGGCGCATCCGGGGGAATCCGTTGACTTGGCTTCATGAGCCTGCCCTCAGAGAGCAATGGGATCTGATTATCGCAACCTCCATGGTGGATCTGTCGACATTGCGCGGTATCCACCCGCATCTTTCGACCGTGCCGTGTGTGCTGTACATGCATGAGAACCAGTTTGCCTACCCCGCTTCAGGCGCGCAGCCTTCGTCGGTCGATCCGCAGATGGTCAATCTCTATAGCGCTCTTTCTGCAGATCGTGTGGTGTTCAACAGCTCGTGGAACCAGAAGAGTTTTCTCGACGGTGTTGAAGCCTTGATGAGCAAAATGCCTGATGGTGTTCCGGAGGGCCTGGTGGGGGAATTGGAGAAAAAATCCCAGGTCGTCCCCGTTCCGATTGAGGATCGCTTGTTTGTTAAGCAGCCGGTTGAGAAAAACTGGCAGTGTCCTCACCTGCTATGGAACCATCGTTGGGAATACGACAAGGGGCCGGAACGATTGCTGGCGCTGCTGCAATCGTTGGAGCGGCGGAAGGTACCCTTCAGGTTGAGTGTCGTCGGGGAGCGGTTTCGGCGCTATCCACCGGTGTTTGACTCGATCCATGAGCAGTTCGGGCATAGGATCGAAAGATGGGGATACCTGGAAAGCCGGGCGTCGTACGAGCAGCTTCTTCTTGAGTCCGATGTCGTTGTATCCACTGCCGTGCATGATTTTCAGGGACTCTCCATGCTTGAGGCCATGGCAGCGGGTTGTATTCCCCTTGCGCCGGATCGCCTGGCATACCCGGAATATGTCCCCGGCGACTGTCTTTATACCGATCACATGAATGACCCTCCGGCGGAGGGAGAGTCGGCTGCAGATCGTCTGGAGACATTGATGCGAGAGCGGCCTCTACCGAGGTTGCCCACAGGTTGGAAGGCTTCAAAGCTTGGACCGGAGTACCGCCGCCTTATCAAGCAGCTTGCGGGGGATGCCTCGGCTTATCCATGAATCATTGGTCGCGATAGCCCATTTGGGTCATTGTTTCCCGAGGAGAATCCTCGTAAACATGTAGGTTGCATGTCTTGAATCGGGTAGTTGTTATGATCCGGGCGTACCTTTCGTCATATTCTGCCAATTGATGCCGATGGCCGTTTTCGTCGTGATACGGGCATTCGGTTATACCTTGTTGGTCCGGTGTTGCAGGGCTGTTTCGCTGATTGGGGGGGCGGTGTGCCTGTTTGTCGCCGGCGTGGTATGCAGTGAGCCTGTCACAGAAGGCGAAACGAGAGATACGCTGGTCGTCCTGAAACAGGAAAGCGAGACGCACAGCGAATTCATGAAGGGGCTCTCAACGTGCTATCTCCCTGGGCAAGAGGCTGGCGCTCGGCTCAGGGTGGCTGGAATTGGTGAGTTAGAGCCCGAAGACGACCTGCGAGGTGTGCACAGTATTGTCGCGGTGGGCGTTGAGGCCACACAGTCTGTCATGGCCATAAAGGCGGGTCCTCCGATCATCAGCGCCATGATCCCGCGCGTGACAATTCAACACTTGTCGCCTGTCGGAAGGCTCGGACCAAGGATTCACAGTGTCTTTGTGCTTGATCAACCTTTGTCGCGACACCTATCTTTAGTGAGAAGCCTGCTACCGGATGCGAAGAATCTCGGTGTGATTCTTGGGCCGAATACCGGACTCTATGAGGCTGAGCTGAACCGCGAAGCCAGCCTGCGCGGTTTTTCCATACAGTCAGGGCTGGTAACCACACGGCAGGATTTGCCCGACGTCTTGCCCGGCATACTCGCCAGCAGTGATGCACTACTATTGTTGTACGACCCCGTGCTCACTGCCCCCAGTGGGATCAGGTTTGTTTTGTACTCTGCGTACCAGAAGCGTGTCCCCGTTTTTGGTTATTCCGAAGGGTATGTAAAAGCCGGTGCCCTGGCAGCTGTCTACTCTATGGCGACTGAGCTGGGTTGCCAGGTGGGTGAGTCCCTGGGGCAAAGCACCGGCTTCGCGCAGGGAACAACGACAGATGGTGGCATCAAGGTGAACTACCCGGGTTTCTTCCGCTACAAAATGAATCACTCGGTCGCCCGTTCGCTTTCGCGGGTGACAGGTAAGCTGCCGGATGGACAGCCGATGACAGGGGAGCCGGGCAGTGAAAGTCGCTGAGTTTGGTCTATCGAGCATTCGGGCCCAGATAATTATTGGTGGTCTGCTTCCGCTCTTGCTGGTGGCTGCTATTTTCAGCGTCCTGGTCGGTAGTATCGGCCTCCGGGACAAGCAGGAGTCCATCGAGAGCCAGGCCGGGCTTATTGTCGACAACCTTGCGCAGGCGGGGGAGTACTACCTGTTCTCTGGTGATCAGGACGTGTTGCAAGAGCTGGTTGCCGGTGCGCTGGAATCATCGCCAGCCTTATCATCCCGATCGCAATGAGCGTCATTGCGATCGGGATCGGTATGTTTCACTCCGAGACGGCCGAGGCTCTGCAATACAAATCTGATTTCGTGCAGGGTGGGGAAGTGTGGCGTCTGGTGACGGCGCACTTTGTCCATCTGGACTGGGTTCATCTTCTCCTGAATCTCGGAGGCCTGTGGCTTGTCTGGCTGATTGTCGGGAGCTCATTCAGCAATGATCAGTGGCTGCTGCTGATCGTTTTGATGGGGTGCGCGATTACGTTTGGTCTCTGGCTCTGGGCGCCAGAAGTCAGCTGGTACGTCGGGCTGTCTGGATTACTCTATGGCATGCTCGCGACCGGCCTCGTGAGGCAAGCAAGGCGTATGAAATCCCTGTCCGTGTTATTGCTGGTCACGATCCTGATAAAAACAGCAATCGATGGCCTATACGTGCCACTGAGCGTGACGACGCTGACGAACCATCAGATTGTCGTTGAGGCCCATGTTTTGGGCATTGCGGCCGGGATGATATTCAGCGTGGTGTATCGGCTGGTGTGTCCGGAGAAGGGTAGATAAAACAAAGCCCGGACCTGTCGGCCCGGGCTTTGTTTGGGGAATCTGGTCGGGACGGTAGGATTTGAACCTACGACCCCCTGCACCCCATGCAGGTGCGCTACCAAGCTGCGCTACGCCCCGAAATGCTTTGCCTTTGAGAAACTTGAGAGTTAACTCAGTGGCTTAGCGGGAGCGAAGTCTACACTAGCCCAACCCAAAAATAAACAGGATTTGAGGCTTTAACTGAGGGATTTTCATTGCAGCTTGGTTTCCCTGAGCTTGAGTATGAATTCTGGCGGTTCAAAGGAGTTGGAGTCTGCCTTGGGCCAATATCTGTCGAATACCGGAAGGCCGGTTTCTCCATCAAGAAGTGCGCCTGGCTGCAGGAAATCAAACAGGTCCAGGTAGGTGTGGACTTCGGTCTTCGACACCCGTCGGACCACATGCTCGGGGCCCAGTTCGGATGTATGCCGGAGTCCTGAGGCCTCGAGAAGATGTCTGAGGGCGTCCAGGGTGTTTTTGTGGAAGTTGTAGACGCGCTGGCTTTTCAGTTCCACATCCAGCTTTTCACCGCGCCGCGGATCCTGGGTGGCCACGCCGCTGGGGCAGCGGCCGGTATGGCAGTTCAGTGCCTGAATGCAGCCCAGTGAGAACATGTACCCCCGTGCCGAATTGCACCAGTCTGCGCCCAGAGCAATCGTTCTGGCGATGTTGAATGCGGACGTGACTTTCCCTGCTGCGCCTATGGCGATGTCCTCGCGGAGGTTGGTGCCAACCAATGTGTTGTGCACCAGAAGCAGAGCTTCGGTCATCGGTGTTCCGAGGCGATTGATAAACTCCAGTGGGGCGGCCCCCGTGCCGCCTTCACCGCCGTCCACAACGATAAAGTCAGGCTTTCTGCCGGTCTCCAGCATCGCTTTCACAATGGCAAACCATTCCCACGGATGGCCGATGGCCAGTTTGAAACCGACGGGTTTGCCACCCGAGAGATCTCTCAGATGATCAATGAACTCCAGCAATTCGACCGGGGTGCTGAAGGCAGAATGGCTGGCCGGAGATACGCAGTCTTCACCAACCGAAACACCACGGGCTTCGGCAATTTCCGGCGTGACCTTGGCGCCGGGCAAAATGCCGCCATGGCCCGGTTTGGCACCCTGAGATAGTTTGAGCTCTATCATTTTGACCTGATCAAGGCTGGCATTAGTGCGGAACATATCGGCGTTGAAGGTGCCGTCCTTGTTTCTGCAACCGAAGTAGCCAGAGCCAATCTCCCACACCAGGTCGCCACCCGGCTGTTTGTGGTAGCGGGAAATGGAGCCCTCGCCGGTGTCATGATAAAAACCGCCCATTTTCGCACCCGTATTGAGACTGGTGATGGCGTTGGCAGACAGTGCGCCAAAGCTCATGGCAGAAATGTTGAACACGCTTGCGCTGTATGGGTGTTTGCAGTTTTTCCCGATCACGATTCGGAAATCGCTGTCTGTGATTCGAGTAGGCGTCAGGGAATGATTCATCCACTCAAACCCCTCCTCATACATGCTTAGCTGTGATCCGAACGGTCGCTTATCGAGTACGTTTTTCGCACGCTGGTAGACAATAGTGCGTTGTTCGCGGGAGAACGGGCGCTCTTCGGTATCAGACTGAATGAAGTACTGGCGGATTTCAGGACCAACGGATTCAAACAGATAGCGGAAGTTGGCGAGTATTGGGTAATTTCGGCTGACCGTGTGTCGCCGCTGGAGCATGTCGTAGGTGCCTAACGCGGAAAAAGCGGCAAATATGATGGGGAATATGTACCCGGCTCCGACATACAGGCTGATGGCCAGTGAAACAAAAAAGCCCACAATGCTCAGAGCGAATGCGGTGTAGCGGAGCGGGAAAGTGCTTGTTTTCTCCATGGATACCTCGAGTGTTCCGAATTGCCGTCAGCCGGGGGTGATTCAGGCACAGTATATCCATACGAGTCGATTTCTGTAGTGGGTGGTGTATCCCCCGGCCTTTTCAGAAATTGATGTTGGTCTATGCTTAAAGGCGAGCGCGCGAATCGGAACGGGTTTTGATGTTTTGATGTCAAAACATTAGGATGACGCGTTTGTAACGTTTGAATTCCGATTCTGAAAAGAAGATCCACCCAACTCAGGAGGCGCCGAACGTGGGCGAGGTAGTTAAAGACGAATATCAGACGGATTACGTCGCAGGCCAGGATAATATAACTCCTTTCGGTCTCGATCTTCACGCTCCGGTATTCCCGATTACGGCAATACTGGTGGTGCTGTTTGTGGTAGGAACCTTGCTGTTCCCTGCCGAATCTAAATCGATGTTGGACGGTGCAAAGTGGGACATCATTGCAACGTTTGACTGGTTCTTTCTGATCAGCGCAAACATCTTCGTGGTGGTTTGTCTTGCACTGATCTTTTTGCCGGTCGGCAAGATCCGGCTTGGCGGTATGGACGCCAAGCCCGAGTTCTCCACCATGTCCTGGTTTGCGATGCTGTTCGCGGCTGGTATGGGGATTGGTCTTATGTTCTGGGCAGTGGCTGAGCCGACGGCCTATTACACCGGATGGTACAAAACCCCGTTCAACGTAGAGGCGAACACGCCGGCGGCGGCAGATCTGGCCATGGGGGCCACCATGTATCACTGGGGCCTCCACCCCTGGGCGATATACGCGGTTGTTGCGCTATCCCTGGCATTCTTCGCGTTCAACAAAAACATGCCCCTGACCATCCGTTCAGCATTTTTCCCGTTGCTGCGGGACAAGGTATGGGGATGGCCAGGCCATGTCATCGATATCCTGGCGGTTGTCGCAACCATCTTTGGTCTGGCGACCTCTCTGGGTTTTGGTGCTCAGCAGGCGGCATCCGGTCTTAACTATCTCTTTGATGTCGGTGCTGGCGTCAACATCCAGATGGCCATCATCGTCGGTGTTACTGCGGTTGCGCTGATGTCGGTTCTTCGTGGCCTGGATGGTGGTGTAAAGGTACTGAGTAATATCAACATGGGCCTTGCCGGTCTGCTGTTGTTCTTCATTATCTTCGCTGGCCCCACCATGTCGATTCTCGAAACCATGTGGGTCACCTCATCCAGCTATGTTGCAAATGTCCTGCCGCTGAGTAATCCGTTTGGCCGCGAAGACGAAGCCTGGTTCCAGGGCTGGACTGTATTCTACTGGGCTTGGTGGATTTCCTGGTCGCCGTTCGTTGGTATGTTTATCGCCCGGGTATCCCGTGGACGTACGGTTCGTGAGTTTGTAACCGCGGTTCTGATCATTCCGACCGTGATCACCATGGTCTGGATGAGTTCTTTCGGTGGTACGGCTCTTGAGCAGATTATGGACGGTATCGGCGCGCTGGCTGCAAACGGTCTGACCGATGTACCTCTGGCCATGTTCCAGATGTTCGATAACCTGCCCCTGACCGGCGTGATCTCGTTTGTTGGCATCATCCTGGTTCTGGTGTTCTTCGTGACCTCATCGGATTCGGGTTCGTTGGTGATCGATAGCATTACCGCCGGTGGTAAAACCGACGCACCGACCGCTCAGCGCGTGTTCTGGGTTGTGATGGAAGGCTGCATCGCTGCTGCGCTTATTTTTGGCGGTGGTGAGGATGCTCTGGGTGCTATCCAGGCTACGGCGATCAGCGCAGGGCTGCCATTTACGGCAATTCTGTTGATCATGACCTGGGGGCTCCTGAAGGGGCTGACCCATGAGCGGAAGCTGCTGATCGCTCGGGGCGAGCTCTGAGTGAGAGCGTGAAATAAAAAAAACCGGGGCGTTTGCCCCGGTTTTTTTATGCCCGATGACATATCGATTCGACGTGTTTGTTGGCGACGTTAAAGGGCTGCGAACGTGTCCATGGCAAACGTCGCGCGTTCCTGGGGGATAAAGTGCGGGCGCTTCAGGGCTTCGATGGTGCGCAATCTTGGCAACAAGCCCCGGCCATTGGCCATCTGGATCGCCAGGCCCGGGCGGGCGTTCAGTTCCAATAGTAAGGGGCCGCGATTGGCGTCCACCACCAGGTCTACCCCCATATAGCCCAGCCCTGTGGCTTCATAGCAACGGGAGGCCATTTCCAGCATTTCCTGCCAGGCATCAATCTGAATGTTTTCCAGTGCCAGTCCGGTATCTGGATGCAGGCTGATAGGGCGGTTGAACTGAACTGCGTTGAGGCTGCGCCCAGTGCCGATATCCAGGCCAACGCCCACTGCGCCCTGATGAAGGTTCGCTTTGCCATCAGAGGCTTTGGTAGCCAGTCTCAGCATTGCCATCACCGGATAGCCCTGGAATACCACAATGCGGATGTCAGGTACTCCCTGGAACGAGTAGCGGGCAATCTCCGGGGCCGATTCGACCAGGCTTTCCACGATCGCCACATCCGGTGTACCGGCCAGTGAGTAGAGTCCGGCCAAAATGTTAGTCAGGTGGCGCTTCAGGTAATCTGCATCAACACGCGCTCCGGACGCCTTGATGTAGGCGTCGTCGTCACGGCCGGTGATGACTGTAATACCCTTCCCACCCGACCCTTTGGCGGGCTTTATCGCGAATCCGCCCAGATCTTCCGCCATTTCCCGAAAATGAGAAATTTCATGCTGCTGGCGGACAATCTGCAGGAGCTCCGGTGTTTTGACCCCATATTCGGCGACCACCAGCTTGGTTTGTAGCTTGTTATCGACCAATGGGTACGACGAGCGATCATTGTACCGGGCAATGTAATCCACGTTGCGTCGGTTCATGTTCAGCATCCCGAGGCGGTTCAGCTGACGTGGAGAGATCCAGTCCATATCAGTCGTAAACCTTCATCGGGGTAAATCGCTTGAGCTCGCTGAGTTTGTAACCGGTGTATTGACCCATTAACAGGATCAGGCCAAGCACCACCAGGTGCAGCTCCGGGAAGTTGAACGTCAGGTGGCCTGCCAGAGGGGCGCTCATCAGGAGGTAGGCGCAGATGGCCACAAACAGACTGCCTGCACCCTGAATAAGGACCTCGCGGCCACCTTCCTCTTCCCAGAGAATCGACATGCGTTCGATGGTCCAGGCGATGATGACCATCGGGAAGAAAGTGACGGTCATGCCGGTGTTGAAGCCCATCTGGTAGCCAATGATGCTCATGCCGGCGGTAATAAAGATAACCAGAATGATGAGTGCCGAAATACGGGAGACCAGCAGCAGGTTGAGGCTGGAGAGGTAGCCGCGCATCAGCAGGCCAATCGACACTACGGCCAGGAACGCAATCAGGCCAGGTACCAGGGTTGTCTGTACGAACGCGACGGCAATCAGAACCGGCATAAACGTGCCGGAGGTTCGTATCCCGATCACCATTCGCATAAAGGCCACAACGAAGGCGCCGAGGGGCAGCAGAAGTAGCATGCGGAACATGCTCTGTTCTTCAATGGGCAGCTCATAGAAACTGAGAAAGCCAAGCCCCTTACTTTCAAACTGCATGGTAGCCAGCTGCAGCGCCGGCACAGTCTGGCGCAGGATCGAGAAACCAACTTCGGAGTTGTCGGCTCCAATCACATCCAGCAGGGAGCCAGCGCCCTGCCGCCAGAGTAGCAAGTTTTCGGGGACGCCCTGCTCAGCGGTTTTCGGATCAAAAGTCAGCCAGCGTTCACCGTTATAGATCTGCAGGAACGGGGTCAGTTGCTGGCGGCGGCGGGCATCTTCAAGTTTCAGGCCGTCCGCTGTCCGTGCCGGAATGCCCGCATGGTTGAGCATGTCTTCCAGCAGCCTAAGGTAGTTCTCTTCGGCGACCAGAAGCGTCGTGTTCTGTGTGCGGGTATCGGGCTGCATCAGGCGAATCAGTTCGCGGGTCAGGCTCTCGGGCGTGCTGGATCGCGCGGTAGCCTGGTCCAGGATTTCTCGAACCGCTGTGGCCTGGGGCTCTTCCCAGAAGACTTTTCGTGCCTTGGGCGGTCTCAGCGGCGGTGTGGGCTCAGCGCTGGGCTCAGGAATGAACTGCGCCTTGAAATACAGAGTTTGCGGACCGGACGCCTGTCGTTTTGACCACTCGGCACGGCGGCTTCCCGACTTCTCGATAACGGAAAAGCCATAACCAGGAGATGCTGCCTGCTCACTGAGAACCCGAAATCCCGGTGGTTGCTCGGGGACATTCAGGCTGGCGAGGACTGAGTCGTCCCGAGCGTCGAAGTCGACGCGTGCTTCCACCATCCAGATTGGACGCTGTTCTCCGGTAAGCCAGGGAATACCCAGCTCCATGTGTCGCCATATCGCGAGGGATATCCCGGCAGCGATCAGCAGAAAGACGGCAATGTAAAAGGGCAGGCGGGAGCGGCTGGTCACGATTCGCCTCTGCGATTGGTAATGGATTCGGGCAGCTCGGTGGCAAACTCTTTACCCACATCAATAAGCATGACGTCACGCAGAATATTGCGACCTATGAGTACCTCGTGGGTCAGGTTTGCCCGGTCAGTCAGTGTAAATTCGGCGACCTGCTCGTGGTCACCAATGGCAAACTGGAGTTCCACAACCACCCGACGTTCCGCCTCGTCTGCACTGGCCTGAATGACTTTGACCCGGCGGGAGATCTCCTTTTCCATGGTCACCAGTTCGTTGGTTCCGCGAACGGGTACATCGAACCTGACCCAATTGTTCCCATCCCGCTCAAATCGGGTGATGTTCCGGGCATCCAGCGAGGATGTTTCGGCGCCACTGTCAATTCTGGCGGTATAAACCTGATCCGGCTCGGCCATGTAGATTTTTTCGACTTCCCCAACAATCACTTTGCCTTTCAACCGATCGGTTCGTCCTTTCGATGAATCCGATGATGGGCAGGCCCTCTGGGCGGGGATTGGCGGGCAGGTAGGCTTCTCAACCTGGGTGCGAATGGCTTCCAGTATACTCTGTGTGCTGTTGTCCTGTTTGTTCAGTAGCTGCTCGTGGCGAACCGTGGCATTCCCCTCCATGGTTACCAGGGTCGCTCGTTGAGCCTGGACGGATGATGAGAGGCTCTCGATGTTTGATTTGGGAACCATGAAATATCGGTCCGCCGAGCAACCTGCAATCATTAGCAGAGCGCTGGAGGCAACTGCGAGCCTGATCAGCCCCCTCCATGTAGGAACACTTTTTAACACCATGAATAACCCCGGCACGGGCCGACGACAGCACCTGGAAAACGGATGCGATGGTCTGCGCGCGTGAAACTGTAAATATTTGGGGCAGGAGTATACAACAACCTGCCTGTGTAAAGGTTTTACAGATGGTTAAGGGGGCGATTGATGTGACAAATTTGCGTGATACGTCGTAAGTAGTTACCGGGAGAGCAAATGGCCGTCTCCCAGGAGCGTCTCTGAACGCAGGAATTCTTGTATCACGGGGGAGCAATTGAGATAGAACAGCAGCAGCTCCCGTTGAACATCCTGATCCTGAATGCGCACAGCAAAACCGATCAGATCCCTGATAGCGTCGTCACTGGCCGCACGAATGTCTTTAGCCTCGAACTTCTTGCCATATCTCGCATGCAGCAAGTTGGTCAGGCGCTCGAGATGGAACTCTCCGGTATGGGTGATGTGGGGCAGGATGCGAAACTCACCATACTTGCCAGACTCCCGCGAGCTGAATGCTCCTCCTCCGCTGTGGGAAGAGTAGTGAGATTGCAGAAAATCTGCTCCCAGTTTTCGCCAGAGTTCTTTGAGCATGATCTTTTTCCGTTTTATTCGCCTCTGCTGTTCATCATTACCGTTAAAAAAACGTAATGCCAGCTTGGCGAAGGAACATTTTATCCTTTTAGACGAAAACACCTGTCGCGTCCACCGGCACGTCCACCTCTCGAATGGATTTGCCAAGCAGTCGCGATTCCCTTGGTGATCAGTCATACAGGTGACGGGCTGTCGGGCAAAAGGTTCCACCCATGGGGTAGACTGTAATTATTCATGAATTCAAGCGACAACAGGAGAGAGCCAAGTGCCCGAGGCAGTCACCCAACTCATGGTTTCACGACCGGAATTAATGGCGGGCTTGTTGATTCTGCTGGTGCTTGCATCTGCCTCGTTCGTGGTTGCCTGGATCCATAGCAGAACCGGGAGCAGGCGCCTGGCATCAGAGGTTGAACGGCTGGACAGCGAGCGCCTTGAAGCGGAAAACCTGTTGCAGGAGGCAAGGCATCGTGAAGCTCTGTTGCAACAGGAACTTGACCATCTGACCCGCGCCGGTGAGGACCATAGCGCTCGTCTGGACCGGTACGAAGCCGATCTGGAGAAATGGCGTGAAAAAGCTTCGGTACTTGAAAACCGACTGGCGGGGGTGGCGTCCGACCTTGAAGCCCGCCGTCATCGGATCTCCGAGCTGGAATCCGAGCGCTTGAGGCAGGTTCAGAAGACTGACGACCTCGCCGCTGAGCTGCACCAGGCCCAGGTTGACCTTCGAGAGCAGCAGGTTGTTCTCGACAAGGAGCGGAGAGCGGCGGCAGAGAAACTGGAATTGCTGGAACGCAATCGGGATGCTCTCAAACAGGAGTTCGAGAATCTCGCCAACAAGATCTTTGAACAGAAGAGTGAACGTTTCACGCAGCAGACACGAACCAGCCTCGATACTCTGTTGAACCCCTTCCGGGACCAGTTGCAGGATTTTCGCAAGCGGGTAGAGGATGTGTACACCACGGAAACCCGTGATCGTCAGGCGCTGCGCAGTGAGATTAAATCTCTCCAGGATCTGAACCGGCAAATCACTGAAGAAGCCTCCAATCTTACCCGGGCGCTTAAGGGCGACAAGAAAATACAGGGCAACTGGGGCGAGTTGATCCTTGAGAGAGTGCTCGAACGCTCAGGCCTGCGCAAAGGCGTCGAGTACGAAACTCAGGGCAGCTACCGGGACAGCGACAACCAGCTACTGAGGCCGGATGTGGTTGTGCATTTGCCCGACAGTCGCAACCTGATTATTGATTCGAAGGTCTCGTTGCTGGCCTATCAGCAGTGGGTTAACGAGGAAGACGAGAATGCGAGAAACGAGGCCCTGGCCCAACACGTCGAGGCTGTCCGGAATCACATCAAGGCGCTCAGTGAGAAAGACTATAGCCAGCTGAATGGCCTGCATTCGCCGGACTTTGTGCTTCTGTTCATGCCAATCGAACCAGCCTTCGTGGCGGCATTTCAGCAGGACGAGAACCTATTCGCAGAAGCCTTTGAGCGAAAGATTATTGTGGTCACACCGACCACGCTGCTCGCAACGCTGCGGACGATTGAAAACATCTGGCGCTATGAACGGCAAAGCCAGAACGCACGCCGGATTGCCGATCGTGCCGGCGCCGTTTACGACAAGCTTCGCGTGTTCGTTGAAGCGATGGAGCGCCTTGGTGGACAGTTGCATACCGCGCAGGGAACGTACGATGCTGCGATGAATACATTGACCCGGGGTCGCGGAAACCTGATATCCCAGGCGAACCGATTCGTCGAATTGGGCGTCAGGGTCAAGAAAGAATTGCCCAAGGCCATTATGGATCAGGCTGAAGTGGATGCCGATGACGAGCTGGAAGGCGGAGAGAGAAACGACCGGCCGGTTGAACACGATGAACCGGTCGGAGCCGACAATGATCAGGAGTGAATGCCATGACAGTGTTGTTTAATTGTAGTCGTCTGGCTCGAGGATTGGTGCTGACAACGTTATTTCTGGCAGGGCAGGCCCACGCCCTGGCTCCGGAGCACGAGACGCGCCGGTTGATGCTGGCGACGGAAGACGCGGTGTCCACCGAGAAATGGAACGAAGCGGCGGAATACCTGAACCGGCTGCAAATGCTCGAAGGTGAGAAGCCGGCTGATTATTACTATTACCGTGGCCGGGTCATGTTTCAGGCCAATCACCTTAACGAAGCCCAGTCAGCGCTGGAACAGTATGTGGGCCTGGCCGGGACGGATGGTAGTCATTATCAGGAATCGCTAAAGCTCATCACCGATATCGAGAAGACCCGAAAGGCAAATGCGGTGGCTCCCCAGGCGGGTAATGGCCAGACGGAGCGGGTAGCCGTCATCGAGCCTGCGGGACAGCAAAGTCTCGAATCACTGCGGAAGCTTTACCTGGCGGACAGTAACGGGGAGGCTCTGACCCTGCACCTGAACAGCCTGCTTGAGGTGTCTGGCTGGCGACAGGACCAGGGGGTGGTTCAGATCGACAAACCCGCCGATATTGGCTACCGGGTGAATATCAATGACAACACCATCAACGTTCAGGAAATTCGTCGGGATGGTGTTGATGTCATGCGGAGGACCCAGCCAATCTCGGTCTATGGTGTCAATCCACAGGTTGAATGGAGTTGTGAACCTGCTGCCGGAGCTTGTTGGGTCTACGATCCCAGGGATGGCTCTCGGCTCTTCCAGTTGGCTTTGGGCCGGGAGCAGGCCAGGGAGGTCGCTCATACGTTGGGTCGTCTGATCAAACTCCTGCAGTCGCCCTCAGACTCCTGACTTTGCATTCGTCTTAGCCGACCAGGGTGCCTCTCTCGCCCTCGCGATAGGCACCCGGGGTTACGCCCGTCCATTTCTTGAACGCCCGGTGAAACGTCGACGGCTCCGTGAAACCTACCTTGGTGGCAATATCATTAATCGGCAATTCCTGGCGACTCAGATAGTAGATCGCCATGTCGCGTCGCAGTAAATCTTTGATCTCCTGAAACGACGTATTTTCCTGCTTGAGCCGGCGGCGCAGTGTCTGGGGGCTGGTGTGCATCTCCGCGGCAATCCACTCGAAGTCCGGCAGCGGTTTGGAAAAATCCCGACCGATTAAGGCCCGGATTCGACCGGTAAAGGTATTGCTCTCGTCTGGCCGGGAGAGCAGGTCTGCGGGCGAGGTTTTCAGGAACTGACGCATTTCCGGTTTGTCTCTGATGACCGGTGCGGACAGGAACCGCTTGTCGAACGTGAGTGCGGTCTGGGAGGACTCGAAGGTCAGGGGGCAGTGAAAGATGTGCCGGTATTCGTCGCCATGGGGTGGTCTGGGATAGTCAAATTCGGCTTTGGCCAGCTCGACAGGCTGGCCGATCAGCCAGCTTCCCAGACGGTGCCAGATAACCAGCAAGCTTTCTCTGAGGAAGTAACAGGGGTCGAGGATGTCTCCTTCGATCCGGGTGACCAGCTGCGCCTGATCACCATTCGTGACCAGTTCCATCGAGACCATCGGGTCGAATAGCCGGGAGAACTGGTAGGCCTGCCGATAGACCGCCTCAAGGGTCGGGCAATCGATGACCAGTGCGCACATGGTTGCAAAGGTACCACTGCGCGCGCGCCTGGGCCCCATGCCCATGAATTCATCATCAAGGCGGTTCCAGAGGATCTGCATCAGTCGACTGAACTGATCGCTGCTGACCCGGGCCATCTCGATACGTAAAAGCTCGGGAGATATGCCAGCCTCTATCAGCAGTTCCCGGGTATCGAATCCCAGGTTCTCAGCACCTACCAGTGCGGCCTGAACGAAGTGCCTTGAAACCGTCAGATCGGACATGTATCTCGCCATTTTAAGAAAACGAAATCCATCATAAGACCCCGACCCAACAATGCAAGTGACGCCCTATGCCGTAGCTGGAAGATTTGGCCAATTGGAATGAGGGAACCGGCAGTTGGCCCGCTTGGCAAAACCGGGCAGCATGTAGGCGAGTGATTTGGGAATCCGATAATCCAAACAAAAAGGAGATATTGATGGCCGGCCCGCTAGCGTCACTGAAAGTACTCGATTTCAGCACATTACTGCCAGGTCCCTATGCAACGATGTTGCTGGCGGACATGGGCGCGGAGGTCTTAAGAGTGGAGGCTCCGGACAGAATGGATCTGACCAGAGTCATGCCGCCTCATGATGGCGGCGTGAGTACGGCGCATGGCTATCTGAATCGGGGTAAAAGCGCCATCTCCCTTAATCTCAAAGACGAGGGCAGTGCAGACAGGATCAAGGCACTGGTTGCCGAGTTTGACGTTGTGGTCGAGCAGTTCAGACCGGGGGTGATGGATCGCCTGGGCATCGGATACGAGGCGCTGAAAGCCGTGAACCCGGGACTTATCTATTGCTCTATTACCGGCTATGGTCAGACCGGCCCGTATAAGAATCGTGCGGGGCATGACATCAACTATCTGTCGTTGGCTGGCGTCAGTTCTCACTGTGGTCGGGCCGATAGTGGCCCTCCGCCGATGGGGATACAGATTGCCGACGTCGCCGGAGGCTCTCACCATGCCGTTATGGGTATTCTTGCCGCGGTCATCCATCGCCAGCAGAGCGGTGAAGGACAATACGTTGATGTCAGCATGACCGACGCGGCGTTTGCCCTGAACGCCATGTCTGGTGCCGCCTGCCTGGCCGGCGGACAGGAGCAGAAGCCAGAGAGTTCACTGCTCAACGGCGGCTCATTCTATGATTACTACCAGACCAGCGATGGCCGCTGGTTGTCCGTTGGCAGCCTGGAACCGCAGTTTTCCTCTCGCCTCTGTGACACTCTGGGCCTTGAGAAAATGAAGAGTTTTGCCCTGAGCCAGAATCCGGAGCATCAGGTGGCGCTGAAGAAAGCGTTGAAAGATGCGATCGCGACCCGGACGCTCGCCGAGTGGCAAGCGGTGTTCTCGGAGACTGATGCATGTGTCGAGCCGGTGCTGACCATTGCTGAGGCCGCGGAGCACCCACAATTGAAAGCCCGGGATATGGTGATCCTGGTCGATCGAGGGGACGGATCCCAGCAGAGGCAGATTGGTTTTCCGATCAAGTTTGAGAAGACGAGCTGCAGGGCTGAATGGATCGGTAAGAATTTGGGGGCCGATAATAAGAAGTATTTCTAATAACGCGATATTTTAACGTGAGAACCTGTTCGGTTTTGCTGCCTAAAAGCGATTAGTCTGCTAGCTTTATCATTGTCACCGATAGCGGTGAATCCGTAGTGAACAATGATAAGGACAACACTATGAAAATCAGGAAAACACCGGGCCGCAGGCCCGGGTATGGCCGGGTATTCAGCCTGGCACTGATGCTCGCTGGCAGTACGGTGCTGACAGGATGCCTCCACGACGATGACGACTCATCCGGCTCCGCAAGCGCGAGCCTCGACACCAATCTTTTTCCAGCAGATGGCCAGCTGGAAGCAAACATTCGCAGGACGACGGGCGGCGTGCCGCACATTACCGGAGCCAACCTGGCTTCGGTCGCGTTTGGTCATGGCTATGCGCAGGCTGAGGACAACCTCTGTCTGCTGGCGGAGGCCGTGGTCAAGGCGCGCAGTGAACGCGCCAAATATTTTGGTCCTGGCGTTGATGATATCAATATCATCAACGACTTCAGCTACAAGGCTCAGCATATCCTGAGCGGCGCAGAAACGGACTATGCGGCACTGAGCCAGGAGAGCAAAGCGCTGGTGGATGGTTTCAGCGCCGGATACAACGCCTACGTAAATGAAACGGATCCGGCAGATTACCCCGCGGAGTGCCGAAACCAGCCCTGGGTGAAAGCGATATCGCCAATTGATCTGCTGGCGCATTATCGAATTGTGGGTCAGTACGCCAGTGGCGCTCTCTTTGCGACAGGCGCGGTGTTCCTGGCTGTTCCGGGGGAGGATCCCGCGGATGCGGCCCCGACGCCGGTGATTGCGGATGCCCAGATGCCACAGCCTGACACGGTTGTTCAAAGCGCGAGAGCACTTGCGTCGTCGCGGGACAGTTTCCAGGACATGGGGCTTGCCAGTAACGCCTGGGGCATTGGTAAGGATATGACCGAGCAGGGACGTGGTGCCCTGCTGGCCAATCCCCACTTCCCATATACCGGGCATCGCCGCCTTTACCAGGCCCATCTGACGGTTCCGGGGTATCTCAATATCAACGGCGCGGGCCTGCTGGGCACTGCACTGCCTCTGATTAACTTCAACCAGAATCTGACCTGGTCTCACACCGTATCGACGAGTCGGCGTTTTACGCTGTACGAACTGACTCTCAAAGCCGGAGATAACCTCACGTACATCAAGGATGGTGAAGAGAAGCCAATTACTCAGGAGACCTTCCAGATTGAGGTCAATGTTGGCGCGCCGAACCCTGTGGTGTTTGAGAGGACGTTCTACTTTTCCGAGTACGGGCCTATGGTTTCTGGCAACGCCATCACAAGCGGAGGTCTGCCGAAATGGGGGGATGCAGGTACTGCCTACAGCTATCGGGACGCAAACGCCAATACCGGTAATCTGCTGGATACCTGGCTGGGCATGAGTCGCGCTTCGACTCTCAGCGAATTCCAGGATGTATTCCGCAACTGTGGCACCACCCTCTGGGTGAACTCCACCTACGCGGATGATCAGGGTAATGCCTTCTATATCGACAGTAGCTCGGTACCGAACCTGTCTGAGAAATCCATCGCGTTGATCAACTTCAAGCGATCCGTAAGTGCTGCCTATGCCCAGCTGTTCGATGCAGGGCTAACGCTGCTGGACGGGTCTGAAAGCTTTGATGACTGGGTTGAGGGTGAATGCGGTGGCCTGGTCCCCTATGACCAAAAGCCCAAGTTGCTCAGAACGGACTGGGTCCAGAACTCTAACAGCAGTTACTGGTCGACAAACCCGGATCAGTTCCTGACTGGGTACTCGCCCATGTATGGCCCGGAGAACAGCGAGATTAACCCCCGAACCCGGCTTGGTATTACCATGCTGCAAAACCCCACAGCAGCAGGGATGCCTGGCGTTACGCCTCCCGCAGGGCAGGATGGCAAGTTCAGTGCGACAGACCTGATCAACGTGATCTGGAACAACCGGGCGTGGTATGCGGAGCAGTTCCTTCCGGAGTTACGGGAGCGCTGCGGATTGATTGGCGCCACGTTGGTTGATGGCGAGGATCTGAGTACGGCTTGTGGTGTGCTGGATAACTGGGATGGCGTTTACGACAAAGACAGCGTCGGCGCTCATGTATTCCGGGTATTCATTGCCAACTACGCCAACAGTTTCGACTCTGATCTGACGGTTCCATTCAACCGTGATGACCCCGTCAATACGCCCGCTGAGCCCTCTGAAACCGGGAAAGGCACTGCGTCAGATGTCATGCTGCTGGCCCTCTCCCAGGGCGTCAAAGCGTTGAATAGTCAGGGGATTGCCCTGAACGCCACGTTGGGATCCGTGCAATATATCCGTCCCTCCGGCGATGTGCCTCCCGGTGGTACCCCGGTCTTCCAGTCTGTCGGCATTCCCTGGCACGGTGGCGACGGTAATGTTGATGGCGCATTCAACGCTATTGGTGTAGTGACGGATCAGTACGCTGAGGATACCCGCTTCCCGAGGATTGCACCGAAAGTCGTTCCGAATACCGGGCGCCTGTCTGATGGCACCGTTGCTGGAACCGAGGGCTGGCTGATTGCGCGGGGTACGAGCTGGCATTACGGCCTGGAGTTTACGAACAATGGACCTCAAGCCTATGGTCTGGTGAGCTACAGCCAGTCGTCAGACTCCATGTCGCCGTTTTTCCTGGACCAGAGTCAGCAATTCAGTGACAAGCAATACCGAAAGCTTCTGTTTACCGAGCAGGAGATAGAACAGAACCTGATTACGGGAGGCGAACAAACCATTAACGGTTCCCTGTAGTCAGGCAGTTGCCTTAAAAGCAAAAAAGCCCCGGCCTAGGCCGGGGCTTTTTCTTTCCTGAGTTGGATCAGGTGAGGATTAGTTCTGGTCCTGATCCAGAGCGTTTGCCACCGTATCAGACGAACCGAGCGACGCTGCAATAGCCGCCGCAATGTCTGCACCGACGACAGGGCCCGCATCGCTACCCGGGATTGCGCCACCACCGATTGCCCCAACGATCTGGGTAACCATGGCGGTGAAGGCAACCGAGGAATCGCATGTACCTTGCTCTTGAAGCGGAGACACCATGGTGCCGTGGTTCGCGCCGTTGCACTGATCCGTACCGTCAAAGAAGGTGATCAGTGGCATGGCAGCGCTGTTCGGGTTGTTGTCGTCCATGAGGGCCACGGTTGCGCCGTCAGCAAGCGTGTTGGTCGCTGTCGCATCAGCACCCCGGTCAATCAGGGCTGCCAGCGGTTCGGTACCAACCAGCGGAGCGGAGAACGCATTGCCAAGCGGGTTCACGTTGGCTTCGTTCGGAACGACGGTATCGCCAGTGACTTCCTGCAGAAGGACGCTTGTACCGCTGGCACCGAGATCCTTGGCGAAGGAGACCGGGTCAGAGCTGTCTACCACTGACTGGAAGACGTAGAAGAAACTCTCAAAGTCAGAGGAACCTTGAGTGACTCCATTCGCAGCCAGGCCCCCGAGGAGAGTGCCGGAGAACGCCGGAGAGTTCTCCAGCAGGCGAGTTACCTGGGAGCCCGCGTTCAGCAGAGACACGGAGCTGAGCGTCGGGTAAGTGAGGGCACCGCCGCTCACGCTACTCAGAGTGCCTGCAAGGGTCGCATTCAGCGTTGCATCGTTATTCAGTGCCGCATAGGTGGTACCGACGATGCCGCCGAGCGAATGGCCTGCAAAGCTCACCGGCAGCCCAGCAAGGTCAGGCTGGAAGTCGCCGTTGATGTCCAGAGTCTGGAGCGTCGCTGTCAGGTTCAGCAGGTCGACAACCGCCTCACGGTTATTGTCCGAGCTACCCAACATGTTCAACGGATTTACATACAGGCTGCCAGAAGAGACGTCCGTCAGTGCTGCCGCCTCTACGGGGTTCAGTGAAGCATCGGCGGTGTAGTTGAAATGACGCTCGCCAGTGTAGTCATCGTTGCGCATGATCGTCAGCTGAGCAGCCAGTGCCAGAGATTGCGCATCGCCGGCGTTTTGCAGGCCGGTGATGGTAGCATCCAGTTTTGCGTCCAGTGCAGTCTCATCCAGAGGTGTCAGACCAGGAATCTGTCCAAGAGCCCCTGGGACGTCCTCATTGCCGCCAAGACCGTGCAGAGGGAGATCCATGGTTACTACGGCCTGACACGCCTGATTGGCGATCAGAATCGCAGGCAGCATTGCCGCACTTCGGTCAGTGGTAATGCCGTGCTGGAAGATGGTAACGCCTACGGGATCGGTGCCGCCGCCACAGGCCGCAGGCGCATTGGCGGGGTCTGGGTAGTAAACCGTGGTGGGTGCCGTCACGAACCCTTGCTGCTGCGGGTACGGGAAGTAACCGTTCACGTTCAGCTGGCCGTCAATATCCCTGATGAACTGGAAGACGTCCTGGGACGCGCTGCCGGTAAGGCTCTCGTTCAGGCTGTCTTCGAGATCCGTGCTGCCCGTCCAGTAGCCTTCGACAATACCGCTGCCGTCTGTGCCCGGCAGGTGCTGGAAGTAGGGCAGGGTAATAGCACCCTGAGAAACCCGGACTTGTGTTGCGGCCTGGGCAATTGGGTTGGTCGCCAGATCAAGGCTTGCAATTGTCGCAAGTCCAGAGGCGGGGCCTTCTGAAAGGTTAATGTTCGGCCGTGGTGACGGAAGATGGATGGAGCCGTCTTGAACGGCTGCTGTGATAGCCGCCTCAATATCCGCCGGTTGAGTCAGAGCCTGAGCCTCGCCCAGCGCGGTAATGGCTGCAAGCTCCTGAGCGGTCAGGTCATTGGGGTCAACGGTTGTGCCCAGACCGGCTGCCAGTTCACTGAGTTCACCGAGCTTGGTGGTGAGCTCCGAGAAGTTCAGGTCCGGATAGTTGTCACGAACCGCCTTGAGCAGGGCTGTGAAGCCGATTTTCTCACCAAGGTCCGTGCCGAAGGCCGGTGCAGCCATCATGGCTTCCAGCACTCGGGTGTCCGCATTGGTTGTGAACGTGTAAGCCAGCGCCGATTCGGGCGTATCGGCCGGGATCAGTTGCGCCAGCGCACCGTTAGCCAGTGCATCGGAGGTTTGAAGCAATGTTTTGACACTGGCAAGTGCCGGGTTACCCAGTACGCCATCTGCCAGCGCCAGGTCCTGGGTGGAACGCTCAATCGGCTTTCCGTTTGCGCCAACGATGTCGTTGGTCGCGACGAACAGGAATTTCTGACCTTCCGGCAGGGGCTCCAGCGGTACAACGCGAATCGCGTTGTTGCTGCCACCATCAACGCTGACAACGTCCGCCCGGTATTTCAGTGTGGCGAATGTGGCAAGATCAAACGGATTCGCTGCATCGATGCCGGTCGGGCTTGTATTCGGAAGTGCACCTGGAACACCTTCCACTGCATCTTTCACGTTCAAAGGAAGCAGGAATACCGTCGCATTGGCCGCTACTGATGCAGGATTCAAAGAGCCGTCAAACTTGAGGGTAAAGGCGCCAGAGGTGGAGAAGCCGGCAAGGCGGTTGACCGCGTCATCGGCAGGCGTCGTGCCTGAAGACAGACCGGTGAAATCGTAATTCGCACTCTGGCTTGCGCCGAGGGCCAGGATCAGGTCCGAGTTGATCGGGAACTGCGGCTCTGCCGCAATCGGGTTAGGATCGTAGATAGGACGGGGAACAGTCTTATCGATCGTCGTATCTTCAATTTTATAATCCGGGTTGGCATTCGCCCCTTCGTCTCCGCCGCTGAGGCAGCCTGTAAGTCCAACGGAAGACGCCACGGCAAGACTTATTAGAGTTTTCTTGAACATGGGTGGAACCTTTTCCTGTTGTTGTGTCGTTATGTTCGGCAGCTGACGGGGCCGGTCTGATCCGGTAAGCCCGTTGTCAGAGGCCTTTCCTGCTTGAACGATTGTCTGAAATTGTAACCAGCACTTAGAGCCAATTTCTGTAACTTTGACTATAGCGACAGTATGGCAAGTGTTGATCAGCCGAAAGTGTGATTCTGCCTTTCCGGCTGCCCGTTACAAAAGGAACTCGACGTCTCTGAAAAATAGTTGGAAGTGAGTACTTTGTCGAGCGACAACGATCACTCAAAACGGGAGTAATCCGGGGCTCTTTTTGCCATGAAGGCCTGGAACGCTTCAGCCGCCTCGGGAGACTTCAGTCGTTCAGCAAACAGGGCTCCTTCTGCGAGCATGGTTGCTTGCAGTGTCTCGGTGTTCGGACGGTTGAGCAGGGCCTTGGTCGCGCGCGTGGCGGCGGGCGGCTGGGCGGCCAGTTGCCGGCAGGCTTCGTTTGCCTGCTGTTCGGTTTCACTGGCGTCGCAGATCCGGTTGATGAGGCCCAGCCGGTAGGCGTCTTCGGCACTGAACGCTTTGCCCAGCATCAGTAACTCGGCTGCCCTTACGCGTCCAAGCCAGGATGGCAGCAAGAGGCTGGATCCACCTTCCGGGCACAGACCAAGGTTCGCGAAAGGCATTTGGAAACGGGCGTTATCGCCTGCGAAAACCATGTCGCAGTGCAGGAGCATCGTTGTCCCTATGCCCACGGCCGGGCCGTTGACAGCTGCTACCACGGGTTTGGTCGCTGTGGCGAGTAGCAGCAGGAAACGGCCAACGGGCGTTTCCTCGAACGCACCGGGCAGGCCCTTTGCGAAGTCCCCGAGATCGTTGCCAGCGGTAAAGCATTCGCTGCTGCCGGTAAACAGTACGCATCGAATGGCCGGCTCGTTAAGGGCTCTTTCCAGTGCATCGCCCAGTGCCGTGTACATATCATGGGTCAATGCATTCTTACGCTCAGGGCGTTCGATTCGTGCGGTAAGTATGTGGTCTTCAAAGGTTGTGAGGATCGAGTCAGTCACGTTAGCTCCCGTCTGTTTTTGTCGTTTGTGTAGGATGATACCTTTTTTTGGTCCCGGTTTTCACAATCCCGCCATTGGCGAGTTCGCCTTCCGTCGGATCACGCGCGGGCCGGTTTTTCTGGTAAACTTCCGCCACCCGATTTTGCCGACGGCACGATATAACGATATCCAGATGATGAGGGGCCTATGACCACCGTAATCCGCCAGGACGATTTGATTGAAAGCGTAGCGGACGCGCTGCAGTTCATTTCCTACTACCACCCGAAAGATTTTATCCAGGCTGTTTACGAGGCCTATCAGAGAGAAGAATCCCAGGCTGCGAAAGACGCCATGGCCCAGATCCTGATCAATTCACGGATGTGTGCCCAGGGCCACCGTCCGATCTGTCAGGATACCGGCATCGTGACGGTATTCGTGAACATCGGTATGGATGTGAAGTTTGAGTGTGACCAGCCGCTGGATGACGTGATCAACGAAGGTGTTCGCCGTGCCTACACTCATCCGGACAACGTTCTGCGTGCCTCTGTCCTGGCTGATCCGGATGGCAAGCGCCAGAACACCAAGGACAACACACCGGCCATTATCCATTACAAGATGGTGCCTGGTAATACCGTAGAAGTGCATGTGGCGGCCAAAGGCGGCGGCTCTGAAGCCAAATCCAAGTTCGCCATGCTGAACCCGTCCGATTCCGTGGTGGACTGGGTACTGAAGATGGTTCCGCAGATGGGCGCCGGTTGGTGTCCGCCGGGTATGCTGGGTATTGGTATCGGTGGCACTGCCGAGAAGGCGATGGAGCTGGCGAAAGAGTCTCTGCTGGATCCGATCGATATCCATGATCTGCAGGATCGTGGTGCTTCCAGCCGGGCAGAAGAACTGCGTCTGGAGCTGTTCGAGAAGGTAAACGAACTGGGTATTGGTGCCCAGGGCCTGGGCGGCCTGACCACCGTTCTGGATGTAAAGGTCAAGGACTACCCGACTCACGCAGCCAACAAGCCGGTTGCGATTATCCCGAACTGTGCCGCTACTCGCCACGCACACTTTACTCTGGACGGCACTGGCCCCTCCCTGCAGACACCGCCGAGCCTGGACGACTGGCCGGAAATCACCTGGGAAGTGGGTGAAAACGTGCGTCGCGTGAATCTGGACACCGTCACCCCGGAAGATGTGAAAGACTGGCAGCCGGGTGAAACCGTTCTGTTATCGGGCAAGATGCTCACTGGTCGCGATGCTGCCCACAAGAAGATGGTGGACATGATCGAGAACGGCGAAGAACTGCCGGTCGATCTGAAAGGCCGTTTCATCTACTACGTGGGCCCGGTTGATCCTGTTCGTGAAGAGGTGGTTGGACCCGCTGGCCCGACAACGGCGACCCGCATGGACAAGTTCACCAACACCATGCTGGAAAAGACCGGCCTGACCGGCATGATCGGTAAGGCCGAGCGTGGTCAGGTGGCTATTGATGCGATCAAGGAGCACGGCGCGGTTTACCTGATGGCCGTTGGCGGCGCTGCCTATCTGGTGTCCAAGGCAATCAAGGACGCCAAGGTTGTCGCCTTTGAAGAACTCGGGATGGAAGCGATCTACGAGTTTGAAGTGGAAGACATGCCGGTAACGGTTGCCGTGGACTCACGTGGCAGTTCTGTGCACCAGACTGGTCCGGTCGAGTGGCACGACAAGATCATTGCTGCCAAGGCGGTGTGATCTGCGTGTCGCGTAACGCGCATTAAAAAAAGGGGCAGGTTTAAACCTGCCCCTTTTTGTTTGTCAGCTAGAGCAGCTGATATTCAGATGCTTGCCCCAGTCGGGCGGCAGTGCTGCGTACTCTTCGTTTTCAGGCTGCTCCTCGAATGGTTTCTCCAGCACTTTAATCAGCTTTTTCATGGGTTCGTAATCCCCATTCTGGGCTTCGAGAATAACCTGCTGGGCCAGATAGTTCCTCAGGATGTACTTCGGGTTGACCCCGCGCATGGCGTACTCACGCTCGTCGTGGGCCCTGTCTTCCTTCTGTAGACGTTCCTCATAACGGCCGAGCCAGGCATCGGCCACGCTTCGATCGACAAACAGATCTCTCACTGGCGCGTGTCCATGGGACCAGAGGTTGGAAATCCCTCTGAAGAAGCGGGTGTAGTCCACATGGTGTTCATGGAGCATGCTGAAGGTTTCCATGATCAGGCTATGGTCGCCTTCGTCTTCCCGGGCGAGGCCGAGCTTGTCCCTCATGTTCTGTAAAAACCGTTCGTTGTAGGCCGTTTCATAGCGCCGTAAACTTTTTCGAACCGAATCCTCATCCATGATGGGCAGTAACGCCGAGGCCAGGTACTGGCAGTTGGTAAAGCCGACCTGGGGTTGGCGATTGTAGGCGTACCGACCCTCATGGTCCGAGTGGTTGCAGATAAAGCCAGCATCAAAATCATCGAGAAAGGCGTAGGGGCCGTAATCAAAGGTATCCCCGATGATGGACATGTTGTCGCTGTTCATCACGCCATGGCAGAAACCGACGGCCTGCCAGTCTGCCACCAGTCGGGCTGTTCGCTGAACCACCTCCTCTAGCCACCGACGAGAGCGCTCGTCTTCGGGGAGTTCGATCAGATGCGGGAAGTGCAGAGCGATCACGTGCTCAAGCAGGTTTTTTACTGCCTCCGGCCCTTCATGGTGTGCGGCGAATTCGAAATGCCCGAAACGGATATGGCTATGGGCCACCCGGACCAGCGTCGCCGCTGTTTCGATGGACTCCCGGCGGACCGGATCCGTTGCGCTGATCATGAAGAGCGCACGGGTGGTCGGAATCCCCAGTCCATGCATGGCTTCGCTGCAAAGGTACTCCCGAATCGTGGAGCGCAGCACGGCACGGCCATCACCAAAGCGGGAGTAGGGCGTGGTGCCTGCCCCCTTGAGGTGCCAGTCCCAGCGCTGGCCATTCGGGCCAACGGTTTCCCAGAGCAGGAGCCCCCGGCCATCTCCCAGTTCCGGGTTATAGACGCCGAACTGATGGCCCGTGTATTTCATGGCCACGGGGTCCATGCCTTCAAGCAGTTCGCGGCCCGCTCCGACAGCAGTCCAGTCTTCCTCGGAGGATGCCGAGAACCCCATGTCTTCGGCGAGTTTGTGGTTAAAACAGACCATCTTTGCGCCGGAGAGCGGTTTGGGCTGCACGCGAGTGTAGAAGCTGTCCGGGAGCTCCAGATAACGGTGTTCCACTCGAAAACCGTTGTTACCCATAAACGCCTATACTCCCTTCTGGTATGAATTCTGCTCAGTTAATTCACTAAACGATGTCTGACATCAGGAACCATAACGTGCCCGAACGACAACTGAAAAACACAGTTGCCTCCCTGATCGAGGCGGAAGGTCTTCCAGAACAGTACGAACAGACGGTGGAACAGGTCATTCTGCCGCTGGTGAATCATATTCTTGACCTCCATGATACGGAAAAACGGCCCATTGTTGTGGGTATTCATGGCGCCCAGGGAACGGGTAAGTCCACGCTGACCCTGTTCCTGAGAGAAATCCTGTCCCATCACTACCATTGCCCAACCGCCAGTTTCTCCCTCGACGATATCTACCGCACGCGAGCCGAGCGGCAGGCACTTTCTGAAGAGGTTCATCCGCTCTTCCTGACGCGCGGCGTTCCGGGCACCCATGACGTCAAGCTTGGTGAAGCCGTGGTTGAGCGCCTCACGTCTGCCACGGACGGGGATGAAACACCGGTGCCGGCCTTTGATAAAGCATTGGATGACCGCAAACCCGAGGCTGAGTGGCCTCGCTTTTCGGGGCGCGCCGAAGTGGTTCTGGTTGAGGGATGGTGCCAGGGAGCCCGCCCGGAGACAGATGAACAGGCATTACTCACCCCAATCAATACGCTCGAATCCGAGGAAGACCCGCAGGGGGTCTGGCGGCGATATGTAAACGACTGCCTGAAAGGGGACTACGCCCGCTTTTTTGCACGGATGGACACCCTGATCATGCTGAAAGCGCCATCAATGGACAGTGTTCTTGAATGGCGCACTCTTCAGGAGCACAAGCTTGCAGCCAAATACGGAGGCGCACCAAATGAGTGCGATCAGGCGGAGAGGGCGTCGGGTTTGCGCATAATGAGCGATGCCGAAGTCATTCGCTTCATCATGCACTACGAACGAGTCACCCGTTCCTGTCTCGACGAGATGCCGGGCAGGGCGGACGTGCTTATTGAGGTAGCTGAAGACCACTCTCTCGGGCTGCCGCACTTCCACAACGGCTAAAAGGATACGCCTATGCCACGCCCTCATTTACTGTTCATTTCCGATCTCGATGGCACCTTGCTGGATCATCGGGATTACAGTTGGAAGGCCGCAACGCCAGCGCTGGAAAAGCTCCGGAGTGCGGGTATTCCGCTGATCCTGAATTCCAGTAAGACGGCGGCGGAAATACGCAAGGTGAGGGCAGAGCTTGGCAATACCGATCCTTTTATTGTCGAAAATGGTGCAGCGGTCGTCATCCCGGCCGGCACTTTTGGCAACTCTGACGAATCCGTGGTGAATTTTGGGGCGCCAAGACGTCAGGTCCTGGACGTGCTCACGGGCTTGAGGAAGGGCGGAGCCAGTTTTCGGGGCTTTGAGGATATGACTGCCGAGGAGTTGGCGGAGTATTCCGGGTTATCGCATGAGCAAGCCGAACTTGCCAGGCAACGCCTTGGCACCGAACCGCTGCTCTGGGAGGGTTCGGACGAGGAACTTGCGAAATTTGAGGCTGCCCTGGCGGCAGCGGACCTACGCCTGGTTCAGGGCGGTCGCTTTTTTCATGCCATGGGCATCTTCGATAAGGCGGATGGGGCCCGTTTCTTGCTGGAGAAATATCAGGAGCGCTATGGAAACGAACCGTTGGTTGCCATCGCACTGGGAGACAGCCCCAATGATCAGCAAATGCTGGAGTCGGCTGACATCCCGGTGGTGATCCGGGGAGTGAACAGCGAGAACGTGCAGTTGCCGTCGGCCAAACACGCCATGCGCTCTCTGAAACCCGGCCCTGAGGGTTGGAACGAGTGTGTACTCAACCTCCTGTTTGAGTACGGCTACTAGCACTGAAAATAGGAGAGCCCCATGGGCGACTTTTATCAGAATGGCATTATCACCACCCTCCACAATCTGGTTCGCCGTCCGGTTGAAGACCTGGAAGCGGATTTGCTGGAGTTCCGGAAATCGCGGCCAATGTCATTGGTGCTTCCCTCCCTCTACTCAGAGCTCGAAGGGCCAGCGTTAAAGAACATTGTCCACGAGCTTGGGAAGGTTCCCTATCTCGATCAGATTGTTATTGGTCTGGATCGTGCCAATGAAGAGCAGTATCGCCACGCTCTGGAGTATTTCTCAGAGTTGCCGCAGAACTTCAAAGTGCTCTGGAATGATGGGCCAAGACTGCGGGCCATTGACCTGCTTCTTCGTGAGCAGGGCCTGGCGCCAACGGAAATGGGTAAGGGACGAAACGTCTGGTATTGCTTCGGTTACGTGCTGGCATCGGGCGTGGGCAAATCTGTTGCGCTCCATGACTGCGATATCCTCACCTACTCACGGGATCTGGTTGCTCGACTGATTTACCCGGTTGCCAATCCCGGCTTCAATTACATGTTCTGTAAGGGCTACTACGCCCGGGTGGCTGACAGCAAAATGAATGGCCGGGTCAGCCGTCTTCTGGTGACACCGCTGATCCGCGCGCTCAAAAAAGTGTGCGGCCCCAACGATTTTCTGGATTACCTCGATAGTTACCGTTACCCGCTGGCGGGCGAATTTTCATTCCGGACCGATGTCATCAATGACCTTCGGATTCCCAGCGACTGGGGGCTTGAGATCGGCGTGCTCTCGGAAATGAAGCGCAACTACGCCACCAACCGGCTATGCCAGGTGGACATCGCCGACGTTTATGACCATAAGCATCAGGATTTGTCACCGGAAGATGCCAGCCGTGGGCTGTCCAAAATGAGTATGGATATCGCCAAGGCGCTCTTCCGCAAGCTGGCCACGAATGGCGAGGTGTTCTCGACGGAAACGTTCCGGACCATCAAGGCCACCTATTTCCGTATTGCCCTCGATTTTGTTGAGACTTACCAGAACGATGCGGTCATCAACGGCCTGAACTTTGATCGGCACAAAGAGGAGAAAGCCGTGGAGCTGTTCGCCCAGAATGTGATGCGTGCCGGATCGTATTTTCTGGATAACCCGATGGATACGCCTTTCATCCCGAGCTGGAACCGGGTGACCAGCGCGATTCCGGATATCAAAGAGCAGCTGCTGGAAGCCGTCGAACTGGACAATCAGGAGTTTCGGCCATGAACCACCAGCTGAAAACCAAACTGGTTTCCATGCTTGAGGTGGTTTACCCGTCGCTGGATTGCGACTTTCTGTCCGATCAACTGCTTTCCACCATGGGGTTGTCTCCGGATCAGGCCCCGCCGCCTGCGCATCAGAACAACTGGGATGAATCAGATATTGTACTGATCACCTACGCCGACTCTGTGCAAAAGGACGGGCAGAAGCCGTTGGTCACGCTTCACCAGTTTCTCGAGGACTGTTTGTCGGAGACGGTGTCTTGCGTTCACATACTTCCGTTCTTTCCATTCAGTTCGGACGATGGGTTTGCGGTGATGGACTATCTCGCCGTCAACGAATCGCACGGAAACTGGGAAGATGTCGAAGCCATTGCCAGCGACTTCAAGCTGATGGCGGATCTGGTCATCAACCACATGTCCTCCCGCAGTCGCTGGTTTGATAACTTCAAAAAGCGGGTGGATCCGGGCAAGGACTACTTCTTCGAGGGCAACCCGCGGGATGATCTGAGCGCGGTCGTTCGTCCCAGAACCTCGCCCTTGCTGACTGCCGTTCAGACAGAGGATGGCGAACGCCATGTTTGGTGCACATTCAGTGAGGATCAGGTCGATCTGAATTTTGCCAACCCCAAAGTGTTGATCGAATTTGCCGGAATCATCCGTGAGTATCTGGAGCGGGGCGTGATTATCTTCCGGCTGGATGCTGTCGCGTTTCTCTGGAAGGAGCCGGGCACTCCGTCGATCCACCTGCAGCAGACTCACGAACTGATCAAAATTCTGCGCCTGTTGATTGAGCACCACAGCCCGGATGCCGTCATCATTACCGAGACGAATGTGCCCAACCGTGAGAACCTGACCTATTTCGGCAACGCCAACGAAGCCCATGTGATTTACAACTTCTCGTTGCCGCCCCTGCTGATCAATACGCTGGTTACCGGGGATTGCCGTCACCTGAAAACCTGGCTGATGAGCATGCCGCCGGCCCAGATGGGAACGACCTATCTGAACTTCATCGCATCCCACGATGGCGTCGGTATGCGGCCGACTGATGGATTGTTGAGTGAGGACGAGAAGCAGCGACTGATCAACACCATGGATTCATTTGGTGGGAAGGTGTCCTACCGGCGCACGGCTGATGGCAGAGACCAGCCATACGAAATCAATATCGCGCTTTATGATGCCCTGAAAGGAACCGTCGAATCCGGAGCCGACCACTGGCAATTACAGCGGTTTATCTGTGCTCACACCGTGATGCTGGCGTTGGAGGGTATACCTGCGTTCTACATTCACAGTCTTCTGGGCACTGAAAATGATCTGGAACGGGTTGAGAACACCGGGCGACTGCGCTCGATCAACCGTAGCCAATGGCAGATCGATACGCTCGAAGAAACCCTGGATAACCCGTTGAGTCATCACAGTAAGGTGTTTCACGAGCTGAAGCGTTTGATTGCCATTCGCCGCAAGCAGCCGGCGTTTCATCCCAATGCGACGCAGTTTACCTTGCACCTGGGGCTTCAGGTATTCGGTTTCTGGCGCCAGAGTATGCGACGCGATCAGTCGGTTTTCTGCATCCACAACATCAGCAATGAAGTCCAGCAGATTGCGCTCAGTGATATCAACCTGATTGGAACGGAGCACTGGGTCGACTTGATCTCGGGCATGACGATTGATGATCTGTCTGGTTCCATCACGTTGAAGCCGTATCAGAGTGTCTGGTTAACAAACAGGAATTAATGACATCTGAGAGAAAACATCGGTATGCTTTGATTTACTGTGAAATATCGGAAATCAGGCATGATGAAAGCAATCAAGGTGAACGGTGACTCCCTGAGCTGGGAGACTTGTGACGATTTTGGCGAACTGCCATCGGATCACCTGGAAATCGATGTTGTCTGGACGGCAGTCAACCGAGCGGATCTGATGCAGAGGGCGGGCATGTATGCGCCGCCGCCCGGTGCTTCAAACATACTTGGCCTGGAAGTCAGTGGCCGGGTGGCTGCCGTTGGTGACGCGGTGAGTGGATTCGAGATCGGCGACGAGGTGTGCGCCTTGCTGACGGGTGGCGGCTACGCAACAAAAGTGGTTGTGCCTGCGGCGCAGGTGCTCCCGATTCCGAAAGGGTATTCCCTGGAAAAGGCGGCTGCGGTTCCCGAAGTGTTCGCCACGGCGTGGTTGAATCTGTACGAAGAGGCCCGCCTTAAACCCGGTGAAAAGGTCTTGTTGCACGCTGCAGCCAGTGGCCTGGGTACCGCGGTGATTCAGTTGGCGACGGCGTTCGGCAACCCGGTGTTTGCTACCGCAGGTGATGATGCGAAGCTGGAGATCTGCCGCAAGCTTGGCGCCAGCGGTGTCTGGAACCGAAAAGAAGGCTCCTTCATCGATGCGGTGAAAGCCTGGGGTGGTGTAGACATGATCCTGGATCCTGTTGGCGGCAATTACATCGCGGATGACCAGAAGGTTCTCAATGCCGATGGCCGTATCGTACTCATCGGCCTGCTGGGTGGGCGGTATGCGGAAGTGGATCTTGGCGTCATGCTGGTCAAAGGCCACCGGCTGATTGGCTCGACCTTGCGTTCACGCTCTGTCGACGACAAGGCGCGAGTGCTGCAGGCGCTGTACCGCAACGTGTGGCCGTTGTTGTCTGCAGGCCAGATAGAGCCACTGATCGACAGTAACTGGCCGATCGAGAAAGCGGCGGAAGCAATGGATTATGTCGCGGCGAACAAAAACATCGGAAAGGTTCTGCTTCAAATCGCAGAATAACCTTTCCGATGCGAGCAGCGGCGAGCGGTTAGTCTGCGATATGAACCAACTGCTTGCCGAAGTTCTTGCCCTTGAGCATTCCCTTGAACGCCTCAACCGCGTTCTCCAGACCTTCTGCGACCGTTTCCCGGTACTTCAGCTCGCCCGAAGCAATCCGGGTAGCCAGGGTTTCAGTGATTTCCTGGTGTTTGTCCTGCCACTCGGTCACGAGGAAGAACCGGTGCTCTGGCACGGGGTCCAGGGCTTTCAGAACATGAAATGGGGTCTCAACGCTCGCCATATCAGTCGCGTTATAAGCGGAAACATACCCGCAGATGGGCACGCGAGCGCCATTATTCAGTAGTGGCGCCACAGCCCGGGTGACGGCGCCCCCGACGTTTTCAAAGTAAATGTCGATACCATCCGGACACGCGGCCTTCAGATCGGCTTCCAGGTTCCCCGCTTTGTAGTCGACGCAGGCATCGAAGCCGAGTTCGTTCACCACATAGCTGCATTTCTCCGGCCCGCCGGCAACGCCCACAACCCGGCAGCCTTCCGATTTTGCTGTCTGGCCAACGACCGTGCCTACGGGGCCAGAGGCGGCTGAAACCACGACCGTTTCACCGGCTTTGGGTTTGCCCACGTACATGAGTCCGCAATAGCCGGTTCGGCCGGGCATCCCCGCAACACCGAGATAGGTCTGCAAGGGCACATTGTCTTTTTGGTGGATTTTGTAAACCATCGGGGCATCGGCCGGGAAAGTTACGTATTCCTGCCAACCGGAGTAGCAGGTTACCAGATCACCCACCTTCAGTTTCTCGGAGCGAGACTCCACAACGCGGGCGACGCTCTCGCCAACGATGGGATCGTCAATGGCGACCGGGTCCATGTAGCCCTTTGCATCGTTCAGGCGTGGGCGCATGTAAGGATCCAGCGAGAGCCAGAGTACCTGGGCAACGACCTCACCCTCGTTGGGCGCCCGCACCGGGCGTTCTTCCAGCACCAGATCGCCGTCCTGAATTTCACCCTGTGGGCGCTTCTTGAGTACGACGGCTCGGTTTTTGTATTCGCTCACAATCAATCTCCGGTTGCGTAATGAAACCAGATTAGGGTGAAGGAGATTAGACCTGCGGTCAACCTCTTCTGATGCCTGTCGCCAGTCACGGGGTTTCATTCTCAATGGCGATGGTTATAATCTGAGCCGTGCTCAGGAAGAGCCGAACGAACCATTTTCTTCAGGGAACGAAGACATGCCCCAGGCAAGCGGACTGCAGTTCACCGCCCGTGTAGGTGAACTCCCCCAAGATCTATTCGCCGTGGTTGGCTTTGCGCTGACCGAAGGCCTCTCCGACCTCTTTCAGGGCCGGCTCGAACTGGCCAGCACCGATCCTTCGATCCAGGCAGCCGATGTGCTGGAACAGCCCGTGGATTTGATGGTCTGGCAGGATGGCGCGCCGCTACGGCGCTTCACCGGCGTGGTCAACGAATTTGCCCGCGGGGAGACCGGCCATCGGCGAACCCGCTACGAACTGGTGATCCAGCCACCGCTGTGGCGCCTGGGCCTGATGCACAACAGCCGCATCTTCCAGACCCAGAGCACCGACGCCATCCTGCGCACCCTGCTGGAAGAACGGGGCATTGTGGACACCGTCTTTGACCTCAAACGCCCCCCGGAAGAACGGGAATACTGCGTCCAGCACCGGGAGAGCGATCTGGACTTCATCAACCGGCTGGCGGCCGAAGAAGGCTGGCACTACCGCTACCAGCACGGCAGCGTGGATGGCGCAACCCAACCCGGCTTGATCGTCGCCGATCATCACGGCGATGCCCCGAGACTGGATAACGTGGCCTACAACGCCAAAGCCGGAGGCAGCACCAAGCAGCCCTGCGTCTTCCGCTTTAGCTATCAGGAACGGGTTAGAGCCGCCTCCGTCGCCATGAAGGACTACACCTTCAAGAACCCCGCCTACGCCCTGATGCACGAACAGACCAGCGGCAACCTGAACCAGCGGGACGATTACCAGCACTACGACTACCCCGGCCGCTTCAAGGCCGACGCCTCGGGCCAGCCCTTTACCCAGACCAGGCTCGACGCCCTCAGAAACAACGCCAGCACCGCCAATGGCGAGAGCAACCGACCAGACTTCACCGCCGGAGCCAAAGTCGCACTCACCGACCACGACAGCGAGACCCTGAACCGGGAGTGGCTGCTCACCGCCATCACCCACACCGGCAAACAACCCCAGGCCCTGGAAGAAGAAGGTGGCAGCGACCCGACCAGCTACCACAACGAGTTCAGTGCTATCCCGGCGGACAAGACCTGGCGCCCCATCTGCGAACACCGCCCCCTGATGGACGGCCCCCAGATCGCACTCGTGACCGGCCCGGACGGGGAAGAAATCCACTGCGACCAGTACGGCCGGGTCAAAGTCCGCTTCCCCTGGGATCGATACAGCCAGAACGACGAACACAGCAGCGCCTGGCTAAGAGTCAGCCAGGGCTGGGCCGGTGGCCAGTACGGCTTCATGGCCCTGCCGAGAATCGGCCACGAAGTGATTGTGTCCTTCCTGGACGGCGACCCGGACCAGCCGATCATCACCGGCCGGACCTACCACGCCACCAATACACCGCCGTATTCACTGCCGGAACACAAAACCCGGACCACCCTGAAAACCCAGACCCACAAAGGCGAGGGCAGCAACGAACTGAGGTTCGAGGACGAAGCAGATCAGGAACAGATCTACGTTCATGCCCAGAAAGACCTGGACCTGCTCACGGAAAACAACCGCACCGAAGTCATCAGGAATGACAGCCATCGGACCGTCGAAAATCACGAATTCAGCCGAATTCAGGCAAACGAACACTGCACAACCGACGGCGAGAATCGGCTCTCTGTCGGCGCAGACTGCAGCCAGATCATCGGTGGCTCCCTGCACCAGAAAACCGGCTCGGTTACGGCCAGCGAAGCGGGCACCGAAGTGCACCACAAGGCGGGCGCCAAAGTGGTTCTGGATGCCGGTGCAGAACTCACGATTGCCGGCGGTGGTAGCTTCATCAAGCTGGACCCGAGCGGCGTGACCCTGAGTGGCCCGGGCATCAAGATCAACTCCGGGGGAAGTCCGGGGACTGGGAGCGGGCAGGGGGCGAGTGGGGCGGAGTTGCCTGTTTTGCTGCAAAGCGATCATGGCCAACGTGTGGAACCTGTTAACTTGCCTATCGCCGAGCAGCGGGATTCTTTTGTCGCGGAAGGTCGAAAGAAAAGACTGATCGTCGACATCATCGGCGGTGGCGATGAAATCGAGAAAGTACGAGCTATTAAAAACAACGGGGAGACAACCTGATGTCAGAAGTGGAGTTTCAGGAAGAGGCTCGGGATCAATCAGTATTCAGACATGCTGACTATGATGAGGCCTCCCCGGCCGACTTGGTGTTGGATATTCCCAAACGTGAAGGTGGCACCATGACTCTGCCGCTGCTTCAGCTAGCTCGATCGAACGAAGAGCGTGAGGATGTTCAGGAGAATACCCTGATGCGTGTTAAACCAGTTGCCGAGCTTTGTAACAATGCGCCCGTCAGATCCGGCGGCGTTGTGACCTATACAGGACGCGGTGTTGCCCTGCTGCGCCCCGGCTATGTCTACGTTTTTCAAGGCAACAAGCTTTGGCGAGAACTGGAAGTTCGCCCTGACGGACAGATGAGCGATATTGATCTGGCGAGCTCTCGTCCGTCAGAGCCAGACAATGCGCCTTCAGAGAAGCGGAAAAGTGAGGGCGAATGGAGCGCTGACCTCCTCATTCCCGCTTTTTTGCAGGGCCAGGGGGTTATGCATAGCTATCGGATAGCGTTCAGTGAAACACAGTGGAGTTGGCGATATATCTTCGCCCTGGAGGACGATACCCTGCGGCTCAACAGACGAAGCGCAGGTATTGCTCCTGCCTATGCGGCTATTCAACCCGGAGACTCAAAAAGTCTTCTAACTTTTGACCGGGGGTTCCCCGCCCAAACCATTGACTCCGTGCCGCCCCTAAGGCCTCGCGATCTGGGTGTGGAACTGATGTTGGAACAACCGCTCGATTTCACGCCCAGCTTCGAGCAGCCCGAAGCGGACGAATTGTGCCAGCGCCTTGCCAACCGATTGACCTCACTCACCGAGGAAGGCGAAGAGGCGCCCAATCTCGATATCAGCTGCGCAGCCGGTGATGACGCCTTGGAGGGGCTACGGGATAAACAGGGCGTTGTATGCATTGCCGTCGCCGACCCGCTTTTCCAGGTACGGCACTCCCTCGCCCAGATCCATCAGGCCCTGCAGTATCTCGATGCGCTAGAAATGAGCCTCAAAGGCCAACCTTTGGTGCATTCTGCATCGCTGATTCGTCAGGCCGTCTTCGATCCCCGCCCTGATGGCTCAAATCCTCTGGCTTCGTACCGCGACGCCGTGGACCGGGATAAGCTCAACGACACCCTGGAAACCAGCGAACGTGAATATGCCGCCAACATCATCAATTCGCACGTCGGCAAACTAAAAGCATTGATGGAGTATGGGGAGTTAAATACTGTCCTCGCCGACTACCTTGAGCAGGATGGGATCGGGGTCTGCGAGGCCTATGGCGTGTGCGCCGATCTCCTGAACAGTCTACAGAAAATCCCAGACATCCTCGCTGGGCACGGTATCGAAGAAGAGAACAATGTGCTGGCTTCGCTCAATCGATGGATTGGCGACAGCCACTGGCTGGATGTCTGGTCTCCCATCGAACCAACCAATGAGGCCGAGAATTCCCCTTACGCACGCCTCCAGCGGCTGGCTACCGATCAAGTGGACATTGGCGACGACCACCTGGATCAGTTGCACTTGCAGTCCCTGGCGATGCTGGAGAAACAGACCCAACAGGCCAAGGCCGACAGCCAGTCTGCCGAGCAGGACGTCAAACACGTCGGTCAGGTCGGAAAACTGATGACCGACGTTCTAGGTGAGTGGAGCGCCGCCCTGTTGGCAGTTGTTCGAAAGCTCATTGAGGACGGCGATGTCGAGGCCGTACACGTGCCACGCATCATGCAGGGTGTCGCGTCCGTATCGGCGATTAGTGATCCGAACCTCCAGGGAATCGAAGTCATGCGCCGTGGCGCCGTGGATCTGAGCCGCCAGACGATTGTTGGCGTCTACGGTGAAGGTATTAAATACGGGTTAACGGATCTTGATCGCGCCAACCTGTTACAGCGCGGGAAGGACTATCTCTACGCAAACCTGTTGAACCGGAGTGGCGATGTCACCGGTTCCACAAGCACCAGACAAGCGGCCGAAGCCATAGAAGAGGGCATTAAGAAAGTTTCGATGGACACTTGGGTATTTACCGTTCCTTCAGGTCACGCAGAGGCGCAGAAGCTCAGTTTGTTTAAGGTGGACTTTGCCAAACGGGTGGGGAGTATTGTGGATGGGCCAGCTGTTTCAAAGAGCTTGGCAACCTTAGCCATTTTCAATTTGGGCCTTGAAATAAAGGGCCTCAACGATGCCGTGAAAACTAATCAAGACTATGGCCTCCCTCTTTCTAAGATAACAGGCGCATCCGTCGACCTGCTAGCTGCATCAATGAAACTAAGAATAGTAACCGCTGAATTATCTGGAGCCAGTCTAACTAGCACGTCGAGATTCTATCAATTCTCGAATCGACTACTTTTTGACATGAAAGGAGTCCCAGTAATTGGTCCCCGATTGTTGAAGGTAGGAGCACCTACACTCGTTCGCACCGTTGGCGCGATTTCATTTGCCGGGGGAGTGTTAGCCATAGGCATTAGCGCCTGGGATATGCGACTCAGTCTATCCAAAGGGGACACTGATGCCGCCATGGGCCATGCCATAGCTATGGTCGGAGGAAGCATATTCCTGGCCGCTCCATTAATGGCAGGACTCCTGGCCATTCCTGGCTGGGGATGGGCCGTTCTGGGAATTAGCATGGCTGTCGGCGGCTCACTATTCGCAGACAACGCGAAAGACGACGATTTCGAGCGACTCCTCAAGAACGGCCCTCTGGGCGCTCACCCGATTGACTATGATCCCATGCCGTCGGACGTGGATTACTACGGTCAGCTACTCAGCATGCTGAACCCGGTTCAAGCAACTGCACAGCGCTACGCCGATATTGAACCAGATCCGGCACTCACCCACGGTAACCCAGATTACGCGCCCCAGCCTGATGACTATGTCATCACCTTGACGACCCCATTGATCAGCCAACTGCGCCACATTGGAGAATGTCGACCAGGAGAACCCGCTCGCACCTTCAGCATCGTCGTGCAGGAAGTTGCCTATTCAGAGAGCCAGGTGGACGGCCCGCCAGGGATCGGAACCATTCGCCAGGAAACCCAGTCCCATGTGACAAACTTGACTCGGATAACAGCCCGCCAGTCGCTCCCTGAACAAAATGCCATTCGTTTTCTCGTTAAACGCGAACTTCAGAATAGCTCCTACGCGAGCTATTCCCACAAACTCTCTACCCAAACAACCGCACGCATTGCCCTGCAAGCGGCCATTGCATCGGAAGCGGATACAATTGTTTATCCTACTCCTATGCTTGAATCGTTCGCACCTTACGACCCTATTGCCCACGGTCACGCGCCACCGAAAGAGCGGAGCTTTTGGGACCCACACTCCAATGCCACCGTACCGTACTGGTTCGTTACTGAGGTTGAGGCATGACTTTCGAAAACACCACGCGATACGCTGACAGGGCACTAAACTCGAAGTCCATTCCACCTCTGCCCGACAGCAAGAAGCGAACTCGGGCAGGAGACGAACTCCAGCCCTGGTTTGACTATGCCACAATCAATCCCTGCGAAAAGATCATCACAGACGTAACTGAAGTCCAATCGGTAGAAGTCGAAGGTGTAGACTTCGAAAATGACGATTGGTGGGGATGGAACCACCAGCGAATAAAATTCGTTAACGGTAAAACGGGTACTAGAGCTTTAGTTGTCCTAATTCCTTATGTGTGGACTGTTTTTCTTGTTGGTTTCGTGCCCATCGTAACTGGTTGGCTCACCATAAATTTCGTTAAGGGATTGGGCTTTCCTGCACTATTGACAACATTGACTACCGCTGCAATTTTAATTGCCTCACTGATTGTTGGGGTTCTTGCTCTTCCGGCGACAACAAACTGGATAATGAGTAAAGGGCTCGGAGTCATTCTTAAACCGTTTGAAAATACCCTCCAGAAAAAGGTCGACCGCTCTCTCGCCGACGGCATGAGCGAGTTCAACCGCGTCACCGGACAAGCCAAATTCGCTTTGGGCAAAGGCCGCTATTTCGAAGCCCCGTTTATCGAATTTGACGCCTACGTTGAGCGGGTGATCCAGCGGGGCGGCATCTTTTACCGCCTGATGTTCGTCCATCGGTACACCGGCAAGATCTTCAACAAAACCTGGCTCAGCGGCGTCGAAGCCAGCAAGAACGAAGTCCTTGCGCTTTGGGATATGCTGCAACGGTTTATGGATGTCTCTCAGCCGATCCCTGACATGCCAAGATTTGAGCCATTTCGTCATCTGGATCCAGTAACGGCGGAGTACGATCGCAAAACCAATCGTCCTCCCCGCTACTGGCGGGATCTGGACCTGGAGGCCTGGAAATCCGGCGAAGGCGCCAAACTGGCCACGGCCCAAGCCAGATATCCCTGGAGGCGCAGGGTCTGCAAACTCACCCCGAAGCTGGGCCAAGTTGACATGGCGACCTATCGTGAGCAGCGCCCTTCGTCCGCGAGTGTCATTTAGGAAGCGCGTATCATTCTATGTTCTGGATGGAAACGACGTAGAGGAACTGGGTGTCGATGAGCGACTCACCTTTGAACTGTGATTTGCCGGTTTCGGACATCGAGCAGCAACTGGATAAGCGCTGGTATCGAACCCATGGTGAACGACTTGCTAGCCCTCCTGCGCGTAAAGTGGCGGGGGTGTCCGACTCTTCGAAAGAACAGGACTTCGGTGTTGCTTATATCAGTGACAAGTTTATAGACGTTCGCACGTTTTATATGATTTTTCGACGAGGTCAGCTAATTTTTATAAATCTGTTCATGATAGCGGCCTTGTCTATCATGTGGGTGATTGGTCAGTTCTATTACGGCGTGTTTACGGCATCCGCTGCCCTGTTTGTGCCCCTTTGGGCAGCGGTTTACCTGTTTGAGATTTTTGCGCCGCTTACGCTACCGGTGCGGATCGACCGGCAGGATGGCTTCGTATATGTGGGACACCGAGGCACCTTCTACCGGATACCCTGGGATAAGCTGGAGGTGAGTTTTTCTCACAATCTACAGTATCTGGGCTCCGGTGTGATGTGGGAGCGACAGTATTATTCTCACCTCTATCTGCGCGAAAAATATTACTTTTGCGGAAAAGCACCTAAACGAGCGCTATATCGCAAAAAAATCTCTTCCACGTTTAATGAAGAGATGATGTATCAGCGATGGAACTTTATTGTTAGATACTATAACGAAGGAGTCAGTGAGCATGATCTTGATATTCTTGCTACAGCCAATTATGACTCTTATGTAAAGGCAGTTGGGTTTAAGTCATTGAGAGTTTTTCTAATAGATCATTTTTTCTTTGTTGTTTTTATGCCGACGATGATTTGGTGGAAGTTTAGCCCCTTCAAGTATAAATGGCCAAAGGAAATCGAAGCCGTTTTTGGGAAGATCAATTACTACTGACACTACGGAAACACCTTATCTCCATGGCGGAAGGTGCGTCATTCTGGATGGAAATGACAGAGCGGAACTGGGTGTTGATGAGCTGCATCCAATCATAGGCGATCGGCGTCTGGTAGGTGCAGCGGGTCCATATGGAGTATGAGGCCTAGCCTGCAAACATGTGCTGTATTTACAAGGAACGTGAGATGGTTGAACCCCAGGAAGTAGAAGGGTTTTCGGCAAGTGCCTTTCGGGCAAATGGAATCGGCCCCTTGCCGGAATCCCCGAGGAAACGGTTCCGTACCGGTGAAGAGCTTCAGCCTATTGGTTCCTATGCGGAGACCATCCCCTACCTTCGCACGATTCAGGACGTCGAAGCGCTTCAGGATAAAGAAAAAGAGGATCCAGAGTTCAAGGACACAGAGTGGTGGTCGGATCACCAGCGGATTCGGTTTTTGAATGGAAAGTTAGGTTTTAGGTTTTTAATCCTTTTGCTACCGATAACTTGGATCTTGGTACTCGTCGTTGGGGGTATGGCTGTCGCGGGCTGGGGGATCCTTGCGATGGCAGAGTACTACAGCATGCCTGGCCTGTTAGTAGGCATAATCGGTTTGATTTTAATACCAGGATGGATGTTGTTCGCGCTGGTGATTGCGAGGCCTACCACCAACTGGCTCATGAGCACCGGCATAGGTTTCTTCGTCAAACCCTTTGAAAAAAACATCAGCAAGAAGGTGGACGACACTCTGGAAGACGGTTGCAGCGAGTTCAACCGCGTCACCGGTCCGGTTCGCATGGCCCTGGGGCGTGGCCGTTATTTCGAGGCCCCGTTTGTGGAATTTGATGCCTACGTGGATCGGGTGATCCAGCAAGGCGGCATCTTCTACCGGCTGATTCTGGTGCATCGCTATACCCAAAAGTCCTTCCACAACACGGCGTTCAGTAGCATCGAATCCAGCAAGTTCGAAGTGCTGGCGCTTTGGGATGTTCTCCAGCAGTACATGGACGTGAGTCAGCCATTGCCCGACACACCCCGGCTGGAGCCATTCCGGCATCTGGACCCGGTGACCGCCGAGCATGACAAGAAAACAGGGCGCAATCCCCGCTACTGGCGTGATCTCGATCTGGAAGCCTGGAAAGAGGGCGACGGCTGGAAAGAGGTGCATCGCCGGCAGTGCGAATACCCGTGGGAGCAGCGTGAGTGCAAGCTCACTCCAAAACTGGGCCAGATTGATATGGCGACCTATCGTGAGCAGCGCCCTGCGTCCGCGAGTGTCATTTAGTAAGCGCTTATCATTCTATGTTCTGGATGGAAACGATGTAGAGGAACTAGGCGTTGATGAGCGACTCACCTTTGAACTGTGATTTGCCGGTAACGGACATCGAACAACAACTGGAAAAACGTTGGTACCGTACCCATGGTGAGCGGCTTGCTAGTCCCCCTGCGCGAAAAGTGCCGGGGGTGACCGATTCGTCAGATAAGGTGAGTTATGGTGTAGCCTACATCAGTGGCCGAATAGTGGATATTAGGACAGCCTTCTTGATTTTTCGACGGGGTATGCTCCCCATTATCAATTTGTTTATGGTCGTTGCACTTTCCATCATGTGGGTGATCGGTCAGTTCTACTACGGGGTGTTCATGGCATCTGCGGCACTGTTTGTGCCTCTTTGGGTAGCAGTCTATCTGTTTGAAATCTTCGTTCCACTTACCCTGCCAGTAAGAATCGACCGACAGGAGGGCTTCGTGTACGTGGGGCACAGGGGGACTTTCTACCGAATACCGTGGGGCGAGCTGGAGGTGAGCTTTTCCCACAATCTACAGTACCTGGGATCTGGCGTGATGTGGGAGCGACAGTACTATTCCCATCTTTATCTACGCGATAAATATTACTTTTGTGGAAAGGCACCTAAAAGAAGCCTGCAGCGCAAGAGGATTTCTTCCACGTTTAATGAAGAACTGATGTATCAGAAATGGAATTTTATCGTTAGGTATTACGTCAAAGGGATGGTTGGTGAGGACGTTTCTAATTTATCCAAAATTAATTATGACTCATGCATCGACGCCGCGAATATTAAATCTACCAAGGATTGGCTTGTTGAACACTTTTTCATGGCAGTATTTATGCCAACAATTATTTGGGCGAAGATCTCTCCATTCAAGTACAAATGGCCGAGAGAAATAGAAACCATATTTGGTAAGAACAACTATCACTGATCTGCGGAGTCCTTCCTGCTCCCTGCTGTAGGGATGGCTAAACCTTCACGGGACTTGTCGTTATTGATGGAAATGACGTAGAGGAGCTGGGCGTCGATGAGGACTCACCTTTGAACTGTGATTTGCCGGTTTCGGACATCGAGCAGCAATTGGAAAAGCGCTGGCATCGTACCCATTGCCACGCGCCATCGAGAGAACGTAGTGGTTGGGATCCGCATTCCAATGCCAAAGTCCCATACTGGTTCGTCACCGAGGTTGAAGTATGACTCTCGAAAACACGGAGCGATACGCTGATGGTGCGTTGAACTCAAACGATATTCCGCCGTTGCCCGATAGTAAGAAGCGAACTCGGGCGGGAGATGAGTTACAGCCTTGGTGTGACTACGCCACGATCAATCCTTGCGAAAAGATCATCGCAGGCGTAGTTGACGTCCAGTCCTGCGAGGCCGACGATGAGGAATTTTATAAAGACGAGTGGTGGGGCTGGACTCATGAGCGTCTCCGCTTCCTCAATAATAAACTGGGACTCAAAGCGCTCGCCTTTGCACTCCCATTTGCCTGGATCGCCACCATTTTTATAACCCTGTTACTTCTGTTTTTGGAGGCCATGGATTGGCTCATCTACACCGTCGAGGCCTCAGATATATTGATTACTATATCCGTACTCATCGGAAGTTTTGGTTATCTTGCTTTGTCCCTCTATCTCGTATATCTGACGACAAACTGGGTCATGGAAAAGGGCGTTGGAACCTTAATAAAGCCGTTTGAGAAAATCCTCCAAAAGAAGGTCGACAACTCTCTCGCCGACGGCATGAGCGAGCTCAACCGCGTCACCGGACAAGCCAAATTCGCTTTGGGCAAAGGCCGCTATTTCGAAGCCCCGTTTATCGAATTTGACGCCTACGTTGAGCGGGTGATCCAGCGGGGCGGCATCTTTTACCGCCTGATGTTCGTCCATCGGTACACCGGCAAGATCTTCAACAAAACCTGGCTCAGCGGCGTCGAAGCCAGCAAGAACGAAGTCCTTGCGCTTTGGGATATGCTGCAACGGTTTATGGATGTCTCTCAGCCGATCCCTGACATGCCAAGATTTGAGCCGTTTCGTCATCTGGATCCAGTAACGGCGGAGTACGATCGCAAAACCAACCGTCCTCCCCGCTACTGGCGGGATCTGGACCTGGAAACCTGGAAATCCGGCGAAGGCGCCAAACTGGCCACGGCCCAAGCCAGATATCCCTGGGGGCGCAGGGTCTGCAAGCTCACTCCAAAACTGGGGCAGATTGACATGGCGACCTACCGCGAGAAGCGCTCTGCGTCCGCGAGTGTCATCTAGGTATCATCTATCCTGGGGAGGCATTGGGCCACGAGCCAGGAACAACAAAAATTCGCTCCACCTCGCACCATTGCTGGAGCGCTTCATCGTAGGCCAGTTTGGCGAAGAGCCTCGGGATGTTGTCCTGCTCAATCAGCGCCAAGGCTTTCGCGGACTCGCTCTCAAGAGGGCGTTGTGATTGAGTCCAGGGTCCTATCCAGTGGGGCTTGAGCAGTTGCACCCAGCACGAGGTGTCTTCATAGGGCGTTGCGCTGGCATACACCCAGCGGCCTCGCAGGTGATCTCGGGGCGCGCTTGAAGGGGCGGCGATTGCTGGGGTGTTTGGGTAAAACAGGTAGCCTGGCATGAACACTCGGGCCGTCAACTGCGCGTCTATGTGGTGTTTTTGCAGGAGCGCCTGGGTTTCCGGTTCTCGGGTCCTCTGACTCTGATGCTCTAGAAGGCTATGGGTTTTCAGGTCCAGGCGGTCCCGGGCGTTGGGGCCGTACCACCAGTTCTTGCCATCACTTTCGGTAACGCCAAGATAGTATTTGATCGCGATTTCGTGATGCTCAATGCGATCATCCGTGGTGTTGAGTACTACGAAATCCAGTTCGCCCAGTGTTTTCCCGCCGGACTGTATCTGGGCGTTCTTGAGCAAGATTTTCCAGCCGAGAAGGTCGGTGAGCAGGGCCTCATAAAGCTGCTCGAAGTAGAAGCCCAGCCGGCGTTTCGGAGGCTCTTTAAGGATGGTTGGCCCGAGGTCGGGATTGCGGTCCCATTGCAGAAGAATATCGAGGTAGTCCTCTGGCAGGTAGCTGGATGGCTGAAAGGTCATCGATGACTGAGTCAGCTGCGGTGCGCCGCATAGCCAGGCCAGGTGGCGAATGGCCGGATTGTGAAATGCCACCAGTTTTCGGTTTTGGTCGGATAGTTCCATGGCCCAAGAATACCGTAAACTGTCCGGAAGGCGAGGGTGAATCCCTTATTCTGGTTCGTCACCTGTATTGAGGAGCTGTTATGGAATATCTGCATACGATGATTCGGGTGAGTAACCTGGACGATACCCTGCATTTCTTTTGTGATCTGCTGGGCATGAAGGAAATCAGCCGGAAGAGCAGCGAAAAGGGCAGGTTTACCCTGGTTTTTCTGGCAGCCCCGGGGGATGAGGCTCGTGCGCGCGAAGACAAGGCGCCAATGGTTGAGCTGACCTATAACTGGGATCCGGAAGAGTACACCGGCGGCAGGAACTTCGGTCACCTGGCCTATCGCGTCGACGATATCTACGCGATTTGTGAGCACCTGCGGGCAAACGGGGTGACGATTAATCGTCCACCGAGGGACGGCTACATGGCGTTTATCAGGACGCCTGACAACATATCAATTGAGTTGTTGCAGAAAGGGGATGCGTTACCAGCGAAGGAACCCTGGGTCAGCATGGAGAATACGGGTTCCTGGTAACGGCTAGCCTAGAAGGAATATAACCAACACAACATGGAGTGAGTTATGGAGGAGTGGCAAGGATGCCTGGCTCCCCACTGCCAGACGGCCCTGGTCAATGCCAGGGGAGACGTCGAGCGGCGGGGTGGCTGTGTGATAACGGTTGAGGACTATCTGCTGGCGCTGTTGGATGATTGTCCTTCAGTTGCGAGCTTTCTGCGCAGTTGCGGGATCGATATGGATGAGTTGGTCCGCACGATTCAATGTGAACAGCCGATTGTGACTGAAGTCGGGGGTGAGGGGCTGCTGTCATCGCAGCTGATTGACTGGTTTGCATCCGCTCGCCAGATCAACGAATCCCCCTGGCTGGATTGGCCAGTGCTGCTAGAGGTTCTTACGCACAAGGTCGAACGCTTGCAGAGTAAGGCCTATGTCGCCGTCCTGGAGCTTGTGCAACAATGGCCCCGCAGTAGTGACCCCGGTGTATCCCGGGATATTGAGGATCATACCAGCGCTCCTGTTGTTGTCGCCGAACCCGCTTGGGTAACACTTGCCGAAGAGGTTGGCGTGACACTGTCGGCCAATCCTTCCAACTTTGTCTGGGTCAGAGGGGAGCGGGGTTCCGGCAAATCCTGCTGGCTGCAACATCTCTTGTCGGTGCTTAATCTGGACACCCTGGAACTGGATTTACGCCGTGAGTCCGATGTGCTTGCCAGTGATGTCCCGGTTGTTCCATCGGATAATGACGCCCGTTGGCCTGTGCTGATTCTCGATAACACCTCTCCCTCTGATCTGATGGCACTGATGAGCAAGCCTGAGAGTGTGTCTGCGGAGCTTGTGTCGTCCTGGCAGGGGCCAATGCTGTTAATCGGCCCAACGTCCAGTGATGGTGAAGAAAGGGTGCTGTCCCGCTGGCTGGGAAGAAGCTTTGATGTCTTTGATATGCCCTCCTGCAGTCCGGCGCACCGCAAGACGATCCTGGTGGCACACCAGGCAGCGATCGAAAAACGCTGGAATGTCGAGCTTCCGCAATCGGTCATACAGTACGCTGCGACTCGTCAGAGCCGTTGTGTTGCGAGCCCGGGCGGCATGCTGCAGTGGGTGGAACGTGCGGCTGCCCGGCTCGATATGCTTGCTCGTCGGGGCCCCGGCGAGAGTCTGGTGATGGCGGGCAGAGAGGATTCCCTGAACCGGCAAAAGCTGGTTGCCCTGGCGCGGGGTGAACCTGTGTCAGATCTTGATGGTTCTTTGGATGAGTTACGGCTTCAGCAAACGGCGGCAGACGTCGCCTGGCAGGAGAGGAAGTCGGCCAACAGACTTCGTCGTCTGACGATTGAGGACCTGCGGCGCGAACTTGAACGATGGGTTGCAGCCCGCCCCGGGCCGGTTCACTATGTGCTGCATCGAGAACATCAGGACGGAGACCCCATAAGTGCAGGATCTTGAAATATATGTGCGTGATTTAGAGGCTGGCGGAGTATCGCAGTGGCTCGGCAATCACTTGGATGAACTGGAACTTGATGACAGCGATGTCTCTTCGGTTATGAAAGGCAGCGCGCTTTATGACGGCACTCGCATCCGGATTACCCTTTATCCCGGTGCATTCGGTAAACGTTACACCTCTTTGGTGATTGAGGGGGATGCGTTGCCGTGGAACAGCGATCTGGACTGCGCGAGAAGTGCCTGGCGTTCAATGGACACGGAAATCCGGTGTAGTTCCGGGGAATGGCAGGAAGGGCAACCGGTAGAGGATGAGAAGTGGTGGCGCCTGGATAAGCGTGGAGAGCAGCTGGTCGTCTGGAATTGAAAAAGGCAGCCCGAAGGCTGCCTTTTTAGTTTGACTGAGTGAATCAGTCACTCAGGATGGATACGTTGTCTGCCTGCAGGCCTTTATCGGCCTCAACGACATCGAAGCGCACCAGTTGGCCCTGACGAAGCACACGACGACCGCGGCCGCGGATGGCGCGGAAATGCACAAACACCTCGTCCCCACTATCACGAACGATAAAGCCGAAGCCTTTTTTGACGTTGAACCACTTTACTGTGCCCTCTTCATCGCCTTCCGGGCTGCTCTCATCGTAGTCACCTTCGTCCTCATCCGCGTTACGCTGCGGGCGTGACTGGGCGCGACGGGGGCTGCTCTGTGCAGATTGCTGCTTGCTGGCGATGGCCACAGCAAGGAAACCGGCAATACCGAAAAGCACCAGCGTGATGATGTAAGCCGCGATGCCCCGGGTGCTACCAAGAGCTTCAATGACTTCACCTGCTGCAATGAGGCGAAGCGGTTCTGGCGTGGATGTCAGAATAAAAGCCAGGATGAGCGGGGCAGGAATGGCGATCAGGATGGCGACAAGGATCGCTTTGGCTGGATTACGCATTTACTGAAACTTCTCCATTTTATTAACGCTAACGATAAAGAACCGGATATCAGGTAAACTCACGACTCCGGCCGGTGAAAACCGCCATCTCCGGAAAAATTACGGCGAGGGCGGCAAAAGCGGAATATTACCAGATTACACTGAGTACTGACCAAACCCATGACACAGAAAGATCTCGAAACCCGGATGGATGAGCTGGAAATGCGTGTTGCGTTCCAGGACGATCTCATCAACACCTTGAGTGAACAGGTGGCGAAACAGGAGCTGGAGTTGAGAGAATTGTGGGAGGCGAAGCAATTACTGCACAAGCAGCTGAAGGAAGTGTCGCCGTCGAATATCAGAAGAGAGGAAGAGGAAACGCCTCCTCCCCACTACTGATTGCTTCGGTCAGGCGAGAAGTTCTATCAGGATACGCTCGTAGATGTCTGAAAGCGTGTCCAGATCATCCGCCTTTACGCATTCATCTACCTTGTGAATGGTTGCGTTGATCGGGCCAAGCTCAACCACCTGTGCGCCGGTCGGCGCAATGAAACGGCCGTCGGATGTACCACCGGAGGTGGACAGCTCGGTCTCACGGCCCGTAACAGCGCGAATCGCTTCCTGACTTGCAGATACCAGCGCACCCTTGTCGGTGAGGAATGGGCGACCGCTCAGGTGCCACTGGAGGTCATACTTGAGGTTGTGCCGATCCAGGATCGCAACCACGCGCTCTTCCAGGCTCTCCGCCGTGTTTTCGGTACAGTATCGGAAGTTGAAATGCACCGTGCATTCACCGGGAATGATGTTGCTGCCTGTTCCTGATTCTATTTTAGTAATCTGGAACGTGGTGGGCGGGAAGAAGTCATTCCCGTTATCCCAGAACTCCTTCGCCAGCGCATCCAGCGCCGGGGCTACGGAATGAACCGGGTTCTCCGCAAGGTGAGGGTATGCCACATGTCCCTGAATGCCTTTGACGGTAAGGTAGCCATGCAGGGAACCCCTGCGGCCATTCTTGATGACATCACCCACGTCATGAGTACTTGAGGGCTCGCCGATCAGGCACCAGTCCATTTTCTCGTTGCGCGCCTCAAGCGTTTCCACGACCTTGACGGTACCGTCCTGTGCCGGACCTTCCTCGTCGCTGGTGATGAGCAGGGCGATCGACCCGCGGTGATCCGGGTGCTTCGCCACAAAGCGTTCGCAGGCGGTGATGAAGGCAGCAAGGCTGCCTTTCATGTCAGCCGCGCCCCGACCGTACAGGTAGCCGTCCTGAATGACGGGCTCGAACGGCGGGTGAGCCCAGTTCTTTTCCGGGCCGGTGGGCACGACATCGGTGTGTCCTGCAAACGCCAACACCGGCCCCTCCGAACCCTTACGGGCCCAGAGGTTGTCGGTCTCGCCAAAGCGCAGATTTTCACCGTTGAATCCCAGCGGCGCCAGCCGCGACATCATCAGTTCCTGGCAGCCAGCATCATCCGGAGTAACGGATGGGCGACGGATCAGGTCGATAGCCAGATCAATGGTCTTGGAATCAGTTGTTTGCATGCAGCTCTTCATTCAGCTCGATGGCGGATTTGTTGGTTTTGCACTCCACTGCGCCAGTCTGGCTGTTACGACGGAACAGCAGATCCGGTTTGTTGGCCAGGTCCCGTGCCTTGATGACTTCAACCAGTTCGTTGTTGTCGTCCAGGAGGGCAACTTTGGTACCGGCTGTGATGTAGAGGCCAGCCTCGACCTTGCAGCGGTCACCGAGCGGAATGCCGATACCGGCGTTGGCACCGATCAGGCAGTTCTCGCCCACAGAGATGATGATGTTACCGCCGCCAGACAGGGTACCCATGGTAGAGCAGCCACCACCGAGGTCGGAGCCTTTGCCAACCATAACGCCGGCCGAGATGCGGCCTTCGATCATGCTGGTGCCTTCGGTGCCAGCGTTGAAGTTGATGAAACCTTCGTGCATGACGGTTGTGCCTTCACCAACGTAGGCGCCCAGGCGCACACGGGAGGTATCTGCAATTCGAACACCCTTAGGTACAACGTAGTCGGTCATCTGTGGGAACTTGTCCACGGATTTGACTTCCAGGGTCCGGCCTTCAATTCTTGCCTGGAGCTGACGCTCCTGCAGTTCGTTCAGGTCAACGGCACCTTCGTTGGTCCACGCCAGGTTCGGCAGCAGGCCAAAAATACCGTCCAGTTTCAGGCCATGGGGTTTGGCCATGCGGTGAGAGATCAGGTGCAGCTTCAGGTACACCTCCGGCGTGCTGGATGCTGTGTCGTCAGTCTCCAGAATGGTCACTACCACCGGGCGTGAGCTGCCTGAGGCTTTCTCGGCCAGAGCGGCCTGGTCGTTCTGACCGGCCTGGCGAAGGGCGCTTGCCAGCTGGGCCAGTTGCTCAGCAGTTGCGCTGATTGCCTGGTTGCCGCCCTGGTAATTCAGAGCATTCTGAACCACCTCTATCAGGGTGTTGTCGGGTGTCATGACCGGCTGCTGGTAGAAGACTTCCAGCCATTCGCCCTGGTTGTTCTGGGTGCCGATACCGATACCGAATGCAAAACTCATCAGGTGGTTGCTCCTATGTATTCGTCTTTAATCGTTTGAAAACTGTTGGGCCCACTCATCGGCGTTGAAGCCGACAAAAACAGAGCCGTCGTGCTCAACAACCGGTCGTTTAATGATCGAGTGGTTCTCAAGCATGATGTCGTGTGCAGATTGGGCGCCAATGGTATCACGAACTTCCTCTGGAAGTTTTCGCCAGGTGGTGCCTCTGCGATTAAGCAAAAGCTCCCAGCCAACGGCGTTTTCCCAGTCTTTGAGACGCGCCTCGTCCAGACCTTCTTTCTTGAAATCGTGGAATTCGTACGAGATGCCTTGCTCGTCCAGCCACTTTCGCGCCTTTTTTACGGTGTCGCAGTTACGGATGCCGTAGATGTTCATGCTTTATTCGCCTTTACGAAGTCAACGATACGACGGGCGGCCTCCACACACTCTTCAACGGGCGCCACCAATGCCATGCGTACCCGGTTCTCGCCAGGATTGTGGCCATCTACGGTTCGGGAGAGGTAGCGACCCGGGAGAACGTGTACGTTCTTCTGTGCCGAGAGTTCCCGGGCAAAGGTTTCATCATCCATAGGCGTGACGGGCCACAGGTAAAAACCGGCGTCAGGAAAATCAACGTCCATGACCTCGCGAAGAATCGGCACAACGGCTTCAAATTTTGCCCGATAGGCCTCTCGATTGGCACGCACGTGATCCTCGTCCTGCCAAGCGGCAATGCTGGCCAACTGGTTGTGGATCGGCATGGCGCAGCCATGGTATGTCCGATATTTGAGGTAGCCCTTCAGAATGTCGGCATCGCCGGCAACGAAACCGGAGCGCAGGCCCGGAAGATTGCTGCGCTTGGACAGGCTGTGGAAAACGACGCAGCGGGCGAAGTCGTCACGGCCGATGGCCGCACAGGTCTGCAACAGACCTTCGGGCGGATTGTTCTCGTCCGGGTAGAGTTCGGAATAGCATTCGTCTGAGGCGACGATGAAATCGTGTTTATCGGCCAATTCAATAACTTTGACCAGTGTTTCCCGGGGGATGACGGCGCCGCTGGGGTTGCCGGGTGAACAGAGAAACAGCACCTGGCAACTCCTCCAGACACCGTCCGGGACGGCGTCAAAATCGGGGATAAAACCGTTGCTGCCATCGCATGGCAGGTAGACGGGAGTCGCGCCTGCAAGGAAGGCAGCGCCTTCGTAAACCTGATAGAACGGGTTTGGGCTAACCACGGTGGCGTTGGCCTTTGAGGCATCAACAACAGCCTGAACCAGGGAGAATATGGCCTCACGGGTGCCATTCACCGGAACCACGTTATCGGTGGCGCTCAGGCTGCCCGGCTTGAGCGCAAACCTGTTGGTTGCCCAAGCACTGATGGCCTCCCGGAGTTCGTCGGTGCCCTTGGTGGTTGGGTAGTTGGCCAGTTTGCTGAGGTTGTCAGCAATCACCTGTTTCACGAAGTCGGGAGACGGGTGCTTGGGCTCGCCGATACCCAGGGAAATAGGCCTCAGGTGCTCCGGGACACTGATGCCGGCTTTTAGTATTGCGAGCTTTTCAAACGGGTAGGGGTGGAGTCTTTCCAGGTTTGGATTCATTGAATATCGTCCAGCATGGTGCACAGATCTTGCTGTAGTTCGTGACACACGCCCGGGTCGCGAAGGGGTTCTCCGTCCTCATCAGTGATAAAGAAAACGTCTTCGACCCGCTCGCCAAGCGTGGCGATCTTTGCGTTGGTCAGCCGTACCCGATGTTCAAGCAGCACCTGGCCGATGCGAGCGAGAAGGCCCGGTCGGTCCGGTGTGATGACCTCCATAACGGTACGCTGGTTTATGGTGTCGTTGGAGAAGGTGACCTCGGTGGGGAACGCAAAGTGTTTTAGCTGCCTGGGTGTGCGGCGGTGAATGATGTCGGGGTAGTCTTCCGGATCATCCAGCTCTTCCACCAATCTCTTGCAGACGCGTTCTTTGCGGGCAGGGTCTGTTCCGAGAGGCTGCCCTTTCTCATCCAGCACGACATAGGAGCTGATTGAGTAGGGGCCGGCATTGGAGCTGATTCGGGCGTCGACGATGTTGAGGTTCAGTTGCTCAAGAACCGCGGTGGTTGCAGCAAAAAGCGCTACCCGATCTTTCATGTAAATAATGATCTGGGAGAAACCATCGGTAGGCCCCCCGCGGGTGTCCCGAATCAGGACCAGTGGGTCCGGGTTGTCTCCATGACGGATAATTGCGGCTGTCTGCCAGGCAATATCTACCGTTGAATCCTGCAGGAAGTAATCCTCATCCACCGTTGCCCAGACACGATCAATCTGCTCGTCAGTCATGTTCTGGGCGTGCAGGATTTCCCGCGCCTCTGATTGAGTGGCGGTGACCCACTCTTGCCGGTTAACCGGTGTCTCGGTGCCTCGCCTGAGTGCGCGTTTGGTCTCTATATAGAGCTGGCGCAAAAGTGATGCTCGCCAGGTGTTCCACAGTTTCGGGTTGGTCGCGCTGATGTCGCACACGGTCAATACATAGAGATAATCGAGGTGTGCCTGGCTGGGCATTGCCTGTGCAAACGCATGGATGATGTCCGGATCCGAAATATCTTTGCGCTGAGCCGTCATTGACATGAGCAAGTGGTTTTCCACCAGCCAGGAGACCAGTTGGGTATCTCTTTCGCTCAGGTGATGTCTCTCGCAGAAAGCCTCGGCATCAATGGCGCCCAGTTCGGAATGGTCGCCGCCTCGGCCTTTGGCAACGTCGTGGTAGAGGCCTGCAATAAACAGGGTTTCGAGTTTCGGCAAACGATGCAAGAGCCGGGAAGCCAGTGGGTACTCTGTGCGGGCCTCGGCGCTGTTCAATCTCACCATGTTGCGGATCACCCGCATGGTATGCGCATCGACGGTGTAGATGTGGAACAGGTCGTGCTGCATCTGACCGATGATTTTGCCGAACTCCGGCAGGTAGCGACCCAGCACGTTGTATTTCTTCATGGCGGACAGAGTTTGGTCCAGCGCATGGGGCGTGCGTAGCAGTTCCATAAATAGCGTCGTAACCGCCAGGTCTGATCGGAACGCGTCGTCGATCAGGTGCCGGTGGGCGCGAAGAGAGCGTATGGTTGTTGCTCGGATGCCCTTTATTTCGGGGTGGTGTGCCATCAAAACGAAAATTTCCATGATGGCATAGGGTGAATAGGCGAAAACCTGGTTGTTAACCGCCTCTATATAATAATTCCGGATCTGGAAGCGTTTGTTGAGTGGCTGGATGTTGTCCTCTGCGCCGGTTTCAAGAATGGCCTCGTCATAGTATTGAAGGATGACATCTGCAAGCTCCGCCAAAGCCAGCACGGTGCGGTAGTAGGATTGCATCATCAGCTCGACGCCAAGACGCATCCCCTCGTCTCTGTAGCCAAGCATTTGTGCCAGTGCGCGCTGGTGATCGAACAGAAGACGGTTCTCGTTGCGGTCCGCCAGCAACTGGAGCCCGTAACGCAGCTGCCAGAGGAAGGTTTCTCCCTGGTACAGAATTTGATGTTCTTCTTCCGTGAGTATGCTGAAACGCGTGAGATCGGCGATGCTCTGAAGGCCGAAGTGACGTTTGGTGATCCAACCGATGGTCTGAATGTCGCGAAGGGCGCCCGGTGAGCCTTTGACATTGGGTTCCAGGTTGTATTCGGTATCGCCATACTTTTTGTGCCGTTCCTGCTGTTCCTGGCGCTTGGCGATGAAATAGTCGCGGTCTGTGCTGACCTGATCAGAGTAGACCTTCTCGCTCAGCTCCTCGCGAAGTTCGTCGGGTCCGGCAATGGTTCGGGTTTCAAGCAGGTTCGTGAGAATGGTGACATCCTCTTTGGCTGCTTCCTGACTTTCCTGAATGCTCCGAACGCTATGGCCGATGTCGAGGCGGAGATCCCAGAGCAGCGTGATAAAGGCGCCGAGGTCCTCCTGCCAGTCTTCCTCGATGCCGCTTCGGGTGAGAATGAGAAGGTCGATATCGGAGTGGGGGTGTAGTTCGCCGCGACCGTAACCGCCGACGGCGATGAGAGAAATATCGCGAGATGACGCGAACTGGTATCGGTTCCAGATCAGTCGGAGAACCGTATCAACGGTATCGGCTCGGGAGCGCACCAACGCGCGCACGTCTGTACCCTGACGAAACGCCTCAGCATCGGCATTGTACCGCTCCCGCAACAGCTCCCGGGCCGCAAGGACCGGAGAGGCGTCCTGGCTGATGCGGGATTCCAAGTCGCTGTGATCCACTTAGAACGACTCTTCCGCACGTTTGGTCAGAACTTCGCAACCATCTGCGGTGACGAGCAGAGTGTGTTCCCACTGTGCTGACAGCTTGTGATCTTTGGTCACAACGGTCCAACCATCCGGGAGCAGTTTGGTCTGGTACTTGCCCTGATTGATCATAGGCTCAATGGTGAAGGTCATGCCTTCTTTCAGTTCCATGCCTGTACCAGGTTTGCCGTAATGCATGACTTGCGGCTCCTCATGGAAGACCTTGCCAATGCCGTGACCGCAGTAATCCCGAACAACCGAGTAGCGATTTTTCTCCGCGTGCTTCTGTATAACGCTGCCGATATCGCCAAGACGGGTGCCGGGGCGGACCAGTTCAATACCTTTATAAAGGCATTCCTGTGTGATCTGAATCAGTCGCTCGGTGCCTGGCTTGGGTTTTCCGACAATCCACATCTTGCTGGTGTCGCCGTGGTACTCATCTTTGATGACAGTGACATCGATGTTGATGATGTCGCCGTCTTTCAGAACTTTCTTTTCCGACGGGATGCCGTGGCAGATGACATGGTTCACCGACGTACAGACAGATTTGGGGAAGCCTTTGTAATTAAGTGGTGCCGGAATCGCTTTCTGGACGTTAACGATGTAATCGTGGGCGATCCGGTCGATTTCCTCGGTGCTGATGCCGGGTTTGATGTGTTCGTCCAGCATTTCCAGAACTTCGGCGGCCAGCCGGCCGGCTACGCGCATCTTCTCGATTTCTTCCGGAGTCTTGATCGATACCTGCATTGGGCTTCCCGTTGATTTGTATCAAACCCGCATTTTAAGGGGCCGAGTGCTGCGGTACAAGGAAGCTTGTTGTTAAAAGTAATGGCTTTGCGGTGCTCGTTTATGGTATAAACGCGCCCGCTGGAAACGAATCCGGCAAATTCACACACGTGTCGACACGTTGTCCCAGGGTGCCATCCCCATAATTGAATGAGGCTGGTTGGGGCAATCGGACGCGTGGAGGACTAACCCGAAGCTAAAAGGTAAATATCATGGCTCAGGTAAATATGCGTGACCTGCTGAAGGCAGGTGCTCACTTCGGTCACCAGACCCGTTACTGGAACCCGAAAATGTCGAAGTTCATCTTCGGCGCCCGTAACAAGATTCATATCATCAACCTGGAGCAGACTGTTCCAGCGATGAATGATGCCCTGCAGTTCATTCAGCAACTGGCAGAGAGCAAGAACAAGATCCTGTTCGTTGGTACCAAGCGTGCTGCGGCCAAGATCGTTAAAGAAGAAGCGGAGCGCGCTGGTCAGCCGTTCGTTAACCACCGCTGGTTGGGTGGTATGCTGACCAACTACAAGACCATCCGTCAGTCCATCCGTCGCTACCGTGATCTGGAAGCCCAGAGCAAAGACGGCACCTTCGACAAGCTGACCAAGAAAGAAGCTCTTGAGCGCACCCGCGAGATGGACAAGCTTGAGCGCTCCATCGGTGGTATCAAGGACATGGGCGGCCTGCCGGACGCTCTGTTTGTAATCGACGTAGACCACGAGCGTATCGCTATTAAAGAAGCGAACAAGCTGGGTATTCCTGTTATCGGTGTTGTTGATACCAACAGTGATCCGGACGGTGTTGACTACGTTATCCCGGGTAACGATGACGCGATTCGCGCCATTCAGATTTACGTGAAAGCGGTTGCTGACACCTGTCTGGAAGCGTCTCAGGCTGCTGGCGCAGGCACTGACGAGTTTGTTGAAGTTAGCGAAGATGCGGAAGGCGCTGCTCCTGCCGCTGAGTGACGCGTTAGCTTCACGTTAGATATGTAAGGTTTGCCTGGAGGCGTGTCTCCGGGCACGCCTCCCACCGAATTCGGAACCGTTTAAGAGGATTGAACATGGCTGCAATTACCGCTGCAATGGTCAAAGAGCTGCGTGAGCGCACTGGTCTTGGCATGATGGAGTGCAAGAAGGCACTCGTTGAGGCTGATGGCAGTGTCGACGCTGCAATTGAGGAGCTCCGTAAGTCTTCTGGTCTGAAGGCTGCCAAGAAAGCCGGTCGTACCGCTGCTGAAGGCGTATCTCTGATCAAGGTATCTGACGACAACACTGTCGCTTACATCCTGGAAGTGAACTCCGAGACTGACTTCGTTGCTCGTGACGACAACTTCATGGCGTTCGCTCAGGACGTTCTGGATGTGGCCTTCGATAAGGGTGAGACCGACGTAGCCAAGCTGATGGAAGGCGATCTGGAGTCCAAGCGTGAAGCGCTGGTTCAGAAGATCGGCGAGAACATCACTGTTCGTCGCGTCGTTAAAGTTGAAGGCGCTGTTGTTGACGGCTATGTGCACAGCAACAACAAGATTGCCTGTGTCGTTGCCCTGACCGCTGGTAATGCTGAAGTGGCTCGTGATGTTGCGATGCACGCAGCAGCTGTTAACCCGCGCGTTGGTAAGCCGGAAGACATGCCGGAAGAAGAGCTGGAAAAAGAGAAGGAAATCATCAAGGCTCAGCCGGACATGGAAGGCAAGCCTGCAGAAATCGTCGAGAAGATGATGGGCGGCCGCATCAAGAAGTTCCTCAAGGAAAACAGCCTTGTTGAGCAGCCGTTCGTCAAGAACCCGGACCAGACTGTTGGCGAGCTGATCAAGTCCGTTGGCGGTGAGCTGTCTGGCTTCGTTCGCCTGGAAGTGGGCGAGGGCATTGAAAAAGAAGAAGTGGATTTTGCCGCTGAGGTGGCTGCTGCCGCTGGTACAGGCAAGGCCTGATCCCTTTCTTCCGGTGCTGTTCGGCAAGCCGACGGCACCACCTGAGTCTGCCACGTCAATCGGGTTCTCCCGGTTTTCGTGGCGGGCTTGTATCTGAGATACCCCTTTTTCAAGGAGTATGTCAGATACAAGCCTGCAGCGGGCTTTGAACGCCGGATATCAACAGACGAAAAGGGGATCAGCATGCCGACACCGACATCTTCGAAAAACCAGCCCAGATACAAGCGTGTTCTGCTGAAGCTTAGTGGCGAAGCCCTGATGGGGGAGCACGATTTCGGTATTGATCCCAAAGTTCTTGACCGCATGGCTCTGGAAATTGGTGCCCTTGTCGGCATCGGAGTTCAGGTCGGGCTGGTGATTGGCGGCGGTAACCTTTTTCGTGGCGCGGCCCTGAGCGAAGCCGGCCTGGATCGTGTCACCGGTGACCATATGGGTATGCTGGCCACGGTGATGAATGGCCTGGCCATGCGCGACGCGTTGGAACGTTCAAACATTCGCACCCGCGTTATGTCTGCGATTCCAATGAGTGGTATTGTCGAGCACTACGATCGCCGCCGCGCTGTTCGGGACCTGAAAGAAGGGGATGTGGTTATCTTCAGTGCAGGTACCGGGAATCCGTTCTTTACCACCGATTCAGCCGCCTGCCTGCGTGGCATTGAGATTGAGGCCGATGCCGTTCTAAAAGCCACGAAGGTTGATGGGGTATACTCTGCAGATCCCAACCTTGATCCCTCCGCAGAAAAGTATGATCACCTGACCTATGATGAGGTTCTCGACAAGAAGTTGGGCGTTATGGACCTCACGGCCATCTGCCTGGCTCGTGATCATGGGATGCCGCTCAGGGTATTCGATATGAACAATCCGGGTGTACTGACCCGTATCGTGACCGGTGAAAGAGACGGCACGCTGATTGAATAATGGTTGCCGGCCCTCAGGTCGGATATGAGACAGAACCAGACGAACGAATTGAGGAAGCTGACGTGATTGAAGATATCAAGGCAGAAGCCGAGAAGAAGATGAAAAAGAGCCTGGAAGCTCTGGGCTCAGCATTCAACAAGATCCGCACCGGGCGCGCTCATCCGTCCATTCTGGATAGTGTAATGGTCAATTACTACGGTCAGGATACGCCTCTCAAGCAGGTTGCCAGCGTGACCGTGGAAGATAATCGTACGCTTGCGGTTTCACCCTGGGAGAAGAACCTGGTCCCTACCATCGAGAAGGCGATCATGACGTCTGACCTGGGGCTCAACCCGGCAACGAATGGCGACGTGATTCGCGTACCCATGCCGATGCTGACTGAGGAAACTCGCCGGGAGCTGGTCAAGCAGGCGAAGGCGGATGCGGAGCATGGACGTGTTTCAATTCGGAACGCCCGCCGTGATGCCAACAGCATGATCAAAGAGCTGCTGAAGGAAAAGGAAATCACCGAAGACGACGAGCGCAAAGGCGAAGATGCCATCCAGAAGCTGACGGACCGCTATGTTGCTGAAGTTGAGTCAATGCTGAAGACCAAGGAAGAGGATCTGATGGCGGTCTGATCGCCAGGGTTATCTTGCCAGTGAGAGTAATGGCCGGTCCTCAAGAGATGCCGGCCTAGCAGAGGGTTTCATGACGGGAACTGTATCCGCAGAAATTCCGGTGGCCGCCGAGACTCGGCCCCGGCATGTGGCAATCATCATGGATGGTAACAACCGGTGGGCCAAGGCTCACCGGCTCAAGGGAGTGGCTGGCCACAAGGCTGGTGTGGGGGCAGTTCGGGCAGTGGTGGAAACCTGTGCTCGGGAAGGCGTTGAGGTTCTCACCTTGTTCGCGTTTTCCAGTGAAAACTGGCGTCGTCCGGAAGACGAAGTTTCAGCTTTGATGCGGCTGTTCCTGTTTGCGCTAGAGCGGGAAGTGCGCAAGCTCCACCGAAATGATATTCGCCTCAGGATCATCGGAGATCGTTCTGCTTTCAGTCCTGCGCTCCAGGAGCACATGGAGAAAGCTGAAGCGCTAACGCGTAACAACACCCGCATGACTCTGGTGATCGCTGCCAACTATGGCGGGCATTGGGACATTACTCAGGCGACCCGAAGAGTGGCGGAGCAGGTTCGGGCCGGAGAACTGGAGCCGTCCGACATCACGGATGATCTGATCCAGTCAAATCTGAGCATCGGTGATCTGCCAATGCCGGACCTGATGATCAGGACGGCAGGCGAGCAGCGCATAAGTAATTTTATGCTTTGGCATCTGGCCTACACGGAGTTTTACTTCTCTCCGGTTTTCTGGCCGGATTTCAAGGAAGAGGAAATGTGCAAGGCGTTGCAGGCCTATTCCGGGCGTCAGCGTCGCTTTGGTCAGACAGACGATCAGATCGCTGCCAAAGTGTCACAACAATAACGAATTAAAGCGATTATCACCGTGCTAAAAACCCGAATTATTACCGCATTGATCCTGGCCCCCATTGCCATAGGCGGTATCTTTTTTCTTCCCCCTCTAGGCTTTGCTCTGTTTACTGGCGCAATTATTTCCATCGGTGCCTGGGAGTGGGCAAATATGTCCGGCATTACCGGGCAGGCGGGTCGGTTGGCCTTTGCAGGACTGACCGCAGCCGTACTCTATGGCCTGCTCAATGTGCCGGCTGTTGGGGTGTTGTGGCTGGCGCTTGCCTGGTGGTTCTTCTGTTTCTTGATGGTGCGCAGCTACCCCAAAGGCAGTGATTTCTGGGGCAGTGTGCCTGTCAGAGCCGTTATGGGGCTCCTGGTGCTGGTTCCTGCCTGGGTGGGGCTGAATCACCTGCGAACCGGGAGTGTCAGCTTCGGTGACCTCGACAGCAACTTGTTGCTGATTCTTTACGTGTTTTGCGTGGTTTGGGTGGCAGACATTGGTGCCTACTTTGCCGGACGAGCGTTTGGAAAAGCCAAGCTTGCGCCACGGGTGAGTCCCGGTAAATCCTGGGCCGGAGTCTGGGGTGGTCTTGTCGCTGTGAGTGTTTTCGCCGGTATTGCCAGCGTTCTGGCCTCTGCCAGTGCTTCCGAAGCGTTGTTCCTGATCGTCGCAACGCTTGTCACCGGATTGGTGTCGGTGCTGGGTGATCTGCTGGAATCCATGCTCAAGCGATTCCGCGGTATCAAGGACAGCAGTCAGTTGTTGCCTGGTCACGGCGGAATCATGGACAGAATTGATAGCCTGACAGCCGCTATTCCGGTCTTTGCCCTTGTTATTACTCAGCTCGGCTGGCTGTCAGGCGGGCAGTGGTAACCATGCAGAAGCGCCATATCACGGTTCTTGGGGCCACCGGCTCCATCGGTCTCAGTACTCTGGATGTGGTGCGTCGCCACCCGGATCGTTTCTCGGTATACGCATTAACGGCTTCAACCCGTGCCGAGGATCTGGCCGGCCTGTGCCGTGAATTTCGTCCGAAAGTTGCTGTGTTGGCCGATTCTGCTGCCGCCGACGTGCTCCGCGGACTGTTGTCTGATCTGCCCGAAATAAGCGTGCTTGGTGGTGCTGAAGCGCTCAGCACGGTTGCTTCAGCACCCGAAGCCGACACCGTGATGGCCTCAATTGTGGGCGCTGCAGGGTTGCCGCCAACGCTGGCTGCGGTCCGGTCAGGGAAGCGTGTCCTGCTGGCGAACAAGGAAGCTCTGGTGATGTCGGGCCGGCTGTTCATGGACGCTGTCGCTGAGTCTGGCGCGGAATTGCTGCCGATCGATTCAGAACACAACGCCATGTTTCAGTGTATGCCCGCCGACAAGGTGCGAGACCCTGAAGCCGCAGGCATTACGCGAATTCTGTTGACTGCCTCTGGTGGTCCCTTTCGCGAGCACAGTGCGGAATCCCTGGCCAATGTGACCCCGGACGAGGCCTGTGCTCATCCTAACTGGAGCATGGGGCGGAAGATCTCCGTGGATTCCGCCACCCTGATGAACAAGGGGCTAGAGCTCATTGAGGCTTGTTGGCTGTTCAATACCAAGCCGGCCAATATTGAGGTTCATGTTCATCCGGAAAGCATCATTCATTCGATGGTGGAGTACGTGGACGGGTCGGTTCTGGCCCAGCTGGGTAGTCCGGATATGCGCACGCCCATCGCCAATGGTCTGGGCTGGCCAGAGCGAATTGACGCCGGAGTGAAGCCTCTGGATCTTTTTTCTATCGCCCGGTTCAATTTCGAAAAACCGGACCTTCTTCGTTTTCCCTGCTTGCGTCTTGCTGCCGAGGCCTTTGAGGCCGGAGGCACTGCGCCTGCCGTGTTGAACGCGGCCAACGAAGTCGCGGTGGCGGCTTTTCTCGACGGTAACCTGCGTTTTTCCGATATCCCCGTTATCATAGAGCGCACTCTGGCTGCGACTTCTGTTATACCAGCTGATAGCTTTGAGACAATACTCGCGAAGGATGCCGAAGCTCGAAGGCAAGCACGGGAACAGATTGGTCTGTTAACTGTCTGAAGCTGCTGGCAGGCTCTGAGCCGACAGTCAGTCACGAACGGGAACGCTATGCAGATTATTGAGACCATACTTGCGCTTGTTTTGACCCTGGGCATCCTGGTGACCTTGCATGAATATGGCCACTTCTGGGTGGCCCGTCGTTGCGGGGTCAAGGTTTTGCGCTTTTCTGTTGGTTTTGGCAAGCCCCTGTTTTCGTGGTATGACCGCCATGGTACCGAGTTTGCTGTTGCCGCCATTCCGCTGGGTGGCTACGTCAAGATGCTGGATGAAAGGGAAGGCCCGGTTCCCGAAGAGTTAAAGGATCAAGCCTTCACATCCAAGCCGCCGTCCCGGCGGATCGCGATTGCCGCAGCGGGCCCTGTTGCCAACTTTCTGTTTGCCATTGCAGCCTACTGGCTACTGAGTGTGGTCGGTGTTTCATTTGTTGCGCCTGTTGTTGGCGAGGTTGCGCCGGGTTCAGTGGCCGAGCGTGTGGGACTGGACAATGGCATGGAAATTCACGCAGTTGACGGCCATCGCGTCAGCTCCTGGCGTGACGTCAACATGCGGCTTCTGGAGCGCGCCGGGGAACATGGTCGCATATCGTTCGACATTTCCGAGCAGGATGTAACCGGTAAGTTATCCGGAGAGCTGGGTGGCTGGATGCTCAGCGATGATACCCCCGATCCTTTGGCGGAATTCGGCATTACTCCGTGGAGGCCTGACATTCCCGCCGTTCTGGGGCAGATCAGCGAAGGCGGGCGCGCTGAGGCCGCCGGACTACTATCGGGTGATAAAATTCTCGCCGTAGAGGGAAAGCCGGTCGCAGACTGGTTCGAGCTCGTGGATCACGTGCGAGACTCTCCGGAGCAGGTCCTGAACCTTACGATTGCCAGAGGTGGTGCTGAGCAGGGTGTGTCTGTAACCCCAGAGTCCCGGACTCTGGAATCGGGGGAAGTCATCGGATTTGTAGGTGCTGGCGTTCAGCCGGTGTCCTGGCCCGAGGAGCTGCGTCGGGAGATTCAGTACGGTCCCGTTGCGGCAATCCCCAGAGCGATTGAAGAAACCTGGGCAGACACCCGCTTGACATTGGTTGCCATCAAGAAGATGGTGACGGGGCTTTTGTCTCCGACCAACCTGAGTGGTCCCATAACCATAGCCAAGGTTGCGGAAGCCAGCGTCAGTTCGGGATTCGAGGATTTTATCCGCTTTCTGGCCTATCTGAGCGTCAGCCTCGGGGTTCTTAACCTCTTGCCGGTACCCGTTCTCGATGGCGGTCATATCGTTTATTACACCATCGAGGCTATCCGTCGGAAGCCGCTTTCCGAAGCGGCGCAGGCTCTGGGATTACGAATCGGTATGGCATTGATCCTTACATTAATGGTGTTTGCTCTTTACAACGACCTGATGCGGTTGTGAGAATTGCGGGCTCCTTACGCGCATTAACCAGGCGAAATATTTGAATGAGACGTTCTCTTCTAGGTGTAGCTGTTGGCCTCGCTGTTACCGCGACCGGTATGAAGCCAGCGCTTGCAGATGAATTCACGGTTGCGGATATCGAAGTAGAAGGCCTCCAACGGGTTTCGGCCGGGACTGTGTTCTCTGCTTTTCCGGTGAACATTGGTGAACAGGTTGATGGCACTGAATTGGGGGGAGCGATCAAGGCTCTGTTCCGAACCGGGCTGTTTACTGACATCAAGGCGAGCCGCGATGACGGCGTCCTGATTCTAACGGTGTTGGAGCGCCCGTCGATCAGTGATATCGAAATCGAGGGTAACAAGAATATCGAGACCGAAATGCTCATGGATGCGCTGTCCGGGGCTGGTTTGCAGGAAGGTCAGGTATTTCGTCGCGCGACCCTTGAACGTCTCGAACTGGAGATCCTGCGCTCGTACATCGCTCAGGGCCGATACAACGCGCGGGTTAAGGCAACGGCTGAAGAGCTTCCCCGAAACCGGGTCTCCATCCGCCTGGATATCAATGAGGGAACGGTTGCTGCTATTCATCACATGAACATAGTCGGCAACCAGGATTTCAGCGACGAAGAGTTGCTTGACCTGTTCGAGTTGCAGACAACCAGCTGGTGGAACTCCATCACGAGTGCTGATAAATATGCCCGCGAGCGTCTCAGCGGTGATCTTGAAACGCTGCGTTCATTTTACCTGGATCGCGGGTACCTCGATTTCAATGTCGACTCGAGCCAGGTCTCGATCTCGCCCGACAAGCAGCAGGTTTTCATCGCTATCGCCCTGGAAGAGGGGCCACAGTACACCATCTCAGAGATCAAGCTGCGTGGGGATCTGATTGTTGGCGAGGACGAGCTGCGCAAGCTTATTCCTGTCGAAGAAGGCGACGTTTTCTCCCGGGCGAAAATGACGGCAATTTCCGAAGCGCTGGCATTCCGGCTCGGCCGTGAGGGCTATGCATTCGCAAACGTCAATGCCGTGCCCGAGCCGGGTGAGGACAATACCGCTGCGGTGACATTTTTCGTGGAACCGGGCAAGCGCGCCTACGTCCGGCGAATCAATTTTGATGGCAACGTATCAACCCGCGACGATGTTTTGCGTCAGGAAATGACGCAGATGGAAGGAGGGATTGCCTCTTCCGATCGTATTGAGTTCTCCAAGACCCGCCTGGAACGTCTTGGTTTCTTCAAGACCGTGAACGTCGATACGGTGCCTGTTCCGGGTACCGATGACCTGGTCGATGTAAACTATTCCGTCGAAGAGCAGCCGACGGGCAGTCTGTCAGCTTCTGTGGGCTTCTCCCAGGATTCCGGCGTGATCCTTGGCGCCAATGTATCCGAAAACAACTTCTTCGGTTCCGGTAAGCGGGTATCTTTCGGCGTCAATGTCAGTGACTCGGTGAAGAGTGCTAATGTCTCCTATCTCGATCCCTATTACACCGTCGATGGTGTAAGCCGCGGCTTCAGCTTGTTTGCCCGTGAGACTGACTATGAGGACGAGGATATATCCTCATACCTGCTGGATGAATACGGTGGCAGACTGACCTTCGGATACCCGATTGACAATATAACGCGGCTGAATTTTGGGGCCGGGTACACCAAATCCAATATCAAGGCAGGTTCGTTCACGTCTCAGGAAGTGACCCAGTTTATCGAAGACGAAGGCGACTCGTTTGATAACTACTTCCTGTTCGGCAGCTGGAAACGCAGTACCCTGAACCGTGGCGTGCTGCCGACCAACGGTTACAGCCACTCCCTGTCATTGGATGTGGCGGTCCCAGGAAGTGATCTGACCTTTTACAAGGTTTCCCACAAGACCGATTTCTATTACCCGATTACAGAGACCGGCAACTGGGTATTCCGGGCGCGTACCGACATCGGGTACGGGGATGGCTATGGTGATCGCACACAGATGCCATTCTATGAACACTTCTACGCCGGTGGTTATGGCTCTGTTCGCGGCTATGAGGCGAACTCCCTCGGCCTGAGAGCCACCAACAATGCCAATGACCTTTCCGATCCTGATCCGTTTGGTGGAAACCTGCTGACGGAGGGAAGCCTTGAGTTGATTTTCCCGACTCCGTTTGCCGGAGATTCTCGCTCAATGAGAACGGCCTTCTTCCTGGACGCGGGCCAGGTATTTGATCCTGAGCGCGGTTTTGATCCCGATCCGGGAGAGGTGCGGATGGCAGCAGGGGTTGGCTTCCAGTGGATTACAGCGGTTGGCCCGCTGGCATTCAGTCTCGCGAAGCCTTTGAATGATAAACCTGGAGACGATACCCAGGTGTTCCAGTTCTCGCTCGGTCAGACCTTCTGATAAGTGATTATAAAAAAAGAACGAATGAAACAAAGGAGAATCGTGATGTCCCGTTTTTCAGTAGTTGTTGCAGCTGTGTTGATGGCCTTCGCCATCCCGGCCGCTGCGGAAACCCGAATCGGTGTGGTTGATCTGCGTCAGGCGCTGTTTTCATCCGAAGATGCCAAAAGCTTTAGTGAGACCTTGAAAAAAGATTTCGCGGGCGACGAGGCCAAAGTTCGGGAAGTTCAGGAAGAGGCCCGCACACTCAAGGAGCGTCTGGAAAAAGATGGCGCCATGATGAACGAGAGTGAGCGCAAGAAGCTGGCCGGGGAGTTCCAGGAAAAGGTGAAGGAATTCAATTTCCTCAAGCAGCGCCTTGATTCCACTGTGGCCCAGCGCAAACAGCAGTTCCTGGAAAGCGCGCGACCTGACGTGGATGCGGCAGTAAAGGAACTTCTGGATGAGAACGATCTGGACCTGATCCTGCCGAGCGAAGCGGTTGTTTACGTAAAGCCTGAAATGAACCTGACATCACAGCTGCTGGAAAAACTGAATCGATAATTGCGTGGGGGTGCCCCGTCCCCGGAACGCTGAGCAGGAGAGCGTCATGACAAACAGGTCCTACCGGCTTGCCGACATTGCCGAGGCATTGGGCGCCGAACTCCGGGGCGATCCCGAACTTCAGGTCACCGGGCTGGCTACCTTGCAGGCAGCTGGTCCGGATCAGATCAGTTTTCTGGCCAATCCATCCTACGCCAAGTACCTGAACGATACCCGAGCGGCGGCGGTGATTGTATCGCCTGCCGCTGCCGAGGATGCTCCTACCAATGTCCTGTTAATGGATAATCCGTACATGGGCTATGCTCGTCTGAGTCATTGGTTCAGCCCGGAGCCTGTGGCAAGGCCCGGCCTGCACCCGAGTTCGGTTGTAGATAGCAGTGCAACCATCGCGGATACCGCCTGCATTGGCCCGAATGTGGTCGTTGAAGCTGGTGCGAGGGTTGGCGAGCGGGTCGTTGTAGGGGCTGGTACCGTTGTGGGTGCAAGAGCCGAGATCGGAGACGACACGGTTATACGCCCGAGGGTAACGCTGGCCCACGATGTGGTGGTTGGTCAGCGCTGTCACTTGTTGAGCGGAGCGGTAATCGGGTCTGACGGGTTTGGTTTCGCCAATGAGAAGGGTGTCTGGCACCGAATCGCACAGTTGGGACGAGTGGTTCTCGGTGATGATGTCGAGGTGGGCGCTAACACGACCATCGATCGTGGCGCTCTCGACGATACTGTGATTGGTAACGGCGTGAAGCTGGATAACCTGATTCAGATTGCTCACAACGTGCAGATTGGCGATCACAGTGCCATGGCTGCCATGGTTGGTATTGCCGGCAGCACCCGTATTGGTCGTCACTGTGTTTTTGGTGGGGCATCCGGCGTTGCCGGCCATCTTGAAATAGCGGATCAAGTGCACTTGACCGGCATGACGCTGGTTACCGGTGATATTCGTGAGCCTGGGGTATACTCCTCCGGCACCAGCGCGGATACCAACCGGCAATGGCGCAAGAATGCCGTGCGATTCCGCCAGCTGGACGTCCTCGCACGGCGTATCAAGGAACTGGAAAAGAAATTAGAGGGCTGAGGCCAATCAACATGATGAAGATCGACGAAATTCTTGAGTACCTTCCCCACAGGTACCCGTTTTTGCTGGTGGACCGGGTGACCGAGGTTGAGAAGGGAACATCGATCAAAGGCTACAAGAACATCTCCTTCAACGAACCATTCTTTCAGGGCCATTTTCCGAACAATCCCATCATGCCTGGCGTATTGATTATCGAAGCCATGGCACAATTGGCAGGTATTCTTGGTTTTGTGACCGTGGAACGGAAACCTGCAGATGGCGTGGTACAATATCTGGCTGGGTCGAGCAAGGCGCGCTTCAAGCGTCCCGTGCTGCCAGGAGACCGCCTCGAGATGGAGGCAGAATTCATTTCCGCCAAGCGTGGTATCTGGAAATTCGACTGCCGTGCCCTGGTCGACGGGGAAGTCGTATGCGTGGCAGAAATCATGACTGCTGAGAGAGAAGTTTAATGGCGAAAAATGACTGGTCGGGTGTTCATCCTCAAGCGATTGTAGACCCATCAGCCAAACTGGCGGACAACGTAACCGTTGGCCCCTGGAGCTATATTGGTCCCGGCGTGGAAATCGGCGAGGGCACCGAGATTCTGTCCCACGTTGTGGTCAAGGGACCGACGGTAATCGGCCGTAACAACCGCATTTTTCAGTTCTCCAGTATCGGAGAAGAGTGTCAGGATAAAAAATACGCAGGCGAGCCCACGACGCTTGTCATCGGTGATGACAACGTTATCCGTGAGAACTGTACAGTCCATCGAGGCACGGTTCAGGACCGGGGTGAGACCCGGATCGGTAGTGGGAACCTGCTGATGGCCTACGTTCACGTCGCTCACGATTGCATTGTTGGCGACAACACCATCCTTGCCAACTGCGCGACATTGGCCGGCCACGTTTCCGTAGGGGATTACGCTATTCTGGGTGGCGGTACCATGGTTCACCAGTTCTGCAACATCGGTCCGCACTGTATGGCGGCGGGTGGCAGTATTGTGCTGAAGGATATTCCGGCCTATGTGATGGCCAGCGGTCAGTCAGCTGAGCCACACGGGCTGAATGCGGAAGGTCTGAAGCGACGCGGATTCAGCAAGGAGGTCCTGCTGACCCTGCGCCGTGCCTACAAGACCATTTACCGTCAGGGCCTGACGACCGAGCAGGCGCTGGAAGAGCTCGAGAAATCCTATGCGGATGTCCCCGAGGTTCAGCCATTGATTGAATCTCTGCGCGGGGCTCACCGCGGCATCATTCGCTGACTCGCCGGAGTGCCCCGGTGACGGATTCCACCAACCTTCCTACCATCAGCGAAGAAAGACTCACCATAGCTATGATAGCGGGCGAGGCATCGGGAGATATTCTGGGTGCCGGGCTCATTCGAGCTCTCCGTCGCCGGTACCCGAAAGCACGTTTCGTGGGTATCGGTGGTGATGAGATGGTCGCCGAGGGTTTTCATTCTCTGGTGCCCATGGAGCGCCTGTCTGTCATGGGGCTGGTTGAAGTGCTGGGTCGGATTCGTGAGCTCTTCAGAATACGGGCGAGGGTACTCGACTATTTCTTTACCAATCGTCCCGATGTGGTTATTGGCATTGATTCCCCGGACTTTACCCTGGCTATTGAACGCCGCTGCCGTGAAGCCGGTATCCCGTCTGCGCACTACGTCAGTCCATCAGTCTGGGCCTGGCGCCAGAAACGCATTTTCAAGATCGCTAAATCTGTTGATCTGATGCTCACCTTGTTTCCGTTTGAGGCGCGGTTCTACGAAGAGCACAATGTGCCGGTTGCTTTTGTTGGCCATCCTCTCGCGGACCGGATACCCATGGTTCCTGAAACCGGCAAAGCCAGAGAACAGCTGGGTCTCGATCAGGATGCCCCGCTACTGGCCGTGTTGCCAGGCAGTCGGGGAGGCGAGGTTGAGCGCCTGGGCACGCTTTTTCTCGAGGCTTGTCGCTGGATACAGGAGAAACGCCCCGATATTCAGCTGGTGATTCCCTGCGTAAACCGGGACCGAGAAAGGCAGGTCAGAGCGCTTGTCGATGCTCTCGACGTCAAGCTGCCGGTCACTATTGTACGTGGCCAGTCGCGCGAAGTGATGGCGGCCTCGGACGCTGTGTTGCTCGCTTCGGGAACAGCAACACTCGAGGCGATGCTACTCAAGAAGCCGATGGTGGTTGGGTATCGGCTGAGTAATTTCAGTTACAAGCTGCTCTCTCGCCTGGTCAAAGTTCCACACGTGGCGCTCCCGAACCTGCTTGCAAAAGACGCTCTGGTTCCAGAGTTACTGCAGGATGATGCGACGCCAGAGGCGCTCGGTCAGGCCGTGCTGGAGCGTATGGAGAATCAGGGTGAGCGGGAGCGGCTCAAGCAGGCATTTACGGAGCTTCATGCGAGTCTGAGGCAGAATGCCGACGAGCGGGCTGCAGAGGCTATTTCCCGGTTGCTTGGGAGGCATGGCTGATGGCGAAGATGGAGTTGCCACCGTTTGAGTGCCATTACAAGGGGCATTTGCTGGCCGGAGTGGACGAAGTCGGACGTGGTCCTCTGATCGGAGCGGTAGTGACGGCTGCCGTCATTCTCGACCCGGCCCATCCCATTGAAGGATTGGCCGATTCCAAGAAACTCACCGAGAAGAAGCGCCAGGCGCTCTATGATGACATTGTCCAGAAGGCGGCTGCCTGGTGCATTGGGCGATGTGAGGCGGCGGAGATCGATCAGCTCAATATATACCAGGCGACCATGCTGGCCATGCAGCGGGCGGTTGATGGTCTGTCGCTTACCCCGGAATATGTTCTGGTGGATGGTAACCGTTGCCCCAAGTGGCGCTGGCCGTCTGAACCTGTGGTAAAAGGGGATAGTCGGGTCGCGGAAATCAGCGCGGCTTCGATCCTCGCCAAGGTAACCCGGGATCGGGAGATGGAGCAGCTCGAGGACAAATACCCCGGATTTGGGCTCGCCAAACACAAGGGTTATCCGACACCCGTTCACCTGGAGGCGCTGAGAACCCTGGGAGCTACGCCTGAACATCGCCGCTCGTTCCGGCCGGTGCAGGAGGTTATAGAGACAACTGGCCTATATCAGGGCCCTGGAAGTCAGGTAGAAGGAGAAATGCACTTTCCGGCGGATCTGTTTGAAAATTAACAATTGACAGTGGCGGGTGGCGTCCGTATTATACGCGCCACGTTGATCCGGGGCTTCCCGGTAAACAGCCAGTTTGATGCGGGGTGGAGCAGTCTGGTAGCTCGTCGGGCTCATAACCCGAAGGTCGTTGGTTCGAATCCAGCCCCCGCTACCACATAAGAGAAAGGCAGGTCAGCTTATCGCTGACCTGCCTTTTTTCTTTTCATGGACCTGGATCTTTTGATGCGCTCGGGCGGGTTTGCCACCCAGAGCTATTTTGAAGGGATTGATTCGGCGCAGGTCAGTCTTTCTTGATAGGGCCGGCCAGGTAGTCTTCATCAGATACCGGCTCCATCCAGGTCACCGGGCTACCATCCAGTGCTTCCTGCACAGCGACATGCTGCATAGCGGTGGTGTCGGTTGCGCCATGCCAGTGGCGGCGGCCGCAGTTGCAGTAGATCACATCACCGGGGCGGATTTCCGTGCGTGGACCACCCTCGCACTGAGTCCAGCCGACGCCGTCTGTGACCAGAAGAGTTTGTCCCAGCGGGTGGGTGTGCCAGTTGGTGCGGGCGCCTGGTTCAAAATTCACAACGGCGAGGCCCAGGCGAGAGGGCTCGGGCGCATTGAAAATTTTGTCGATTCGGACCGTCCCCGTGAACCATTCCGCAGGCCCAGCAATGGCGGGTGTGGAGCCCGCGCGTATGACCTGCATGTCGTCCGACCTATTGTCTGATTCGCTCATGACACTCTCCTGCGATCAATGTGTGGTCGTAATTATTAAAGCACCTGCAAGAATGGAGCATTATCTTGATACTGCTCCATTCTTGCCTGATTCTGTTTTTGGGCGTAAATGTGGGTGACACTATTCTCGTTTATGTTGTTGAATTGGAGTTCTTGCATAATGCGGATCAAGCGGGGCCTGATTTGTCGTCCCGACCATTCAGAAAGGGCAGGTGTCAATGACTGTAAATCTTGCGTCTGGGCTGGCGGAGAAGCTCGATAGGCTGACTGTTGGCCATGAGCGTTTGGATACCGCTGTGACGGGTTTGAGCCTTCATCGTTGGGGGCATCCAACGGATCCGACCAGTTATCTTCTTCCTCCCAGTATTTGCCTGATTGGGCAAGGAGAAAAGCAGGTGGTGGTCGGTGAAGGCACGTTTGTTTTCGATGATTGCCACTTTCTGATTACGTCTGTGGATCTTCCTGTTGTAAGCAGGATCATAGAAGCCTCTGAGGAAAAACCTTACCTGGGGCTAACCATGGAGCTTGATCTGAGAGTTCTCTCTCAGCTCATCCTGGACTACCCTGCAGCGTTGGAACGATCGTCAAAGGATCCTCTTGGTATTGCCGTCAGTGCTCTTACGGAAGAATTGCTTGATGCGTTTAACCGGTTGCTTGATCTGATTGAAAGTCCGGATGACGTCCCGGCTTTGGCACCGCTGATCCAACAGGAAATAATCTACCGGTTGCTAACCGGTGAGCAGGGCCCTCGCCTGCGCCAAATCGCTGCTTCAGGCCAGCATGGATATCGAATTGTTCGGGCTATCGACTGGCTGAAATTGCATTTCAACGAATCGATGAAGGTTGAGATGCTTGCTGATAAGGCTGGCTTGAGCGTTTCGGCCTTTCACCATCATTTCCGGGCCATGACGGCCATGACCCCCCTGCAGTTTCAGAAAAAGATGCGACTGAGTGAAGCCCGCCGCCTGATGTTGACGGAACACCTGGATGCTTCAAAGGCCGCATTCGAGGTTGGTTACGAAAGCCCCTCACAATTCAGTCGTGAGTACAGCCGGTTGTTCGGTGCGCCGCCAATGCAGGATATTCGACGGTTGGCCCAGGCTACCGCTTAAACGATAGGCGCCACTGATACGCCCTGTGAGCGATTTGTGCCTCGAGAAGGTAAAAGTTAAGACATTCAAACGGGTAACCATGAAGGTGGTTGAAAACAAGGGTGGTTGTGGCCCGCGCTAGAGAGCAATGCCAGTCTCGGATTCCAGGTCTCGAGTGTGTACTCTTGTAAACACGTAGAAGTAGAGGACACAGAACGCTTTTCTTCGTTTATACTGCTCAAAATATTTTTGAGTAATAAGAAGAAGGGGAATCCATGAGGAGACGCCGTGATGCTTACTCCTGTGCTGCGGTTCTAGCGCTGACGGGTTGGCTCGCCGGATGTTCTGCGTTGCCAGCGGAGAACATGGGCTCGCGACCCGCACCGGATCAAAATGATAGTCAATGGCAGGTTGCTTGTTCCACTGAGCTTTCTCCGGGCCAGCGAGCTGAGCTGGACTCAATTGAATCCCTGATGGGAGCGTCTCGAAACTATGCGGCGCTGGCCCAGTTGGAGACGCTGTCGTTCGACTCCCGGGAACACTGGCTGAGATGGGCGCAACTGCTTGCGAAAGTGGGGCAGTTGGATGACTCCCAGAACGCCTACAGCAAGATTGCAGAAGCGTGCAACATCCCAGAGGCATACCACGGTCTGGGCGTGGTCGCCCAGAAAGCCGGGAACCTCCGGGAGGGGCTGGATGCCCTGAAACAGGCCAAACAGCTGGCGCCAGCAGATGCTGATATTCGCAATGATCTGGGTGTGGCACTTCTTCGTGATCAGCAGTTTGATGAGGCCGCATTTGAACTGAGAACCGCCTATGAGCTGGCGGAAGGGCAGCAGCGGATAGGCACCAACATGGTGGCCGCCTATTTCCTTCAGGGAGGTGAAGCTTCCGTTGGGCGCCTGCAGGAGGAGTTGCAGCTGAGCGATGAGCTCGTCAAAGCGGGAGTCAACTTTTCCCAGCGCTTCGAGGCTAACGACACCAAAGTCGCCGCCCAACAAGCGCAGTCTGCGGATGCGAAGCCAGCCTCAAGTGTGGAGGTATCCCAGGCTGCCGACTCTTCATCCAAGGGGAATGGCTCCGCGCAAGTCCAGTCCAGTGAGGTTCAGGAAAGCCCGGTTACACAGCCTGGCAGTCCGATTACCGTGGCTGCGGATAACTCGGTGATTGATATCCAGCCCGGTCAGTGCTGGGTGAATGCCCAGATCCAGTCCCGTCCTGTTGAGGAGAGCATTCAGGTCAAGGTCAGGGATTCGGAGGTCAAACTCAAGGTGACGCCTGCCGAGTTCCGTCGTGGTATCAAGCGGGTTGTCACCAAAGAGGGGACAAAGACCTACCGAGTGATCCCTCCGACCTACAAGGAAATCGAGGAAAAGGTTCTGGTCAAACCTGAGAGTAAGAGTCTTGTGGTTGAACCTGCTGTCTACAAAACTGTTGAAGAGCAGGTGGTGATGGAAGAAGCCCGCACAGAGCTCGAGCCCTGTTCTACATCGGGCGCGACGGCATACGGTGCGAAGGTTGCGGCCATGGGGTTCTGCACCAAGGCGATTCCCGCCAAGACCAAGACCGTCAAAGTCACCAAGCTGGTCAAGCCTGAAACAACCCGCACAGAGGTTGTTCCTGCGGAGTACAAAACCGTGGTTCGTCGTGTTGTCGACAAGCCGGCCGAAGTTGTCCCGATTGAAACCCAGGATGAAATCGACAGTCTGGAAATCGCCGAATTGGTGAAGCCCGCGAAAGCGGAAGAAACCCGGGTTCCGGCGGTGGCTGTTGCCATGAACGTGCTGCGTTATGAGGGAAAACCTCAAATTGTTGCGCGTGAGGCGGTTTGTGATCGCGATCTTACCCGCGACATGGTTCGAGAGCTCCAGAAGAAGCTCGACGACCTGGGCTATCGCCCGGGAGAGCAGGACGGATTGCCAGGCCCTGATACCATGGCTGCGCTTACCAAGTATCAGACTGACAAGGGGCTCGCTTCTGGTGCCTTGACGGTAGAGACCGCAAAGCAACTTGAACTGATTGACTGAGCTCCTCCCAAAAGGCCGCCTGGAATCACCGGGCGGCCTCCTAGTTTCCTCTCCTTAAAACCCTGATTTTTCCCTTTGCCTGCGCGATCACTGGTACACGTCGCTGTCGGTTCCGTTCCGATTGTTAGCGTCATTTAGGCCAATTTTGAGTGTTTTGAGGTCAATGTGGGCCCGGCTCCTGCTCTTCATAATGTGACGTAGTTTGCAATTATGGAGATATAAAAATAATGAATCTGCGACTGAATGCCTTGGCTCTTACTGCCTGCTTTGCCCTGACCGCGTGTGGCGGTTCAGAGGGGGAAGTTCAGCAAACATCAGCATTATCACCGGAGCAACAAACGGCCGGCCAGGGTCAGCCCCCTGGTCAGGCTCATAATAAGACTCGCGCGACTCTGGGGAGCCGCGGCACCGAATCCCGGCTTGTGCCTGTTGAAACGTCGGGCAATACCGAGTGGCAAAGTTATGACCGCGAAGCGCTGTATTCCGACACGGTCAGCCTCGGCAACTTTTCCATCACCATGTCCGATGGCGTCAGACTGCTAGCGAAGGTTGTTGTTCCTGGTGTCGATGCAAACACGCCAGCCGCCGGCCCCTTTCCGGTTATTCTCACTCAGACTTCCTACAACTCGTCGGTTGGGCAGTTTGTTCCTGCAATCGGCGGCGCCAGCGAATACCTGATCAAACGAGGCTACGCTTCGGTTGTTGTCGATGTGCGCGGTACCGGCAATTCAGAGGGAAACTGGGAAGCGTTCGGCGAACGTGAACAGCAGGACTATGGTGAGGTCGTCGACTGGATCGTCGAGCAACCCTGGTCCAACGGCCGGGTTGGCCTGCAGGGCATCTCCTATCTTGGTATCACCGCCATCCTGACCGCTCAGCAACAGCATCCGGCGGTGAAGGCAGCGTTCCCAATCGTGCCCATCGGTGATGGATACCGGGACATCGTGTTTACCGGTGGAAACGTCAACGCCACCTTTATCCCGCTATGGATGGGTGCGGTCACCGGTCTTGGCATTTTGCCGCTTGAGCAGCTGTCCACTATGGGGGTTGGTGCCTTTGTGGGCTCGATTCCTGATCGCCTCGAAGGGCTCATCCTCGATTTCCAGGTGCCAACGATTCTGAACGCGCTCCTTGGTGAGAAAGAAACGGTTTTTGACGAGGGGTTCTGGGATATTCGCTCCCCTATTGAGGGAGCTGAGAAGATCAACGTACCCACCTTTATTGTTGGCGGACTGAATGACATCTTCCAGCGCAGCGAGCCGCTGTGGTACGAACGCCTTAAAGGTCAGGTGCCCGTCAAGCTGTTGATTGGTCCCTGGACGCACATCGAAGCGGCAGGGTTACCCTCCGATGGCCTGCCAGCCGATGGCGTGCCGGAAATCAACAAACTGCAACTTCAGTGGTTTGATCAATACGTTATGGGGCTGAACACCCGCGTGGAAAATCAGCCCAACGTGACCCAGTACGTGACAGGCCTTGAGCGTTACGAAACCACGACTGACTGGCCGCATCCTGACATGCAGGCTGAGCGTTTCTATCTGAACGCGGGCGGTGCGTTCACCCAGGGGCAGTTGGTGGGATCCGTTCCGGCTGAAGAAACTACCGTGTCGACTCTACAGCAGCCGCTGAACGGCCTTTGCTCTTTCAGCACTACGCAATGGACCATTGGAGCCACCGGATTCATTCCGCTGCCATGTTTCGAGTCTAACGATGCGTCTGAGCTCGCGTCTCTGAAATTTGAGATGCCGGCAGGTGAGGATGGTCTCTACCTCAATGGTCCGATGATGGCGGATCTCTGGGTCTCATCGACGGCCCGTGATGTTCAGCTGTCGGTGCGGATCGATCTGGTAGCGCCGAGCGGGGTCTCAGAGCCCATCAGCAATGGCTTGATGACGGCCAGCATGCAATCCATTGATGAATCCCGCTCACGGTATGACAACGGCATCATGCTTCAGCCATGGCATACTTTCCGGGCAGGAGATCGGGAGATGCTGACGCCGTTGGAGCCGAAGAAAGTTTCAGTTGAGATCTTCCCTTCGAGCGCCTATGTACCGCCGGGTTCCAGTTTGCGCGTGTCGGTCAGCACCAGCAATGCCCCCCAGGGACTGCCGCCCTTGTTGCAGCTGCTGGACTCCGTGTTGGGTGTTATGACTCTGCACATGGGACCGGACACGCCATCCAGCATTACGCTTCCGGTCGTTCCGTCCGGGACTATTGCCCAGTAATCACGGTTAAGGCGGGGGAGGGCGCAGTCCCTCCCCCGACGACCTCAGCAATGAGATCGGCTTAAAAGTTGGTAGGCGGTTTGAATCCCGCCAATCCAGCCTCTTCCAGCAATTGCCCAAAACGGATGGTCGTCAGATCCTTTCCCGGAGCGCCGATTACCTGGATGTTGTAAGGCAGGCCCTCTTTATTGCGGCCAATGGGAACCGAGGTTGCCGGTAATCCCAACAGGGTTGCCATGGCAATCCAGCAGAACTGGTCCATATAGGCTTTCTGCTTTCCGGCAACCTCAATGCGCCGCTTGAACACGGGCTCGCTGTGGTCATGAGGGATGGCGACCGTCGGTGTAACCGGGGTCAGCAGCACGTCAATCTCGTCGAACAGTGACGCGATCTGGGCCCGCATCTTTTCCCGTTTCTCACTCCATTGCGTCCATTCATAAATCGGCTGGTTGACACCTCGGGCGTATTCGCCAATGCCGGGAGTGACCGGACCAAACAGATGCAGGTAACGCTCAAGCCGCGCAATCCACTTCATTTGTCGGCGCATGCCCGGTTTCAGCGAGGTGCCAATCAGACTGCCAAGCAGATTGAAGTAGGCGGGCAGAATGTGCTCCAGGCTAAGCAGGGGGTGTTGTGCTTTTGTCACCAGTGCTCCCTGGCTCTCCAGCGCTTTTGAAAGGTTTTCATACCCAGTAGTGATCTCCTCTTCCACCGGGCAAAGTGGGTCCCTGAACCAGGTTCCTACCCGGACCTGGTCCAGTCGCTGGAATTCCGGCGCCGTCATCTTGAGGTTCCAGTTGTCGCTGTCCTGAGGGCGCGGTCCAGCAATCACTTTCAGGAGAAGCTCCAGGTCTTTACTGTTGCGTGCAAGAGGACCGCCCTCGGCCAGATCCGGTTGCGATTGCGTGCCGGGAGGCCCGGGGATGTGGCCACGAAACGAGACCAGCCCCCGGCTGGGTTTGTGTCCAAAGACACCACAGAAGTGAGCGGGGGTTCGTATGGAGCCTGCCAGATCACTACCCACTTCCAGCGGTGTGAACCCGCTTGCCAGTGCTGCTGCGGCTCCTCCGGATGAGCCGCCCGGAGTTCGCGCAGGGTCGTACGGGTTCTGCGTGACCCCGAACAGCTTGTTATAGCTCTGCACGTCCGAGGCGTAGAGTGGCACATTAGTCTTGCCCAGAATGATCGCGCCTGCATCCTCCAGGCGCCTGATGACATCCGCATGGCGTTGGGGACGGTGGTCCTTCAGGGCCGGCGCGCCGGCAGTGCAGGTCATACCTGCTACTTCCCATGTGTCCTTGACCGTTAGCGGCAGACCGTGGAGTGGTCCGTTGGACTGTCCGCTGTTACGGAGCCGATCGGCTTCCCGGGCTTTTTCAAGAGCCCCTTCTTTGTCCACAGCGATAACGGCGTTCACCAGAGAGTTATGTTCCTGAATTCTTACGAGTAGTGCCTGGACGAGCTGTTCGCTCGTTATCTTTCCGGTGTCCAGCTGCTGCAGCAGCGCGTGAGCCGGTTGGTAGTAGATTGCATCCATCGGGATTCTCTTATTATTGGGTTTTTACTCTGGCGGTCAGGGCATGTCTTCGCGCCAGTATTTCACTCGCACCTGTTCCTTGATGGCATCGATGATCTCAAGGATCAGGTTGATCAGCGCTTCATTCTGGCTGTCATCTGCCTCGACCTGATCCGGTGTGGGTAGGAAGACATTCACGATGTCTTCGATAAAGGCGTGATTGGTTGCTGATGCCAGGTCTTCCAGAATCTCGTGGATCACGTTTGCGACAATGTCGCCCACGGCCTCTTCGAGTGTTTCCTGGATCGTGGGGCCCACCACCGGCAGAAACTTCAGCCGGGACAATTCCAGGTTTTGCTGCAGCGCTGTGTCTACACGGTCTTCCAGGTAGCTGCGCAGGGCACCTCGATTGGGGATGTAGCCCTCACTGGCGGCCTCAGCCACGCGACTGGATATCCAATCGGCGAGCATTTCACGCCTCGGATAGAGAATGTCCTGTTGGATTCGATCAAAAAGGGGAGACCCGCGCTGAACTTCCTGCTGGACACCGCTCAGTACCTTGAGAACGATACGGTCGGACAGCTCCTCCATAAAGGCTTCGTAGTAGAAATTGACGAAGCGGTAAATGCGCGAGCGGGTGATGTCGATGATCTTGTACTGGTGCAATCGGTAAATGATGGAGATCACCCGCAGTATCCGCAGGAAGCGAAGGCTGCCCACTGGAATGCAGCCGATCAGGTCGTACCAGTGAATAAACGGATAGAAGTACCATCGGTCATAGATGCCGGCCTTGATGGCATAGCCCCAGCGCAGGAAAAACTCGCTCAGGAAAATGCTGACAAACACCATGTCATAGAAAATGAAGTTTTCGTGGATCGGGTGGTAAAGAGCCCGGAAGGCTGGCACCTGCTCTTGGAGAAGGTTCTGAATGGCAATAAAACCGTAGATGGAATCCCAGATGATCAGCGCGAGGTTGATGATCAACAACCCCAGCATCAGGAAGTCGATGGTGAACCAGATCAGCTGATGACTGGACTTCAGATTCTCTCGATTAATGTGGAGCATTCAGAACTTCCGGATACCTGTCAGGAGTTTACGAGCTCCTGACAGGTTAGCTTATTTCAGCTCCGCGGACGACTTGCCGAGCAGGCGGCGGGCAATAATCAGCAACTGGATCTGTTGGGTACCTTCAAAAATATCGAGAATTTTCGAGTCTCGAGACCATTTTTCCAAGAGTTCTGTTTCTCCATAGCCAACACCAGAGCAAAGCTCAACGCAGCGCAGGGTGATCCTGTTTCCCACGCGACCAGCCTTTGCTTTGGCCATGGAGGCCTCCACGGAGTTGGGTTTGCCATTATCGGCCATCCAGGCGGCTCTCAGGGTTAACAGGCGCGCGGCCTCCAGTTCCGCTTCCATGAGCTGTAACTCGCGGGAAGCGGCTGGCAGGTTCCAGGTCTGTAGTTGATAGTCTGTGTTGAGGCCGACACCGCTGAGAATTTCTTTGGTCTTTTCGAGCGCCGCGGAGGCGACCCCAATGGCCATTCCGGCAACAACGGGGCGGGTGTTGTCAAACGTCTGCATGGCACCGGCGAAACCTTTGTCGACGCTGATGTCCGGGTTTCCCAGCAGATTCGCCTTCGGCACACGGCAGTTCTCGAATCGGATGGCGGCCGTATCCGAAGCGCGTATTCCCAATTTCTTCTCCAGACGCTCGACCGTCATACCGGGCGTACCTTTTTCAACCACAAAAGATTTGATGGCAGCCCGCCCCAGGGAGCGATCCAGCGTTGCCCAGACCACCACGGCATCGGCGCGGTCCCCGGCAGTCACGTAGATCTTCTCGCCGTTTATGACGTAGTGGTCGCCATCCTCGGTTGCGGTTGTGCGGATGGCGGCGGAATCTGAACCGGCGCCTGGCTCTGTGATGGCCATGGCTGCCCAGGTGTTGCCAAACCGGGCCAGCTGTTCTTCATTGGCGACGGCAGCGATGGCGGAATTCCCCAGCCCCTGGCGAGGAATCGACAGGGCCAGGCCAACATCACCGCGGCACAGTTCGATCAGTCCCAGTACGGTTTTCATGTTGGTTCCGTTACGGTTGCCGGTCTCTCCATTGCCCGCACCGGAGCGGGCCAGTTTACCGGCTCCGGCTCCGCCATCCCCGGCACCATCGTTCATGCCGTCCATGATGGTGGCGAACATATCCAGCTCGTGGGGATAAGCGTGTTCCGCACGGTCATACTTGCGGGAAATGGGGCGAAAGACCTCGTTTGCAACCTGCCGAGCCTGGTGAATCAGGGGGGCGAATTTGCTGGGTGTTTCCAGAAACATGGCGATCTCCTTGAAAATGGTAGTCAGGCGTGCAGGCCGCCATGCAGGATGGCAACGGAGCGCAGATCCCGGTACCAGCGCTCGACCGGATGCTCTTTGACGAACCCGTGGCCACCGAGAAGCTGGACGGCGTTGGTACCGATTTCCATTGCTTTTTCGTTGCACAGAACCCGGGCCAGACAGGCTTCGCGATGGAACGTCTGCGCCGTTTCTGCGCGGCTCGCAGCCCTCCAGGTCACCAGACGCATACTGTCGGTTTCAATGGCCAGGTTGCTGATCATGAATGCCACTGACTGGCGGTGACTGATCGGTTCACCGAAGGCTTCACGTTCGTTGCAGTAGGGGATCGTATAGTCGAGAGCGGCTTGGGCCGTGCCGATGGCCAGGCCACATCGCATCAGGGAGCCCTGATCGAGAAAGGCCTGATAATCAAACGTGTCGTCGCCGAGCAGAGCGTCCTGTGGGAGTTCGACATTGTTCAGGGTGAGTCTGGCGGGTTGTGATGCCCTGAGCCCCATGGTTGCTTCCGCGCTAAGCTCTATTCCTGCCTGGGTGCCCTCGATAATAAATACCTTGGGCGTGCCGTGGAGAAGGGCCGAAACGAGAATTAGATCGCTTTGGGCACCCAGAACCACGCAATGCTTTAGTCCATTGAGCCGGTAGCCATTTTGCGTGGGAACGGCTTCTGTGGTCGGCGTCATGGGGTCGAAAAGAGGTGCAGGCTCATCCACTGCAATGGTGGCAACTGGGGGCTGGCCCTCACAGAATGCAGGCAGGTAGCGTGATTGTTGCTCTCCTGTACCCCATTGGCTGATGGCCTGTGCGACGCTGAAGGGTGCCAGCAGAGCCACGGCCAGAGACATGTCGCCCCAGGCCAGTTGTTCAGCGATGAGGACGCTGGTGGTCGGGGATATCGAATCTGCCACGCCACCGAATTCGGCAGGAACCGCATACAGCGTCAGACCCAGTTCAGCGGCAGATTCAAAAACATCAGCCGGAATTGCCGCCGCTTCATCGGCGGTGGCGGCGTTTTCCCTGAGAACGTCTCGGGCAAACCGGCCTACGGTGTCGACAATCATTTGCTGGTCGTCGTCCAGCGCTAGATCAAACAACGCCGGTTTGGCTTTTCCCGGCAGTTTCTTGCGGGGCAGCCAGCTACTGACACGATTGAATTCCCGGCCGGCCAGGGCGATGGTTCGAAAGCCTGCCCGGGTCCCGTGGTAGGCAGTCTTTTCCACGCTGGATCGCAATCCCAAGCGATCCAGCAGGGGGCTAGCGGCCAGACGGGTCATCGCCGAGAGGGCCATTCCGATGGGATCCCTAGTCATGATTGGCTCCTTGATTTAATTATTGTTGTCCCGGCTTTCAGTCCGGCTGATGAGTAGGATCATGGGCGGGACTGAACGGTGAACCATTGGCGAAAGAAACGCCGAATGGTGGCAAAATGGTCAACGGTCATTTAACTTGACCTCTCGACACCTGGCTCTCACGCTGTGTAGCGTAAGGCTCTGTTATCACTCCATTTACTGAAGCATTCTGAATGCCCTTGGAAAACCGCATACCGCCGTCATGCCGGATACCGTTACTGGTACTGGGCCTCATGCTGTTCCCCACGGCCAGCCTGGCGCAGCAGGTTGTGGTGAATTTAGACGGTGACTATCCGCGCCTGAAGGACAATGCCGAGGCCTTTATCGGCGATGTGGACGGCCGGTCTTCGGATAATCTCAGGCGCTATGCACCCACGGCGGTCGGACAGGTACGCGAAGCCCTGAAAGCTCTCGGCTACTATCGTCCGAATGTAGACTGGCGCGTGGAGGAAGGTAATGATGAGGAGCTTGCCAGGCTTATCCTGGAGATAGAGCCTGGCGAGCCTGTTCGTGTGATGTCGAGAGTTGTGCAGATAAAGGGAGCCGCGGCGTCAGACCCGGAATTTACCGACGCATTGCCGGAGGCGCCCGCCAAAGGTGATGTGCTTGATCACGGTGCCTACGCGGCGCTGCGGGATACTATTCAGGCGCGCGCCCGGCGCCGCGGGTACTTCGACGGTCAGTTTACAACTCGCAGCCTGGAAGTTGATCCCGAAGCTGGCACCGCCGCCATTACTCTGGCTTTCGACAGTGGCGACCGCTATCGCCTCGGCAAAGTCACGTTTAAGGAGGGCCACTATTTCGAATCACGCCTGCTGCATCAGTTTGTGACCTTTGACCCGGGTACGCCATACCACGCGGATGAGATAGCACAGTTAAGCCGGGATCTGTCCAACAGCGGCTATTTTTCCGGTGTTGATATTGATGCGTCGCCGTCGAGTGCTGTTGATGGTGAAATTCCGGTCACTGTGGCTCTGGTTCAACGGGATCGTCGCTCAGTGTCGGCGGGTGTTGGCTTCTCCACCGATGTCGGACCCCGGTTCCGTGGAACCTGGCGAGAGCACTGGATCAATCCGATGGGCCATTCCCGGGGCGCGGAAACCGAATTGTCGGTGCCGCGGCAAAATCTGTCCACGTGGTATGAACTGCCGCTGGATCCTCCAATGACGGATCTGATCCGGCTGACGGCGGGTTACCAACGCGAAGATATCGAGAACGTCGAGTCCGAACTGTTTACCTTGGGTCAACAGTGGCAACACGAACTCGACAGTGGCTGGCTGCAGGTACTGTCGCTGCGTTGGGAGGGCGAGCGCTTTAATATCGGGAATGATGAGAAAGGGACCAGTAGCCTGCTGCTGCCCGGAGCAGGTTACTCCAAGATTCATGCGAATTCGGCGCTTGACCCATCCCGGGGTTATCGACTGCAATTCGACGTCACCGGGTCTCACCGGGCTGTGCTGTCGGATGTGGATATTCTGCATGTGAACGCTCTCGCAAAGGGACTGTTCACTCTTGCCGGCAAGCATCGTTTTCTGGCCCGTGGACAGTTCGGCGCTGTGGCGACCAATCGCTTTGAGGATGTCCCGCCGTCGCTTCGTTTCTTCGCGGGTGGTGACCAGAGTGTGAGGGGATATGGTTATGAAACCCTGTCTCCGGAGAACGATAACGGAGTGCCGGTCGGTGGGCGTTACCTGATGGTGGGAGCGGTTGAGTATCAGTACCAGTTTGCGGATAAGTGGCGGGTTGCCTTGTTTGCGGATCACGGTAATGCGGTCAATGATTTGTTTGACCCTCTGGCAACGGGCGCTGGTATCGGCCTTCGCTGGATAAGCCCGGTGGGCCCGCTTCGACTCGACATTGCAAAAGGGCTGAATCCGGAATTCGGTGGTGATTGGCGATTGCATTTCTCCATGGGGCCTGAACTGTGAGTGATACCCGGCAGGAAACACAGGCGGAGCGTGAGCCCCGGAAGAAGTCCCGTTGGTACCGGGCGTTATTCTGGCTGCTGGCGCTCGTGGTGCTGGTTCCGGTTTTGCTGGTGTCGGCCGTGTTGCTTGCCCTGCGGTCGCAAACGGGGACAGCCTGGGTACTGGAGCAGGTGCCGGGCCTGGATGTATCTCAGGGGCAGGGGTCTTTGTTTGGGGAATGGCGAGCAGAGCAGTTGCGCTGGCACGGCTATGGCGTGCGTGTTGAGGTGGTATCGCCCTACATTGACTGGTCTCCCTCGTGCCTGTTTCAGAAGAAGCTTTGTCTGGAGTCGCTGAGAGCCGATTCCCTCGCCGTCCAGACCCAACCTTCTGGTGCCCCGGAAAGCGATCAGCAGGGTATTGATCTGCCTGACCTGAACCTTCCGCTTGCGCTGCGGGTATCGAGTGTCGAACTCGGCGAACTGGTGCTTAATGGAGCCGCGATCTGGGACAGCTTCAGTCTTTCGGCTCAGGGGTCCGGAGCCGATTGGCAGCTGGATCACGTGTCCTATCAACGTGACGAACTCGGAGTCACCGCGAGCGGGCGCGTTGAAACTCGGAGAGACTGGCCGGTTGAGCTCAATGTCTCGGCCAATCTACCGCCCCCCGTTGGCAATCACTGGAACATAAACCTCAATCTTGGCGGTAGCATCCGTGATTTGCGACTTTCCGGCCACAGTCAGGGCTATCTGGAAGCCACGTTTTCCGGAAAGACTTCGCCTCTGGATCCGCAGCTTCCGGCAGAGCTTCGAATTACATCGGAGAAATTTCTGGCTCATGATAGCCTGCCCGCTACGCTGGAGCTCCGGAACTGGACCGTTAATGCAAAGGGCAGTCTTGAGGCGGGATTCCGGACCCGGGGCAACGCAACCCTGCCGGGAACAGAAGGGCCCGTAGACCTCTCCATTCAAGGATTGGTTACCACCAGTTCGGCACGGGATGTGGTTCTGTCACTGATGGAACAGACCCCGGATTCTGATCCGGGCAAGATGACGCTTAATGGCAGGATCACCTGGCAGGACGGCCTGGAGGCTGGTGTTGACTTGAGCTTGAGGGCATTCCCATGGTTCACCCTGTTGCCAGACGTGGACGCTCCGCCTGTGGTGCTGGAGAAGCTTAACGGTACCGCAAGCTGGTCTGCCGGCAACTATCACGCAAACCTGGATGCTGAGGTGTCCGGCCCCCAGGGCCCCGCGACTCTGTCGACCGTAATTGATGGTGATCTGGAGCGAACCAGGTTGACGGATCTGAGCGTCACCACGGGGGCGGGAACCATGGAAGGGCGGGGTTCCGTGGATTTCTCAGGGCCTCTGTCCTGGCAGGCAGGCCTCACGCTGGATGAGTTTAATCCCGGTTATTGGGTGCCTCTACTGGAGGCTCAGCTAAGCGGTGCTGTGGAAACCCGGGGTTCGCTGGGAGACGGCCCGGTGCCCGATATGTCCGCGGCGTGGGATCTTTCTGGTCAGTGGCGGCAAAAGCCGGCCCATGCAGAGGGCAAACTGGATGCGTCCTCTGGCCAATGGATGCTGTCTGACCTCTCCGTGTCGGTTGGCGATAACCGGTTGGCGGGTAAGGGGACGTTCGGGGATAACCTGTCCGGGGATGTTTCCGTTGAACTGCCATCGCCCGGGGACTTGCTGGCGGGACTGTCAGGGAACATCAAAGGTAACGCAAGCATATCAGGGACGCTGGAACAGCCATTGGGCTCCCTGAATCTGCAGGGGCAGGGGCTGGGTTGGCAGAACCGTGTCGAGGCTGGCCAACTGGAGGTAACTGCGGATCTGAAGCCGGGTTTACGCCTGGTCAGCCGTCTGCAGGCGGAGAATATTGAGGCTGGCGGGCAGCAGCTTGAGTCACTGTCTTTGGCGGTTGAGGGTACGCAGCAGCAGAATGCTTTGTCCCTGACGGCGGTCCATCAAGACGCTCTGCTGGAATTGGCGCTTGGGGGAGGATTCGGCGCTGGATGGCAGTCGTGGAACGGGCGCCTTGTTCGGGGAATGATCGATGTGCCGGCCCAGAACCAACGCTGGGATCTGGAGGCGCCGGCCAGTTTGGATTACCAGGCCGGGGGCAAGTTTTTGTTTGGGGCACATTGCTGGCGCTGGAACGAAAGCTCTGTATGCGCCGGCGATCAGACACTATTGCCGGATCCTTCGATCGCATACCGTATCAGCCATTTCCCAACCGAGGCGCTGGCACCCTTGTTGCCGGAAACCCTGAAGTGGAAAGCCTGGATTGATGGTGATATCGAGATGGTCATGACGCCTGACGGCCCGGATGGACGCCTGCGTCTTGATGCCGGTAAAGGGGATTTCAGGGTGCTGACGGATGGAGAGTGGCAAACGCTGCAGCATGATGCACTGTCTGCGCAATTGGTTCTCAAACCTCGGAATGCTGACCTGGGTGTTCAGTTGGCGGGGCCGGATATTGGCGAGTTGTCGATAGACCTCACGGTGGATCCGCAGTTGCCGGAAAAGAATGTGGACGGACGGTTCCGGCTTGAAGGCTTCGATTTTTCCCTGATCGGACAATTGGCGGGCCTTCAGGAAGTGGCTGGTGATATCAGTGGAGAGGGGACCATTACCGGACCACTGATGAAGCCGGCGATTGAAGGGCAGATCGCACTCAGCGGGGGGCGGGTTGTTGACCACCGCCTGCCGATACCGATTGAGGAGGCCGTGGCTAGCATTGATCTGAACGGCTATTCCGCAGACCTCAGCGCGAGAATCCAGAGCAATGCCCGCAGCCAGACTATTCTCGATGGGACGTTCGATTGGCGCGACAAACCGAAGGCACGCATCAGGGTTTCCGGGAATCGAGTACCTTTCAGCCTGGAGCCCTATGCCCGGGTTGAGCTTGCCCCGGATCTCATTATTGAGCTGGCGGATTCGGATCTTAGCGTTAGCGGTGAAGTGAAAGTTCCCCGAGGAAGCATTGAAATCAAGGGCTTACCGTCTCAGGCAGTGTCCGTGTCTGACGACGAAGTCATTGTTGGCGTGGCAAAAGAGGAGCCGACGATCCGAACGCTGAATATGGATGTCACCGTTGTTGTGGGTGAGGATCAGGTGACCTTCTCGGCGTTCGGTGTCCAGGGTGATCTCGAGGGTACGTTGCGAATTGGGAATGACCTGGAAACACGGGGGACGCTCCAGCTCGTCGATGGCCAATATGAGGCGTTTGGCCAGGAACTCGAGCTACGGCGGGCACGGCTGCTTTTTGTGGGTAATCTGACCCAGCCATACCTGGATATCGAAGCGGTGCGAACGGTCGATACGGTCGTTGCGGGTATCCGATTGAGCGGGCCGGTTCAGTCGCCTTCCAGTGAGGTGTTTTCCAACCCGGATATGCCCCAGACCGATGCATTGTCCTACGTCATACTTGGTCGGGCTCCACAGAGCCAAGGCGACGAAGGTCAGATGAGCAGGGCTGCTCTTTCACTGGGATTGACTCAAGCCAGCAAAGTGACGGGGAAGGTTGGTGAGGAGTTAGGTATCCAGAATCTGATGCTGGAGGCGGAAGGCTCTGGTGAACAGACATCGGTTGTCGCCAGTGGTTATCTGACCGATGAACTGAGCGTGCGCTATGGCGTGGGTATATTCGAACCGATTACGACGGTGGCTCTGCGCTATGATCTGGGACGGTATTTCTATCTTGAGGCAGCCAGTGGCCTGGCTGCCTCGCTGGATATTTTCTATACCCGGGACTTCTGAGTCAGTCGAGTTCGAACGTGGCGTTGACCGTTGCGTTGATTTCGCGAACCCCGACACTGGAAACTGCATCGGTAGCCCCCTTGGACTCGGCCATCATCATCGGTCTTGGTCGGAAGCCGCCATTGACGTTGATGGAAACAACGTCACCACACGTCTGATTTAACTCATTGGCAACGAACTCACAGCGTGAGCGAGCATCAGCGATAGCCCGTGCAAGAGCCTCTCGTTCCAGTCCGGATTCGTCCGAATGGAAAAACTGGCTACCGTTCAGGTAGTAATCCAGGCCGATGGCCTGTGCCTGTTCGAGTATCGGATTGAGAAGCGTCAGGTCGTTGATGGAGAAGGTGACGGTCTGTGAGGCCACGGCGCGTTTCTCGGGCTCGCTCTCCCGGTCTGGAGAGGGCAACGTGCGGCTGTAGAGTTGTACGTTAGCGTCTGTGTAGTCCTGAAGTTTATCCTGATAACCCTCAATGGCGGCGCGCCACTGACGCATCAGGTCATTCACTTCCTCTGTCGCTTTTTGGGGTATGGCGTCTTCTGCGCTGGCGGTAAACTGCAGTCGAGCGCTGTCCGGTTGGTACCGGACGCTACCCTCACCACTCAGAGACACCTCGCCGGCCAGGGCCATGCCAGGCAGCAGCGCGATGGGTAGCATTAGTCGCTGTAGTTTTCGGGATCCATTCATGACAACACTCCTGTGGTTGTTTCGAATCATAAATCGTCGTCCGGTTCGAGCCGTGCGAGTTTCAGTTTTCGGGCGGCACGGACGAACTGGCCAAAAATTCGTCGGTGCCCCCGGTGATAAAGCAGGTATTCTGGATGCCACTGAACGCCCATAAGCCACTGATCGTGGGTGTTCTCAATGGCTTGCACAAACAGGTCATTGTCGACCGCGACCACCCGAAGATTGTTCCCCAGCCTCTTTATTGCCTGGCTGTGAATACGGTTAGCGCCAATGGACGCGGCCTGCATAACCTCGCCAAGCCTGCTGTCCTGAACGACATGGACCGTTTGAAGCGGGAGCAGAAGAGGGCGGTGTCGGGTGTGGTTTCGGAGCGGTGTCACGTTCTGGCAAAGAGTGCCCCCGTGAAACACATTAATGAACTGGGCGCCCCGGCAGATCCCCAGCACCGGCAGGCCGATCTGCTCAGCATGCTCTAACAAGCGGCGGTCAGTTGCGTCCCTGGCTACGTCGTACCGGGCGGTTACCTGAGGTTGTTGCCCGTAGTGCTCCGGATGAACGTGGGTTCCGCCGGATAACACCAGGCCATCGAGTAGCGAAACGTCGGTGTGGGATCCCGGACGAATGTAATGTGTGCGGGCACCATGCATCCTGAGACCAAGCGCGATCAGGCGCAGTGCCGTGCTCTTTCGGGCGGGACCACTGATTCCAATCGTCAGGCCCGGCTGTTCCACTTCTTCTTCTCTGATATCAGACATAACCTTTTCGGATGAGCCAGTTTCCGCAGGTGTCTTCCCAGCTGTGGGTGAGGTTGTGCAGGTTGAACTTTCGGGCTTCCCGATACAGTGCGCGAAGCTCGGCCAGGTCGGCGGCATTTGTCGCCAATTGCTCGAGAATGACCCAGTCGTTCCAGACCGTGGAAAAATGCCATTCCGGATTATCGATATCACAGTCAGGCAATCGGTAATGCAGGGTCGGCCGACTCTTTATGCGAGGGTCCTGGACGTACTGGTCCAGCAATGATTTGTCCAGGTGAGAGAACAATGGGAGCAGATCAAGGGCCCGGTTGCGGGTCGGGTTGAACTCCAGGTAGTCGTGCATCAGTTGCTTAAGATCCGGCTCATAGCTGTCTTCCATTAGCCGGTCCGTATAGCGATTGCTCCATGGCTCGATATAGGTCGTGAACTTGCGGCTGATATCGAGCTGATGGCGTGCCTTGAGCCAGTCATAGAGGGCGGCAAATGCCTGCAGGTAACGCACGATCGTGCCGGGCTGGAGGTCCGGGAGTTCCGGATTCAGCTGCAGGCCAAAGGCATAATAGATGGCTTCCCTGCTGCCAAGCGCTCCGGCGGAGCGCAATTCGTCTACGAGGTGCTCGATGTGTTCAAGCTCTTCGAACAGCACCGGTGGGCTCACTATCTCCAGTGGCACAATGAGCTCTGCCGCAGCATCAATCATTTCCATCGCATGGCCGCTCAGCTCCCTGATGGAATCGGGGAGCCGGTCATCGCTGAGATCCAGTTCTTTTATGGGGGCGGAGTCCAGCTCAATGGTAAACGTACCTAGCCTCGTATCCATTTCGGTGACGTAGCGGGAGGGGGTTCTGGGTTGTCCTTTGAGCAGCTGGCCGACAAGCTCAACCAGGGCTTTGTAACCCAGCCCTGACAGCTCTATCTCGATACCAACACGGCGTTGCTGTCCCTGCTCTGTATTCAGGATGTCTGGCAAGCGACAAGTCTTGGCGTCCTTCATGGTCCTCCCCTGGAATACGGCTCAAGATTTTCACCATATCACACCGGGTTAGGAATACCCGTTACACCCAGGTAAAGAAAAAGCGCATCGGGCTTTACACTGGATAAAACACTGTATATAGTCAATCTTACTGTATATAAAAACAGGTGGAGAGGCTCAATGAAGCTGACAGCCAGGCAAACACAGGTGCTGGATATTATCCGGCGTTATTTGGATGAAACAGGGTACCCTCCGACTCGAGCGGAAATTGCCTCGGAACTGGGCTTCCGCTCTGCAAACGCGGCGGAGGAGCACCTGAGAGCGTTGGCCCGTAAAGGCGCAATCGAGATGGTTCCTGGTGCCAGTCGTGGTATTCGGTTGCCTGAAGCCGAGGAAGACCTCGGGTTACCGGTGATTGGGCAGGTTGCTGCGGGTAGCCCGATTCTTGCGCAAGAACATATCGAGGATCACGTGACGCTTCAGCCCGAGTTCTTCTCCCCATCAGCGGATTATCTGCTCCGTGTTCGGGGCATGAGTATGAAAGATATCGGCATTCTTGATGGCGATCTGCTTGCTGTGCACCGGACTCAGGATGTTCACAACGGCCAGGTTGTTGTTGCCCGGGTTGGCGAGGATGAAGTGACGGTCAAGCGATTCCGGAAGGAAGGTTCGAAGGTGTTCCTGATTGCCGAGAATGAAGAGTTTGCACCGATTGAGGTGGATCTGTCCGAGGAGCAGCTCTTTATCGAGGGTCTGGGTGTCGGTGTTATCCGGCGTTCTGATCTGCACTAATCGCATCGGGAACTGTGGAAACTGGAAGGCAGGTGAATCATGGAACAACTCAGCTTCAATCAGAATCTGGCGTACCAGCAGGGTGTGATGGCTCATCAGGCTCCCGCTGCTACGGATCGTCGCACGGTGCTTCGGGCCCGGCGTAAACCGGTTGTTGCCGATGCGCCAATCACCGGTAATGTTACTGAGATCATCTTGCCGCAGGGCCAGGTTGAGAACTTCCAGTTGTTGCTACCAATGCTGACACAGCTCAATCAGGAAAAGCGCTGGCTGGCATGGATTGATCCGCCGCAGGAACTGGTTAGCAAGTGGCAGAAAATGCACGGTATTGTGGCTGGTGAGTTGCTGGTGCTTCGCTCTACCCCAGAGTTTCCCGCGCAGGAGTTGGCTGAGAGAGCGTTGGGTGCGGGCACCTGCCATGCTGTCGTGATGTGGACGAGTAAGCTTGGGCGATCAGCGTTTGAAGCTCTGCAGAAGGCGTCCGCAAAAGGGAACAGTCACGGCGTGGTGCTCAGGCAGCGGTAGTGAGGAGATTCGCGCCGCGTTCTGCGGCGCAACCCATGAAGAAGGGTAAGGGCACGGAGTATCAGTGCAGGGTGTAGCTGGGTTGAACCTCTGTCTTTTCCGTGTCGTCCTCTTCCCAGTCAATGTCGTGTGCAACGTTGCCAACGGCTTCGATACCGGCAGCAATCATAGCTTTTGCCACGTTCATGTCCCGGTCTTCCATCATTTCACGGGCTTCATCCGAAAAAGAAATTCTGACCAGTGGTGCGGTGTCGTCATCAACGCGGCGCAACGCGTAATCCCCGTTGCTGAGTTGCACGATTTCGAAAAACGATGGTGACATTCAATAAACCTTTCAGTTGTTGAGATCTGGCGCTTCAGCGTTGTGGTGCTCACCACTCGCTATGCTGTTCGGCCAGATCATCGGCAAAAATTTTCATTGCACCGACAGTGTTCAGTAACGCGGTTCCGGAGCGGTCCGGTCCGGTCTCGGCTGAAATGGCGATGATATTGTCCGCGCTGACTGTTTTTCTGGGCTCAGCAGGACGACTCTGTGCGGTTTCCAGTTGCTCGAGATGATTCCACCAGCTGCCTGCCTGACGCTCCAGTTCTCGCAGTTGCCTGACTTCGTTTGTCTCTTCTCCAATGAGTCCTGCAAGCTCTGCCAGGGTCGCCGGTTCGGCTGACCGGTGCTGATAAAGCTGAGCAATTAAATTCAGTAATAGCCGCCTCGCCCTGATCATCAGCTCAGTGGCTCCCTGAATGGCGGCTTCCCGAAGGAGTGCCTGATCCGTGCCTGGCGCCTGTGCTTCCGGTTCAGCTGATGGCACGTTTTGGGCCTGTTTCAGTAACGTGCGAGCCATGAACAGTTTCTGAGAAACCTGAGAATGCCACTGCGAAGCCATGGATTTCCTATTCAGCGAATGCGAGAAACGCCCAGAGCAAGTCGCCTGAGATTAATAGGGCAGCATATCATTTTCGTGGGATGATTTCTTCCCCCTCCTGATCGACGACATGGAAGACACAAGAAGACACAAACCATCACTTGAAACGACCGTTTGAATTTGGCAAAAAAGGCACGGACTGCATGAACTGGGGTTGATGCGGTAACAACATGGCATGAATGTCTGGAGGTTATGGGGATGCGAAACAGGTTGGTTGTGGGCTTTGCTGCGGTGATTGTCGGGTTTTCCGGGCAAGCACTGTCAAAGGTGACAGAAGCCGAGGCGGCGAGGCTTGATAAGGATTTGACTCCCCTGGGGGCCGAGCGCGAAGGCAATGCAGCGGGCACTATTCCGGCCTGGACCGGTGGGCTGAAGACGCCACCGGCAAATTGGCAGGAAGGTGAGGTAGAGGTAAATCCTTATCCTGATGACCAGGCAATGTTCGTGATTAATGCCGGCAACCTGGACCTGTATCGGGATAAGTTATCCGATGGCCATGTCAAGCTCCTGCAGCAGTATGGTCCCGACTTTTTCATGCCGATATATCAGACCCGCCGTACGGCGGCATTTCCGGAGCGGGTTTACGAAAAGTCAAAAGAGAATGCGCTGACTGCGGAGCTCCTCGATAACGGCAATGGTGTGCGTAACACCATCACGACGAGCCCCTTCCCGATTCCAGAAAATGGGCTCGAGGTGATCTGGAACCACATTTTGCGTTACCGAGGCGAAGAAGTATCGTTCCGAAGCGCGTCGGCGACCCCCCTGACAGATGGTTCCTACAATCCCGTCGTTAATGAGTACGATTATTACTTTGCTTACAGCAAGCGTGATGCCGAACTTGACGACATCGACAACAAGATTTTCTACCTCAAAACCGACACTGTTTCGCCGCCGTCCATTGCTGGAACCATTACACTGGTGCATGAGACACTCGATCAGATTCGCTCTCCGCGCCTGGCGTGGCGCTATGACTCCGGATCCCGACGCCTTCGCCGTTCCCCAAACCTTGCCTATGAGACCGATCTGCCGAATTCGTCCTCACTCCGTTCTGTGGATCAGAAGGATATGTATAACGGCGCACCCAATCAGTATGACTGGACGCTAAAGGGCAAGCGGGAAATGTACGTTCCCTACAACGCGTACAAGCTTCATGACGAAGATGTTGTGCCGGATGATGTGATTCGTCCCCGTCATATTAACCAGGCGTTGACCCGCTACGAGCTCCATCGCGTCTGGGTGGTCGAGGCCAAGGTTCGGACCGGTATCAGTCATATCTACCATCGCCGAGTCTTCTATGTGGATGAAGACAGCTGGCAGATTCTGATGTCTGAGGAATATGACGATAATGGCAATCTCTGGCGGGTTTCTGAGGCTCATAACATCAGCTACTACAGTCAGCCGGTATTCTGGACTACCATGGAGATGACCTATGACCTCAAGGCGCAGCGCTACTATATTGATGGCCTGAGTGATGGATTCCCTGCCTATGATTTCAATCCGGGGTTCCGGAGCAAGGAATTCTCGGCCTCCGCAGCCCGGCGTGCTGCGCGCCGCTAATTCAGTCAGGATCAGGGTCGGTTTTGCCGGCCCTTTTTGTTTGTGCGCTCAACGTAAGGAGATTGACAGTGGATGACGTGCAAGCCCAGCTTGAGAGACTTGATCGCCTGATGGCGGATCTCGGGCGTGCTCTGGAAGCGAGCGACTGGAACCGGCTGTCAGAATTGAATGCCCTGGTTAAGCCTTCGGTTGAGCCCTTGATGGCAGCGCTGGAAGCAGGGAGCGTGGATTCCGAGGCTGTAAGGACTCGGCTACAGGAGTTGCAGCAGTTTGTTGACGCCGCCAACCGCAGCGCGCAGGAAGCCCGTAATGAGGCAGAGGACTCTCTGAAGGGCGTTAATCGAAATCGCAGTGCAGCCCGTGCATACCAGAATATTTCGACGAACCGCTCATCTTAGCGTCATAAAATTGACTCTTTGCGGATTACAGTCTTAAATACGGCACAAATCCATGAAGAGATTCCATTGAATGCCTCAAAACAACAAGGTGCTGGTGCTAAGCGAGAACGAGTCGCGGCGCAGGGATATAGTCACGATTCTGGAGTTCATTGGGGAAGAAGACATTGTCTCTGGTGAAGAGGCATCCGCATTGCTCACATCGGGCAAGGAGGAAGCCCTTGGTGAGATTTCGGTAGCGATCATCAACGGTGAGGATGATGGCATTGCCGACAGGATCAGTAGTTTCTGCAGGACGGTGAAGGGCGTTCCTCTGCTGATGGTGGGTGACCCGGAGCTAAAGGGATTGCCCGACGATGATTCAGCAAGAGTCATTGCCCGAATGGAATGGCCGCTCAATTACACCAAGTTCGTTGATTCCCTGTACCGAGCCCAGATTTATCGGGACCAGTTCAGCCGATCGCAGGAGCGCGGTCAACAACGGGGGCTGCAACTGTTCCGCAGCCTCGTTGGGACCAGCCGCAACGTACAGCAGGTTCGCCAGCTAATGGAGCAGGTGGCCGATAAAGATGTCAGCGTCCTGATTACCGGCGAATCCGGAACCGGCAAGGAAGTGGTTGCCCGCAATCTTCATTATCATTCCACGCGTCGCGACAAGCCCTTTGTGCCCGTGAATTGCGGAGCGATACCGGCGGAACTGCTGGAGAGCGAGCTGTTCGGCCATGAAAAGGGCGCTTTTACTGGCGCCATTACGGCCCGGGTAGGACGCTTTGAGATGGCCGAGGGGGGGACTCTGTTCCTGGATGAAATCGGGGATATGCCGCTTAACATGCAGGTGAAAATTCTCCGGGTCCTTCAGGAACGCACCTTTGAGCGCGTTGGCAGTAACCGGACCCAGTCGGCTGACGTGCGAGTGATCGCAGCGACTCACAAGAATCTTGAAGACATGATCGAATCCGGTGATTTCCGGGAAGATCTCTACTACCGCCTGAACGTTTTTCCGATTGAGATGCCCGCTCTCAGAGACCGGGTCGAAGACATTCCTCTGCTAATCAATGAGCTGATTTCGAGAATGGAAAAGGAAAAACGGGGTTCACTGCGTATGAACTCCGCTGCCATCATGAGCCTTTGCCGTCATGATTGGCCGGGTAACGTACGGGAGCTGGCAAACCTTGTGGAGCGTCTGGCGATCATGCATCCCTACGGCGTAATCGGGGTTCAGGAGTTGCCCAAGAAGTTCCGTTACGTGGATGACTACGACGAGAACCGTCCTGTAGAGGATTCGGGTATGCCATCTGGCGTGCCTGGGCTGGTTGGCCTGGATGCTCCTGCCTTGTTGCCGGTGAATGGTATCGACCTGAAAGATTATCTCTCGAATCTTGAGAAGCAGCTGATCCAACAGGCTCTTGATGAGGCAAGTGGTGTGGTGGCCAGAGCCGCCGAGAAGTTGCGCATTCGCCGCACGACCCTTGTCGAGAAAGTTCGAAAATATGGGCTTCGGGAAGAAGAGGCGCCCGAGCAACCTTGAGTCTCAGATTCTCTCCATTTCGGTGCTGAAAATGGCGTCAAAGGTTCGTAACCTGCGGCGCCATTGTCATTTTTGGCCGACGTAAAATTGTCGCCTGCCATTCTGGGCGATACCTTTCTTGCTGAATTTATTGATAAAAACCGAGTTGGCACGGAGCTAGCTTATACCCCTGTAACCGAAATATCCGAATGGTTGGGCCCAAACGTTGGGTCGGTCAGGGGGCAAGTTTATGAGTCAGGCACAATCCGTAGTCCATCCCGATATGCATCAGGCCCGTGCCAATGCGGCGGCGGACGCCAATGACAAGGTGACAGCGCTGTTCCCGGAGCAGGGCGAAGAAGCCGTGGGATCGGCGCTTGAGTTGTTCAACCAGATGTCCCGACAGATTACCGACTCCTACCGAACCCTGGAATCCCGGGTGAACCAGCTTTCCGGAGAGCTGGATCAGGAGTCCATGCAGCGTCAGCAGGAACTGGAAGAAAAGGAGCAGCTTGCAGATCGGTTGTCGACACTGCTCACCGCACTGCCGGCCGGCGTTGTTGTTCTGGACAGTCAGGGGGTGGTCACTCAGACCAATCCGGCGGCAATCTCTCTGCTGGGTGAGCCGCTTGACGGAGAGCGCTGGGTGGATGTGATTCAACGCTGTTTTGCTCCTCGCCGGGACGACGGTCACGAAGTGTCCCTCAAGGATGGTCGCCGCGTCAGCATTGAAATTCGCACAATGGAGAACCAGCCCGGCCAGTTGATTCTGCTGACAGATCTCACTGAAACCCGTCAGCTTCAGTCTCAGCTTGCCCATGCTCAGCGGCTGTCCGCCATGGGCAAAATGGTTGCCTCCCTCGCGCATCAGATTCGCACTCCGCTATCGGCCGCCATTCTATATGGTGGCCACCTCAGTCAGGAAGATCTGGATGAGGAAATGCGCCAGCGTTGCGCCTCCCGCCTTATGTCACGGCTGACTCATCTGGAGCAACAGGTTCGGGACATGCTGATCTTTGCCCGGGGGGAAACCCGGCTTGCCGAGGAGTTGTCGGCGGGCAGGTTGGTGTCCGCTCTGGCGTCAGCGCTTGAGGAAATCAAGCGAGCACCGGGTACTGACGTGTCTTTTACAAACGTGAGCGCAGCCGATAGCCGCCTGATGTGTAACCGGGACGCCCTGATCGGAGCCTGCACAAACCTGGTCAATAACAGCCTGGAAGCGGGCGCGACATCGATTCAGGTGGAAGTGGCAACGGAAGCCGGTGAGCTGGTAATTCGCGTGGCGGATAACGGGCCGGGGTTTGGTGAGTCAGAATCCGCTCGGCTGATGGAGGCGTTCTACACCACCAAATCCCACGGCACCGGCCTGGGCCTTGCTGTCGTGCAAGCTGTGGTCAAGGCCCATCAAGGGCGCTTTACCATCGAATCACCAGAGCAGGGTGGCGCGCTTGCCACGCTGCGTCTGCCACAACTGAAAAACAACGGGTAATCGGAGGCAACCATGGCTAAGGCTCAGATTCTGATCGTTGAAGATGATCAAGACCTGCGTGAAGCGCTGGTGACCACCCTGGAGCTGGCCAGGTTCCGGGTTCGGGAAGCATGCGATGCCAACGAGGCCCTGGCCAGTCTGGCGGAGGCGCCGGTCGATATGGTGGTCAGTGACGTGAATATGCCGGGCTTGTCCGGGCACCAGTTGCTGGCTGAAGTGCAGCGCCTCTATCCGGGGCTGCCGATGATGTTGATTACCGCCTACGGTCAGATCAGCCACGCTGTTTCGGCAATGCAGGCCGGGGCGATCGATTACCTGGTCAAGCCTTTCGAGCCACAGGTGCTGGTGGACGCGGTCAGTAAGGTGGTGGGCGGAGTTCGACAGAAATCCGGCGATGCGCCCGTAGCAGAGGACCCTATCAGCAAACGACTGTTCCAGCTTGCTTCCAAGGTGGCAGGTAGTGACTCCACGGTCATGATTTCAGGTGAGAGTGGAACCGGCAAGGAGGTCCTTGCCCGCTACATTCACCAGCAGTCTCCACGGGCTGATCAGCCTTTTGTCGCCATCAACTGTGCGGCCATTCCGGAGAATATGCTGGAAGCGATTCTTTTTGGTCATGAAAAGGGTGCTTTCACCGGCGCGGTTTCATCCTCTCCAGGAAAGTTTGAGCAGGCCAATGGCGGCACTATTCTGCTGGATGAAATCTCGGAAATGGATCTTGGCCTGCAGTCGAAACTTCTGCGGGTCCTTCAGGAAAGAGAGGTCGAAAGGGTTGGTGGCCGTAAGACCATATCCCTTGATGTCCGGGTGATTGCCACAACCAACCGGGATCTGGCGGACTATGTTCGTGAAGGTCAGTTCCGGGAAGACCTCTATTACCGCCTGACAGTATTTCCCATGCATTGGCAGCCGCTTCGTGAGCGTCCCCTCGACATCATGCCGCTGGCCACGTCGTTGCTGAAGAAGCACTGCAAGAAAATGAAACTCACGGGCATCACATTTGCCCCGGACGCACGATCCGCACTGATGGGGCATGGTTGGCCCGGGAATGTCAGGGAGCTCGACAATGCCATTCAGAGAGCTCTGGTGCTCCACCAGGGGAATGTGATCCACTCCGGCGATCTGTGTCTTGAACTTGGTATAACGGGTCGAACCGAACCGGGTAGCCAGCCAAGCGCGCCTGCGGCCCACGAACAGTGCGGTATCGGTGGTCAGGAATCCATGCCGCCGGCGGACCCCGAATCGGTCGGATCGGAGGCTGTGGCCGCAAGCGAGGCCGAATCGGCCGCATCGCTGGGTGATGATCTGAGGCAGCAAGAGTTCCGTATTATTATTCAGACCCTGCGGAAAGAGCGCGGGCGTCGTAATCGGGCCGCTGAACTGCTCGGTATTAGTCCCCGGACCCTCCGGTACAAACTGGCTCAGATGCGCGACGCTGGCATCGACCTGGATGCCGAGCTGGCAGCGGCCTGATCCCCCAACGTCTCCTTCGTACTGGCACCCGAGAGGGTGCCTTTTTTGTGTGTCCTTCCCCCCCCCCCCTCAGTTGGGCTGTGCTCCTGTCAAAAGTTCGT
>NZ_ANIE01000003.1 GCF_000708045.1 Marinobacter nitratireducens
CCCCCCCCCCCCTCAGTTGGGCTGTGCTCCTGTCAAAAGTTCGTCGGCAACATGGCACTTACCTTTTTCATTGCGTTTAAGTTTATGAAAAATATAGATAAACGAGTTTTGGCCTGCTGCTTGCTTTTAAACCCGTAACAATGGTTCAAGAGAACGTCCGCCTTTAGAACGGGTGGCATCGGGAGAAAGTTATGGTTCAGCGTGCCGACATCAACAGTGTGCTTTCTGACATCCGCTCATTGCGCGCCCAGATGATGCAGAACCAGCAGATTGAGCAGGATCAGTCGGTTCGTGGTCGTATCGACGGGCCGCGTCAGGTACAGGAAACTCAGGAAACACCCAGTTTCAGTGACATGCTGGGGAATGCGGTCAATAACGTGAACGAGTTGCAGCAGAACGCCAGTGCACTTCGCACCTCCTACGATATGGGGGATCCGAACGTCGACATTACCCGAGTTATGATTGCTGCCCAGAAGTCCTCTGTCTCGTTTGAGGCGCTGACCCAGGTGCGAAACCGGGTCGTTCGCGCCTACGAAGACATCATGAATATGCCTATTTGATAACGGAGCAGAGACATGGCCAGCGTTCCTGCAGAAACAGCTACCCAGAATATGCCAGCCTCCCAGGAGAGCGATGACGCTCCTGAAAACCGTAGCGATCTGTTTCTCGGCTTTAATCGACTGAACCTGCTTCGTCAGATTGGCCTGATGGTGGGGCTCGCCGCCAGCGTCGCGCTTGGCGTTGCGGTTGTGCTTTGGGCGCAGGAACCGAATTACCAGCCGGTGGTCGGGGACCTGTCCGCCTATAACCCTCAGGACGTCACCACGATCCTGGACAGTAATGGTATCGACTACAAAATGGACCCGCGGACCGGTGCGCTGCTGGTGCCGTCCGAGCAGGTTTACAACGCCCGCCTGAAGCTCGCTGCTGAGGGCGTCACCGATCAGAAAACACTGGGCTATGAGTTGCTGGACCAGGAGCGTGGACTTGGAACCTCCCAGTTCATGGAAACGGTCAGCTATCGCCGTGGTCTTGAGGGCGAGCTGGCTCGCACGATTGCAGCCATGCGAGGTGTGCGGAACGCCCGGGTTCATCTGGCCATACCCGAGCGCTCGGTATTCGTACGGGATGCGAGGGAACCTTCTGCATCGGTATTTCTTGAGGTATTTGCGGGTCGGCGTCCGGAGCAGGAGCAGATTGATGCGATCGTGAATCTGGTCGCCGGTAGTATTCCAATGATGAAGAAAGGCGGCGTTACCGTGGTCGATCAGAACGGTAATCTGCTCACTGGCAAAGAGGCGAAGAATGACGCCGATCGGATGAAAGACCAGTACGAGTACACGGCCCAGATTGAAGAACGGCTCAGCCGTCGTGTGGCATCACTGATTGGCCCCATCGTGGGCGAGGGACGTTATCGAACGGAGGTTTCGGCCGATCTCGATTTTTCTTCGGTGGAGCGTGCCGAGGAAGTATTTAACCCCGACCAGCAGGCGGTCCGTAGTGAGCGGGAACTGACCGAACAGCGCAGTTCCGGCGGTCCTGTGGGCATACCAGGGGCATTATCAAATCAGCCGCCCGCAAACGCTACCGTACCTGAGCAGGCCAATGCGAACGCCAATGCAGACGGCAACCAGGGGCAGGCTGCCCAACCCGTCAATGTTCGCAAAGAAGCCACCCGCAACTATGAGATGGATCGCAGCGTCAGTTATGTCCGTCAGGAGCTGGGGCGCGTTAAGCGGGTAACGGTCGCTCTTGCTGTTGATGATATGAAAGTTGTCGACCCCGAGACGGGAGAGGTCAGCTACCAACCCTGGCCCGAACAGGAGCTTCAGCGCCTGAACATGCTGGTGCGCGATGCTGTGGGCTATTCCGCCGCCCGGGGAGATAGCGTGACGGTCATGAATACGGCCTTTGCTCCGGAAGAGGCAGTTGAGTTCGAGGCCCCCGGATTCTGGGAGCAGCCCTGGTTCTGGGACCTGATGAAGCAGGTCCTTGCGGGACTGGTCATCCTGGTGTTGGTGCTCGGATTGTTGCGTCCGACGCTGAAAACCCTGTCCGGTGGTGGCCGCCAGGAGCGTGGGGGAGAACTGGCTGAAGGTGGCTACGGCGAGCTTGAAGGTATGGAAGGTGGCGATGCTCTTCGTGAAGCCATGTCCTCACAGGATGAACTGCTTTTGCCGGGCGCTACGGACAGTTATGATAGGCAGTTGAATGCACTGAAAGGCCTGATTGCAGAAGACCCGGGTCGGGTTGCTCAGGTCATGCGCCAGTGGGTGAATGTCGATGACTGATCAAGCCAATCAGCAGGGTGCGGATGCCCCGCAGAAGCCGATGCGGAAAATTCCGCGGGTGGAGCAGGCGGCAATTCTACTGATGTCACTCGGTGAGGCCGACGCCGCCGAAGTGCTCAAGCACATGGGGCCGAAAGAGGTTCAGCGTGTTGGTGTCGCGATGGCTCAGATGCAGGATATCAGCAAAGACGAAGTCACCTACGTACTGAATCAGTTTGTGGATGCCGTTGGTGGGCAGACCGGGCTGGGCGTTGGTAACGATGACTATATCCGAACCATGCTGACCCAGGCCTTGGGAGACGACAAAGCTGCCAGCCTGATCGACCGAATCCTGATCGGTGGAAACACAACAGGCCTCGACACGCTCAAGTGGATGGAGCCGCGCGCCGTTGGCGACATTATTCGCTATGAGCATCCGCAGATTCAGGCCATCGTTATTTCCTACCTTGATCCGGACCAGGCGTCTGAAATTCTGGCGACGCTGGACGAAAAAGTGCGACTTGATGTGATGATGCGGGTTGCCTCTCTCGAAAGCATCCAGCCCCAGGCGTTGCAAGAACTTAACGATATCCTCGAGAAGCAGTTCTCCGGCGGCTCCGCGGCCCAAACCAGTCGTATCGGCGGCATCAAGCGCGCTGCAGACATCATGAATTTCATGGATCGCAGTATCGAAGGATCCCTGATGGATTCCATCAAGGATATGGATCCGGACCTGGCGTCCACGATCGAGGACCTGATGTTCGTGTTTGATAACCTCAAAGACATTGACGATCGTGGCATTCAGGCTCTTCTCCGGGAAGTGTCTTCGGAAGTGCTCGTGGTTGCCCTCAAGGGTGCTGATGACGCGGTCAAAGACAAGATCTTCAAGAACATGTCCAAGCGGGCGGCCGAGTTGCTGCAGGATGATCTTGAAGCGAAAGGCCCGGTTAAAGTCAGCGAGGTTGAAGGCGCCCAGAAGGATATTATTACAGTGGCACGGCGCATGGCCGAGGCCGGGGAAATTTCCCTCGGCGGTGCCGGTGAAGAAATGATGTGATGAAAGATTCTTCCAGGGATTCCCGTCGTATACCCAAGGAGCAGCTCACCGCCTACGAGCGTTGGGAGCTGCCGTTGCTTGATGCCAGCGGCAACGAAGTGGCCCGGGAAGAGGAGCGCGAGGTCAAGCCGCTGACCGCATCGGATATCGATGAAATTCGTCAGGCTGCACGCGAAGATGGATTTCGGGAAGGCCGCGACGCGGGGTATCAGGAAGGATTTGCAGAAGGACAGGAAAAAGGCCACCAGGAGGGTCTTGAAGCGGGGCTTGCCGAGGGACGTGAGAAGGGCGAGCAACAGGGCCGGGAAGAGAGCCGGCAGGACGTAGACGCGAAGCTCGAACGACTTGAGCAGGTCATGGGTGAGTTGCTGCAGCCAATCAGTCGTCACGAGGATGAACTCGAGGCGGCGCTGGTGAATCTTACGACGGAGCTGGCCCGGGCCGTGGTCTATCGAGACCTGGCGACTGATTCTTCACAGATTCAGGCGGTTGTGCGCCGGGCAATTGAGGCTCTGCCGTCCACCACAGACAATGTTCGCATTCACGTTCATCCCGATGACGCGGCCCTGATCACCGAAGTTGCAACGCGTCTCGACGCCCCATCGTCCATTGTCGAGGATCCAGCGATCATGCCGGGAGGTTGTAAGGTCGAAACCCGCAACAGCCTGGTGGATTTTACCGTTGAAAAGCGTTTCCAAAAGGCCGTAAGAGGCATGTTCGACAAGCAGTCCGAACTGGATAGTGCCGTCGGTGCCGAGCGCGAAGGCGGAGAAGCAGGAGACGGCGATGACATCAACGCTGGCTGAACGCCTCTCACGATATCAGGCCACGTTATCCGATGACGAGCCCAAACCGGAGCTGTCTGGACGGCTGACCCGAATGGTCGGTCTGACCCTGGAATGCGTCGGCTGTCCCATGGTTGTCGGGGATCGCTGCATGATCCAGGGGCATGGTACCGGCAATGTCGAAGCAGAAGTCGTCGGGTTTGAGGACGATAAAGTCTATCTGATGCCGCTGACCGCCATTGAGGGTCTGAAACCCGGGGCCAGAGTGATTCCGCTGTCCGCAACCAGCCGGGTGCCCGTGGGACCTCAAATGCTCGGGCGGGTCGTTAACGGCAGCGGCGAACCATTGGATGGCAAGGGGCCGTTGCAGGAAGAAGCCCGAGTATCCCTCACAGGTGACATCATCAACCCGCTCAACCGGGCGCCAGTCCGGCAGTCCATGGACGTCGGTATCCGTGCGATTAACTCACTGCTGACGGTTGGGCAGGGCCAGCGACTGGGACTGTTCGCGGGCAGTGGTGTCGGTAAAAGCATGCTGCTGGGCATGATGACCCGGTTTACCGATGCCGACATCACCATCGTTGGATTGATTGGTGAGCGTGGCCGCGAGGTCAAGGAATTTATTGAAGACATTCTCGGTGACGAAGGCCTGGCGCGTTCTGTGGTGGTGGCATCGCCGGCCGATGACTCGCCGTTGATGCGCTTGCGGGCTGCAATGCTGACCACCCGTATTGCCGAGTACTATCGCGATCAGGGCAAGCGTGTGTTGTTGCTGATGGACTCGCTGACGCGCTATGCGCAGGCCCAACGTGAGATCGCCCTCGCTGTCGGAGAGCCTCCCGCCACCAAGGGTTACCCGCCATCGGTATTCGCGAAGCTTCCGCAACTGGTCGAGCGTACTGGTAATGGACGACCTGGGGGCGGGTCTATTACCGCATTCTATACCGTCTTGACCGAAGGTGATGACCAGCAAGATCCCATTGCAGACGCTGCACGGGCGATACTGGATGGCCACATCGTATTGTCCCGGCGTCTGGCCGAGGAAGGGCATTACCCGGCCATTGATGTCGAGGCGTCCATCAGCCGCGTGATGCCTCAGGTGACGGATCCGGAGCATTTCTCCCGTGCCCAACGTTTCAAGCAAGTCTATTCCCGCTATCAGCAGGCCAGGGATCTCATCAGTGTCGGCGCATATGTCAAAGGCTCTGATCCGGAAACCGACTTTGCTATTGCCCACATCGGGAACATGATCCAGTTCCTCAAGCAGGGCTTGAATGAAAGTGCTCCGCTCCAGCAGAGTATCGATCAGTTGCTGTCAGTTGTTCCGGAACGCCGCTCACCAGAACGTCGTAATGCACCGGCTCAGGCTGGATCCCCAGGAGAGCGTAGCTGATGTTGCGTTCCAAGCGACTGGCCGTGGTGCTCACCCTGGAAGAGAGAAAGGAGCAGGAAGCGCTGGAACGTATGGGGGAGGCCAGGGAAGCGGTAGACCAACAGCGCCAGCAGGTGGATAACCTGAACCGTTACCAGCAGGAGTATCGGGATCAGATTCGGAACAGTCAGCAAGGTGTTGTCCAGGTGTCTCGGTTGCAGGCCTGGCAGGCGTTTATCGCCCAGCTGGATCAGGTGATACGACAGCAACAGCAGCAGCTCGAGAAGGCTGAGCAAGTATTTGAGGCCCGTCGGCTGGAATGGCAGCAAGCCTGGGAGCGCAAACGGGGAATGGAAAAATACATAGAGTCCTGTCGGCAACAGGAACAGCGAGACCAGGACATCCGGGAGCAGAAGCTCGCTGATGAGGCCGCAGGAAGAGCATTTGCTCGACGTCACCGTTGAACTTGCGCCACGTCAATCCTTTGTCCATGCCAATTTCATGCAGGTAGACTATCCTTAGCCGAAGACAAGCCGCAGATCTATTCTGTTGGTTATCGGTATTAATTGAAGATCTTCGGAGGTTCCGGTATGTCGATACAGACGCGCCGTGGAGGGGATGGTGAAACCCTGATCATAAGCATTGAGGGGCGATTCGATTTCAGCACCCATCAGGCCTTTCGTGATGCCTACGAGCATGGCGAGAAGGATATCCGGAACTACGTTGTAGACCTTTCCAACACCACTTATCTGGACAGTTCAGCCCTTGGTATGCTCCTGCTGCTCCGGGATTATGCCGGAGGTGACAGCGCCCGCATCTCCATAGAGAACTGCAATAATGATGTCCGCCGCATTCTCTCCATTTCCAATTTCGAGCAGTTGTTCGCCATTCGGTGAAACAAAGGCTTCCGCAGGCAACCTCTGTGACTGAGCCAGCGCTTGATGACCAGCCCCTCAAGATACTGATAGCTGATGACAGCGACAGTGATCGCCTGATTCTCAAGGCATTGATAAAGCGTCTGGGGCACGACGTCAGAGACGCATGCAACGGCCGTGAGGCCGTTGAGCAGTATCAGACATACAGGCCGGATCTCGTCCTGCTTGATGCTCTGATGCCGGTTATGGATGGTATGGAAGCGGCCCGGCAGATCAAGACGCTGGCCGGTGAACGAATGGTTCCGCTGATCTTTTTGACCTCTTTGTCGGAAGCTGGCGCCTTGGCTCGATGCCTGGAGGCCGGGGGCGATGATTTCCTGAGTAAGCCCTACAACCGCGTGATTCTTGAAGCAAAGATCAATGCGTTTAACCGGATGCGCTTGATGCATCAGACGCTATCGGATCAGCGGGACATCATCCGCGAGCGAAACCAGCAGCTGACGGAAGAGCAGGAAGTGGCCAAGAGGGTGTTTGATAATGTCGCGCATACCGGATGTTTGCACGCGGACAATATTCGATATCACGCGTCGCCCCTCTCAATCTTTAATGGTGATGTCCTGTTCGCCTCTCCCGGACCTGCCGGTGGGATGCTGATATTTATTGGTGACTTCACGGGGCATGGTTTACCCGCAGCCATCGGTGCAATGCCGGTCGCTGAGATCTTTTATGGCATGGCGGCCAAGGGGTTCAACGGAGCCGATATCCTTAGAGAAATCAATCAAAAGCTGAAACGTATTCTACCGTCGGGCATGTTTTGTTGCGGCGCCATGATCGAGGCGGACTTCAAGCATAACCAGATAAAGGTGTGGAATGGGGGGCTTCCCGACGGTTGGCTGATCAGTCCGTCCGGGCAACGGAAGCCCTTGCCATCGCGGCACTTGCCGCTGGGGATTCTCGAACCTGAACGTTTCGACGACAGCATGGAGGCGGTTTCCACCGCAAGGCAGGACCGGCTGCTGCTCATGACGGACGGCGTGTTGGAGTGTCAGGATGCCAGCGGGCAGTTGTTTGGCGAGGGCAGGCTGCTTAGGGCCTTGGATAGGGCAGGCGATGTCTACGATGCTGTCATGGAGGAAGTGCAGACATTTACCGGGAATCAGAGCGGCCGGGACGATCTGACCCTGCTTTGTCTAGAAATGATTGAAGAGACACACAGCGCGGCCATGCCGGAGAGATCCGTGCCGTCGGTGCTGTCAGGCCCTCGGGAATGGCATTGTGCCTACGAGATTCGTGAAAGCACATTGGGTGAATTCAGTCCGCTTCCACTTTTGTTGCACATTTGTATGGAAGTGCCAGGACTTCGTCGTAAAAGTGGTGAGATATATACGCTTCTTGCTGAACTTTATAATAATGCACTCGAGCACGGTGTTCTGGAATTGCCGTCAGGTTGGAAGCATTCGCCGGATGGCTTTGGGCGCTACTATGAGGAGCGGCACAAGCGCCTGAAGGACGTAAAGGGACATTTCATACGCTTTGATCTCCGGCATTCTATGAAAGCGCATGGCGGCCAACTTCGTGTAATATGCGAGGATAGTGGCCCCGGTTTCGATTTCGAAAATCATCCGGCTCTGCATCCAGATAACGGGGAACGGAGTAGCCTTAACTATGCTGGAAGGGGACTTATGTTGCTCAGGCGTTTGGCCCAATCCGTCACGTTCCACCACCGGGGCAATCGCGTGGAAATTGTTTATGATTGGGAATATACCGGCGTCTCTTCTGGAGAAGAGGTCTCGGTCGGATGATCGTCAGGACCACAGGGGGTTGGTATGGTTGATAAGCCACACCTAGATGAAGAGGCATTGGCCGAGCTTCAGGACGTTATGGAGGATGAGTTTGAGGTTCTGATCCATACCTTCATCAATGATTCCAGGGATCGGATTGCCGGGTTGCGGCATGCAGCCACAAATGGTGACGCCGATGCCTTCGCAAAGATGGCGCACAGTTTCAAAGGAAGCAGCATCAATATCGGTGCTCCCCACCTCGGGGAACTCTGTCTGGTTGCAGAGAAAGCGGGAAAGGCTCAATCGCTTGAGGATTCTGAGTCGATGCTTTCGAATATTGAAGAGGAATTCCGGACCGTCACCGACATGCTAGAAGGTTTGATGGTCAGGTGACTCCGCTAGACGGGACTCTGGCATTGGTTTTGCTGGCTATAGGGTAAATCACTCGAAAACGGTTGCGCATTGTGTCCAACCGGCAAAAAGCGGGTGTTAACCAGACAATAGCGGCAAGAGGTTGCCATGCCACAGATGGTTCTTCCCCAGGCCCCCGCACCAGCGGGCGCAAAAGAGACAGGTTCCAGCAAGCCGGTGACTGGCAAAGACGCCGGTGGTGAAAGCCGCTACGAGTCAGTATCCCGCGCCGAGCAGGAGCGCACGGAACGTAAAAGGTCCGAGCGCAGTGAAGCTTCGCAGGCAAAGGACGAACCCCGGGAATCGGAGACAAGCCGGAACGATGAGAGCGTCGAATCACCCTCCGACGCTTCCGCGACATCTGAGACTAAACACTCTGAAAACCGCGCAGATAAGGCGACTGCCAAGCCCGGCTCCGTGGATGAGGAAGCCGAGACTACGGGTGATGAGCTGACGTTTGTGAATCTTCAGACGTTGTTGAGTCCGGTTACAGGCGAAGCCAAATCTGCTGAGGGCTCTGCTGTAAAAGCCGCTGCGACTGAGATGAGTACGCCCGTAGGTCAACAGATGGCAGCGAAAAGCCTGCTCGGTGGGCCGAACGCCGGCAAGCCGGGGCAGTCACTGCCTGGCGTCACTCAGGGGCTCCAGTTGCAGGAGATGATTTCTGGTTCCCAGGGGGCGGAAAGCAGTCGACCGGTGGATGCATCCAGTCTTGTCGCGTCAGCGCGTTTCCAGGGAGCCCTGGACGTAGCCTCCCAAGCAGCAGGGAGTCAGGCGGCAAAGGTCGCCACGGAAGCGGCGATTCCCCTCAGAAGCTATACCACGTCCATTGATCTTCCGGTCGGCCACACCGAATGGGGCGATAAAGTTGTTGGTAAACTCAGCTTCCTCACGGCCCGGAACATGTCGGTGGCTGAGATTCATCTGACGCCGCCGGATATGGGCCCGATGGAAGTCAAGGTCAAGGTCCATAACGAGCAGGCCAATATTACTGTTCACGCCGCCAATCCTGTTGTTCGGGATCAACTGGAACTGAACTCTCATCGTCTCCGGGACATGCTGGGGGAGCAGGGGCTGTCACTGGCGCAGTTCGATGTCTCCGACTCCCCGCAGCAACAAACCGGTGAACAGTCGTCTGGTGGCGAGGGCCACGCTGCAGGAGGAAGTGGTTTGGCCTCCGGAGTAACGGAGTCGGAGGCTGGCATAACCGAATCGGGTAGCCTTGATCTCAGCTGGAAAGGCGAAGTCGACGTATTTGCATGATTTTCGCCTGAAAGCACCCTCCCATTCTGCCCAATCGATTTTGCCCATCCTCCCTGGCAGCGCTAAACTGCGGTTCTGAATAGGCAGGGTGGGCCTTCTGGCCCAACCTTTGCATTCCATCCACTAAAGTCGCCAAAAAATGCTCCAGGTGACGGATTTCTGGCAAAGCGAAGATTATGGCTGAAAATAACGCGTCCGAAGCGGCACCCGCCAAGAAAGGCAAACTGAAGATGATCATCATGCTCTTGGTGGTGATTGTCCTTGCGATCGCTCTCTCCGTTGTTGGCACACTCTGGTTTCTGGGAGATGGGCTGCCAGGTATGGGAGGAGACGAGGGCGAAGCATCAGGAGAGCCCGCCGAGGAGCAGTTCGTGCCGAGTACCTACGTAGAGCTGGAGAAACCGCTGGTCACTACGGTTCAGGCAGAAGGCCGCCAGCGATATGCCCAGGTGTACCTGTCGCTGGAAGCTGTGGATCCCCAGGCACTTGCCGCTGCGGAATTGCATCTACCATTGATTAGAAGCCAGTTGGTCATGCAGCTGGGTAGTAGTGATTTTAATGAACTCCAGACACCGGAAGGTCGCCGCAGTCTTGCCGACAGAATGTTGGCAACGGTGAATCAGGTACTGGAGCAGGAAGGTGAACCCGCAATCAAGGCGGTGTTATTCCGGAATTTTGTGGTGCAATAGGCCCCTGAACGGGTAAGGCAACTGACGGGTAGGACGACACATGCAGGACTTGTTGTCACAGGACGAAATTGATGCGCTCCTCCACGGTGTGGACGATGGTGACATCGATACCTATGAAGAGACTGACGATACCGGTGTAAAGTCCTACGACCTTGCCAGCCAGGACAGGATTGTTCGGGGCAGGATGCCGACGCTGGAGATGATCAACGAGCGGTTTGCCCGTTATACCCGAATCAGTCTCTTCAACCTGATGCGCCGGAATGCTGACGTTTCCACCGGCGGCGTCCAGATCATGAAATTCGGTGAATACATCCATACGCTGTACGTTCCGACGAGTCTTAATCTGTGCAAGGTTCGTCCCCTGAGAGGTACGTCCCTGTTCGTTCTCGATGCCAAGCTGGTGTTCAAACTGGTGGACAACTTTTTTGGTGGGGAAGGGCGACACGCCAAGATTGAGGGGCGGGAATTCACGCCGACCGAAACCCGAATCGTACAGATGGTCCTGGACCAGGTATTCCATGACATGCGCGAGGCATGGCAGGCCGTGCTGAAGGTGGACTTCGAGTACTTGAGTTCCGAGGTTAACCCGGCCATGGCCAATATCGTCAGCCCCAGTGAAGTGGTGGTTGTCAGCACCTTTCACATAGAACTGGACGGTGGCGGGGGTGAGCTTCATTTCGCTTTGCCATACTCCATGATCGAACCGATTCGCGACGTGCTTGATGCGGGTGTCCAGAGCGATATTGACGATGTGGACGAGCGCTGGGTCAATGCCCTGCAGGAAGACATCAAGGATGTGAACGTGCCCGTTAACACCATGGTCTGCCGCAGACGGATTTCGCTGCGGGAAATCGCCAAGCTGAAGGAAGGGGATATTATCCCGGTGGAAATTCCCGATAAGCTGACCGTCACTGCTAACGGCATACCGATCTACAAAGCGACCATGGGCTCGCGGGACGGAAAACTGGCACTGAAGATTCACGAAAGGGCAGCGCTGCCCAAGGTCAAGAAACAACTGAAGGTGGGACGCAATGGCTGACGACGACAAGAAAGACGAGCAGGAACTCAGCGAAGACGAAAAGCTGGCTGCCGAGTGGGAAGCGGCTATGGAAGAGTCTGGTGACGCCGAAGAGGGCGATGCTGCGGAGGAATCCGGTTCCGGCGAAGATGAATGGGCAGCCGCCATGGCCGAAGCCGACTCCGCAGAACAGGACAATGTCCAGACTGCGCCAATGGAAGAGTTCGACCACAATGGCCCGGTTCAGCAAGGTGATGGACTGGCGCCTGATCTGGACGTGATTCTGGATATTCCCGTCACTATCTCGATGGAAGTGGGCAACACCCAGATCCCGATCCGTAATCTTTTGCAATTGAACCAGGGCTCTGTGATCGAGTTGGACCGGCTTGCCGGTGAGCCGCTGGATGTCCTGGTTAACGGAACATTGATTGCACATGGCGAAGTGGTGATGGTGAACGAAAAGTTCGGCATCCGTCTCACCGATGTCATCAGCCCGGGCGAACGCATCAAGCGGTTGCAGAAATAACATGTTGCAGAAACTTGCCGGACTCCCGCTGTTGCTTCTCGCATACCCTGTCATTGCACAGGAGGCGGCCGAGACCGCCCAGGCGGCCCCCGTTAAAGCGCCCGATACCGTTGGAACATTGGTCAGCCTTGGTATTGGTCTGGTTGCGGTGATCGCGATTATTTACGGTTGCGCCTGGATCATTCGCCGTATGAGTGGGATGACCGGCGCCAACAACAGTGCCATCAAGGTGGTATCCGTGATGGCGCTGGGTGCGCGGGAGCGTATCGCACTCATCGAAGTGGGTGGCCAGCAGATTCTTGTGGGCATCACCCCGAGCACTATTCGCACGCTCCAGGTTTTCGATGAACCCGTTGTCGACGCCGCCAGCGGCCCCTCGGGAGACTTCGCCCGCCGCCTGCAGGGCATGATCGGGAAATCCTGGACTTCGCCGACAAGGAACGACTGACTCAATGATTGTCGCCACGCTCAAGAGAATGAGCCCCTTCCTGATTCTGCTGATGGGACTCACCTGTGCGCAGCTGGCGCTCGCCCAGGATGCACCATCCGGCATCCCCGGCATTCCCGCCGTCACCGTTGGGCCGGGCGAAACAGAAGGGTCTCAGGAGTACTCGGTAACGCTACAGATTCTGGCGTTGATGACCGCGCTGACCTTCCTGCCGGCAATGTTGATGATGATGACGTCCTTTACGCGCATCATCGTCGTTTTCGCGATACTCCGCCAAGCGCTGGGGCTGCAGGCGACCCCCTCCAACCAGATTCTGCTCGGGCTGGCCCTGTTTCTCACCATCTTCATCATGAAACCGGTGTTCGAAGAGGCGAACCGAGTAGGGCTGCAACCCTACCTCCAGGAAGAAGTGACTTCCCTGGAAGCAGTGGAACTAGCCAGTCAACCGTTCAAGAATTTCATGCTGGCGCAGACCCGGGAAAGCGACCTGGCGCTGTTTATCCGCATGGCTGATGAGCAGTACGACACCCCGGAAGACGTCTCCTTCTGGGTGTTGATGCCGGCGTTTGTCACCAGTGAACTGAAAACGGCGTTCCAGATCGGGTTTATACTGTTCATCCCGTTCCTGATCATCGACATGGTGGTTGCCAGCGTCCTGATGGCCATGGGTATGATGATGCTGTCACCGATCATCATCTCATTGCCGTTCAAGATCATGTTATTCGTACTCGTGGATGGCTGGGCTCTGATCATGGGCACACTGGCCGCCAGTTACGGACTCTAGGAGAGGGCGAAATGACTCCGGAAACCGTGATCGACATACTGCGAGAAGCCCTCTGGCTGATCGTTCTGCTTGCCTCGGTTATCATTGGTCCCGGGCTCGTGATCGGCTTGGTGGTCAGTACCTTCCAGGCGGCCACCCAGATCAACGAGCAGACCCTGAGTTTCCTGCCCCGACTGCTGGTGACTCTGATTGTGATCATCGCTGCTGGCCCGTGGATGCTGACCCAGTTGCTGGATCACGCAAATCGCCTGATCTCCAGCATTCCCTACCTGATCGGTTAATTCATGGTCCCGGCTGAAATTGGCGCAGACGTCATCGGACAGTGGGTCGGCCAACACCTCTGGCCGCTGTTCCGCATCGCCAGTTTCTTGATGGTGATCCCGATCTTCGGCACCCAGCTCGTCCCGGCACGAGTCCGAATGGGGCTGGCATTGCTCATGACCGTCCTCATCGTACCAATGATCCCCGACGTACCTCAGGTCGAGGCGCTAAGCGCGGATGCCGTCGTTATCACCCTGCAGCAGATATTGATCGGTGTCGGCATGGGCTTCGCCCTGACCGCACTCTGGCAACTTTTTGTCATCGCCGGCCAGATGATCGCCATGCAGATGGGCCTCGGCTTCGCCTCCATGGTCGACCCGGCGAACGGCGTAAACGTACCGGTGCTCTCCCAGATCTACACCATCACCATTACCCTGCTGTTCCTGGCCATGAACGGCCATCTCGTTGCCTTTGAAATCTTTATCGAAAGCTTTCGAACATTGCCGATAGGCCTGGAAGGCCTCGGACAGGCCGGAGTGTGGGACCTGGCGCATCGAATCAGCTGGATGTTCGCCTCCGCCATGTTATTGGCATTGCCGGCGGTCACCGCTGTGCTGATCGTCAGTATCTCCTTCGGTGTCATGACCCGGGCGGCGCCCCAGATGAACATCTTCGCACTGGGTTTCCCGATTGGCCTGATTTTTGGATTGTTTGCCATATGGGTCCTGCACGCCAATTTCCTGCCGCACTTCGATCAGTACACGCGGGAAACCTACGATTTCATGCGACAGTTGCAGGGGCAGCCATAGTGAGCGGATGCTTGATCGTTTGAGGCAACGTGCAGGCGATACCAGAATTTTGATAGGCAGGTGGTGCCGGGCATCCAAAACTGTGCGGAGCCATGGATGGCGAAGCTCAAGCGTCACATGGACGTGCCAGAGCGGGTTTTGGATGCCCGGCACCGCCTGCCGACACACCAGGGTTTTAGGTAAACCGGCTAATGGCTGAAGAAAACGACAACAGTCAGGAAAAAACGGAAGAGGCCACGCCCCGAAGGCTTGAAAAAGCCCGAGAGGAAGGCCAGACCGCGCGTTCACGGGAACTGGCCACCATGGCCGTCCTGCTGGCGGGCGCCGGAGGCTTGCTCATGTTTGGCTCCAGCCTCGGGGCGTCGCTGGAGGGCATCATGCGGGATAGCTTCACGTTAGAGCGCTCCGCAATCTTCGACACGCGCCACATGAGCGTCCAGCTCATCGCCTCCGCCAAAGACGCTGCCTTTGCTCTTTCACCCATCCTGATCCTGCTGCTCATTGCCGCCATCGCCGGTTCCATTGGCATCGGCGGCATGCTCTTTAGCGGCAAAGCCATCGCGCCAAAGCTTAACCGCATGGACCCGATCAAAGGCCTCGGGAAGATGTTCTCAATGCGGTCTCTGGTCGAACTCGTTAAAGCCATTGCCAAAGTCGGTCTGGTCATGGCGGTGGCCATTCTGATACTGAACCTTCGAACCGAAGACCTGCTCAGCATCGCCGAAGAACCCACGGTTCCCGCCATGGAACACGTTGTCTGGACCCTGGCCTGGAGCTTCTTCCTGCTCTCGTGCGCGACCATTATCATCGCCATGATCGACGTGCCTTTTCAGATCTACGACCACCAGAAGAAACTGCGAATGACCAAGCAGGAGGTCAAAGACGAGTACAAAGAGACCGAGGGCAAGCCCGAAGTTAAAGGCAAGATCCGGCAGCTCCAGCGTGAAATGGCCCAGCGCCGTATGATGGAGGATGTGCCCAAGGCTGACGTCGTCATCACCAACCCGACTCACTACGCCGTCGCGCTGCAGTATGACCAGAAGAGCATGGGGGCGCCGGTCGTGGTTGCCAAGGGCGCCGATGAAGTCGCCTTCAAGATTATGGAAATTGCTCGGGAGCACAAGGTCGAAGTGCTGCGAACCCCGCCGCTGACCCGGGCCGTTTACCACAACACCGATATCGGAGAAGAGATTCCCGACGGCCTCTACATGGCGATTGCCCAGGTTCTTGCCTACGTATTCCAGTTGCGGCAATTCCGCAAGGGGCGCGGGGCCAAGCCGGGTATGCCGGATTTTCCGATTCCTTCTGATTTGCGGCGGGATATCTGAGTGCGTTCCATCACCATCAGGCTACAAACATTCAGCCAGAAAACTCAGGAGCAAGCCTCAATAACCCGAACCATCGGTTCCCCACGGCTCTCCGGTATTGGTAAATTTCCGTACCATGATCGGGGATCGTGAACGGTTGCCGATTTGAAACCGCGATCAATGAAGTGCTGATGGGCTTGCTGGTCTGTCTGGAAGTGGAACGACACCTGGCTGCGGGTTACGGAACCAAGTATTCCGCCCAGGGCCGTCAGGGAACCCTTCAAGAGCGGTGGTCGGGGGCGGTAGTAGCTTTCCGATAGGTAAACCGAACCTGGGCGATGGGTCAAAATGTCTGCCAGGCGGCGCCAGAAGCCGCTTATGACCTCTAACGAGAAATAGCTGGTCAGCCCTTCGGTCACGATAACGATGGGCTTGTCGTTGTCGAACACACGGCTCACGACGGCCTCAAGAGTGTTGTTGCCGGTGGTGGCCAGGATGTCGATGGGCGTCACCTGGTGATGATCTCCCAATTTTCCGGCAGCCAGAAGTCTTGTTGCCTTGCGAGTGGCCATATCGGGCAGGTCGGCCTCGACCATGTGCAGGTTAGGGTGTTTTTCCCGTAATCGAATCCCGCGGGGTGACATGCCACAGGCAATTTCCAGAACCTGGTTAATGCCCTGTTTTTCGATCGCCTGATCAATCAGGTGGTCAATGATCAGGTGCCGTTGCAGCAGGAAAGTTCGGATATTTCCGCCGATAACGGCCTTGCTGGCGCTTTCGAACGGCGTCATCAAGTGGTAGAGGAGTTTGCCCTGGGCGGTTGCCAGGGCATCGTCGGAGAGTCCGTACCGGTGCCAGACGGCACCGGTATACAGGGCAGTGAAACTTATTCCTGAACTGTCAGTTGGCGTTTTGCTCATAAACGGCTTTTCCCCATGCCTCGCGGCGACCGGGGAGTACCAGGTTCAGGGCTATGGCGACGACTGCACACAGAGCAATGCCTTCCAGATGGCCCAGAACCATGCCACCAATCCCGAATACCAGAGTCACGCCCACAATCACCAGATTGCGAGATTCCGCCAGATCCACCTGGTGGCGGATAAGCGTGTTCAGGCCTACCACGGCAATAGAGCCAAAGAGCAGGCACAGAATGCCACCCATAACCGGAACCGGAATGGTCTGGAGGGCGGCGCCAAATTTACCGACAAACGCCAGGACGATCGCAACAACCGCAGCCCACCACATGATCCGGGGGTTGAAGTTCTTGGTGAGCATCACGGCCCCGGTCACTTCAGAGTAGGTCGTATTGGGCGGTCCGCCGAAGGCGGCTGCTGCGCTGGTTGCCAGACCGTCGCCAAGCAGGGTTCGGTGAAGGCCGGGCTTGTCGAGATAGTTCTTGCGGGTGATGTTACCGATGGCGAGGATGTCGCCGATATGCTCAATCGCCGGAGCAATTGCTACAGGTATCATAAACAGGATTGCGCCCCAGCTGAATTCAGGCGCCACGAAATTGGGTACGGCGAGCCAGGCGGCTTCTTTGATTGGTGTCAGATCGACAATGCCTGCAAACGCTGAGAGCACATACCCCACGATGACACCGAACATGATCGGAATGAGGCGGAAAATGCCTTTGGCCCAGACCGAGGCGATAATTGTGGTTGCCAGTGATGCCATGGCAATGAGAATGGCCGTGTCATAGGGAACCAGTTCGGCCGCGCCATCACCTGTTCGCCCGGACGCCATGTGAACGGCGACCGGGGCAAGGCCAAGACCAATCGACATGATGACCGGGCCGATGACCACTGGAGGGAGAAGATTGCGGATAAAGGCATTACCACGCAGCCGAATAAGGCCACTGAGAAGAATATAGAGAATCCCTGCAGCCATCAGGCCACCGAGGGTTTCTTCCATGCCGAACTTGCCCTTGGAGGCAATCACCGGTGCTATAAATGCAAATGAGGAGGCCAGAAAAATGGGAATCTGGCCACCGGTCACAATGTGGAATATCAGGGTACCGATGCCGGCAGTGAACAGGGCGACGTTGGGGTCCATGCCGGTAATCAATGGCATCAGGACGAGGGCGCCGAAGGCCACCAGCAACATCTGGGAACCCGCGATGACCTGCTTCCAGATTGGGTCGTGCGTGTGGTCCTGCATGGTTATACGTCCTTCTGCTTGGTGCCGAAGATCTTGTCTCCCGCATCACCGAGTCCCGGCAGGATATAGCCTTTTTCGTTCAGCCGCTCGTCAATTGAGGCCGTATAGATAGAGACATCCGGATGGGCCTCAAGAACTTTCTCTACGCCTTCCGGGGCAGCGACAAGCACCAGGGCGCGAATTTCCGTGCTGCCCGCTTTCTTCAGCAAATCGATCGTGGAGATCAGGGAACCGCCGGTGGCCAGCATTGGATCCACAATCAAGGCCAGACGCTGGTCGAGTTCGCCCACCAACTTTTCCAGGTAGGTGCTGGCTTCCAGAGTCTCTTCGTTGCGAATCTGTCCAACCACGCTCACACGTGCGCTGGGAATCAGACTGAGCACGCCATCAAGCATACCGAGACCGGCCCGGAGGATGGGGACGATGGTGACCTTTTTGCCCTGAATCTGCTCCACCTTGACCGGGCCGGCCCAGCCCTCAATGGTTTCTTCCTGAAGCGTGAAGTCCTGGGTCGCTTCGTAGGTCAGCAGCGTTCCAACCTCCTGGGCCAACTCGCGAAAGTTCTTGGTGCTGATGTCGGCACGGCGCATCAGGCCGAGTTTGTGTTGAATCAGCGGGTGTTTAACCTCGTGGATGGGCATGGGGTCACCTGTGTGTCTGGATTGGTTGGGATAAGCGTACAAATGTCGCAAAGGATACCGTATCTCGCCTGCTGCGTCAGGCCGCCAGGGGGGAAACGGCCGCAATCTGTGTAAGGAGTGGTACGGATCTTGCCACGTTTCTAACAAGTGATGCTTCGGCGTCAGATTTTCGACCCTGAAAACGCCTGCGGGCGCGGCCAAGCGGAGATGTTTCCGGCATGGACAGAGCTCTAGTCCTCAACAACGTCAAATCCCTGACGCATGGAAATCTGGGCATTCCCATAATGCTGATGGGGCTTCTGGGTATGATGATCCTGCCCATGCCTGCGTTCCTGCTGGACGTCTTCTTCACGTTCAATATCACCCTCGCCATCGTTATTCTGCTGGTATGTGTTTACGCGCTGCGTCCCATGGAATTTGCCTCGTTCCCAACGGTGCTGCTGGTCGCAACGCTGCTACGTCTGGCGCTGAATGTGGCGTCGACCCGAATTGTATTGCTCGAAGGGCACGAGGGGGGCGATGCTGCGGGTAAGGTCATCGAATCCTTCGGTGCCGTCCTGATCGGCGGTAACTATGCCGTCGGTCTTGTGGTGTTTGCCATCCTGATGATTATCAACTTCCTGGTGGTCACCAAAGGTGCTGGCCGGGTCTCCGAGGTCAGTGCACGTTTTACCCTGGATGCGATGCCTGGCAAGCAGATGGCGATTGATGCTGATCTCAATGCGGGGCTGATCAATCAGGAAGAGGCCAAGCACCGTCGGGCGGAAATCGCCCAGGAAGCGGATTTCTACGGATCGATGGACGGTGCATCGAAATTCGTGAAAGGCGATGCGGTTGCCGGTCTGCTCATCCTCGCCATTAACATCGTTGGTGGTGTTGCTATTGGCATGCTGCAGCATGGTCTGGATTTTGGTCTGGCTATGCAGCGCTACGCGTTGCTGACCATTGGTGATGGTCTGGTCGCCCAGATCCCCTCTCTGTTGCTGTCTACTTCTGCGGCCATCATGGTCACCCGGGTTACCTCCAGTCAGGATATGGGCGGCCAGATACTCAGCCAGATGTTCAGTGCGCCCAAGGCCTTGGCCATTGCCGCCGGGATCCTGATCATCCTCGGTCTTATCCCAGGTATGCCCCATGTGGCTTTCCTCGGGTTGGGCGGGATCGCAGCCGGTGCCGCCTGGTATATCTGGAAGCGAGACCGGCAGACCGTGGAGGAGGAAGGTGTCTTTCCGGGGCGCGGTGGGCCAGCGCCTGGCGTGCGGCCAGCGGGGCGTGATCTGCCCCCCGGTGGAGAAGGCGAGTCTGGTGGTCAGTTGCCGGCTCCCAATGAGAGTAAAGAGCTGGGTTGGGATGATGTAGCAACGGTCGATATCGTCGGACTGGAGGTCGGATACAGGCTGATTCCTCTGGTCGATAAATCCCAGGGTGGTCAGTTGCTCAGCCGTATCAAAGGCGTGCGGAAGAAACTGTCACAGGACCTCGGCTTCCTGATGCCGTCCGTGCATATCCGCGACAACCTCGACCTGATGCCCAATGTTTATCGCATTACGCTGATGGGCGTGACCCTGGCAGAAGCGGAGATTCATCCGGATCGGGAGCTGGCCATTGATCCGGGGCAGGTATTTGGCAAGGTTGAAGGGATTGAAGGCAAGGATCCCGCCTTCGGTCTGGATGCCTGCTGGATTGAGGCAGACAAGAAAGACCAGGCGCAGACCCTGGGCTACACGGTCGTGGACGCCAGCACGGTTGTCGCGACCCATCTCAACCAGGTGCTTCAGAAGCATGCCCACGAGCTGCTGGGGCATGAGGAGGTCCAGAAGTGGCTTGATCAGCTGGAGAAGATTTCCCCGAAACTGGCGGAAGAGCTGGTGCCAACCACTATTTCTATCAGCTTGCTGCTGAAGGTGCTCCAGAACCTGCTGAAAGAGGAAGTGCCCATCCGGGATATGCGCTCCATTGCGGAGGCCGTCGTCAACGTCCATCCGAAGAGCCAGGATCCGAAACTGCTGACCACGGTGGCCCGCCAGGCGCTGCGTCGGATGATTGTCCAGAGTATCTGCGGCAACGAACCCGAAATCCCGGTGATCACCCTGGACCCAGAGTTGGAACAGTTATTGCTGAAGTCTGTTCAGCAGAGTCAACAATCCGGCGGTCAGGACGATATAGGGCTGGTTCTTGAACCAAACATGGTTGAAAAGCTGCAGCGATCGCTGCAGGACAGCGTCCAGCGTCAGGAAATGCTCGGTAAACCGGCCATTCTGCTGGTTTCCGGGCCGTTGAGACCGGTGCTGGCGAAGTTTGCGAGTTACGGCGTGGAGCGGTTGCACGTGCTCTCGTACCAGGAAATACCGGATAACAAACAGATCACGATTGTCGCGTCAGTTGGCCAGTAGTGGCTGGCTGACAGGAGAACCAGCGCATCGAATGTCGCCGGTGGAGGATGAAACAGCATGAAAGTAAAACGTTTTTTTGCTCAGTCAATGGCGGAAGCCCTGAAGCAGGTCAGCGAGCAGATGGGGCCCGATGCCGTAATCCTCTCCAATCGCCGGGTTGATGGAGGTGTCGAGATCGTGACGGCCCTCGACTACGACGAAAACATGGCGCGTCAGAAGCTTGGCGATCAGGCCCGAGAAGCCACCAATGGCTCTCGACTGGCGGAAATGCAGGCAGACCAGCATCGGCTTCTCCAAGACGAGTTGAGCCGCTCCCGGGATCGAATCCGGGAAGTTCGCGAAAAGCGGGCCGGCGTGGGCGCTTCCTACATGGATGCGGTCATCCCCGAGGAGCCGGAAGACGATCATGGTTTTGCCGACCTGACCTCGCCGGTAAAATCGGAGGGCTACTCTGATGAGCTGGCACAGATGCGCGCAGAAATCAGTTCCCTGCGGGACATGATGAGTGCACGGCACGGAGAGCCAGAAAAGCCGGTCAACACCGCAGTGCAGCAGCGTCTGGCTGAGCGGCTGCAGGAATTCGGATTGGGTGCTGAGCTGGCCACGTCTCTGTCCCATCGTCACAAAGCCGGGCGTCTGGAGGACGGCTGGAAGCAGTCTCTCAAGATGCTGGCGACCGGTGTTCGCACCTCCAGGCAGGAGTGGCTCGATGAGGGGGGCGTCTATGCGCTGGTTGGTCCGACCGGATCCGGAAAAACCACAACCATCGGCAAGCTGGCAGCACGTTATGTATTGCGTCATGGTGCCGATTCTCTGGCGCTGGTAACCACGGATCGGTACCGGGTCGCTGCCCACGAACAGTTGTTCGTGTTTGGGCGGATTCTAAACGTTCCGGTCAGGGTGGTGGACGAGAGCCATTCTCTGGATGATATTCTCGATGAGCTGTCGGACCGCCACCTGGTTCTGATCGATACGGCCGGCCTGACCAGCTCCGATCGCGGGTATCAGGAGCAGTTGGCCGAGCTGGCTCGTAGCCACCACAACATCCGGACCCATCTGGTGGTATCCGCCACGAGCCAGCCGCGCATCATGAAATCCGTCTGGCATTGCTATAAGATGGCAAATCTTGCGGGCTGCGTCATGACAAAAATTGACGAAGCCCTTACCCTCGGGGAGTCGCTGGGGTTTGTGATGGAAACGGCGTTGCCTGTGGCCTACTACACCGACGGACAGAAAATTCCCGAAGATCTGCATCATGCAGAAGCTGTCCCGCTGGTGCGACTGGCTGTGGAGCGGCTTAAAACGTTCAAACAGCAGCAGTCAGTCGCGGAAGGAGCCTGATAGAGATTATGAGCAAATCACATCCGGTACAGGTGATTGCGGTATCCGGTGGTAAGGGAGGGGTTGGTAAAAGCAACGTCTCGGTAAACCTCGGGATAGCCCTGGCTGAAAAAGGTCGGCGCGTTGTTTTGCTCGATGCGGATCTTGGCCTTGCCAATATCGATGTACTGTTGGGCCTGACTGCGAGCCGGAATCTGTCAGATGTGCTTTCAGGTGAGTGCGACCTCCGGGATGTCCTGGTTGATGGCCCGGGCGGCATCAAGATTGTGCCGGCCTCTTCCGGAACCCAACGTATGACGCAACTCAGCCCCATGGAGCATGCCGGGCTGATCAATGCGTTCAGCGAACTGGGCGACCAGATCGACGTGCTGATTGTCGACACCGCAGCGGGTATTTCGGAATCCGTTGTCAGTTTTTTGAGGGCGTCGCAGGAACTGCTGTTGGTGGTCTGCGACGAGCCAACCTCGATCACAGATGCCTACGCTTTGATCAAACTCATGAACCGTGACTACGGTACCAATCGCTTCCGCATTCTCGCTAACCAGGTGAGGAATGAGCAGGAAGGACGTCATCTCTTTGAAAAACTGACCCGGGTCACCGAGCGCTTCCTTGATGTGGCACTACAATATGTGGGTATGGTGCCTTACGACGAAGCCGTAAAAAAGGCCGTTCAGCGTCAACGGGCAGTGCTCGACGCTTATCCCCGGGCCAAAGCCTCCCTGGCTATAAAAGCCCTGGCAGACAAAGTCGATAGTTGGCCGCTGCCCTCAACGCCCCGCGGCCACCTGGAATTTTTCGTGGAGCGGCTCGTCGAAGTCTGAATCTGATCCAGTCAAAACAACACCGGATACGTGACATTGGCGAAAAAACTGGGACTTTATCAGCAGGCTAGCGCGCAGGGGCCTTCCCTCCTTATTGAGGAACATGCGCCGCTGGTCAAGAAAATTGCCCTGCATTTGATGGCCCGGTTGCCTGACTCAGTGCAACTGGACGATTTGATGCAGGCTGGCATGATCGGCCTTCTCGAGGCTGCCCAGCGCTATAGTTCCACCAAGGGGGCAACCTTTGAAACCTACGCGGGTATCCGAATCCGCGGAGCCATGGTGGATGAAATCCGAAAAGGTGACTGGGTGCCGCGCTCGGTTCATCGCAATGCCCGCCGAATTTCTCAGGCCATCAAGGCGGTTGAAGACCGTCTTGGCCGTGAAGCCCAGGATTCTGAAGTGGCCGATGAGCTGGGTATTGAACTAACCGAATACCATGCCTCTTTGTCTGACGCGAACGGCGGTCGACTTTTTAGCCTCGATGAACTCAATGAATCCGGAGAGTTGCCGATAGAAGAATCAGAGGGCAGCGGAAATCCGTTTGACGGTATGGCATCTGATGCATTCCGCCACAGCCTGGCAGCGGCCATTGAGGATCTGCCCGAGCGGGAAAAGCTGGTGTTGAGTCTTTACTACCAGGAAGAATTAAACCTTAAAGAAATCGGTGCGGTGCTTGGGGTTAGTGAAAGTCGAGTCAGCCAGATTCATAGCCAGGCGGCATTGAGATTACGAGGGCGCCTGTCTGATTGGCAGGAGGGCGCCGGAGAATAGGTTCTGGGCGGTCCATGAACCCTTTTGCTCTGTAGTTTTTGGTAACCGGTGCTTTACAACCGGAGTAAAGATCTGAAAATAAGCGATTAAACCAGCGGCCTGCTAGACTTCGAACACAAAGGTCAAACGAATTCCGGGTGTTACAAACGGAGGTCCCATTGGACAAGAACATGAAAATCCTCATCGTGGACGATTTCTCCACGATGCGACGGATCATCAAGAACCTGCTGCGTGATCTTGGCTTCACCAATACGGATGAAGCGGATGACGGCAACACCGCGTTGCCCATGCTGAAAAGCGGCAAGTACGATTTCCTGGTGACTGACTGGAACATGCCAGGCATGACCGGGTTCGATCTGCTGAAGGCGGTCCGTGCTGACGAGGATCTCAAGACCCTGCCGGTCCTGATGGTCACGGCGGAGGCGAAACGGGATCAGATTGTTGCGGCGGCGCAGGCTGGGGTTAATGGCTATGTGGTAAAACCGTTCACCGCGGCGGTCCTCAAGGAGAAAATCGAAAAGATTTTCGAGCGAATTCAATAACCAGAGGTCGGGTGGCTCTCATGAGCGATAGCAAAAAGCCCCATCGCGGCCTCGAACCCGAGGTGGCGGAAAAACTCAAACAGCAGGCCGCTGAACTCGCTGAAAGTACGCAAAACGGTGATTATGCCCGGTCGATGACCCTGATCAATGAACTCAGTGAGGTTCGCGATCAGAGTTTGTACCGTGAAGTGGGCCGGCTAACCCGGAGTCTTCACGAAGCGATACGGAACTTCCAGATTGATCCTCGCAGCGCCGAGCAGCAAGAGGCTCTGTCGAAGATGACCGACGCCTCGGACAGGCTTGAGTATGTCGTCCAGATGACCGGGGAAGCGGCCAATCGAACCATGGACCTGGTCGAAGAGACCATGCCGGTTGCCAGTGGGGTACGGGAGGAAGCCACAGCCCTGAGAGATGAGTGGCAGCGCTTGCGCCGACGTGAAATGGAGCCTGCGGAGTTCCGCGAGCTATACGGTCGTATTGACCGGTTTTTCGTTGGCCTGGCAAAGGATTCGGACACCATTTACGGAAATCTGTCTGAAATACTGATGGCGCAGGATTTCCAGGATCTCACCGGGCAGGTGATTCAGAAAGTTACCACTCTGGTGAAAGAGGTCGAAGAGCAAATGCTCAGTCTGGTTGTCATGGCGAGTCATGTTGATCAGTTGACGGGCACCGTGCACCAGATAGAGGAAAAAGAAGAGTCGCCAGAGAAGGGTGTAGGTCCTCAGATCAAAGCGGAAGAGCGTGAAGATGTAGTTTCGGGACAGGACGATGTCGATGACCTGCTGTCCAGTCTCGGTTTCTGAATAATAAGAGGATGACGCATGGCGTTTGATGCTGACGAAGAGATCCTGCAGGACTTCCTTGTTGAAGCGGGCGAGATACTCGAAAAGCTGTCCGAACAACTGGTAGATCTTGAGCAACATCCTGACGACAGCGATCTGCTCAACGCCATCTTCCGCGGATTCCACACGGTAAAGGGTGGTGCCGGCTTCCTGCAATTGGAAGCGCTGGTTAACTGCTGCCACTCCGCAGAAAACGTTTTCGACATTTTGCGCAATCACAAGCGTAAAGTGAGTGCTGAACTGATGGACGTTGTTCTGGAAGCTCTGGACAACGTCAACGCCATGTTCGAGCAGGTGCGCAACCATGAAGAACCAACACCGGCCCCGGAAGAACTGATCAATGCCCTGGACGCCTTTGCATTGCCCGAAGGTGAAGGCGAATCAGTCCCGGCTGTGGAGTCGGAAGCACCGGCCGAATCTGAACTGCCGGCCCAGGCTGAGACGGCAGGCAGTGATGAGTCGGGCGACGATGACGGTGGGGATATAACCGACGAAGAGTTCGAGCAGCTCCTGGATGCGCTGCATGACGGTGGCGCGCCGGGGCACGATGCGCCCAAGACTGCCGATGCTGATAGAAGCGCGGCAACCGGTGCGTCAGACGCTAACGGCGATGATGATATCACCGATGACGAGTTCGAGGCGCTGCTTGATGAGCTTCATGGCAAGGGCAAGTTCTCCGGTGCGCAGTCCGCGGAGGAAACTCCGGCGGAAACTAAGTCTGAACCGAAAGCAGCCTCGGACGGTGGTGACGATCTGATCACCGATGACGAGTTTGAAAAGCTGCTAGACGATCTTCACGGCAAGGGCGGCAGCCCGACTGCCCAGTCTGGCGGAGAAAAGGCTTCGGATAAGTCAGCTGAGGTACCCAGGCCGGAAACCAAGCCGACACCGAAGCCTGAACCCAAGCCAGAACCAAAAGCGGAAGCCAAGCCGGTGCCCAAGACATCGACGCCCGCAGCCCCGGGCCGGGATGCCGCACCTGCCGCTGAAACGACGGTTCGCGTTGACACCAAGCGCCTCGACGACATCATGAACATGGTGGGTGAGCTGGTGCTGGTCCGAAACCGGCTCCAGCGTCTGGGTGCCGAGAGTGAAGATGAGCAAATGCATAAGGCGGTGTCCAACCTGGACGTGGTGACCACCGACCTCCAGTCCGCGGTCATGCAGACTCGTATGCAGCCCATCAAAAAGGTGTTTGGCCGCTTTCCCAGGGTTGTTCGGGATCTTGCCCGCAGTCTGAAGAAAGAAGTCAATCTGGTGATGCATGGTGAAGACACTGATCTGGACAAAAACCTTGTGGAGGCACTCTCTGATCCGCTGGTTCACCTCGTCCGGAACTCGGTGGACCATGGGATTGAGGCTCCGGACGTCCGGGAGAACGCTGGCAAGCCCCGCAAAGGCACCGTGACCCTGTCAGCGGAGCAGGAAGGGGACCATATCCTGCTGTCGATCCAGGATGACGGTGCCGGCATGGATCCCGAGGTTCTGAGGCGCAAGGCTGTTGAGAAGGGCATCTATGATCAGGACGCCGCTGATCGCCTGACGGATAATGAGTGTTTTAACCTGATATTTGCGGCCGGATTCTCCACCAAAGAGCAGATTTCCGACGTGTCCGGTCGTGGCGTCGGCATGGATGTCGTCAAAACCAAGATTGGTCAGCTCAACGGCCAGATCAACATTGTGTCGGAGATGGGTAAAGGCTCTACGATCATTATCAAAGTGCCTCTGACACTGGCGATCATGCCGACCCTGATGATCATGCTTGGAGATCAGTCGTTTGCCTTGCCGCTGGTGAACGTGGTGGAAATTTTCCATCTGGATCTGACCAAGACCAACATTGTCGATGGCAAGGAATGCATCGTGGTCCGGGACAAAGTGTTCCCGCTCTTCCATGTCAAACGGTGGCTTGTGAGGGACAACGCAGGTGAGGTTGAACCTGAGAACGCCCATGTTGTGATCGTGGCCATGGGTACGAAGCAGGTGGGATTTGTCGTTGATCAACTGATCGGACAGGAAGAGGTGGTGATCAAGCCACTCGGCAAAGCTCTCCAGGGAACGCCTGGAATGGCTGGGGCAACCATCACCGGTGATGGTCGGATCGCGTTAATTATTGATGTTCCCAGCCTGCTGCAGCATTACAGCTGAGGCCATGCTTGCAGGGATAGGCTATCTGTAGGAGAAATGGATGACAGTTTCTGTCCTGGTCGTTGATGATTCAGGCTTTTTCAGAAAACGGCTGACGGAAATCCTGGCCGCCTCTGGCCAGATCAAGGTAGTCGGTGCTGCCACCAACGGCCGTGAAGGAGTTGAGCTCGCAGAGAAGCTCCGGCCTGACGTCATTACAATGGATTATGAGATGCCCGTTCTTGATGGCATCTCCGCCGTGCGTGAGATCATGAGAAAGCACCCCACGCCGGTGCTGATGTTCTCGTCATTGACCTATGAAGGCGCTCGAGTCACGCTCGATGCCCTCGAGGCGGGGGCCGTGGATTTCCTGCCCAAAAACTTTGAAGAAATCGCACGGGATTCCAGTCAGTTACAGAAGATTTTGATACAGCGCATCCTGGATGTTGCAGGTAGTCGTCCGGGCTCCCGACCAGCGCCGTCTCCGGCCCCTGCGCGTCCCACCGCATCAGCACCGCGAAGTCGCCCGGAGCCCACCAGGCCGGCGGCCAGAACATCCATTGCGACACCAGCCCGATCACCTGAAAAGAACGCCGAGGTTCAGGCACCACGTCGGCCTGCCCGCCGTGGTCCCGCCAAGCACTACAGTGTCGTTGGTATCGGTACGTCCACGGGCGGTCCGGTGGCACTGCAGAAGGTTCTGACCAAGTTACCGGCGTCCTTTCCTGCGCCGTTGGTATTGGTACAGCACATGCCTGCCAGTTTTACTCCGGCGTTTGCCGAGAGACTGAATAAGCTGTGCCAGATTGAAGTTCGCCAGGCGGCGGATGGTGATATGCTCCGGCCAGGCTTGGCGTTACTCGCCCCCGGGGGCAAACAGATGATGATCGAAAATCGGGGAGGGCAGCCCCGTGTCCGGATTTTGCCGGGTGACGAGCGCCTGAATTACAAACCCTGCGTGGACGTCACTTTTGGATCTCTGGCCAAAAGTTTCCCTGGTAAGACCCTTGGTGTGATCCTGACGGGTATGGGAGCGGACGGGCGCGAGGGTTGCCGGATGATGAAACAGAGTGGGTCGGACGTCTGGTCTCAGGACGAGAGGTCGTCGGTCATCTACGGCATGCCAATGGCGGTCGCCAAAGCCGGACTCAGTGACGAAGTGCTGGCCCTGGACGACATCGGCCCGCGGTTGATTGAAGGTGTCAGCTGATGGATATCCTCAGTCTGCTGGGTATCGTCCTTGCGTTCGCGGCAATTCTTGGTGGTAACCTGCTTGAAGGCGGGGCTCTGAGCTCGCTTTTCAACGGTCCTGCGGCGTTGATCGTGGTCGGTGGCACCCTGGCGGCGACCATTCTGCAAACGTCCTGGCCCATGCTGAAGCGTGCGTTCAGCCAGGTTCGCTGGGTGTTTGTTCCTCCGTTCATTAGCCTCGAAGATGGCATCGGGAAGGTGATCGACTGGAGTGTGAAGGCGCGTAAGCAGGGTCTGCTGGGGCTGGAGGGGCTGGCTGAAAAGGAGCCTGAGAAATTTGCCCAAAAGGGCCTTCAACTGCTGGTTGATGGTGCTGAAACCGAGACGATTCGAAGCATACTGGAAGTGGATCTGGAATCCAGAGAGCAGAGGGATCTGGAATCCGCTAGAGTCTTTGAAGCAATGGGCGGTTATTCGCCGACCATTGGTATTATTGGTGCCGTTATGGGACTGATCCAGGTGATGACCAATCTTGAGGATCCCCAGTCTCTGGGCGCCGGTATCGCGACTGCGTTCGTGGCGACAATCTATGGTGTCGCACTGGCCAACCTGCTGTTTTTCCCGGTGGCGAACAAGCTCCGGGGGATCGTCCGTGAACGCACGCGATACGAGGATATGATGATCGATGGGATCATCGCCATCGCAGACGGTGAGAACCCAAAATCCATCGAATTGAGGCTGCGGGGCTTCCTGCAGTAGCTCGTGAAAGGTCACCCCATGCGTCGCCGTAGACAACCCCAGGACGATCTTCATAACAAGGAGCGTTGGCTGATCTCCTACGCGGACTTCATTACGCTGCTGTTTGCCTTTTTTGTCGTAATGTATGCGGTCTCCTCGGTGAATGAGGGTAAATATAAAGTGCTGTCGGAAACGCTCACGGGCGTCTTTAATGCGCCGCAGCGTTCGTTTCAGCCGATTGAGGTGGGCGATCGACCGCAGCGCTCCCTCAATGCCCCCGCCGATACGGTCATACCACCGGCAGTGACAGAAGCTCCGAGGAATTCTGAGCGCGACACTCAGGCTCGCACCGAGGTGCTCCGGGCAATGGCCGACCAACTCTCGTTGGAGTTTGATGAGCTGATCAATCAGGGGGTTGTTACTCTGGAGACCAGTGATACCTGGCTGGAACTCAATCTGCCCAATAGCCTCCTGTTTGGCAGTGGTGACGCTGAGCCACACTATGATGCGTTTGAAGTTGTCGAGAAGATTGCCGTTGTGCTGAGGAACCGCGATAACGCGGTCAAGGTCGAGGGCTTTACCGACAACCAGCCGATAAACACCAATCGTTTCCCTTCCAACTGGGAACTTTCTGTCGCCCGGGCATCCGCAGTGGTTCGTATGCTGATGATGGAGGGGATTGAGCCGGAGCGCCTTGCCGCCGTTGGTTACGGGCAGTATCAACCGGTCGCCCGTAATGATACCGAGGAGGGGCGACGGCGTAACCGGCGCGTCGTGCTCCTGATTTCCCGTGATGCGAGCATCCGGGGAGCCATGCGGTAGTCTGCGACTCGGCTCTTGCGTATGTCCTCGTTGGCACGGTTCCTGTATTAATCCCCTTTAATGAGCAAACAACGGCAACGGGTTGCCGGTTTTCGTCTCCAGGCGCGGGCTCCCGGTTCAAGTTGAGTCCGTTCCGGCCGATAAACCCTGAAGCCATGTTTGAAACTGAAGTCAGTGACGTATCTCTGGAGATGCAAGCGTGCGAATCTGGGCGGTAGCCAATCAGAAAGGTGGTGTTGGAAAAACCACGTCCGTGGTCTCTCTGGGAGGCTTGCTTGCCGAGCGTGGTAAGCGCGTTCTGGTGGTGGATCTTGATCCCCATGGTTCCCTGACCAGCTGGTTTGGCTACGATCCGGACACCATTGCCCACAGTGTTTTTGATTTGTTCCAGCACCAGGGCAAAGTGCCGGAAGGTCTGCCGGCACAGCTGATCACCGAGACCGGCTGTAACGGGTTGTCACTGCTTCCTGCCAGTACTGCGTTGGCAACGTTGGAACGTCGGATGGTGGGCGTGGAAGGCATGGGGCTGATCATTTCCCGCGCCCTGGCTCAACTGTGGGACGATTTTGATTACGTCATTCTGGATAACACGCCGTCGCTGGGCGTGCTGATGGTCAATGCCCTGGCCGCGGCCCAGCACCTGATCATTCCAGTACAGACCGAGTTCCTTGCCATCAAGGGGCTTGAGCGCATGTTGCATACCCTGAAGATGATCATGCGATCCCAGAAAAATGAGCTGCCTTACACCATTGTGCCGACCCTGTTTGATCGACGCACCCAGGCTTCGGTGAAGAGTCTGAATCTGCTCCGAAAAACCTACCAGGAAAGTCTCTGGCGTTTTGCGATCCCGGTCGACACGAAATTCCGCGATGCGAGTCAGATGGGAAAAACGCCTTCGGTGCTTGATCCTTCCACGCATGGTGTCAGGGCATACACTCATCTGCTGGACGACTTGCTGGCCAGAACCGAATCCGTGACGGAGCGTCAGCATGGCTGACGAAAAATTGACAAAGCTGGCCGATCCGAAAACGGCCATCGCCAGCTATTTGGATGATCTTCTGCACACGGCCACGGATTCCGCCCGTTTGGAGGAGGAAGAGGTGGTCGTTGCAGAGCCCGTGGCTGAAGCCAGGTCAGAGTCTGCTCCCGAGCCAGAGCCAGAGCCAGAGCCAGAACCGATCGTAAAACCGGTCGTCAAGGAGCCGCCAAACCCGGTTGAAGTTGCTTACCCGGAACCAAAACCTGAGCCCGCAGCGCCTCCGGGGCGCCCGGAGTGGTCGGAAGAGCCGTTTGAGTGTCTGATCTTTACCGTGGCGGGGTTGCAGTTAGCCGTACCACTGATCCTGCTCGGTGCAATCCACCGGATCGAAGAAGAAATTCGACCGATTCCCGGCAGCCCTCGCTGGTACATGGGTATTCGGGCAGATCGCGACCAGAATCTTCGTGTGGTGGATACAGCGGAATGGATCATGGCAGGGCGCGTGCCAGAGGGTGTCCGTGACAATTACCGCTTTGTGATCCGGCTTGATAACAGCGAATGGGGATTGGCCTGTGACGATGTAGCGCAGTCGTTTACACTTCGACCCGATGAGGTTCGTTGGCGTACGGCCCGGAGCAAGCGGCCATGGCTAGCCGGAACGGTTATTGATCACATGTGCGCGTTGATTGATGTACGCACAATGGCAGATTTACTGGTCCGGGCAGAGCGAGAGCACCATCTGGACCTGAACTGAAGAAAACTTCGGTTACTCAATGAAACCGAGCCGGACTGGCACGGTTTGTGCCCTTAACTATAGTATTGGGCACTGATGATGAATTTTTGACGATCAGGTTGCCCGCGGGCAGCCTCACAGGAGATCTAGCACTATGGCTTCCCCCAGCGGACAACCGAATCAGTCCCAGGACGATCAGGTACTGCAGTACGTGACCTTCCGCCTGGATGATGAGACCTACGGTCTGAACGTCATGCAGATCCAGGAAGTGCTGAGATACACCGAGATCGCTCCGGTTCCGGGAGCGCCGGACTACGTGCTCGGCATCATCAACCTGCGGGGCAACGTGGTTACGGTTATCGACACCCGTCGCCGGTTCGGCCTGGCGGACGCAGATGTCACGGACGCCACCCGTATTGTGGTGATGGAATCTGCAAACCAGGTCATGGGCATTCTGGTGGATTCCGTGGCGGAAGTGGTTTACCTGAAATCCAGTGAAATTGAGACTGCGCCGAATGTGGGTAATGAGGAAAGTGCCAGATTTATCCAGGGCGTGTGCAACAAGGATGGCGAGCTGATCATTCTGGTCGAGTTCGACAAGATGCTGACTGAAAACGAATGGGCGGAAATCGCCTCGCTGTAACATTCAGCGACAACGATGGACGCCTTTCGTGAATACCAACGGGAGACGTCCGTCATGTTTGCAGAAATTCCTACCTATGTTCCCTGGGGCCTGACAGCCATGGCCCTTTGTCTTGTCCTCATCCAGGGCGTCCGGCAGAGTCGCCAGATCCGTCAGCTCCGAGGTTCTCTCAAGGAGCGATGCGACACACTCGGTCGTGAGCTTCACGCCACTACTAGCGGCAGTATGGGGGTGGGGCAGCGGCTGGTGGCGTGCGAGCGACAGCTGCACGAGCTGCGGACCATGCTTGATGAGATGCGCCAGAATGATCCTCTCCGGATTTCTTACGATGAAGCGTCCCGGTTGGTTGATTTGGGGGCAGAGATCGACGATCTTATGAATACGTGCGGAATATCCCGCCCCGAGGCCGAACTGGTGTCCGCGTTGAGAAAGCGCCAGGCGGCCTGAGACGCTGCCGTTAAGAGCGCTATTGAATGAAAGCTATTTACCCGAGGGCCCGTGAGGCCCTCCTTGCCGTTTCCCGACATGAATTTGTTGCCGGTTCGGATCTTGTAGGATCCATCACTGGTCATTCCATTCCCAGAGAAGAAACTGTCAGTCATATCCTCGAGGTGATGCCGGAGGTGGAACCGGATCAGATCGTGATGCACGTCGGCGGTGGCTCTGGTTACCTTGCTGCGGTTCTTTCCGGCCTGGCGCAGAGAGTGATCTACGTCGAGAAAAATGCCGCCGTTGCCGAGGCGGCCCGGGAACGTTTCTTCAGGCTTGGTAAGCATAATGTGGATGTGGTTGCCAAGAGTGTTGAGCAGACACTGGATCTCGATCAGCCGTGCGACACCATCCTTTGCACCACATTCATTGATGACCGGAACGTTATGGCTTCCTATCTTCGGGAAGGCGGTCATCTGATGTGTCTCGAAGGTCGGGCGGGCCCTGTTCCCAGCCTTGCCATGTTCGAGAAGCATGACGGCAAGCTGCAGCGTGTTCGAACCCTTGGCTGGATCGACTTCAACCGTAATGCGGAACAAATTCTGATTGACCTCGGTGTCGTAGACGAGCATGCGTTGGCTGCGGCTAAAGATGAAGCAGCCAGGGAAGACTGCCGTTTGCTGGATCTGCTGCGCCGAAAACTCAATCTTGAAGAGGCTGAGTTGTACAAATCTCTGGCCCGGCAGAGGGGGATGGAGTTCCGGGACGGCGACGAGTTACTGAACAGCCTTCAACCAAAGCTGTTCCGCCGGTTTTCCCGGACTTTCCTGGACCTCTCCCGGATGATTCCGGTTCAGGAAGAGGGAGACAAGGTTGTCGTAGCGACAGATGATCCAGACGCCAGGACAGACCAGCTTGAGCGGATGACCGGCAACCAGGCCGTGGAGTGTGTTCTGGTGACACCGACGGATTTTCGGCGCCTCTGGTCTGCTCTGGATCTGACGGTCAAGGGTAATCGGTTTGTGGCAGATCATGCTGCTGCGCCGGAAACCAGTGACAAAGCATCGAATGGGGATCTTCTGGGCGGCGACCAGAAAAATAGTAATGGCCACGTCAGCCCCTATCTGGTGTCCGTCTACGAGGCCATTCTGCTGGACGCGGTCAGTGAGAAAGCCAGCGATATTCATATCGAGCAGTACGAGGACCGGGTTCGTATCCGGCTGCGGGTCGACGGGGATCTCCATGACCTTCCCCAGTACCAGTTGTCGCCCCGTGAAATCAAAGGTGTCATTAACGTCATCAAACTCCGGGCTGAGCTGAATATCGCCGAACACCGATTGCCTCAGGGTGGGCGTTCGCGCTTGCAGCTCGGGGACATGGCATACGATCTCCGGATTCAGACCCAGCCTTCATTACACGGCGAAAACGCGATTATCCGTCTGCTGCCCCAAACCGGTCGGGCAATGACCATTGAAGAGCTGGGGATGTCAAAACAGATCGGCGGTCGCTATCAGCGCCTCCTCGATAACCCGGCAGGGCTGGTGTTGGTTGTCGGCCCCACGGGCTCGGGCAAGTCAACAACGCTTTACGCCGGTTTGCAGACGTTGGCGGATGACGGTCGCCGAAAGGTGATTACCGTTGAGGATCCCATCGAATATTCCATCGATAACATCCAGCAGACTCGGGTGCGGGCAGAGATTGGCTTTGGCTTCGCCGACGCCATGAAAGCGTTCGTCAGGGAAGATCCGGATGTCATTCTGGTCGGTGAAATTCGTGACCAGGAGACGGCTCTGGAAGCCATCCGAGCCTCCCAGACAGGCCACGTGGTGTTGTCGACCCTACACTGCAACGATGCCGTGGATTCCCTGCAGCGGCTCTATGATCTGGGCATTCACCCAAATTCCATTGCCGGTGAGCTGCTGGCGGTCATTGCCCAGCGACTTGCCAAGCGAATTTGTGAGCATTGCCGGAAACCAGCCACCCCTGACGCAGATATTCTCGAGGAGTTGTTCCCTGACGGACCACCCGCGAATTTCCGATGCTTTGAGGGAGATGGCTGTAACAACTGCAATGGGCGCGGAACTCATGGGCGAGTGGCCATTGTTGAATACATGGAGGTCGATTCCGATATCCGCAATGCCATTTCCAGTCAGCCGCCGATAGGAGAACTGCGTTGGCGGGCACTGGACGCTGGCTTGGTCACCATGCGTGACAGTGCGTTGGACCATGTTATTGAGGGCATTATTCCGTTGTCGGAGCTGCCACGTATCCTGCCCAGGGAGCGGATGGCTCCGGAAGTTCGTGGTGGCCGGAGGTCCCGTTCATGAGCGCGAAGAAAGAATACAAATCTGCCCAGCGAGAACCGGTTGAAGTGGCCTACGCGGATGAGCTGCAAAAACTTGCCTCCCTGGGGGAGGGGCCGGTGCCTCCCGGCTGGCGAATGTCCCCGAAGTCCGTTGAGAAATTTGTTTTGGGGGACGAGGCGCTGGGGATCGAGCGCAAGTTCGTTGCCGATCAGGCCATGGTGACCCGTATCATCATTTCGCTGTGTACCAGCCGCGGTTCTTTGCTGGTGGGTGAGCCGGGGACAGCGAAGTCCTGGCTGTCCGAACTGCTGGCTGCTGCGGTTTCCGGATCGTCCACGTTGACGTTGCAGGGCGGCGCTGTCAGTCAGGTGAGCCAACTCCTCTATGGCTGGAATGAGGCTATCCTGCGCTCCGATGGTCCCTGCCTCAAGGCGCTGGTTCCCAGCCCGCTGCTGCGGGGGATGATGGAAGGGCGCATCGTCCGTTTTGAGGAGATCGCTCGGTGTCCGCAGGCGTTACAGGACGCTTTGCTGTCGGTCCTGTCTGACCGGATCGTGGTGATACCGGAACTGGCCGGTGACGACGGGATCGTTCTTGCCCGGGAAGGGTTTAACGTGATTGCCACCTCCAACAGCATTGATGAGGGCGTTCACGCCATGAGTGCGGCGCTGAAGCGGCGAATGGACTTCGAAGAAATTCGCCCGATCCGTGATCTCCCGGATGAGATGGACGTTGTATTGAGAGAAGTCCGGAAGGCGAATACCCGGGTGGGTATTGACATGGAACTGGACGAGTCTGTCATTGAGGTGCTCGTGACCATGTTTCACGAACTGCGTAAGGGTCAGACGCTGGACGGACGAAGCACAGACCGTCTGGCAGGGGCTGCGCTTTCAACGGCCGAGGCGGTCTCCGTTGCCCATGCCGCCAGTCTGAATGCGTGGTACTACGGGGACGGTGCGATGACTGTGGCGCATCTGATGCACCATATCATTGGTTCGGCGCTCAAGGACCAGCCTGAGGACCGACGCCGCCTGAAGCATTATTTCGAGACGACGGTCGCACTTCGTACGACAGAAAACTGGCGCCAGGCCTGGGAGATGCGTTCACTCATCCAGTGAATCGTTGTCGGTTCGGGTTGGCCGGGTATCAGATGGTGTTCGACCACGTATGTGAAACGCGAAAGCCAGGATTTCCGCGATAACGCGATACAGGCTTTCCGGAATCTCGTCGTTCAGGGAGAGGCGCGCCAGAATGCCGGCCAATTCGGCATTCTCGTAGAGCGGCACGTTGTGCTCACGGGCAATCCGGATGATCTCTTCCGCCAGCTCGTGCGTTCCCGTGGCTGTAATGGTTGGCGCCCGATCGCCGTCATACTTGAGCGCGACCGCTGCATTGCCCTGATTGCCTTTGTGCTCGTTCGTCATGCCCGCGTATCCACCAGTCTGTGTTCCAGTCGCGTCGAGGCCCCTGCGGGGCTGCCTCGTCGACACTCGAGGTCGGTGACTTCCAGACCCAGATCCGTCAGGCTGCGCCTGAGCAAAGGCAACTCTTCATTCACCTGCTTCAGAGTTGCTTGCCGCTCTGCCCACACCCGGGCGCTGACGGCTTCCTGGCGTAGCGTTACATCAAAATGCAGGGGGCCGGCCTCGTCCAGATCCATAGCCAGCGACAGTCGCCATTCACTTCTGGCGGATGCCGGTTTGTCTCGTTCTTTGCCGGATTCGTGGTCATGCTGCTCTATCTTCAGTTGGGCGGTTCTGGGCTCGTTCTGTGGCGTCAGCCAGGGGAGTTCGATCAGCATGGTTGAGGTGGGCGCGGCAGCTGCCTCGCCACCAGCCCGGGAGGTCAGTACCTGACTATGCAGCTGATTAACCGTAATCCTGTTCAGCATGCCTGCGAGCATCCGGAGCATCTGGCCGACCGTCGAGGGTTCATTGCCGGCGGACGGTTGAGGGGTGGTCACAGGCTGGGGGAACTGAAGTGGGTTCTGGACCAGATCCGGGCTTGTCAACGGTGTCAGCCGGTTGAATTGTTCAGGGGCCTGTCCCTGATGGGAAAGCAACGCGGTAATGACGCGAGTGATGGCCAGTTTGAGGTCGGGTAATGTGGGGGAGGGCGTCTGTGTCAGTCGCGACTCGGCAAACAGGCCGCTTTCGGATAACCATTGTCGAATCTGATCCGGTGTTGCTTTGTTCGCCCCTACGCCTGGTGACAGGCTGCTGCTCGCGGGTAATCTGGAAACAATTTGATCGATCACCTGACGTGCTGATTCCGGCAGCGGCTGAGCCCCTCGTGTGGATGGTAGCTGTCCGGGAGATAAGTCGGGTTTGATGCCTCGAGTCAGGCTGCCAAGCAAATTTGTGAGGCCGGATTCCAGGTTGTGTTGCCAGGGGATTTTCTGGGCCAGAGCGCGGGCGATACCTGCTTCCTGGGTCGGGGCGAGTTTCCCGATCAACTGGAGTTCGTTTCCCGCGCGCATGACTTTTACCCAGTCGTCCACCGCGAGCTCTGTTTTCCCAAGAGATGCTTGTACGGTCAGGGACTTTCCTCTGATATCGAGCAGCAGTTCCGAGGCTGAACCTCCCTGTTGCCGAATTACCTGAGCGACGCGAGCGAGGGCGGTTTCACGGTTGGCCAGTTGCAGGGCATCGAGTTGCACTCTCGCCGAGCTGGCCACCGAGCCTTGTGCCGGGAGGCTGGCTGCGTCCCGGGTCGGCGTCGCAGCTTCGCCCGTCTTTGTGGACACATGCTGCGACGGTGTTGAGGGTTGTGGCGGTGGCTGGTTGCTGGGTAGTTTCATCGGCAATGATTTGATTCCGGACAAGAGTAATCCGCAAACGCTTTCGTTATAATACGCCGCGCCGGCGATTCTCGCCGTGAATAATGCACTCGATGCCTCGTTTTGTAAGCATCGTCCTTGTCATGGGGCCCTGATGTCTGAGCCGCTACTACAGGCTGTCAATCTGCAGTGTGAAAGGGATGAACGCGTACTGTTCCGTGACCTTTCCTTCTCCATAGTGCCCGGTACGGTCACCCGTGTCGAGGGTCCTAATGGCTCTGGCAAGACCACCCTGCTTCGCATCCTTGCCGGTTTGAACGATGCCTGGTCAGGTGAGCTCCTGTGGCGTGGTGAGCCGCGAGTGAATCTCCGTGAAGAGTTCCAGAGAAATATGCTCTATCTGGGGCATAGGACGGGTATCAAGACACTGCTGACACCCCTGGAGAATCTTCGGGCTTTGATGGCTGGCCGTCGCCCGCTGTCTGACGACGTACTGAGGCAGGCCCTGGCGGGCACCGGGCTGGCTGGTTTCCAGGACGTTCCCTGCCGCAACCTCTCCGCGGGGCAGCAGCGCCGGGTTGCTCTGGCCCGTTTACTGGTTGCCGATGAACCACTCTGGTTGCTTGATGAAGTATTCACGGCCATTGATGTGGATGGAGTTTCGGCGATTGAGTCTCTGCTGCAACAGCGTGCTGCTGAGGGCGGTGCCGTCGTCGTGACAACCCACCATGATCTCAGAATGGCCGGCATGCACCGAATTGTGTTGGGTGGAGGGCTCGACGATGAGCGCTGATCTTCGGCCGGAAATAAAACCGGTAAGTGCTGGCGTCGGGACCTTCGCTGCCATGAAAGCCGTCTTTGGCCGTGACCTGAAAGTCGCGTTTCGGCAAAAACAGGATTTACTCAATCCGTTGCTTTTCTTTGTCATGGTGGTGTCCCTATTCCCCCTCGGAGTTAGCCCGGAAGTGTCATTCCTGCGGGAGGCTGGGGCAGGTATCCTGTGGGTAGCAGCGCTTTTGTCTGTTTTGTTGTCACTGGATCATCTGTTCCGTCATGATTTTGATGACGGCTCTCTGGAGCAACTGGTGCTTCAGCCGCAACCGTTGTTCCTGCTGGTGCTGGCCAAGACGCTGGCTCACTGGATGCTGACAGGGTTGCCTCTCGTGGTGCTGACACCTGTGTTGGGCGTTATGGTCCATCAGGAAGGGAACTCTATTGCAGTTTTGTGTCTAACGCTGCTGATTGGTACACCGGTGCTGAGCCTGATTGGCGCCATCGGTGCGGCATTGACTCTGGGTTTGAGGTCAGCGGGCGTGCTCTTGTCGCTGCTGATCATTCCGCTGTACATTCCCGTGCTCATCTTTGGCACGGGAACGGTGGCCGCGGCGGCAGATGGGGCATCGGTTGGTGCCTACGTAGCGTTAATGGCAGCGTTTCTGGTGCTGGCTGTGACGCTGGCGCCTTTCGCCGCGGCGGCGGCTTTGAGAATCAGTCTGTCGAATGGCTAGGAAATCGAAATGAATAATGGGGTATCCCTCTGATGTGGCAATGGTTTCATAAACTGGGCTCTCCCAAATGGTTTTTCGGGATTGCAAACCGGTTGATGCCCTGGTTGTTAGCCGGTGGATTAATCATCCTGGCTGTTGGTGTTGTCTGGGGGTTGGCCTTTGCGCCGAAGGATTATCTGCAGGGCAACAGCTATCGGATTATTTTCATCCATGTTCCGACGGCATTCCTGGCCCAATCCGTTTACATCATGATGGCGGTCGCCGCCGTGGTAACACTGGTTTGGCGGATGAAGCTTGCCGACGTTTTTGTGAAGGCTGTGGCACCTGTTGGCCTTGTGTTGACCTTCCTGGCCCTGTTTACCGGCGCGGTTTGGGGCAAGCCAACCTGGGGAACCTGGTGGATCTGGGATGCCAGGCTTACTTCAATGCTGATTCTGTTGTTCCTCTATGGCGGTGTCATTGCTCTAGATCGCGCCATCAATGACGAGAAATCCGCCGCCAGGGCGGTGGCAGTGCTGGTGCTGGTTGGGGTGGTGAATATCCCTATCATCAAATATTCGGTTGAATGGTGGAATACACTCCACCAGCCGGCGACGTTAAAACTCACCGAGAAGCCCTCCATGTCCTCGGAAATGCTGATTCCGCTTCTGCTTTCCATTCTGGGCTTGTATCTACTGTTTGGCTGGTTGGCCTGTATTCGTATGCAGACAGAAATACTCGTGCGGGAACAGCGAACCAAGTGGGTTCGGGAGATGGTCATGGCGGGGAGAAACTGATTTATGGCATTTGACTCTTTTTCGGCGTTTCTGGCGATGGAGGGGCATGGCCCATACGTTTGGGCCTGTTACGGTGCGTTTGTTCTGCTGATGGCGACCCTTATGGTGTGGTCGCTTCGTCGCAGGAAGGCGGCGTTTGACGCCTGTCGCCGCGGATTTGAAGAGACCAGGAATACCGGCCGCACCGCGGCCTCCGGGGCGCAAGCGACCTTCGCCCGGGTAAATGTTTCCCAAGACTGAATGGCAGGTACTGAATGCATCCTCTGCGTAAAAAACGGCTCACTATTGTTCTCTTTCTGGTCGCGGGCATTGCGATTGCTGTCGGGCTGACGACCTATGCATTGCGGCAGAACATCAATCTGTTCTATGACCCCACACAAATCGCGGCGGGTGAGGCTCCTGTGGATGTCCGCATCCGTGCCGGTGGTATGGTAGAAGCGGGTTCCGTGGTCCGTGAACCGAACAGCCTGAAGGTGATTTTCCGGGTCACTGACTTCAATGAATCGGTTCCGGTTGAGTACGAGGGCATCCTGCCGGACCTGTTTGCAGAGGGGCAGGGCGTGGTCGCGATGGGGCGTCTGAATGACAGCGGCCGTTTTGTTGCCGACCAGGTACTGGCCAAACACGATGAGAACTATATGCCGCCTGAGGTTGCCGATTCCCTGAAGAAGGACGTGGCCGGACAGAGCTCGTCTGCCGAGACTACGGGTTCGGCTACCTACTGATTTTAAAGACTCACGCCAGATAGCTGGAGGCACTGAATGTATCCGGAACTTGGACAGCTTGCACTGATACTCGCACTGTTGCTGGCCGTACTCCTTTCCGTTGTCCCATTGGTGGGATCCATTACCGGACGGGATAACCTGCAGGCGTTTGCACGTCCTTTGGCATCGGGGATGTTTGTCTTCATAGCGATGGCGTTTGCCATCCTGACGCACTCCTTCCTGATCGATGATTTCTCCGTGGCTTACGTAGCCAATAACAGCAACAGCATGCTGCCGTGGTACTTCAAGTTCAGTGCTGTCTGGGGAGGGCACGAAGGCTCCCTGTTGCTCTGGATCCTGATGCTTTCAGGATGGACGCTGGCGGTGGCCATTTTTAGCCGGCGCCTGCCTTCGGAGATGATCTCCCAGGTGCTTTCCGTGCTTGGCATGGTGGCGGTGGGTTTCCTTCTGTTCATCATTATTACGTCCAACCCGTTCGACAGGCTGTTGCCCAATGTGCCGACTGACGGTACGGACCTCAATCCGCTGCTACAGGATTTCGGATTGATTGTGCACCCGCCTATGCTCTACATGGGTTACGTCGGATTTTCGGTTGCCTTTGCCTTTGCCATTGCGGCGCTGATCAATGGCCGCCTCGACGCCGCCTGGGCGCGTTGGTCCCGCCCTTGGACTACTGTCGCCTGGGCGTTTCTCTCCGTTGGTATCGCACTCGGCAGCTGGTGGGCCTATTACGAGCTTGGCTGGGGCGGCTGGTGGTTCTGGGATCCGGTGGAAAATGCTTCTCTGATGCCCTGGCTGTCCGGGACGGCGTTGATGCATACCCTCGCGGTGACGGAAAAGCGTGGTGTCTTCAAAAGCTGGACTGTTTTGCTGGCCATCGTCACCTTTGCGCTAAGCCTGCTCGGCACCTTCCTTGTTCGGTCTGGCGTGCTTACCTCGGTGCATGCCTTTGCCTCGGATCCTGAGCGGGGGGTATTCCTGCTGGCACTGTTGGGCATCACAATGTTTGCCAGCCTGGCGTTATATGCATTCAGGGCGCCGGTCGTGCATGTCAGGGCAAGCTATGCAGGCTTGTCCCGGGAAGTATTTCTGCTGCTCAATAACGTGTTGCTGGTATCGGCTACATTGTTGGTAGCTGTAGGCACACTCTACCCCTTGGTTCTGGATTATCTGGAGCTCGGTAAACTATCGATCGGTGAGCCGTTCTTCAACAGTACCTTTACACCCCTGGCGGTGGCGACAGCTCTGTTGCTGGGGGCGGGTATTTTCTCCCGCTGGAAGAAAACCGACGGTGGCTGGCTTGGCCGAAAACTGCTGTGGCCGATCGCCGTGAGTCTGGTTGCTTCCTGCTTCGTGGTGCTTTCATATGGTGGCTTCAAGCCCTGGGCCTTTATTGGGGTCTTCAGTGCGATGTGGATTGCAGTCGCCACCGCCTGGGATCTGTGGGATAAATCATCGTCCCGTAAGGGGCGTCTCCAGGGCCTGAAGCGTCAGTCCAGAAGCTATTACGGTATGGTGCTCGGTCATTTGGGGCTGGCGTTGACCATTGCCGGCGCCACAGTCGTGTCCAACTATGGCATTGAGCGGGATGTACGTATGGTCCCTGGTGATACCGCCACCGTTGGTGATTATCAGTTCGTGTTTCGTGAAATCGGCCAACGGCAGGGCGCCAACTTTACGGCGCAATACGGGCGCTTTGATGTGATCCTGGACGGCGAGCGTATTGCCCAGTTGCATCCGGAGAAGCGCCAGTATCCGGTTGGCATGAGCGTCATGACCGAAGCGGATATTGATGCCGGGCTGTTCCGGGATATCTTTGTCGCTGTCGCTGAGCGCCTGGATGATCGGGCCTGGGCCATACGTTTGCAGTACAAGCCTCTTATTCGGTGGCTCTGGCTCGGTGCTCTGGTGATGGCTATGGGTGGGTTCCTCGCGATCTCGGACCGCCGCTACAGGCTTCGCGTGCGTGATGAGCAGCCCGAAACCAAAACGGCTCAACCGATCAAGACGGACGACCCTGCTGGAGCGGTATCATGAAGAGGGTGTTGCTGTTTCTACCACTGATCATTGTTCTCGGCCTTGGTGTCGTCCTTTTCGCAGGTATCGGTAAAGATACGACGACGCTGGAATCGGCTTTGATTGGAAAGCCGGTGCCATCCTTTTCTCTGGCGGACCTTCATAGTCCGGGGCGACTGATCAGCAATGACGTTTTCAAGGGCAAGGTCCAGCTTCTCAATGTATGGGGCACCTGGTGTCCGTCATGCCGGGATGAGCATCCGGATCTGTTGCGCCTCGCCAAGCAGAAAGGTGTGTCCATTATTGGATTGAATTACAAGGATAGTCGCGATGAAGCTTTGACATGGCTAAGCCGCCTGGGCGACCCATACAGCACATCAATCTACGATCCGAAAGGCACCCTGGGCTTTGATCTTGGTGTTTACGGGGCGCCTGAAACCTTTGTGATTGATGCCAGCGGTGTCGTGCGCTACCGCCATGTTGGGGTGGTGAATCAGAAAGTCTGGGAAGAAACACTGCTTCCAGTGATCAACGAGGCGAAGGGGAACGGCTGATGTTGCGAGCTTTATTGGCCATTGGCCTGGTCATCGTTTCCACGCTTTCACTGGCAGAAGTCACCGATGTTTATGATTTTGATTCGCCGCAGCAGGAAGAACAGTTCCAGACCATGATCGAGGAATTGCGCTGCCCGAAATGCCAGAACCAGAACATCGCCGATTCTCATGCGCCCATTGCCAAGGATATGCGTAATGAGGCGTACCGGATGATGCAAGGCGGCGCTTCCCGGGATGAGGTTGTTGATGCGCTGGTCGACCGGTTCGGTGAGTTCATTCTGTACAAGCCTGCAGTCGAGAAACGCACATTCTTACTTTGGGCGACGCCCGTCATCGCCGTGTTTGTGGGGCTCCTGGCGGTGATCGGCGTCGTGATCCGCTCCCGGCGCAACGCCCGTTCCATCACCGAGCTGACCCCGGACGAAAAGGCCAGAGCAGAAGAGTTTCTGGCGGACATGGAGCAGGAGAAGCGGTCCTGAACCGCTAAATCAACCCGTTCCCGCACCCTTGATTCGAACCATTGACGATAACTTCATGACTGAAACATTCTGGATTGCCTCAGCGGTACTGATCATTCTCGCTATTGCCTTTGTACTTTACCCGGTCCTGTTCCACCGTTCCGGTGCCCGTGAGCGTACCGATCTGAGGAACCAGAACCTGATGGCTTACCGAACACGTCGGAAGGAACTTGATGACGAGTACGAAGCCGGTGCTGTTGATGAGGAAACCTACCAAAAGCTCAAGGATGAGCTGGCCGGTAGCATGCTGGATGACGTCGAGGACGGGCCGGTCCGTTCAAACCGGCACACCGGGCGCCGCAGCGCGATGGTTGTTGGCCTGTTGGCAATTGCCCTGATCCCGGCGTCGACTTTCCTGCTTTATCAGAAATGGGGCGCTATGGACCGCGTGGAGCAGTACATCACCATGCAGCAGATGGGTAACTCCGACAGCGCACGGGCTGAGCAAATGGGTGAGTTGGTGGCCAAGCTCCGTGAAAAGCTGGAGGCGAGTCCCGACAACCCGGATGGCTGGGCAATGCTGGGCCAGAGCTATATGCGTCTGGAGCGATACGATGACGCGTCCTGGGCATTCCAGCAACTGGCCGGTGTGACCGAGACGGAAAACGCCAAGGCCGTGGCGCTCGGGTTGGCAGCGCAAGCGCTGTTCTTCGGCAGTAAAGGTGAAATGACCGATAAGGTGACTGAGGCCATCTCGGCAGCCCGCGAGGTCAACCCGGACGAAGTGAATGCGCTGGGTCTTCTGGGCATTCATGCTTTTAGCCAGGAACAATACCGCGATGCCATCCGTTTTTGGGAACGGATCGTGACAGTGGCGCCGGATCATCCTCAAATTGCCTCGATCCAGGGTGGAATCAACGAGGCATACCGTCGCCTGGGTGAGGAGCCACCTGCGGTTGCAGAAGCGGCATCCGGTCCGGGTGTGACAGTTCGAGTTTCGCTGGATGATGCCTTCAAAGGCGACGTGCCCGACGATACAACGCTGTTTGTCTTTGCCCGCCAGGTAGGCGGTCAGGCGGGCCCCCCGCTTGCCATCGCCCGTTTGAGTGCCAGTGCCCTGCCTGCCGAGGTGCGCCTGGATGACAGCCGTTCCATGTCGCCACAGGCCCGTATCTCGGCAGCCGATCAGGTACTGATTACCGCACGGCTCAGCCGCTCAGGCACCGCAATGGCTCAGGCCGGTGATTGGCAGGGCAGCCTGGATAACCCGGTACCAGTCTTGAAAGACGGAGACACCGTCGAAATTGTTATTGATAAGCAGCTTACAAATTAACAGCCTTATCGAAAGTGCCTGCCGCTTGATTTTAGCGTCACGCGGTCAGGTTTTGCGGGTAGAGTGGGGGCAACTTGGCCCCCGCTTTTCCAGCGCCACGTTGGTGGCGATTCCGCAGTTCCTGTAATGCCCTCGCCAGCCCTTTTCCATCCCAGTTCGGAGGCATGTTCTGCCCGGAAAACAGGTGGGACTGAAGCTTCTCAAATTCTGTTTTCAGTTCTGGATTCTGCGCAAAGCGAACGGCGTCTGTAGCCGATTGGAAGTGATGCCCGGTGAAGCGGAGATTCATCCAGCGAACCAGCAGGGCTGGTGCCGTCGGGGATCCCTTGCGGGCGGCATCGATCAGCGCCTCAAAGGCGACAGATTCCCGGCCATCCTCCTGCTCATGGCCAACCTTTCGTTGCGTATTGGCGGCGCGTTTTCTGGTCACCCACCAGGCTGCCAGGGTTATTAGCCAGAGCGTACAGAACAGAATCGCCAGCCACTGCCAAGGGCTATGGTCACTGCCGTCGGCGGAGTCGGTTGCAGCCGGTTGAGCTTCAGCGGGCGCGCTTTGATCGCGAACTGGCGAGGCGGCCGCGGGTGTTTCCTCAGCTTTCGCAGGCGTAGAGCCTCCTACCTGAAGCGTCTTCGCTTCAACGATGGCAAATTTCTGACTATCCGTTTTCGTATCCCACCAGGGAATCCGTATCTCCGGCAATTCCATGGCACCGGGTTCAACCGGTACCAGGGCGGTTGTCTGAGCAAGCGTGGATGTCAGACCCTCGGGTGTTTTGATGGTTGTTCTCTCGGGCTGCTCAGGGTAGCTTCTTATGCCGTCTGGAACTTCATCCGGAAGCGGTGGGAGAGCTTCGGAGGGTAGGCCCTCGGCCTCAAGTACCAGTTCCCGTGTCAGGTTCTCCCCGGTTTCCACATTCATGGTTGGCGGCAGGCCTGATTCGGTCAGGCTGAGTTGGCTTGCAGGCAGCCAGGTGTCGCCGGTAAAGCTGGCCGGGATGTCCTTGACCGGAACATCGTACAGTTGCTCACTATCTCGCAGGAACACCAGTTTCCCATCGGCATCCCGGGCCTGCCCTTCGAATTTGATGGGCGACAGGGTCAGGGTGCCCGGCTTCTGCGGGAACAGCGCGTATCGGCGTTCCACCACACGGTAGCGAACGCCGTCCCGGTAGCGCGAAAATTCCTGCTGCTTGCCGAGCGGCTCAATGATCGCGTTCGGGTGTTCTGGTTCGGAAAGGTCACCCCTGATCAAATTGCCATTGAAGAACAACCGTACGGTCAGAGTAAGTTGCTCCTGAACGTAGACTTCGGCTTTGTCTGCAGAGAGTTCGATAAAACTGTCCCGGGCGTTGCTGGTGCCCTGGTCCGGTGGGGAGCCACTGATGACCTCGATGGTTACCGGGTCCGACGTGGAATCCCGGAAGGTGAGCGCGGGAATGGTTAACTTTCCGGTTTTTTCCGGCGCGAGCTGGTAGGTCCAGGTAATTTCGCCAACCATGTCATTGTTGACGGTTCGGATACTGTAACGCTGATTCTGGGCCAGGACCTTGAAATCCGGTTCAACCTTCTCAATGTCAGGCGTTGGTAAGTCCGACAGGTTGAAATCAAACAGATTGCTCAGGTTGATGTCGAGCTTCATGGTGCCTTTCACCGTGAGCGTAAGAACCTCTCCCTCATAAAGCTGGGTGCGATCCGGCTCTACTCTGAGTTCTTCGGCCTGTACCAACATCGCCTGCAAGGCCAGGATAGCGAGGAGGGTCAGTGGGAAGAAAAGCCGTTTTACCATGGTGTATCGCTCTCGTCGGAAGGTGTCTGCCTTTCCTGATATTGCTGCAGGAATTTGCGCCGTAACAAGCCACCGGGGTTGTCCGGTACTCGCCTTAACCATTGCTCCTGTCCTTGGGTCAGGGGCTGCTCAGAAATGTCTGCGGGTGCCTGAGACGGCTGTTTCGGAGTGTCCTGTTGGCTGCCCTTTTCGGGATTCTGTTGTTTGTCTTGCGCGTTATCCGCTTGATCTTTCTTGCCTTGTTGAGACTCATCGGATGGCGATGACTGTTTGTCCTGTTGCTGTTGCCCGTTCTGGTCGGACTGACTGTTATTTTGCTGATTCTGATTCTGATTTTGTTGTTGGCCCTGGTTGTTTTTTTTCTGTTGCTGATTCTGCTTCTGTTGGTTGTTCTTGTCGGACTGGTTTTTCTGGTCTTTGCTCTGGTTCTTGCCAGAGTTCTTCTGTTGCTGCTTTTGTTTCTCCAGCAGCTTCTCCACCAGTGCACGGTTGAACGTCGCGTCTTCCATTTTCGGGTTTTGCTTCAGGGCCTCATCGTACGCATCAAGGGCTTCTTTCAGCTTTCCGGCCTTGGCCAGGGCGTTGCCGCGATTGAAATCCGCAGCGGCGCCCGGGACCTCGGCAAATGTCTCAGCGGCCTGCTCAAACTGGTTTGCCCGAAACTGAGCCGAGCCACGCCAGGAAGGGGTGGTCAGGGTTTTTGCGGCGTTTTCAGGGTCGTTTTTAATCAGATCCGGTGCGCGTTGATCTTCCCGCTGCCAGAGGCTATCCCAGTCCATTGCCTGAGCCGGTCGGGGGGCCGCGAGCGGGATCAGGCTCACTGCAATCACTGCAAACGCCCCGCGCCGCCAACCCAATAACAACAGTGGCAGCAATGCCCAGAGAAACCAGTAGCCATCATCCTGCCATCGTTTGATCGTTCGCTCTTGCTCCGGATCCTGCCAATCGCTCTCGGCGTCCGGAGCCAGATTTAGCGCGTCGATATCCTTGTTGTCCAGGGTCAGGGTATGGCTCGTTCCATGGTTCTTGCTGGCAAGGAAAGTCATACCTTCGGGGTCGGCGCGGGTAATGACAACCTCGCCGTTATCTCGGATGAAGCCGCGCTTGGCCAATGGGATTGGGCCTCCCTCCGGAGTGCCGACGGTCAGGGTGCTGAGTGAGAGTTCGGTGTCCCTCAGGCTATCCCGTATGGCGTCGAAATAGCGGGCGGGCACGTCATCACTGATCAGCAGGATTCGGCCCTTGCCTGGTGCGCCCTGTTCAAGGAGAGAGCGGGCCTGGTCAATGGCCAGATCGGCCCGGTTGCCAGGTGCTGGCATGATGACCGGGTCTAGAACCTCCAGCATTCCTTCGATGGTCCGGCGATCCTCTGTCAGAGGTGAGACCACGTGGCTGTCAGCCGAATAGACAACCAGACCGTTGAGGCTGCCTTCACGCACGCCGAGGATGTCGCGGATTTTTCGCTTGGCCAGGGTTAAACGGTCAGGCTCAACATCGGTAGCCAGCATCGACAGCGAGAGGTCCAGAACTATGACAAGGCTGTCGCCTGGTTGCTTCAACGGTGTTGGCGCCTCTCGCCACGCAGGGCCAGCAAGGGCGATAGACAGAATGGCCATAGCCACCATCGCAGGAATGACTGGTGACTTGATCCGTTCCCTGGCGGTTCCCCGGCCGCTTAGTATCGGCGTAAGCAGTTGTTTGGGAATCAGACGGGCCCATCCGCTGTCGCCGGATCTGAGATGGCGAATTGTCACGTACAGAAAGGGTAGCGCCAACAGCATCAAGAGCCATGCGGGTCTGAGGAAATGAAACTCAGCCATGGGCACCCTCCCGGGACTCCAGGCGACGCTGCTCTCGCCAGGTGCCCAATGCCCGGCTCAAAACAAAAATCAGCCAGATGATTCCCGCGATACCAGCGGGCCAGGCATAGAGCTCTGTAACTGGACGATAAAACTGTCCTTCCAGTTCAATGGGCTCAAGTTGGTTAATGCTTTCGTAGATCATTTCCAGCTCCGGAAGGCTGCGAGCCCGGAAATAACGACCGCCAGTCTGTTCGGCCATTCGGGTAAGCAGCGCTTCGTCCAGATCACGGGATGGGTTCACCTGGCGGGAACCCAGAAAGCCCCGTTGAATCATCGATTCGGCGCCAATGCCAATGGTATAAAGGCGTACACTGGCGGCTTTGGCGATTTCGGTGGCTTTGTCGGGCGTGATTTCGCCGGCGGTATTGGCACCGTCTGTGAGCAGAATAACAACCCGTTGATCCTGAGGGCGGTCACGAAGCCGTTTGATGGAGAGCCCCACGGCGTCACCGATTGCGGTGGCGCGCCCTGCCATACCGAGCCCGGCCTCTTCAAGCAGGGTTTTTAGCGTCTTGAGATCGAACGTTAACGGTGCCTGCACGTAGGGCTCGGTGCCAAACAGTATAAGGCCCAGGCGGTCTCCCTGTCGGCGGGAGATGAAATCGTCCAGAACGACCTTGACGGCCTGAAGTCGGTTAATGCTTCTGCCCTGGATGACCATGTCTTGTTCATCCATGCTCGGGGAAATGTCCACCAGGAGCATGAGATCCCGACCGGTAACCGGCAGTTGGACCTGTTCGCCCACGTGCTGGGGTCGGGCGACGGCAATGACCAGAAGTAACCAGGTCAGAAATAGAATCAATCGTTGCCAGAGAGGGCTGACTTTGCCCCGTTGACTGACGCCCGGCAAGTCGGAAAACCAGTGCCCCATGGGCAAAACGGGTGCGTCCACAAACTGCCTGCCGGGTCGTAACCACATGAGAACCAGGGGCAGCAGTCCAAGCAGCAGTAGCCAGGGGTACGCAAGGCTCAGCATCTCTGATCCTCCAGCCAGCGTTGGGCAAACGACATGGCCTGGGCGGGCTCTGCGCTCACGGAGGGTTGCCAGGTACTGTGAACGATGGCTTCCACGACAGGGCGGGAGGCAATGCGTTCGTTTTTTGACGTTTCAAGCAGGAAGCATACCCAGGCGTCGCCTGTCAGGGCTTCCGGATACTGATCCGGATAACGCGTTCTTGCGGCTTTTTTAAGGAGCGCATTCAGAGCGCTGAACCACTGACTGTCCCGCGAGGATGCTGTTTCCAGTGTGGCAAGTTCCTGCATGGCGAGCCGGAGCCAATGGTTGCGGCGGCGTCTCCAGAGATACAGCCAGATGGTCGCGGCCGCGGCAAGGAGAATGGCCAGCGCGAGTAACCACCAGCCCGGTGCCGGCGGCCAGAAACCACCCGGTTCCGGCAGATGAATGTCCCGGAGTTCGCCCAACGGGTTCTGGGGAGTCATCCGATCCTTCCTCCCGCCCCAAGCAACGGTTTTAGTGCCGCGGCGGGGTCGTCGGCCGTCAACAGGTTGGCTGCCTGAACGCCTGAGGTCCTGAAACATTGCTCCAGCAAGTGCTCGTGAGCCTCGACTCTGTCTTTCCAGGCTTGCTGGAAGCGGTGGTTGGAGGCGTCAAACCAGACCGGCCCATCGGGGCCTGCAACGGCAAACTGACCGTTTTCGGGAAGGTGAAGCTCCAGTGGGTCGATAATCCGCAACGCACTGACGGCGTTGTGTCTTGCTAATGATCCAAGCAGCGTGGCGGTTTCTTCTGAGACGCCCATGAAATCGCTGATGACAAAGATGCGGCTGCCCGTGTGAGCAACCCGTCTCGCCTCGGCCAGCGCCTGGTCCAACCCGAATGCCTGGTCCGAAACTGGCTGCCGGGCTGTATTTTCTCCAGGCTGGTGTTGAAGGTCTGCGAGAGTGTCGAGCAGCTTCAGCACGGATTTCTTGCGCCGGGCCGGGCGCTGGACAACCAGATGCGGGCCATTGAAAACAATACCTCCGACCTGGTCACCCGCCCAGAGTGCGAGCCAGGCCAGGAGAGCGCCCACTTGCGCGCAACGAACTTGCTTGTACGCGCCGGTACTGGCAAAAAACAGGCTGGGCCCGAGATCGCAAAGCAAGAGCACTGGGCGTTCGCGTTCTTCCTCGTAAAGCTTGGTGTGTGGGGCCTGCCGCCTGGCCGTGACCCGCCAGTCGATGCTTCGGATATCGTCGCCGGGCTGATACTGGCGCACTTCGGCAAACGCCATACCGCGCCCGCGCTGGGGCGAGCGCTGAAGGCCCGCCTTCCGGGTCCGGATTTTGCGGGCCGATGGTAGTTTCAAGGCACGAGCCTCGGCTTGCAGTCGGATCAGCTCGGGCAGGTCGATGGTGACGTCAGCCATTATGCGGTAACCGGCACCCGATCAATCAACCGTTCGATCACGGCATCTGCCGTCATTCCTTCAGCTTCCGCTTCGAACGTCAGGAGAATTCTGTGCCTGAGGACGTCGAACGCCATGGCGCGCACGTCATCCGGAGTTACATAGTCACGCCCCTCCAGCCAGGCCAGCGCCCGGGAGCAACGATCCAGCGCGATGGTTCCCCGTGGGCTGGCACCGAACGCCGTCCAGCGGGCCAGCTCAGGGTCAAGGCTGGCAGCATCGCGGGTTGCGAGCACCAGGGCAAGCAAGTATTTCTCGACGGCTTCAGCCATGTAGATGTCCGCAACCTCGCCCCGTGCTTCGAATACTTCATCGGCCGAAAGGCGAATGTCGGCCTTTGGCTGCCCCTGTCTGTAATCGTTGCGGGCAAGGTGAAGGATGGCGCGTTCGGAGGCGGCATCGGGGTAGTCAATCACCACGTGCATCAGAAAACGATCCAGTTGTGCTTCTGGCAGCGGATAGGTGCCCTCCTGCTCAATGGGGTTCTGGGTAGCCATGACCATGAACAGTTTGTCGAGGGGGAAGGTTTGCATCCCGACACTGATCTGGCGCTCCCCCATGGCCTCAAGCAGCGCGGACTGTACTTTTGCCGGAGCCCGGTTAATCTCATCCGCCAGTACCAGATTGTGAAAAATTGGCCCGCGCTGGAACTCGAATTGGCCGGTCTCTGCCCGATATATCTCGCTACCGGTAACGTCGGATGGCAACAGGTCCGGGGTAAACTGGATGCGGTGGAAATCTCCTGCGAGATGCTCCGCGAGGGCCTTGATGGCGGTGGTTTTCGCGAGCCCGGGAGCGCCCTCCACCAGAAGGTGACCATCTGCGAGTAATGCAATCAGTAGACGATCAACCAGCTTTTCCTGGCCTATGATCCGTTTGGCTAACTGATCCCGCAATTCACCGAACGTATGCTGTAGCGACATTGGAAGTGATTGCCCCTCTTTCTGAGGTTTGTTTGAAGAATCCGCATGTTGCGTAAGTAGTTGCCGCAGTTTTTGCGTCTGGACGGCAAAAATCAAGGGTTTGACTATGCTTATGTGACGATACGTTGATTACGTTTATTTCACTTTAACCGAGGTCGAACATGAATGCGCTGACAGTGGCCAGCAAGGATCAGTTTTTCGAGAAGTTGGCTGACGCTTTCGCACAAAAAATTGCCAAAACCGAAGCAAAGAAAATCAGCGAATTTGCCAAGCAGCATTATGCCCATATTCCCCTCGAGGAATTGGTCAGCCGACGATTCTCGGATACGTACGGTGCTGTACTGGCCGCCTGGCAGTTTCTTCAGAAACGCAGCGGCGAGGAGACTCCGGTCTCAGTATTCAACCCAGATCTCGAAAGCGACGGTTGGCAATCGACCCACACCGTGGTTTTCATTCTGCACCCGAACATCCCGTTCCTGATTGATTCCCTGAGGATTGCAATCAATCAACGGGAGATTGGTACCCATTCTATCCAGCATTCCATACTCCAAGTAGAGCGCACAAAGGAGGGCAAACTCAAGAAGCTTCTGCCCACGAAAAAAAGCAGCTCTGGTGCTGAGTATGAAGCTTTCATCGTGCTTGAGATTGATCGCCACAGTGATCCAAAAGATCTGAAGGCGCTGGAGGAGGCTCTGCAAACCGTACTGCATGAAGTCCGGATAGCGGTTTCCGATTTTCCCGTGGTAACAGAGAAAGTCAGCGAAATTCTGGCCGGTCTGGACAAGACCAAGGCCGGAATAACGGATGAGGAAAAGGAGGAGGCCCGTGGCTTCCTGAACTGGCTTTTGCAGGATCACTTCACCTTCCTCGGCTATGACGAATACGACTTTGCCAAGGACAAGAGCGGCATCGTTGTTCGTCGTGTTGAGGATTCAGAGCTGGGGATACTGCGTGTCAATAACGAACGCCCGGACCGGGTACGGCTGAATGAGTTGCCCCAGCGCACCCGTCATGAAATGACCCGTACCGACGATATATTCATCTTCGCCAAGTCAGCTCAACGCTCCCGGGTGCATCGTCCGGCCTACCCGGACTACATTGCGGTGAAGAAATTCAACACCAAAGGCGAGGTAGTTGGCGAGCGTCGCTTCCTGGGTTTGTATACAGCCCGTGCCTACAACGAGCGCCCGGATGAAATTCCGCTATTGCGGCGCAAGTTCCAGTCTGTGATGAAACAATCCGGTTTTCTGAAAGACGATTATGCCGGTAAGGAACTGGAGCAGATTCTCACCCTGTACCCAAGGGATGAGCTGTTCCAGATCAAAACAGACGAGTTGCTCCGGGTTGCCAAGAGTATTCTCTATATTCAGGAGCGCAGGCGCATAGAGCTGTTCCTGCGCGAAGACGTGTACGGGCAGTTCGTGACTTGTCTGGCGTTCTTTCCGCGGGATATCTATAACACCGAATTGCGTCTGAGGGTTGAGCAGGTTCTCGTGGACACACTCGGGGCGGAGGACGTCGAGTTTGTAACGCATTTCTCAGAATCGGTTCTGGCTCGGGTCCAGTTCACGATTCGTGTGCCACAGGTTGAGAACCGGCAGCTGCCGGTAGCGGAGATCCGCGAAAAGGTCATTGCCTTGGCACAGTCCTGGCGTGACGGGCTCTACGATGCTCTGAGCGAGACCTATGGGGAAGAGCAGGGGAATGAACTCTATCGGTTGTGGGCGGGAGGATTTCCGGCCAGTTATACCGACATGTTCTCGGCTCGTCGTGCCGCCATTGATCTGGAGCATATTGCTTCCTCCGCTCAGACAAATGATCTGGCTATGAGCTTTTATCGTGCTCTCGAAGAAGATGAGAACACTCTGCACTTCAAGCTGTTTTTCCCGGACCAGCCATTGCCTCTATCCGATGTCATGCCGATTTTTGACAATCTCGGCTTTAGGGTTCTGGGTGAGCACCCGTTTGAGGTCATTGATCGAAACGGAAAAACCGTCTGGATCCATGACTTTTCACTCAAGGTGCACACGGGGGATGTCGTAGATATCCATCGTATTCGCCCCATTTTCGAGGATCTTTTCCGTAAGGTCTGGCACGGCGATGCAGAGAACGATGCCTTCAACCGGATGCTGCTCTCCTCCTACATGAGTTGGCGGGAAATCGCTCTGCTTCGCACGTTTGCCCGCTACATGAGGCAGATACGGTTTTCGAACAGTCAGACGTTTATTTCCAATACCCTGGTCAATCACGTGGATCTCACCAGGATTTTGCTGGATTACTTTGAGGCCCGATTCAATCCGGACAGGAACCAGAGCCCTGCAAAGAGCAAAGCCGCCCAGCAGAAACTTGAAATCGAGTTCAACGCCGGTCTGGATGAAGTGGAAAACCTCAGTGAAGACCGGGTGCTCCGGCTTTACCTGGAATTGATGCAGGCAACCCTCCGGACTAATTATTATCAGCCGGATGCGGAAGGCGGCACCAAGCCTTACATCAGTGTGAAGTTTGACCCATCGCGCATTCCGGATATGCCGTTGCCGTTGCCGATGTTTGAGATTTTCGTCTACTCGCCACGAGTCGAGGGTGTGCATCTGCGCGGTGGCAAGGTTGCCCGCGGCGGTCTGCGCTGGTCCGATCGGTTCGAGGATTACCGGACAGAGATCCTGGGGCTGGTGAAGGCGCAGCAGGTCAAGAACGCGGTCATCGTGCCTGTGGGTGCCAAGGGCGGATTCGTAGCCAAGCGTCTGCCTGATCCGGCAGACCGTGAGGCCTGGCTTGCCGAAGGCATCGAAGCCTACAAGACCTTTATCCGTGGACTTCTGGACATCACCGATAACCTGGTGGAGAGCGGGATACAACCGCCGGAGCGGGTAGTTCGCCACGACGAGGATGATCACTACCTGGTCGTGGCGGCTGACAAGGGCACCGCCACCTTCTCCGACATTGCCAATGGCCTGTCCGCGGAATACGGCTTCTGGATGGGCGATGCGTTCGCCTCCGGTGGCAGCAATGGTTATGACCACAAGAAAATGGGCATCACCGCCCGGGGTGCCTGGGTATCCGTGGAACGGCATTTCCGGGAAATGGGCATCAACCCGGCGCTGGATGAGTTTACTGCCATTGGTATTGGTGACATGGGCGGCGATGTATTTGGTAACGGCATGCTCTGCTCCGAGAAAACGAAGCTGGTCGCAGCCTTTAACCATGTCCATATTTTTGTCGATCCATCGCCAGACCCGGAGAAGAGTTTCAAGGAGCGTAAGCGGCTGTTTGAGCTTCCCCGTTCCGCCTGGACCGACTATGACAGCAAGCTGATATCAAAAGGGGGTGGCGTATTCAGCCGAAACGCGAAATCCATTCCTGTCAGCCCGGAGATGAAAAAGCTGCTGGGTATCAAGGCTGACCGGGTGCCGCCAAATATGCTGATCTCCCATATTCTCAAGGCCCAGGTGGACCTGTTGTGGGTTGGAGGCATCGGAACCTACGTCAAAGCGGCTTCCGAATCTCACGGTGATGTTGGTGACAAGGCCAATGACGGTCTCCGGATCAATGGCTCCGAGCTTCGATGCAAGGTTGTGGGTGAGGGCGGCAACCTCGGGTTGACCCAGTTGGGTCGGATTGAGTTTGCTCTCAAGGGCGGTCGCCTGAATACCGACTTTATCGACAACTCCGGTGGTGTTGACTGCTCGGACCACGAAGTCAACATGAAGATCCTCCTTAACCAGGTGGTGACCATGGGGGATCTCACCGACAAGCAGCGTAACGTCATGCTTGAGGAAATGACCGATGAGGTCGCCACATTGGTCCTGAAGAACAACTATCGCCAGACGCAGGCCATCAGTATTGCCAGCGAGGACGCGGCAACCCGGCTGGAGGAATACCGGCGTTTGATGAACACGCTGGAAAGCGAAGGCAAGCTCAATCGCGCCCTTGAATTCCTGCCGGATGACGAAACCCTCTCCGAGCGCAAACTCGACAAGAAGGGCCTGACCAGGCCAGAGTTGTCAGTGCTGATTTCCTATGTGAAGGGAGATCTCAAGCAGGCGCTGATTGACAGCAGTCTGCCGGATGAACCGTTATTGGCGGGTGAAATGTACAAGGTTTTCCCAAGGGAGCTGACTCAGAGATTCTCCGGAGAGTTGGGGGAGCACCAGCTCAGGCGTGAAATCATTGCCACACAGATTGCCAATGACATGGTCAATCACATGGGCATCACGTTTGTTGAGCGGTTGAACCAGTCTACGGGTGCGGATGCTGGCTCTATTGCTCTGGCTTGGATTATCGCCCGGGACGTCTTCCGAATTGACAACTGGTGGGACAAGATCGAAGCTCAGGATTTCCATGTGTCGGCGAAGCTGCAGATGGAACTGATGCAGGATCTGATGCGGTTGATGCGCCGCTCGGTTCGCTGGCTGTTGCGTAACCGTCGTGCCGAACTCAGCATTCAGGCGCATATGGAGCGGTTTGCTGACAGCGTCTGGGCGATTACTGCCGGGTTGCCGGACTACCTCGGCGAGCAGGCCCGGGTCGCGTGGGAAAAACGCCATCAGGCCCTTGTGGATTCGGGGTTGCCGAAGGAGTTGGCGTCTGTCGTTTCCGGAACCGATTATCTCTATTCCTCTCTTGGCATTATCGAGGCGAAAGAGGCCACTGGCCTGCCGCTGAAGACGGTTGCCAACCTGTACTACGAGCTTGGCGACAAGCTGGATCTGAACTGGTTCGCCAATGCCATCGCAGCGCTCACTCCGACTTCCCACTGGCAGGCGCTGGCCCGGGAAAGCTTCCGGGAAGATCTGGACTGGCAGCAACGGGCGCTGACCACCGGCGTTCTCAAGCTGGCAGGTAAACCGGAGAAGGTGCCCGCCAGTATCGAAAGCTGGCTTGAGTACCATGAGCCCATGATCGACCGCTGGAAATCCATGCTGGCGGAGCTGAAGGGGGTGAGGGAGCCTGAATATGCCATGTTCTCCGTGGCGTTGAGAGAATTGCTGGATCTGGCACAAAGCACGCTTCATTCAACCCAGGCGGAGAGTGATGGGCAGACTAACTGAGTATTGCTTTGTAGAAGTGATTCGCGTTCAATCACGGCCTTGGTATCAATGATGGGAGTGCACTGAATGGGTCAGTTAGACCACCTGCTCGACAAAAACCGGGCATGGGCCAATGGGATCAAGGCTGCCGATCCGAAGTTCTTTGATCGTCTGTCAAACCAGCAGGCGCCAGAGTATCTGTGGATCGGATGCGCGGACAGCCGGGTTCCGGCCAACCAGATTGTCGACCTGCTCCCCGGCGAGCTGTTTGTTCACCGAAATGTCGCAAACGTTGTTGTCCATACCGACTTCAACTGCCTCTCGGTGCTGCAGTTCGCCATTGAGGTACTCAAGGTTCGTCATGTCATGGTGGTCGGGCATTACGCGTGCGGTGGCGTCAAGGCGGCGTTGCTCGACGAGGGGTTTGGCTTGATCAGCAACTGGCTTCGCCATGTTCAGGATGTTCGGGATCGGCATCAGGGTGTTCTTGATGCGATTCCAAGTGAGCAGGACCGGATCGACCGGTTGTGCGAACTGAATGTTCTGGAGCAGGTCGGCCATGTATGCCAGAACAACATCGTTCGGGAAGCATGGACACGCGGTCAGCAACTGACCGTTCACGGCTTCGTGTACGATGTCGCTGACGGTATTCTGCGGGACCTGGGGTTGCACATTTCCAGTGAAGAGGATCGTGAGCAGACGCAGCAACGTGCTCTTGAGGAGCTGATCCAACGGCCTGTCCGGTCTGGTCGCCAAAAATTGGTCGACTGAAAATGTAAAATTGCGTCAAAAATTCGTGATGAGCGTCACTTCTAGACCGGTGGCGTCATCACATCTCGACGACCTCTGTTTTGTTACAGTGGCAACTGTAGTGAGTGAGGAGGTTGATCATGAAAGAAATGATGCAGAAAGCGCTGGACGCGATCGTTCACCGGAAGACCGGACATGCTGCTGAACGACGGCCATCCAGTGACCGGGGCCAGGTTGCCCCTCATCGCGAAGACTGGGGCATGTCTCCTGAGGATGCGCTCAGGGTCGGGACCGTCGCCCAGTACAAGTGACATCCGTTTTCGAGTTTCCTCCATTCGGTTCCCGGGGACGCCAATCCAGGCAAGACTCGGGGGCTGATTCCGGTTAGAGTAGCCCGCTTGACTGTTTGCTATCAGGGTACCTCTCTCCATGTCCATGCCCAACTCCCACGAAGCTCTTCTCAGAAACCGCCAACTGCTGGATGGTCGTCTGGCTTTGATTGGCCCCTCGTCTGTTGAACTACTCTCGGCCTTGCCGCAGGGCGGTATCGCGGTATGTGAGCACGTGGGTCAGGTTCAGGCGCTGAATACCCAGGGCAACTGGCGGGTGCATTATGGTTATGACGTCACGGAGCTTGAACGGGGTGGCTGTGATGTGGTGGTTGTATTTCTACCAAAAGCTCGAGCGGAACTGGATCTCCGGCTGGCGCTCGCTCGCTGGTTAACACGTGAGGGTGGTCGTCTTGTGCTGGTCGGAGAGAAAAAAGAGGGCATTTCGGGCGCTGTCAAACAGCTCCGGTCTGTGGCTCCGGACGCCGGCAAGGTCGACAGTGCCAGGCATTGCCAGGTGTGGGTGGCAACCAATACGGATTCGTTGTCAGACTTTGACGTTACCCAATGGCTTGACTGGCATACCATTGATTTCCGTGACGTAAGCGTGGACGTTGCCGGGCTGCCTGGTATTTTCAGCCGGGGAGAGTTGGATAGTGGCACCCGGTGCCTGCTTGAGACGCTGGCTGATCAGCCGCTTAAGGCATCTACTGTTCTTGATTTTGCCTGTGGAGCTGGCGTGATTGGAGCGTGGCTCCAGTCATGGCAGGCTGCCAACCATCTTCCGGTATCAACCGTCGATGGTGTCGATGTACAGTTCCAGGCGGTTACCTGTGCTCAGGCAACCTATGATCGTGCCGGCTCCAGGGGGAGCATCACTGCCTCAGACGGATTGAAGGCGTTGGATGGGCGTTGGTCTGCGGTTGTCACCAACCCCCCGTTCCATTCCGGGGTAAAAACGGACACGTCAATGACAGAAAGCTTCCTGCGGGAGGTGGCTCGCCATCTGACCTCGGGCGGCGAGTTGCGTCTGGTTGCAAATACTTTCCTGCCTTATGGATCGCTGATCCAGCGTTTTGTAGGGCCGGTTGAGCGACTGTACGAAGATCGACGCTTTACTGTTTACAAAGCGGTTCGTAGATAGCAGGCAAAAAAAAGCCCCTGGGGTGAGGGGCAAAAGGTTCGCGTCCATAACAACGGAGCCAACCGGAAAGGTTCAAGCGTGAACAGTTTCCAATCTAGGGTTAATTTCTAGAATAATCAGCCTAAAATGCCGCCCCTGTGATGAATCACCCACTGGATGCCTGAAATGACAAGTGCTGTATTCGAAACTCTGACCGGTCCCCTGACCTTGATGCGACCCGGCGCCGGGCGTTCCTTGCGGGCTTGGGATGCGGCTGACGAGTTGCTGGTTCAGCAGGCGCAGGAGCGTCTTTCGGGTTGCTGCGACCCCCGTGTTCTCGTAGTCGATGACAATTTTGGTGCGCTTGCTCTAGGCCTGAACTCGTATTCACCGGAACTGGTGGCAGACAGCGCTGTTCTCGCAGGCGCTCTGCCTCGCAACGCGGCGCTGAATCCAGACGTCGGTGATGTCGCGGCCGTTCAAAGCTGGCTGACCCCTCCTGAAGGCCCGTTTGACCTTGTGGTGATGCGGATTCCCCGTCATGCAGACTATCTGGGTTGGTTGCTCCGTTGGATTAACGGCGTACTTGCCGAAGGTGGGTTGCTCCTTGCGGGGGGCATGATCAAGCATCTGCCAGATCGCAGTGTTGACGTCTTTGGAGCTGCCGTCACAACCGAAGAGGTGTTGCCAGCCCGGAAAAAAGCCCGGGTTGTGGTCTGCCGTGCCGGGGTGTCATTACTTGACGGCTGGTCTGATTGCTGGAAAGGCTATGGGCTGGACTCAGGGATGTCTGTGCAGGCTTTGCCGGCTGTCTTCGCCCGGGATCGGTTGGATGTTGGTACCAGACTGTTCCTCCCGCAAGTTAGGAAGGCTGTGGCGACGTTGTCGGAGGGAAGTCGGGTTCTGGACCTTGCTTGCGGTAACGGCGTGGTTGGGTTGACGGCGCTTGAGCAGAATCAAGGCTTGTCGGTCACCTTTAGTGATGTGTCCAGTCAAGCTGTCATGAGTGTTCAGCGTAATCTGGCGGCCTGCTTTTCCGGATGTCACGTCGATGTGGCGCATGCTGATGGTATGCCCCGGGATGCCGGCCGGTTTGACCTGATTCTGTTGAACCCGCCGTTTCATGAGGGCGGCACGGTGGGTGATCACATTGCTCTGAGACTATTCCGGCAGGCTGCACGGCATCTTGCGCCAAATGGTCGCTTGCTGATCGTTGGCAACCGTCACCTGGGTTATCATCGCACGCTGCGTCAGTGGTTCGGTGACGTAACGCAGGTGGATGCTAACCCGAAATTTGTCGTCTTCTCGGCGCAGCGGCCTCAGGCTGGGCGGTCGTAACCCAGGCGGGCGAGGGTGTCGACAATTGTCTGGGTCTGACTGTCCACCTCAATATTTACTTGATCGCCCTCAGCAATGGAACCGAACGTTGTGGCTCTGAGTGTTTCCGGAATCAGGTGAACGTTGAAACGGTTGTCCTCAACGTCGCCGATGGTCAGGCTCGCTCCGTTGATGGCGATGTAGCCTTTTGGAAAGATATAGCGTTTCCAGTCTTCCGGCACGTCAAACCAGATGGTGACATTGTTTTCCGGACGCTCGATCTTCGACACCCGGGCGGTGGTGTGAATGTGGCCTGAGAGCAGGTGTCCGCCGATCTCATCGCCTATTCTGGCTGCTCTCTCAAAGTTGACGGTATCTCCCGACTCCAGGGCGCCCAGCGTCGTCAACCGCAAGGTCTCCTGCATGGCGTCGAAATAGAGCACATTGTTCTGCTGGCGGGTCACCGTCATGCAGGTGCCGTTGATGGCCACCGAAGCGCCAATGGTCACGCCTTCAACGCTGGTTTCCGGAAGGCGGATGGCGAACGTATTCAGGCCGGGTGCTCTGGTGACTTCGTCGATGGTTGCGATGCCTTGAACAATACCTGTGAACATTTTCAGACCTCATGGCGCGGTGGCGAAATGCCGACTGGAAAGATCGCAAAGGATAACGACCGAACCTTCTGTTGCCAAGGCGCGTCATAGTCTTGGGCTCGCAATAGAGGTGAATTGGGGCGGTGTTCGTTCAAGAAGGTGAGCGTCCGGCCGATAAGACGGGTATGGCCAGCCAAGTTAAGAGGCACGCTCACCAATGGAAAGGACCCATGGCAGAGAATCAGACCACCGCTGAACAAACCGTCCCGACTGCAGAGGCAGTTGCGTCGGCCGCAGGTGCTCAAGGCGCTGTTTTAAGGCCTGGCAGGGCAGCTGATCCTGTGCCCGCTGATGATTCTTCCAGACCCGCCATCAACGCAGGCCAGGCTCCGGCAGGCAGTGAACCTGATAAAGATGACGGTAAAGCGGCTTCACAAGTCAGCCCCGAACACCTTGTCACGGAAGATGGACCCAGCAAGGACATTGAGGAGGCGCTCGCGGAATCGCGCCAACGCAAGCTACGGCTGATATTGCGCCAGTGCGATCGAGTGCTATTGATGGACTTCGAACTTCTGGCAATGAACGGCTGGCCTGATAACTATTCACTGGCAGCGGCACGCAAGTCCCGGGATCTGTGGGTGTTCAGTGCGTTAATTGCTGCCAGTGTCTTCCTGAGTGGGCTGACGGGCTTCGTTCCTGCCTGGATTGCCGGCAGTGGGTTCGGTGCTTTCGTGATCATTCTACTGCTGGGTTTGCCCGCCATTCGACGCATCTATACCTCCAAACCGTCCTACCTTGATCTGGTCTTCAAGCGCCAGCGCATGCTGCGTGATGCACGGAAGCATATTGCGCATCTTGAGGGAGACGACGGGCTGATCTGGCAATGCGCCCGTATGGTGGAATTCAATCCGGCGCTGCGGAACACCCGGTTCAGCGATTTGCTGCGTCTGTCCGAGCAAAAGGTGATTTCCAGGTATCTGACCAGGAGAGAGCATATTAGGCTCTACCTCATATACTTGCTTGAGGCGGAGAAAGCCTACGCACGCGCTCAGAAGGCATTTTTCGAAGGGAATCAGGAGGCGCTCGACAAGGGTTGGCGTGAGGCTGTTGCCGAACCGGAGAGCAGAGCTTGACATGACTGAGTCTCAAACGTATGTTTCAAACAGACGTTTGCTAGAGGCACAGATAATAAAATGGCGCAGTCTGATACCGTTGACCGGATTCTCGATGCAGCCGAAGAGCTGTTCGCGGAGCGAGGGTTCTCCGAAACCTCGCTTCGAATGATCACCAGTAAGGCTAAAGTAAATCTCGCCGCTGTCAATTACCACTTTGGTTCCAAGAACGCGCTGATCCACGCGGTATTTGCGCGGTTCCTGACGCCGTTTTCGTCTACGCTTGAAACCGCTTTTGACGAACTTGAAGAGCGCTGTGCCGGCAAGCCACCCACACTGAACCAAACTCTCTGGGCGCTGACAGAAAGTGCGGTGCGCATGCCGCAGCGTACTGAAAAGGGTATTTCCATTTTTATGCGCCTGCTGGGTCTTGCCTACACGCAGTCCCAGGGGCATCTCAGGAAGTTTCTTGAGGATGAGTACAGTGAACCGTTCAGCCGCTTCATGCGTTTGTTGAAAGAAGCCACACCTCAGCTCTCGGCGGTTGATCGGTACTGGCGTATCCAGTTCATGTTGGGGGCGACGGCGTTCACCATGTCCAGCAGTGACGCCCTGATTGATATTCTCCAGAACAAGATCGGCGTAGACACGACCGTTCAGGAGATTGCCGCCCGCCTGGTGCCGTTCCTGGCGGCCGGCATGCAGGCCGAGGATGCCATGCTGGTTCCCCCTGCCGGAAGCAAGGTCTCTATTGCCTGACTTCCTCCCTCTCGGTTAGGCTTCCGATTGGCATCTGCCCCAGGGAGTCTGACCGGTTTTGAACGCACATCTCAGTAAGTTACCTCATATAGATATCAGTCTGGGCGACCAGACGCTTCGCTTGATTGACCCCGCGGGCAACCTGGTCAGGGAGTACTCCGTCTCGACCGGCTTGAACGGTCCTGGTGAGCAGGATGGTAGTGGCTGTACGCCCAGAGGAGAGCACTACATTCGAGCCATGATTGGCGGCGGGCAGCCGGAGCGTTCGGTCTTTCGGGGACGCCGCCCAACCGGCGAGGTCTACTCGCCTGAGCTTGCCGAGGAATTTCCCAACCGGGACTGGATTCTGAGTCGCATTCTCTGGCTTTGTGGCCGTGAATCGGGCACAAACCGGGGCCCTGGGGTCGATACTTTTCGTCGCTTCATATACATTCACGGCACGCCGGACTCCGAGCCCATGGGCATTCCCATGTCCCATGGCTGCGTGCGCATGCGTAATGCCGATGTTATTGATCTGTATGCCCGGGTAAGCCCGGGAACTGCGGTCGTTATTCGCTAAACCGGACCTGTCAGAGGAAGACGATGATCGATCAAGTAGTCTCGATGGTAAATGGCTGGATTGAAAATTTCGATCTGCTCTCCGAGGGCTGGCGGGCAGGTATTGTCGTGTTCGCGCTGGTCTTCGGCACGGCCACCGCGGCGTACCTGGCGGGGCACATGATTGTTGCGCTTGAGCGCAAGTTCACGAAAACCAAAAACCTCTGGGACGATGCGGTTCTCCATGCCGCACGAAAACCTGTGGTGGCGTTTGTCTGGTTGCAGGGCGTGTATTGGGCGGCAGAGGTCGCACACCACTATTCAAAAGCCGAGATATTCACGGTGAATGGAGCGGTCCTGCAGGTCGGATTTATCTGGATCGTGGTGTGGACCATGCTGCGGGCGATCAAGGAGATCGAGAAGATCCTGGTGTCGCCGCTGAAGATGAAGAGTCCGATGGACTACACTACGGTCAACGCGGTCAGCAAGCTCTCCCGGGCGGTGGTTATCATTACCGCGATCCTTATCGTGATGCAGACCCTGGGTTACAGCATTTCCGGTGTTCTGGCCTTTGGTGGCGTTGGCGGTATCGCTGTCGGTTTTGCGGCCAAGGATCTATTGGCGAACTTCTTTGGCGGATTCATTGTGCACCTTGATCGTCCCTTCAAAGTCGGTGACTGGGTGCGGTCGCCTGATAGGAGCATTGAAGGCACGGTAGAGCATATTGGCTGGCGGATGACCACCATTCGTACCTTCGACAAGCGTCCGCTATACGTTCCCAATGCGGCGTTCACGACTATCGTTGTCGAGAATCCATCGCGGATGACGAATCGCCGGATCAGCGAAACCATCGGGATCCGATATACTGACGTGAGCCACATGGCGCCGATCGTCTCTGACATCCGGACCATGCTGGAAAATCACGAAGACATTGATAGCCAGCAGACCCTGATCGTGAACTTTCTGGCGTTCAATGCGTCGTCCCTGGACATCATGGTGTACACCTTTACCAAGACCACGGAGTGGGTGCGCTTTCATGAAGTGAAGCAGGATGTCCTGCTGAAGATCAGCAACATTATCGAAGGTTATGGCGCTGAGGTTGCGTTTCCCACCCGCACATTGCATTTGCCGGATGGTCTCCGTCTGGAGAAAGACCGCAGTCCCACGGGGGCCACGTCAGAAGATCCGGCCCGCAAGCAGGGTGATGGCAAAAATACCGAATCGGCAGGTTCTGCCACGAAACTGGGCGATGAAGGTGAATCAGGAGAGGGTGAGTGAGCAGCGAATCTGAGCGTGGTCCGGTTGGCATCATTGGCGGTACTGGTCTGACAACATTGGCCGGTCTGAAAATAACAGGAGAAGAGGCGCGTAGCACGAGTTGGGGTGAACCGTCAGCTCCGCTGGTGCAAGGGCGTCTGGGGCATCAGTCGGTGGTGTTCCTGTCTCGGCATGGAAACCCTCATCGCATACAGCCCCACCAGGTGAACTACAGGGCGAATATTCAGGCTCTGTACGATGCTGGCGTCCGAACGGTGGTCGGGGTTAATGCGGTTGGTGGTATTCATCCAGACATGGGGCCGGCACATATTGTCGTTCCCGATCAGATCATTGATTACACGTGGGGGCGGGGAAGCACCTTCTTTGAGGGCGATCTTGAGGAGACCACGCATATCGACTTCACCTGGCCTTACGACGCTGACGCCCGGGCGATTCTTATTGCCGCAGCGACGGCCAGAGGCCTGCCGTTTTCCGATTTCGGAGTCTATGCGGCGACTCAGGGGCCTCGGCTGGAAACCGCTGCCGAGATCCGGAGACTTGAACGGGATGGTTGTGACCTTGTCGGCATGACGGGTATGCCGGAGGCCGTGTTGGCGGCAGAGCTGGGAATGCGTTATGTCTGCCTGGCGCTGGTGGTGAACTGGGCCGCCGGCAAGTCGGACCACATCATTACCATGGAAGAAATAGAGGCAGCCATTGAGCCAGGGATGTCCGGAGTGAAGGGCATCCTTGAGGCCTCAATGGCTGAGCTTGGTGCGCTTACTCCGAAATCTTCTTGAAGAAGACCAGAACGCCGATGGTCGGGGAGTCCAGAAAGTGGATCTCCTCGCTGCGCATTCTGCGGGTTTCCCGGATCCAGGTCAGTAGCTCCAGCGGTTTTTCAGTAGAAGCGGCGGTGATGCCCGTTGCCATGGCGGCTACATCGGTTTGCGCGGGTGAGTCCAGTTGCCCTGGTTGTTGGGGCGTCGGCTCTTCCGGTTGTGCCGGTGCGACGGTCTGCGGGTCAGCCTGAACTTCCTGCCAGTGATTCAGATGAACGCCGACATGAAGGTAGCGCTTTCGGTCTACAGTGATGGTGCCTTCAATTTCCCTTGTGCCGGCGTTCTCAAGCCAGTCTCCCAATTCCACGCGAAGTGGCTTCCCCTGGTAGTCTGGTGGGAAGGCTTCATACCAACCGGCTTTTGCCAGTACCCGATAGCGCCCGCTGCGCTCCAGCCTCTGGGCGGCGGCGTTTAGGTACATCTCGCTGCCCGGAACGAGCGATTGAGTGCTCTCCACAGAGCCGCCCGGGGCTACAGACCATAGAACCCCTTCGGTAGCTTCGGTGGGTTCAACAGCGCGGTCTGCCATGTGCTCATTGATCGATTCCGGATCGACAATTCGCTCCAGGATCACGAACTCGGCGCGATAGTAGTCATCGGGTACGCGCTGCGTGGTCTGCTGTTCGGGGGATTGAGCCAGTGCGGCGTCCGTCAGGGAAAACATCAGCAGCAGGGCCGCGACTACCGGGCGTGCCACCAGGTGGCGCAATTGATTACCGTCCATCTGCAAAGGGTCTACTCCACAATTGACTCAAGCGTTCATTGGGCGGCAGCGGCCGCGGGTTCTGGTACCAGCTCATTGAGCATGTCGGAAATGCCGTCGAGTTTACCATCGGTTGACGTGTCCTTCAGCCGGAAACGGAAGCTGTTGGCACCTTCGAGGCGGTATTGGTCCGGTGCGGATTGCATTTTCTTAACCAGAATCAGCGGATCCACGGGCGTCGTGTTGCCGAATTCCAGCCTCGCCCACTCATTACCCGCATCAATTTTGACGATGCCGAGGGCTTCAGCGCGAAGCCGGAGTTCGGTCTGCCGAACGAGATTCTTTGTGGATTGGGGTAACAATCCAAAGCGGTCGATCATTTCAACCTGAAGTTCTTTTAATGCGTCCTTGTTGTCCACACTGGCGATGCGCTTGTAGAGCATCAGTCGGTTGTGAACATCTGGCAGGTAATCCTCCGGGATGATCGCCGGGATCCTCAGGTTCATCTCGGTGCCATGGCTCAACGGCAGGTCGGCGTTGGGGGTGCGGCCCTCCCTGATGGCTTTGACGGCTTCATCGAGCAGCTGCATGTACAGCGTGAAACCGATGCTTTCAATCTGACCGCTCTGTTCCTCGCCGAGCAACTCGCCGGCGCCCCGGATTTCCAGGTCATGAGTCGCCAGCATGAAGCCGGCGCCCAGGTCCTGGGCTTCCGAAATAGCATCGAGTCGTTTTTTTGCATCCGATGTCAATGAGCGGGGTGGTGGCGTCAGGAGATACGCATAGGCCTGGTGGTGGGAGCGGCCGACTCGTCCTCGGAGCTGGTGTAGCTGGGCCAGGCCGAACTTGTCCGCCCGCTCGATAATGATGGTGTTGGCGCTGGGGATGTCGATCCCGGTCTCAATGATGGTGGTGCACACCAGTACGTTGAAACGCTTGTGGTAGAAGTCCGACATGATCTGCTCAAGTTCGCGCTCTCGCATCTGGCCGTGAGCAACGCCGACGCGGGCTTCGGGGATCAGTCGGCGAAGATCTTCAGCGGTCTTCTCGATGGTCGCGACGTCGTTGTGCAGGAAGTAGACCTGACCGCCCCGCAGGATTTCCCGGAGAATGGCCTCTTTGACCATAGCCTCTTCGCGCTGGCGAACAAAGGTCTTGACCGACAGGCGGCGGGCCGGAGGCGTGGCGATGATGGAGAGGTCCCGCAGGTGGCCCATGGCCATGTTCAGGGTTCGTGGAATCGGTGTGGCGGTGAGGTTGAGCATGTCTACTTCAGCTCTCAGCGCCTTCAGCTTTTCCTTCTGCTGGACACCGAAACGATGCTCCTCATCGATAATGACCAGGCCAAGGTTCTTGAACTTGATGTCACCCTGGAGCAGCTTGTGGGTGCCGATCACGATATCCGCCTTACCGCTTTCAATGGCTTCCATGGCCTTGGTGGTTTGCCCACCGGTGCGGAAGCGGCTCAGAAGTTCGACATTGACCGGCGTGTCGGAAAAGCGGTCACGGAAGGATTCATAATGCTGTTGGGCCAGCAGGGTGGTGGGTACCAGTACGGCCACCTGCTTGCCGGAATAGGTCGCCATGAAGGCGGCCCGCATGGCGACTTCCGTTTTACCGAAACCCACATCGCCGCAAACCAGGCGATCCATGGGACGCTCGCTGGTCATGTCTTCAATCACCGCCTGAATGGCGACTTGCTGATCCGGCGTTTCCTCAAACGGGAAGCCGGCCGCAAAGGCCCGGTAGGCCTCCTTGGGATCTTCGAAGCTGAAGCCCTTTCTCGCTTCCCGCCGGGCGTAAACATCCAGAAGTTCCGCGGCGGTATCCCGGATTTTCTCCAGGGCTTTCTGCTTGGCGTTGCTCCATTTCTCGGTACCGAGCTTGTGTAGCGGTGCATGCTCCGTGTCATTGCCGGCATAGCGGGAAATCAGGTGCAGGCTGGATACGGGGACATAGAGCTTTGAGCCGCCCGCATACTCCAGCATCAGGAATTCGTTGGATTCATTTTCCACGGTAATGGTTTCGAGCCCGCGGTATCGGCCAACGCCATGGTCGATGTGAACCACTGGGGCACCAATCTTTAGCTCGGACAGATCCCGGAAACCGGCGTCATCGGTTTCTGTCGGCTTATCCCGGCGCCGGCGTTGCAGGACGCGCTCGCCGAAAAGCGCGGTTTCCGTAATCAGGGCAAGGTGTTGGTCGGGCAGAAGAATGCCCTGTTCCATGGGGGCGATGCTGATGCCCAGAGTGCATTGGTCATCGTTCAGGAATGAGCGCCAATCCTCGACGGGGCGTGGCTTGAGCCCGTGGTCTGCCAGGTTTTCGATCAGCGCCTCCCGGCGGCCAGAGGACTCGGCACAAATGAGCACCCGTCCAGAAAAGTCGCCGAGGAATTGTTTGAGGCGGCGCGCGGGTTCCGTTGCCCGTCCGTCCATTGAAATATCTGGCAGTGCCTCGGCGGCGCAGTTAACGGCGCCTCCTCCGCTGGCGGTGTCGGTGAGGGTGGTGACCCTGGGGAATGCTTTCAGGTGTCCGAAAAGCTCGTCCTGTTGCAGAAACAGCTGAGTCGGAGGAAGAATCGGGCGCAGGCGATCGTGTCGGCGATCTTCGTGGCGGTTACGAGTCTCGGTGTCAAACTGGTTTACCGCCTCGTTCAGGCTCTCAGCGGTAAAGACCAACGTCTCGCCTGGCAAGTAATCGAATAGGGTAGCCGTGCTGTCGAAAAACAGGGGCAGATAGTATTCGATACCCGGGGGCGTAATGCCGTGGCTGACGTCCTGGTAGATGGGTGCATCCTTGTCGGCATTCGGGAATTGTTCGAACCACCGGTTCCGGAACCCGGAGCGGGCTTCCTTGTGCCAGGGGAATTCATACGCGGGCAGCAATTCGATGCGTTCGATCTTGTCGATCGAGCGCTGGGTTTCTGGGTCGAATGTTCGCAATGTTTCGATTTCATCGTCGAACAGATCGATCCGGTAGGGGAGATTGGCTCCCATGGGATAGATGTCGAGAATGGCGCCTCGCACGGCATACTCGCCGTGCTCGTAGACGTTGTCGGCGTGTCGGTATCCGGCAGCCTCCAGCTGCATGCGCCAGGAATCGATTTCCAGTGCCTGGCCCACCTCCAGAAGCAGGGTGTTTCCCTGCAGGTAGTCAACCGGAGGTAGGCGATGCATGAGCGTCCGTGCCGGCACCACGAGTACACCGTGTTTAGTGCTTGGCAGGCGATGCAGGGTTCGTATGCGGCGTGACGTTATATCCTGGTGTGGAGAAAACAGATCGTAGGGCAGGGTCTCCCAGTCCGGAAGGGATAAAAGCTCAAGGCCGTCTTCGGTGATTGCCGGCGCGTCTTCGTCCGTCGGCAGGCCCAGGAAAAACCGCATGGCCTGTTCGAGGCGGATTGCATCATTCGTACTTCGGGTGATGACCAGTGTCAGCCCTTCGTGTGCCCTCGCGCTCTCACAGATTGCCAGGGCGTCAGAGCTGCCCTTGAGTTGCCCCCAGGATCGGTGATCCGCCGGTTTTGTCGGGTAGTCCGGGGCGATCAACGGGCGTTGCGAATTCGATTCACCGTGGCTCATGGGCAGTCATTTTCTCCTGCTGTGGGGTCCGGAGTGGAGCGAGGCGCGTATTCTACCGCCGGTTGGTTTCGGTGTCATGGCAGCATGATTTGCCGTCGGGCCGTTTAAGTTGGATAATGTGCGCCCCAAATTATTACCAGTGCTAACAGAGGTCCCAACCGTGAGCCACGAACAGATCAATCAGCACCTGTCTAACTGGACTGAAAGAGAATCCACTGCGGAAGCAATGATCCCGCTGATCGGCCGTCTCTACCGCAAGAATAATGTGGTTACGTCCGTTTATGGTCGAGCCATTATCAATCAGTCGGTCATCGACATTATTCGTGCCCATCGCTTCGTTCGTCAGGTAGAAGACAGTGAACTGTCTGTTCATGACACCATGCCGATTCTTGAGGCCATGGATAAGCTGGACCTCGGCCGTGCTCACGTCGATATCGGCAAGCTGGCTGTCAAATTCAAAGAGGAAGGCGGTGATCTGACTGAATTCCTCAAGCGCGAAATTGGCCCGGTTGTGGGGCAGTACGCTGCCCAGTCAGAAGCGGATGCCAACAACGAAACCAAAGACGTTGTGCTGTACGGTTTTGGCCGTATCGGTCGTCTTCTGGCCCGCATTTTGATCGAAAAGGCGGGCGGCGGTAACAACCTGCGTCTGCGTGCGATTGTTGTGCGTCAGGGTGGTGCTGACAACGATTTGGAAAAGCGTGCCAGCCTGCTGCGTCGTGACTCTGTTCACGGGCCGTTTGATGGCACCATCACCGTCGATGAAGAAAACTCCGCTCTGGTTGCCAACGGTAACTTCATCAAGGTGATCTACTCTGATGGTCCGGACAAAGTGGATTACACCGAGTACGGCATCAACAATGCGATTGTTATCGACAACACCGGTAAGTGGCGTGACGAGGCCGGCCTGGGTCTGCATCTCAAGTCCAAGGGCGTAAGCCGCGTTATCCTGACCGCGCCCGGCAAAGGCGATATCAAGAACATTGTGTACGGTATCAATAACGGCGATATCACCGAAGACGACAAGATCCTGTCGGCCGCTTCCTGTACCACCAATGCCATCACCCCGGTTCTGAAGGCGATCCATGACGAGTACGTCATCGAAGACGGCCACGTTGAGACGGTTCACTCCTATACTAACGACCAGAACCTGATCGATAACTACCACAAGGGCAGTCGTCGTGGTCGCAGCGCTCCGTTGAACATGGTTATCACCGAGACTGGCGCTGCGAAGGCGGTTGCCAAGGCGCTGCCTGAGCTTAAGGGCAAGCTGAGCGGTAATGCGATCCGTGTTCCGACTCCTAACGTGTCCATGGCAATTCTGAACCTGAACCTGGAGAAAGATGTCACCACTGAGGGGGTCAACGACTACCTGCGCGATATGGCTCTGCACTCCGAGTTGCAGAAACAGATCGATTTCGTGAACTCTCCAGAAGTTGTTTCCACGGACTTCGTGGGTTCCCGCCATGCCGGCATTGTTGATGCGCAGGCAACCATTGCCAACGGCAAGCGCGCGATCCTGTACGTATGGTACGACAATGAGTTCGGGTACAGTGCTCAGGTGATCCGTTGCGTTAACCAGATGGCTGGCGTTGAGTACCCGATCTTCCCGAAGCGGGCACGCGACTAAAGTCGTAGAGCCTTTGTGCTGAAGGTCCTTGAAAAACCCCGCCAGCCTCGGCTGCCGGGGTTTTTTACTGCCTAAGAGGTACAAATCTGGCCCGGTTTCTGGTGGAAATAGGATTCCTTAATCTCTATAATTGGCGCGATTTTGGGTATGTCTGGCGCCCAGTTCCTCACCCTTATTCGTGTCGAAAGTCTGATCGCGTGCTGGCGGTTGTGAGTTTCACTGATCTTGAATAGCCATCCGGTCTGAGCCGGGTTAAAGCTGAGGCAATGGGGCCTGACGTTACGAATCCATAGAATAGTTTCTGATGATTGGATGAGGCTAATGATTAAGATCAAAAAAGGCCTGGATCTTCCCATCAGCGGCGCTCCCGAACAGACCATTACAGACGGCAAACCCGTGCGCCATGTGGCGCTGATCGGTTTTGACTACAACGGCATGAAGCCGACAATGGCTGTGAAGGAAGGGGACCGTGTCAAGCGCGGCTCGCTGCTGTTCACGGATAAGAAGACCGAAGGCGTTCGTTATACCTCACCTGCCGCCGGTGTGGTGAAAGAAGTCAATCGCGGTGAGCGTCGCGTGTTTCAGTCTATCGTCATCGAAATCGATGGCGACGACGCAGAAACCTACGCCAGGTACAGTGATGCCGATATTGCAGGTCTTGAGCGCCAGCAAGTGGTGGACAACCTGGTGGAATCCGGCCTCTGGACGGCCTTCAAGACCCGTCCTTACAGCAAGGTTCCGGAAATCGACGCTGCTCCGAACTCCATCTTCGTATCCGTCATGGATACCAACCCCCTGGCTGCAGATCCAACAGTCATCATTGGCGAGAACAGCAAGGCTTTTGAAAAGGGCCTTACCATCATTGCCAAGCTGACCGCAGGCAAGGTGTTCGTGACTGGCAAGCCCGGTGCGAACGTGTCTGTTCCTCAGGCCTCCAATATCGAAGTCCAGCAATTCGACGGTGTTCACCCGGCAGGCAACGTGGGTACTCATATCCACCACCTGGATCCGGTTTCTGTCAGCAAGACGGTCTGGAGTATCAACTATCAGGACGTCATCGACATCGCCAAGCTCTTCGAGACTGGCGAAGTGCCCGTCGAGAGAGTGGTTGCTATCGGTGGCCCCAAGGCTGTCAAGCCACGTCTGGTTCGCACCCGTATTGGTGCCTGTCTGCCTGAACTTCTTGACGGTGAAGTCGAGAATGGGACTGAAGTGCGCGCCATTTCAGGTTCTGTGTTCGGCGGCCGTCGTGGCGATGGCCCCTGTGCTTACCTGGGACGTTACGCCAATCAGGTTTCCGTCCTGGAAGAAGGCACCAAGCGTGAATTCATGGGTTGGTTGTCGCCCGGCGCCAACAGGTTCTCGGTGTTGAATATCTACCTGTCCAAGCTGGCTGGTGGCAAGTTGTTCAACTTCACCACCACCACCAATGGCAGCGAGCGTGCCATGGTGCCGGTTGGTGCTTATGAACAGGTCATGCCTCTGGATATTCTGCCCACTCAGTTGCTGCGTTCCCTGATCGTTGGCGACACCGAAATGGCGCAGAAACTGGGTGCTCTGGAGCTGGACGAAGAAGATCTGGCGCTGTGCACGTTCGTGTGCCCGGGCAAATATGAATACGGTCCGATTCTCCGCGAGAATCTGACCCGAATCGAGATCGAGGGCTAACGCGATGGCTATCAGACAGTTTCTCGATGGAATCGAGCACCACTTTGAAAAAGGTGGCAAGTATGAGCGCTGGTATGCGCTTTACGAAGCCGTAGATACTATTTTCTACACTCCGGGCAAGGTTACCTCAACCACGGCTCATGTACGCGACGGTGTTGATCTGAAGCGCATCATGATCACGGTGTGGATGTGTACCTTCCCGGCCATGTTCTTCGGTATGTGGAACATCGGCTACCAGGCAAACAGCTTCCTGGCCGCCAATCCTGATGCCCTCGTTGGCGACGGTGGTCTCCGAACAGCGTTTATTCAAGCGCTTGCGGTGACTGGTGCCGGTGCTGGCGCCTGGGATAACTTTGTATACGGCATGGCGTACTTCGTACCCATTTACTTTGTCACCTTCGTGGTTGGCGGTTTCTGGGAAGTGCTGTTCGCGACGGTTCGCCGTCACGAAGTGAACGAAGGCTTCTTTGTAACGTCAGTGCTGTTTGCACTGATCTGCCCGCCCACCATTCCGTTGTGGCAGGTGGCTCTGGGTATTACCTTCGGTGTTGTGATTGGCAAGGAAGTGTTCGGCGGTACTGGCAAGAACTTCCTGAACCCGGCACTGAGTGGTCGTGCCTTCCTGTACTTCGCCTATCCGGCTCAGATTTCCGGGGATACCGTCTGGACCGCAGTCGATGGCTTCAGTGGCGCGACAGCCCTGAGCTGGGCCGCATCCGGTGGTGTGGAAGCCCTGCAGAACCAGATTGGCTGGATGAACGCATTTATGGGCACGATTCAGGGCTCCATGGGTGAAACCTCCACTCTGGCGGTGTTGATTGGCGGAGCCATCCTGCTGATGATGAAGATTGCCTCCTACCGCATTGTCGGTGGTGTGCTGATCGGCATGATTGCCACGTCGTTGCTGTTTAACGCGATTGGATCTGACACCAATGCGATGTTCGCCGTACCGGCTCACTGGCATCTGGTCATGGGTGGCTTTGCCTTTGGCATGATGTTCATGGCAACGGATCCTGTGTCTGCCGCGATGACCAACACCGGTCGCTGGTGCTTCGGCATTCTGGTGGGTGTCATGACGGTACTGATCCGTGTGGTTAACCCGGCGTTCCCGGAAGGCATCATGCTGGCGATCCTGTTCGCTAACCTGTTCGCACCGCTGATGGACCACTTTGTGGTTCAGGCCAACATCAAACGGAGGCTTGCTCGTGGCTAAAGCTAAAGAAACTGTCTCCAGAACGGTTATTGTTGCCCTGGTGCTGAGTGTTTTCTTCTCAGTCATCGTATCCACCGCGGCCGTGTCGCTGAAACCGCTTCAGGTCAAGAACCAGACCCTCAACATGAAGATCAATATCCTCGCGGCCGCCGGTATGCTCCCGGATGGCGCGAGTCCGACGCAGGTTGAGGATGAGTTCTCGAAGTTTGAAGTGCTGCTGGTCGACCTTAACTCAGGTCAATACGTCGAGCCGTCTGCGGTAAACGTGGAAGACCCGATGAAGTACGATATGTACAAAGCAGCTTCCGATCCTCAGCTTTCAGAGGCGATTCCGGGCGATCAGGATCGAGCGAGCATTAAGCGTCGTCCTGACGTTGCTCGAGTGTTTGTCCTGAAAAACGGTGACGAACTGCAAAAAGTGGTTCTCCCGATCCATGGCTATGGCCTGTGGTCAACCCTTTACGGCTTTGTGTCGTTGAAGGGCGATGCCAACACCATCGAAGGTCTCGGCTTCTACCAGCACGCGGAGACACCGGGTCTGGGTGGTGAAGTGGATAATCCCCGATGGAAGGCGCTCTGGGAAGGTAAGGTTGTCTATGGTGACGACATGACCAAGCCGGAGATCCAGTTGGTTAAAGGCGGTGTCAGCCCCGATGCGAAGGATAAGGAGCACAAGGTTGATGCTCTGTCCGGCGCAACGCTGACCAGCCGTGGTGTGGAAAACCTTGTCAATTACTGGTTGAGTGACAGCGGTTACGCCCAGTATCTGAAAAACCTGCGTCAAGGGGAGGCCTGATCATGTCGACTGCATCAGCCAAACAGGTTCTGTTTGAACCGATTTTCAGTAACAACCCGATCGCGCTACAGATTCTTGGTATCTGTTCAGCTCTGGCGGTAACCGCCAGCCTGAACGTAACCATTGTCATGTGTCTCTCCGTGATCGCGGTAACTGCGTTTTCAAACCTCGCGGTATCCCTGATTCGTAATCAGATTCCGGGCAGCATCCGGATCATCGTTCAGATGACTATCATTGCCTCGCTGGTCATCGTGGTTGACCAGCTTCTCAAGGCGTATGCCTACGAGATCAGCAAACAGCTGTCGGTATTCGTTGGCCTGATTATCACCAACTGTATCGTTATGGGACGCGCTGAGGGCTTCGCCATGCAGAACAGCCCGGGCATGAGCTTCCTTGACGGGATCGGTAACGGCCTGGGCTATTCCGTCCTGTTGTTGTTCGTTGGCTTCTGGCGCGAGCTGTTCGGTTCCGGTTCCCTGTTTGGTGTCACCATCCTGTCTCCGGTTAACGAGGGCGGCTGGTACGTTACTAACGGTCTGTTGTTGCTGCCGCCGAGTGCGTTCTTCATCATCGGGCTTGGCATCTGGGCACTGCGTACCTGGAAGCCGGATCAGGTCGAAGAGCCGGATTACAAAATGTCAGCTCATAAAGTCAGGGAGGCCTTCTGATGGAACATTATCTGAGTCTTCTGGTTAAGGCTGTTTTTATTGAAAACATGGCGCTGGCCTTCTTCCTGGGGATGTGTACGTTCATTGCAATCTCCAAGAAAGTAGAGGCTGCCATTGGTCTCGGTATCGCCGTTATCGTGGTACTGACCATCACCGTTCCGGTTAACAACCTGATCTACAACAACGTGCTTCGCGAAGGTGCGCTTGAGTGGGCGGGTATGCCGAACACGGATCTTAGCTTCCTCGGGCTGATTACCTACATCGGTGTAATCGCTGCCATCGTACAGATCATGGAAATGGTGCTGGACAAGTACATTCCCGCGCTGTACTCGGCATTGGGTGTTTTCCTGCCATTGATCACCGTTAACTGCGCCATTATGGGTGCGGCGCTGTTCATGGTAGAGCGTGATTACAACTTCGGTGAGAGTGTGGTTTACGGTTTTGGTGCCGGTCTCGGTTGGGCGCTTGCCATCGTAGCCCTGGCGGGTATCCGCGAGAAACTGAAGTACAGCGATGTACCTCCGGGCCTGCGTGGCCTGGGTATCACGTTCATTACTGTTGGGCTGATGTCCATGGGCTTTATGTCCTTCTCGGGCATCTCTCTCTAAGGCATCCGGTGATTCGGTTTAACGAAAAGGCGAAACCATGAGTACAGAGATCATTCTTGGTGTAGTCATGTTCACCGTTATCGTGCTGGCGCTGGTCGCAGTTATTCTTGCGGCCCGTTCCAAGCTGGTAAGCACCGGTGACGTGACAATCGAAATAAATGACGACCCCGAGCACGAACTGAAAACCAGTGCCGGTGGAAAACTTCTTGGCACCCTGGCAAATAACGGCATCTTCCTGTCATCTGCCTGTGGTGGTGGCGGTACCTGCGCCCAGTGTAAGTGTAAGGTTCTGGATGGTGGCGGCGCTATGCTGCCCACGGAAAAAACCCACTTCACCAACCGTGAAGAGAAGGAAGGCTGGCGCTTGTCCTGTCAGGTTCCTGTCAAACAGGACATGAAGATCGAAGTGCCGGAAGAGTTCTTTGGTGTGAAGAAGTGGGAATGCGAAGTCGTGTCCAACCACAACGTCGCTACCTTTATCAAAGAGCTGGTTCTGAAGCTGCCTGAGGGCGAGGAAGTGGACTTCCGCGCTGGCGGTTACGTGCAGCTTGAGTGCCCTCCGTACGAGATCAACTTCAAGGATTTCGATATCGAGGAAGAGTTCCACGAAGACTGGGACAAGCACGATATCTGGCGCTACAAGGCTGTAAACAAAGAAGACACCATCCGGGCCTACTCCATGGCGAACTATCCGGAAGAAAAGGGTGTTCTCAAGTTCAACATCCGTATTGCCACGCCGCCTCCAGGAACGGATCATCCGCCGGGCATCATGTCCAGCTACGTGTTCAACCTGAAGCCGGGTGACAAGGTCACTGTGATGGGGCCGTTCGGTGAGTTCTTCGCCAAGAAGACCGACGCCGAAATGGTATTCATCGGCGGTGGTGCGGGCATGGCGCCCATGCGCTCCCACATCTTTGACCAGCTCAAGCGCCTGAACTCCGATCGCAAGATCAGCTTCTGGTACGGTGCTCGAAGTGTCCGCGAAATGTTCTACGTGGAAGACTTCGACATGCTGCAGGAAGAGAACGAGAACTTCGAGTGGCATGTGGCGCTCTCCGATGCGCTTCCTGAGGACAACTGGGAAGGCCCGACAGGCTTTATTCATAACGTACTTTATGAGAACTACCTGAAGGATCACCCGGCACCTGAGGACTGTGAGTTCTACATGTGCGGGCCTCCGATTATGAACGCGTCCGTCATCAAGATGCTCAAGGATCTTGGTGTTGAGGACGAAAACATCATGCTGGATGACTTTGGAGGTTAATCGGCTCCAATGACATCCCGCATGCATGAACCCGTCAGGGTGGTTCTGGCCAGCATCCTTGTGATGCTGGTCGTTACCGCCCTGGCGGGTTGTTCGTTTAAGCCCGAGGAAAAAGTCTGGGAAATTTCCGGGCCAGTCTTCGGCACCTCATACCACATCAATGTCGTATTGACCGACGATCCCGAACGGCTTGAAAATCTGGCATCAGGTATTGAAGCCGAGCTGGAGAAAGTCGACGCCGCCATGTCCACCTGGCGAGACGACTCTGAACTTTCTGCCATCAATCAGCACGCTGATCAGACCGACTGGATTAACCTGTCAGATCCGCTATACGAAGTGCTGACCAAGGCTGTGGAAGTTTCGGAACTCACGGGCGGCGCCTTCGATATTACCGTAGGGCCCGTCGTCAATCTGTGGGGGTTCGGACCGCGGGCCAGGCCGGAAACAGCGCCGACTGATGAGGAGCTTGCAGAGATGCTCTCCCGCATTGGCTATGACAAACTCGAATTAAAGGAAGCGCCAAAAGCCCTACGCAGCGATATTCCCCAATACATCGATTTGTCGGCGATTGCCAAGGGGTATGGTGTGGATGTTGTGTCCCGCTATCTCCAGAAGGAAGGGGTAACAGCGTATCTGGTGGAGATCGGTGGTGAAGTGCGCGTCAATGGTCGCAAGCCTGATGGTAGCGCGTGGCGCCTGGCAATAGAGCAGCCTGTGTCAGAAGGGCGCCAGGTTAATCGCGTCGTGGCGCTCGAGCAGCGTGCAATGGCGACGTCTGGAGACTATCGTAACTATTACGAATCGGAAGGTCGGCGCTATTCCCATACAATTGATCCATCTACGGGTAAACCGATAACCCACAACTTGGCGTCGGTGACGGTTATTGCCGGTGACTGCATGACTGCGGATGCCTTGGCGACCGGATTCAATGTTCTCGGCTATGAGCGTGCAAGCGAGCTTGCAACCCGAGAGAACATTCCGGCCTATTTCATAGTCCGGACGGACGACGGTTTTGAAACTCATCAGACACCGGCGTTTTCGTCTTTTGTTACCCAATAGGGGGAGGGCAACATGAGTACCTTTTTTCTGGTTCTGGCGATTGTAATCCTGCTGGTGGCGGGAATGTCTATCGGCGTTATCTTCGGTCGCAAGCCGATCAGCGGCACCTGTGGCGGTATCGGTGCTCTTGGAATTGATGCGTCCTGCGAAATCTGTGGCGGCAACACCAAGAAGTGCCAGGAAGAGAATGAGCGGCTGGAGAGTGAAGGAAAAGGCGCCAGGGATCTTGCCTACGACGCCAGCAATGCCGACCAACGTTGATTTCGGACACCTATAACCAAAATTAAAATCCAACATTTACGACGTAGATAAGGAGTTACTGCGGGCATGGCAGAGCATCATTACGACGTCGTCGTTATCGGCGCTGGTCCTTCCGGTGAAGGTGCGGCGATGAATGCGACGAAGCACGGTAAGCGTGTCGCGATCATCGAAGACAAACCCACCGTCGGGGGTAACTGCACTCATTGGGGGACTATCCCCTCCAAGGCCCTGCGTCACTCGGTCAAGCAGATCATTACCTTTAACACGAACCAGATGTTCCGTGATATTGGCGAGCCACGCTGGTTTTCGTTTCCCCGGGTCCTCCAGAATGCCCAGAAGGTAATTGGCAAGCAGGTAAAACTGCGAACACAGTTCTACGCCCGAAACCGGGTCGACCTGATCAACGGCCGGGCGTCGTTCCTCGACAGTAACCGCCTCGAAATTCGCGGCAACAAATCTGTAGAGGTTCTGCACTTCAAGCAGGCGATTGTTGCGACCGGCTCACGCCCGTATTTGCCGCCCGATGTAAACTTCCGTCATCACCGTATCTATAATTCCGACACCATTCTTAATCTGTCCCACACCCCGCGGACACTGATTATCTATGGTGCCGGGGTCATTGGTTCGGAGTACGCGTCTATCTTTGCCGGTCTGGGTGTCAAGGTCGACCTGATCAACCCGGGCAGCCGCCTGCTGTCGTTCCTGGATGACGAAATTTCGGACGCATTGAGCTACCACCTGCGTAATAATGGCGTTCTGGTTCGCCATAATGAGCAGTACGAGTCAGTGGAGGGAGACGATCACGGTGTTGTTCTCTCGCTCCAGTCCGGCAAGAAAATTCGTGCTGATGCATTCCTGTGGTGTAACGGCCGTAGCGGCAATACCGACAAGCTGGGCCTTGAGAACGTCGGGCTTGTTCCAAATGGCCGGGGGCAACTTGCGGTCGACGAGCACTATCGGACCGAGGTGGAACACATCTATGCAGCGGGTGACGTGATCGGCTGGCCAAGCCTTGCAAGCGCTGCCTACGATCAGGGACGCTCCGCGTCGTCCGATATCGTCAAAGATGATTACTTCCGTTATATCTCCGATGTGCCGACTGGTATCTATACCATCCCGGAGATCAGCTCTGTTGGTAAAACTGAGCGTGAGCTGACTGAGGCTAAAGTGCCGTATGAAGTTGGTCAGGCCTTTTTCAAGGACCTTGCGCGGGCTCAGATCACCGGCGAAGCGGTGGGGATGCTCAAAATCCTGTTCCACAGAGAAACCCGAGAGCTTCTTGGAATCCACTGTTTTGGAGACCAGGCTGCGGAAATCGTCCACATCGGTCAGGCGATCATGAACCAGGAAGGGGAAGCCAATACCCTGAACTACTTTATCAATACCACGTTCAACTACCCGACCATGGCGGAAGCCTACCGGGTAGCTGCGTTGAACGGCCTGAACCGGATCTTCTGATCCGGTTCAGCTTGCGGGCAGCACCCGGCTGCCCGGCATTCCCTCCGCCCCGCTCAGGGGTAACGCCATGAGTGCTCTGGCCCGGTTGTCGAAGAACATCCGGGTGCTTGTCGGATAGTCCGTAATGATGCTGTCGACGCCCATTTCCTCCAATTGGAGCATGTCGTGGATTCGGTTAACGGTCCAGGTCGACACGTGCATTCCCCGGCGGTGAGCGTTGTCCACCATCGCTTTTGAGCACAGCTTCCAGTTCAGTATCAGGTATTCGCAACCCAGGCGCATGGCGCTGTTGAGGGGGCGTGGGAATTTGCGCTCCGCGACCAGACCAATGTGGATGTTCTTGTTCCGGCGGCGTATTTCCTTCAGGAACCAGGTGTCCGTAGAGGTAATGACCACACGTTGATACAGCTCCCGCCGCTGAATGATCTCGGTGACCCGATTGCACAGTATGTTGAGCCGCTGGCGGCTGTCTTTCTTGACCTCCAGTTGCAGGTGTTCGAGATCGTCAAACTCGTCAAGAAGCGTTTCGAGCGAGGGGATGCCGACGGGTGTTGGCCAGGCGCTGGTGTTGCACCTGGCGTCCATGGCAGCCAGTTCCTGGGAGGTAAAACTGTGAACACTGCCTTTCTGGCCGGTTGTGCGGTCTACCGTCAGATCATGAATCAAAACGGGGATGCCGTCTTTGGAGAGCACCAGATCCAGCTCAAAATGCCGGATGCCATGGCGGTAGGCATGCACAAATCCGGGCAGGGTGTTCTCGGGAGCCTCACCTTTGGCTCCCCGGTGTCCGTAGACAATCATTCTGATACTGAATCCTTCAGTCGCTGATAAATGTCCTGGCGCTTCTTCCAGGTCTCATGGCACAGGCGGATGTCTTCAAGATAGGCAGGAAGTTCGTTCATCAGCAGTGCCTGGGGGCCGTCTACGAGCGCTTTCTCTGGTTTCGGGTGGAAGTCCACCAATACCATGTTGGCACCGGCAATAACGCCCTGAGCGGTTGCGTGCATCACGTCCAGAATGCCGTCAGGCGAGGCCTCACGGCTGCCCACGGAGTGAGACGGGTCAACACACACCGGCATACGGGTCAGGCGTTTGACTGCCGGCACATGGGCGAAGTCCACCATATTGCGATGGGGCTGGCCGGCTTCGGTTTTCATGCCGCGGAGGCAGAAGATGACGTTGGCGTTGCCTTCGCTCGCCAGGTATTCGGCGGCATTGAGTGATTCATTCAGGGTGATACCGAAGCCCCTCTTGAGCAGCACCGGATAAGTGCTTTGCCGGCCAATGGCCTTGAGGAGCTCGAAGTTCTGAGTATTGCGGGTGCCAATCTGCAGCATGACACCGGTTGGGCGCCCCAGTTTCTCGAGACAGGTGTCGATTTCCTCAATGTGGCTTTCATGGGTGATTTCCATGGCGACCACCTTGATGCCATGCTTTCCAGCTTTTTCGAACACCCACGGCAGGCAACCTTTTCCGTGTCCCTGAAATGAATAGGGGTTGGTGCGAGGCTTGTAGGCGCCCATACGGGTGCAGACTTCACCATGCTCTTCCAGGGCCTGCATCATCATTTCCACATGCTCGGGAACGTCGACCGCGCAAAGACCGGCGAAAATATTCAGGTTGTCCTGGCTGAAATCGACCCCGTTATAGTGGAAGCCGCTTTGGCGTCTGTCGTCTCGATGTCGGCCAAGAATCCGGTAATCATCGGAAATCCGTATGGCTCGCTCTACCGCCGGCAGGGCTTCGATTTCTTCCTTGTCCAGGGATTTTGTGTCCCCCAGAAGGTAGATTTCTGTCAGGCGCTGGCTGGAACCCTGGACTTCGTGCACCCGCAGGGATACCCCTGGCAGGTTTTCCAGGTAATGGAGGGTCTGCCGGTAGGCGTCGCTGTCCAGCGGGGTGTTGGGATGAAGAATGGCGAGCATGCTGCTGTCTCCTTGTTAACCGGTTGCTTCTGCCCGGTGTCGCGCCTGCATGTATTCCCTGTGATTAAGGTGCAACAGATCCGCCATGCGGCGAATCAGGTGTTCCTCGTACTTGTCGATCCGCCCGTCCGCGAAGGCCACGCGCCATATGTTGACCAGCAATGCCAGCTTGGCTTCCTGATCCAGGTGCTCATTGAGCTGGCCGGTAAACTCATACATGGAGGTGGCATCATCGGCGTGCCCGAGAGCGTCCTGCAGAATTTCCTCTGCCTCTTCCCGGGTCACCTGATTGGCTTTCACCGCGCATTCCACAATGATCTGCAGCTCGCGCTCGTCTTCATCATGGTCGATGCGGGATAGCTGCACCATCAGAGCGGTGGAGGCGACGGCCAACTGATGGGCATCCGGCGCCTTGTTCGTGGCTTCCGGTGAGGCAAAGAGTTGTTTCAGGCGTTCGATCATAGTCGGATCAACAGGCTCCCATTAGAGTGCATTTCAGGCGGCTTTGGCCAGTTGGCGGACGCGATTTTCCAGTTCGATCTGGTCGATCGTGAAGCGGCGAATGCCATCAGCCAGTTTTTCCGTCGCCATGGCATCTTCGTTGGACTCCCAGCGGAACAGCTTCTCATCGATCGGTCCAAATTTATCCGAGGAGTTTGCATTCTCAGAGGACAGGCGGCGGCTGAGGCTGCCGGTATCGTCCTGAAGCTCCTGGAGAAGGGCCGGGCTGATGGTCAGTCTGTCGCAGCCTGCCAGCATCTCGATTTCACCCGTGTTCCGGAAACTGGCGCCCATAACGACGGTGTCGAAGCCGTGGGTCTTGTAGTAATTGTAGATTCGGGAAACCGAAAGTACGCCAGGGTCTTCCGCAGCCGGGAAACCGTCCCGGCCGGAATTGGCAACGTGCCAATCAAGAATGCGGCCAACAAAAGGCGAAATCAGGAATGCACCGGCTTCAGCGCAGGCGGCGGCCTGGATGAACGAGAACAGCAGCGTCAGGTTGCAACGAATGCCTTCTTTTTCGAGCTGCTCGGCAGCCCGAATGCCTTCCCAGGTGGAGGCGATCTTGATCAGAACCCGGTTGGTATCGACGCCTTGTTTGTCATAAAACTCGACCAGTCTGCGAGCACGATCCAGAGTTCCTTCGGTGTCGAACGACAAACGCGCATCGACTTCGGTGGAGACAACACCAGGAATCAGATTCAGGATTTCCTGGCCGGCGAGCACGGCCAGCATGTCCGTTGCGGTTGTCAGTTGCTCGGCATCCGAGCCGCCGTACCGACGAGCTTCTGCGACGGCTTTGTCCAGCATTGGGCGGTAGGCGTCTGAGGCCGCGGCTTTCAGCAGCAGTGAAGGGTTGGTTGTCGCGTCTTCCGGTCGCCACTTGGCAATGGCTTCAATGTCGCCGGTATCCGCCACTACCGTGGTCATGGTTTTCAGTTGGTCGAGCTTGTTCGTCATTCGTTCTGTCGTCCCGGTTGATCTGTTTTGTAGGCATCCGTCTCCCGGATGTGGTGCTAATGCCTACAATAGCGGGCTGCTCTGACAGGAACAAGACAACAAAAGGTATGGAGCTGATTAAGCTTCCGCAATGGCCGGGGCTTCAGGTTCGCGAACCTTGCCGAGCGCCGTTTCGATAACTTCAATACCCGCTCCGGGCTTGTGCGCGTTTTCGCTGATGTAGCGACGGAACTGACGGCCACCGGGCATGCCGTGGAACAGTCCCAGGAGGTGACGGGACATGTGGGTCAGGTATACGCCGCGCTCGAGTTCACGTTCAATAAACGGCAGCATGGTGCGCAGAGCCTCGTGGCGGCTTTGAACGGGCGCTCCCTCACCAAAGAACACTGGGTCCACACCGGCCAGTAGCCACGGGTTGTGGTAAGCCTCCCGGCCCAGCATGACCCCATCGGTATGCCGTAGGTGCTCGTGGCATTCGTCAAACGTTTTGATGCCGCCGTTGATGATGATCTCAAGATCCGGGTAAGCCTGCTTCAGGCGATACACCCAATCGTATTTCAGGGGAGGAATATCCCGGTTTTCCTTCGGGCTCAGCCCCTCCAGTATCGCGATACGGGCATGGACAATGAAGGTCCTGCAGCCGGCGGCGGACACCGTCTCGATAAACTCGCACAAATCCTCCCAGGATTCCCGGCCATCGATGCCGATCCGGTGCTTGACCGTCACCGGGAGTTCTGTCGCCTCGATCATGGCTGCAACGCCTTCGGCGACCTTATCCGGGTGTCCCATCAGGCAGGCGCCAATCATGTTGTTTTGCACTCGATCGCTGGGGCAACCAACGTTCAGATTCACCTCATCAAACCCGAACTGCTCAGCCAGCTTCGCACAATGTGCCAACTCGCCGGCATCACTGCCGCCCAACTGCAACGCCAGGGGGTATTCCGCCGGATCGTGACGCAGGAACCGCTCGGTATCGCCATGAATCAGGGCGCCGGTGGTCACCATTTCGGTATAGAGCAGGGTGTGGCGGCTGAGGATGCGGGCCAGGTACCTGAAATGCGGGGTGGTCCAGTCCATCATCGGGGCCACGGAAAACCGGCGGGAGAGGGGGGCTGGCGTCTGCGGTGTGGTGCTTGTTCGGGGCATCACGGACATTTCAAGAACCTGTTTACAAATAATGTCGGGGGTATACGAGTGTTCTGGCGGCGTAGTTTAACAGGAACTCGAGGGTATTATCTGTAGGGCTTTGACGAAGACTAAAGCGGACTGTACTCCTCCAGCCGGGCATACTGGCTAAAGCGTTCCCCGTTCCATTGCAGCACATAGTGGCCTGCCTGGATAACGGGGGTGGTTCCGGGTGGCCGGAGCAGAGCAATGGCCTCGGCGCCGGGGTTGCGAATGGAGCTGAACAGGATGCCATATTCGCCGGCATTCAGCAGATCCGCGGCAATGTGCTGTCCCGGGGCGTAGTTGGTGTTGTGCATGTATTGAGGCTGGTTTCGAAGATCCACCAGCGGCTCGGCGGCGTGGCCGGTGTAGCAGCGAACAACAGCAGAGTAGTCGTTTCCGACGCCGAATCCCCGCCAGGTTTTGCCCGCGTGGTAGCTCCATTCCCTTAATGCCGTTTCAAGGCAGTCGCCGGCGTAGTAGGCCCCGCGGGACCGCGTATTGAAGCGGCCTTCTGCGGGGTAGCAGAAAGACGCCATGACTGCGCCCCAGCCGGGCCCGTAACGGAAGTCCTTCTCGTCAACGTATCGGGGCCAGTGTGCGATACGATCACTGGTGGCGGATTCCAGTTCCGCGAGCAGCAGGAAATCTTCGCTTTCGAAGCAGTCCAATGGCGGGAATTTACTGTGGATGACACGGTGGTGCTTCCAGTCAGGCTTGATTCGATCCAAGTGAGCCTCCTTGCCAGATATGGATTCAGCCGCGCATGGCATCCAGGTTACGGCGCACATAATACAGTGCGTCCATTGAGCCTTGCTCAAGCAGGTAACTGCGAATGGAACGCCCCTGTAGCCCCATCAGTTCAACAGGTTTCTGGAACCATTCGTAGGCCATGTTTTCATGCCCGGCCGGCGAAAGCAGCGTGAGTGCTTTATGGATGCCCAGCAGTAAACTGATTCTCTCCATGGTATCGCGGGAGACTTCCACCTCTGCTCCGGTATTCACCTTGCGTTGCCAATCCGTGAGAGTTCTGCGGCGAACACCCCCCAGGAGGGTTCCTAGCTCATCCATGGTGAGGTTCCAGCGCTCACGACGTTCGAACAGCCACCGCAGGCCTGCGGTGCTATGTTTGGCCGTCAGCTTGGGGCCGGATTGTGTCGGTGGAGTTGTATCGACCGGCTGCTGTTCTCTTAACCCGATCATGTTCTTGGCCTCCCAAAGCGTGAGATTTCGGGGGATCTGGCGTCCTCCTACAACCAGATTATAGGGCTGGCGGGCCAAAGGGGCAATATTGCTCATGTTCTCCAGTGTTGAGCGGGAGTGCGCATTTCGATGCCAGGGCTTGGTTACTCTCCCGCGTGGCTAATCAGAACTCCCGGCGCGCCCTCGTCTAGCAGGTCCCGGATAGGGCCTGGTATCGCGACCTTGGTCATGCTGGATGATTGAATCATGACGTAGGTGATATCCGCGTCCGCCACAAATTGCTCGTCCCCGTACCGATAGAATTCAAGGTGCAGGGTGAACGAGGTATTGCCTATCCGGCCCGCCTTTATTCGGGCTTCCAGGACGTCATCGAACCTTGCGGGTGCTTTCCAGTTCACCGTCAGGCTGACGACCTGAATGTCCAGATCCTGATCGAGAAGTTGCTGATAGCTCCCGAACACCGTGCGAATGTACTCGTTCACGGAAATGTCCACGAAGTCTGCGTAACGGGCGTTGAATGCCACGCCCTGGGCATCGCATTCGCCATAGCGAACCCGGAATCGGAAATGAAAGGGGGTGTTGTCAGTCATTCAGGTTTTCTCCTTAACGATGTGGCTAAGGCTAACGGATACGCCTGATGCTGTCTCCCGTCCTCATTGGCCTATTGTCCCTGTGATGGGTTAGTGTTTATCTATTGCTTTTCCGGGGCTTAGTTGTACTCCACCAATACTTATACAAAAGGATCTCAACCGTGACTCAATCCATCTTCATCACCGGCGCAGCCGCTGGCATTGGACGGGAAACTGCCCGCCTGTTTGTTTCAAAAGGCTGGTTTGTCGGCGCCGCCGATCGCGATGAAAAGGCTCTGGCAGAGCTGAAATCGGAGCTGGGGGAGGGGAACTGTTCGATTCACTTGATGGACGTAACCGATCAGGCGTCCGTTGCACGGGGGCTTGCGGACTTCGTCCGGCATACGGATGGAAAGATTAACGCGTTGCATAATAACGCGGGGATTCTCAGGGTAGGAGCCTTCGAAAATATTGAAATGGCCGAGCATCGGGCCATTGTGGAGGTCAATGTTGTTGGTCTGATGAATGTCCTGCACGCAGCGTTTCCGTACCTCAAGGAAACACCGGGGGCTGTGGTGATCAACATGAGTTCTGCCTCTGCCGCTTATGGTATACCGGATTTCGCTTCATACTCTGCCAGTAAGCACGCGGTGCGGGCGTTGACAGAAGCGCTGGATATTGAGTGGGAGGCCCACGATATTCGGGTTTGTGATCTGATGCCTCCGTTCGTTAACACCGGCATGGTCAAGAGTAATGCCGGTGGCTCAGGGCTGTTTGATAGCCTCGGTATTAACATGAAGCCGGAGCAGATTGCGCCCGAAGTTTGGGCGCAGGTCCAGTCGCCGCGCCTGCATCGACCTATCTCTGCCCAGTTCAAGGCGCTTTGGCCGATCACCCGGTCGGCACCAGCGAGTGTGACCCGCACGATCCTCAAGAAGCTGCGAGGGCGTTAAGTGCCTGTTGTAATACAGGCAATTTTCCCCGTCTTTGCTTTGATTCTGCTTGGGCACGTCCTGAACCGAGTGGCGTTCCCTGGTGGTGATTTCTGGTATCGGGCTGAGCGGTTTACCTACTACGTGCTGTTTCCGGCGATGCTGGTGTTCAAGCTCGGGCAGGCGCGTCTACCGCCCTCGGCTTACCTGGATGTTGTGCTGATTATCTGCGCCATGCTGGGTTCAATGAGTCTGGTGCTTGTACTTTCCCGGTGGATCTGGAAATGGCCGGGTGCGGTGTTTTCGTCCGTCTATCAGGGGGCGATACGTTTCAATTCCTATGTGGGGCTGGCAGCGGGTGGAATGCTGCTTGGAGACGAAGGCCTGTCGCTGACCGCCATTGCGGTGGCGGTCATGGTCCCGTTGCTGAATTTGCTCTGCATTCTTATGTTTTCCATGGTGGCCAGTCAGGACAAGGTGCGGCTGGCGTCGGTCATGAAGGCAATTGCCACCAATCCTCTGATTGTGGGTTCGGTTGTCGGGGTGCTCTGGAGCTTGTCTCAGGTCGGGTTTCATCCGCTTCTGGCAGGCATTCTGGAACCTCTGAGTAACCTGGCGTTGCCGATGGGATTAATGACGGTTGGGGCAGGGCTTCAGCTCAGGGCCCTTCGGGGCGCGTCCATGCCATTTATGGTCTCGTCTGTACTCAAGCTGTTTGCGTTTCCGTTGATGGCAGCCGGTCTGGCCAGGTTGTTGGGCATCGAGGGTTTGTTGGTGCAGGTCGTGGTTCTGCTTGCGGCGCTGCCCACCGCAACCTCGGCCTACATCCTTGCCAGGCAGCTCGGGGGCGATGCGCCTCTCACGGCCGGGATTATCAGTGGCCAGACACTGCTGGCCATGATCTCTATTCCGTTAATGCTGGGCATTCTCTGGTAGGCATTTCAAAACGGCATCGGCGATGCTGTTCTGGAAATCGAGGTAGCCGGTTTTGGTAACCTCGATGTCAGTCGCCAGTGGATCCCAGGTGCTGAATGACACATCCAGGCCGCGGGTGATGGATGTCCACCATTGGCGGTTGAACTGTGGCTCGGTGAGCAGGCAGGGGTGAGTCGCTTTTTTCAGCTTCGTCTGAACCTCTGCGATATGACGTGCACCCGGTGATAGTTCCGGGTTAAGCGTGAGAACGTCGGCCAGTTCAAGGTTGTAGTGCTCTGCAAAGCGCGTGAAGGCGTCGTGATAGGCGAAGAGGCTGATGTCGTGTACAGAAGTCAGGCGCGCCCGGATTCCGGATTCGGTTTCAGCGACCTGCTCACGGAAACGGGTAAAGTTTCGATCCAGGCTTTTTTTATCCGCGCCATCCAGCTCAGCCAGCGCATCCCGGATTTTCTCGGCCATTTCCACCGCCCGCTGCGGATCGGTCCAGATATGCGGATCTTCTCCTTCGCCGTGGTCGTGAGTGCCATGGCTGTGTCCTGAGTGTTCTTCGTCCCGATGGTTGTCTTCGGCTTCGCGGTATTCTGAATTGTCCTCGCTTATCAGTGATATGGCTTTGGCGTGGAAATCCTCTCCTGACAACAGCCGGGTCAGAAAGCTTTCCATTTCCGGTCCTACCCAGAAAATAACATCGGCTTTCTCCATCGCACGCCGCTGCGAGGGTTTCATGGTGTAGGTGTGAGGGCTTGAGCCCGCAGGTACGATGGTGCTGGTATGGGTGTCTTCGCCGGCAATGGCATGTACCAGCAATTCCAGGGGTTTGATGGAGGTCACGACCTCGGTGGCTGCTGCGAGTGAGGGCAGGGTCATCAGAGCGCCAGCGGTAACGGCGGTGATCAGGGGGTTGTGTTTGCGCATGGTGAAAAGCGTCCTGTACATCGTTGGAATGTTATAATGTTACATTAATGCCGGCGTGCAGCCAATAGGCCGGGTTTCGGTATTGCCGGTTATGCGAAATGCAGAGCGGGTCGGTATAATGCCGGCCTTAATAAACGGCCACCGATAATTCAGGAAGCTTTCATGACAGTACGTACCCGAATTGCACCTTCACCTACCGGTGATCCTCACGTTGGTACCGCCTACGTGGCCCTTTTCAATCTGTGTTTTGCTCGTCAGCATGGCGGCCAGTTCATTCTGAGGATTGAGGATACGGATCAGGTTCGCAGCACACCGGAATCCGAGCAGGATATCCTGAAGGCGCTTCGCTGGTTGGGGCTGAACTGGGATGAGGGCCCCGACGTGGGTGGGCCACACGGTCCGTATCGTCAGTCCGAGCGCAAGGATTCCTATCGCCAGTATGCCGAGGATCTGGTCACGGCAGGTCACGCCTTCTACTGCTTCCGTACCCCGGAAGAGCTGGATGCGATTCGTGAAGAGCGTAAGGCTAACGGCCAGAACCCGGGAATTAAAGGCGATCTGGAGTTGCCGGAAGACGAAGTCAAACGTCGCCTGGATGCTGGCGAGCCTCATGTTATCCGCATGAAGGTGCCAGATGAGGGGGTGTGCGAGATTCAGGATATGCTCCGCGGCGTCATCGAGATCGATTGGGCGCAGGTGGATTGCCAGATTCTTCTGAAATCGGACGGTATGCCGACCTACCACCTGGCCAACGTGGTAGATGACCATCTGATGGGCATCACGCACGTGCTCCGTGGGGAGGAGTGGATTAATTCCGCCCCGAAGCACAAGCTTCTTTACCAGTACTTTGGCTGGGACATGCCAGAGCTGTGTCATTTGCCGCTGCTGCGCAATCCGGACAAGAGCAAGTTGTCCAAGCGTAAGAACCCAACCAGCATCAATTTCTACGAGCGTATGGGGTTCCTGCCCGAGGCTGTCACCAACTACCTGGGCCGTATGGGCTGGTCGATGCCGGATGAGCGCGAGAAGTTTACTCTGGATGAGATGATCGAAAACTTTGATATCCAGCGTGTGTCTCTCGGTGGACCGGTGTTCGATGTTGAAAAGCTGCGGTGGCTAAACGGTCAGTGGCTGCGCGATGAACTGACCGACGAGCAGTTCGTGGAGCGCATGCGCCAGTGGTGGTTCAACGAGGACGCCCTGCAGGCGCTGATTCCACACATCAAGGGGCGGGCCGAGGTATTCTCGGACGTGGCGCCGATGTCCCAGTTCATGTTCTCCGGCATGTTGAACCTGACAGCGGAAGATTTTGCTCACAACAAGCTGGAAGAGGCGCAGGTCAAGCGGGTGTTGCAGTTTACGCTCTGGCGCCTGGAAGCCCAGCGCCATTGGAGCAAGGAAAACATCTTTGCAGACGTGAAAGCCCTGGCCAAGGCGATGGACCTGAAGATGGGGGATTTCATGTTTTCTATCTTCGTCGCCATTGCGGGTACCCCAAATTCCTGGTCGGTGATGGATTCCATGGCTCTTCTGGGGCCGGATATGACCCGTTCCCGCCTGCGCCATGCGCTCAATGTTCTGGGTGGTTTCTCCAAGAAAGAAACCAAGAAAGTGGAGAAGGAGTACGCTGCCCTGGGTTGAGTTGACTGCAATTTGACCGCTTTGAGCAAGAAGTAAACGGCTGCAGCACCGATGTTCAGAAAACTGCAAAAAAGTGTGTTTTAGAGGTTGACGCCCATAGGGCGGATCCTTAATATACGCAGCCGTTGAGGGGCCATAGCTCAGCTGGGAGAGCGCAACACTGGCAGTGTTGAGGTCAGCGGTTCGATCCCGCTTGGCTCCACCAATTTCTAGTCCCCTTCGTCTAGTGGCCTAGGACTCCGCCCTTTCACGGCGGCAACAGGGGTTCGAACCCCCTAGGGGACGCCAATACGGCTTGACGGTTTAGTCCACCGGAAAGCCATCAAAAAAACCGCCTTCGGGCGGTTTTTTTGTGTCTGAAAGAAATTCGTATACAGAAAAAGGCCAGAGGAGCGAGTCCTTGGCCTTTTGTGCTTGTGCATGCTGGGTGTGTTTTATCGTTCGGCGATGGCGCCTTTGCCGACGCCTTCGAATGCTTTGACCCGAATCGCGTCGGTGGGAAACTCAACCTTGAGAGTGTCGGCGATGTGGGCCGCAATCAGCTCTACGGTGGTGTCGGTGTCCAGCATGTAGACACGCTCCTCCGGCAAGGTCAGCGCGAATTCCCCCTGATTGGCTTCGTATTCGAAGGTCACATAGGGAACGCCGTCGTCACCGACGTGGCGACGTGCTACGTCCTCCTCAGAGCCGACGTAGATATCCCGCCACAAGGTTGCCCAGTGCTTTTCCAGGTCATAGTCCCGATGACCATTCCGATCAATGCGTATCGGGGAGCGGTGGCCATGGGCAATGCGCTGGCAGTTGCCGAGATGCTTTTTGAGGCCGTGCACATAGTGGTAGTAAGCGCCTTCAATGACCTCTTCCCGCAGGTTGATCTCGATGGAAACCACATTGGCAGGTAGCACGGATTTCAGTTCGCGTTCGAGCAGCGCGGCAACGGCAGAGGGTAACACCCGGTCAGTTGAGAGCCATGCCACGGCCTCGTCGGGGCCCTTGTGCACCAGTTCGCTGCCATCGGTCAGCGCCCAGGTGAAGGTGTCTTGCTGGTCTTCATCGATGGTGAGGCCCTGGTAGCCACGGGGAACCACGAGCCGATGGTCCACTCGCTCATCGATGATGCGCTTGATGGTGCGTTTGACGTTGCTGAAGTCGAACACCATACCCTGTTCGTCGAGGTTTCCTCCCAGGACAACGTCCACGATCCAGCTTTCACCAACCAGCCCTCTCGTGGGGTCCAGGTAGGCGAAATCGATAACAGTCAGGTTGTCCACAAACAGGTGATTCATCAGGGGTCCGGAAGGGTATGGTTGATTGATGGGCGGATTCTAGCAAAAATCGGGGTGTGAAAATAAACCTGTCCTCTGTTTCAAGCGATCAGCAATTCCCGGTACTTGTCCTGGCCGCGGGTGCATCTAGCCGAATGGGGCGTCCAAAGGCCCTGTTGCCGTTGGGTGGTGGCTGCGGAATTTTGCTGGATCGAGCCATCGCCCAGGCGCGGGTGTTGAGTCGCGATGTCCGCGTTGTCTGCGGGGCATGGTATCCGCTGGTCCGCTTTCGTTGCTCGGTCACCCCCTCTGCCTGGTTGCGAGCCGACGATTGGGGCGAAGGCCTGGCTGCGTCACTGCGTTGTGGCTTGTCTTCCGTGGGGCCGGAGGCTAAAGGCGCTTTTGTGTTGGTGGCAGACCAGCCCATGCTGGATGTTGTTGCGCTGCGGGCTTTCGGAGAGGCTGCCCGTTATGTGCCGGCACAACCGGTAGCGGCTGATTATGGCGGCAGACCAGGAGTGCCTGCCTATTTACCCCGGTGGTTGTGGCCGGAGGTTATGGGGCTGGAGGGCGACCGGGGGGCAGGGGGGCTGCTAGCCCGGGCCAAGGCTACCAGGGTCGGCATTCCGGGGGTGCTGGAAGATGTCGACACCCCGGACGACTGGCGGCGCATTCGCGCCCGGATTAGCCAAACAGGCCTGACAGCCAGGCAATACCGACGCTGAAAATGCCGAGGCTGATGGCCAGGCCCAGGGTGTATACCTTGGAAGAGGCCGTTCGTTGCTGGGCCACGAAAAGGTCGATGGTCCGCTGTGCGATGTCCTCGGCGGTTTCCCGGGAGATCTCGTGAGCCTGCTGGATCGCTTCTGATTGCAGCGTCTGCCAGAACTCGGTGTCGATGGTCTGCACGCTGGTGATGTGGTCTTTCAGTTCTGCCATGTGCTCGCCAGTGAAGCCGGTGTTCTGTTTCAGCTCCCGTTTCAGGTCGGCCAGCTCCCGCGCCAGATTCAGGTTTACTTCTGCCGCCACCTCGTCCCGGAGGTGTCGTGTGCGCTCCTCAATCAGCTGGTTCATGGCTTCCAGCTTGTCCTGGATTGCGCTTTCCTGTTTGTTGCGGGACTCGTCCAGCGCGCGCTTCAGGTGATCAAACTGTTCATCGAACAGGGAGCTCAGGAGTTCATGCAGGCGATTATTGATATGGGTTTTGACCGCAGAGCGGGCAATCTGCTCGATGAGCTCGCTGGTGAGCGGGACAACATTGGCTTCTGAGCCAACTGCAGCGGCGCCATTGCCCCCTTTGACTGACATCTCCACCGAGGCATCCTGGGGAACTTCCAGTTGCTCTTCTTCGTGCTCAACGATGTCGCCTACGGGTGGTACCTCGGGGAGTGTGCCGTCCGTTACATCCCGATCGAGCTGATCCAGTACCAGCGTCAGGCCCTCTGTATGGGGGGGCTTGGTGAGGATGTTATAAACGCCGAAGTTCCTGGCCTCTTCCATGAACGACGACGATTTTTTCGATGTACACATGATGATCGGAATGCCGGAGGTGTCCGGATTGCCTTTGATGGCCTTGGTCGCCTCGACTCCGTTCATCCCGGGCATCAGGTGATCCATGAAGATCACGTCTGGGCGGTCATGGCTGTTCAGGAAGTCCAGTGCTTCTTCCGCAGAACCCGCCATGTTTACTTCCATGTCACGACCCTCCAGCAATTTGCTCAAGGCAAATCGTGCTACCTTGGAGTCGTCCACCAGCAGAGCGTTCTTGATCGCCATGTCACTACCTCAATCGTTTACTGCAAAACGCGTGTGTTATCGAGCTGACGCCTGTCACCAACCTTCCAGTTCAGGGCACTGAGTCGCTCGGTAGCTCTTTTCCCGATAACAAACACCGGGTTCTGTAGTGCGGGCTGTGAAAATCTCTCCCGCCGCCGTTGTCAGGCGCACCTGTCCGTAGGGTTTGCCGTGTTTGAAAGTGGCTTCGATGGAGCTGCCGTTAGGGTTAAGCAGCAGTCCTTTGCCGTGAAACTTGCCTTCCATGTACTCGCCTTCGTATTTTTTACCGTCGGCGAAAACTTCCGACCCGTTACCGTGGAAGGCTCCGTTCGAAAACTCGCCCTCGTAATGCCTGCCATCCGGATAGGTCAGGGCGCCGCGGCCATGAAACTCATCGTTCCGGAAGCCGCCGACGTACAGCATTCCGTCTGCAGTGGTCAGTGAACCGTGGCCATTGAGGCGGCCTTGCTGCCAGTTTCCGGTCAGAATGTCGCCACTGGCCATGGTCAGGGTACCTTTGCCATTGAACTGGTCGTTCTTGAACGATCCGGTGTAATGGGAGCCGTCAGCGTCCCGCCAGACACCTTCACCGTTGCGCATTCCCGCTTCCCAGTCGCCTTCGTATCGGCTGCCGTCGGAATACCAGGCAGTGCCTTCGCCACTGAACTGACCATCAATGAAGTGGCCTTCGTATTTCAGTCCGTCACCGTTTTCGTAGGTCCCGTCGCCAGTCTTGACGCCGCCGACCCACTCCCCGTTTCGATAATTCACGGTCGTGTAGGCTTCAAGCTTGCCGACCAGTGTCAGCTCATTTCCAGCTTCCAAAGACACGCTCTGGCGCCACGGCTTGAATCCGTCCTTGCTGATAACAACTTGGTACTCACCGGGTTTCAGTTCCAGGTCCAGGCGGGTGGCGCCGTAGGTCTTGCCGTTGATTGATACTGAGTCATCAACGACGTTCGATCGCAGGGTCAGCATGCCGGTGGTCGGGGCCGGTTTTTCCGGCTCTGGTTCAACTTCGGGGGTTGCTGCTTTTTCAGCGCGCTTGGGCATCGCCTGTGGAGGTTCTGCCATGGCCAGCGTTTGGGGTTCGTCGGCCAATGGCGAAATCTCGAAGACCTCTGGCTCGGAGGCTTCGGTGTCCTTGGCAACCTTCAGGGTGGGCTCGGGTGCAGGTTCGGGGGTGGGGGGCGCTTCGGGCTCAGCGGCAATCACTCGTGAAGTGTTGGCGATCGCCGGGGCTTCAGCCTTTAGAGGTGTCGCAGTGTCGGCCATGCTTGCCATGTCCCTCTGCACCGATGCGAATCCGGCCGTTACCAGAAGCATCAGCGCCAGTGCATTAATGAACAGAAGTGGTCTGAAATCGACCATGGCCAAACCTCTTGAACCTGCTTTCCCTGGAATCTTTCTATCCGGTTATCTTAACCAGTGATTGCAACCTTATGTAACAGAAAGTGTCTGTAGTTAACCAGAATGCAGGCCAAATCACACTTTGTCCGGAAGCTGATCATGGTTGAGCTGTTCCCAGGACCGCATGTACACGTCTGCTTCATATTCATAGGGTGAGCGGAACGGTGTCAGCACGAAATCAAATACCAGGAAAATAAAGCCAATTGAGGCCCAGGCAATCGTCAGTGTGCTCAGGGTTGTCGCCTGGACTTCCGGGTTGGCATCCACGAAATCCTGGAGGAGCGGGATGAATTCCGAGGCCATAACCACGGGATTGAAGCTCGCCAGCACAAAGGGAATCCAGAACGCGATGAATATCGGGAAGAACCCAAACGACCATAGCACCCGTCGCAGAAGGTAGATGGCAACTTCCCGCCAGAATCGTTGCCGAATTTCCGGAACTTTCCGGATGCGCTCGATGTAACGCCGACGTTCAGCCCAGTAGGCGGCGACTTCCGGGGCATCGACGGATTTTGTTTTCGGGGGGGCGGTGGTCATGGATTGAAGTACTACCTTATCGGTTCTGGACTGTGCATGATAATCGAAACTACGTGTTACCCTACAAGTCTACTTACGTTAAAGACAGGATAGTTTGAATGGCTGCAGTGATCGACAACGCAACCCATCCGGCCTTTGAAAAGCTTCGTACGCACCGGATTGGCACCCTCAATCTCGATGTTGAGGAATATCGCCATAAAAAAACCGGTGCCCGTCATCTACACCTGGCGGCAGATAACGATGAAAACGTATTCTTCGTTGCCCTGCGAACCTTCCCGATGGATTCCACCGGCGTAGCCCACATCCTGGAACATACGGCGCTATGTGGCAGTGAGCGTTTCCCTGTTCGTGATCCGTTTTTCATGATGATCCGGCGTTCCCTTAATACCTTCATGAATGCTTTCACCAGCAGTGACTGGACGGCCTATCCGTTTGCGTCCATGAACCGAAAGGATTTCGATAACCTGCTGTCGGTGTATCTGGATTCGGTCTTTTTCTCCAAGCTCGATCCCATGGACTTCTCCCAGGAAGGTCATCGCCTGGAGTTCGACAAACCGGACGATCCTGAAACCGATCTTGTCTACCGGGGGGTTGTCTACAACGAGATGAAGGGGGCGATGAGTTCGCCTACCTCCCAGCTCTGGCAAAACCTGAGCAGCCATCTGTTTCCGACCACCACCTACCACTACAACAGTGGTGGTGAGCCGGATCATATCGTTGATCTCAGCTATGAGGACCTGGTCAAGTTTTACCGCCACCATTACCACCCCAGCAACGCTATTTTTGCCACTTATGGCAACATCCCGGCCCGGGAACACCATAACCGATTCGAGGAGCTGGCTCTGAAGCGCTTTGATCGTCTGGACATCAAGCTTCCGGTGCATGATGAAAAACGGATGTTCGCGCCTCTTCGGGTCGAGCAGGGGTACGCAGTGAACGAGGGTGAGGGGACCGACAGCAAAACCCATATCGTGATGGGGTGGCTGCTGGGTCACAGTTTTGACCTGCAGGAAAACCTGGAGGGGCAGTTGCTGTCTGCCGTGTTGCTTGAAAACAGCGCGTCTCCCCTGATGCGGGCGCTGGAAACGACCGAGCTTGGGCATGCCCCTTCTCCCATGTGCGGTCTTGAGGACTCGAACCGGGAAATGACGTTTGTCTGCGGCATCGAAGGCAGTGAGCCAGAGAAGCAGGCGGAGTTGGAGGAGCTGATTGAGGCCACACTGCAGAAGGTCGTAGACGAAGGTGTCAGTGAGGATCGCCTGGAAGCGATTCTGCACCAACTGGAACTGCATCAGCGAGAAATTGCCGGTGACCAGTTTCCTTACGGGCTTCAGTTGATCATGAGTGCCATCGCGCCGATGGTTCATGGGGGAGATCCGGTTGAGCTGTTGGACCTGGAGCCTGTGCTGGCAAGCCTGAGGGAGAAGATCAAGGATCCACAGTATGTGCCGGGCCTGATCCGAAAGAAACTGCTGGATAATCCGCACCGGGTGACCCTGACGTTGCGTCCCGATGACAAGCTTGAAGGCCGTCGTCAACAAGCGATTCGTGAGGCTCTGGCGGAGAAGAAGGCCAGGCTCACCGACGAGGAGAAGCAGCAGATCGTCGACCGGGCGAAGGCTCTGGAAGAGCGTCAGATGCATAAGGACGACCTGTCGATTCTGCCCAAAGTGGATCTGACCGATGTTCCCCTGCAGATGCCTGAACCTGAAGCGCGTTACGATGGGGATATTTCGGCCACTGTCTATGCCCGTGGTACCAATGGTCTCGTGTATGAGCAGGTCGTGGTTCCGGTGCCGGAGCTTTCTGAGGAAGAGCTATTGCTGGTCCCGTATTACACCACCCTCATTTCAGAGGTGGGCTGTGGTGATCTGGATTATCTTCAGATGCAGGACCGCATTTCAGCGGAATCCGGTGGCATCGGCGCGGCGTTTAGTTCGAAAGGCCGAATTGATGACGTGCAGGATCTGTCCGGCTACATCATCTTCAATGGCAAGGCCTTGGCACGTAACCGTGGCGCATTGACCAAACTTCTGAAAGATGTGTACACCAGCGCACGTTTCGATGAAAAGGGCCGGATCCGGGAGATCATTGCCCAGATTCGCGCGCGTCGTGAGCAGGCCGTGACTGGAAGCGGTCATGCGCTGGCAATGGGGGCAGCGGCTCAGGGCATCAGCTCTGGCGCGTGGTTGTCGTTCCGCCTCGGTGGGCTGGCTGGTATCCGCGGCACCAAGCAGCTGGATCAGTCTCTCAAAGAACCGGCAGAGCTGGACGCGTTCTGCAATAAGCTAGCGGCGCTCCATCAGAAGATCAGCCAGCAGCAACGTCAGTTCCTGGTGATCGGTGAGGATGAACAGCTGTCGGCCATGGTCGATGATCTCAAATCATGCTGGACCAATGAGCCCGGCGTTTCCGGGGTAGCCTGGAAGATGGATCCGGTCAACTACACCACGCGTGAAGCCTGGTTGACCTCGACGCAGGTCAATTTCTGCGCCAAGGCCTACAGCACTGTGCCGGTGGATCACCCCGACGCGGCAGCGCTGACGGTGCTGGGTGGGTTCTTGCGTAACGGGTATCTGCACACCGCCATTCGGGAAAAGGGCGGCGCCTATGGTGGGGGTGCAGGGCAGGACAGCGTGAATGGCACCTTCCGGTTCTTCTCCTACCGGGACCCCCGACTGGCTGAAACCCTGGATGACTTTGACAAGGCCCTGGAGTGGTTGCAGAAGGAAGAACATGATGCCCAGGATCTGGAGGAGTCCATTCTTGGTGTGATCGGCCAGCTGGATCGCCCCCGTTCACCGGCCGGTGCGGCCCGGCATGCCTTCCATAACAAGCTGTTCGGGCGCACCCCGGAGCAACGCGCGCGTTTCCGGGAGCGTGTGTTGTCGGTCACCCTGGAGGATCTCAGGCGAGTGGCCAGCACCTGGCTAGTGCCGGAAAACGCCAATACGGCCGTTGTGACCAGTCCTGAAAACCGGGATCTGGTGACGTCATTGGGGCTGTCCGTGCAGGAGCTGTAATCCGCCGACTGATCCGATTGAAAAAGAGGGCCGTTTGGTCCTCTTTTTTTCCACTCGGGTGACTTAGCGATTCCGTTTCAGGCCGGTTGTCACCATGATTCGCGTGGAAATCTCTTCCACGGAATAGGCTGTGGTGTTCAGGTAGGGAATTCGTTCCCGTCGGTACATCAGTTCAATCTCTTCGATTTCGTGCATGCACTGTTTCAGAGAGGAATACCTTGAATTGGGACGGCGCTCGTTGCGGATCGTGGCCAGCCGCTCGGGATCGATGGTGAGACCAAAGATCTTCTGCTTGTGCGGCCGGAGAGCGCCCGGAATCTTTTGATCCTCCAGGTCCTCTTCCGTGATCGGGTAGTTGGCTGCCTTGATTCCGTATTGCAGGGCCAGGTACAGGCAGGTTGGCGTTTTCCCACTTCGGGATGCGCCCACGAGAATCAGATCGGCTTCATCGTAATGGCGTGTGCGTGCGCCATCATCATTGTCCAGAGCGAAGTTGACGGCGTTGATCCGGCGCTCATAGCCGCCCTCGTTGTTGATGGAGTGGGATTTGCCGACGGTATACGAGGACGAGGACTGAAGCTCCTGCTCCAAGGGGCTCAGGAAAGTGCCGAAAATATCCACCATGAATCCGTCCGCCGTGGAAATGATGGCGCGGATATCACTGTTGACGATGGTGTCGAACACCAGCGGACGTTCACCGTCGGTTTCTGCGGCCTTGTTTATGCGCTTGACCATGTCGTGGGCCTTTTCTTCATCATCGATATAAGGCACCGTAATTCTTTCGAACTCAATTTTCTCAAATTGGGCCAACAAACTGTGGCCGAGTGCTTCAGCGGTCAGACCAGTGCCGTCTGAAATGAAGAAAGCAGTGCGTCTCATGGCAAAATATCCGGTAATGAATGGTCAGGGAGTTGGTTGTGTCCCTAGGTAATTTCCGCAGGTTACAGTATCATACACGCCAAGTTCGAGACTCCGCAGCGGATATTGTTTACTTCAGAGACTTCGATATCACGCTGGCCGGGCAGGCTCTTTGCAATACAGATTCAAGGGAGACGTGCTTTGGAAGATTACATTATCTGGTTTGATCACCTGGGAATGTCCGATGTTGACCGGGTGGGCGGAAAGAATGCCTCTCTCGGAGAAATGATCAGTAATCTCGCCAACGCAGGTGTTACCGTTCCGGGTGGTTTTGCGACCACAGCCCACGCCTACCGTGAGTTCCTGGCGACCGACGGACTGAAAGATAAGATCGACAACGCGCTGGACCAGCTTGACGTTAACGATGTGAACGAACTGGCTCGCGTAGGCGCCCAGATTCGTCAGTGGGTTATCGAAACCGATTTCCCGGATGTCCTTGAGAAATCGCTGGAAGAGGCGTTTGCCAAACTGCAGGATGGCAACGAACACATGGCCGTGGCAGTGCGCTCTTCTGCAACGGCTGAAGATCTGCCCGATGCATCATTCGCGGGCCAGCAGGAAACCTTCCTGAACGTGATCGGCCTGGAGCAGGTTAGAACATCGGTCAAAGAGGTCTTTGCCTCACTGTTCAACGACCGTGCCATCTCCTACCGCGTGCACCACGGCTTTGATCACAAGCTGGTTGCCCTCTCTGCCGGTATCCAGAAGATGGTCCGCAGCGAAACCGCCGCTAGTGGCGTCATGTTCACCCTGGATACCGAGTCGGGTTTCCGTGATGTCGTGTTTGTTACCGCCTCTTACGGGTTGGGGGAAACCGTGGTTCAGGGGGCCGTAAACCCGGATGAGTTCTATGTCCACAAGCCAACGCTGGCGGCGGGCCGTCCATCCGTACTGCGCCGTAACCTGGGTAGCAAGGCCATCAAGATGGTTTACCACACCAACCCGGGTGAGGGTGAGTTTGTGGAAACCGTGAAAGTTGAGCAGGAAGACCGTAATCGTTTCTGTATCACCGACGCGGAAGTTGAAGAACTGGCCAAGCAGGCCATGATCATCGAGAAGCACTACCAGCGTCCGATGGACATTGAGTGGGCCAAGGACGGTGATGACGGCAAGATTTACATCGTTCAGGCGCGTCCTGAGACGGTCAAGAGCCGTGCGTCAGCGAATGTCATGGAGCGGTACCTGCTGAAAGAAACCGGCAACGTGCTGGTAGAAGGCCGCAGTATTGGTCACAAGATTGGCAGCGGCCCGGTCAAGGTTATCACCAGCATCAATGAAATGGATCGGGTTCAGGCTGGTGACGTTCTGGTCACCGATATGACCGATCCGGACTGGGAACCGGTCATGAAGCGCGCTTCTGCCATTGTGACTGATCGTGGTGGCCGTACCTGTCACGCCGCGATCATTGCCCGCGAGCTGGGTATTCCGGCGGTTGTGGGTTGTGGCGATGCAACCGAGGTTCTGAAAGAAGGGCAGGAAGTCACGGTTTCCTGTGCCGAAGGCGACACCGGCATGATTTACGAAGGCGCACTGGACTTCGAGCTGCGCGAGAATACCGTCGATTCCATGCCGAACATTCCGTTCAAGATCATGATGAACGTGGGTAACCCGGATCGCGCGTTCGATTTCCAGGCACTGCCAAACGAAGGTGTGGGCCTGGCGCGTCTCGAATTCATCATCAACCGCATGATTGGTGTGCATCCGAAGGCGCTGTTGAATTTCGATGGCTTGCCGCGGGACATCAAGCAGACGGTTGAGAAACGGATCTCCGGCTATGATTCACCGGTCGACTTCTACGTGGACAAGCTGGTTGAGGGCATCTCCACCCTGGCAGCCGCGTTTGCGCCCAAGAAAGTGATCGTTCGTCTGTCCGACTTCAAATCGAACGAGTATGCGAACCTGATTGGCGGCACTCTCTACGAGCCGGATGAAGAAAACCCGATGCTGGGCTTCCGGGGTGCTTCCCGTTACATCTCTGACACCTTCCGGGACTGCTTCGAGCTGGAATGCCGTGCCCTGAAGAAGGTGCGTAACGACATGGGGCTGACCAACGTTGAGGTCATGGTACCGTTTGTCCGGACCGTCGGTGAGGCCGAGCAGGTGGTTAACCTGTTGGCGGAGAATGGTCTCAAGCGTGGTGAGAACGACCTGCGCGTGATCATGATGTGTGAGCTTCCGGCTAATGCATTGTTGGCTGACCAGTTCCTCGAGCACTTTGATGGCTTCTCAATCGGCTCCAACGATCTGACCCAGCTCACTCTTGGCCTGGATCGGGACTCAGGCATTATTGCCCACCTGTTTGATGAGCGTAACGATGCGGTCAAGGCCCTGCTGTCGAATGCGATTCAGGCGTGCAAGAAGGCTGGAAAATACATTGGCATCTGTGGCCAGGGGCCGTCAGATCATCCAGATCTTGCCAAGTGGTTGATGGATCAGGGGATTGATACTGTGTCCCTGAACCCGGACTCGGTTCTGGATACCTGGTTCTTCCTGGCCGATGAAAAAATCGACTGAGACCCATTATTCAATCCAGGAATAGGAGAACGAAAAGTGGCAGATATTATTACGCCTGATCTTTGTGACGAGTTTCCGGATGTGCAGGTGGTGGAGCCTGGTTTTAACAACTACGGTGGCATCAGGGCGTTTGGTGGTGAGATTGTCACCGTCAAGTGCTTCGAGGACAACTCGGTGGTCAAGGAGCAGGTCGGTCAGCCAGGCAATGGCCGTGTTATGGTCGTTGATGGTGGGGCGTCCAAGCGCAACGCCCTGCTGGGCGACATGCTGGCGGAGAAGGCAGCCAAGAACGGTTGGGCTGGGCTGGTCATCTATGGCTGCATCCGCGATGTCGATGAGATTGGTAAAACCGATCTGGGAGTGCAGGCGCTTGGAACAGTGCCCATGAAAACGGAAAAGCGTGGTATTGGTGACCTGAATGTACCGGTCAAATTCCACGGTGTGACATTCTACCCGGGACAATACATCTACGCCGACAACAACGGCATTATTGTCTCCGAGAAGCCTCTCGTTTAAGGCTTGTCTGTGTCTCGGGTGGTGCGGTTTCGCTGCACGCCCGGGACAGCTCCGACCCTGGCGGTCAGGTCACTTCATTGATTGTGGTTCCGATCAGGAATCCTTCTCCCTCAAGTTCACACCGAAGTACTTCACAGACCGTCTCGAGGGGCGGAATGGCATCCCCGGTAGGGTGAAGAACCGTTTTCAGCTCCTCCCCTACGGCGACTGGCCGATCTACAAACAGCTGCATGCCTGTGGCGCTGAGATCGCGGCAGGTGCCGCTGAAAACCTCGCCCTTGCTGTTGGTGATCTCAATTTCCGAGTTCACCTGCATGCGATGAAAATCGCGCTTTTCCGAATAGTCCTTCATAGCGTCATGCCCAGTTGTCGGTTTTTCTTGTCGGTTTCAGCATCGGGATAATCAGTGCGAGCAACACGCCGCCAAGTACGAGTCCTGCGCCGAGCAGCATGAAGTCGGACTCCTTGCTTGCTTCGAGGCGCTCATTCTCGGCGGTCAGTACTTCCAGATCGTTACGGATCTTCTGGTTTTCTTCAAGTAATTCTCTGTTGCGGCGCTCAAGATTGATTGAGTCGGCCGCAATGTTCTTGATGCGCTGAAGCTCTTGCTGCAGGTTCTGGGACTTCGAAGAAAGGGCGGTCTCGGAGCTTTCCAGCTGGTTCCGCTCGCTGGTTACCTGGGACAGTTGTTCCTTAGCCTTTGCAAGCTCCTGGCGAGCCTGCTCCAGTTCGCGGTTAGCTCGGCGAAGCTGGTCCTCCGCAACCGGTGTTTCGCTGATGTACTGGCTGGAGACCCAGCCCTCATTGCCCTTCGGGGTTCGTACCCGGGTGTAGCCACTATCGCTGGTCTCCAGCAGTTCCAGCGGGGTACCACTGGGGAGGGCGTTCTCTATGATTCTGTATTGGGTGCCAGCTCCGGACCTGACCGGTAGGTAGAGCATGTCATCGACCCAGACAGTTCGGGCCTGGGCTACGGCAACGGAAGACAGGATCAAGAGTGTGCTGAGGAGGAGACGAAAAGGCGTCACTGGATACGTTCCCTGAGTTGGACGGTTAAAAATTCGGTCGTAATACTGAAAGCGCAATTCTGTCATAGATGGACCGCCGTTCAAGCGGCCCATCATTACAATAAGCTCATCGATTGCCGCTACTCAGGGCAACACAACCTTGTACGGCTTGACGACAACTCGTGCGTAAACCCCGGCTTCAATGTAGGGATCAGCATCCGCCCAGGCCTGCGCAGCTTCGAGAGAGTCGAACTCGGCCACGACCAGGCTGCCGCTGAAGCCGGCGTCGCCGGGATCGGGCGTGTCGATGGCCGGGTGAGGGCCTGCAACCAGCAATCTACCCTCGGCCTTAAGCTTTTCCAGGCGTTCAAGGTGAGCGGGGCGGGCCGATTTCCGCATCGGCAGGCTGTTCTCGACATCTTCACTGATAATGGCGTAGTACATTCACAACTCCCAATTGAATGATCCCGACCGACAGCGTCGGTTGGAGAGACGAATACAGGGTTGGGGAGGGCTGATATACTGGCACCTCAACCCGAAACAGGATTTTTTGTGACTATACCGCAACACCCCGGCTTGTGCATTGATCTGCATTGCCATAGTACAGCCTCAGACGGCGCACTTGCGCCCCGAGATCTGGTCAGGCGCGCGGCTGAGCGCGGCGTCACTCATCTGGCACTAACCGACCACGATACGGTTGCGGGGCTTGCTGAGGCTCGCAGTGAAGCCGAGGCTTGTGAGGTAGAACTTATCGCCGGCGTCGAACTTTCCTGCCAGTGGAAAGGGCGGACCATCCATATCGTCGGTCTGGATTTTGATGAGCAGGATGAGGGCTTTCAGGCAGCACTGTCGCAGCAGAATGAAAACCGTTGGGCTCGGGCCCGCAAGATTGTTGATCGTCTGAGCCGGCTCAAGGTCGAGAACCTCCTGGAAGAGGCTACGCAAATTGCCGGAGGCGATGTGCCCGGGCGTCCCCATTTCGCTGAGGTAATGGTCAGTCAGGGGTTGGTGCGCAACACGGCACAGGCATTCAAACGCTACCTTGGCAACGGTAAGCCGGGGGATGTGAAAGCGTTCTGGCCGGAACTTCCTGAGGTGGTGCAGTGGATCCGGGCGGCCGGCGGTATGGCAGTTCTGGCCCACCCAAGGAAGTATCAGCTGACGGCCACGAAACTTCGTGAACTGACGAAGGACTTTATTCGGGCTGGCGGTCGCGGTATCGAGGTCTCGACATCCGGGCAGTCAAGTGGTGATCTCGGCTTTCTGGCGGAACTTTGCCGCCGGGAGGAGCTTCTGGCCTCGCAGGGCAGTGATTTTCACTTTCCTGGAGCTCCCTGGTGTGAGCTGGGAAAAATTATGAAAATGCCAGAGGGGCTGGAGCCCGTCTGGCATCATTTCAAAGTACCTGTTGACGTCCCTGCGCCGGCTTAGTCCGGCGCGTGGAACAGCAGGTAGAGGTCTGTCAGGGTATCGGGAATAGCATCTGCCATTTGTCGTGACAGCTTGTCGCTGTTGCGAACCTTCTGGAAGTCCTCATCATCGAACAGGCCTGACAGTGTCAGCATCGGCACCATCAGGTCTGCCGTTTCTTCTTCGCTGGCGTTTTCGAGCCACGCTTCCTCGTGCTCAAGGAAGGTGTCCACGAACCCTGCGCACCAGTTTTCCAAGGCGTTCATCGGGTCGCCATCTTCGGGTTCGGGGAGCTCGAGCGCCTGGCCCATATCCAGCGAGCTGGCCATGTCCTCAGCCAGCTGCTTGACGCAGCGGCTGAAAACTTCCGGGATATCGTTGTCAGCAATGCCGTCAACGCCGGTCGCCAGGCAGAACATTTCCCTGGCGCCGAGTTCCACCGGACCGATGACGCTGGCGCAAACCACGCCGTGCAGTCCGAAGAAGTCCAGAGCGTCATCGCCCCAGGGTTCAGCGAACAGAATGTCTTCCAGCGCTTCAATATCGGAATTCGATAGCATCGGTCATTTACTCCCCGGCTTTTTTGGCCTCTTCCGCTGCGCGCTGGCGCCGGCGGACTTCCCTTGGATCATTGTAGGCACGGCCCGGAGTTACCGGGAGTTCGACCTCTGGCTTCCGATCTGCCTCAGACGGCTTGCTTTCTGTCTGAGCAGGCTTCGGTTCAGGCGCTTCCGATTGTTTGGCTTCAGGCTTCTCATCGGCCTTGGCGGCTGGTTTGCTCTTGATTGGAGCCGGCTTTTCATCAGGCTTTGACTCAGCCTTTGGGGCCTCTGGTTTTTCAGCTGGCGCCTTTTCGGCCTGTTTTGTCTCAGCCGTCTTGCTGTCTGACTTGCTTTCCGGGGCCTTGTCGGTAGACGGAGCGGTTTTCTCCGTCGATGCGTCTTCGGTCGCCGGCTTTTCCTGGGCTGAGGCTGTTGCTTCGGCCGATGGCTTGGCTTTCGCTTTGGGTTCTTCCTTAGCTTTGACCTCGCCGCTCTCCGGAGCCTGCTTCGGTGCAGGTTTTTCGGCCGCAGGTGCTTTGTCTTCAGAGGACGCTTCCTTCACTGAGGTCTGCTCTGCCGGAGCAGGCTGTTCTGGAGGCGTTGAGCTCTTCTGTTCGTCAGCGGGCTTCGCTGGCGTTTCTGCTTTGGGCGTAGTCTTGGCCTTGGCGTTTTTGCTAGTCGCGTCTTCAGCGGGTTTGTCATCGGCTTTCGGTTTGGATTCCGGCTTTGCCTTTTGTTCGACATGACCCTTGGGCTCGCCTGCGCTTCTGGTTTCGGGTGCATTCTCTGCCGGCTTGGTACTCACCTTGTTGTCGGAGTCTGCCTCAGATTTCGGAGCGTTTTTCTTTCCGCCCTTTGGCGCACCTTTCTCTGCCTGGGGCTTTGCTTCTTTTGGCTGTTGTGAGCGTGCATCGGTGGACTGCTCGGGCTGAGTATCCTTCTGATGCTTTTCACTGCGAGCCGCTTTGCGATCCGCAGGCGTGGAACTCGGGGTTTCCGTTGGTGAACCATCGCGCCCACGTTGGCGACGTGGCTTGCGACGCTTGTCGTCTCCGCCTTTGTCGTTGCCCTTATCGTTGCTTTGTCCCTTCTGGGTATTGTCCTGATTACCCTTCTGGTCTTTCTTGTCGCGGTTGTCTTTCTGATCGCGCTGTTGTTTGTTGCGACCCTGGCCGCGGCCGCGACCCTGGCCGTCCCGGCGATTATCTCCGCCTTTGGCTTCAGCGCCTTTGTCCTGACCCTGGCGATTTTGTCCGCCACGGTTCTGGTCGTCATTACGGTTACGACCGCGTCCGCGATTATCGTCGCTGCGATTCTGCTGACCGCTCTGACGGCGATCGTTGCCACTGCGCTTGTCGCCGGTATTCTGCTCGTCCCGGGCTACTCGGGATTTACGGCGGTCCTGGCGGCCCTGGGTGCGGCGATCATCGCGGCTATTGCGATTCTTCTGGGGTGCAACGGTCTGTTCTTCCTCGCCATTGAAGAAGCAGGCAATTTTGCGCCCAATCCGGCGGAACAGGCCTTCTTCCTGCTCACTGGATTCTATGTTTTTGGCCTCAGGTTTCGGTGCCGGTGCCGCAGGACGGATAGCTTTGACCGCAGCCTGCTCTCGGGCTGGGCGCTCAGCGGCGGGCGCCTCGAACACTTCCTCTTCCCGAACGTTGTATTCTTCGGCAACCTGGTGGCTGGAAATGTGCTCCGGAGTTGTCTCGTCCTGGCGGATGCGGAGGATCTCGAAGTGCGGGGTCTCCATGTGCGGGACCGGCACGACGACAACGTCCACTTCCTGGCGTCGTTCGATTTCTGCGAGCTGGCGCCGCTTCTCGTTGAGGAGGAAGGTGGCAACGGATACCGGAACAACGGCGCGAACTTCTCCAGTCTTCTCCTTAGAAGACTCTTCGTAGATCAGGCGCATGATGCTGAGAGCAAGAGACTCAATGCCGCGAATGGTGCCTTGCCCTTCACAGCGGGGGCAGACCTCGCTGCGGGTCTCGCCCAGAGACGGGCGCAGACGCTGGCGCGACATCTCCAGGAGGCCGAAACGCGAGATTTTTCCAACCTGAACGCGGGCGCGGTCGATCTCCAAGGCTTCACGCATTTTCTGTTCGACCTCGCGCTGGTGCTTGGCGGGAGTCATGTCGATAAAATCGATCACGATCAGGCCGCCCATATCACGAAGCCTCAGCTGGCGAGCGATTTCCTCGGCCGCTTCCAGGTTTGTCTGGAGGGCCGTTTCTTCAATGTCGTGGCCTTTGGTGGCGCGTGAGGAGTTGATGTCGATGGACACCAGAGCCTCGGTCGGATCGATGACGATTGAACCGCCTGAGGGGAGTTTCACTTCCCGCTGGAAAGCAGTTTCGATCTGCCCTTCGATCTGGTACCGGCTGAACAGAGGGATCTCATCCTTGTACAGTTTGATCTTGTTCTCGAAGGTCGGCATCACGGCGCGAACGAAGTTAAGCACGTCTTCGTAGACATTCTCGGCGTCGATCAGAACCTCGCCGATGTCCTGGCGCAGGTAGTCACGCACCGCGCGGATGATGACGTTGCTTTCCTGGTGGATCAGGAAGGGTGCCTTGCGTTCGCCTGCGGCCTGCGTAATCGCTTCCCAGAACTGCACGAGGTAGTCGAGATCCCATTGCAGCTCTTCTGTGGTGCGACCAATGCCCGCGGTGCGAACGATGATGCCCATGGATTTGGGAACCTGGACGTCGTTCATGGCTTCTTTCAGCTGAGCCCGCTCTTCACCTTCGATGCGACGGGAGATCCCACCTGCGCGAGGGTTGTTGGGCATCAGCACCAGGTAGCGGCCAGCCAGGGAGATGAATGTGGTCAGGGCCGCGCCCTTGTTGCCACGCTCTTCCTTGTCCACCTGCACAATGACTTCCTGGCCTTCGGACACAACATCCTTGATGTTGATTTTGCCCTCGATCTGACCCGGAGATTTCTTGAAATATTCCTTGGAGATCTCTTTCAGGGGCAGGAAGCCGTGGCGCTCTGCACCGAAATCGACAAAGGCAGCCTCAAGGCTGGGCTCAACGCGGGTAATGCGGCCCTTGTAAATGTTGGCTTTTTTCTGCTCGCGGGTGCTTGATTCGATATCGAGATCAAAAAGTCTCTGGCCATCGACCAGTGCTACGCGCAACTCTTCTGGATGAGTTGCATTAATGAGCATTCTTTTCATGGAAGGAAAGGGTTCCTGTCGTTTGGTTTTGACAGAAAGCCGCGGGGGTTCGCATCAGCGAAGCAGGATGTGCGCGTTTGGGCCCGTATTACAGCAAAAGCGCGGGCCCACAGTCAGACGGATCAGGCCCGGTTGGGGCGTGATTGTTCTGGTTGTAAACCATTGCCGACAGTCCGGCTGCCATTTGGCAGGGGGAGGTCGTATTTTGTCTGTCTTTGTTGACGCATGTTATCCGTATTTCAGGTTCACACATGTGCCTGGGTCTCACGTCGTATTCTTAAGCTGGACGGCCCGGCCTTGCGTGACAATGAATCTTCGCGATGTCGCCCGACGGTTTTCCGTACGGTTTCTTGCTCTCCCGGTGCCGGTTCATTTGCCGTCATCGGCCAAATCCGGAGTGCCGGGAGCTCTTCTGTTCTCTAGCGCCGCTCCCTTGCATAGCGAATGGGTGCACGGCGTTCAAACTCTTCAATAGTGTCGGTATACTTCTGCCGCTCCGGCTTCTGATCAGAGTTTTGGATCAGGCCGTAGACAAACGGCAGAGCACGCCGGAATATATCAGTATTCCCAGGCCTGTTCAATGCTGCATTCAGATCGCAATAAGGAATTCCATGTCTCGCAAGCCTGCTGTCGGCAGAAAGCGCTCCGGGCATCGTCCCGCCAAGGCCGTGTCCCCCGGTTCAAAGCCGGGAAAGACGCCAAACGGTGAGATCCGTCAAAGTGTTCAGTGGGTTGATGTCGACGAGGAAAATGATGGCCAGCGTGTCGATAACTTTCTGATGTCCCGGCTGCGCGGCGTGCCGAAGAGTATCGTCTACCGGATCATTCGAAAGGGCGAAGTCCGGGTAAACAAGGGGCGGGTGAAGCCGGATACCCGGTTGAAGTCGGGCGATCAGGTTCGCATACCACCGGTCACCCAGAAGGAAAAAGCCACACAGCCCAAGCCTGGAGACAGGGTTCAGGGTGTGGTGGAAGCGGCTGTCGTTTTCGAGAACGAGCAGATGCTGGTGGTTAATAAGCCCTCAGGTATCGCCGTTCACGGTGGAAGCGGTCTCAGTTTCGGTTTGATCGAAGTGCTGCGCTCTGCGCGCCCGGAGGCGAGATTTCTTGAGTTGGTGCATCGTCTGGACCGGGATACGTCCGGGTTAGTGATGATTGCCAAGAAGCGTTCGGCGTTGCGTTTTCTTCAGGATGAGCTGAGACACAAGCGCATACGTAAGTACTATCACGCGCTCGTTGCGGGTGTGTGGCCGGAAAAGTTGAGCCGGGTTGAGGAGCCACTGCTGCGCTACGAAATGCCTAACGGTGAACGTAGGGTAAAGATCAGTTCAGAGGGCAAGCCGTCGCTTACGATGTATCGCCGCCTGTCCGTATTTGAGGGGTACAGTCTGGTTGAGGCGTCTCCGGTCACCGGCCGAACGCATCAGATTCGGGTTCATTGTGCCTCCTCCGGCTATCCCATTGCTGGCGACGACAAGTATATGGATGACGCTAGCCAGAAAGCCTTTCGCGCAGTGGGTGGGCAGCGTCTGATGCTGCATGCGAGGGCGCTTGAATTTCGTTTGCCGGGTAGCGAGGAGGCGATGCGTCTCGAGGCGCCCTACGATGAGGCATTTGCTGCCGTGCTGAGCACTCTCACGACAAGGTCAACAGGAAGTAATCAATGAACGTCAAAGTTGTCATATTCGATTGGGATGGAACGTTGGTGGATTCCGTCGACCATATTGCCGACAGCCTTCATCAGGCCGCTACCGATCTCGGGTACCCGGCGCGCGAGCGCGAAGCCTATCGGGACATCATCGGTCTTGGGATGGTTGAAGCTCTTGAGAAGCTTTATCCAGGGTTGAGTCGAGAGGAGATGGACGCAATCCGTGAAGGTTACGCCGGTTATTTCTTTAAAAAGGTTACCACACCTCAGAATGTATTTGCCGGCATGGCGGAGGTTGTGGCAGATATCCGGCGGAATGGCTGGGGCTGTTCGGTTGCGACGGGCAAGAGTCGTCGAGGGCTTGACAGGGCGTTGGGCACAAGCGGGCTCGGACCGCATTTTGATATCACCCGATGTGCCGATGAGACCCGCTCGAAACCGGACCCGGCCATGTTGGGTGAAATTGTTCGGTTTTATGGCATTGAGCCAGAAGAAGCGGTGATGATTGGTGATACCCGTTACGATCTGGATATGGCGCGGCGCATTGGAATGCCGTCCATCGGTGTTGAATGGGGGGTGCATAAGCGCGACGTGCTCGGTGACTATGCACCGCGAGCGATTGTGGATACGGTCCCGGAACTGCGTCGCGTTCTGGGGTTATGATCACCGGTCTAATTGAATGTTGAGGGAGGATGCCAGGAATGAGTGATTGGGAGTCGGACAAGGCCGCCGGGTGGGGTGACAAGCCTTCAGAGCCGGAGGCGACTGAAAAGCGCGGGTCCGGATCTCCGTCGCTTCCGCCCGAAAATGGGCGTGACTGGAAACTGATCGAAAAACTGGTGATGTCCCTGCAGTCAGAGCAGCGAAAGCATCGTCGGTGGGGCATTTTTTTCAAACTGCTCACGTTCGGATACCTGTTTGCTCTTTTGTTTCTCATCAAGTTTCCTCTGACAGACTCGATTGATGGTGTGGCCGGGAGCAAGCATACGGCCATGGTGGAAGTGGAGGGGCCGATTGCCGCAGACGAATCGGCCAATGCGGACGATGTTGTGGGTGCGTTGCGGGCCGCATTTGAGGAAAAGAATGCGGTGGCGGTCGTCATGCGTATCAATAGCCCTGGCGGAAGTCCGGTGCAGTCGGGCTATATCTACGACGAGATCCGGCGCCTGCGTGCGGAATATCCGGACAAGAAGCTTTACGCGGTGATCTCGGATATTGGAGCGTCAGGTGCATACTACATTGCCTCTGCGGCCGATGAGATATACGCGAATCGGGCGAGTCTGGTCGGTTCGATCGGAGTGGTCGCCGGAGGCTTCGGGTTCACCGGCATTATGGATAAGTTGGGTGTTGAGCGCAGGCTGTACACGGCCGGCGAAAACAAGGCATTTCTGGATCCGTTTTCGCCTGAGCAATCAGAAGAGGTTGCGTTTTGGCAGGGCGTGCTAGAGAACACGCACAAACAGTTTATTGAGGCGGTAAAGCAGGGGCGTGGTGATCGCCTCGGAGATGACGAGCGTTTGTTTAGCGGGTTGGTCTGGAGCGGTGAGCAGGCTCTCGAGTTGGGCTTGATTGACGGGCTAGGCAGCTCCTCCTGGGTGGCTCGGGAGGTTGTCGGCGAGGAAGAGTTTGTGGACTATACTCGCCGCCAGTCTCGTTTCAAGGATATCGTGGATCAGTTGGGCGTGGCTGTGGGCGAGGGTGTTGTCTCGCAGTTGATGGAGTCCCGGCTGGAATTACGCTGATCGGGTTTGAGGTGGCTCAGGGGGCAGGAGCGGGTTTCTGTCCCAGGCCCTGAGCATGTCGATTAGAGCGATCAGCGGCAATCCGATGAGACTGTTGGGGTCTCTCCCTTCCAGCTTGTCGAACAGAGCAATGCCCAGCCCTTCCATCCGGAAGCTGCCAGCGCAGTCGTAGGGTTGTTCCTTGCGGAGGTACGTCTCGATTTCCTCCGGCAGCAGGTCACGAAAATGGACTGAGAAGGGCTCGCAAAGTCGCTGAATGTCGCCAGTTTCGCTGTTGAGCAAGGTCAGACCAGTCAGGAACTGGACATGCTGTCCGCTGCTCCTGGCCAATTGATGGGTGGCGGCGTCGTGGTTTTCCGGTTTGTTCAGCAGGGTGCCGTCCGGCAGACAGGCAACCTGGTCGGAACCGATGATCCAGTGGTTTCGATGTGTTGTGGCAAGGGCCCGGGCTTTCTGCTCGGCCAGGCGCAGCGCGAGTGCTTCGGCGCTTTCTCCGGGGGTAGGTGTCTCATCAATGTCGGGGTTTGCACACTCGAACGGAAGTTCCAGACGGGACAGCAATTCCCGGCGGTAGGGGGAAGAAGAGGCCAGTAAGATTGGCAGTGCCTTCATATGCGATATCCGTGAATGGATCGGTAAACTGTCGTGGTTGTTATCGTAAAATACACTTATTCCACGGGGAAGCACGTCTTAAAACCGCAGGAAGTCTTTGACAGTCGAGGGTTCCGCCCCTAAAATTGCGCGCCTATGTCAAAAGCGTCACTCGCCGAGCTGCCCAAATCTGTCGATCCTTATCGATTGGCGGAACAGAACAGTACGCTGGAGGGAATCATTCCCCTCGGCGCGCTGAGTCGTTTTCAGGACGCGGTTCTGGGGTTTGATGAAGAGGCTGCGTGTAGCGTCAAGTTGTCCTTTTATATGGATGCAGAGCGCCGACGCATCGTCTCGGGAGAGCTGGAAGCTCCGGTCAGCCTGGAGTGCCAACGTTGCATGGGAGCCATGCCGGTGGCACTGACATCCCGGTTTAGCCTGGGGTTGGTTACCAGCGATGAGCAGGCGCAACAACTGCCGCGAGACCTTGAGCCGTTCCTGACCGATGATTTCAGTGCGGATCTCTGGTCAATGGTAGAAGACGAATTGTTGCTGGTGCTGCCACCGTTCCCGCTGCACGACAGAAATGAGTGCCCGGCTGCGGAAGATCTGGAAGCGTTCGAGTCTGATGGCTTGGAGGTGGAACCGGAAGCGCCGAAAAAAGAGAATCCGTTCAGCGTGCTGGCGGAACTCAAAAAGACGAAGCATTAATCTGGGCGCGGTGTCCTGTCGGAAGCCAGCGCGATTTTACGAACAAACGTTATTCAAGTTTACGTTAACAGGTCAGGAGCATAATCATGGCTGTACAGCAAAACCGTAAGACTCGTTCCAAGCGTGGTATGCGCCGTTCTCACGACGCGCTGAGCGCTACTACCCTGTCCACCGACGCGACCACTGGTGAAGTTCATCGTCGTCACCACGTGTCTCCGGACGGCTTCTACCGTGGTAAGCAGGTAATCGAAGCGCGCGACGAGTAATCTCGTTGCAGCCAGGCACCGCCAAGAGTCGGATGGACGAACGGTGAAACCGGTCACCATCGCGATTGATGCCATGAGCGGCGACCGCGGCCCTGCGGTTGTGGTCACGGCTGCACTTGAAGCGGTGCGCGAAAACGAAGCCTTGAGTCTTGTTCTGGTGGGTATCCGGAGCGAGCTTGAGGCTTTGTTCCGTGAGGGGCATGCACGAATCCGTGTGGTCGAAGCGGCGGATGTGGTGCGTATGAATGAGCGCCCGTCCCACGCCCTCAGGCATAAAAAGAATTCCTCCATGGCTGTGGCTCTTGGGCTGGTTCGTGACGGCGAAGCGCAGGGCTGTGTCAGCGCAGGCAATACCGGAGCCTTGATGGCCTTCGGGCGGTCGATCATTCGTATGTATCCTGGGATCGAACGGCCTGCCATTTCAAAGTTGATTCCTTCCCTTCGTGGTCGTTGTCACGTTCTGGACCTGGGTGCCAACGTCGATTCAACTGCCGAGAATCTCTACCAGTACGCCCTGATGGGCTCTTTGATGGCATCGGCTATCTCCAGCCAGCCAGAGCCCAGAGTGGCCCTTCTGAACGTTGGTGAAGAAGAGATCAAGGGGAATGAGCAGGTTCGGCTGGCCTCTCACATGTTGGCCCAGTGCGATACCATCAACTACATTGGTTACGTCGAGGGCAGTGATCTGTTCCGTGATGTGGCCGATGTGGTGGTGTGTGATGGTTTCGTGGGTAATATCGCCCTGAAAACCGGGGAGGGTGTTGCCGGGCTCCTGATCGAATTAATGGAGCAGGCTTTTACGAAAAACCTCTACGGGCGCTTGGTCGGGCTTCTGGCTCGCCCCATTGTCGGGCGTCTTCTGCAATTAATGGATCCCTCCCGCCACAACGGAGCCAGTCTTCTGGGCTTGCAGGGCGTGGTAATCAAGAGCCATGGCAACGCTAACGAGCGGGCTATGCTGGCAGCCATTCGTCAGGCCGTGAAAGAGGTCGAGCTTGAGGTGCCGCGACGCATCAACGAGCGCCTCGATGATTTGATGCTTTGACCTCCTGAGACTAAAGTCTGTTCCGTTTTTGTCCCTTAAAGCCGGATAATCGGCCAAACTTGTACTATTGGCTAATCTCCCGCAACCGTTCAATGACGATAAGATTCCGCCTATGAAATCAGCGTTTATTTTCCCCGGTCAGGGTTCACAGTCTGTTGGCATGCTTTCAGCCGCTGCCGAAGCGTGGCCCATCATCAACAAAACCTTTGCCGAAGCCTCGAATGTCCTTGGCTACGACCTGTGGCACGTATGCCAGAAAGGGCCGGCAGAGGAACTCAATCAAACCATGGTGACCCAGCCAGCGTTGCTGACGGCCAGTGTTGCTCTCTGGCGCCAGTGGTTCGTGGCGGGTGGTCAGGCCCCGGATTTCGTGGCTGGCCATAGCCTGGGCGAATACAGTGCCCTGGTGGCTGCCGAAAGTCTCGATTTTGTTGAGGCGGTCAAGCTGGTTCGCCTTCGTGGTGAGCTGATGCAGGAAGCGGTGCCGGCAGGCGAAGGCAAGATGGCTGCGATTCTCGGGCTTGAGGATGCGGATGTCGTTGCTGCCTGCGAAAGCGCGTCAGAGGGCGACGTGGTATCCGCGGTCAACTTCAATGCGCCGGGGCAGGTGGTCATTGCGGGATCTTCGGCAGCCGTTGATCGCGCAATCGAAGCCTGCAAAGAAAAGGGTGCCCGCAAGGCCATGCCGTTGCCAGTCAGCGTGCCTTCGCATTGCGCCTTGATGAAGGATGCGGCCGCGGAGCTTGCCAAGGCGCTGGATGACGTGCGGTTTAACGATGCTGTCATTCCCGTTATACAAAATGTTCACGCGGCTGCCGAGACGGATTCCGGTACACTCAAGGCCAATTTGCTGAAGCAGCTGTATTCGCCTGTGCTCTGGACCGATTCTGTAAAAACTCTGGCGGGCAACGGCGTAGAGCAGGCCGTAGAGTGTGGCACGGGCAAAGTCCTTGCCGGCCTGATTAAACGCATTGACCGGAGCCTGACCGTATATGGTTTCGAGGATCCGGATTCTCTGGCCAAAGCGCTGAGCGCGTTCGGCGAGTCATAACGAAAGGGAGTCATTCATGTCTCTGGAAGGAAAAATCGCACTGGTTACCGGCGCGACTCGCGGTATCGGCAAAGCAATCGCTCGTGGGTTGGCTGAGCAGGGGGCGGAAGTCATTGGCACTGCGACCAGTCCCGAGGGTGCTGAGTCCATCAGCGGTGATCTGGAATCCGCTGGGCTCAAGGGGTATGGCATCGTGATGAACGTCGCTGACCCCGAGAGCATCGAGGCCGGACTGAAAGCCATTGCCGAAAAGTCCGGAGCGCCACAGATCCTGGTAAACAACGCTGGTATTACCCGCGATAATCTGCTGATGCGCCTGAAAGATGATGACTGGACGTCGGTGCTTGAGACCAACCTCTCGAGTGTTTATCGCACCAGCAAGGCCGTGCTGCGCGGCATGGCCAAGGCAAAGTGGGGGCGTATTATCAATATCAGTTCCGTGGTTGCCGGCATGGGTAACCCGGGGCAGGGCAATTACTGCGCGGCGAAGGCGGGTGTGGAAGGCTTTACCCGCAGTCTAGCGAAGGAAATGTCAAACCGTGGTATCACGGCAAACTGCGTGGCTCCGGGCTTTATTGACACGGATATGACAAAAAAACTGGACGACAAGCAGCGTGAGGCTATGCTGGAAATCATACCTGCAGGTCGTCTGGGGGAGCCGGAAGAAGTGGCCGCTGTGGTTGCCTTTCTGGCCTCCGATGCAGCCGGTTACGTGACAGGCGAAACCATCAACGTAAACGGCGGAATGTACATGGGATAAGCGTTTCGGGGAGTGCGGTTTCGCAACTCCTTGTCGCACAACATGTTTAACCGAATCCCTGCTTGTTTGCAGGTGGGGTTTAATCTAAACTGGCAGCACTTGAGTTGCTTGGTTGACACACAAAGTGAGGACATTATGAGTACAGTTGAAGAGCGCGTTAAGAAGATCGTTTGTGAACAGTTGGGCGTTAAAGAGTCCGAGGTTCAGAACACATCTTCTTTTGTAGAGGATCTTGGCGCTGACTCACTGGACACCGTTGAGCTGGTCATGGCACTGGAAGAGGAATTCGAAACCGAAATTCCTGATGAAGAGGCCGAAAAGCTGGGCACCGTTCAGGACGCAATCGACTACATCGTCGCGCACACCTGATACTCTGCGTTTCAAGAAGCCAGGCAAAGCCGTCCTTGTTGTAAAATGAAGGACGGCTTTTTTATTGCCTGAAAATCGGGTTGAATCGGCGACTGCAATTTCACGGAAAAGATCGGGTGAAAGAGGTTATGAGTAAACGACGGGTTGTCATCACTGGTATGGGCATGTTGTCCCCACTGGGTAATGATGTGAAAACGTCATGGGAGGGTGTTCAGGCAGGTCGGAGCGGCATCGGTATGATTGATCGCTTCGATGCGACCGACTACAACACCCGTATTGGCGGTGCCATCAAGGATCTTGATCTGTCCACGTGGCTCTCACCCAAGGAAGCCCGAAAGCTCGACGCATTCATTCACTATGGATTGATCGCCGCGCAGCAGGCGGTCGATGACAGCGGTCTTGCTGAAGACGAGGCGCTGGATAAGGAGAGGGTCGGAGTCGCCATAGGCTCGGGGATCGGTGGTCTCGAGTACATCGAGAAAAGCGTGCTGACAATGGACAAGTCCGGGCCCCGAAAGGTGTCGCCGTTTTTTGTGCCAGCGTCTGTGATCAATATGATTTCCGGTAACGCAGCTATCCGTTTTGGCTTCAAGGGGCCAAACATTGCGATCGTTACTGCCTGCACCACCGGCACCCACAACATTGGTTACGCTGCCCGCACGATTGCCTACGGTGATGCCGATGTGATGCTGGCTGGCGGTTCCGAAATGGCAACGACGAGAACCGGTATCGCCGCGTTTTCTGCGGCGAGGGCCCTGTCCACCCGCAATGACGAGCCGGAGAAGGCCAGTCGCCCATGGGACAAGGACCGGGATGGCTTTGTTCTCAGTGACGGCGCCGGCGTCATGGTGCTCGAAGAGTTGGAACATGCCAAAGCCCGTGGCGCCACCATTTACGGCGAAGTCATCGGCTTCGGAATGAGTGATGACGCCCATCACATCACTGCGCCGCCGGAGAGTGGCGAAGGGGCTGCCCGTTCCATGGTTAACGCCATTCGGGACGCAGGCATTGATCCGTCTGAAGTGGGTTACATCAACGCTCACGGTACATCAACCCAAGTAGGGGATGTCGCCGAAGTGGGTGCCGTCAGGAGTGTGTTTGGTGCTCACGCAGACAAGCTTGCCATGAGCAGTACCAAGTCCATGACCGGGCATCTGCTTGGGGCAGCTGGGGCAGTGGAAGGCATTTTCTCTGTATTGGCGCTTCGTGATGGGATCCTTCCGCCGACCATAAATCTTGAAAATGTCGATGAAGGTTGTGACCTGGATTTTGTGCCCAATCAGGCCCGGAAGAGCGACGTTCGCATAGCACTTTCCAACTCGTTCGGCTTTGGCGGCACCAACGGAACGCTGATTTTCCGCCGCTACGACGATTGATTTCGAGGCATGATTAACCGTATCTGGGCTGATGAGGCGAGTCTGCCTGCCAATGACCGGGGGGCAGCCTACGGTGACGGCCTGTTTGAAACCATACGGATGGCGGGACGTAAAGGCGTACTCTTATCCCGCCACATTGAGCGCATGGTGAGCGATGCTCATCGGCTCGGCATTTCGGTCTCGCGCCATGAGCTGGACGCTGCTGTTGCGCAGGCTATTGAGCGTTGGAGCTCAGATGCGGGCGATCAGGGCTGGGTGCTCAAGCTGACGCTGACGCGAGGCGCTGGCGGGCGGGGTTACCGTCCGAGTGCCGGAATGGCGCCAAACCTTCTGATAAGCTCTGCGGGCCTGCCGCCGGAGCCTCCGGCGGGCGGTGTTGATGCGGATTTTTCGAGGGTGCCTCTGACGGTGAATCCTCTGCTGTCTGGCATTAAGTCTCTGAACCGTCTGGAACAGGTTATGGCTGCCCGGGAGCTGCATGAGCCGCTGTTCGAGCTGATTATGTCGAATCCGGAAGGGCATCTCGTCGAAGGCACCCGCACCAACCTTCTGATCAAGTCTCGTGATGGTTGGCTGACTCCTCCGGTTCGTGACCTGGCGGTTGCCGGCATCATGCGTCAATGGACGCTGGAGCGCCTGAGAGAGCTCGGTAACGTGGTTCAGGAGCGCTCTGTCGAAGTGGGCGATGTTCTGTCTGAGGCCTGTGAGGGGCTGTTCCTGCTTAATAGCGTGCTGGGTGTGGTGCCCGTCTGCAACCTGGCAGGTCACGATTTGCCTGTCGACCCCGGACTTGCGACAATCTGCCATCCTCTGGAATTACTGGAATAATTCGTTTGTTCAAGAAGTTAATTGTTGCCTCGCTTTGCGTTCTCATCTTGGTACTTGCCGGTAGTGGTCTCTGGGTATGGCAGGGATTGCAGACCCTTGAGCGCCCCGTCACCCTTGATGAGCCACTGCTGTTTAATGTGCCTGGTGGCTCTGCTTTCAGCCAGATTGCCCGCAAACTGGAGAATGAGGGACTGGTTCAGGACAGCCTGTGGTTGCGCATTTATGGCAGGCTTTATCCTGAGCAGGCGCGAATCAAAGCCGGCGAGTACGAGTTCTCCAGTGGTATGAGTCCTCTGTCCATGGTCGAGGCTATGGTGGCGGGCGATACCAAGCACTGGTCCGTGCAGTTCATTGAGGGATGGACCTTCACGGACATGCGGGCAGCGCTGGCCAGATCTGAGCGCCTGGCGCAGAAAACCGTGGATTGGACGGACGCCGAAATCATGAAGGCGATCGGCGCCGAGGGCGAACACCCTGAAGGGCGTTTTTTCCCTGATACGTATCTCTATGTCAGCAGTGACTCGGACCTTGATCTGATGCGCCGTGCCTATAAGAAAATGGCGGAAGTGCTGGCAGAGGAGTGGGAAGCTCGAGAGGAGGGGCTTCCATATAAGACACCCTATGAGGCGCTGATCATGTCATCCATTGTTGAGCGCGAGACGGGGGCTCCCCATGAGCGTGATCAGGTGGCAGGCGTTTTTGTTCGCCGGCTTGAGAAAGGCATGCGTTTGCAGACTGACCCCACGGTGATCTACGGCATGGGCGACAAATACAAGGGTAGAATCAGCAGCCGGGATCTGCGAACTCATACGCCCTACAACACTTATCGCATCAACGGGCTTCCTCCCACTCCTATTGCACTACCGGGCCGTGAAGCTATCCACGCGGCCCTGAATCCGGACGATGGTGACGCGCTCTACTTTGTTGCTCGGGGGGATGGTACTCACAAGTTTTCCCGAACCCTTCGGGAGCATCAGAAAGCGGTGCGTGAGTTTCAGCTGAACCGGAGGGACGATTATCGCTCATCTCCGTCAACGCCCTCAGAAACCGACCAGGATGAGGGGGGCTCGTGATGTCACTTCGTGGACAATTTATAACCTTTGAGGGTACCGAGGGAGTGGGTAAATCCACACAGATTCGCACTGCCGCAGAGACCCTTGAGTCGCTTGGTGTGGACTTTGTGGTGACCCGGGAACCGGGTGGCACCCCAATGGCTGAAGCGATCCGTGAGCTGTTGTTGGCGCCGAGAGATGAGCCAGTGAATGATCTCACGGAGCTGTTGCTGATGTTCGCCGCCAGGGCCCAGCACCTCTACACCTATATATTGCCGGCTCTGGAAAGAGGGCAGTGGGTGTTGTGTGATCGTTTCACCGACGCCACTTTTGCCTATCAGGGCGGCGGTCGAGGCGTTCCCCGGGAGCGGATTGAACTGCTCGAAAGCTTTGTTCAGGGCGAGATCCGGCCTGACCACATCATTTTGCTGGATGCACCAGTCGAAATCGGAATGAGCAGGGCGCGACAACGGGGAGAGCTTGATCGTTTCGAGCAGGAGGCCATCTCCTTTTTTCAGAGAATTCGGGATACCTACCTCGAGCGGGCGGATGGCGATAGCCGATACAGCATTGTCGATGCATCGGCATCCCTTGGGCAGGTCAGCGCTCGTGTAAAGAACCTGATGTGCAAGTTCCACGCAGATCTGCTTTAATTGAGTTACGTTCTCAGTTAAAGGCTTGATTTCCGGTTATGTTGGATGCCCGGTTACTTAAATTGCCCATCGCATCGCATCAGCATCGGCATGAACACCACCAGATTGTGGTGGGTGTTCAAGGCGAAGCAGACCTGAGCGTCGACGGAACCGGCTCCCATCTTGATACCTGGCGCGCTTGCCTGGTACCGACTGAGGCGCGTCACGATTATTGTGGTGATAACCAGAATCATGTGCTGGTGATTAACCTCGATCCCTACATTCCGGCAATCAATACCCCGGCTCACGCCGACTACGAACGTCTTTCCCCTCTTTTCGAGAAGCCGCGCACGCTGGACATGGATAACAAGCTTCAGGGCCTGGTCCAGTTCGCTGCTGGCGAATTTGACCGGGCGCCCGAGAACGAAGGGCTCAAGCGGCATCTTGCGGCCAGTATTCTGCACTGCATGGCAGAGCGATTGAATGACCGTCGCAGAACACATGGCAACCGGAACGCGTTGAGTCCGGATACCATACGCCGATACGTGATGGAGAATCTGCACAGGAAAATCAGTGTTCGTGACCTGGCCGGCGTTGCCTGCCTGAGTGTGAGTCGCTTTCACGAACTGTTCAGGGACGTTACCGGTCTCACTCCCCACCAGTTCCTGCTGCAGGCACGTCTCGAGCAGGCTGCCCAGTTGCTGACTTCCACATCGTTGTCCGTCTCGGAAGTCAGTTTTCGAACCGGTTTTTCCTCTCAGGGTGCGTTGACCAATGCCCTGAAAAAGCACAAGGGCACTACCCCAACAAAACTACGATTTGGTGAAAAAGTAGCCTGATTTGCGAATTTTTAGGCCTTTCAGGACAAATTTGCAAAAGAATCGTAGGAATTTGTAAGTCTTGGGTCCGTACTACTACTAAGTTAGCGTTAACTGGTTATGGCCAGGAGGCGGTGCTGCACCGAAGGTCCAAAATTCACAAGGGGCGTCCCGATGTTTCAAGCAAGCAGGGTTCTCGAACCTGCTTTCCAGGAGCAGCCAAGGTCGTTTTTCTGGCAGGGCATCACTGCGAACCATGCCGTGGACGAAGCTTTGTACCTGAAGGAACTGATTCCCCTTGCCGAGAGTGACGCAGCGGAACACCTTGCCGTCACAGAAATGGCAACAGACCTGATCCAGTCCGCCCGGGCGCGGGACGACGCCATTCACATGATCGATGCCCTGCTGCAGGAGTACAGCCTTGATACTCAGGAGGGCATCCTTCTGATGTGTCTGGCCGAGGCACTCATGCGAATTCCTGACCGGGAAACTGCAGACGCTCTTATCCAGGATAAGCTCTCGATTGCCGACTGGAACAAACACGTTGGTCGCAGTGAGTCCGCATTGGTTAACGCGTCAACTTGGGGGTTGCTGCTAACTGGCCGTGTGGTCCGTTTGGACAAGGATCTTGATGGCTCTCCCGGAGCGATATGGAAACGCTTGATAAAAAGCAGTGGCGAGACGGTCATTCGCAAGGCGATGTACCGAACCATGGCGATCATGGGGCAGCAGTTCGTGCTGGGGCAAGATATTGACGAGGCGCTCGCCAATGCTCGCGACTATTTCCAAAAAGGCTATACCTACTCCTTTGACATGCTTGGCGAGTCTGCAATCACCGCGGATGTCGCTGAACGCTATCTGCGCGAGTATCGCAGAGCCATTGATGCGGTAAGCAGATGCGACTCGGTATTGGCGCTTAGGGCTTTGCCATCGGTTTCCGTGAAGCTGTCTGCATTGCACCCCCGATTTGAAACGTCGCAGGAGCAACGGGTAATGACAGAACTCTACCGGAGTCTGTCCGATCTGGTGCTGTATGCGCGCGAACGGAATGTGGGTATCACACTCGACGCGGAGGAAATGGACCGGCTGGAATTGTCGCTGCGGCTCTTCGAAAACGTGTTCCAGTCAGATGTTGCGAGGGGGTGGGGACAGTTCGGGCTGGTGGTTCAGGCGTACTCGAAGCGTGCACTGCCAGTGCTTTGTTGGCTGAACCGGTTGGCGAAAGATCAGGGAGACCGGATTCCTGTAAGGTTGGTAAAAGGCGCCTATTGGGATACGGAAATCAAAATCTGCCAGCAACGAGGGTTAGAGGCGTACCCGGTGTTTACCCGCAAGGAGGCAACAGACACGTCCTACCTTGCGTGTTTGCGCTTTCTGTTGAGTGGCTATACCTGTGGATCCCTGTACCCCCAGGTCGCCAGCCACAATGCTCTCACAGTGGCTTCTGCCATGGTTATGGCGGAGCGGCAGGGCCGGGAGCTTGAGTTCCAGCGCCTCCATGGTATGGGCGTCGCACTCTACAACAGTGTTCTCGAGGCGGGAGATGTCCCTGTTCGCATATATGCCCCGGTCGGGGCACACAAGGACCTATTGCCCTATCTGGTTCGTCGTTTGCTGGAAAATGGCGCGAACTCATCGTTCGTTCATCGCTTGGTTGATGCCCGGACGCCGATTGAGGCACTGGTTCAGAACCCGGTGCAGGGGCTGTTCAGCTACGACTCATTGGTGAACGATCGCCTCGCAGCCCCTGCCGATATCTATGGGCCACAGAGGCGAAATGCCAGCGGGGTTAATTTGAATGCCTCGGTGGGACGGGAGCAATTGCTTGAAGAGCTACGGCATTGGCAGAACCATAGCTGGTCTGCGGCGCCGTTGGTGAATGGAGAATCCTGTTCCTCTGATGAGGTCTTGCCTGTTTACTCACCCTCCGAATCATTGCGGGTTGTTGGGCATATATCAGGTGCAAATGCCAAGCATGCGCAAGAAGCCCTGAAAGTGGCCTCCTCCGGGGTTTGGGCCTGGACAAGGCTGCCAGTGAGTGAGCGTTCCGGCTGTCTTGAGCGCTTTGCCAGGCTTATGGAACAAAATCTACCGGAGTTGGTGGCCCTGTGTTGCTACGAAACCGGGAAAACCATTCCGGAAGGCGTGGACGAAGTGCGCAGCGCCGTGGATCACTGCCGTTACTACGCGGTTCAAGCCCGCGCTTTGTTTGGTGATCCCATTGCAATGCCCGGCATCACGGGTGAAAACAACGAACTCTATCTGGAAGCACGGGGCGTTTTCCTCTGTATCAGCCCTTGGCATTGTCCGCTGGCCGTGTTTAGCGGTCAGGTTGCAGCGGCGCTTGTGGCGGGAAACAGTGTACTGGCGAAGCCCGCGAAACAGGCAACACTGATTGCATACCGTGCGGTGCAACTGATGCTGGAAGCCGGCATTCCGGCAAATGTCGTTCAACTGTTACCCGGTGATGGCTCTAAACTTGCCAGCGTCCTGATCCCGGACCCCAGGATCGCGGGCATAGCCTTCACCGGCTCTAATCATGTGGCCCGTGAGATAAACCGGACGTTGGCCGGGCGTCCTGGGCCTATCGTGCCTTTCATGGCCGCAACCGGCGGGAAAAACGCGATGATCGTTGACAGCAGTGCCGTGCCGGAACAGGTGGTCAAGGATGTTGTCCGATCTGCGTTCACGGGTGCCGGGCAAGGGTGTTCTGCGCTGAAGGTGCTATACCTTCAAGAGGATATTGGCGATCAAGTCGAGGAATTGTTGTCCGGGGCAATTGCGCAGCTAAGCGTCGGAGATCCGGAATGCCTGTCGACGGACGTTGGTCCGATGATTGATGGGCAGGCAAAGGAAAATTTTCAATCCAGTTTCGGTGGCCTGGAGGGTTGGGGCCGCCTCATTGCCAGGGGCAATACGCCGGTCGCCGGCAAACAGGGCAATTTTGTCGCTCCGGTTGTCTATGCTATCGACAGCATTCTGGAAATCAACGGCGAGGTTTCAGGGCCTGTCCTCCACGTTATCAGGTATCCCGCAGAGGGGTTGCAGGAGGTTGTCGATGAGATTAATCAGACCGGCTTCGGCCTGACTCTGGGCATTCATTCCAGGAGCGAATCCATGGCCGCCTGGATCGAGCAGCGGGTGAGGGCGGGTAACTGTTATATCAATCGGGACCAGATTGGTGCGGTTGCCGGCGCCCAGCCTTTTGGAGGTCTGGGACTGTCTGGCACCGGGCCGAAGGCGGGTGGTCCGCATTACTTGCTGCGCTTTTGTGTCGAGCGCACCCGAACAGTCAATACCGCGGCGGCCGGGGGAAATGCCTCGCTGCTGTCGCTGGGCATTGAGAGAATTAAGGAATGAAAACGATAACAGTGACAGGAGCGTCACAGAAAGTAGAGAAGGCTGCTGGCAAGCCTTCCATGCAGGGTTGTCCCTCTCATCCTGTGCTCAGGGTGCAGAAGGAGAGCCGTACCAAAGCCAATAACAACCAACCCAGATAGCGCACGGGGAGAAAACCAATATGATAGGAAACAGTGTAGGAATCAGTATTACGTTCCTTGCGTACATACTGCTGATGCTTGCAGTCGGCTATGTTGCCTGGAAGCGTACTTCGAATCTTTCTGATTACATTCTGGGCGGCAGGAGTCTCGGCCCTCTGCCATCGGCGATCAGTGCCGGCGCTTCCGATATGAGTGGCTGGCTGTTGCTGGGTTTGCCGGGCTACGCCTATGCGGCCGGTTATGAGGCAATCTGGATTGCTGTCGGTCTTCTGGCCGGTACCTGGCTGAACTGGCTGTTCGTGGCAAGTCGTCTGCGGACATACTCGGCAGCCGCTGGTGATTCTCTGACTCTGCCAGCATTCTTCGAGAACCGTTTTCACGATACCAGTCGCATCCTGCGGGTCGTGAGTGCGTTCTTCATTCTGCTGTTCTTCCTCTTCTATACCAGTTCTGGCCTCGTTGCAGGTGGCAAGTTGTTCGAAACGGTCTTCGGTCTCGATTACCAGGTTGCGGTTATCGTTGGCACCGTTGCGGTGGTTTCCTACACCTTCTTCGGTGGTTTCCTTGCGGTCACCTGGACCGATGTTATTCAGGGGCTGTTGATGTTCGCTGCGTTGCTGCTGGTGCCGATCATGGCGATCAATGCTGACGGTGGCTGGGCTGCAGTGACCAGTTCGATGGAAGCCAAGAACCCTGAGTTCCTTGATGCTTTCACCGGAACTGACGGCGCGGCTCTGGGCGTGCTCTCCATTCTGTCACTGCTTGGCTGGGGTCTGGGTTACTTCGGGCAGCCCCACATCCTTGCCCGCTTCAAGGCAATTCGCAGTGAGGACGACGTTCCTAACGCACGCCGTATTGCAGTAACCTGGAGTGGCCTCGGTCTGTTGGGCGCCCTGCTGTGTGGTTTCGCTGCGATTGGCTATTTTGAAACCCCGCTGGATGATGGTGAGCGTTCCTTCATGCTGCTGGTCGATGCGCTGTTCCATCCAGTCATTGCCGGTATCCTTCTGGCAGCCATTCTGGCCGCGATCATGAGTACTGCGGATTCCCAGCTGCTGGTGTCTTCTTCTGCACTCGCGGAAGATTTCTACAAGGCGCTGTTCCGTAAGGAAGCTTCTCAGGAGGAACTGGTATGGGTCGGTCGCTTTGCCGTTGTCGGCATAGCGGTGATTGCCTGTATTCTCGGTTTGAATCCGGACAGTAAGGTGCTGGAGTTGGTCTCCTATGCCTGGGCAGGCTTTGGTGCAGCGTTTGGTCCGGCATTGATCCTGTCTCTGTTCTGGCGCGGTATGACCCGTAACGGCGCGATTGCCGGTATCGTGGTCGGCGGTGCGACCGTGGTGATCTGGGGCAATATGTCCGGCGGTATTCTCGACCTGTACGAGATCATCCCGGGCTTCATCTTCGCTACAATCGCCATTGTGGCTGTATCCAAGTTTGGCGATGAGCCCCACGCGAAGATCCTTGAAGGCTTCGATAAGGCCATCAAGGCTCGGTACCACAACCTGCCGTAATGGCGGGCCAGTCCGTCAGGCCTGAGTCTGACGGCGCATAAAAAAAGCTCCCTTCGGGGAGCTTTTTTTATGCCCGATTCGCGGCTGACTAAGATTCCTTCAGGCACAAAAAAACGCCAGCCCGGAGGCTGGCGTTTCCTGAAGATCACCCTTCAGGCGGAAGCTTACTCGACGGCAGCTTCAGCAGCTTTGGAGGTGTAGTCTTCCATCTGGTCGAAGTTGAGATACTTGTAGATCTCTTTCGACATGCTGTTCAGGTCCTTGGCGTACTCCATGTACTCCGCAGGTGAGGGCAGCTTGCCCAGTACAGCACCAACAGCCGCAAGTTCCGCAGAGGTCAGGTACACGTTTGCGCCATCACCCAGACGGTTCGGGAAGTTACGGGTAGAAGTGGACAGAACGGTAGACTTCGGAGCTACACGTGCCTGGTTACCCATGCACAGGGAGCAGCCCGGCATCTCGGTGCGAACACCGGCGGTGCCATAGGTGTTGAAGTATCCTTCTTCCATCAGCTGGGCCTGGTCCATCTTGGTCGGCGGAGACATCCACAGGCGGGTGCTCAGCGGGCCTTTGTGCTGCTCAAGAAGCTTACCAGCGGCACGGAAGTGACCGATGTTGGTCATGCAGGAACCGATGAACACTTCGTCCACCTTGTCGCCGGCAACTTCGGACAGGAACTTGGCATCGTCCGGATCGTTCGGGCAGCAAACGATCGGCTCTTTGATGTCAGCCAGGTCGATTTCGATGACGTGAGCGTATTCAGCGTCCTTGTCGGCACGCATCAGGCTCGGGTTCGCCAGCCAGTCTTCCATGGCCTTGGCGCGACGCTCCAGGGTACGTGGATCGCCGTAACCTTCAGCAATCATCCAGCGCAGCATGGTGATGTTGGAACGCAGGTACTCAGCAACGGAGTCTTCAGACAGGTTGATGGTACAGCCGGCAGCAGAACGCTCAGCAGACGCGTCAGACAGCTCGAATGCCTGCTCAACGGTCAGGTGTTCCAGGCCTTCGATTTCAAGGATACGACCAGAGAACTCGTTGATCTTGCCTTTCTTCTCAACGGTCAGCATGCCTTGCTTGATGCCATACAGCGGGATGGCATGTACCAGGTCGCGCAGGGTAATGCCTGGCTGCATTTCGCCTTTGAAGCGAACCAGAACAGATTCCGGCATATCCAGAGGCATAACGCCGGTAGCCGCTGCGAAAGCAACCAGACCGGAACCGGCCGGGAAGGAGATGCCCATCGGGAAACGGGTGTGGGAGTCACCACCGGTACCCACGGTGTCCGGCAGCAGCATGCGGTTCAGCCAGGAGTGGATGATGCCGTCACCCGGACGCAGGGCAACACCGCCACGGGTCTGGATGAAGTCCGGCATGGTGTGCTGCATTTCAACGTCAACTGGCTTCGGATAAGCAGCGGTGTGACAGAAAGACTGCATAACCAGGTCAGACTGGAAGCCGAGGCAGGCCAGGTCTTTCAGTTCGTCACGGGTCATCGGACCAGTGGTGTCCTGGGAGCCAACGGTGGTCATCTTCGGCTCGCAGTAGGTGCCAGGACGAACGCCTTTGCCTTCTTCCAGACCGCAGGCCTTACCAACCATCTTCTGTGCCAGGGAGAAGCCTTTGGTGCCAGCTTCCGGATCAACCGGCAGACGGAAGGTGTCGGTAGCGCCCAGACCCAGAACTTCGCGGGCCTTGTTGGTCAGTCCGCGGCCAATGATCAGCGGGATACGACCGCCGGCCTGAACTTCGTCCAGGATGACGTCGGACTTGAACTTGAACTCGGAGATCACGTCGCCGGCTTCGTTCAGGATCTTGCCTTCGTACGGACGGATTTCGATCACGTCGCCCATATTCATGTCGTCAACCGGCGCTTCGAATACCAGCGCGCCAGCGTCTTCCATGGTGTTGAAGAAGATCGGGGCAACCTTGTTACCGATGCACACGCCGCCGGCGCGCTTGTTCGGTACGCCAGGCATGTCTTCACCGAAGTACCACAGCACGGAGTTGGTGCCGGACTTACGGGAAGAGCCGGTACCTACAACGTCACCAACGAAGGCAACGGGCAGGCCCTTGGACTGGATTTCTTCGATCTGCTTGATCGGACCGGTGACACCAGGCTCTTCCGGAGTCAGGCCGTCACGCTCCATTTTGTACATGGCGCGGGCGTGCAGCGGGATGTCAGGACGGGACCAGGCATCGGGAGCGGGAGACAGGTCATCGGTGTTGGTTTCACCAGTCACCTTGAACACGACCATTTTCATGCTCTCGGGAACGGCTTTCTTGCCAGTAAACCACTCGGCGTTGGCCCAGGACTCCATGATGCTCTTGGCGACGGCATTGCCAGCGTCCATCTTTTCCTTCACGTCGTTGAAGGCATCAAACATCAGCAGGGTTTTCTTCAGCTGCTCGCCGGCCAGTTCTGCCAGGTCAGCGTCGTCCAGCAGCTCGACCAGAGTGGCGATGTTGTAGCCACCCTGCATCATGCCCAGAAGCTGGACGGCCTTGCTCTTGTCGAGCAGGGGGGAGGAGGCTTCGCCTTTCACGATGGCGGTCAGGAAAGCGGCCTTTACGTAGGCAGCTTCATCCACGCCAGGCGGAATACGGTTTTCCAGGAGGTAAACGAGCGTTTCCTCTTCGCCGGCCGGCGGGTTTTTCAGCAGCTCAACCAGGGCTGCAGTTTGCTCGGCGTTCAGCGGCTTGGGAGGAATACCCAGGGCTTCACGTTCTTTCACGTGCTCACGATAGGCTTCTAACACGATATGGACCCTCATCAGTTGGAATGTTCCGCGCCGATGGCGTCATGCCTGGCGGGTGTTTTATGGCGAAAAGGCCACGGGAGCCTCTGAATAACGCCTCAAATCGCCGCCGGGGGATAACAGGTTTTATTCAGAGACTCCCTGATCTGGCGCTGCATTCTATAGGAAACCCCTTATAAAGTTAAGTTGGACAGAGGTCTGAGAGTTCTGTTATGGCTCCCGCCGAGTGCGATATACTCCGGCGCTCCAATGAATCACGCCAAATGCCGACATGAAAGAAGCCCTGCAGAACATTCACGATTTTTTGCCCTGCCGCACGCCCAAGCTATGGATTGATAATGCCCTGGCTAACCCCGACCTGATGCTTATTGATCATGCCCACTGCGAGAAGAAGGCAGCATCCACTGCGCTCAGTCTGATGTACCGGTACGTGGACAACGCCGATCTGCTGAACAAGATGTCGCGGTTGGCCCGCGAGGAGTTGCGCCATTTTGAACAGGTGCTGGCCATTATGAAAAAGCGGGGGGTGGAGTATGGACATCTGAGCCCGGCCCGGTACGCAGCCGGGTTGCGGGAGGAAGTGCGCAAGGAAGATCCCGGTCGGTTGGTGGATGTCCTGATCGTGGGCGCAATAATTGAAGCTCGTTCCTGCGAGCGGTTTGCGGCCCTGGCTCCTTATCTGGATGAAAAACTCGCCGATTTCTATAACGGGTTGTTGAAGTCCGAAGCCCGGCATTATCAGGACTACCTGAGCCTGGCCGAGCAGGCAAATGGCGGGCCTGTGAGCGAGCGAGTCGGGCGATTCCTGGCGATTGAGAAACGGCTCATTGAGGAACCGGATACAGAGTTCCGGTTCCACAGCGGTCCGGTCCAATAGCGCCGTTTGGGTTCTACAGTTCCCGACACAGGGCCATCCAGGCATCGATGCCCGCGCTGCGGTATTTCTGCTTGTGCAGGATAAAGTAGAACTGGCGGTCGAAGCGGCGATGGTCCGGAACTGTGAGCGGCACCAGGCTACCACGCTTGAACGCGTCCGCCAGTACAACCTCCGATAGGCAACCGATGCCCAGGTTGGCTTCAACGGCGCGCTTGATCGCTTCCGTGTGCTCCAGCTCCAACAGGACATTGAGATCCGGAAGCAGTCCGTGCATGCCACGCTCAAAACTTTGCCGGGTACCTGAGCCCTGTTCCCGCATGATCCAGGTGGCATCTCTCAGATCATCATCGGTGAGGTCTTTCTTCTGGGCATAGGGATGATCCGGGGAGCAGAACACCACCAACTCGTCGCCCCGCCAGGGCAGTACTTCCAACTCGGAAGATTGAAGCTCCCCTTCAATCAGGCCGATATCCAGCTCAAAATCCCGTACCCGCCGGGCGATGGTGCTGGTGTTGGCGACTTCCAGCGAAACCCTGGGATGGGTAGGGGTATTCATGTATTGGGCCATTACGCCAACGGCCAGATAGTTTCCAATAGTAAGGGTTGCGCCGACTTTCAGGGCGCCTACCTCGGAGTGTTTGCTGAAGGCCTGCTCCAGTTCGTTGGCCTGTGCCAGAACGGCCTCGACTTTGGGCCGATACAGCCGCCCAAGTTCATTCAGTTGCAGCCGTTTTCCGACGCGATCGAAGAGCTGGATGTCGAACTGGTTTTCCAACTCCTTCAATGCACTGCTGGCAGCTGACTGTGACATGGCGAGGGATTCCGCGGCGCGGGTGATGTTCTGGAAATGGGCGGCGGCGAGGAAAACTTCCAGCTGACGGAAACTGTATTTCATGGCAAATTGCTCTAAATCGATTTTGTCGAATAAGGTTATGAGTATAACCCATTTTCCCGATAGGTTGGTGCGGGAGTAGAATAAGTGCATTCCAAATTTGAACTGTAGCCGCTTTAAAGAGATAAGGCGCGCTCTGAATGGGTACGAGGTCCACAGCGAAATGAGCAATCTGATTAAAGAAACCGTCACCAGCGTTCATCACTGGAACGATACCCTGTTCAGTTTTAAGACCAGTCGCGATCCGGGCTTCCGTTTCAAGAACGGGCATTTTGTGATGATCGGTCTCGAAACCGAGGGCAAGCCGCTAATGCGTGCTTACAGTATTGCCAGCGCGAACTACGAGGAAGAATTGGAGTTCTTCTCTATCAAGGTCCAGGATGGCCCGCTTACCTCGCGCCTTCAGAAGATCCAGCCAGGCGATGAGATTCTCGTGAGCCGGAAACCGACTGGAACTTTGGTGCTGGACAACCTGTTACCCGGGAAGAACCTCTGGCTCATCAGTACTGGCACTGGTTTGGCGCCATTTATGAGTATCATCAAAGATCCGGAAGTCTACGAGGCGTTTGACAAGGTCATCCTTACTCACGGCGTTCGCTACGTATCAGAGTTGGCTTACCAGAAAGATATCGAAGGTTTGCCGGAAAATGAGTTCTTCGGTGAGATGGTGGAGGGGAAGCTTCTGTACTACCCCACGGTGACTCGTGAAGAGTTCCGTAATCAGGGGCGCCTGACGGATGCCATGGAAACCGGCAAGATCACCCGTGATCTGGGGCTCCCGGAGTTCGACCTGGAGAATGATCGATTCATGATCTGTGGTAGCCCAAGTATGCTCAAGGATACCTGTGCGATTCTCGATAACATGGGTTTCAAAGAAGCGCGGGGTGGTGATATGGGTCACTACGTGATTGAGCGGGCCTTTGTGGAGCAGTAAGGCAGAGGGCGAGTCGTATTGAAAAGCCCCGGCAATTCATTTGCCGGGGCTTTTTATTCAGAAGCGGTAGGTGGCGCCGAAGCTCAACACATCTATATCGTAGGTGTCGAATCGGGCAACAACTGCAAGGTTGTTTTGCAGGTTATAGCGGGCGCCGATACCAATGCCAAGCTCGATCGAAGAATCATCTGCCGATCCCGCCCAGGTGTTCGCTTCGGCATTGACGTAAACAAGGCCGCCGCGACCCAGAAGTTCCAGGCCCTTTACCTGAGGGTCGAGATCAAGCGTGTAAGTGGCATAGCCACCCAGCCCGAAATAGCTGCCTTCAACGGTGACAGAGTTTCCGAAGCCGTCGGAAACGGTCGTTTCGGCGTCGGAAGCGGTCAGTGTAAGTTCCGCTTCGGCGCCCAGCCCCGGCAGGAACTGATCAAGTGACGTCCCGAATGTGCCGGCAATAACAATGGCGTCGTCGCTCAGACCCATGTCCGCGAAGCCCAGGCGAGCTTCTGCGTAGCCATTGTTGATCAGATCGTTGGTGGTCAGCGCTCTTGAGTCTGACTGGCCGTGGTTGTCTGCGTTAGCAATACCGGACATGAGGGAGGCACACAGGGCCGAGCAAACCAATGCGTTTTTCATATAACGTCCTTTTTCTGATTTATTATTTCCGGTTCGGCATGCGAAGCCGGTGGCGTGACCATACAGAATTCAGGAGTCCCATTCGGTAATGCATCAGTAACACTTTGAAGTGGATCACGGAAAAGAGTTCTCGCGCCGTTGTTGAGTCAGACGAATCTAAACGATCTTTAAGTTGGTTGTTATTAATCTTGATGAGACGTTTGGCCATACTGGGGTTTTCTGATCGACGAAAGACCATGTTCCGGTTTGACCGCCATGTGGTTGCGGAATGGAGAAATGCCTTGTTTAAAGAAACGTCGGTTTTGATTGGGGTGCTCAGTGCTGTGATGCTGAGTGCCTGTGATTCTCAGTCGGGTGACGCTGCTGGTAAGCAGTCCGAAGCTGCATCTCACGTATCCTCTTCCCCCCAGACAGCTTCAGACACCGATATTTCGCTGGCACTCGAGCCTGCTCAACTGGACTGGGTGGGTGAGAAAATCTTTCAGAATGAATGCGCCGGAAAACTGGAGTGCCTGGTGCACTGGAATAAGGGGGAGGCTTTCCCCTCGCTTGGGATCGGGCACTTCATCTGGTATCCAAAAGGCGTCGATGGGCGTTTCACGGAAAGTTTCCCGAAGCTGATCCAATACATGGTTCAGCGTCAGGCCAGCCTTCCTGACTCGTTGGTTGGTCTTGATCCTTTTGATGCGCCCTGGCCCGACCGGGATGCATTCCTGCAGGCGAAGAATTCGCCTCGTCTGGCGGAGTTGCGTCAGTTTTTGGCAGGTACGCAGGGCCTGCAGGCCGAATTTATCTTTCGTAGGGCAAGGGAATCGCTGGAAAAGGTCGTTCAAGCAGCGCCTGAGCCGCGTCGTGAGGAAGTGCGTGCGAGACTGGTGGATCTGAGCGCAACCCCCGGAGGCGTTTATGCCCTGGCGGACTACGTCAATTTCAAGGGAGAGGGGATTGCACCCGCAGAGCGCTACCAGGGAAAAGGGTGGGGGTTGTTGCAGGTCCTGCTCAATATGGAGGCGGCCTCGGATAGACCTGCCCTGGATAAGTTTCGTGAGGCTGCGAGCTATGTCCTGACTCGTCGGGCGCAGAATGCGGAAAATCCAATCGAGCGGGAGCGTTGGTTGCCCGGATGGCTCAGGCGGCTCGAGAGCTATCGCGAACCACCTGAAGTAACGTCACGATAACGGCGCTTTTTTCAGCTCTGGCTCCTGTCCGGGCCGGGCTTCCAGCCACCAGACGTTCCGGTCCCAATCGCCCAGAACGATTCGCCATGCCTGCTGGCCGTTAGCGTTTAACTCGTGGATTGCCGGCCGGTGCGTGTGGCCATGGATCAGCCGCTGCACACTGTGCTTTTCCATTTCTTTCACAACTTCTTCCGGAGTCACGTCCATGATGGTCTCGGCCTTGCCCTGATTCTTGGCCATGGAGATTTCCCGGAGTTGACGTGCCATCTGCTGACGATCTTCCAGCGGCCGGGCGAGCATCATCTGGATCATCTGCGGATTACGCATACTGGCCCGGAATTTCTGATACTCCACATCGGCTGTGCACAGGCTGTCGCCATGCATCAACAGGGTCGGGGTGCCGTACAGATCGATGACAGTGGGGTCAGCGAGTAGCGTAGCCCCGGCCCGGTTGCAGAATGCCTCGCCAATCAGGAAATCTCGATTGCCGTGCATCAGGAAGATTTCGGTTCCACCGGCGCTTACTTCTTGCAGTGCCTCTGCGATACGTTCCTGAAGCGGAGTCTTTTCATCATCGCCAATCCAGGCTTCGAAGAAGTCCCCCAGAATATAGAGCTGTTCAACGCCACTGGCTTTTTGCTTCAGGAAGGAGAGGAATGCCTCCGTAATGTCGGGACGCGACTCCTCCAGGTGCAGGTCTGAGATAAACAGCGTGGTCACGCGTCCTCCAGGACCTCAGCTTTCTCGATCACCACGTCGTCGGCAGGCACGTCCTGATGCCCGGCGCGCATGGTAGTGCGAACGGCCCGGATCTTGTTAACGGTGTCCATGCCTTCGACAACCTTGCCAAACACGCAGTAACCCCAACCCTCGGCATTTTTGGCGGTGTGATCCAGGAAGCCATTGTTCTCAACGTTAATAAAGAACTGGGCCGTGGCGGAGTGGGGGTCCATGGTGCGGGCCATGGCGATGGTGCCCTGCATGTTGCTCAACCCATTATCAGCCTCGTTCTGGATGGCGTCACGGGTTTTGCGAGGTGCCATGCCTGGCTCGAAGCCACCGCCCTGAATCATGAAGTTGCTGATTACACGGTGGAAAATCAGACCGTCATAAAAACCGTCACGGACGTACTGCTCGAAATTTTTGGCGGTTTCCGGTGCCTTGTCATAATCCAGATCTAGTTTGATGTCACCGTAGTTGGTAGTCAGCAGAATCATCAGGGTTTCCTGTTTGCAAAGGTTAATCACAATAGTACGGCTATTGTACTCAAGAGTTTGCCGCTATGCATGAGTCCGGAAGGGATTTGTGGGTATAATACGCGGTTTCAGATTCACATCCCTGTCAACAGAGAACGTATGAGCGCCGAGTCGAAGAAAGCCCATAACTTTATCCAGAGCCTGATCGAAGACGCCATCGCGAAGGGCGAGCACACCGGAAAGGTGGTTACCCGTTTCCCGCCCGAGCCAAATGGCTACCTCCACATTGGTCACGCCAAGTCCATCTGCCTGAACTTCGGTATCGCAGAGACCTTTGCTGGTGACTGTAATCTCCGGTTTGATGACACCAATCCGGAGAAGGAAAGCCAGGAGTATATCGACGCCATCAAGCAGGACGTAGAGTGGCTTGGCTATAAGTGGGCGGGCGATGTTCGTTTTGCATCCGATTACTTTGATGCCCTGTACGAGTTTGCCGAAGAGCTGATTCGAAACGGCAAGGCTTACGTCTGCGAACTATCGGCTGAACAGATGGCCGAGTATCGGGGCAGCCTGAAGGAGCCGGGCAAGAACAGTCCATACCGTGATCGTCCCGTTGAAGAAAACCTGCAACTGTTCCGGGATATGCGGGCAGGCAAGTTTGGCAATGGCGAAAAGGTGCTTCGCGCCAAGATTGATATGGCGTCTCCGAACATCAATATGCGGGATCCGATCCTTTACCGGATTCGCTACGCGGATCACCATCAGACCGGTGATAAGTGGTGCATCTATCCGATGTATGACTTTACCCACCCGATTTCCGATGCCCTGGAAGGCATTACTCATTCCTTGTGTACGCTGGAGTTCGAGGACCATCGCCCGCTGTACGACTGGGCGCTGGACAATATTTCCGGTCCCTGTCATCCGCGTCAGATCGAGTTCGCCCGACTGAACCTGAACTACACCATTACCTCCAAGCGTAAACTCAAGCGCCTGGTTGACGAGAAGTTCGTGGATGGCTGGGACGATCCGCGGATGCCGACGATTTCCGGCATGCGCCGCCGTGGCTATACGCCGGAATCCATCCGCGCGTTTTGCGACATGATCGGTGTCAACAAGGCGGGCGGAACTGTCGATGTGGGTATGCTTGAGTATGCCATCCGGGAAGATCTCAATGCCCGAGCTCCGCGCGCCATGTGCGTCATGCGGCCGTTGAAGGTCACTCTGGTCAATTACCCGGCTGACAAGACGGAAACCCTGGTGTTGCCGGTTCATCCTCAGAATCCGGATATGGGCGAGCGAGAAGTGACCTGGAGTCAGACGCTTTTCATCGATCGGGAAGATTTTGTTGAAGAGCCGCCACGAAAGTGGAAGCGACTGGCGCCAGATCAGGCGGTGCGGTTGCGCGGCGGGTATGTGATGACCTGTCTTGAGATTGTTCGAGATGACAATGGCGAGATTGTCGAGCTGAAGTGCGAGTACGATCCCAATACGCTGGGCGTTAACCCCGAGGGCTACAAGCCCAATGGCGTTGTCCACTGGGTGTCCGCTACCGATAGCGTTGAGGCTGACATTCAACTCTACGACCGCCTGTTCAATCACGAATCGCCTGACAGTGACAAGGACGGCGACTTTGTCGATCATCTCAATCCCGAGTCGCTGGTGACACTGGCGGGTGCCCGAGTGGAGAAAGGCCTGGCCGATCCACGCACGGATGTGCCATACCAATTTGAGCGGGAAGGTTACTTTTTCTGTGACCCGGCGTTGACCGAAAAAGCCGGGCGTCCGGTATTCAATCGCACCGTTACCCTCCGGGATTCCTGGGGCAAGGGGGGCAAGTGATCCGTATATACAACACCCTGACGAAAGAGAAAGAAGAGTTCCGCCCGATCGAGCCGGGCAAGGTTCGCATGTATGTGTGTGGCATGACCGTTTATGACTACTGCCACCTCGGCCACGGGCGAGTGTTGGTGGCGTTCGACGTCATTACTCGCTATCTGCGGCACCGCGGCTTTGATGTGCATTACGTGCGGAACATCACTGATATTGATGACAAGATTCTGATTCGTGCTGACGAAAACGGTGAAGTCTTTACGGAACTGACTGGGCGTATGATTCAGGCAATGCATGAGGACGAGGCTCGGCTGGGCGTGCTTTCACCAAGTGAAGAGCCCCGAGCGACGGCCTACATTGACGATATTGTCGCCATGATTCAGCGCCTGATCTCCACAGGCCATGCCTACCCGGCCGATAATGGCGATGTTTACTTCGCCGTTGAATCCTTCCCGGAATACGGAAAGCTTAGTCGCAAAAAACTGGAAGATCTGGTTGCCGGTGCGCGGGTCGATGTGCAGGAAGCCAAGCGCAGTCCCGCCGATTTTGCACTCTGGAAAGGTGCAAAGTCCGGGGAGGTCAGTTGGCCTTCTCCCTGGGGCGATGGTCGCCCCGGATGGCATATAGAGTGTTCCGCGATGTCCACGAAGTGCCTGGGTGATACGTTCGACATTCATGGGGGTGGGCCCGATCTTCTTTTCCCGCATCATGAGAACGAAATCGCTCAATCAGAGTGCGCGACAGGGCACAAGTTCGTTCATACCTGGATGCATGCGGGCGCGATTCGCGTAAACAAGGAAAAGATGTCGAAATCTCTCGGCAACTTCTTCACGATTCGCGAGATACTCGAGAAGTATCCTGCAGAGGTCGTTCGTTACTTCCTGGTTTCCAGCCATTATCGCAGTCAGGTCGATTACTCGGAAGAGAGTCTGGAAGAAGCTACTCGCACGCTGACCAAGCTCTATCACGCACTGCGCGGCCTTGTTCCGGCGAAGCCAGGTGATGTCGGCGAGACTGAGCACGACCGCCGGTTTACGGAAGTGATGGATGATGATTTTAATACCGCGGGCGCTATTTCCGTCTTGCATGCGGTTGCCGGTGAAATCAATCAGCACCGTCGGGATGGGGATGAAGAGGCTGCCCGGAACAGTGCGGCCGTACTGGTTCGCCTGGGGGTAGTATTGGGGTTGCTACAGCAGGATCCTGAGGCCTTTTTCCAGAGCGGTTCGGATGACGATCTGACGGCTGAGGATATCGAGGCAATGATTCAGGCCAGGGCAGACGCCCGAAAGGCCAAGGATTTTGCTGAGGCTGACCGGATCAGGGATGAGCTTATGGCGAAAGGTGTCATCCTCGACGACTCCCGTGAAGGAACGAGCTGGCGTAGAGCCTGATTTAACGAAGATCGCGCATGGTCAGACCAGTTTTGTGCCTGAAGGAATGATCTCATAGGCATTTTCCCGTACAATGCGCGGCTCAAATTTGAATGCCCCCTTAACGTTGAAGGGGGAGTCGGGAAACGTAACCCACTGAGGCAGACAACGATGACAGAACGCGTACAAATCGGCGGCATTCAGGTCGCGAAGAATCTGTATGATTTCGTAAACAATGAAGCGATTCCGGGAACCGGGGTTGATGCGGAAAAATTCTGGGCCGAATTTGACAAGATCGTTAACGAGCTGGCCCCGCGCAACCGCGAGCTGCTGGCCAAGCGCGACGCGATTCAGGAAAAAATGGACAGCTGGAACCGTGACCACAAAGGTCAGAAGCTGGACATGGCTGAATACAAGTCATTCCTGACTGAAATCGGTTACCTCGTTGATGAGCCGGCGGATTTCAAGATTTCTACCTCCAACGTAGATCCTGAAGTCGCAACCATGGCTGGTCCTCAGCTTGTCGTGCCGATCATGAACGCGCGCTTTGCGCTGAATGCCGCGAATGCCCGCTGGGGTAGCCTGTATGACGCACTGTACGGCACCGACGCGATTTCTGAAGATGGCGGAGCCGACAAGGGCGCTGGCTACAATCCGGTTCGTGGTGCCAAGGTTATCGAGTGGGCACGCAACCTGCTGGACAGCTCTGCTCCGCTGGCATCTGGCAGCCACAAAGATTCTGCCAAGTACTACGTTGACGGTGGCAGGCTGGTGGTCAAGCTGCAGAACGGCGACGTTACCGGCCTGAAAGACGAGGCAGGCTTTGTTGGTTACGTCGGTGCTGCTGATGCCCCGACCGGTATTCTGCTGTCCAAAAACGGTATGCGTTTCGAAATCCAGTTCGATGCCAATCATCCGATCGGCAAGGATGACGGCGCCAACGTCAAAGACGTCCTGATGGAATCTGCTCTCACCACCATCATGGATTGTGAGGATTCCGTTGCTGCAGTAGACGCTGACGACAAGGTAGTTGCCTACAAGAATTGGCTTGGTCTGATGAAGGGTGACCTCGAGGAAACCTTCGAGAAGGGCGGTAAGTCTCTGACCCGCAAAATGAATGGTGACCGTTCTTACACCGCTGCGGATGGTGGCGAATTGAGCGTTAAGGGCCGTAGCCTGCTGTTCGTTCGTAACGTTGGCCACCTGATGACCAACCCGGCGATCCTGCTGAGCGATGGTAACGAGATCCCTGAAGGGCTGATGGATGGTCTGATGACCTCCCTGATCGCCATTCACGATCTGAAGGGCAACAGCCCATTCCAGAACAGCACCAAGGGTTCTGTTTACATCGTTAAGCCGAAGCAGCACGGCCCGGAAGAGGTTGCGTTTACCAACGAATTTTTCGGTCGTGTCGAAGACGCGCTTGGCCTGCCGCGTTTCACGTTGAAAGTCGGCATTATGGACGAAGAGCGTCGCACCACGGTTAACCTCAAGGCCTGTATTCACGCTGCCAAAGAGCGTGCGGTCTTCATTAACACCGGCTTCCTGGATCGCACCGGTGACGAGATTCACACCTCCATGGAGCTTGGTCCGTTCATCCGCAAGGGTGAGATGAAGCAGGCTGCCTGGATCAACGCCTATGAGAACTGGAACGTTGATATCGGTCTGGAAACCGGCTTCTCCGGTGTCGCTCAGATTGGTAAAGGTATGTGGGCAATGCCGGACCTGATGGCGGGCATGCTGGAAGCCAAGATCGGTCATCCGAAGTCTGGCGCTAACACTGCCTGGGTTCCGTCCCCGACCGCTGCAACCCTGCACGCGACCCATTATCATCAGGTCAATGTGTTTGACGTTCAGAAAGAGCTGGCTTCCCGTCAGCGCGCTGCTCTGGAAGACATCCTGACGGTGCCTGTTCTGGAAGATGCATCTTCTCTGAGTGCTGACGATATCCAGCAGGAGCTGGACAACAATGCCCAGGGCATTCTTGGCTACGTTGTACGCTGGATTGATCAGGGTGTGGGGTGTTCCAAGGTTCCGGACATCAACAACGTTGGTCTGATGGAAGACCGCGCCACCCTGCGTATTTCCTCCCAGCTGCTGGCCAACTGGCTGCACCACGGTGTCTGCACAGAAGCGCAGATCGAGGAAACCATGAAGCGCATGGCGGCGGTTGTGGATCAGCAGAATGCTGGCGATCCGGCTTACCGCAGCATGGCGCCTAACTTTGACGACAGCGTTGCCTTTGAGGCGGCTATGGCGCTGGTTCTGAAAGGTTGTGAGCAGCCGAATGGCTACACTGAGCCGCTTCTGCATGCCTACCGCCTGAAGGCGAAAGCCAAGTACGGCGCGTAAGCGAGCAGTACAGACACAAAAAACCCCGCTCAGGCGGGGTTTTTTGTGTCTTGCGCAAAGAGTTGAAAACCGCTGGCCGCGATTCCCGGAAGTGTCTCAGTCCTTGTGCAGAACGTCTGCGGCGTAGAGGGTGTTCTGGAGGAGCGTGGCGATGGTCATCGGTCCAACCCCGCCTGGAACCGGGGTGATATAGGCCGCGCGTTCTGCGGCAATGTCGAACTCCACATCGCCTCTCAGTTTGCCGTCCTCCATGCGATTGATGCCCACATCAATGACAGTTGCGCCGGGCTTGATCCACTCGCCTTTGACCAGCCCGGGCTTTCCGGCAGCTGCGATCAGTATGTCGGCCTCGCCCACGAACTTGTCGAGGTTCGGAGTGAAACGATGGCATACCGTGGTGGTAGCGCCTTTGAGCAGCAGTTCCATACTCATTGGCCGGCCGACAATGTTGGATGCGCCGACAATGACGGCGTGTTGACCCTTGTAAGGTGTGTCAATGCTGTCCAGCAGGGTGATGACGCCGGCCGGTGTGCAAGGGCGCAGTGTCGGTTTGCGTTGCATGAGGCGGCCGATGTTGTACGGGTGGAATCCGTCAACATCCTTGTCCGGGCGGATCTTGACGAGAATTGGGTCGTCGTCCAGGTGGTCGGGCAGGGGGAGTTGAACCAGAATGCCGTCTACCGCCGGGTTCTCGTTCAGTTCATCGATAAGAGCTTCCAGTGCCTCCTGAGAGGTGTCTGCGGGAAGGTCGTAGGACAGGGAGAGGATGCCAGCCTCGTCGCAGGCCTTGCGCTTGTTGCCGACGTATACCTGGGAAGCGGGGTCGTCGCCCACCAGAACGACGGCCAGTCCCGGAGCTCTCAGCCCTTGCTGTTTGCGGGCTTCCACACCGGCGGCGACTTGTTGTCTGACGGTGGCCGCGATTTCTTTTCCATTAATAAGTTTGGCGCTCATGTCTCGTCTTTGTAGATTAAGCATGGGTAAATGAAGATCGCGCATTGTCTCATGGTTATGAGTGAACTCCAATTGGCGCTTTCACGGTCGGAGTTGGAACTTTTCACGCCTGTGATGGTCATCCGTTAAGCAAGTGTTTCAGATAAATTGGAATTGCGTGTTGACGGGGCCGTTCGGCGCCGGTAATATGCGCGCCAACTTTGCTGAGGCACTTGTTGTTCAGTCGAAACGGGGTATAGCGCAGTCTGGTAGCGCGCCTGCTTTGGGAGCAGGATGTCGGGAGTTCGAATCTCTCTACCCCGACCATTTTTCTGGATATTCAGGTGGGCGAACGGTTAAGCGCCCGTAGCTCAGCTGGATAGAGCATCCGCCTTCTAAGCGGATGGTCGCAGGTTCGAGTCCTGCCGGGCGCGCCATTAAGCCGTCGGTATGGGCAGGTGTTAAGTGCCTAAGTGCCGCGGCCACCGTCGCCAGCAAAGTTGAAGTGTCAATGGTCGGCCGGGTGCCGACAGTACCGAGAGGTACATCTCTTTGTGGTGGACGTAGCTCAGTTGGTAGAGCTCAGGATTGTGACTCCTGCGGTCGAGGGTTCGAACCCCTTCGTCCACCCCACTTTTCCTTCTCTGTTAACGATCAGGGTTTGCCGCCGGGAGCGGTAAGGTTCCCGAAAGTCGTTATTCAAGTAGCGGAGTTGGAAAGCACCGAATTCAGGTTTTGCTCAGGTGGCGGAATTGGTAGACGCGCCAGATTTAGGTTCTGGTACCGAGAGGTGTGAGAGTTCGATTCTCTCCCTGAGCACCATCCTTTCTTGAAAAGCCCTCATTATCTGAGGGCTTTTTTCATTTCTATGCCTTGTCCTGCAATCTGCTTTTGGTAGGTGATTCTCTCGGCGGTGCAAACCGTGATAAACTACGTGCCTTTAATTTTTGGTCTTATTGTCGGCTGTAGTCCGGGGAAAGACTTTTAGGTTTAAATTCATTCACATACTGAACCTGTAATTTGAGGATCTTCCATGCAAGTGTCTGTTGAAACGACCTCCAACATCGAGCGTCGCATGACGATTGGTGTGCCCGCCCAGGAAATCGATCAGGCGGTCCAGAAACGCCTGCAGGAGACCGCACGTACCGTTCGTCTGAATGGTTTTCGTCCGGGTAAGGTGCCCATGAGCGTGGTGAAGCGTCGTTTCGGTGCCAGCGTTCGCCAGGAAATCGTTGGCGAGGTCATGCGCGACAACTACATCAAGGCGCTGCAGGAGCAGGACATTAATCCTGCCGGTTGGCCGCAGTTCGAGCCGAAAACCATGGAAGAAGGCAAGGACCTTGAGTTCGTTGCCGTTTTTGAGGTTCTGCCTGAAATTGAACTTGGTGACCTGAGCAAGATCTCCGTCGAAAAGATGAAGTCCGAGGTGACTGACAAGGATATCGACACCATGATCGATAACCTCCGTCGCCAGCAGGCCACCATGAAGGAAGTCAAACGCAAGTCCAAGAACAAGGACGTGCTGACCATCGACTTCAAAGGCTTTGTCGATGGTGAAGAGTTCGAAGGCGGCGCCGCAGAAGGTCATCGTCTGACTCTGGGCTCCGGTCAGATGATCCCTGGCTTCGAAAAGGCGGTTCAGGGTGGTAAGGCCGGTGAAGACATGGAAATTGAAGTCACCTTCCCGGAGGATTACCACAATGAAGACCTGGCGGGTAAGCCTGCCAAGTTCGAAATCAAGATCCACAAGGTTGAAGAGCCTCAGCTGCCAGAGCTGAACGCCGAATTCTTCCAGAAGTTCGGTATTGAAGCTGAGGACGAAGCTGCGTTCCGTGAAGAAGTTAAGAATAACATGGAGCGTGAGCTGAAGCAGGCCATCTCTAACAAGGTCAAGAACGATGTTGTTGACGGCCTTCTCGAAACCACCGAACTGGATGTGCCGGCTGCTCTGGTTGATCAGGAAATCGATCGCCTGCGCCAGGACGCGGTTCAGCGTTTCGGTGGTCAGGTGGATTTCAAGCAGCTGCCGAAGGAAATCTTTGAAGAGCAGGCCAAGCGTCGCGTCAAGACCGGTCTGTTGTTCCAGGAAGTGGTTAAGCAGAACGACCTGAAAGCTGATCCTGCCAAGGTGGATGAAAAGATCCAGGAAATCGCTTCTACGTATGAACAACCTGCAGAGGTTGTAGAGCACTTCAACAGCAATCCTGAACAGAAGTCCCAGATTGAGTCTTCCGTTCTCGAAGACGCTGTTGTTGACTACGTGCTGGAGCAGGCGAAGGTCAAAGAGAAGAAATACAAGTACGAAGATGCCGTCAAGGCTGGCCAGGCCCAGCAGGGCTGATCGTACCGGAGTTGGAGTTGAATCCGGCTCCGATGGCCGACCCGAGAAAACAGCCGGCATGTCCGGCTGTTTTCATCTGGGGCCACTGCTGGCAAAGTATGGGGTGGAATTACACCTATAATGAATGACGTGGCGGCGAGTCCACGATCCATTGTCCATAAGGAGTTCAGGCGCATCATGACGCAGAAACCAATTGATGGTCCCGCAATGGTAACCAGTTCCGGCCTGGTGCCGATCGTAATCGAGCAAACCGCTCGGGGTGAGCGATCTTTCGATATCTATTCCCGTTTGCTCAAAGAGCGCGTGATTTTCCTGGTCGGTCCGGTGGAAGACCACATGGCCAATCTGGTCGTGGCCCAGTTGCTTTTCCTGGAATCCGAAAATCCGGACAAGGACATTCATTTGTACATCAATAGCCCTGGCGGGTCTGTGACCGCGGGGATGTCCATCTACGACACCATGCAGTTCATCAAGCCGGATGTGGCCACGCTCTGCATTGGTCAGGCGGCCAGTATGGGTGCTTTCCTGCTTGCGGGGGGCGCCGCTGGCAAACGTGCCTGCTTACCCAACTCCCGGGTCATGATTCATCAGCCGCTGGGTGGCTATCAGGGCCAGGCGACCGACATCGAGATTCACACCCGTGAAATTCTCAAGATTCGCCATACCCTGAATTCAATCCTGGCTCACCACACCGGGCAGGATCTTGAGACTATCGCCAAAGATACAGATCGTGACAATTTTATGGATCCGAATCAGGCGAAAGAGTACGGCCTGATTGATTCGGTACTTGATAAGCGCGTACCGAATCAATAATACTGGAAGTAAGTGCATCATTATTGGCCGGCGCTCCAGTCCGTAGCGTCCCGTAGCGTCGGCAAAACGGAAACAGAGGTAATTCAATGGCAGATGAAAGAAACGGCAGGGGCGACGATAACGGCAAGTTGCTTTACTGCTCGTTTTGCGGAAAGAGCCAGCATGAAGTCCGCAAGCTCATTGCAGGGCCCTCGGTGTTCATCTGCGACGAGTGCGTAGACCTGTGCAATGACATTATCCGGGAAGAGATCCAGGAAAATGCACAGGAGGAGGCGAGTGATCGTCTGCCGACGCCGGCCGAAATCCGCGACACTCTGAATGAATACGTGATTGGTCAGGACCGCGCCAAGGTCGTGTTGTCTGTGGCGGTGTATAACCACTACAAGCGCCTGCGCTATGGCGAGGGCAAATCCGACGTTGAGCTTGGCAAGAGTAACATTCTGCTCATTGGTCCTACCGGGAGCGGTAAGACCCTGCTGGCAGAAACTCTGGCCCGGATGCTGAATGTTCCGTTCACCATCGCAGATGCCACCACGCTGACAGAAGCGGGTTATGTGGGTGAGGACGTCGAGAACATCATCCAGAAGTTGCTGCAGAAGTGTGACTATGATGTCGACAAGGCGCAGCGGGGAATTGTATACATCGATGAGATCGACAAGATTTCCCGTAAATCGGACAATCCGTCGATTACCCGTGATGTGTCGGGTGAGGGCGTGCAGCAGGCATTGCTCAAGCTGATTGAAGGCACTGTGGCGTCCGTACCTCCCCAGGGTGGGCGGAAGCATCCGCAGCAGGAATTTCTCCAGGTTGATACCGGGAACATCCTTTTCATCTGTGGTGGGGCCTTTGCCGGGTTGGACAAGGTTATTCAGGAACGATCCGAACGAAGCTCCATCGGTTTCTCTGCCACCGTCGTCAGCCAGGACGATAGCAAGAGCACCGGTGACATCATCAAGGACGTCGAGACAGAGGACCTGGTCAAGTTTGGATTGATTCCGGAGTTTGTTGGTCGTCTTCCGGTGGTGGCAACGCTGACCGAGTTGGACGAAGCGGCATTGGTTCAGATTCTGACCGAGCCCAAGAATGCCCTGACCAAGCAATACCAGAAGCTCTTTGATATGGAAGGTGTTGAGCTCGATTTCCGTGAAGACGCCCTCAGGGCGGTGGCCCACAAGGCTATGGAGCGGAAAACCGGTGCTCGAGGCCTGCGCTCAATCATGGAAGCGACGCTTCTGGATACCATGTACCAGATTCCGTCCGAGCACGATGTGAGCAAGGTTGTGATCGACGAGAGCGTTATCAAGGGCGACTCCGAACCTTTCAAGATATACGACAGTAGCGACCATGCGAAGGCTGTTCCCGAGGATTGAAGCTTTCGTGCTCGCATTGTTTATGAGAAAAGGGGCGGCAACGCCCCTTTTCTCATTCTGTATCCCTTTTCTCCCTTCTCGTTTCGTTTCGTAAAAAGATTGCAATTTCCGAAGCTGCCCCAATGAAGGGTGATATGCTGAAAGAAATACCGTCAGAGGATTCCCTATGACCCGGATACCCGAACATACCGTGCAAGATTACCCGATGCTGCCGTTGCGAGACGTGGTGGTCTTCCCGCACATGGTGGTCCCGCTCTTTGTGGGCCGAGAGAAATCCATCCAGGCGCTTGAAGCGGCCATGGAGGGAAGCAAGGAAATCCTACTGGTAGCCCAGCGCGATGCGTCTACTGATGAGCCCGGTCCTGAGGATGTGTTCGAGATGGGCACGCTGGCCACGGTTCTGCAGATGTTGCGTTTGCCCGATGGCACAGTAAAGGTGCTGGTTGAGGGCAACTCGCGCGCCACAATCAGCGATATCGCCGAGGGTGACTACCTCTCGGGCGGTGCAGTGTTGATGGATGAAGAGGCACTGCCTGAGCGCGAGCAGGAAGTGTTGATCAAGACCTTGATGGATGAGTTCGAGAAGTATGTGAAGCTCTCCAAGAAGGTCCCCTCTGAAGTATCCAACGCGCTGACAGGTATTGACGAGTTGGAGCGGCTGGCAGACACCATGGCGGCGCACCTGGAAATGCGCATTCCCGAGAAGCAGGAACTGCTGGAAGCGCTGGATATCCGCAAGCGGGTAGACCTGTTGCTTGGCAAACTCGATGGCGAGATTGACCTTATTGAGGTTGAAAAGCGCATCCGCGGGCGTGTGAAAAAGCAGATGGAGCGCAGTCAGCGGGAGTACTACCTCAACGAGCAGATGAAGGCCATCCAGAAAGAGATGGGGCAGCTCGGCGAGGGCAACAACGACTTCGAAGAGCTGGAGCAGAAGCTCGAAGAAGCCGGTTTGCCGGAAGAGGCCAGGAAGAAAACCGAGACCGAACTCAACAAGCTTAAGATGATGTCACCGATGTCTGCTGAGGCAACGGTGGTTCGCGGCTACATCGACTGGATGCTGGCGATTCCCTGGAAGAAGCGGAGTCGTGTGCGTCATAACCTCGAGAAGGCGCGGGAAATTCTGGATCGGGATCACTACGGTCTTGATGAAGTCAAAGAGCGTATTCTCGAATATCTGGCCGTCCAGAGTCGGGTGAAGAAGGTCAAGGGACCAGTGCTGTGCCTGGTAGGGCCCCCGGGGGTTGGTAAGACCTCGCTGGGGCAGTCTATTGCCAAGGCAACTAATCGCAAATACACCCGTATGGCCCTGGGTGGCGTGAGGGACGAAGCTGAGATTCGCGGCCATCGTAAGACCTATATCGGCGCCTTGCCTGGTAAGCTTCTGCAGAAGTTGTCCAAGGTCGAGGTCAAGAACCCTCTGTTCCTGTTCGACGAGATCGACAAGATGGGAATGGATCACCGTGGTGATCCGGCATCTGCGCTGCTCGAAGTCTTGGACCCCGAGCAAAACCACACATTCAACGATCACTACCTTGAGGTGGATTACGATCTCTCGGATGTGATGTTCGTGTGTACATCGAATTCAATGGATATTCCGCCGGCGTTGATGGACCGGATGGAGATTATTCGCATTCCGGGCTACACCGAAGACGAAAAGGTGAACATCGCCCTCCGATACCTGCTGCCGAAGCAGATCAAGGCCAATGGTCTGGGTAAGGACGAACTTAAGATTCCCGAGGAAACGCTTCGGGACCTGATCCGGTACTACACCCGTGAGGCCGGTGTCAGGGGGCTGGAGCGGGAGATCGCCAAGATCTGCCGCAAGGTGGTCCGCGAGCATGTAGAAGGCTCTGAGAAGGCACCTGTGACGCTCAGTCCGGACATGCTGGAGGACTACTCCGGCGTCAAGAAGTTCAAGTACGGACTGGCTGAAGAGAAGAATCAGATCGGTCAGGTAACGGGGCTGGCATGGACTCAGGTTGGCGGTGAATTACTGACGATCGAATGTGCGCTGACTCCGGGCAAAGGCCGAGTTGTCAAAACCGGTTCCCTGGGCGATGTCATGCAGGAGTCCATCCAGACGGCCTTGACCGTGGTTCGAAGCCGGGCTCCGGGACTGGGTGTGGCCGACGATTTCCACGAGAAGCACGATCTTCATGTCCACGTTCCCGAGGGTGCGACCCCCAAAGATGGTCCCAGTGCGGGTATTGGTATGTGCACAGCTCTCGTTTCCGCGCTGACAAGGATTCCCGTGCGGGCAGACGTCGCAATGACCGGTGAGATCACTCTCCGGGGTCGTGTTCTGGCGATTGGCGGACTCAAGGAAAAGCTGCTTGCAGCTCATCGCGGTGGCATCAAGACGGTGTTGATACCGGATGAAAATGTTCGGGATCTCAAGGAGATACCTGACAATATCAAAGAGTCGCTAGAGATCCGGCCGGTCAAGTGGATTGATGAAGTTCTGGACATTGCGCTGGCCTACCCGCCGGAGCCCCGTGCGGAAGATTCGTCGGCAAAATCCGGGGCAGGAAATCCTCGTGACGATGAAAGCGACAGTGCGGAGCGCATAAATACGCATTAAAGCCTTGATGAGTTGTTGACACGCCGGAGAGCCCATTGGTATAACTGTTTCGCCGTGAAGCAGCCAATACCAAGGGCTCCCGCGCAGTAAGTGCCTATTCCGAACGCCGGCTAACAACCGAAAGGAATAAGAAAACTGAAGAATGGAATTCTCTGACCGCTTATGCGATAGTCGAGAACGTCCGAGAAAAAACAAACCAACCTATAACATCTTCAACCTGGAATCGAAGGGGTTTAGTGTGAACAAGTCCGAACTAATCGATGCAATTGCAGAGTCCGCAGATATCTCCAAAGCCGCCGCTGGCCGTGCTCTGGACGCAATGACCAACTCTATCACCGGTGCACTGAAAAAAGGCGATCAGGTAACTCTGATCGGTTTTGGTACTTTCTCTGTTAAAGAGCGTGCTGCTCGTACTGGTCGTAACCCGCAGACTGGTGCCGAGATCAAGATTCCGGCCTCCAAAGTGCCTGGCTTCAAGGCTGGCAAGGCCCTGAAAGACGCCGTTAAGTAACGGTTCTTTCTCTGGCGGTTCCCTTCAAACGGAGCTGTCCTAGAAGATTCAAGGCGCATTCCGACAGGGTGCGCCTTTTTACGTTCAGCGCACCCAAAGATCGTCGCTAATTGATAACAACCGCACGACCTTGACAGGGATTCGAGAAAAACATGCTTCAAGATATTCGGGAAAACTCCCAGGGCACCATTGCCAAGATCATTATTGGTCTGTTGATTGTGTCGCTTTCGATCTGGGGAATGGATGCCATCATTGGCGGGTTCTCCGGCGAGCCGGAAGTGGCTACAGTGAACGGCGAAGACATTACCGAGCGGGACTTTCTGCGTCTGGTTCAGATTGAAAGCCAGCGCCGCCTGGCCAACATGGAGACGCCTGATCCGTCCTTGCTCAATGAAGATCAGATCCGCAAGGATGTCTTGGAGTCTCTGATACAGCAGCAGGTGTTGACTCAGGATGCGAACGAGCAGGGCCTGGAGCTCAGCGACAGCGACATTGATGCCCTGATCAGGCAGATGCCCCAGTTCCAGATCGACGGAAAATACAGTCCTGAGCGCCTTGCCGCGGCGGTTCGCAATATGGGTATGGGAATCGCCGAGTTCCGCCAAACCATGCGCAAGCAGTACGTGATCAACCAGATCCGGGCAGGCATTGCCCAGAGCGGTTTCGCCGCCGGAGAGAATGCCAGCCAGCTTCTGAGTATTCAGAACCAGACTCGTGATTTCCGCACTCTGACCATTCCGGCTGAGTCTGTTGCCGATCAGGTTGAAGTGACGGACGCAGAAATCCAGTCCTACTACGATGACAATCGTTCAAGCTTCCAGCAGCCTGAGCAGGTTGATGCTGCGTACATTTCCCTGTCACTGGGCGCGCTTGCCGAGTCTGTGGACGTGAGTGATGAAGAGCTGCAGGCGTACTATGAGCAGCGTTCCGATGACCTGGCTCGCGAAGAACGCCGGGCTGCCCATATTCTGATAGAAGACGGTGCCGATGCCGATAAGACCATTGCTGAGATCCAGAAGCGTCTGGCTGATGGCGAGGCGTTTTCCGATCTTGCGAAAGAGTACTCCATTGACACCATATCCGCAGAGCAGGGCGGTGATCTCGGGTTTGCTGGCCGGGGAGTGTACGATCCCGACTTCGAGGAGGCTCTCTTTGCGCTGGAGCCGGGTGAGGTTTCTGCAGCGGTGGAGACCAGCTTTGGCGTTCACCTGATCCAGCTAGAAGATGTCCGCCGTTCCGAGGTGCCACCTCTGGAAGAGTTGGCGGGACAACTTCGCGGCGAGCTGGCGCGTGACAAGGCTGAGGAGCGCTTTGCCGAGGTGCGTACCCAGTTGGCGGATGCGGCTTACTCTGCCGAGAATCTGACTGATCCTGCCGAGGAGTTTGGATTGGAGGTGCGTGAGGCGCGTGGCATCACTCGTGACGGCGGTTCTGCTCCGTTCGATCACGAGGGTCTGGTGAGACAGCTGTATTCCGAAGATGTGTTACAGGGCGGCTATAACACGGAGCTGATTGATATTGGAGACAATGTGTCTGTGGTTGCCCGGGTGCGCGAGCATCGGGACGCGCAACAGCTGACTGTTGATCAGGTTCGGGAAGATATCCGGGGCGTGCTTGTTACCCGGAAGACCCGGGAAGCGCTGGCTGATCGTGCCGAAGAAATCATTTCGTCCCTGGAAGACGGGCAGTCCCTGGAAGATCTCGAAGCGGGTAGTTGGCAGGCATTCGAGGAGCAGGGGCGAACGTCCCCGGAAGTGGGTATGTCGGTGATGCAAACCGTCTTCTCCATGGCGCGCCCGGATGAAGGTGGTGTCCGCTATGGTAAGAACGTAAGCCCTGAGCAGGCTGTGGTGGTTGCTCTTGATGACGTTCGCGAGGGCGAAGTGGATCAGGATGCTTCTGAGTTCCAGCAACTGACGCAGTTTCTGGCTTCGCTGGAAGGGCAGCGAGAATACGCCGCCTATCAGCAGTATCTCCGCAACAAGGCGGAGGTGGAGCGCCCGTAACGGTGCCCAGGCGGTATAGCGAAAGCCCGGCAGTTTGCCGGGCTTTTTTGTGCCTTTAACTCAGGAGGATGGGAAACGGGTTGGTTTCAGGCTTTCCTTGATCTTCTTGAGGTGACCGAGGAAATCTGCGCCACGTTTGAGGGTGACACCGGTTGCGAGGATGTCGATCACCGTAAGATGAATGATGCGTGAGGACATGGGCATGTAGACCTCGGTATCCTCCGGTGCGGTGACACCCAGGACGGCCGTACAGATCTCGGCCAGCGGTGAATCCGGGTTGGTGATGCCGATGACCGTCGCACCGTTGGACCTGGCTAATTGCGCGATATCGACGGTTTCACGGGTTCTGCCGGTATAGGAGATGAGCACCATGACATCACCAACATTTGCACCAGCAGCAACCATCCGTTGCATCAGTGCGTCATCATAGGACATGACGGGAATGTTGAAGCGGAAAAACTTGTGCTGGGCATCCATCGCGACGGCGGCGGAGCCGCCCATGCCAAAGAAGTTTATCTGCTTGGCCTGGATCAGGTAGTCGATGACAACGGACAGTTCTCTCGGATCCAGTGCTTGCCTTGCCTTGTCCAGATTTGCAATGGTGCTCAGCATGATCTTGTCAGCGAACTCTGCAACGGTATCGTCCGGTTCTACGTTCTGCCCGACGTAAGGTGTACCAGTGGCGATGCTTTGCGCAAGGCGAATCTTGAAGTCTGGAAAGCCGGTGGCAGAGAAGCCGCGACAGAAGCGGTTGACTGTCGGCTCGCTAACATCTGCGGCACGGGCCAGGGCGGCAATGCTGTAGCGGGTTGCTGCGCTCGGGTCCCGGAGTATCGCTTCCGCCACTTTGCGCTCGGATTTGTTGAGGCTGTCGAGACGGGCCTGAATATCCTCAAGCAGGTTGTCGTCGCGGTGTGCCTGGTTGCTGGCCATCAAGGAGGCTCCCATGATTCATGGCTGTCGTTGATTTAAAAACGGCCCGATTATACCGCTTTTCTAAAGGTTTAGCGTAGTAAAGCTATCATACTGGCAGTGGAGTTCTTGGATTCGTCAGATTTCAATGCCAATATTTACTTAAAGTTACGACATTCCGCCCATGTCCTACCTGTCCGCTTTCAGGGTCAGCCCGTTGTTGGCGAGATAGTTGCTTGGCTCTAAAGTGTTGGGGAGCGCCCGTCGGAACACAGTGGAATGACACGGAGAATCAGAGATCATGGTCAGTAAGGTTGATACCCGTTGCGATCTCATGCTGTTCGGTGCGCTGGGGGATCTGGCGCAACGAAAGCTCTTTCCGGCGCTGTATCAGCTGGCGCGTGCGAATTTGCTGGCTGAGGGGAGTCGGATCCTGGCGATCGCGCGGACCGAGACGGATACCGCCGGGGTCAGGGAGCAATTACTAGACAGGTTGCAGCAGGTGATACGCCCCGACGAGTTTGATCGCTCCGTGGCAGAGGCTTTTCTACAGCGCGTGGAATACCAACTGCTTGATTTCAATGACCCGGACGGATTTTCGGCGCTCAACAACTGGCGGGATAGTGCCCATAACGAATTGATTGTCTATATGGCGACGCCGCCGGCCATGTACGGCGTGATTGCGAGAAACCTCCGCACAGCCGGTTGCTGCACTGACAGAACCCGGGTGGTCGTGGAAAAACCCATCGGCCATGACCTGGAGTCTTCCAAGGTCATCAACGACGAGTTGGGTGAGGTGTACAGGGAGAATCAACTGTTCCGGATTGATCATTATCTGGGTAAGGAAACGGTTCAGAATCTGATCGCACTTCGATTTGCCAACAACCTGTTTGCGTCCCAGTGGGATCAGAACCACATCTCCCATGTGGAGATCACCGTCGCCGAGGCGGTAGGGATAGAGGGTCGCTGGGGCTATTTTGACAAGGCGGGCCAGATCCGGGACATGATCCAGAATCACCTGCTCCAGTTGTTGTGCCTGATTGCGATGGATCCGCCGTCGGATCTGTCTGCGGACAGCATCCGTGATGAGAAAGTGAAAGTGCTCAAGGCATTGCGCGAGATCACGCCGGACATGATGGAGCGCTATGTAGTCCGGGGGCAGTATACCGCCGGAACCAGCGGTGGCCAGCCGGTTCCGGGCTATCTTGAGGAAGAGGGTGCCAATCGCGGGAGTGAGACGGAGACCTTTGTCGCGCTGAAAGTGGAAATAGACAACTGGCGCTGGTCCGGGGTGCCCTTCTATATCCGGACGGGTAAACGGCTTCCAGAAAAGCTTTCCCAGATCATCATTCATTTCAAGCCGGCCCCGCACTACATTTTTGACCCGGACCAGAAACATCTGGCCAATAACAAGCTGATTATCCGGCTGCAGCCGGACGAGGGTATGGCCCTGAAAATTCTGACCAAGGACCAGGGCCTGGACAAAGGCATGCGCCTGAGGCAGGGACCACTGGAGCTGACATTCTCTGAAACCTTCGACGCGGAACGAATCCCGGACGCGTACGAGCGCCTGTTGTGGGAGGTGATGAAGGGAAACCAGTATCTGTTCGTCCGCCGCGATGAGGTTGAGCACGCGTGGCGTTGGGTGGACAGGGTCATTCGCAACTGGCACGACAGTGGCGAGCCTCCCAAGCGTTATGCAGCAGGAACCTGGGGGCCTGTTGCCTCGATTGCCATGATTACTCGGGATGGTCGGAGCTGGTATGAAGATGTCTGATATCGCTTTGCCAGCGGGTATTCAGTCCCAGATCGGGCGAAACTCACAGCAACTGGCGGAGTCACTGGCCGACGCGGTGGCGGATATGATTGAGGCTCGCCTGAAGGTAGCTCCCCGGGCCAGCCTTGCCGTTTCCGGCGGCTCTACCCCGGTGCCCTTTTTTCGGGCTCTGGCAACGAAGGCGTTGGACTGGAAGCGGGTAGACGTGTTGCTGGTCGACGAACGATGGGTGGATGAAGAGTCTCCAGACAGCAATACCCGCCTTGTCAGGGAGAACCTGCTCCAGGCCGGGGCGAGCGATGCCCGTTACTTCGCGCTGAAGCAGCCGGGAAACTCACCATCAAAAGTTTTGGGAGCGGTCGAGCGTGCGCTGGAGCAGCTTACTTTACCGCTGGATGTGCTCATTCTGGGTATGGGCAACGACGGGCATACAGCGTCACTGTTTCCCGATGCACCAGAGCTGCCTCGAGCCCTCGCTATCGACAATCCATCGAGGGTAGTGGCGATGACGCCGGTTTCCCAGCCCCAGGAAAGAATCACCCTGACATTGCGTGTGCTTTCAGCGGCGCGCGAAACGGTGCTTTACCTTCGTGGAGAAGACAAGCTCGAAACCCTGGCGGCAGCCTTGTCGGAGCCTGATCAGGTTGCGGCGATGCCGGTCAGAGCGTTCCTCAAACCCGGGCTAAAACTGTTCTGGAGTCCTTGAGCCGCCGTCTCGGGCGTAATCTGTAACGATTTCATGGAGAGAATCATGACTCAGCTTTCAAGCGATCATCGCGAGCGTATCCAGACGGTACTGGCGGCTTCACCTCTGGTGCCGGTGATTGCCATTCGGAATCTTGAGGATGCTGTGCCTCTTTGTCAGGCTCTGGTGGATGGCGGGATCAAGGTATTGGAAATTACTCTGAGAACGGAGCATGGGCTGCAAGCCATCAGGCAGGTACGAGAGGCGATTCCTGAAGCCTGGGTAGGGGCCGGCACCGTCACGAGTATTGCGCAGTATCGTCAGGTGGAAACCGCGGGCGCCCAGTTCGTGATCACGCCGGGTGTTACTGAGGCTATCCTGGAATTCGGGATAACGTCGGAAGTGCCGCTTTTACCCGGGGTGGCGACTGCGTCCGAGCTAATGCTTGGGTATGCGCTGGGCTATCGTGAGTTCAAGTTTTTCCCTGCTGAAATAGCGGGTGGTATCCCGGCGCTGAAGGCATTGAGCGGGCCTTTTGGAGATGTGACCTTCTGTCCTACGGGAGGTATTGGAAAGGAGACCGCCAGGGACTATCTGGCGTTGAGCAATGTGAAAGCGGTCGGGGGATCCTGGCTGACCCCGTCGGACCTGATGGCAGAGAAAGACTGGCCGAGGATCACGGAAATCGCCCGGTCCAGTCTTGAGGTCCTGTAGAGGTCAGCGGATATCAGGGCCGACGCGTACAATTTTCATCGTGTTGGTGCCGCCCTGGGCATTGACGTAATCACCTTTGGTCACCACAACCAGGTCACCCTCCTTGACGACGCCCTGGCTCACCAGCTCAGAGACCGCCAGCGCATTGGTCTGCTCGTTCGGAACGGTGGCAGAATCAAATGGCACTGTCTGGACCCCACGGAACAGTGCAACTCTGTGCTGGGTTGAATGATGCCGGGAGAACGCGAATATCGGCAGGCTGGACTTGATTCGTGACATCAGTCGCGGTGTGGCGCCGGTTTCTGTGAGGCAGATGATCGCGGTAACGCCAGTGAGGTGGTTGGCTGCGTACATGGCTGACAGTGCAACGGCCTCGTCAATCCGCTCCATAGTTTCATGGATCCGGTGCTGTGACTGGTGCATGGAGGGGTGCTTTTCAGCGCCCAGGCAGATTCGCACCATGGCCTCCACCGCTTCAGCCGGGTAGTCGCCTACCGCTGTTTCGGCCGAGAGCATGACCGCGTCGGTGTAGTCCATCACGGCGTTTGCCACGTCCGAGACCTCTGCCCGGGTCGGCATCGGGTTGGTGATCATGGATTCCATCATCTGCGTCGCGGTGATGACCGCCGTGTCGAGCTGGCGGGCCCGTCGGATGATGTGCTTCTGAACCGCAACCAGCTCCGCATCGCCGATCTCCACGGCGAGGTCGCCCCGGGCCACCATGACGGCATCGGAAGCCTCAATAACCGCGTCCAGGGCGGCTTCGTTGTAGGCGAGTTCAGCGCGTTCGATCTTGGCCACGAGGCCGGCATCGGAACCAGCTTCTTTGAGTAGCTGGCGAGCAATGTTCATGTCCTCGGCGGTGCGAACAAAAGAGACGGCCACGTAATCGGCGCCCAGCTCGGCCGCGGTCACGATGTCTTTCTTGTCTTTTTCTGTCAGCGCGTCTGCAGATAGCCCGCCGCCGCGCTTGTTCAGGCCTTTGTTGTTGGAAAGCGGACCGCCGATCAATACCCTGGAGGAAATGCTGTGATCGTCCACCGACTGCACTTCCATCTCAATTCGACCATCATCCAGAACCAGAATGTCGCCCGGCTCCACGTCCTGGATCAGTTGTTCATAATCAATGCCGACTCGCTCCTGATCACCCGCGCTTTTGTCCATGGACGCATCCAGCACGAAGGTCTGGCCGGCAATCAGAGTGACCTTGTTGTCAGTGAATCTGGCGATTCGGAGTTTGGGACCTTGAAGGTCCGCAAGAAGAGCAACAAAACGGCCCTGGGCAGCAGCTTCCTGGCGAACCCGTTTCGCTCGCTCCATGTGCTCATCGGCGCTGCCATGGGAAAAATTCAGGCGGGTGACATCGACCCCGGCCTTAATGACGGCGGCGAGGGATTCGGGGGCATCCGTGGCCGGACCTAATGTGGCGACAATTTTGGTGCGCCTGAGCATGCTGTGTGTCCTTATGGTTGGTTGTGTAGTGCGGATTCCTGATTCCACGATACCGTTACTCGTTCATGGCGTCGTTTAGCTTTTGGTCGTTGGTGCAATAGTTGCTGGGAATCGAGTGGGGCGCTGCCCGGTTACTTGATGCAAGCTATCATAAATGGTCAGACAAAATTGTTTCAGCAATACCTGATACCTCGGGCCGAGACGATCGTGCCATAACGGCTGGTGCTGCGATGCAAATATGTAGTAAAAGTATCAATTATTCACCCATGGTGCACGATATTTATCGTTATTACCGCCAGAAAGAAAGTAATGATACGTTTATTGGGTGAGGGCAGGAATTATGGGAGGTGGTCATGCACGCAACGGTTGAGAGGGTCACGCGACGGATTGCAGAGCGCAGCCGTCATACCCGGCAGGTATACCTGGAGCGAATGAATCGTCTAAAAGAGCAGTCACCGCACCGGAGTAGTCTTTCCTGCGGGAATCTCGCGCATGGATTTGCGGCGTGCAATCAGGGTGATAAAGACACCCTCAAGTTCATGAACCGAGCCAATGTGGCCATCATTACGGCCTACAACGACATGCTCTCCGCCCATCAACCCTATGAGGGATTCCCCGACGTTATCCGGGAGGCGGCCCATGGCATGGGGTCGGTCGCCCAGGTTGCGGGCGGTACGCCGGCCATGTGTGATGGCGTCACTCAAGGGCAGCCGGGAATGGAGCTGAGCCTGTTTTCCCGGGATACCATTGCCATGAGTACTGCAGTCGCCCTGAGCCACAACATGTTTGATGCTGCCCTGTTGTTGGGCATCTGTGACAAGATTGTGCCAGGTTTGTTGATCGGTGCGCTGAGTTTCGGCCATTTGCCTGCTGTTCTGGTCCCTGCTGGCCCAATGCCTTCCGGGCTCCCCAACAAGGAAAAGCAGCGGATACGCCAGCTCTATGCTGAGGGCAAGATTGGCAAGGAGGAGTTACTGGAAGCCGAGAGTAAGTCCTACCACAGCCCGGGAACCTGCACCTTCTATGGGACCGCCAACAGCAATCAGTTGTTGGTGGAGGTGATGGGGTTGCACATGCCTGGGGCCGCATTCATCCATCCGGGAACGGAATTACGAGACGCTCTGACCCGGGCTGCAACTGAGCAGGTCATCAAGCTCTCCAAACCCCATGGTGGCCAGTTAGGGCTCGCTGATCTGGTCAATGAGAAAAGTATCGTGAATGCCCTGGTGGCGCTGCTGGTTACCGGGGGCTCAACCAACCATACAATCCACTGGATTGCGATTGCGCGGGCCGCCGGCATCATCATTGACTGGAATGATTATGCCGAGCTGTCCGCCGTCGTGCCTTCGATGACCCGAATCTACCCCAATGGCCAGGAAGATGTGAATGCCTTCCATGAGGCGGGGGGTACGCCGCTGCTTATCCGCGAACTCCTTAATGCCGGGTATCTGCACAACGATGTGGAAACCGTGATCGGATTTGGTCTGGACAACTATGCGCAGTCGCCTTTTATGGACGATGGGCGTTTGTCCTGGAAGGCGGCACCGGAGAGAAGCCTGCGTCCCGATGTGCTTAGCTCCGCGGCAGAGCCTTTTGCGCCGGACGGCGGCCTGAGGGTATTGGATGGCAACCTGGGAAGGGGAGTCATCAAGGTATCGGCCGTCGCTGAGGAACATCGGGTGGTTGAAGCGCCCGCCGTGGTATTCAACGACCAGAATGAGCTTAAAGCCGCTTTCGAGGACGGGGAGCTGGACAGGGATTGTGTTGTGGTTGTTCGTTTCCAGGGACCGAAAGCCAATGGCATGCCTGAGCTGCATAAACTGACACCCTATCTGGGCGTGCTTCAGGATCGTGGGTTTCAGGTTGCCCTGGTGACAGACGGACGTATGTCCGGGGCTTCAGGTAAGGTGCCAGCTGCCATTCATGTCTACCCCGAAGCGCTCGATGGCGGGCCGCTTGCCCGTATCAGGAACGGCGACCGGGTCGTTGTTGATGCGAATCATGGGCAACTCCGGGTTGAGGTTGGTGAGGCTGAGTTTTCAGCGCGCGAGGTAGCCCAGGTCGATTTGACCGCCAGTCATCAGGACTACGGGCGTGAGTTGTTCGGCTGGATGCGGCGGGCCGCCGGAACGCCGGAAGAGGGCGCCAGTTTCTTCTGGACGACGGAGTCATAATGACGACGGTGCATATTCTGCTGGGTGACATCGGCGGAACCAACGTCCGGTTTGCGGTTATGCGTGAAGAAGGCGGAGCTCTTGAGTTGATCGACTCACGACCCTGCAGCCAGTATGGGAATCTTGAAGCAGCGATCCAGGACTATCTGATCCTGCAAGGTATTGATCGGGTAGACGTCGCCTGCCTTGCCGTCGCCGCGCCGGTTCAGGGTACCCGTATCCACCTCACCAACAGCAGCTGGCAGTTTGATTGCGAAGAACTCCGCACGCGATTTGGCTGGCGGGCTTGCCACGTTGTAAATGATTTTACCGCTATGGCGTTGGGCGTGCCGTGTGTACCTGAAAAGGATTTGGTGCGCGTATGCGGAGGGCCTGCTGAGGGCGCTGGTGTTCGTCTTGTGATGGGGCCGGGAACGGGACTTGGGATGTCTGGCCTTTTACCGGTTGGGGAGCGCTGGATCGCGCTCAGAACCGAGGGTGGGCACGTAGATTTTGCGCCGACCAACGAGATAGAAATGGCGATCCTGAGGATTCTACAGCACCGCTTTGGCCGGGTTTCTGTGGAACGAATTCTCTGCGGCGAGGGGTTACTCAATCTCTACCGTGCACACGCCGAGATTGTCGGGGGCAGGGCGGCCTTTGACGCGCCAGAAGAGATAAGTGCCGCTGCGCTCGCTGGCATCGATGATCTGGCCGTTCGCACACTCACCCATTTCTGCGAGATACTGGGGCGTACAGCCGGGAATGCCGCATTGACACTGGGGGCGACAGGCGGTGTCTTTCTGTGTGGCGGTATTCTTCCGGCCATACAGAGTTTTTTTCTGAAGAGCCCATTCCGTCAAGGATTTGAAGACAAGGGGCGAATGCGTTCTATCATGGAGAAAACGCCAGTCTATCTGGTAACCGATCCTTTTACGGCGTTGCGGGGAGCTGCGGAATATACTGCAACAGGTTCCATGGGAGGGCCATGAACCCAGGGTTAGATCAATTGAACTTTGATGAGTTGGTACGTCGGGTTCGAGCCTGCACGATCTGTGCGGAATCGCTTGATCATGAGCCTCGACCCGTCATACAGCTATCGGAATCTTCCAGAATCCTGGTGGTAGGGCAGGCTCCGGGGCGGCGGGTTCATGAGACCGGGTTGCCCTTCAACGACCCCAGCGGAGATCGTTTGCGGGACTGGATGGGCGTAACCCGCGATACATTCTACGATGAACAGCTGTTGGCGATCCTGCCCATGGGGTTCTGCTACCCAGGTACCGGAAAGTCCGGGGATTTGCCGCCGAGGCCTGAGTGTGCGCCGGCATGGCGGCAGTTGCTCCTGGACCGCCTGACAAATATAGAGCTGACGCTGGTGATTGGCCAGTATGCGCAAGCCTGGCATCTTGAGGCGCCGTCCAGCACGGTGACGGAAAACGTCAAACGTTGGCAGGAGTTCTGGCCGACCGTCGTTCCCTTGCCTCATCCCAGCCCCCGAAACAACCGGTGGTTAAGAAACAATCCCTGGTTTGAATCCGAGGTGGTTCCGGCCTTGCGAACGGAAATCCAGCGTTTGCTCGGTGCAGCCGTATGCTGACAACAGTGCTCGTCAGCGCCTTTCCGGAACCGTTTCTGCCAGATAGTGTTCCAGCAGGCTGAGCTTCTCTCTGGTGATATAAAGTCCCTGTTTGGTTCTCCGCCAGAGAACGTCCTCGGATGTCCGCGCCCATTCATTTTCAATCAGGTAGTCTACTTCGCGCTGGAACAGGGTATCGGTGAAGGCGGTGCCCAGATCGTCCCGGGCATGGCAGCCCTCAAGAATCCGGAAGCTATCCGTTCCATAGGTTCGAACATAGCGCTTGATGATCCGTCGGGCGAGCCAGGGAAACCGGGTTTCGAGTTGTTCGGACAGGGTTTCCTGGCTGCCGAATTCACCGCCCGGCAAGATCGCGCGACGGGTCCACGTGCTGCCCGCTTCCGGGAAATAGTCACACAGGCGATTGGTGGCGGCTTCTGCCAGCTTCCGAAATGTCGTGATCTTGCCGCCAAATACTGAAATGAGGGGCGCCATACCTTCAGATTCATTGACTTCGAAGGAGTAATCCCGTGAGGCCTTCTGGGCTGACTCGCCCTCGTCATCCATCAGTGGCCGTACACCGGAATAGGACCAGACGACATCGTTGCGTGTTAGCTGGTTCCGGAAATAGTCGTTGACGATGCCAATCAGGTAGTCTGTCTCTTCTTCTGAAATTTGCGCTTTTTTCGGGTCACCACGGTATTCCACGTCTGTTGTGCCAACCAGCGAAAACTGATCTTCATAGGGGATCACAAAAACAATGCGCTCGTCTTCATTCTGCAGTATGTAAGCTTCGTCGCCCTGATTGATTCTCGGCACGACGATATGGCTGCCTTTGACCATTCGGATCTGCTTGGGCGCTCTCATAGAAAGGCTTTCATCAAACAGGCGGCTGACCCAGGGGCCGGTGGCATTCACGATGACTTTGGCGGATACGCTCTTTTCGGTTCCCGACACCATGTCCCGCAGCGTCGCGTTCCATTGCGTCTCGCCCCGCTCGGCATGGATGCATTTTGTCCGGGTCAGGATCTTGGCGCCTTTCTCTTGGGCTTTGCGCGCGGTCAACACCACCAGGCGCGCATCATCGACCCAGCCATCGGAGTACTCGAAGCCTTTACTGATCTCAGGTTTGAGGGGGGAATCCGCGCCGAATCTGATGGAGTGCGAGCCTGCGAGTGTTTCCCGTTTGGCCAGGTGATCGTAGAGGAACAAGCCCGTGCGGATCATCCAGGCCGGGCGCAGGTGCGGTCGGTGTGGCAGGCGAAAGCGCATGGGCCACATGATGTGTGGGGCATTGCGAAGGAGAGCCTCCCGTTCCGCAAGGGCTTCCTTTACGAGCCTGAATTCGTAATGTTCCAGATAGCGCAGGCCGCCGTGTATCAGTTTGCTGCTGCTGGAGGAGGTGGCAGACGCGAGATCATCCATCTCGCACAGGAGCACTTTCAGTCCACGGCCTGCGGCGTCCAGGGCGATCCCGGTGCCGTTAACGCCACCCCCGACGACCAGAACGTCGTAAAGGTTGGATTCACTTTCCATGATTGAGTTTCCAAAACGAACATTGAATGTTTGATTTCGACTATAAATAGTTGGCGAGGGTTCGTAAAGGAAAACCTTTTGTGGATGCGCTAATTGTGACCCAAGGCGGAAATCAGACGACGTGAAGGCGAACGCTGTGGTCTTTCAGGATTCGGGAGATTTCGCGGGGAGGTTGGGCATCCGTAAACACCTGATCGGCCTGATCGATACTGCCGAGCCGGACCATTGCGTTGCGGCCGAATTTCGAGTGGTCTGCAGCAAGCAGTACCTGGCCGGAGTTGGCGATGATCGATTGGGCAACCCGAACCTCCCGGTAGTCAAAGTCGAGCAATGAGCCGTCATTGTGTATGCCACTGATGCCGATGATGCCGAAGTCCATTTTGAACTGGTTGATAAAATCCACCGCCGCCTCGCCAACAATCCCTCCGTCGCGATTACGAACTTCACCGCCTGCAATAATGATATGAAAGTCTTCTTTGGCCGAGAGAATGGAAGCGACGTGAAGATTGTTGGTCACCACTCGGAGGTTTCTTTTGGCCAGCAGAGCCCGGGCGATTGTTTCGGTCGTAGTGCCGATATTGATGAACATGGATGAGCCGTCGGGAATATCAGCCACCAGAGCCTTGGCTATGCGTTCCTTGGCATCCAGGTTCATGATCTTGCGTTCCTGATAGGCGGTATTGACGGTACTCGAGTCGATACCGGCACCACCATGATGACGTGTGAGTTTGTTTTGGCTCGCCAGCTCGTTCAGGTCTCGCCGGATGGTCTGTGGCGTAACGCGAAACTGTTCGACCAGTTGTTCGGTAGTGACAAACCCGTTGCGCTGGATCATATCCATGATCTGGTCGAGGCGGTGTTTCTGGGACATGCAGACATCCTGAGGGAGTTTTCGAAAACGAAAGTCTAAGCGTTCATTTGAGAACTTTCAAAATGAAAAAGCCTCCGTGTCTGCGGAGGCTTCTATCACTCAGGACAGTATTCCTGTCCATTCGGGTCAGAGGGAGGTCGGCTTTCCGGCCGCTCGCCGTCTTTGTTCCCATTCGGAACGCGTCTGGACCGCCTCATCACCGGGTAGGGAATCCACGATGGTAAAGTAGTCCGAGCTATATTCGTCAGCGACGATGCTGTCCCGGGGTTTTACCTTGACGACATAAACCGTTTGGACGTTCTGGTGGTCAAACGCTCTCCAGTACTGTTCATCCTTCAGGGATGTGTAGCGATGCCCTTCCAGTGCTTGGATCACACGGCCCGTGTTGGTGCTGCCGGCACGCTCAACCGCATCCTTGTATTGGTAAACGATGCTGTAGGCCGACGCCGCAGCGGTAGATGGGCGCATTTCGTAGCGCCGGGAGAAGGACTCAACGAACTCTTTGCCGCGAGGGTAGTTTAATTCGTAGGGAGCATTCCATACCCAGGGGGAGCCACCGACGACGTCTTCCATAATGGTTGGCCCAACCTGCCTTGCCATGCCAAGGGTAAGATTCGGTACCACGATCTGCATTTTGTCCTTCAGGCCCATTTCATAGGCCACATTCAGCGCCCGGACCATATCATCGCCAAAAAGCACCATCATCAGGACTTTGGCGCCACTGGCCTCCGCTTTCTCAAGAGCGCTCCGGAAATCGCTTATTAGAGCCCTCGGAAAGGGGGTTTTTACACCCGGGTGAGCCTCGCTATCTGTTGTCTCGGAAAACTTCCGCACGGACTCCTCAACGGACCAGCCCCAGGTATAGTCTGCCGTGATGTAAAAATACTTCTGGTTGGCATGGTTGGCCTGAAGGTACTTGCTCAGTGCTTTTGCTGTCATCCAGGCGTTGTAGGGCTCCCGGAACATGTGGGAATGACCTTCCTCTCCGGTCGTCGCGTTTGAGTAGGTCAGAGTACCGAAATACAGTCTGTCACGATCCCTTGCTGCTTTGCCGGAGGCGATGGCAACAGAGCTGGAGACGCCTCCGAAAACCATGCTGGCACCCTCCCGGTCAATCAGCTCAGCGGTGTTTCGGGCGCCCTTTTCAGGTTCGCTGCGGCTGTTTCGTATGACCAGCTCGAGTTGCCGCCCCATCACGCCGCCGGTCTTGTTGATTTCATCGACTGCAAGGAATGCTCCCAGTCGTTGTTGAAGCCCCTGGTCTTTGTATCGTCCGGTCTGGGGATAGTTCAGTCCGAGTTTCAATGTTTCAGCGGATACCGTGGTGCATGCGAGTGCGAGCACACACGCAGAAACGAGCGCTTTTCCGAAGTTCATTGTATTGGCCTCTGGGAAACTGCCCCACCTTGGGCGGAACAGAGGAGTTATTGTTTATTTGTTAGGCATATCTAGTCTCTTCCGAGCCACACCGGTCAACAATCGGACCAAAGTGGAAGTTTGCGTAACAAATTGTTATGCCGGATTGGCTGTCATTCAGCGACGCGCACTAACATGGTGCCTATATGGGCCTTCTGTCTCTCTATGCATTCGTCTGGTGCACTATAAATCCCTCGATTGATTCCGGTATTGCTCCAAGTCACTGAAAGAATGGAAATATTTGATAGATCCTGGCGCCTTTGTGTACAGGCCCGCTTTTTGCAGCGTTGGCTATTTTCCGAATTGGTTGCACCGGAATCGTGCCGGTAGGCCTGACGTACGGATCAAGGAGACAGAAATGACCCTGAAGAGTGACACCATGAATCTGACCGATAAAGAACGGCGATGGTTACCAGTCTGGGGCTCCACGGGAAAGTTGGCTATGGGCTGGTCATGCTTCCTGAACAGGTCTATGTACAGTACCAACGAGCAGATATTCGAGAGTATTGCACGAACCCGACGGGATGCGCTGATGGCCTGGGCGGAACATAAATGGGCCTTCCTGGATCAGTTGGCGGCCAGGCTGGATGGCCTGGATACGGCAACGGTTGAGGGGGTCATTCGAGCTTCTTCTGGACGGCTGCGTGAAATTTCCGAGCTGTTTGTTATTGATGGGGCAGGAACGGTACTGGCTTCAACCGCAAATGGCCGCCAGGGCCGATGCGACCTGCCACGGGGTGCGTTCGAGAAGGGGGTTCGGGAGCGTTTCTTACACGGCCCCTACCGGGATCCGGTCACCCTGACGCTCGGCCCGACGACCTCCCGGTTTCATGATGCGGTTACCCTGATGTTCTACCAGCCGATTACCCTGGGGAGTGGGCAGTCGGGCGCGGTGTGTGCACGGATACCCAATGACGTCATGAGCGACCTCATCCAGCGTGAGGCCGGCCATGTATTTGAGGAATCGGGTGACAACTACATCTTCATGAGAGAGAGTCGCTTCGATACCAGCATCCTTCCCGGTACAGCTCTGTCTCGCTCTCGGTTTGAGGATGCGACCTTCAGCCACGGAGACAACCTGAAAGACGGCATTCGCACTGGGTTTGGCACCGTAGGCGTTCGTGAGCATACCGAATTCGAGATTCGCTTTACCGACCCGGCGACCGGGCAACTGCATCCTGGTGTCCGGGAAACCATGGCCAGAGGCGAGAATCTCTATGTGAAATACCCGGGATACTCGGATTATCGGCACATACCGGTCATAGGCAAGGGCGTTACCTTTCAGCTTCCCGGGTCCCCGGATCGCTGGGGTATGATGTGTGAGGGGGATCTGGAAGAGGTCTATCGTCGTCGTTCGGTATCCTATTTGCTATCGGCGAGGCTGGCATTTTTTGTGGCCGCCTTCTGGGGCATCAATGTGGGCCTGGCATACAGTAGCGTTCCCTTATGGATCGATGCGAGCATCAGTGCTCTGGCTGCACTGGTGACGGTGCTGTTGTTCCGAGCGAGTTCAGTCCGGCCCTATTCGGAGCGCCTGGGGGCGATGGCCGATGTGATCAGAAACATAGCGGAGGGCGGAGGTAACCTCCGTCAGCGCCTCGATCTGTCAAAAATGAAGCGTGATGAATCTGGCGATCTGGCTCGTTGGATCAACAGCTTCATTGATAGTCTCGATGGTATGGTAGGGCAGGTCATTACCCTGGCAGCCGACACTCGGCAGGCTGGTGATCAGCTCATGGCTCAGAATCAGCTGGCCAATGAGAGGATCCGTCAGGTTCTGGAGCACATTGACGGCATGGTGAAAGGGGCGACGGAACAGGAAAACGAGATCACCAATGCGTCCACAACTGCCCAGGAAATGCGTTCCAGTATGGAAGAGGTGGTTGAGCGTGCCAGGGAGCAGTTTGCTCGTGTCAGTCAGGAAACCCAGAGTATACGTGACGTCATCAACCGGTCTGCCGAAGGCATACGGGCGGCCAACGATCGCACTGAAGAAATCAGCAAAACGGCCCTGGTCATCAACGACATTGCCGCTCAAACCAATCTCCTGGCGCTGAACGCCGCGATTGAAGCCGCCCGGGCCGGGGAATCCGGCAAGGGGTTTGCGGTTGTTGCCGATGAAGTCCGCCAACTTGCAATCCGAACCGCTCAGGCAACCAAGGATATTGGCGAACGCCTGGAGGGGGTTCAGGAGGAAACCCGCAGGGCGGTCCAGACCATGGAAGAGGGGATGTCGGAAATGGAGGAACGGTTGCAAAAGGCCGAAGCGGCCGCTGACGACAACTCCGCCTTACACCACATGGTCGAAAAACTGTTCAGGGCGATATCCGGAATCGAAGAAACCAACCGGCTGCAAGGTACGCAGACGTCTGGTGTGGCAGAGAGCGCATCGGTCATGAATGGCGTCATTGATCAGCTGATTCTGAGCTCTGAGCGGGCCCAGGCATCGGCCAACAAGTTGCAGCGACTGACCAGCCAGTTCCAGGTGACGACACACGCCGCATGACTCCTTGAACCAGTCGTTGGATTCCCCCTCTGGAGCCGGATACACTCGGTGCCCGAAGCGGGTGTCGGAGGCCTGCCGGTTGCTACAGGGGGAATGCTGTGACGTCAAACCACCCATGGTGTCTCAGGGCAGTAGGCCCGGCACTTTTGTTTTCGCTTCTGATGATTCCTGTTACGGCCCAGAGCGAGTGGTTCTATTATGCCGATACGGCCATGACGACGCGCGTGGAGCTGGAACTCTGGGCAGACAGTCGTAGGCTGGCAGATCCGATTGCCGAGCGGGTTCTAAGAGTCTTCCATAAGGTCGATCGTAGCATGAGCCGCTACCGTGAAGACTCTGAACTTTCACGGTTGAATCGGCAAGCGGCTGAGCGCCCAGTCGAAGTCAGCGAGGGGTTGTTCGACGTCTTCCGGAAAGCTCAGACGGTCTCTGAGCTCAGTAATGGTGCCTTTGACATCAGTTTTGGCTCTGTGGGCTATCTGTATGACTACCGTACCGGTGTAGCCCCGTCAGAAGAACAATTGTCCTCTCACCTTTCCCACATCAATTATCAGGACATAGTGCTGGATGATGCCAGCAGGACGATATTCTATCGGCAGGAGGGATTGCGGGTGGATTTGGGGGGAATCGCTAAAGGATATGCGGTCGACCTGGGGATAGAGCAGTTGAAGGCTGCCGGGATACGCCATGCGCGTCTCAGTGCCGGGGGGGATATGCGTCTGCTCGGCGACCGCCACGGGCGGCCCTGGGTAGTCGGGGTTCGTGACCCTCGCAGCAAAGATCGTAACGCCGTTGTTCTACCGCTGATGAATGCCGCACTCTCTACGTCAGGAGACTATGAGCGGTTTTTTATTGATGAGCAGGGCGATCGAGTCCACCACATCCTTTCCCCGAAAACCGGCAAGCCAGCACGGGGTGTTCAGAGCGTCAGTATATTGGGATCCGATGCCATGACCACCGACGGGCTCTCGACAGCGGTGTTCGTGTTGGGCACGGCACGAGGGCTGGATATGATCAATCAGCTCCCTGATATCGATGCCATCATCATTGATGAGGCTCGTCAGATGCATTATTCCGATGGTCTGCAACCCCCCGGTCCGGATGACTGACGAGTCCCTAGATTGTCCCTGTGACGATGCTCGACATGGCGATCAGACTATCCTGCATGGTGCTGTTTCCAAGTCCGTGGCCCGCGAATCGGTTACCAAAATCGGACTGCTCTCCATGAAGTGCCATGTAGTTAAGCAGTACCGTTTGCACCAGCTGATTTACATTGTTGGCGGCAGGGCTCGAAGCGGTTTCCACCGATGCATCCGGGCGCATGAATCCTATCTGGTTTCTGATAGCCTGGGGTCTCCCGTTTGGGTTGTAGACCAGAAAGAACGATGCGGCCGTTTGTTGATTGTCGCCGGTCCATTCGCCCTTGCCGCGGCCATCAATGGAGTCGTCGATGCGGCCATTGCTGGCAACGGACCCATCGCTGAAAACATAGAGCATCAGCGGCATTCCCAGTCGGGCAGCGTACTCGAGGCAGGCGCCCATGCAGCGACCGGCCTGTTCATCCCGGCGTTCTCCGGTGCCACGTTCGCCGGTATGGTAGTCGTAACCTCCCATGGTAACGGTGCCGGCTCCGGCATACCCATTCAGTACCAGCTTCATGACCGATGCGGTTTTACGGAATTCCCGGTTGCTGTTGAATTCATCGCGGCTGAAAATCCCGGATGATCCGACGATCTCCAAATCCAGTTCCGGATCCAGGGCGCTTGGATTCCCGAATCGATCGGCCAGGTCAGCGCTTTTTATGTAGCCACACCGGACCAATTCCTTGATGGTTTCATCGGTGGAGATCCCGAGCTTGGTATCGACATTTTTCATCTTGGCATCGCTGATGCGCGCAATGGCCTCCATGACCGCCACGGCGTCATTCTGATCCAGTATCCCGATCAGATCGCCCACATCCACCAGCCCGGTGACGTCGGAGGGGCGGTCGATCTTCGTTGGTCGCTTTTCCGGATCAAGCAGGTTCATTGGCGATAGCGAATTGCCGCCGGATTCTGAACTCTGGGAGCCCACCAGAGAGAGCAGTGAACCGTCGGCGCCTGCTTTATTGATGCCATACATGGGGTTGTGCGGGTTGTTACCGGTGTCGTTCTCTGAACGTGCGGCGATAATCGCCCCATTGACACCCGCTCTTGTCCCCGCGCTGGTGCTCTGGAGAATGCCCCGCAGAAACCCGCTATCAGAGTGAAACGCAAGGCCAAGTTCGTTGTTCACGAAGGTGGCGTTGCTGGGGAGCATATCCCCGGGGAGGCCCAGTTTGTTGTAGCCAGCGGTACTCAGGAAGTCCATCTGGCCGCCTGATTTTCCCATTAGCACGTTGGAGCCGGCGATATTGGCGCCACCGGCCAGATCGAAACAGATAAATGGTATTTTGCCGGCCCCCTGAACCGCGATGCCGCAGCTCTGTTTTAACGCCTCCAGATCCGATGACAGTGCCGCGGATGCCGTTCGGGGATTCCCGAAGAGGCTGAACACCGAGGCCCCGAACACGGTTGCGGATCCGGCTCTGAACCCCTGCGCCAGAAACTCGCGGCGGGTGCGTGGTTTGCCATGATCCAGATGACGCAGAGGTTCATTGTTGTCGAGAGGCTTGATGCGAGATCTACGAATAAACATGAAAAGCGTCCTTTACTGAACCAGGGTTGTCGCGCTACCCAGTACGGCGGCACAGCTTGCTTTGACGATGGTTTCGGTTCGGCCCGCAGGGCAGCTGGAGCCGCAGGCCGACAAGGTGTCGATCAACCCGTTCAGCTCGGCTTCGGTCTCTACCGTTGCCGGTTGTGAGGTCAGATTGTTCCCGACAAACCGGTTAATCAGTGACGTGATCACCAGGTTGCGACCTGACGAATCAAACGCCGTCGAGACTGGCGCGGAAAAGTCGAAGCCGGGGAAAACCTCATCTCGCGCCAGGGTATCTGAGACCAGAACATCGCAGTACTGGATGGCCATCTGGGTGATTGCCATTTGATGAGAGGAAAGAAAACCGCGGATACCTTCAACCGATGGAAGTTGCTGCCTGACGGTCCTGAAAGTGGCGTCCACATCGGCCTGGGTTTTGGCGATTCCGGTCATCCGGGACATGGATTCGTTGACCTCATCAAAGGTCTTCAGACCAATCTCGGAGCTTGGCTCCAGATCTGCTGGCTCGGGCGCCGGCAGTAGTCCCGGCTCAGTGCGGGCGAACGTGTTATCACCTGCCTGATCAAAGGTCAGGAAAAATTCGTCGCTCTCTGGACCGTTTTCAAGTGCGATAACGGTGCCCAGTCGTGACAGGCGCTGCCCACTGCCGGGTTCGTATTCGTCACTGTCGAGGACGATATCGAGGTTGGCCCAGGCTTGGCCCACGGTTGCTTCTTTCCCGTTGATACCCAGGCGCATGCCTTTGAGGGGAATGCCGCTTGGTACCGCATTGCTGTCGAGGCTAATAAAGAACGGACTGACGAATCGGTAGCTGTAACTATCGAACTGGCTCACCTCGAATACGATGTAACTTTGGGGCACGTCGACGAGGTGTGAGACGCCGAAAAGCAGGTAGAACTTCTCGCCAACGCCGACTTCGTAGTTCGCCTTCACCTGATCGGGAGTCAGCGCCCGGTTGTGGAGGGCAACGAGCCTGATAGCGCCCTCCCACGGAGAGTTACCATCGGTTTCATTGCCGAGAACGAGTGCAAAGCTGTCATCCCACTCCGAAAGGAGGCCGGCTGGGTCAGAGTCGACATCTCCGCTACTCTCACCGTTAACATAGATCTGCCTTCCCGTGCCGGGCGCATAGTTGACGACCACGTGCTGGAGCGTGGCTTGCAACAGCATGTCGGCGTCCTGAGTGCTGAAAGCCGTATTCTCATCGCTTGTGGTGCTCCGGTGCAGAACTTCGTAACGCTGGAGAGACTGGCTCAATGTGGTGTTGCGGGTGGTCGATGAGCCGGAGTAGGTTACGATTCTAGCGTCTTCCTGGGTCACGTTCCCGGGCGCAATCCAGGCTTCTATAGCGTACTCGCCGGTTGCTGTCAGGAGGGAGTGGAGTTTTCGGCTACTGGCGGTCGTTCCCTGAGCCTTACCGGCTGGAACCGAAAAGCCCTGATCGTTTTCATAAGCTCCCCCGAGTTTGATCCCCCAGCCACCGACCCAGTCCACATTACCGCTCAGGGTCAGGTCCAGGGCGGGGGAGACACCGCTTGTATCGAATGCAGTCTGCCCTTCACCGGATTTGAACTCATAGAGTGCAATAATGTTGTCTTCATAGCGGCCGCCGGAATTCGCAAGTAATCCATCTGCCGCAAGGTTCAGAGCTTTGCTCGTCAACAGGGCCGGGTCGACGGGCCGGGGTTGCTGGAGCCCAGCAAAGTCCTCAATCGCCATTTCCATCATCAGCGCCGAAGCGTCGCAGTCGCCATCCCAGCAATTGTGAAAATCATTTCTTAGCCTCTCTACCAGACGAGAAGCGGAGGGGTTTTCCAGGTTAATCCTGCTCTTGGCCTGGTCATAAGCTATCTGCACATCATCGCTGGCAATCAACGGCGTTTGAATGCCTTCAATGTGACAGTCGCTGCAGTACTGGGACAGAACCGGGTAGATCGTAGAGGAAAAGTCGCCCGAATCTGCAGGAAATGACAGGGTAGAGCCCGGCTCTTTTGCTTCGGGGGCGCGTAACTCAACGGTTTTGACCGACCCCTCGGAGCCGCCGGCCCAGTTTGTGATGTAGGTGGTTAGTATATCTGCGCAGGCAGAGGTGCTGCTCAGCCAACAATTGTGTCCTCCAGCGACCTTGGAGACCATTAGCGACTGCGACGGATCAGACAGGTTTACGATGGTGTTCGCCTGAGCGTAGGCGGTGTTTATGTCCTGATTATCAACAAACGCGGGAGTCTGGCCGCCAGCTCCATGGCATGCGCCGCAGCGATCCTGCGCGACCAAATTATCCCAAAGGTTGATTTTGAAGTTCTGGACATCGGCGCTGGCCGGTGCCGGGCCAGTGTAATTCACTTCGCTGGAGCCGGTGCTGGTGTTGGGTAACGGTTCTGTGGATTCACCGCCACATGCGCTCAGCAGCATTGCAAATAACGCGAGGCTCAGGAGCGAATTCAGGGAGTGTATAAGCTGCTTCCTGTTGTTGTTCATGACTGTTTCACTCCCCCATGCAATAAACAGCGGATTCGGCAAAGACCTGTTTCAGGTCGAACCCATGGCTGCGAAAGCTATTCACCATACTGGTCAGTTGGGCCCGATCTGCGCTATTCGATGGCGAGCGAAGACAGACGTTTTTGAAAACCTTGGTTACCTGGCATTCTGCAAACGCCTCTGAATGGGCAAACTCCTGCCCCAAACTCTTGGCACCGGTTCCCGAGCCGGGCAAAGCCTGATCCCAGCCCAGGCTGCGATTGGCTCCTGATCGCCAATAGTTATCCCAATGGTCATCGGGTGTGACGTACCCGTACTCAAACGTTGTGGCATTGATATGGTACTTGGCTTGTACCCGGGTCCCGGTAGCGGGATCGATATCGTTTGTCGTGTTGTACACGAGTCGGCCAAGCGTTCCGTCAGGATCGGTATTGGGATCGTACTCGTAGTCGTAATAGGCGAAAGCCTGGGTCATGGGGTCCATGCCACTGTGGCAGCCCACACAGCTGTTGAGAAAAACACGGCTGTCTCCACCAGGACTTCGGGAGACATCCTGCCGGATACGATCTGGCGGTAGGGTGACATCGGCGACTTGCTCCAGGTCGTTACACATATGGTTGAGCAGCGTGAAACGGAACATGGCGCGATTGGTTCCCGCACTGAAAAAAGCTCTGGCGGCGGCTCTGGAAGTGATTACACCAGCGGTGGCAGGAGAGGGAAGGCCGTTGTAGGTGGATTGATTTACCCGAACCAGATTGTCCTTCAGGCTCATGCCGGCATTTTCCAGGGCTTCGTAATGATCGTTGTTGCTGGTGGAATAGCCGGGAAGCCCGAGCGAGGGATCGGCAATATACAGGACGTCGTCAAACAAGACCTTCCTGAAGTCCTCGCCATCTCTGACAAGGCCGATCACTGTCGCGCTGTAGTCATTCAAGGGTACGAACTTCGACATGGCCTCGTTGGTCCATGGTGCAACCATGTTCTTGAGAGTGACGTCGAAAAATGCGCTGTCTTCCATGGCGGTATAGGCTGCATTCAATGCAGAGCCCGACTGTATGTCAGAGGCCATGTCGTCCAGAACCACGGCTGAAGGTGGCACACCCGCGATACGGTCGTGTATTCGTTTGGCTTGTTCCCTGGGGCCGGCACCTGCAATTCCGACCTGACATGCGAAGATAGCGGCGAGGAGAGATGTGCAACCGCCCTTGATTGTCGGGCTCCAGGTCCTTCTCAGTTCACACATTTCCTTACCCTCGCTGATTGTTCGCTTTTGCACCTTAATGCATATTTGACATCTATTAAAAGTTTATGGGTTGTAATAATCTGCGTTTTGAGTTCTGGGCCACGTTATTACATTGTGTTACGCAAATGCCGTAGTGAGTGGCGCCGAAGCGGACTTAATTTATGTCATGGAACGTATGCAATCACAGGGTTTAGTGAATTGGGAATTAAGTCATTTCATCCGCATTTTCATAGGCTTGGCCGCGTGTTTCCGATTCTGGGAGCGGTGGTGCTAAGTACTGGCTGTCTTTCCAGCAGTGAGAGTCAGCAAGCCGACCCGGTGGTTGTCGAGAATCCGGTGATATTTATCAAGAGACCGTTGATGTTTGATGAAAACACCGGTGCTCTCGTTGAAGATAATCTTGCCGACCCCTCTGCATTTCGTCCCGGTGCCAGATTATTTCTGAAAAAAAGCGCATCTGCGGATTCGACAATCAAAGATATTTCCTCCTCAGCGTTCTCCGCTGCGCCGGCTAGTGGCTACGACGTCAAGGATCTGCATGTCTCGCACGACGGTCGTCGCGTCCTATTCGCTATGCGAGCGCCAGAAATTGAGGGTGCTGATGACGATGAACAGCCTACCTGGAACATCTGGGAATATGACCTCGACAGCGCCGCTCTGAGCCGGGTTATTGATTCGGATGTGATTGCGAAGGCTGGCCAGGATATTGCCCCGGCCTACCTTCCGGACGGGCGGATCGTGTTTTCTTCAACCCGCCAGAGAGCCTCGAAGGCCATTCTTCTTGATGAGGGAAAGCCGCAGTTCACGGCTCAGGATGAAGAGGGGGACTCGCCCGCGTTTGTTTTGCACGTTATGGATGATGATGGCGGAAACATTGAACAGATTACGTTCAATCAGAGCCATGATCTTGATCCGTTGGTTGCGGAGGATGGCAAGATCCTGTTCAGTCGTTGGGACAACGCTGGCCAGACCCGGAACAACGGCGTCAATCTGTACAGCGTTAATCCAGACGGTACGGAGCTGGGGTATCTTTATGGTCGCCATTCCCACGATACCTCGAGTGGCTCTCTGGTTGTGCATTATCTGAACCCGCAGAAAACCGATTCTGGCTCTGTGCTTGCGCAGCTTCGACCGTTCGAAAGTGCCGACTATGCCTCTTATCCCGTCGAAGTGTCCGTTGCCCAGTACGTGGAAGCCGATTTGCGGGTTGACGGCGCACCGGGCTCGGGCCAGAGAGCGCTGGTCACCGGCGCCGGGTTCGCTGGCGAGGTGTCCCTGAACGGTAGTTTTGGCGCGGTTTCTCCATTGCTTGATGGCACCGGGCGGTACCTGGTGAGTTGGACCCCTTGCCGGTTGAGGGAAACAGCAGGCAACCGAATCGTAAACTGCACGCAGGAGCGCTTGAACTCAGAGAATTATGAACCTGCGGAGCCGGTATACGGCCTCTGGCTTTTTGATATTGCCGCCGGAACTCAGCGCCCCGTCGTGGAGCCGGTGGAAGGCGAGCAGTTTGATGAGGCGGTGCTGATGAGAGAGCGGCCACTGGAAACGTTTATTCCGGAGTCGCAATTTCCGGGTGAAGAGGCCACGCTGGCTGATTCGGGATATGGCGTGTTGCATATCCGAAGCGTCTACGACGTTGATGGAACAGATACTGCGCCGGGGAGCATTGCTGCCACCGCAGATCCGGCCCAGACTGATCCAAATGACCGGCCCGCGCGTTTTCTGCGTCTTGAGAAACCGGTATCCATGCCTGATGACAGTGTCCGCGATTTTGATAACAGTGCCTTCGGCCGAAGCCGTGGGCAGTTGATGCGGGAAATCCTGGGTTATGTGCCGATAGAGCCGGATGGTTCGGTGAAAGTGGCGGTACCTGCCAATGTTGCCTTCGCCGTGAGCGTCCTCGATGCAAATGGTCAACGTCTGGGGGCCCGCCATCAGAACTGGCTGACGGTTCGACCGGGCGAAACCCTTGAGTGTAATGGATGCCACAACCCGAATAGCGGGATATCCCATGGACGCGCTGACGCCACCCCAGCTTCAGTTTGGCCAGGTGCGGCTACGACGGGGCTGCCTTTCCCTAACACGGAGTCGTCACTTTTTGCGGACATGGGGGAAACAATGGCTGAGGCATATGGGCGTATCAACCAGATCCGTAAACCCGCACCCAACGTGGTATACGCCGATGAATGGACGGACTCCGCTGTCGTACCCAAGGCTGACTCTTTCGATTTTTCCTACAGCGATCTGCAGACACAGGCACCGATCTCTACGTCCTGTTCTATCGAATGGGCAGCGAACTGCCGAATCGTCATCAACTACGAGCAGCACATTCATCCGCTGTGGGATCTTTCCAGGGAGGTCCGTGATAGCGACGGGGTAGTCGTGGCTGATTACACCTGCACCGGTTGCCATACTGATCGCGATGCTGCGGGCGCGCAACAGGTGCCGGTGGCTCAGTTGGACCTTACCGATGGACCGTCGCCCGATGAACCTGACCATCTCAAGGCCTATAGGGAGTTGCTGTTTCCGGACAACCAGCAGGAACTGAGCGGAGGGGCGCTGATTGATGTGTTGGTGGATTCCGGTGACGTGCTCAGGGATGACGAGGGGAACCCGATTCTGGATGCCAATGGTGACCCTCAGCCGATTTTTGAAACGGTACCCGTCAATGCGTCCATGTCAGTCAATGGTGCGGCAGCGTCCTCCGTATTCCTGAATGTTTTTCGTCGTGGGGGAACCCATGAAGGGTTCCTGTCCCCAGCGGAGTTGCGCCTGATCAGTGAATGGCTGGATATCGGGGCTCAATACTGGAATAACCCGTTCCTGGCACCGGAAAACTGATGTCGTGATAGGCCTCCACATCGTGCGAATTCTCGTTGTGATCTTCGGATTGTTGCCCGCATCGCTGATGGCTGGTGGATTCTGGAACAGTGGCGACACGACTGACCTCAGGGTCCGGATTGTTGAGCCCTATATTGAAGTGCGCACCGGTCCTGCGCCCGGCTATCCGGTCGTGCATGCAAGCGAAAAAGGCGAGTGGCTGACGATTCTCAAGCGCAGAACCCGATGGATACAGGTCCGCGATGATCGGGGCCGCGAAGGCTGGGTGAGCGTCGCAGCCATTGCCAAGACCGAGGACCCGACGGGCGCCACGGTCGATCTGAAGGTAAGGAATTTTGACGAGTTCGCGCGGCGGGATTTTGAAGCGGGTCTGCTGATGGGAGAGTTTGATGGCGCCCCGGTCACGTCCGTTTATGGTGGCTACTCGATGACGCGAAATCTTGCCGCAGAGCTATGGGCAAGTCACGTCCTTGGAAGTGCCTCCGAGATCCGAATGGTCAATGCCAATCTGGTGCATCAGCCGTTTCCTGAATGGCGGTTTTCACCATTTTTCACGTTAGGGATCGGGCATCTCTGGGTAGACCCGAAGGTTACCCTGGCGCAGCCTGAGGAACGTGATAACAGTGTGGGCCATGCCGGTCTGGGTATCAGAGCCTACATTACGGACCGTTATTTTATCCGCGCCGAACTGAAGGAATACAAAATCTTTACCACCCGCAAGACAAACGAAGAAGCGACAGAATGGAAAATCGGATTAAGTATCTTTTTCTGAGCCTGGCACTGGTGCTGGTGCCAACGCCTGGTGTGGCGGAGAGTCTGCAGCCAATGATCGAGCCAGATGTTTCGCCGGTGCCGGTAGACGAAGCTCTGATTGATACCGAGGATTTTGAAATTGGCATTTTTGCTGGCGTCCTCAGTATCGAGGACTTTGAGTCCTCATTGCTCTATGGCGCGAGACTGAGCTATCACCTCAGCGAAACCCTGTTTTTTGAACTGGATGCCGGGTTTGCTGAGGGGGGCCAAACCAGCTTCGAAAAACTGGCAGGTAATGTCCAGGTTTTGAGTGATAGCGAGCGGGAATACAGCTATTACAGCATCAACCTTGGCTACAACGTGCTGCCGGGTGAGGCGTTTTTCAGTGAGAACTACGCGTTCAATACCAACTTTTATCTGATTGGCGGTGCTGGCGCTACGGAGTTTGCGGGTGATACCCGCTTCACCATCAATGTCGGCGCGGGTTATCAGATACTGTTGACGGACAGCGTTGCCATCCACCTCGGTCTGCGTCAGCACTATTTCCGCATGGACGCGTTGGGTGCCGAGAAAACCTCAATCAATACCGAAGTGAGCACAGCGCTCTCGGTGTTTTTCTAGTTGTAGGAGTCACTATGAAGACCGCATTTAAGTCCTTGCTGGCAGCCTTCCTGTTGGCCTGTGGTGCAGGTGCAAGCCAGGCTGAGACACTTGATGTTGCTGCACCGGATTTCACCCTCAAGAGCAGGAGTGGAGAGAACCTGAGGCTTGAGGACCATCGTGGACAAGTCGTTATGCTCAATTTCTGGGCATCCTGGTGCGGCCCCTGTCGTCAGGAAATGCCCTTGATGAATGACATATACGGCCAATACAAGGATCTCGGTTTTACGATCCTGGCTGTGAATGTTGATGAAAACCGGGAGGAAGCCCTGCGGTTCCTTGAATCGGTACCGGTGAACTATCCGATTCTCTACGATCCTGAAAGCCAGGTCAGTGAGCTGTACCAAGTTCAGGCCATGCCTACTACCGTCATGATCGATCGGAACGGCCAGGCCCGCTACATCCATTATGGTTTTAAGCCGGGCTACGAAGACGATTATGAGCAGCAGATTCGGGAACTTATTCGTGAGTGATTTTTTCGGGTGATGATATGGCCAGTCCGTTTTCTTTTATCGGGCCGCTGTTGATTGCGGTTTTGACAGTTTCAAGCGCCGGGTGCACTTCGATAAAACCCTGGGTAAAGCCCTATGAGCGAGATCGTTTGGCGGATCCGGTGATGAGCCTGAGCCGACATGGGAAGGCGGATGTCTATATGCACCATGTCTACCAAGCCAGGGAATCAGCCAGAGGCGCTGAGGGTGGTTCAGGGGGCGGCTGTGGCTGTAACTGATTTTCGTCCGGTCGGTGCCTTTCTGATCCTGGCACTTTTACCGTTTGCCGCTCCAGTTGCGGAATCGGCCACTCTTCCGGCAGATAACGTTGATGTTCTCTATCATCGATATGACGGCGGAGGAATGGTTATCGATGGCCCCTCCGTGCTCGTACGCAAGAGCGCGGGATCGCAGGTATCCCTGACTGGACAGTACTATGTTGATTCCGTGTCTGCGGCATCTGTTGATGTACTGGCTACGGCCAGTCCGTACCAGGAGGAAAGAACCGAGTATTCGGTGGGGCTCGACTACCTCTACGACCAGTCCACGATGAGTCTTGGTTTTACCAACAGCTCCGAAAACGATTTTGAATCCGACACCGTGTTTTTCTCTGTTACGCAGGAGTTCTTTGGTGGTATGTCCACATTGAAAATGGGATTTGCCAGTGGTTGGGACGAAGTGGGCAAAGTCGGAAACCCATCGTTCGAAGAAGATGTGGACCGACGTAATTACCAGCTGGGCCTGAGTCAGGTCCTCACACGTAACAGCCTGCTGGGAATTGATCTGGAGGTAGTGACTGATGAAGGGTATCTGCAGAACCCCTATCGTCAGAATCGCTACCTGAATCCGAACGACACGACCTCGTTCCTTTACCAGCCAGAGCGTTACCCGGAAACCCGGACCAGCACTGCTGTCGCTGCCCGCGCACTGTATCACCTGCCATATCGAGCGTCGCTGAGGGGAGAGTACCGCTTCTTTACCGACAGTTGGGGTATTGATGCCCATACCGTTGAGTTTGCCTACGTTCACGCATTGGATGCGCGCTGGACACTTGAAGGTTCGGTTCGCTACTACACGCAAAACGCCGCTGACTTCTACAGCGATCTTTACGCCTTTGAGAACTCTCAAACGCATCTGGGCAGAGATAAGGAGCTCAGTACCCTCTCCGGTACGACTCTGGGCACTGGTGCCGTGTATGAATGGAAACAGACGAGTCTTCCGGGTATAGATCGGCTCCAGTTCAGTCTGCTCTTGAGCTGGCTGAGTTTTGACTATGACGATTTCAGGGATGTGACTGCCGGGGACAATTTCCTTCCCGGCGAGGAACCGCTTTACTCCTTTGATGCCTGGGTGACGAGGGCATCAGTGATACTTGACTACTGAGTCCGTGGGAATACTGAACATGACTATTTTCTCTCCAATCAGATTAACGGCCCGGATGGTGCTCATCATAGCCGCAGGCCTCTGGCTTGGATCGGTGCTTCCTGCGACAGCAGCGCCGGAAGGCGAGGCCAAGGATCAGGCGGTCGCAGAGCAGGTGGAAGCGCTAAAAAAGAAAATCATCCGACTCAACCGTGACCTGTTTATCCTCGAAGAGGATCTGTTATTTCCAGCCAGTACTCAGTTTGCCGTATTTGTGAGCGTGGACGCGGGGGAATTTCTCAAGCTCGATGCAGTGAAACTCAAGGTCGATGGCCGGGTCGTCGCATCCTACCTCTACACCGAACGTCAGGTTAGGGCCCTGGAGCGCGGCGGAATGCAGCGCCTGTACATGGATAACCTGAAAACGGGCTCCCATGAGGTGACCGCTTTTGTTGAGGGAATCGGGCCGGATAACCGGGCCTACAAACAGGCCGCAACGCTGGCCTTTGATAAGGGAACGGGGACCACTGCCCTGGAAATCCGTGTGAAGGATCGGTCGTCAGATTACCAACCCGAAGTCACCATCGTGGAGTGGGAGTAATCCTGATCGTGGGACGGATGCGTCGTTTACCATTCTGGCTATTGCTCATGATGGCCCTCAACAGCCTGTCCCTGGTGGCGGTATCAGCATCGGCCAAGGCTGCGTCGGCCGCACCCGGGCAAGTGCACCCGGAACGCCCTTTGGACCTCCGTTATGGGGAGGTTCTCTACAACTACTACCAGGGGCAATCCTTCGAGGCACTGACGTTGCTGTCAGTTGCCGAGCAGCAAGGGGGCGTACGAAACCACGGTGACTACCCTGAACTGGTTAAAGGCGGACTGCTGCTCACCTACGGCATGACCCGAGAGGCTGAGAAACTCTTTACTGATCTTCTGGGCGAAGACGGTGACGGGCGGTTATTGCCGCCTGAGGTTCGCAACCATGCTTGGTTCTACCTGGGCAAGGTGTTTTTCTTGCGTGGCAAAACAGACGAAGCATTCGCAAACCTTGCTCGGGTCGATGGGGCAAATCTCAAGCAGACAGATCCTGCGTTATTCTCCGAATGGCAATACCTTCGGGCTCGCCTGGCGATGTCCGCTCCCCGATTGGGTGGTCACGAGGAGGCCGTTCGGATTCGGGCGCGAATGAACCCGACAACCCTGTGGCAGGCCTATCTGGATTATAACCTGTCGGTGTCGCTCATCGAGGACCGGCAATGGTCGAAAGCGATTCCCGCGCTCGAAAGCCTCTGCGCACGACTTGCGGATTTCTCAGAAACCCCTGATGGGATAGGCACCGAGCAAGAGGGACTTTTGGGACAGGCCAGGCTGACACTGGCACGAGCCTACCTGAACGAGGAACGCCTCGATCAGTCCCTGAAGATATTGGACGCCATGCCTGAAGACGGGATGTTTTTTGATCGGGCGCTGTTTGATTACGCCGTCGCAGCCTCGGGGCAAGGAGACATGGAAAAGGCGTTTCAGGCTCTGGACCGGCTGACTGACATTCGGAACCCTGGTGCTACCTGGGCTCAACCGGTTCCCTATGCGCGTGGGCAGGTCCTTGAGAATCTGGGCAGGCCCGTTGAGGCCTTGTCGGCATTTCGGGCTGCCGCTGAGCAGTATGAGCTTGAACAGGTGCGGTTGAAAGAGAGCCGCGCCGGATTTAGCGAATCGGCTTTGATGTCGAAGCTTGATGTTGAGTCCGATGGCGCCGGCTATGTCACCGATGCCTATGGACATCTGACCGTGCTCCCCCGGGATAGCGGTTTCTCAGATCTTTTGGCAACGGAGCCCTTCCAGCAGGCATTGTCTGAGTTGCAGGAGTTCTATCGATTACAGGCGTTGCTTGCAACATGGCAGCGTCAATTGGGCTCCTTCGATACCATGCTCGAAACCCGCGAAATTCAACGCGAGGAACGGATTCAGGAAACCCGGGCGGCCATGATCGAACAACGGGCAGAGGAGTGGTTAACACTGCACCAGCGCTATCGAGAGCAGATCGATCACGCTCTCGATAACGAGGATTATGCGTTTTTCCTCAGCAACGAACAGAAGCAGCTCAAATCGTCGCTGGAGCAGATCGCCGCCACATTGGAACATTTACCGATCGACGAGCGAACCCGGGCTCAGCGTCAACAGTATCGCCGAATGAAAGCGTATTTCGATTGGTCGATCGTGAATGATTATGGCATCAATCGGTGGGAGGTCCAGAAGCAGCAGGGTCAATTGGACCGAGCCATGGAAGTCTTTAATGAGCGGCGAGTGAAGCTTGATGAGCTGGTTGTTGGCGACGGGCAGCTTGGCGATCTGTCGAGGCGTGTCGAGCAGAAAAAGGATGAACTCACGGCGATCCGTCTGGAGCTTGATGAGGCGGTTGCGGACGCGCGTGAACGCTTAATGAGTCGCGTCGACTCAGCGCTGGCAGAGCGCCAGGCTGAACTTCAGGACTATCTGCGCGCCTCTCGTCACGCTCAGGCTCGTCTGGCTGACCGGCTTTACGAGGAAGACAAGAGTGACGCCTCGCTGGACCTTGTCGTGATGAGTTACGCAAGCCTGCTACCGCTGGTTAACGATCCTCGTAAGCGGATACAAATCCGTCACCGTCTCGCGGATTTGGAGTTCACCAGGGCCGAGCGTGTTCTGGCGGAAACGGCGGTGGATGAGCTGTCTACCGTCATAGGGTCTTATCAGAGGCTGCTGAAGGAATATCCGAATCGGAGTGCCAACGATCGGATTCATTATCAGATGGCCAGGGCTTGGGAACTCCGTGGAGAGGTCAACAAGCAGTTGCAGTCGCTTGACGCGTTGGTGGAAAGATATCCGGATTCCGATTATTGGATCGAGGCCCAGTTCCGGCGAGGGGATTTGTTGTTTTCGAATGGGCAATATGCCGCCGCCCAGCAGGCTTTTGATGACGTTGTCATTGCGAGTCAGGCCCAGGGGGCTGACGAATCATTCCTCGTCAACGCGCATTACATGAAGGGCTGGAGTCAGTTCAAACAAACCCGGTATCAACAGGCGTTATACAGTTATCTGGAAGTCCTTGATCTCGTTTTGCCGGAGGGGAAAACCCCGCAAGGTGCTGATCAGATTCAACAAACTCTCATTGAGGACCTGTTCCGGGTTGTGGGCCTGTCACTGTCATATCTGGATGGGGCAAAAACGCTGCAGGACTTGTTTGCCACTACGGGCAGCAGGCCTTATGAAACGCTCATTTATGATCGTTACAGCAAGCTGCTTGTTGAAAGAGAGCAGTATTCCGATGCGATTGATGTATATGCTGCCTACATCGAGACTCACCCCGAAAGCCCCTGGGCACCCCGATATCATATCAAGATGATACAGACGTTGGAGTTGGCTGGTTTCACGAGCACGATCGAACAACTCAAAGCCGACTTCATCCTGGATTACGGTCTCGGCGGCAGTTATCGGCTTTCAGCAGACGTTAAAACTCTGGAATACGTGGACCAGCAGCTAGAGCGCCTGTTGCCCGAACTGGCAGACCAACACTACCTGATGGCCTCAACGTCCGACAGTGATTCTGCCCGCAGCAGCCATTACCGACAGGCCGCGAACTACTACGCCGAGTTTGCATCGACGTTCCCGAACCATCCGAGAGCGCCAGAACGGCTTTTCCTGCTCGGGGAGTCCTATCTGGCTCTTGAGGAGTGGGCGCCAGCGATTGAAGCATTCGAACGAGTGGCCTACGACTTTTCCTATGATGGAGCTGGTGCCGCTCGGGCCGCTGAGGCCGGTTACGCGTCCGTATTGGCTTATCGGGATTACGCCCGCACATGGAATGCCAAGCCGCAAGGCCAGCTTGAATCTCACCGTGAATTTCAGCAACTGAACCGTTTGCGGTTTGCCAACGCCTTCCCCTCCGATAGCCGTGCACCGGGCGTGTTCTATGCCGCACTTCAGTATGAATACGAGAACGGAGAGTGGGAGGAAACCGTCAGTATGACGGCGCGGTTGCTTACCTGGCGTCCGCAGGCCCCGTCCTCACTGATTACCGAGGCGGTTTTGCTTTCGGGCCACAGCCTTTCGGAGCTCGGGCGGCATGAAGAAGCCGAGCAGGCTTATCGGGATGCCCTGGCACTCATGGGTGAAAGCGATGCGCGTCGGAAGGATACTCGTGAGAATCTGGCGGCATCCATCTATCGACAAGCCGAGGCATTGGCTGACGACGAGCAGATCGATCCGGCGGTGACCCAATACCTGAGGATCGGCAAAGTGGTCCCGGAGTCGGCCCTGCGGGCGAACGCAGAGTACGATGCCGCTTCGTTACTGATTGGCGCCGGTCTCTGGGAACGTGCCATTGGCGTGTTGAACGGATACCGTTCTGCCTTCCCGGAGCACCCATTGGCCAACACGGTGCCCGCCAAGCTGGCGCTTGCCTACCGAGAGACCGAACAATGGAGCAAAGCCGGCGACGAGCTCAACCGCATGGTTGATCTCGCCAACACCCCGGAAGAGCAGCGTGAGAACCTGCTAATTGCAGCCGAGTTGTACGATCGCGCGGGCGACACCGGCAAGGCAATCACGGCATGGCGCCGTTACGCGAACACATACCCGGAACCTGGAGATCAGTACATGGAGTCGGCTGATCGGCTGGCCAGCCTGTACCATGCCTCGGGCGACCTGGAACGGCGGAATTACTGGCTCAATAGGCAAATGGCGTATGTGGACAGCCACCCGTCGTCTTCCGATGACCGCATGCGTTGGCTGGCGGCCTCCGCTTCAGCTCTCTTGGCGCGGGAGGCGTTACAACGGTATGACCGTATTCGACTGACCCTTCCTTTGACCAAGAGCATGGTGGCCAAAACCGACGCCCTTGAGTCAGCCGTCAAAGCTTTCCAGAGGACGGCTGGCTATGGGGTGTCCGCGTATTCAACAGAAGCCGGGTATCAGATTGCCCGTATTTATGGCCGGCTCGGAGCTGACCTCATGGATTCGGAACGTCCTGAGGGGCTGACTCAATTGGAATTGGAGCAATACGAGATTCTGCTTGAAGAGCAGGCTTATCCGTTTGAAGACAATGCCATTGATATCCATGAACAGAACATCCGGCATGCCAGGGACGGGATCTATGACCAATGGGTCAAGCGCAGCTATGAGTCCCTGCAGCGTTTGCTGCCGGGACGTTACAACAAGACGGAAGTGAGCGTCGGGGTAGTGAATGATCTGGATTAGAACATACTCGATGACTTACCTGTTCTTGGCCATGCTTGCCATGTTGGCAGGTTGTGCCAGTGGACCCCGGCAGCCTGGAGAGGTAGCCGAGAGTGTGGCCCACCAGCAGGCTGAAGAGGCCCTGCTTGAGGAAAGATTTCAGCAAGCGGTTGCACTGATGGAATCGGGTGAGGCGGACGCGGCAGAATCGCGTTTTGTTCAGTTGGTCAAAGACTATCCGGGGCACACGGGGCCTCTGGTAAATCTGGGTATCCTGGCTTTTCAGAATGGCGACTTTGAAAACGCCACCGCCTATTTTAAGAGCGCGCTGGATTTGGATTCCGGTCATCCGGTGGCTCTCAACCAACTCGGCGTGATTGCCCGAATGCAGGGGAATTTTGACGCTGCGGAACAGAACTACCGTGAGGCCCTGAGGGTTGAACCTGACTATCTTCCCGCGATGCTCAATCTGGCGTTCCTGCTGGATATCTACCTCGGGCGTCCCGCCGAAGCGCTCGCGCTTTATGAACGATACCAGTCGCTGGCTGAAGAGCCTGATCCCAGAATCGAGGACTGGATTTTCGATACCAGGAACCGCTTATGACCCATCGAGTGCAGCGCAGTGCGCCATGCAGGCTGCTGATACCGATCATAATCCTGCTGATCGCTGGCCAGACCGGTTATGCCTCGGAGCCGGAGGTCGTTACGATCGAAGGCATAAAAGTCCGTGGTGATCAGGAAATGCCAACCGTGATGTACCTGGTGCCTTGGCAGGAACCAGTCGTTGATGGACTGGACGCGACCGATGAACGACTGATGATGGAGCCCGGTCACGAGGGGCTGGATCGCTATGAATTTCAGAGACGGGTTCGTTACCACCAGGTTTTCCGGGAGCAGGCAGAAAGAACAAGCCAGGGACAGAGCCGGGATTGAGAGCCAGATCACACAGTCACTGTGTCTGAGTGCAAGTTAAAACACTCTGCAACAAAGACTTTCCCTTACTTACCCCCCGGGTCGTGGCGTCGCCTTAAACTGACCCAAAACATGGACCATGGAGTGCCCAGCAATGATTGATACCGCCGCTCGTTTCTTTCAGGAAGGTGGCTTTTTTATGTACCCGATAGCCGTCGTCCTGATCATCGGAGTGATTGTGGCGATTGAGCGCTTCGTCTACCTGTCTGCCCAGAAAATGACCAATCGCAGGGACTTTAACCGACTTCATCAGTTGATCGCCAAGAAGGAGTTGAAGGGAGCGCTGAATTACGCCCAGGAATCCGGAACCGCCATGGCGACCATGATTGGGTTCGGGCTGCAACGTCTGGCTCGTCGTCAGGGCCGCGAAGAAATCGAATACGCCATGGAGGAAGGGCTACTCGATGTCATGCCTCGTTTGGAAAAACGGACACAGTATCTCGCGACACTGGCAAACATTGCCACGCTCCTGGGCCTCCTGGGAACCATTATCGGTCTGATATCCGCTTTTACTGCCGTAGCCGCAGCGGATCCTGCTGAAAAGGCGAGCCTGCTGTCCCAGAGCATTTCTGTTGCGATGAATACCACGGCGTTTGGATTGATGTCAGCCATTCCCCTGCTGGTCGTCCACTCGTTGCTACAGACCAAAACCAATGAAATTGTCGACAGTTTTGAAATGGCTGGCGTCAAGGTGCTTAACCTGCTGAGCGACGGCGCAGTGCCGAAGGCGACTGCCGCAAAAGCCAATGCTTCCGGGCAAATGGCAACACCGGCTGGGTCGCTCGCCTGATCAGCAACGAAAAGGAAGTCAGCCATGAGACGGAGACATCGACGGCTAAAGAGTGATGCCGACCTGGACATCACGCCATTCATGAATCTGATGATCGTTCTGGTACCGGTGTTGCTCCTGAATATGGTGTTTGCTCATACCAGTGTTCTGGAGTTGAACTTTCCTACCGGTGAGAGTTCGTCTCAGGAGACTGAGGAGGATCTGCAAATCCAGGTTGTGATTCTGGACAATCGCCTGTTCATTGCAGACAACAAAGGCGGCGCCATAAAAGATATACCTGCCCGGGAAGGGCAGTACGACTTCGCCATGCTTAAAGACGTCATGAAGGAGCTGAAGCGCCGTGTCCCGGAAAAGCGGGACGTCGTCATTATGCCGTCGGGAGGCACTTCGTATCAGACGCTTGTGACGGTCATGGATACGGTCAGGTCCTATGAAACCATGGTGGCAGGTGATGTCGTCGAGGCAGAGTTGTTCCCTGACATCTCACTGGGGGATGCGCCCGAGACATTTTCGGCCAGTGACGAGGTGAGGTCATGAAAGAATCCACCAAGGCCAGACGGCACAAGCGTCACTACCGTCGCAATAGGGCGCAGAGCAAAATGAATCTGGTGTCTCTGATGGATATTTTTACCATTCTGGTGTTCTTCCTGATGGTGAATTCCTCGTCGGAAGTTCAAGTCCTGACCCAGAACAATACCATTAAGCTTCCAGAATCTACTGCTGAGCAACGCCCGAAGGAAGTTCTGGCGTTGACCGTAACGGACCGTGACATACTCGTAAATGGACGGCTAGTTACGCAAAGAGCGGTTTTCCAGGCGTTCGAGGGGCAGGTTGAACCTCTTTTAAAAGAGGAGCTGGAGTATCAGGCCAATCGATCGGAGGCGAAGGTGCCAGAGACCGGGCGGCCGATAACGATACTGGCTGACCGGGAGCTGCCGTACGACCTACTCAAGAAGATCATGTCCACCTGCGTGGAGGCAGGCTACGCGGCTATTTCCCTGGCAGTGAGTCAGCAAGCAGAGCAGGGAGCCTGAGTTCATGGATTATCGGTACGGACTGCCCTGGAACCGCGAGCAAGGTGAGCGTAAGCGGCTGACAGCGATTTCTTTGATCATCGTTCCCCTGTTTCTGGGTTTTGGGGCTTACGTAACACTTGTGGACGTGCCTGAACAGGATCGTAAAGAAAAGGAAGCTCTGCCGCCGCAGCTGGCGAAGCTCATCGTTCAGAAGAAAGAACCGCCGAAACCTGTGCTCCCGGAGCCAAGGCCCGAGCATAAGCAACCAGAACCTGAAGAAAAACCGGAATCCCGGATGGTGCGGGAACCCAAACCCGTGTTACCGCAACCTGAACCCAAGGTGGCTGAAAAAACAGCGGAGCCCGAGCCCCAGAGAGTCGAGAGAGCGCGAGAGAAGGCAAGAAACAGCGGGATTCTCGCCATGGGCAGTGAGCTGGCAAGGTTGAGCAACCTGGCAGACTCGGTAAAGCTTGATACGCCGGTCACCAAGACGTCGGAGCCCGTGGCAAAATCAACGCCTGACACACTGGCTCAGAGGGCGAACGCCAAGACCAGTAGTGCGGGCGTTGATGAAACACGGCTCAAGCGGGAAGCCGGTCAGGTCGCCCTGGCTGAGCGTCAGCGGGCTGAAATCGCTGAGGCTGAGCGAGTCGCAGTGGCCAAAGACGTCGCGCGCAGAAAAGCTCAGGAAGTGGCGAACAAAACTCGGAGCAAGGAAGATCTGAGGCGCACCATGGATGCCAATAAGTCCGCAATCTACAGCATTTATAACCGGGAGCTACGCAGAAAACCCTCTTTGCGTGGCAGTATCACGCCGGAGCTGGTCATTGAAGAGAATGGGGCGGTGTCCAGTTGTTCCGTGGTGGAATCTACCCTCAATGAGCCCCGGCTCGAGCGCAAGATATGCAGTCGCCTGCGCCTGGTTGATTTCGGCGCGAGACCTGGTGTGGACAAGACCCGCATCCGGTACCCTATTGAACTGCTACCGGGCTGACGTGATGTCCCGGCGCCACGTGGTGGGTGGTGCCGGGGCATCATCCTAGGCCTTGGCGGCCTCAGCTGCCCTCACTTTTACGTAGCTGCCCGGCGCGTCCTCAATAGCTTTGAGTTTGCCGTCACCAGGGATTCGGGCCTCTATGGGTTCTCCCATATACTGCTCGAGCCATTCAAGCCAGTGGGGCCACCAGGAGCCCGGTTGGTGCTCGGCCTGAGCGAGCCATTCATCCGAGTCTGCGGGCAGGCTTCCGTTCGTCCAGAAGCCATACTTTTCCTTGTACGGTGGGTTGATGACACCGGCAATATGGCCCGAGCCGGAAAGCACAAACCGGACATCGCCACCGTGGACACATGCACCTTTGTAGGTTGTCTTCCACTTGGCGATGTGATCCTGGCGTGCTGACAGAAAGAACGACGGGATCGTGATTTCTGACAGATCAATTGACTCACCCGCCAAGGTTAAAGAGTTCGGCTGAACGAGCCGGTTGTTCAGGTACATCTCCCGGAGGTAAAAGCTGTGCATTTTCGCCGGGAGGTTCGTGCCATCGGTATTCCAGTAAAGCAGGTCGAACGCTTTCGGCTTTTCGCCCTTGAGGTAGTTGTTCGTCCAGAATGACCAGAACAACTCATTCTCCCGCAGTAGATTGAATGTGAAGGCCATGGCTCGACCATCCAGGTATCCCTTGCGTTTGAGCATGCGCTCGATACCGCGGATGGAGTGATCGTTGATGAAGACACCAATGCCGCCCGGGTCAGAAAAGTCCAGCAGGGTTGTCAGGTAGGTCGCGCTGATCACCCGGTTCTGTTTCCGTTTTTCCAGCCAGGCAAGGGTTGATCCTAACAGCGTGCCACCAATGCAGTAGCCGATCACATTCATCTTCTCTTCGCCGGTGGCTTGTGTGACGGCATCCATTGCCTCCAGCGGTCCCTGTGTCATGTAGTCGTCCCAGCTCTTATCGCGCAGAGAAGGGCCCGGATTGCGCCAGGAAATAATAAAGACTGTTTGTCCCTGATCGACCAGCCATTGAATGAATGAGTTTCGGGGAGCCAGGTCCAGAATGTAGTACTTGTTGATCCAGGGGGGGACGATGAGTACCGGAACACGAGCGACCGATTTGGTCGTCGGTGAATACTGGATCAACTGCATCAACTCATTCTGGTAGACCACTTTTCCCGGTGTTGTGGCGAGGTTGCGACCTACCTCAAACGCGGAGCGATCCGTCATGCCGACGTTGAACAGCGATGGGTTTTGGCGCAGATCCTCCATCAGTTGTTGCGTACCCTCGAGCAGATTCATGCCCTTGCGCTCCCAGGTGATTCTGAGAACTTCCGGGTTGGTGGCGGGAAAGTTCGAGGGTGACAGGGCACTGGTCAGTTGGCGGGCATAGAAGGCCATCTGATCTCGGTTCGCTGAGGGCAGGGCGCTCATGTCGCCCACCCAGTCGAGAAATGCGCGGGAATTGATCAGGTAGGCCTGGTGGAGTACGTCGAAGGGCAGAGAGCTGCGCCAGTCCTCCGCCATGAAGCGACGGTCGTCCGGGGCGGGAAGAGCAACGGGATCGCGCTCCCTTCCCATCAAGCGGGCAAGCGTGTAGGCGCCCAGGGCCAGGTGCTTTCGCGCCAGGTTGATTTCCGCATTGGCGAATCTGACAGGATGCATCAACAGGTCTTCGGCCATGGCCCGGTAGGCGTCGGACATTTCGTTGATGGTGGACAGTTTGGCGGCATCAATGACGCCGGTATCGCCAAACCATTCTTCCAGTTGATGCTGCCCCCGGTGAACATTGTGTTCAAAGGCTTCAACCAGACGGTTCGCGGTTGAGCTCAGAAATTCCATGCCGAACATAGGTGATCCCTGACGTAATAAGGAATGATGTCGGTAAGGGCGAGGCCCTTACCGTAAATCAGGCGTGGTCTTCAGGCGGCGTTGTTTTTGCTGTCGCCGTCTGTGTTTGCGGGCTCTTCCGGCGTATCAGTCTGTGCGCTAAACGCTTTCTGCAATTCCTGGCGCGTTTCAGAAAAATAGTCCTGCCATTGTTTCCAGTCAGAGTTGAACTGCTCGCTCAGGGACTTGAGTGTTTCTGCCTGGTCGCCAGTGACGTTTTTGAGACTATCCAAATCCTTTACATCAGAGATCTTGCGAGCCTGGTCCATGGCAACGTCGGCATAGCGACGGAATGCGTCCATCTGCATTTCTGCAGCTTTGCTGAACTGGGTCATCAGTGTTTCGTTCAGTCGGTTCATACGTTCAATCATTTCATTGGTCATCGATACAGCTCCTTTGTGTTGACGGTTGTACACTTTTTATTCTGCACTAAGTTTCATTGCGTGATTTTGACAGGCATCAAGCCGGGGTTCGGCTTATGATTTAGTGTATGCCTGAGTCGCAATGTGCGAATGCAATGGCGTAACTGGAGATGTGTTATGACCAACCGGAAATCGGAACTGGAAACACTCAGAGCGGACCTCAAGGCACGACTGGCCCGTTATGAGGCCCATCAGCGCCGGGAAGACGGCGCTCTGGAGAAGGATTTTGAGGAGCAGGCCACCCAGACTCAGAACGATGAAGTCGTTGATTCCCTGGAGACGGAAACCAGAGACGAGCTGAGTCAGATTGAGCATGCGCTGGAACGGATCGAGCATGGTCTTGGTGACAGCTGCGAATCCTGCGGTGAACCCATAGACCCAAGGCGGCTTCAGGTCTTGCCCTATACAACGTTGTGCGTCGACTGTGCCGGTGACTGAACCCTCAGCCTAAACCATGGATGGCCGTGATGAACCGGGAGCTGGTATTCCAGACACGAGGACTCACCAAGATCTATGATCAGGGGGAGGTAGAGGTCCGTGCCTTGCGTGGTGTGGACCTTGATCTTTATGCCGGAGAGCTGGTGGTGATGCTGGGTGCATCCGGGTCAGGCAAATCCACGTTGCTGAATATCCTCGGTGGCCTCGATGTCCCGACCGGGGGTGAGGTGCGTTACCGGGATGTGGATCTCAGTAACGCCGATGATCGAGCGCTGACCCGTTATCGGCGCGATCACGTCGGTTTTGTGTTCCAGTTCTACAATCTCATCCCCAGCCTCACGGCCCGAGAGAATGTCGCCGCGGTCACTGAAATAGCCCGCTCGCCGATGACACCTGAGAGCGCCCTGGACCTGGTTGGTCTCGGCAACCGGATGGATCATTTTCCGGCCCAGTTGTCCGGCGGTGAACAGCAGCGCGTCGCCATTGCCAGAGCCGTCGCTAAACGGCCTGAGGTCTTGTTGTGTGACGAGCCCACAGGCGCTCTGGATTCGACCACCGGTGTGTTAGTTCTGGCAGCCCTGGAAAAGGCGAATCGGGAGACTGGTACGACCACCGTGATCATTACCCACAATGCGTCGATCGCCGGCATGGGCGACCGGGTTATCACGCTTTCCGACGGCAATATCAGTGGCGAGCAACGTAATCTCCGGCGCCAGGATCCCACGAGCCTTACCTGGTGAGTACATGAAAGTGTTCACCGGTGTTCTGGCCATCAAGCTCCGCCGCGAATTGTGGCAGATGCGCGGTCAGGTACTTGCCATTGCTCTGGTGATTGCGGGCGGGGTCGCGGTATGCGTCATGTCTCTGGTGAATTATTCCTCCCTGAACGCGACCCGCAGCGAATATTACGATCAGTACCGTTTTGCCGATGTGTTTGCGGGTTTGAAAAGGGCCCCAGGACACGTCGCGAAACGCATCAAGTCACTGCCTGGGGTCGAAACTGCCGACGCTCGTGTGGAAGGCTGGGCGAAGCTCGAAGTACCGGGGTTCGACGATCCGGTTACCGGTCAGCTCTTGTCGCTGCCCCCCTCTGGCCAGCCGCTCGTCAATCAGGTGTTTGTCCGTGAGGGGCGTTTACCAGTAGGAGAGCGACGTCGAGAGGTGGCTGTCATTGGAAGCTTTGCGGACGCTCACGGGCTGGCACCCGGTGACCGTATCGGGGCGATTATCAATGGCCGTCGGCAACTGCTGACCATCAGTGGCATTGTTGAATCCCCTGAGTTCATCTATGTGATTCCTCCGGGTGGGATGCTTCCGGATTATGAGCGCTACGGGGTGCTCTGGATGAACCGGGAAGCGTTGGCCGCGGCCATGGATATGAAAGGAGCGTTCAACAGCCTGGTGCTCACGGTAAAAAGTGGATATCCAGCGGCGTCTGTGATTGACGCTCTCGATCGTCTGCTGGACAGATATGGTGCGACAGGCGCTTATGCAAGAGAGGATCAGTTTTCCCATCGTTTCCTGACCGACGAACTCAGGCAGCTGAAAACCATGGCGACCGTGTTCCCGTTGATTTTCATGAGCGTTGCGATGTTTCTTCTCAACGTTGTTATTACGCGGCTTATCAGCACCCAGCGAGACATCATTGCGGTTTTAAAGGCTTTTGGATACGGCAATCGGGACATTGCCGCGCACTACAGCCAACTCGTGCTGGTGATTGCTGTTATTGGTTTGGCCATTGGGCTCGCACTTGGCCTCTGGCTGGGGCAAGGGCTCGCGGAAATGTACATGCAATACTACCGTTTCCCCGGGCTTCTGTTTCGCATTAACCCCGGGTGGATTGCTCTCATTACCGCTATCACCCTCGTGGTTGCCTGGCTCGGGGGCTGGGCAGCGATTCGCAGGGCGGCGGCCTTGCCTCCCGCAGAAGCGATGCGCCCTGAGGGTCCGGCAACCTATCGAGTCTCTTGGGCAGAGCATGTTCTGTCCGGCATCGGTTTCAGTCAGCCGTCCCGGATGATAGTGCGACAAACGATGCGTCGACCCCTGCGGACTTTTTTATCCATGCTGGGTGTGGCCATGGCGACAGGCATTATTATGGTTGGCAACTTCCAGTTCGATTCCGTCACTCTGATGGTCCATACCCAATTCGCCCGGGTGCAACAACAGGATGTGACCGTTGCGTTCATCGACCCGGTCAACAGTGCTGCCCTGTTTGGTCTGCAGCGGCAGCCGGGCATCCGTTATGTTGAGGGGCGGCGCATGGTGCCGGCGCGGCTCATTAACGAGCAGCTTGAGTGGCGCACGGGCATTGCTGGCATCCCGGAAGGAGCCCGCTTACAGCATGTCATTGATGCCAACCTCAAGTCTGTAGAGCTGCCTGCACGAGGATTGTTGCTGACAGATTTCCTTGCGCAAAAAATGGCGGTGTCCCCAGGCGACGTTGTGAAGGTTGAGATTCTGGAAGGAGATCGCCGAATCCTGTCTGTTCCGGTTGCCGGTGTGACCAGCGAATTCCTTGGCGTTGGCGCCTACATGAGCCTTGAAGGTCTGAATCGGGCGCTTGGAGAAGGGCCGGTGATCAATCAGGTGGTGATGAACGTGGATCCCCGGTATGCGGACCGTATTTACAACGATCTCCGGGAAACCCCGAAAGTGCTCGGGATTGCCATTCGTCAGGCAATGTTGGACAGTTTTTACGAGACCCTCGCCAAAACTTTTCTGACGTTTACTTTCTTCAGCAGCCTGCTTGGTGGGGTTATTGCCTTCGGAGTGATCTATAACACGGTGCGTATCTCGCTTGCTGAAAAGGGACGAGAGCTCGCAAGTCTCCGGGTTCTTGGATACACCCACAATGAGATTGCCCACATCCTGTTGGGGGAAATGGCGATTTTGTTGCTCCTGGGGATACCCATGGGCTGGCTGATCGGTAACGGACTGGCCATGTTGTTGATTACGGCCATGCAAACCGAGCTGTATCGCGTACCCTTGATAGTGACTTCCCAGACACTTGGGGTATCCGCAGCAACTGTGGTTGTATCGGCAGTGGCATCAGGCGCAATCGCCTGGTGGCGGCTGAAAAAACTGGATCTCGTTGCGGTTTTGAAAACGCGGGAATGAGCGTCGCTGAGAATTGCACCGGCAAGATGAAGGAAAAGAACCTATGACGACAAAAACGTCGGTCGGAAAGTGGGGATTCTGGGCTTTTGTGGCAGTGCTCGCAGGGGCTGTGCTGTATCTTGCTGTGCGTCCCGATCCCGTTTGGGTGGACCTGGCAACGGTGTCCCGTGGAGCCCTTGAGGTGTCGATTGATGAGGAGGGGAAAACCCGGGTCAAGGATCGCTACCTGATTTCCTCGCCGGTGGCCGGTTACCTTCATCGCGTGCCCAATGAAGTGGGGGACCGAGTGTCCCCGGGGCAATTGCTCACCGAAGTCGATCCCATGCCTGCCAGTGTGCTGGATGCCAGGAGTCGGGCCGAGGCTGAAGCGCGTGTGGCAGTGGCTCGGTCCGCGCTGAACTCTACCCGCCAGAAGGTTGCCGCTGCGCAGGCGGAGGCCGATCTGGCGAGAAAGGAGCTGGCACGTTTACGGTCCCTGAGTGCGGACCGGTTTGTCTCGGAGGACCGACTGGAACAGGCGGTGTCTGCCGCGGACAGAGCGAACGCCATCCTGCGCTCAGCGAGGTTTGACGAAGAGGTGATGACCCATGAGTTGAAAGCGGCCAGAACTCGCCTGGAGGTTTCAGCAGCGCGTTCATCCGGCAATGGCAATGTCGAGCGTGTATCCGTGCGTTCCCCGGTTGAAGGAGCGGTGCTGGGCGTTGTGAGAAAAAGCGAGGGCGTCATCCAGGCCGGCGAGCCTATTCTTGAGGTCGGTGATCCTTCAGCGCTGGAGGTGGAGGTGGACGTTCTCAGCTTTGATGCAGTGAATCTCAGTCCCGGGATACCGGTGCGACTGACCGGTTGGGGTGGGCAGGTGCTAGAGGGGCGGGTACGTCGTGTAGAGCCGGTTGGCTTTGAAGATATTTCTGCTTTAGGGGTAGAGGAACAGCGGGTCAAAGTGGTTGCAGATATCGTCAGTCCGACTGGCGAGTGGTCTACCCTGGGAGACGGCTATCGGGTGGATGCCTCATTTATCCTGTGGTCAGGAGAGGATGTATTGATCGTGCCCACGTCCGCCATCTTTGACCACAATGGTGGTCAGGCCGTATTCGTCGCTGACAATGACGTGGCACGCCTGGTACCGGTGACGACGGGGCGAAGCAATGGGTTGCATACGGTCATCACCGAGGGGGTGGCCGCGGGTGGCATGGTCATTCGGCACCCGGATAGCGAGATTTTCGATGGCGCAAGAATTCGCGAACGGTAAGATGAGGAAGCCCTTTGAACGACAGTAACGGATCTGGTTTGAAAGTGTCGCTGTCAGCCCTGATTTGGGTTGCCACGTTCATGGCTGTCCTGATTTGGTCGGGCATCGAGCCGAAGGACCGCATGACATGGGTCCTTGAGGTTTTGCCTGCGATCATCGGCTTTGGGCTGGTTGTCTGGTGCTGGTTTCGCTATCCACTGACACCGCTTGTGTATGGATTGATTCTCGTTCACGCGATTATCCTGATGATCGGGGGACATTACACCTATGCGGAAGTACCGTTTTTCGACACCATCGGTGATTGGTTCAGTTGGGAGCGAAACAACTACGACAAGCTCGGTCACTTCGCACAGGGTTTCGTGCCCGCAATGATTGCAAGAGAGCTAGTGTTGGGGCTCGGGGTGTTTGCAAGACGAGGCTGGCCGGCATTCTTTATTGTCTGCTTCTGTTTAGCATTGAGCGCGTTCTATGAGCTGATCGAGTGGTGGGTTGCGCTGGCGAGTGGGCAGGGCGCTGAGGCCTTTCTTGGAACCCAGGGCTACGTTTGGGACACACAATCGGATATGGCCTGGGCGCTGTCTGGCTCAATATTGGCATTGATCATCTTGGGTCGCTGGCATGACCGTCAGATAAAGGCGTTGACGTTAACTGCATCGAGTCAGGGCGACTCGAATGCTTGATCGCGGAGCTTCCAGCAACACTCGTGGGTTGCCCAAGAGCCAGATCGCAGGCCTGCTGATTGGTGCGTCGTTTCTGCTAATGACGTTGCTCGCGCCCGCACCTGAGTCAATGGAGCCGAAGGCTTGGGCCGCTCTGGGCATGATGCTACTGATGGCCACATGGTGGTCGACTGAAGCGATTCCTATTCCCGCTACCGCTTTAGTGCCGATCGTTTTAATTCCGGCACTTGGCCTCGGCAGCATTGCAGAAGCGACGGCTCCTTATGCTCACCCCATTATTTTTCTTTTCCTGGGTGGGTTTACCCTGGGCCTTGCAATGCAGCGCTGGAACTTGCATCGCCGTATCGCCCTGGTGACGCTGAAAGCCGTTGGGGATCGGCCCAAACGCCAGATTGGCGGTTTTATGACCGCTACGGCGTTTCTGAGTATGTGGGTCAGCAATACTGCAACGGCGATTATGATGCTGCCGATAGGCCTTTCCGTTGTCGCCATGATGGATGGCTCCAACCCGGATGCGGTCAGGCGATATGCGACGTCTTTGTTGTTGGCGATCGCGTATTCAGCGAGTATCGGGGGAATCGCAACCCTGATCGGTACGCCGCCTAATGCGCTGCTGGCCGCCTATTTGAGTGACAGTCAGGGTGTTGAGGTGGGGTTCGCCCAGTGGATGCTCATCGGATTGCCCGTTTCGCTGGTTATGCTCGTGGCTGCCTGGTGGTGGCTGACTTTCCGGGATTTTGGTGTCACCCGAAGCGGTGACGCTGACGGAGGTATTGAGCAGGAATTGGCCGCGCTCGGGAAGCTGTCTCGGGGCGAAAAGCTGGTCGCAACGGTGTTTTTGCTGACTGCGAGTGCCTGGATTCTCCGTCCGCTTCTGTCCGAAACGCTGATGCCCTGGTTGAGCGATACCGGAATTGCCATCATCGCCGCAATCGCAATGTTTACAGTGCCTGTGGACACCCGCCATCGTGAATTCCTGCTTGATTGGGAAAGTGCCAAGGGCATTCCCTGGGGCGTGCTTTTACTGTTCGGAGGCGGGCTCGCAATGGCCGGTGTTATCAGCAGTTCCGGGCTTGCAGACTGGATTGCCGTCTCGCTCGGGGCCGCCGGTGCCTTGCCACTGCTGGTGATGGTTGCCCTGGTAGCTGCTGTCATCATTTTCCTGACCGAGGTAACCAGTAATACAGCAACCGCTGCAGCATTTCTGCCCTTGCTCGGCGCTTTAGCGCTTTCACAGGGAGTGCCGCCTGTGTTGCTGGCAGTGCCTGCTGCCCTGGCTGCCAGTTGCGCCTTCATGATGCCGGTAGCCACGCCTCCCAATGCCATCGTTTTTTCGTCTGGCCATATGCAGATTGGTGACATGATCCGTGCCGGTTTTGCGCTCAATCTGATCGGAATAGTGGTCGTGACTGCCTTCAGCTACGGCCTGTTGGGTTTTGTGTTTACCCTCTGATCTCTTGAACCAGTTCTCATACCGATTCCGATAGGCCTCTTCTGCAGCGGTAGATTTGAGGCACAGTTATCTTTCAGCGGGCAGGGTTTTCGGTATCTTACCGTAACAATATGTAACCCCGCTCAATGGTACAGCCAATAACAACAGGGATTGCCTCAAACATGTTGCTGGTGCTCGCCGGATCTATTCTCACATTCACCATGGTGCAGGAAGCAACCGTGGTGGAGCCTTTTGATAAGGGTACTGTCGTTATCGAGCAGGATCTGGATTCCGGGCCGGTTGAGCTGCGCTCGGATATCCATGTCGAGCCGTTGGTCGAGCAGAAATACCGCAACATTGTGCGTCAGGCCTATGACTACAGCTGTGGCAGTGCGGCACTGACAACGGTCTTGAATTATTACCTGGGGCGGACCCTGTCGGAACGGCAGGTGATGGAAGGTCTGCTGCATTACGGCGAGAGTGATCGGATCGTCCAGCGTCGGGCCTTCTCAATGCTGGATATGAAGCGTCTGGTGACGGCTTTGGGCTACCCATCTGGAGGGTTCAAGGCGTCCATCGAGGACCTTAAAGACCTCGATCACCCGGCGATCGTTCCGATTCACCATGCCGGTTTCAAGCATTTTGTTGTCCTGAGGACGATCAAGGATGGGCGGGTGTACATGGCCGATCCGTCGGTGGGCAACATCTCCTTCCCGCTGGCTCAGTTTGAAGAGAAGTGGGACGGCAATGTGCTGTTCATCGTTTTCCCGGGGAGCGATAAACCGCTCGATAACCTTGAGCTGAAAGAAGAAGACCTTCGTTTTGTGGATGACCAGACCATGACGTTAATGGCGCTTGAACGGATTCCGGCGTTCCACGAAGCGACAGAAAGGCGAATTCAGAATCTCCTGGAGCGTCAGAAAAATAATCCGGACGGTAGTGTCGAGAATACTCGAAAACAACTCTACTACCGCCGCAACTAATGAATGCTCCGGAGTGATGTCCGGACAGGAATACGACAAATAAAATCAAAGGGAGTCAGGATGAATCGTTGGTTTGTGCGAGGCGTTATCCTTTTTTCCGCGACCGGTCTGCTTCCAGGAATGGTTCTGGCGCAGGAAGGCAGTGTGGATCAGGCGCGGGAAGCGCTGGCCAAGCAGGAAGGTGATCAGGACGCCTCCCAGCAGCTGGAAGAGGTATTCCAGGCGGCCGAGAAGAACTATTCCCTGCAAAAAAAGGGCACCCATGCCCTGAACTACTCGTTTGACTACTCCTACACCGGAGATCAGCGACTGGATCTTGAGATTATTGGCGGCTCGGTACGGAACATGGATATTGTCCCTTCCGCTACCCATAGCTTCACGAACTCGTTTTCTTATGATTATGGTCTTCTGGACAACCTGACCATCGGTACCCGTGTGCCGTTGGTGGTGAAGTACGATACCGAGGACGAACTCAACGTCTACGACTTTGGTGATGTGTCCTTTACCGGGCGGTGGCAGCCCTTTGCTTACGTACCGGGCAAGATGTCCACAACCTTCTTCGGCACACTGACAACGAAAACCGGCGTCAGCCCGTACGAGATCGATATCAAGGAGCAACTGTCCACCGGGAGTGGTTACTACTCTCTGGGCGGCGGTGCCAGTCTCTCGAAAGTCCTTGATCCAGTGGTTGTCTTTGGGTCGATAAGCGCGACCTATAACCTGCCGGCGGAAGATCTCCAGCAGGTGCGCGGTGCGCGATTGCTGGAAGAAGTGAACCCGGGATTTGGTTTGTCCGGATCGGCTGGTTTTGCCTACTCCCTGTCCTACGATATTTCCCTGAGCATTTCCGCTCAGATCAGCTACAGCGATGAGACCACCCTGAGTTTCAGTGATGGGACCGAAGCAGTTGCACAGGATCAGATGACAGGATTCCTGAGCATGTCCCTGGGGACGCGAGTGAGTGATACCACGATTGTTAATACCAGTCTTGGTATCGGTCTCACCGAGGATGCCCCGGACTTTTCCCTGGGTATATCCCTGCCCATTAATTTCTCCGGCCTCAAAGAGTGATTGGAGCCGCAGACGTTCTACGGGAAGGGAAGGACTTCATGGGACATAATAGCCACAAACGGCAGATTCTCGCGGCGGTCATTGCCACGACCCTCTCGTGTGGTGCCGAGGCCCAGTTTGCGCAGAATCTGACCATTCACCCGAAGGCCCTGGCACTGGGTAATGCGGTGACCGCTGATCCCCCGGGGGTGATGGCAATCCATTACAACCCCGCAGGGTTAACGAAGCTGGACGATCGTCAGCTTGAGGTAAATTTGATGAGCATTTACCTCGATATTGACGCTGATTTTATCGCACCCGATGGGTATGAAATTTTTGGCATTGATGGTCTGGAAACGGACCCGCTGACCGGCAAACAGAGGGATCCGGTCGCCAACACCCATAGCCATACCAATAATGTCGCACTCTATCTGCCGGGTTTTGGGATTTTGAGGGCTCCCCCGGGGCCGGCTATCGCGCCGTCCGCTGGCATCAGTATCAACCCTCCAGGGTCCAAACTGACGTTCGCGAATGCGTTCTATCTGCCTCTTGCGGCAGGCTTCTATCGCGAAAAGGACGATCCGGGGCGCTATCAGCCTCAGGCCACCGCGTTGCAAAGGACGACCTATCTATCGCCCACCATAGGTTACGAGATAAACGATGAGTGGTCTGTGGGTGCCGGTATACACCTGTCCCACATGGGCATTGCCGCTGACCAGTACATGCGGGCCCCTAACATGCTGCTGGGGGTGGCAGAGGTTCTTCAGGATGCCTTTAACTGCGAAAGTGGCGATGAGCCACTGCAACCCTGGCTGGCGTTGTGCGGCGGTAATGTCGGCCCCTGGGACGACATCGGGGCCCTGAGTATCAACGTGCAGGAAACCATCTCACCGACCTATGCCCTCGGTGTGATGTGGGAACCTACAGACTGGTTCAGCTGGGGGGCAAGTTATACCTCTGAAGCTGAAATGAACATGAAGGGCACCTTCGAGATTGAGTACACGGACGACTGGTCGGGCTTCTGGCAAAGCGTGAACGGCTCGGTTCTTGGTGCGATCACCTCTGCCATACTGAGTTTGCCATCCGGTGCTCCCCGGGAAGCGGGCAATGTCAGCATGGATCTGGTCTATCCTCAGCACTTTCAGACTGGCATCAGTCTGGATGTTCATCCCAAGCTGACCCTGAACGCTGACATTGGCTGGACCGACTACAAGCAATGGGATGCGTTTGTGTTCCGGTTTGACCGGAACCTTGAGTTCCTAAACGCGGCGCGGATTCTGTCCCCGGCGAACGCAACGCCAAGCACTCTGAGGCTGCCGCTGGGCTTCAAAAGCCAATGGAACTGGGCTTTTGGTGCTGAGTTTCATGCCTCCTCACGACTCGATCTGAGGGCCGGTGTGGAAATCCGGGATTCCGTTATTCCGGACGACCAACGGCAGGTCATGGCCCCATTTGGTGGCGCAAACCTTTATAGCGTTGGCATGGGGTACAGGTGGGACAAGGATACGGAAATCGATATGAACCTCAGTTACCTGCATTCCATTGAGACCATTCCTGCAGACAGCAGTTGTAACGTAAACTGTGACAACATCACGAACATCATCTACAACCCCTATGCGGGCCTCGATATCAAAACATCGCTTCGGGTTGTGATGGCTGGTCTCAGCTTCAGGACGAAGTTCTGAGGGGCCAGAAGGCCGGGGATACCGTCGGGTTATGATCAGGTTCAGGTTGATTGGCGTTGTCTACGCAATACTGGCGTCCGTAGCTCTTGGTGGGTGTCAGGTCGGTGGCTCAACGGTTTCAGAGAGAGAGGGGTATTTCACTTGGGTCGATGAGCAGGGGCGGGTGCGCTATACCCCGATTGCCGAATCCGAGGAAAAGAATTCGGTCCAGGCGCTTGAAGCTGATGAGGCCAGCGCGGTCGTCGACGGCGCTGCAGGTGACGGGGAGTTTAACCTTGAAAACTATCCCGACGCGGAGCAGCTCGAGCAGAATGGTTATGTCCGTCCCGGTGATCCTCAGCCGTACTTTACCTGGCAGGATGCAGAAGGAAATGTCCGGGTCAGCTACTATCGACCAGACGTTCGCTCAGACACCGACAAGGGGGTGACGGCTACGCCGATTGAGATTACACCAGCCAGTGTGTATTACCCCGGTGTTGTTCCGGTGCCGGCAGAGCCAGTTGACGGTTATGACCCGGATGCGTTGGCGGTTCTGGGGGTTGAGAACCGCTCTGAGTCCTATTTCGAACGATTTACAGAAAGCTGTTGCCAGGGCCTGGACACCGAAGATCATACGGAGTGGCAGCAGGGCCGGGAGTTTGGTGTTGATATCAGCCCAGAGGCATCGGTTCATACGTTCATAACGGGTGAGAGCCCTTTCCATCTGGTGGCTCTGTCTAGTGTGATCACCCGTCCCGATTTCGTGATGCGATTGCGTTCCTATGAAAATGACGGGGTTTTTGTACCCTCTCTAGTCTTCCTGGATCGCAACTTTAAACCGCTGCGACTTGTGACTGATCTGGTACCGCGCTATGAGCCGGAAAACTGGCACCGGAGAGGATTCCTCGAAGCCTGGGTGCCCGTTTTCCCGGCTCAGGGCGAGCGTTGGGTGGTGATATTCACCCGGGACGAGGATCTGGCTGCCCAGGAAGTTATTGAGACTGCCAGTGGGCCCCGGGTCATATCGCACGTAAGGTCGGGTGAGCTCGGGTTGATGATGTTTGAGGACGAGTGACTGCTTGCCTCAGTCCTCAGGCTGTTCCAGATCCAGCCATTGCTGTGACATCCAGTAGTATTGTCCATTGCCTGATGGGTACGTGCAGTTGTAACGGAAGCGCCGGCTGTTGAACGGTTCTGGCGCCTCCACTGAAACCGCTCCATCGCCTGTTTCAAAAATCTCAATCTGCCCCATGCCAGATCCGAAGCAGGTGAGGCGTGATGCCGTGAAACCATCCGGAAGCGTAAATGTCAGTACCGGAGGATTATCTTCGATGACACCATCAGGTAACTGGCTTCCATCAATGGGGAACGCTTTGCTGAGAAGTTTATCCTTCAAGCTACCGAGCTGACCGTAAGCATTGGCCATTGGAAACCGCGGCAGTCTTGTCGGGTCTGAGCCTTTACCAATGGCGCCTGACTGCTGTCCATAGCCATACCAGCCGCGCTCCTGAACGGCGTGCAGTAAGCCTTTGTCAAATTCACCGTATGGATAGGCAAACAGAGGTGTACCGCTCCCAATACGTTGTTGCAGCTCCTCTGCTGCATCGTCAAGGCTGTATGCGATGCGCTCTGACCATCGGTCCTGTGATTCTCCCGGCTTGCGCGCCAAGTGTCCGTGATCGGTGCTGTGATTCGCCAGGGTAACGTGCTCTGTTGACGAAATCTCAGCCAGTTGTTCCCAGGTCATGTAACCCTGGCCTCCGACGGCGTCCGTATTTACAAACACGGTGTAGGGAACCCCCCTGGATTCAAGCAGGGGCCTGGCATTTCGATAGACCGATTCGTAGGCGTCATCGAAAGTGATGGCAACGAGTTGCTCGTTTTCGGCCTCGCCGGCTAATGCTTCTCTGGTTGCACTCTCGAGCGGCACGACGGACAGGTCCATTTCTGAGATCAGGTCCAGTTGGGCTGCAAACAGTGAGGTCGAGGTGCTCGTGGATGCCGGTGTTGCATCACTGACATGGTGGTATTGGAGCACGACCAGATCTGCACAGGCATTGCCGGAAAACGCAAGAATGGCGGGGGCAAGCAGGTTGGCGGATACAAGTCGTTTTGCCATGGAATCTCCTGTATGGATCTTGTGAGCCAAGGGATCAGGGGTGGGGCAATGCCCGAAAATGGGCCTTCAGCAACGAAAACGCCTGATTGAGTCGTTGAATCGTTTCCGTTTCACCACCGCGATCGGGATGGGCCTGCATAACGGCCCGCCGGAACCTGCGTTTCACCTGCTGAAATTCCGCAGGAACCTTATCAAAGCCGAGGGTTTCCGCCGCGGCGACCACGTCTGCCCGCGCTGGTTGGCCGGCCGACCTACCAGCCCAGAAATTGTCCATCATCTGGTGGATTACGGCTTCGGACATCTCGTACTGGGACAGATCCAGGTAGAACTGACGAAGACTGTCAACGCCGTCCGGCAGACCAGTACCAGCGACGGTGTCTTGCTTTGTCAGCCGTATTGCCAGGGGGGATATGTCTAGCTGTTCTCCCGATTCCGCGACCTGGTCCCGGAGCCGGTAAAGCACATGGAATAAGAGAAAGTGAACCGGGTAGAGCGCTTCTGGTCGATGGAACGAAACCTCGCCAATCAGCGACCAGGGCGGGCGCTGCAACGCTTTGATAAGCTCCAGTTCGCTCAGGCCACCCTGGGTCTCACGAAGTTCGTGTTCCACCGCGACCAAGAGGTGTTGGATATGTGCGTCCAGCACTCTGTCGGGTTCAGGCATGTCTGTGTTGGTGTCGCGGAGGCCCAAGTTGGTCATAGTCCAATTCTAGGTGAGTCAGGCTTACCCTTAAAGGCTGGAAAGCCTGGCTATGCCTCCCAGGAACAGATTCGTAGAGAATACAGTTGCCTTGCGGGCTTCATCATCAGCCTGTTGAGGGTGTTCATAGGCACGACGTGCCAGTGCAAGGCTGATCTCGTAGGCGACACCGAAAAATGCGGCACACAGGTATTCATGATCCATGTCGGGTAACAGTCCCCGCTCTATGGCCTCCCGGACGTCTTCCTCCAGGGAAAGCATCGTTAGCCCCAGGATGTCCGATCCGAATAACTCTCGTAGCGCCCATTCATTCCGGTGTGCCAACTCGTAGACCAGAGGGTCTCGCGCTGTGGCGGTATAGAGCGCCAGGTACGCCTGATGGATGAAATCCTCCCCGTCACTTGCCCCGCGCCGGCTCAGGCTCAGGTTGTCGTTGAGCCGAGAAAGAAAATCGGTGAGCAGGGCGGCGAAGATGTCCTGTTTATTGGAAAAGTAATTATAGAATGTGCCCGCTGCCAGCCCTGTTCGCCGGACGATGTCCCTGATCGTGGAATTGTCGTATCCCTGCTCTCTGAAGCACTCTCGTGCGGCACTGAGAATCGCCTGGCGGTTTCTGATCCGGTTACGTTCCCGTTTACCGGCAACGGCAGTGGTCGAATGCAACATATCCATGTCTGTATCCTGTCCCTGGCCTCTCGGGAGGCGTATAATTCGCGGTTCATTTTCCCTATGAACGTAGTTGGTATGTCTGAAGCAACAATCGCCAGTCCCGAATCATCCGCTGCTCCGGAGCTTGAGCGCCGCCAGAAGCAGGAACTGAACAAGCTGCAGAAGCGTCTGCGCCGTGAAGTCGGTCAGGCCATTGCCGATTTCTCGATGATTGAAGCCGGCGACAAGGTCATGTGTTGTCTGTCAGGCGGCAAGGATTCCTATGCCATGCTGGACATTCTGCTCAACCTGCAGAAAAGTGCGCCGGTGTCGTTTGAAATCATTGCCGTTAACCTGGACCAGAAACAACCAGGGTTTCCTGAAGAGGTGTTGCCGGCTTATCTGGCATCGATGGGAATCGAATACCACATCATCGAGAAAGACACTTACAGTATTGTTAAGGAAAAAGTCCCCGAAGGGAAGACCACTTGCGGGCTTTGCTCACGCTTGAGGCGAGGCATTTTGTACAACTTTGCCGAAGAGCACGGCGTAACCAAGATTGCCCTTGGTCACCACCGGGACGATCTGCTTGAAACCCTGTTCCTCAACATGTTTTATGGCGGCAAACTGAAGTCCATGCCGCCGGTGCTGCACAGTGATGATGGCCGCAACACCGTTATTCGCCCGATGGCCTATTGTCGCGAGAAGGATATTGCCCGCTATGCTGGGCTGCGAGAATTTCCGATCATTCCCTGTAATCTGTGTGGTTCTCAGGAAAATCTACAGCGGCAGGTGATCAAAGAGATGTTCCAGACGTGGGATAAGCAGCACCCGGGGCGCCTCGAAACCATGTTTCGTGCCATGTGCAACGTTGAACCTTCTCATCTGGCAGACACCGATCTGTACGACTTCAAGGACGGTAAAAGGCTTGGTGGCAAGCGTCAGGCTGTTGTTCAGTCTGGTGGGGCGGAAGACGGAGGTGATTTCGGCCGGTTGGACGTGTTGAATATCTGATCAGGCAAATGCCGTCTGGACGCTTGCCCAGGGCAGGGTCCAGAGGCCAAAGGCGATCAGGAAAAAGCCGGTGGTGCGTCTGAAAAGTGGGTTGCTCTGGACGTTTCGGACCCAGCCTGCGGCGTACCCTGTTGCTAACATGGAGGGCAGGGTGCCGAGACCAAAAAAGACCATGGTCAGCGCAGCTGAAGTCACTGTTGGTTGCAGCGCTGCCCAGCCCAGGGTGCTGTATATCAGCCCACAAGGTAGCCAGCCCCATAGCGCGCCCAGCGCCAACGCCTGACTCCCGTGATTGACGGGTAAAAGTCGGCGCGTTAGCGGCGACAGCCGTTTCCAGATTGGAGCGCCCACCCGTTCGATGTAACGGATGCCCTGCCACCATTGGACCATCGATAGCCCCATCATGATGAGAAGCAGTCCTGCGATCGCTCTCAGAACCAGGCCGACCCCTGTCCAATGGGTGGCGGCGGAGGTGCTCATTATTGCAATGAGCGTCGCAATGGTTGCATAGCTCGCAATGCGGCCCAGATTGAAGGCGAGAAGCATCAGGGTCTGGCGCGTCCGGAACCCTTTGCCTACCGGAAGCGCCATTGAGAGAGAGGCACTGATACCGCCGCACATGCCCAGGCAGTGGGCGCTCCCAAGCAAGCCAATCAGGAATGCGCTGGGGTAACTGATGTAAAGCTCTGGCGCCATCAGCTTTTCGGTTCACCCTCGTCTTTGGCTGTCTCGTCCCTGTCAACACGGGCTTCTTCCGGAATCATGTCTTTGTCATCGTCATAGAGAATGCGATGGGCTGGCCCCTCCAGGTCGTCATATTGACCACTCTTCACAGCCCACGAGAACAGGAGAACTCCCAAGCCAACGACGATCAGCACGAGCGGTACCAGGATCATGACAATTTGCACGGTACTATCTCCGAAAAAGGGTTTGAGTTCACGGTATCAGGACGGAACACGGGCGCCAACCGGTGTGTTGATGCTATCCGGCTCCGATCCGGGTGTCCGGCCCAACCTGAGTGCATTGAGAACCACAACCAGTGAGCTGATGGACATGCCGATGGCCGCGAGCCAGGGAGCGACCATACCTGCTGCGGCCAGGGGCAGGGCGCAGAGATTGTAAATTAACGCCCAGATCAGGTTCTGGCGAATGATTTTTCGGGTTTTCCGGCTCGTGCGCAAAGCTTCTACCAGTTGCAACAACTGGCCATTTAACAGCACGGCGTCTGCTTTCATCTGGGTCAGGTCTGCAGCGGATCCCATTGCCACGGAAACGCCAGCTCCGGCCATTGAGGGAAGGTCGTTAAGGCCGTCACCCACCATCATGATGTGGCGTCCCTGGTCCCTCAGTTGTTCCAGCACCTCAAGCTTCGTTTCTGGTGAAGCTTCGCCAATGGCCTCTTCGATCCCGAGACGACGTGCAATACTGGATACGTGTCCAGATCGGTCGCCACTGAGAAGCACGGTGTGAATGCCTGCCTGCTGGAGGGATTCAATCGCAGCCGCGGCGTCAGCTCTCGGCTCATCATCAAGCCGATAGCAGGCCAACCATTCCTGCTCGGAGCCGAGCCAGATTTCCATGCCATCGTGGGCGCTCGTTGAGGGGGGAAGAGCGTTCACGTGGTCGGCAACAAACGATTTGTGGCCAATGAAATACACATGATCGCCGAGAGAGCCCGACAGACCACCACCGAGATGGTTGGTCACGTCCTCCACAGCAGCTGCCGGGAATCCGTGGAAGACTCTGGCAATAGGATGTTCGGAATGCTTCTCCAGGCCCGCTGCAAGTTTGCGACAGGCCTCCTTGTCCAGCGACCCCGTGGTATCCTGATCAACAAGCGCAAGCTCGCCTCGGGTCAGGGTGCCTGTCTTGTCGAACACGACGGTATCGATATCATTCATGGCCTCCAGGGTGTGCCCCCTTGTTGGCAGGAAACCAAGCCGCCGCAATTTTACAGTTGCTGAGGTAATCGCCGTTGGTGTGGCCAGCGACAGGGCACAGGGGCAGGTGACGACAAGAACTGAAAGGGTAATATCAAACGCGTTGTCGGCGCCGGCAAGCCACCACCCAATCCATACCACCGGAGCGAGGATGAGCACCCGTCCCACAAACTTTCCGGCCATACGATCCGCCATCATGGCGACCTTCGGTTTATCCTCCTGGACCCGATCCAATACTCTCAAAATGCCGGACAAGCGGGTGTTTGCTCCGGCCTTGACTACCCGGATGTCCAGCGGGTTTTCGCCGTTGATACTGCCGGCGTGTACGGTGTCTCCCGGAAACCGGGTTTCGGGGAGGTATTCGCCGGTCAGAGCGGCCTCGTTCAGCGTGGATTGCCCCCTCGCGATTTCCCCGTCGACGGGAAGGGTTTCGCCGGGGCGGACCCGGATTATGTCGCCAGGAACGATCTCATGGATAGGGAGTATGTCGGTTTGTTCACCCTGCACTCGTGCGGCAACGGTCGGATGAAAGCCTGCGAGAGCATTGCCGGTCAAGCCTGCGCGGTAACGCGCCTGAACTTCAATGTAGCGTCCCAAAAGCAGGAAAAAAGTGAACATGCATACGGACTCGAAGTATACCTCTTCGCCGCCGGCCACCGTTACCCAGGCGCTGGCGGCATAGGCCAGGCCAATGGCGATAGCAACAGGGACATCCATGGTCAGGTGTCTGGACTGAATATCCCGGCGTGCGTTCCGGAAAAACGGTGCTGCACTATAGAACACCACCGGGGTGGCGATAAGCAGACTGAACCAGCGGAAGAAGGTGACGAACTCCGGGTCTACGCTGGTGATCATGTTGAAATAAAGCGGAAAGGCTAGCATCATGCTCTGGAAGGAGCCGATTCCCGCAAGAGTGAGCCGAATCAGCATCGAGCGATGCTCTGCCTTGAGTGCCTGTTCAGCCTCGTCAGGTTGATAGGGGCGGGCTGTGTAGCCCAACTCGTGTATGGCTATCAGGAGGTTACTCAGCGATGTCTGGTCCTGTGCCCAAACCAGACGCGCACGCTGAGTCGTATGGTTTACTGAAAACGACAGCACGCCAGGCTGCTGTTTCATGTGATTCTCAAGCAGCCAGATACAGGCTGCGCAGGTGATCCCGCCAATCAGGAGTTGGGCTTCCTGACCGCCTTTGACCGGTACAACAAAGGAGCGCTGGACCAGTGGGTGATCCAGTTCGCGTAGACGGGCTACCTCCGACTCTGTGAGCTCGCGAGGTGTGACCGCGGGCTCAGTTCGGAAGTTGTAGAAGCCGGTGAGGCCTTCCTGGTGGATGGTTTCGCAGACAGCTTTGCAGCCCTGGCAGCAGAAGGGGCGCGTTTTTCCATCCAGCTCAAGGCTGATTGGCGGCTCACCAGTGGCAGGCTCACCGCAGTGGAAGCAGTTGTCCGGCATCAGCCCTTGTCAGTATCTTTTGCGCGAATGGTCAGTCCATTTTCGGCAGGTAGCCAGGCTTCTCCCTTCAGTCGCCATTCGTTGCTCGGGCCGCGCAGGTCGTAGTACCAGCGGCCATCGATGTTGTCCATCATGCGACCCTGATAGTGTCCATCGCCAGTCGCCTGGAACTGAATGGTCCGATCGTTCTGAGACAGTGTGGGGTGGTACAGGTTGAGTACCAGGTAGGGAAAGTCTGTCGGCCCCTCGGTGGAGTCCAGTGACATATAGACTTCCCGTCCCTCGAAATCCAACTCGGCTGCCAAGCCCAAAGCACTGGCCCGTTCATCCCGGGCAATGTCCATATTAATGCTCCTTCCTTCCTTGGAATAGTCATCGGTGACCATGGTGTCTTTCATGTTGATCGCGACGATGATCATGAAAATACACCAGATGATGGCTGCCAGTGGAAAAATGGTCAGAAACCAGAACCAGGGCTGGCGATACCAGGGTGCTACAGGAGCTTGTTCACTCATAATGCTATATCTCTGTGATGTCTCAGTCGGGCGCTGATCTGCGGATCAGCGCGTTGGACCGACAAATCGGCTTTCAGTTTCAAGAGACAGTGATGTATCTGTTCCCGACGTTGCCTGGAAGACGATTTCATTGTTGGATTCGTTGATGGATTCCGGTGGAACGTCAACGACCGTCGGCAGCGAGCGGTTCTCACCACTGGCAACAGTGACTTCCGTTTCGGTGAGGATCTGAATGTCTTCAAGACCGGCCACGGACAAGGTGAAGGTCTGGGGAACCTCGGTCATATTGGCTATCTTCAACGTGTACGAGTTCTCGATCCGCCCCTGGCCGTTAAAACTGAACAGTGCGCCACGATCCCTGAGAACGTCAAGTTGGGCTGGTACGCGGGTGGCAATCGTGACGATGATCGCTGAGATCATCAAGGCCAGCATGATGCCATAACCAAACGTGCGTGGACGCAGCAGCTTCGATGTCTTGCCCTCGAGTTCATTTTCCGTGGTGTAACGAATGAGCCCTTTCGGGTAATCCATTTTCTCCATGATTTCATCGCAGGCGTCAATGCAAAGTGCGCAGCCAATGCACTCGTACTGAAGACCATCGCGAATATCGATGCCGGTCGGGCACACCTGTACGCATTGGCCGCAGTCGATACAGTCACCCAGTCCGACTTCGGACGGCGCGACGCCCTTTTTACGTCCGCCGCGTGGTTCACCACGATTGGGATCATAGGACACGACACGAGTATTCGGATCGAACATCACGGACTGGAATCTCGCGTATGGGCACATGTACAGGCACACCTGTTCGCGCATCCAACCGGCATTGAGGTAGGTGGCTATCGTGAAGAAGGATACCCAGAAATAGGCCCAGCCATTGGCCTGGAAGGTGAAGAGATCAACGATCAACTCCCGTATCGGATAGAAATAGCCAACGAACGTCAGACCCGTGGCCAGTGCTATCAGAAGCCAGGCCGCATGTTTGGCCGACTTCTTGAAGAGTTTTTCGGAACTGCTGGGACTCTTGTCCAGCTTCATGCGCTTGTTACGGCTGCCCTCTATGCGCTCTTCCACCCACATAAAAATGAACGTCCAGACGGTCTGAGGACAGGTATAACCGCACCAGACACGGCCAAACAGGGTGGTGATAAAGAACAGTCCATAGGCGCAGATGATCAGCATGCCTGAAAGTAATATGAAGTCTTTCGGGTAGAATGTGGCGCCGTAGAGGTGGAATTCCCGGGCCGGCAGGTCGAAGTGAATCAGCGGCTGACCATCCAATGTAAGCCACACGAACAGAAAATACATACCCATCAGCAAGGTCAGACTGACATTACGGATGCGCTGGAAGAAGCCTTTGACTTCCTTTACATAGATCTTTTTGCGGCTGGCGTACAGCTCGACGGCTTCGCCTTTTTTATTGTTTTTGGAGGGGCCGGGGGAAGGGTCAACCTGCTTGACCGGAATTTCACTGCTCATCGTTACCTCCCGAGGATACGGAAAATCTGGGAGCGGGCCCGGAGGGGTCTGCTGATCTTTTCAAGCCTGTGCCCGCGAGGGATCTCAGACACAGGGTTGAAAAGACCAGCCAGAGCGTTACCGCCCTGACTGAGTCACTTTCAGTTGGACAGACTGTAAACGTATGCCGCCAGGATCTGGATTTGATCTTCTGACAGACGTCCTGCCTGGGCCGGCATCTGGTTCTGACGACCGTTCATGACTGTTTCCTTGATCCAGTCATAGGTAGAGCCGTAGAGCCAGGTGTTGTCGGTCAGGTTAGGCGCTCCCATGGCCTGGTTGCCCTTGCCATCAGGGCCATGGCAGGCCACACAGGCTTGAGCAAACACGCCAGCGCCAGCTTCAGCAGCAGCAGCGTCTTTCTCACGACCACTGAAGCTGAGGACGTAGTTGACGACCTGGTCAACCTGTTCATTGGTCATGCCAGGCATGACGCCCTTGGCAGGCATATTGCCCATGCGGCCATTGTGGAGGGTTTCCAGAATCTTTTCCGGAGTACCACCATACAGCCAGTCATCGTCGGTCAGGTTCGGGAAACCGACCTGGCCGCGGGCCGCAGAGCCGTGACAAACGGCACAGTTGTTGGCGAACAGGCGTTGACCAATCTTCAGGGCGTCCTCGTTGGTAGCCAGCTCTTCCACCGGAGTCTGCCCGTACTGAGCATAGATTTCGCCGTACTTCTCTTCTGCTTCAGCGACCTCGGCTTCCCACTGGTTGTGAGATGTCCAGCCCAGCAGTCCCTTGTAGTTACCGAGGCCTGGATAGAGTGCCAGGTAACCCAGTGAAAACACGCAGGTTGCCATGAAGAGGTAGAACCACCACTTCGGCAGAGGGTTATCGTATTCCTCGATACCGTCAAAGGAATGGCCCATGGTGCGGTCTGTTTCAACGTCTGTGGTCTGGTTCTTACGGGTTGCCCACAGAAGCCAGACACAGCCAAAAACAGTACCGAGCACGATCACACTGATCCAGATGCTCCAGAAGGTACTCATTGTTTCTTCTCCGTTTTTTCCTGTTCCAGAGTACGCTTGTCGACTTCATCGTCGTCGAAGGGCAGGTGAGCTGCCTCATCGTTGGCCTTCTTTCGGTGGGCGCTGTACGCCCACCAGATGATTCCGAAGAATGCGGCCATGACGAGAAGGGTTTGAATTCCGCGTAACTCGTTCAAATCCATGGGGATCACCGTTTGTCTGAAATCACAGTACCCAGCTGCTGCAGGTATGCGACCAGAGCTTCGATTTCGAACTTGCCTTCAACCTGCGATGCAGCATTGGCGATCTGCTCGTCGGTGTAGGGAACACCCAGAGTTTGCAGAGTCTCCAGCTTTGCCGCGGTTCCGGTGTGGTCGACCTTGTTTTCAAACAGCCACGGGAATGCTGGCATGTTTGATTCAGGTACCACACTGCGAGGGTTGAACAGGTGCTGGCGCTGCCAGGCGTCCGAGTAGCGACCGCCTACACGGGCCAGATCCGGACCAGTCCGCTTGGAGCCCCAAAGGAACGGGCGGTCGTAAACAAACTCGCCCGCAACGGAGTAGTGGCCATAGCGCTCTGTTTCAGCCCGGAACGGACGAATCTGCTGCGTGTGGCACACGTGGCAACCTTCACGGATATAGATGTCCCGTCCTTCCAGTTCCAGGGCGGAGTAGGGCTCAAGGCCCTCTACCGGCTCGTTGGTCTCTTTCAGGAAGAAAAGGGGAACGATCTCAACGAGAAAGCCGCCTGAGATGGTCAGGATGATCAGTACGATCATCAGGCCAAGGTTCTTTTCTATAATTTCGTGATTCATCTGGTCTCTCTCCCGTTACGCCGCCTGGGCCGCTGCGTTGTCCTGCGCAACCGCATCTTTCTGGCGAACGGTCATGTACACGTTATAGGCCATGATCAGCATGCCGCTGAGGAAGATGGCGCCACCCAGGAAGCGGACAAAGTATCCCGGATAGGAAGCTTCGACAGATTCCACAAAGCTGTAAGTCAGGGTGCCATCAGCATTAACTGCGCGCCACATCAGGCCCTGCATGATGCCGTTTACCCACATGGCGACGATGTACAGAACAGTACCGACGGTAGCCAGCCAGAAGTGGATGTTGATCAATGCAGTGCTGTACATGGCCTGAACTCCCCAAAGCTTTGGAATCAGGTGATAGACAGAGCCAATGCTGATCATCGCTACCCAGCCCAGTGCACCGGAGTGTACGTGGCCGATGGTCCAGTCAGTGTTGTGAGACAGTGCGTTCACAGTTTTGATGGCCATCATCGGGCCTTCGAAGGTGGACATGCCGTAGAAGGACAGGGAAACCACCAGGAAGCGAAGGATCGGATCAGTGCGCAGTTTGTGCCAAGCGCCTGAGAGAGTCATCATGCCGTTGATCATGCCGCCCCAGGATGGAGCCAGAAGGATCAGGGACATGATCATGCCTGCAGTCTGAGCCCAGTCTGGCAGGGCAGAGTAATGCAGGTGGTGACCACCCGCCCATACGTAGGTGGCGATCAACGCCCAGAAGTGAACGATTGACAGGCGGTATGAGTATACCGGGCGGCCAGACTGCTTCGGAACGAAGTAGTACATCATGCCCAGGAAGCCGGCAGTCAGGAAGAAGCCTACCGCGTTGTGGCCCCACCACCATTGCATCATGGCGTCAGTCACACCTGCGTAGGCAGAGTAGGACTTGAATGCGCTGACTGGCAGCTCAAGGTTGTTGCCAACGTGCAGGAACGCAACCGTGATGATGAAGGCACCGAAGAACCAGTTAGCAACGTAGATGTGCGGTGTGCTCCGCTTCATCACGGTGCCGAAGAAGACCAATGCATAGGTCACCCAGACCAGGGTGATAGCAATGTCAATCGGCCATTCCAGTTCGGCGTATTCCTTGGTTGTTGTCAGACCCATTGGCAAGGTAATCGCTGCAGATACAATGATTGCCTGCCAGCCCCAGAACGTGAAGCTTGCCAGGCTGTCAGAGATCAGACGGGCCTGACAGGTGCGCTGCACGATGTAGTAGGAGGTGGCGAACAGGGCACTTCCACCAAAGCCGTAGATTACAGCGTTGGTATGCAACGGCCGCAGGCGGCCGAAATGGGTAAAGGGCAGGTCCAGGTTCATTGCAGGCCAGACGAGTTGAGAAGCGATCAACACGCCAAGGCCCATCCCGACGATACCCCATACCACTGTCATGATGGCGAACTGTCTCACCACCTTGTAGTTGTATGTCAGGTTTGGATTTACTGTGCTCATAGCCTTACCAATGGATTTAGAATGGGGAAATGTGCGGGCGCAAGTATGGAGAAACCATTAGCTGTTTGCAATGACTCAGGTCAACTGTAGATTCCCGTCAAATGCGCCGAAATCAGCAACATGCATCCTTGCAACCTTCGTTATTCAGCGGCTTTCTTGTGCAGGTTTTAGACGTTGCTTAGGAAGCAATGATAGCCCCTTGGGCCAGTGAGGTGAATTTCGTGAAATTGATTTATACCAAAGAAACTGCAAATAGTGCTCAAGTTGTACTTATTTTAGCCCATGGAGCCGGCGCCCCAGCCGATTCTCCCTTTATGGAAGCGCTTGCATGTGCTCTGGAGCAGGAGGGAATTGCCTGCGTCCGGTTTGAATTTCCTTACATGCAAAAACGCAGGGATGATGGCCGAAAACGTCCACCGGACCGGCAGCCCAAGCTGCTGGACTGCTTCTCAGAGGTAGTTGATCAGGTTAAGGGGGCGTTGGGTCCGGATATCCGGTTGCTGGTTGGCGGAAAATCCATGGGTGGTCGAATGGCGAGTATCCTGGCGGCAGACAAGCCCGGCATTGATGGCGTTGTGTGCTTTGGTTACCCGTTTCACCCGCCCGGTAAGCTCGACCGTTGGCGCATCGACCACTTTTCCTCTATTCCGGTGCCTATGCTGGTGCTGCAGGGAACCAGAGATCCTTTCGGCAAACCGGATGAGGTTCGTGAGCGCGTCTCGGAATTAGGTGGGGTCAGCGTGCAATGGCTTGAGGGCGGGAACCACGATTATTCGGCCCCAGTGCGTCTTAAGCGCTCACAGCAGGACCTGATCGATGAAGCTGCATCCGAAACGATGCGATTTGTCCAGCAGGCCATTATTGGTCGCACTGACTAACCGGCACGGCTTCCGAGACGATCGAACGGTTTCTTCCTTGTTCTTTGGCTTGGTACAACGCCTTATCTGCCCGGTCAAAAAGCTGTTCTTTGTCTTCATTCTCCCCAAGTGAGGCAATGCCTGCGCTCAGCGTGATGCGCGCGGGTTCGCCATCGGGGCCGGAAAGGGAAATGTGTTCAGCGTTGCCAAGTATGGCTTCGGAAACTTTCTGGGCGCCATGGACGTCTGTACCGGGTAACAGCAGAGCGAACTCCTCACCTCCGAAACGAATGGCAATATCGCGAGGTCGCTTAACATGCCGGGTCAGAATTTCAGCGATGACCTGAAGGCAGGTGTCGCCAAACCCGTGGCCCCAGGTGTCATTTATGGTCTTGAAGTGATCGGCATCGATCAGCACAAGTGTGAGAGGCTGGCCTGTTCTCCGGGCTTCAGCGCAGAGCTCTGGCAATACGTTGTCCATGTGGCGGCGATTATAAAGCCCGGTCAATGAATCGTTCAGGCTAAGAGTCGCCAGCTGCCGGTTAGCTTTCTCAAGCTCTCTCATTGTATTTCGCAACTGGGCTGTACGCTCATGGACCTTGAACTCAAGTTCGGTACGGGCACCGTGCTCGACCGCCAGAAGCTTTTCATGAAGCAGTCGCCAGCGCTGGACCATGGCGTAGTTCAGGAGAATAACCTGGCCGCCCACGGCCATTTGCATCAGTGATTCCCGGGCCAGGAAGTCGGCGAGATAGCCAAATGCCGCCATCGCATAAATGAGGGCGCCGATGAGCATGATGAGCCAGGAGCCCACGTACCAGATGGCGGGCTGGTAACCCTGTCGCCAGCGAATCAAGGCAATAACAAACAGGCTGGAGATAACAACGAGCGCCAGAACGGTATTCAGGAGTATGGTCTTCGTGTAGGGGAGCACGAAGGTCAGCGCCAGGAAAACAATGCAGGCCCAGGCGAGGGTTTTGACGGCCAAGGCTGGTCTGGTTCGTTTATCGATCTCAAGAAAAGAGCCCCCGAACAGTGTCATCGACAATGCGCATAGCGCGAGAGCCAGTGGTATCGAGGTATTTGCAAAGCCGGCGCTTTCCGGCCAGAAATACTGATTGCCGAAACCTCCCATGGCGAAGAGAAAAAGCCCCATGGCGGCCATGTAGAAAGCATTGTAGAAATAGTACGCCGTGCCCGAACTGAAGAATAAAAGTAGGTTGAAGGCGGCAAACACCAACATGGCGCCATAGAACATGCCGTGAGTCAGCGTTAGATGATTGCTATGGGAAATTACCTCTTCCGGGGTTTCGAAGGTAAGAGGTACGTTCAGGGCGCCACTGCTCTTCACCCGCAGCGTGATCGTGCGACTTTCATTGGGTTCCAGGGTGACGGGGAGCAGGAAATACCGGTAGTCTACGCCCCGCGAGGCGAAGGGGTAAGAATCACCTGTCTGTATTTTCTCCGGGGAATTGGGTCCCGACTGCCAGAAAGTCACCTCATCCAGTAGTGGGTAGTTAAGCTTGAGGTACCATAGGCGCTGGGTGCTGCCGGAGTTTCGGACCTTCAACTGAACCCAATACACGGAGTTGGTATGGCTAAAAACGAGATCGTGGCCGTTGGCAGGTGTCCAGTTCAGGTCTTGGCTAAGCTGTTCCGGGGATTTTGCCTGATGAGCGGGGTCTTCCGGTGGGGCGCTGTGAAAGCATACGTAGCTCATCAATGATTGCCGTGCCAGATCATCGGTAGCATCGAGGGTATTGCATCCAGTGTCAGCGCCGGGGTTCTGGGCCATGGCGCTGATGGCAAACAGGCCAAAACCGATGGCGAGGAACAGTCGGGTCAACAGTGACATTTCGGGCTTCCGCAATCCATAAGGCGGAGAATGTAGCCGATGTACACAAGTTTCGCTGTTAAACAGATTCAAATTTACGGAGTTGGTTGCTGCCGCTCCTCCAATTGGACCGCTTATGGACCAGATTCTTCTATTCTGTCGCCCCGGTTTTGAAACCGAGGCGGGGCGCGAGTTAACTGATACCGCAGGCAACCTGGGGATATTCGGATATTTCGAGCCGGTGAAGGGGCAGGGACTCGTCTGGTTTTCCCTGACGACGCCCGCAACATCCGATCTTTTGATGCAGCGGTTGCCGCTCGAGAAACTGGTTTTCACCCGTGACTGGTTTGTGGTTGTCGGCCGCTTTCCATTACCTGACAAGGATCGGGTTGGGGCTGTTATTGATGCTATAAGGGAGCTTGATTGCGACTTTCCTGAGTGCGCCCGTCTGGAGGTCCGGCTGCCCGAAAATAACAGTGACCGGGATCTTGGAAATTTCGCCAGGAAGTGGGTGTCACCGCTCTCCCGGGGCTTGCGAGATACCGGTTTCCTGATGAAGGCCCCGGACGCGCAGGCGGACGCTCGTTTTGAGATTCTGGTGCCGGATTTCTCTGTCGTGGTGATCGGATACAGCCTGAGAAAGAATCGGGCCCGGTTCGTTGGTGGGATACCTCGCCTGAGATTGCCCGCCTCTGCGCCCAGTCGCTCGGCACTGAAGCTTGAGGAGGCCTGGAAGGTGTTTCTTCCACCGGCGCAGGAGTTGGACTATCTCGGTGGCGGAAAAAAGGCTGCTGATCTGGGGGCGGCTCCCGGTGGCTGGACCTGGCAGTTGGTTCGTCAGGGTATGATGGTCACCGCCGTCGATAATGGTCCCATGAACGAGGACTTGATGGCCTCGGGCCATGTTGAGCATGTTAGGGCAGACGGTTACCTATGGCGGCCAAGGCGTGGGATCGACTGGATGGTCTGCGATATTGTCGATCAGCCCAGAAAAACTGCAAAACTGGCGGTTGACTGGCTAGCAAATGGACACTGCAAGTACACCATTTTCAATCTCAAACTACCGATGAAGAAGCGCTACGACGAGTGGCTGATCTGCCGTGATATGATTGAATCCGGTCTGGCAGAGGCCGGGGTTGGATACCAGCTCCGTGCCCGCCACCTGTACCATGACCGGGAAGAAATTACGTGTTTCATCGAGCGAACTGGTTAGACAGAACTTTGCTCCAATACAGTAATGGTCTCGTCGCGGTCCATCATTGGAACCAATTCACTCATCAGGTCCCGTCGTGCTTCCGAATGGTACCAGCGGTCCCAGTCGGCCTCAGAGCGCCAGTTGGCAAGAGTAATTCGGTGATTGGGGTCATGGCTGTCGGAGAGTGTCTCCCCGGAAATAAACCCCGGCGCTGCGACGGCTTGTTGGAGGACTTTGCGAGCGCGTTCCTCGTAAGCGGATTCCAGAGATTCGGCGATATGGCGTTCGATCAATACCCGGATCATTGTGTACCCCTCAATTATTCACGGTTATAAACAGTAATTTAGCAGATATTTTTGAAAATACAGGTGAAATTCAAGGAGCTGGCTTTGGTGGCAGACGCGTATGAATCCGAGTTGGATGCCCGGGGTTTATTCTGCCCGGAACCGGTCATGATGCTGCACAACCGTATCAATGACGTGTTGCCGGGAGAGATCCTGAGAGTCCTCGCAACCGACCCTTCAACCACGCGGGATATCCCGAGGTTTTGTCAGTTTCTGGGCCATGAATTGGTCAGCGAAGCTGAAAAAGATGGAGAATACGTGTATCTGATCCGTCGTGGGGGTGCTTGACGACGTTTCAGGCGCCCAGCTTGAGACCTTTCAGGTGCGCAACAAACTCTTCCTTATCCATTTCTCCCAGAACTCGTTGCTCTGTCCGTTCATTACCGTTCCGGCCGTAAAAAAGAATGGCCGGTGGGCCGAATAGACCGAGTTCATTTAACAGAGCTTGCTGTTCGGGCGTATTTTCAGTGATGTCGATTTGGAGCAGTCTGAATGACGACATGGCCGCTTGTACGTCGGGATGGCTGAATACGTTGCGCTCCATGACTTTGCAAGAGATGCACCAGTCGGCATAGAAATCGAGCATCACGGGTTGCTGCCGGGTGCTTGCCTGACTCAGGAGTTCCCGGATCTCCACAGGCGAGTCGGTGCGGAGGAAGCCGCCGTGCTCTGCTACCGCGATGGGGGAGGCAGCGGATGATGGCGACGCTGCAATAGCTGCCGTAAAGGGTGCCAGAGGTCTGAGCGGATCGTTTGCGCCGCTGACTGCGCCGGCCAGCAATGCAATACCATAGGCGAACATAACCAGCCCGAGTCCTTTACGGGTGCGTTCCCAGCCGGCTTTGGCCGCATCGAAGGCGCCGAGCTGAACGCCCGTGATTGCAACCAGCATTCCCCACAGGAACAGAGACGCCCATGCTGGCACCAGTCGCTCAACAAGCCAGATGGCAACGGCCAGCAACATCACCCCATAGAAGTGTTTGACCGAGGTCATCCAGTGGCCTGTGGTCGGCAGAAGTTTGCGTCCACCTACGGCAACCAGAATCAGGGGGACGCCCATGCCGAGGCCGAGTGCAAAAAGAGAGAGTCCGCCGATAACTGCATCCTGGGTTGTCGATATGTACAGCAGGCTGCCGGCGAGAGGGGCCGACACGCAGGGAGAGACAATCAGTGCAGACAGCGCACCGATGCCGAAAATGCTCAGCACCCTGGAACCTGTCAGGCGATGGCTTGCATCATTCAGGGGCTCCCGGATGAAGCGCGGCATTTGTATCTCGAACAAGTCGAACATGGAGAGCGCAAAGATGACGAAAAGAACCGCAAACACGCTGAGCACGAGGGGAGATTGCAGCTGGGCCTGAAGATTGAAACTGGCTCCCAGCAGACCTGTGATCACACCTGCAGCTGCGTAAGTCAGGGCCATACCCGTTACGTAGCTGCTTGACAGCATCAACGCGTGGCCAGTGGTTCGTGTGTTGTGGCCGGACACCAGGCTCGAGATGATGGGGACCATTGGCAGCACGCACGGTGTAAACGTCAGGCCGAGGCCGAGCAGGAAGAACACGCCGACAATCACGGCGGTGGACTGGCGGGCCAGGAAACCGGCAAGCCCTGTTGCGGAGGACGTGTCGAGCTCCTCTGTCTCTGCGGTCTCATTCCCAGCGGAAGAGCCTTTTCCTGAGGCTGTAGGTGAAGGTTCCGCTGCGGCCGTTGCTGAAGTGCCCGGATAGAACAGAACCTCACGTGTTTGAGGTGGGTAGCAAAGGCCGGCTTTGGCGCAGCCCTGATAGGTAACCTGTAGCGTGGCCTCTTCGACACCGCTTGCCAGGCTAACGGGAATTCGTGCCTCGACCGGGTCGTAGAAAACCTCAACGTCGCCGAAATATTCGTCCTGGTAAGCCTCGCTCTCCAGCGAGTAGGCGGGCTTACCGAGGGTAGCGCCGTCGGAATCGGACCTGACGCTGATTCGCCCTTTATAGAGATAATGGCCGGGTGTGATATCCCACGACAGTACAACGGCCGTGTCGTCGGTGCGATAGCTGAAAGGTAAGGCTTCGTCGACAGGCAGGAAGCCATTATTACTGTTTCCAAAAAGCGAAGAGCCGTTGCCCAGTGCCAGGCTTGGCAACGACGCACCGAGCAGGGGCAGAGCAACCAGCAGGTAGGCGATCAACCATTGTAGAGAGAGCTTCCGGGGACGAGTGGCTGATTTGCTCATGGGGCGTCGCTAATCCTGTCTGTGGAAAGGTTCGGGCCAGTGGACATAAAGTGGGGAATAAAGTTCCCTCTGGTATTGACGCGGGTAAAGTCGCACAATAGCCACCCAATGAAACACTGTCCAAATGATCTTATCATGCTGTTTAATGACCTGTTCCGGGAAGAGTACCGGACCATTCTGGTCAAGGGCAGTGATGAGCCAGAGTATATCCCTGTGTCCGATCCGGGTGGAATGGCCAAAGTGGTTTTTGCTCACGGATATTATGCCAGCGCTTTGCACGAAATCAGTCATTGGTGTATTGCAGGTGCGCATAGGCGCACACTTCACGACTATGGTTACTGGTACTGTCCCGATGGGAGGACACCGGAACAGCAGCGGCAATTTGAGCAGGTTGAGGTAAAGCCGCAGGCGATTGAGTGGCTTTTTTCCCTCGCTGCCGGCACCCGCTTTCACATCAGCGTGGACAACTTGAGTGGAAACGGTGCGGCGGACGATACCGGATTCCGCCAGCGGGTAAGGACGCAGGCTGGGCAGTACCTGAAATCCGGCCTGCCGTTGCGGGCAACCCAGTTTTTTGACGCATTGATGACCTTTTATGGCACCGGCGAACAGCTTGCTCAGGTATGGGAGCAGGACAAACATCGTATTGCGCCGTTGCAAACTGAATCCGACGTTCGAATAGAAACAGAGGCTGTATGACATCTGACACAAAGCACACCGGTGATCTGCGATTCCAGGATCTCCATCTGGACAAGCGTTTGCTGGACGCCATTACGGCCATTGGCTTTGAATACTGCACCCCGATACAGGCGGAAACCCTGCCATGGACCCTTGCTTGCGAGGATCTGATTGGTCAGGCCCAGACCGGAACAGGCAAGACCGCCGCGTTTCTGATTACGGCAATTCAAACGCTTCTTGAGACGCCCGTTCCCGAGAAAGAGCGGTTTGCATCGGAGCCCAGGGTCCTGGCGTTGGCACCTACCCGTGAACTGGCCATGCAGATTGCCAAGGACGCAGAGCAGCTGTGCAAGCATACCGGTCACAACGTAGTCACCGTTGTCGGCGGGATGAATTACGACAAACAGCGGGACCAGCTGCAGAACGAGATCGTGGATATCCTGGTCGCGACGCCCGGGCGCCTGATCGATTTCCTCGGCTCCCAGGATGTCTTCCTGGATCAACTTGATATCCTGATCCTCGACGAGGCGGACCGGATGCTGGATATGGGATTCATTCCGGACGTCAAACGCATCATCCGCAAGTGCACGCCAAAAGATGACCGCCAGACTCTTCTGTTCTCAGCCACCTTCAACCAGGACGTGCTGAATCTGGCGTCCATGTGGACCAAGAATGCCGAGTTCGTTGAAATCGAGCCGGAACAGAAAACTGCCGAGCGTGTGGAACAGACGGTCTACCTGATTGGCGAAGAAGAAAAGCTGCCGGTATTGGTCAATTACCTGAAAAATCCGGATGTGGAGAAGGCCATTGTCTTCGCCAATCGTCGGGACCAGTGTCGTGACCTGGAAGAGGACCTGCGTAACCAGGGTGTCAAAGTGGCACTGATGTCCGGCGAAATCGCGCAGAACAAACGTCTGAAGACCCTGGAACAGTTCAAAAAAGGGACCATTCAGGTTCTGGTTGCGACAGATGTTGCGGGCCGTGGTATCCACGTGAACGGTGTCACCCACGTCTTTAACTATAATCTGCCAGAGAACGCCGAAGATTATGTGCATCGGATTGGTCGTACCGGCCGGGCAGGGCAGACGGGTGTTTCTGTCAGTTTTGCCGGAGAGGACGACTCCTTTGCGCTGCCGGAAATTGAAAAATACATCAGCCAGAAGCTGAAAACCGCTGTACCGGATGAAAACCTGATGGCACCGCTGGAGAAACCACGCATCACGCGCCGGCGTGGCGGCGGTGGACGTCGTCCCCAGGGCGGTCGAAATCAGCGCCCGCGCAGGAACTGACAGGACAGAACCAGAGATGTTGATCGTAGCCGACGAAAATATACCGTTACTGGATTCCTTCTTTGGGGATATGGGGGACATCCGGCGGGTCCCGGGGCGAACCATGACAGCGGAACAGGTTCGCGATGCAGACATCCTGCTGGTTCGGTCCGTAACTCAGGTTGGGCCACGCCTGCTGGAGGGGAGTCGTGTTCGCTTCGTAGGCACGGCAACCATCGGTACCGATCATATTGATCTCGATTGGTTGGAGCAGCAGGGTATCGCGTTTTCTGCGGCTCCAGGGTGCAATGCAAACAGCGTCGTGGAATATGTTCTCTCTGTGGTCCTGTTGCATGCCGAACGCAAGGGGCTCGACGATTGGAGCAGTCTCAGTGTCGGTGTTGTTGGCGTCGGAAGCGTTGGAGGCAAGGTTGCCCGCAAGCTTGAGCGCCTCGGCTTTGATGTTCATCTCTGTGATCCGCCGCGAGCCGAAGACCCTGACGATGAGGACGCGGAAGGATTTGAATCCCTTGCCGACGTGCTCAAATGTGATGTTGTCACCCTGCATACGCCATTGACCCGTGACCAGGCGCATGCCACCTACCATATGATCGGTGCGGAGGAGTTGTCGCTCTTGCGATCGCCGCAATTGCTGATCAGCGCAGGCCGAGGTGCAGTTGTCGACTGTCAGTCGCTGTCTGACCGTTTGGATCAGCCGGATGCCCCGGCGGTTGCCCTGGATGTCTGGGAGCCAGAACCCGCGGTGGATCCCGCCTTGATGGACAAGGTCTGGTTGGCAACTCCCCATATTGCCGGCTATAGCCTTGAGGGGAAGGTGCATGGGACTGAAATGGTCTACCAGGCGTTGAGCCGGTACCTGGGACTTCCGGTTCGTAAAAAGTCGGGTCAGTTTCTGCCAGAGCCTGCGTTGAACAAGGTGTCCTTTACCAGTTCGGCGGACGAGGCCGATGCTCTCAGGATATCGCTCCTGTCCTGTTACGATCCGCGTCGGGACGATGCTCGGATGCGAGTGGCGATACGAGGCGATGAAGCGGAACGGTCGAAAGCGTTTGATCGACTGCGGCGGGACTACCCTGTCCGGAGGGAGTGTTCAAGCCTGAAAGTTCAGCTCAAGGGCACCAGCAAATCCCTGCAGGACAGTTTTCGGGCGATCGGTTTCAAGATCAAGATCTGACTGTGATCCGCCAGAGGTCCAAGAAAAACGGGGCATTTCGCCCCGTTTTTTTATGATTGAGCCTGCTGCAGCGCCTGAATCCTCTCTTCCAGGGGAGGGTGAGTCATGAACAGTGCGCTCAAGCCGCCTCGGGCACCTCGATTGATGCCGAATGCCTGCAGGGTGTCGGGCATCTGGTCAGGTACCTCGCTTTCCTGCTTGAGTCTGCTGAGGGCGCTGATCATCGCAGAGCGACCGGCTAACTGGGCGCCTGCAATGTCCGCTCTGTACTCCCGGCGGCGCGAGAACCAGAACACGATGGTGCTTGCCAGAATACCCAGAATCAGCTCCGCTATGATGCTGACAATGAAGAAACCGATGCCGTGGCCGTTCTCGTTTCTGAAAACCACTCGGTCCACAAAGGACCCAATAACCCTGGAAGCGAAGATGACAAAGGTGTTCACGACGCCTTGGATCAGGGTCAGTGTGACCATATCGCCGTTGGCCACATGTCCGATTTCGTGGCCGAGGACCGCGCGGATTTCGTCTTTGTCGAAGCGCTGCAGTAGCCCTTCACTGACCGCGACCAGGGCGTTGTTCTTGTTCCAGCCCGTGGCAAAAGCGTTTGACTGCGAAGCCGGAAAGATCGCGACCTCAGGCATGCCGATGCCGGCGTTCTTTGCCAGTTGTGCCACCGTGTCGACGAGCCACCGCTCTGCTGGTGTTCTCGGTGATTCGATCACTTGAGCGCGGGTGCTCCACTTCGCCATGGGCTTGGATATAAGGAGTGAGATGAAGGCACCTGCAAAGCCGAAGACGGCAGCAAAGGCGAGCAGAGGGCCGTACTGGATTCCATGTTGGGAGAGGTAGCTGTCTACGCCCAGTAGACGCAATGTGAAACTGGCGACCAGGATGACGGCCAGGTTTGTTGCCAGAAACAGCAGAATTCTCATGTTATATCCCTGAGTAGTTAAGCCAGTGTAGGAGGTTGATCCTCTGACAGGGATATGTGGGCGCGGTTCACCGCTTCAATAACTTTACAGCGATTTAATGCGACTGGTCCGCAAAGAACGTTGCCTGGATGATTCTACTGATCCGGCTTGAGTGGCCGTCCTTCAATGCCGTGCGAACCAGGTGGATATACGTTGAAAGATCCTCCTGCACAGAGGGAGGAAGGCCTTCGTCCACCCGTTGGTGTGCCTGACCGAATTCCCGCGTCAGGGCGGACGGGGCGGGAGCGCTCAGACGCACAAACGCGTTGCGGGTCAGAACCGCCTGATCCAGGGCCTCCTGGCGGATGGTGTCGACATAACGCAGCAATCCTTCCTCTTCAAGCCAGAGCAGAGCGCCAAAGCAGGCCATGTGCCGTTTGCTGTGGAGTCCAAATTCATCTGGCTCATCGGGACCGGCGATGTCCTCAACGAACAGGTTTACACGCCGGGGGAAGGCCCCATAGAGCTGAACAAGGGCAATGGCTACGTCCTTGTAGAATTCTTCAACGTGAATGTCGGCCATGGTGGATGGTGGCTCCGTTACTGCTGATAATTGTCCAGGAATCGTCCCAGGCGCATCATGGCATCTTCCAGGGCGTCTGCTCGGGGCAGGAATACCACGCGGAGGTGTTGTTTATCGTCGATGTTAAAGGCAGAGCCCTGCACCAGAAGAATCTTCTCCTGCAGCAGAAGGTCCAGAACCAGCTTTTCGTCGTTGGCAATGGGGAACCGCTTCGGATCCAGCTTAGGGAACAGATACAGAGCACCTTGCGGTTTCACACAACTGACGCCGGGAATGTCATTGAGCATGCGCCATGCCGTATCGCGCTGCTCGAACAGCCGGCCTCCAGGTGTCACCAGATCATTGATCGACTGATACCCGCCCAGAGCAGTCTGAATGGCAAGCTGCGCTGGCACGTTCGCACACAGGCGCATATTTGAGAGCATCTCGATACCCTCAATCAGATCGGTGGCGCGGTGCTTGGCGCCACTGATGATCATCCAGCCGGAACGGTAACCGGCAGCTCGATAGTTCTTGGACAGCCCGTTATAGGTGAAAAACAGCACGTCATCGGCCAGCGAGGCTGTTGATACGTGGGTTGTGCCATCGTAGAGGATTTTGTCGTAGATTTCGTCGGACAGGACGATCAGGTTGTGCTTGCGTGCAAGTTCAATAACCTGTTCGAGCAGTTCCGTCGAGTAGACTGCACCCGTCGGATTGTTCGGGTTGATCAGGACAATGGCACGGGTACGACTGGTGATCTTCTTCTTGATATCGTCGATGTCGGGAAACCAGTTCTGCTGCTCATCACAGCGATAATGAACGGGTTTACCGCTCGATAGCGTGACAGCCGCGGTCCATAGCGGGTAGTCAGGCGCTGGGATCAGGACTTCATCACCAGTGTTCAGCATTGCCTGCATTGACATGACGATCAGCTCACTGACGCCATTTCCCAGGAAAATGTCATCGATATCGACTTTGTCGATACCTCTTTGCTGGCAGTAGTGCATAACCGCTTTCCGGGCCGAAAAGAGCCCCTTGGATTCAACATAGCCCTGGGCCTGGTGCATGTTGTAGATGACGTCCTGCTGGATTTCCTCGGGAACGTCCAGTTCGAATGCCGCCGGATTGCCAATGTTGAGTTTGAGCACCCGATGGCCTTCTTCCTCCAGACGGCGCGCCTCCCGCAGAACTACGCCACGAATTTCGTAACACACATTATCCAGCTTGGCGGATTTGTAGTAGTTCTGCATGGGAATAGGACTTCCTTCGTCTGGGTTCTGAAAATATTTCTTGAAAACAGACTGTTATTCTAGCGGAGCCAGGGGGGGCGGCAATAGGGGAATTATGATGAATTGTGGCGTGTTCATGCAGATTTAGACGGTAAACCTGAGATTGGTTTGAGATCCTATCTGATCTGGCCCAAACAGCCTTTGCGTGGCAATAAATATTGTGCACAATTAAGTTGTGCAATCTGTTTTGAAATGAGCCACAATTTTTGTGGGTAAACAACGGTTGAGAAAATAGTCAGAAAGGAGAGCCGCATGGCCGGTGAAAACGTTTACGATTTTACGGTTCGGGACATCCAGGGGAACGAGAAAAGCATGGCCGACTACAAAGGCAACGTGCTTTTGATCGTCAATACAGCGAGCAAATGTGGCTTCACGCCACAGTTTGAAGGCTTGCAGGGGCTGCATCAGGATCTGGGGAACAAGGGCTTTGAGGTATTGGGCTTTCCCTGCAACCAGTTCATGAACCAGGATCCGGGAAACGATGATGCCATCAGCCAGTTCTGTAGCCTCAACTATGGCGTCGATTTTCCGATGTTCTCGAAAATCGAAGTAAATGGCCCCGATGCCCACCCCCTCTACCAGTTCCTCAAGAAGCAGGCGAAAGGCCTGATGGGGTCAGAGAAGGTAAAGTGGAACTTCACCAAGTTCCTGGTGAACAGGGAGGGTAATGTCGTCAAGCGTTATCCGCCGACGGCGAAACCGGAATCCATCCGCGCAGATATCGAGAAGCTGCTGTAATGGAATTGGAATCTGACGATGTGCTAGCGCTTGATAATCAGATCTGTTTTGCGCTGTACGCCGCGAACCGGGCGGTTACCGCCCGGTATCGGCCATTGCTTGATGAGCTGGGCCTGACCTATCCCCAATATTTGGCCATGCTTGTGCTCTGGGAGCGGGAGCAGGCGGGTTTGACGACCCGTGTATCCGATCTGGGGCAGCGGCTGCGACTGGACTCAGGAACCCTGACGCCATTGCTGAAACGCCTCTCCGAACGCGGCCTGTTGACCCGTGAAAGGCAAAGCCAGGATGAAAGAGTGGTGACGGTTGCGCTGACGGAGTCAGGGCGACGCCTGAGAGAGCGGGCGCAAGAGGTACCGGAGCAGTTGCTGTGCGGTCTTGAAATCGAGCCGGAGCGCCTGGTCGCCCTGCGTCAGGAGCTGAAGGATATGATCAGGATTCTGGAGGGAGCGGCGGCATCCAGCGATTGATGGCTGATTTCAGTTCATCGCGCTTGTAGGGTTTGGTGATGTAGTCATTCATACCCGCCGCCATGCAGTCCTCACGATCCCCCTGCATCACATTGGCGGTCATGGCGATGACCGGAAGGTTTTGCCACTCTGGGTTCTGTCGGATTTTTCTGGTGGCCTCGTAACCGTCCATCACCGGCATTTGGCAATCCATGAGCACGAGATCAAACGGCTGATGTTCGAGGGCTTCGAGCGCTCGTTGCCCGTTCTCTGCATGATAAACCGTGTGTCCCATCTTTTTGAGCATGCTGCTGGCGACCAGTTGGTTTACCTGGTTATCTTCGACCAGCAGGATGTTCATTGGTCTGGATAGCGCCTCGGCCTCGCCGACCCGAGCGTTCTTCTCCTTGCCCGGCTCATGAGCCAATCCCGCGACTCTGCACAGCGTCTGGTAAAGATTGTTCCGGTTCAGAGGAAGCGAAAGCACCTGGCAACGGGAGGTTTCATTTGAAACCGTACCAGTGGCATCGGCAATAATGCTGCCATGGCCCCGCCAGTGGTTTGCGAGTTCCGGAATAGCCGGGCCGTTTTCTGCCAGCGTGATTAAAATGGCGTCCGGCGCATCCTCGGGCAGGCTCACTGGTATGTTCCAGGCAAGGAGCTGTCGCCTGATGGCGTCACCGTGTGGGTTCCCGTTTGGAAAGGCAAGGGCAACGCCAATGGTCTGAAGATCGGCGGCAATGTCGGGTAGCTTCGTCGATCCGCTGTCTTCGTGTATCGGCAGGGGTAGGGTGACGGTGAAATGGGTGCCTTGCCCTTCGTGCGATTCGACAGATATCTGGCCGTGCATCCGCTCCACTAATTGCCGACAAAGCGCCAGCCCAAGGCCCGTGCCACCATAGAGCCGCGTTGTGTCTGCATCGGCTTGTGAGAACGGTGAAAAAATCCGCTGCATCCCCTCATCGGACATGCCAATACCGGTATCTGTCACATCCAGGCGGAAAATGCCCTCGTTGTGACTGGCTTCAATGCTCACGGTACCTTGCTCGGTAAATTTGATGGCATTACTTACCAGGTTATTAACGATCTGGCGTACCCGGGTCGGATCGCCAAGAAAGGTTTCAGGCAGATCCGGGGCCAGGTTTGTGACCAGATCGATATGCTTTCTGCGCGCCTGCTGGGCATGCAGTGTGGCGCATTCCTCTATCAAGGACCGAGAGCTGAACGGAATGTTTTCGAGGTTGAGCTTTCCGGCTTCGACCTTGGAAATATCGAGGATGTCATTCAGCAGGCCCAGCAGGCTTTCCCCAGCGTTCAGGGCGATTTCAAGTCGCCCCCTCTGACCCGGGTCGAGTTCCCCTTCGAGAGCAAGCCCGAGCATCCCCAAAACGCCGTTTAACGGGGTGCGTATCTCATGGCTCATGCTGGCAAGGAAGTTGGCCCGTGACCGGGCTCTGCGGACGGCGTCTTCCTTGGCTCGGACCAGTGCCCGGTTGCCGCGCTGCAGGGCTGTGTTCTTCTCCGAAATCTCGCGGGTCCGGTCTTCGACTTCCTGTTCCAGCTGGCTCGAGTAGTTTTTCATGGCGCTCTCGGCCAACCGCATCTGGGCAAGGCTGGAGTCAATGGTTTCAAGGTGCTGGTTGATAATACCCACCATGGTCCCGATTTCGTCCTCTCGGTGATTGGCGGGCACCGGGAGCCGGACCTTCTCCGGGGAGCTGGGGCGCACCTGACTGAGTGAATTGATCACATTAAGCATCGGGCGGGTCAGCACAAAGTAGAAAATACCCAGCAGAGCTGCGGAGAGCACCAGGCTCTTCAACAGGCCACTGACCAGCGTGTAGCTTGACCGTTGAAGGAACTGCAGTCCGTAATGATAGGTGTCGATGGTCAGGGTCAGGTGCCCCAGCGGCAGATTCTGGAGTTGGGGCACCTTCAGGGGCTGGCTGAACACGCGGCTGGAGCCGAATAGCAGGTCGCTGATCCATCGGTAGGCAGAGTCCGGGCTGCTTTGGCTGGCAGCAGCCATGGTTTGACCCTCACTGTCGATGATCCTGGCATCAATCGTCGCCGGGTGTCGAAGAAGGCCATCCAGCAATTCCTCGGCCAGGCGCACGTCGATGTTGTAGGCAATCTGGGAAGCGGGGCTGAGGCTGATACTGAGCAATGCCTGGATTTCCTCTTCCATGGAATCCCTGGCACTGAAAAAGTCGAGGGTGATCTGGACCACATTCAGAACGAGGCCCAGCGCCATGGCAACCAGCACTGTATCCCGCGTCAAACGGTAGGAAAGCCGCTTTCTGAAACCTTTCATCACGAGTGTTTACAGTCCTTGTTGGCCGGCATGACTGGATTTTCCGAGCGAATTAGTTGTCGTAGTCAGCCTTCTTCTTCCATTCATCGTCGTGGAGAAAGGTGTCCCACTCACGATCCAGTTTGGCCTGCGACTCCGCGCTCGCTTGATCCTTACCTTCGGTGTTCATCGCCTCAAGCTCCTTGATGCGGGTCCGGAAGCTTTTCACCGCTTTCATGGCCAGTGGGTTGTCCCGGGATTTGCCCATTTCCGTGCTCGCGAGGTGATAGGCGTGAATCGCTTTGCGGATCTGGTTTTGGCGCACGTAGTCTCGGGCCTGGAAAACGTGAAGATCCGCGTGGGTCTTGTGGATCAGAAACAACACATATTTCAGGTTCTTTTTGGCTGTGGCGGTGTTGATCTCCCCGCTCTTATGCATTGCTTCGATCATCTTGAACAGGTTCTGCAGCAGTTCTTTGACCTGCGCGGATTTCTCCGGCGAATCGATCTTGACCGGTGTTCGGGGATCACGCTTTTCAAGAATCTGGCTTTTGAGTTCCTGAGCGTCCGCTTTCCATTTGCTGACGGGCAGGTCTGACTTGAGTGCGGCGAGCTCGTTGCACGCGGCTTCCATGCGCTTGACCAGCAGAAGCTTGAGGTCAGGGTTCAAGTATTGTCCAGGTATTTCGGAGAGCAGCCTGTTCGCACGGTTATAGACGTCTTCCCGCATCGTGATCTTGCGGGAACGCTCGATGCGGGCTTTCTCACGCATCTGGCTCATAACGATAATGGCGATCGACAGAGTAACAATACCCGCCAATACAAGAACGATCGTGGTGGTATCCATGCTGTCAGTAGTGACTCCGGTTAAGGACAGGTTCAACAATTCTAGAAAGACTAGCAGAAATCCGGGGTTGAATCTGTTTTCTAAAGTTAACGGTCATTACTGTATTTCTCAGGTGAATTATTTGTGTAATGCATATTGGTTCTGTGAATGATAGCCTGTTGGCCGATCAATTCCATTGAATAACTGCTCCGGAGTCCGTCATGGATATATCCCGCGTTGATCTTAACCTGCTGGTGTATTTGGACGTACTGCTCCGTGAGCGGAATGTGACCAAGGCTGCGAACCACCTTGGTATCACCCAGCCCGCCATGAGTAACGGCTTGCGTCGTCTGAGGGACCTTTTCGGCGATCCGCTTCTCGTGCGCACCAGTGAGGGGATGACTGCGACGGAGCGAGCGCGGGAACTCCAACCGTTAGTGCGGGGCATACTGTCCGACATCGAGCAGGCGGTTCAGGAAAAAACACCGTTCTCCGCGTTGGAAAGCCAGCGGGTTTTCCGGATCATGGCCAGTGACTATGCCGAATCCTGCCTGATGCCCCGGGTGCTCAGGCGAATCCGCCAGGAGGCCCCCCATGTCACCCTGGACGTCCTGACACCCAGTGACGTGAGCTTTCTCGACGTGGAGCAGGGTCGGCTGGACATGGCCATAAACCGTTTCGATAAAATTCCGCAGTCATTCCACCAGAAGACGCTTTGGACCGAATACTTTGCGTGCTTGATGAACGCCAGGAACCCGATCCTCAAGGAGCCCTTCACGCTTGATACCTATCTTGATGCCAGTCATATCTGGGTGAGCAAGACGGGGTTTGGTGTCGGTGTGGGGGTAAACCCCAAGGACGTGCAGCGCCTCGGTTGGGTCGATGAAGCCCTTGCCCTGATTGGGCGCAAACGCCAGATCTCGGTGTTCACCCGCCATTATCAGGTGGCGATGCTGCTGGCCGAACAGCATGACCTGATTGCCACGCTGCCTTCCCGGGCTGCCTGGTTGCAGAAAGATAATGCGCACCTGGTTGTGAAGGTTCCACCTTTCGAAATCCCGCCTTTCGAACTGAAAATGGCCTGGAGTCCGCTGTTACAGCACAACACGGACCACCAGTGGTTGCGGAAGCTGATTGCGGAGGTGGCGGAAGAGGTCGATCAGGAATTTGCCGCCTTTGGCGCTCGCTTTGAGTCTGCGGACTTGCCCCAGGCTCACCACTCAGAGCGGTAGCTCTCTGAGTTCGAGGGAACTTCTGGCGGTATCCCACATCCTCTGAAAGGTCTCGGTGAGCAGTTTGACCCGTCCACCGTCGGCGAAGTTTGCGAACCCTTCGGGTTTGTCAAATGCGTGCCGATAGACCACGCCCTCACGGTCGGCCAGCATGAACGGCTGATCGTCTGCCGGGTAGTCATCGTTGACCAGCCTGAGCTCGATTTTACTGGGCAAGCGGCGCATCAGCTCAACCAGTTGGTGGCGTCTTTTCACCAGAGGTTTGTCATCATGTATCAGGATTCGTACTTCACTGAGCCGGTGTCTCCGGGCCAATGCGGAAATCAGTTCCCGAAAACGATGGCGGTCGTACAGATCATGATCGAGGAATCGGTCATAGAGCCAGAGCCGCTGACTGGTCTGGCCTGCCAACGTATCGACAAGGTCGAGCATCCTGAGCTCGTCCGAAAACAGCCACGATCGGGAATCGTGCCCGAGCAACAAAGGCCGGTTTCGGGATTCGAGGCCCTCGGCCTGTAGTGTTGGTGCCAGGCAACGCATATCGACATGGGGAATGCCGGCATCCTCGTAGGTGTCCGAGCAGACGTGGAACCCGGAGCTTTCATAGAAGGGGATGGCATACTCCTGGGCTGATAATCTCAATTCGCGGTACTGATTGTCGGCGGCTTCATGAATCAGGTGCTGAAGAAGAGTCTCGCCGATACCTTGCCCGCGGTACTCGGGAAGGATGGCCATTCGTCCGATACACGCCGTCTCTTCCAGTGCGGTGAACATTCGCGCGACACCAATGGGCGTATTGTCCGGCGTCACTGCGAGGAAATGATCGGCAATCTCGTCGGTATCATCCCACTCAAGTTCCGGCGGTACTCTCTGCTCGTCAATGAATACCCGTTGCCGGATATCCCTGATGTGGCCGGGTGCCAGCTGCCAGCTGTATTTCCGGATTCTTGCTTTCATGGCAACACTTATTCGAAATAGACGGAACCCTGATTATACAGGTTGCAGAGTAGGCCTAGCAGGGCCTCGTCTTCTGCGAAGGTTCGCAGAGCGCCCATGTCAATCCGGGAGCTGGCACAAAGGAGTGGGGCCAGGGGGCTGGCGTCACCGCGAAGCAGATATTGTTCACCATCCACAAAGAGTGCCGTTTCCTCGCCGAGATCGTGATAAGCAAACCGTGAGCCCTCATTCCACCGAAGTTGTTCGCCTGCGTTCAGTGCTTCGGCAAAGTCCTCGGGTTTCGCGGGCTCTTCAGCGGGTACAACAATGTCCATGCTCTTGGGAGAGGTCGTGAACTGACCGAACCACAGTGCGAGGTTGCGCTTGTCTTCAAGTTCCTCGCGAATGATTCGATCGAGTTTGTCGATGACACCGCTTTTGATGGTGCCTGGGTTATCCTGCACGGTCAGTTCCGGGTCGTTGATGTGCTGCGCGGCTTGCGATTTGCTGCAGAGGAAATCTGTGAAACCGGTCAGCACGTCTTCGATGGTTGGCGCCCGGAATCCGACCGACAGGGTGATGCAATCATCTTCGGCGACACCGTGATGGCCGATGCCCGGCGGCAGGTAGAGCATGTCGCCCGGCGCCAGGGTGACGGTCTCTTCGCCATCCCAGCTGCTGAGAATGCGAAGAGGCGTACCTTCAACCCGTGGTGAGGTATGGTCGCAATGACCTCCGAACGTCCAGCAACGATGGCCCTGGGCTTGAAGGAGGAAGACATCATACTGGTCATAGTGAGGGCCGACGCTGCCTCCGACCGGCGCATAACTCGCCATGATGTCGTCCAGTCGCCAATTGGGTATGAACCGAAAGTGTTCCAGGATGTCGGAAATCTCGGGCACCCAGTGATCCAAGCCCTGAACCAACAATGTCCAGTCTTTTTCTGGAAGCTCGCCGAATCGGTCTGCGGAAAAAGGGCCATTGTGCAGCTGCCAGGGTTTTCCGTTATCGTTTTCGATCACGATGCGGGATTCAACCCCTTCCTCACAGGCCAGGCCGGCGAGCTCATCGGCAGTGACAGGGCATTCAAACCCGGGAAAGGCCTGGCGGATCACCAAAGGCTTTTTCTGCCAATAGTCACGCAGAAATTCGTTGGGTGAGAGGCCGCCGAGCATTTCCATGGTTTAACTCCCGGATTCAGATGTTGTTTGCCTGATCGACCGCGTTGCCGATGTACGAACCTGGTGTCAGGTCCATCAGCTCGGCTTTGGCGGACTCAGGAATATCGAGTGTCTCAACGAAATTCTTGATCACTTCCGGCGTCATTGCCTTGCCCCGGGTCAACGCTTTCAGCTTTTCATAAGGCTTTTCGATGTTGTAGCGGCGCATAACGGTCTGGATGGGCTCGGCCAGAACCTCCCACGCGTGGTCGAGATCCTCGTCCAGACGCGTAGGGTTGATTTCCAGCTTGCCGAGGCCCTTCAGTGTCGCTTCATAGGCAATCAGGCTGTGGGCGAAGCCTACGCCCAAATTGCGGAGTACGGTGGAGTCGGTGAGATCGCGCTGCCAACGGGAAATGGGCAGTTTGGCCGACAGGTGGCCGAACAGGGCGTTAGCAATGCCCAGGTTGCCTTCGGAGTTCTCGAAATCAATCGGGTTGACCTTGTGGGGCATGGTGGAGGAGCCAACCTCCCCTTCAACGGTCTTCTGCTTGAAGTAGCCCAGGGAGATATAACCCCAGACGTCCCGATCCAGGTCAATCAGAATGGTGTTGAAGCGCGCAACGGCATCATACAGTTCGGCAATGTAATCATGAGGCTCAATCTGGGTGGTGTACGGGTTCCAGTCGAGGCCCAGGCTTTCAATAAACTCACGGGCATTCGCGGCCCAGTCAATCTGGGGGTAGGCGGAAAGATGGGCGTTGTAGTTACCCACCGCGCCGTTGATTTTGCCAAGCAGTTCTGTGGCGCGAATCTGCTTGAGCTGGCGGCGCAGGCGGTAGACCACGTTGGCCAGTTCTTTGCCAACGGTCGATGGGGACGCTGTCTGGCCGTGCGTGCGCGACAGCATGGGCTGTTGTGCGTGTTCGCGGGCAAGGTCTTCAAGCTTGGTCACGACCCGCTCCATGGCGGGGAGCATGCCCTGATCCAAACCTTCCCGGAGCATCAGTGCGTGGGAGAGGTTGTTGATGTCCTCCGACGTGCATGCAAAGTGCACAAATTCAGTCACGGCGTGGAGTTCGGGAACGTCTGCGATCTTTTCCTTGATAAAGTACTCGACGGCCTTTACATCATGATTGGTGGTCCGTTCAATGGCCTTGATGCTTTCGGCATCTTCCAGGCTGAACTCGCTCACCAGCGTGTTCAGAAACGCATTGGCTTCGGCGGAAAACGCCGGCACTTCAGAAATCTCGGGATGAGCCGCCAGTTTCTGGAGCCAGCGGATTTCGACGGTCACCCGGTTCCTGATCAGGCCATATTCACTGAATATTTCACGAAAGACGCTGACTTTGCTGCCGTAGCGTCCGTCCACCGGGGAAATGGCAGTCAGGGCGGTGAGTTCCATCGAAAACCTCTCAAATCGTCAAAGAATCGGGTCAAAAAAGATTGGGCCGCATATGATACACCAGCGCTGCCCCGGAATCAGTTGAATCAGTGGTAAAGGGAACGGTTGGCTTGCTCAGCCAGCTCCCGGGCGTGACGGATAACCTTCTTGCGGGCGAAGATTAGCTGCCAGCGACGACCACCGCACTGGCGCCAAAGAACCGCTGAGCGGATTCCGGCCAACAGAAGGGCGCGTATTTTTGCCGCATTTTCGTCTCGCTGGAGAATGGAGGGATTGCCAGTCACCTGAATTCGGAGGCGGAACGTGCTGATGGTATCGGCGTATATCGACGCAAGATTACTGATCAGGTTGGTATGGGTGTAGCCGAAATGGCTTGCCGTATGACGAGCCTGATCAATCCGGCTGGCGATAACGTCCAGCATATCTGTCTGTCGGTTGAGCTTCGATTCAAGGTGAATCAAGTTGAGGGCGTAGCGAAGAACTTCAACGTCCTGCTGTTTGCTTTGCTGGCTCAACACCGAAGACAGAGTAACCAGCCCTTCACGGATATCACTCAACTCCCCACCGAATACATCCAGCGTGGTGTCTGGGTTGGTGGCAAACAGCGAACGAATACAGGTTTCCAGGCTGGCATCGGAGCATTGACCGTTATGAGCAATCTGCTGAACCAGGTTCGTTGCCTGGAACAGCCCTGCAAGGGCCAGTGTCTGATCATGAATGGAGCGACTCATACACGAGCTCCCTGCGCCGGCTGGTCTTCAAGGCGTGCGGGAAGTGCTTCTCCATCACGCCAGGTTTCCTCAATAACCCCTCCACCGAGGCAGATATCGCCGTCATAGAACACAACGGACTGGCCCGGGGTAACGGCGCGCTGAGGCTCATCAAACACGACCTTGACGCCATTATCCAGAACGGTCACTTCACAGTCCTGGTCGGGCTGGCGGTAACGGGTCTTTGCCTTGCAGCGAAAGCTTGCGGCTGGGGGTTCCCCGGCCACCCAATCGATCGGGCCGGAAACAAGGCCGCGGGAGAATAACAGGGGATGATGCTTGCCCTGAACCGCAATCAACACATTGCGCTTGAGGTCTTTCTCTGCGACGTACCATGGGTCGTCGCTGTAATTACTCAGACCGCCAATGCCGAGGCCCTGACGCTGGCCAATCGTGTGGTACATCAGGCCCTGGTGCCGGCCTATCTTATCGCCTTCCGGGGTTTCGATATCGCCGGGTTGGGCGGGAAGATACTGTTTTAGAAAATCGGTGAACTTCCGCTCTCCGATGAAGCAGATCCCCGTGGAGTCTTTCTTGTCATGGGTGACGAAGCCTTGCTGTTCGGCAATGCGGCGTACTTCCGGTTTTTCCAGTTCACCAACCGGGAACAGGGTGCGGGCAATGCGGTCGCCCGACACGGCGTGCAGGAAATAGCTCTGATCCTTGTTGGGGTCCAGTCCTTTCAGCAGCAAAGCTTTACCCGAATGGTCATCCAACGGGCGCTGCCGGGTGTAGTGACCGGTCGCTATGTAGTCCGCGCCAAGCGTTACTGCATAATCAAGGAAGGCTCGGAATTTGACTTCTTTGTTGCAAAGGATGTCCGGATTGGGCGTTCGACCGGCCTTATACTCCGCCAGAAAATGTTCAAACACACGATCCCAGTATTCGTCTGCAAAGCTGGCGGTATGAAGCTTTATGCCGATAGCGTCGGCCACTGCCTGGGCATCGGCCAGATCCGTCATGGCGGTGCAGTATTCAGTGCCATCGTCCTCATCCCAGTTCTTCATGAACAGGCCTTCAACCTGGTAACCCTGCTCCTTGAGCAGCCAGGCGGCAACGGATGAATCCACGCCGCCAGACATGCCGACAATGACGCGAGTGCTTTCCCGGGGAGGGGTAGATGGTGTTGTGGTCATGAGTGCTTCAGTGCCAGTGAAAAGTTCGGAATTTTAACACTTCTGGAGGACTACGTCTGTGCGTCGACGATAACCTCAAGGGGGAAGCGGCGACCGTTTCGGTAATCTTCTATGCACTCGAGCACGAGGGGGCTGCGAAGTTTGTCACCGAGATCACGGATTTCCTCAAGGTCGAGCCAGTGCGCAGCGATTATGCCGTCATCCAGCTTGTTGGTGACGTGGCGAACCGCCCGGGCTGAATAGCAAAAACGGTAGTAGGTCACGCCATTAGCGGGTGCTCTGTAAGTGTACACGCCGAGAAAATAAGCCGGATCGACCTCCCAGCCGGTTTCCTCCAGAGTTTCCCGGCGCACGGCATCCAGAATGGCTTCGTTCTCTTCGATGTGGCCCGCCGGTTGGTTGAAAACAACGCGCCCACCGCTGAGTTCCTCCACCATAAGAAATCGGCCGTTCTGATCTTCAACGATGACTGCCACTGTGGCATGAGGTGTCCAGGTCATGATGATTTTGTTCTTCTCGGGTTAGGGGGACGTTTCCGGGATCGAGGGCCGGACTTTCTCGCGGGTGGCGCCGGAAGGTTGACCTGCTCGGTTCGGTACTCACCGGGGGAAAGCCCCTCCAGGGTCCACTGGCCGATTCGGAAACGAATAAGCCGAAGAGTTGGAAAGCCGACGGCTGCCGTCATGCGCCGGACCTGGCGGTTGCGGCCTTCGGAAATGGTCAGCTCAATCCAGCTGGTAGGCACGGATTCGCGATAACGAACCGGTGGTGTTCGATCCCAGACCGTCGGTGCCGCCATCCGCACTGCCTGGGCTGGTCTCGTTCTGCCGTCCTTGAGCTCGACCCCTTGCCGGAGCCTCGCAAGCGCGTTCCCGGTGATGTCACCTTCTACCTGTACCCAATAGGTTTTTGGCATTTTCTGAGAGGGGGAGGCGATCCGGTGTTGTAGGGCACCGTCATCGGTGAGCAGCAATAACCCCTCGGAATCGAAATCCAGCCGCCCTGCGGGATATATTCCGGGTGTGCTTATCCAGTCAGCGAGAGTGGATCGGGTTGGCTTGCCGCTGTCACCCCGGTCGTCAGTGAACTGGCTGAGCACATGGAAAGGTTTGTTGAAGAGAAAAAGGTCGGCCATTCCGGTCAGTATGATCCATCGGTTTGTCGGGGAACCAAGACCGCAAGGTTACTGGATCAAACAGGATTGGCAAGCCGGAATGAGGCTTGTGGCGAGTCAGCGTGTAAAATAGTGAGCACGCAGTCCTTCGCATCGCCCACCAGAACCAGGGATGGGCGAAGGGGGTTGCGGAGCGGGTGAGCCAATCAGGCGTTTACCGCGCGGGGCGGGTAGTCACCGTGATTGGAATCGCCAGAATCCGCCTTCTGCTCCGATGCAGCGCCATGATGCGATTGGGGCTGCTCGTCAGGAATAATGTTGACCGCATGAATGCCTTTTTCGCTGGGCTTTTTGTCAAACGTGACAGCCTGCCCGGCCTTGAGGGTCTTGTAGCCATCCATTTGCACCGAAGAAAAGTGAGCAAACAGGTCGTCACTGCAGCCATCTTCGATGATGAATCCGTACCCTTTGGCATTATTGAACCACTTTACTTTGCCTCTTGGCATGATGAACTCCCCTGTTCCTTTCCTGTCACATCTTATTGTTGGTGTTCTGTGTTTCGGAACCGGTGCAACCGGTCCGTTATGGTTACAAAAGCATTGGCTCTATTTACATTATTTTACATTGCACATTAACTTTCGACCAATCATGGCGTCGAGTCAATAGTTTCTATGGCCGGAATGTGTGGTTGAACGCAGTCTGGAAGCGGTATCATGCACGTAGTGTTAAATTTCTCGCACCCGACGCTCGAGTTAGCTTGAAAACGGGGGAGCGGACATCCACATTTAGGAAAGAGTACCGATCAACCGGTTAAGAATGATGCGAACTATCGAAAATTCTCTACTAGTATTTAATCAGGGGGAAGACGATCAGCCGGAGCGGCATGACGATCTCAGCGTCGCCCCGGAAAAGCCTGCTCTGAAGCGCCCGGCGCGTTATCGGGTGGTGCTGTTGAACGACGACTACACGCCCATGGACTTTGTGGTAGACGTATTGATGAAGTTCTTCGGAATGAACGAAGAGAAGGCGACGCAGGTGATGCTGCTCGTCCATACGCAGGGAAAAGCCGTATGCGGGGTGTATACCCGGGACATCGCCGAAACAAAGGCAGCACAGGTGAACCAGTATTCCTCGGAATGCGAACATCCGCTCCTTTGCGAGATTGAACGTGCGGACTGACAGACGTTGGGGTGGCCCATGCTGAGCAAAGATCTAGAAATTACACTGAATACGGCTTTCAAAAATGCCCGTGACAAGCGTCATGAGTTCATGACCGTCGAGCATTTGTTGTTGGCCCTCCTGGACAACGAATCGGCAGTGGGGGTGCTCAAGGCCTGTGGGGCAGACCTGACCAGGCTTCAGGAAGAGTTGGTCGAATTTGTTGATTCAACCACGCCACTCATTCCGAACAATGACAGTGAACGCGAGACACAGCCGACGCTGGGGTTCCAGCGGGTGCTGCAAAGGGCGGTGTTCCACGTCCAGTCCTCTGGCAAGAAGGAAGTGACCGGGGCCAATGTGCTGGTCGCTATCTTCAGTGAGCAGGAAAGCCAGGCGGTCTATGTATTGAAGAAGCAGAACATTGCGCGGATTGATGTTGTGAACTTTGTTTCCCATGGAATCTCCAGGGTTCAGGGTGCAGAGGATCAGGAAGGTCATGACCAGTCAGCTGCGGATGAAGTCGGTGAGGAAGGCGGACAGGCCAAGCCACTGGAAAGTTATGCGACAAACCTGAACGAACAGGCCCGGCAGGGTCGTATTGACCCGTTGATTGGTCGTGAGCATGAGGTTGAGCGGGTCGTACAGATTCTGGTGCGCAGGCGTAAGAATAATCCGCTTCTGGTCGGCGAGGCCGGTGTCGGCAAGACCGCTATTGCGGAAGGGTTGGCCAAGCGCATTGTTGACGGCCAGGTTCCGGAGATCATATCCGACGCGGTGGTTTATTCCCTGGACCTCGGCGCATTGCTGGCAGGAACCAAGTATCGCGGTGATTTTGAAAAGCGGCTGAAAGGCCTGCTGGCGGAACTGAAGAAAGAAAATCACGCCATCCTGTTTATCGATGAGATTCATACCATCATTGGTGCGGGTTCAGCGTCCGGCGGCGTGATGGATGCCTCGAACCTGCTCAAGCCCATGCTCAGTTCCGGCGAGCTGCGCTGCATCGGTTCCACAACCTTCCAGGAATTTCGTGGCATCTTCGAGAAGGACAGTGCCCTTGCGCGGCGCTTCCAGAAAATTGATGTGAATGAGCCGAGTGTCGAGGATACCTATCTGATTCTCAAGGGTCTGAAACCGAGCTTTGAGAAGCATCATGATCTCGAGTACACGGACAAGGCGCTGAGGGTTGCTGCGGAGCTGGCGGACCGGTACATCACCGATCGTCATTTGCCGGACAAGGCGATTGATGTCATCGATGAAGCCGGTGCCCGGCAGCGGTTGCAGGCAGAAGACAAGCGCAAGAAGACAATTGATGTCGGCGATATCGAGGATGTCGTCGCGCGTATCGCCCGCATTCCACCCAAAAATGTATCCACGAGCGACAAGGACCTGCTCCGCAACCTGGAGCGGAATCTCAAGATGGTGGTGTTTGGGCAGGATCCGGCGATCGAATCACTATCGACGGCCATCAAGCTGGCTCGCGCCGGCCTGAAGGCGCCCGAGAAGCCGGAAGGTGCCTTCCTGTTTGCCGGTCCAACCGGTGTCGGTAAGACAGAAGTGACCAAGCAGCTTGCCAAGGTACTCGGTATCGATCTGGTTCGCTTCGATATGTCGGAATACATGGAGCGTCATACGGTATCCCGTCTGATTGGCGCACCTCCCGGTTATGTAGGATACGATCAGGGGGGCTTGCTGACCGAGGCAGTAAACAAACAACCGCATTGCGTGTTGTTGCTGGATGAGATCGAAAAGGCGCACCCGGAAGTGTTCAACCTGCTGCTGCAGGTCATGGACCACGGTACGTTGACGGATAACAATGGTCGTAAAGCCGATTTCCGTCATGTGATTCTGGTGATGACCACGAACGCGGGGGCAGAAAGCATGGCCCGCCGTTCCATCGGCTTCAGCGAGCAGGATCACAGCACCGATGGTATGGAGGTGATTACCAAGACCTTCACGCCCGAGTTCCGGAACCGTCTCGATGGCATCATCCAGTTCGGCGATCTGCAAAAGGATACAATCACTCATGTGGTGGACAAGTTCCTGACCGAATTGCAGGCGCAGCTGGATGAGAAGCATGTCGTTCTGCACGTAGACGAGGACGCCAAGGTCTGGCTGGCGGAAAAGGGTTACGATGTCACCATGGGCGCACGTCCGATGTCCCGGCTGATCCAGGACAAGATCAAGCGCCCGTTGGCAGAGCAGATCCTGTTTGGCCGCTTGTCCGAGAAGGGGGGGGACGTCTTCATCCATCTCAAAGGCGACGAACTGGAGTTCGAGTACGAGGACGAACCGGCCGAAGCTGTCTAACAGACAACGTTGTACCTTACCTGAAAACCGCTGCATGACGCAGCGGTTTTTTTATGCGTGCCGGTCGTGTTTTGAGAAGGCAAGTGTCAGGTTGACCCCAGGGCAGGGGGCAGCGCGCTGTTGTCGTCAATTCATTCCATAACAGACTCTGTAATTCTATTGTCTGACAGCCCCTGTCTTTCGAGAAGGTGAGCTGCATGGTCACAATAATCACAATAGGGAGCAGACGAATGAAAGGCTTATGGTCTGTACTGCTGGTTTGCCTGGTGCTAACGAGTATTGATGCGCATGCCAGCGAAGGTGGCGACAAAAAGACGTTTTGTGTATTTGATGTGGCGGGCGCCGGAGGCTTTGTTTACCGAACCCTGCAGGATTACCACCGCAAGGCTCTGATGGCTGGCGTTGCGATGACGATGAAACCCTATACCGATGAGGATAGGGCCGTGGCTGATTTTCGCCAGGGTCTCTGTGATCTGGTCGCCGTGACCGACATGGGGGTTCGACGTTTCAACAGTTTCAGTGGATCGATCAGTGCTATCGGTGCTGTTCCTTACTACGAGGACCTGAGGGTCCTTCTTCACATACTGTCGAGCCCGCGGGTAGCGGATCATCTGGAAGAGGATGGGTACCAGGTGCTCGGCGTTGCGCCCATGGGAGCAGCGTACCTGTTCGTCAATGACCGCAGTATCGATCACGTAGACGCGCTCAAAGACAAGCGTATTACGGTGTTTGAAGGGCATTATGATGCCCGTCACATGGTCGAGTATGTGGGGGCGGTGCCTGTTGATGCCAGAATCTCCAATTTCGCCCGGCTTTTCAATACCGGCGAGGCCGATATCAGTTACGCGCCCGCGGCTGCTTACGAAGTCCTGGAGATGTTTCGGGGGATGGGTGAGTCGGGCGGTATTGTCCGTTACCCGGTTGGGCAGGTTACCGTTCAGCTCGTGGCAAGGTCCGGCACGTTCTCCGAAGCTTTTGTTCGAAAGTCCCGGAAGATTATGTCGCGACTCTACCCGGAAGCTATGCGTATCGTGAGACAGTACGAAAATGCCATCCCCGCTGAGCGCTGGATTGAAATTTCACCCAAGGCCATGCGCGGGTATCAGGAAATGCTGCGCGAGGTGCGTATTGATATGCAGGCGTCGCCCGAGAGCTCTGGCATGCTGGCGGCCGGAGTGTACGACGATGATATGATGACAATTCTCCGGAAGGTGCGGTGTTACACCAATCCCGGAGCGGTCGAATGTTCCGCGGATAACCGGGAGTAGAGCGGCCAGGGTTAACAACGAAAAAAGCCCCGGGGACGGGGCTTTTTCAGATGTCTGCAGGCTTAGCGGGCCCGGTAGACGATGCGCCCTTTGCTCAGGTCATAAGGCGTCAGTTCGACCTTGACCTTGTCGCCGGTGAGGATACGGATGTAGTTCTTGCGCATCTTGCCTGAAATATGAGCCGTGACCACGTGCCCGTTGCTCAGTTCAACACGGAACATGGTATTTGGAAGCGTATCGATGATAACCCCTTCCATTTCAATGACATCTGACTTCGCCATTCAGTAGAAACCTCGTTTGGAATATGCTTCTCGTGATTTTAAATTGCGCAATTCTGCCTGAATTCACGGCATTTGGCAAAATTCAGTCGGGATCAAGCTCTCGCCAATGACCATCCCGCAGTGCCTCAATGGGTCTGAAGCGGGTTTTGTAGTTCATTTTCCGGCACTCACGAATCCAGTAGCCCAGGTACAGGTGCGGTAAATCCCGACGCTGGGTCTCCTGTACCTGCCACAGTACGGCGAACGTACCCAGGCTACGGTCTTCAAGGTCCGGATCGAAAACGGTATAGATCGCGGAGAGGCCGTCATCAAGCAGGTCGACCGCTGCCAGCCCCACCAGTTCGCCTTTTAGGCGTATTTCCAGGAACCACGAATCGGTTGCCCCTTCGACCAGAAAGGAGATGAACTGCTCTCGGGAGGGCGGGTACATGTCTCCGTCTTTGTGGCGCTCTTCGATGTAGCGTTCATAGAGGCGATAATAGGTTTCGGAAAATGATGCAGGTGCAAACGTACAGTCCAGGTCCTGATTTTTTTTGACGATTCTGCGCTGGTTGCGGTCGGGCTTGAATTCACGGACATTGAGGCGAACCGGCACGCAGGCATTGCATTGCTCGCAATGGGGGCGGTAGTAATGTGATCCGCTCCGGCGGAAACCCAGGGCAGTCAGCTGGCTGTACAGCTTTTTGTCGATGTTGGCCCGGGGATCCACGAACATGGTGGTAGCCTCGCGGTCGGGAAGGTAGCTGCAGTCATGAGGGGGTGTCGCAAAAAACACCAGTGTCCTGAGATTGCTCATTCACACCTCCGGCTTCTGCCAGTGCCAGTGAATTTCCCAGTCATGTTGATCCGGTCGTTGATCGACATTTGCCTTGAGTATAGATAAAAACTCGCCCCTGGGAATACTTCGGGCTCCCATGGTTAGCAGATGAGGGCTTTCCACCTGGCAGTCGATGATTCGGTAACCCCAATGCTGTAGCTGATTGGCAAGATGCACCATCAGGACTTTTGAGGCGTTGGTTTCCAGCGAGAACATCGATTCGCCGAAAAAGCAGCGGCCAATGGCCAATCCATACATTCCGCCTGCCAGTTCGCCCTGCTGGTTCCATACTTCGATGGAATGGGCAACGCCCTGGCGATACAGCTCTGAATAGCTTGTGATCATGTCCTTGGTGATCCATGTGCCTTCGGCCCGGGTATTCGCACAGAGGCGAATGATACGCCCAAAGTTGCGGTCGGCCGTGACGGTGAATCGCTGCTGGTTCAGGGTTCTGCGCAGGCTGCGGGATATGTGAACTTCCTCCGGGAACAGGACGCAGCGAGGGTCAGGTGACCACCAGAGTATGGGCTGGTCGTCGCTGAACCATGGGAAGATGCCGTTGCGGTAGGCCAGGAGAAGCCTTTCCGTGGATAGGTCGCCTCCGAGGGCCAGCAGGCCGTCAGGGTCTTCCAGGGCTTCTTTGGCGGGGGGAAACCAGAGTTGGTCCGGGTCAAGCCAGGGTAGTGAGGTCATCCTGCTCGCTTTCAGAGGTTAGTCTGAGAACACGCTATGTATACCGGCCCTCGGGCCACTTCTTTCAGAAACACGCTGTAAATACCTCCAGGTACGCTTGGCTGCGCCATCCCTGGCTTTGCACAGTTTCCGAAAGAAGCGGCCCAAGGGCCTCCGGCTGTTCTCTCAGCTTAGTTCAGTCCTGCTGATCCAGGAACTTTTCTGCGTCCAGTGCCGCCATGCAGCCGAAGCCGGCAGAGGTTACCGCCTGGCGATAGACATGGTCTGCCACGTCACCGGCTGCAAATACGCCGGGGACGCTGGTCTGGGTCGCCATGCCTTCCAGGCCGGACCGGATCTTGAGGTAACCATTGTTCATATCCAACTGACCCTCAAACAGCGTGGTGTTCGGCTTGTGGCCAATCGCAATGAATACGCCTGCCAAGTCGATGTCCTGGGTTGCGTCGTTTTCGGTGCTTTTGATGCGCATGCCGGTCACGCCGGTGCCGTCGCCAAGGACTTCATCCAGGGTGTGGTTCCAGACGATGTTGACGTTTCCGTTTTCCGCTTTGTCAAACAGCTTGTCCTGCAGAATCTTTTCAGCCCTGAGGCTGTCTCTGCGGTGCACCAGGGTGACTTCATCGGCTATGTTGGAAAGGTACAGAGCTTCTTCAACGGCGGTGTTACCGCCGCCGATCACGGCAACTTTCTGCTTGCGGTAGAAAAAGCCATCGCAGGTTGCGCATGCAGAGACGCCCTGGCCTTTGAACTTTTCCTCAGATTCGAGGCCCAGGTACATTGCAGAGGCGCCGGTGGCGATGATCAGGGCATCACAGGTGTACTCGCCACTGTCGCCCTTCAGGCGGAACGGGCGATTCTGGAGATCGACTTCATTGATGGTGTCGTAGACGATGCTGGTTTCAAAGCGCTCAGCGTGTTTCTGCATGCGCTGCATCAGTTCCGGGCCCTGGACGCCATCGTTGTCGCCCGGCCAGTTGTCGACGTCGGTGGTGGTGGTGAGCTGACCACCTACTTCAATTCCGGTGATCAGAGTGGGGTTCAGGTTGGCTCGGGCTGCGTAAACGGCAGCGGTGTAGCCGGCAGGGCCGGAGCCAAGAATGATCAGTCGGGAGTGTTTGGATTCGCTCATTTGTGTGTCTCTCACTTCGAATTCGATGCAATGCTGACGTCTTTTGAGCGCCAGTTTGGCGAGGAAAGGGCCAAAGGCTACCACGAATACAGCGGGCTGCCATTTATTTTGCCCAATCTGGCTTATAAAAGTTTGCTATTTAGTCAAGGACGGATACGGCAGCCAGCAGCTGACGCACGCGTTCGGTGCTCTTGCCGGAATCGCCCTGTTCCAGGCGATGTTCCGCAATGGCGGGGAACACGGTCTGGATGTCATCAGGCAAGACATGATGGCGGCCCTCCATGAGCGCCCAGGCCTTGGCGGCACGAAGAAGTCCCAGGCCGGCACGTGGAGACAGCCCATAGAGCAGTCCCGGCATACGCCGGCTCTGTTCGAGCAGCCTTTGTACGTAATCAAGAAGGGCAGGGCTTGCGGTTACCCGTTCTACGGCTGCCTGCAAGGTACGGAGCTCCTCATGCGGTAGCAGAGCCTTGAGTCGGGCGGTCATGGCCCGTCGATCTTCACCTTCCAGCAACTCTCTTTCGGCGCGCGGGTCAGGGTAGCCAAGGCGCAGGCGCATCAGAAACCGGTCGAGCTGCGACTCTGGCAGAGGAAAGGTGCCGCCCTGTTCGATCGGATTCTGGGTGGCGATGACAAAAAAGGGTTCCGGCAGCGGCCTGGTTTCCCCCTCGATGGAAACCTGTCGCTCTTCCATCGCCTCGAGCAAGGCGCTCTGGGTACGCGGAGATGCCCGGTTAATCTCATCGGCAAGCACGACCTGGGCGAAAATCGGTCCGGGGTGAAAGACGAGGCTGCCGGCCTCCTTGTCGTACATGGAGTAACCGAGCACATCGGCAGGCAGCAGGTCGTTGGTAAACTGAATGCGCTGGTAGCTCAGTCCCATCACCTTGGCCAGGGCGTGTGAAAGTGTGGTCTTACCCATGCCCGGTATGTCTTCCACTAGTAGGTGACCTTTCGCCAGAAGGCCGCAAAGGGCAAGGCGGATTTGTGGCTCTTTGCCGAGCAATATCTGGTTCAGTTCCGCGACCACGGAATCAATCAATTTTTTCATTATCCGGTCAGTCTCTTACCCTTTTCAGAATGTCGCCGTACGCATCAATACGACGGTCTCTCAGGTACGGCCAGATGCGTCGGACGGATTCGGTGCGGGTGCGGTCCAGGGTGACAGACAACACGGATTCGTCATTTTCGTTGGCTCTCGCCAGCACTTCTCCCTGGGGACCACAGATAAAACTGTTGCCCCAGAATCGTATACCATCAGAGTGGCCGGAGGGGTCTGGCTCTGTCCCAACCCGGTTCGGAGCGATAACCGGCAAATTATTAGCGACGGCGTGGCCGCGCTGTACGGTGACCCAGGCTTCCAGCTGGCGGGCCTGTTCCTCGGGCTCATCGGTAATGTCCCATCCAATGGCTGTCGGGTAAATCAGGATTTCTGCGCCTGCCAGTGCCATCAGTCGTGCCGCTTCCGGGTACCATTGATCCCAGCATACCAGTACACCGAGTTTGCCGACGGATGTCTGGATCGGTGTGAAGCCGCTAGACCCGTCGTTGAAGTTGGCGTCTCCCGGGGTGAAATAGAATTTCTCATAAAAACCGGGATCATCAGGGATATGCATCTTGCGGTACAACCCGGCGAGACTGCCGTCTTTCTCAAACACGACGGCCGTATTGTGATACACCCCGTTCATCCGGCGTTCAAAGATCGACCCGACGAGAACAATGCCCAGTTCCCGAGCCAGGTTGGCGAGTCGCTCACTGGTGGGGCCGGGGATGGGTTCGGCAAGGTCGAAAATGCCGGTGTCTTCCGTCTGGCAGAAGTAAAGGGTTGAGTGCAGTTCCTGCAAAACAACCAAATCGGCACCATCTCCGACCGCCTTGCGAACCAGTCGTTCGGTGATATCCAGACTGGTGGCTTTGTCGGCGGAGCAGGCCTGCTGGATGGCGGCTACGTTCAGACCGGAGGCGCTCATGGATTCACCACGCCGGCTGGGATCTGCATGGTCACGCAATGGAGGCTCCCGTGCTGGTAGATGAGTGGGCGGCAGTTGATCGGGATAATTTCCCGTTCGGGAAAAATCCCCTGGAGTATCGTCACCGCCTGGCCATCCTGGGCAACGCCATATACGGGCAAAAGGACCGCCTCATTGATGATCAGGAAATTGGCATAGGTTGCAGGAAGGCGCTCGCCGTCTTCATCGTAAACAGGGTCGGGCCAAGGTAGGGCTGTCAGCCGGTAGGGTCGGCCATCTGGCTGACGAAATTCTCTCAGTTCCTCTTCCATCGCTGCCAGCGCGCTGTAGTGTTCATCGGCAACCTCGGGGCAGGCGACGTAGCAGATATGATCCGGGGCACAGAAGCGGGCGAGTGTGTCGATATGACTGTCCGTGTCGTCGCCGGCAAGGTAGCCGTGGTTGAGCCAGAGTAGTCGGCTTGCGCCGAGGGTCTCCGCCAGCAGTTGCTCAATATCTGTTCGGTCCATTGAAGGGTTGCGGCTGGGCGTCATGAGGCATTCGCTGGTCGTCAGAATGGAGCCCTGACCGTCGGATTCGATGGAGCCGCCTTCCAGTACGAAATCCACGGTCCGGATTGGCGAATCACCGAACGCGCCCGCGTTTGCCAGGTGACTGTTCAGTGCGTTGTCTTTCTCCCATGGGAATTTTCCGCCCCAGGCATTGAAGCGAAAGTCCAGAACGACGGCTTTGCCATCTTCCTCAATGGTGATCGGCCCGTGATCCCGGGCCCAAGTGTCATTGGCCGGCGCTGGCACGGTTATGACCTTGCCCGGTAACCCGTGTTTAGCGGCATAGGCCTTCAGATCCCGATCCAGTTCCTGAAGTCTGGCTACGTGTTCGCAACTGATCAGCAGGTTCTGGTAGCGAAGGACAGATTTAGCGATCTCTAAAAAAACCGGTTCAACGTCTTTCAGGGAATTGGCCCAATCCGTGCCGGGGTGGGGCCAGGTAAGCATTACGGCGCTTTGTGGAGCCCACTCGGCGGGCAGCACGCGTCTGGATGTCACGTTTGAATCACCTTGGGTATCTGGGAATCAGTTTTTCCGTTTTACAACGGTATGCAGGACTGTGTCATTTTCGAAATAGACAATAAAGTCCGGGTAGTGCCACTGAGTGATGGCGGGCTCCCCGACTGGCCCGTCGATGCCCGCGGGGGCACCCCACGAGGCACGTACAGCGCTCTTGCTCAGGCCGGTCCGGGGGATTTTCACCGCACTGCGATCAGCCTGCTTCCCGACCGGAACGGCAATTTCCTCAGCGTTCACGCTGGCCACCGGAGCTGCGAACAGGGTGGTGGCGACCGTCAGGGCGCAGAAAAGAGTTTTGGTCTGGTTCATCCGTAGTCTCCATTGATACTTCGGGCCATCCCGGGCGTGCCGGGATGGATATGGATAAAACGTAATATCCGAAAAAGACTGGTAAAAGTCACTTCTTTTTCGGAGTCTATCCTTTTTGTCGCTGGCGAATTTGCCAACGCATCACATGTCGAGCGATTTGCTGGCGATCACCGTCATGGATCTGTTCGTATTCGGTGTGGACTGTGACACCGCCGTGTTCGGCGGGCGTCACGTCGATGACCCGCGCCACTGCCTGGGGTTGAAAAAGCTCCGGTGGCAGGGTCAGGCGAACCGCCAGTCGATCTCCGGATACCCAGTCGCTGGTGTGGCTATGGAAAGCCAGCCCGCCCTCACTCAGCGTCACATCCTGCCAGTCAGCCTGTTGCAACGGATTTTGCTCAAAGGCCATAATGCGCGCGAGCGTATCCAGCTTGCTGTTCAGGGACTTGATGAGGCTGGTCAGAAGCCGGTCGCGTTCAGCGAGGCTGGCCAGCTGAGATTTCACGTCCTGATCCAGTCGCCGGAACTCGGCCTTCAGGCTCGAAAGGTGGTCGTCTTCAAAGGCCGTCTCCCCGGTGTGCGCTGAGGCAGCAGGCAGCCGCCGGATCTCCAGGCCGATGTGGTCATCGATGCGAAAGAAATCCCGGCGCTCCGATGTGTTTCCTGCCGGGGTTGGTTGGTTGTCAGACGGCATCCTGGCTCCGCAGATCAGAATTTTTATTGGTAAATAACAGTTTAGCAGTTTCCTGCCGCGCTGAAAGCGCGCGGGGAATACCCGAATCATCAGACCCCAAGGTAGCGGCAGGCTTACTCAATGTTCAAACCCTTATCGCTTTATATAGGTTTGCGGTACACCGCGGCCAAGCGTCGCAATCACTTTATTTCATTCATATCACTCACATCCATGATTGGCCTCATGCTCGGAGTTGCGGTGCTGATTATTGTGCTCTCGGTGATGAATGGGTTTGATCGCGAACTCAAGCAGCGAATTCTCGGCATGGTGCCCCATGCCATTATCGAGGGTGTCGGGCCTTTGCCGGACTGGCAGGAGGTTGACCGTCGTGTTGAAGAGCACCCTCGGATTCTGGCTGCAGCACCTTTCATCCAGGGGCAGGGGATGGTCACCGGCGGTGGCAATGTACGGGGTGTGATGCTCAATGGCGTGCTGCCAGAGCAGGAAAAGACCGTTTCCATCATCGAAAACCACATGGTTGAGGGAAGTATCGACGACCTGGTGTCCGGAGAGTTCGGCATCATTGTCGGTAAGCTTATGGCTGCCAGCCTGCGGCTGGAGATTGGTGACCGGGTGACGGTCGTCCTGCCCGAAGCATCGGTGACACCGGCTGGCGTGCTGCCCCGGCTCAAGCGTTTTACCGTCAAGGGCATTTTCAGCGTTGGTGCCGAATTGGATGGTAACTACACCCTGATTCACATGGAAGACGCCGCGAAACTGATGCGGACCGGCGGCAAGGCGCAGGGCGTCCGGCTGCTGGTCGATGATCTGTTTGCGGCACCCAAAGTGGCTGAGGAGGCTGCCCGGTTGCTTGATGGCCGCTACTATATCTCGGATTGGACCCGCACCCATGGCAACCTTTTCCAGGCCATTCGCATGGAGAAGACCATGATTGGCCTGCTGCTGATGTTTATTGTTGCGGTGGCGGCCTTCAACATTGTCTCGACGCTTGTGATGGTGGTGACTGACAAGACCGCTGACATCGCCATCCTGCGCACGATGGGCGCCACGCCCGGCCGGATTATGCGGATCTTTATTGTCCAGGGCGCGGTTATTGGCATTTTCGGAACGCTAGTAGGAACAACGCTCGGCGTTGTCGGCGCGTTGAATATCAGTGCGTTCATTTCATGGCTGGAAGGTGTGCTTGGCCACCAGTTCCTGAATGCAAACGTCTATTTCATCAGCTATCTGCCTTCCCAGTTGCAGTGGGTGGATGTGTTTATCATCAGCGGCGCGGGCCTGGCGATGAGCCTGCTGGCGACCATTTATCCTGCCTGGAGAGCCTCCAGAGTAGATCCGGCGGAGGCACTTAGATATGAGTAAGGTTAGTTCGGGTATGCAATCTGCACTGGTGATTGACTGTCGTCAGGTGACGCGGACCTACAGCGAAGGGCCGGAAAAGCTGACCATTTTTTCTGACATCTCACTGGAGGTGACCTCCGGGGAAACCGTTGCCATTGTGGGTAGCAGTGGCGCTGGCAAGACCACACTTCTGAACCTGTTGGGCGGTCTTGACCGTCCTTCCTCTGGTGATATTTCTATCTGCGGCCAGGATATCCATCGGCTTTCGGAAGCCGGGCGCGCCCGTTTCCGGAATCGTCATCTGGGCTTTGTCTACCAGTTCCATCACCTGCTGCCCGAATTCACCGCATTGGAAAATGTGATGATGCCATGCGCCCTTGGATCCCGGTCCCTGCCAGAGTCGAGGGAGAAGGCGGAGGCTCTGCTGGAAAAAGTGGGGTTAAAGCATCGTCTGACCCACAAGCCGGGAGAGCTTTCGGGTGGCGAGCGGCAGAGGGTTGCCATTGCCCGTGCTCTGGTGAATGAACCCGAGTGTGTATTGATGGATGAGCCGACCGGAAACCTGGATGAGCACACCGGAGAAGGTGTCCGGGCTCTGATCGAGGATCTGAGAGATCAACTGGGCATTTCTTTCGTCATGGTGACTCACGACATGGGTATGGCGAGAAGTCTGGGCCGGGTGCTGCGGCTTGAGCAGGGTCGGTTGATTCAGGAGGTCTGATCTGACGAGCGACGGCGTTTGCAGCGCTCCGATTGTCTGATGTGCCAGTCAGAGCGGATTTTTCGGCGCCAGAGATACTGGATAACGAGGTAGGCCAGGCAAGCACAGATGGTGGCAACGATCAGCGAGCCAAGGTAGAGCGGCACGCCGATATCCACCAGACGGTGGCTGATCCAGGACCAGGACAGTTCAAAATCAAAGTCGAGAACCGGCCGGTTCAGGGCAAGGGCACCAATCTTGTAATTGAAATAGAACAGCGGTGGCATGGTAATCGGGTTGCTGATCCATACCAGCACCACAGAGAGTGGTAAATTCGCATTGAACCAGATGGCGAAAAAAGCGGCTGCCACCATCTGAAAGGGCATCGGGATAAAGCAGAACCAGATACCCACCAGAAAAGCACGGGCCACACTGTGACGGTTGATGTGCCAGAGGTTGGGTTCATGAAGGATATCGCCGAGGAAGTGAAGCGATTTCATATCCTTCACCTTCTCCGGAGAGGGCAGATAGCGTTTCATGAACTTCTTTGGCATTGGAAGTTCTGCCTGTTGATGAAAAGATCACCTGCTGCACGGACGTAGCAGGCAAGTATTAGCAACACAGTCAGGAGGACACGGATTGTCCGAAGGCAATTACCCCTGTCCCGGGTCCCCGGTCCGACACGGCCTGGCGAGACTCGGCATCTTCGCGTTCGCGTGCGGCGCTATCTTACTGTATCGGTTGTCGGTGTTGCCACCTTGGCAATGGCTTATAGTATCGATTATCACCGTTTTTTTGATCTTTATCGCTTCCCGTTCCGGGAAATTTTTGGCGCTATGGTGTGTTGTTCTGGGCCTGGCTGTTGGCCTCGGATGGGCAGGGCTGCACTCTTGGGCGCGGTTGGCGGAAAGGATGCCGCCTTCCCTGGAAGGTCAGCGCCTGGCGGTTTCTGGTTACCTCTGTGATGTCCCTTCTGTAGGTAGTTTCCACAGCGTCCGCTTCAGTTTCTGCGTCACTGAATGGCATGTTCGCGAGGTGGCATCGGATGCCGGTTTGCGCCTTCCGAGCTTGTTGCGGCTGTCATGGTACGGGGCTTCGCCAGCAGACCTCCCCGGTCGAAGGCTCCGGCTCGAGGTTACCCTCAAGCGACCGCATGGAACGCTCAACAGTGCGGGGTTCAGGTACGAAGACTGGCTGTTCCGAAAAGGATACAGGGCCACCGGCTCGGTGAAGTCAGTGGCTGAGGACCTGCGGGTACCCTGTGGTATCCGCTGCACTTATCAGGGTGTCTATGCGGGTGCGGTGAGTTGGGTTAATCGGGAATTCGGTGATGCTGATCATTTCCCTCTTATTGCTTCACTGATCGTCGGCTATCGCGGTTATCTGGATGATGCACAATGGGATGTTCTTAAAGCTACCGGCACGATACATCTTGTTGCTATTTCTGGCCTTCACCTGGGGTTAGTGGCGTTGGGTGCGGGATTCATTGCGCGTCGTTTGTTCCTGCTACTGCCAGGTGGGCTCATGTCAGAATCCGGAAGCCGCTCCGGCACCTTTGCGCTCGTGCTTTTGTGTTGCCTGCTGTACGCGTTGACGGCGGGCTTTACCGTGCCAACACAGAGGGCGCTGGTTATGGTGGCAGTGGCGAGTTGGTCGGTACTTCTGGGGCGGGAGCAATCCCCGTGGCTGGCCTTGCTGATGGCCCTGGTGGCTGTTTTGCTGCTTGATCCCTTTGCGCCTCTGGATCAGGGGTTCTGGTTATCCTTTGGCGCAGTCTCGGTGCTGGTTTGGTCATTTGCCGGGCGATTCAAGCAGGCTGGCTGGCTCAAATCCCTGTTGATCGCCCAATGTGCGATATTCGCGGGCCTGTGGCCTGTTCTGGCGTTGCAGGGGCAGGGGCAGCCGTTAATGGGAGCCGTGGCCAATCTGCTGGCCATTCCGTGGGTTTCGTTGGTGGTGATGCCCGTGCTGGCTTTTGCTGCCGCGATTGCGGGGTTGGTGCCGGACGCATCCGCTGACCTGATACCTGTTGTCGATGCGGTTCTCGGGAGCCTCTGGTTTTTTCTGGATTGGGCTGCATTCTGTGGGGTGCCAGAACTCCAGCCTCCGGATTCGATATTGTTGTTGCTGGCTCCACTGGTATTGCTAATCGTGATTGTGCCCTGGGGACCGTGGCGAGTTGCGGGGGTGTCAGCGTTGTGCGTCTGGTTTCTCCAGGCGCCGGAAGCCGTGGAAACCGGCAATCCGTACGTTTCCGACCCGGAGGTCCACATCTGGGATGTGGGGCAGGGACTGTCCGTGCTGGTTCGGCATCAGCGGGACGTTCTGCTCTACGATACCGGGCCAGCGGTGCCAGGTGTGTTTTCCAGCGTCGAGTCGACGTTGCTGCCGAGCCTGGCAGCGCTGGGGGTGCGGCGTATCGACACGTTGGTGGTCAGCCACGGCGATAACGACCATTCCGGAGGTTTGCAGAGGCTCGTCGAGGCACTTCCTGTCGGCGCGGTAGTTTCGGGTGAGCCGGGCGTCGTTCAGGGCAAGTTGTCCGCTGCAGATATCCAGGTCTCTCCGTGCGAGGAGGGAGAGAGCAGAACGCTGGGTCGATTAACGATACGGTACTGGAGGAACCCGGTTGCGGAAGAAGGAAATGACGCCTCCTGTGTGGTGACTGTTCTGGATGACAAAACCGGTGCAGAGTGGATTCTGCCAGGTGATATCACCGGCGAGTCGGAAACCGCCTTTCTGCAGTACAGAAGCGCAATATCGGATCCGTCCGATGTTAGTGAAAGATTGGTTCTGGCACCGCATCATGGCAGCAAGACATCCTCGACCCACGCCTGGGTTGAGACTCTGTCGCCTGACTACGTTATTTACTCCGCTGGGTATCACCACCGTTTTGGCCATCCTCATCCCGATGTAGTAGCCAGATACCGGGAATCCGGAGCCGTTTCTTTGAATACAGCTTGTTCCGGAATGATTATGGTGAGGTCGGCGGCTAATCGCATGATCCTAAAGGAAATCAGAGACCAGGCGCCGTTCTGGATCAGTGCTCCCGGATTGACCCGTGACGATTGTAAAATACCGTGACATTCCGGGTGTGGCCTGCGCCTGCAGCTATGCTAAAGTAGCGCGGCTTGTAAATTTTCAGGGAGACCGAGCGTGTTCGAGCTTTTGAAAGCCGGTGGCATTCTGATGGTGCCAATTGTTGCCTGTTCCATTCTGGCCCTTGCCATTATCTTCGAGCGTTTCTGGACGCTGCGTGCCTCCAGAGTCGCGCCGCCTGAAACCATTAATGAACTTTGGCGCTGGATCAAGAAAAAAGACGTTAACGGTCGCAAGCTCAAGGCATTGCAGGGCTCGTCTCCCCTCGGGCGGATCCTGGCCGGTGGCCTGCTTAACGCAAAGCATGGTCGCGAGATCATGAAGGAAAGTATTGAGCACGAAGCCAGTCAGGTTATTCACGACCTGGAGCGTTTCCTGAACCCGCTGGGCACCGTCGCAACGATTGCGCCGCTGCTGGGGCTGCTCGGAACCGTTATCGGGATGATCAAGGTTTTTGCCGAAATCCAGCTGGCCGGTGTTGGTAACGCTGGCAATCTGGCCGGTGGTATCTCCGAAGCACTGATTACGACCGCAGCTGGCCTGAGTGTGGCCATTCCGGCGCTGATTGCCCATCGCTACTTCATCCGCAGGGTGGACGAGCTGGTTGTGGGTATGGAGCAGGAAGCCATCAAGCTCGTGGAAGTTGTTCACGGCGATCGCGAAATCGACGTGGAAGGAGCCTGAACGCCGTGAAGTTCAAGCGCCAGAGAAGCCAGGAGGTTGGGGTAGACCTGACGCCACTGATCGATGTGGTGTTCCTGCTGCTGATATTTTTTATGGTTTCCACCACGTTCACCCGGGAAAGTCATCTCGAGGTCGAGTTGCCTGAAGCCAGTGGCGAGCCAGCGTCACCCGCCGAGGTCAGGCAGATTGATGTTGTGATCAACGCCGCGGGGCAATACACGCTGAATGACAAAGCGCTGGTGAATAACCGCCGGGAGACCCTTGAGCGAGGCGTAAAAGAGCTGGCCGGGGGAGACAGTTCTCTGCCTTACATCATTACGGCTGATGCTCGCACACCCCACGAATTTGTAGTTCGTGCCATGGATGTTGCTGGACGCCTGGGATTTGCCAAACTCAGCATTACGACCGAGCGGGAGGCTGAGAGCGAGTGAGCAGTCCGGAGCCGGATCAGACCCTGTCTCAGACACCGCCTAGTAGCAGCTGGATGACTTACAAGCGGCTGCTGGCCTACGTAAAGCCTTTCTGGCTGGCGTTTGCCCTGGCTGTCGTTGGTAACGTGATATACGCAGGGGCTTCGACAGGAATGGCTGCCGCGATGGAGTATGTTATCGCGGCGATCGAGAATCCCACCGAAGGCAATCGCCTGTTGCTGACTCTCGTGATTGTCGGTGTCTTTGCTCTGCGTGGTGTTGGCACGTTCATGAGCCAATACTTCATCAATTATGTCGGGCGGCAGGTCATTAACGCGCTCCGTAACGACGTATTTGACCGTCTGCTGACGCTACCTTCCCGTTATTTCGATGACAATGCCGCCGGTCGTCTCGTTTCCAAGCTGACGTTTAATGTAGAGCAGGTCGCTGAAGCGACGACCAATGCGGTCACCATCTCCCTCAGGGAAGGTCTGACCATCGTTGGTCTGCTCAGTTTCATGCTGTACACCAACTGGAAACTGACCCTCATATTTCTGGCTGTCGGGCCCATCATCGGCGCGGTTGTCAGCTACGCCAGTAAGCGATTCCGCAGGATAAGCAAGCGGATACAAGGATCGATGGGGGACATCACGCATGTTGCCTCGGAATCCATCAGTGGGTATCGGGTAGTTCGTACCTTTGGTGGTGAGGACTATGAGCAGCAGCGTTTCCGGGAGGTCAATGAGCGGAACCTGAAGCAGAGCCTGAAGATGGCATCCACTCAGGCAATCAGTGTACCGGTCATTCAGGTTCTCGTGGCGATTGCCATTGCGGCGCTGGTCTGGACCATGCTGGCACCGGAGATCCGCGGCGGCATGACCACTGGCCAGTTGGTTGCGTTCATTACCGCGGCTACGACCATGGCCAAGCCGATCCGTCAGGTAACCTCGGTTCACGCCAAGATCCAGAAAGGGGTGGCCGCAGCTTACGATGTGTTTGAAACTATTGATGAGACGCCCGAGAAAGACCCGGGGACCTATGCTCCCGAGCGGGTCAAAGGCACCATCCGTTTTGAGGATGTCTCCTTCCGGTATCGGGACCAGCTGGACGACGTACTCGAAGGTATTTCCATCGAGATACCTGCAGGGCAGAGTGTTGCATTGGTTGGGCGCTCAGGGAGTGGCAAATCCACGCTTGTCAGCCTGTTGCCCCGTTTTTACGAGTTTACCGGTGGGGACATTGCGATTGATGATCGCTCCCTGCGGGACTACTCACTGAAAGCACTGCGCGCACAGATCGCACTGGTTACCCAAAATGTGGTTCTGTTTAACGACACGATTGCGGCCAATATTGCCTACGGGGCGTTGCGGGATTGCAGTCGCGAGGAGATTCAGCAAGCAGCGGCCAAGGCTCATGCGCTGGAGTTTATCGAGCGTATGCCGGACGGTCTGGATACCATGATCGGCGACAACGGCGTGATGTTGTCCGGCGGCCAGCGTCAGCGCCTCGCTATTGCCCGGGCGCTTCTCAAGGATGCGCCCATTCTGATTCTTGATGAGGCGACATCGGCACTGGATACGGAGTCCGAGCGTCATATTCAGGAAGCGCTGGAAACGGTTATGAAGGGCCGCACCACGCTGGTGATTGCGCACCGGCTTTCAACCATCGAAACCGCAGACAGGATACTGGTGATGGATAACGGCCGGATTGTTGAGTCGGGCCGTCACGATGAGTTGCTGTCTGCCGGTGGGGCATACGCCCAGCTTCACCAGATGCAGTTCAGTGAACAGGGATGAGTTCTCTGATTGATCGAATCTGGTATGGCAAGACCAGGCCCTTGCGGTTCCTTGCGCCTCTGGCGTGGCTGTATCAGTCGATCGCCGAGTCGAGGCGCCGGAAGGCCTGGTTTGCAAAAGATGACGGCCTTCCGGTACCGGTCATCGTCGTCGGTAACATTACCGCCGGGGGCACCGGAAAATCACCGTTGACGGCCTGGTTGGTAAAGCGCCTGAGCGAGGAAGGTTGGCGTCCGGTCATCATAAGCCGTGGTTACGGCGGAAAGTCCTCCTCTTACCCCCTCTTGGTGACCGCCGAGTCCGATCCGGCGGTAGCCGGTGACGAGCCAGTCATGCTTGCCCTGGCCACTGGAACGCCTGTGGTTGTCGATCCTGAACGACGTCGGGCAGCGGCCTGGGCTCTTGATCAGGATCTGGGTAATGTACTCGTCTGTGATGACGGGTTGCAGCATTACCGCTTGCCAAGGGATATTGAGTTGGCTGTCTTCGACGGTGAGCGAGGGGTTGGTAACGGGGCCATCATCCCGGTCGGGCCTCTCAGAGAGCCGGTGTCCCGTTTGTCTTCCGTCGATTTTCTGGTCATCAACGGTGGCGAACCGCTTCAGGATCAGCCCCTTGAGTCTTTCGACGGCATTGAGCATCCGGCCATCTACTCGATGGCCCTTGCGCCTGCGGCGCTGATAAATCTGCAATCCGACGAGTCAATACCACTCACCGAGCTTGTGGGCAGAAAGGTAAAAGCGGTCGCAGGCATCGGTAATCCTGGCCGCTTTTTCGATACACTGAGGGGCCTTGGCGCTGAGGTTTCCGAGGCCCCGTTTCCGGACCATCATGCGTTTCGGGAACAGGATCTGTCATCGTTGCCGGACGAGTGGGTGGTGATGACATCAAAGGACGCCGTAAAATGCCGGGCGTTCGCGGGCGCAAATGCCTGGGTGTTGTCTGTCGAGCCAGAGCTCCCCAAAGGCTTCGAGGAATCTTTATTGGCATCCGTACGAGCGTGTTTCGACCGGACGGCTACCACCATTGATGAGAGTCATTGAGAATATTCGAGAGCAATCATGGATAAAAAACTTCTGGGCCTGTTGGCCTGTCCGGTATGTAAAGGCGAACTCAAGCTTAATGAGAGCAAAACGGAACTGGTCTGCTACCAGGATGCTATGGCGTTTCCCGTGCGTGAGGGTATTCCGGTGATGTTGGCAACAGAGGCCCGCACACTGAGTACCGATGAGCGTCTCGATAAACGATAACTGAGCTTTGAGGCCGTTGCCATGTCTTTCACTGTCGTGATCCCGGCCCGTTATGGGTCCAGTCGTTTACCCGGCAAGCCGCTAGCCGATATTTGTGGCAAACCCATGGTGCAGCATGTGGTCGAGCGGGCTCAGGACAGCCGTGCCGACCGGGTGGTGGTTGCTACGGATGACGATCGAATCCGACGTGTCTGCGAGCAATTTGGTGTTGAGGTGGTCATGACCTCGCCGGAGCATGCCAGCGGCACAGATCGGTTGGAGGAAGTCTCCCGTGTGCTCGGGTTTGAGAGCGATCACCGGGTCGTCAATGTTCAGGGTGATGAGCCGCTGATTCCGCCTGCGCTGATCAATCAGGTCGCTGATAATCTTGAGCGTTACCCGGAGGCTGCTATTGCGACTCTGTGTGAGCGGATTCATGATCCAGAGCACGTATTCAACCCCAACGTTGTGAAGGTTGTGTTTGATCATCGGGGCATGGCTCACTATTTCAGTCGTGCGCCAATACCTTGGGCGAGGGATCTCTGGCAGGCAGGCACGCCCCTTAGCCGGGTGGATGTTTCGCTTCCCGAGAGTATTGGGTATTTCCGGCATATCGGCATCTATGGATACCGCGCCAGCGTCCTTGGAGAATTTGTATCCTGGGCGCCAGCACCAACGGAAAGGGTGGAGTCACTGGAGCAATTGCGGGCACTTTATAATGGTGCGGCGATCCATGTGGATGTGGCTGCTGAAAACCCACCCGCCGGCGTGGATACCGAGGCTGACCTTGATCGGCTCCGTCAGCGAATGGAATCCCGGAGTTAATGTGATGTCCCATTCAGTCAAAGTATTGTTTGTCTGCCTTGGCAATATCTGCCGCTCTCCCAGCGCTGAGGGCGTATTCCGGATGCTGGTCGAGAAGCATGGCCTCACAGAGCGGATTGCGATCGATTCCTGCGGTACGGGAAACTGGCATGTTGGCAGCAGTCCCGACCCCCGTGCCATAGAAGCGGCATCACGGAGGGGCGTCGATATCAGCGGTCTGAGGGCGCGACAGTTTGTTGCCGACGACCTGGACGAATTTGACTATGTCCTGGTGATGGACCGGCAAAACCTGGCTGACGTGAGGGATATCTGGCATCAGAACGGAGGTACGGAGCCTCGGCTATTCCTCACCTTTGGTCAGTCTTCGCACCCGGAGGTACCTGACCCGTATTACGGTGGTGACGACGGCTTCGAGATGGTGCTCGACCTCATTCACGAAGCCGGTGAGGGCCTGCTGATGGACATCCGGGAGCGATTCGATTGAGTATCGAGCTGGCCATCCAGAGCGGAGTTGAGCTCGAGGAGTTCAATACGCTTCATTTGCCGTCCATTGCGAAATACTACCTCGAGGTCACGGACTCCCAAACCTTGCTTCGTGCCTTGCATTGGGCTGACGAGAATCGTCTGCAAGTACTGATACTGGGCGGTGGTAGCAACCTCGTTTTCAGTGGTGATTTCGAGGGGCTTGTTATCCGGATTTCGATAAGAGGCCGATCCTGGGAGCAGGCTGCGAATTCGGAAGCGACTCTCGTCCTTGGTGCTGGGGAGAGTTGGCACGATGCGGTTCTTTATGCGGCCCGCTCCGGTTATCGGGGAATAGAGAATCTCGCCTTAATACCGGGTACCGCAGGTGCTGCCCCTGTCCAGAATATTGGCGCCTATGGCGTCGAACTTCAGGACACGTTGGCATCAGTCACTGCCTATGACCGAGAGGAGGGCGGCTGGGTCACCCTCAACAAAGAGCAGTGTGGGTTCGCCTATCGAGACAGTGTGTTCAAACGCAATCCGGGTCGTTTCATTATTACCGAGTTGCGACTCAAGCTCTCCCGCGATAGAGCACTTCAAACCGGGTATCGAGACCTTCAGGAATACCTTGGCGACCCGCTGCCCGATAAGCTTGAGGCCATTGATGTTGTTGAGGCCGTGATGGCGATTCGTCGCCGAAAATTGCCGGATCCCGAGATTCTGCCCAACGCCGGCAGCTTCTTCAAAAATCCCGTCGTACCGAACGAGGTTTACGAAGGCCTGCGGAACCAGTTTGACGGTATTGTCGGCTATGCACAGCCGGATTGTGTGAAGCTGGCAGCGGCCTGGCTTATCGACCAATGCGGGTGGAAAGGCTTCAGAAATGAGACCGTGGGGGTTCACAACCGTCAGGCGCTGGTTCTGATTAATCACAGCGGTGGCAGTGGCCGGGATATCCTGGCTCTGGCAGATCGTATCCGGCAGTCAGTCTGTGAGCGTTTTGGCGTGGAGCTGGAAATGGAGCCGGGTATCGTCGGCTCAGGATGTTCTTCAGAAATCGGATAAGCCCGCCGGTTTTGTTACCCGCGGGCTTATCCTCATGGCCCCGGTCAGAGGCCTTTGCGTGGTGATGTCTTGATCAAAAATGACAGGGCTTCCTCAACGGGAATGTCCTGCTTATCGGCGTCCCGGCGGCCTTTGTATTCGAGCGTGCCGGCCTTGAGCCCGCGATCAGATACCACGAACCGGTGGGGAATACCGATCAGTTCCATATCCGCGAACTTGACGCCGGGGCGTTCGTTCCGGTCGTCCAGCAGCACGTCGTAGCCAGCCTGGCGAAGCTGTTCGTAAAGCTTCTCGGCGGCTTCTGCCACAGCGGGGGATTTGTGGCCGTTAAGGGTCACAATGGACACCTCGAATGGCGCAATGGCGTCGGGCCAGATGATGCCCTTATCATCGTGGTTCTGCTCGATGGAGGCGGCAACGATTCGTGACACGCCGATGCCATAACAGCCCATTTCCATAATCGCATTCTTGCCGTTCTCGTCCAGCACTGTGGCGTTCATGGCCTGGCTGTACTTGTTGCCCAGCTTGAAAATGTGCCCGACTTCAATGCCCCGGCGGATCTCAAGGGTGCCTTTTCCATCCGGGCTGGCGTCGCCCTCAACGACATTGCGAAGGTCTTCGACGCGTGTCAGAGGCACGTCCCGCTCCCAGTTCACGCCGGTCAGGTGGAAGTCGTCTTTATTGGCGCCACACACGAAGTCGGCCAGGTGCGCAGCACTGCGATCTACGATGATGGGAACGTTAAGATTGACGGGGCCGATAGAGCCGGGTTTGCAGCCGGCGGCTTTCTCGATCTCTTCGTCGGTCGCCATGGTGAGAGGCTCTGCAACGCCGGCAAGATTCTCTGCCTTGATTTCGTTGAGCGTGTGATCGCCACGGAGGATCAGGGCAACCAGTCCTGCTTCTTCACCTTCATCGGCTTCTGCTTTGACCATCAGGGTTTTCACGGTGCGGGTCGCGTCGATACCAAGGAACTCGGAGATGGCGTCAATGGTTCGCTGGTCAGGTGTGGACACCTCTGTGAGCGCTTCTGACGGTGCCGGCCGATCTCCAGCAGGTGCAAGTGCCTCGGCCTTCTCGATGTTGGCCGCATAATCGCTTTCAGTGCTGAATGCGATGTCGTCCTCACCGGAGGAAGCCAGAACATGAAATTCGTGGGAAGCGTTGCCGCCAATAGCCCCGGAATCAGCCTGCACCGGGCGGTAATCCAGACCTAGTCGATCGAAGATAGCGCAGTAGGTGCGGTGCATCACGTCATAAGTTTCGTTCAGGGACTCACCATTAAGGTGGAATGAGTACGCATCCTTCATGATGAATTCCCGGGCACGCATGACGCCGAATCGGGGGCGGCGTTCATCCCGGAACTTGGTCTGGATCTGATAGAAGTTGGCCGGCAACTGCTTATAGCTGCTTAGCTCATTTCGAATCAGGTCGGTGATGACCTCCTCGTGGGTCGGCCCAAAACAGAACTCCCGGCCGTGCCGGTCATTCATTCGCAGCAATTCGCCACCGTATTGAGTCCAGCGACCGGATTCTTCCCAGAGTTCGGCAGGCTGCACCGCCGGCATCAGCACTTCCTGGGCGCCACTCTTGTCCATCTCTTCGCGAACGATCCGCTCTACTTTGCGCAGGGTTCTGAGCCCCATCGGCAGCCAGGTGTACAACCCCGCCGCAAGCTTACGGATCATGCCCGCACGCAGCATGAGCTGATGACTGATAATCTCGGCGTCTGCCGGAGTCTCTTTCTGGGTTGCAATAAGGTAGCGGCTCGCTCGCATTGTGTTTTCCGTTTGGTTCCGAAAAGGGTTGCTAGACTAATGGACAGGTGGCGGTTGGCCCGCCCAAACCTTTAATTGTCGTAGAGTGGTGGTATTGTACGGAGCCTGTGGAACAAGGTACAGATGATGACTGACGAATCTATCGATGTTAGCCCCCGACGACGGCCCGTTCAGGCGCGAAGCCGTGAGCGGGTAAACTCAATATTGGCGCACGCTGCGGAAATATTTCACGAGAACGGTGTCGATGCGACGAGCATGTCTGCAATTGCTCGTGAATCTGGCATGTCTCTGGCGTCGCTTTACCGTTATTTCCCGAACAAGGCCGCAGTGGTCCATGCCATTGCCGAGTTGCACGTGGAAAGGATGGAAACGGCACTTCGGGAGCGGTTGCCTGAACTGGATGTGATTGAGGCGGTGGATGTTCTGCTTGATCAGTTCTATGAATTTTACCGGACCGAGCCTGCGTATTCCGCGATCTGGAGTGGTATCGAGGCGATGCCGGAGCTTCGGGATCTGGATCTCAGGGAACTCTACAGCAACGCTGAAGACCTGAATGCGAAGTTGGCACAGGCATGCCCCCAGATTCCGGAGGATCGTCGCTGGACCGCCAGCCTCCTTCTGCCACGATCAGCAGGTACCATTTTGAGACTGGCGGCGACCCTGCCGGAAGTTGAGGGCCGTCGGATGGTGGATGAATTCAAGTGCATGGCGGCTTCTTACGTACGCGAACTCGTCAGTTGATCCTTTCAGTCCAGATACCCAAGGGGCAGTGCATTTGTATCGATAACCCGCCGAAGCACGAAACTTGAGTGCACCCCGCTGACTCCCTGGATTCTTGTTATCCGGTTCAGCAGGAACTGGTGGTAATGGTCCATATCCGGGACCACGATTTTTAACATGTAGTCTGCATCCTGCCCGGTAATCAGGTAGCACTCCTGCACTTCCGGATACTCGGATACCTTTTCTTCAAACTCTGCAAATCGTTCCGGTGTGTGACGGTCCATGCCGATCAGGATGATCGCGGTCAGATCCAGCCCAAGTTTTTTTTGGTCCAGGATGGTGACGGTGCGAACAATGATGCCGGCCTCCTCAAGTGCACGAACCCTTCTCAGGCACGGGGAGGGGGACAACCCAACCTGTTCCGCCAGCTCCTGGTTGGTAAAGGCCCCGTTTTTCTGGACCTGTTCAAGGATTCGGCGATCTGTTCGATCCAGTTTTACCAGTTTTTTCGACTTTATGGGCATAAAATGTCTATTGAGAAGTTGTTTGAGAAAATATATGCCAAAAAATAGCTTTCCGGAGACAAGAACGCAATCAAATGCTTCGGATTTGGCGTTAATCTGTACCCAGCTAATGACATTATTCGGGGAACTGAAAGGAAACACTAAAATGGCTTTCGATCATCGTAAATACGAGGCTTTCAAGCCGATCAGGAAAACCAACCGCCGCTGGCCGGACAGCGTTATCGAGAAGGCGCCGGTGTGGTGTGCGGTAGATCTTCGTGACGGTAACCAGGCATTGGTTAAACCGATGAATGTTGCCCAGAAGCAGCGGTTGTTCGACTTGCTCGTCAAGCTGGGGTTCAAGGAAATCGAAATCGGTTTTCCCGCTGCGAGCCAGCCGGACTTCGATTTTTGCAGGAAGCTGATTGATGAGAACCGTATCCCCGACGACGTCAAGATTCAGGTGCTGACCCAGGCGAGGCCGGAGCTCATTGAGCGTACCTACGAAGCTCTGAAGGGAGCCAAACAGGCGATTGTCCATGTCTACAATTCCACGTCGACGGTTCAGCGAGAGCAGGTGTTCGGGCTTGATCGAGACGGCATCCGGGATATCGCTATCAACGGCGCGGAACTGGTCAGGGATCTGGCGGCAAAGCACCCGGAAACCCAGTGGACATTCCAGTACTCACCAGAGAGCTTCACGGGGACCGAGCTGGACTTTGCAGTCGATGTCATTGATGCGGTGACCGAAGTCTGGAGGCCGGATCAGGGGCAGCCTGTGATCATTAATTTGCCGGCAACAGTTGAGATGGCGACACCCAACGTGTTTGCCGATCAGATCGAGTGGGTATGTGACAACATTCAGCGTCGCGAGCATATAAGCATCAGTTTGCACACCCACAACGATCGCGGGTGCGCGGTCGCTGCGGCAGAGCTCGGTGTTATGGCTGGTGCTGACCGCATTGAAGGCACCTTGATGGGGAACGGGGAGCGGACCGGCAACATGGACCTCGTCACCATGGCCATGAATCTGTACTCCCAGGGAATTGATCCCAACCTGGATCTGTCCGGTATGGCGGAGATTACGGAAGTTGTTGAGGCCTGTACCGAAATTTCAACACATCCCCGTCATCCATACGCAGGTGAACTGGTATTCACTGCGTTCTCGGGAAGTCACCAGGATGCGATCCGTAAATGTCTGGCTCGCCGCGAGGAGGGCGATGTCTGGAATGTCGCTTACCTGCCCATCGACCCGTCGGATGTAGGGCGTCGCTATGAAGAAGTCGTGCGGATCAACAGTCAGTCAGGAAAGGGCGGTGTAGCCTATGTTCTTGAGAGGGACTATGACATTACCTTACCCCGCTGGCTGCAGATCGAGTTCAGCAAGGTCGTACAGCGGGAGGCGGAGAGCAATGGAGGTGAGATCGACTCTCTCACCATTCACCGATTGTTTGAAGATCAGTACCTGAAGGTTCACAGGGATTGGGCACTGCGTTCTTACGACCTGCATCGTGACGATAACGGGGTCAAGGCCGACGTCTGCGTTGGAAGCGAGGAACGCCCGGTCAGGTTTGATGGTCGGGGCCTGGGCGCTGTGGAGGCGGTCTCGGATTCTCTGGAGAAAACGTTTGGTACATCCATTGCCGTTGAGGCTTATGACGAGTTTGCTCTGGGCGAGGGTACCAATGCCAATGCACTGGCCTGTATTCGTCTGACCGTCGGCGGCGATCCGAGCAGTGCTGCGGCTCTGGCGGAGGATACCACCTCTGCGACGCTGCAGGCGTTGTTGTCCGCAGTCGCCCGGGTGATCGGCCTGAACATGCCGGTGCCGGAGGGCGAGCGTCGGGGAATAGAGAGTGAAATGGCCTAGTCAAAAACAAAGAACCGGCGATGAGTCGCCGGTTCTTTGTTTATCCAATGCCCGTGAGGGGCAAAGGCGTCATCGAAACCCTTAGACCGGGGTTACGTTTTCCGCCTGCGGGCCTTTCGGGCCCTGAGTCACAGTAAACTGCACCTGCTGACCTTCAGCCAGGGTGCGGAAACCGGATGCATTGATTGCGCTGTAGTGAACGAATACGTCACTGCCACCGTCCTGAGCAATAAAGCCAAAGCCCTTGGCTTCGTTGAACCACTTCACGTGGCCGGTTTTGGTATCGGACATTGATCTTTCCTGTCTTCCTGAAATTTTTTGCCCTCACGGGACCTTCGTTAATGCATGTTCCTGAAATGAACATGTGCTGAGAAATCCAGATAGTACTGAGGAAGGGGCAACGCTGAGCTCGTGGGCAGGACGTTGAAACGCATTCACCAAATACCGCTGTATTTTCACAGCAATTTCAGTATAGACCGAGTTTGGGGGGCGTCAACGCTTTTTTGTGGATTTTTATGTATTTTTTATCCTTAAAAAACAATGAGTTGCTTGGCGCGAGAATAAAAAATCACCCGACCCTGGGGTAAGGGCCGGGATGGCAGGTTGTTGGAAGCGTGATCAGGCGTGGAACCGCTCGCTGATCTCGTCCAGTATTGCCGGGTCATCAATGGTGCTGGGTACGGTGAAGTCTTCACCATCCGCGATCTGCCTGATTACCCGACGCAGGATCTTGCCGGAGCGGGTCTTGGGCAAACGCTCAACCACCATGGCCCGCCGGAAGCAGGCAATTGCACCGATCTTGTCGCGAACCATCTCCACGAGCTCATCTTCCAGTTCATCGTGGTCGATGGTTGCTCCGTCCTTGATCAGTACCAGGCCGATGGGAATCTGGCCCTTCATGTCATCGTGAGCCCCAACAACACAGCATTCTGCTATGGCCGGGTGGGAGGCGACCACCTCTTCCATCTCACCGGTGGACAGCCGGTGGCCTGCCACGTTTATTACATCGTCTGTACGACCCATGATGAACACATAGCCATCGTCATCGATGTAGCCGCCATCACCGGAGCTGTAGAAGCCCTCAATTGGCTTGAGGTAGCTGCTCTGGAAGCGCTCGTCATCACCCCAGATCGTGGTCAGGCATCCGGGAGGCAGTGGCAGCTTCACGGCAACCTGGCCTTGCTCACCGGCAGGAACCTGGCCGCCGTTCATATCAACAACCTGCACATTGAACCCGGGTGAAGGCACGGTTGCGGAGCCGGGCTTGGTTTCCATCATCTCGATGCCAACCGGGTTACAACAGATTGCCCAACCGGTTTCGGTCTGCCACCAGTGATCCAGTATCGGCAGGCGGGTGTGCTCCCGCAGCCATTCGTAGGTTGGCGGGTCAAGGCGCTCGCCAGCCAGGAAAATTCGCTTGAGAGAGCTTACGTTATAACGGGACAGTTGGTCTGCCTCCGGATCTTCCTTTCGGATGGCTCGGAAGGCGGTCGGGGCGGTAAACAGCAGATTAACGCCGTGATCCTGCACGACGCGCCAGAATGCGCCGGCGTCCGGAGTTTTGACTGGCTTGCCTTCATAGAGAATCGTTGTGCAACCGGCGAACAGGGGGGCGTAAACGATGTAACTGTGGCCTACAACCCAGCCAACGTCCGAGGCGGCCCAGTAAACATCGCCGGGGCTGGCATCATAGACGAGGTTCATGGAGTAGTTCAGCGCCACTGCATGGCCACCGTTGTCCCTGACCACGCCCTTGGGTTTGCCGGTTGTGCCGGAGGTATAGAGGATATACAGCGGATCCGTGGATTTTACGGGCACCGGATCAATGGGGCGCGCAGCGGCTGTCAGTTCGTTCCAGTCGTAATCGCGGCCGGCTTGCATGCTGGCCTGGACCTGGGGTCGCTGGTACAGGATGCAGCAATCGGGTTTGTGGCTTGACTGCTCGATGGCCTTATCGACCAGCGGCTTGTATTCAATGACCTTGGTCACTTCGATACCGCAGGACGCGGTGATGACGGCTTTGGGCTGGGCGTCTTCAATCCGGACGGCCAATTCATGGGCCGCGAAACCGCCGAATACGACCGAGTGAATGGCGCCGATACGAGCACAGGCGAGCATGGCAATGGCGGCCTCAGGAATCATCGGCATGTAGACGATGACCCGGTCGCCCTTGCTGATTCCTCGATCCTTGAGAGCGCCGGCAAACGTTGCCACTGCATCGCGCAGCTCGTTGTAGGTATAGGACCGTTTCGTTTCGGTAACCGGAGAATCGTAGATCAATGCAGTCTGGTCACCGCGGCCAGCCCGGATATTGGCATCAAGAGCCACGTCACTGCTGTTCAGGACGCCGTCGGGAAACCATTGTCCGTGGCCATTGTCGGTTGGCTGCCAGATGGTTTGTGGTGCTTCGATCCAGTCAATCTTGGCAGCCTGATCACGCCAGAAGTCTTCCGGTTGGTCCACCGACCGCCGGAATTCTGAGTGGTAGTCCATACATTCCACCTCGTTGTGCCTGTTGTTGTTTTGTTAGTTATGTGAACAACTGTAGGCAGTTTGGTGGCTGGGACTAGTAGACCATAGGCTTAGTCAGTCGAAATCGGTTGGTCAATCGGTTGCAGATTTGATCGAGGTCACCTGTGCGCTTATTTCACCTTCGGACACCCTGGCAGTGATCTGGTCTCCGGAGCTGAGCGAGGCGGGGGTGCGAACTATATGGCCGCCGCTATCACGGACAATGGCATAGCCTCGTCCTAGAGTGGCGAGAGGGCTGACCACGTGGAGCGTCTGGGCTGAGCGTTCCAGGCGTTCCCGCTGGCGATTCAGTCTCTGTTGCATTCCGGTCGCCAGTCGTTCCGAGAGCCGGCCCAGGTTGTCAGTCGCTGTCGTAATCTGCCGTTTGGGCGTTTGCATGGAGAGACGCTGCGCCAGATGCTGCTGCCGTAGACTGATTCGTTCAATGCGATGTGTCATCACTTTTGCCAGCCGCAGTTCCAGTTCGTCCATGCGCTGGGCCTTTTCCTGCAATTCCCGCCTGGGGTCCCTGAGCCTGGCTTTGAGGTGTCCGATCTGGGATTCAAGACGCCTTAAGGTCTGCGCCAGGGCTCCGGATAGCCGTGTTTCGCGCTCTGCGAGCTGTTTTTGCCAGGTTGCCTGATCCGGGGAAATTTTTTCGGCAGCGGCGGATGGCGTTGGCGCACGAAGATCCGCGACAAAATCGGCGATGGTCACGTCAACTTCGTGCCCGACGGCGCTTACGGTTGGAATAGGGCAGTTGGCAATGGCCCGGGCCACCGGTTCCTCGTTGAAGCACCAGAGATCTTCGAGCGATCCACCGCCGCGACCAATGATCAGCACGTCGGCAACGTTGTGTTGAGAGGCCTTGTGTATCGCATCAACGATGTCTGCTGTCGCGGCCTTCCCCTGAACCGCAGTCGGGTAGAGTGTGACCGGGATGGCGGGGCATCGCCGTGCCAGGACGGTGAGAATGTCGTGGATTGCGGCGCCAGTGGGTGAGGTGACCACCCCGATATGCCTGGGCGTGGTCGGCAGAGCCTTTTTCCTTGCGGCGTCAAACAGGCCCTCGGTCTGCAGCTTGCGCTTCAGCTCTTCGAACGCCTGCTGGAGGGCGCCCAGCCCCGCGGGTTCCATGTGCTCGATAATGATCTGAAAATCGCCCCGGTTTTCGTACAGCGTAACCTTGCCCCGGATGCGGACCTGGTCCCCCTCCTTTGGAGTCATCCGTAAACGCTGGTTGGCGCCACGAAACATGGCGCACCGCACCTGGCATTTGCGATCTTTTAACGAGAAATACCAGTGCCCCGATGATGGACGGGAAAAACCGGACAACTCACCTTCTACCCACACCTGCATAAAGCTGGACTCCAGCAGGTGTCTGGCCTGATGGTTGAGTTCGCTGACACTCAGTGCTCGAGGGCGAGTGTCCTGGAATGAAGTCGGGGGTGGGGGTGTGCCGAACGGATCCATACGCAATAGCCGAAAAGTGGGAGGGTAAAAATAGCGAAAATTCAAAAAGATGCAACCGAACCTTCAAAAAGCCCCGGTTTACTGTCCCTGAGAGCCCCTTTATAATAGATCGATTAAGGATTTTGCTTTGCTGCGCCGTCGCGGCGGCGGCACGGAAATTCCCAACTTAGCACGTTCAAAAGGCGGATCCCAATGCTGCGTATTGCCGAAGAAGCCCTCACATTCGATGATGTTCTGCTTGTCCCTGGTTATTCCGAAGTTCTTCCCCATGAGGTGAATCTCCAGACTCAGCTGACTAAAGGTATTACCCTGAATATTCCGCTGGTGTCCGCTGCAATGGACACAGTTACCGAGGCTGAACTGGCCATCGCCATGGCTCAGGAAGGCGGCATCGGTATCATGCATAAGAATATGTCGGTCGATCAGCAGGCAGCGTCCGTTCGCAAGGTCAAGAAGTTTGAAAGTGGGGTTGTGAAAGACCCGATTACCGTATCTCCGGAAACGACCGTTCGTGAGCTGGTGGACATCACCATGGCGAACAGCATCTCCGGGCTGCCGGTTGTTGACGGGAACGATCTTGTCGGTATCGTCACCGGACGCGATATCCGCTTCGAAAGCCGCATGGAAACGCCTGTTCGGGACATTATGACCCCGAAAGAGAAACTGGTGACCGTCAAGGAAGGCGCCAGTCTCGATGAGATCAAAGAACTTCTGCACCGGCACCGCATCGAGAAAGTGCTGGTCGTCAATGACAACTTCGAGCTGCGTGGCCTGGTGACGGTCAAGGATATTCAGAAGGCAAAAGATTATCCGCTGGCGTGCAAGGACGATCAGGGCCGCCTGCGTGTGGGCGCGGCTGTCAGCACCGGCGGTGATACCGAGGCGCGGATTTCCGCTCTCGCTGAAGCCGGCGTGGATGTCATCGTAGTCGATACCGCCCATGGCCACTCCCGTGGGGTTGTGGAGCGTGTTCGCTGGGTCAAGCAGAACTTCCCGGAAGTCCAGGTGATTGGTGGCAACATCGCCACGGCCGAGGCTGCTCTTGATCTGGCGGAAGCCGGCGCAGACGCCGTTAAGGTCGGTATCGGTCCCGGTTCTATCTGTACCACCCGGATTGTTGCTGGAATCGGTGTGCCCCAGATTTCTGCGGTTTCAAATGTGGCCGCTGCCCTCAAGGATCGCGGCGTTCCGCTGATCGCCGATGGTGGCATCCGTTTTTCCGGTGATATCGCCAAAGCCCTTGCAGCAGGCGCTCATTGCGTGATGGTTGGCAGCCTGTTGGCCGGTACCGATGAAGCACCGGGCGAGGTTGAGTTGTTCCAGGGGCGTAGCTACAAAGCCTACCGTGGTATGGGTTCCCTGGGTGCCATGGGGCAGGGGTCCAGTGACCGCTACTTCCAGGATGCCAGCAAGGGCGTTGAGAAGCTGGTGCCGGAAGGTATTGAAGGCCGTGTGGCCTGCAAAGGGCCGATGCGTAACATCGTTCACCAGCTCGTTGGCGGTATCCGTGCGTCCATGGGGTATACCGGCAGTGCGACCATGGAAGTTATGCGCACTAAGCCGCAGTTTGTGCGAATTACCAACGCCGGCATGCGTGAAAGCCACGTGCACGACGTGACCATTACGAAAGAAGCACCAAACTACCGGATCGGTTAAACTACGGTTTCGGTAATGTCGGCACGCTGATTGATGCCTGACTTCAACGCGGCTCTCTACTTTTAAAGTGGGCCGCGTTTGTTATTTCTGACCCGAGGACTCCATGGCCCAGAACATCCACGACCACCGTATTCTGATTCTCGATTTTGGTTCCCAGTACACCCAACTGATTGCGCGACGTGTGCGTGAAGTCGGTGTCTATTGTGAAATCAGGGCGTTCGATATCACCAACGAAGAACTCGAAGAGTTCAATCCCAAGGGGATTATCCTGGCTGGCGGGCCGGAGTCCGTGACCCAGCTCGGAGGCCCGCGTGCCCCGGAAGGTCTGTTTGATCGCGGTGTACCGGTTTTGGGTATCTGTTATGGCATGCAGACCATGGCAGAGCAGCTTGGTGGGCGGGTCGCCAGCTCCGAAAAGCGTGAGTTCGGATACGCCCAGGTCAAGGTTCGTGCACAGGGTCCGCTGCTTGCGGACATCACCGATCACCTGACGCCCAGTGGCGAGTCCTTGCTGGATGTCTGGATGAGTCATGGTGACAAGGTAGTGGCGATGCCTGAAGGCTTCGAGCTTCTGGCGTCTACCGAGAGCGCGCCGATCGCCGCCATGCAGGATGTCAGTCGTAACCTTTACGGCGTCCAGTTTCATCCTGAGGTAACCCATACCCTCCAGGGCAAGCGCATCCTTGAGCATTTCATTCTGGGCATCTGCCAGTGTGAAGCTCTGTGGACGCCGGCCAAAATTGTGGATGATGCGGTCCAGCAGATTCGTGCCCAGGTGGGTGGTGACAAAGTGCTTCTCGGCCTGTCTGGAGGTGTCGACTCGTCGGTGACAGCCGCACTGCTTCACCGTGCCATTGGCGATCAGCTGACCTGTGTCTTCGTTGATAACGGTCTGCTGCGCCTGCACGAGGGTGATCAGGTCATGGATATGTTCGCCAGCAACATGGGCGTCAAGGTCATCCGTGCTGATGCCGAAGACTTGTTCCTTTCCAAGCTCAAGGGCGTTGATGATCCTGAGCAGAAGCGCAAGATCATTGGTAACACCTTCATCGATGTGTTTGATGAGGAAGCGGCGAAAATCACTGATGTGAACTGGCTTGCCCAGGGGACCATCTATCCGGATGTGATTGAATCTGCGGCGTCCAAAACCGGCAAGGCCCATGTGATCAAGTCTCACCACAACGTCGGCGGCCTGCCGGAGACCATGAAGCTCAAACTGGTGGAACCGCTGCGCGAGCTGTTCAAGGATGAGGTCCGTCGTATCGGGCTGGAGCTGGGCCTGCCTTACGATATGGTTTATCGCCATCCGTTCCCGGGACCTGGTCTCGGTGTCCGGATTCTGGGCGAGGTGAAGAAAGAGTACGCGGATATCCTGCGCCGTGCGGATGCCATTTTCCTCGAGGAGCTGCATCGGGCGGATCTTTACCATAAGACCAGTCAGGCTTTTGCCGTCTTCCTGCCGGTTAAATCCGTTGGTGTTGTGGGTGATGCGCGTCGCTATGAATATGTTGTCGCGCTCCGTGCGGTGGAGACCATCGATTTCATGACGGCTCGTTGGGCGCATTTGCCGTACGATTTGCTGGAAACGGTCTCCAATCGGATCATCAACGAGATCTCCGGCGTTTCCCGGGTGACCTACGACGTGTCATCCAAGCCACCTGCGACCATTGAGTGGGAATAATCGGGGCGAGTGACGGCTGATGCCTGAACAGTTGCCCTCGGACGAACACTGGATGGGTAGAGCCCTGGAATTGGCGGCCCAGGCGGCCGGGCAGGGCGAGGTGCCCGTCGGCGCGGTTGTGGTTCTGGAGGGGCGCGAAATTGGTGCCGGGTTTAATGCACCGATCAGCGGGTGCGATCCTACTGCCCATGCTGAAATCCGGGCGCTCAGGGATGCAGCAGCGAGAGTCGGAAACTACCGGCTCTCCGGTGCCACACTCTATGTGACGCTTGAGCCATGTACCATGTGCGTGGGGGCTATTGTCCATAGCCGGATCAGCAGGCTGGTGTTTGGCGCAACCGAGCCAAAGGCCGGCGCTGTTGAGTCGGCAAGGCGTACTCTGGAAGAACCGCGCCTGAACTGGATGGTTGAGGCGGTTTCCGGGGTTCTCGCCGATCAGTGCAGCAAGACGATCAGTGATTTTTTCAGCAGGCGTCGACGAGAAATCCGGCAGCGGCGCGAACAAACATCAGGGAAGGAGTGAGTAGCTGACATGAAAGTTCTCGTGACCGGCGGGGCCGGTTATATCGGCAGTCATGTGGTGCGGCAATTGGCACAGGCAGGGCATGACATTGTGGTGTTCGATAACTTGTCGACAGGGTACCGCTGGGCGGTAACGGCCGGGGAGCTGGTCGTTGGGGATCTGGCTGACGAGCAGGCCATCGACGATGTGTTTTCCCGCCATCGGTTCGAGGCAGTACTGCACTTCGCGGCCAACATCGTGGTTCCTGAGTCAGTTGCCAACCCTCTCAAGTATTACAGCAATAACACCCGCAACACCCTGAATCTTCTCAAAGCCGTCGAAAAGTACGACATCCCTTACATGGTCTTCTCTTCTACGGCTGCCGTTTATGGCATGCCGGATGAGACCGTGCTGACCGAAGATATGCCTCTGGCGCCCATTAACCCTTACGGTGCCTCGAAGATGATGAGCGAGCGGATGATTATGGATCTGTCTGCTGCTTCCAATCTTAACTACGTCATTCTACGTTACTTCAATGTCGCCGGAGCCAACCCGGAAGGGCTTCTTGGTCAGGCTACGCCCGAGGCAACCCACCTGATCAAGGTTGCCTGTGAATGCGTGACTGGCCAGCGGGAAGGTATGAGCGTCTTCGGCACTGACTACGACACCCGCGATGGCACCTGTATCCGTGATTACATTCATGTGGAGGATCTTGCCAAGGCTCATGTTATGGCACTGGACTACATGAGTTTGGGGGGAGAATCTCAGGTGCTGAACTGCGGATATGGGCGAGGATTTACCGTCCATGAGGTCATCGATATGGTCAAGCGGAAGTCCGGTGTGGATTTTCCGGTGGAGCTGGCTGGTCGCCGGGCGGGAGATCCAGCAGCATTGATGGCAGACAATGCCCGCGTGCGGGAAGTGCTCGGATGGAGTCCGGATCATGACGATCTCGAAACCATTGTGAGCACGGCCCTGGAATGGGAACACCGTTGGCTTGCGAAAAGACAGGCGCAATAGAGTTTTTTGATTCGAACAGCAGGGAATTAACCCATGAAGATTACGATTTTCGGCAGCGGGTATGTTGGACTGGTCACGGGTGCATGTCTCGCCGACGTTGGCCACGATGTGCTGTGCATGGACGTTGATCAGGGCAAGATCGAGCGATTGAAAAATGGCCAGATTCCGATTTATGAGCCGGGGCTGGACAGCATTGTAAAGCACACCGTAGAAGCTGGCAGGCTGTCTTTTACGACCGATACTGCTGAGGCGGTGAAGCATGGTTTACTTCAGTTTATTGCTGTGGGTACGCCCCCCGATGAAGATGGCTCTGCCGATCTTCAGTACGTCACCGCCGTTGCCCGGTCCATCGGTGAGCACATGGACGACTACAAGGTTGTGGTGGATAAATCTACGGTTCCCGTGGGTACCGCTGACAAGGTCAAGGCGGCCGTTCGGGCTCAGCTGGATCACCGCGGGCTGGAGCTGGATTTTGATGTGGTGTCGAACCCGGAATTCCTGAAAGAGGGTGCGGCCATCAACGACTTTATGAAGCCTGACCGCATCGTGGTTGGAACGGATAGTGACAAGGCCGCCGAGTTTTTGCGGGAAGTCTACTATCCGTTCAACCGCAACCATGACCGGATGATTTTCATGGATGTGCGTTCTGCTGAGCTGACCAAGTATGCCGCCAATGCCATGCTGGCCACCAAGATCAGCTTCATGAACGAAGTTGCCAATCTTGCCGAGCGCCTGGGCGCGGATATCGAGGCCGTACGCCGGGGTATCGGCTCTGATCCACGAATCGGTTACCACTTCATCTACCCTGGTTGTGGCTATGGCGGCTCCTGCTTCCCGAAAGATGTCCAGGCGCTTGCCCGGACTGCCCGTGACTGCGATTACGACGCGCGGTTGCTTAAGGCGGTCGAGTCGGTTAACTACGCGCAGAAGCACGTTCTGTTTGACAAGATCAGCCACTATTTCCGCGGGGATCTCAAAGGCAAGGTCATCGCCCTGTGGGGTTTGGCATTCAAGCCGAATACGGATGATATGCGCGAAGCATCAGCCCGAACGCTGATGGAAGATTTGTGGAAAGCTGGCGCTTCCGTTCAGGCGTTTGATCCCGAGGCAATGGAAGAAACCCAGCGTATCTATGGTGACCAGTCTGGGTTGACGCTTTGCGGAACCAAGGAGCAGGCGCTGAAAGGGGCGGATGTGCTGGCTATCTGCACCGAATGGAAGGAATTCCGCTCCCCTGACTTCGATACGGTTTCTGCGGCACTTCGGGAGCCAGCGGTCTTCGATGGTCGTAATCTCTATGAGCCCGAGATGGTCGAGCGGTACGGTCTTATTTATTATGCCATTGGTCGAGGCAAAAACCAGTTCCATTCGGAGTGAATATGGCCCGCACCGAGGATTTTCAGCTTCACGAACGGCTGGCGGCTGACACTGTCAGCCTTGGATGCAGCCGGTTATGTGAGGTCCGGTTGATGAACGATTCTTCGTGGCCCTGGATCATCCTCGTGCCGCGAGTGGCCGGAATTCGGGAGATCTACGAGCTGTCAGGCGATCAGCAGGCGCGTCTGGTGGAGGAATCGTCGATTCTGAGCCGGGGGATGATGGCGCTTTTCAGTGGCGACAAAATGAATGTTGCTGCACTGGGTAACATGGTTCCCCAGCTTCACCTTCATCACATCGTCCGCTTTCAGGCGGACCCTGCCTGGCCAGGTCCTGTCTGGGGTGTGCAGCCACCGGTTCCATACGAGGGCGGGCAGCTGTCCCGGATGGTTGAGCGTCTCAACCCGCTGTTGCAACAACTCAAGTAAATAACGGCGTTTCTGTCGGCCATAAAAAAGCCCGCCCAAAAGGGGCGGGCCAAAATTGCCCACGAGGGCAGCGACTCAACAACGGGTAGGCTCTTACCCGTAGTGATTAAAACGGACGCTGCCCAAAAAGGTTCCATCCCTCCCGGAAATTATTTTTTTGCCAGCGCCTGGGCGCCTACCAAAATCATTCTCAGCTCGGTTTTCAGCTTTGTTTTCAGGTCTTCCCGCTCTCGGGGTGTGGCGTCCAGGGCTTCCGCGCCTTGGTTGAACACCAGGGTTACCATCGCTTCGGCGACCAAGCGGGCATCGGATAGCGGCTTGTTCTGCTCATCTGCAAAGCGCTTGAGGTCATCAACAAGCTCTGTCACGAAATGGTCAATCTCAGCCTTGATGGCGGTACGAAAGGGTTTTGACACGCCCGTACGCTCCCTGAGCATCAATCTGAACAGGTTGGCGTTATTGCCAAGGTACTCCATGAACGTTTCCACCGAGGTGGAGATGGCGCTGCCGTCTCTGGCAATGCGTTTTCTGGCCTGGCGCATGAGCTGCCGGAGTGCAACGCCCCCTTCGTCAACCAGGGCAAGGCCCAGTTCGTCCAGTTCCGCAAAATGTCGATAGAACGAGGTTGGTGCTATACCTGCCTCCCGGGCGACTTCCCGCAGGCTCAGGCTACCGAATCCCCGATCGGCACTCAGTTGGGCCAGGGCGGCGTCCATGAGTGCTCGACGGGTGCGAAGTTTTTGCTCTGCTCTGGATGACAAGGCAGGACTCCATCTGCTGCATGAAGGCTGCATTCTAGCCGCCTGCTCACGGTGAGTCATCCGGCACGTTTTTGCGCTAGAAACACGCCTGATTTTCGCGCCTATTGTGTTTATAATGGGCGGCTTTTCCAGACATCGCGAACAAACGAACACATCAGACATTTACGGGAACCGGTATGCGCAGTCATTATTGCGGTGGGATCAACGAATCCCACATTGATCAGGAAGTCACTCTCTGCGGATGGGTACACCGCCGCCGTGACCATGGTGGGGTAATTTTCCTGGATCTGCGGGATCGGGATGGCATTTCCCAGGTGGTTGTGGATCCTGACACCCCCGAGAGCTTCGCGCTGGCAGAGAAAGTTCGCAGTGAGTTTGTAATTCAGGTGACCGGCCGCGTGCGTCGTCGCCCGGCAGGTACCGAGAATAACAACATGCCGACCGGTCAGGTCGAGCTTCTCGGCAAGCAGGTTGCTATTCTCAATGCCGCTGCAACGCCGCCGTTCCCGCTGGATGAGCACGTGGATGTGGGTGAGGACGTCCGTCTTCGATACCGCTTCGTGGATCTCCGTCGCCCGGAAATGATCAATCGCCTGCGTTTCCGCTCAAGGGTGACCAGCTATATCCGTAACTACCTCGACGGTAATGGGTTCATGGATGTGGAAACCCCGATCCTGACCCGCGCAACACCGGAAGGTGCCCGCGACTACCTCGTGCCCAGCCGTACCCACGAAGGTTCTTTCTTTGCACTTCCCCAGTCGCCGCAGCTCTTCAAGCAACTGCTGATGGTGTCTGGTGTTGATCGTTACTACCAGATCGCCAAGTGCTTCCGGGATGAAGACCTTCGCGCTGATCGTCAGCCTGAGTTCACCCAGGTGGACATCGAGGCGTCCTTTATTGATGAAGAAACCCTGATGGGCCTGAACGAGGAGATGGTTCGTTCACTCTTCAAGGATGTACTGAGCGTTGAACTGCCTGAATTCCCGCGTATGCCGCACTCCGAAGCCATGCGTCGGTTCGGAAGCGATAAGCCGGATCTGCGGATTCCGTTGGAGCTGCTTGACGTTGCAGACCTGGTCGAAAGCGTAGATTTCAAAGTGTTTGCCGGTCCTGCCAAGGATCCGAAGGGCCGCGTTGCAGCATTGCGCGTCCCGAAGGGTGCCGAGCTGACCCGTAAGCAGATCGACGACTACACCAAGTACGTTGGAATTTATGGTGCCAAGGGGCTGGCCTACATCAAGGTGAACGAATTGGCCAAAGGTGCTGAGGGTCTGCAGTCGCCAATCATCAAATTCCTCGGTGATGAGGTCGCCATGGCTATCATGGAGCGTGTGGGTGCTGAAGACGGGGACATCGTGTTCTTCGGTGCGGACAAGACTACCGTGGTAAACGAGGCGCTTGGTGCACTGCGGATCAAGGTTGGTCACGACCTGAACATGCTGACCAGAGAGTGGGCACCTTTATGGGTAGTGGACTTCCCGATGTTCGAAGAAACGCCGGATGGCGGACTGACCGCCATTCACCATCCGTTCACTGCACCGTCCTGCTCGCCGGAAGAGTTGGAGGCCAATCCGGCCGACGCGCTGTCCCGGGCGTATGACATGGTGTTGAACGGTACCGAGCTGGGTGGCGGTTCAATCCGTATCCACGATGAGAAAATGCAGGAAACCGTCTTCCGTATTCTCGGTATCGGTGAGGAAGAGGCTCGCGCCAAGTTCGGCTTCCTGCTGGATGCGCTGAAGTTTGGTTGTCCTCCTCACGGTGGACTGGCCTTCGGCCTTGATCGACTGGTGATGCTGATGACCGGTTCCAGCTCCATCCGTGATGTGATCGCCTTCCCGAAAACCCAGAGTGCGACCTGTCTGATGACACAGGCTCCGGGCGAGGTGGATGAAAAGCAATTGCGAGAGCTGAACATCCGCCTTCGCAAATCCGCCAAGGCGGCAGAGGCCAATAAGGCAGAGAGCCAGTAATACGGCGGCGAGGTACGATGTGGCGATCATTCTGGGGGTAGATCCGGGTTCAAGGATTACCGGTTACGGCATCATCCGTGCCCAGGGTCGCCACATCGAGTATATTGACAGTGGATGCATTCGGGTCGGCGAGAAGCCGATGGCCCAACGTCTACAGTCTATTTTCCAGAGTCTCGCCACACTGATTGGCGAGTACCGGCCTGAAGAGTTTGCCATAGAGCAGGTGTTCATGGCCCGGAATCCGGATTCGGCGCTCAAGTTGGGTCAGGCCCGTGGCGCTGCGATTGTCAGCGCCGCTAACAGCGGGCTGGAAGTCCACGAATACTCCGCGCGGCAGGTCAAGCAGGCCGTTGTCGGTAAAGGTGGCGCAGACAAATCCCAGGTCCAGCACATGGTTCAGGCTTTACTGGCCTTATCCAGAAAACCCCAGGCAGATGCTGCCGATGCACTCGCGATCGCACTTTGCCATGCCCATATGAGTCAGAGCGTGTTGAGGGTGGCCAGTGCTGGAGGCAAAGTCCGGAGTGGTCGGGTCAGACAACAGTCATAACGCTCCACGGAGCGGCAGGAGAATCTCTTGATCGGTCGTATCCGCGGCATACTTGTTGAAAAGTCACCGGGTCAGGCATTGGTTGAATGTTCCGGCCTGGGTTACGAAATCGACATCCCCTATACCACCTTTTTCCACCTTCCCGAGCTGGAGCAGGAAGTTCTGCTTCATACCCATTTTGCTGTTCGTGAGGACGCTCAGAGTCTTTATGGGTTCGCATCCAGGCTCGATCGTGATCTTTTCAGGTTGCTGATCAAGGTTAATGGCGTGGGGCCAAAACTCGCGGTTGGCATTTTGTCGGGCCTGGACGCGGCGCAGTTTATTCGTTGTGTTGAGGCAAAAGACGCAAATGCGCTGGTCAAGCTGCCGGGTGTTGGCAAGAAAACCGCGGAGCGGTTGCTTATTGAAATGGCGGACCGTATCGGGCAACTTGAGGGGCAGTTTGTGCCCTCATCGACCGACAGCGCCGTATCTGCTGGGCCAGCGGATGGCACGGTTGCGCGGGGGGCTGCTCCCAGTGAAGAGGCGGAAGCCGCGCTGATTGCCCTTGGTTACAAGCCGCAGGAGGCGGCCAAGGCAATCAGTAAGGTGGCGGAGGACGGAATGTCCAGCGAAGCCCTGATTCGACTGGCCCTGAAGAATATGATTCCGGCCTGATAACAGGTCGGTAATGTGTCGTTTGTATAACGCCAATTGTGTAGAGAGCGTAACGTGACAGCCCAAGGCCCGTTTGTACAATTGGGGCAACGTTAACTTCGAGGCGAACGCACAGGCACGATGTTGATTCCCAATAAGCGGGTGATGCCATGATTGAATCCGACCGACTGATTTCAGCCGGCGCCGGTGAATACGAGGACGTTCAGGATCGCGCCATTCGTCCGACGTTGCTTTCCGAGTACGTCGGGCAGCCTTCTGTGCGAGAGCAGATGGAGATTTTTATCTCGGCTGCCCGGGGGCGCAAAGAGGCACTGGATCATGTGCTGATTTTTGGTCCTCCCGGTCTCGGTAAAACGACTCTTGCCAACATCATCGCCAATGAAATGGGGGTGTCTATCAAGACGACCTCCGGGCCGGTGCTTGAGAAGGCCGGCGATCTTGCCGCGATGCTAACCAACCTCGAAGAAGGCGATGTCCTTTTCATTGATGAGATCCATCGCCTGAGTGCGGCAGTGGAAGAAGTGCTTTACCCGGCGATGGAAGACTATCAGCTGGATATCATGATTGGAGAAGGGCCGGCGGCTCGCTCCATCAAGCTGGATCTCCCTCCGTTTACCCTTGTGGGCGCTACCACACGCGCCGGCCTGCTGACATCGCCTTTAAGAGACCGATTCGGCATTGTTCAGCGTCTGGAGTTCTATAACACGGAAGATCTGACCAGCATCATCATGCGATCGGCCAGGCTCTCGTCAGTTGACATCGACGAGGCGGGTGCCTTCGAAATTGCCCGACGTTCCCGGGGTACACCCCGTATTGCCAATCGTCTGCTGCGGCGTGTGCGCGATTTTGCTGAAGTGCGGTCGAACGGCCATATCAGTTCGGATATCGCCGATCAGGCATTGAACATGCTGAAGGTCGATAATCAGGGCTTTGACCACATGGATCGGCGCTTGTTGCTCGCCATGATCGAGAAGTTCGATGGCGGGCCGGTGGGCGTGGAGAGTCTGGCAGCCGCGATCAGCGAAGAGCGGGGCACCATCGAAGATGTGCTTGAGCCTTTCCTGATCCAGCAGGGGTTCATGGTACGGACGCCGCGGGGAAGGATGGTGACCTCCAATGCCTACCAGCATTTCGGTGTGGTTCCGGCCAAATCGGGCAAGGAGGACGATCTCTTTGACTGATCTGGTCGAGTCCCCGCTTTTCGAGCTGCCCATTCGCGTGTATATCGAGGATACCGATGCCGGTGGCATCGTGTTTCACGCGCGATACCTCCACTACATGGAGAGGGCTCGAACCGAGTGGGTCAGAAGCTGTGGTGTCGGACTGCGTGCCGGCCTGGCGGACAATATCAGCTATGTCGTTCAGAAGATGGCCATTCATTACGTCGCTCCGGCCCGCCTCGACGATCAGTTAGTGGTCACGGCTGAGCCTGTCGGGTTTGGCCGGGTCTGGATGACTTTCCGGCAGCGGGTGCTGCGCGCCGAGGACAGAAATCTGCTGTGTGAAGCGGATGTGCGGGTCGCTTGTGTTGCGCTGGACAGCGGGCGCCCGAGACGGCTTCCGGAAAATATGCAGTCATTGCTGAGCGAGAACGTTCAGCCTATGGAAACAAATAACGGAACTAGCCAGGAGTAGAAGGTGGAATCGGAAGTTTCAGTCTGGTCTCTCATTGCCAATGCAGGCGTTCTTGTGCAGCTGGTCATGCTGCTACTCATGCTGGCATCAGTTATCTCATGGGCCCTGATTTTTCAGCGTTTGCAGGTGTTCCGGAAGGCAAAACAGGCACAGTTGGCGTTTGAGGATCGCTTCTGGTCCGGCATGGACCTCGGTCAACTGTATCGTGAGGTGAATGCCGAACCGACCCCTTACTCTGGCATGGAGTCGGTTTTCCGCGCCGGATTCAAGGAGTTCTCCCGATTGCGCCAGCAAAGCCGGGATGCGGACGCGGTGATGGAAGGCGCGCAGCGTGCCATGCGTGTTGCGTTTTCCCGGGAGCAGGAGCGTCTGGAACTCCACCTGCCTTTCCTTGCAACCGTCGGTTCCACAAGCCCATACGTGGGCCTGTTCGGTACGGTTTGGGGCATCATGAACTCCTTCCGTGGCCTGGCACAGGTCCAGCAGGCAACCCTTGCCACCGTCGCACCGGGTATTTCCGAAGCCCTGATCGCGACGGCGATGGGCCTGTTCGCCGCGATTCCCGCAGTTATTGCCTATAACCGCTTCTCCGCGATGTCCGACGCGCTGCTCAAGAACTACGAAACCTTTGCGGAGGAGTTTTCAAGCATCCTTCATCGCCGTGTGCACAGCAGTGAGAAGAGCAGCGCATGATGCCGGTTTTGGATGGTGAAGAACGGAGTGTAAGACAATGAAGGGCATAGGAATGATGCCTCGGCACGGGCGCAAGCCGATGTCCGAGATCAACGTTGTCCCATACATCGACGTGATGCTGGTATTGCTCGTGATCTTTATGGTGACAGCTCCCATGCTGACTCAGGGAGTAAAAGTCGATCTGCCGGAAACCACGTCGGATCCGATTCAGTCTGATAAGGATGTGGAGTCGATTATCGTATCTGTAGACACCAATGGGGCTTATTACGTCGAGATCGGTGATCAGGGAAGTGACCCGATGTCGCTGGCGGATCTTCGGGAGCAGATCTCCAAAATCCTGTCCCAGAGGGCCAACAGTGAAGTCCTGGTTCGTGGTGACGAACATGTGGAGTACGGCACGGTGGTTCGTTTGATGGCTGAGCTTCAGGGTGCTGGAGCCAGTAGCATTGGCCTTATCACTGAAGCGCCCGAGAACGACAAGTGACATTGGTGCAGGCGGGATTGTTGTGATAGGTCACGAGCGGGAACAAGACAGTACCGGAGTGCCGCCCTGGAAATCACCTGTGGCCATGTCGGTGGCGCTGCATGTATTGATTCTTGTGGTGGCGTTGGCGGGTTGGTCCTGGTCGGATCCGGACCATGAGGTTCCACCGCGCAGTATCTCTGCCAGATTGATTGCCCCGCAGCCAGAGCCCAGCCCGGTTGTGGACACTAAGGATCAGCCTGATCGAGATGCCCAGCGTCGTGAGGAAGAGCGCAAGCGCCAGCTTGAGGAGCAAAAGCGCGAGGAGCAGGCGAAAAAGGCGGCTGAAGAGAAGGCGCGGGCTGAACAAAAACGCAAAGCGGAAGAGCAGGAGCGAAAGCGGCAGGAAGCGCTTGCGCGTGAGCGTCAGGAAGAAAAGGCAAAGGCGGAAAAAGCAGCGAAGCAGAAGGCTGAAGCCGAAGCGAGGGAACGGGAGCGTCTGAAAGCGGAAAAAGAAAGAAAACGGCAGGAAGCAGAAAAGCGCAAAGCTGAAGAAGAGCGTCGAAAGCGCGAGGAAGCGGAGCGCAAACGCAAGGAGGAAGAGGCGCGCAAAGCCGCAGAGCAAAAGCGCCTGGAGGCAGAGCGAAGGCTGAAAGAGCGGCAGCTGGAAGCACTGGCCGAAGAGGCGCGCAAGGCTGAAGCCGCGGAAGCCCGGAAGCAGGCTCAGGCAGCGGCTGCTCGTGCCAGAGAAGCGCAGATGCTGACTGAAAGCGAAAAGTATCAGGCTCTGATCCGGGAGAGGCTGAGCCAGGCCTGGTATCCGCCGTCTTCGGCGACAGAAGAAATGACGGCCCGCTTGCAGATCACGCTTTTACCGACGGGCGAACTTGCCGGGGTAAAGCTTGTAAACAGCAGTGGCAATACGGCGTTCGATAATTCCGCGTTAAGTGCGGTGCGCTCGCTGGCTCGTTATCCCATACCGGATGAGCGTGATACCTTCGAGCGATATTTCCGGCAGTTTACGATCGAATTCAACCCTCGCCGGCTGAAATAAGGAATGGATGGCAACATGAGACAGCGGATTCACACGACGTGGTCTATCAGAATACTCTCGAGCATCACTCTGCTTTTGATCATCTCGGCGAATGCAAATGCGGAATTGCTCATACGCATCACGGAAGGGGCCGATTCCGCGCTTCCGATTGCCGTTGTGCCGTTTGCTGAAAACGGACAAATCCCACCCGGCGACAAGCTAAGCAATGTGGTGCAGAGTGACCTGACCATGAGCGGCGAGTTCAGAGCATTGCCGCCGTCGAAGATGCTCAGCCTTCCTTCCAAAAGAGAGGAAGTTTTTTTCCGGGACTGGCGGATGCTTGGCCAGCGCTATGTGCTGGTTGGCGAACTCACGCGGAGTGCGGACAAAATCAACGCGCGCTACGAACTGTTCGATGTGAACCGGGAAGAGCGCATTCTGGGTGAGCGGGCTGCCGCCTCAGTGAATAATCTCAGATCCCTGGCTCATCACATCAGCGATAAGGTCTACGAGGCGATCACCGGTGTTCCAGGAGCATTTTCAACGAAGCTGGCTTATGTGACGCTGGATTCCTTTAATGGCAAGCCGCGGTATCGACTTCAGGTCAGCGATGTAGACGGCAAGCGCTCCCGGATCCGTCTGGAGAGTGAGGAGCCTATTCTGTCTCCGGCCTGGTCGCCGGATGGAAAGCGCTTGGCCTATGTGTCGTTCGAGACGGGCAAGCCGGTGATTTTTGTTCACGAGCTGTCGAGCGGTAATCGCACCAAGGTGGCCGATTTCCCCGGGTTGAATTCCGCGCCGGCCTGGTCTGATGACGGGCGTTCCCTGCTGATGACCCTGTCCAAGGACGGTAACGCCGAGATCTATCGGATGGACCTTCAAAGTCGGCAACTGACCAAGCTGACTAATCATTGGGCCATCGATACCGAGCCGAGCTGGGATCACAACGGTAGGGGAGTGTTTTTCACCTCCGACCGGTCCGGCGGCCCGCAGATCTACCATATGGAAAAACCGGGCGCAGAGCCCCGGCGTATCACGTTCGGCAGTCGCTACAATGCTCGCCCGCGTCCGGACAGCGAGGGAAAATACGTCTATTACGTTCATCAGCGCGAGGGTTCGTTCCACATCGCGAGAACCAACCTGAAAACCGGGGAGGAGACAATCCTTACCAGAACTCAATCTGACGAGTCCCCGAGTGTCTCGCCTAATGGGCGCATGCTTATTTATGCAACCAAACAAGGGACGGACAGCGTGCTTACGGTGATTTCTGCTGACGGTGGCGCGGCATATAGTTTGCCCGCTTCCGAAGGCGATGTTCGTGAGCCGGCGTGGGGGCCATTGATACGTTGATTGCGGGCCTTGGTCCGTGGTCTTGTAAACTGTAAATAACACCAAGCAACTGAAAGGAAAAAACTATGACATTCTCGGCACAAACCAAGGCATTTGCTCTCCTTCTGTCCGTTGGCCTGTTCGCAGGCTGTAGCTCGACTGGCGAGACCATGGAAGACGGCTCCTATGGTTCTGACGTTGCCGCTATCGACCAGGATGGTGGATCCACTGTTTACGGTGGCGACGATCAGGGCGGCATCTCTTCTTCCACACTGACCGAGGAAGAGCGCATGGCAGCAGAGCAGCAGGCAGCGCAGGAAGCCCTTCGTGATATCACCACGTTCTACTTCGATTTCGATACCGCCGAAATCAAGCAGGAAGCGCGCGATGTGCTGGTTGCCCATGCTCAGTTCCTGGCCGCCAATCCTGGCCAGAACGTGCGACTCGAAGGTCATGCCGATGAACGCGGCACCAAGGAATACAACCTGGCTCTGGGTGAGCGTCGTGCCAACGCTGTTCAGCGTTTCCTGATTGTTAACGGCGCTTCCCGTGGTCAGATCGAAACCGTAAGCTACGGTGAGGAAAAGCCGGCGGTCATGGGCTCCAATGAAAGTTCCTGGGCTCAGAACCGTCGTGTTGAGCTTGTCTTCGATTAAACCTAAGACCAATCGGGTATCTCCATGAGAAAACGCCTCATGGCGACAGTGATTTTCCCGCTTGCCCTCGGGCAGGCGGGAGCGGCACTGGCGCAATCATCGACTCCTGCATTCCAGAGCAGTGCCTCTGAAGCGCAGCGTAAGGCCAACAGCAGCCAGGCTACTGCCGAACTCTTCTATATGATTCAGCAGCTTCAGGGCGACGTCAGGCGTCTCCAGGGGCAGGTCGAAGAGCAGCGGCACCTGATCAACAAACTGCAGGAGCAGGGCAGAGATCGCTACATTGATCTCGATCAGCGTATTCTGGACCTCTCTGAGAAGGTCTCTGAGAAAGCCGAAGCGCCCCAGTCAGCCAGTGCAGGTTCCTCCGGACCGGCGATGGAAACGAAAGAATACCGGCAGCCGGATTCAGAGGAGCGCAAGCGGTACGAGCAGATTCAGGACCTGATCCGGAACCAGAAGAAATACGATGAGGCGATTGGGCGTATCTATGAGTTCATCGATACTTACCCGGAAGGCGATCTCACCGTGAACGCCTATTACTGGCTCGGTGAGGTGTACTTGGTGAAGCCGCAACTTGAACAAGCCAAGCAGGCGTTTACCATTGTTGCCACTCGTTACCCGGACCACCGGAAAGCGCCTGATGCCGTTTACAAGCTCGGTATCACCCTTGACCGGATGGGGGAGAAGGATGAAGCCCGTCGGCGCATGGAACAGGTGCTGAGCAGCTACCCCGAGAGCAGTTCAGCCAAGCTGGCGGAGAAGTATCTGTCTGCGGAAAATGGCTGAGCCGGGGGTGAAGCAAAAATGTTGAGAAACCTTAAAAAAAGGGGTTGATCAACGGAAAAAAATCATTACTATATGCGCCTCGTTTGGGTCGTTAGCTCAGTTGGTAGAGCAGTTGGCTTTTAACCAATTGGTCGAAGGTTCGAATCCTTCACGACCCACCAAACACGATCTGTTGAAGTTATCTGAGTGACTTCAGCGGAGGTCAGGAAAGTTTCTGGCCAGCGGTCATGGGTCGTTAGCTCAGTTGGTAGAGCAGTTGGCTTTTAACCAATTGGTCGAAGGTTCGAATCCTTCACGACCCACCAAATAACCGGAATCCTGGGTTCCGGCGAAAAAAAGAGCCTTCGGGCTCTTTTTTTTTGCCTGTACGATCTTACCTAGTCAGTAAGGGCTGCCAATACCTCACCACCACGCTGTTACAGAGGTATGTCAGAACCATGAAAAAGGGTATTGAAGTGATATACTCCCCGGGTAAACGCAACACAGAGACGCAGTAATGACGCAAGCAGAAGACCGTATCCTCGTTCAGGAACATCTGGCCCATGCGGCGGAGCCCAAGCCGCTGAGTGCCGAGGAAAAAGCAGAGCTTGAGGCTCGAATCAAGGCAGAGCTGAAAGCCCGCGATGCTGTGCTGGTTGCTCATTACTATACGGATCCGGATCTCCAGCGTCTGGCGGAGGAAACCGGTGGTTGTGTTGCGGACTCGCTGGAGATGGCTCGTTTCGGAAATCAGCATCCGGCATCCACGGTGGTGGTGGCAGGCGTGCGTTTTATGGGAGAGACGGCAAAAATCCTTAACCCGGAAAAGAAGGTGCTGATGCCGACTCTGGAGGCGACCTGCTCGCTTGATGTGGGGTGTCCGGCCGATGAGTTTTCGGATTTTTGCGACCAGCATCCCGATCGCACCGTGGTGGTCTACGCCAACACATCAGCAGCGGTGAAAGCTCGGGCAGACTGGGTTGTTACCTCAAGTTGTGCGCAGTCCATCGTTGAGCACCTCGACAGCCAGGGGCAGAAGATTCTATGGGCGCCGGACAAACACCTTGGTCATTATGTTCAGAAAACCACCGGCGCTGATGTTCTGCTGTGGGATGGCTCCTGCATCGTCCATGAGGAGTTCAAGTATCGTGGGCTGGAGGATTTGAAGGCGTTGTACCCTGATGCCGCTGTTCTGGTTCACCCGGAATCACCGGACGCCGTTGTGGAAATGGCTGATGTGGTGGGCTCCACGTCCCAGCTTATCCACGCTGTGCAGACCTTGCCGAACGAGCAGTTCATTGTTGCGACTGACAACGGCATCTTCTACAAAATGCAGCAGCTGGCGCCAAACAAGACGTTGATTGAGGCGCCTACTGCCGGAAACGGCGCCACCTGCCGTAGTTGTGCTCACTGCCCATGGATGGCAATGAATGGCCTTGAAAACCTTCTGCACGTATTGGAAACCGGTGACCAGGAGGTGCTGGTTGATGACGAGTTGCGCGAGGATGCGCTCCGGCCATTGCGTCGTATGCTGGACTTTACGGCCAACATGAACTTGCAGGCCGCAGGAAACGCCTAGTCTTTCATTGCCCAGGCTGCATGCGCCGGGACAATTCCGCAAGCCGCTCGGTGACCACCTGTCTTTCGGTGGAGCCGGCCGGCAGCTTCTCCTGAGCCTGGCGTAGTTGACGTTGGGCGGATTCCAGGTCTCCCATCAGCGCATAGTATTCGGCGCGTGCGCGATGTACGCCGACGATATTGCGCGCCATTCCCTCCGCCTCCGCCAGGCGCAGCCAGAGGTGCTCCTGATCCGGCAATCTCCGGGTTAGCTGATGAAGGTATTCCGCCGCAGCCTGGCCATTACCGCTTTGCAGTTCTGTCTTCGCCAGTGTCAGAGTGATCGGATAGTTGTCCGGGTTTCTTGAAAGGGCCTGGGTCAATAGCTCCCGTGCGTTGCTGATCTGGTCTTGCGCCAACATGGCCTCAGCCAGCGTGACCTGAAGGGTGATCCTGCCTGGGTTGCGATCGAGCAAATCACGCAGAGTTGCTTCGGCTTCATTCGCTTGTTGATTCTCTAGATAAGCGACAGCCAGCCCGTAGCGTATGGCGTCGTTCGGCTTGCTGTCCGGGTGGTCCAGGTAGGCCTTGAACGTATTGACGGCCACTTCCGGGGACTTGGCGTAGTGGACCTGTAATCGGCTGCGGATAAGGTGGTATTCCTGGCCGTCGCGGATATCCGCATGGGGATACTGTTCCGCCCGATTTCGTGTATCAGAAACCCTGCTTTGCGTGAGGGGGTGTGTTGAAAGGTACTCAGGCAAACGATTTCCCTGCAGGCGGTTTTGACGCATCATGACCTCAAACATCTCTGGCATGCCGCGGGGGTCAAGGCCGGCGGATGCAAGAATATCCAGCCCGACCCGGTCTGCTTCCTGTTCATGGGCGCGACTGTAGGCCAGCATATTCTGCACTGCCATTGCCTGGGTGCCTGCAATGGCCGCGATGCCGATGTCGGACTGGGTCACTGCCGAGAGTACAATTCCGGCAATCATGCCGGCGAGGGTCAGGGGCGCGCTGGTCTCCTGCTGCTCGAGCCGGCGGGCAAAATGGCGCTGGCTCAAATGTGCCAGTTCGTGTGCGAGTACCGAGGCAAATTGCTGTTCGGTCGCCGCATTCAGGAACAGGCCGCCGTTAACGCCAACCACACCACCTGGAACTGCGAAGGCGTTGATCGCAGGATCGTCAATCAGAATCAGGGTGAGATCTCGATTTTCCAGTGGTGCTGATGGGACCAGTCGATAGGTGATTGCGCTGAGGTAGTCGTACACCAGAGGATCCGTGATCCTTGGGGTAGAGCGCCGAATCGTTGTTAGTACCTGTTGGCCAATCTCGGTTTCCTGCTGGTCCGAAATAAGTCCGCCTCCGGCACCACCGATGGTGGGGAGTCGGTTTTCCTGGGGGTAAGCTGGCGTGGCGGACAGGGCCAGCGCAATGCTGAGAGCCGTGGCTTTTACCAGTGCTCGGGGGCGTTCTGTCAGAAGTCTTGCGGGGGTCATGCGAATTGAATGGCCTTTGAATCGGATCGCCTGTGTGACAACAGCTTACGATAAAACGTTCCGGGCTTTCGATTAAAAAGTATTGTGATGCAATACATTAACACTGCCGGCATAATGCCGGCTTGCTTCATTTTTATTGTATTACAAGCAGGGTGCCCCTTCTCCATGGCTGATCGTACTCTTGATGCATCCGGACTCCGTTGCCCGATGCCACTTCTGAAAACAAAGCTGGAACTCAATGCGATGTCTCCTGGCGAGGACCTTGAGGTGATCGCCACCGACGCCGGCTCAGCCCGGGATATTCCGGCATTCCTGAATCTGTCCAGCCATACGCTGGTAGAGAGTACGGAAGCCAATGGTGAGTACCGGTTTGTGATAAAGTGCGGCGGCTAACCATACGGAGACATTCATGCTCAGAACACTACGCGGCCTTGCGCACAAGTATTTCTCAGATGAAGAAGCGGTCATCCTGTTTCTGCTTCTGGTTGCCGGTACTGCGTTCATTATCTGGTTTGGTGCCATGCTGGCACCGGTCATTGCATCCCTGATCGTAGCCTTCATCCTCCAGGGACTTGTGACCAAGCTGAATCGTATGGGGGTGCCGGAACTGGTCTCCATACTGGGGGTCTTCACGGTGTTTCTGGGCGTCATGGTCGGCGTTATTTTTGGGCTACTGCCATTAATCTGGACCCAGGTCAGCAAGTTGGCTGGCGAGACGCCCAGAATCGTTCGGGAGATGCAGTCTTACCTTGAGCTCCTTCCCGAGCAGTATCCTCAGTTGGTGTCGGCTGACGCGGTGAACACCATTTACCAGCAGGTGTCCACAGAGGTAGGACACATGACCCAGTTGCTGGTGTCCTTTTCCCTGTCCAGTATTCCTGATCTGGTGGCCTTGCTGATATATGTGGTGCTGGTGCCGATTCTTGTGTTCTTCTTCCTGAAGGATCGGGAAGTGCTGCTGAACTCGATTGCCAGGCTATTGCCGCCCCAGCGCCCCATGATGTTGAGAATATGGCATGAAGTGAATCTCCAGTGCGCGAATTATGTTCGGGGCAAGGCGCTTGAAATTGTCATCGTTGGCGGCGCTACCTACATCGCTTTCAAGTTCCTCGGGATGCCATACGCTGCGTTACTGTCGCTTCTGGTGGGTTTAAGTGTAGTCATTCCCTACATTGGTGCCGCGGTTGTCACTATCCCCGTCGCGATGATTGGCCTGTTTGCGTTTGGCTGGGGCACTCACTTTATCTGGGTGATGGTTGTTTACGGTGTCATTCAGGCACTGGACGGTAATGTGCTGGTGCCGGTGTTGTTTTCCGAGGTCAACAACCTGCATCCGGTGGCGATCATTGTTGCGGTGCTCTTCTTTGGAGGAATCTGGGGGCTTTGGGGGGTGTTCTTTGCCATCCCGCTGGCCACCATGCTGAAAGCCGTGTTCGCCGCGTGGCCGGTCGAGTACTCGGTACCCGAACCAGCCGAGGATGAAGCGAAAGCTTGATCAGAGGGCTTTTACGGCGTCGAGTACCTCATCGGCGTGGCCTTTGACCCGGACGCCCCGCCATTCCTGGCGTAGCACGCCTTCGGCATCAATCAGGAACGTGCTGCGCTCGATGCCAAGATGTTCCTTGCCGTAGAGCTTTTTCAGCTTGATGACATCGAACAGCTTGCACAGTGTCTCGTCTTTGTCGGAGATGAGGTGAAAAGGAAACTCGTGTTTAGCCCGGAAGTTCTCGTGGGCCTTCAGTCCATCCCGAGACACGCCGAAGATTTCCGTATCCAACTCGGCAAAGGATTGCATACGGTCACGGAAGTCCTGGCCCTCGGTGGTGCAGCCCGGGGTGTTGTCTTTGGGGTAAAAGTAGATCACAACATTTTTGCCGCGCAGATCGGCGAGGCGAACAACCTGATCACCGGTGGCTGGGGCCTCGAAATCGGGTACAGATTTGTTCAGTACAACGGATGACATGAGTTCTCCTTGAATTCCCTTGTGTCAGTTCGTGCCCAACATTACCATATCGGTTTTATTCGGACGGAGCTTTTATGATTACGGGTAGCCTTGTCGCACTGGTCACGCCCATGCACGCCAATGGAGATATCCACTGGCAGGAGCTGGACAAGCTGGTCGACTTTCACATCGAAAACGGTACGCATGGCATTGTTGCCGTAGGTACTACCGGCGAATCCGCGACCCTGGACCCTGAGGAGCATATCCAGGCGATAGGGCACATCATAAAACGTGTGGACGGCCGAATTCCTGTCATCGCCGGCACCGGTGGTAACAGCACCCGGGAAGCCATTGAGCTGACAAGCGAAGCTCACAAGCTTGGCGCCGATGCTTGCCTGCTGGTTGTGCCGTACTACAACAAGCCGACCCAGGAAGGTCTCTATCAGCACTTCAAGGCCATTGCCGAAGCCGTACCCGGAATGAAGCAGATGCTCTATAACGTGCCTGGTCGTACCTCCTGCGACATGCTCAATGAGACGGTGCTGAGACTCGCGGATATTCCGAACATCGTTGCAATCAAGGACGCGACCGGAAATATTCCCCGCGGCGCAGAGCTGATCGAGGCGCTTGAGGGACGTCTGGCGGTATACTCCGGAGACGACGCCACGGCTGCCGAGCTGATGCTTGCCGGAGCCAAGGGCAATGTCTCTGTCACCGCCAACGTGGCACCGAAGTCTATGGCACAGCTATGCGAAGCGGCTGTTGCAGGAAACAAGGAAGAGACTGAGCGTCTGAATGAGCTTCTAAGCCCGCTGAATCGCAAGCTTTTTCTCGAGGCAAATCCAATTCCAGTGAAGTGGGCCCTGCATCGCATGGGGATGATCAGCGAGGGTATCCGCCTGCCGCTGACACCGTTGAGTGAAAAGTTCCACGCGGAAGTGGAAGATGCTCTCAAGGCCTCAGGTGTACTCTGAGTTTGCTGAAATCGTCTATTACCCGGAGTAACACGATGTCGGTTCTTCAAAGAACCCGTAAGCCATTGTTTTCTGGACTTTTAGTGTGCGCAACTGGACTGCTGGTATTGACCGCAGTCTCCGGTTGCAGCCTGCTCGATGACCGCTCTGAACGATACGTCGATGCCCGGGAAGGTCAGCCTCTGGCGCTTCCCGAGAAGGCTGATTCATCCCGCTTTGGTCAGGTGATGCCCATCAGGGATATCACCGTGGCTGATGCCAGCAAGATGTACCCATCGGATATTCCCCGTCCTCCTGATATGACCTCCGGCATTCTGGATGAAAACTACGTCATTGAGGAGCTGGATGGGCGTGCCTGGTTGTTGGTGAATGATGTACCTGGCCGTCTCTGGCCCGCCGTTACGGCCTATATGACGGACCGCGGCCTTGGCGTGAGTCAGGAGAATCCCCAGATTGGCCTGCTGCAAAGCGAACTGCTGAATTTCAGCAAGCGCGCCCGCGAGTTGGCAGAGTTGCCCTCCGATCCCGGAGCTGAGGAAGCGCGGGTCGTACTCCAGCTCAAAATGGCACCGGGCGTTCGGCGAAAAACCACCGAGATTCAACTCCGCAAGCTGGAAGTGGCCGGTAACGGTGGTGAATTGGTTCCCTGGAGCGGGAGTGTTGCCCCCAGCCCGGAAGCGTTATCCCTGCAGAAGCGTATCCTGGCGGACCTGGGTGAGTTCCTGAAGAGCCGAGAGGAAAGCAAGTCATTCTCCCGCGCGGCGTCGGGGATGGAGAGTGCGCCACTGGTGCGCCTGGTATCTGATGGCGACGATGCTCGCGCGATATCAATGTCTCTCGATTTTGGCCGTTCCTGGGCCGAGGTCAGCAGGGCGTTGTCAGAGGCCGATATTCCTGTCGTCGATCTTAACCGGAGCGCCGGCTGGTTCTACGTTGACTTCCGGACGGCTGATGAGCGTGAACCCGGCTGGTTCGACTGGTTCAGCGACAAAGAGAAGCCCCGGCACACCCACACTCTTAATCTGGTTGAAGGTGATGGCACCATCGAAATCACCGCACAGCGCCAAGACGGCTACGAAGGCGATCAAACCGCCCCGGATTTGCTGACACAACTGTTTGACTACCTATACTGATTCAGTGAGGGCTGGTTAGGCGGCCCCACGTCGGAGACCTCTAATGGAAAAGCGCGAAGAACTTTACGCTGGTAAAGCCAAATCCGTATTCAAGACCGATGATCCGGATCGGTTTGTCCTTGTTTTTCGAGACGACACCTCGGCATTTGATGGTGAAAAGAAGGAGCAACTGAATCGCAAAGGTATGGTGAACAACAAGTTCAACGCCTTTGTGATGGAAAAGCTCGAAGCAGCGGGTGTGCCAACCCACTTCGAGGGGTTGCTTTCGTCCACGGAATCGCTTGTCAAGAAGCTCGATATGATTCCGGTGGAATGCGTCGTGCGTAACATTTCTGCAGGCAGCCTTTGCCGTCGTCTTGGTGTTGAGGAAGGGCAGGAGCTTAACCCGCCCACTTATGAACTGTTTCTCAAGGACGACGCCCTGCACGATCCGATGGTCAATGAATCTCTCGCGGTCAGCTTCGGCTGGGCGACCGCTGACGAGCTTGCCCGCATGAAAGAGCTGACCTACAAGGTAAACGATGTCCTCAAGACGCTGTTTGATGACGCGGGCATGCTGCTTGTGGACTACAAGCTCGAGTTCGGGCGTAGCGGCGGTGACATCGTACTGGGTGATGAGTTCAGTCCGGATGGCTGTCGTATTTGGGATAAGGAAACCCGCAAGAAAATGGATAAGGATCGTTTCCGCCAGGGGCTGGGTAGCGTTATTGAAACCTACGAAGAGGTAGGTGCCCGTCTGGGAATCGAATTCGACTGAGTTTGAAATACAACAAGTATAAGGGTGTGTTATGCGTAAACTGATGATAGCCGTAGGCAGTTCCATGGTTCTGGCTACGCCTCTGGCGCAAGCGGATGTTGTTGGCCTGGGCGCCAGCGTCAATTACTGGGATTCTGAGTTGTCCGGAAAGGTTCAGGACAATGGTGATGTTGTCGATGTCGAAAACCAGCTCAACCTGGACAGCGACACCAACGCTAACGCATCCCTCTACGTTGAGCATCCGATTCCGGTTTTGCCCAACGTCAGGCTGAGCTACACCCTGGTAGAACAGAGTGGGCGAGGGCAGCTCACAGCAGACTTTGGTGGCGTTAGTTTTGGTGGGGCTGATGTTCAGTCCGATCTTGATCTCGAGCAACTGGATCTGACGCTTTATTACGAAGTTCTCGACAACTGGGTGAATCTGGATCTGGGTCTCACCGCGCGGGATCTCGATGCCGAGCTTATCGTTCAGGAAGTAAACGGCACACTGACCAACAAGACTTCCATTGATGGTGTAGTGCCCATGGGGTATATCGCTGCACGTTTTGATCTGCCTCTTACAGGTGTCTCGGTTGGTGGTGAGGGCAATGTCATCAGTTTTGATGGTGATTCGCTCCATGATTTCAATGTGTACGGCCAGTATGAAATTTCGCTGCTACAGCTCAGGCTCGGCTATCGCCAGATGTCAGTGGATTATGACGACGGCGACGACCAGTTGGATATTGAAATCGACGGGCCTTTTGTTAGCGCCGGTCTTGCGTTTTAAGGAGAGAAAACTTGAAGATTCTCGTAACGGGAACCGCGGGATTTATCGGTTCACATCTGGCCCATCGCTTGCTGGATCGTGGCGATGAGGTCATTGGCGTGGACAACGTCAATGATTACTACGATGTGAACCTGAAGGAAGCCCGCCTTGAGCGCCTGACCTGTAAACCCGGCTTTACCGAGGTCCGGCAGGATGTATCGGACCGGGCTGCCATGGAAAAGCTGTTTGCCGAGCATCAGCCTGAGCGGGTTGTGCACCTGGCTGCTCAAGCCGGTGTCCGTTATTCCATCGAGAATCCTCATGCCTATGTGGATGCCAACCTTGTTGGCTTTATGAATATTCTGGAGGGGTGCCGACACAATGGTGTTAAGCACCTCGTCTATGCTTCCAGCAGTTCCGTGTACGGCGCTAACGAAACCATGCCGTTTTCCGTGCACGACAATGTAGACCATCCGCTAAGTCTGTATGCGGCCTCCAAGAAGGCCAACGAATTGATGGCCCACACCTACAGCCACCTCTACAACCTGCCGACGACTGGCCTGCGGTTTTTCACCGTTTATGGTCCCTGGGGACGGCCGGATATGGCATTGTTTATTTTTACCAAGAAGATCCTGGCGGGCGAGCCCATTGACGTGTTTAACCATGGCCACCACAAGCGGGACTTTACCTATATTGACGACATCGTCGAAGGGGTCATCCGAACCCTCGATAACGTTGCGCAACCCAACGAAGCGTGGACGGGTGCACAACCTGACCCGGGTACCAGCAAGGCGCCGTATCGTATTTACAACATCGGCAGCAACAACCCTGTCGAGCTGTCCCGCTTCATTGAAATCATTGAGGAACGTGTCGGCAAGAAGGCTCAAAAGAACCTTCTGCCTCTGCAGCCCGGGGATGTTCCCGCAACCTATGCGAACGTGGATGACCTGATCAACGATGTGGACTACAAACCGGCCACCTCGGTAGATGAGGGCATCGCCAACTTCGTTGACTGGTATCGCAACTTCTACAACGTCTGAGCTTTCGAAAGGTGGAACAGCTAATCTGACCGATGATTTGCAGGCGCGACGTCATCGGTCAGTGAATGGAGGCTTTCCGGCAATGTGAGTTCCACTCGGCGGCGAGTCAATGGACAGTCGAAAGTGAGTGCCACGGCAACCAGTTGAAGCGGTGCGCGAGCCTGGTTGCCATAGAGTCGGTCGCCGATGATTGGGTGGCCGATTCCAGCCAGATGTTTCCGGATCTGGTGCTTCCTCCCGGTCTCGATCCTCACCTCGACGGTATCGCCGGACACCGCCGATACCCAGCTCCGAGCTTCTTTGCCGTCTATGGGGGCGTCGATCAATCGATTTTCCGACACGAGCTTGCCTTCAACCCGGGCCCGGTAGATTTTGGTCATTTCGCGTCCGGAGAGGCATTGAGACAGGGCCGCCGCAGCCTTGCCATCGTGGGCGATCAGCATCAGGCCGGCGGCATCTGCATCAAGTCTGTGAACCAGAAAGCAGGGCCGGTTTAATCTTTGCTCGACCAGTCTCAGCAGACTGCAGTGATCTCCCCACTGGGAGCCCTGGGACAGGAGTCCATGGGGTTTGTACCAGACGCTGTAGCGAGACTTATCTTCGAGCAGTTCCGGTGTTTCCGGCGTTCTTGCGAGTACCTGCTCGTCGTAAAACAGCTGCAGCCGAGAACCTTTCTTTAGCGTCCGCTTGGCTTTCCGCAGTCGAACCTGCTTGCCTTTCTGGGTCCACCAGCAGGCGCCTTTGGCCATCGCATCCTTGATCCGTTGTTTGGGTAGACCTGATGCATCAGCGAGCGCATCTACGGCGGTGACAGGTGATTCGGCAGTAATATCGAAATGTTTTCTCATCGGGTACTTTGCGGGAAGATTTTCTGGGAGCAGGGTGCTGCATGTACACTCGCTATAATACCCCGAAACCCTCGCATTGCGTGAGCTTCACTACCCGTTCAAACAGAGACAGTGCTCGATGACACCAGTCCCAAAATTCGAAAACGCCGGCATCGGGTCCTGGATGGTTCGTCTTTTTGATGCCATTGATGAGGACAATCTCGGTTGGATCCTGTCGTTGGCCCGTCGATGTGAGACGCTATTTGGCACCGCGCTCGTTGATCTCGTGCCTTCCTATACCACCCTGCTGATCCAGTACGATCCGCTTACCTTCACGCCGGACGAAGCGCGGGCCGTGATTCGGCGTGCAGCAGATGGCCTTGCGCCGGAGAATGGCCCATCGGAAGCACCGGTCAAGAAAATCCCTGTGTGGTATGACCCGACGGTTGGCCCGGATTTGCCGAAGCTGGCGTCGAGATGGTCCATGGGGGTGGATGAGGTGGTTGAGTTACATGCAGGTACTGAGTACCGGGTCTATGCTCTTGGATTTGCGCCTGGCTTTGCATTCATGGGCGTTGTTGACCCTGCGTTGGAAACCACCCGGCTATCCACGCCGCGCCAACGGGTTCATGCAGGCAGTGTCTCCATCGCAGGTCGTCAGACATCGGCCTATCCCGCGGTGTCGCCCGGGGGTTGGAACATCATCGGCCGGACGCCCATAACGCTGTTCGACCGGCAGCGGGACGAGATGAGCTTTCTGCAGGTTGGCGACCGGGTCAGGATGGTTCCAGTGACCAAGGGCGAGTTTCTGAAGCTTGGCGGTGACCCAACACCTCAGGAGGAAGCGTGAGTATGGGGTCAGAACCTGTGTTCCGAGTGGTAACGCCAGGGCCGTTGGCAATGTTGCAGGATGCGGGCAGGTTTGGTGTTCGCCATCTGGGCATTACTCAGGGTGGAGCGGCGGATTTACATGCCTGGGCCTGGGCGAACTGGTTGCTGGGCAATGCATGGGGCGCGGCAACCGTGGAAGTGACCTTTGGAGGATTGGTTCTTGAGGCGGTCAGGGGCGCGTCGGTAGCACTGACAGGGGCAGACCTGGGGGTGACACTGGATGATGTGGCAGTAACGCCGTGGCAAACACTTCGGCTTGAGCCTGGTCAGCGGCTAGCCTTCGGGTCTCCCCGGTCTGGCCTTCGAGCCTACCTTGCTGTCGCGGGTGGTTTCTGCGCCGAAAACGTACTTGGCAGCCTTTCGGCCGTTGGTCGGGAACGGCTCGGCGGTCACGATGGGGAGGGTGGGGCTCTGGCAGTGGGTGATGTTGTGCACGGCATGCCGGAGGACGATCTCGCGGTCGATCATGCGGTGAGGAAAGTGCCTGAATCAGAAAGACTTGATTACAGCGAGTTGCCTGAGCTGGATATGATTCCCGGAGCCCAGATCGCGCACTTTACCGGGCGCAGTATCTTCGATGTTTTCAATAAAGTCTGGGAAGTCGACAACCGGTCAGACCGTATGGGCATTCGATTGAATGGCCCTCTCATTAGGGGGGCTGTAAACAATATGATATCTGAGGGGTTGGCGCTTGGTGCGGTTCAGGTACCGCCTGATGGGCATCCGATTGTTCTTCTGAACGACCGCCAGACTATTGGGGGATACCCCCGTCTGGGAACCGTGACTCCGTTGGCGTGTAGCCGTCTGGCACAATGTAAGCCCGGTACCCGGGTGCGCTTCCGACCGAAATCTCTTGAAAAGGCCCACCGACAATATGCTGAATTTTTGCGATTTTTTCGGGGAGGGTGAAATAAAAAAAGCCAGTTCTCACGGTTGCCGTAAGTAACTGACTTTCTTGGCAGGATTGGTAGGACCACCCAGATTCGAACTGGGGACCTCTACCATGTCAAGGTAGCGCTCTAACCAACTGAGCTATGGTCCTGTCCTGCAACGGGGTCGTAATATACTGATGCGCCTGTTGGCGGTCAACCACTTTATGCGGTTTTTTGTTTCCGCAGTGTGCTCTTGATGGCTTTGCTCAAGACGCCCCAGCGGTTGACGATCAGAGCTGCGAAAATCAGTCCACAACCGCCCATTTGCAGTGGCGTCATCATCTCTCCAAACCAGCCCGCAGCGAATAGCGTCACCCATACAGGTTCCAAGATAAGAATGACGACACCATGGCTATGGGCCGAAAGGCTCTGAGCCAGGGTTTGCAGCAAAAAGCGACCGGCAGTGCCAATGACAGCACTGGCTGCGACCCACCAGATCAGCATCGGGTCCGGGTTTTTGAATGTCGGGGCCCAGGATTCGAGGGTAAAGGAGATGGGTAACGTAACAAGACCTACCGTGAGCAGCGCCAGCGCCGTGAGGGGCAAGGGCGGAACCTTCTGTTTCTCGACGATCTGCCCGGAGCGTTTAACCACGGTCCGTTGGTTGGCGGCCCGGGTATTCAGTGTGAAGTAGAGCGCGAAGATCGTGGCGGCTACAACAAAGAAAATCTGCCCGGCTTCCGGATTGAAGCCGTTCTTGAGCGACAGGAGTGCCAGCCCCGCAACGGCGATGGGGAGTGCCAGCCAGGTTGATGCGGGCTGAGCTTCCTTGAACAGTAGTCGAGCAATGACCGGCACAATCACCACGCCAAGGCTGGTGAGAAATGCACCTTCACCGAGGCTGGTGATATGGAACAGCCCCATGACCCAGAAGCTCATAGCGATGCCGAAAACCGTCCCAACACCGGCGCTTCGGCTAATCTGATCCAGGCTTAGCTTTTTAACGGACGGCCAGGCGATGAGGGTAAGAACAAGACCGGCAATGAGAAAGCGAGACGCGGAAAACAGAAGCGGGGGCATGAGCAGAATTGCCTCTTTCGAGAACATCCAGCTTATAGCCGCAAGTAAGGTAACGACAACGAGGAGGAGATCGGATTTCTGGGCGTTCGACATTGCTTTTCCGTTTGTTGGATTTCGGCGACGGGAAAGCGGAACAATGTATAGTTTGCGAACTAAAAAAGATAGATCGGTGAAACCGATAGTTTCAAATTGGCTCTTCCCTGAGCCCCTATATCCTTTATTGGAATGGCGTTTCAGTGATCAGTTGTTCAGCGTGGTGTAGACCAGTGTCGACATGTCGGTCTGATCCGAACCGGGGACTTCAATGTAAGTGTCGCCGGCCCCCCACAACTGCCACCATGCCCGCTGATTGTAAGTACGGCTGGCGAAATCGACCTGCACCCCTAATGTACGGTTGTTCACCACAGGCACCGAGATGTTGCCGGTTTCTGTGCCCAGCACACCGCTATGGGTAACGCCTTCGTTCATCAGAATGGGAAAGTGGTTGTAGTAAAGTGCATCAGGGCCATCCTGGCTGGTTACTTTGCCGGCGAGGCTGATCGAATCGGAGCACGAATCGATCCCGACCGCGGTCGTAGCGCCGCAAGCCGAGTGAGTGGGTACCACACCGTCGTCAGTGCCGGAAATGAAGGGCTTGGTGATTCCACCGTAGGACGAGCCCCCAGCAACAAAGCGAAGCCGCGGGATTGTATTGGGGGAGACTGCAAGGTTACGGGACACGTTGGTCTGAAGGTCGTTAACGACGCCCAGTTTACCCGGCTCTGGCTCAATGCCAGTGAACGCCTCAACCGCCGCTCTCAGTGGCCAGTTGTACCAGCTGTCGTTGTAGGCGAGATCCATGGCCAGGTCGGCGAGGTCTGTGCCGCCACCGGCACCGGAATAATCCAGGGATGCCAGGATCTTAAGGGGCGGGAGCCCCTCTGACTGGAGCCAGCGCGCCTGGTTTTCCAACAGATAACGGGTCACCAGGTCTCCGGTTGAGTGGGATACGATGATGCAGTAGTTGTTGCACAGTCCCTGCTGGCTGATCTGACGAACCTGTTGGTAGGCTTGTTGTGCAATTTTGCCTTCAACCCGGCCGTCGCTTGCCCAGTCGATCCGTGCTTCAGCCCGAGACAGCCAGAACGTCCGCCAATAGTCTTCGCCCGCATCCTTGACCGCCTGCAAGTCGGCTGGCGGGTTGGCCAGATCCTCCTGCTGGAATCCATGCACCAGAATGACGTTGTGTCCAGCCAGCTGGGCCTGGGCGCTTCCAACAAAGAGGCTGCTGGTTACAGCAACTGCAAGGGCGGTTTTACAGGCACTTCCTAGTTTCATTGTTGTCATGATTGCTCCGTGTTTCTTGATTTATTGTTTTACGGCATCAGAACTTGTCGGCCAGCCGCTTGAGCAGGGCTGCCCGTTGTTCCGATTCGGGATTCACCGCCGGCGTGTCTTGGAGCGATTCGAGGTCCGGTGGTGTGAATGAATAGCCATCTTCAGGCCCGTAACCATAATTGGTGCGGTCACCGGGACGAGCGGGCATCTGTCTCAGCTGAAGATAGCGAATGGAAAAGTCGTTAATGGGGTCGAGGTTGGCCAGAACCGTACCGTGAGCGCGAAGCTTGAATGTATCCGATGATCCGTCAAGCTGCTTTTCCGCCTGGAGTTGTGCAACCGGGGTAGCGCCAGCATAGAGTTGTGCGGACAGGGAGTAGAAGCCTGATTGCTCAGCATCGAATTTGACCGGGATGATGAGGTTGTTGCCTTCGACGTAAGTGTCTCCGAGCCCTTTAAATTCGCCAAGAAAAGGCTCAATGGTGAGGGTGGATACGTGCCGGACGGGCGAGCCATCAATTCGGGCTTCGACAATCAGGCGGTATTCTCCGGGTTCATGATCACTTGAGAGTACGCCTTCGTAGTAACCGGATGTGCCGTCAATGGTGAGATCTGTCGCATCCACCTTTGAGGCGGTTTCAGGCTGAGAGAGTGTTGCCTGCAGTGTGCGACCCGCGACCTGGGGGCCGGTTATTGTGGCAATAACCAGAATGGATTCTCCCCGGGTAAATCGGAATTTGTCCAGGGTGACAACGAATTGGCCAGAATCACCCAGTGGTAGCGAGAGTGGGGAGTAAGTGTTGCCCTGATAGCCCTGGGCCTGACCAGGATTAAGTGGGATGGACCAGGAAGGATACCGAATAGATTGCTCGTACTGATCCGCCACGCGAGCTAACATGAACCCCATCGGATTTGCTTCCGGCGCGCTTTGAGTGTCATCTTCGGTGTCTTCAAAGGATTCGTGAGCAGCAGGGCGGGGAGCTAAGGGCTGCGTTTGCATTTCTGCCTCGCTGTATTGCCAGCTGAAACCGCTATTATTGTCTTTCAGTAATAGGAAGCCGGCTCCACCAACGCTAATGACGAGGAGGGCGCCTGCCAGCAGGATTCCCTTGTAGGGCATCAGACCAGTCCTTCTTGTTTTTATAGTGTGCCTGGCCAATTAACATACAGTTTCATTGTTTGAAACGGCAAAAGGTTAGGACGAAAATGTAACAAAATGTGTTTAGCTTGTGAGAGGAGTCACAATTCAGTCATGCGGTACCTCGAAACGTTCCATCGCCGCTTACGGCGTATTCGCGAGGCAGGCAAGCTTTCGACGCTGGATGTTGCCCAGATGTGTGGCGTGGATGAGAGCCAGGTGAAGAGCTGGGAGGCGACAGATGTCCGGAAGCGAAGCTACCCTGGTGTTAGTGAGTTGTTTGACCTGTGCCTGAAGACTGAAACGCCTTTGGATAACCTGCTGGATCTCGATGCCGCCGGGGATGACGGGCAGTTGGAGTTGCCGGGGCTGGCCTTCAGTAACAGTGATGATCTCTCTGCCGCGCTGAAACAGCTGGAGGAGGAGATTGATCGGGTTCAGCTTTCTGAGGATGAAGCCGAACTGCTGCGCCGGTTTCGGAAAAGCTCCTCCGATAACCAGCGCATGGTGCTGCAGATTCTGGGCGACTGATCCCAGTCGCCCGGTCTTTATTTGCCTTTCTTGTAGATGTTCTCGTAGACGTAATTTGTGGCTTCCACAAAACCGTCGATGCTTCCGCAGTCAAAGCGGCGCCCTTTGAACTGGTAGGCCAGCACGCAGCCGTTCTGTGCTTGCTGGAGTAGCGCGTCGGTAATCTGCACCTCACCGTTCTTTCCGGGCGGCGTATTCTCAATGATCTCGAATATATCCGGAGTAAGAATATATCGGCCGATAATGGCCAGGTTGCTTGGCGCGTCTTCCGGTGCCGGTTTCTCGACCATATCTGTAATACGGTAGAGTCCATCCTTCATGGGTTCGCCGGCGATGACGCCGTACTTGTGGGTCTCGTTCTCGGGCACTTCTTCAATGGCTACGATGGAGCACCGGAACTGCTTGTACAGCTTGACCATCTGGGTCAGTACGCCATCTTCGCCTTCATTCCCCAGACAGAAGTCATCGGCCAGGACGACGGCGAAAGGATTGTCGCCAACCAGATTGCGACCAGTCAGAATCGCATGGCCGAGGCCTTTCATTTCATTCTGGCGGGTAAAGGCAAAGCTGTTGTTGTTGATCAGATCCCTGATGGAGGTGAGAAGGTCCTCCTTACCGGAGCCGGCGATCTGGTGCTCCAGCTCATAACTGATATCGAAATGGTCCTCGATGGCCCGTTTGCCTCGACCGGTTACAAAGCCGAATTCGTGAATGCCGGCGTCAGCCGCTTCCTCAACCCCGTACTGAACCAGAGGTTTGTTGACCACCGGAAGGATTTCCTTGGGCATGGCCTTGGTTGCAGGGAGGAATCGGGTTCCGTAACCAGCAACGGGAAACAGGCATTTTTTGATCATGGTGCTCATCCTTCTGTTCAGCTTTCTGCCTTGAATTGAATATGTATCAGTTAGGGCTATTCACAAAGTGTGCCGAGTGTACCCAAAGCTATCTGTTAAATGGAGACCTTCCGGCGAAGAGCCTTCATTTCAGTACCGTCATAGAGTGATTCGAACTGAGTCGAATTGTAACGTTTGGCAAGCGTTGCTGGCGTGTTTCGGGCGCAACGAATACATTACATGAAATTAAGGATTGCCGGCTTGGCGCCGGGATGTTTCTTCGGTCACTAGATGGCTTGGTTTGTGAACAAACTCTTTTGCATCGCACTGATTTGGTGCGCTTACATTGCATCAGCTTCCGCGGCGCTCGTCACTGAGCATCGTCCACACTGGTTGGACTCCAAACTTCAGTTCTCTGGAGCATCTGCGCAGACCAGGGAAACGTTTCGTGGCAATGTCGGGGTGGAGGCGAATAGTCTGATCTTCCCGGGACACACCATGGGAGTTCGGTTCTATAATGACTCCGTCCCGAAAGCCGACCGTCATCGGGATTTATTGAGGTTGCAATACTCGTTCCCGCTGGAAGGTGCCCGTGTTCAGCTTAACCTCTCTGACCGAGGCTACCAGGACGCCGAGACGTCGAACGGGGCCAGGGTGTCTGAAGCCGTTCAGCGGCGTTCGATGGCGCTCCTGGTCACCAGACCTCTGATGTCGGCGCGCGGTATACGTTTTAATAGCACGATCAAGCATTTTGCAAGGTCCTCAGACGAGTTCCAGTCTGGAGCGTGGGACAGTAGTACAACAGAGCGGCGCTCTTCGATGGGGTTGCAAGCGGTTGGGGAAGGTCAGGTGCTGTCGCTGTTTTCGTTACAGACCCGAGTAGATGCCCAGGTCGGAACCGAATATGAGGCTACCCGCGCTTCTGAGCGGCGGGACGAGTCGAACGTCAGTTATCGCAAGTTGGCGGTTTCTTCGTCGCTCTCCCGCGAGTTAACAAACTGGCGTGTATCGCTGGATGGACACTATCAGTTTTCTGAAGAGCCGTTGCCGGATTCAGAACAGGTTACAGTCGCCTCTTCATCTCTTTTAACGGGATTTGCCGGTAACTCTCTGTCTGCAGATGAGGGTGGCTGGTTAAAACTGGGTGCTCAAAGCCCGTCGTTTATTGTTCCGTATGTGGCTGATGTTCGAACTAACTTCCGCCTGGCAACGCTGCGAGGGTGGGTGCCTGACACTGATGGCCAGCTCGGCCAGTCTGCGCGGGCGACCGCTTATGAGGCGTCCTTGTTTTTGCGGTCCGCCAGTTTTGACGCCAGCCTGACGGTTGGTAAGATGTTTGAAGCGGATGGCGGCAGCTTTGCTGTGCCCAAGTCTCCAGACGTTTCCTTGTCTTTGCATATTGACCTGTAGGTTCGGTAAGCCGGTTTTGTTAACAAAACCGAGTCCCATTTTCTTTCCTGTCCTCTAAGTTGCTGATTTCCTGTTGATGGCTCTGACCTGGTTGGCGATCCCTACTGACCTGCCCCTTCCTTTTTGTTGACAATCTCGCGAACTCGGCGTAATTTTCCATCATTCGATACAGGATTGTTAACAAAATATGGCTGAAGCACCGATCCAGACCCAAACCCGAGCCGATGAAGCCTTCGATTGTCTGCAAACAGCAATCGTCACGGGCGATCTGGCACCCGGCGAAAAGATTGGCGAAGTCGAGCTGTGCTCGCGCTTTGATCTTACCCGGGGGCCATTGCGAGAGGCGTTAGGGCGCCTTGAGTCTCGCGGTCTTCTGATTCGTCGCCCGCATGCGGGTGTGAAAGTGGTCTCTGTCAGTGCTTCCGAACTGCTCGAACTCTACCGAATCCGGGAAGTGATGGAAGGGTTGGCGGCAAAGCAGGCCGCTGAACGCATGACCGATGAGGAAATCAGAGATCTGAAGTCTACATTGGACAGCCACGAAAAAATGATCGAAGAGGCTCAGGGCCAGGCGTATTATCAAGCCGAGGGCGATTACGATTTCCATCATCGGATTGCCACAGGTAGCCGCAATACTAAGCTTGCTCAGATGCTCTTGGGCGATCTCTATTACATGGTGCGGATGTACCGTTACCGGTTAAGCACCTCAGCCGGGCGCCCCCATCTGGCGCTTGGTGAACACCGCCGTATCGTCGAAGCCATTGCTCAGCGCGATGGTGAACTCGCCGAATTCCTGATGAAAAGACACATCAATGCCGCGCGTTTGAATATCGAGAAAAAGATTGAAGAAGGCGTTCTAACGATCTGATAAGAGAGGATATTGTTATGGCCGATAAGCTTTCCCCGGGTGCCCGTTTCCGCAAGGCGCTGACAGAAAATCAACCGCTTCAAATCGTTGGCACTATCAACGCCTACGCCGCCATGATGGCGGAACGGGTGGGGCATCAAGCTATCTACCTGTCGGGCGGCGGTGTTGCAAACGCCTCTTACGGCCTTCCTGATCTTGGCATGACCAGCATGAACGACGTCGTTGAAGATGTCCGTCGAATCACTGCTGCGACGGATCTGCCGCTGCTGGTGGATATCGATACCGGTTGGGGTGGGGCGTTCAACATTGCCCGCACCATCAAGGAAATGGAACGAGCTGGTGCTGCGGCTGTCCACATTGAGGATCAGGTCGCCCAGAAGCGTTGCGGCCACCGTCCGAACAAGGAAATCGTCTCCAAAGAAGAAATGGTGGATCGGATCAAAGCCGCTGCCGATGCCCGTGAAGACAAAGATTTCTTCATCATGGCGCGTACGGACGCCTTCCAGAAGGAAGGCCTCGAAGCCGCCATCGACCGTGCAAAGGCCTGTATCGAAGCGGGTGCGGATGGCATCTTTGCTGAGGCCGTTCATGAGCTTTCTGATTACAAAGCATTTGCCGAGGCCATTGATGCGCCGATTCTGGCAAATATCACCGAGTTTGGAGCCACTCCGTTGTACAACAAGGCTGAGCTCGCCGAAGCCGGCGCCGCGATGGTGCTTTATCCGCTGAGCGCCTTCCGTGCCATGAACAAAGCGGCGCTGACTGTCTACCAGAACATTCTGGAAAAAGGCGATCAGAAAGATGTTGTGGACCTGATGCAGACTCGCATGGAGCTGTACGATTTCCTCAACTACCACGACTTTGAGCAGAAGCTGGACAAGCTTTTCACCCAGAACAAAGGCTAAACAACGACTAGAGGGAGAATGACCATGGCTGAAGCAAAGAAACTTGGTGGCGCAGGCCTGCGTGGACAGGTTGCCGGTGAAACCGCTCTGTGTACCGTCGGAAAAACTGGTACCGGCCTGACCTATCGTGGCTATGACATTACCGATCTGGCCGACAATGCCCAGTTCGAAGAAGTGGCGTACCTGCTACTGCGTGGAAAGCTGCCGAACCAGCAGGAGCTTGATGCTTATAAGCAGAAACTCCAGAGCCTGCGTACGCTGCCTGACGCGCTGAAGACCGTTCTTGAGCAGATTCCCAAGAACGCTCACCCGATGGATGTCATGCGCACCGGCTGCTCCATGCTGGGCAATCTGGAAACTGAAAACGACTTCAGTGAACAAGACGACAAGATCGACCGGATGCTGGCGGTATTCCCGGCCATCATTACCTACTGGTATCGCTTCGCGCATGAGGGTATCCGCATTGATACCAGTGCCACTGAAAGCGATTCCATCGGTGGTCTGTTCCTGGAGCTACTCCATGGCAAGAAGCCGAGCGAGCTGCATGAGCGTGTGATGAACGTGTCGCTGATTCTCTATGCAGAGCACGAATTCAACGCGTCTACCTTTACTGCTCGTGTGTGCGCCTCCACGCTGTCTGACATTCATAGCTGTGTCACCGGAGCAATTGGCTCCCTGCGCGGACCGCTGCACGGTGGTGCCAACGAGGCTGCCATGGAGCTGATTCAGAAGTTCCAGAGCCCGGAAGAGGCTGAAGCCGGCCTCATGGGTATGCTGGCGCGCAAGGATAAGATCATGGGCTTCGGTCACGCGATCTACAGCGAATCGGATCCGCGTAACGTGATCATCAAGAAATGGTCCGAGAAGCTGGCACAGGAAGTTGGCGATACCGTTCTTTACCCGGTGTCTGTCCGTTGCGAGGAAGTCATGTGGCGCGAGAAGAAGCTGTTCTGTAACGCGGACTTCTTCCATGCCTCTGCCTATCACTTCATGGGCATTCCGACCGAGCTGTTTACGCCGATCTTTGTGATGTCACGGGTATCTGGCTGGACTGCTCACGTTAAGGAGCAGCGGGCCAACAATCGGATTATCCGTCCAAGTGCCGAGTACACCGGCCCGGAAAGTGAAGAGTGGCTGCCAATCGACCAGCGTAGCTAAGGGCAATTCGAGGGCTGCCGCGGGCAGCCCTGTTTTTAGGACGAATGCCACGAATTGAGAGACCAACGACCATGAATACTGAATACAGAAAGTCCCTTCCGGGTACCGACCTGGAATACTACGACACTCGCCAGGCGGTAGAAGCGATCCAGTCTGGGTCCTACGACAAGCTTCCGTACACCTCCAAGATTCTCGCCGAGCAGCTGGTTCGCCGCTGCGATTCCGAGTCTCTGACCGATTCGCTGAAACAGCTGATCGAACGCAAGCGTGACCTGGATTTTCCCTGGTATCCGGCGCGGGTAGTGTGCCACGACATTCTCGGCCAGACCGCGCTGGTGGATCTGGCTGGCCTGCGTGATGCTATTGCCGAAAAGGGCGGTGATCCTGCCAAGGTAAACCCGGTGGTTCCGACTCAGCTGATTGTGGACCACTCGCTGGCGGTCGAAGCGCCGGGCTTCGATCCGGACGCATTCGACAAGAACCGTGCGATCGAGGATCGTCGCAACGAAGACCGTTTCCACTTTATTGACTGGACCCGTACCGCGTTCAAAAACGTGGACGTGATTCCGGCCGGTAACGGCATCATGCACCAGATTAACCTGGAGAAGATGTCTCCGGTGATTCAGGACCGTGCTGACGACGATGGCCACCGCATTGCATTCCCGGATACCTGTGTTGGTACCGACAGCCATACGCCCCACATTGACTGCCTGGGCGTGATCGCCATTGGCGTTGGCGGCCTGGAAGCAGAGACCGTGATGCTCGGCCGTCCGTCCATGATGCGCCTACCGGATATTGTCGGTGTGAAACTGACTGGCAAACGTCAGCCCGGTATCACTGCGACCGATATCGTTCTGGCTATTACTGAATTCCTGCGTAAGGAACGTGTCGTCGGTGCGTATCTGGAATTCTTTGGTGAGGGCGCGTCCACACTGACCATTGGTGACCGTGCGACCATTTCCAATATGACACCGGAGTACGGCGCCACCGCAGGTATGTTCTACATTGACGAACAAACCATCGATTATCTGAAACTGACTGGTCGTGAGCCGGAACAGGTTGATCTGGTGGAGAAATACGCCAAGGAAACCGGCCTGTGGGCAGACCAGATGACAGAAGCGCAGTACGAGCGCGTGCTGGAATTCGATCTCTCCACGGTCGAACGCAACATGGCTGGCCCGTCCAACCCGCATCGTCGCCTGCCGACGTCTGCATTGCATGAGCGCGGTATTGCGAAGGACCTGGACAAGGCCCTGGCTGAAGAAAAAGAAGGCAAGATGCCGGATGGTGCCGTCATCATCGCGGCCATTACCTCCTGTACGAACACCTCCAACCCCCGTAACGTCGTGGCTGCTGGCCTGCTGGCGAAGAAGGCCAATGAGCTGGGGCTGATTCGTCAGCCGTGGGTGAAGTCTTCCTTTGCACCGGGTTCCAAAGTTGCCCGTCTGTACCTCGAAGAAGCAGGATTGCTGCCCGAGTTGGAAAAGCTGGGCTTCGGTATCGTGGCCTACGCCTGCACCACCTGTAATGGGATGTCCGGTGCCCTGGATCCGAAGATCCAGCAGGAAATCATCGATCGTGACCTGTACGCCACGGCCGTGCTCTCGGGTAACCGTAACTTCGACGGCCGGATTCATCCGTATGCGAAGCAAGCCTTCCTGGCGTCACCGCCGCTGGTGGTTGCCTACGCGATCGCCGGTACCGTCCGTTTTGATATCGAACAGGATGCGCTTGGGTACGACAAAGACGGCAATGCCATCACGTTGAAGGATATTTGGCCTTCGGATGAAGAGATCGATCGCATCGTTGGCGAATACGTGAAGCCTGAGCAGTTCAACCAGGTTTATATCCCGATGTTCGATCTGGGTGACGCAGAGCAGGCCGAAAGCCCGCTGTACGACTGGCGTCCGAAGTCCACCTACATTCGCCGCCCGCCATACTGGGAAGGTGCTCTCGCTGCGGAGCGCACCCTGACCGGTATGCGTCCGCTAGCGGTGCTGGGCGACAACATCACAACGGATCACCTGTCTCCGTCCAATGCCATCATGATGGACTCCGCTGCGGGTGAATACCTGCACAAGATGGGCTTGCCGGAGGAAGACTTTAACTCCTATGCAACGCACCGTGGTGACCACCTGACTGCACAGCGTGCAACCCTGGCCAACCCGAAGATCCTGAACGAAATGGTTCGCGACGAGAACGGCGAAATCATCCAGGGTTCACTGGCGCGCCTGGAGCCGCAAGGCGAAGTCAAGCGTATGTGGGATGTCATTGAAACCTACATGGAGCGCAAACAGCCGCTGATCATCGTTGCCGGCGCTGATTATGGTCAGGGCTCGTCCCGCGACTGGGCCGCCAAAGGTGTTCGCCTTGCAGGTGTTGAAGCGATCGTGGCGGAAGGTTTCGAGCGCATCCATCGTACCAACCTGGTGGGCATGGGCGTTCTGCCCCTGCAGTTCAAGGAAGGGGAGACCCGCAATACCTATAACATCGACGGTACTGAAACCTATGATGTGAAGGGTGATATCGCCCCGGGTGCAGAGCTGACTCTGATTATTCATCGCAAGAATGGCGAGAGCGTTGAAGTGCCAGTGATCTGCCGCCTCGATACCGCTGCCGAGCTGAGCATCTATTCTGCGGGCGGCGTATTGCAGCGCTTTGCCAACGACTTCCTGGAGTCAGAGGGGGCAGCATGAGCTTCGCACCTCAAATAAAGGTACCCGCCACCTACATGCGTGGCGGAACGAGCAAAGGTGTGTTCTTCCGGCTGCAGGATCTGCCGGAAGCCTGCCAGGTCCCGGGTGAAGCCCGGGACAAGCTCCTGCTGAGGGTGATTGGAAGTCCTGATCCGTATCAGAAGCAGACGGACGGTATGGGCGGCGCAACCTCCAGTACCTCCAAAACGGTGATTCTGGCTGAGCCGACTCAGGCGGATCACGATGTGGACTATCTGTTCGGCCAGGTTTCCATCGACAAGCCGTTCGTAGACTGGAGCGGTAACTGCGGGAACCTGACAGCGGCGGTTGGGGCTTTCGCCATCAATGGTGGCTTCGTTGACAAAGACCGGATTCCGGAAAATGGCACCTGTACCGTTCGGATCTGGCAGGCCAACATCAAGAAAACGATTGTGGCCCACGTGCCGATTACCAATGGTGAAGTCCAGGAAACCGGCGATTTTGAGCTCGACGGGGTAACCTTCCCGGCGGCCGAAGTGCAGATCGAGTTCATGGACCCCGCTGATGGTGAAGGAGCGATGTTCCCGACAGGCAATTTGGTCGATGATCTTGAGGTTCCCGGGGTAGGGGTCCTCAAGGCCACCATGATCAACGCCGGCATCCCGACCATCTTCGTGAATGCCGATGCCATTGGATACAAGGGCACTGAACTGCAGGACGACATCAACAGCGATCCCAAGGCGCTCGAAATGTTTGAAACCATCCGCGCCCATGGGGCCGTGAAAATGGGTCTGATCTCGGATGTCAGCGAGGCTGCGGCACGCCAGCACACCCCGAAGGTCGCGTTTGTTGCCAGCCCGCAAGATTACATCGCCTCCAGTGGCAAAGCCATTGCCGCCGTAGACATTGACGTACTGGTTCGGGCTATGTCCATGGGTAAGCTGCATCATGCCATGATGGGCACCGCAGCTGTGGCCATCGCAACCGCGTCGGCCATACCCGGTACCCTGGTGAACCTCGCCGCTGGTGGCGGTGATCGCAACCAGGTAACCTTCGGTCATCCCTCCGGAACCTTGCGCGTTGGCGCCGAGGCAAAGGAGGTGCACGGTCAATGGACAGCAACGAAAGCCATCATGAGCCGGAGTGCTCGGGTGTTGATGGAGGGCTGGGTTAGGGTGCCTGGTTGAGTAAACAGGGGGTCAGGCAAAAGCCTGGCCCTTTTTTATATAAATTAACGAGTTACTGCGAATAGTTTAATAACTTCACAATCAAGTAATTGAACTTTCTAGCGATTTCGTTAAAATCGTGCAACATCTTGTTACATTTCCTGCAACGGACGCTTGTAGTACGACAGTGTGAACAGCACAAGGAGTCGGCGTGGCCCACGTCAGATTGTTCAGACACTATATCCACCTGCCTTTTGTCATCCTAGGTCTGATTGACTTTGCGGTCCTCGCCCTGGCTTTGGCTCTTGCCACGTTTTTCCGCTTTTTTGGCGATGTGGATCTCTTCTTCGGCAACATAATGTTTGTCGTGCCTTCCTGTATTGTTTTCTCTGCGCTTAACCTCGTGGTCATGATCGCGCTTGGTGTCCATCAATCGCGAGTTGAGGAAGGCATGTCCGGCATGATGCTCCGGACAATCATGGCATTGATCATTGCGCTACCTTTGTGCGGTTTTGCCTGGTTTCTCGGCAGCGACTGGCTATGGTATCTCGGTGATAGCGGTGTACTCACCTCTGCCTCAGTGTTTGGTGTATTTCTGTTAGGTATCGCCAGGTCTGTGTTCTTTGTTCTGGTTGGCAAGGACGCTTTCAAGCGTAAGGTTCTCGTGCTGGGTGCCGGGGTGCGAGCACGCCAATTGCTTCAGGATCTAACCACGCCATTCAATCGAAAGGGGTTTGTGCTTGCCGGCTTTGTACCCATGCCGGATGCACCGGTGGAAGTTAATGAGAAATACCTCCTCAACGTGCCTGGCTCCTTACACGATTATATCCTTCGGAACCCTGTCGCCGAGATCGTTGTCGCGGTCGATGACCGCCGCAAGGGGTTGCCCATGGAGGACCTCCTCGAATGCAAGATGGAAGGCATTCGCATCGTCGACGGAGCAAATTTCTATGAGCGAGAATCCCGCAAGGTTGCTCTGGAGATGATCACACCAGGCTGGCTGGTGTTTTCTGATGGTTTCAAGGTGTCATCAGTATTCGGGGTAGGAAAACGTTCCCTCGACCTACTTGCCGCGGGTGCGCTATTCATCGTGACTTGCCCTTTCATGCTGCTGACTGCAATTGCCATCAAACTTGAAGATGGCTGGAAGTCACCCGTCTTTTACAGTCAGGAACGAGTCGGGTTGAACGGAAAGCCGTTCATGGTTCACAAGTTTCGATCGATGATCACTGACGCTGAAAAAGACGGCGCTGTCTGGGCCAAGAAGAACGATGCCCGCGTGACCAAAGTTGGCGAGTTCATCAGGAAGGTCAGGATTGATGAGCTTCCACAAATCTTTAATGTCCTAAACGGTACCATGGCATTTGTCGGACCACGGCCGGAACGCCCGGTCTTCGTGGAGCAGCTGACAGAGAAAATCCCATTCTATAATGAGCGTCACCGGGTCAAACCCGGCCTGACTGGATGGGCCCAACTGTGCTTTGCCTATGCTGATAACGAGGAAGACACTCGGGAGAAGCTTCGGTACGACTTGTACTACATTAAGAACCAGAGTCTGCTGCTGGATTTGTTGGTTATAATTCAGACAGTAGAGGTGGTATTGTTCAAGAAGGGTTCCCGGTGATTTGATCTGAGCCGGTAAGAGCTGTGTGGGTTGTAATTCATGGATAAGAAGAGAGGAACCACTATGTCGAGGGCGATTTTCAAACGGGCGGCGTTGCTTTCCACTTTTGCAGTAGTTCTGCTGAGCGGGTGTGCGTCAACAACCTCATCATCTCCAGAGAAAATTGAGCAGGCACTGGCTCCTCTGCCCTCAGAGGAAGCGAAAGACTACGTTTTGGGGCCCACGGATGTGGTCCAGGTGTCTGTGTGGAGAAACGACGACCTCAGTATTTCGGTACCTGTACGTCCCGACGGGAAGATCTCTGTACCACTGGTGGGTGATGTGGTTGCAAGTGGCCGCACTCCCGAAGCGCTTGCTGAATCGATCGAAACTTCATTGATGCAGTACATTCGGGAGCCTCAGGTAAGTATCGTTGTTACGTCAATGGGTAGTCACGAATACACCGACCGGGTGCGTGTGACGGGTGCTGTGGCCCAACCTACCTCTGTGGCGCATCGCGACGGTATGACGGTGCTTGATATGATCCTTGGTGCGGGTGGCGTCACGCCGTTTGCGGCTCCAAACAATTCAATGCTTTACCGTGTCCACAAGGGGAGCGTAGTTGCGATTCCTGTTCGTCTTGGGGATATCCTCGAAAGGGGGGATGTCGAAACGAACTATTCTCTGAGACCCGGCGACATCGTCACAGTTCCAGAACGTAGCCTGTAATTTGCTTGTCGTTGATGTTTAAGCAGGAATAGGTACCAAAAATGGCATTACCTCTAAGCCAACTGCCACGTGAAGCCATCCGCGAAGTGCGGTCACGAAAGTGGTTGGCCTTCTTTTTGTTTGCTGCTGTTAGCATGGCTGTATTGGCGGTGGGCTATTTGTGGCCATACAAGTACCAGTCAAGTGTAGTGATATTCGTGGACGACCAGAATATCATTCGCCCACTCATGGAAGGCAGTGCGGTTACTACGAAGATTAATGAGCGAGCATCTGCAGCAAAGGAACTGTTGTGGTCCCGCAATGTAATCGAGAAAATTGCCCGGGATCCCGATATATATGGAGAGGGCACGTCTGATATCGGCCCGGCCGAACTTGAAGGTCGCATTGCAGGTTTGAGGGGAAACTTGATTGTCCGGCCCCGGGGTGACTCCTATTTCAGTATTGAATACACCGATAATTCTCAGCTTCGAGCGTTCAAGATTGCGCAACGCCTTGGGCAGTTGTTCATAGAAGAGAATAACGAGCGAAAGCGGGCTGAAAGTCGCGCAGCATACGAATTCATCGATAAACAGGTGAAGTCTTATGAACAGCAACTCGCTCAGGTTGAGCGTAATCTGAAGGACTTCCTCTCGGAAAACGTGGATGGAACGGAGTCGGAAGCAAATAGCCGGATGGCAGACCTGCGGCGTCAGCTAGAGCTTGCGACTCTTGAACGTGAGGAGCTTGAGACTCGTGCTGCCTCACTGCAGCAGCAACTGAATAGCCTGTCTCCATCGCTGACACAGAAGAAAACAGAAGACTCATTCCAGCAGAGAATCAATGCCCTTCAGGCTCGTTTAGATACTCTCAGATTGCAGTATCACGATAGCTACCCCGATATTGTCATTCTTCAGGAGCAACTGACTGAACTCAAGAATCAACGTAGGCAAGCCCTGGCGAACAGTGCTTCCGAGGATACGGCTGTTGAAGGGGAAAGCGTCGCAAACCCGGTGTATCAGGAAGTCCGATCCGAGCTGGTAACCACGCGCGCGGATGCCCAAACCATTCAGACGCGAATCAGGTCGATTGAGCGCTTGATCCAGGAACAGGCCAAACGTATGGAGCGTATCCAGGGAAACAAGGCCCAGTATTCTGAGCTCACCAGGGATATGGAAGTCAACAAGCAGATCTATGACGACCTGTTGAAGCGCAGAGAGAAGGCGCGTGTTTCCATGCATTTGGATATCGAAGGCCAAGGTCTTAACTACAGAATTAATGAGACTGCTCAATACCCATTATCTCCTGACGGGCCACGCTTCGAGTTGTTCGCAATCGCGGGGTTGCTGATTGGTATCGCTGCGCCTTTTGGAGCGGCGGTTGGTTGGGCCCAGGTTGATCCCCGGATTCGTGTTCGGGAGCAAATTGAGGAAGTGTTTGAGTTTCCAGTGCTGGAACAGCTTCCGGAAGTGAGAACTCCTTATGAGAAACGCAAAGACAGAAAGGTCACCGCTGTGATTATTGTCTTTAGCCTCATCGTTGTTGCTGTTTACCTGGGATTTGCCGGGGCAACTGTTTTCGGGGTGAATTAATGAGAGACTTTGATGCCGGCAAGAATGTTGAGCCTATTCCGGAGGATCAGCCGCCTGAGAATGCCGGTGACTGGAACGACTCAAGGCTTCTAGTTCCCAGTTCACTCGAACTCGGTAGCGGGGCGGTAGACAAGTATGTCATCAGTAAACAGATTTCTCGGATGCAAGAGCCGCGACGTCTTACTAATGACGACCTGGACGAGCGCAGAATCATTTACCCCGAATCCCCAAACCGAGATCTCGTCAATCGATTTCGTAATCTCCGGACCAAACTTCTTGAACGTTCCGGGGGCAACAACTTCACGATTGTTGTCAGTGGGGCTTCAGAGGGCGCAGGTTCATCTTTCGTAGCGTTGAATCTGGCAGCCGCATTCGCATTTGATCATGCCAAAACGGCTTTGGTCATTGACTGCAATTTGAGAGAGCCAGCGTTGCATTCATCTCTCGACATCATTCCTGAAAACGGCTTAACAGATTTCCTCGACGATCCTGACTTCGATATCGGGCGCATTCTTTACCCAACCGGAATTCCACGTCTACGTCTTATTCCTGCGGGTAGCCGGCGGGAAACGCCTGCCGAGTTCTTTACTTCTTTCCGGATGAAACAGTTCTTGCAAGCCGTGCGTCGCCGCTACCCCGATCGGTTTATTGTTCTGGACACCGCGCCGATTTCCGATTCACCTGACGCACGTATTTTGACAGAGCTATGTGACTACGGCCTGTTGGTTGTACCACATGGAAAAATCACAACGGCTGGCGTTGAGCAGGCCGCTGGGGCGTTCAGTCGGGAGAAGTTTGTAGGGGCAGTGATCAATGGATAGCAGGCGATTCAGGGGCAGGATGCCCGCTCTCAGCGCGATGATCTTTTGCTTGCTGGGCGCAGCGCCAGCCAGTGTCTATTCGGCGCCAGCGACCATAACAGGCGCACTCGACAACCGTTTCAGCGATAACATGGCGCAAAGCGCTGACAATGAGAGTAGCGATACTGAGACCAGAGTTACTGTCGGTATCTTTCATGAGACCGATCCCGGGAAGTGCTCTGCACAGACTGGTGCAGAGCTCGGCTATGGCCGGTGGTGGGATCGCACATACGACCCTGAAACCTACGTCGACGGGAATTTCTTTGGTCTATGTGAACTACGCGCTGGGCTGACTTGGGAAGTAAACGATAACCTGAGCCAGGTCAAACGCGATTCACGAGGCACAGATACGCCGGATAACCGGTCCGTTAAGAATATATTTCGAACCGGACCGAGGTACATGATCCCACTTGGCGCCCGGGATCAGTTGAATCTGTCCATCCAATATCAAAACACGGAGTTCAGGGAGCCTGAAGAAACAGACAGTGAACGGTACATTGGGTCAGCGGGGTGGAACCATGTGTTTCATCCGACCTTGTCCGGTGGTGTGAGCGTATCAACTAATCGGGCCGATCTGGACACTGGTGGAGAGATAGATACCAATGTTGTGTCCCTGAACTGGATAAAGAACTGGGCGGCAACGGATTTTACGGGAAGCTTGGGATACAGCAAGCTGACCAGTCGTTTCGGGACGTTCGAGCAGAGCTCCGACGGTTTGGTCGGTCAGGTGAGTATTGAACGTGACGTTTCCGGATCTCTTCGTCTTTATTTGAATGCCAGTCAGGAACTGACCGATCAAACGTCCGATTTTGATGTTCGCTTCGAAGATTTCACCTTTAACCTTCGTGAAACAACAGAGGTTCGGGTAACGACACTCAACTTTGGTGGCGAGAAAGAGTTCAGCTCTGGTGCCATTACGCGAATCAGTTTCTTCGCCAACCGGGCGGATTACCTGAGAGTGGATGACAAAGAAGATACTGCGGGCGTGGATGTGACTTATTCAAGGCCAATCAGCCCTCTGTGGTCATTTGATGCTGCCGGGCGATATGAATACGCTTATTTTAATAGCAATGGTCAGAACGATGAGACATTCAGTCTGTCTACTGGGTTGAGCTATTCAATGACACAGGACTTTCAGTTGACGGGTAGTGTTGGTCACAATCAAAGGCAAAGTGATGCAGCATCCAGCGAGTACAAGGAAAACTGGGTCATTCTCGGTTTAAATTATCAATTCCGATAGACAGTGTTTCCGGAGCGCAAGGAAGTGATCAAGAACGCTTTGACCATCGACGTAGAGGACTACTTCCAGGTTGCTGCATTAGCTGAAGCAGTCAAGCCGGAGGATTGGAATGCAATGGAGTACCGGGTCGAGCATAACACCGACCGGATTCTAGAGCTTCTTGATCAGAAAGGAATCAAGGGAACATTCTTCACGCTTGGCTGGGTCGCCAACAAATCCCCCGAGCTCGTACGTCGAATACACGAGGCCGGGCACGAAATTGCCAGTCACGGGTACAGCCATCAGTTAGTTTATAATCAAAAGCCAGAGGTTTTCGTCGAGGAAACCCGGAAATCAAAGAAGCTCCTGGAAGACATTGCCGGTACTGCCGTCACCGGTTATCGGGCTGCAAGCTATTCAATCACCGCTCAGTCGCGGTGGGCGCTTGACGTGCTCTGCGAGGAGGGATTTACCTGGGATTCCTCTATCTTTCCTGTCCACCATGATCGCTATGGGATGCCCGGAACTCCTCATGAGCCATACTTACTCAAAGCTCCTAATGGAGGGGTGCTGAGGGAATTTCCCCTGTCCACGTGCCCAATCGGCAATTATCGCCTTCCAATAGCAGGTGGCGGCTATTTCCGATTATATCCTTATTGGTTAAGTCGATGGGGGCTAGGCCGTATTAATAGAGCAGGGCAGCCGTTTATTTTCTACCTCCATCCGTGGGAAGTGGATCCGGAGCAGCCTCGCCTGAAAGTAAGCGCAATTTCTCGTTTCAGACATTACAACAATCTGAACCGATGCTTGTCACGCCTGGAACATCTGTTGGATGACTTCAGTTTTGGAACGGTCGACGAGGTTCTGTCGTTGGTAGATATCCCGTCAGAACCTGTTGCGGTCTGAGGCGCTTCTATGGGAACTGCTTTATCCGCAACCGACTTTGGTCAAATCAAGTCGCGTATTAACTCGCTGAAAGCGCAGAAGGCCGAGTTAGGGCGACATATAGCGAAAGCCAGGCGCCTGGACCCGGAATCAACAGGCTCTCTGATTGAACAGATGAAGGCTGTTTCCGATGAGCTAAAAGCTCTTCAGAAAACATTGAAGAAACGGCTAAAGGCGGTTGGTGAGGAATCAGACAGAACAACGCGTTGGTCGCCCGAGCTTGGAACAATCCCGAACGCTATTGGCGACCAACACGTAAGCCAATTCAAGATTTCCGACTATTTTTCCGACCCTTCCCGGAAATCTGCTATCAATAAATACGTTGCCGAACACCCTGCCGGGAGTATTTGGCATACGGTTGAGACGGTGGAGTTCATCGCCAAGACATATGGCCATCCCTCACGGTACCTGATAGCTACTGACGCTACTGACGGTGTGGTTGGGATCTTGCCTTTGGTTCAGCTCAACAGTCGATTGTTTGGAAACGTAATTGTCTCAACTCCGTATTTCAATTACGGAGGCGTATTGGCCGCAAATCGGTCAATAGCCGACGCTCTACTTGAGGAAGCGGCTGCCTGGAGACAGCAGGTAGGCGCCGACAGCATCGAACTCCGACATGTACCGGATTCTAAGTTGGGGCTAAAGCAACGCACCGATAAACTGACTTTTTGGCTACCGTTGCCGTCTGATTCCAAGGACCTCTGGGACAGTTTTCAACCAAAGGTACGGGCGCAGATTCGGCGCGGGGAGAAAGAAAAGGCAGAAATACTATTCGGTAGGCATGAACTCCTGAATGATTTTTATGCTGTTTTTTCGCGCAACATGAGAGACCTGGGAACGCCAGTTTACGGAAAGTCGTTCTTCGGCAACCTTCTGGACGCGTTAGGATCTCAAGCCACCCTTGTTGTCGCTCACATAGATAGTTTTCCAGTTGGGTGCGCGTTTATTACGGGCTTTGGCAATCGCATGGAGATCCCCTGGGCATCTACGTTGCGAGAATATAACCATACTGGCATCAATATGCTTATGTATTGGAAGGTCCTCGAGTTATCGATCGCCAAGAACTGCAACCTATTTGATTTTGGTCGATGCAGTAAGGACGCCGGAACCTACCGGTTCAAACAACAATGGGGGGCAACGCCAGTTCAGCTCAACTGGGATTATGTCCTGAATGATGGCGAAGAACTGCCAGGTTTAAACCCTCAGAATCCGAAGTTCCGGTTCCTTATCGCGGTATGGAAACGCATGCCAGTCTGGATGAGCCGTGTCATTGGTCCCCGTGTTGTGAAGTTTTTACCCTGAAGTCAGCAATTCAATGGATGTGATAACAATGGATTCGAAGATGTCGGAGTCTGCCGCCAATGTTTGTTATGACTCGATGGCTGTGAGTGAATGGCCAAACCAGTCGTTGGAGCAGCTATTTCTTGGGCATTGTGAACGCCAGCCCGGGAAAGAGGCGGTTCGGGGTAAAGACGGCTCGTTGACGTACTCTGATCTGGACGCCAGAAGTAAGGCTTGGGCGGGGTGGCTGATATCCCGGGGACTGGGTGCCGGTGATAACATTCTTGTATGTGTTGATCGAACCATTGAGTTACCCGCAATCCTGCTCGGGATTCTCCGAGCTGGCGCATGCTATGTGCCTGTTGATCCGGCTCTTCCGGCGGATCGCGTCGCAATCATTGTAGAAGACTCTGGTTCAAAGGCCGCAGTGACTGACCGGGCCAATACCCACCTGATACCGGAGGCATTTTCAGATAGAACGTTTTTGGTCGAGAGCCTACCAGAGTTAACCGAATACCACGCCTTACCATCATGGAACCCTGACGATCTTGCGTATCTGCTATTTACCTCAGGTTCAACCGGTAGGCCCAAGGGAGTGCCTATTCCCCGAGGGGCAATGGTTAACTTTCTTTTGGCAATGGCGAATGAACCGGGTATAGAGCCTTCGGACCGGGTTCTGGCTTTGACCACAGTATCGTTTGATATATCAGTTCTTGAGATTTTTTTGCCACTGATCTCGGGCGCCTCAATCTATTTGGTGTCTCGCAATGATGGACTGGATCCAGCACTTCTGTCTTCGATCATTGATGAGAATCAGCTGACGCTCATGCAAGCGACACCTGCTACATGGCGGATGCTCACAGATTACGGCTGGAGGCCTAACGGGGCTCATAGGCTGATCAGTGGGGGAGAGGCGTTTCCGGTCGGATTGGCCAAAGTTCTTTGTTCCTCTGCGGGCGCAGTTTGGAATTGTTATGGGCCTACCGAGGCGACCGTCTACGCGAGTGTTCATAGAGTAACGCTGACAGATGTTGAAAATGCGCAGATTCCTCTGGGCAGTGCTCTTCCGAACCTGGTTTACCGGATAAGCGATGAGAACGGTCTACCTTGTCGGGTTGGGCAGCCAGGTGAATTGTGGATTGCTGGTGTTGGCGTCACTCCGGGGTATTATGGGCGCCCAGAATTGAACCAGGAGCGTTTCGCAGAGGCGGAGCACGATGGCCAGGCTTTAAGATTCTATCGCACCGGTGATCTTGTCTGCATGACGGATGATGGTGCTTTGCTTTACATCGACCGCCTTGATAACCAGGTAAAGATTCGAGGGTTCCGTGTAGAGCTTGGAGAGATCGAAACGGTCCTTTCCAGCCTTCCCGGGATTGGAGAAAGTGCGGTAGTCCTTGCCGGCCCTGCTGGCGCTGAGCCGGCCTTGGTGGGGTGCATCCGAGGAACTGAGTCTGGAGATCAGAAAGCGCTGGAGTCTGCGTTAGCAGAAAAGCTACCGTCCTATATGATTCCAAAAGCTTGGCGTTGGTACCCGGACCTTCCAGTAACTCCGAGCCGTAAGATCGACCGGAAAGCTCTGAAAGCCTGGATTCAGTCTGAATCTCCTCAACAGGAGAACAGTGAAGAACGTGTCGAATTCGCGGATCCGTCTTTCGAGAACATGGCCCGATGCTGGCATGAGCTCCTGGGTGCTTGGCCGGAGAATGAACAGTCGGACTTTTTCTTGCTTGGCGGGCATTCGCTCATAGCCGCCAGCTTGTCGGTTATGCTCCTGCGCAAAACAGGCAAGCATGTCAGGCCGGTAGATCTGCTCACACACAGCAAGCTCGCAGAGCATGTTCAACTGTTTGAGCATGCGGAGCAGTGTGTTGATAGAAATCCGATGTACGCGAGAATTGAGGACCTTCCCGAGCGAATACCATTCTCCAGCGCTCAAAAGCGTATGTGGTATGCCGTGCTCGCAGCGAAGAGTGCCGGGGTATTCTATGAATCAGAAGCCTATCAGATAGACGAAGAAATTGATCTTGAGTTATTGAAGGAATCAATCCGGTCTGTTCTCGCAGATCACGTGGCGTTCCGCATGGTTATCGCAGACAGTGACGAGCTGGAATGGGTTATCGTCGATCCGCGCCAGGATGTGGATGTTGTCACCGTTGACCCTGAGGGCGGTTGGGATTCTCTTCCGGATACAATGACGGAGCGTGCGCGCCGGCCCTTTGATTTCCACGCGGAGCCGCTGGTGCGGTTTATTGTCTATACCGATCATGAAAAGCGGCACGTCATTCAGTATGTGGCGCATCACATGATCATCGATGGGCTTTCGCAGTCCGCTGTCTGGAAAGAAGTTGCCCGGAACTACGACAAGGGAACCAAAGAAGAGCGGACTGAAGCCGATCTCGGGTTTGCTGGGTACCTTAACGGCAAAAGAGAGATTGATCAGCGTTCTGATCTGGATTACTGGGTAGAGACTCTCGCAGACGCGCCGGGGCCATTGGATATCAAAACAGATTATCCCAGGCCACCAACGCAATCGTTTGATGGCGCCACTGTCTCCGTGGATCTACCGGAGGTGGTGGGTGAAAAACTGTTCACGGTTGCAAGGGACCTTCAGGTAACCCCATTCGCCGTTGCATTATCACTATATGCTCTGTTTTTAGATAAACATGCTCAGCAGGGAGCTTATGTCATTGGAGTGCCTGTCAGCGGCCGGCAACCGCCGATTACGCAGGACATGGTCGGGTTATTCATCAACACCATCGCTGTCCCCGTCAGAGTCGATCAGCATTTGAGCTTTGATAAATTGGCAAGGGACGTAAGTGCGTCGTCACTGGAGGCGATGCAGCATGACGGCATTCCCTTTGATGAAGTGGTTAACGCCGTATGTCCCGATAGGGATCCTTCTCGTATGCCCATTTATCAGACCATGCTCGGCCTCAACGACTACACGGGCAGGCCAAGTGGACTTTCTTCTGTTGTGGGCTGGGAACCTGTGGTCGTCGATACTGGTTTTTCGCAGTTTGACCTGCTGATGTTCGTCGAGACCTATTCAGATCGCCTCAGGCTGGTATTACAGGGCAACACATCACTGTATAAGCGCTCAACCCTCCAACGTTTTGTTGAGCGATTTGGCACGATGATGGAGGCGGCTCTGGATTCTCCAGACACGTCCTGTGAGAAGATCGATAGCGTAACGGGTATCGAAAAAAGGTTGATCGATAATTGGCATCTGGACCAAAGAGCCTATCACCGGGACTCCAGTGTTTTTCAGTGCTTTGCGGCTCAAGCGCGATCTACACCGGAAGCATCGGCAATCGCATGCGGCGACCTCGAACTCAGTTATCGTGAGCTCGAAGCCTATTCGGCGCGCATTGCAGGCAAGCTGATAGATTGCGGTGTGGAACAAGGGGCCAGGGTTGGTATTTCCTCAAGACGGACAGTGGAAACCGTTGCGGGCATTTTGGGAATTTTACGCGCTGGTGCGTCGTATGTTCCATTGGACTTCAACTATCCAGATGAACGGCTAGCGACCATTCTGCAGTTAACGGAAGTCCGCCATGTTCTAGTCGACGAAAGCGACGGTCCTCTGCTTGAGCAACGGAAGCTTTCTCTGCAAGTCATTACCGTTGCTCCTTTTGACGCGTCGAATCTAGCCGATATGTCGCACGTTGATCCCAGGCAGGTTGATCCCCTTGATGGGGCCTACGTCATGTTTACGTCGGGTTCGACGGGACTTCCGAAAGGGATTGAGGTCTGCCATCGCAACATCCTACGTCTTGTTCTCAACAACAACTTTATGCCATTGGATAGCGACACCCGATTCTTGATGTACGCGCCAGTTGCATTTGATGCGTCCACCCTGGAGATATGGGGCCCGTTGCTGAATGGCGGAACCCTGGTCATTCCAGAAAAAGAGCAGATTTCGATGGAAGAGCTCGGAGACGTTCTGGAATCCGGGAAGGTATCAGCCCTTTGGCTGACGGCAGCATTGTTTCATTACGTGGCCGAGTACTCGCCAGACATTTTTAAGAATGTCCGGCACCTACTGGCTGGGGGAGATGTACTCTCTCCGAAATGGGTAGCGAAAGTGCTAGAGGAAAACCCAGGTCTGACTTTGATTAATGGGTATGGTCCGACCGAGAACACCACGTTCACATGTTGCTACCCCATGCATTCTCCAGATCAGGTTCCGACGCCAATTCCAGTTGGTTTTCCGATCTCAAATACAACAGCTTATATATTGGATGCATACGGTAACGATTGTCCGATTGGTGTGCCGGGGAATCTCTTTACGGGGGGAGATGGCGTTGCGCTTGGATATGTGAACGATCAAGAACGGACCGACCAGGTATTTGTTACAAATCCGTGTGGAAGAGCAATTGGGCGCGTGTATAACACCGGAGACCTCGCATCCTGGCGGGAAGACGGCGCCATAGAGTTCCTTGGTCGAGTTGATAATCAGGTGAAGATCCGCGGGTTCCGTATTGAGCCAGATGAAATTTCGACATTGCTGGAACAATACCCCGGGGTTGAGCAGGCAATTACAGTTCCCTGGATAGCCCCATCCGGCGAGAAACAGCTCGTAAGCTATGTGACTCCTGAGTTCAAGAACGCGTCTCAAAGGCGAGAAATTGTCAGCTGGTTAAAGCAAAAACTTCCACGCTATATGGTTCCCGACTATCTGATCGATCTTTCTGTATTCCCGGTCGGTCAAACCGGAAAAGTTAATCGTAGACAGCTTCCCGAACCCCAGACTCAAAACAACGAAGAAGATGAGGGCCGCAAGACGCCACCCTCAACACCAACAGAAAAACAGCTCGCGGAGATCTGGAGCAGGGTGCTGAATCAGACGGTAATCGCTCGCGAGGACGATTTTTTCCGATTGGGGGGAACGTCAATCAAGGCGCTTCAGGTTTTCACCGCCATCGTGCGTGACATGAAACGTGACATCCCGCTTTCTACATTGCTGGAATACTCCTCATTGGTGGAACTCGCCCGGGTACTTGATGATCAGTTGGAACAGAGTGGCTCCGGAACGCGGCAGAAGAATGTTTCGAAGAATCGATCCTGGACCAGTCTGGTCCCAATGGGTGGAGAGGGAGTAGTCGGACCTCTTGTATGTGTTCATGCAGTGGGCGGTAACGTACTCAGTTATCGGACGACACTAGAAAAGATTGGCCAGAATCGGCCCCGCGTCGGATTTCAGTCAAAGGGGCTGGATGGTTATGGCGAGCCTAAGCCAACCCTTCGAGAACAGGCAGACGACTACGTGGCTGAGTTGCTCGACGCTGGATACACCGGCACCTTTACCCTGATGGGAGGTTCTATGGGCGGTACGATCGCGCTCGAAATGGCTTCTATCCTGACGGACAAAGGGTACGATGTTGACTATGTGGTACTTCTCGATACGATCGGTCCCTATGGGCGTGATAATGAATCCGACGAAGGCGCGGATGGGGGGTCTGAAGCGATACAGAGTATTGCCAAAAGAATAGTGCCTTCCTTAAAGAGTCGCGCCACGTACGCGCTGAAGAAACTTTCCATTGCGATCCATCGGATAATGGGAAAACCCGTCCCTTATGGACTGCGCCCCTTTTTCATTGAGGAACGGAACAAGCGAGCCTTGACCAGACACACCGAGAGACCTTATGCCGGGGATGTGCTACTGGTAAGGGGCACTGAGAAATTTGGTGGTGTTTACAAGGATCCAAAGCTTGGTTGGGAGGGCGTCCTCACAGGAAAGCTTGAAATCCGGGAAGCGCCAGTGGCCCATGAAGAATTCATGGAGTCACCGGAGGTGATCGATATTCTCGAAACATTTTTCTCGTCCTCAACTTGAGGGCTAGGTGAGTGATTGATAAAGAGCTATGTACTTCCGGACGTTTTCTCGCCGATCAAAATGCTCTCGTACATGACTCTCTCCGGCGGATGCCTTGAACTGGGCGTCTGCTGGCTGCTTAATCAGCCGATCCAGAGCTGCCGCATACCCAGATGCGGAATGTTCTTTTACGAGAGTTCCGCAGCGACCGTAATCGAGAGCCTCTGGTATGCCGCCTGTGTCATGGGCTACCACAGGAATCTTCAAGGCCAGCGCTTCAATGAGCGTCATTGGAAGGCCTTCGTGATCGGATGGCATGAGCAGCGCGTCGAGTTGCCTTATTGCGGGTGTAGCCGGGTTGAGAAAACCAACGAATGAAATATGTTGATCCAATTCATGCTCACGAGTTCGCGCTTCAAGGGATTTCCTGAGAGGCCCATCGCCGATGATTACTCCTCGCACATTATGCCCAAAGCGTTTTCTGAGTAAATCGAGGGCTTCAATAAAAAGATCCGCGCGTTTGACTGGTACCAAACGGCCGACCAGCCCGACAGTGAAAACCTGGCCGGCCTTCTCTTCGGCGGGCTGATGCTGCTCCTGCGATAGCTCCTGGACGTCGATAAAGTTATGAATCAAGGATGTTTTCCCGGGATAAGGGCGCTCTAACAATTCCTTGAGTTGCTTCGATACCGCGACAATGCCTTGCTGAAACCAGCGACCAATCAAGGTATCAATACCATCGAGAGTTCTTTTTACCGGTTTTTTCCAGCTTCGGGTATGTTCGGGATTACCGTGTACGGTTCGCACAGAACAGCGAACGCCGGCAAGACGTTGAGCTGTTACGCCAAGGATGTTCTCTTTGAATCCATGAGTGTGTATGACATTGGCACCATTACTCCTGATATGACATCGAATGGACTGAATCATCTGATAGGCGCTGAGTGAGGTTTCATCCGCCACTGTCACGGGAACCCCCAGGCTCTGGAGCTTATTAGCCAGTACGCCGTGGTTGAAGACGATGGCTGTGGGATTAATTTCGCGGGTTTCAGACAGGGCTTTGATGAGCTGATAGACCTGTACTTCTGCACCAGCCCACAAATCTCCTGACGCAATGTGAGTCACGGTGAGGCTCATGAGGAAAACAGGCTCCGTCCGATCGTAGACAGGCTTAAGCGGCGGGAGCGGCCATTGCCGTCATGAAAGTTAAAGCGCTTCAGGTTATGGACCGGTGTGGTCGTGTCATTCAGGCCATTTTGTGTCGTGCAGGCGCCGAGATAATTACCGCTGACAAGGTGCTCACCTTTGTCGGTAATGTCTCCATTGGGATAGCAGAACAAGGATATCGGGCCGATATTCAGTGATTCCAGTTCGTGCTTGCAAAGCACTATCTCATCTTCAAGGGATGCTTGATCCAAGAGCATATTGAGCCTGAAATGTTCTCTGGTATGGGCTCCAAAACGTACCAGACCTGATGAAGCCATTTCCCGGAGTTCGCTGTTATTGAGGATCAGGCGAGAGGATGAAGGATGGGGTGCTTCATTCAGTGTTATCCCGGAAAGGATCGTGTTGTCATCAAGCGATTTGAGATTGTTTACAAGGCCATCCGCCTCTTCCACAGATAGGCCACGTTCACTGAACGGCGTACCTGCGGCATACTGTTTCAGCCATTCATTGATTTCTGGCGGTCTGCTGGAAGGCTCAAGCCGTGATAGCTCGATGACGCGTTCCGGCCAGAACACGCGATTTGTGTTGAGGTACTGACTGACCAGAAATATCGTTGCAGGAACACGGTATTTCTCAAGCAGTGGGAAGGCGTAGCTGTAATTGTCTTGCCAGCCATCGTCGAAGGTCAGGGCGACGGCAAGTTTGGGGAGTTTTTCTCCGGCTTTTCTTTTTCTAACCCACTCATCCAAGTGGACGAACGAAGCGTTCAGGGATTGAAATAGCTCAAGATGGCTATCAAGGGTTTCAGGCGACGCGACCATTCCGGGTTGCTCGATGTTTCGAAGAGGGGATTCTGTGGGCAGTATCCGGTGGTAGGTCAAAATAACAAGAGTCGGCTTTTTTGCCATCCTGAGTCGAAGCAGGCCAATGTAAGAGAACGCTGAGTGCAAAGCACTTTTCACAAGACCTTTTACAATCGTCATTCAAGCCATCCCTGTGTATCTGTTAACCGGCTGTAAACGGCCGAATCCGACGATCGCTATGGTAACATAACGGATTGGATGCATACGGATCAGCTCCATGGATATAGGACACCCAGCCAACTTTCTTTTTGCCCTGGACGGTATTGTACTGTCTGACATACCAACTTGCGTCCTGGACAGCCTACCTCGTATTGAATCGGAGTATTGCCGAGCGTTCAGTAGAGAAAGCGACCAAGTCATGGCTTTCTGTTCAAGGCTATTACGTCGAGCATTGATCTCTGCGGCAACAATTACTGAAAAGCAGGAACTGGTATTCGGCAATACTCCAACAGGAAGGCCGTATGTCGACTCTGACTGCAGCCCATTCCCGGATCTTGAGTTCAATATATCCCATTCGAATGGTTTACTGGACGTGCTGCTGGTACCCGAGGGGGCGTGCGGCGTGGATATCGAAGTACACGACGACCAGATGGTTCCAGCCGATTTGATGACTGCCGCTCATTTTTCTGACAAAGAACTGGGATTTATGTCTCAGGCACAGGGTGAGCATGATCTGAAGCGTCGTTTCTATCTCGTGTGGACGCTTAAAGAAGCTTTATTGAAACATCGTGGCGATGGCTTGGCAGGAATCGGGGAGTTGGACATATTCGATGTCGTTAATGTATCGCCGCAGCGTCACACTTTTGATGTTCTGGGTTTGGATCCCGAACTCGAGTTTTACGTCGATTTGAATGAGCGATATTCTCTTGCCTGCGTGTACAGTAAACGATTGATGCCATTAAACTCCCGATTCTATTCACCAGAACAGAGTCTGGACTTTATTAAGGATCTTGAGAGGCGAGATAAGCCAAACACTATCACAAGGATGATGTTACCGTGATTGAAGTACTTTTCTGGGTTGCTTTGCTCGGCTCTGTTTACAGCTATTTTCTCTACCCGTTTGCCTTGAGTCTTATACCGACACGGGTTAGCCAAATGCGTCAAGCAGATGGATACCAGCCTCGGATTTCTTTGATTGTGACGGCACACAATGAAGAAGGGAGAATCGTAAAAAAGCTGGAAAACTGTCTGGCCATCGACTATCCCAATCTCGAAATTATTATTGCTTCTGACGCATCAACCGATCGTACGGACGACATCGTTAAGGGGTATTCCCAAAAGGGTGTAACCCTTGCCAGAGCGGACGAACGAAAGGGAAAAGAGTATGCCCAGTTGCAGGCGATTAAAGCTGCTAAGGGTGACATCCTGGTCTTTTCTGATGTGGCAACGGACATCCCGACTGATGCGCTGCAAAAGATGGTTTTTTACTTCCGAGATGACAGCGTCGGAGCCGTTTCAAGCGAGGACCGCTTCATCACCCGGGACGGGGGAATTGCAGGTGAAGGCGCCTATGTTAAGTACGAAATGTGGTTACGGAGCCTGGAATCCAAGCGGGCGGGCCTAGTTGGTCTCAGTGGTTCCTTCTTTGCCGCACGTAAGGAAGTTTGCCAGCAATGGGACATCGCTGCGCCAAGTGATTTCAACACCGCCCTTAATTGTGCGTCTCAGAAACTCGTTGCTGTCTCAGCGCCAGATGTACTCGGTTACTATCAGGATGTGGCGGACAGCAAAAAAGAATACGAACGAAAGCTACGGACCATAATCAGGGGCCTGACAGCGATTGAGCGTCACCCAGAGGTGATGAACCCTGTTAGATACGGATGGTTTTCGTTCCAGGTTCTCAGTCACAAACTGATGCGTTGGGCCGTTCCCTGGTTCCTGCTTCTTCTAATCGTTACCTCGGTACCAATGGCAGACGAGGGCGGTTTGTATTCATTGGCCCTGTTTGGCCAGCTTATTTTCTATCTGTGCGTGTTTCTGGCCTACGCGAGGCCATCGCTTCGTGACAACAAATTTCTGAAAATCCCGTTCTTTTTCATTCAGGTTAATCTGGCTATTGCTCATGCAACAATCCGCTTTTTATCGGGGACGAGGATGACTGTCTGGACACCGTCAAAACGATGATTTCTATGGAGTTATCCTGGGGGCAGACAGAATGACCTTGAGCATGTTGAGGCCTGTGGGAAATCGTGTTCCCCTGCCTGAAGTCTCAGCTGAGGGGGAATACCCTTGGCATTCGTACAATACGGAGTTCATGGATTCTGGTACCTCGTCGCTTTATGTCGCGTTGGTTTGTGCAAAGAAGTTAAGGCCTGATGTCGAAGATCCGGAGGTAATCATGCCCGCCTATGGCTGCCCTGATCTCATAGCTGCCGCTGTTGCAGCCGGGGTTCGGCCTGTGCTGGTAGATTTGGTCAAGGACTCGCCCTGGATGGACGAGGAAGGGGTAACATCGCGCGTTAGCGAAAATACGGTTGCCATACTGGCAGTGAACTTTCTCGGTATTCTTGCTCCCCTTTCGGGCCTCAGAGTGATCGCTGACGAGCACTCTATTTTCTTGATTGAGGACTCGGCACAGGCGATTCCGCCGTCGTCCGCACATAGCAACGAGGCGGATTTTGTTGTGCTTAGTTTCGGGCGAGGAAAGCCTGTGAACCTGATGGGAGGTGGGGCGCTCCTCTATAGGCATTCCTACAATTCTGTGGTGTCAGATGTAATCAATATGTATCCCGGCACTTCAATTGTTTGCGATGTCCGTTGGCATTTGAAGCGCGGCTTATTCAACCTACTTATGAGCAGGATAGCGTATGGGGTATTGCTCCGTATCCCAATGCTCCATCTGGGTGAAACGCGCTTCCATGCCTTGGGTGAGATAAGACGACTGTCAATTCCACGGGCATTGGTACTGTCTGGTATCACCAAATTTTCGGGGTCTTCGAGCCGGGTCCGCGTCTGGTTCCAGGAGCTTCACCATCTGGAAGAAGAGGGCTGGCTCTTACTCCATGGGAATAATTCTGAGTCGGATGAACCCGAATCGAACTTCCAACAAGCCTTGCGGTTTGGAGTACTCGCCCAATCAACGGTAGATCGGGATTGTGCCATCAGAGAGTTAAATAAGATCGGTATAGGTGCTAACGCTTTGTACGGTGTGTGTTTGCCTGCTATCTCAGGTGTTTCTGAGTATACGAAGGACGACGAGAACAGTTTTCCCAATGCCGAGAACTTTGCAAAACGCCTGTTAACCCTTCCAGTCCATGATGGTGTGACGGACCAGGATATCCGAAAGGCTGTTGGGGCGTTACTGTGAGTACTCGGTTTCACTCATGAATCGAATAAGTGATTGCCTTGCTTCTGTGCAGTCAGGAGATTCTCTTCCCTCACATTCCGCGGCAATAGCCAAAAAGCTCCCATTAGACCTTCCTGAGAGCCCACGAAGGCCACCGTACAACTTGATCTCAATGCGGGAAGCTGAGGCCAAATCCCCCAGGCGATACCATGACCATAGCAATACCGAGCGCCCATCTTCGAGGCTGACAAGTTGGGTTTCTTTCACGCGATCAATACCGAAGCCATTTTGGCGCGGGGCGGAGACCATAGACTGATCGAGGAGACTCCACTCAGCTTCGTCGTACAGATTATTCTTATAGTAAATCAGCTCTTTGCCCTGTTTTTGCTGTCGATAGGCTTCGATTTGAAACTGAACCTGCTGCAGTTGTTCAGATACATAGGTGCCGGCTGCCGAAATGTCGGGGTTAACGAATGACGGTGACCAGATGGTTGCAAACCGCAGAGGGCCCCGCCACTGTTCTCCGGCTACTGGCAGGCTTGGCGACCAGTCATTGTTGGAGTCTTCGAAAATGACGGTTTGCGAATAGAACGTCACAGGAACAAGTAACACAATGACAGAAGCGAGGAGGGCAGCGCGGTAACTCAACGATCTACTACCAAGAGGTGTAGCTTCTTGATCAACCGCTGATTGGATTCTTAGTTCAAGCGGAGTCGGATTGTTTGCCTCTGGTTCCAGGCGACGGGCTATAAAAAATAGGGGAACCAGGCAGATGGCTAGAAATGTTAGCCACCCGAACGCTTCGTGATCCTCGATAATTGAGCTTTGCATATCGGTCACATGACCAATCACGATGATCCCAAATACCCTAATCCAATTAGCCAACATCGAGAGCAGCGCCGCGAAAACAGTCAATATCAATGACCGCTTATATCCAGGGAGGTACAGGAACCCATAGAGCGGAGCAAGAAAAAGTCCGACCATCAGATAACGTACGCCGGAGCAGCCGCCCGCAACGAAAAAGGTACCGGCGGGTATCGTAATATAAAGTTCATGAATGTCTGCAGGAATGCCTACAACTTGAAGTAGCAAGCTATTAACGAAGACCGTAATGGCCTGAAAAATGGGCGACATATCGTCCCATATGGGGGAGGCGAAGATCAGTAGTCCGATGGGTACGCCTGCAAGTTTCAGGAACCGGGGGCCATAGATGGCCCAGCCCCAGCTGGCCATGAGGAACGGTAAGCAAAGGAGGCGAAGAGTCTTTATATCCGCAGATTTAGCAATCAGCATCACCAAGCTTACAAGTAGCAAGCTCAAAAAACCAATTCCGGACGGGTTGGGGGCGAGGTTGTAAAGCGCGCACCTTACTTTGAACAAAAGATATAGGCTAGCGCCAAGCACGAGAAATCCGTGCCCATATATGGTCCCTTGAAACCAAAGTTCAAAGAACTCAAGCCATTCAGGTAGAAAGAGTAAAGGTAAAAAGGTAGCATAAAGCCACGCTGTGGGACGGGGCCCTAAATGGACTGACTGCATTGGGTTGAAAGTCCTTTTCTTACGTCATAACAGAGCAGCAGTCTAGCACTACTCAGCAGGACGCAACAGCAATAGACGGCAGTTGGCTGAGCCAACGATGTGAAGTAAAGCAAAGGACAGCCTAGGTAATGAGCAAGCGTGTATTACTGATCTCGTATTATTTTTATCCCGATGTTGCCATTGGCGCCAAGCGACCGAGTCAGTTAGTGAAGGCGCTCATTGCGGAGGGGTGGTCTGTTGATGTTATTACCAATCGCTTAGGCGCAGCAGAAGAAGAATGTAGAAGAGGCTCATCAGATTATGGTGAAATCCTGTCTATTTATCACCATCCGGGGATCTTAAACCCTACTTGGAAATTCTTGAAGAGGCTAAAACAAAGAATTTCAAAGAGTACTGGTGTTGAAAGCACCCAAGAGCAGAAGCACGAGTTGACCGAAGCACAAAGCACGCATGCGTCTGGATTAAAGCGATGGCTTTTGTGGTTGCGTAGCCATATATTCTCATTACAGTCGTTATTTAGTGAGACGAAAGCTTGGGCCGCATTATCATTGGCTCGAATTCTTTTACTATGGAGCACTCGTAGAAAATACGACTTGGTAATTAGCACTAGCCCCCCAGATTCAGTCCATTTTCTAGGTCTCATATCGAAAAAGCTCTTCAATGCCCCGTTAATAACTGATCTTCGTGATCCATTGATTATGTGGGAGGAGGTTGATCCTCAGACAGTCACGAAGTTCAGACAGAGCTTTGAAGAGAGCATGGAAAAGACGTATTACAAAAATTCTGATCATATCGTCGTCACGTCTCCCAGATTGGAGGCTGAGTTGCTTCATAATCATGGTTTGAAGGTTGGATCTGTCACGACAATTTATAACGGGTTTGATGGGAAAATCTCAGATGCCATTGTGCCAGTAATGCCTCCGGTAAAAGGGGTGTTCGCGGGAAATCTTTATTTTAAAAGAAATCCTATCCCCTTATTTGAAGCAATCAAGGAATTGAAGAAAAATAATATTGTTAACGGTGACGTCTTTAGGTTCGATTTTTATGGTGACTGTGCGATTTGGAATGGAATAGACCTGAGGGAATGGTTGGAGGAAAATGGAATTGATGACATTGTATCAATTAAGGGGCTAATCTCTCCTCAAGAGGTCGAATCTATTTTAGGCCAGTATCATATCTTATTGAATTTCACACAGTTTCAGCCAAGACAGATTCCGGCAAAGACCTTCGAATATTTGAGGTTCCCAGGAAGAATGCTCCTTATTTCTGAGCCAGGGTCCGATGCCGCTAATCTCGTAAAGGATGATGAGCTTGGAGTAGTGGTAGCCCCGGATCGCGACTCTATATGCCGCGAGCTCAAAACAATAATAGATGGATGTGAATCCGAATTACGTATCGATAGAGAAGAGATGTCGCGGAGAATGAAATATTCTAGAGAGTTGCAGAATAGACGTTATGTCGCTCTAGCTGAACGAGTAGCTTTTAAAGAGTCGTTATAAGATGGTGTATTTTAGGGGATATGCCTAAAGGCAGGGTTTGATGACTAGCATACCTAGAACGACGCGTCGCATTAGGCCGGGCGGGCAAAAAAGACTCGTTAGCGGTGGTTTTCTACTAGTCATAATATACTTTATCTTTGAATATCTTCGGGTGCAGGATAACGTTGCTCCGTTTATGGCTGCAATAAAGGTTCCGGCATTAATAACTCTCTCTCTGTGTGTTTTCTTTCTGCGTACCGAAAAAGAGTACCTCAAAGATCCAATAGTTTTAGCATTATTATTTTTCTTCATTGAAATTGTCAGTTGGGTCCCGTTTGCGAAGAACAATTTCTACGCCTTTCAGACGGCTAGGAACATGTTTATTACCCTGGTTTCTGTTTTTGCACTCGTTGCAAGCATTAATAGCGAAGATAGGCTTTTTTATTTCTTAAAGTTCTACTCAATTTTGTTGTTTATAATAGCTATCTGGGTGCTCACTCATGGTGGGGTAGGTCCTGGTGGTTTTCTTCAAGATGAGAACGATGTTGCTTTGGTCTTGGTGACGGGGCTTCCAATTGTATTTTACATCCTTATTGGTAGTGAGGATAAGGTAGAAAGGGTTTTAGGATTAGTTATTTTCGTATTGGTCGTGTCTGCTGTTGTCGCAAGTGCTTCAAGAGGCGGGTTTTTAGGCCTGGTATCTTCCTTGTTGTTTATGCTTTGGAGTTCCAGAAAAAGGTGGCGAAATATTGCATTGGTTTTCTTTTTATCTATCAGTGTGGGAGGGGTATTTGTTGCTTTGCTACCAGATGATTATGTTGCCGAAGTTAAATCAATCAAGAATACGAATGAAGGCACTGCGAATATAAGATTCCTTCACTGGACTACCGCTATAGAGATATTTAAAGATAATCCCGTATGGGGGGTCGGACCTAATAACTATCCATGGACGTCAGGTGATTATTTGCATCTTAGCCCATATTTTGTAGAAGGGGCGAGATTTAGATCGGGAAGGCAAGCTCACTCTCTCTATTTTACTCTCATACCTGAACTTGGGGTTGTTGGAATCTCATTATTCTTTTTCATGACGTATAAATATTTTAAAAGATTTAGGAAACTTGGCCGATCTTCTACTGATTTAAGTCACCGAAAACTAAACATATTAGCAATATCAAAAGCCATGAAAGCCGCGATGGTGGGTTTTCTCGTTACCGCAGCATTTATTTCAGTTCTATACTATCCTGTTTATTGGCATCTTCTTGGTTTATCTGTGGTAATTTTTCGGATTGCACAAAAACCTGAAGGCTTAGATCATGGAGATCATTAATGAGCGGTGATCCAAAAGCTGGAAAAGAGCGTATTCTTTTGATCTCCCCTGGGCCGAAATTTAACCTTGAATATTCATTTTTTGATAGGTGCTCTGGCCTCTCGAAGCAGTACGAGGGGGTGATATTAACCAGTGGCCCGGAGAGAAAACGTTGCACGTTTGGTGATTTTGAAGTTATTTGTGTTGGGGACGCAAAAGGACACTCTTTATTTACATTTATATGGTTTATATTCAAAGGATTACGGTTGGTCTTGGGAGGAAGCTTTCTTAGGGGGGAGCGCCGCTTTAAACTGATTGGCACCTATGATCCGCTTAAGACAGGGCTTGTAGCTTTTTTTCTTGGCCTGTGTTCAAGGATTCCATACGTAGTAGAAGTTAATGGTGATTACACTTCAGATGCTCTTTACGTAGACATTGATAGTAAATTGAAAAGACAGGCAAGAAAGTGGCTTCTTTGTAAGATTGAGAAACTCGTACTTGATCATTCCTCTGGAGTAAAGCTTCTTTATGATAGTCAAATTGATTATTTTTTACCCCTTTTAAATAACGCTGTCATAACCAGGTTTCCAGACTATGTGAATACGACAAATATGGAAAATAAAGGTGAAGAAAAGCAAATACTTTTTATTGGGTTTCCATATTACGTTAAAGGCGTAGATATATTGATAAAAGCTTTCAAGTCACTATCAGATCAGTTCCCGGAGTGGAGCCTAAAGATACTGGGATACTTCCCTGATATGGAAGAACTGGAGTGCGCTATAGACAACCATCCTCAGATCAGCTACCACCCTCCCGTGGATCCAGCAGACATACCCGAGCACATCGGGCGTTGCGGAATCTTCGTGCTGCCGTCTAGAACGGAAGCGATGGGCAGAGTCCTCATCGAGGCGATGGCCTCAGGAAAACCCAGAGTAGGATCGAACGTAGGTGGCATCCCTACGGTGATTACACACAATGTTGATGGATTTCTCTTTTCCCCAGGTGATGAAGCCGACCTAGCATCCAAGCTTGAGATCTTGATGGCGGACGAGGCGATGCGTCGACGTCAAGGAGACGCAGGATTAGAGCGTTACAAGATCGAATTTGGTAATGAGCAGTATTTCAAGCGGTTGTCCAATTTTTATCAATCTGTAATTTCCTGTTCCTCTTGAGTTCATTTGTGATTGAGTTACGGATGAGAGCTTGCAGCCGCTCTATAGTGGGACTGTGATTTTAGTGTCTAAACGAAAAAGTGTAATTACCGCTTTTTATAACAGCTAGCTAGATTATGGGCTAAGATCTTATGGAGGAGATCACCCATCATGAGGTTTCGTATGAAGACGACGAATGTGATTTTTCTAATCGTGACACTAGGTTTGATAGGTACTCCTCTGATTGCCGCTTCCCAAGAGCTAAAGTCAGGAGCCTACTACGTATCGCCCCTAGGAGACGATTCAAACGACGGAAGGCTTGTCGAAGATGGCGGAAGTGGGCCCTGGCGCACGATTCAGCATGCCGCTCAGAAGGTAATTGCAGGGGACACGGTATATGTAAGGGAAGGAGTGTACACCGAACCCGCTCCAGTAGAAGGCTCGACGAAATATTGGGGGATAAGGCCAGCTAACGATGGTGCTGCGTCTTTGCCGATTACCTATGCTGCATATCCTGGAGATAGGGTGGTGATCGACATGAAGGACCAGGCGCCTTGTTTCACTTTGTATGGCAGACAGTACATTACTATCGAAGGGTTTGAGCTCACTAACTGCGTCCAGGGAGGGGTGTGGATTATGAGCGGCAGCGGGCGCGAGAATAGTAATATTAGTGTTATAAGTAATATCATCCATAATATCGACGGTGGGACCGGAAATAACGTGGCCGGCGTTAGAATTGATGATGCTGGCTATTCCCTGATATCTGACAACACTATTTATAATATTAGGGTTGGCGGTGTAGATAATGCCAATGCCGCTGGCGTTTTATCGTATGGGATGTACGAAACGACTATACAGAATAATAATATTTCTGATGCTTATTCTGGAGTTTTCCATAAAATTCCTGATGTGAATGGAAGAAAAGGCGGTGTATTTAAAAAGAATGTTATCCATGATGTAAAATTGGCATTTTATTTTAATAATAACGACGGCGTTCCGGAATCGACCATCCATTACAACACCGAGCTGGTTCAGAACATCGTTTACAACACTACAGCTTTTCTTTATGAAACAACTCATATTGCTTACGGTCAGAGTCGAGGGTTGAAGATATACAATAATACAGTAATTGGGGCTGACTTAGGTGTGCGCGGGTTTTCCGATGTAGAAATAAAAGATAATATATTTTATAATTTTACTGGCCTAAAGACTGTTTATCAACCTGATGCCTTGACTGATTCCAAGGTGCACTATCCATCCATAGCGCTATCTGATTACAATGTTTTTTATCCAGAATTTATTGGAGCGGTTGGCGTATATAGCGGGAACGAAATTCGCGCGTATTCTTTGTTGGATTGGCAGGGTATAGGTTACGGTGGTGATCCGCTAACTATGGACGTGCCTGCCCCTGGTCCGGATTCGCACAGTACGACTAGCGACCCTCTATTTGTAGACGCCGCTAATAACAACTACCATCTTTCAGATCAGTCTCCGGCGAGGAATATGTCATCTGAAGGTGGAGCCGTTGGGGCTTATATCACCGGCACAGAGATTATTGGTGTCAGAAACGCCCCTACGACAATTGCCAGACCTAATGCGCCGCAGCTATTGGTTGAATAGATATTGGTCAGGAATTTTTGCGTAGGGGGAGTTTTCTTCCCCTACGTATTTACTTGTGATTTCACTAATCGCAACTTACCCGAAGCTTCTCTTCGAATTGTATCGACATACCTAAAATTAAACTTTACCCCTTCGCCGAATTTTGATTTCAATTTATTCTCAAGAGTGCGCTCTGTCTGGTCTAAAAAGTTCTCTTCTTTAACCAGACTAATTTCCATACTCAGGTCTTTATGCTGTAAAACTTGGAATTGTTTAATTCCTCCAACGGTATCCTTAATTTCCTCAAACACATACATCACATATTCTGGGTGAATTGGGTTGAATTGGCTGTCATATAGAGTGTCGTATTCTCGCCCATGTATTTTTTTAAGGATCGATAACGTTCGGCCACAGCTGCATTGATCATTTGATAGTTGTGCGTTGTCGCCTACTTCATATCGTATTAATGGCATAGCATAGTTATGGAAGTCAGAGACAAGCAAGCTCCCACTACCTGAGGAATGGTGTTTTGATTGGGCCTCTAGGTAAAGACTCTCGTCCATGATATGCATGTTGCCCTGTTCACACTCGTGTGCGATTGAGCCCACTTCTCCACACCCATATTCATTGTAAACTTTAAGTCCGGTGACAGCTCCAATACGAGTTCTGGTGGTCTCTGTTAGTATCTCGGAAGTAGTTATAATAGATGCAACGCTATCGGGCAGGGTAAGATCATTTTCATCGAGAAAATTAACGAACTGAAGTATTACTGACACATAGCCATAAAGGTATTGTGGCCGAAACCTGTGGAGTTTTTCATAAAATTTTTGGAAACTATCGGGACTTATATCAAAAGCAGAGAAGCGCTGCCGATTTGTTACGAGATCGATGAGTCTGTACTTTCTTTGATTAAATTGCGAAAGAGGGATTCCCCAAAAACGTGCTTGTGGCGAACCAATAGTAACTCCTGCCCATTCATACGACCTCCATGTAACGGCCCGCTCATGGGCCAAAGCTCTAGCATTTTTAATAATAGTGACGGCCCTGCCAGTCGACCCGCCCGTAGTTTTATGCGTCACAAGAGGGCTATAAGAGCATTTTGTCCTGATCGTCGAAAAATGTTCTACGATATCTTGCTTCGATACCGTTGGAAAATTACTAAAGTCTTTTAGTTCTTTGAGGTCATTCGGGTGAACACTATTTTCGTCATATAACTTTCGATAGAAAAGAGAATTTTCATATGCAAAGTTGACTAACTTTCTTAGCGAATTTAACTGAAATGCAGAAATATCATCTCGGTCCCAGTACTGGAATTGCCGGGAAAACTTAAGGTATCTAGAAACATTTTCACCTCTCAGATACGTGGACGGGAGGTAGAAAAGGTATTTGGAAATCGTGCTATTCATTATCGTCTCGCATGAGCGTTTTAAGTTTGAGAGAATATCTCATTGCTATTGACTCAAAGGAATATTTTTCTGCGACTAGTTTGGGGCCATTCGCCGACAGGCGTTTTCGAAGATTCCTGTCAGAAAATATTCTTTCTATCTTCAAGTAAAATTCCTCTGGAGAGGAAGCATGTTCCACGGTTACGCCTTGCTCTACATCTATTCCTATAGTCGCAAATGGGTGTGAGACAACCGGGCATCCCATTGCTAATGCATCTAATATTTTAAGCTTAGTACCACCACCTTCTCGAATTGGGCAGACGTAGACATCTGCACGCTTTAAATATGGGCGTACATCATCTACAAATCCATGTACAAGAAAGTCCGGATCTTGTTTCGCCAAAGATAGGAACTTATTGGTCGGATTCCTGCCAATCAAGTGCATTGTCACATTCGGCATTTTCATTTTTAATAAAGGCCAAATCTCATCGACAAAATAGTTCATAGCGTCAAGGTTTGGATACCACCCTAACCCCCCAGCGAAAATCAGACTGAAATCCTCATATTCGCTTTTTTCATGCTTAAAGTATTCCGTATCAACGCCATTTGGAACAGTTAGGCAGTTGACTCCAGGGCTCTCTCTCGTTAATAGCGACGAATCTTGATCTGAGCACGTAATATTTAAATCGAACTTTGATAATACGCTGTGTTCATATGATCTGAGCTTTCTTCCTTCCAATCTATAATATAATCTTTTCGCACCATTGCCTTCATTGATTGAACGCTCGCACATCATTTGCGACTCGACATTATGATGGTTTAATACTGTCGGAATGCCTCGACAACACTTTAAATAAGGCGCGAGGCTTATCGTGTCAAAATGAACTACATCAGGTTTAACTATTTCGTACATCTTGGACAATTGGGATTCTGCTATCCTGCTGTGGAGCCAATTTATCGTATAGGGGCGGCTAGAGAATAAAGAGCGGAGTGCGAGAAGATACTTTCCAAGGGGCACTCTCTCGGACGGAATGTCAACAACCCTAATTTCTTTAATGTATGGTGCCAGGCCAGCCTTAGCATCTTCCAGCGGCGATGTGCTTTCAGTAAAGCTACTTTTTAGAAATGCTGACTGGTTAAATGTAAAAAGATAAATGTCGAAATCTTTGCTTAGGTATTTTATTAAGTTGAATGAGCGTTGAAGAACCCCCCCTTTAGGTGGGTAAGGGACTAGGTGTGACACCCAAAGTAGCTTCGGTTTAGTCATGATTGGTTTCGCGCAAACTTTTTAATGTTTAGCATGATAGCTGATGTGACCCTGATCTTTAGTGAGAGACCTCTTAGTGCGTTTGGGCCTAATGTTTTATATGCATCGGAATAAAGTTCGGACATTTTTAATATATTTCTCTCGATCCAGAGTTTATTTAAGCAGTATATGACTTCGAGACTAACTCTCCGAATCTCGGAATTGGGTAATAGGTCAGCGTAACTGAGAAGTTTTCTGGAATAATATATATGCTGGTCGATATTTTTTTGAAACCTACAGAATTGGCTGTTTCGAGAGTCGTTATTTTTTCGGCAAAGAACTTTAGGGCTAATAGCTTGAGATTTGGTATGAAGGCGAAATCTTATTAAGGAATCAGTGATCTCCCAAATTTTAAGATTTTCATCGAAACCACCCGATTTTAAAAATATGTCTTTGTCTATACAAAATGATCCGGCTGCTATATTTTCTATGAGTTTAAAGTTGAACCGACTGAACTCTCTGGGTTCTTGAGATTCATATGAATCGAGTCTACTGGTTAGTATTTGTTCTTCTGATACATCTTTTAATACATCATATATTTCGAATGAAACGTACGTTAATCTTGATTTTGGGAATAACTCTCTTAGCCTTAAGTGCTCTTCGCAAACTCCTTCAACTAACTCGTCATCTGCATCGAGGAAAACCAAGTGCTTATTTCTTGCGTGCTTGGCACCTAAATTTCGTGCAGATGACGGGCCTTTGTTTGTTTGTCGGTATAGTGAGATATTTTCAGAGAATTCTTGTGCAATTTTATATGATTGATCGGTGCTACCGTCGTCTACAACGATGATTTCATTTGGGTACGGACCAACTTTTAAAACCTGTGTAAGCGTTTTTCTTATCGTGTCTTCTTTGTTGAATAGCGGAATTATTATGGATACGGCGGATCCAAGCGGCATTTGTCGTTCAGTGCACTTGCTTTTGGTCATTGGTTTCTCGATTAGTTCCTGTTTCCGGTCCATTTAAGAGGTAGAAGCGACTTTAAATTTGATTTAATTATCGATTTCTCACTTTCGTTTGTGACAAACAGTACGTAAACTGAAACGTATGACAAATATAAAGGTATTGCCATTAATAGAGCTAATAAGAATGAGTGGTTATCTGAAAAAGATTTCAATATCAGGTAAACGGGATAGTGAAGCGCTAAAGATATAGCGGTGAAGTAAAGCGTCGAATAGTATGTTTTTCTTGCTGGCTTATTCCAAGCCATGCTGAGTAAAAGTGGTAAAACTAAGAATCGTGAAACCGCCAACGTTACACCTATCCCGACCGCTATTCCAGAGATTCCATAACTCTTGGAAAGCACAATTGTTACTAAAACAATTAAAAGGCTTTCAAGCAATTCATATCTAGAAAAATATTTATGTTCAGCAAGCGATACGAGAAGCTGGAATGTGGGGTAGTGTAGTAGAACGAAAAAATATCCAATGGCCATCGCCGAAACGGCGATATAAGCCTCATTGTATTCAGGACCTATCCAGAAAACGATAAAAGAATTTCCTAAAGATATCAATCCACCACACAAACACGATGAAATTAAAGCAGATACCTTTAAGGAAAAATCGTAGTTTTTAGAAAGTTGGTCATGCTTTCGCTCCCCGAGGAGTCTGGTAAAAGATGGCATTAATACGCCCAAAATGCTTGATTGCAGTTGGTTTATGTATTGTATTAATTGTGATGCGATTTGAAAGAGTGTCACTGTGGAAATTGAAAGAGCGCCAGCTATGACCATGTGAGGTCCCCGATCGCGAACCTGTCTTCCAATAAACATAACCAAGCTATTTACTCCAAAGTCTAATAGTTCAAACACCCCTTCTTTTTTGACTAGAGCGATCTTGGGATCTAACCAGTTTGCTTCGCGTTTTGCAAACCTAAGAACCAGGAGTTGTGATATTAAGTCGAATAATACTGTGATGAGTGCTAGATTTATAACGCTGGCATCTATTTGAAATATCAAGAATATCGTTATTGCGCGAAGTATTGATTTTGATATGTCAATGTATGACTGTATGTCAAATCGTAGATAGGCGCTGAGGATTCCATAATAAGCGTTCATTATGAAGTGTATAGAGAATGTGCTACCCATAACCAGGATTATCGTCTGGAAAACCTGTGCATCATCTTTTCCGGTAAAAAATACAGGGGCTGATACCGCAATTGCTATGCTTGCTAATACTGCAATTACCGCGATAAAGGTGTAAATGAATAGAGAATTGGAAAAGATCGAATTCAATCTTTCCTGGTCATGTTCACCGAGTGCGTGAGCAATATAACGTTGCGTAGCGCTGGCTATACCTAAATCGAACATGCCGTAGAAGCCGAGAGTGCTTGCTACAAGTATCCAAACCCCGTACCAATGATCGCCAAGGTTTCGAATAAGGAAAGGCATCATAAAAAATGAAATTGCCATTCCAATTATAAGCGCAATTGTCCGAAGGCCCGATCCAGTGATAAGTCTTTTTGCACTCACCTGTCAGTGTCTCTTTATGGTTGAAATTTATGGCGAATTTTGTAAGCAGACTATCGAACGAGTTTGAGAAGATCACAGTACAGGTGAAGGTACTTCATGTTGCAAGCGGATCTGGAAAAATATTTTCGTGCAACATTTTGCCCATATTTTCCGTATTTCTGCCTTGCTTCCGAATTCGTGACTAGTTCCTCTAGTGCGCTCGTTAATTCGGCAAGGTTCTCACTTTCAACGAGAATACCGTTCTCCCTGTCTCTGACGATTTCGCTGTTTCCTCCGACGTTACTTGCTATAACAGGCAAGCCTGTTGAGATTGCTTCTAGAATACTGCGCGATAGGCCTTCAGTTGTAGAGAACTGTACGAAGATATCGGCTTCTGATAACCATTCATCGACGTTCTTTTGTACTCCTCGGAGGAAAACTGTTTTATTTAGCAGGTCTCCTGCTTCGTTTGCGATCGATTCATGCTCTGGACCTTCACCGAGTATTTCCAGTCTTATGTTTCTATCTGCAGATAGAGATGAAAATGCTTTTACGATCAGGTCTATATTTTTCAGCTTTATCAATCGTCCAACGCAAATAACCACGATTTGTTTAGTGCTGCCACTCGTGTTTTGACTATTACTGTTTTCTCTGTTTTTATCTGAATTGTCTATTTCTATGCCATTGTAAATGGTGGTGATTGCGCTATCGTTGAAGCCGCAGATCTGTCTGTAATAGTTCTCCATGTTCTTCGAAACTGTTACAAACTTGGTGCCGAAAAGGCGTGCTAGCTTGAGTATATATCGTCGGGCTGTTTTTTCTTTGAGCATGTAGACGTCGTGAAGGGTGCCTACATGCGGGATGCGGGATAACGCAGCTGCTCCTGCTGCCCCTGTTATAGGGCCAAAAAGGTGGCTATGAAGAAGGTCAATGCGCTGCACCTTAAGAAACTTTGCGAATTCTAGTGCAAATAGAGGCAGCCTCGCTGTACTTTTAAAATGGCGGCGGAAAGGGATGACGACGTGCTCGATCCCGTACTTTTCACATTGCTCTCTTATCCATGGATGGTCGAAATGCAATACCACAGGAGTAAAAGTGTTGGTTTGCTCTTCAGTGTAACGACACAAATCAATCATGACCTGTTCGGCACCGCCAGCAATACCTGTTTCTATGAAGTGTCCTATTCGCATGTTCTTGGCCACTTGCTCTTCCTTGATTGCTGTGTCCCCGGAGCGAGATGGCAGTATATTACAGGTGGGGCCAAGATATACAGCGGCGGTCACAAAGGAGTTGCAGCGAACCTCGAATGTTCCCTTATGTTAGGGGCGTGTAAATGTTGTCATCAATCTATTTTTTTGAAATGCCTTATGGCTACGACGAGTAGTGCAAAGCAGGCGAGTAAGAAGCCAGAGGGTTCGTGAACCTTGGTGACTTCCAAGGTGATGTTGTGCTCGATACCAACCACCCAGTTCATGTCGCCGGAGAGGTGTGTGATTTGGTAGGTCATTGCTCGGTCATCTCCAATCTTTCTTAGCGTCCCTTGATCTGAGACCGGTCTGACACCGCTATATCCTGAGTACCTACCATCGAATTCTTTTGTTTGCAGGAAGGAGTAACCCGTGGGGAAGGTAACGGCGGCCTCAAAAGCTGGTCCCACAGCTGAGTCCATGAACATAATTTCCAACGCAAGAACTTCGATACGATAAGCGCTTGGGTCAGCAAAATAAGACGAGATCTCTTCAGAACCTATGGGTTGGTATGTGGAAAGGACATAGTCTAAAGACCTGCTGATCGTCCTTGATTCGCCTGGTACAGAATTTTGCCATGTCATGCCCATGGTGCCGTATGAGTCGATCACAAAAGCACTAACTGGTGAAGATGCAAAAAATAATGCCAGGATTAGATGTCTCACTTTACGCTCCTTGTATAGTAGTTTCGAAGGAGCTGTAGCAAAATTGAAACCAACTCTTAATGGCATGATTTTTATAGGATATCTCTCCGTTGCAGTTTCGTTATGTAAAATATGTCGACAAGGTAAGGAGGGGCAAGATTAATGAGGTTACGGTCCCCAGCGATCATTGGGTCTTGGGGCTTCCTGAAACGCTGATGATATTCCTTGGGGATTGCCATCACCGTCGTATGCAGGACCCCCATAGGATTGTGCCCAATTTAGACCAAACCTCTAACGAATTTCCATACAGATCTACTGCACGAGGAAATTGACAGGGGCTGATGGCTCGCTACTCAGTCCCTGAGTGTCAACTACTCTGACGGTAAAATACCAGGTTCCTGGAGAAAGCTGGTCAAAGGTATGACTCGTTTGAGTGCTGTCTATTTGCAGCGACTGATCCAAGCTAAGTTCCGATAGGCCATAGCTCAATACATAGTACGCAATCTCGCTAAGGGAAATTGACGTACCATCTGTTCGTGTCGAAGGTGCTGTCCAGCTTAACGTTACTGTGCCAGTTGGTGCTGGGGTCACACTTTCGTCTGTGCTGCCCGATGGCGTAGAAGCGGGGGTGGGTTCTAGAGTCCATGGATGCAGGTTTGATTGGTATGCCTCAAGAGCAGTTATTCCCTCTCCGTTAAATGCGATAGCAGCGTCGTTAACGAGAACGTCGGTTCCATACGTTAACTCCCAAATGTCGGGAAGGCTGTCACTGTCTGAATCGGTGACAGAGTTCCCGCTCAGATTAGGGGAGCTGATGATGTCCTGAGGGGGGAAAGTGGTTCCGGACTGTGCGTCTGCAATGGTCAGAGATGCAATAGCTGCCCCTGTTTTTTCATAGTACTCGACTTGAATGGGGACAGCAGTACCCGCCTGAAAGCTTCGCTCGACAACGTCGGACGTTGTGCCGCGATCCACCCATGAGTTAATGGCTGTCTCAGTACCGAGTTTCATACGCACACCGTCATCAGACGTCAGCGTAAACCTGTAGAGTCTTTCACCTGAATCGTGAGGGGGGGTGAATAATCCGTACCACCTTGCGCTAAAGCGATCTTTCGGTAGTTCCGGCAGTGGCGGGTTAGTGGACCAGTCAAATTGGAGCGTTTCTCCTTGGCGGGTTAAAACATAGCTGTCGAATTCTGTTCCGGAAAAGTACTGGCCCGTGAAGCCGGCTACCAGTTCTGTTGCAGTGGAATCTGTTTCCGTTACTGGAGAATCGGCTGAGTCATCCATGTTCGTGCCGGCTATAAATTCCTCAAGGTTGCTGAAGCCATCACCGTCCTGGTCCATGGCAGCATCTGCTGCATTTAGAGGATCTAAAGAATAAGCAAACTCCGCTCCGTCGGGGATTCCGTCTCCGTCTGTGTCGATGTTGTTTTCTCTTGTTCCAATTCTGAACTCTTCAATAGCGGTAAGAAGGTCGTTATCGGGGTCGGAAGTAGCATCACCGCTGTTTGAAGGGTTTAACCCCATAATGACTTCCCAGTTGTCATAGAGCCCGTCCTGATCCGTATCGAGTGGTGGGTAGGACTGTGAAAAGCTAAGTCCTTCAGAGCCGTCAAGGAAGCCTACTCGATATCCTAAAGAATAAGCATCAGCGGATGTTGCATCTGACTCATAAATCGGTGTGGCCCAGGAGTACAGTGCGCTTGAGTCAATGACCTTCATCGGAAATCCGGGCCCTTCCCACGCGACGCTGAAGTGGTCATCTCCAACCGCCTCTTTGAATAACAGTTTAAAGTAGTATTTGGCGCCGGCTTCTAGGTAAACAAGACCGGATGTTTGAGAACTGTACTGGTTATAGCTTTCTGTGTAGGTCCAGTTCGGCACAGATGCTATCGCCGAGGCGTTATCGGGGGATTGATCGCTACTTAGCCAAAACTCGGCACCATCGTCAGCGCTCAAAAAGAAACGGTATTCACCAGTTGTGGGAGGGGCAATAAAGCCCTGAACCATTGCCCCGTAGCTTTCGGCCCTGTTCACCAAAGACTGTAATGTCGTCAGTTCCGCGATTTCCGAGGGAGTGTCAGGGTATGTTGAGCTGGCAGTCAGGTCGCTAACCAACGTGCCTTCGATGCCATCCCAGTAGAGGATCTGTACCTTACCCGGTTCACTTTGTGCCGGGGTAGCAGCGGTGGCATCGAGTCCCTCTATATCCTCTATTTGCCAAGCCTGACAGCCAGACAGAACGATAGCCAACAATACTGGAACGATTAACTGATGAGTTTTCATAGGGCACCATTGATCAATGGATTCGGCCAATAATTTCAGTATTGGTTTCAGCGAGGCAGGTTTCCAATCGACGGTTGTATCGTTTTTTCATGCTTGAGGTGTGTTTATGCGATAAATACTTAAGTATGCGTTTCCATGCTCAACAGTGTCGGGAATCTTTACGATCGTTGGTTCTTTGCAGTCTTTATGGCTTATTAAAATATTGAAATAAAATGAAAAAATGTAGTTGGCGAGAAGATTGCTTAGTTTTTTCGTGCGGGTGATGACGAAAGCCCAGAAATGGCAAGACATTAAAGGACTGATACTATGAAAACGCTGAACAAAGTACTGATAGGATCATTGTTGTCGATGGGCATCGCATCCGGTGCTTCTGCGTACTCTATCGATGATAATGGTGCTGACCAGTTCATCGGTGCCAACAATAATCCTCTCGCGACAACCAACAACGACGTATTCGGCAACCCGGCAGAGTACGATGTGTTCGGGATGGATGTCTCCAGTGATGTAAACAACCTTTACGTGAGCGTATACACGAACTTCGATCCTAGTGCATCGACGTTTGATTACGGTGACCTCTTCATCAGCACTGATGGCTGGAACCCGTTTGGCACTGCTCCGTACGAGAACGACGATTACACGAACGGCGAAGATTGGGAATATGCGGTTGACGTTAGCAGCCTGTCCGGCGGCCTTGCTGACGTTGTCGACATCTCACTGTCTGATGGCCTCAATATTACGTCTGATTCTCCGACTCGAATTGGCCAGGAAGTTACCGTTGATCGTGCGTCTATCCTTGGTTTCCCGACAGGAGCAGACAAAGCCGGAGACGCTGGTCTGAACATCACGACTGGCGGCCTTACTACTTTGAGCTTCCAGATTGCCCTGAGCGACCTGGGTTTGAATGCTCTGACCCCTCAAGAGATCGGTCTGCGCTGGTCCATGACTTGTGCAAACGATATCACCGAAGGTTCATACACCGTTCCTGAGCCTGGAACTCTGGCTCTGCTGGGTCTTGGCCTGATCGGTCTGGGCCTGCGTAAGCGCGCAAAGGCGTAAGCCAGGCGGATAGAGTTCATAGCTCTGTTCGGTAGTGGAAAAGGGTGGGGTGCGTTGATTCGCATTCCGCCTTTTTTTTGGGCGTGCAACAACGTCGAATTAGTTTACAGTTGTTTCAGAAGAGCAAGTTGGACCAATCTTGCCGGCAAAAGGGGAGTTGAGACATTCCATGGAAGGCTGTAAGAGCCATGCTGCTACCTACATATTGGGGATCTCAGCCTACTATCATGATTCCGCTGCCGCTCTCATTAAAGACGGGCACATTGTGGCTGCGGCACAGGAAGAACGCTTTACCCGGATAAAGCACTACTCAGGCTTTCCTGGGAAGTCTGTAAAATATTGCCTGGAATTCGCTGGAATTGGCCTTGAGGACGTTCGATGTATCGTCTTCTATGACAAGCCCCTGCTGAAATTTGAGCGCCTGCTTGAAACTTACCTTAGTTTCTCACCGAGCGGGCTCAAATCCTTTCTGAAAGCTATGCCGGTATGGCTGAAAGAGAAGGTATATCTTAAGAGAGAACTTAGGCGAGCGCTTACCGAGGTATCCGGTTTAGCGCCAAAACAGTTGCCCAAATTACTGTTTACCGGGCATCACCAATCCCACGCGGCGTCAGCCTTTTTTCCATCACCGTTTGATCGGGCCGCCGTTCTTTGTCTTGACGGCGTTGGTGAATGGGCGACGACCTCCGCCTGGAATGGCGATGGTGCGGCCCTGGAACCACTTTGGCAGATAGACTTTCCGCATTCCCTAGGCTTGCTGTATTCCTCTTTCACCTACTACCTGGGGTTCAAGGTGAATTCCGGTGAGTACAAGGTGATGGGCCTGGCGCCGTATGGCGAGCCGCGTTTTGTAGAACTGATTCGCACTGAACTAATTGATATTAAAAGCGATGGGTCGTTTCGTTTGAACATGGCCTACTTCAATTATTGCACGGGATTGACCATGGTTAACCGCAGGTTCGAAGAGTTATTCGGAATGCCTGTAAGGAAGCCTGAGTCGGAATCTTTGACCCAGTTTCATATGGATGTCGCAGCATCTATCCAGCAGGTGCTCAATGAGTGCGTGGTATGCCTGGCTTCTGCGTTAAGGAAAGAGACTGGTCATGACAAGCTTTGTCTTGCCGGCGGTGTTGCACTGAACTGTGTGGCGAATAGTGAAGTGATCCGGCGTGCCGGATTTTCTGAAATATGGGTTCAGCCTGCGGCGGGGGATGCCGGGGGGGCTCTTGGTGCTGCCCTGTGTGCGTGGTACCAGCTGTCGGGAGAACGACAGCGTAACCAGGTTGATGGCATGTCAGGCACTTATCTTGGGCCTGAGTTTTCGAATGCCGAAATACGCGAAGCACTCGACGTGAGCGGCGCTGTTTATGGGTATGAAAATGAAGAGACATTGTATGCACGTACAGCGAGCCTGATTGAGGGTGGGAACGTAGTGGGCTGGTTTCAGGAACGAATGGAGTTTGGCCCCAGAGCCCTGGGGCACCGTTCTATCCTTGGAGACCCTCGGCGAGGCGAGATGCAGGAAACCATGAATTTGAAGATCAAGTTCCGGGAATCGTTTCGTCCTTTTGCGCCTTCAGTTTTGCTCGACGATGCCAAAGATTGGTTCGAGTGCCCGCAGGAGAGTCCTTACATGCTTTTGACTGCACCAGTTCATCCATCCAGGCGGCTGGCGGAGGCCAGTAATGCAGTGCGTGGGCTCGAGTTGCTTAAACATGCGCGTTCGGAAATTCCGGCCGTCACCCACGTGGATTACAGCGCCAGGTTGCAGACGGTTGGTGACCAGGGCTCAGTCAGATACCGCAGATTGCTGGAAGCGTTCAAGTCTTTGAGCGGATGTCCTGTCCTCATAAATACCTCCTTCAACGTGAGAGGTGAGCCGATAGTCGCTACTCCGGAGGATGCGTATCGATGCTTTATGGCAACAGGTATGGATTATCTGGTTATCGGGAACTATATCCTTGAGAAGACATCTCAACCCAATCAGGAGCAATACCTGGACCACATCAATCAGTTTGAACTGGATTAATTCTAATCATGGACGTTAGAAAAGAGCGTGAGGAAGCGAGAACCTTTGGGTATACCCTGGCCATTTTCCTGGGTGTGGTATTTGGGCTTTTGTTACCGTGGTGGGCTGAATACTCATTACCGGTCTGGCCCTGGGTTTTGGGGGCCGGTTTGGGTGTTATCGCGTTCCTTCATCCCACTGCCTTGAGCCCTTTGCGGAGAGGCTTTATCCGCGTTGGAGAACCTCTTGGTCGATTCAATTCCGTTTTCCTGCTGTCGCTCGTCTATTTTGTATTGATCTGCCCGATGGGTTTTTTAATGCGTTTGCTTGGCAAGGATCCGATTCACCGTTCATTTGATTCGCGGGTCTCCAGTTATCGTAAGCAGAGTGAATCAAGCACAAGTTTGGAGTTGCCGTTCTGATGTGGGAACTGTTAAAGGATTTTTCTCTGTTTGTTCGAGCCAGGAAGAAATTCTGGATGATTCCATTACTGGTCACATTAATTCTGCTTGGCGGGCTAATCGTTTTTGGCCAGGGTTCCGCATTTGCCCCGTTCATCTATACATTGTTCTGAGGTGATCTTGATGTCGCAGGGAGAGCGGAATAGGAATGCTGCTTTTGCCATAGCGAGCGCTGTGCTTGCGGTTGTAATGGCTGGGTCTGTTGTTGAGTGGGCCTTGAGGGCGTACAGCAATACCATTAGCGAATCTGAGTCTATGGACGATGGCTTTGTGCTCTACGATCCGGCCCTTGGATGGAAACTGAATCCGGGATGGTCCGGGCAGCACCATCACTACGATTTTAATGTCAGCTACTCTGTAAATGAGGAGGGGTTCCGAGGACCCGTCCCCGGGCGACTGACGGGCGATCCTGATATTTTCTTCGTAGGCGATTCATTTACATTCGGATTGGGCGTCAATGACTCCGAGACATTTGTAGCGGCTCTGAACAGGAAGCACTCTGAGGATACGGTTCGGTTCTCAAATCTGGGAGTGCCGGGCTATGCCCCGGACCAATCGCTTTTAGCTTTGGAACCTATACTGAAGTTTCAGCCCAGTAGCGTTATTTGGGTTGTCTACCTTGGTAACGATCTTCTTGATATTCGGTACCGGTTCCCATTACAGGCAGCGTATGGTAAGCCATTCTTTGATCTGGTCGGCGACCGGTTAGCATTGCGAAACAGCCCGGTTCCTATGGTGAGCAAGTCCACCTCGTTCCGCCCTGATTCTGTCCAGTCGGCGATTTTAAGAGACTTTGAGCTGTATAGCGCGGGGCGGGATGCCTTGAATGAGTTTCAGATAGGCAGGCGCCTGAATAGCCTGGTGGGCATTGATGAGCCTGGCCTGACCCAATATCTCGAAAAGGCGAACGAACAGGACATTCAGCTGTTCATGGCAATCACTTCTCGTGCCCAAACGTTGCTGAGGGGCGCCGGGGTGGAGCTTGAATTCGTTTTAATGCCTGGTTCTGGGTATTTCAGGGAGGGAACAGTGCCTGGGATATATCAACAAACGCTGGAACTGCAGCTCTCTCAGGCATTTGATCGGTTGGGTATCAGAGCCGTGAGTCTGGGCCCTCAATTAAGTAAATTGTATGATCAAGGACAGGTGTTGTTTCACCCGAACGAAGGGCATTTGACAGCCGTTGGCCATTCGAGAGTGAGCGAGATCCTTGACCAGGCATTCAGTTGGTGATGTTCCGGGATTAGAGAAAGGGGGGTAATCATCCCCCCCTTTCTCTCATAGCTGTCAGCCTCGCTCCCCAATCCCCTCAAGTATCACCTTTGCTTCGGCATTTTTTCCCGTGGCTTTATAGGCCTCTGCTAAATGCATGGCGATCTCGTCAGAGTTCGGCTGCAGTTTGTAAGCCTTCTCCAAAACAGGAAGACTCTCTTCGGCCTTGCCTGCCTTGAGCAGAATCCAGCCATAAGTATCTGCGATCGCGGCGTTTTCAGGGTTCAGCTCGTAAGCTCGGCCTGCGAGCTCCATGGCCCGTGCGTCGCCTTCTTCATGATAGAGCCAAGCCAGGTTGTTCAACGCAACAACGTTATCTGAGGTGATGTCGAGAAGGGCCTCGTAAGCGGATTTTGCTTTCTCAGTCTGCTGCTCGTTTTGATACAGCATCGCCGCATTCATCAGCAGAGTAGGGTTAGAGGGGTAGCTCTCCAACGCTGCGGCAGCCGCTTTAAGAGCACTGTCTTTTCGACCGTCTTTCTGGAGTGTTCGGATGTAGGCCACGTGGGTGTTGGCAGAGTCGTCCTTGGTGAGAGCGAGCTCATACAGCTCTGCGGCTTGCCGGAACTCTCCCTCCTGTTCGTAGAACGTCGCTTCTATCAAGTACGGATTGGCTGAATCAGGGTGAGCCTGTTTGGCCTCCTGAATAATGTTCCGCGCTTCGCTTTCGTCACCTGACTGGAAGGCGAGGTCAGCGGCTTGAAGTGATACACGTTCACTCTCAGGGAAAAGCACTCGGGCTCGGTCCAGAACGGTCTTGGCTTGCTCGGGGTTGCTCTTGCGTAGCCTCGTTGAGACCGCACTGTAGATATTAATCACAGCAGGTTCGGCCGCTGATGGTACGTTCTCTTCGGTCCGCTCAAGCAGTGTTGCGGAAAGCGAGTCAGCCTGGGTGTTGTCACCATTGGTCAACGCTGCTTCAAGCAAGACAAGCTTCGGTCCGACGGCATCTGGCTGGTCCTCAGAAAGCTGTGTTACCAGCTCAAGAACCGCGTCCTGAGAGCTTACCCGGGAGAATCCTGCCAGCGCTGCACGGTTATCTGCATTCAGCTCAAGGGCAGTTCTGAAGAGGGCTCTGGCGTTGTCGGATTTGTCCTGAGTCATGGCCAGGTTGCCAAGCGCTACCAGTGGCGCGGTAGATTCGGGGAATGCCTTCCTTGCGCGCTCAAAATAATCCTGAGCCTCACCTTGCTCGCCGGCTTCCAATGCAAGCTGTCCCCTTGTAAGAATTGCCGTCATGCTGTCCGGGGAATCCTTGATCCATTGATCGGCAACCGAAACAGCCTTTGTCGGCTGCTCAGAACGAAGGTAGGCCTGAATCAGCACCGCTCGCGCGGATTCGTTATCGGGCGCGGCTTCTTTGACTGTGTTGGCACTCTTTATAGCATCGTCGAATCGACCAATTTCGATGAGATAGCGAGCGTAGCGGATCCGAAGTTCATGATTGTCAGGATTCTGCTGAAGAGACTTCTGGATCAGCGCCTCACCGGTGTCCTGGTCGCCCGTTGAAAGCGCGGCGATGCCGGCAAGCGCAAGCGTTGCTGGGTTGCTGTCCGAGTCGTCCAGATCTTCGAGGACAGATTTTGCGCCCTCAGGGTCTTTTAGCTGAAGCCGAGTAGCGGCAAGCAGGCGGCTGGCTTCACTGTCGTGGGTCATCTCAGCAATGGGCGCCAAGAGCTTCTCTGCTTCTTCAACTCTTCCCTGGCGGAAACGGATCATTCCCAGCATCAGGTTGCTTTGTTCGTGGCTTGGAGCCTGACGAAGAATTTCTTCGAGATACTTGGCCGCTTCGTTCAGGTCTCCGCGGTTATAGGCATCCTGAGCCGCGATAAGATTGCTACGAACCATGCCCGGACCGGACTTGGCCAGAATCTCTTCATAGACAAATGCCTCCGAAGATTTTCCCTGGGCTCGCAGGACAGAAATCAACGCTGAAATGGTTTCATACTTACGCCGGGTCATGACATCAAACTGACCGATATCCTCCAGCGCCTTGATATAGGCTTCTTCAGCGGCTTCCCATTGTTCGCGGGCCTGGGCAAGCTGGCCTTTCCAGAGCCAGAGTTCAGGTTCTTGCGGATCCAGCTTTTCGGCCTCCGCCAGGTACTGGTCGACAGCCTGCTGATTGTCCTCGCTGAACGCGAGGCGGGAGAGACCTATCAGAGGTAACGGAGAGTTTGTGTCGATTTCCTGAGCGCTTTCAAACGCCGCACGTGCTTTGTCTGTCTTTCCGGAGGCATGGTAGATCTTGGCTTCCAGTATTTTTCCTTTGAGTTCCTTGGCTCTATCACCAAACGACGCTTCTGAAAGTGCACGGAGGGCCTCTTTGAAGTCCCTCTGATAGAAGTTTGCCTCGGCACGAATCAGGCTGGCTCGGGTCTGGTTTGCCTGGCTGATATCTGTCTCGTTCTCTTCCATCGCGTCGAGAAGCTGATCAAGCTGACGCTCGGCATTTTCGGCATCACCGGCTTTAAGCAGGTTCTCCAGGATAACGAAGTAGGGGTCGGGTTGATCTGCTTGCAGTTCGATAGCGCTGCGGGCTTCGAGGGTACTGGCTTTCAACTCCCCCTGGCGCTGAAAGAAACGAGCCTGATCCAGGTGGCTGATGTACTGAATTTCTTCCTGCGTCATTTCCTTCGCTTCTTCGCCACATCCGGCCATTGTCAGAGCGATGGCCGTGGAGAGGAGAGTCGTTCGCGCTAGCTGTAGTGCTTTCATGCCCTGTTCCTTCGTTAATCGGGTCTTGTTTCGAATTCCGCGTTTGCGCTTCAAGTACCGGTTTCGGTTTGTGACGTTTCGATCCTGTACTTGTCGGTCAGGTTGTATAGGGTTGGCCGGGTGATTCCGAGCAACCGGGAGGCCTGAGCCATATTAAAATTGCAGGATCTCAATGCCTGAATAATAGCTTGCCGCTCGGCGATTTCACGTACCTGGCGCAGATTGAGCTGGTTGCCAGTTACGGTCCCGTCACAGGAAAGCTCCAGGTCCTCGGCGGTGACGCGCTTTCCGTCGGCCATGATGGTCGCGCGCTTCACTTTGTTGATCATCTCGCGGACGTTACCCGGCCAGCTATAGCTGCTGATGGCGTTGACGGCATCCTCAGCGAAAGAGAGGTTAGGGCGGTCGAGTTCCTTGCCCAGAGTCTTGAGAAGCGATTGTGCGATGACAAGGGCGTCCCCATCACGTTCCCGAACAGATGGAACATCAAGCGTAATTTCGCTGATGCGGTAATAGAGATCTTCGCGGAAGTCTCCGGCATCGATCAGGTCTTTGACGTTGCGGTGGGTGGCGCATACCACTCTCACGTCGACTGGGATTGGTTGAACGGAGCCGACGCGATCAACCATGCGTTCCTGCAGAAAGCGCAGTAGTTTGGCCTGGAGCGCCATGGGCATATCCCCGATTTCGTCCAGGAACAGCGTGCCCCCATTGGCACTCTCTATCTTGCCCTTTTTGCTTTGAGTGGCCCCGGTAAAGGCCCCTTTCTCATAGCCGAAGAGTTCACTTTCGAGCAGGTTTTCGGGAATCGCAGCACAGTTGATGGCGGCAAATGGTTTACCGGCTCGGGGACTGAGGTCGTGAAGGGCGCGGGCCAGTAGCTCCTTGCCAGTACCGGTTTCCCCGGTGATCAGAGTAGTAACATCTGTCGGGGCAACTTTCTCAAGCGTACGGCAAATACCAAGCATCTGGGGACTGGCTGCTACGATGCCTTTGATATTGGTGCCATTGCCCTGGCGAGCCAACGCCTGGTTTTCTCGCTCAAGCTCTGCGAGCCGGAAAGCGCGATTGACCACAAAGGTGAGAATGTCGGCATCCAGAGGTTTCTGGTAAAAGTCAGACGCGCCCATTCCGATGGCTTTGACGGCGTTTTCCTTATCCTCCCGTCCGGTCACGACGATTACTTTGGTCATCGGCGACAATCGGAGGATGTCTTCTAACAGGGCAAAACCTTCAGTGGCACCGCCGGGATCTGGCGGCAAACCTAAATCCAGTGTAACAACGTCAGGTTCTTCACGTCTCAAGGCGGCTAGCGCAGAGTCTCTGTCAGACGCGACGGCCACTTCCAGATCTTCACTGAAGCACCACCTCATCTGACTCTGCAGGCCGGGATCATCCTCTACAATCAGGAGTCGTCTAGTCACAACAGCAACATGTCCCTTGTTTGTATTTTTTACAGCGTCGGGATCTTCCATCCCGATCCTTCCATAGCTAAATTCTCAACTGAACATTGACACTTTGCAATGCTTTGATCATGAGAAGTTTAGAATAGACAGTTAATTGACGCCTTCTTTGGGCTGGGGAGTGTCAGAAACTGAACTATTTGTCGGTTCTTTGGCCAACTCTGCAATCAGAGGGATGCGGACCGAGAAGCATGAGCCCACGCCAGGCTCGCTGGTAACGTCAATATTGCCGCCCAGCTTCTGGATGTATTCCCGTGCCTGATAGGCGCCAATGCCCATACCGGTAAGCCCTTTTGTGCTCTCAAACGGTTTGAACAACTGCGTACTGATGAACTCCTCGGTCATTCCCGAACCGGTATCCTGAATAAACAGCACCACACTGCCACGTGTGTTTTTGATTGTCAGGGTGATCTCGCCGTCTGCCGGTGTCGCATCCTGCGCATTCTGAATCAGGTGTCCGAGGACACTTCTGAGCTGCTCTGCATCTGCTTTGACAACCATAGACTCTGCAGTTCCCTCAAACTGTGGCGGCGGTTGTTGTCGGCCGTAATGCTCAACAAGCTGAGCCACCATGGCTGCAAGGTCTATAGGCGTGCAGGTGTCAGTATCATCGCGGGAGGGCTTGCGTATATGATCGACCAGGTTCGACATTTTTCGCACGGCGTGTTCGGTGGTGTTGATCATATCGTCAATGAACGCCGGGTTGTTTCGATGTTTGGGCGCGTTTTTGACGAGAAGAGAGAGCTGTGCGATCACGGTTTTCAGGTCGTGGACCATGAAGGCCGAGGCCTTGCTAACAGCTTCAAACTGCATGGCACGAGACAGCCGGTTCTGTGCGTCGGCCTGGGCCAGAAGGTTGCAAGCCTGGCGAGCAACAACCTTGATCAGGTCGAAGTTTTCCCAGTTCAATTCGACCCGTGCGTACGGGTTACCGACCATGGCAATGCCATAGAGCTCGTTGTCCAGAAACAGGGGAATAATCAGCCACGCATCGGGCGTCTGGGAGATGGCGTCGGGAATTTCGACCAGGTTGTAGCTGACCGGGTCATTGCGGTACTCATGAAGATTGATAATCCACTCACGGTCGCGGAAAAAACGGACCAACTCTGCGTCCTCATCAATCATGGTGTACTTGGGCATGGTGAGGTTGATTGATGAATTTAGGCTGTAGCTGTTCTGATCATTTTTGAGCCAAAGCGCCCCGGCGTTGCTTTCTACAAGTGCGGCCAGAATCCGGATAACCCGCTGGGGTAACGGGGGCTCCTGGCTCAGGTCCGAAAGCTCCCGGGTCATTTTCAGCCATTCTTCCCGGTAATCGTATTTGTAATCGAAAAAGTTCTGGCTGATCAAAACCATCAACTTCGCACGAATTCGGCGGGATACCAGCAGCGTGACCAGGAAGGTCAGGGAAATAGTCAGAAACAGCACTTGGAGAGCTTCGCCCCAATCCCCGCCGAGTGCGCGCACATAGTAGCCGCCGATTGAGAGGAAGAGCAGGTAGCCACCCGCAAAGACGAGTGTTCCCGCGTGGAAGACGGCCGAACGGGATAGCTGAAAATCGACGGGTTGTTTGCGGGTATTGATCACGTTCACTGCAAACAGTGGTACCAGCAAGGCATTCACCAGGCCTCGCGCATTCCAGAACGAATCGGCAATCTCGCCAAAGAGCAGGGCGTCGGCATACATGAAGAAATCAAAGGCGAAGATGGTCGCGATGCCGATGCAGATGTATTTAAGGCTGGACCTTCCGAATCCCGGATGGTTACGCCAGATTTGTTCGACCAGAGACAGGGCAAGCAGTGAAAGCGCGATCTGCCCCAACACTTTGGTTTTGCCGTCGAGGACCGACAAACCCGCAAAGTATTCAAGCAAACCGAAGGTGACCAGAAGTACAAGCAGGGCCACCGCAGAAGTGCCAAGCACTCTCTTTAGACGACCGGTAATGTTGCCCTGGCGAAAGGAGTCCCTGAGCATGGCGAAGAGCAGGGTGATCCACGATGCGTCGCGCAGCAGTTCAAGAAAATATCGGATGAAGAAACCGGGGAAGTCCCAAAGCGTCTGGGTGACGAGTGCCGAGGCCCAAATGGTCGTTACCAATGCAGACAAAAAGAGCGCCCGATCTACGTCGCGCCTGAGATATCGGGTGGCTACCAGCACCGACAGCAGCGCAAACATGATGGCTGCAGCGGCGTGGCTGATGAGGCTGAAATCGCTGAGCATCCCTTGCTACCTGCGTCTTCTCCGGGGCTTGTGGACCGCTGAACGCGGGCCTCACACCGGCTTTTTGTTGTCCCGGTAAAACCGGAAGATTTCCATGAGCGGTCGTTTGGGTTCGAAATCAAACTCTCGAGCGAACGCTCTGCCGTCTATAACGACAGGATACTTGAAAAAGGCCATCAGATACGATGGAAAACTTCTCAGCTTCAGAGTGTTAAGAATAAATTTTGGCACTGCCGGCGGAATTGATGGTATCGGGATTCGTCGGCAACCACACAGTTTCAGCGCGTGCTGATACGCAACCCAGTCCTGAGGTGCGACATTGAACACACCGCGCACAGGCTTGTTGTAGGCGAGCACAATGGCGTCTGACATGTCGTCAATGTGGATGAACTGCATCATTGGAGAGAATCCTGCCAACACCGGTGCGCGTTCACTGGCAAGCAGTGTGCTCATGGTGTTTCGCACGCCCGGGCCTACGATGTTGCAGGGGCGCAGGATCGTAATGTTGAGGTCCGGGTAGCGCCAGAGGTATATATTGGCGAGGTTTTCCAGTTCCACCGAATCGACCAGATCAGCGCTCAGGCCGACGCTCTTGAGTGGGGCGGATTCATCGATGAGGGCCGGGTTGTAGGCAACGGCACCATAGACGTGAAACGTGGAGAGTACGACAACTCTTTTGATGCCGTACTTGTGGCTCAGATCCAGAAGCTTCTGTGTGCCGAGAACATTGGCGTTATAGCGTCTCATGCGAGTCAGTTCGCTGGACATGATGCGGCCCAGGTGAATCACGCCATCAAACTGGTAGCGCCGGAAAAGGTCCTCGAATACCCGCTTGGTGAAGTCGATCCGGTAGCTCGGAATATCATCGCCCAGATAGACCTGCTCTCGAAAATCTACTGCGACCAGGTCGCAAGTATCCCTGAGCTGGCTGATGACTTTCTGGGCCAGGGCACCCGCAGCGCCTGTTACAAGAATGTGGGGTCTACGTTGTTGCGTCATCAGAACAGCCTTTTCCTTTCGCTGAGTCCCTTGTCAATCAGACGGTTAATTTCGGCCTTAACCATTTCAACCCGTTCCGTTACCTGTTCCTCTGGAATTTCCAGATCATCGAAATGCATGGGATCACCAAAGTTGAGATGGACCTTGGCTGGGAACACGACCGGGAGTGCGACGGGGGCGTAGGGAATGCCGAGGGCTTTGGCGAGCGGTTTGATGTTTGCAATCGCAGGAATGGTTTCCTCGCACCCGACCACGCCGACCGGAACAATCGGGGCGTTATATTTCATTGCCAGGTGCATGAAGCCATTTCCGAACCGCTTGAGTTCGTAGCGGTCGTGATAGAGCTTCCCGGAGCCGCGCACACCTTCGGGGAATACGATCACCGCTTCATCATTGGCCAGCATCTTGGCGCAGTTCACAGGGTCACCCAGTACCGCTCCAACTTCGTTGAGGAGATTGCCCAGCCAGGGGACGGTTGGGAAGAAGCGTTCGATCATTGCTCTGGGAATTCGGGGGTCTTTTTTTCGTGAGGCCAGGGCGTAGCCGATCAGCAGGCCGTCGATCGGGAGCTGACCGCTGTGGTTTGCAATGATCAGAACCGGTCCATCGGCGGGGATCTTTTCAACGCCGTGAGCGGATACCCGGAAGTATTTCTCGTAAATCTGTTTGGTCAATGAAAAACCGTATTTGACCGCATCGGCATTAAACCCCCATGGGTCGTAGCCCAATGTGCCTATTGGCTTGCGAATGCGGTTGATGTGTTGGTCCAGTTCCGCTGGAACCAACTTGGATTTCAGAAACGTTCCCAGACTCATGAGCTTTCCTGTTTGAAAAGGCGAGATTAGTAGTCGAATGTCTTGCGCCCGATAAACACCCCGAGGGTGTGACTTTGGCCTTCATTAAGCACGCGATAGTCGCTCGCGGCATTGGCGGTTTCGACACATAGCATGGATTTCCAGCCAGTATCCGGAAAATCAGAGAGCCTTGCTGCTTTTTCCGGCCCCGGGTTCCAGACCACAATTGAGTCGCTGCCGACGGATGTCAGGGTGCGGCCACCTGTCGGCGTCATGATGGTGAGTGGCTCATGGGATTCATAGATGCGATCCGTTTCACCGTGGAAATAGACGGGACCCTCCTGCGCTCGGTACTCCCAGTTGTCGAGCGTATCAATATAATGGCTGTCGCCAAGCCCGAGCACACGGGTTCTCTCGATATCCGTCGTCGGAAGGTAGGTGTGGAGAGCCTGGCTGAAGGCGAGGGGTGCAGACGATAGGTTGGTTGTTGTCAGGGCTATCTGGCATCCCCTCACCGAAAACACAAAGGTAACCAGGGCAAGGGCATGGCCATTCCAGGCGTCGGCGAAATCCTCATTGGCATCCAGCGAGAGGCTGATTTCCACTTCGTGAGCGCTCTCCCGGACATCTTCCAGTTTCCAGAGCGCGGTTCTCGCGAAACCGTGGGCGCTGTCGGTGGAAATACGCTTGCGTACCTCCGGTGCGTTTCGGGCCGGGTCACCGAACCACGGCCAGCAAATGGGAATGCCGCCGCGTATGGCGCGGCCTGGCTCGAATCGCGCGGTGTTGCTCAGCCAGAGCCAGTCGGCATGATCCTGGGGCGCAAAATGGGTTAGATGCGCACCTTGCAGGAACAGCGTTGCCCGAAACAGCGGGTGATGTATTTCAAGGGCTTCCAGTTGCCCAATGGTTTTCCAGCGCGTAAAGGACCATTGGCCCGGAGTGATGGAAAGCGGCGGTCTGTTACTGCTCTCAGACATGATGTGACGGTAGCTTGGCCTGGGTTAAGTGTATCTGCCTATACGTAAAGAGTAATTTAAAACTGCCTGCCCGGCGAGGAATGCGCATAAAATACTCGCAATTCTTTCAGGAGATTTGCTGTGGACGCACAGGTTGTTACCCCTCTTCATGCCGGATTGCCCGAAGGCGAGCCTCGTTCGCAGAACAGTACGGACGTTGTTGATGGCTGTATTGACTCTATCGCATCAGCGCTGAGCGAGTACGGCTGGTTGACGCTTGATGCCGGGGAGTTGCTGGGCCACGCCTTGTTGCGTGAGTTGGCTCATGAAGTGCGAATTCTGGATAAAACTGACAACCTCAAAAAGGCGGGTGTCGGAAGGGGGAGTGATCACCTTAAGGATCGCTCGGTGCGTCGGGACAAGATTGCCTGGTTGCAGGGGGAAACGGTGCCGCAGCAGGCATTGTTTTCCGTTCTGGAAGAGCTGCAGCGGAGTCTGAACCGCCGTCTGTTTCTGGGGTTGAACCGGTTTGAGGCTCACTATGCCACTTTCCATTCAGGTGATTTCTACCGTAAACACTTGGACAGCTTCCGTGGAAGGGCCTCGCGGGTAGTGAGCCTCGTGCTGTATCTCAATGATGACTGGAACGCCGGCGACGGCGGTGCCCTTCAGGTGTTTAACCGTGACAACGACAATGAAGTGTGCGGCGTTGTGACCCCGGAAATGGGGCGAATGGTGGTGTTTCTGAGTGAGGAAGTGCCGCATGAAGTGCTGCCGGCAAACCGCACGCGTTACAGCCTGGCCTGCTGGTTCCGCCAGGATGAGGTGCCTTTGCCGCTCTGAGGTCATCTCCTCAAAATGAATGAGGGGATTTCTCGTTGTAGTCCGTAAACCCTTTTGTTAATATGCGCGCCGCTTTCAGGGGAAATCCCCGGAAACGCCGTTATGGTGGCCCCATTGGTGCCCCCGCAACATGAAACCGTGAACCCGGTCAGGCCCGGAAGGGAGCAGCCGCAGCGGTGGAATTGTGTGCCGGGGTGTCGCTGATGGGGTCACCCCCAGATTTTCCTCTTTCTCCCTGTTATTTCTCGATTTTCTACTCTTTTTCCTGACAATTCCGGAATCATCTTAGCTTCTTATCAAAGCGGGTCCATGCTATGGTTAAGCCCGTTTTTCACAGCAGTTGGCGGAACATGAGCTACCAGGTACTTGCCCGTAAATGGCGCCCCCGGACCTTCGAGGATATGGTGGGGCAGGAACACGTTCTCCAGGCGTTGATTCACGCTCTGGAGCACCAGCGACTGCATCATGCCTACCTGTTCACCGGAACCCGCGGCGTGGGTAAGACCACGATTGGCAGACTGTTGGCCAGATGCCTGAATTGCGAGACCGGCATCACGCCAACGCCCTGCGGTGAATGTTCCAGTTGCAAGGAGATTCAGGAAGGTCGGTTTGTTGACCTGATCGAAATCGACGCCGCATCCCGCACGGGTGTGGACGACATGCGAGAGCTGACGGACAACGTTCAATATGCGCCGACCCGTGGTCGATATAAGGTGTACCTCATCGATGAGGTGCACATGCTCACCAATCAGTCGTTTAACGCCTTCCTGAAGACCCTTGAGGAGCCGCCTGAACACGTCAAGTTCCTGCTGGCGACAACGGATCCCCAGAAGCTGCCTGTCACGGTTCTTTCCCGCTGCCTTCAGTTCAATCTGAAACGAATGACCCCGGAGCACATTGCGGGGCACTTGCAGCACGTGCTGACCCAGGAGGAGATCCCGTTTGAGGAGCCGGCCTTGTGGTTACTCGCCCGCGCGGCGGACGGCAGTATGCGGGACGCGCTGAGTCTGACCGATCAGGCGATTGCCTTCGGGAATCAGAAACTGGCGGCCAGTGATGTCAGCAGCATGCTGGGTACGATTGATCAGCGAGACATCGAACGACTCGTCAATTCACTGGTCGAAAGGGACGGTCCGGGATTGCTGGCGGAAATTGGCCGTATCTCCGACTTTGCACCGGACTACGGCGTGATACTCGCGGACCTTCTATCCCTGTTCCACCGCGTCACGATGGAGCAGGTGGTTCCGGGTAGTGCAGATAACGCCCTCGGGGATGCAGCGCAGGTAAAGGCGCTGGCCCGAAAGCTTAGTGCGGAAGACGCACAGCTCTTCTACCAGGCCGCCCTGATGGGGCGCAAGGATCTGGCAGTCACCCCGGACGCCCGTATGGGGTTTGAAATGACGTTGTTGCGGATGCTGGCGTTCCGTCCGGGAACGGATCGTCGTGAGCCACCCGTTGTCAGTTCCGCAAACGGCTCGGGCGGCAGAGATTCCGGGGATGATCCTGAACCTGCGCCCTCGGTAACCCGAGAAACAGCGCCTGCCATAGAATCGCCTGCCGAGCCGGTTCAATCCGAGGATGGTCCGGAGACCGGTGCCAGTGAACAAGCCACTGAGCCCTCTGCATCGGAACCGGAGCTCGAAAAGGACGAACAGGACGACGCGCCCTTCTTTACCGACACGCCTCCGGTGCCCGAAATCGAGCCTCAGGCCGAGTCCGGGCCGCCGCCGGAAGAGCAGGTTGCTCCCGCGCCCCAGCCAGAACCCGAGCCTAAGCCAGAACCAGAATCTGCGAACCTGGCGCCAGAGGCCTCTGGAGCGGCTCCAGAGTTGGAGCCGCCGAACGTTGAATCAGTCGCGCCTGTCATTGACCAGTCGTTGCCCGTAGAAGAGCAGCATGATGGCTTCAGCTGGGAGCGGGACTTCCGCTCTCTGGGCATTGTGGGCATGCCTGGTAACCTGGCGAGCCATGGCTCGATGACGTGGGATAACGATACGGTCGTGCTGACAATCGACGAAGGTCATGCCCGGCTGCTTAATGCCCGGCATGAAGAAAAAATTCTGGCCGGCTTGAGAAATCGTTTCGGCGACACTACTCAGTTAAGGATAGAGCAGGGCGAAACCGGCCCGCATACACCGGCAGCGTTCGAAGAGCGTCAAAGGGTGGCGCGTCAACAGGCTGCCGAGGATTCGATCCGCCAGGACCCAGTGGTGCAATCGATCGTTGAACGATTTGAGGCACGGGTAGTCGAAGACAGTATCCGGCCAATAGAGACAAGCAGGAGATAATTGCATGATGAACAACATGGGCGATCTGATGAAAAAAGCCCAGAAAATGCAGGAAGAGATGCAAAAGGCCCAGGAAGAAATTGCCAAGGCCGAGGTGACCGGGGAGTCCGGCGCCGGGTTGGTGAAAGTCACCATGAATGGGCGTCACGATGTCCGGAAGGTCGAGATTGATCCATCCCTGATGACCGAAGACAAGGAAATCCTGGAAGACCTTCTTGCGGCAGCGGTCAATGATGCGGTCCGCCGGGTTGAAAGCAACCAGAAGGACAAGATGTCCGGCATGATGTCGGGAATGGGCATGCCTCCCGGCTTCAAAATGCCATTCTGAGGTAAAACACCCGGTAAGCAGTAAGGATCCCTCATGGCGTTTAGCCCCCTGGTTGACGAGTTGGTTGAATCTCTTCGGTGTTTGCCCGGTGTCGGGCAGAAGACCGCTCAGCGCATGGCATTCCATCTCCTGGAGCGAGGCCGTTCTGGTGGCTCCAGGCTGTCTGAGGCACTCGGCAAGGCAATGACAGGCGTTCGCCGCTGTGACCGGTGCCAGAATTTCGCGGATACTGACCTATGTGGCATCTGCGAGAACCCTCAACGCACCAACGGCACCATCTGCGTCGTTGAGAGTCCGTCCGACCTGCTGGCTATTGAGCAGGCAGGGGATTACCGGGGTGGGTATTTTGTCCTGATGGGACACCTCTCGCCGATTGATGGTGTCGGGCCCGAGGAAATTGGTATCGAACGGCTGCTGGATCGCATTCAGCAGGAGGGTGTCAGCGAATTGATCCTTGCCACCAATCCCACGGTGGAAGGCGAAGCGACCGCCCATTATATTGCCGACCGTCTGGACGGGCGAGGTATATTGATCACCCGGCTGGCTCACGGAATCCCGGTGGGCGGTGAGCTCGGGTATGTCGATGGCTTTACCCTCACTCATGCGTTCCGCGGACGCAAGCCGCTCAGCGATTAACCCCTTCAAGCAGGATGCTTTATGGCGCCTTCCATCCCGGCAGTTGATGTTCCTCCGGTTCCTGAAATCATTCTCTGGATCGATACCCCTGAAGATCTGGACCGTTGGCTCGCAGACGCCGCTGGTAAACTGCTGTCACTGGATACCGAGTTTGAACGGGTCAATACCTTTTACCCGATTCCTGGCTTGGTTCAGCTGGGTCTGGCCGGAGAGTTCCGGTTGGTCGATCCGTCCGTAGCGGAGGCATCGGAGCGGTTTCGGGAGCTGCTTGGCGATCCGGACACGACCAAACTGCTCTACGCCATGAGCGAGGATCTCGAACTGTTTCGGCATTGGCTGGACATTGATCTGAAAGGTGTCCTTGATCTTCAGATAGGCGCTGCCCTGGCGGGTGAGGGCTTCTCTCTGGGGTATGCCCGTATTGTTGAGGCTTTGTTTGGCGTTGTGCTGGACAAATCGGCGACGCGTTCCGATTGGTTGGCCAGACCCCTGTCCGATGCTCAACAGCATTATGCCGTGGAAGACATCCGGTTTCTCGAACCGATGTACGCACGAATCCTTTCCAGTTTGCGCGAAAAAGCTCTGGAAGGGGCATTTGTCGAAGAATCTGCGCGTTTCGCCAACGAACTGGCCCATCAGGAAAGCCCCGCCGAACACTACCTGAAACTGCGCGGTGGCTGGACGCTGACACCGCAGCAACAGAGTGTTCTGAAGGAGCTGGTGCAGTGGCGAGAACACGAGTGCGCCAGACGAGACAAACCCAGGAACCGGATACTAGCCGATGCACTGCTGATCGCTATCGCCGATCGTCTCCCGGAATCCTTGGCACAGCTCAGGAATATTCAAGGGGTGCCATCAGGGGTTGTCAGGCATCACGGCCAGGCATTGCTAGACCTTGTTGAGACTGGTTGTCACGCTGATAATTCCGGGATGACATTGATCTCGCCGCCCCTGACAAGGGATCAGCAGGGTCAGTTCAAGAGCCTCAAGAAGATTATAAGAAAAATGTCGGAACACTTTGATATTCCGATGGAAATACTTGCGCCACGAAAGCGGTTGGAGAAAGCGATCCAGCAACGCAGTCTGGCAAACCAGGAGTTTTTCACCGGGTGGCGGGCGAACATCCTGGCGCCGGTGCATGCTGAGATTGAGGAATTGTTGAAATCATGACTGAACGCCAGTTCGTATCCGTTTTTCGCAGTAGCAAGAAAAACGACACCTACATCTACGTCCGCCGCGGGCAGAATTGGGAGGATTTGCCGGAGGCTCTCCGGGGCATCTTCGGGCAACCTGTGCACGCCATGGATCTGATTATGACACCGGATCGCAAACTCGCGAGAACCACCGGAAAACAAGTTCTGGAAGCGATTGAAGAAAAGGACTTCTATCTTCAGATGCCGGAAGAGCAGGATAGCTACATTGTCGAGTTCCAACGCAAACTGGATCAGCGCAAACAATGATTGCCCAGATTCCGTTCTGGCAGAGAAAGCGTCTGGACGAGATGACACCCGCGGAATGGGAATCGCTTTGCGACGGTTGTGGTAAGTGTTGCCTCAACAAGCTGGAAGATGAGGACACAGGCGAGGTCTACAACACCGATCTGGTCTGTCGATATATGGATGAAGCGACCTGTCGATGCACGGTGTACTCTGACCGGCTCAAGAAAGTTCCCGGCTGCACGGTACTGACGCCAGATACCGTTACCGACTACCATTGGTTGCCGTTGACCTGTGCCTATCGGACCCTCGCAGAGGGGCGGCCGCTGGCGGAATGGCATCCACTGGTGAGTGGCGACCCAGAGTCGGTTCACCGGGCTGGCGTTTCCATTCGTGACAAGGTGATTTCGGAAGACCGCGTCGCGGAAGAAGACTGGGAAGAACATATCATTCACTGGATTTTGTAATGATCGATACTGATGCACAACTGGCTTACGGCATTTCCTGGGCGGCTTACGCGGTTGCCTTCATTGTGTTTTTCTACATGATGAAGCGGCTGTTCCGCATCTTGCCGTTGTATGGACTCCGGACGTTACTGTTGGCTGCTCTGGTGGTTCTCTTTCTAACCCCGGTGGAGTCTCCTGATGTAGCGGGCTGGTGGGTGCCTGCGTGGCTGTTCGGAGGCTACGAAATGATTCTTGGGGATGCTGATGCCGCTGGCCGGGCGCTGTTTAACCTGGGCATCGCCGGTTTGGTGATGGTACTGGTCTGGATTCTGGACCTGGTGAGGTATCGGCTGGTGAGCCGCTAGTTGGACAGCCTTCATGACGTTAAGGATCTAACAGGAATGGTGATGCGACGTTTCTTCGTAATACTGACGCTGACGTTTGCACTGACTCCGGGAATTCTCCTGGCTCAGTCGGCAACCGATTTGGCGCTCCCGGAGCAGTCTGATGTCCGTATCATCGTGGATATCTCGGGTTCGATGAAGGACACAGATCCGAACAATCTCCGGCAACCTGCCGTCAGGCTTCTCGCCCGAATGCTGCCGGAGGGTACCACGGCCGGTGTGTGGACCTTTGGTCAGTATGTGAACATGTTGGTCCCCCACCGGGAGGTTGACGACCCATGGCGCGAGAGCGCCATCATTGAATCTGCGAAGATCAACTCGGTCGCACTCAGAACGAACCTTGGAAAGGCGATCGAAGTCGCCAGCGACGACTATTTCACCAAGGGAAAGCTTGATAACACGCACTTTATTCTGCTTACAGATGGCAATGTGGACATCTCCGACAATTCAGCCGCCAACCGCGAAGAGGAAGCGCGCATCCTCAACGAGGTGGTTCCCGGATTGATTGCCAGAGGCGCAACGTTTCATCCGGTTGCACTCTCTGACCAGGCTGACGCGAATTTTCTTAAACAGCTGGCTGACAGGTCCGGCGGCCGGTTTCAGGTTGCCGCCAATGCGGATGCGCTGAGCCGGGCGTTTCTTGAGGCCCTCAATGCCGCAGTGCCCCAGGAACAGATCCCTCTGGAGGGTAATACCTTTACCGTTGATGGCGGCGTGGAGGAATTTACCGCGCTGGTTTTCTGGGGGCAGGATGAAACCCGCGACACCCGAGAGATGGCACTGATCGAGCCTGACGGCACCACATACACGGTCGATTCATCGGCTGACAAGGTTCGTTGGGCCCGCGAATCCGGTTATGACCTGGTGACGATCAATAAGCCGGCCTCAGGGACCTGGAGCATCGAGGGTGAGTTGGGAGAGGGCAGTCGTGTCACGGTTGTCAGCGATCTCAGAATGGTTGTGAGCCCGCTGCCACCAAACTTTTCAGAAGAGAATCCGGTTGAACTGAGCGTCGCCTTTTTTGAGGAGAACGAAAAGATTACCAGCCCGGATTTTCTGGGCGTTATCAACGTCAGCCTGACGATTACCGCCGAGGATGGTCGCAGCGGTTCCAAGGCATTGTCTGATGGTGTGCCACCCGAAGACGGTGTCTATACCGACACCATTGCCAAGCTCCCGGCAGCGGGTCTTTATAAGATTGACGTCATCGCCGATGGCAAAACCTTCGCCCGCAAATTCAGCACAACCACGGGCTTCACGGTTCCAGAGGCGGCTTCGGAGGTTTCCCCTGCGGTAGTCGATCCGGTTGATGAGGAGCCTGTTGCCGAGGAGCCCGCTGTTGAGCAACCACCAGAGCCCGAACCGGAAATACCGGCCCCGATTGATGTGTCTCAAGTAGAGGAAGCGGTGGAGCAACCCGCGACGCCTGAGCAGGAAGAGCCTGCGGCCTCCGAAGAGGATGAAAAGGCTGCCTCTGAATTACCATTCCCACTCTGGGTCCCTATTGCTGCCGGAGGCGTCCTGCTGACCCTCGTGGTGGTCTGGTTTGCATTGAAACAACGTAAATCCAGAGCCGAGGCGCAGGAAAAAGCCGCTGCTGACCGCGAGACAGTAGAGGATCTGGAGGAGGAGCTTCCAACAATCGACGAGGAAGTCCCAGAAGACCTTGTCGAGCCAGAGCCACAACCTGAGTCTGAACCAGAACCGGAGATGGACGTGGTTACCGAGGAGAAGGCAGTTCCCGAGGCTTTACCGGAAGAGGGCGATGAATCCGATCTGGAAGCCGTCTTTGATGAGGTGGAAGAAGAGATTCCCGTTGCCGATTCGGTCGTAGAGCCCGAACCGGAGGTGGTTGAAGAGGATATTCCTGAGTTGGAACCGGAGGCAACTGACGAGCCCGAAGATGCTTCAGAGGCCGATATGGGCGGGGATGAAGAAGAGTTCGGACTGGAAGACTTTGATCTCTCTGAATTTGATGACCTGCCAGACTATGAAGAAGATGACGGGAATGCGGATAAAAAAGCTGCAACCGATCAGACGAACCCGAAAGACCAGAAAAAGTAACGAACAGGAACGTGACAGATGAAGTTTACCGGTACCGATAAGTACGTAGCCACCGATGACCTGCAGATGGCCGTTAACGCGGCGATCGCTCTGCAACGCCCGCTGCTGATCAAGGGGGAACCCGGAACCGGCAAGACCCTGCTGGCAGAGGAAATGGCGGCTGCCCTCGGCATGAAGCTGATCCCCTGGCACATCAAGTCGACCACCAAGGCCCACCAGGGGCTTTACGAATATGATGCGGTCTCCCGTCTGCGGGACTCGCAGCTTGGTGATGAGAAGGTCAAGGACATCCGGAACTACATCGTCAAGGGTAAGCTTTGGGAAGCCTTCGAAGCGGATGAGCAGGTCGTGCTGCTGATTGATGAGATCGACAAAGCGGATATCGAATTCCCGAACGACCTGCTGCTGGAACTGGATCGGATGGAGTTCTTCGTTTACGAGACCCAGGAATTCGTTAAGGCGCACAAGCGGCCTATCGTTGTTATTACCAGTAACAACGAGAAAGAACTACCGGATGCCTTTCTGCGCCGTTGCTTTTTCCACTACATCAGCTTCCCCGATCATGACACCATGAAGGATATCGTGGACGTCCACTTCCCCGGCCTGCAGCAGGAAATTGTTCGCGATGCACTGGAAGTGTTTTTCGATGTGCGTAAGGTGCCGGGCTTGAAGAAAAAGCCGTCCACGTCTGAACTGATTGACTGGCTGAAGCTTCTCATGGCGGACGAGCTATCAGCCAAAATGCTCCAGGAAAAGGATTCCAGCACAGCGCTGCCACCGCTTTACGGTGCTCTGGTCAAGAATGAGCAGGACGTTCACCTCCTGCAGAAACTGGCGTTCATGACGCGGCGTCGTAGCTGATATCCGGCAAGAGTTGCATTGATATGCTGATTGATTTTTTTCTTGAAGTGCGGCGGGCAAAGGTGCCTGCCAGTCTGCGCGAATTTCTGGATTTGCTTGAAGCGCTCAGGAACCGGCTGGCATTTGCAGACATGGAAGAGTTCTATTACCTGGCCCGCTTGTGCCTGGTGAAGGACGAGCGCCACTTCGACAAGTTTGACCGTGCGTTCAAAGCTTACTTCGAGGGCATCGAGAACCTTGATGATCTGATGGAAGCGCTGATTCCGGATGATTGGCTCAGAGCCGAATTCGAAAAGCATCTGTCGGAAGAGGACAAGGCGAAGATTGATTCACTCGGCGGTCTTGAAGAGCTGATCGAAACTTTCAAGAAGCGCATGGAGGAGCAGAAAGAGCGCCATGCGGGCGGGAACAAGTGGATTGGTACCGGGGGAACCTCACCATTCGGTGCCAATGGCTATAACCCGGAAGGCTTCCGTATCGGGCAAAAAGACGGCCGGCAGGGAAGAGCCGTCAAGGTTTGGGAGAAGCGCCAGTACAAGGATCTGGACGACGGTATCACCCTCGGGATACGAAATATCAAGGTGGCGTTGCGTCGGTTGCGAAAATTTGCCCGCCAGGGGGCAGCCGATCAGCTCGATATGGATGACACCATTCGGTCCACCGCCAGGAATGCCGGATACCTGGACCTGAAGATGGTTCCTGAGCGCCACAACGCGGTCAAGGTGTTGATCTTTTTCGACGTAGGTGGATCCATGGATCCTCATATCCGGGTTTGTGAGGAGCTTTTCTCTGCCGCGCGGCTTGAGTTCAAGCATATGGAGTATTTCTACTTCCACAACTTCATTTATGAAAGCGTCTGGACAAATAATATTCGGCGGATGAACGAAACCACCAGCACGTGGGATATACTGCACAAATATACGCCAGACTATAAAGTGATCTTCGTCGGTGACGCCACCATGGCACCCTATGAAATCAGCCACCCGGGCGGCTCGATTGAGCACTGGAATGAGGAGGCTGGCGCAACCTGGTTTGAGCGGGTAACGGACCATTTTCGCAAGGTTGTCTGGCTCAACCCTCTGCCAGAGAGCTACTGGGGGACCGGAGGTTCACTGGGAATGACCCGCCAATTGGTTAACGATCATATGTATCCGCTTACCATTGAAGGCATGGAAGCTGCGATGAAGCAGCTCAGCAAATAAAAAAAGCCGATGCGGTTGAGGGCATCGGCAAAGCTCGGCATATCAAACGGGGTTGCCGGTCTATGGGCTACCCCGCCAAGCATTTACAAGCAATAACAAGGCCATTGCAAGAAAACGCATGTAAAACAGTCTATTACATGCTCGTTTGAGTGGTCGTCTCAGACTTGATCTGACACTTTGTCACTTCCGTGTCAAATTACTCGACACATTCCCGATCCTTCCAAGCGCTTTTTCATTTGGTGACCTGGATACCGTTCTTGCGAGTTACCAAGTGTTACTCTTCCTGTCGTCTTGTTACATAAGATTGCTCTGTGCACGCACAGGCAGGAGGCAGTTTACCCCCATGTTAACCCCTGCACGACTGGCCCAGTATGTCTTGCCGCTGATGGTATTGGGCTCTACCCAGCTCATGGCGTCGACAGCTGTCGACCAGCAGATCGAACAGTTGCGAGCCAGAGTCTCTGCGCATTCAGTCGAGGTTAACCGCTTTGAGCAGGAGCTTTTGCACCCCGTTGACACGAGAGTGGCAGTTTTTCTGACACTAGCGGGCAGAAATGGGTTGGAGGTCGACGCTGTGGAGTTGTTTATTGATGGTCAGCCTGTTGCCTCCCATCTTTATTCAAAGCGGGAACGGAATGCTCTGGAGCGAGGCGGCGTACAGCAGCTATTTACCGGCAACCTGAGTAACGGTGGCCATGAAATTAAGGCTGTAATTTCAGTAAGAACCGCTAAAGATCAGTTCATTCGACGCGAGAGTGTGCACCGCTTTACCAAAAGTACGGGCACTCACCGCTTACAACTCGCGCTCGACGCACACGCCCCTGATTACGAACCCGATGTAACGATCACAGAGTGGAAGTAGATCATGACAGGGTTGTTCCATTCCTGGGTAAGTGCTCCGGCTATCAAAATCTTCCTGTTGATTGCGTTGTTCTGCGACCCTGCAAAGGCAACATCACCGACCGTGCCTGAAGAGTTGTCCGAGGGGGTCGTCCGTTTTGCACTTGCAACCGGTGATATCACAGCGGCTTTACCGCTGCAGGACCGTTTGAAAGGGGATTCCGCAGACTATCTCCGGGGAAGGCTGTTGCTTGAGAGCGGGAATGTCCAGCAAGGCCTGGATACGCTTGTTCAAGTAGCTCAGGGCCGCTACCACCGTGGGGAGGCTGCTCTGATGGTTGCTAGACACTACGGTGCTGAAGGTGACGCTGACGAGTCACGAAACTGGTATCAGGTCGCAGCGAAAAACGGCTTCGGTGAAACCCGGCAGAAGGCCCGCTTTGCGTTGGCTGAGCTACAACGGCATGCAGGGAGGCTCGATGCGGCGGGTAAGACGCTTGCTGGAATGGATGAGGGCTACTGGACGGCGGTGGGTTATCTGAACCTTGCCACCGACTTCGCGCGTACGGACCTTAACCCTTCTCGCGCACTGGTTTCCTTGCGCGTCGCATTGGCCATGTGCGAGACGGATACCAATAGAGAGCGTTCGAAAGAGTTGAAAAGCCGCTTGCTGGTCAGAGCGGGGCAGTTGGCATACGCCCACGAGGACTACGACAAGGCCATCGGCTTTCTCAAGAAAGTCTCCCTGGACAGTTATCGGACCCCTCAGGCGCTGTATCTGCACGGCTTGGCATTGTCTGAACAGGGGAACTACCGGGCAGCCATGCAGAGCTGGCATCGCGCAAAGAAGTATCCGCTGGCCTATCCCGGGGTGGAGGATGCCTGGCTGGGAATGGGGCGCGGATATGATCTGGCGGGGTACCTTGGCCAGGCCGGCGAGGCCTTCCTGGCGGCCAGCGCCGCCTATGAGGGCGAGCGGGCCACACTGCGTGAGCTGGAAAAACGCATACGGGAGGCGGGGGCCTACAAGTCTCTTGTAGACGATGCGCGAAACGCGGATCTTGAATGGTTCCTTGCGGACAGCCGAACCCTGACGCAGCCACGCCTGGCTTACCTCCTCGGCCTGATTGAGAACCCGGTAACGCAGCGGGCGGTTGCGCGCGTGGCAGAACTGGAGGAGATGATCGCCAGCCTGGAGCAACAGGAGCGGGATCTCACCGTGTTTATGGCAGCGCTAGGAAACAAACCATCGAGCGATACCCAAGGGCGCTCTAAACAACTGTCTGCAGATCAGGATGCGCTGACGAACGCCGTTGCAGCGCTTTCCGGACCCAATATTTCTCCGGCCCAGAAACGCCATATTCGGGAGCTTCGCGATGCCCTGAATGCCAGCGGCTCGGTACTTGAACGTCTGAGCAACGTGGGCGGTGGTAACAATCAGAGGCAGCCACGGAAACGTCAGGCTGAACGGTTACGAAAGCAGACCCAATCGCTTCTCGTTGAGGTAAGAGCCGTCAGGGATGAGGCTGGCAAAGCGCTTGACCGTCTGGCACTCGAGTTCATAGAGCAAGAGGACCAGCGTATGGCCTTTGCTCTGGATAAAACGGAGCAGCAGATCGCCCATCTCTATGAGTATCTCGCGCTGAAGAAACTGGACGGAGGCAAACCATGAATCGGATGCGCTTTGCCATTTTCGCCATGGTCTGTGCCACCCCCTTGCTGGTGCAAACGAGTTTGGCGCAAGAGAGCTTTCAGGTTGAGTTGGGGAAAGACGGCGAAACGATTGAGGACATGCGCCCGGTTTTTCTCACCTTCGAAGCCCGTCCATTGCCCGCCATATCGCCGACGGAAGTGGCTCGCCGCTATCAGCGGCTGTTTGATGCATCCGATGAGCCTGAAGTTCGAATTGATGCGCTCAATCGCCTGAGTAACATCCAGGACGTATCTGGAGAAGACGTTGGCTTTTCGGCGGATCAGGAAGCCAGGGTCTATCAGCAGGCTCTGGAGAGTTACGAGAGTATCCTCACTCGAGGTTCCTACTCTGGAAAGCTTGATGAGCTGTTGTATCAGATGGCGCGGGCTCATGCCCTGACAGGGGAATCCGAGAAATCCATTGATCGCCTGGAGCAACTGGTCGGCCTATACCCTGACTCATCCTTGGTGCCCGAGGCTCATTTCCGCATTGCTGAATCAGAGTTTGCGTCGGGAGAATACTTCCAGGCAGAGGCCGCTTACCTGGCGGCGATCGAGGCTGCCGAGAATCCCGAGCTGACGCGGAAAGCCCGTTACATGCTTGGCTGGAGTCAGTTCAAACAAGGTGAGTCAGCGTGGAGCAGAGCCGGCAAGACCTTCTACACCGTGCTGGATTCGCTTTTACCGGATCCGCAATCGGTCAACGCCCTCAGCGACACCGAGGTGGATCTGATTGACGACGCTCTGCGAATCGTAGCGACCATGGCGGCGCGGCAGGGCGGCACCGACACCCTGGTGCAATGGCTGGGGGACGGGAATGAGCGCGCATGGACATACCTGGCATTTGATCGGCTGGCGGACTATTACGCAGCCAATGGTGCGTTCGAGCAAAGTGTTCAAACCAACAGGGCGTTTGTGGATTTTTCCCCGGAGCATGCCGCCAAGCCATTGTTCATGGTCCAGATAGCGGACGTTTGGCGGATGGTGGGGGATGCGGCCAAGGTTCGGCGCGCCCACGCGGATTATGTCGCCATGTTCGCGACGGATACGGCATTCATCCAATTGCCCCCCGAGGAACAGCAACGGTGGCGATCAGTCAGCCGGGAACTGGCGGACTACTACTATCATTCTGGTTCCGGACTGAAAGAGCAGGCTGGAGCCCGGGCGGAGTCCGCATTCGCGACAGCTGCTGGCTACTACCGTGCACTCGGGGATCGGCAGGATCGGCCGGGTGAGGTTTTGCGATTGGCCGGAGACGCTTACCTGCAAGCCGGCGACATACAAAATGCCCTTCAAAGCTTTCAACAGGCAGCTTACGACACCGCCGATTACGGTGAAGCGGCCGACTCTGGCTGGGCTGCTATCACGGTATTGAGACAGCAGTGGCTTGAAGGTGAGGGTGCTGCTACTGATCGCTTGACAGGATTAACGTCGGAAGCCGACCGGTTTGCCGGCAAATTCCCTGAAGACTCCCGGGTGTCGGGTCTTATGGCCGATCTGGCAGGAAAGTGGCTGGAAGCTGGTGACCGGGAGCAAGCGCTCAAGTACGCACAAACAGTGCTCACCAACCCAAGGGCAACACCCTCCACCCGGTATTCAGCGTGGGTGGTCACCGGGCGTGGGCGGCAGCAACTCGGAGAGTTTGGGCTGGCCGAACGAGCATGGAAGCATGCACTGGATCTGACTGCAGATCCCGCTGTGCCCGACGAGATCGCCGGGACCGATGATACGATTCGTTCCCAGCTCGCAACCGCCATATATCGCCAGGGTGAGAATGCCGCGGCAGCTGGGAATGCCGCCGCTGCGGTTGCTCATTTCCGTCGCGTCGGTCCGGTTGTTCCGGGGTCTGATATAGCTATCAAAGCACAGTTTGATGCCGGTAATACCCTGTTAAAAGCCGGGGAATACGCTCTGGCCATACCGGAGCTCGAAGCCTTTCGTCGCGATTACCCCAGCAATCCGTTGGCCTCCGAAATCAGTGAAAAACTTGTCCATGCGTATGTGTCATCCGATCAGCCAGCAGCGGCAGCGCAGGAATTGCTCGACCGGGCAAAGAACAGTCCCGATCCATGGCCGTTGAAACTCCGAGCCGCGGGACTCTTCCACGAAGCAGGAAGCATACCGAGGCGAAATCAGGTCTATGCGGCCTATCTTGATACTCAGCCCGCGGCTACCAGCGCCGCAGAACACATAGAGCTACAGACCCTGAGGCACAGACTTTTAATCACGGTTGAGGCGCCGGAACCCTATCGTCAGGCGTTGCTGAGTCAGGAGATGGACAGCCGTTGGCATTCAGACCAAACCCTGGCCTGGGCGGCGCGTCAGTCGCTGATACTTGGCGCGAAGGCGGCTGCATCCTTCGCAACAATCCGTCTCGGCCAGCCGTTGGCAGAATCATTGAGTGCGAAACAGGTGGCGCTTGAAAAGGCGCGCAAATATTTTCTTGATGCCGAAGCTCTGGCCGGGGACGCAGTGCTTTCTGAATCCCTCTACCGTCGGGCGGAATTGTATCGAGCCTTGGCGACGGACCTGATGAATTCAACGGTTCCGGGCGAGCTGAATGAGCTCGAGGCGATGCAGTATCAGATGTTACTTGAGGAAGAAGCGTTTCCGTTCGAGGAAAAAGCCATCCGCCTTCACGCGGACAATCATCGGAGGATTACATCCAGTGGCTATGACGCCTGGATCGGAAAGAGCCTTGATGTATTGGCAACCCTGAATCCGGGCAGGTACGACCGCTCTGTACGCTGGATGAGTTGGGCAAATGATGAGGAGGGCGACGATGCTGGCTAAACGACTCTATCGGGTAAGCCTGTTTATTCTCCTGACGGCCTGGTTGGCTGCATGTTCTACGCGATCGGCTGTTGAGCAGCCGGCGCCCCGGGCGGTGGCCGAGGACCCGGTATTGGCAGCAAAGCTATCCCTTAAAGGGCAAAAAGCCTATGAAGCCGGGCGAAAGGTGGCTGCCTTGAAAGCCTGGGAGCAGGCGGTGACACTGAATCCTAAGGACGCAGCTACGATCAACAACCTTGCTCTTCTCTATGCAGAGGATAAACAGTTCAGCAAGGCCGTTGAGTTACTGAAAACCGGCCTTGAGCATTCTCCCGACGTCGCGCAGCTGCATTTCAATCTTGCCGTGATCAGTGAACTCTATTTGCTGGATCTGGGCACGGCGCTTGAACATTACAAGCGATACGAGGAGCTCGCGGAATCAGAAGACAGCAGGGTAGCCGGTTGGATAGCCGACCTCGAACGGAGGGTTGACTGAATGCGTGTGCGCGGAATCCGGTTTGTCATCCTGAAACTGTGTTTGCTCGTCAGCATTCTCGGCGTTTCCGGGGCCGTTTGGGCGTCCTCTGAGAATGGAGCGGGCTCGAGAGGGGGGCACCTTGGCGTTGCGGGTTTGTCCGATACGGCAGGCGATGACGAGCCCCGCGTTCTCTATATCCTTCCATGGAAGCCGCCCACGCTGCCCAGACGCCAGCGGGCGGAGCTGGAAAGTGCCGCACCCAATCTGGAACAGACGCTGGATCCTCGTGTCATTGAGCGCCACCGTCTGTTCCGCAATACCCTTGATCCCCTGACTCTGAGTCCCAACCGGGACCAGGGCTCGATGTAGAAGGAAAACGGAGAAATAACATGCTGGATACGACCATTCGGTTTTTTCAGGAAGGCGGGCCTTTCATGTACCCCATCGCGGTTGTTCTGGCGATCGGACTCGCGATCACGGTGGAAAGGTTTTTTTACCTGGGCTCTGTGCGCCGTCGCAACCGGGTTGCCTTTGAAAAGGGCATTCTGCCGTTGCTTGAGAAACGGGACTACGAACGAGCGATGAAAGCTGCCACCAGCTCCAACAGCGCCATTGCGTCCGTCATGGGAGCCGGACTTGGCCGACTTCTTTCTAACAGTCGCCGAGAGGATATCGAATACGCGATGGAGGAGGGGCTGATGGAAGTGCTTCCTCGTCTTGAGAAGCGAACCCAGTACCTGGCGACGCTTGCCAATATCGCCACGCTCCTGGGGCTGCTCGGAACGATCATTGGCCTGATAGCGGCGTTCACTGCCGTAGCAGCGGCAGATCCGGCTCAGAAAGCCAGCCTGCTCTCAGAGAGTATCTCGGTGGCTATGAACACAACGGCGTTTGGGTTGATGTCGGCGATACCCCTGTTGATGTTCCATGCCGTGTTGCAAACCAGAACCAACGAGATCGTCGACAGCTTTGAGATGGCCGGGGTGAAGTTACTCAACATCGTGACTGAGCCGGCGGGGCGGGCAGCAGCCTGACCCTTCCAGTCCAAGAAAGCCCAGGAACGAATTGGAGAGTGATAGATGCGCCGTCGACATCGTAGACAATCCGTCTCGCCGGATCTGGATATCACCGCATTCATGAATTTGATGATCGTCCTCGTACCGGTTCTGCTGCTGGGGATGGTATTCAGTCAGATCAAGATGATCGAGCTCAACTTCCCGGGGGAGTCAGCCGGCAGCAGTGCCAAAAACGAGCAACTCAACCTGGTGGTGACGCTGCTGCCCGCCGGAATGGAAGTAGCTGATAGCAAGCGGGGGCTGCTCCGGGTTTTGCCAGCTCTTGATAGAGGTCAGGACTATACCGCGCTTCGGGAGGTGTTGCGTGGCATCAAGACTCGGTACCCCGACAAGACCGAAGTGATTCTGGAAGTCGGCCCCGACGTGGATTACCAGACTCTGGTTACCACGATGGATACGGTTCGATCCTATCCGGCGGTCGTTGCGGCCAGTGTGGTTGAAGGTGAACTGTTTCCCGACGTCTCTCTGATGAACGCCGCCGATGACCGCGTCCTTGCGGAGGCGCCCCCCGTTGAGAATGAGGAGGGCGCATGAAAACGTCTCGTAAATCCAGGCGTATACAACGCCATTATGGACGAATGCATCGGGCTGGCGGTCTGAACCTGGTGTCCTTGATGGATATCTTTACCATTCTGGTGTTCTTCCTGATGGTGAATTCCTCCGATGTAAAGGTGATGCAGAACAACTCTGACGTTACCTTGCCGACGTCTACGGCCGATCAGGCAGCGAAGGAGAACCTTACGGTGCAGGTTGTGGACGGTGCCGTGCTCGTTCAGGGGCGGGAAGTGGCCCGAATCGACGCGATCAACGCCGATGACACGACGGTTGCCGGGCTGTCGGAAGAGCTGGCCTACCGTCGTAGCCAATGGACAGACGTTCCAGAGGCGGGGCTGGAGGTGACGGTCATGGCTGATCGCGATACCGATTACCGGTTACTGAGGAAGATTATGCAGACCTGCGTCGACGAGCACTTCCGACAAGTACGACTGGCGGTGGAATCGGAGGTCCGCAATGGCTAGTTCGCAGGTTGTACCTGAGTACGGTGTGGCCTTACCGTGGTCATCGGGCACGAGGGAGAACCGGTGGTTCGGCGTTATCCTTGGGCTTACACTCGTTCTTTTTTCAGTGCCCGCCTTGCTGATTCCGTTGTTTGACCTGCCCGAACAGGCGCGGTCCGAGGCGGAAAAGATTCCTCCGCAGTTGGCGAAACTGGTGCAGCGGCCTGCTCCGGTTAAAGCTGAGCCCGAGCCTGTTGCCGAGGGACCTGAAGAAGCTCCGGAACCTGTTAAAAAAACACAAGAATCCAAGAAACCCAAGCTTGTAAAACCGAAAACGGAACGACCGAAGGCGCCACCAGAGCAAACTGTCGAAGCGGCGAGGGAAAAAGCCTCTCGCTCGGGGCTGCTGGCCATGAAAAGCCAGTTGGCGGCACTACGGGAACCGGAACCGACACAGACGCAACGCTTTGTGGCCAACGTTGACGCCGGCGCTGCCGACGTCGGCAAGGGAGCAGCGTCGAGCCAGGGGGCCAACGTGCTGCGGGGTAGTGGTGGAGTGTCTGAGGTGGCAGTACCGGATTCCAACGTCGACGTTGCATCCCACGAGGTAAAGACAGTGAGCGCCCCGGTGAGTGCTTCGGGGCAAGTGGCTGCAGCTGTAACACCGGCCGCCGCTGGGGAGAGTGCTCAGGAAGGCACTGCCGAGCGGGCGATGAGCAACATTCGTAGTGTATTTGATGCTCAGAAAACGGCGCTGTATTCCCTGTACCGTAGAGAGTTGAGGCAGGATCCAACGCTTGAGGGGAAGGTAATGCTCGAGTTGGTTATCGAGCCCGATGGCACGGTCTCGGCTTGCAGGGTGGTTAGCTCCGAACTGTCGAACCCGACGCTAGAGCAGCGGATTGTCATGCGGGTGCGTCTGTTTGATTTTGGGGCAGAAAATGTCGAGACGCGCAAAGTCCGGTTCCCGATTGATTTCCTGCCCGGTTAAGAGATAGGGCTCAGTCCTCGATCTTGATGTCAGGAAGTATCGGTTTTGGCAGGGAAACCTTTTCGGTGGGGGCAATGACCTTGGCCTCGCCGGATACAACCTGCTGATTATTCTGGTTTTTGACATCACACTGCAAGGTAACCCGGTTTTTCGGGGCTTTGGTCAGAACGGTGAGCGTGACGGTTAGTGTGTCGTCGAGTTTTACCGGGCGCTTGAATGCCAGGTTCTGTTCCAGGTAGATGGTACCGGGGCCTGGCATGACTGTTGCGAGAGCAGCAGATATCAGCGATCCACTCCACATACCGTGGGCAATTCGTTCACCAAACATGGACTCTGCTGCAAATTCCGGGTCCAGGTGGACGGGATTGACATCACCGGAGACTGCCGCAAAGAGGATCAGGTCGTTCTCCGTGAGTGTGCGAGTGAACGTGGCGGAATCGCCTTCATTCAGTTCGTCGTAAGTAATGTTTTCAAGCGTATCCAGGGCACTGCTCATGATGTAACTCCGTACGTTATTGATTTGAGTACAGCTGTTCGGACATATTTGCTGAACGCTACCTCATCGTTAACAAAACTGCTATTCTCTCCCCACTTTTTCGAGGGTGATACTTTTGTAGGGTTGATTTTTAAGTCAGGTCTGCAGTGGTGAGTCATTACAATGAAAAACGCCAAACAGGAGATGGTGATGGATTTTGAGCAGTTCTATCAGGATAAATACCCCGCCGGCGTACCCCGGGAGGTGGACCTGAACAAATACAAGAGCATGGTGGAGGTTTTCGAGCAGGCCGTTAAAAAATACGCGGACCGGCCGGCCTTCAGTGCTGTTGGTGCGACGCTCACTTACCGTGACCTTGATACCCAGAGCCGTAATTTTGCGGCCTGGTTGCAGAATAAGACCGATCTGAAGCCCGGCGATCGCATTGCAGTACAGATGCCGAACGTTTCACAGTATCCGGTTGTTGTTTTCGGCGCCATGCGCGCTGGCTTGATTGTGGTGAACACCAACCCGCTTTACACCACACGTGAAATGGAACACCAGTTTAACGATTCTGGTGCCAAGGCTCTTGTGGTGCTTGCCAATATGGCCGAGAACGCTGAAAAGGTTCTGCCGCATACGGGCATTGAGCACGTGATCGTGACCGAGATTGCAGACATGCACTCTCCGATCAAGCGTACTCTCATGAACGCTGTGATCAAACACGTTAAAAAGATGGTGCCACCGTTCAACATTCCCGGCGCGCACAAACTGCCGGCCGTGCTCAGTGCAGGTGCCCGGGAAAAGTTTACGCCGGTGGAATGCAAGTCTGATGATATCGCAGTGCTCCAGTACACCGGTGGTACCACGGGTGTGGCTAAGGGTGCGATGCTGACCCACGGTAATCTGGTCGCGAACCTGCTTCAGACACGACCGATGATGGGCGATATCGTGGAAGAGGGTAAGGAAGTGGTCATCGCTCCGCTGCCGCTCTACCACATTTACTCCTTTACCCTGAACTGCGGCATCATGCTGGAAGCTGGCGCCCACAACGTTCTGATCCCGAATCCCAGGGATATTCCGGGCTTTGTCAAAGAACTCAAGAACCATAAGTTCACTGCTTTCCTGGGGCTGAACACCTTGTTTGTTGCCCTTTGCAACAATGAAGATTTCCAGGGTTTGGACTTTAGTGCCCTCAAGCTGACATCTTCCGGTGGTATGGCACTCACCAGTGACACCGCCAAGATGTGGGAGCGTGTGACCGGTTGTGAGATTTCCGAAGGTTACGGCATGACCGAGACCTCGCCGGTTGTGACCTTCAACCCGCATGTGGCCATTCAGCTTGGCACCATCGGCCTGCCGATTCCTTCTACCGTGGTCAAGACCATTGACGAGGATGGCAATGAGACTCCTCTGGGTGAGCCGGGCGAGCTGTGTGTGCAAGGCCCCCAGGTGATGCGTGGATACTGGCAGCGTCCGGAGGATACCCAGAAGTCTTTCACTGAGGATGGCTTCCTGAAAACCGGCGATGTAGCCCTGATCCAGGAAGACGGCTATATCCGGATTGTTGATCGTAAGAAAGATATGATCATTGTGTCGGGCTTTAACGTCTTCCCGAATGAAATCGAAGACGTGGTAAGCAGCCATCCGAAAGTGGTGGAATGTGCCGCCGTTGGCGTGCCCGATGCGAAAAGTGGTGAGGCCGTCAAGGTGTTCCTGGTTCCGACCGAAGAAGGCGTGACCGAGAACGAACTCAAGGAATTCTGCCGTGAGCGACTGACCGCTTACAAAGTGCCGAAGCTGTTTGAGTTCCGGGAAGAGCTGCCGAAGACCAACGTGGGCAAGATCCTGCGCCGTGAATTGCGTGATGAAGCGAACGGCTGATGATCGCTGTTAAGTTTGCGTAGGTCAGCCCGCCCCGATGGCTGACAGCATGAAAACCCCGCTCAGGCGGGGTTTTCTGTTTTTACACAGGTCGCATTCCCGATAGACTGTCGCAGTTTTCTGACAATCACTGGTAAACGAAAGTAAGTCGAATCACCGATGACAAACCCCAGCACGGATAATCCTGCGGTCCCTGAAACAGCAGAGCAGAGGCAGGCCGCCGTCAAATCCATCATGGCGAAACTGGATACCTGCAATCAGCAGGAAGCGGCCCGTATCGTCCGCACGGTCGCGCGCACCAAGGGGAAACCAGGAACCAAAGACCTGGAGAAAATGGCCAAATGGCTGGAGCGAGGCTCCGAAAAGGTATCTGCCCGCCGGGCCATTCATAAAACGGCAACGTTTCCGGATGGGTTACCGGTCAGCAGTCGCGTTGATGATATTCGTGAGGCGATTGACCATAACCAGGTGGTGATCATCGCCGGTGAGACAGGGTCGGGTAAAACCACCCAGATACCCAAGATTTGCATGAACGCCGGTCGCGGAACTCGTGGCCTTATTGGTCACACCCAGCCTCGACGAATTGCTGCCAGGAGCGTTGCCGCTCGCATCGCTGAAGAGTTGGGTGAACAGACCGGGGAACAGATTGGTTACCAGGTACGGTTTACGGATACGACCTCCGAACAGTCTCGAGTGAAGGTCATGACCGACGGTATATTGCTGGCAGAAGTCCAGCATGACCGCTTCCTGGACCGTTACGACACGCTCATCATTGATGAGGCTCATGAGCGCAGCCTGAATATTGATTTTCTCCTTGGTTATCTGAAGCAGCTCCTGCCCAAGCGGCCGGACCTGAAAGTGATCATCACCTCGGCGACCATTGAGGTTGAGCGCTTCAGTGAGTTTTTTAACGAGGCGCCGGTGATCGAGGTGAGCGGGCGGACATACCCGGTTGATATCCGCTACCGTCCCCTGACGGGCGACGAGGACGACCGTGATCAGGGCACGACAGACGGCGTGATCCAGGCTCTGGAGGAGATTGAACAGCACGAGCGCCAGGAAAAACAGCCACCCGGTGACGTGCTCGTGTTTCTGCCCGGCGAGCGGGAAATTCGTAATCTCAGCAAGGTCCTGCGTCACGTAGATCTCAAGCACACCGAGGTCTTGCCGCTGTACTCCCGGTTGAGCAACCAGGAGCAGAATCGCGTATTCCAGTCCCACCGTGGGCGGCGAATCGTGCTCTCGACAAACGTTGCTGAGACGTCGTTAACGGTGCCAGGAATCCGTTATGTGATCGACACCGGCATGGCCCGGATCAGTCGATACAGTGTGCGCTCCAAAATTCAGCGACTACCAATTGAGCCGGTCTCCCAGGCCAGCGCAAATCAGCGGGCAGGGCGATGCGGTCGCGTTGCTCCGGGTATTTGCTTTCGTCTCTACGACGAGACCGATTTCATTAACCGCCCCGAATACACCGATCCTGAAATTCTCCGAACCAACCTGGCGTCCGTTATCCTGCAGATGGCGACGTCTGGGCTTGGCGAAATCCGGCAGTTCCCATTCCTGGAAGCCCCTGACCGACGGCAGGTTAACGATGGCTATAAACTCCTGGAAGAACTCAGCGCCGTGGATGACAAACGGCGGGTTACCAAACTGGGCCGGACCATGGCGCGTCTGCCATTGGATCCACGCTTGGCGAGAATGCTGGTAACCGCTGCGGAACTGGGTAGCCTGTCCGAAACACTGGTGATTATCGCCGGCTTGAGTGTTCAGGACCCGCGGGAACGGCCTCAGGAAAAACAACAGGCGGCCGATCAGGCCCACGCGCCGTTTAATGACAAAGAATCGGATTTTGTCACGTTGCTCAATATCTGGAATTTCTATGAGGAGCAGCGCCAGGAGTTGTCACAGAATCAGCTGAAAAAGCTCTGCCAGAGGACCTTTCTCAGCTGGATGCGGATGAGGGAATGGCGAGATATCCATCGACAGCTCACATTGATCTGCCGCGAACAGAAACTGGCTTTCAACAAAGATGTTGCCAGTTACGACAAGCTTCATAAAGCCATTCTCGCGGGCCTGCTCGGCCAGGTCGCTGTGAAGGTGGAGAACCGGGAATACCTCGCAACCCGAAACCGGAAAGTGATGATTTTTCCGGGCTCGAAAGTCGTGAAAACGGCCCCGAAGTGGATTGTGGCAACCGAAATCGTTGAAACCAGCAAAGTTTTTGCCCGAATGGTGGCAGCCATCCAGCCAGACTGGATTGAGCCTTTGGCGAAGCACGTTGTGAAGCATCACTACTTCGAACCTCATTGGGAGCAAAAGCGTGCTCAGGTGATGGGGTATGAGAAGGTGACGCTTTACGGCCTTGATGTGGTGCCCAAGCGCCGCATTGCCTACAGCAAGGTGGATCCTGAAGAGTGTCGAAACCTGTTTATTCGCAGGGCGCTGGTTGAGGGCGATTACCGGAGCAAGGCGCCGTTTATCGCCCGGAACCGGGCGCTCCTTGATACCGTTGAGAATCTCGAGAAAAAAATCCGCCGCCGTGACTTGCTTGTGGACGATGAAACGCTGGTGGGTTTCTATGATCAGCGGTTGCCGTCAGAGATCGTCAGCGGCCGGCATTTCGAGTCCTGGTGGAAGCAACTCTCAGCGCAGGGACTGAAAGATCTGGAGCTGAGCGAGGAGGACATTCTTCAGCGCCCTCTGGATGACGCCGCCGCACACCAGTATCCAGACTACCTGGAGTGGGAGGGCGTCCAATACCCGCTCAGCTATGAATTCGAACCGACCAGTGAGCGGGATGGTGTGACCCTTAAGGTGCCGCTGATGGCGCTGAAGCAAATCCCGACTCGCCGTCTCGAATGGTTGGTACCGGGGCTGTTACGGGAAAAGTGCATCGCACTGGTAAAAGGACTGCCCAAGTCCCTGCGCAGAAACTTCGTGCCTGTACCGGATTTTGTCGATGCGGCACTGGCAAACATGCAGCCGTCAAATGAGCCGCTGGCGGTGCAGCTCTGGGAACAGCTAAGACGAATGACGGGTGTCCGGATTGATCCGGAGGCCTGGTCTGACAAAGAGCTGCCAAGGCATCTTCGGATGAATGTCCGCGTGGTGGGCGATAAAGGGAAGATTCTGGCAGAAAGCCGTGATACGTCCAGCCTGCAGGATCGCCTGGAAGGTCGGGCAGAAGAAGCTCTGGCATCGGCCGCCTCGACCGAGGCCGAGCCTACTGAAACAAAAGAGTACAGTGACTGGCAGTTCGGCACCTTGCCGGTCGAGGTTCAAACCGAAAAAGGTGGCATGCAGGTCACGGTTTATCCGGCACTGGAAGACCTCGGTAAGCACGTTCGGCAGATCCGCTGCCTTGATCGTCTGACTGCTGAGGATGAGACCCGAAAAGCCATTGCGCGATTAATTCTAAACCGGTTCGGGAAGACCCTTGAGGGTCTGGAGCGCAAGCTGCCCAGGTTCAAACAATCTGCACTCATGTTTGCCCCGGTAGGTCAGGCCAAGCTGTTGCTGGATGATTTGCTGGTTTCCACAGCCATGCAACATTTTTTGTCGGAGGAGCTACCTCGATCCGCAGAGGCCTTTGATCGGCTCTATGATCGTCATCGTGGCGATTTTATTCCGGCACTGGAGGAGGCCGACGAGCGACTGTTTCAGGCGATGTCGGGGTATCAGAAGCTGGCTAAGCAGCTCAAAGGCAAGATTAGTCTGGCACTCGCGAACAGTATGGCGGACATAAAATTTCAGCTCGAGAACCTTGTCTACCCGGGGTTTCTGGTGGCAACGCCGCGGGAATGGCTGGATCAGTTCGGGCGATATTTTGATGCGGCCCTGATCAGGCTGGAGAAGATGCCACGGGAAATGGGCAGGGAGCGGGAGTTCCTGCACTCGATCGACCCGCTCTGGTCCCGTTACGCGAAAAAGCGCGACGAGCAGCAACGACAGGGCGTGCGGGACCCGGAACTGGTGCTGTATCGCTGGATGCTGGAAGAATACCGGGTATCATTTTTCGCTCAGCAGCTTGGCACTATTATGACCGTCTCGGTCAAGCGCCTGGACAAACAGTGGGAGCAGACCAGGGTCTAATCACCGGGAAATTTGCTTGGACGTTGGTCGAAAATGCACTGGATCGGTGCTGTCTGCACTGTTTGCTGGCGAGCAAATGCTAGAGACTGTGATAGTATTTTATCAAGAACGACATTCTGGTCGCCCGATTCTATAACCATGACGTGGGGTTAGCGTGATTAAAGCCGTCATTAGCGGAACAGGTCTCTACACACCGCCTGCAACCATTGATAACGACGAGCTGGTTGAAGCATTCAACCAGTACGTCGAGCTGTACAATGCTGAAAATGCCGATGCGATTGCCGCAGGGGATCTGGCACCGCTACAGCCGTCTTCTTCAGCCTTCATTGAGAAAGCTTCCGGTATCAAACGACGCCATGTGATCGACAAGACCGGTATTCTCGATCCAAAAAGAATGGCGCCTTTGATTCCCGAGCGAAGCAACGAAGAGCCTTCGGTCCAGTGTGAAATGGCAGTCTCTGCCTGTAAGGAAGCCCTGGAACAAGCCGGTAAGACGGTTGCCGATGTGGACGCACTTATTGTTGCTTGCTCTAACATGCAGCGTCCGTACCCTGCGATCTCCATTGAGGTTCAGGAAGCGCTTGGCATTGATGGGTTTGCCTACGACATGAACGTGGCCTGCAGTTCGGCCACCTTCGGCCTGCAAGCAGCGGTTAATTCCGTTGAGAACGGTTCTGCTCGTGCGGTGCTGGTTGTGAGTCCGGAAATCTGCTCTGGCCACCTTAATTTCAGGGATCGCGACAGCCACTTTATTTTCGGCGATGCCTGCACAGCGATTCTGGTGGAGCGTGAAGAGAATACCCGCGCGGGTGAGGGGTTCGAGATCCTTGGGACCAGCCTGAAAACCAAATTCTCCAATAACATCCGTAACAACTTCGGTTTCCTGAATCGCGGGGATGAATCAGGCATTGGTAAGCCGGACAAGCTGTTTATTCAGCAAGGCCGTAAGGTGTTCAAAGAGGTATCGCCTTTGGTGGCTGAAATGATCCAGGCTCAGCTGCGGTCACTCTCCTTGACACCGGATGATCTGAAGAGAATGTGGCTTCACCAGGCCAACCTGAACATGAATCAGTTGATTGCAAGGAAGGTACTGGGTCGAGATGCCAGCGAGGAAGAGGCGCCGGTGATTCTGGACGAATACGCCAATACGAGTTCGGCCGGGTCCATCATTGCATTCCACAAGCACAAGGAAGATCTGGTTGCCGGCGATCTGGGTGTGATTTGCTCGTTTGGTGCCGGTTACTCGGTCGGCAGCGTAGTGCTACGCCGCCGGTAATTCCGTGGGTGTTGTTCAGCGGGCTGCCACTGCTCTCAAAGCGTCTGGCAGCGCCGTTGAGGCTCTGGCCGAGCGATCGAACCAGACGATCTTGGCATAGCCTTCCGCGTATACCTCACCACTATCCGCATCCGTTAGCAGATGGTAAGAATCCAGGCTGGTATTGCCGGCCTTGTCCGCGTATGTTTTCACAACAACGTTGGCCGGGTGGGTCAGTTCCTTGAGGAATGTAGCGCTGGTTTTGATAATAACAGGTCCCGTGGGCTCTTCAGGCCCGCCTACTTCCAGTGAGGCCAGCCACACTATGCGTGCTTCCTCAAAGAACCGGAAGTAGACCGTATTATTCGCATGGCCGTATGCATCCATGTCCCCCCAGCGGAGAGGCAATGTAATAGTATGAACAAGATTTCCAGGTACTGACATCAGGTACCTCCAGAACAGCGGTTAAATAAGAATAAAAAAGCGCCGGTATTTTCGACGAACTGAAACCATTAAGACAACCCAAGAGCAGGCGATGACACAATCTTTTTTCCGGTGCTGGCAGTTTGCACTCGCTGTGACGGTTTCACTGGCCGCGGGCCAGGCGGGTATGGTCTCTGCCCAGACCGTAGACGAGGGCATGGTGTCTTCAGGGGCGGCGGACGTTGACCCCAAGGACCCATACGAAGGCTGGAACCGCAAGGTATTCAGTTTTAACGAAACCATCGACCGCTGGTTTCTTAAACCTGTGGCCCAGACCTATCGGGCGATAACGCCGGGGTTTGTGGATCGGGCGGTGACCAATTTCTTCAATAACCTCCAGGAAGTCCGGAATTTCACCAACAGCGTGTTGCAACTCAAAGGGGAGTCCGCCGTTGTTGCTGCGGGGCGGTTCACCTACAACACGGTATTCGGGCTGGGAGGGTTGATTGATGTTGCCACAGAGTTTGATCTGCCGGAGCGGCCAGAAGACTTCGGGCAGACGCTTGGCCATTGGGGCGTCGGCTCTGGGCCTTACCTGATGATGCCATTCCTGGGGCCCGCTACCCCGCGCTATTTTTCCGGGCTCGCAACGGATGGGTTCGTGTTTCCGTCATTGTGGGATAACGTGGACAGCCCTGAAAACTGGTACGCCCGGGGCGTTCAGATTGTCGACAAGCGAGCAGACCTGATTCCTGCTGAGGGCTTCATTTCCGGGGACAGCTATATTTTTGTCCGGAATGCCTTCCTGCAGCGCCGGGAATTCCTGATCAATGATGGTAAGGTGGTCGAAGACCCCTTCGCCAGTGGTGAAGATGAAGACCTGATGCTTGAGGATTTCTGAGCAAATCCGTTGCGGAAAGGAGATCAGAGTGATTAAGGATCCGAGGATCAGCAAGTTCCGGAAGATGCTTGCCGAGGCGCCCAACTATGAGGTGTGGAAGGCGGCAGCACTGGAACTGGACTTCCTGGAAGGCAATGCCGACTGGAAAGAGGACTTTGCGTCGGATCTTTACCACTTCGAACTGATCTATGACCGCCTGAGCAATTTGAAGCAATACCGTCAGCAGAACGACTTTGATCGCCTCAAGCGAGCCCTTCGGGAGGGGTTGCACCACGATCTGGGCAATATGGGAAACCCGGCGCTTTATACGCGCTCCAGGGTAGGCACCAAACACCTTATTGAAGAGTACATAACCCAGGTATGTGAGTCCCTTGATTACCTCTGTGATCACCCGGTTCCCGGTTTTCCGGTTGCGGATAAGCTTCAGTTTTTCCGGGACACCCTGACCAGCTATGGCCGGCCAGCACTGCTGCTCAGCGGTGGAGCGACGCTGGGTATGTTTCACTTCGGGGTCATCAAGGCACTGTGGGAAAAAGGGCTGTTACCCCAGGTGATCGCAGGTTCCAGCGCCGGCGCAATCATTGCCGGCATGCTTGGGGTGCATACCGATGCCGAAGTTCCTGAAATGCTCGTGCCGGAAAGCCATAACCTTAACGCCTGGAAATGGAAAGGTTTTCTGAGCGCCCTGAGGGGGGAAGGCATGATGGATCAGGAACAGCTTCGGTCCTGCCTGCGCGCAAACATCGGTGAGTATACCTTTGAGGAAGCCTTTCAACGTACCGGGCGTTCCATTAACGTGAGCGTTTCGCCGGTACAGGCACACCAGAAAGCGCGACTGCTGTGTGGGTATACGTCACCCTACCTTCTGGTCTGGAGTGCGGTCTTAGCCAGCGCCGCCGTGCCCATGGTGTTTCCGCCAGTAACCCTGATGAAAAAGGATCTTCAGGGTAATTCCTTGCCCTATATGCCACGCCTGCGATTTGTGGACGGCTCTGTGGTGAGTGACTTGCCGGTTGACCGCCTGATGCACCTGTACGATGTTAACTTTACGATCGTCAGCCAGACCAACCCCCATGTGGTTCCGTTCCTCAACGAAAAAGGGCTGGATGAAAAGCTGTCACTGGCCAATCTGCCGATGCATCTTCTCAAGTCCGAGATCCAGTTCCATGGAACCGGCGTGTTCGATTATCTGAGGAAACGGGTCAAGCCGGAGTTGTTCCGGCAGATTTCCGGCCAGATTTACACAATGATGGCCCAACGATACTCCGGTGATGTGACGATCGCGCCGTCATACTCACCACGGCATTACCGCCGGATCGTGTCCAATCCGGACCCGGAGTTTATTCGCGAGCTCATTCTGGCCGGCGAGAGAGCGACTTGGCCGAAGATATCCATGATTCGATCCCACGCGCGTATATCGAAGACTCTGGAGCGATGTGTGCAACGCCTCAAGCATCAAAACCGGCGCACGGCCGAACTTCGGTTGATAAGTAATTCCGATTCCAGCAGTTCCTGAGATGACAGCCCCTTGAAGCGGACGGTATGATACCGCCATACCAAGGCGGCATAGCGCCATTGGGGCTGCACCTCAACGCCTGAGCACCAGACTGGACATCCATGTATTACGATTTTTTCGGCTTTCGGGAACCGCCGTTTTCCATTGCCCCTGATCCCCGGTATCTATACCTCAGTGACCGCCACAAAGAGGCGCTCGCACATCTGATGTATGGGGTAAAAGGGCAAGGCGGGTTTATCGTAATCACCGGTGAAGTGGGTACTGGAAAAACCACGGTGTCACGCTGCTTTATCGAAAACGTGCCGGAGAATGTCGACATTGCCCTGGTACTCAACCCCAGGCTCTCTGCCCGGGAACTGCTCTCCAGTGTTTGTGATGAACTGGAAATTGATCACGAGGTGGGCGCGAGCATCAAACAACTGGTTGATCTGATCAACCAGGATCTGTTGAAGGCCCACGCGGCGGGCCGCCACAAGGTGCTGATGATTGACGAGGCTCAGAACCTGTCAGCGGAGGTTCTCGAACAGCTCCGCTTGCTCACCAATCTTGAAACAGCCGAGAAAAAGCTTCTCCAGATTGTTCTTTTGGGGCAACCCGAGTTGCAGCAGATGCTGGCATTGCCAGAACTGCGGCAGCTCAATCAGCGGGTGACCGCGCGATATCATCTCGATGCCATCGAAAAAACGGAGCTGCCGGCCTATCTTCGTTATCGATTGAGTGTCGCAGGTCTCAGGGGCGACATCTTTTCGCCGTCTGCCATCAAGCGCCTGTACAAGGAAAGTCAGGGCGTACCCCGTTTGATCAACCTGATTAGCGACCGGGCCCTGCTAGGTGCCTATGCGGAAGGTGAGCACGAGATTACGTCTTCCCACATACGACAGGCCGCCAGAGAGGTTCGCGGTAACGATCTGGGTCCCATACCCTACGGCAATGAAAGCAGGCGCCCTGCAATGCAGCGTTGGCTGATGGTGGCATCATCGGCATTGTTGGCCGTCATCCTGACGGTATGGCTGGTGGAGCAGTGGCCGATGTCAACGGCTGCAATCAGTAAGGCCGAGACCGCGCCAGACTCAGCCGACCCGGAGAATCAACTGGGAGGGTCTGTAGAGCGGACAGAGCCTGAGGCCAGCTCGATGCCGGCTCCAGACTCAGCGGGTCCTTCTGTTAGGGCATCAGAGCCCACGACCAGTCGCTTTTCGTTTGATCGTCAATCCACGGACCTTTCTACGGCGTTCCAGTTGCTGTTTTCTATATGGGGAAGGGAATATCAGCCCTCCCAGTCACCGATTGCCTGTGATTTTGCCCAACAGGCCGGGCTAGGGTGTCTGGAACGTCAGGGCAGTCGGCGCAGCCTGGAATTTCTTGATCGCCCGGTGATATTGCGCCTGCATGCAGACGGTGCGAATCAGGCCTTTATAGTCATTAAAAGTCTTCACAACGATCAGGCGCGAGTGCTTTTGCCGGACGGAGAGCAAGTCCTTTCTTTTGCGAGTATCGAGCCCTATTGGTTCGGAGAATATCGAATTCTATGGCGATTACCTGAATACCAGACCGAAGATCGTTTTTACGGCTCAGAGAATGGGCAGTCGCTGTGGATCGGTGCCCGCATGATGGAGCTCGCGGACAGATTGAGCCTTTCGGAATCCGAAGGCGAGAGGATCAAGCGACTGGCCTCTGAAGATCAGGTCCGGTGGTACCAGAAACAGAAAGGGCTGCTCGTAGATGGCATTGCAGGAGCGATGACCATTATTCAGATGAATAATGACCTGGATTCCGAGGTACCACGCCTGGTACCTGCTTCGTTACCGGAGGAGGGGTGAGATATGTCATACATTCTCGACGCCCTGAGAAAATCAGAAACCGAAAGACGACAGGGCAAGGTCCCTGACCTCGGGCAGCAGGTTCAGTTAATCCACCGCCCGAAGAAAAAGCCGGTCTCGCCGGCGATCTGGGTCGCGCTGGCGCTGGTGATTAATGCCGGTGTTCTGATTGCCATCTTCTGGCCGGCGAAACTGCCCGGGGAAATGTCCCAGACAGCGCCACTCAATGTGCCTGACCGTTCTCCTCCGCCTGCCGCCGTAGCGGCAGAAAACGCCGCAAAAGAGGTTACGCCACCATTACCCGAGGGTACGTCGTCAGCTTCGGATACCCAAGTAGCCGAGACGGTGCCGATCCCGGGACCTGTCGAGGAATCAGACGATGGTCCGGTGTCTGAACCGGCGATACAGGCAAGTGGCGGCAACGAAGCTGAGCAGGTTGAGCGTGAGCGACCGACCATCATCGTTCCGAGCAGCAGGGAAGAAAACACCACAGAAGCATTTCCTGAGCCGGAGTTCACTGGTAGGGTACCGCACCTTGTTGAGTTACCCCTTTCGTTTCAGAAGAGCATTCCGGATTTGACCTTCAACAGCCATATTTACGCATCCGATCCCTCCGCACGGCGGGTCATGATCAATGGTCAATACCTGCGGGTTAACGATAGATTTGATGGACTTCAGGTTGAGAGCATCACAGAGGAAGGTGTGGTTCTCAGTAAGCAGGGCCAACGGTTCCGTGTCGGCATTGTGCGCGATTGGGTGAGCCCACGGTAATGGCGCTGACTGACGACATCAAACAGCAGATTCAGCAGAGTTATCGGGAGGTTCTGGCCGGCAAGGGGATCAAGGCCCGTTATGGCCAGCGCCTGATGATTGCGGAAATTGCCCGTTACATGGGCGAGATTACTGAGAACGATGGCCTGCGCACGTCACCGCCGGCAGCCTGTGTCGTTGAAGCCGGAACGGGTACCGGCAAAACCCTCGCTTACCTGATTGCCGCGATTCCTGTCGCCAAGGCCCTTGGTAAGACGCTGGTGATCTCCACGGCAACCGTGGCGTTGCAGGATCAGATCGTGCTCAAGGATCTTCCGGATCTGAAGAAGCACAGCAAACTGGACTTTTCCTGGACTCTGGCAAAGGGGCGTGGCCGTTACCTCTGTATGTCCCGCCTGGAAGCCAGACTTCATGATGAGGGGAATACCGACAACGACACGATGCCGTTGTTTCTACTCGATGGTCCGCAGGGTGAGGAACCGGGCACCAGGGCGTTCTTCGAGGAAATGCTGGCAAGCTATGGATCTCGGGACTGGGATGGTGATCGGGATCATTGGCCGGAGCAGATCCCTGACGACGTCTGGCGACAGGTGACCACCGATCACCGTCAGTGCACCAATCGCCATTGTAGCTATTTCGACAGCTGTGCCTTTTTCGACGCCCGCAAGGACCTCGACGACGCGGATGTGATTGTCGCCAACCATGATCTGGTGCTGGCAGATCTGGCACTCGGCGGTGGGGCAATCCTGCCTGAGCCGGAGAACGCCCTGTTCATCTTCGACGAAGCCCACCATCTGCCGGACAAGGCACTGAACCACTTTGCGGCGTCGGTCCCGTTGAACGCCACCCGTCAATGGCTGAAGCAACTCTCCCAGGCCTTGACCAAGATGCAGCCGTACCTGGCGCCCGGTACGCAGGGGGCCAAGGCACTGGAGAAAATCGGGTCGGCATCCCGAGAGGTGGATCTGGCGCTCGGGAAGGTTTACGAAGACGCTGAAGAAAATACCGGCTGGGAGTTCAACGAGGAGCGGCGCACGGCCCAGTGGCGGTATCCTGAGGGTGAATTACCGGAAGGGCTGGCGGAACTTGCAGCGGAAGCCCGGATTGCCACCGCCAACCTGGTACGGCAACTCGGGGTACTGAATGACGAGCTCCAGGCTGCCTTTGATGATCGTAAGGAACACGATATCGACCGGGACACTGCAGAAGCCTGGTTTCCGGTGATCGGCTCATTCCATAGCCGGGCAGAAGATCAGCTGCGCCTCTGGGCGGCATGGTGCGAGCAAACCGGCAACCCGAAGACCGAGGAACAATCGGACGCCGAATCCGGCGAGCAACCGGCATCCGTGAAAAGCTACAAGAGCCCGGCACCGGCCCGGTGGTCGGTGAAACAACGTTGGGACCACGCCGAAGACATCACCCTGTTCAGCTCGCCAGTCCTGGCGGATAACCTTCTGTTTTCCCGGCTGTGGTCCAGAACCTTTGGTGCCGTTCTGACCAGTGCGACGCTGACGGCCCTGGGTAGGTTCGATCGGTTGAGATCCCGCGCCGGATTGCCGGAAGGGAGCCGGTATCTCGTGGTTCCGAGTTCATTCCGATACGGCGAGATGGCCACTGTGGAAGTCCCATCGATGCGGGCATTGCCGACCGATGATGGCTTCGGGGACGCGCTGGTCGAACGTTTGCCGGACCTGTGGGCAGGCGAAAAAGCGACTCTGGTCTTGTTCACGTCCCGGCGCCAGATGCAGCAGGTGCGCGATGCTCTCGCGCCCGAGTATCCGGATCTGATTGTTACCCAGGATGATATGGCGAAAGGCGAGGTGCTGAAACAGCATTGCCAGCGGGTTGATGAGGGCAGACCCAGCGTCCTGTTCGGCGTGGCGAGTTTTGCCGAGGGTATCGATCTTCCCGGTAAATATCTTCACCACGTGGTGATTACACGGCTGCCGTTTTCGGTTCCGGATGACCCTATTGAAGCGAGCCTTGCCGAGTGGGTGACGCTACGAGGCGGCAATCCATTTATGGAAATCACGGTTCCCGACGCATCGATCAAGCTGGTGCAGGCGGTAGGCCGATTGCTTCGTACCGAAAATGATACCGGGCGGGTCACCATCCTGGATCGTCGGATTGTGGCGAGGAGGTACGGCCAGCTACTGCTGGATGCATTACCCCCTTTCCGGCGAATCATTGAGCGCTGATCTGCGATCCCTCTTGCCATACGCCATAAAAAAAGAGCCAACCCAATCGGGATGGCTCTTATCAAAGTGGGTTCTTTCGAACCCGGGCGTCGAAACAACGCGGAACAAGAAATCTGAAGGCCTGAAGTTTCAGAATTCGTGGTAAGGGTTTGCCTCACCTTGGAAACAATAATAGGGGAGTAGGGGGCGTAAACGGATCGTCCAAAGGGCGTAGCCCCCGCAGAAATAACCGGATAAATGTGATGCGCGTCACAAAACGAGAGGCTTCAGCTCTGGAGTAACCCCAGGTCTCTGGCCCTTGCCAGTGCCTCAGTACGGCGCCCAACACCGAGTTTGCCATACAGGTTTCGGATGTGAGCCTTGACCGTGGCAGGCGCCACATCCATCTTGCTGGCGATCTCCTTGTTGGCGTACCCATCGTTGATCAGGATGAGGACTTCCTTTTCCCTGTGGCTTAGGGGTTCGAGCAGGGTTTCAGTCGGTTGCTGAGTGGCCTTAGGTTTCCCATCAACCGGCATTTCGGATTCGCCCTGGTGCTCATCGCTGAGTACGTCCCTTACCCGAGACTCCCATTGGCCCGCCGAGGACTTTATGGCCGGGTGGTCTTTGACAATGGCCCGCAGTCCGGCGCTTTCCTCAGCAAACAGCCGGATAAATCCGGCTTCCCGTGCCCTGTTCAGGGCGCGATCAACCATTGCGACTGACTCCTCCAGGCGACCAACCTGGTGCAATGCGTCGGCGTAAACCAGCAGTATTTCCACCAGGTGCCGGTTATGGGCGTTTCTCTCGGCGGCGGGAAGCAATCCGGAGAGCAGGTTCATTGCCCGTTCAGGATCCTCAAACGCGATCGCAAGTCGGGCTTCACTGATCCGGTTCTGCTCAAGGTGAAGGGGGTTGGTCAGCTGTTTCTTGTCTTCGGCTTCAAGGCAGGTTCGAGCCTGATCCAGGGTGCCAAGTGCAATGTAGCAACGGGCCAGCAGAGCCGAACTTGCAGGAGGCTCGAACAGAATGCTGTCTCGGCGCCGACGGCCTACCTGGGCGGCATCCTGAAGATACTCGATGGCGTCCTGAATGCGGCCTTCACTGAACGCAAGGTGACCGCGGACGTACTGAATGATCACGTGTTGGCCCGCCTCGGTGCCGCGTTCCACGTGTTCCAGGAGCGGGGCGAGATAGGTCGCCGCCAGTTCAGGCTCATTCCGTTCCCGGTAGATTTCCGTCAGGGCACTGTTTTGCCAACACGAGATGAGCCGTGGTTGTGTCGGATCAGAATAGTGATCATCCACCCACCCCCGCACGTTCGTGCAGGTCTCCAGCGCAATATCGATATCACCCCGGTTGTACTGAATCCACGCCAGCAGGCCGCCGCTGGTGAGGACCGTACTCGGTTTGCGTTCAACCTGCCCGTAGCGGACGGCCGACTGCAAGGCTTCTTCAGCGCCGGTGAAATCTCCCTTGCCGTAGTTGTCCAGACCGACTCCGTAATAGGTCACGGATTTGAGCGGTATCTGGGTGTGGTCGATGTCTTTAAGTACCTGACGGGTAAGATCGGTTGCACTTTTCGCATCGCTTCTAGAGCGGGCCAGATAGGAGCGAATGAGTGAAATTTCACTTTGCAGGGCCAGGGCGCCTTCCGCGTCCGGGTGCGAATCCGCAACCCTGCGGTCCAGGAGGTCCTCAAGCGAGGTCAACAGAGGGTCGAGGGTCTCAACACGGTTGGCAAAGAACAGCCCCCAGATCCGGAGCATTTGAAGTTGGGGGCGGTCATCGACCAGATGGGCCGGTAGGGCGTCAATCCAGTCCAGAACCGGCAGGTGGTAGCCGCCATGAATCAGGTTATTGCCATGTTCAGCCAGTACCAGTGCAAGCCAGTCCCAGTCTCTATGTTGAACGATCTGAGCGATCCCTTCCTGGACATGACTGTGGCTCAACAGCCAGTCAACGGTTTTGCGCCAGAGGCTCTCGGCTCTCTCCGGTTCCGTGTGCTGAATCCGGAGCAGCAGGGCTTCCCGGAAGAGGTCATGGTAGCGGAACCATTCATTTTTGGTGTCCAGAGGAATCAGGAAAAGATTCTGGGCCAGCAGGTTCTCAAGCTGGGCCTGGCCGTTGTCGGAATCCAGGATCGAATCGCACAGAGAGGCGCACAGCCTTGGACAGCAGGCGGTATCCAGTAAAAAGCGCCTCAGTTCTGCGGGCTGCTGTTCAAGAACTTCCGACAAAACGTAGTCACTGATGTGTCGTTCATCGAGATCCAGTTTCGGGCTCGTGTTCGCGTCGTTTGCGCCACTACGACCGGAAAGGGCGGACAATTGCATGGCGGCGACCCAGCCCTCGGTTCTTCGGCAGATATCCGTTGCTTGCTCGGCGGAGATATCCAGCCCCATCGTATTCTGGAAGAACTCCCTGCATTCGCTTTCGGAGAAGGCCAACAGGCCCGGGTGGATGTCCTGGATCCAGCGGCGAACTCTCCAACGGGCCAGGGGAAGGAGGGGTTCGGTACGAGAGGCGAGCGTTATGGTAATGCCCGGTGGCAGGTAGTCGATCAGGTACGCGAACTGGCGTTGAATGATGTTGGAGCTGATAAAGTGAAAGTCATCAATGACCAGGTTCCAGGCCGCACCGTCTGAAGCCAGTGTATTGATCAGCCCGGTTATCGCTGCATCAACGGCATCGTCCGAATCCCGGGTTAACTGCCTTCGGCTGTCCTCAAGCCCGGTCATCCCGGCGTATTCGAACGCGCCCAGGATGTACTCCCAGAACCGACGCGGTTCGTCATCATGCTCATCGAGGGATAGCCAGGCCGTCCGGGAGGGGTGCTGTGAGCACCATTGCGCCACCAGCGTGGTCTTGCCAAAACCGGCAGGAGCAACAACGAGATTGAGGCGCTTTGGATCGCCAGATTCCAGCAACGCACTCAGGCGCTCCCGTTTTACCGAGCGCGGGTCTGAAGTGGGTCGAAGAAACTTGGTGGTCAGCAGCATTGAGTCCCTGAATGCAAAGAAAAGTGTCGATAACGGATTGTCTGCTTTGGGGCGGCCAAGTCAAGGGCCGGGGCGACAAAGAGTTCTGTCACAGGCTGCGGAAATTCATTTTTGGTCTAAACTGATTTGGAGAATGTCCCTATACGAAAAAGAAATGAAAAAATCTTTTTTTATGCGTATTCTTTAGACCCATACAGGCTTTTATGAACACGCATCCGGACAGTGGCCGGGAATCCAGGGAGCAACCAACCCAATGAAATTACAACAGTTGCGTTACATCTGGGAAGTCGCACATCACGATCTTAATGTGTCTGCAACGGCCCAAAGTCTTTTTACCTCGCAGCCCGGCATATCCAAACAGATCCGTCTTCTGGAGGATGAGCTTGGGCTGGAGGTGTTTGCGAGAAGCGGAAAACACCTGACCCGAATCACCCCGGGCGGAGAAATTATCATTCGGGAAGCCGGTGAAATTCTGCGTCGGGTCGAAGGCATCAAAAAGATTGCTCAGGAATTCAGCAATCAGCGCAAGGGCGATCTGAGCATTGCCACTACCCATACTCAGGCGCGTTATGCTTTACCGCCGATCATTGGTGGCTTTATAGAAGCGTTCCCGGATGTGTCTCTGCATATGCATCAGGGTACTCCCATGCAGATCTCTGAGATGGCCGCCAATGGTGCTGTCGATTTTGCCATTGCCACTGAGGCGATGGAGCTTTTTAACGACCTGATTATGATGCCCTGTTACAAGTGGAACAGGACGGTGATCGTACCGAAAGATCACCCGCTGGCTCAGAAACCGGAGCTCACGCTGCCTGAACTGGCTGAATATCCGTTGGTGACCTACGTGTTCGGCTTTACTGGACGCTCCAAGCTTGATGAGGCGTTCCAGTCCCAGGGGCTGACCCCAAAGGTGGTCTTTACCGCTGCGGATGCGGATGTCATTAAAACCTACGTCAGGCTGGGGCTTGGCGTCGGCATCATCGCATCCATGGCGTTTGATCCGAAGGCGGATCCGGATCTGGTGGCGCTCGATGCCAGAAAGCTGTTCCGTCCAAGCGTTACGAGGATCGGTTTCCGTAAGGGGACCTTCCTGCGCGGTTACATGTATGACTTTATCGAGCGATTTGCGCCGCATCTGACCAAAGAGCGGGTAGACGAGGCCGTTGCTCACCAGGGCAGTCGTTCGGAAATAGAGGAATTGTTCAAGGACGTTGAGTTGCCCACCTATTGATCAGGCGGGCAACGTCACAGTTAAGTGCCAAACAGAATTAAGAGGGCGGCTGTCAGCTTCGGGCGATCAGGTTTCCGGCGTGAAGGCCGCACTCCTTCTGAGTGGCTTCTTCCCACCACCATCGGCCTTCCCGCTCATGCTGACCGGGCAGTACCGGCCGTGTGCAGGGCTGGCAACCGATGCTGATAAAGCCCTTCTCGTGCAATTCGTTGTATGGCGCTTCGGACATCCGGATGTAGTCCCAGACCTCTTTTGACGTCCAGTTTGCCAGCGGATTGAATTTCACCAGCGTGTTTGTCTCTGTCGAGAACGTCGTATCTTCCTGCACGACGGGGACGTCGTTGCGGGTCCCTGGGCTCTGGTCCTTACGTTGGCCGGTAATCCAGGCGTCAACGGTGGCCAGCTTCCGTTTCAAAGGGGCGACCTTACGTATACCGCAGCACTCGGAGTGCCCGTCTTCGTAAAAGCTGAAAAGGCCCTTTTTGTTTACCAGATCCTGAACGGCCTCGGTATCCGGGAACAGCACCTCGATCTCGATACCGTAGTGTTTGCGCACCTTTTCAACAAACTCGTAGGTTTCCGGATGAAGCCGGCCGGTATCGAGAGTGAATACCTGGAGGTTGTCGGTCAGTTTGTGGGCCATTTCAATCAGGACGACGTCTTCGGCACCGCTGAAGGAAATTGCGATGTTGTCATACTGTTTTAACGCTGCTTTGAGGATGGAGCGGGGGCTTTCGCCGGCCAATTCCTCTTGCCATTGCTCGATGTTGGTCATAGTCATCACGCGGCTGCTCAAAATGTAGGGAAAGGCTACCACTAAACCCCTCATACCCTGAAGGAATGACAATCTATATCTTTATGCCTTTGAATAGAGTGTGAACTTTCAATATCCACGATGCATTCCTGCGCGGATTTTCTTATCATACGGCGCTGATCAACGGGCAATACGGCCCAAAACCATTATTTCTATCAGGAGACCACTGTGGAACTCGCATGCCTTGACCTTGAAGGAGTACTGATCCCGGAGATCTGGATCGCATTTGCCGAGAAAACCGGTATTGAAGAACTCAAGGCGACAACCCGTGATATTCCTGATTATGACGTGCTGATGCAGCAGCGCCTGCGCCTGCTCGACGAGCATGGTTACGGTTTGCCCCAGATTCAGGAAGTGATTGGTGAGCTGGATCCGCTCCCGGGCGCTGCAGATTTTCTGAACTGGCTGCGTGAGCGTTTCCAGGTGGTGATTCTGTCAGACACCTTTTATGAGTTCGCGATGCCGCTCATGAAGAAGCTGGGTTTCCCGACCTTGCTTTGCCACAAGCTGGAGGTCGCGGAAAACGGGCAGATCACGGATTACCTGTTGCGTCAGCGTGATCCCAAACGCCAGTCTGTACGCGCGTTCCAGTTGCTCAACTACCGGGTGATTGCGGCTGGCGATTCCTACAACGACACCACCATGCTGGGGCAGGCCGAGGCCGGCATCCTGTTCCATGCGCCGGATAACGTCATTGCCGAGTTCCCGCAGTTCCCGGCGGTTCACAACTTTGACGACCTGAAACAGGAATTCCTGAAGGCCAGCGCGGTGCATAGCGCCTGAGAGCCATAAATCCGGTTTTAGTGTGTCAGCCCGGGGTTGGAGACGGTTTTCTCTGGTCCCGGGTTACAGGCTTTCCAAAAAACGCATTAACGGTCCCACCTTCGCCAGCGTCTCCTGGTATTCCTCCTCGGGGACTGAATCCGCCACGATGCCACCGCCACCCCAGCAACGAACCCTACCGTTGCCTTCGCAAAACAGCGTTCGAATAGCGATGTTACTGTCCAGCGTGCCATCGAGGCCCCGATAGAAGATCGAACCGCAATACGGCCCACGCCAATGTGGTTCCAGTTCGCGGATGATCTCCATCGCCCTTATTTTGGGCGCACCGGTGATTGAGCCGCCCGGGAATGCGTCAAACAGCGCCTTCATGGGCGAGGTGCCGGTAGCCAATTCCGCGCGGATATGACTGACCAGGTGATGAACATTCCGGAAGGACTCCAGTGCAAACAGCTTATCCACGCTGACACTGCCGGTCTCCGCATTGACGCTCAGATCATTGCGTAGCAAGTCCACAATCATCAGGTTCTCAGCCCGGTCCTTTTCCGATGCCAGCAGTTCTTCTGCCAGCCGGCTGTCTTCGACCGGAGAGGCGCCCCGGGGGCGCGTGCCCTTGATCGGGCTGGTCCTCACGATGCCATCGCGAATATCCAGAAACCGCTCTGGTGATATGGACAGCACGGCGTCGTCACCGCTGCGAATAAACGCGCTGTAGGGTGTTGGGTTGGCGTTGGAAAGCGCCATGAATGCCTGCCACGGATCACCTTCGCATTGGCCCGAAAATTCCTGGGACAGGTTCGCCTGGTAGCAGTCACCGGCTTCAATGTAATCGCGGATCGTCTGTACGCTGGCTTTGAAGGCGTCTGGGCTTTGCCGTGGCTTGAAAGGGGAGAGCATTTGCCAGTTTTCGACGGTTTCGGGTACTTCGTCCGTCAGCCAGCGCTCCAGTTCGGCCGTTGTCTGTTCCGGGCATTTCGGATGAACCCACAGATAGAACCTATCACTTTCCCGGTTGTAGCTGGCGCACCAGAGATAGAAGCCAGCGGACACCAGGGGCGCCGGAAGTTCAGGGCAGAGATCCGCTAGACGATTCTCTTTCACATAGCCGAGTTCGTAACTGAGGAAGCCTATCCAGCCACCGGTCAGGTATTCACCGGCCGTTGTCACGTACGTTTCGGTTCGGGATTCCATCTCTGCGGCGAGCAGATCGGTATCCGTTGCTCTGTCATCCGTCACATTCAGGCTCACGGAGGACTCGGCGAGCGCCGAAAATCCACTGGACTGCCCCCGCCCCTTGCCAGCACCCACGCTCCCGATATACGCGAAATCTGGCTGTGTTGACGCATGAGCCAACAACCGCTGATAGGTTTCGCTGGAAATAGGTTGGTTAAAGTGCTGGCTCAAAGCGTCCTCATGAAATTTTGGAAGAATGATAAACAGGCCACAAAAAGGCCGTTGTAGGCGCTGGAGCCACACTGATCTAATAAACGGGTTCGGCAACCACGGTGGCCAGCCCTCGACCTGGCGGGGCGGTATTTTACCTGAGTTGGCCGCGTTTCGCGTGGGAATTCAATGACAATAAGACAGGAATAACAAGATGCATTACCTCAGAAAATCTCTTATTTGCGCAGCGATGGTTGTTTCGTTTGGTGCTTCTCCGATGGTTGGGGCGCAAGACAGTATTGAAGTGGAAATACCAGAAGGTAGCGTTCTTTCCGATGGGCAACTGTCGAAAGAAGAGCTAGCTCACTACGCGATAGTTGGTCAGCGGCAGTTGGTCTACCTGACAGAAAAGGCTATGGAACAGTATTCATCCGAACTTTTGGATGAGGAACCAAATATGCCAGCCGCATGGATGCTGATGATGGATGGAGAAACTGTTAAGCGAATCAATATCGATTCGCAAGTGGGTGATGCTCCTGCACAAGTCAGAATACTTATGTATCGGGCTGCCCTTAAATCGGTAGCGCGTCGTGGAAAAATTAATGCTGTGGCGATCCTCTATACAGGGAAAGTTAAGGAGGGGAGTAACGAGGAGGCGTTAGTCATTGAGCACGAGCACCGACTTGGCATCTCCGGAAACAAAGTGATTCCGTACGATCTCGATAAAGGAAAAGTGAACTACTCAGATGCCGTTACATCCGAAAAGCCGTTTCAGCTTTTCTACGATGGTAAGCCTAATAGTGGCGCAATTCAGGGGTGATGTGAGAAGTAGTCGTGGTTTGTTTCAGGTTGTAAGCAAGTGGTAAAGAACTGTGAGCAGAGTCACGGACTAGGACTGTAAAACAATCTTAAATGGAATCGTGGAGTCGCGAATTCCACGACTAAAACCAAAAAACTCAGATAAGAACAAAAGAGTTTATAAGGAGATAAGAATGAAAGGCCTGAAGAAAATTGCTCTTGCTACCGCAATCGCTGCCGCTCCGTTCGCAGCCAACGCTGACCTGAAAGCTCTGGATGACAGCGCGATGGGTAACGTCACCGGTCAGGCTGGTGTGACCATCGAACTGGAAACCAAAGTAAGCATTGGTCAGTTCAAGTACACTGACGAAGGCTCCTTCGCTGTTAACGATATCGTTCTTGGTGGTGCTGGTGTGACTGCTGGCGGCGCAACTGCTGGTTACACTGACCTGCTGGACCAGCTGAAGATCGATATTGATGTGGCCGACGACGGCGACGCTATCATTCACGTTGGTACTCTGGACGGCAACCCGATCGACTGGGGTCTGACCGTTGGTTCCATGGAGCTGCTGGCCGGATCTACCGGTACTGACAGCACTACTCTGATCTCCAACATGAGCGGTTACGGTAACCTGGCGCAGTTGGACATCTCTGTTGATACTGCCACTGACCACCTGAACGTTGCGGCTGCGTTTGACGTGCAGGACATGGACTTCGACGTTGAGTTCCTCGGCGTTGGTATCCGTGACATGGTTATCACTGGTGCTGGTGATAACTTTGACTACAATGGCGATGGCAGCACTGCCGGTGAAGACAAGGCAGCTGTAGCCGCTGGTACCCAGGCAACTGTAGAAGGTATCGACGCTACTACTCCGCTGGGTCAGAAGATGATTGGCCTGACCACTCAGTTTGCCAACGTCAACCTCGACGTATACAAAGGCGCTGGTCTGGGTGCATCCACAGCTACCGACGTTCTGCGTATCGACGTGAACAACGTCTACATGGATATGTCTATCGGTGCAGTTGAAATCGGTGGTACTTCCATCGGTTCCCTGGCCATCGACAACCTGGCTGTAACCAACACCAAGCTGGCTGTATACGGTCACTAATCTGACCTGACACCAGTACTGGTGAAATGCCCCGCCTCGGCGGGGCATTTTTGTTTGGGCTCAGATACTATCCGCCCAAAAAAAGCGGCAGCCCGAGGGCTGCCGCTTTTGTACCTGAGTTCGGGAATGACTTACTGATCCGGTACCGCGATTGAGAGATCAAAGCCGCCGCCCGGGCGCGGAGTCAGGCTGATCGGCCCCTCGTTAATGGCCTGTGGAATCTCGATCTGGTCGATGCCGGGCGGGTTGCCGATGGAAAAGTTCAGGTTCTGGCCATCGAAGGCAATGCCAAGCTGATCATTCATAAACGTTTGCGCGAAGGGCTCGTCGGGAATCACGGCCTGTTGACCGAAAATAATCGGCGGGATGTTGGGGGTGAATTCCGCCGGGGGTTGTGCCCGGGCGATTTCATCGACTGGCAACAGGAGGGCGCGTCGAAGAAACTCGTCTTCTGCACTTTCCAGTGCGTCTGACTTATCGGCATCCACGTATCGCTGCAGCGCGTCGCGATAGGCCTGTTCTTCTGCTTCTGTTAACACCGGCTCACCGGGAGAGATGGTCAGTGACTGGAGAATACGCTTTCGATCCGCGTCCGATTTCCTGGTTTCCTTGGGGATGATGATAACGGCAGAATCCTTGACGTAGGTTTCAACCATCTCATCGGAGGTCAGCGTTTGTACGCCAGCGACTGCGGGAACGGACAGGGCCATCCCGGCAATTGAGGCGGCAAGTATCTGTCGACGTTTCATGACGAGACCTTTTCGTAAAATGGAGTCTTGGTAGCGTCCCTGAAACAGCTCCAGTCAGCACGCTCCTCACGTCGAGTATTCGGTTTGTCGGACACGTTTTCAAGTTCGATTCCCGTCATTTGTGATCAGTATCCGCGATTTGAGGGTATTGTTAATGTGAGGGCCGAAAAAGGTTATATTCCCGGAACTTTTTAGTGTCTCGAAGGCCTCAAGCGATGGGCTCACGAAGGCCGTATAACACGAGCGTTATGATGAAGAGTTATATGCGAGGGCGATGGCAGCGCTGGGTCAACCGGCGGATTCCGCGGTCCGATACACAGGCATTTCAGCAAAAGAACATCTTTATCCTGCCAACCGGCGCCGGCGTGGTGTTCGGCATGTTGTTGCTGATCATGCTGATTACCGGCATTAATTACCAGAACAGCCTGATCTATCTCATCACGTTTTTGCTTGGCGCGGTGTTTGTCGGCGCTATGCATCAAACCCATCGAAATCTTGCCGGCCTCGAGCTGACGCTATTGCGACCCGGTGAGGGCGTTGCCGGTGACGACATCCCTTTTCGTTTCCGCGCCGCGGCGGGGAAGGACGATGCGGTAGCCATTGTGTTGTCCGTCGAAGATTCTGAACTGGCTCCCGTGCACGTTGCGGCCGGGCAGGCGGTGGACGTGTCCCTCCCGATACCATCGGCCTACCGGGGCTATGTTCGGCCCGATCGGGTTCGTATTGAAACCCGCTTCCCGTTTGGCCTGTTGAAAGCCTGGTCCTGGATTCGACCGGCATCGGCCGGAATAGCGTTTCCCAGGCCCTTGAAGGCACCGGATCTCGATGCCACCGTAACGGATGGGACGGAAACAGAGCAGGCACGTTCGCGCGAAGGTAACGATCACGCTGATCTGCGCCCGTGGCGAGAGGGTGATATGAGTCAGCGCGTGATGTGGAAGCGCTATGCCCGCAGCGGTCAGATGGTCGTTGCCGACTGGGAGGGCGAGCAGGGCAGTCCGCATTGGTTGGATTTTAATGCATTCCCAGGAACAGACCACGAACTCCGTTTGAGTTACCTTGCCTACCTGGTGTCCGAGCGGGATAAAAAAGGCTCACGTTACGGGCTGAACCTGCCAGGGCAGATGATCGAGCCAGACGTTGGCGCTGCCCATGCCATGCGGTGCATGAGGGCGCTCGCGGTGTGGGGGGAGGAACCGCCGAGGGAAATGTCTCGAGAGGTGCATGGATCCCGAAGCGAAACGGACACCCCCGACCAGCTCGCGGAGCATGCTTGATGGCGTTACTGGATGTGTTGAAAAGCGGCGAGAGCGATGGCCCGATGCCCGCGATTCCCTCGAAGGCACTGATGTGGCTGCTGATCAGTTTTACGTTATTGATGGTTCCCCAGTGGGACCGGTTGCCAATCTGGTTGATTGCAGCTTGTGCCGTCCTCGCTGGGTGGCGCTGGCTGGCTCAGTTTGGGCGTGTAAGGCTGCCGGGACGTTTCCTTCGCATTGGTGTCATGCTACTCCTCATCGCCGTCTATGTAGCGACGGTACGTGGTCGTTTCACGGTCGACACGGCCGCCTCGTTCTTTGTCCTCGCGGTCGGCCTCAAATGGTTGGAGACCCGCACAAGCAGGGATTTCTACGTTCTGTTTTTTATCCTCGTCTACCTCGCTACGGTTAGTTTTCTGTTTCATCAGGAGATCCTCTGGACCCTGGTGAACATCGCGGGACTCGGCACCTTGCTGGTGGGTTTACAGGTGTTGAATGCGCCGGATCTGCCAGCCGGCATGCAGTCGGGGTGGCGCAGGTTGGGGTGGCTGCTGGTCAAGACATTGCCCATTGTCGTTATGCTATTTGTGTTTTTCCCGCGAATGGCGCCGCTGTGGAGCGTACCTCTGGTTTCCGGTGAAGCCCGCACTGGTATCAGCGACACCATGCGCCCCGGGGATATTTCCAATCTGGCCCAGAGTAGTGAACGTGCCTTCCGGGTGACGTTTGGTGGACAACTCCCCGTCTACCGCGACCGCTACTGGCGCGGCCTGATTCTGGATTACCTGGATGGGGAGACCTGGAAACAGTCCGCATATGAACCCTATCAACCACCGGGCAAAGTGGATCTTGATGGCGGAGTTGGCGATCTCCGGCCGGCGGAGTATGACGTGCTGATGGAGCCAACAGACCAGCGGTGGGCGTTTGCTCTTGCAGACTCCAGGGCGGTTTCGGCCAACATAGTCGAGCGGGAAGAGGACTTGTTCCGGTTCAGGCGGCCCGCGGACACGTCCGTTCGCTATCGTTTGGTCAGGGAGCAGGAGAACTCCGGAACATCAGAACGTCTCTCGCGATCGGAGGTTCGTCGTTATCTCCAGTTGCCGGCGTCCGGGAATCCCCGAGCGCGGGCGCTGGCGGACAACCTCCGCAATAGCGGCAGTGACATGGCTGTGGTTCAATCTTTGCTGACCCGGTTCCGGGGCCAGGAATACTACTACACGTTGCGGCCGCCGGAGATGCCCGAGGACGGTGTCGATACTCTGTTGTTCGACGCCAAGCGAGGCTTTTGCGCGCATTACGCGGGGGCGACGACCTTTGTTCTCAGGGCGGCGGGTATACCGGCTCGGATCGTCGTCGGTTACCAGGGTGGCGAGCCCGGAGCGGGTGGTGATTACCTCATTGTTCGTCAATACGACGCACATGCCTGGGTCGAAGCCTGGGTCAGGGGGCAAGGCTGGATACGGATTGATCCGACCGCCGCGATTGCTCCGGATCGCATTGAATCCGGTCTACGCGATGCGGTGGCTGAGGAAGGCTCGTTTCTGGAGCAGGATTGGGCGTCCCCGCAACGCTACGGAGATCTGGCTGTCTTGCAGTGGGCCAGCCTCCAGATGGACCGAATCAACTATCAATGGCAACGTTGGGTTGTTGGCTACCAGGGACAAAGCCAGATGGACCTGATGTCACGGTTGCCCGGTGGATTCGGGATGAAAGAGCTGGGATACCTCACCGCTGGCATTGTTGGATTTGCTCTGTTGATGGCGGGCGTTGTATCCGCCTGGCAGATGCGCAAGTCCGAGCGTCATGATGCGTTCAGGCGTATCGTTGATGCCTGGCATGGCCTGTGCGCGCGGTCGGGGGTTCCGGTAAGGCACGGCGAGACCCCGTCCGCACTGGCAGACCGGCTGGCTGTGGCCAAACCCGCGGCATCGGATTCCACCCGGCTTTTTGCCCGGATGGTTAACAGCCATTACTATAGCCCTGCGCCTGCAAAGGCCAGTGAGATAAAGCGAATGCGCAGATTGCTGTCTACCATGAAAAAGCAAGTGCGGCGTTCCCCGACAGATCCTTTGAAGCAACATGGGAAAGTGTGAGTGACTGATATAGCCGATGAAATGCCCTGGTTGAAGCAGGCCTGGAACCTTGTGCAGCATCGGTATGCCGAGGACCGATTGCCCCATGCCCTGATCGTTAATGGCGAACGGGGTGTCGGAAAACGACGTTGGGCGGATGCTGTTGCCGGGCTCCTGTTGTGTGATTCGCCAGAGCAAATCAGTCCAGGGGAGCCCGTAGCCTGCGGGCGCTGTAAGCAATGCGAGCTTTATGAGGCATCGAGCCATCCAGACATCAGGGTGTATACGCCGGAAAAATCACGGATGGTCAAGGTCGATCAGGTGAGGGCGTTGACAACGTTCGCGGTTGCTTCGCCCCAGGTCGGGCATCACAAGGTGGCTATCATCGATCGAGCCGATCAATTGAACATCAACGCCGCCAATGCGTTGCTGAAAACTCTCGAAGAGCCGTTACCGGATGTCACTCTGCTGCTACTTCAGGAAAGTGGTCGGCCTTTACTGCCTACCATTCGTTCGAGGTGTCAGACCCTGACCATCCCTCAGCCGACCCGAGAACAGGCGAGCCGCTGGCTTGTGCAACGTGTTGAGGCTTTGGACGATGAGAATCGGCCAGCCCAGGAAACCCTGAGCAAGGCGCTGATGCTGGCCGGCGATGCGCCCAGATTGGCGCTTGAGTACGCGACAGGGGACTTTATCCCTTTACGGGATGAGGCGTTTGAGCGCTTCAAAGAATTTATGAAAGGCAAGATCCCCGTCGGTGATGCTGCAAAAGCCTTCAAGGCTCTGGGGCTGGAAGACAGTCTGTGGTTGTTTGAAGGATGGGCGGCCGATCTGGCTCGGCTGGCTGCCGGTGGCCAACCTGCTGATACAGAGGCTGGGGAGATGCTCGGGTTTCTGGCCTCGCGAAACCCGCCTTGGCGTGCCCATGAGTTGTTGGATCTCGTCAAGGAATCGCGAGAGGCTGGAATATACAATGCCAATCCGGAACTGGAGGCCAGCCGGCTGCTGATTGCCTGGCAGCGACTTATGCCGGTCAAACGCCGTTCAGCCTGAATAGAAAGCCCTTTGCTGTTGCGTTTTTGGCTTCAACTACTGCTATGATTGTGAAATGTCGGGTTTTTTACCCCGAACCGCACAAACTCTGTGACACGTTAAACAAAGGTGTGAATTATGGGCCCCGGATTCGGTGCACGCAGTGGCATTCTAACCCTGACCATCAAGGATAAGGCGGTTCTGTACGCAGCCTATATGCCGTACATTCGCCAGGGAGGATTGTTCATACCGACCCAGAAACAATACCAGTTGGGCGACGAAGTGTTCCTGTTGCTGAACCTGATGGACGAACCCGAAAAGATTCCGGTAGCGGGAAAGGTTATTTGGATCACCCCGAAGGGCGCCCAAGGGAACAGGGCTGCGGGCATCGGTGTGCAGTTCAACGGCGATGACGAGACGGCTCGCACCAAGATCGAATCATACCTCGCAGGGTCTCTTAGCTCTGATCGACCAACCCACACCATGTGATGTGGGGCACGCTTCGAGATGAATGATATCGCCATGCCCGCCAATGCAATTCAGAGTGTCTCCGCGTTTGATGAAGCGAACTGGCCCCTTAGAAACATTAACCTGACGGGGTTGACCTGGCCGGCAAGGGTTGCAGGCAGCGAGTCGAAGCGACCGTTGCTGATGCTCCATGGTTGGCTGGATAACAGCCTTACCTTCGTGAAGCTGGCTCCAGAGCTTGCCGGTCAGAGGACGGTCCATGGAATCGATATGGCGGGCCACGGTCGGTCAGGCCATAGGCCAGCAGGTCAGAGTTATCTGCTGATGGATTATGTCGCGGACCTCGCAGAGTTGATTGAAGAGCACATCCATGAAGTGGATCCCGTACCCGTCGATCTCGTTGGACACTCACTGGGCGGGATAGTCTGTGCGCTCTATGCCGCAGCGTTTCCCGAGAACGTACGCAAACTGGTCATGATCGACAGTCTGGGGGCGATCAGCCGCCCGGTCGAAGAGACCATCCCTCAACTGCGTAAATCGATCCGCAAGCGGATTTCCGGTTCCGGAAGACAGGTCGTTTACCCGGATATCGCCACGGCGGCCAAGGCCCGGGAGGGTGGTTTGAGCCCCCTTAGCCCGGAAGCGGCACTGACCCTCATTCCCCGAAACATGAAGCCGGCATCTGGCGGCTATGTGTGGCGTACTGACCCGCGATTACGCCATCCTTCACCGCTGATGATGACGGAAGAGCAGGTGTATGCGTCGCTCAGATCCATCCAGACGCCAACCTTGTTTGTGAGAGCCGAAAAAGGTCTGCTGTCGTATCGAAAGGGGCTGGATGAACGCGCCGACGCGATACCCGACCTGAAAATTGCTCATGTTCCAGGTGGCCACCATTGCCATCTGGACGGGGATACAGGCCCGGTCGTGGAGGCAATCATGAAATTTTTGGGCGATGAGTAACTCTGTGATGAGATTGTTTGCGCTCAGCTGCGCGGCTTTGCTGTACTCGGCAGCTGCTGCAGCTGCTGCAGCTGCGGAAGTGAGTTTCCCGCAGGCTTTTCCCGAGTCTTCCCTGGAAGCCACAACCGAGATTGAATCGCCGGGTCACCTGGTGTTGTTCAGTCCGGTTCGTGAGGTGAATAACGAGATTCGATCCGAATCCATGGCGAGACTCCCCGTGATGGGTGAGGGTCGCCTTTACGAGATATCCCGGGATTCCAACCGGGAGAAAGCCCGGGACTACTACGTGCAGCTGCTTCAGGGCCGCAATGCAAACATCCTGTTTGAATGCCGGGGAATCCGGTGTGGCAGAAGCAATGTCTGGGCGAACCAGATCTTCGGGCAGCGCGTGCTCTACGGACGGGACGCAACTCAGGATTACCTGGTGGCCGGTACGGTTGATGACGAAGGCAGCCGCTGGCTCACCTCAATTTATACGGTGACCCGCGGTAACCTGCGGGAGTACGTCTGGGTGGAGCACCTGAGGCTGACCCGTGGTGCCTCTGTTCCCGGAATGGACAGGGGTAACAGTCGCGTCCTTGGCCCCATCGTGGTTCCCTGGGAAGGAGGCATCACGTACCGCTTTGACTGGAGTGCAAACGATCGTCGCAAGGTCCTTGAGTGGGCTGGTGATAGTGGCACTCAGGTTGCCATTACTGGTTTTTCGTCGCTGGTTCCCGGCCAGAGCATTGAGGAGGCGTTTGACCGCGCTGAGCAGGCGGCGATTTCGTTATCCGAGGTGTTGGCGAAAACCGGGGTGCCGGCAGAGCGCCATCGGATCATTGTGGCGGGACCCGCAATACCGTTTTCCGACCCGGATCGGCAAGGTAACCGTGTAGAAGTCACGGTTGTGCGGCAGCCATAGGGAGGAGAAACGATATGGACCCATCCAAAGACAACGATCAGGCCGGTGATCAATCTGGTCGTGTCCCTGAAACGCCTGCGCAGGATCAAGGTCTGTCGACCACTACTGAAAACCCTTCGGCTGGGAGCGTCACTGAACCCACTGAGTCATCCTCCTCTGCCAGAGCCCAGAAGAAAAAGATCTCGGTTGCGTTAACCCTTGGCAGTGGCGGTGCGAGGGGCTATGCCCATATTGGCGCCATCGAAGTGCTCACCGAGCGGGGCTACGACATTACCGCCATATCTGGCTGCTCAATGGGTGCATTGATTGGCGGCATGTACGCGGCGGGTAAGATGAAGGATTACAAGGATTGGGTGACCGGTCTGGGGCAGTTCGATGTGCTCAAGCTGCTCGATGTAACTTTCAGCTCGTTGGGGGCAATACGTGGTGACAAGATATTCTCGGTTGTTCGGGAGATGCTTGGAACGACTCGTATTGAGGATCTGCCGATGCCGTATACGGCGGTAGCGACGGACCTGCTTGGCCATAAGGAAATCTGGTTTCAGGAAGGCCCTCTCGATCAGGCAATTCGCGCATCGATTGCCATCCCCGGGGTCGTCACTCCTCTCGTTCACCAGGGACGCGTGCTGGTGGATGGTGCGCTTCTGAATCCTTTGCCGATTATTCCTACCATATCCGCCCATGCTGACCTGATTGTGGCCGTGAACCTGGCCGGCGAGGACGAGAAGAAGCAGCGCATTCCAGATGCGGCCTTCATCAGTGAGGATGAGGGGTCGGATATGGAAGAGTGGGTGGCCGGTCTCCGGGAAAAGGCATCGCGCTGGTTTGACTGGGACGCGCTCAGATCACTTGCTACGAAAAAGGGCGATCACGACGAGAGCCCGGAGGACAAGCTCTCCCGGGAAGTGCGGAAAAAAGAACAGCTCAAACGCGATGCCGAACCTGAAACGGCGGACAGGAAAGCCCATGAGGAGCACGAGACGATTGACTGGGACAAGCTCGGTATTGGCAAGTTTGATGTGATGAACCTGGGCATCGAGACCATGCAGAGTGCGCTTGTTCAATACAAAATCGCGGGGTATCCGCCGGACCTTCTGGTTAACGTCCCGAAAAATGCCTGCCGGAGCTATGACTATCATAAAGCACCTGAGCTGATTCAGCTTGGTCGGGACCGCATGGCTGCGGCACTGGATCGCTTCGAGGAAAATCGCGCAAGCTCCGGGCCGTTGTCGATCTGAGCGGCCGGTAAAGGCCGTTAATGACAGAAGGCTGCAGGGGCTATGATAAACAGCGTATAATTCCGCGCTGACACATACCCAACAGGATCTCTCTTACGTGACCAGCCCCATAACTGAGCTTCATACAATCCGCGACTATCTGCGTTATGCGGCTTCCCGTTTTGCTGAATCGCCCATTTTCTATGGCCATGGCACTGACAACGTGTGGGATGAAGCGGTTCATCTGGTTATGCGAACCCTGAAACTGCCCCTGGAAAACAATACGCTGTTTCTCGACGCCCGGCTGGTGCACGAAGAGCGTCAACAGATCCTTGAACGCATTGACCGTCGGATCAATGACCGGGTTCCTCTGGCTTACCTTCTGGGTGAAGCCTGGTTCATGGGGATGCCGTTCAACGTGGACGAGCGTGTGCTGGTGCCACGATCTCCCATTGGTGAATTGCTCGAAAACGGTCTTCAGCCCTGGCTGGGTGATCGGCAGGTCGTGCGCCTGCTGGACCTCTGCACCGGAAGCGGCTGTATCGGCATTGGCGCGGCAACGGTCTTTGAAGAGGCGGAAGTCGATCTTTCAGACATTTCATCCGACGCTCTGGACGTCGCTCAATCCAACATTGAGATGCACGGTGTGGGGGATCGCGTTCGTACGATCCAGTCCGATGTATTCGACAGCATTGATGAAATCTACGACGTTATCCTCAGCAACCCACCGTATGTGGATGCTGAGGATATTGCTGACATGCCGGATGAATTCCGCCATGAGCCCGAACTCGGCCTTGCCGCCGGGAACGACGGGTTGGATATCGCACACCGCATAATTGACAAGGCCGCGGACCACCTGGCCCCCGGTGGGCTTTTGATTGTAGAGGTGGGAAACAGTTGGGTGGCACTGGATGAAGCGTATCCGGATTTGCCGTTTACCTGGCTGGATTTTGAGCGCGGTGGTGACGGCGTGTTTGTGCTGACGGCTGAAGACCTTCGTGCATGGAAGGCTGGAAAGAATTAATCTTATTTCTTACAAAAACTGGATAACTGGCTGAAATATGTCTGGAAATACCTTCGGAAAACTGTTTACTGTCACCACCTTTGGCGAAAGCCATGGTGTGGCGCTCGGCTGCATCATCGATGGCTGCCCGCCTGGACTGGCGCTGTCCGAGGCGGATCTGCAGGCCGACCTGGATCGTCGCAAGCCTGGCACCTCTCGCCATACGACACAGCGTCGGGAAGCGGATGAGGTTCGAATTCTCTCCGGCGTGTTCGAAGGCAAAACCACGGGCACACCAATCGGCCTGCTGATCGAGAATACTGATCAGCGCTCCAAGGACTATTCCAAGATTGCCTCACAGTTCCGCCCGGCCCATGCGGACTACACCTACATGCACAAATACGGCACGCGGGATTACCGGGGTGGTGGTCGTTCCTCGGCTCGTGAAACGGCGATGCGTGTTGCTGCCGGGGCAGTGGCGAAAAAGTTCCTGGCGGAGCGGCTGGGGATACAGGTGCGTGGCTATCTGTCACAGCTTGGTCCGATCAAGGCAGAAAAGCACGACTGGGATCAGGTCATGGAAAACCCGTTCTTCTGCCCGGATGCTGACAAGGTTCCTGAGATGGAAGCCTATATGGATGCCCTGCGAAAGGAGGGCGATTCCATTGGTGCCCGGATAAATGTCGTCGCAGAAGGCGTTCCTCCGGGGTTGGGTGAGCCTATTTTCGACCGTCTTGATGCCGATCTGGCCCATGCGCTGATGAGCATCAATGCTGTCAAGGGTGTGGAAGTCGGCGCAGGCTTCGATTCGGTTGAGCAGAAGGGCACCGAGCACCGGGACGAAATGACCCCGGAAGGGTTTCTCTCAAACAACGCCGGCGGCGTGTTGGGAGGCATTTCGTCGGGGCAGCCGATTGTTGCGAGCATCGCTCTGAAGCCGACGTCGAGCCTGCGTTTGCCGGGGCGGGCAATCGATGTGGATGGTCATCCGGTCGAGGTCATCACGACCGGTCGCCATGATCCCTGTGTCGGCATTCGTGCGACGCCCATTGCCGAGGCGATGATGGCGATTGTGCTGATGGATCATTACCTTCGGCATCGTGGTCAGAACGGGGATGTTGAGGTTACAACGCCGGTGCTCGGCCAGCTCTGATTGTTAATCCGGATTGCCGGCTCTGGTGTAGGGCCTCCGTGAGGAGGCCTCGCTCAAAAGCGCCCTTGAATACGCCCGTGTAGGGCTTGGTCGCGCCGTCCCTGGCGCTCCACATTTTTGAATGGGCCGTCAGCCGGGGCCGCCAAACCCTTTTTTAAACCTGCAGGAGTCTCCGTATCTACTGGCGACTTTCCAACCTGTATTTCTGGTTCTTCGCTCTTCTGGGCGGACTTTTGCCTTACTGGTCTTTGTATCTTCAGGACCAGGGGTTTTCCTATCTCCAGATCGCCACCCTGATGGCAACCATTCAGTTAACCAAGATTATCGCGCCCAGTGTCTGGGGATGGCTTGGTGACCGGAGCGGTCAGCGGGTACGCCTGGTACGGTTTGGGGCGTTGACCGGGTCGCTGTTCTTTGCCGGCGTTTTCCTGGAGCCGGGGTTTTACGGTCTGTTGCTGGTCATGCTGGCGTTTACGTTCTTCTGGAATGCGGTTTTGCCTCTCTATGAGGTGATCACGCTGCGTACCCTGGGTGCACAGAAAGAGAAGTATGGTCGGGTTCGGCTGTGGGGGTCGGTCGGGTTTATCGGAGCGGTTGCGGGTGTGGGCGGCATCCTGGAGTTGGTCCCTGTTCAGTTCCTTCCGTGGCTATTGCTGCCGGTGTTTGCAGGAATTGCGGTGTCATCGTTTCTGGTTCCCTCTGAACGGGGAGAGGTTAGAGAGCGTGCGCCCTCGGGGAGTCTCAGGAGGATTATCACCAATCCGACGGTTGTGACGTTTTTCCTGATGAACTTCCTGTTGCAGGTATCCCACGGGCCTTACTACACGTTTTTCAGTATCCATCTGGAGCAACACGGTTACGGTAAGCTGCCGATTGGTCTGCTGTGGTCGTTGGGTGTGCTGGCAGAGATCGCTCTATTCCTGGTGATGCACCGCTTTACCCGCCGTTTTTCGGTCCGACAGATTGCGCTTGGCGCGCTTGGCCTCAGTATGATTCGCTGGGTTCTGATTGCCGAGCTTACGGATGAGATTGTGGTGCTGGTGTTTGCGCAACTCCTGCATGCGGCCTCTTACGGTGCGCTTCATGCGATTTCGGTGCAATACATTCAGGGCTTCTTCGGGAAGCACCATCATGGTCAGGGGCAGGCGCTCTACAGCGGGTTGACGTTCGGTGCCGGTGGTGCGCTGGGAGCGTGGATGTCCGGTTTTCTGGTCGAGGGCTTTAATACCTCGGCCGCGTTCCTTGGCGGAGCGGCCGCGCTGGGCCTGGCAATCGTGATTACCTGGCGGGGGTTGAAGCCGCCGCCAGGCGATCACTGAGTTTACTCTTCGGGATCTTCCTCATCTTCTTCAAGCTGAAGCGACAAACCACTTCCGGTTGGCCCGGACGGCTTTGAAGGGGCTGAGCTGTCCTGGCCATGCAGTTTAATCTTGAGGCGAAGGTTGTTTGCGGAATCGGCGTTTTTCAGAGCTTCCTCTTCCGAGATTTTTCCATCTTTCCAGAGATTGAACAGGGCCAGGTCGAAGGTCTGCATGCCCAGGTTGGCGGACTTCTCCATGATCTCCTTGATGCCCTCGATCTCACCCCGAAGGATCAGTTCGCTAATGGTGGGAGTTCCCAGCAGGATCTCGATGGCTGCACAGCGCTTCTTATCGATGGTGGGAATCAAGCGCTGAGACACGAACGCCCGGAGGTTCATTGCCAGGTCCATCAACAATTGAGGTCTCCGTTCTTCAGGGAAGAAGTTGATGATCCGGTCCAGGGCCTGGTTGGCATTGTTAGCGTGCAGGGTAGAAATACACAGATGCCCGGTTTCAGCGAATGCCAGTGCATGCTCCATGGTCTCCCGATCCCGGATCTCGCCGATCAGAATAACGTCGGGCGCCTGACGTAGCGTGTTCTTCAGTGCTTGATGGAAACTGCGGGTGTCAACGCCCACTTCCCGTTGGTTGATGATGCTTTTCTTATGCCGGTGGATATATTCCACCGGATCTTCAATTGTGATGATATGGCCGGCGGAATTGCTGTTCCGGTGGTCGATCAACGCCGCGAGTGACGTGGACTTACCCGAACCGGTGGCACCCACAAACAGAACCAGCCCCCGTTTGGACATCACAACGTCTTTCAGGATCGAAGGGAGCCCAAGGTCATCCGCGTTCGGGATTTCAGTCACAATATTCCGGGCGACAATGGAAATCTCATTACGCTGGCGGAAGATATTGATCCGAAAACGGCCAACATTTCGGATGCTGTAGGCGAGATTCATCTCGAGCTCCTGCTCGAATTCGCCGATTTGCTCGTCATCCATGATGCTGTAGGCGATCTCCTTGATCGTCCCCGGGGCCATCGGGGTTCGATCAATGGGCTTGAGGGTACCGTGAAACTTGGCACAGGGCGGGGCTCCGGTGCTCAGGTAAAGGTCCGAGCCGTCGTGCTTGGCCAGAATCTTGAGGTAATCGTCAAAGCCCATGATGTCTCCTGATAATGAGAGTATTAAGTTGAATCGCCTGTTTCTTCTTGTCTGACTATATCAAGCAGCGCCTTGGCCGCCTGGCTGAGCTGCCGGCCTGACAGGCCGATTGCCCCGAGAACACGGCTGATCGAATGGCCGGATTCCAGTCTGTGGAGCGACTCATCCGCCATGCTCAACGGCAACACACTCCAGCCGAGCCCCACGCTGGTCATCATCTTGATGGTTTCAAGATAATTGGTGGGAATCTGCTGATTAAGCGGCAGATTCGCCTCAAGGAACAGCCGACTGACTGTCCGGTACGTCGCGGTCGTCGTATCGGGAAGAATAGCTGGATAACGCGAAAGATCTTCCAGCGACGCCGAATCCTGAACCGATAAATCGTGGTCCGGCCCCACCACAAATGCCATCGGGTCCGGCCATTGTTGGTATACCATGAACTGGCTGCCCATACTGTCACTAAGTGTGACAAACGCCAGCTCAGCGTTACGCTTGAGCATCTGCGTGTAAGCTGCGTCAGATTCCATGAACTGCAGATTCAGCCGCACCTCGGGATACTCCCGGGAAAACCGTCGGAGCCACGTTGGCAAGTGATGAAGGCCAATATGGTGGGAAGCAATGATGTTCAGCTCACCCTGAATCGCTCCAGTGTTTTCGGACAGCGCCATGCGCGCGTTATGAATCTCATCAAGAATCCTGCGGGCATGGGGCAATAGCCGCGCGCCGGCATCCGTCAGACGAATCTCCCGGTGACTGCGATCCACCAACTTTTCACCCAACAGGTTCTCAAGCGCTGCAAGCCGTTTGCTGATGGCCGGTTGGGTCAAGTGGAGCACCGCCGCCGCCTCGGAGAAAGAGCCTAGGTCGACGATGGTGAGGAATGCCTTGAGGGAATTTGAGTCCATTAATAATCTCTTCTGGTAACTGCAGCACGGAGTCTGGGCGCAGGTCTGAATTGTTCTCCCAAAACTGTGCGGAGCCAAGGATGGCGGAGCTCAAGCGTCCCATGGACGGGCTAGAGCGGGTTTTGGGAGAACAATTCAGACCTGAGCTTCCACCAAAGCTAAAGTATTCCCCTGGGGAATTCAAAGAATAAAAAACATGAATTGAGGTTATCGGATAGAGGAGTAAGATAGCCCCATAGCAGTAGAAACCAGAAACCCCCAGACAGTGAGAGAGAATCATGGCGGGCAAAACCTTATACGACAAATTGTGGGACGACCATTTGGTCAAACAGCGGGACGACGGCTCCGCACTGATCTACATCGATCGTCAATTGCTGCACGAAGTCACCTCCCCGCAAGCCTTCGAAGGCCTGCGCATTGCCGGCCGAAAACCCTGGCGCCTGGACGCCAACCTGGCGACACCTGACCACAACGTACCGACCGTTGATCGTGAAAAAGGCATTGATGGCATTGTCGATCCGGTATCCCGCACCCAGGTAGAAACCCTGGACAAGAACTGCGACGAGTTCGGCATCCTGGAGTTCAAGATCAAGGACCAGCGTCAGGGCATCGTTCACGTTATTGGGCCTGAGCAGGGCGCGACACTGCCGGGCATGAGCATTGTCTGTGGTGACTCCCATACGTCTACCCACGGCGCGTTTGGTTGCCTGGCTCACGGTATCGGTACTTCCGAGGTCGAGCACGTGCTGGCAACTCAGTGCCTGGTGCAGAAGAAGATGAAAAATATGCTGGTCAAGGTCAACGGTAAACTTGGCCCGGGTGTAACCGGCAAAGACGTGGTGTTGGCCATCATCGGCAAAATCGGTACAGCCGGCGGAACTGGCTACGCCATCGAGTTTGGTGGTGAGGCCATTCAGAGCCTGAGCATGGAAGGCCGGATGACCATCTGCAATATGTCCATTGAGGCCGGTGCCCGTGTTGGCATGGTTGCAGTGGACGACACCACCATCAATTACGTCAAAGGGCGTCCCTTTGCGCCGACAGAGGCCCAGTGGGATCAGGCGGTCGAATACTGGAATACCCTGCACAGCGATGCGGATGCGGTGTTTGACAAGGTCGTTGAGCTGGAAGGCTCTGAGATCAAGCCTCAGGTCAGTTGGGGAACCTCCCCGGAAATGGTTGCCGGTGTTGATGGTTCTGTGCCGGATCCCGCCAGGGAAGAAGATCCGATCAAGCGCGAAGGCATTGTCCGCGCTTTGAAGTACATGGGTCTGGAAGCCAATCAAAAGATTACGGACATCCAGTTGGATCGCGTTTTCATCGGCTCCTGCACCAACAGTCGAATCGAAGATTTGCGTGAAGCGGCTGCGGTTGTCAAAGGCCGCAAGGTCGCTCCCTCCCTGAAGCAGGCGATGGTTGTACCGGGCTCCGGCCTGGTGAAGGCTCAGGCTGAGCAGGAAGGGTTGGATAAAGTGTTTATCGAAGCCGGTCTGGAGTGGCGTGACCCGGGGTGTTCCATGTGCCTGGCAATGAACGCCGACAAACTGGGGCAGGGCGAGCACTGCGCCTCCACGTCCAATCGCAACTTCGAAGGACGTCAGGGCTTCGGTGGCCGAACCCATCTGGTGAGTCCTGCGATGGCGGCCGCTGCTGCGGTGACTGGCCACTTCGTTGACGTCCGTGAACTGACCCACTGATCCACAGGAGAGAGACCATGCGCGCATTCACGCAACACAAGGGCATTGCGGCCCCCATGGACCGTTCCAATGTGGATACGGACATGATTATTCCGAAACAGTTTCTGAAATCCATCAAGCGCACCGGATTCGGTCCCAACCTGTTTGATGAATTGCGTTACCTGGACGAGGGCAAGCCCGATCAGGATTGCTCCAAGCGTCCGTTGAACCCGGATTTCGTGTTGAACCAGGACCGATATAAAAACGCCAGCGTTCTGTTGGCCCGTGCAAACTTCGGCTGTGGGTCCAGTCGTGAACACGCTCCCTGGGCGCTGGATGACTTTGGATTCCGGGCTGTTATCGCCCCGAGCTTTGCAGATATTTTCTACAACAACTGCTTTAAGAATGGCTTATTACCCATTGTTCTTGAAGAAGAAGTGGTGGATAAGCTGTTCCGTGAAACAGAGGAAACCGAGGGTTATGAGCTGACCGTCGATCTGGAATCAAAAACCGTCACGACACCGTCAGGCGAATCTTTCGGCTTTGAAGTTGATGACTTCCGTCGTCACTGCTTACTGAATGGTCTGGATGATATTGGTGTCACTCTCGAGGATGCTGATGCGATTCGAGAGTACGAAAGCAGCCGCAAGCAGACAGCGCCCTGGCTGTTCAACGCCAGCAACTGAATTGATTCTGATTCATAAACAATAAGGAAGTCTTCATGTCTCGAAATATTCTGTTACTGCCCGGCGATGGCATCGGTCCTGAAATTGTCGCTGAAGCAGAGAAGGTGCTGGCGAGCGTCAACGAAAAATTCTCGCTCGGCTTGAGCTTCGATACCGCCCTTGTGGGTGGTGCGGCCCTGGATGATTCCGACTCCCCGCTGCCAGATTTAACGCTGGATAAGGCCCGGAATGCAGACGCCATTCTGCTTGGCGCCGTTGGCGGGCCGAAGTGGGATAGCCTTCCGATGGCCAAGCGCCCGGAAAAAGGGCTTCTGGGGTTGCGTTCCAACCTGGAGCTGTTCGCTAACCTGCGTCCGGCGATTCTGTATCCGCAACTGGCCTCGGCGTCGTCGCTGAAGCCGGAAGTGGTATCGGGCCTGGATATCATGATTGTCCGGGAGCTGACGGGTGGTATTTACTTCGGCCAGCCCCGTGGTGTTCGCGAACTTGAGAATGGTGATCGCCAGGGCTACAACACCTATGCCTACACAGAATCGGAAATCCGTCGTATCGGACGGGTGGCGTTTGAAGCCGCGCAGCAACGCGGTAAAAAGCTATGCTCCGTAGACAAGGCCAATGTCCTTGAAGTCACTGTACTGTGGCGGGAAATCATGGAAGATCTCAAACGGGAATATCCCGATGTTGAGCTCTCACACATGTATGTTGATAACGCGGCAATGCAGCTCGTTCGCGCGCCCAAGCAGTTCGACGTGATTGTGACTGGAAACATGTTTGGTGATATTCTTTCTGACGAAGCGGCTATGCTCACCGGTTCTATTGGCATGCTGCCTTCGGCGTCCCTGAACTCCCAGAAGCAGGGTATGTACGAGCCGTGCCACGGTTCTGCGCCGGATATTGCCGGTCAGGGCGTTGCTAATCCTCTGGCAACCATTCTGAGTGCTGCCATGATGCTGCGTTACAGTCTGGGAGAAGAAAGCGCTGCAGAAGCCATTGAGGCGGCTGTCAGTAAGGTGCTGGATCAGGGCTTGCGCACCGCAGACATTATGTCTGAGGGAGCCACCAGGGTATCCACCCGTGAGATGGGTGAGGCGGTTCTGGCTGCGCTGTAATCGAATAGCCCAGATCCAATTAAATTGAGAACCCGACGGCAACAACATGCTGTTGCCGCGGGATCATCCATCCTGTCCCTGCCAGCGATAACGGTAGCGGGCGGGCATAAAACGAGGTTCAAAGGTCGCACATGAAGCGAGTTGGACTTGTAGGTTGGCGTGGCATGGTAGGCTCAGTCCTCATGCAACGCATGCGTGACGAAAACGATTTTGCCGATATCGATCCGGTGTTTTTCTCAACTTCCCAAACAGGGAAGCCTGCGCCGGACGTTGGTAAGGACGGTGTTCCTCCTCTGCAGGACGCTTTCGATATCGACACACTGAAAACCATGGATGTCATCGTGACCTGCCAAGGTGGCGATTACACGTCCAAGGTTTATCAGCCATTGCGTGATGCGGGTTGGGACGGCTATTGGATTGATGCCGCGTCCACCCTGCGTATGGTCGATCATTCTGTGATCGTGCTGGATCCGGTAAACCGCAACGTTATCGATGCGGCGCTGGACAAGGGCGTAAAGGACTATATCGGCGGTAACTGCACGGTCAGTTTGATGATGTTGGCCCTGGGTGGTCTGCTGGAGCAGAATCTCATTGAGTGGGTTTCACCAATGACCTACCAGGCGGCATCGGGTTCCGGTGCCCAGAATATGCGCGAACTGCTCAATCAGATGGGCGATCTGCGCGATTCCGTGAAGTCCGAACTGGAAGATCCGTCCTCGGCCATTCTGGAAATTGACCGCAAGGTAACTGACACCATGCGCGGCAGCAGTTTCCCGACCGAGCACTTTGGTGTTCCTCTCGCGGGCAGTCTGATTCCGTTCATCGATAAGCAGCTTGATAACGGTATGAGTAAGGAAGAGTGGAAGGCGGGTGTTGAGACCAACAAAATCCTTGGTCGTAGCGACAATCCGATTCCCATCGACGGCATCTGCGTGCGTATCGGTGCTATGCGCTCTCACAGCCAGGCGCTGACCATCAAGCTCAAGAAGGATCTGCCGGTCTCGGAAATCGAGGCTATCCTTGCCAAGGCCAATGACTGGGTCAAGGTGATTCCGAATGATCGCGATGCGACCATGGAAGAGCTGACACCGGCCAAGGTTACCGGCACGTTGAGCGTTCCGATCGGCCGCATTCGGAAACTCGCCATGGGGCCGGAATACATTTCCGCGTTTACGGTGGGTGACCAGTTGCTGTGGGGGGCTGCAGAACCGCTACGGCGCATGCTGCGGATCCTTCAAGAGCGTTAAAAATTGTTACACAGGGGTAATTAATGCCAACTGTGTCCGGTTTTCATAACGCCGGCGAGGGGCGAAGGCTGATTTCGGTCTTCGCCCCTGTTATTTTCAAGACCACTAGGAAATTCCGGTGGATAGATAAAAAATTGGTTCAAGGATTGCGGCTGATTGATTGATAAAGCGGGCATTATCAACAATACTTGCCCAATCCCATGTTTAGAACATGACACAATAACTAGAATGAATTAGACGGAAGTCATCCAACCTCGTCCGATGTCTGCTCAAGAGATAGCAGCAATGAACAACGGAGACTGGAAAGGAAGAAGCATGAAGGTACGCAAGCTTGCGGTTGCACTGGCTCTGGCGGGAGGGCTGGGTTCCGGCGTCGCACAGGCCCTGGGGCTGGGGGAAATCGAACTTCAGTCATATCTGAATGAGCCATTGGACGCGCAAATCGTTTTGCCGCAGAGCCGTGGCGTCAATCCCAACGATGTGTTTGTTAACGTTGCCCCTGAAGCGGCTTATGAAAGGGTGGGCCTTGATCGCAACCTTTTCCTGAGCAAGCTCCGGTTTCAGGTTATTACTGGTAACGATGGCAGTCTGATCGTTAATATTTCGTCCCGCGAACCGCTGCGGGAGCCGTACCTCAATTTCCTGCTGGAATTGACCTGGCCGAGCGGCCGGTTAATGCGGGAGTACGCCGTTCTGGTTGATCCGCCCGTGTACGCTGAAGAATCCGGTGTCCAGGAAACGGTCTCCGCTCCAGCGGCGGCGCCAGCTTCTACTCCTGCGTCTACAACCAGTCAGCGTGAACCTGCGCGGAATGTCGAGTCGGTTCGTCGTCAGGCTGAAGCCGAGCAAAGCCTCGGTCGTGGATATCAGGCTGATACCTTTGGCCCGACGGGGCCCTCAGACACGCTCTGGACCATTGCCTCTCGCGTTCGCCCGAACGACAGCGTGTCCATGCAGCAGGTGATGCTTGCGCTCCAGGACCTCAACCCGAACGCGTTCATTGGCGGCAATATCAATCGTCTGAAGCGTGGCGAGGTTCTTCGGATTCCGTCGATCGATCAGATCCAGTCCCGGACCCGCGCGCAAGCAACCCGTGCGGTTACCGCCCAGAACGAAGAATTTCAGTCCCCGAAACGCACCGTTGATGCAACGCCTTCCGTTTCTGCCGAATCCCAGGCCTCCGCTCCCGCTGAGACGTCTGGCGGTGGTGATGAGCTCAAGTTGCTGGTTGCCGATTCAGAGTCTGACATGTCGGCTGACTCCGGCTCAGCTGGTGGAGATAGCGATATCGCCGGTGGTGTTGATGCCGGATCCGCCGTTGCCATGGAAGAGCTCGACAGTGCTCGCCGGGAAAACGAAGAGCTAAGCGGCCGGGTTGAAGACCTCCAGGATCAGGTCGAAACCTTGCAACGTTTGCTTGAGTTGAAGAACAGCCAGTTGGCTGAGATGCAACAGCGGGGCGCTGAGACCGAAGAAATGCCTGCTGCGGATACCGCAGATGGCGGTGCAGCAATGGCCGAAGATGGTCCTGACGCTGGCATGGGTGACGACGCCTCTGGTGTGCCGGCTGATGCCGCTATTGAAGAAGCAACCGGTGATACCGCGATGGCGGCCGGGGCTGATGCTGCACAAGACGATGCTGCGATGGAAGGCACTGCCGAAGAGGCTCAGCCTGGCGCTGAGGTGGGCGCGGAATCCGGGATGGTCGCCGAGGAGTCGTCTGCGGATATGGCTGGCGATGACATGGCCGCAGTGGATTCAGAGGAAGGAGGCATGGATCAGGTCTCTGCTGAACCTGAGACCATGGAAGAGCCTGTCGCGGAAGCTGAAGAACCTGCAGCCGTGACTGAGTCTGCCCAGTCCCAAGCGCAGCCAACGACGGAGCAATCCCAACCGGCGCCCAAGCCTGCTCCTCAGGCGCCAGCCGCCGAGAAGAGCTTCCCCGGTAACGTTATTGACATGATCATGGGCAATCCGTTGTATCAGATTGCTCTCGGCGGCGGGCTGATTGTTCTGCTGTTGCTGCTGCTGTTGGTTGCGCGCCGCAATGCGAACCGCGAACAGAAGTTTTACGAAGAGCTGAATGCCGAATCGGATGAAGGTTCTGAAGAGCTGGATCTTGGCCTCGATGATGAAGCGGAAGAGGGCGCCAGCGCCTCGGATGCCATCTCAGAAGCGGATGCCTACATTGCTTACGGCCGACACGACCAGGCTGCGCAAACCCTGGAGAGTGCCATCTCTCGTGAGCCCAGCCGTACCGATCTTCGCCTGAAGCTGCTGGCTGTGTATGCGGACTCGCAGGATCGCGCGTCGTTTGAAAAGCAGTTCGGTGAAGTTGAAGCGCTGGACGACGAAGACGCACTGGCTCAGGCCGCCGAGTTGAAAGGTCGCCTTGAAGAAGCTGAGTCCATGCCGAGCATTGACGACCTGGAGTCCGAGCTGCGGTCCGACTCGTTCAACGCATCTCACGACGTTACCGAAGAAAGTGAGCCGAGTTCGGAGGAGCTCCTTGCTGATCAGTTTGAATCCAGTGACGAGGGTCCGGCCGAGAATGAGTTCGGCGACCTGGATTCTGATCTCACCGATTTTGATTTGAGTGATGAGTCAGCCTCTGAGGCTTCTGCACCCAGCGAAGACGAAAAGCTCGAAGGCTCTGATCAGGATTCACCGATCGAATACGATCTGTCTGATATCTCCCTCGATACGGATGAAACCGACGTGACCGGCGAGGATCAGCTCGCTGTCGAGGGCGAAGGCGAATCCGATTTCGGTGATTTCAATATCGATCTCGAAGAGTCTTTGGAGACCGAAGAAGGCGGTAGCGAGAGCGCGGATGCTGACACCGCTGAGGATCTTGGCTTGGACCTCGGAGAGTCCCTGGAGGATACGTCCCTTGAAGAATCGTCCGAGGACAATCTCGACGATCTGACGTCTGATCTTTCTGACGTCGATCTTGATGAAGGTGCGGATTCCGGTTTCGAGCTCGAGATTGACGAGAGCGACCTCGATGTGGGAGAGCTTGGCGAGGAGGCTTCCGTCGAGGAAGAGTCCGCCGGAACTGAAGGTGAGGATCTCGGCCTTGGAGATCTTTCCTCCGAAGGCGATATGGAATCTCTCGATGAATCCTTCCTCGATGAGCTGGATGCAGAGTTGGATAAAGTTGCTGGCGAAGATGAAGATCTTGGCGCGGCAGATGCGGACGACTCAACACTCGAGGATCTGGAACTGGATGTTTCTGACGAGGATCTGGCCCTGATGGAGGAATTTTCCGAGCCCGAAAGCCCGGCCTCCGAGGAAGAAACTCCGGCACTGGATGAAGAGCTTGGACTCGAAGACGCGCTGGAGGCGCCTGAGGAAGAGGCGGGTGACACCGAGTCCGACGACTTGGATAGTGGTGAAGTTCCGGATCTGGGTGATTTGGATCAGGCTATCGAAGAGCCCGAAGCCGAAGAGAAGCCTGAAGCCGGTGAGGATGTGCCTGTTGCTTCTGAATCGGTTGAGCCTGCGGCTGGTCCATCCAGCCTTGATCTCGATGAGAGCGATCTTGGCGAAGATGATGACTTTGATTTCCTGGCGGGAACGGATGAAGCAGCCACCAAGCTTGATCTGGCCAGGGCCTACATCGAGATGGGTGACAGTGACGGAGCCCGTGACATTCTTGAGGAAGTCGCACTCGAAGGCACAGAGGAGCAAAAAGCGGAAGCTCAGGAACTCCTTAAAAATCTGTCCTGATTCGTTATAATCAGGGCAATCAGGCTAAAGCGCCGGCGACCGGTATCAAACCCGGTTTGTGCCGGCGCTTTGTTTTTTGCAAGACGGAATCGCAATTGTTTCTTCAACCTCAGCATCTGACATCCGATATCAACATTGGCGGCGGGCGTGTTGTTCTGGCCTTCGAGTACGACGGCCGTGGTTTTCATGGCTGGCAGTTTCAAAAGTCCGGTGTCAGGTCAGTCGAGGGTGATCTCGCCAAAGCTGTTGCCAAAGTCGCCAACCATCCGGTGGAGCTGGTGTGCGCAGGTCGCACCGATGCCGGTGTGCATGCCAGTTATCAGATCGCTCATTTTGAGACAGCCTCCATTCGGAATCTTCGTTCCTGGGTTATGGGCATCAATACCTCTCTACCAGGTGATATCGCAGTGCATTGGGCAGGAAATGGATCGGATGATTTCCACGCGCGGTTCTCAGCGGTATACCGACGGTATCGCTACGTCATCTACAATCATGCGGTCCGTCCCGGAATTCAGCGGGGGCAGGTTAGCTGGACGTTTCGCCCATTGGATGCGGATCGGATGAACCAGGCGGCCCAGGCCCTGGTTGGTGAACATGATTTCTCGTCTTTCCGTGCGGCAGGGTGTCAGTCACGTACGCCTGTTCGCTTCATGGAGCAGATTTCGGTAACCCGAAAAGGCGATTACGTCGTAATAGATGTGCAGGCCAATGCCTTTCTTCACCATATGGTCAGAAACATCGCCGGCGCGCTGATGTCGGTAGGCGCAGGGCAGCAGCCTCCGGAATGGATTCGTGAGATACTGGCGCAAAGGGATCGGACAGTCGCTGGTGTGACGGCGCCGCCACACGGCCTGTATCTGGTCGATGTTGGCTATCCGGCGTGGTGTGGCGTGCCCGATGCTGCCTGTGGGCCAGGATTCCTGCGACCCTGGTTCTGCGATTCGGAGAATGCGCCAATTCCGCCAACCCACATTCATCCAAAAGAGCCGATGCAGCAATCGTGAAAAGCAGGGTCAAAATCTGCGGTCTCACCCGCACGGAAGATATCGATGGTGCCGTTGCTGCCGGGGCTGATGCGATCGGTCTGGTGTTCTATTCGCCTAGCCCACGGGCGGTGACGATCGAACAGGCAACGGTTTTGGCCCGGAGGGTGCCGGCGTTTGTCTCCTTGGTGGGCTTGTTTGTTAATCCGGAACCGCACGAAGTAGAAGCGGTCCTCGAGCGCGTCCCGCTGGATCTGTTGCAGTTTCACGGTGATGAATCGCCCGAGTACTGCGGCAGTTTTGGCCGCCGCTGGATTAAGGCCATCCGTGTTCGAAAGCCAGGCCAGATTGAGCAGGCATTCGAGGAGTACCGAGAGGGTGCAGGGTTGCTGGTGGATGCCTGGGACCCCGAGCGCTATGGAGGGACGGGCCAGTCCTTCAACTGGCAGCTGATTCCCGAACGGCGCCCGATGCCGCTTATATTGGCCGGTGGATTGACTTCTGATAACGTGTCCGGCGCCGTTGAGCAGGTCAAACCGTGGGCTGTCGATGTCAGCGGGGGTGTTGAAAAAGGCAAAGGTATCAAGGACATCGCTAAAATATCTGAGTTCATTAAAGAGGTTCACCGTGTCTGTAAAACTGACTAAAGAAATGCTGAGTGCGCTTCCGGACAACCGGGGTCACTTTGGTGTATTCGGGGGGCGTTTTGTCTCTGAGACCCTGATGGATTCCCTGATGACGCTTGAGCGAGAATATCTTCGTCTGAAGGAAGATCCCGATTTTCAGGCAGCATTTGACAAGGATCTTGCTCATTACGTCGGTCGCCCGAGCCCGCTTTATTTTGCTGAGCGCCTGACGCGGGAAACCGGTGGCGCCCAGATTTGGCTTAAACGGGAAGACCTCAACCACACCGGTGCCCACAAGGTAAACAATACCATTGGGCAGGCATTGCTTGCCGCGTTCCTCGGCAAGAAACGCATCATCGCCGAGACGGGTGCCGGCCAGCACGGTGTTGCTACGGCAACGGTCTGTGCCCGCCTGGGTCTGGAATGCCATGTATTCATGGGCGCAGAGGACGTTCAGCGTCAGGCGTTGAACGTTTATCGTATGAAGTTGCTAGGCGCTCAGGTTCACGCAGTTGAGAGCGGTACACGAACACTCAAGGATGCTATGAACGATGCCATGCGGGACTGGGTATCGAACGTTGATGACACCTTTTACATCATTGGCACCGTTGCAGGCCCACACCCATACCCGCTGCTGGTTCGTGATTTTCAGGCAGTGATTGGACGTGAAACCCGTCAGCAATCGCTGGACCAGGCTGGCAAGCTTCCTGATGCCTTGGTCGCCTGTGTCGGTGGCGGTTCCAATGCCATTGGTATGTTTTATCCGTTCCTGACCGACGAATCCGTGGAGTTGTACGGTGTCGAGGCGGGTGGACTGGGTATCGAAAGCGGGCAGCATGCCGCACCGCTGTGTGCCGGGCGTCCTGGCGTGCTGCACGGCAACCGCACCTACCTGATGGAAGACGAGAACGGCCAGATTGCCGGCACGCATTCGGTCAGTGCCGGGCTTGATTATCCTGGCGTAGGGCCGGAACACTCGTGGCTCAAGGATGTTGGCCGGGCGAACTATGTGTCCGTGACCGACGAAGAAGCACTCGACGGCTTCCGAACCCTGACCCGTGTTGAAGGCATTATGCCGGCGCTGGAGTCCTCCCACGCTGTGGCTTATGCTCTGAAGCTTGCCGCTGGCATGGACAAGGATCAAATGGTTGTGATCAACGTGTCGGGTCGTGGTGACAAAGACATCCATACCATCGCTCAGCTTGATGGCATTGAGATCTGATTATAGAGACAGGAGCAGGCATGAGCCGGATTGAACAGGTTCTGCAAACCCTTAAGGGGCAGGGAAGAAAGGCCCTTATTCCGTACATCACAGCCGGGGATCCGCACCCGGATCGAACCGTCGAGTTGATGCATACTCTGGTATCGGCAGGTGCGGATATCATTGAGCTGGGTGTCCCTTTTTCGGACCCGATGGCTGATGGGCCGGTCATTGCCCAGGCTTGTGAGCGCGCTTTGTCTCACGGTACGTCCTTGAGACAGGTCATTGCGATGGTCAAGGAGTTCCGGAAGACCGACAACGAGACGCCGGTCGTGCTGATGGGCTATCTGAACCCCATGGAGGCTATGGGCTATGAGGCGTTTGCCGATGCAGCGGCTGACGCTGGAGTCGACGGCATTCTGACCGTTGATCTGCCACCGGAAGAAGCGGAAGACGTCGCGCCGCTGTTTTCGGCCCGGAATCTCGACCCGATATTCCTGCTTGCGCCGACCACCACCGACGATCGTATTAGTGCGATCAGCGAGCACTCCTCCGGTTATGTGTACTATGTTTCATTCAAGGGCGTGACCGGAGCTGCCAAGATAAACGTCGAGGAAGTTGCGGAAAAAGTCGGGCATATTCACGCCTTGACTGCGCTTCCGGTCGGCGTCGGGTTTGGCATTCGTGATGCTGAAACCGCTGCCGCGGTCGGGCGGGTATCCGATGGTGTAATTGTTGGTAGTGTGCTGGTCGATACAATAGCCAGAAATCAAGCAGATACCGACCAGCTTAAACGGGCCCTGACGGATCTGCTCCACCCAATGCGTGAGGCACTGGATAGCCTGGCTTCCTGAGAGGGGCGCCAGGCTTGCAGGCATCAAAGGACAGGATGAGATCATGAGTAACTGGCTGGACAAGATAATGCCGAGCAAGATCCGCTCGGAATCCAAGCAGAGAACTGGCGTCCCCGAAGGTTTGTGGAAAAAATGCCCAAAATGCGGCGCCTTTCTCTACAAGCCGGAACTTGAGAAGAACCTGGATGTTTGTCCAAAGTGCAATCATCACCTCAGGGTCAGTGCGCGCCGCCGTCTCGATGTATTCCTGGACCCGGATGGCCGCGAGGAAATTGCCGCAGAGCTGGAGCCCTGGGATCGCTTGAAGTTCAAGGACAGCAAGCGGTACAAGGATCGTCTGTCTCAGGCTCAGAAGGCGACCGGAGAGAAAGATGCCCTGTTGGCAATGAAGGGAACCACGCTTGGTGTACCCCTGGTTGCGTGCGCGTTTGAGTTCAACTTCCTCGGCGGTTCCATGGGACAGGTAGTGGGCGAAAAATTCGTCCAGGCGGCCAATGTGGCGCTGGAGAATCGTATCCCGCTGGTTTGCTTTTCTGCCAGTGGGGGCGCCCGGATGCAGGAAGCGATTCTCTCACTGATGCAGATGTCCAAGACGGCTGCCGTTCTTGAGCGGATGAAGCAAGAAGGCATTCCCTATATTTCGGTGATGACCGATCCGGTATTCGGCGGGGTATCCGCCAGTTTGGCCATGTTGGGTGATCTGAATATTGCGGAGCCAAATGCGCTGATCGGTTTTGCCGGTCCCCGGGTTATTGAGCAAACGGTTCGAGAGAAACTCCCTGAGGGTTTCCAGCGCAGTGAATTCCTGCTGGAGCATGGCGCGATCGATATGATTCTTCACCGCCACCAGATGCGTGAGCGGATCGCCCACCTCCTGGCCAAGTTCACAGGCGACGAGCGTCCGGGTACGGAAGAGCCCATTGAATTTGAAGTGACTGAAAAATCGGATGCTGATGCCCCCACCGAGTAGCACCTCTGCAAGGCCCCCGGCGCCGCCGGGGGCAAATGCCTCTTTAGACAAGTGGCTGTCTTATCTGGAAGCAATACATCCCACGGAAATCGATCTCGGGCTCGACCGCGTTCTGGTGGTCCTGAGGCGCCTTTTTCCACGCAAGCCGGCGGCTCGAATCATCACTGTGGCTGGTACCAATGGCAAAGGCAGTTGCGTTGCCGCGCTCGAGGCTCTGTTACTTGCTGATGGGCGTACGACCGGCGCTTACACCTCACCGCACCTGCAGGACTACAATGAGCGGGTCCGGGTTAACGGTGTTGATGTTGATGACGAGGCATTGGTCAGCGCGTTTGAGCGGGTTGAAGCCGCAAGAAAGAGCGTCTCATTGACCTACTTCGAGTTCGGAACCCTTGCAGCCTTTGTTGTTTTTGCCGATTCGGGTGTGGATGACTGGATTCTTGAGGTGGGGCTTGGTGGCCGACTGGATGCCGTGAATGTGATGGATGCGGATTTTGCCATTCTCACATCGGTCGACATTGACCACGTCGCTTTCCTTGGTAATGACAGGGAAGTCATCGGGTTTGAAAAGGCCGGTGTGCTGAGGCCGGGAATTTCGGCGGTATATGCGGAGCCGGATCCGCCCCGCTCCGTCCTGCAGCAGGTCCAGGCCCAGAAGGTCGCGTTGGCTCTGGCAGGGCGAGACTATACGGTCGTTAAACCGGGCGATGAGGGCGGTGATCATCCCCTGCGGTTCGGAGCGGTGCGTCTGATTTACGGTGACGAACGCATAGAGCTTCCGGAGGGACCGCTGCCGGTGAATAGCGTGGCTGCGGCTGTCGTCGCTGTTCGTCAGCTCCAGCCCGGTCTGCCGGTTTCTATGATCGAGAATGTATTAAGAGGGCTTGCGGTACCTGGACGGTTAGAGCGCCTTGCTGAAAAACCGGCTATCTACGTCGATGTGGGTCACAACCCCCATGCGGCTGAATGGCTGTCCGGGCGGCTGGCCTCACTGCACAAGGATGGCGCAAAGGTTCGTGCCGTCTACGCGGCACTGGGTGATAAGGACGTTGAGGGCGTTGTGCGGGCCATGTCGAAGGTCGTCGACCATTGGTACCTTGCTGGCCTTGACGTTCCTCGCGGGTTGACCGGCCGTGAGCTCTTGCGGCGGTTTTCCAGCGTTGTCGATGCCGGAGCTGATGTCTCTGAGGATGTGCCGTCGGCGCTGTCCAGAGTGCGGGAAGATGCCGTTAACCAGGATCTGGTGATTGTTTTCGGTTCGTTTTTTACGGTTGCCAAGGCTAGGGCTTCGCTGGGTGCAAGCAGAACTTAAAGTTTGTCCATGGCAGGCTCCGGCCTTTGAGTTATTGGTAAGTGGCGGTTAATATCGTCGTGAAATCACGCTAGGCGGAAGTTCCAATACGGGGGTCGTGAAAGGTGGATGGATTAAAGCAAAGGATCATCGGAGCGTTGGTTCTTGTTTCGCTCGCGGTTATCTTTGTACCCATGGTGTTCGACGAACCACACTCAGAACGCACCTCGACGACCATCAAAATCCCGGAAGAACCGCCGTTCCCTGAAGTAACAGCGCCTGAGTCCAGGGCAGTAACTCCTCCGGATTATGAAGAGTCCAGTGCCAGTGCGAGCGCTGGTGCCGTCGACTCTCCGGCTCCGCAGGACACCTCTGACGATGCCCCCGGTTACCGGTTGGTCGAAGAGACTGATTCGGAGCCTGCGCCTCAGCCGTCCACTTCAGACACCACCGCAAAGACTACGCCTCCACCCGAAGTCGTCGAGAAAGAGGCGGAGCCTCAGCAAGATCCAGCCGTCAAACCCAAGGAATATACCCGATCCCTTGAGGGGGCTTGGGTAGTACAATTGGGCAGTTTTGGTAATTCCGACAATGCGAAGCGCCTTCGCGATGGCGTCCGAGAAAAGGGATATGGAGCCCATCTCCAGCAAGTCGAACGAGGTGATTCCGTGCTGACCCGTGTCTTCAGCGGGCCTTTTGCCAGCAAGGGTGACGCGGAATCCGCCAAAAAGGTACTGGATACCGCGTTTGGCTTGAACAGTTTGGTGACAACCGGCGATAAATAACGTTTTCCGCACGTTTATCGGTACGAGGCAGTTTGGTGAAGCTTCGATTCCTGATAGAATTCGCGCTTCCTTTTTTGCACCGGGTTCCTCATGGAAGCGCTGATCTGGATTGACTGGGTCATCATCACCCTGATAACAGTTTCCACCCTCATCAGCCTGAAACGGGGGTTCGTCAGAGAAGCGCTTTCTCTGGTGACCTGGGTGGGCGCGTTCATCCTGGCGCGTACCTTTCATCCGCAGATGCAAACCCTACTTGAAAGCACCGTTGAGACACCTCTGGTCAGGTTGATCGCAGCTTTTGCAATCCTGTTTTTCGGTACATTGATTGTTGGTGCCATCATCAACAATATGATCGGGCATCTTGTCAGGGCAACCGGACTATCTGCGACAGATCGCGTGCTCGGAATGGGATTCGGATTATTAAGGGGCGTTGTGGTGGTGATCGTTGCCATCGCATTCACCCGGTATACGCCGCTGGCACAGGACACCTGGTGGCGAGAGTCGCTGATGATCAATCGGCTCGCAGTCGTCGAGGACTGGTCTCGACGTACCCTGGGCGATGAGTTCGCCCGTTTTCTGGGCCCTGCTTCGGAGGGCAATGGTGCACCAGAAAGCCAAGCAGAGCAGGAAGGCGTGGAACCGGCGTCCACGTCCAGCTAACATTCAGTTTTAACACTCGGAGAAAACCGTATCCATGTGTGGCATTGTCGGCATCGTCAGTACATCCAACGTTAATCAGCTGCTTTATGATGCGTTGACCGTTCTTCAGCACCGGGGCCAGGATGCAGCGGGCATTGTGACATTTCAGGATGATCGTTTCTTTCTGCGAAAAGACAACGGGCTGGTGCGGGATGTTTTCCATACCCGTCATATGCGCCGCCTGGTTGGTAATGTCGGTATTGGTCATGTGCGTTACCCGACCGCCGGTTCATCAAGTTCAGCCGAGGCCCAGCCCTTCTACGTCAACAGCCCTTATGGCATTACGCTGGCGCACAATGGAAACCTGACCAACGCCGACGAGCTCAGCAAGGATCTGTTTCGCACCGACCTACGCCACATCAACACCAACTCCGATTCCGAAGTCCTGCTCAACGTGTTTGCCCACGAGTTGCAAAAGCAGGGCAAGCTGAACCCGACGCAGGAAGAAATCTTTTCAGCGGTTCAGGCCGTGCACAAGCGCTGCCGTGGTGCCTATGCGGTTATTGCGATGGTCACTGGCTATGGCATTGTCGGTTTTCGTGATCCCAACGGTATTCGCCCCGCCTGCTACGGTGTGAAAGAAGGTGAGGGTGGTCGCAAGGAATACATGATCGCCTCTGAAAGCGTGGCTCTCAATGCGGCAGGATTTACGCTGGTTCGTGATATTGCACCCGGCGAAGCCGTCTACATTGAGACGGATGGCACGATATACACCCGCCAGTGTGCCGAAAACCCGCATCTTTATCCGTGTATTTTTGAGCATGTCTATTTTGCCCGGCCGGATTCCATTATCGACAAGGTGTCGGTATATAAGGCGCGACTGCGGATGGGTGAGACCCTGGCCGACAAGGTCCTTCGTGACTTCCCGGACCATGATATCGATGTGGTGATGCCCATTCCGGACACCAGCCGAACCTCGGCTATGCAAATGGCGCATCGGTTGGGCGTCAAGTTTCGCGAGGGTTTCATTAAAAACCGCTACATCGGCCGAACGTTCATCATGCCCGGCCAGAAAATGCGCAAGAAATCGGTCCGCCAGAAGCTGAACCCCATTGATCTGGAGTTCAAGGACAAGAACGTCATGCTGGTTGATGATTCCATAGTCCGCGGTACAACCTGTAAAGAGATTGTTCAGATGGCAAGGGACGCGGGCGCCCGTAATGTGTATTTTGCCTCAGCGGCTCCCCCCGTCCGCTATCCCAACGTGTACGGTATCGATATGCCTTCTGCGAGCGAGCTTATCGCTCATGATCGCACGGTCGAGGAAATCAGGGATCAGATCGGCGCCGACTGGTTGCTGTACCAGGACCTTGACGATCTGATTACCTGTGTCAATGACGTTAACGAGGATATTGAAGGCTGGGAATGCTCGGTGTTTACCGGTAACTACGTGACCGGGGATGTCGATCGCGCCTACCTGGATCGCCTTGAGGACGCCAGGAACGACGAAAAGCGGTCGAAGCAGAATGGCGGCAATTCCAGTGATAACGGAATTATCGACCTGCATAACGATGAAGCCTGATACGGCCTGCAGAACCACAGGAGTAGACCATGACTAACCGCCGAGAAGAAAATGTCTGGATTCCCGAGTCGGATCTGGACGGTATGACGGTGGATACCCTGGCGGTTAGGGCAGGGCAGATTCGCACGGGGCAACTCGAGCACAGTGATCCGATTTTTCCGACCTCAAGCTTTGTATACGGCAGTGCTGCCCAGGCAGCCGCGCGTTTTGGTGGTGAAGAGCCGGGGAATATCTATTCACGCTTCACCAATCCAACGGTTCAGGCCTTCGAGGGTCGTATCGCGGCTATGGAAGGTGGTGAAAGAGCGGTCGCGACTGCATCGGGAATGGCCGCCATTCTCAGCACCTGCATGGCACTGCTGAAATCCGGTGACCATGTGGTATGTTCCCGGGGTGTCTTCGGCACCACCAATGTGCTGTTCCAGAAATACCTGGCAAAGTTTGGTGTTGAGACCACGTTTGTTGGTCTAACCGATATGGACCAATGGGAACGTGCTGTACGGCCGGAAACCCGCATGCTGTTCATAGAAACGCCGTCAAATCCGCTTTGTGAAGTGGCGGATATGAAGGCGCTCTCGTCGCTGGCCAAGGCCAACAAAGCCCTTTTCGTGGTCGATAACTGTTTCTGTACGCCGGTACTGCAGCGCCCTCTGGAGTTTGGTGCCGATATTGTCATTCATTCCGCTACGAAGTATCTGGATGGCCAGGGGCGGTGTGTCGGTGGCGTGGTTGTCGGGCCGAACAAACTGATGGAAGAGGTCTATGGTTTCCTGCGTTCAGCAGGGCCGACCATGAGTCCGTTCAATGCCTGGGTGTTCCTCAAGGGACTGGAAACGTTACCGATTCGTATGCGCGCCCACTGTGACAATGCGTTAGAGTTAGCGCTATGGCTGGACCAGCAGGACAACGTGGAAGAAGTCTTTTATGCCGGGCTTGAAACCCATCCACAGCACTCGTTGGCTAAATCGCAGCAAAGTGGGTTCGGCGGCGTGTTGTCGTTTCGGGTTAAAGGTGGTCGCGACGAGGCGTGGCGGTTCATCGATGCTACCCGGATGATTTCCATCACTGCCAACCTGGGTGATGTGAAAACAACCGTAACCCATCCGGCAACGACGACTCACGGTCGTCTGTCCCCAGAAGATAAGGATGCTGCCGGTATCACCGAAAACCTGATACGGATTTCGGTGGGCATCGAAGCAGTTGAGGATCTGAAAACCGATCTCGCCAGAGGGCTTGAAGCCCTTCAGAGTTCGAGCAACGGAAACGTCTAGGTATTCATGGCAGAGTCCGCAAAAGCGAAGAATGCACCGAAGGAACTGACGGAGAAGCAGTTACGCTTCCGCCGTCTGGTCGCACAAGGCGCACGGGAAGGGGCAGTCATCGGCCTGATTTCCCTGTGCATCTACCTGTCCATGGCCCTTGTGACATTCAGTCCCTCCGATCCAGGGTGGGCCAGCATTGGGCATGACACCAGTGTTCATAACTCGGCTGGGCGGACCGGAGCGTGGCTAGCGAGCCTGTTCATGGATTTCTTTGGTCACGTTGCGTATCTGTTCCCGGTGATGATTGCCGGTTACGCCATCATGTTGATCCGGCGGCGGAACGACTCTCTCGATTTGCACTGGCCACTGTTCATGGTTCGTTTCGGTGGTTTCCTGCTGATCCTTCTCTCGGCGACTAGTCTGTTGTCGCTGTACTCCGTTTTCGGCCTCGGTGCATCATCCGGTGGCGTGCTTGGCACTGCGGTGTCCGATGCCATGGTGCGGTTTTTCAATTTACCGGCAACCACACTGCTGCTGATCGCGATTTTCCTGTTTGCGCTGACCGTCACCACTGGTCTGTCATGGTTTTGGCTCATGGACCAGGTTGGTGGGCTGACCCTCAAGTTTGGGTTGGCTCTGAAGGGCATGGTAAGCAACGCATCCGAGCGAAAAGCCGAATCTGCGAATTCGGAGCCCAAGCCAAAGCCAGAACCGCCTATCGTCAGCGAGAGGGTCATGGGTAAACAGGGCCGTGCTGCTGAAACCAGCGGCTCGCCGTCGCCATGGTGGCGAAAGTTGCCCGGATTGGGTTCCAGAAAATCCAAAGGGGAACCAAAACCAGTCAAAGAGAGGAGGGAGCCCGGGCTGGAAGGTGACCTGCCTGAGGTCGATGACGAGCCGGTTCAGCTGGAAAGTTTCAGCTCACGGGGCCAAGAATTGGCGGCGACACCGAAACCCTCGGCTAAGAAGAAGCCTGCACAAGAGGCTTCTCCTCAGCCAGCGTCCCGATCTCTTAAGATATCCCCCTTCAAGAAAGAAGATCAGGGCAAGGCAAAGAAATCCGGTGACAGTAACCAGGCCTCGTTGCTGGAGGATATTGAGAGTACCTTGCCGCCTCTGTCACTGCTTGACCCTCCTGAGGAACATAAGGAAAGGGGCTATTCTGAAGAATCGCTGGAGCACATGTCCCGGCTGCTAGAAGAAAAACTGGCAGACTTCGGGGTATCGGTGGAAGTTGTCGAAGTGAACCCAGGCCCCGTTATCACCCGGTTTGAGATCAAGCCTGCGCCAGGGGTGAAGGTTAGTAAGATATCCAACCTGGCCAAGGACCTGGCTCGCTCACTTGCAGTATTGAGCGTCCGTGTCGTTGAGGTTATTCCCGGAAAATCGGTCGTCGGTATCGAGATCCCCAACGAGGAGCGGGAAATCGTACGGCTCAGTGAAGTCCTTGGTGCGCGGGTTTTTGAGGAATCATCGTCTCCGCTCACCCTGGCGTTGGGTAATGACATTGGTGGCAACCCGATGGTGGCCAATCTGGCAAAAATGCCGCATCTGCTTGTGGCGGGTACCACGGGGTCCGGTAAGTCAGTGGGCGTGAATGCCATGCTTCTTAGCATGTTGCTGAAAGCCACCCCCGAGGAAGTCCGCTTTATTATGGTCGACCCGAAGATGCTCGAGCTGAGCATCTATGACGGTATCCCGCATCTTCTCGCGCCGGTCGTCACTGATATGAAAGAGGCGGCTAATGCGCTGCGGTGGTGTGTTGCTGAGATGGAGCGGCGTTACCGCCTGATGGCCAGTCTTGGTGTCCGTAATATTGCCGGCTACAACCGGAAAGTGAAGGATGCGGCTGCGGCTGGTGAGCCGCTGTTGGATCCGTTGTGGAAACCGGACGAGTTCCTGGCAAATGATGAGCAGGAACGTCCCGAACTTGAAGCTCTGCCATTTATTGTCGTGGTCATTGACGAATTTGCTGACATGATGATGATTGTTGGCAAGAAGGTGGAGGAATTGATTGCCCGTATCGCCCAGAAGGCAAGGGCGGCCGGTATTCACCTGGTGCTGGCGACACAACGGCCTTCCGTTGACGTTATCACCGGTTTGATCAAAGCGAACATCCCGACGCGGATGTCTTTCCAGGTGTCCTCCAAGATTGATTCTCGTACTGTTCTTGACCAGGGCGGCGCCGAGCAACTTCTCGGCCATGGTGACATGCTCTACCTGCCGCCGGGCTCAGGACTGCCGGTTCGGGTTCACGGGGCCTTCGTAGATGATGATGAAGTGCACCGCGTCGTCAGTGCCTGGAAGGCCAGGGGCGAACCGGTGTACGTGGATGACGTTCTCAATGGTGCCGAGGGTGAGAGTCTGCCTGGCGTTCCAACCCTGAATGAGGGGGGCGGAGACAGCGAGGGCGATGCCCTGTATGACGAGGCTGTTGCCTTTGTGACCGAGGGCCGCAGGGTGTCTATTTCGTCCGTACAGCGGAAATTCAAGATCGGCTATAACCGGGCTGCAAACCTGGTAGATGCAATGGAAGCATCGGGTGTTGTTAGTGCGGCTGGGCACAATGGTGCCCGCGAAGTACTGGCTCCGCCACCGCCAAAAAACTAGGAGTAGTGATGATGCAGAGTCGAATGGCAAGCGTGGTTTTTGTGGTTTTCGCCATGATGTTGGCGATTGGCGCCCAGGCTGCGGAAAAAGGTGAGCAGGCGCAGCTTGAAGCTGCCAATGATCTCTCGGCGCTGCTGAGAGGGTACGAATCTTTTCAGGCAAAATTTATCCAGATTGTGGTAAACGAAAACGGCAACCAGGTTCAGGAAACCCGCGGGACACTCAAAGCCAAGCGTCCGGGCTTGTTCTACTGGGAAAGCAGTGCGCCGCTGTCACAGTTCATCGTGAGCAATGGCCAGACCGTTGAGGTCTATGACCCAGATCTGGAACAGGTCACGATTCACAAGCTGGATGAGCGGGTTCAGACTACCCCGGCCCTGCTGCTGAGCGGTGAAGTCGGTAATCTCGAGGAAACCTACCGTGTTTCACAGCGATCCATTGGCGACCACACCCGTGAATTTACGCTGGAGCCCAAAAGCCCGGATTCTCTGTTTGTCTCCCTGAGGCTGACCTTCTGGGATGGCGAATTGCAGGAAATGAGGATGAAAGACTCCCTGGCGCAGATGAGCATCCTCAGCTTTGATCATATTCAGCTCAACGAGTCACTCGACAACGGTGTGTTCTCTCTCGAATACCCTGACAGCGTGGACGTTATCCGGGACGGCGCCTGATGCAGGAGGGGCTGTTTGACGAACAGCCGGGTTTCCGGCCCCTGGCAGCCCGCATGCGGCCCGGGTCACTTGATGATTATGTTGGTCAGGAGCATCTTGTTGGTCCCGGCAAGCCCTTGAGGAGAGCCGTTGAGCAGGAACAACTCCACTCAATGATTCTCTGGGGGCCTCCCGGAGTAGGAAAGACCACGTTCGCCCAACTCCTGGCTAATCTTGGCGGCCTGAGTTTCGAAACCATCTCCGCCGTGCTCAGCGGCGTGAAAGATATACGCGCTGTTGTCGAGCGCGCACGCAGCCGCAAGCAGTTAGAGGGTAGGGACACTCTGCTTTTCGTTGACGAGGTTCATCGCTTCAACAAGAGTCAGCAGGATGCCTTTCTTCCTCATATTGAAGACGGCACCTTTATCTTTGTCGGCGCAACGACGGAGAATCCTTCCTTTGAGCTGAACAGCGCCCTGTTATCGCGAACCCGGGTTTACGTCCTGAAGAACCTGGAAGAGCCGCATATTCTCAAGCTCCTCCAACGGGCACTTAGCGCCACTGACGGTTTCGACGGTCGTCTTGAGGTTGATGTCGATACCCTTGGAATTATCGCCTCGGCATCCGGTGGCGACGCACGGAGAGCCTTGAATATTCTTGAGGTAGCTGCGGATCTTGCTGAACCATTGGCCGATGGTCGGGAGTGTATCGGTCCCGAGCAGCTGGAGCAGGTGATGCAAACCAGTTTGCGTCGCTTCGATAAGGGCGGTGATGTGTTCTACGATCAGATCTCCGCGATGCATAAATCCGTTCGTGGCTCTGACCCGGATGGTTCACTTTATTGGTTATGCCGGATGCTTGATGGTGGCTGCGATCCTTTGTATGTCGCCCGCCGCCTGGTCAGGATTGCCAGCGAAGACATCGGAAATGCAGACCCGCGCGCACTCCAGCTCAGCATGGACGCCTGGGACTCCCAGGAGCGTCTTGGATCGCCTGAGGGCGAGTTGGCGCTCGCCCAGGCGGTAACCTATCTCGCGCTGGCGCCTAAAAGCAACGCGGTGTACAACGCTTTTAACCAGTGCATGGCGGATATTCGTCAGGACCCGGATTATGATGTCCCGGTGCACCTTCGCAATGCGCCAACCAAACTGCTCAAGTCCATGGGACATGGTGAATCCTACCGATACGCCCATGACGAACCGGAGGCCTTCGCCGCCGGAGAGTCCTACCTGCCTGAAGCGATCCATGATCGTCGTTATTATCAGCCCGTGAACCGCGGCCTGGAAATCAAACTCGGGGAAAAGCGCGAACGGCTTCAGCGTATGAATGCTGAGAGTGCCCGTAAACGTTATTCCTGAGCGGCGCTCCCGGTAGCCAGCAGACTTTGGGCAGGTATAATGGCCTGTCATTCAATTCAACACCCAAATCGGATATTTTCAGGATAACCATGCTCGATCCCAAACGCGTCCGCACCCAGACAGAAGAGATCGCCCGTCGGCTGGCCATCAAGAACTATGACTTTGATACCGCCGCCTTCGAGCAGTTGGAGGAACGCCGCCGTGAACTTCAGGTGCGTACCGAAAGCCTCCAGAGCGAGCAGAACAAGCGGTCGAAGTCCATCGGCAAGGCCAAGGCAGCTGGTGAGGACATTCAACCTCTGCTGGACGAGGTGGAAAGCCTGAAAGCCCAGAGATCGGCGGCTGAGGACGAGCTGAGATCCCTTCAGGAAGAGCTGAACGGCTTTCTTGCCGGCATTCCCAACTTGCCGGACGAGGATGTGCCGGCTGGCGAGACTGAAGACGATAATGTTGAGGTTCGGACCTGGGGCACGCCGAGAGAAATGGCGTTTGAGCCCAAGGATCATGTGTCCCTGGGCGAGGGGCTGAAGGGGCTCGACTTTGAAACGGCCAGCCGGCTGGCGCATTCCCGCTTTGCGGTCATGCGCGGCCCGATTGCTCGCCTGCATCGGGCGTTGGCCCAGTTCATGTTGAATCTGCACACCGGTGACCATCAGTACACCGAGGCGTACGTGCCATACCTGGTCAATGCCGACACCCTTTACGGTACCGGCCAATTGCCGAAATTTGAGGAAGACCTGTTTAAAACCGAGGGCGAAAACCCTCTGTACCTCATACCGACAGCCGAGGTTCCGGCGACGAACCTGGTGGCGGATTCGATCCTTGACGCCAGCGAGTTGCCATTGAAGATGGTGTGCCATACACCGTGCTTCCGTAGCGAAGCCGGCTCTTACGGACGCGACACCCGGGGCATGATTCGCCAACATCAGTTCGACAAGGTAGAGCTGGTTCAGGTTGTTCGCCCGGAAGAGTCCGATGACGCTCTCGAGGCCCTGACAGGCCATGCTGAGAAAGTACTGCAACTGCTGGACCTCCCGTATCGCGTTGTCTCCCTGTGCGGCGGTGATATGGGCTTCTCGGCGGCAAAGACCTACGACCTGGAAGTATGGTTGCCCGGGCAACAGAAGTTCCGCGAAATTTCCTCTTGCTCCAATACGCGGGACTTTCAGGCACGCCGTATGCATGCTCGTTGGCGTAACCCGGAAACCGGGAAGCCGGAGCCTGTGCATACTTTGAACGGTTCAGGTCTCGCAGTCGGTCGCGCGCTGATTGCGGTGATGGAGAACTATCAGCAGGAAGATGGCTCAATTCTGGTTCCGGATGTACTTAAGCCATACATGGGAGGCATCGAACGGATCCAATGAGCAACACATCAGGCAGTGCACCAGGGAAGGGCGTGGGCACGACCCGTGCACCGGTAAGGTACAAAAGCAATCCGGTCACGGATAACCCGAACAACTCGGCCGGTGAGGTCGCTCTGGTTGGGGCCGGCCCCGGCGACCCGGAGCTCCTGACGCTAAAAGCATGGCGGTTGATCAGCTCCGCAGAGATTGTGCTGTTTGATCGGTTGGTGTCGCCTGAGATTCTTGCACTCATTCCGGAGACGGCAGAGAAGATTCACGTCGGAAAGCGGCGCTCGGATCATACATTGCCCCAGAACCAGATCAATCAGAAGCTGGTGGATCTGGCCAGGGCCGGTCACAAGGTTGTCCGCCTGAAGGGGGGCGATCCGTTTATTTTCGGGCGGGGCGGCGAAGAAATCGAAACCCTGGCAGAGGCCGGCATTCGTTTTCAGGTTGTCCCGGGCATCACGGCCGCGTCGGGATGTGCGGCCTATTCCGGCATTCCGTTGACCCATCGTGACCACGCACAGTCAGTGCGTTTTGTCACTGGCCACCTCAAGAACGATACCTGCGATCTGCCATGGCAGGATTTCGTCCAAAATAACCAGACCCTCGTGTTTTACATGGGACTGGTGGGCCTGCCCATCATCAGTCGTCAGCTGATTGAGCACGGTATGTCGCCGGATATGCCGGTGGCGCTGGTATCAAAAGGCACGACACCTGAGCAGGTTGTGGTCCAGGGAACGCTATCAAATATTGTTGAGCGAGTGGCTGACAGTCAGGTCCAGGCGCCGACACTCGTCATTATTGGTCATGTTGTCAGGCTGAGGGAGCGACTGGACTGGATTGGTGCGTAGTCAGCCGGTTCATGGCCAGGGAATCAAAAAGGGGAGCCTGGGCTCCCCTTTCTTGTGCACCGGAATCCGATTCGGATACTTACCTGGCGTTCCGGCCTGGTAGAACATCCTTCAGCTTGTCACGCATTTCGCGAATTGCTTTTTCGGTGGTTTCCCAGTCGATGCAGGCATCGGTCACCGATACGCCGTATTTAAGGTCGGCCTTGTTCTCGGGGATTGACTGGTTGCCCCAGTTGATATTGCTTTCAACCATCAGGCTCTGGATGGACTTATTGCCTTCGAGAATCTGGTGAGTGACATCCTGCATGACGAGCGGTTGGATCCCCGGATCCTTGTTGGAGTTCGCATGGCTGCAGTCCACCATGACGGAGGCGCGGAGGCCGGATTTCTCGAGCGCCTTTTCGCACAGCGCGACGCTGACGGAGTCATAGTTTGGCTTGCCGCCACCACCACGGAGAACAACATGGCCGTAGTCATTGCCTTTGGTGCGGATAATCGCGACTTTGCCTTGTTGGTCAATGCCCAGGAAGCTGTGGGGGTGAGAGACTGACTTCATGGCATTAACAGCTACATCCAGGCTTCCATCCGTTCCGTTCTTGAAACCGATGGCCATTGACAGGCCGCTGCTCATTTCCCGGTGAGTCTGGGACTCGGTGGTACGAGCCCCGATCGCTGACCAGGCAATGGTGTCCTGAAGGTATTGCGGAGATATTGGGTCCAGGGCTTCAGTAGCCGTTGGCAGGCCGAGCTCATTAATATCGAGCAACAGACGACGGCCAATATGAAGGCCCTCGGAAATGTCGAAGGTGTCGTTGAGGTGCGGATCGTTGATCAATCCCTTCCAACCGACAGTCGTGCGCGGCTTTTCAAAGTACACGCGCATAACAATGAGAAGGGTATCGCTAACCTCGTCAGCCAGTTTTTTCAGGCGCTGAGCATAATCTCGGGCAGCCTCCACATCATGGATCGAACAGGGCCCAACAACGACGAACAACCGGTGATCTTTACCATCCATGATGTCATAAATGGCCTGGCGACCATTAGCGACGGTCTCGGCGGCCTTATCGGAGAGTGGCATCTCCTGTTTTAGTGCTTCAGGAGTAATCAGTGCTTCCTGGCTTGCCACATTAAGATTCTCAAGTTTGTTGCCCGACATGTTGTTGTGCTTCCCAGATTAATTCGAATTACGCCGGTTTCAGGTTGCGGTAAACCCCGGCGAGGTGGTTATACTGCGACATTTAATAGGCCTTTTCAACGCTTCTTCTGTATAGGAACCGGATGTCACATCAAGCGAAAACTGGCCCTGGAGGCACTCATCAGAGTCGGTCCGATAAGATCAATGACGTACTTGATGGAATACGAGTACCTGATCTTCCATATCCCGCTGGCAAAGTGACCCAGGACGCAGCCAGCGACTGGCGACCACTGCTGCTTTCCTGCTGGAATGAACAGAGGGACGAGCGGGTTACCCACGTCATTCGATCGGTGCATCTGGATTGGTCCGCAGAGCAAGTCAACGCAGCGTATCTTGCGGACCGGATTATGGATCTGTTCCTGCAGACCAGCGGCCTTCACCCGTCGCTCGCCGGCCGCATTGCACGATTGCGATTCTACCTCGCCTGGCGGATGAATCTGGAGGGCGCCGGGGCATTCACGCCATCTTTAACCGAATGGCTGGACAGTCTTCAGGAATGGCGGGGCTGGAGTGATTCCGGTGGTCGATCCGCCAAAGCGCTTCTGGATCAGTTGGATGCTCTGGTGATCGCGGTTTCAGCCAGCTTTGAATCGGGCAGTTCGGAGCCAGTCGAAGCGTTTTGTGAGAAGTGGCAAAGCGATTCGCGCAAACGAGCGACTCAGGAAGCAATGCTTCGGCGGCGGCTTTTGGAAAAGGAGCAGGGGGTTGCTCGGCAATACCGTGCAGAACAGACGGCAAGAGCCCTGATAGGGCGAGCGCTGCAAGGTCGCCATCTTCCGCCTGCCATTATTGAATTTATCTTCAATCGTTGGCAGGGCCTGCTGAAACAGGCAGTCCTCGAGTATGGGCTTGAAAGCGATTCGTTTCGTCATGGCTCCAAGCTACTGGAATGGTTGGTGTGGGTCGGGGATCCGTCCTTATCCGATAAAGACCGGAACCGCCTCTATCACGTTGGCGAACAGATCGGCGATCGGCTTCTCGATGTCTGGCGAAGGGTCTACTCCACAGAGTTTCCAGCCGGAGATCTGACCGGGATTGAACAGGTGATGATGTCGAGGTTGAAGGGCGAGACCCCCGAACTCGAAGCTGCACTCCCGCCGCCTGACTCATTTCCGTGGAATCCGGAATTCCTGGAGCCCCCGACCGAAATTACGGACGCGGTACTTGAGGCCGAGGGCAAGTGGTATGTCGAAGGCGAGGGTCATAACGAACAACGCCGCTATTTCTATGCCTTTCTTCAGGACAGTGGGAACATTCTCTGGACCAACGGTGGTGGCGTGAAGTTTGGGCTCCAGCCATGGTCGGATTTTCAGTCAGCCAAAAGCCGTGGCGATATTCGGTCGTTGCCGCAGCTGACGCCTTTCGGCGATGTGCTGGCGGATACCGTGAATGTTCTATCGGCAGTCGCATTAAAGCAAAGGCAACAGCGCGAGCTCGCCGCCAGGAAGGCACGGGAAAAAGCAGAAGCGTTAAGGCAGGAACGTCAGGCGGCGGAGGAGGCTCGGCGCAAAGAAGAGGCTGCTCGGGAAGCTGAACTAAAGCGCCAGCGAGAAGAGGCAGAGGCCAGGCGGCTTGCTGATGAGAAAGCGGAACTTGAAAGGCTCGAAAAAGAAAATCTGCTCGTCGCGCAACAACAGGTGGATGGCATCAAGCTTGGAGGCTGGATATCCGTCGAACCGGATGGCGACAGGAATGAGCCACTACGAATGAAGTTGGCGGTACGGATAAATGCCTCCAGGAAGTTGATCTTTGTGGATCGCCTGGGATTGAACCGACAGGAGTATCAGGAAAAAGATCTGGTGTCGGGCATTGTTGATAAGCGGATCAGGGTGCTCGGAAGCACCGCTGAATTCGACGACACGCTCAGCCGGGTCGTCGGCAGGATTCGAGTTGGTCGCAGCTGATTTGGATGCACGCAGGACAATAATAATGAGAGACACTGATTACAGTTTCGGAAACAAAAGCGAGACTCCCGGTCGACAAGACAACCGGGGCGACTATCGCCTGACAGCACGGGCAACGGCAACGCTTGAACTGGAGGCATCCGGGCCGGGCATCAGCGGCCCGGATACAGATGGTCGACGACTTGAATGTCGTATAAGAGACATCTCCGCAGCGGGATGCAGTCTCTTCGCCAGTGAACCTTTGTCAATCGGCGCACTGCTGCCGGTGACCGTATTGCTTGAGCACCAGGATGAACCCATCAGCCTAGCGGCAGAGGTAGTGTGGTGTCGGCCAAATGATGCCGGCTTCCTTGTTGGTCTGCACGTCCTTGAGTCTGATGGCACAGGCTATGTGGAATGGGTTGAGGCGGTTGCAGCTGCCCTGGGCGAGGGATAAAAAAATAGCCAGCAAAAGCTGGCTATGTATCACTATCGTGGAGGACGAAGGTCTACTCTTCCATCTCGCCCATACCGGTGATGTTGAATCCGGCGTCCACGTACATGATCTCGCCGGTAATGCCGCTGGCAAGATCGGAACTCAGGAACGACGCAGCGTTACCAACTTCCTCAATGGTTACGTTTCGCTTGAGCGGCGCGCGTTTGGCGTTTTCAGCCAGCATGCGACGGAAGCTCTTGATGCCTGAAGCCGCCAGAGTCTTGATCGGACCGGCAGAGATGCCGTTAACCCGGATGCCATCCCGGCCGAGGCTGACCGCCATATAGCGTACGTTGGCTTCCAGAGAGGCCTTGGCCAGACCCATCACGTTGTAGTTTTGCAGAACGCGTTCCGCACCAAGGTAGCTCAGAGTCAGCAGAGAGCTGCCTTCGTGCATCATCTTACGGGCACCCTTGGCCAGCGCAACAAAGCTGTATGAGGAGATGTCGTGGGCGATCTTGAAGCCCTCACGGGTAGTGACGTCAACATAGTTGCCATCAAGTTCATGTCCCGGGGCGAAGCCTACGGCGTGGACAATAATGTCGATGTTGTCCCAGTGTTTGCCGAGCTCGGTGAATACGTTCTCGATTTCTTCATCGCTGGCGACGTCACAAGGGAAGGTCAGGTTGCTGCCCCATTGTTCCGCAAATTTCTCAACGCGCGGCTTCAGTTTGTCATTCTGGTAGGTGAAGGCCAGCTCCGCGCCTTCACGTGCAAACGCTTCGGCAATACCGTAAGCGATGGACAGTTTACTGGCGACACCAACAATCAGCGCTTTCTTGCCACTGAGTATTCCCATGGGTAGTTCTCCCTTGTTCCTGATTTTCGAGCATTATCCCCGATGCCTTGGCCGTCGGGTAACGCTCAATTGGTCGTAGTGGTGTTCTGGTAGAAGAAAGCCGCATTCAGAAGGTTACGAGTGTAATCCTCCCGGGGAGACTGGAATATGTCACCGGCATTTCCGTACTCCACGATCGTTCCCTGCTTGAGAACGAGCAATTTGTGGCTTAACGCTCTGACCACTGATAGGTCGTGGCTGATAAAAATGTAGCTTAGACCATATTTGGTCTGGATATCCCGTAGCAGTTCTATCACCTGTTTCTGTACGGTGCGATCCAGAGCAGACGTCGGTTCGTCGAGAATGATGATGTCCGGCTGCAGTACCAGCGCACGGGCGATTGCGATTCTCTGTCGCTGACCGCCGGAGAACTCATGGGGGTACCGGTGTTTTGCGTCCGGATCCAGGCCCACATCCCGTAGTGCCCGGGTAACTTTTTCGTCGTGTGTATCGGAGCCTTCAGGATCATGAATGCCCAGCCCCTCGCCAACGATCTCTGCAATCGACATGCGGGGACTCAGGCTCCCGAACGGATCCTGGAAGACAATCTGAATCCTGCGACGCCAGGGCCGGAATTCCCTCTGGTTAAGCCCTGAAAGGTGCTCTCCATCGAGCTGGAAATCACCCGTAGACGCGGTCAGTTTGAGCAGCGCATGTCCGATCGTGGTCTTACCACTACCACTTTCACCAACGATCCCGAGAGTTTCTCCACGCCCAAGTTCGAAGCTCGCCCGTTGAACCGCATGGAAGCTTTCCGTCACTTTGCCAAACAGGGAGCGTTTGGTCGGGAACTGTACGTCCAGATCCCGAACCTCCAGGAGAGGTTCAGGGTTTTCGGAAGGACTGGGTGGCGAGGATGGAGGTTCTGCATCCAGCAGTTTCCGAGTGTAGGGATGTGCTGGGGACTCAAACAGATGTTCTGCCGTTGCAGACTCCACCAATTCTCCTTTCTCCATGACGGCAACCCGATCGGCGTAGCGCCGAACAATGGTCAGATCATGGGTGATCAGCAGAATGGCCATGCCGAGTTTTTGCTGAAGTTCCCGAAGCAACTCGAGCACCTGCTGCTGCACGGTGACGTCCAATGCCGTTGTTGGCTCGTCAGCAATGAGGAGGTCGGGCTCATTCGCCAGGGCCATGGCGATCATAACCCTCTGTTTCTGGCCGCCTGACAACTGATGTGGGTAGCTTCCCAGGCGGCTCTCGGGGTTATGGACCCCAACGAGGTTCAACAATTCAAGGCAGCGTTTACGAGCCTGAGGACCACGCATGCCTTTGTGAAGCTCAAGCGTTTCGCTGATCTGTTTCTCGATGGTATGCAGCGGGTTTAGCGATGTCATCGGCTCCTGAAAAATCATGCTGATTTCTCGTCCGCGGATTTGTCTGAGGCGCTTTTCCGGTGCGGTTAACATATCTTCCCCGCGGAAGAGAATTTTTCCGCCGGGATAAGAGGCATGGCGCTCATCCAGCAACCGAAGCACCGATAACGCGGATATGGATTTTCCCGAGCCGCTTTCCCCCACCAGGGCAAGGGTTTCTCCGGCGTTGATACGCAATGACAAACTGTTCACCACCCGAGGGCCGTGGTCGAAGCAAATGGACAGATCGGAAATCTCTAGAAGATCACTCATATCAGTTCTTTCTTGGATCAAAGGCATCGCGAACGGCTTCGCCGACAAAAACCAGCAGCGTCAGCATGATCGACAGTGACACAAACGCTGAGATTCCCAGCCAGGGTGCATGCAGGTTGGCTTTGCCCTGAGCGATCAGTTCTCCGAGAGAAGGGGAGCCGGATGGTAAACCAAAGCCAAGAAAATCGAGAGACGTGAGGCCGGTTATCGCACCCGTTAGAATAAAGGGCAGGAAGGTCAGGGTGGCGACCATGGCATTGGGCAAAATGTGTCGGAACATGATCTGCCGGTTGCCAAGGCCCAGGGCTCTGGCGGCTTTCACATACTCGAAGTTTCTTGCCCTCAGGAACTCGGCGCGCACGACATCGACCAGCCCCATCCAGCTGAACAGCAGCATGATGCCAAGCAACCACCAGAAATTAGGCTGCACGATACTGGACAGAATGATCAGCAGATAGAGCACGGGCAGCCCGGACCACACCTCGATAAAGCGCTGGCCCAGCAAGTCTATCTTGCCTCCGTAGTATCCCTGGATGGCACCGACCACTACGCCGACGACGCAACTTGCGATTGTCAGTGTCAGGCCAAAGAGCACCGATACGCGAAAGCCGTAGATGACCCGGGCGGCGACATCCCGCCCCTGATCATCCGTGCCGAGCCAGTTCACGGGGCTCGGTGGCGCGGGTGAGGGCACGTCGAGATCGTAGTTGATGGTGTCGTAGCTGAACCGGATTGGCGGCCAGATCATCCAGCCATTGGCCTTGATCTCATCGGCGATGAACGGGTCGCGATAATCGGCTTCGGTTGGCAGGAAGCCTCCGAACGTTTCCTCGGTGACGGTTTCCACGACCGGGAAGTACAGGGACTCCTTGTAGGAAACCACCAGTGGGGAATCGTTGGCAATGACCTCAGCAATCAGAGACAGTCCGAAAAGCACCAGGAAAAGCCAGAGGGACCAATAGCCCCGTCGATTAGCCTGGAAGTTATTCAGGCGCCTTTGCTGGATGGGGGAGAGCGGCTTCAACGTTACGCGCCCTCCCTGCTTTCAAAGTCGATCCTCGGATCGACGACGACGTAAGTGATGTCGCTGATCAGCTTCAGGATCAGCCCCATGAGGGTAAAGATATACAGGGTGCCGAACATCACCGGATAGTCCCGGTTCAGCGCAGCTTCAAAACCCAGCAGTCCAAGGCCGTCCAGAGAGAAAATGACTTCGATCAGCAGCGATCCGGTGAAAAACAGAGCCACAAGCACGCCAGGGAGGCTGGCAATAACGATGAGCATGGCATTGCGGAAAACATGGCCATAGAGTACCTGCTTTTCCTCAAGCCCTTTGGCTCTCGCAGTGACCACATACTGCTTACTGATTTCATCAAGGAACGAGTTTTTGGTTAGCAGGGTCAGTGTGGCAAAACCGCCAATCACGTTGGCTGTTACCGGGAGCACCAGGTGCCAGAAATAGTCAGCGATCTTTTCGTACCAGGTAAGCTCGCTGAAATTCAGGGAGGTTAAGCCCCTGAGTGGGAACCAGTCGAAATAGGTGCCGCCGGCGAACAGCACAATCAGCAGCATGGCAAACAGGAAGCCGGGAATCGCGTAACCAATGACGATGGCGGAACTGCTCCATACATCAAATCGGGAGCCATCTGTTACCGCTTTGCGGATACCGAGGGGAATGGAAATCAAGTAGATGACAAGCGTCGACCACAGTCCGAGGGAGATAGACACGGGCATCTTGTCGATGATCAGCTCAATGACCGATTTTTCACGAAAGAAGGAGTCGCCGAAATCGAAGGTGGCATAGTCGCCAAGCATCTTCATAAACCGCTCGTGAGCCGGTTTATCGAAGCCATACATGACTTCGATCTCTTTCAGGAGTTCGTCCGGTATTCCCCGGGCCGCACGACTGTCACCAGAGCCACTGGAGACTTCACCGCCGGTATCACCACCGGATGCCCTGGACAGAGCGCTGCCGCCATGCCCCTCCATTTCTGCAATCAACTGCTCAACAGGGCCGCCAGGGGCCGCTTGAACGATAACGAAGTTAAGGAGCATGATCCCGATCAGCGTCGGGATAATCAGCGCAAGCCTGCGAAGAATGTAGATGCCCATTTAGCGAAGTATTCCTTCCGAAACAGCGTTGGTCAGAACCATTGGCTCAGGGTTTCATCCACCAGTTGTCGGGATCGACCCCGTTTTTGGGCGTATTTTTTGGTCGCTCGACAGTGCTCCAGTAAGCCACCCGATCCTTATCGAGGTACCAGTTGGGAATAACATAGTGTCCGTGCAGGAGAACCCGATCCAGTGCGCGGACCCGGTAAACGAGCTCTTTCCGGTCTGGTGCCTGGATCAGCAGGTCCACCAGTTCATCAACGACCGGGTCGTTCACGCCCATATAGTTGCGCGCTCCGGGTACATCCACGTTGGATGAGTACCAGAACTGCCGTTGCTCATTCCCCGGCGAGTCTGACTGGGGGATGCCCTGAACGGTCATGTCGAAATCAAACTTTCGGACCCGCTGTACGTACTGGTTGGTATCCACGAGCCGAACGGACACGTCGACGCCCAGCCTTGCGAGATTGTTCTTGAAGGGCAGAACCACTCGCTCGAACGTCTTCTGAGCCAGAAGGAACTCAAACGCCAGAGGATCACCGGTTGATTTGTTGACCATTTTGCCATCGCGAATCTCATACCCAGCCGACCGCAGAAGCTCCAGAGCTTTCCTGAGGTTTTCACGCAGGCCTTTCTGGCCGTCTGTTGTGGGAGGGGTGTAGACCTCGGTGAAGACGTCGTCGTTCAACTGATCACGGTAGGTCTCGAGTATTTCGAGTTCCCGGCCTTCGGGCAGACCGGAGGATGCCAACTCGCTGTTCGCGAAATAACTGTCCGTTCGGGTGTACTGGTCGAAGAACAGGTTTTTATTCGCCCACTCGAAATCAAACGCGTACGCCAGCGCTTCGCGAACCCTGGGGTCACTGAATATTTCTCGGCGGGTATTGAATGCAAACGCCTGCATGCCGGCGGGGCGGTGATGCTGAATGGCCTCGGTGATGATGGAGCCGTTATCAAACTGTGGGCCGGTGTAAGCGGTTGCCCAATTCTTTGCAGATGATTCCACCCGGAAGTCAAAGTTACCCGCTTTGAAGGCCTCCAGAGCCACGGTGTCGTCGGTGTAATAGTCGAAACGGATCTTCTCGAAATTGTATCGGCCTTTACGGGTTGGCAGGTCCTTGGCCCAGTAATCCGGCACGCGTTCATAGGTGATTGACCGACCTGCTTCGAAATCGCTGATCCGATAGGGGCCACTGCCCACCGGAGGTGTCAGCCCGTTTTCACCGAACTCCCGGTCTTTCCAGTAGTGAGCTGGCAGCACAGGAAGCTGGCCAAGTATCAACGGCAATTCCCGATTGGTGGTTTCCTTGAAGTCAAATCGCACCCGATGCGGATTTTCAACGGTTACGCTGTCTACGTCGGCGTAGTAGTTCCGAAACAGCGGGTGTCCTTTTGTGGTCAGCAGCTCAAAGGAAAATTTCACATCCGCGGCCGTAATTGGCTCACCATCATGAAACCGGGCCTCCTTGCGCAGGTTGTAGATGACGTAACTGCGGTCTTCCGGGGTTTCCAGGGATTCGGCAATGACGCCGTAGGCTGAAAACGGTTCGTCTGCGGAGGACGCCATGAGCGTGTCATACAGATAGCTGCTGATGCCGGTCGCAGCAACACCCCGAATCACAAACGGGTTGAACGAATCAAAGCCATTGGACACGACAGCACGCCGGAACGTACCGCCTTTCGGGGCGTCCGGATTCACATAGTCGAAATGGGAAAACCCGTCGGGATATTTTGGGGTTCCGTGCATTGCAATGCCGTGTCGGGGCTCTGCGTTGTCTGCCGGAGGCTCGCTGGCCAGTGATGTGGAAGAGGTGACCAGTAAGGCCAGGGAAGAAAGGATGGTTGTAAGGGTTGTGGCTGTCCGTATGCTCGTCATGGGTCTCGCACGTTCCGGATGATCAGGCCGGCGCCCGGAATCCGCTCCAAGGCGCCGTTGGACTCTTCACGAGCCCTTATGATTCTTATCGTTACGGAAAGTTCCGGTACACCGCTTTGTGTTTGTCAGGGACTGTTCCGAATGTCCACGTAGAGTACCAGACTTTGTCCCGGTTGCAGATAACGGGAGGTGTTCAGGTCGTTCCAGCTTGCGATGTCGCGCACATTCACGGAGAAACGGCTGGCGATTGTCGAGAGCGAGTCGCCTTTACGAACACGGTAGCCAACCTTTCGAACCATCGCCTTGCCCCGTGTGCTGTTGCTGGCCATGATGGTCGGCTGAGTTGTCTTGGACCAGATTACCAGCTCCTTGCCGGGAATAAGCGGGTCGCCAGGAGCCATACTGTTCCAGCCCGCAACCTCACGAACGGTGACCCGGTGTTCCCGGGCAATATCCCAGAAGGTATCGCCGCGGCGCACGGTGTAACGCACTTTGTTCCCATCGCGCTTGCGCTGCTGTTTGCGCTCGAGACGCTGTGACGCACTCAGTGCGTAGGCGTCAGACCCTTTGCTGGCGGAGGGGATCATCAGTCTCTGGCCGATACGGATCATGTCACCATTCAGCTTGTTTACCTGGCGGATGACGGACGGTGTGGTAGAGAATCTGTTGGCAATCCTGATCAGGCTGTCTCCGGACCGGACCTTGTAATTGCGCCATGAAACCCGCTTTGAGGGTGGGATTTCCGCAAGTGCATGCCGAAACTGCTCCGCGTTCTGGCGGGGCACGAGGAGGCGATGAGGGCCATCCGGGTTGGTAGCCCAGCGATTATAGGACGGGTTTAACAGGTAGATTTCGTCGATGTCGACACCGGCCAGCTTGGCGGCCTGGGCAAGGTCCAGTTGCGAGCCGGTTTTGACCACTTCGAAATAGGGTTCATCGTCCAGCGTCGGCAAGGTTATTCCGTAGGCCTGTGGGTCATCGAAGATTTTGGCCAGGGCAATCAGCTTGGGTACATAATGACGGGTTTCCTGGGGAAGCCGAAGAGACCAGAAATCCTGCGGCCGATTGGCTTTGCGGTTACGTCGCATGGCACTGGACACAGTGCCACCGCCGCTGTTGTAGGCTGCCAGCGCCAGTGTGTAATCACCATCAAATCGGTTGGCCAGACGCTCCAGATAGGTCAGGGCGGCATCTGTGGCGGAAATGACGTCTCTACGATCGTCGTGCCACCAGCTTTGTGTCAGCCCGAAATATTTTCCGGTAGACGGAATGAACTGCCACAGGCCGGCAGCACGCCCATGGGAGTAGGCGAACGGATCGAAGGCACTCTCGACCACGGGCAGCAACGCAAACTCAGAGGGTAAGCCGCGTTTCTCAGTTTCCGAAAGAATGTGGTGAAGGTAGCGGCTCCCCCGGTCAACCACGCGGTTAATATACTTCGGGTGCTTTGCGTACCAATTCAGCTGATCGCGTACCCGCTTATTGTCGACACTATGATCAAGCGCAAACCCATTCCTGAGACGGTGCCACAGATCCGGGGTTTCCTCGGGCACCGCTGACGCTTGTTGGGATGGGTTGTCCAGTGCCTCTCGTGCGTCCTGCGCTGCGGCCCTGAGTTCCGGTGCGATTGCATCATCAAGGGCACGCTGGGCGTCTTCTTCGGAACCACCCTCGACGGCCTGCTTAAGTCCGTCATCACCAGTGGCAACGGTTAGCTGGTCGGAATCCAGGGGATTCCTGGCATCGGATTCGCCGGATTTCTGGAACCACTGACTGGGCGACGCCCAGTAGTTATCTTGCTGGTTCAGCGAGCTGCAGCCGCTGACGAGTGTGCCGGTGAGGACCAGCACGGAAAATCGTTTGACCGACATAACATCATTCCGGTTCGGGGTTCTTACCGGCGTCTGTCTAAAATGCCGGCATATTTAAGGGCTTACGGTCACAAAGTTGCAATGATTCTATGGGAGCCCTTTTCCAGGGGTCAAGAAACCTCTCGTTACCACAGTGAGAGGATTTGTTAATCGATCAGAAATTGTCCTTGCCATGGCGTATGGCGGCAAAGATTGCATCGGCTGAATCGGATGCCAATCCCTGGTCGGCGCAGTAGTGTTCAGCTGCCGAAATCACCGCCGGATCGTCCCAGCGCAGGAAGGGGTTCAGCTTCTTCTCTACGTCCAGGGTCGAGGGTACGGTAAATTCGCCGGCCTGGCGCTTACTCTCGCACTCGCTTTCGAACGCTTTCAGGGCCTGATCGTCTGGCAGCCAGTGGCGGGCAAAACGCAGATTGGCGAGGGTGTATTCGTGGGCACAATAGACGGCGGTTTGTCCCGGCAGGGACCGAAGGCTCTCCAGCGAAGCTCTCATCTGTGCTGGTGTGCCTTCGAACAGCCGGCCGCAACCACAGACAAACAGCGTATCGCCGCAGAACAGCACCGGCCTGCCGGAAACTTCCTGCTCTGAGAAGTAGGCGATGTGGTCCAGCGTGTGGCCGGGCACTGCGAAGACTGTGAACTGAAGGTTGTGCCACTGGACCTTGGCGCCGGCCTCAACCTGTTCCGTTGCATTCTGGAAAGGGGAGGCCTTGGGAGCAACAATGCGGCATTCCGGCCACCTGTCTTTCAGGCTCTTTACGCCTCCCACGTGGTCGGGGTGATGGTGGGTGATCAGAATCGTGTCGAGCCGGAGGTGGTTGTTGTTCAGGAATTCCTCAACGGGTGCCGCCTGGCCCGGGTCGACAACGAGTGCGGTTTTCGTCGTGTTATCTGAAATGCACCAGATGTAATTGTCAGAAAATGCGGGGATGGCGGTAATGGTCAGCATAAGGGCCCCTGTAGGCGTTCTGAAAGTGTGGCTGATATGATAGAACATCGGGCAGCGACTTAGGAATTGCTCATGTTTAGGCTGAAGCACGCCGAGCCAATCGATTATCCGGCACGCCATGAGAGCTTTGAACGTTGGTTTCAGACTCCGCTTGGGCGGGCATTGCTGGCGGACCAGCGTCGTATGCTGGATCGGGAGCTTGCGTCGCTGACCGGTGCACGGCAGTTGCAGGTAGGCATCAGTCACCGCTTACCATTGGCGACCAGTACAGATTTTGTTCAGCGCATCATTACAACTCCCCGATGGTACCCTCATATCCCCGATGGCGTCGCTGTCTGCGATGCCGATGAACTGCCATTCCCGGGGGAATCCATGGATCTGGTGGTGCTGCACCATACCGCCGATTTCACTCGATACCCTCACGAGGTACTTCGCGAAGGGGCTCGGGTGCTGCGGGGCGAAGGGACAATCGTGTTGATGGGGTTGAATCCGGTCAGTCTCTGGGGTGCACGGCGGCTGCTCTCCAGACACCGAGAGGGGCCATGGGGGGGGCGGTTTCTTCTCCGGGGGCGTATGGAGGACTGGCTTCACCTGCTCGGCTTCAATGTCGAATCCTCTGTTACACGCTTTTTCCGGCTACCCCTTCAACGGAGTGGTCGAAAAGCAAGAGGCCGGATCGAATCCAGACTGTCGCAAAACAGGCTCCTGCCAGTCGGCGCATATTACTGTATCCTTGCGCGAAAACGGGTAGCCGCGGGCATACCAAAACGACCGGTCTGGCGACAGGCTAAGGTCATCGCGTTGCCCGGTGGTGGAGCGGTCGGTGCATCCAGAGGATGTGCCAGGACCAAACCCGGCAACGGAACATAACGATTGATCGTCAACAGGAGTAGTGATGTCCGGCAAGGTTGTTCTTTATACCGACGGGGCCTGTAAAGGGAATCCCGGCCCCGGCGGATGGGGCGTGGTACTTCGTTATGGAGATGCAAAGAAGACGCTCCATGGCGGCGAAGCCGATACCACCAATAACCGGATGGAACTGATGGCAGCGATTAAAGGGCTTGCCGCGTTGAAACGGGCCTGTCAGGTCGAGCTTTACACGGATTCCCAGTACGTTCGTAAAGGCATTACCGAGTGGCTGGCCGGCTGGAAGAAAAATGGCTGGAAAACCGCCGCGAAAAAGCCCGTCAAGAATGATGACCTGTGGAAGGCGCTTGATGCCGAAGTGGCGCGACATCAGGTTAACTGGCATTGGGTGAAAGGCCATGCCGGTATCCCGGACAACGAACTGGCAGACGAGCTGGCCAATCGGGGCGTCTCAGAACTCGCTAATATATGAACTATCCGAACACAGAAGAACTGAGCTATGAGACAGATTGTACTGGATACTGAAACAACGGGTATTGATCCGAACGAAGGGCACCGGATCATCGAAATCGGGTGTGTTGAGGTCATAGAGCGCCAGCTGACCGGCCGTCATTACCACGTGTACGTCAACCCCGAACGAGAGGTTGAGGCGGAAGCCATCACGGTCCACGGGATCACCAACGAATTCCTCGCCGACAAGCCAAAGTTTGCGGACGTTGCCGATGAGTTCTTCGAATTCATCAAGGGTGCGGAGCTGGTTATTCATAACGCGGCGTTTGACGTTGGCTTTATGGATTCCGAATTTGCGCGCCTGAAGCCGGTTCGCAAAACCGCCGATCATTGCGGCATCGTCGATTCGCTCGCGATTGCCAGGGCGAAGCATCCGGGTCAGAAAAACAACCTTGATGCACTGTGCAAGCGTTATGGTGTTGATAACAGCAGCCGTGAACTCCACGGCGCATTGCTGGATGCGGAGATTCTTGCGGATGTCTATCTGCTCCTTACGGGTGGCCAGACAGCCCTGTCTCTGGATGCAGGCTCGGAGGACGGCGGGGCTGCCGGCGGTATCCGCAGATTGTCCGGCGAACGGCCAGAGCTGCCCGTGATCCGGGCGTCTGACGACGAGTCGAGCGCCCATGATGAATTTATGGCCATGCTCGAGAAGCAGGCGGGTGAAACCGTCTGGGGGCGCTTGAAGTCCTCGGAATGAGAACTGGGTCGGTCTGTACCAAATGTTACATTCCGGCTTTCTTGAGGTACTTGAGTTTTGTGTTATAAGTAATGATAAGTTCGCCAGTTTTTTACAAGCACGAAAGGTACTTGGGCGAACCATGACCGGAGGGGATTGAGCCGGTTGATTACAAAAAGGTCCGCTCGATACGGCGCGAGCGGATCGCTGTCATTGTGAGGAAGCGGTAGTCTCCGCAAAGTTAACAGGAAGCGTTTATGGTTCAATCGTCTCTGGCGACGAAATCGCAGTCGTTTGATCTGGTCAAAGGTGAAATTGAACAGACCATCAAACAGGCAGAATCCAGCCTTGAACGCTTCCAGGAAAACCGGGAAAGTGGCGAAGATCTCCAGAACTGCGTGGACTTCATCAATCAGCTCCGGGGAATTTTTGTGCTCGTTGAGCTCCGGGGCGGCACGCTGCTTTGCCAGGAAGCCGTCAGCATGGCTAATGACGTACCTGTTGGCGCCAATGACGACAAAAACATCCTGCTTACCACGCTGAACACGGCACTGTTCATTCTTCGCAGGTACGTTGAGTATTACCATCAGCAGCGGGAAGATCATCCGGAACTGTTGTTGCCGGTTATCAATGACCTGCGCGAAGCCCGCAAAGAGAAACCTTATCCCGATTCCTGTTTTTTCGATGTCGACGTCAAGGAACGCCCGAATTTCTGTTCCAGCGTTCAGCTCCAGCCCTTTGATGGCGATGACAGTGAATATGAGATTCTCGCTCGACGCATGCGTCTTACCTTCCAGGTGGCACTGTTGGGCATCCTCAGGGATCGCAATGATGTCGTCAGCAAAAAGTTGATTGCTCGGTCGGCTCGCGGTTTGGCCCGCCTTTGCCAGGGCGCTCCGATGGGGCAGATGTGGTGCTTGCTTGCCACGGTAGCCGACACCATGCTCGATCGGGCGATGGCCATCGGCAAGGCCAGAAAGCGCATGTTCATGCGAATTGAGAAGTATGCCCGGGAAGTTGTCTATGTTGGCAAGGTGGCAACGACAAAGGACGCCCCCGATTCCCTGATTCGCGATCTTATCTATATCCTTTACCGGAGCGGCTCTGCCAATCCGGAAGTGAAGGAAATTCTGTCAGCGTACAAACTGGCTCCGGCCGAATATCCGGACTCCATGCTTGAGGCTCATGCCCGACGTCTCTATGGACCGGGTAGCGATGTCCTGCGTTCGCTCTCTGAAGCTCTCCAGGACGAGCTGAATCAGCTCAAGGATAAACTGGACATCATTGAGCGGGGCATTGAACCCGATTTGGCGGAACTGTCGTCCATCGCAGATGCGCTTGAGAGACTGGCCAACACACTGGTCATGCTCGATCTGAACAAACTGGCGTCGGTCTCCCGGGAAGAGGCGGCGAAGCTTCGCAGCTGGGAGGAGGAGTCTCGCTTACCCGGTGACGAAGAGCTATATCGTCTGGCCGACTCTGTTTTGGGTATTGAGGACGCGATCATGCAGATCGTTACCCGCGGTATCACCTCGGAAACCGATGCCCTGGCCAGCAGCCACCGCCAACGGGATGAGTCTCTTTATCTGCGCGAAGCACTCATTGTGGTTGCCGACGAGGCCCGTAGTGCACTGACCCTCGCAAAGCGGGCAATTACTGCGTTTATCGAGTCGGATTACGACAAACTCCACCTCGCCAACCTGCCGGGCACGCTCCATAGCATTTGGGGTGGCCTCCAGATGGTCAACGATCCCGATGCTGCAGACGTTCTTCAGCGCGTTGCCGGCTCAATTCAGGACCGACTGCTTGATGAGCGAGATGCGCCATCACGTCAGGTTCTTGAAGCGCTGGCCGATGCGCTGACCTCTCTGGAATACTACATCGAGAGCATTGGTCAGCGGGAAGACCGCAATGCCGACCTGTTGAAGCTGGCGGTCAATTCGCTGGATGATGTAGGTCTGTAAGCATGTCTCAGGAGCTTGCAACCATCGTGCTCGCAGCCGTTGGCTCGATACTGGTGATTGCAAGCCTGCTTTTCTTCCTTCGCCCACGCTGGCTGCTTGGCTGGTTGAAGGGGATGGCGGTTTTCGGCGTCCTTCTGTTTGGCCTCTACACCCTCGCCGTCGCTGTTAACGTCGCCCGATATCAGTCGCTCAGCGGCATGCAGACTGTTGCCAGTATTGCTACGACAAAGCAGGCCGAGCGATTGTGGCGGGTCACGTTTGAGCCGGTGGAAGGCGCACCGACGATTGAGACGGTAAACGGCGACCAATGGCAGGTTGATGCCAGGATTATCCGGTTTGCCGGCCCGCTCCGGTGGCTGGGTATTGCACCGGGGTACAGGCTTGAACGACTTTCAGGCCGTTACACCTCTCTGGAGCTTGAGCGAACTGCGCCAAGGTCGGTGATCCAGCTGTCGGACACCGGCTGGCTCGATCTTTGGGATCTTGATCAGGAGTTTGATCTGCCGTTTGTTGAGGGTGTCTATGGCAATGCCACATTCATGCCGATGCGGGACGGGGCGGTGTTTGAAGTTCGTTTGTCATCATCGGGACTGGTTGCCGTGCCGATGAATGAAGCGGCGAGACAGGCTGTTCAGTTCTGGAATGGGTAGTTGGCTTCAGGCAAAAAAAAACCTGCGCGTTGCGCAGGTTTTCTCATCACTGCTGAAAAAGGGCGATTAGCCCATTTTGAACAGTTCACCCAGCTTGGTTGCAAGCATCATGTCGCCTTCAGCGCGCAGCTGGCCAGCCATAAATGCCTGCATGCCGTCAGTCTCGCCAGATACGATACCGTTCAGGGTTTCGGAGTTCATAATGAGGGTAACGGACGGATCGTCATTAGCACCTTCGTGCAGCTTGCAGGCGCCATCGTTGATAACCAGGTGGTAGGTCTTGTCGTCTTCAATGTCGAACTGGAACACCAGGTCCAAGCCTTGTGCCGCGTCTGCGTTGAAATTCTGTTCGAGCTGTTCAAATACCTGTGCTACAGACATTGTTTTACCCTTTTGGTGGTTGTCGTGTCATGTGATGACGGCTTTGCTATCCGAGGCTGCCGGAGCCTGTACGGGAGCCTGGTGGTGCCGACCTCGCAATCCGACTTTATGGTTAGCGATGAATCCTGTCAAGCTCGATCGAACGCTTGTTTTAATTTTTTGATCTTCTTATCACTGAAGATCCGGTAAGTTACACTTCCGTCTTTCCATAACGACCTGGAGAAGCATTTTGGAGTTTCTTAGTGAATACGGATTGTTTCTGGCCAAGGTTGTCACATTTGTCGTGGCAGTCGTGGTTCTGATCTCGGTAATTGTCTCGGCAGCCCAGAAAGATCGTGATGATCATGAAGGCGACGGCGAACTGAAGATCCGCAAGCTCAACGAAAAGTACCAGAAACTGCGGGAAGCAATTCAGGCCAGACTAATGACCGACACTGAGCGCAAAGCGTTTGAGAAGAGTCGGAAGAAAGAACAGAAGGCTGAGAAAAAGGCCTCTAAGGCCAAGGCGAAAGAGGCCGACAAGTCCGAAGAGGGCAAATCCCGGATATTTGTTCTCGACTTTGACGGTGATATCAAAGCGAGCGATACCGACCCACTGCGACGCAGCATTACTGCCGTGCTGAGTGTTGCAGATCCAGAGCATGACGAAGTGGTGATTCGCCTGGAGAGCGGCGGAGGACTTGTTCATGCCTATGGACTTGCGGCGGCGCAACTGGACCGGATACGAAGCAAGGGCATTCCGCTGACAGCCTGCGTTGATAAGGTGGCTGCAAGCGGTGGTTACATGATGGCCTGTGTGGCCGATCGTATTGTGGCCTCTCCCTTTGCGATTCTCGGATCTATCGGGGTGGTTGCGCAGCTCCCGAACTTCCACCGATTCCTCAAGAAAAACGACGTTGATTTTGAGGTGCTGACCGCGGGTGAGCACAAGCGCACAATGACGGTGTTCGGGGAGAATACCGACAAGGGGCGCCAGAAATTCCTGGAAGATCTTGAAGATACCCATGTTCTATTCAAGGAATACGTGAGTGAACGGCGCCCTGATGTCGACATAGCCAAGGTGGCCAATGGGGACATCTGGTTTGGCCAGCGCGCACTTGAGGTGAAGCTGATTGACGAGATCAAGACCTCAGACGAATATCTGATTGAGGCGTGTGAGCGGGCAGAGGTAGTGTCGGTAGCCTATCAGCGTAAACGCACGTTGCCCGAGAAACTTGGCCTCGCAACCAGTGCCGCGCTTGAACACACCGTCTGGCGGGTGCTGAGCGCCTTCCGGAATCAGAAAATTCAGTAAGATCAGGAGGCGGTAGAATTATGACAACGAATACCGAATTCCAGGCCTGGCGCGTTGAAGAACGTGATGGCGAGTACGTTGGCGGTACCCAGACACTGAATACCGCAGACCTTCCCGAAGGCGAGGTGTTGATTCGCGTATCCCATTCGTCGCTGAACTATAAGGACGCACTCTCGGCGTCGGGCAACAAGGGTGTAACCCGGAAGTTTCCTCATACACCGGGCATCGATGCCGCCGGTGAGGTCGTGGAATCGTCCACCGGAACACCGGCCGTAGGGCAGCCGGTCATTGTTACCGGCTACGATCTTGGTATGAATACCGACGGCGGCTTCGGCGAGTATATCCGCGTGCCGTCGGCCTGGTGTGTGCCCATGCCAACTGGCTGGAATGCACGAACTGCCATGATCTACGGCACGGCGGGGCTCACCGCCGGTCTTTGCGTGCAGAAACTGTTAACCATGGGCGCCAAGCCTGATCAGGGCAAAGTGGCGGTCACCGGCGCTTCTGGCGCGGTGGGATCGGTCGCCGTTGAGCTTCTGAGCAAGCTCGGCTTTGACGTTGTGGCTATCAGTGGTAAGGCCTCCCACGCCGATGAGCTGAAAGCACTTGGCGCGTCAGAAGTCGTGGGTCGTGACGTTCTCGCAGCAGACAAGAAACCGCTTTTGAAGCCTGGTTTTGCCAACGCGGTCGATACGGTTGGAGGTGATCCGCTGGCTGAACTCCTTAAGCAGATACAGCCCAGTGGTTCGGTGTCCTGCTGCGGCCTTGTAGCCGGTCCGGGCCTTCAAACCACCGTACTTCCTTTCATTCTTCGCGGTGTTAATTTGCTGGGCGTGGATTCCGTCGAGATTCCACTGGAGGCAAAAGAGGGCGTTTGGAAGAAGTTTGCGTCTGACTGGGTGTGCAGCAAGACCGAAGCGGCTGCGAAGGACATCGGCAGGGACGATCTGGACAGCGCGCTGAAAGCGTTCTTGAAAGGTGAGTCATCCGGAAAGATCGTTCTGGATCATTCCAGATAATGGAGCTGAAAATCGTTGATTTGCTGACAAAGTGCAGAAGCCAGCACGCAGCGTTTAGATACAGAAAAGGGCCTTTCAAAGGCCCTTTTCTCGTACTCAGAGTCAGGAAGCCCGACGGCGGAACAAAGGCTCATCCGTATCAGTCGCAGCCTGGTACCCCTGACTGAAGAAGTTCAGACACTTCGCCGCCTTGTTGATGTCCTTGTCGGCACGAAGCACGTAGGTGTCGAAGCCGCAGCGCTTCATGAACTGAAGTTGATCCAGCAGCACATCACCGATAGCTCGAAGCTCATTGCGGTAACCAAACCGTTCCCGCAGCAGACGCGCAATGCTGTACCCACGGCCATCACTGAATTTCGGGAAGTTAACCGCAATCACCGGTAGCTCGTTGACCTTGTCTGCCAGTGCTTCCGGTTCCTCGTGGCTGTCAAACCAGACGCCGATATCATCACGTCCCGCATAGTGCTCATGCCCTGCAAGCCAGAGATCGGCAGGAATGAGTGCGGCCTGATCGTCAGGAACAGCCAGAGACTCGCCTTCGGCAGGTCGTGATACCACGACCCAGTTATCGTTGCGGATGCTTCCATCCAGAGTAATCAAATCAGGCATAGACCCGCTCCTTGAAAGGATCGATACCTACGCGGCGATAGGTATCCAGGAAGGTTTCTTCTTCGGTGCGCTTCTCGACGTAGACATCGATGATCTTCGATACCACGTTGGGCATATCCTCTCTCGCAAAGGAGGGGCCGAGGATCTTGCCGATTGACGCATCGTGATGGGAGGAGCCGCCAAGGCTGATCTGGTAGAACTCTTCACCCTTCTTGTCGACGCCCAGAACGCCAATGTTGCCAACATGATGGTGGCCACAGGCGTTCATGCAGCCTGAAATGTTCAGATCAATGCTGCCGAGGTCATACAGGTAGTCCATGTCGTCAAAACGGCGCTGGATTGCTTCCGCGACCGGGATCGACTTGGCGTTGGCCAGGGCGCAGTAGTCACCGCCAGGGCAGCAGATGACGTCGGTCAGGGTGTTCAGGTTCGCCGTTGCAAACCCCATCGGAGTGATGGCCTGCCAGAGTTCAAACAGACGATCCTGGCGAACATCGGCAAGAACGACGTTCTGCTGGTGCGTGACCCGAATTTCGCCAAAGCTGTACTCATCGGCGAGATCGGCAATCTGTTCGAGCTGGCGATCGGTGACGTCACCCGGAGGAGTTCCGGTCTTTTTCATGGTCAGCGAAACGATGGCGTAGCCGGGCTTCTTATGCGTATCGACGTTGTGGGTCAGCCACTGGTCGAACGCCCGATGCTCGAAGCGTTGTTCGGCGAGCAGATCCGTGGCGTTATCCAGAGCGGCATAGTCCGGTTCTGTAAAGTACGCCTGGATGCGTTGGATCGCTTCTGGCGTCAGCTTCGTGGGCGAGTCCTTGATGTGCGCCCATTCCGCTTCCACTTTTTCGGCAAACCCTTGCGGGGTTAACGCTTTCACCAAAATCTTGATGCGAGCCTTGAATTTGTTGTCGCGACGGCCGTATCGGTTATAGACGCGCAATACGGCTTCAAGGTAGGTGAGCAGATCCAGTTCAGGCAGGAAATCCCGAATGACCGGTGCCACCATTGGGGTGCGGCCGAGGCCTCCACCTACGTGAACCCGGAAACCGAGCTCTCCAGCATCGTTACGTACAATCTGGAGGCCGATGTCATGAACCTGGATGGCTGCACGGTCGGTATTCTCGGACGCGTTCACCGCAATCTTGAATTTCCGGGGCAGGAAGGCGAACTCCGGATGGAACGTGGACCACTGACGAATGATTTCGCAATAGGGCCGCGGATCAACCAGTTCATCGGACTGGACGCCTGAGAACTGATCGGTCGTGGTATTACGGATGCAGTTGCCACTGGTCTGGTTGGCGTGCATTTCCACTTCCGCCAGTTCGGCAAGAATGTCCGGCACATCTTCAAGCTCCGGCCAGTTGAGCTGAACGTTCTGGCGGGTCGTAAAGTGGGCGTATCCTTTGTCGTAGTCGCGGGTTATCCGGGCCAGACGACGAAGTTGAGCAGAACGCATCATGCCATAGGGCACCGCAATCCGAAGCATGGGAGCAAGGCGCTGAACGTAGAGGCCGTTCTGCAGACGCAGAGGAAGAAATTCGTCTTCTTCGAGTTCACCGGCCAAAGCCCGTTCGGTCTGGTCACGGAATTGGGCCACGCGCTCGGCAGCCAGTTGCCGGTCGTGCTCGTCGTATACGTACATAAGAGAAGGTCCTGCCTGAAACCGTTTCAATGGACCCGAGGGTCGGGTCCTTATATCTGCGAGGCAGGATATCACCCAGTTTTTATTCTTAAAATGATTATTTCAAAATATGTTTATCGGCTCAGGCGATAAGCAAACGGCGCCGGGACTGGACGGATATCAATTTGCAGGCTTAACTGAGACAGACAAAACAACAAGCTTAACGAGCAACTGGAAGAGGTGAGGTCCATGAAAAAGAATTCAGCACGTACCGACAGCCATGTTGACGCCATCGCGGCCGTATCTCTGGTGATGCTGGTTGTGGCCTTTGCGGTGGTCTGGGTGTCTGGGCAATAGGGATCGTCACTGGTTGGCAATGACCAGTTGAACCACAACGATCAGCCCCGCAACAAATATCGCCGTAAACAACACCCCGGCAATAATGTAGGGCCACGGGCTGTGGCTTGAAAAATCCTCTTCCCGGCGCCTGTTGGACTGAACGCCAATGGCGCCGGCAAGCACGCTTTGCATGATTTTCAAAATGCCGGGTTTGTTTCCGTTCTTGTTGTTCTCGGTTTCGGAGACATTGGTCATAGATTTCCCGTTTAGCAGGCGTACTGACGCTTCGATCCCTCGTTATTCTGCCGGGTCGTACGCCAGGCTGGGCGCCAGCCAGCGTTCTGCCTCGGCTTTAGAGATCCCCTTGCGTTCAGCATAGTCTTCAACCTGATCAACGCCAATTTTACCGACGGCAAAATATTTCGAATCCGGATGGGCAAAGTACCAGCCGGAGACCGCGGCGGTGGGGAACATCGCGAAATGCTCTGTCAGCTCGATGCCGGTGTTCTCGGTGGCCTCAAGCAGACGGAACAGCGTCGCCTTCTCCGTATGATCCGGGCATGCCGGATATCCGGGGGCAGGGCGGATACCACGGTAGCGCTCTTTGATCAGGTCGTCGTTGTCCAGGCTTTCCTCTCCGGCATAACCCCAGAACTCCTGCCGCACACGCTCATGCATACGCTCTGCAAAGGCTTCGGCCAGGCGGTCGGCCAGAGCCTTCACCATAATGGAGTTGTAGTCGTCGTGGGCATCTTTGAATTCCTGTGCGAATTCTTCAGCGCCAATGCCGGTCGTGACCGCGAAACCGCCAACGTAATCGGTATTGCCTGACCCTTCCGGAGCGACAAAATCCGAGAGCGCCATCATTGGCTTGCCCGGTGCCTTTTCGTCCTGCTGACGCAGATGGTGCAGGACCGTCAGCTCCTCGGAGCAGGACTCATCGCGATAGACCACGATGTCGTCACCGCGACGGTTTGCCGGCCAGAAACCAATGACCGCACGGGCTGTCACGCGTTTCTCGTCAATGATCCGGCGCAGAATTTTCTGGGCATCGTCGAACAGGGTGCGAGCTGCCTCGCCACGCTTGGGGTCGTCAAAGATAGCCGGGTATTTACCGGACATATCCCAGGAAATGAAGAACGGTGTCCAGTCGATGTAGTCAACGAGTTCGTTCAGGTCATATTCCTCGAACACACGCACGCCGGTGAACGCAGGCTTGGGAATGTCGTAACCCTCAAAGCCAATCTCCGGAGCGCGGTCGCGGGCTTCCTTGATGGAAACCAGCTTGGTGCGTTCTCCGCGGTTTTTCCGGCGTTCACGAATTTCGTCGTATTCCTTGCGGGTCGCCTCAATCAGGGCAGGCTTGGCTGTTTTGCTAAGCAGTTGTGAGGCCACGTTTACGCAGCGGGAGGCATCGGACACATACAGCGCGACGTCGTTCTTGAACTGCGGCTCGATTTTAACCGCCGTGTGGGCCTTGGAGGTCGTCGCGCCGCCGATCATCAGCGGAATATCAAAATCCAGACGCTGCATTTCCCGGGCCACGTGAACCATCTCATCCAGAGACGGTGTGATCAGCCCGCTGAGTCCGATGATGTCGACATTTTCCTGGCGAGCCGTCTCCAGAATCTTGTCGCACGGCACCATAACGCCAAGATCGATGACTTCGTAGTTGTTGCACTGCAAGACCACGCCGACGATGTTCTTGCCGATATCATGAACGTCGCCTTTAACCGTAGCCATCAGGATCTTGCCTTTCGCTTCCTGACCCTCGGATTTTTCCGCTTCAATAAACGGAATCAGGTGGGCAACGGCCTGCTTCATCACCCGAGCGCTTTTAACCACCTGGGGCAGGAACATCTTGCCGTCCCCGAACAGGTCACCGACCACGTTCATGCCGTCCATCAATGGCCCTTCGATAACCTGAATCGGCCGCTCGGCGTTGAGTCGGCAGGCTTCCGTGTCTTCAATAATGTAGTTGGTGATGCCTTTGACGAGCGCGTGTTCAAGGCGCTTCTCGACGGGCCATTCGCGCCATGCAAGATCTTCTTCCTGGGTCTTTCCGCCTTTGCCTTTAAAGCGCTCTGCGATTTCCAGAAGTCGATCGGTCGAATCGTCCCGGCGATTGAGTACCACATCTTCAACCAGTTCCTTGAGCTCGGGATCAATCTCGTCGTAGATCACGAGCTGGCCGGGGTTGACGATGCCCATGTTCATCCCTGCCTTGATGGCGTGATACAGGAACACCGAGTGAATGGCCTCCCGTACTACGTCATTCCCACGGAAGGAGAAGGAAACGTTGCTGACACCTCCGGAAATGGACGCATGGGGCAGATGCTCACGGATCCAGCGGGTGGCATTGATGAAATCCACCGCGTAGTTGTTGTGTTCCTCAATACCCGTAGCAATGGCGAAAATGTTGGGGTCAAAGATAATGTCGGCCGGGTTGAAGCCAATACCGGTGAGAACCTCGTAGGACCGTTTACAGATTTCGGTTTTCCGCTCAAAGGTATCTGCCTGGCCACTTTCATCGAAAGCCATGACCACAACCGCAGCGCCATAGCGCATGCAGTCCCTGGCGCGCTTGATGAACTCTTCTTCGCCTTCCTTGAGGCTGATGGAGTTGACCACCGCCTTGCCCTGAATGCAGCGCAGGCCAGCTTCGATCACATCCCACTTGGATGAATCGATCATGATGGGTACGCGTGAGATGTCCGGCTCAGAGGCCACCAGATTCAGGAACGTCACCATGACTTCCTTGGAATCCAGCATGCCTTCGTCCATGTTGATGTCGATGATCTGGGCACCGTTTTCAACCTGGTCGCGGGCGACGCTGAGCGCTTCCTCGTACTGCTCCTCCTTGATCAGGCGCAGAAAACGCTTGGAACCTGTGACGTTGGTGCGTTCGCCGACGTTGATGAACAGGGTGTTCTCATCGCCGGTAAACGGCTCAAGGCCAGACAGGCGCAGGGCCTTTGGGCGTTCAGGGATCTTACGGGGTTCGTATTTGGCGACCGCTTTTGCAACCGCCTCGATATGATCAGGGCGGGAGCCGCAGCAGCCACCGATAATGTTCAGGAAGCCGTCACGGGCAAACCCTTCGATGATCTCCGCCATTTCCTCTGGCGTCTGGTCATACTCCCCGAATTCGTTGGGAAGGCCGGCGTTGGGATGGGCGCTGACATAGGTTTCCGCTTTGGTGGCCAGTTCCTCGATATAGGGGCGTAATGCATCCGCGCCCAGGGCGCAGTTGAGGCCCACGGAGATGGGCTTGGCATGGGCCACGGAATTCCAGAACGCTTCGGTGGTCTGTCCGGACAGGGTACGGCCGGAAGCATCGGTAATGGTTCCGGAAATCATGATCGGCAGCTCGATGCCGCTGTCCTGGAAATACTGCTGAGTTGCGTAGATTGCCGCTTTCGCGTTCAGGGTATCGAAGATGGTTTCGATAAGAATCAGATCACAGCCACCTTCGACGAGGCCTGCTACGGCCTCGTAATAGTTGTCTACGAGGGTCTGGAAATCGACATTCCGGAACCCGGGGTTGTTAACGTCTGGTGAAATGGACGCGGTACGGGAGGTGGGGCCTACAGCGCCAGCAACAAAACGGGGTTTGGATGGGTTCTTGCGGGTAAATTCATCGGCAATTTCCCGGGCAAGCCTGGCGCCTTCAACGTTCAGTTCCTTTGCGATCTCCTCGAGCCCGTAGTCGGCTTGAGACAAACGGGTGGAGTTAAAGGTGTTGGTTTCGATGATATCGGCGCCGGCGTCAAGATAGTCAGCGTGGATGTTCCGGAGCAGGGCAGACTGGGTCAGATTGAGGAGGTCGTTATTGCCCTGTACTTCGCGCTCGTAATCCGCAAACCGATCACCACGAAAGGCCGTCTCGTCCAGCTTCTGGTTCTGGATCATGGTACCCATACCACCATCGAGAACCACGATACGATCCTTGAGGGCTTGTTTGAGCTGTTCCAGACGGGTGTTGCGATCGGTCATAGCGTTTACTTCCGGATGTCGTTGTTAACGGCGCATTTATGTCAATGGCGCGGGATCATAGCAAAAATGGTGGGTGTCGTCTTAGTACCAATGATGATTATCAACTACCGCCAGGTTTTACCGCGAATAAGGGAAATTCAGTAGTACCGATAATGCCCGACTATTTTACTCGGTCTTTTATGTTCCTGAGAACTCCCTTAAAATAGAGTCAAACTTACTAACGGGTTGGAAACATGGCATTGGTTACTGTGACAGATCCCGCACGGGATTATCTTGCTCAACTTATCGAAAAGCAGGACGTGGAGGGCATGGGGGTGCGTATCTTCGTCACTCAGCCCGGTACCAAGAACGCGGAAACCTGCCTTGCCTACTGTCCGCCTAACGAGATTGTGCCGACTGACGAGCAGGTTGATCTGGGCAAATTCACACTGTACCTCGATCACGCTTCGGTCCCGTTCCTTGAGGAAGCATTCGTTGACTATTCCAAGGACCAGATGGGTGGCCAGCTCACCATCAAGGCTCCGAATGCCAAGGTTCCGAATGTTGATGAGAATGCGCCATTGCCGGACCGTGTCAATTATGTTCTGGCTTCCGAGATCAATCCAAACCTGGCGGCTCACGGTGGCGAAGTGTCTCTCGTTGAGATCGTTGATGGTTCGGTGGCGGTTCTGCGTTTTGGTGGTGGGTGTCAGGGCTGCTCTGCGGTCAGCCTGACGCTCAAACAGGGCGTCGAGACAACGTTGACGGAGCGTGTCCCTGAAATTACAACCGTCCGCGATGTAACGGACCACACCAACACCGAAAACGCGTACTACCAGTAATTCCTTTCTGAGCCCTGCCCAGCCGTGCCTACCCGGGCACGGCTCACACTTCTGCAAGCTGCCGTATTTTCACTGTTGCCAGGGCGTCACGGCCAATGTTGTGACATTCCGGTTACTTCATGATTTGTCATATAAACGGCAGCGGCCCGAGGTTACCATGCTGTCTGCCAACGAACTTATAACTGTCGGCAACTAAGGCCGAATTTCTGACTCGGGGTTTCACTTGTTCGACGCTGCGCTTCTGTCCGTGCCTGTCATGGCCGCCGTGGTGGGCTGGTTAACCAACTGGCTTGCCATTCAGATGTCCTTCTATCCGGTTCAGTTCATCGGGATCGGAATGGTGGGCTGGCAGGGTGTTATCCCCAGGAAAGCGGAAAAGATGGCGCACATCTGCATTGACCGAACGCTCCAGCAGTTCGGTGACCTCAATGCCGTTTACCGAAAACTGGAACCCCAGCGCATTGTCGAACAGGTGGTGTCGCAGGTAACGCCGAGGCTTGATGAGTACATCGACGAAGTGATGTACGAGATTCAGCCGGTGCTTTGGGACAATCTGCCGCTTTTCCTTCGTAATCGAATCTACCAGTGGGCTCGTGAGCAACTGCCTTCACGTATTGAAGAGCTTGTGGAAGATTTCGGCGATGATCTTGATGATCTGGTGGACCTGAAAGCGCTGCTCAGTCGTGAGCTCGCGGGCAATCCGGATCTCATGAACCGGATCTTCCAGCAGGCAGGTGCTGTCGAACTGAAATCCGTCATTAATCGCGGAGCAATCATCGGCGCGATCCTCGGTGCTGCGCTGGTGCCTCTGTGGGTTCGGTATCCAGAGCCATGGTTGTTGCCGGTGGGCGGGTTCGTCATCGGATTCCTGACGAACTGGGTTGCTATTAACCTTATCTTTGCGCCGGTTCGTCCTCATCGTGTGTTTTTCTGGAACGTGCAGGGGCTGTTTCTGCGCCGTCAGCCGGAGATCAGCGATATCTGGGCCAAGCTGGTGGCCGAGGAGCTGATCACGGTGGAAAAAGTCGCGGATGCGATGATTCATGGCAGCCATGGTGATCGTACCCGCGCCATTATCCAGAAGCATCTGCGGCCCCTGCTTGATAACTCGATGATCATGAAGCTTTCTGCCCAGGTCACGGTCGGCATGACCGGTTACACAGAGCTCAAGAAGGCCATGAACCAGAAAGCGGTGCTGGCCACCCGGGATGTCTTTAGTGACCCGGAATTCAACCGCGAGCGGGCACCGGTGGTGGCTGAAGTGCTTTCGGGGCAGATGAAGTCGCTCGGGCCGACAGAATTCCAGGACATACTCAGGCCCGCGTTCCGTGAAGAAGAACTGCAGTTGATGGTTGTGGGGGGCATATTTGGAGCCCTGGCCGGCGCGTTGCAGTTCGTCTCGTTTACGTACCTCACTTTCTGAAGCGCGAACCTCGGCGCGCAGGAGACATTGTTATGCCGATCTGGTTATCCGTACTGGCTCATGCCCTGGCGTCAGCGACCTTGGTCCTGGCGGTTCTTTATGGGTTCTGGCGTGGCGTTGTTCGCCCCTACCTCGACCACAAGGTGGAAGAGCTTGTTGAAGCCACGAAGGAGATTGAGCCGTCCGTGACCCGGGGCGTCAAGAAAGGCGTCGGAGAAACTCTGCGAGAGCTTCCCGAGAGCGCGCTGGATGGAACGGTGCGCGAATCTACGCGTCAGTTCCTGAAATTTGGCTCAGGGCTGTTCGAGAACGGGCTTTCTTCTTTTCTTGGCACCGCCGCAGATGTGAACCGGCGCTCCCAGACCGACAACGATTCTTCACGCCGGGATTATTAAAGGCAATTCGTCGGCCTGGGTAATCCGGCAATCCGACAGGCCGTCTTAGCCGGTGTCCCCGGGAACAGCTGCATAAGGTAGATGCTGTTGCCCTTTTCCTCGCCCAACGCCTCCCTGACTGCTTTTACAAACAGCCGGTTTGAGGGAGGAGAGATTTCATGTTCTTTATAGAAATCCCTTAAAAACTCTATGATTTCCCAGTGTTTTTCACCAAGAGAAATGTCGTCTTCGGTGGCGATTTCCGCGGCGATGTCGTGAGTCCACGCGGAAGCGTCCTCAAGAAAGCCTTCGTTGTTTCTGGCAGGGGAGGTTGGGCTGTTCATGATTACCACGAGATGACTCGTTCGGCCTTGAGGGTTAAAGAGACCATGTCAGTGTAGTCCAGCAGCCCCTCAGAAGCTGTTAGGCCCCTGGCTCTGGCGTCTGGCGACAAGGCGTAGACCTTTCGGTCTGAAAGTCGTTCAGGACTGGCCAGCGCGAGTACACCGTTCTCGATCAGAAGCAGGGCGTCATCAGAGGACGACATGCCGAGGCATTCTGCAAATCGGGGATGCTCGGGCGGCTTGTTCAGGATGTGCAGGGTGTGAAAGTCGCTCATGGGGTCATTTCCGGTTCATTAGATTGTGCCGAAGGTCGGTTAGCCGGCAAAAAGCACCTGGGTAAAAGAAGCTATCACCTTGGCATCGGTATCGACCACAACGACACCTGCCGGCAAGTCCTCCTTGTCCAGGTTGTAGCGGAGACACGACGTTTCGTCCGCCAGCAGTTTCTCAATGCCAAAAACCGGCGCTGCCGACAGATTTTTCTCCACCGATTTCTGGTAAATCTCATCCGGCATCTGTCCCTTGCGCAGCCAGTTTACTCCGGCGCCCGTGAACAAGAGGCTGACAGGCTGATCGAATGCGGCCAGTGAGAAGGCCATATCCAGCGCCTCCCGCCCGGAGAATCCACCGTAGGGTGCCTGGTCGATAATGATCAGGGTTTCCATGGCGTTTCAGCTCCCGGCATGAAAGTAGATGGTTCTGGTGGACTTCACATTGCTCTCCACCCATTCACCGAGGCCGGCTATCTCAAAGGCTGGAAGCACATTGCTGGCACCGAGTTCATAGCGATCCTGCTCTTCCTGGTTTACCAGCCCGCGCCGGAGTGCGGAGGCGATACAGGCAACCGCTGGCACTTTATGCTCGGTCAGAAACTCAGACCAGGCGTGGGGCAGATGAAGTTCATCGGATGGGGGGGCGATGAGGGTTGAGGCAAGGTGGACGCCGTCGCCATACAGGAATACCCGGTCAATTAGGTGGCCGGAGTCCACGACGGCCTTGGCAAAGGCCAGGGCGGTCTGGGGAGCCTGGGAGGAATAGGGGGCTCCGGTAATGACCAGTGAAAATGTATTGTCGGGTGCGTCGCTCATGAAAGCCGGTCTCAAATTATCTGGTGTTCAGTGTACTGAAAGCAAAAGCCCCGGCAAGTGCCGGGGCTTTCTGGACGGATTGCAGTGGGCAATTAATCTTCGCCGCTGAATGCGCCGATCAGCTGAAGCAAGGCCACAAACAGGTTGTAGATGTTCAGGTACAGGCCTGTGGTCGCCAGGATGTAGTTCTGCTCACCGCCATTAATGATCCGGCTGGTGTCATAAAGGATGAAGCCGGACATCAGGAAGACGATCGCAGCGCTGATGGCCAGGCTGAATGCGGTGATTTCTACACCAAACATGCCGGCTACCATAGCACCAAGAGCCGCGACGAGAACTACCACGAGGCCTGCAACCAGCATGCCGCGCATGAAGCTGAAGTCTTTCTTGGTTGTCAGCACATAGCCTGACAGCGCGAAGAAGACCAGGGCAGTTCCGCCCAGAGCCTGCATAACGATCTGGCCGCCGTTAGCCATCTGCAGGTAGAAATTCAGGATAGGGCCAAGTGACAGGCCCAGCAGACCGGTGAAGGCAAAGACCACGCCGATGCCGGTACTGCTGTTAGCTGTGCGGGGGAGAACCAGCCATACAAGAGCAAGAGCACCCAGGCTGCACAGAAGGCTTGCGCCGCGGCCAAGGCCGATGCTCATGGATACGCCTGCCATTACCGCGCTGAAGAGCAGAGTCATCGCAAGCAGTGTGTAGGTGTTCTTGAGCACCTTGGAGGCAGCCGGGCTGATGGCGGCTGTCGCCGAACCACGGGCGATCATGTTTCCACGGTTCTGTTCGTAGTTGTACTCTCGGTTTTGCATCTCTTTCTCCGTCGGGGCCTGTTTGTATTCAGGTGTCCCTGAGTTGTTAATGAAAGAAGTTGAGTAATCTAACACTGATGATAATGACAGTTTACGGACTTTCAATCGTTTATGACCGAAAACCCGGCGCCAGATTCCATTAATTACAGTTAATGTTGGAAAGGGAGGCTAGATTTATGCAGGGCGTTGACAGCGCAGGCAATTCCGGTATCATGCACACCGCTGTCGACACAGGCAGCAATGGAAAAACGGTGGGCTGGCAGAGTGGCTGAATGCAGCGGTCTTGAAAACCGCCGAAGGTTAGTAGCCTTCCCGGGGTTCGAATCCCTGGCCCACCGCCATTTTCCAACTTTTCAGTATATTTCGATCTTCTATCCTTTCTTTTGGTTCTCCGAATATATCCTCTCGAATCGGTTTTTTATCCGTCTGGATAAAAAGGTTTCAAAGCGGGACGAGTTTTAGCCTTGTTGCTCATCGAGTTCGCTAATAAAGGCGCATCTAATCAAAGGCCGACATTCAGAGCTCGCAAGGCGGGTCGGAAACCCGACCGCCCGTGCTCATGACTTATCCCGGAATGTGGGCTTCGAGGTGTTTGGAAAAGCGTTGGAAGTCGTTTTCCACCCGCGGGTTTTTCATCACGTCGTAGCAGGCGAAGGTTTCCAGCGCTTCCATGGCAAAGAAGCGGAAGTTCATGTGCATCGGGAACAGCAGGTCGTCCATACTTTTGCCCTGGAACAGGTATTCGTTCGGATCGTCGAAGGATTCTTTCGGCGCGTTGAAGGTCAGCGAGATCAGGTACTTTTTTCCTGCCAAGGTGCCGCCGGTGCCGTAATTTGTTTTGGGCGCGTCTTCCGTGCGCCCATCACCATTGCATAACGCGCCACCCATGCCGGCGGTGTACACCTCGTCCATGTATTTTTTGAACGTCCAGGGTACGCCCATCCAGTTGACCGGGGTCTGGAGGATCACGATGTCTGCCCACTGATGGTTTTCCAGTTCCTGGTCCACGTCCCAGCCCTTGTCCACTTTTACGATGCGAGTCTGATGACCCTTGGCGGTCAGCAGTTCGTCGGCCATCTGGACCAGCGTGCCGTTCAGTTTGCCTTCGGCAAAGGAGTAGTGGTGATGGGCGTTAATGATGAGGATGTTGCTCATTGGGCCTCCGATCTCTTCAGTTGGTAGGTTACTAATTCATTTCAGGTATACTATGGGTACCTGTATTCTTCGATCAATTAGTATACTTTTAGTAACCTGCTTTTTTATTCAAGGTGTAACCATGGGAAGCCATGTAGAAACAGACGCTCAAGGCCGAAAAACCGCGATCAATGTCTGCCTGGAACCCTGCGCCATTGAGCGCGGCATGCGCATCATCGGAGGCAAGTGGACGGGGTCGATCATCTTTCACCTGAAAGACGGTCCGGTGCGCTTCAATGACCTGGCTCGCATGCTCGGCGGTGCCAGCAAGAAAATGATTGATCAACGGCTGAAGGAGTTGGAGGCCCGAAAGATGGTGGTGCGGAAAGTGATCAACGACCGGCCAGTGGCGGTGACCTACGAGCTGACGGACTTTGGGCGCAGTGCATTGAAGATTCTGGATGAGTTGCGGGTGTGGTCAAATGAGCACAACATCAGGTAACTGATCTACAAAGCGGTTTGAAGTCTTGGATTGTTAATGTCCGCTTTGTGACCAGTGCTCCTAGAATCCCCGTCCTGCCGAAGCACTGTCGACCAATCTTGTGAACTTAGGTATAGCTCAAAGAGAATTATGGGGAGCAGACTCGTGACCTCCGTCTTAGTCCAGACCAATTAGAGGGCGCGACATTTCCCGGCGACCAGCCAGGGGCTGCGATTGGAGCTGGCAGCCAGATGGCTGCCCGGGGAAGTCGCTACGAAGCGCAGGTTGGCCAAATTTAGCCGGAAGGTGGTTTGATTGTGAAGATCGCTGACCACGTGGTTATCCCGAACCTGGTAGTTGGCAAACGACACGGCGGGGCCGTCGCCTTCGCGCACAGTAATAAGCCGGGGCTTTTCCACCAGGAAGACTAAGCGTTTGAGCCGGTTCTTCTCTCGAAATCCGGTGCGATAACCCGCCGTGCTGATCACGTGGTCACCCCGACAGACGTATTCGACCTTTTTTCCGACATCTTCTTCCGCAGTCACTGGGGCGGAGAACAGCGTCAGCAGGAGCCCGGCAACCAGATATTTGAGCATGGCTGTGTTACATGTAGTCAAAAGTCCTCCCGGAGGCCGTTGGGCATTTTACGCGTCTAGGCGGGAAGTCTATCGTTCAATACGAGCCAGTCAAAACCCTAGCAGACGTTTACGATATGAATATCTGTCCTAACCTAAAGCCCACACCTACCGGCAGCCATTCGACGCCCAAGCGTTCCGTCGCCGTTATGATGTTTGCCGTGCAGGCGGGTTTCCCTTATTGGCGATGTGTTGCCGATTCCAAGATAATTGGATTAAGGCAGACGTCGGAGGGCACTATGTCGCAACACGAAAAAGAAAAGCCTCGGGAAGAGATCGATCGCGAGCAGCGAAAGTTCTTTGTCTCGGCTAATCGAGGGCAGGCAAGTCATCGGATCCGGTACGTGGAATCCGGAGGTGCGGCGGTGGATACGGAAGAGTGCACGTTCTGCCAGTCAGTTCCGACCGCATCCACCGAAGGGAGTAAGAGCGAGTAGGGCCCGGTCAGATTTTCCTGCCGGGGTAGGTGGCTTCTTGACGCTGATCCGCCAGCTGCTGGCGCCCTGAGAGCTCCTCCGGGGAGTTTGATGGCATATCCCACCCCTTCAGGTTTTCCTCAATGAGTGCCACCAGAGCCTCAATATGCACCGGCGAAGCATTCAGGGCCGGGATGTAACTGAACCCTTTGCCGCCGGACTCCATGAAGTACTCGCGGTTCTCCTCATTAATTTCCTCCACCGTTTCCAGGCAGTCCGACGAGAAGCCGGGACAGAACACATCAATGGTTTTTACACCTTTGCCGGGAAGGGACTTGAGGGTTTCGTCCGTGTAGGGTTTCAGCCATTCCTCACGCCCAAACCGAGACTGGAAGGTGGTCATGTAGTCGTCTTCGCCCAACCCGAGTCGTTCTGCTAACAGGCGCGATGTCTTATGGCACTCACAATGATAGGGGTCGCCCTTGAGCAGGTATTTCAGCGGAACCCCGTGGTAGGAGAGGATCAATTTGTCGTGCCGGCCGTGGTTGGCCCAATGGGCTTCGATGTGGCGTGCCATCGCCTCGATGTAGGGCGGGAAATCCGGGTAATGGGAAATGAACCGAAGATCCGGAAGCCACCGGCGTTTGGCGAAGTCACTGGACAGCGCATCAAAGGTCGAGGCGGATGTGGAGGCCGAATACTGTGGGTACAGGGGCAGCACGACGAGTTTCCGCACGCCTGCGTCCTGCATCTCGTCCAGAACCTTGCTGATGGACGGGTTGCCGTAGCGCATGGCAAAGCCGACCACCACGTTCTGCCCATATTTTTGCCGCAGGGAGTCCCGGATACCTTCAGCTTGCTTCGCGGTGTGGATCAGGAGCGGAGAGCCCTCGGGTTGCCAGACACCGGCGTAAGCCTTCGCAGACCGCCTGGGGCGAATACGAAGAATGACGCCGTGCAGGATCAGCCACCAGATCGGCCGTGGTACTTCAACGACCCGGGGGTCTGCCAGAAATTCCGCAAGGTACCGTCTGAGCGCCGAGGGTGTTGGCGCGTCCGGAGTGCCGAGATTGGTAATCAAAACCCCAACGCGCTCCGGCTGGTTATGACTGAAGTTCTCCGAACCTTTGTACTGCATGCGGCGTTTCCTGACCCTATGGCGTGTTATTGCTGATGACTGGCTTGTTGAATCATCCTGGGAGTGAGCCCGCTGATGTCATAGCCTGCGTTCCTGGCTCTGGCCACAACACTGGCTGGCTCTTCCGTGCGTGCTGCGCTCAGTGCCCACAGGATGGTACAGCGTGTGCCAGAACGACAGAAGGCCAATACGGGCTTTTCCGCATCCCGGATCATTGGTGCAAAGCTGTCGACGTCAGTGTCCGTGATGTTACCTGACTCGACCGGCAGGTATACCCAGTCAAGCCCGTGAGTCTTGGCCGCCTGTTCAATGTCGGACATCAGCGGCTGTCCGGGTTCCTCGTGATCCGGCCGATTGGCGACGATGGTTCTGAAGCCGAGGCGCGCCAGTTCCGCCACGTCATCGACGGTGATCTGGGGTGAGACGGAAATCGTTTCGTCGATCTTTCGTATGTCCATGAGTCCTCCGGATATTGTTCAGTCAGCGTGTATGATTACACAGCTGCCCTGGATCTTGCGCGCTCAATCACTTCGAAAATGATCATTCCCGAGACCATTGAGGCCACAAAGACGGCGGCCTTGGCTTCGCCGGCACCCAGTGCGACCAGTCCCGGCCCCGGGCAGAATCCAGCGATACCCCAGCCGGCACCAAACGCAAGGCCGCCGATAATCAGGCGCTTGTCGATGTGGTTATTGGTAGGGATCCTCATGTCGAAGCCCAGGAATGAGAGTGTGCGCTTTCGAGCGATTGCAAACGCACCGAGCCCGACGATGATCGCGCCGCCCATGACGAATGCCAGGGATGGGTCCCAGAGGCCTGCAATATCCAGGAATCCGAGTACTTTCTCCGGATTGGCCATGCCCGAGACAATAAGACCAAGCCCAAAAATCAGGCCGGAGAGTAGGGAAGCGAGCGAATATTTCATGGTGTCAGGCTCCCAGCAGGTGTCGGATGATGTAAACGGTGATGAAGCCGGCTGCCATGAAGCTCAGCGTAGCAGCCAGTGAGCGCACGGAGAGGCGCGACAGTCCGCAAACCCCGTGCCCGGATGTACAACCGGAACCGTAGCGTGTGCCAACACCAACGAGCAGGCCAGCGGCGATAAGCGCCGGGTAATCCGCGTTGATTTCGATGGGGGGAAGGTCTGAGCCGAGCATCCACACGGTGGGTGCGCCGATCAGGCCCAGAAGGAAGGCCACTCGCCAGGCGGTGTCACCGCGGGCGGGAACCAGCAACCCGCCCAGGATGCCGCTGATACCGGCTATCCTGCCGTTCAGCAGCAGGAATGCTGCGGCGGCGAGTCCAATCAGTACGCCGCCCAGAAGCGCGGCCCAGGGAGTGAAGTTACTCCACGCAATATCAATCATTTCAGTCTCCATGGTCATGCAAATGCCTATTATGGAATAAGCTTATAAGTATGCGCAATAACGGGCAAAAAAAGCCCGGCAAAGATTGCCGGGCAGAGGCGTGCGAGTAGTATCCATGAAAGACTTCCAGACAAACCGGCATCAGCAGGGATACCGGTATAGGGAAGTATTGACTATATTTTGAACACTTCAAGCGCGACTCACTCTCGTTTGAAAACATTTTTTCATATTGAAAGGGTGTTTATATTGAAGCCTTGTGTGGCGCGGGTTTCAGGCAGACTGAAATCACCGATCCAGTGTAATACAATAGGCCTTCAACGCGTATTTCCCATCCCCGAGGTTGTTACATGTCTGAAGAAAATGACAAGAAGCCGGAGAATGATCCGCAACTGGCAGCAAAAATCAAGGATTCTGCCCGGCAGATCTGGCTTGCAGGTTTGGGGGCGTATACCAAGGCCGAGGAAGATACGGGCCGCTTTTTCGATCGGCTTGTGCAGGAAGGCGAACAGCTGGAAAACAAAACCCGTGGTGTCGTAGAGAAACAGATCAAGTCTGTAGAGGACCGGGTTGGTGACGTGAAAGACCGTGCGACGGGTACCTGGGACAAGCTCGAAAACATGTTTGATGAGCGGGTTTCGGGCGCGTTGCGCCGCCTCGGCATTCATCGGCGCGAAGAAATTGAGGCCCTGGAACGCCGGATCGAGATCCTTGAAAGCGAGCTCAACAGGCGCCGCAGCTTGGAAGGAAGTGACGAGGAGGAGTAATCCGCCTCAAAGATAGTCCTGGCTCATGAGCAGCGCCTCGGCCTGCTCAGCCGGCGCGAGGTAGGGAATCATCAGGTGCATCATCTGGTACACCCCGCGGCCGGGATCAACCGAATCCCTGTCGTCAAGATGTGAAAGGCTATCAAAACTGCTCCAGTAACAGGCGGTTAGCGTTAACTGTTCACAAAGCGCCTCAAGTTGATGAGGCTCAATGTCCATGAAACCCTGGCGTCGGAAGCTGGCGCAGATGGTCGCAAAGGCGTCCGTCTTTTTCTTCAGAACTCTTCGAAAGCGGCCCTGCAACTGATCGTAGCGAGAGAGGATGTTCACCAGGTCTTGATAAATGAATCGGTATCTGGCGACGGCCTCGAACAGCAAGTGTAGGAAAAAGGCTTGCTGATCAAGACTGATATCGGCCTCGGTCGGCACGGCGAGCAGGTCGAGCATTTCCTCCTCAAATCCCGCAAACAGTTCCTCAACAATGTCACCTTTACTCTTGAAGTGGTAATAAAGGTTGCCTGGGCTGATATCAAGCTCATCCGAGATCAGCAGCGTCGTGACATTAGGTTCGCCGACGCTGTTAAACAGCGCCAGGCTGGTGTTGAGGATGCGGTCGCGGGTTTTGATTTTTTTCATAGCGAGCCGGAAAGTGCCTTAAAGGTCGAAACGCGCCCAGATCGGGCAGTGGTCGGATGGTCGTTCCATGCCCCGAATGTCATATGAGACACCGGATTCCGCCGCTTTGGACAGGAGGCTGTCGCTGGCCATGATCAGGTCGATTCGTAGCCCGCGCTTGGGCTCTCGCTCGAAGCCCTTACTGCGATAGTCGAACCAGCTGAAGGTATCCGACTCGTCAGGGTGGAGATGACGAAACACATCCGTAAAGCCCCGTTGCTCAACCTGACTGAGCCATTCCCGTTCTTCGGGAAGGAAGCTGCACTTGCCGGTTCTCAGCCAGCGCTTGGCATTGTCTGCACCGATGCCGATGTCGCTGTCTGTCGGCGATATATTCATATCTCCCATTAGTACCACATGCCCGCCCCGTTGTTTGAGTTCATCCAGGTATTTCATGAGGTCAGCGTAGAACTTTTCCTTGGCCGGGAATTTGACCGGATGGTCGCGGGATTCGCCCTGGGGGAAATATCCGTTAATGACCGTGAGTTCTTCGCCGTTGACTGTGAAATGGCCGGTGATGAGGCGACGCTGGGAGTCTTCACCGTCCCAGGGATACCCCTTCACAACCTCATTGGGTTCCATGCGGGAAAGCAGTGCAACCCCGTAATGGGTCTTCTGGCCATGGAAGTGAACGTGGTACCCAAGGTCCTTGATCGCTTCGACCGGGAATTCTTCATCGCGAACCTTGGTTTCCTGCAGGCCGATAAAGTCGGGCTTCAGGGTGTTCACGACCGCTTCGAGCTGGTGCAGTCGTGTACGTATGCTATTGACGTTGAAAGAAACAAACATCATGAGTGCGGTGTCTCCGGCGTGGATTCCGACCGGAGTTTACCACAGGACCGGGGTATTCAGGCTGTGGCTTGTGGGACGCGTCTAACCTGTCAGATTACAAGGTGACTGGCGTCTCATCTCATAGCGGATGTGAGCCGTGTAGTTTTTTTCCTTGGTCTTGCGAATGTTGGTCAGGCCAACATAGTCGGTCAGGAAACCGGAATTGCTGTATCCCAGAACAATCGGGTCGACAACAAACCGGAGCAACATGCCTCTCGGGCGTATCTGAACCACGTGATCCGCATCCACCCGGCCATCGTCAGCCGGCTCAAGAATGAAGTCGTAGGTTTCGCCCCGGGTCGGTGCCAGGAACTGGAACGTCACGGGTTCTCCGGATCGGATCTTGCGCCAGTTATTCTTCACCAACTGGTCAAAACCTGCGTCAACCACGACATTATCGGAGAAAGGCACAGTGAACGTCTTTTCTTGCTCGCCTGGCGGTACCCACGCAATAAGAAGCCTGGCGGTTTCCGGGTAACTGATTGACAGAGATTCCCGAAAATCCGGTTGTTCGAATGTGATGGCCGGTCTTAGAACCGAATTGTCATAGCGGATCTCTTTGTTGGCGAACACTGTCCCTCCGTCGGCGTGGCGATACTCCACATTCTGTCGGGTAGGGCGGAACTGCCCGGACTCACAGAGTCCCGAGACCTGATGACTTTCCGTGTACAGCAGTTCACCATTGCTGGACGTTGCAACTCCCTGGAAGGTCATGGTTGCGCTGGCGCAAACACCGATAGGCATCGCCAGGCAGCAGGCAACCACAAGCGTTTTCATGCCAGTAACTCCGGGTACAGAAGTCGGCGCAGGTACAAAAGCCCCGGAAAGATGACCAGCCAACCAATGGCCAGGGCCACGATGGATAACCAGAAATCAGGCAGTTCAACAGCGCCCAATTGGCTGGCGCTCCAATAGGCGAAGGGGCCGGCAAGCGGCGGGAACGCGAACAACAGCCAGCGCTGCTTGCTGATCCAGTCAAGTGAGTGACAGAGGGTCGTCATGAATAGCGCCCAGATTGCCACTAACCATGGCGGGGTGAGTAATACAGTGCCGCTGCCGTCATCCAGAATGCCGGTACGGAACCAGACGCCGTCCAGTATCCCGCCGAGCACGGTGCCCAGTCCGATGAACTGCAACTCGCTCCAGCGGTTTCGGCTAATCACCGCAATATGGAAACCGAGAAACAGGAGAGCGAGACCTGCAGCTGGAAGCCCAGGATAAAGCACGCATGCGATCCAGCCGGCCTGGAACAGTACGAAGTTGATGACGTTGCTCGCCGGGCCTGATTTGATCATACGCTTAGCAGGTTAGGGTTCTTGTTGCCCGGTTTGGCAAACAGAATCTGGGACACGCCAATGGCGCGTTCGCTGAACCCCGCTTCGCAGTAGGCAAAGTAGAAATGCCAGAGCCTGCGGAATTTCTGGTCGTATCCCAGCTTTTCGAGATCCTCGCTACGGGCCATGAAACGCTCGCACCAGTCGTTCAGTGTGCGGGCATAATGGAAGCCGATATCTTCCGCGTGGGTCAGAACGAGATCGCCCTGGCTACGTACGGAGTCCAGAATGGCGCCAAACGACGGGATGAAGCTGCCGGGGAAGATATAGCGCTGAATGAAATCGACGTTTTTCAGGGCTCTGCGATATCGTTGTTCCGGCATATTGATCGCCTGGATCAGCGCAATGCCGTCCGGCTTCAGCAGTGTGCTGATCTGGTTGATGTAACTGTCCAGATACTGCGGCCCCACCGCTTCGATCATTTCGATGGAGACGAGTTTGTCGTACTGGCCATGTAAGTCGCGATAGTCATCGAACAACAGGGTTATGCTGTCCTGCAGACCTTCCTCGGCCACGCGCGCTTGCGCCCAGGCCAGCTGCTCTCGAGAGATAGTTGTGGTGGTTACGTGACAACCGAAGTGCTTGGCGGCGTGGATGGCGAAACCACCCCAGCCGGTTCCGATCTCGATGACCTGATCGCCCGGCTTGAGATCCAGTTTCCTGCAGATGGTGTCCAGCTTATGGACGGACGCCGCATCGAGGGTGGAATTCGCCTCCGGGTAGATGGCGGAGGAATACATCATGGTCGGATCCAGGAACAGCTCAAAGAGGTCGTTGCCCAGATCGTAATGGGCACTGATGTTCTTTCTGGACCCTTCAGGCGTGTTTCTGTTGAGCCAGTGCAAGCCTTTGAGTGCGGGCTTGGTTATCCAACTGAAACGGTCCTCGAACTCGTTCATCCGGTCGACATTGCGAGTAAAGAAACGGAGCAGGGCGACAAGATCCGGTGTCGACCAGTCTCCGGCTACGAACGCTTCGGCTGCTCCGATGCTGCCGCCTGTGAGCAGGTCACTCCAGGTGCTATGGTCATGAATCACAAGCTCAGCCGCCGGGAAGGCGGTATTGCCATCCCCGAACACGAGATCATCAAATCCGGCTTCCCGGATGGTGAGCGTTCCAGCTTCCAGTCGTTTCAGCTGCTGTAGCACAAGGTTCCGGGCGATACGGCTGAACGCCGATGAATTCGTGCGGGTCGCCGCCGTGGAAGTCGGAGAGAGGGAGCCATTGAGGTTCGCCATAGAGTTACCTTTCCAGTTTGTCCGGGTGCGTGTAAAACGGCGCGCCCTTGAGCTTTAGCCTGAGTGCATTCCAGTAGATACCTGCCGTCACTTTTATCGCTTCGATGGGAAAGCGACGCAGGCTTCGATGTAGAACAGTACGAGTCAGTGGGGTTCTTTGGACCACTAGCGTGGAATCAAACTGCTTCTGGTACTGTTCGAGTACGTTCATGTGGATTCTCAGTTCGTCACCGCGAAAGCTGAATACCCACTGGTAGGTCTGATCCATGCCGTTGAAGGGCGAAACATGGAACTGCTTTTTGAAGGTAAATCGTTCCGTTCGCCATCCCGAGCCGTTCGCCAGCCCGCCTTTCGGCTGCAGGCAATACACATGGCGCTCTTTCCAGGGGGTGTTGGTGATCTGGGCCAGAATGACCCGGGGAACAGCCCCCTGAAGTGGATCGTCTCCGGCCTCATAGCAAAAATAGAAACTGACCGGGTTAAACACGTAACCAAAGTATCGGGGATGGGTGATCAATTCGATGGGGCCATCCGGAACCCATCCCGTGGCCTCACGGACATAGTCCGATACCGCGTCCCTGAGACTCCCATCGGCGGGGTTCAGATAGTCCGCGCGCTTTAGCCCCAGCCAGTTAAAACGCTCCAAAGAGAACAGGGGGCTGAGCCCAGTGACCGAGTTCCACTCATTCAGGTTGAGAGCAAGCATTCCCGTGCCGTACTGGAACTGATGGTTGATGGGGGACAGCCGCCGGTGCCGGATTGTGCCCTCCAGCCATTGGCTTCGCATGGTCAAAGCTCCACACCGAACGCCTCGGTGACCCGCAGCGCACTTTTCACGCCGTCTTCATGGAAGCCGTTGAACCAGTAGGCACCGCAATAGTGCGTCCGGTTACGATTTCCGATTTCGTGGTAGCGGTTCTGGGCGGCGACGGCGTCGAGCGTGAACACCGGATGGGAGTAGTCAAAACGCTTGATGATCCGGTCCGGAGAGATGTCGGAGGTCCTGTTCAAGGTGACGCAGAAGGTCTCCGGTGCATCGTCAAAATTCTGGAGAATGTTCATGTTGTAGGTGACCGAGACCGGTTCGGTGCGGTGGGTCGGGATGAAATAGTTCCAGGCCGCCCAGGCACGGCGGGTGGAAGGCAGGACCCGGGCATCGGTGTGCAGTACCACCTCGTTACTCTGAAACCCGATGGCCCCAAGGATCTGTTGTTCCTGCTTGGTGGGGTCCGCAAGCATTTTAAGCGCCTGATCGCTGTGACAGGCCATAACCACCTGATCGAAACGGTGTTCCTTGCCCTGGACCCGGAGTGTTACGCCGTTTTCGTCACGGGTGACGCTGTCTACCGGACAGTTGAGGTGTGTTCTCTCGCCAAGGCGTTCCATCATGCGCTCAACGTAGCGAGCGGAGCCTCCGGTTATAACCCGCCAGGTCGGTCGATCATCCACTGATAACATGCCGTGGTTATTGAAAAACTGCAGGAAAAAGCGAATAGGGAACTGTTCCAGGACTATCTCGGGGGCAGACCAGATTGCAGCGCCCATGGGTACGATGTAGTAGTTTCGAAAATACCGGGAATAGTCGTTGCGGTTGAGGTATTCACCGAGTGTTTCCGAGTCATTGATATTTCCCGCCTCCAGATCCGCACGGGTTTCCCGGTTGAATCGGAGTATCTCCCGGATCATTCGCAGAAACGGCAGGTTGAGCAGGTTCCTGCGTTGGGCAAACAGAGTATTCAGGCTCGTGCCGTTGTATTGAAGGCCCGTATTCTGGCAGTCAACGCTGAAGCTCATATCGCTGACTTCCGACTCGACCCCCAGACGCTCCATGAGGCGAATGAAGTTGGGGTAGGTCCAGTCATTGAATACGATGAAACCGGTATTTACCGGCCAGGTGCGTCCACCCAGTTCCACTTGCTCGGTATTGGTGTGTCCGCCGGCATAGTCATTCGCTTCGAAAATGTCTACATCGTGGTGTTCAGCAAGCAGCCAGGCTGCGGTGAGGCCCGACACTCCTGCTCCTATCACGGCAATGCGCTGACGTTCTTCGTTCATTCAATCAGATCCTGGTGTTTAATTGTTTTGCCTGGTCATGCTTGCGGCCATGCGGTCCACCAGGGGGCGTGGAAGCCCACCCAGAAACCGGATCAACCAGGTGAACCGCTTCGGAAATGCTATGTCGCTGGCCCCTTTCATCACACCGCTAACAATCCGCTCGGCCGCTTCTTTGGGCTCTATCAGAAAGGGCATGGGAAAGTCGTTCCGGTCGGTCAGCGGTGTTTTCACAAACCCCGGGGAGACGACAACGACATCGATACCTTCATGGGCGAGATCCGCGCGAAGCGCGTGGGCAAAGTAGGTAAGAGCCGCTTTCGAAGCCCCATACCCTTCCGCACGGCCAAACGGAAACCACCAGGCTGATGAGCTGATGATGACGATGGTGGCAGGTTCGCCCCTTGAGCGCGCCTTCCTGAGTAACGGCAGCGCGATGTCGAGGCTCCGGGCCGTTCCCACCACGTTGGTCTGGATGTTTCGCTCAATGACATCGCTGTCGTACGCCGCCACGTCCAGATACTCGCAGGTGCCGGCATTCAATATCGCCATGTTCAGGTGCCCGAGCGATTGCAACTCAGTCCGAACGTTGCTCAGGGAGTGCTTGTCAGTGGTATCACCCGGGCACACGTGGATCCGGTTTGGCGCCAGTGCTTGCAGCTTCTTGAGCGGTTCTTCCCGTCGGCCGGTCAGGGCCAGGCTATGCCCCTGGGAAGCGAGCGTGTGCACAAGTGACTCGCCGATGCCGGAGCCGGCACCTGTGACCCAGATATTGGATGGTTGAGAAAGGCGGGCACTCATCCTGCGTATCCTTTAACCCAGCGAACGACACGGCCAACGACTGGGAGGTTTTCATAAAGAAGCTGCCCGGCATCGAAGAAGTCCCGGTGATAAACCACACGCCCTTGATCGATTTTCAGTTGGCTGATGCCGTCCACCTGAATTTCCCGGCCTGCACGGATCCGCTTGTGGCGAAGCGTCATAACCCATGGGATGGCCGCGTAGGGGCCGTTCACAATCGCATCGCCGAATTCGAATCGGCAACTGATGGCATTGGCGTAAGCATGGGCGAAGTAATGGGTCAGTTCATCCAGTCCAGTTGCGCCCCCGAGAGGGTCTTTGAACTCTATGTTCTCACCGTAAACCTCGGGCAGGCGGTTGAGGTTGCCTCTGTCGAGCTCGTTAAACAGTTTTCGGAACCGCTCCAGCGTCGCTGGCACAGCGGATTCGAATGAGCCGATTTCTATGTTGGAGGCAGTAGTCATGAGCGTTTCCTCCTCAGACTGTCCAGCGTTTCGGTTTCCTTCTGGATATGCTCGGGTATTGGATTCAGGTCCCAGATGATGCCGAGTTTTGACATTAACCAGAGTCCGTACCAGGTAACATCAATCTCATACCATCGAAAACCCTGGCGGACCGACTGCGGCCAGCGGTGGTGGTTGTTGTGCCATCCTTCGCCAAGAGTGAGAAGCGCGAGCCAGAAATTATTCCTGCTGTCATCGTCAGTATCAAAACGGCGCTTTCCCCAGACGTGAGCAAGGGAGTTGATCGAAACCGTGGCGTGGAACAGGGCAACCGTGGAAATAAAGAAGCCCCACACCAGCAATTGAAGGCCGTTGGTTTCGAGACCGGGAGCCCATGCTGCAAGTGCTTCGCCAAGGCCGTATATGCCGACCGCAGCAAGGGCTGGCACCATCGAATCAAAGCGATTAATCAGTCGCAGTTCCGGGAACTTGAGCCAATCTCGGACACGTCGCTCGTCGGTAATAAATCCGGCGTCGCAAGTAAACCAGCCGGCGTGTGACCACCAGAACCCGCCCTGATGGGGGGAGTGCAGATCCAGCTCATGGTCCGAGTATTGATGATGATGGCGGTGATGGGCCGCCCACCAGAGAGGACCCCGCTGAGCGGAACTTGCGCCCAGCAAGGCGAAAAGGAACTGGGCAATGCGGCTTGTCTTGAAGGTTTTATGGGCAAAGTAACGGTGATAAAACCCTGTAATGGCAAACATCCGCACCAGGAAGAAGCCCACGGCGAACCAGGCAGCGAACGCGCTAACACCAGTGAAAATCGCAAGGAAACACGCAAGGTGAAGAGCGATAAAGGGGAGCACGCGTATAATGTTGAACGATCGGGAATGCGCGTCAATGTGATCCGATCCCGCGTTGGAGTCGAACCACCTCAGAATGTTTGTCAGCAAGTATTGCACGTTGTTACCACTCATTTTGGATACAAGATAGATCATGCCCGATAAAAGTCATCACTCGCATATACGTCGAATCGCCGTTATTGGTTCAGGACTTTCAGGATTAACCAGTGCAATTCTGCTTCGCCAAAAAGGCCACCAGGTTACTGTTTTTGAAAAGAGTCGTGGACCGGGCGGGAGGTTGGCCTCGAAGCGCGTGCCGGATAGTTCGGCAGATGTTGGAGCCCAGTATTTTACGGCCAGGAACCCGGAGTTCTTGCCCTTCCTGCGGCGCTATGCGGGCGCCGAGAGCTTCGCGCTCTGGCACGGAAAACTGGGGTTCCGGGACGCGGGCGGTGACTGGTCTGACTTCCCGGATGATGCCCGATACGTCGGTGTCCCAAGGATGACGGCGATCAGCCGCCAACTGTCGGCCCATGTGGATCTTGTGACGGAAACGCGAATAGAGCAACTGATTTGTGACAACGGCTCCTGGTGCCTGATTGACACCAGTGGACATCGTTACAACGGGTTTGATCAGGTCCTGATAACCGCCCCGCCGGCTCAGACCCAGGATCTGCTCAAGGCCAGCGGTCTTGACCCCATCGCCGAGTCGCTCAATGAGCCGGTAGAGGCCGTTTTGCCGTGTTGGGCGGTAGCCGCACGCTTCGACGAATCGCCCTGGGATCACTTTGAGGGCGCGAGAGTGGAGCATCCGGTGCTTTACTGGATAGGTAATAACTCCAGCAAGCCGGGCAGGCATGATGACGGGCAATGGTGGGTACTGCATGCGGGCGCAGAGTGGACCACTGCGAACGTGGACCGTACGCCCGAAGACGTTGCGGACGTTCTCCTCGAAGCCTTTAGCGAATTGACAGGGTACCGAGGCAGCCCATCAGACGTGGTAACCCACCGCTGGCTCTACGCCCGCTCCGAAGGCGACTGGCAGCCTGGACATCTGTGGTATCCGGACGATGGTATCGGTATTGCCGGAGACTGGCTGGCGGGCGGCCGAGTCGAAGGCGCCTTTAACAGCGCGTTCGACCTTGTGACTGCCATCGACGGAGAGCACTGACCCTATCTATTCGCTGAGACGCTCCGAAGTCTGAGTGGTGACTTCGGGTCGGACATAAAAATGGGTGATGGTGCCGTCACCGAATTTGCTAAAGAAGGCACTGATCTCCGTAATCTTGTGAAGAGCGCGGGTGCGATCAATCGGGTTGCGGGTCAGCACCTTGATGCCGTTGAAGTTTTCCTGGATTTTCGAAAACCGTGCCCGCATGGAGCAGGTGACCACCGTATCCGGGTCGAGATTGAGTTCGTTGGCGAGCCAGGCACAGTGCCGATCGATGGCTTTGCGGGACAGATCCTCCCGGGTGTCGAGGTGCTGTAACTTCACCCGATTGACAATGCAGAATGAGAAACTGCGAGGGTTCTTCCGCGCAACTTTCCGGAAGGCTTCCCAGAAAAAGTTATCTGTAAGTTCAGCGAACCAGCGCATATCACTCAGGCAGGTGTCGACCCATTCAAAGCTATCCGGATCATCCAGCACCTCGTTGATTGCCTCCCGCAGTAGCCAGTCAAAACCAAGCGCCGTTTTGTGGGCATACACCTTGCGGTACATCTGATGGCGGCTGTAGACGAAGTCTTCCAATGCGCCCAGCCCCTTCTGGGTGATGGCGAGTCCCAGCCAGGGTTCGTGTACGTCCCAGCCGAAGCGGAGGTTGCTGACCAGGTGGTCCAGGTTGAAACCGCCGATGGTGACCGATGAATGGAATCCGTCGCGAAGCATGTAATCCGCCCGATCGGCATCAATTTCGCCGGACACGATGGAGGACAGCAGGTCCATAACCAGTCTGGGAATGTTGTCGTTGATCAACGCTCCAGCGGCGGCTTCCTCGCCGGCGATAAACCCCCAGAAGGTGCGGGCATGCCGGCAAAAGGCCTCGCTTGGGTCAACGTCAGTGGTTTCCATGATGCCGACGATGTCTTTTGCACACAGCCCGGCGCTCTCCAGATCGATGGAAGAGAGCACTTCATGAGCCACACGAACCGAGTAGTGTTCATGTTCCAGTTCATCCGGTTCTTCACGGTGATAAACCGAATAATCGACTCCGGCCCACAAATCCCGGAACCGCTCCGGCCGGGACATCAGTTCCCGAATGCGTCTGGCCTGGGTGAACTGGTGGGAAAAGCTCGAATGGCCGCTGTCGTGTAAAAGGCATCCAAGTCGAATCGTTTTGGCGAGATAATCGATCGAATCGAGTTGGCTCAGGCTGAGATCGGTCTGCTCACTGAGCTTTCGCTCCCTTAGATACGCATCAATCATGGCCCGGAACATGCGGGTACCAACGTGCATCACGCCGATGCTGTGCAGGAAGCGGGAGTGGGTGGCGCCGGGGAAGACCAGGCTGAGGATGTCGTTCTGACAGATATTGCGCAGGCGCTGAAACAGAGGGTGATCAATCACCTGGATCTCATGCCGGTACAGGGGGATTCCACCGTGAACCGGATCCATGATCAGCTTGTCATAGGCTCCAAGCAGGTCGTTAACGGCACTCCGCATCGTTACGATTCTCCCAAATTCACCAAACTGGCCTTGTTATATCACAGGGGCGTGCCAGAATAGGCTTAAACATGGCAATTTTTCTTTTATCGCTGGTAGTTTAGGGCAGTAGCAATGACTTCGCGCACCGAGCGCATTCTTATTATTGATGCCGATGAAAAGGCTCGAACCGATCTGTCCCGATATCTGGAAGCCAGGGGCTTCTACGTGACCGGCTACAGCGATCTTTCCGCCGCCAGAGCATTGTTTGACGATAACATTCCCGATGTCATCTTTGCAGACCTGCCACCGGCGGCCATTCGGGACCTCGATACCCGCCTGGAAGAGGCTGAGACCTTTACGCCGATCGTCGCCTGTTATTCCACCGAATCCAGTGCCGATGTCGTCAACGCACTCCGGGCCGGGGCTGCAGATGTGGTTCTCAAACCCTGTAGTGACGATAAGGGAGCTCTCGATGATGTCATCGAGAAGTTGTTTGACCGGGTACGGGTGAATCGTCTTAACCAGCTTTACCGCCAGGAACTGGAAGAAGCCAACAGGGACCTCAGGGACGGTATTTCGGAGCTGCGGGCGGACCAGAGAGCCGGACGCAAGGTTCAGCTGCGGATGCTGCCAGACCGGGAGCAGGAATTCGCGGGGATACACGTTGACCACCTGATCAAACCGTCGCTCTATCTGAGTGGCGATTTCCTGGACTATTTCCCGATATCAAAGGACGAAGTGCTGGTTTACATCGCGGATGTATCCGGCCACGGCGCAAGCTCCGCGTTTGTGACAGTACTGCTCAAGAACCTGACCAACCGGCTGCAGCGCAATCTCAGGCGCGAATCCTCTGACGATATTCTTTATCCCGAACGGTTCCTCGAAAGAATCAATTCCGAATTACTCGACACCGGCCTTGGCAAGCACGTGACGGTATTTGTTGGCATCATATCGATTGAGAAGCGCACGCTGCGCTACGCCGTCGGTGCCCATTTTCCGATGCCCATTTTGTCGTTCGAGGGCGGGGAAACGGCGTTTCTCGAGGGCAGTGGTCTTCCGGTTGGCCTCTTTGAACAACCTGAATGGGAAGTCTACGAAGTCGCCCTAGACAAGCCTTTCCGGCTAATTCTGTTCTCAGACGGTATCCTTGAGGTCATAAAGGCGAAAAGTCTCGATGAAAAGGAGGGCACACTACTTGAACTCGTATCCGGAGGTCGTCACACTATCGCATCTCTTAATGAAGCTCTGAATCTCGACGGGATCACAGAGTTACCTGACGATATCGCTATTGTATCGGTTACTGATACGATAAACGGAACAGACTTCACGTCGTCGAAATAGTGGCAGTGTGAACATGGTTGGCTATAAAATCCTGCAAGCTGAGAAACAGGGCATCTATGTCCTGAAGTTTATTGGGGAAATCCGGCTGAACCTGTGTTCGACGCTGGACAACCTGGTTGAGTCCATCACCCAGGATCCCAACTTCAAGACCGTGGTCATCGATCTTACCGAGACCGAGATCATCGACAGCACCACCCTCGGCTTGCTTGCCAAGATCGCCATGGCAGCCCAGAAACAGAGCCATTTCCTACCTACACTGATCTCCACGAACCCAGACATCACCCGCATCATTACCTCCATGGGCTTCGACAAGATATTCATCATTGTTCGTGAGCCAGCCTCCCGTATTGAAGAGCTTGAAGAAATTCCTGTGCTTAAAGCCAGTGAACAGCAGGTTCGTGACAAAGTACTGGACGCACATCGGGTTTTGATGGGGCTTAACAGCCGTAACCGGGAAGAATTCAAGAATCTGGTGCGTGCTCTGGAGTGCGAAGAAGCCGGCTGATTCCGCCGCCTTCGCCATGCCCCCGGAGCGTTCCGGATTCCCCGACCAGACAGACATAACGGGACAACTATGCCTGAAAATACAGCGTCTCAGGATAAAGAGACTCAGGAGCGGGTACACGACGTCACGGTACTTGGCGGTGGCAGTTTCGGAACTGCCATGGCAAAAGTACTGGGAGAAAATGGTCATCGTGTTCACTTCTGGATGCGTGACGAAGCACAGGTGAACGAAGTCCGGGATACCCGGATAAACAGCCGGTATATGCCAGGCATCAAGCTCGAAGGTGATATCCAGCCAACGTCAGACTTTGAAGACGCCATCGGAAAATCAGAAATCGTATTTGTTGCCATACCCAGCAAGGCATTCCGCGCGGTGATCCGTCAGCACAGCGATCAGTTCCGGGAGGGACAGATTGTTATCAGCCTGACCAAGGGGATTGAAGAGCATGGCTTCAAGCTGATGAGCGAGATCCTGCAGGAAGAGATACCACGGTGCCAGATTGGCGTGCTGAGTGGCCCGAACCTGGCGGCCGAGATCGTGAACCGGGATCTCACCGCGACGGTTATTGCGGCAAAAGACCCCGATGTAAGGCGTGCCGTACAAGACCTGCTGGGCTGCGAGTACTTCAGGGTATACGCCAACGTTGATATATACGGCGTTGAGCTCGCCGGGGCATTGAAAAACATCTATGCCATTGTTGCCGGCATGGCATCAGCGCTGGACATGGGTGAAAACGCCAAGGCGATGCTGATTACCCGGGGGCTGGCGGAAATGAGCCGGTTTGCGGTCAGCCTGGGCGCCAACCCGATGACCTTCATGGGTTTGGCGGGCGTCGGTGACCTTATCGCAACGTGCACCTCTTCCAAAAGCCGTAACTTCCGGGTCGGATATGCGGTCGGCAAGGGCAAGCAGCTTGATGATGCGGTGGCAGAACTCGGGCAGGTTGCCGAGGGTATCTACACCCTCAAGCTGGTTAAGGAAAAGTCCGAGGCCATCGGTATTTACATGCCTTTGGTACGCGGGTTGTACGAAATCCTCTACGGCTCCGCGTCCATCAACGCGGTCATCAACAGTCTGATGATGGCGGTTCAGAATTCCGACGTGGAATTCATACTCCCTCGAACCATCACGCAATAACGACCCCGGGGAGGTTGCCAGTGCATCTGATCATAATGCGTCACGGTGAAGCCGGCTGGCATACCCTTGACCAGGAGCGGGAACTGACTGAGGTAGGGCGGGCTCATACCGCGCAAACGGCGGCCAGGATTGCCGAGTCCCCCTGGCGCCCGGAAGTAATCTGGACGAGCCCGTATACCCGGGCTCGTCAGACCACAGGGATTGTGTCTGAAATACTGAATTGCCCCGTTGAAGAGAAGTCTTTCATCACGCCGGATGATGACCCCGGTGTGTGTCTGGATGCGCTGCTGGACAATCAGTCCACGCCGCTGATGATCATCTCCCATATGCCGCTTGTGGGCAGCTTGTCCACGTTGCTGGTGGATAGCCATCGCCGCGGCATACCGTTCATGACATCCCAGGCGGTGTTGCTGGAAATGCCGGTGGTCGGGCCGGGCTGTGCGGACTTGAAAGCGCAGTTTTTGCCCTGATCTGCATAGCAATGCCCCGTGTAGAATTTTTGAGAGTCAACGATGTACAGTTTTCCAATTGAGTATGTGGAGCCGGTGTTCCGGCCGCCCAGCGAGGCCAAATCGCTGATCCTGCCGGTCACCAATGGGTGTTCGTGGAACAAATGCACCTTTTGCGAAATGTACACCCAACCCCAGAAAAAGTTCCGGGCCAGAAAGCCCGAGGATATTCGTGCCGATATCGACAAGGCTGCGCGAAGCCTTGGTGGTGTGAGAAGAGTGTTTCTCGCCGATGGTGACGCCATGGTGTTGCCTACGCGCCGTCTGCTGGAGATTCTGGCTGACCTCAAGGCCGCATTCCCGGATCTCCAGCGGGTGTCCAGTTATTGCCTGCCCAGAAATCTGGCGAAGAAGACGGTCGAGGAGCTCGCTCAGCTTCGGGAGGCGGGGCTGCAGATTCTGTATGTCGGGATGGAGTCAGGTGACGATGAGATCCTGGCTCGCGTCAATAAAGGTGAGACCTGGGAATCCACACGATCCGCACTACTCAAAATCAAAGAGGCCGGCCTGACGAGCTCGGTGATGGTGCTGAACGGGCTTGGCGGTGAATCGCTGTCACGGCAGCACGCCATCAACACGGCGACACTCTGCAATGAGACTCAGCCGGACTACCTGTCCACGCTGGTGGTCAGCTTTCCGCAGGGAGAGGAGCGTTTCCGGGAAGGGTTTGGTGATGATTTTGTGCCGCTGTCCCAGGAAGGCCTGTTTGAGGAGATCCGCCTGTTCCTCGAACATCTTGAGCTGGATCGGACTATTTTTCGTAGCGACCATGCCTCCAACTACCTGGTGCTGAAAGGCACGCTCGGAAGAGACAAACAGAAGATGCTTGATCAGGTGAACCTCGCCATCACCAGCCCCGGGGCGGTGCCATTGCGTGCCGAGTGGATGCGGGGCCTTTAATCATGTTGAGCGGACCATCTCTATGACTCAGGATCCGGAAAAGCTTGCCTCCCAGTTGGAGAGCACCCGCCAGGCCAAAGGCCTGCCACCACTGGATAAATGGCATCCCGAATTATCGGGTGACATGGATCTGATTATCACTCGTGACGGCAAATGGCTGTTCAAAGGCAGCCCCATCGCCCGGGAAGAAATCGTTCGCCTGTTTTCCACCATTCTGAGGCGGGAAGACGATGGCGAGTACTATCTCGTAACGCCTGTTGAGAAATGGCGAATCCGGGTTGAAGACGCGCCGTTGCTCGCTCACACCCTGGAGGTGGCTGAGCCGGGACAGGGCACCCAGGTCGTCAGCGTAACCACCAATGTTGGAGAGACCCTTGAGGTTGGCGCCGAGCACCCGCTTGTCATCAGCACCTATCCCGATTCGGACGAGCCTCGACCGGTTGTCTATGTCCGTCATGGCGTGGAAGCCAGACTCGTTACCACCGCCTTTTACGATCTCGTGGAGCACGCCATCGAACGGGAAGATGATGGAAAGGTTGAAGTGGGCGTTGTGAGTCACGGAATTTTCTACAAAATCGGCGATGCCGGTTGAAAAACAACGGTACGCCCCCAAAACTCACGGTAGAAAGCACGCTCCTACACTTGTTAAACTGTGCTTTCAGACTTGTTATCGAGCCTGGCTCTCTAACGAGGCCCGGTGGTCGTTAGTCCCTCTGTGCAGTCTGGCTGTTCATGATCACTTTCGATTACCTAATTTAAATCAAACAGTCATTGCTACACGCAAGGAGAACACATGGCCCAACCTCGTGTTGTTACCATCCACTACACGCTCACTAACGACCAGGGTGAAGAACTCGATTCCTCCCGCGTAGAAGGCCGTGAGCCTCTGACTTACCTGGAAGGTGCACAGAACATTATCGGTGGTCTGGAAAGCGCTCTGAACGAGAAGAACTCTGGCGATCAGGTGAAGGTATCTGTTGAGCCTGCCGAGGGCTACGGCGAGAAAAACGAAGAGCTGATCCAGCCGGTTCCTCGCTCCGCGTTTGAAGGCGTAGACACCATCGAGCCGGGCATGCAGTTCCAGGCTCAGACTCCGGGCGGCCCCCAGATCGTTCGCGTTGTTGAAGTCAGTGACGAGACCGTCACCATCGACGCAAACCATCCGCTGGCCGGTGAAACTCTGCACTTCGACGTTGAAGTGGTAGAGACCCGCGAAGCAACTGACGAAGAGCAAGAGCACGGTCACGTGCACTAAGCTTTTTGGCAGTATCAAAAACGGCTCCTCGTGAGCCGTTTTTTTATGCCTGTATGAAAATTGGCAGACCCAAATAAAAAAACGGCCCCAATTGGGACCGTTTTTCTCGGAGCGCCGAACTTACATGTTCGGGTAGTTCGGGCCGCCGCCGCCTTCCGGTGTCACCCAGGTGATGTTTTGTGCAGGATCCTTGATGTCACAGGTCTTGCAGTGAACACAGTTCTGGGCGTTGATCTGGAACTTATTACCGCTTCCGTCGTCAGCTTCGACAACCTCATAGACACCAGCAGGGCAGTAGCGCTGCGCCGGCTCGTCATATTTCGGTAAATTTTCCTTCAGCGGGATGTCCGGATCAGTCAGCTTCAGGTGAATCGGCTGATCTTCCTCATGGTTGGTGTTGGAGATAAACACCGAGGACAGGCGATCGAAGGTCAGTGTGTTATCCGGCTTCGGATAGCTGATCTTCTTGCAGTCGGACGCCGGCTTCATGGTGGCGTAGTCCGGAGTGGTATCGTGGAAGGTAATCGGCAGGCTGCCGCGCAGAATGTTCTGCTCGAAGAACGCAACCGCACCACCAACGATGTTACCGAACTTGTGCATGGCCGGGCCAAAGTTACGCTCGGCGTAGAGTTCTTTGTACAGCCAGCTGTCTTCAAAGCGCTTCTGGAAGCTGGTGATTTCTTCACCGGACTTGCCTTCCTTCAGGGCTTCAAAGACGGCTTCGGCACCCAGCAGGCCAGACTTCATGGCGGTGTGGGATCCCTTGATCTTGGAGCTGTTCAGGGTTCCTGCGTCACAGCCAAGCAGCAGGCCGCCCGGGAAGCTCATCTTGGGCAGAGCGTTGTAACCGCCTTTTGCGATGGCACGTGCGCCGTAAGCTACGCGCTTGCCGCCTTCCAGATATTTTTTCACTTCCGGATGGTGCTTCAGGCGCTGAAATTCCTCGAACGGGCTAACGTGCGGGTTGCTGTAGGACAGGTCAGTGATGAGGCCGACATAGACCTGGCCATTTTCCAGGTGATACAGGAAGGAACCGCCGGTGGAACCGGACTCGTTCAGCGGCCAGCCGGTGGTGTGAACAACCAGGCCTGGCTCGTGTTTGGCCGGGTCGATATCCCACAGTTCTTTGATACCGATGCCGTAATGCTGCGGGTCCTTGCCTTCGTCCAGCTTGTAGTCGGCGATCAGGCGCTTGCCCAGGTGACCCCGGCAGCCTTCGGTAAACAGGGTGTACTTGGCACGGAGTTCCATACCCGGCATGTAACCGTCTTTCTCGGAACCGTCACGGGCAACGCCCATGTCACCGGTGATGATGCCTTTAACCTGACCATCTTCAACAATGGTCTCGGCGGCAGCGAAGCCCGGATAAACTTCCACGCCCAGTTGCTCGGCCTGCTCGGCGAGCCAGCGGCACAGGTTGCCGAGGCTGATAATGTAGTTGCCGTGGTTGTGCATGTTCTTGGGCACAAAGGCATTCGGAATCTTGGTGGCGTTTTCCTGGTTCTTAAGCAGGAAAATGTCGTCACGGGTGACCGGTGTATTCAGCGGTGCACCTTTTTCTTTCCAGTCCGGGAAAAGCTCGTTGAGGGCAGTGGGCTCAAATACGGTACCGGCGAGGATGTGCGCGCCGATTTCCGAGCCTTTCTCCACTACACAAACGGTGAGTTCTTCGCCAGCTTCCTGCGCCAACTGCATGACACGGCAAGCTGCTGACAGGCCCGCAGGGCCGCCGCCGACGATCAGAACATCAAATTCCATCGATTCGCGTTCCACGTTGGTCTCCTCAAACATCTTTCTAATGGGTATTTTCAGCCCGGAGGCACTTGTCACTGGGTCGTCATCATACCTGTAAAAATACCTACAGACGACCGCAAGAAGCCGATAACTCCGACTTTTATACTCAGGAAGGATACCGTATTTAATGTATCAAACAAACGTTTGTTTGAAATTTGGATTATCCTTTGGCATTGTACGTGTACACCGAAACATCGTGTGTTTTGAGTCGAAATCTAGTATCGTCTCACCGCCAATTTCAGTCAACACATGAAATTGGCCAGAAAAGCAGTTCTGGCGCGTCGCTTGAGGCTATTGATTCTGCTGACCGTTGCCTCCATCATTAGTGCGCACTGAATTTCGGCAGGCTCTGCGCGAGATCTGCAAGTCATAAACCCATCGTAGAAGAACGAGGAATCTATGAAGGTTCTGGTCGCTGTAAAACGAGTAATCGACTACAACGTGAAGGTGCGCGTCAAGCCGGACAACACCGGCGTTGATCTCGCCAACGTCAAGATGGCAATGAACCCTTTCTGTGAAATCGCGGTTGAAGAAGCGGTTCGCCTGAAAGAAAAGGGTGTTGCCAGTGAAATCGTGGTGGTTTCCATTGGTCCCAAGGCTGCTCAAGAGCAGATCCGTACCGCTCTGGCTCTGGGTGCTGACCGTGGTATCCACGTCGAGACAGACGAAGAGGTTCAGTCTCTCGAAGCGGCCAAGCTGCTGAAGTCTGTTGTCGAGAAAGAAGAGCCGAAGCTGGTTATTCTCGGCAAGCAGTCTATCGACTCTGACAACAACCAAACCGGCCAGATGCTGGCTGCGCTGTCCGGCATGGGTCAGGGCACATTCGCTTCCGAAGTGGTTGTTGAAGGCGACAAGGTTAATGTAACCCGTGAGGTTGATGGCGGTCTGATGACTGTAGCTCTGAACCTCCCGGCTGTGGTCACCACTGACCTGCGTCTGAACGAGCCGCGTTACGCTTCTCTGCCGAACATCATGAAGGCCAAGAAGAAGCCGCTCGACACGACCACCCCGGCTGATCTGGGTGTCGATATTGCTGCACGTCTGTCCACCCTGAAAGTGGAAGCTCCGGCTGCCCGTCAGGCAGGTGTGAAGGTAGCGGACGTTGCTGAGCTGGTCGATAAACTGAAGAACGAAGCGAAGGTGATCTAAATGAGCATCCTGGTAATTGCTGAACATGACAACAGCAGCCTGAAGCAGGCGACCCTGAGTGTTGTAGCGGCTGCCAAGGCCATCGGTGGCGACATCGACGTGCTGGTTGCGGGTGAGAACGTAGGCGCCGTCGCTGAAGCCGCTGCCAAAGCAGAAGGCGTGAACAAGGTTCTGGTTGCAGACAATGCTGCCTACGGCCACTTCCTGGCAGAAAATCTGTCTGAGCTGGTTGCCGAAGTGGGTAAGGGCTACAGCCACATTCTGGCTGCTGCCGGTACTACTGGTAAGGATTTCATGCCGCGCGCTGCTGCGCTGCTGGATGTTGCCCAGGTATCCGACATCATCCGCGTTGAGTCTGACGACACTTTCGTTCGTCCGATCTACGCCGGTAACGCCATCGCGACTGTGAAGTCCAGCGATAGCATCAAGGTGATCACCGTTCGTCCGACCGCATTCGACGCTGTTGCTGAAAGCGGTTCTGCGGCTGTTGAAGCCCTCGACACTGTTAAGGACGCTGGTCTGTCCACGTTCGTTGGCGAAGAGAAGGCCGAGTCTGATCGTCCGGATCTGGCTTCTGCCGGCATCGTTATCTCTGGTGGTCGCGGTATGCAGAACGGCGACAACTTCAAGATGCTGGAGCAGGTTGCTGACGTACTGGGCGCTGCGGTTGGCGCATCCCGTGCCGCTGTTGACGCTGGCTTCGTACCGAACGACATGCAGGTCGGTCAGACCGGTAAGATCGTTGCACCGCAACTGTACGTAGCGGTTGGTATCTCCGGTGCCATCCAGCACCTGGCAGGTATGTCTGACTCCAAAGTGATCGTCGCGATCAACAAGGACGAAGAAGCCCCGATCTTCCAGGTAGCCGATTACGGCCTGGTCGCGGATCTGTTTGAAGCAGTACCGCAACTGGAAGAAGAGCTGAAGAAAGTCGTCTGATTTTCTGTCATGCTTGAAAAAGGCACCTACGGGTGCCTTTTTTATTGTATTCAACAAAAGATCCGACGAGCCGATGACCATCTCCCCATTTCAATCTCTCGCCTGTCCACTGGACGGAACTCCGCTAACCCGATCAGACCGATCCTGGACCTGCTGTTCCGGCCACAGCTTTGACATTGCCCGGCAGGGCTACGTGCATTTGCTTCCCGTGCAGAAAAAGCGGTCGAAAGATCCGGGTGACAGTAAAGAAATGGTCGCCGCCAGGCAGCGATTCCTTAATACAGGTCATTACGGTCCGATTGCGGATGCGGTTAACAGGGCTGTTCTTGAGGGAAGCGAAGAAGGCGAGTTGGCCTGCCTCGATGCGGGATGCGGTGAGGGCTACTATCTGCGCAAACTGGCTGCGTCGATTCCGGTGTCGTTGGCGTTGTCCGCTCTGGGGCTGGATATCTCGAAGTGGGCAGTCCTGGCCGCAGCGAAACAGGAAAAGGGGGGCGGGTACGTTGTCGGCAGTAATGCGAACCTGCCGGTGCTTCCTGGTTCTGTCGATCGAGTGCTTTGCCTGTTTGGCTTTCCTGTCTATTCCGAGTTTCATCGAGTGCTCAGGCCCGGAGGTCGGGTCATTCAGGTCGATGCAGGGCCTGACCATCTGCGGGAGTTACGCGAAATCATTTACCCGGAACTGAAACCCACCCGGGACAGGGATCCTGCCGCGCCAGAAGGCTTTTCCGCTGTCAGCACCGAAGAGATTCGGTATGAGCTGGCACTGGATGGCCGAGACACCATTGGGGATCTTTTGGCGATGACACCACACCTCTATCGCGCGAGCGCGGAGGGCAGGGAAAAGGCCCAACGGCTTGAGAGCATCCGGGTAACGGTCAGCGCGCTGGTGCGGGTCTTAGAAAAGCTCTGAACCCGGGTCACTGACCGGGTTTGCCACCCGAACGTGGGCGCTTTGATGCGCTCTGTTTTTCGGATTTACCAATAATCAACGTATCCGCCAGGATATGGAGAGCCCGGTTGGTGGTCCGAACGGACCGGTAGATCTTCTGGCTGGTCTGATCGTGGGATTCCTTGGCCTTTTGGGCACTTCGCCGGAAATCCTCATCGTTCGAAAACATATCGATCAGGCCGAACGTGGTGTCCGTGATGGCCTTATGAACTTTTTCCACGGCTGTGGCACCGCCGGTAACGGAATCTTCCAGTAACTTGGCCCGGTTACGCACCTCAAGCACCTCCATCCGCCGTTTCTGGATGGCACTGTGTGCCGCTATGCGGTGAGAATTCAGAATCCTTAGCTGGCGCCGATTTTGTAGGTGTTGCCAGTAAACGGTCCCCGCCAGAGAAGCGCCGGCGACCAGAGCGATGAACGTAAAGATGGCCTGTATGTTCATGGAATAAGTCTCCTAGCGGTACTCGATCCCCATCTCGACTTCGATTTCCCGTTCGTAAAGCTCCTGTTCCAGTTCTTTCATCACTTCCTGGTAAACCATCTTGCGAACCATCACGGGAAGTCTGTCTGCCAGCATCCGCGCTGAACGGGATTCTCGTTTGGCCACAGAGATCGGATCCACGACCCTGAGCGTAAGCACCAGCTCGGGATCCTGTTCCGAACTGGCCAGGTCTTCACTATCCATCATATGGGCAATCAGCTTTTTCTGTTCCTGAAGCTGCCAAAAGAGAAACCCGGAAAAACCGACCAGAAGCAGGCTGAAAATCAAAAGAAATGTGATCAAGGGGTCATACCTCCGGAACAACACAGTTCATGCACTGAAGTGTGCCTGACCCGGCCGCTCAAACGATTGGCCCTGTCGACGACACATCGAGTCAATTCCTGAAAGTGGTCCAGGCTCGCAAAATTGGTAACATGCTTTGACGTTGACAGCCCGAGGGCACAGAATCCTCGAAGTAGTCTAGCCGGCCTGCTTCCTACTAAGATCAAGGACAAGGACATGAACTGGATCAAGGCATTTCTCGCGGGCTTTCTCGCTACGCTGTTCTTCCATCAGGGGTTATTCACCGTATTTTATCTGGCGGGCGCGGTGCCGGTTGCACCGTTCAACCTCACTGCCGTTCCCCCGTTCGGGGTGCCCGCTGTCGTTTCACTGGCGTTTTTCGGTGGCGTCTGGGGCATGGTTTTGTGGGCTCTAGCGGCTCGCTTTACAGACTGGAAATACTGGCTGACGAACATCATCGCTGGTGCCATCGGGCCAACGGCCGTCGCCATGATCATTGTGTTCCCGTTGAAGGATCTGGATGTTTCCAGCAAAACCTGGATCGGGGGCCTGATCCTGAACGGATTCTGGGGCTTTGGGGTCGGCATCTTTATGACGCTTTTCGGTGGACGCTCCACCGGCCAGAACGATTCAAATCAAGACAACAAGGATAGGACATGACTGATTCAGCCAATGAGACATACGATCTGGTCGTCTTCGGCGCTACCAGTTTTGTCGGGCAGATTCTCACGCGTTATCTGTTCGAGACCTATGGGACCGATAAAGACGTTCGGTGGGCCATCGCCGGACGCTCCGACAAGAAGCTGCAAACGCTCAAAAACGAACTCGGTGCGAAGGATCTGCCTGTGATTCTGGCGGATGCCTCCGATGAGCCGGCCCTGCAGGCAATGTGTGAACAGACCCGGGTGGTTATCTCCACCGTTGGTCCCTACGCGCTCTATGGTGAGCCACTGATCCAGGCCTGTGTGCGAGTGGGCACGGATTACTGCGATCTCACTGGCGAAGTGCAGTGGATCCGGCGCATGATTCAGCGCTATGAAGAAGAGGCAAAGTCCTCCGGTGCGCGCATCGTTCACTGTTGCGGGTTTGATTCCATTCCTTCAGACATGGGCGTCTGGTTCCTGCAGCAGCAGGCTGAACAGACGTTTGGCATCACCTGTCAGGATGTGCGCATGCGCGTCAAGGTTGCCAAGGGCGAGTTCTCAGGTGGTACGGTCGCTTCAATGATTAATGTTGCCAAGGAAGCGTCAGCCGACCCTGCGTTGCGCAAGGAGCTGGCCAATCCGTTTTCGATTTGCCCACCCGAGCATCGCTCCAAAACCCGTCAGCCGAGCCTCAAATCCGCAGAACATGACCGCACGTTCGATGTCTGGCTGGCACCGTTTGTGATGGGCGCCATCAATACCCGGGTGGTTCATCGTTCCAATGCCCTGCAACAGGCACGGTATGGCCAGGAATTCACTTACGATGAAGCGATGATGACAGGGCGTGGCGTGAAAGGTCGTCTGGCCGCAACCGCCATTACCGGTGCGCTCGGGGCGTTTTTTGTCGCGTCCGCCATCAAGCCGACGCGCTGGCTGGTCGAAAAGTTTGTGCCTCAGCCGGGCGAGGGCCCAAGCCCGGAAGCACAGAAAAGCGGTTTTTATGACCTTCGGTTTGTCGGTCGCACCGGGGATGGAAAAACCATCATTACCAAGGTTACCGGTGATCAGGACCCGGGCTACGGGTCCACAGGGAAGATGCTGGGCGAGGCCGGACTTTGCCTCGCATTCGACATCCCGAAAGACGTACCGGGAGGCTTCTGGACACCGGCATCACTGCTCGATGGCAGTCTGCTGGATCGCCTGACCAGTAAGGCCGGTTTGACATTTGAGGTGGTCGAAACCCGCTAAATCTGGAATCACGGCGCCAGGTGAATCAAGTGCTGAACGCCGGGCAGGGCATCACTGGTGTGGGCGAACCCAATCATGGTTCGCCCCTCCAGCCAGGGTGTCATGCGTTCACTGATACGGCTCGCCGTTTTCTGATCAACACCGGTGAAGGGTTCATCCAGCAACAAGAGCGGTGCCGGATTAATCAACACCCTTGCCAGCGCGATTCGGCGGGCTTCGCCACCGGACAATCGGCTTCCCGAACTTCCCAGCCAGGTATCGAGCTGTTCTGGGGTTTCCGCAAAGCGCCCCGCCAGATCGAGCGCTTCGAGCACACGCCACAAATCCGTGTCGTTCGCGCCCGGATTCCCAATCAACAGATTCGCCCGTAGCGTGTCATCAAAAATCACGGTTTGTTGGGTCAGATAACAGCATGATGCAGCAGATAGTTCGCCGTGACTCGGTGTGATAAGCCCTGCAAACGCATCCGCCAGAGTCGACTTCCCGCTCCCCGAATGCCCAATAATCCCCAGCCGGTCTCCGGTTGATACCTGAAGGCTGAAGTGGGTGAGAATTGGCGGTAAATGCTCATGGCGAAGGCTGATATCGCTGGCCAGGAGTGCGGTACTTTCAGGGAGCGAAGAGGCATGCTTTTCGGGGCGATGCAGCTCTGTGCTCGTTAGGTTATTGAGGCGTGCTGCTGACGCCTGAGTGGCCCCGAGGCGACCGAATGCATCCGGAAGCATGCCATATACCTCGCCAAGACCCAGCAATACGATGGGCATCATCACGAGAACCGGCCCGGAGATCAGTTGGTGCTGATAGATTGCGAGCCCAAAGCCGAGTGCAGCAACGGCCGACAGGTTAATGAGCAGCCCGGAAACGGCCTGATGCCAGCCCGCGCGCCGGTCTGATCGGGCCTGGTCCGTATTGGCTTCAAGTCCTTGTCTCAGGAGGCGACTGGCATGTTTGCCGGTTCGTCCGGCAGCGGTGAGCTCGGCGAAGCCCTCCAGATGCTCGATAACGTCGCTCCTCAAGTGTTCAATTCGGTCACTTTGACGCCCGGCAAGCTGGCGTGTTCGCCAGTACGTGCCCACGGTGGAGAGAAGAAACGCGCTGGCCAAAGGAACCGCAAGCCAGGCCGCCGGGCCGACCCCGAATACCAGCGCCGAGCCGAGTAATACGAGCAGGGTTACCGCCAGCGCCAGTGCCGTGGGTGCAATCACCCGCAGGTATACCGTATCCAGTGCGTCCACGTCTGACGTCAGGCGGGAAAGCCATTGAGCACCGGTCAGGCCCGATCGGTTCAACCTGGGTGCCAGGGCAAGCCGTTCAAACAAGGCCACCCGGATATCGGTCAATAACCGAAGCACCGTATCGTGGTTGTAGACCCGCTCAAGATAACGCGTGACGGTTCGTGCCACCGCGAAGAACCGGATACCGCCACCCGGAGTATAGAGATTGATGGTGGCCTGGATTCCAGCAGCCAGCAGCAGGCCCACGAGGGCGGTTTCCGTAATAAACCAGCCAGAGAGCGCCAATAGTCCGATTCCAGACAGCAAGGTGAGCAGAATCAGGACGGCACCCAGCACAAGCCGTTTGGGCCGACGGAAAATCAGACGAAGCCAGGGAATCAGCTCACGCATCCCGAACCTCCCCGTCAGCAACGAGCAGAACGCGATCTGCCAGGGCCAGCAGTGCCTGGTGATGGGTTGAAAAGATCAGTGTCCGACCGGTTTCAGTCAGCTTATGCAATGCCTCAATCACGTACAGCTCGCTGTCGGTATCCAGGCCTGCGGTGGGTTCGTCCAGGAGAACAAGCGAATAATCGGAAACGAAGATCCGCGCCAGGCTCAGCCGCCGTGCTTGTCCACCTGACAGCCCCTGGCCATCCTCGGAGACCAGACTGTGTATTCCTTCGGGGCGAGCATCAATCAAGGCGCCCAGACCCACTTCCCGGATCGCATTCTCGATCGCAACGTCGGTGGCAGCAGGCGTCGTCAACCGAAGGTTATCTGCCCACGACCCATGAACCAGAAAGCCCCGTTGGCTCAGCCATCCAAACCGCACTGAGCCGGGTGCGTCGCCAAACACTGAGATCGACCCGCTATCCGGTGCAACAAACCCGGCCAGAAGGTGAAGCAGAGAACTCTTGCCGCTGCCGGACGGGCCGCTGAGGGCCACGCATTCACCTTGACGGATGGTCAGGTCGATATGACGGAATATCGGTACGCCATTTTCGTAGGACAGGCTGATATCACGCAGTGAAATTGCCTGCTCACCCGACGATTCCTTTATCGAAGAGGGGATAGGCCCATGGGGATGCCCGGAACGTAAACGAGCCAGAACTTCCGTACCGGCACCAAGGGCGGCGGCACGGTCGTGATAATGTTGGGACAGGGTTCGCAATGGCTGGAAGAACTCGGGCGCGAGCAACAGAATCAGCAAGCCTGAATAGAGGGTGAGCCCGTCAGATGGCCCATAACTGATGTACCCCAGCAGCCCGAAACCGATGTAGATCGCAACCACCGCAATGGCAACCGAGGCAAAGAACTCGAGCACAGCGGAAGAGAGAAACGCCACTTTCAGCGTCTTCATGGTGATGCGCCGGTAGTGGTCCGAACGCGCCTGAATCGTGGCATTTGCCTGCTCGGTCTGCCCGAACAGCTGGAGGGTGGTGATACCGCGAACCTTATCCAGGAATTGACCAGACAACCGGCTCACGGTTTCAAAGTGCTGTTGGTTCACCTTTTCGGCGCCCATCCCTACAAGGGCCATGAACAGCGGGATCAGCGGGGCGGAAAGCAACAGAAAAATTCCGGCCAGCCAGTCCAGCCAGAACACCACCACAAGGATCATCAGCGGAACAAACACCGACAGCATCATCTGCGGCAGAAAGCGGGCAAAATACCCGTGCAGGGCTTCGATATGGTCGATCCACTCCCGTGCCAGCGCTCCTGCCGAATAATGCCCGATGTCGATGGGCCCCATGGCCTGCCAGTGGTCACTCAACTGCCGCCGGGCATCTCTGCGCACCTGCTCGCTGCAGCGGGCGGCAAAACGCGTCTGCATTCCCTGGGCCAGCGCACGGACCACAATGGCCGCCACTAACCCAAGGAATAACGGGAGCAGGCCCTGCAGCGGTACTTCGTCAATGACACCCAGATGAACAATCCGCGCCAGCAGTGCCATCTGAACGATGGTGGCCATGCCGGCAACGACGCCCGAAACAATGGCGCCGTTAATCCAGCGTTGGCTTTCCTTGGCGAGGGCTTTCAGCCACTGGCTGACTTCCCGCTGCTCCGGGGGTGCCACTTAGTGGTAACCCTCACCGGCGCGTACCTTGCCCCGGAACACCCAATAGGTCCAGGCGGTATACACCAGCACAATCGGGATCACGAACAGCAAGCCAAGCAAAAGGAAGAGTTGCGACTCATAGGCTGAGGCCGCCTCCCAGAGGGTGTATTCCGGGGGAACCACGTAAGGCCAGCGGCTGACGATCAGGCCAAGGTAGGTGGTGACAAACAGTCCCATGGTGGCCACGAATGGCATGCCCTCAAACCGGTTGCGTACCGACCGGAAAATCTGGAACGCGCACAGCAGGGTCAGTACCGGTAGCACCCAGATGATGCTGAGATTCGAGAACCAGCGCTCGCGAACGAGATCGTCCACAAACGGCGTCCAGACACTGATCAGACCAAAAATGATCAGTACGGCAGCCAACAGGGGCAGGGTGATTTTATAAGCCCATTCCTGAAGGCGTCCGTCGGTTTTCAGGATCAGCCAGGTAGAGCCCAGCAGGGAGTACCCGGCGAGCATGCCGAGGCCCGTGAGCACGGTAAAGGGGGTCAGCCAGTCCAGCGCACCACCCACGTAGACGCCATTGGCCGTCTCAAAGCCCTGAATGTAGGCACCGACCACCGCACCCTGAGCAAACGACGCAATGGTGGAGCCACCCGCAAACGCCCAATTCCAGAGATACCGCGAGGTGCGGGCCTTGAACCGGAATTCAAACGCCACACCCCGGAAAATCAGGCCCGCCAGGAGCAGGAACACACCGATGTACAGCGCCGGCAGGAAGATGGAATACACCATCGGGAAAGCGGCAAGCAGCCCGGCACCGCCGAGAACCAGCCAGGTTTCATTGCCATCCCAGATGGGAGCCACCGTATTCATCATGGTATCCCGCGCCTCTTCATTGGGGGCAAACGGGAAAAGAATGCCAACGCCCAGGTCAAACCCGTCCATCAGCACATACATGATGACACCGAAGCCGATGATAAAGGCCCAGATGAGGGGGAGATCAAACAGTTCCATAATCAGTTTCCTCCCTGGTTAGCAGGCTTAACGAGAGCACTGTCGATTTGGTCATCGTGCTCGATCTCGAACGGAACATGAGCCGCAGAGAAAGGACGCATCGGGCGCTCGGCTTCGTGTTCGTCTTCGTCGTGGCGATCTTCAAGGCCAACGTAAAGAACCCGCATCAGGTAATAGACCCCGGCGGTGAACACCAGTGCATAGACAACCACATAACCGATCAAGGTAAAGAGCGCCATGCCGCCGGTCAGGGACGGAGTAACCGCCGAGGCCTGATCCATGATGCCGTAGACGAGCCACGGCGCGCGGCCGATCTCGGTCACAAACCAGCCGCTCAGCACTGCGAGGAAGGGGGAAATGCTCATAAATCGCAGCCCCTGCAGATACCACGTCGATTTGTAATAGCGCCCTCCGGCTCGCAGGAACAGGCCAGCAACCGCAAACAGAATCATCAACACACCCAGCCCGACCATCACGCGGAACGACCAGAACACGATGGCCACCGGCGGTTGTTCCGCCACGGGTACGTCCTTCAGACCGGGTACCACACCGTCCCATTTATGGGTGAGGATCATGCTCGCCAGGCTCGGAATACCGATCTCATAGAGGTTTTCCTGGTTTTCCTGATCCGGAATCGCAAACAGCAGCAACGGAACATGAGACGACGTCTCCCAGTTACCCTCCATGGCAGCTACCTTCGTGGGCTGGTGTTCCAGGGTATTCAGACCATGGAAATCACCCACAACCAGCTGTGCAGGGGCGATGAAGAGCAGCAGCCAAAGGCACATCGAAAGCGCCTTGCGGTTCGCTTCCACTTCTCGACCTCGGAGCAGATACCAGGCGCTGACACCGGCCACGACAAAACTTCCAGTGAGGAAAGAGGCCAGGGCCATATGCATGAAACGGTAGGGGAAAGACGGGTTGAAGATTGCTTCACTCCAGGAGGTTACATGAAACACGCCGTCACGAAGCTCAAAGCCGGCAGGCGTTTGCATCCAACTGTTCGCAGAAAGAATCCAGAAGGATGAAATGAATGTGCCGGTAGCGACCATGATCGCCGCAAACAGATGCAGTCCCGGTGGCACCTTGTCTCGACCGAATAGCAACACGCCGAGGAATGCGGCCTCCAGGAAGAAGGCGGTGATCACCTCATAGCTGAGTATCGGCCCAAGAAAGTTGGCGCTGGCCTGGGCGAAGTTGCTCCAGTTGGTGCCAAACTGGAACGACATGACAATGCCGGAGACGACACCCATCCCGAAAACGACGGCAAACACCTTGGTCCAGAAACCGGATAGCTTGGTCCATACCGGATTCTCGGTTTTGTAGGCCAGGCCTTCAAGAACCGCGATGTAGGAAGCGAGGCCGATGGTAAACACCGGAAAAATGGCGTGAAATGACACCACAAACGCGAACTGCATTCGCGATAGGATGAGAGGATCTAGTTCCATGGGAACCCTCCGGTAGCGCACTCATGACAAATAGCGGGAACAGCGTTCCTGCACGGCCGCTGCACAGGCTTATTTTGTTGATTGTTGTTACCGGCAGTGTCGGAATTATTACGAAAAACAGCAGTCACAAACATGGGGCGAAATGTCGCACCCTTGATTTATGACAAGAGTCAGCAATCAGTATGGGCCAGCCGATGAGCTTTTACGAAGACAAGATACTTCCACACATCATAGATAAAGCCTGTTCTATGGGCCAGGTGATGAAACTGCGCAGCCAGGTGGTGCCGCAGGCCAAAGGTAAGGTACTGGAAGTGGGCATGGGCTCGGGCATCAACCTTGAATTCTACAACCCGGAGCACGTTGAACTCGTGTACGGCCTGGAGCCATCGGAGGGTATGCGACGCAAGGCCCTGCCGAACCTTGAGCGTGCCAGTGTCGACGTGGAGTGGCTCGACCTGCCCGGAGAGCAAATTCCGCTAGCGGATGAGAGCGTAGACACGGTATTGCTGACCTTTACGCTGTGCACCATTCCGGACTGGCACGCAGCTCTGCAGCAAATGAAACGCGTCCTGAAACCGGGCGGGGAGCTGCTGTTCCTGGAACACGGTGAATCCCCGGATACGAGCACGCAGAAGTGGCAGCATCGAATTACCCCAGGCTGGAAAAAACTCGCCGGCGGCTGCCATTTGAACCGCAACATCGCCGACCTTATCCGCCTCGCAGGGTTCGAGATCCAGGAGCTGGAAAACCTGTACATCCCGAAGGCACCCAGGATCGCCGGCTACATCTACAAGGGCAGGGCAACCAAGCCCACGCAAAGCTGAATTGGACCGGGGGAGTGATTCGGAATTGCGTTACCGAACACGGCCTTATACAATTCCGCCCGTCATAATCTCCCTCCGAATGCCCGGATGGTGAAATTGGTAGACACAAGAGACTTAAAATCTCTCGGCCGCAAGGCCGTGCCGGTTCGATTCCGGCTCCGGGCACCATCATTGACGACGGTTTACGTTCTAAAAGCTGTCGACCCGTTTCGCAGATGTGAACTCAAACCACGGCCTCAGGCTTTCGATAACAGAAAACCCGATTCCTTCCGTTTGCCTTGGCGGCATAAAGCGCCTTGTCCGCGCTTCTCATCAGCGCAGTCGCTGAGCGGGTTTCGGCTTCGCGGGTGCTGGTTACGCCCACGCTCAGGGTGACCACGCTCGCCATGGGCGAGGCCTCGTGAATGAGCGCCAGCTCCTCAACGGCTTTCCGGAGCTTTTCGGCGTAGCGTGTTGCTACGTCCAGCGAAGTGTTCGGCATGAGCACGCTGAACTCTTCTCCGCCGGTTCGGGCGATCAGGAAGCCGGTGCCTTCCAGGCTTTTCTGCATACCCTCAGCGACCTTTACGAGGCACACGTCGCCGGCCTGGTGGCCGTACTGGTCGTTGTACTTTTTGAAGTGATCGATATCGACCATCATGGCCGATAATTCCTTTTCGTCGCCCTCAGCCAGTTGCTGCTCCAACGTCGCGTCATACTTGCGTCGGTTGGGCAGAGTGGTCAGTGGGTCCTGCATGGAGAGGGCTTTGAGGGTTTTGGCCTGATTGTTCTGTCGATTAATCATGCGCTGGAAGTGCCGGGCCAGTTTGCCGAACTCATCTTTACGGATGAGCAGGCTAGAGGGCACTCGGGACAGCTCTCCGAAATTGGTGGTGGATTCGAAGGTGTGCTGATTACTGGTAAACCGGATGAATTGGCTTAGGGGTCGTAACACCACAGTAAACAGCAACAGTAGGACCAACCCGATCACGGCAATGAGCAGCGCGGCGGTCCAGCTCAGAGCATAGCGAAAGGTTTCTGTGCCAGCTTTAAAGCGGTCTCTGGGAATGCGAGTGTTTAGGATCAGATCGTACCCGGGGGTGTCGCTCCGCAGGTAGTGGGACGATCGGAGTGCGTCGTCACTGCGCTGCAGGTTGATTTGATGGTCCGATTGGCTACCGGCGGGCTGCGCCAGGATTTGTACCGGCAGGCCGGTTTGTTCTTCCAGAAGATTGGTCAGCCTCGCATCGATCAGTCGAATGGTTAATAGCCAACCTTTGCGTGGGCCCTGACGATCGGTACGCAATATCGGTGCAATGGCGGCGAGTGAGGCTCTGGGGTGGGCCAGATTAAAGGACAAACCCGAGTCCGGAACGTCTGCCAGGATAGGGCGTACGCTCTTTACCATCGGTTCCGCCCACTCGCAGGGGCCCATCGCGCGGGTACACAGGCTATAGGCGTTTGTTTCCGGATCGATACCCGCTACAAACGCCGGGGCACCTTCGGCATCGAAGAACACCATGAGTTGTGTGTGCAGGTCCTCGAACATCTCTTTACTGAAGTTCGCATCGGCATAGGTGGTGTGTTGGCCCTGAATGAATTCGTAGGTGTCGTCCCAATGCGCCCAGTCCCTGACGTGAGCCATCAATGCCGCGCGGTTCTGGTTCAGGGAGTTTTCAATGCGAAGCAGTTCTTTGTTGGCTAATGCTACTTCTTCCCGCATTAAAGCCGGTGCGAACACGAAGTGGTCAATGAGAAACAACGCAGATACGGCCACAACAAGGAGAGTGCCGAGATAGGCCACAAAGCGGCGAATAAGTGAGTGGAAGCCAGATGTCATCTGTGTGTGTCTCGTGATCATTTGAACAGTGTGCATTATGCACCTGTTATCTTTCCTTACCAGTTAAAGCTTACTATGTTGCTAAAATGGACACATTGGGTAAAACACCTAGGTTTTGGCAGGTTTTACGGTAGTTGACGTTTTTGAATGGGTACGTCCTGTCCTGCGACAAAAGTCGCTTCGACACGGTGAGTTTGCTAGGGAATACTGAAACCATCCCATAATCCACAGAATAACCAGATGGAGCGGCTATGAGCACGAATGCGAAGCCCTTGGTGCACAAGTACAGCGAGCACGGAATAACCACGCTGACCCTGGATCAACCGGAACGCCGTAACAGCTTGTCGATGGCGATGCTGAAAGCGCTATCGGATGAGTTGGACCAGATCGCCGAGGACCCGGCTACCCGGGTAGTGGTGCTTGCCGCACATGGAAACGTGTTCTGTGCCGGGCACGATCTCAAGGAAATTCGGGAGCAGCTGGACAGTGATCAGTTCCAGCTGGAGCTGTTCCAGCAGTGCAGTAAGGTGATGCAGCAGATCGTGAATCTTCCCAGACCTGTGATTGCCCGTGTTGCCGGTATCGCCACGGCGGCAGGCTGTCAGCTTGTTGCCAGTTGTGACCTGGCGGTGGCGGCAGATACCGCAAGATTCGCAACACCCGGCGTCAATATCGGGCTGTTCTGCTCCACGCCGATGGTGGCGCTGTCTCGCAATGTCTCTCGGAAACACGCCATGGAGATGCTGCTGACAGGGGAGATGATCGGCGCCATCAAGGCCGAGCGCATCGGGCTGGTGAACCGGGTTGTCGACGAGCAGGTGCTCGATGAAACAGTCTACTCCCTGGCCAACACCATTGCCGGCAAGTCCAGCCATACCCTGAAGATCGGGAAGGAGGCCTTCTATAAGCAACTGGAAATGCCACTCTCAGAAGCCTACGACTACACCTCACAGGTGATGGCAGACAATCTCAAAGCGGATGATGCGGGCGAGGGGATCTGTGCGTTTCTGGATAAGCGCAAGCCGGACTGGAAGGATAGCTAAAGCCCTTCGCGCTTATTCTGGGCAGTTGGTGGCGCCGACAAGCAGGCGGTCACCAACGCCAATCCTGTTGGTCTCGAAATACCCCGAATTCATCTCAATGGCATATCGGAAGGGCTTCCCGGCGGGGTAGGTGGGGCACTGGCTGCTATCGGACGAGGCGCATGGCGTCATGGTCTGGATGTTGACGATACGCTTGCTTGACGAAAGATAGGCGATATCCAGCGGTATGAGTGTGTTGTACATCCAGAAGCCGTGGTCAGGGGACCGGTTCTGGTCGTAGATAAAAAGCATTCCAGTGTGCTCGGCTAATCGCGTGCGCTCCATCAGGCCTCGTTGCCGCTCGTTGAACGTCCGGGCGATCTCCAGGACAACTGGGAAAGCCCGGTTGCCGCTGATGAAGCACCCCGGGCGTTGTTCCAGACCGGTTTGTGGTGCGGCGACGGCAGACAGACTACCGGCAACCGCAACGGCAAGCGCCGCTCCACGAGCGCACCGCCGCAACCGGTTCATGAGCGGAGACGGTACCCGGTTTTGAAGATCCACCAGATGCTCGCCATGCAGCCCAGCATGAACACCATTGTCATCCCTACGCTGATGCCCACGTGCACGTCGGAGACCCCATAGAATGCCCACCGAAATCCGCTGATCAGGTACACCACCGGGTTGAACAGACTGATGGTCTGCCAGACCTCTGGCAGCATGTCGATGGAATAAAAGGTACCGCCAAGGAATACCAGTGGTGTCACCACCATCATGGGGACGATCTGGAGTTTCTCGAAGCCATCAGCCCAGATGCCGATGATGAATCCGAACAGACTGAAGGTGATGGAGGTCAGTATCAGGAACGAGATCATCCAGATTGGATGGAGAACACTGTAATCCACAAACAATCGAGCGGTCGCGAGGATGATCAGCCCGAGGATGACCGACTTGGTGGCGGCTGCGCCCACGTAACCAAGCACCACTTCCACGTAGGACACCGGTGCCGACAGCACCTCGTAGATGGTGCCAGAGAATTTGGGCATGTAGATACCGAAAGAGGCGTTGGAAATGCTCTGCATCAACAGCGACAGCATGACCAATCCGGGAATGATGTACGCCCCGTAACTGATGCTGTCGATGTCGCCCATTCGGGAACCAATGGCCGAACCAAAGACCACGAAGTATAGGCAGGTGGAGATGACCGGGGCGAGCACACTCTGCATTACGGTGCGTTTCATCCGGGCCATTTCGAAGTTGTAGATAGCGCGAACGCCGTAGAGGTTCATGCGTTTCTCCTGTTAGCCGGCTGGCTTATTCGTGGACCAGCCCGACGAAGATCTCTTCTAGGGAGCTCTCCCTGGTTTGCAGGTCTCGGTATTCGATGCCCAGGTCCCCCAATGTGCGGAGCAGTCGCGCTACTCCGGCTTGTTGCTGCTGGGAATCAAAGGTGTAAATGAGCTCATAGCCGTCTTCGGACAGCTCAATCGGTTCGAGGGTCAGTTCACCGGGCAGCTTGTCCAGTTTTGCCTGAAGCTGAAGGCGAAGTTCTTTCTTGCCCAGCTTGCTCATCAACCGGTCCTTCTCCTCAACGAGGATGATTTCCCCTTGCCGAATCACGCCAATCCGGTCGGCCATTTCCTCGGCTTCTTCGATGTAATGGGTTGTGAGGATAATGGTGGTTCCGTTCTCCCGGAGTTTACGAACCATTTCCCACATGTCGCGGCGGAGCTCGACATCGACACCGGCTGTTGGCTCATCGAGAAACAGGATCTGGGGCTCGTGGGAGAGCGCCTTGGCAATCATCACGCGCCGCTTCATGCCACCTGATAACGACATGATCCGATTGTTGCGCTTGTCCCAGAGCGAGAGATCCTTGAGGACTTTCTCGATGTGCGTGGGCTTGGGCGATTTACCAAACAGCCCCCGGCTGAACGAGACGGCATTCCAGACGGTTTCGAAGGAATCAGTATTCAGTTCCTGTGGGACCAGCCCAATGGCTGCACGAGCCTTGCGGTAGTCTTTTCGGATGTCGTAGCCAGACGCTTTGGCTTCGCCACTGGTCAGGTTGACGATACCGCAAATGATGCTGATGAGCGTGGTCTTACCAGCACCATTGGGGCCGAGCAGGGCAAAAATCTCGCCCCGGTTGATCTCCAGGTTAATCCCTTTCAGGGCCTGGAATCCGTCCTCGTAGACCTTGCTGAGGTTCTTTACGGAGATATCCGGCTGCACGGGCGTGTCCTGTTTCAAAATGGGTAAGGTATGGAGGCGTGGCATTTTCTCATGACTGGCGCCACTTTAGAAACCTTTGCCTTGTTGCGGATTACCTCCATAATGCACTCCGGATTTTACGTGGAATGGTTATGTTTAGAGCAATAGCAATTGTCGGATTGATTGTTGGCCTGGTCGCAGCCGTTGTTTTTGGTCCCAGGTATCTGCAGAACGATTCATCGTCAGAAACGGCAGGCATTGATCGGCCAGCCTGCGACTTGCTGGCAGGCCCCTGTACCTGGGCGGATGAGCGAGGTGACTGGCGGATGGTGCTCAAGCCGTTGGGCGATGATGGGCAAGGGCAGGAATACCGTCTTGAGATAGACGCCCCGGTGGAACCAGTGCGTTTCCTGGCGGTGCTGAGGGGCGAGTCCATGTATATGGGGGAGTATCCGGTGCCGTTGAAACGGGTTGCGTCGCGCACTTATGAAGCGCGTTTTACTGCCCCCGTCTGCACCGAGGATAACGCCATGGTTTGGCGGATTGACTTACAGTCCGGCCAAGCGCCTCTTCAAGGTGGTGGTTCGATGAAGCCTATCTTTCAGGCGGCGTCTCATGAATAGGCCTGATGATCCCTCGATCATGGCTGACATCACCCTGATTTGATGTAAAATTCCTGACACTTAATAACTCAAACGCCAGGGACTACGTGATGGATTACGGGGACAGCGTGCAGAAAGTGCTGCTACGCAAAATCAGAAAGGCCGAGCAGGATCTGGTTCAGCTCAAACTGGATTACTGTCGGTTCGTGTTTGGACTAACCCACCGGGCCCGAGTGGTCTCGGCAGGCGTTACCTATGTGGTGAGTTCCGTTGATGTGGAATCCATGGCCAATACAGACGATGGCGAATTCACCCGCCCGGTGATTACGGGGCTGCCGGCGGATCAGGCTGGGAGTAATGCGGTCGTGCTTGGAACAGACTGGACGCTCGAGAAAACCGCGACGGCCATCAAATAAAGGCGTTGGCAGTGATCGCCTGATACAGGCTCTGTTCTGGAGACACGTAGTGGTGTCGGCTCCAGAACTCGGCCCCTTCAAGCCCCCCACGAAAGCAGGCCAAGGTCATGCTGCTTGCGGCGATTGATTGGATTGCCTGTGAGGCGGTGGACTGAGCCAACCCCGTTTTCCGATTAGCGATATAAGTGACCAACTCAATCAGCGACTCCGAGTGACGAACCGACTTGTCGCACAGAGAACAGGCTGCGCCATAGAGCCACGCAGCCGCATAACACCGCACCAGTTCCGGCGCCTCGGCCAGATTGAGCCCCTGTACCCGACAATCCCGCTCCTGGAGCCCGGCCAGGATATGAAGCTGCGTGAACAATTCCGTCCGATCCAGTGTTGAAACAGGTGCCTTCTGGCTACCCGACCACCGGTACTGAGCAGTGGCACTGGCATCCTGGTAGGAAGCCGCTGCAAGAGGCTCGGATCGCGATAATGCCACCATCCTGAGTGCCAGTACGCCCAGCAGTGCAACGAGCCCGGCCTGGGTAATCAATACCAGTGCGTAAGCCATGATCCTTGTACGCTCACATATTTCTGAATGTAAGCAGAGTGTAACGCACTGTAACTGGGGTGAGGGGTAAACCGTTTGGCAAATTGCAGACAGAATTGGCTGAAATGACGTTTCTGTGACGGAATTCTCAGCGAAATTAGCAGGTTGGCATGGTCTGCAACGCGAGCTTGCTACGGATGTAGCGGCCGAGGGCGTCAATGCCAATGTTGAGACCCGCTGTAATCAGGATCAGCACCATGGCCTTGTCGAACTGAATGTTCTGAATCGCGCTGTCGACGTAAAAGCCGAGTGTATAGATACCCAGTATGCCGAGAATCGCGGTCTCCCGCATGATGATTTCCCAACGGTAGAACAGGAAGGCAAGGAATGAGCGGTAGATCCTGGGCACCAGCTCCCAGCTGTATCGACCGAAGCCCGTTACGGCATCCGGGCGAAGACGGATACCGTTGGTCTGTCGGCCGATCAGGTGCCCGATAATTGCACCGTTATGAAGTGCCAGAGCAATGACCGCCGGCAGCATGGACGGGCCCCAGAGCTGGAGGAGGATGTAGGCCAGTATGTACTCCGGGGTGGAGCGGGCGACAACCAGGAAGACATGCCCGGATGTGCGCCGAACAGGGCCGCCAAAATGTTTCGAAATCAGCGGAAACATCAGCAAGGCGAGTATGCCCGTCGCAACCAGCGCAACCTGGGTAAGTACCACGGTGTTCCAGATGCCCGGGAGCGCCTGCTCGACCATCAGGTCCCCGGCCCATGACATTAACCCGGACAAGCCTTCGCCATCTTTGAGCGGCGACGGAATGATATCTTCGGTAAAGAATCGCTCTACATTGCCCCAGACAATGGGCAAGCCCTCCCCGAGAAAAAAGGGCGCGCCCAGCACGTAGACCGGGAGAAGTTTGGGGCGAACCCAGAGTGGGATTGTGGCAATCAAGACGTAAAACAGGATGAGCATCGCACCCGCGTCCGAATACAGGCCCTGGGAGAACGAGGCCTCCAGATAGAACCCGAGGGTGGGCAGGCCCACAAATCCGAGAATCGCGCTGGAGCGCAGGCCGCACTCCAGTCGGTAGGCGGTGTAAGTGCGCATCTGGGCCCAGCAGTCTGGAATCCGGGCATAGAGAAACGCGGCAATCCGTCCCGTGCCCGGTGGCAGGAGTCGGCCAGGTTCGGGGTCCGCTTCGTCAAGGATCTCCGAGTACACCTTGGCAAAGATGCCCGAGTAGGGAATGGCAATCGCGAGCACGCCAGTCAACGGGTGAAAGCCAAAGAACTGGAGAAAGATCAGTGCCCAGAACAGTTCGTGTATGGCGCGAATGAAAGCACAGAAAATGCGCACCGGCCACGCACGATAGACAAGTGCCAGGAAGAAACCAAAAAAGCTGCCCAGTGCGACGCCGACAAACGCAAAGGCGACGGTACGGAGCAGGGCGGTCAGCAGCCCTTCAGAGCTGAAAAAGTTGGGGGTGATGACACCGAGAAAGAAGTTGCCCAGATCCCGCCATGGGTTGGCTGCGGTGATGGCGATATCGGCAAAGGCGAGCCCGACAACCGCTATCGCCAGAAATGCGAGACTTGTGCGCACCGTCGGGTAGGAAAACATCTGGGCGTTCGCTCTAGTAGAGGGCCATGATATCGGCGGAGGTCAGGCGCTCACTGTGCTCATCGAGAGCGACCTGGCCATCCTGGATACCAATGATCCGGTTGCAATATTTCAGCGCCAGATCTACATCGTGCAGGGCAATCACACTTGTGGCAAATCGCTTTTTCAATTCGTTCATGACCAGATGTGCAAGTGGCCCATCCAGCGCAGATACCGGTTCGTCCGCGAGCAAAAGGCCGGCATTGCGGTAAATGGCCCGGGCGATTGCGACGCGTTGGCGTTGCCCGCCGGAGAGTGATGCGGTTGGTGTCCATAGCTTCTCGGGCATGCCGAGTGCTTTCAGCAGCGCTTTGATCGATGAACGATCGGCTGAGAACGGACGGATCAGGGAGAGCGTGTTGTACCAGGTGGGATGCCGGTCCAGCTGCCCCATAAAAACGTTGTGAAACACCGGCAAGGCGTTGACCAGACCAAGTTCCTGAGGCACCAGTGAGGATTCACGGCCAACGTGTTCATGAACGAGGCGGATGAGCGTTGATTTACCTGCACCGCTCTTGCCGACCAGAGCGACCTGCTCACCGTCGTTCACTTTCAGTGAGAGCGGGCCAATCACCCGCTCGCCACCGAAAGAGGCCGTAAGGCCGGAAAGATCGAACCCTGACATCAATCGAGGATTCCGATCTCTTCTGCCGTTTTGCGAATTGGCTCGTAGTCGTCATTGGACGCCGGGATAAAGCCGGAACGCGGGAAACTCTCGAGCAGGGCAGGATCATCCAGATTCAGCAGAGCCTGCTTAACGCGATCCTTGAAGCCATCTCCGAACCGCTCGTCCACATCGCCACGAATGGTCCACTGATAATCCGGATAGGCCGGGGTCTTCCAGATGACTTCAACGGCATCCGTGTCGATGTTGCCGTCGCCCAGTTCCTTCTGCCAGACCTGGAAGTTCAGTGCGCCCACCTGGTAGGTGCCTGCTTCTACAAGACGTAGCGTGCGGGTATGGTTGCCGCTAAATCCGACACGGGAAAAGACGTCTTCCGGCGCGTCGCCAAAGGTGTCACGAATATAGAACTCTGGCATCAGGCGGCCGGAAGTCGATCCTTTCGAACCGAATGTGAAGGTTTTGTCCCGGAGCTGGTCTTCCAGACTTGCGAAATCGTCAGCAGGCTCGATACCGGTGGACGTATTCGCGATGAAGTAGGTTTCAAACGCTTCGTCCTCAACGCCCTGGGCGATTGCCTCGGAGCCTGGCACCAATCGACGTGCCTGAACCCCGGACAGCCCACCAAACCATGCCAGTTGTACCTGGTTATTGCGGAAAGCAGACACCGCTGCCGCATAGGATTTCACGGGAATGTAGCGAACCTCGGCATCCAGCTCCTCAGAGAGGTAATCCGCCACACCGCGGAATCGCTCAACCAGTTTGGTTTCGTCTTCGTCCGGAATCGCCGTGAACACGAAGGTCTCGGCAGAAGCGGTCACGGTCGCAGTCATCAGCAAGCTGGAAACCAGAAATTTCCGTATATGGTCAAGAGCCATGGGTCGTCCTTACTTGGAAGAGTTGGAATTTGTTTAGAGGATACCTTGATTTACGTTAACTCTGAACCGCTATACGATTTAAGCCTTTATATGGCTCAAATAACCAAGATGCCTCTATGCACATAATAATTATTACGCCGGCTCCGCCGGGATCGCGGGCCGGCAATCGGGCCACCGCGCTGCGTTGGCAACACCTACTTCAGTTGTCTGGCCACCGGGTCGATGTGGTTACCCGGTACAGTGGCGAGCCCTGTGATTTGTTTATAGCCCTTCATGCCTGGCGTAGCCATCAGGCAGTGAGGGAATTTCATGATGATTGGCCTGATCGTCCGCTTATCGTGGCGCTGACCGGTACGGATGTTTATCGTCACCAGTTTGAGTTCCCGGAGGAAACCCTTGCGTCTATGCGCCTCGCTGACGCCCTGATCGGTCTTCACTCACAAGTCGCAAACGATATTCCAGCTGATTTCCGCGCCAGGCTGATAGCACTTAAACAATCGGCTCCTGATCCCAGCGTCGCCTGGTCTGCGAATCACTCAGGTACTGACTTCAAGGTCTGCGTTATTGGTCATCTGCGGGAAGAAAAGGACTCATTGCTTACCGCGCGGGCGGCGCGATTGCTCCCTGAACGTTCTCAGGTTCGGGTGTGCAATGCGGGGAAGGCGAATGACGACAGCTGGCAACGCATGGCGGAGCAGGAAGCGGCGGTGAATCCCCGATTTGAATGGATTGGTGAGGTGGACCAGTCAGACGTTGAGTCACTGATGCTCTCCAGCCAGGCCATGGTCATCAGTTCCGTGATGGAAGGCGGCGCCAACGTTGTATCGGAAGCGTGTCGCATGGGCATTCCGATTCTCGCTTCCGATATTCCCGGTAATCGCGGGCTGCTGGGGGACGACTATAGCGGTTACTTTAAGGCACAAGACGCAAAGCAGCTCGCTACGTTGCTGGCCAGGGCAGAGAACGACCCCGGATTCCTGGCAACGCTGGCGTCGCAGGTAGCCGCCCTGGCGCCGGAATTCACGCCAGAGCGGGAGAGCGCTTCCCTTGATGAGGCCTTAAAGCGGGCCATCGAGCACTGCTCTGAACGGCAAGCCAATGAGTGATCAGTCAATCAGCGTAATGGGCTCGATGGCGCCTTCCATGTCCTGTTCGGTAACCCGTCCGATCACGGTGGTATGAGGGTAGCCCAGGGCCTTGAGCTCATGAATACAGGCTTCCGCCTTGTCTGCTGGAATACTCGCAAGCAGACCGCCGGCGGTTTGCGGGTCGAAAATCAGGGGGTAGCGCGGGTGGTTTACCCACTTGGCCTGATCCCGTATACCCCGGCGGAGTCTCACATTGGCCGGTTGCAAGGAGCTGAGGATGCCCGCCGCAGCGGTTTCTTCCGCTCCGGGTAGCATGGGAATGGACGACAGATCCAGTTCGGCATCAACGCCTGATGGCCGTGTCATTTCCACCAGGTGCCCGAGAAGGCCAAATCCGGTTACATCCGTACAGGCCTTTGAGCCATAGCGCCTCAGGCATTCCGCTGCCAGCCGGTTGGACTGAACCATGGATGCGAGGGCCGAGTCGATCCACCGGCCTTTGGCGGCAAGTCGTGCATGAGCAGCAAAGAGGGTGCCGGTTCCGATGGGCTTGGTCAGGATCAGAACATCTCCAGCCCGAAGGCCGCCCTTGCTCATGACCTCTTCGGGATCAATCAGCCCGTTGACGGCAAAGCCCAGCGCCAGTTCTTTGCCTTCGCCGGTGTGGCCGCCCACCAGGGCGCAACCTGCCTCGTTAAGCACCTCAACGGCTCCGGACATCATCTGGTAGACAACGTCTTCCACTTTCGATTCGATGCCATAGGGGACCGTTGCAACGGCGGTTGCACTCTGGGCTTCGGCACCCATGGCGAAGACATCGCCCAGGCTGTGATTGGCGGCAATGCGACCGAACACGTAGGGGTCGTCAATGAAGGCTCTGAAGAAGTCGACAGTGTGAACGACGGCTTTACCGGGAGGCACCCTCAGTACGGCGGCATCGTCCGGCGCGTGAAGGCCAATGATAATGTCATCCCGCTCTATCGGCTTCAGCTCTCCTAGTGCCCGGGAAAGCACGGTGCTGCCCACTTTGGCACCGCAGCCGCCACATCGCATGGCGACGGCGGAAATAGCCTGAGAAGCTTCCTCCGCCGACTGTGCGGCGCCTGTATCCGGCAGGGCGGCGGCGTCCTCCATGGGCGGCAGATCGTTGAATTTGGCCATAAAGCGCCGGTCGATCCAGTCTTTCCAGCGCCACACCCAGGCGCCGTCAAACTGGGTGTCACCCCTGGACGCCACGGCGTACTTGTCCCCGGTACTGATCAGGGCGAGCCATTTCTTCTGGGGGTTAAAATCTTTCGGGGCCTTACCGAGCGCCATTCGCTTGAGATTGTCGGCCAGCGGTGGCCCCTGGCGAACGGCAAACACACCGGCTTTTTCGCGGGGGTGATTGATGACATTGGCGATATCGCCTGCTGCGAAGATCGCGTCATCGGTTTCCGTTTGCAGGGTATCGCGCACCCTCAGAAACAGTCCGTCGTCCAGGGCCAGACCAGTCTCTTTCAACCATTCGGGACCGCCGGCGCGGGTCACCCAGAGTACCTCATCAGTTTCGAAGGACTGGCCGTTTTCCGTGACCAGCACACCCTGTTTCACCTGTTGCACAGGCGAGCCGAGATGCATCTTGACGCCTCGTTCTGACAGCTTTCGGCGGAAAACACCCCGCACCTTCGGGTTGTGAGTCGGTAGAATCTCATCGGCCGCATCAAACAGGTGGAAGTGAAGCTGATCAGGATCCTTTCCGCGCTGCCTGAATTCATTCTGGAGCCGGAACTGCATGGCGAGAGTGAGCTCGACGCCACCGGCACCTGCGCCAACCACGCTGATGGTCAACGGTCCTTCGTGGTTTTCCATGCGTGAAAGCAGGGCAAGCCAGCGGGCGTTAAACCCGTTGATGGGCTTCACCGGGACGGAATGCTCTGAAGCACCTTCAACGTCCTTTACCCGGGGCGACGATCCGATATTGATCGACAGCAGGTCATAGGGCACATCCGGACGGTTGCGACAGATGACTCGCTTGCGGTCACGGTCGAGCCCGACGGCTTCATCACGATAGAAACGTGCGCCCGCATACTCCGCGAGTTTGCTCAGATCAATATGGACGTCGTCGTAGCTGTAATGGCCGGCGACGTATCCAGGAAGCATTCCGGAGTAGGGCGTGTGGGTATCGCGGCAGATGAGTGTTAGGCGCACGCCGGGGACCGGGTTCATGGCGAACCGTTTGAGTACCCCGACGTGACTGTGCCCGCCGCCAACCAGGACGATGTCCCGTAATACAGGCTGGTCAGGCGTTCGCATTAGAGGAGTTTCTTGGCTTCGGCGCTAAACTCGGCAGAGCCTTTGACGTTGGAAAATGCTTTCAGCTTTTCCTGATCCGCCGCAGAGGGATTGGCGATCTGATCGATAGAAGTAATGCCCGCCTCTTTCATTTTTTTGGCGGTTGCGGGGCCGATGCCCTTCACCAGGGTGAGGTTGCTCTTGTCGAGCTTCTTAGGAGCTGCCGGTTTCTTGGCCGGGGCCTTCTTAGCCGCAGGCTTCTTGGCTACCGGCTTTTTGGCGGGGGCCTTCTTCTCAGCGGGTTTGCTGGCCTTGGCTGCAGGTTTAGCTGCGGGCTTTGCGGCCGGCTTGGTTTTCGGCAGATCTTTCTGCGCGACACCCAGGCGCTCAAGCACGCTGTTCTGAAGTTCCTGGAACTCCTTCATGCGGCGCTCGAATTCTTCATTGAAGCGTTTCATTTCGCGTTCACGGAGGTCATCGACTTCCTTGAGCAGCTTTTTGAACGGGTCCTGAATTTGATTCTGAAGCGAATCAAATTGCTTGAGGGCATCGTTAATCAGGCCTTCAATTTGCTGGGAGGTCTTCTCGATCTCCTTGTTGACCTTTTTCACGATCTTATCAACGCTCGGTTTGGCTTTCTTTGCCATGGAACTGTCTCCTTAGGGGACGAGGGGAATGATAAATCGAGATCAGGCCATTTGCCGGAAACCGGAGACTGGCCCTGAGGAACGCCTGGATTTCAGGCTCTGTTTCTTCGACAGCACTTCACGGATTCGACGCAGCTTTTCTGCGAGCGGCGAACGGTTGCCTGTGTCGGGCTCAACAAAATCAATCGAGTAGAAGAAGTTGCTGCAGTGTTTTCTACGCTCGGTAACGAGGCCTGACACACCTTCAGCCCGAATCTGATCGAACGGCATGTCCATGACCACATCCATAACGATCGTATCGCCCGGCTCAAACACCTTGTCTGTCTTGATCACGCAACCATAGGCGTCCAGCTCGTACAGGAAGGCCTCCACAAGCTCTTTCCGGAACAGGCTTTTTCGGATCCGGAAGCGGGCGATAAGATCTGGTAATGCTTCGTTCATGAACTCGTTTCTCTGATGATTTCCGTATCCAACAGCTGCCTGTCGAACCCAAGACAGGACTGGATAATGCCTAAACAATAGACACTGATGATGACTTTGACAATATCATCAGTGTCCTACAATGAATCTCTCATGAATTTTATCAACGTAACGGCTTCGCTTTTGAGGCCAATCACTTTTTGTTCAATTCGTACATATCAACGCGGCGGTCTTTGAGGTTCGTCACCGAGCCCTCGTTTCTAACCAGTGTCAGTTTTTCCAGATCCATATCCGAGAACATGATCATCTCGGTATTGGGTGTGGTTTCAGCCATCACCGCATCATGGGGGAACGCAAAATCTGACGGAGAGAACACCGAGGATTGCGCGTACTGTACGTCGAGATTTTCCACCTTGGGCAGGTTACCGACACTGCCGGTAATCACCACATAACACTCGTTTTCGATGGCCCGGGCCTGGGCGCAATGTCTGACTCTCAGGTAGCCGTTTTTGGTGTCGGTCCAGAAGGGCACCATGATGATGTCCACGCCCTGGCTCGCCGCAATACGGCCCAATTCCGGGAACTCGATATCGTAGCAGATCATGATCGCCACGCGGCCAGCGTCAGTGTCGAACACCTGAAAATCGTTACCGCCTTCAATAACCCAATCACGGCGCTCGTGGGGTGTTATGTGAATCTTGCGCTGTTCATCCACGCGGCCGTCACGGTGACACAGGTACGAGACGTTGTAGACCCGGTCGTTTTCGATCAGCGGCATCGAGCCGGTAATAATGTTGATGTTGTAGCTCACCGCCATTTCTGACATCTGGTCACGGAACTGTTCAGTGAAGCCGGCGAGGAAGCGGATGGCCCGAGTCTGGTCCACCTGATCGGTGAGTCCCATTAGCGGGGAATTGAAAAACTCCGGGAAAAGCGCGAAATCGCTCTTATAGTCCGAGAGCGCATCAACGAAGTATTCCACCTGCTTCAGAACCTCTTCAACGGAACTGAATTCACGCATCTGCCACTGCACCGCACCCAGCCTGACTTGAGTTTTCTTGGCATTGAGTACGAGAGAAGGCGGCGTGTAGAGGATGTTGCGCCATTCCAGCAACGTGGCATATCCCAGAGACTTCTCGTCTTCCGGAAGATATTTGTGCATCAGGCGTGTGACCTGAAAATCATTCGAGAGCTGGAATGTCAGGATCGGATCGTAGATTTCTTTGCGATCCACTCGCTGGATGTACTCCTCCGGCGTGTATTGATCCGCGTACTTGAAGTAACTGGGAATTCGCCCACCGGCCAGAATAGCCCGCAGGTTCATGGAGCGGCAAAGCTCCTTTCTGGCTTCATAGAGCCGGCGCCCCAAACGATAGCCGCGGTATTCGGGGTGGATGAACACATCGAGACCGTACAGTGAGTCGCCATTGGCATTGTGCCAGATCTTCTCGTTGCGAAGAATCAGGTCATCATAGGTGTGTGGGTTGCTGAACCGTTCGTACTTAACGCAAACCGTGAGCGCGACCGCGACCAGCTGGCCGTTGTCCTCGATGCAGATCTGCCCATCCGGAAACTGTTCCACCAGCGCCTTGATGGTGTCCTTGGGCCAGGCACCGCCAATGTCGTCGTAGATCCGGTCCATCAACTCCTGAAGCTGGCTGTAGTCCTCAAGCGTCAGGTTGCGGAGATTGAGATGCAGCTCCTCGTGGGCCATTCAGGTGGGCTCCCTAAAGATCATTAAAGAAATGTCATAAAAACGCGGGTTGTGAACTAAGTTTATCAGAAGAAATTAAAGACTTTGTACCACGGGCCGTAACTCTGATTAGTTCCGTGCACTTTTACGATACATGAGGGTCTCATCGTGCAGCTGAGTTTTGGACAAAAATTACTCATCGCGTTTGGCGTGCTCCTGGTGCTGGTGATGGCCGCTTTTACCATTTCAGGGGATATTCGCCTTCGGGATACCACCTCAACGTATGTGGACGCCTTGGTTGACGACACGGTGGCTCAAAGTACGTCGAGCATTGCTGATTGGCTCAATACCCGCCTTGCAATGACTGAATCGGCGGCCAAAGCCCTGGAAAGTGCCGGCAATGATGCGCAGGCCCGGACATTGCTGCAGGCCATGACGGCAGGCGGTGGTTTTCGCGATGTGTACGTGGGCACTTCCGGCGGTTACATGCTGATGAAGACCGCGGCGGACAACGCGACCTTACCCGCTGACTACGACCCCAGGTCCCGTCCCTGGTTCCAGAAAGCCCGGGAAACCGGACAAGCCTCGTTTACCGAGCCATACCATGACGCCAGTACGAACGACACCATCATTTCCACCATGGCGCCGGTCAAGCGTGGGTCCTATGAAGGGGTTGCCGGGGCTGACATAGGCCTGGGCGCCATCGACAAGATTCTTAAAACGATCACTCTCGCCGGTACCGGCTATGCTGCCCTGATCAATGAGGCGGGCACTATCCTGTTCCATCCGAATCAGGAGTTGGTTGGCAAGAACATTAGCGTTCTGATCGGGGCACAACCGAAACTGGACGGCTCGGAACACAGCTTCGATGTTGAAGGCGCATCCTGGCTCGCCAGTTTTCATGGTATCCGGGACGCACGAGGCGTTGACTGGTATCTCGCCACGTTTGTTAATCAGGACAAACTCAATGCGCCAGTTCAGGATGCCAGAGTCAGCGGGTTGATCATTGCAGCCGTTGGTTTGCTGATCTCTCTGGTCATCCTTCGCTTTGGTATCAATGTACTGCTCGCTCCGGTGCGCCGACTCAATACCGCGATGGCGGATATCGGCAGTGGTGACGCGGACCTTACCCAGCGTCTGGATGATAGTGCTCGGGACGAATTCGGTACGCTCGCAGGCAGTTTCAACCGCTTCGTCGAGAACATTCAGACGGTCGTTCGGGATGTTCAACACGGCAGTCGGGAACTGGGTGAGAACGTGACCGCACTGCGGGAGACTGCTCGCACCAGCCGTACCAGCGTCGAGAGCCAGCAATCTGAAGTGGATATGGTGGCAACGGCCATCAACGAAATGTCGGCAGCGGCCGGTGAGATTGCGCAGAATGCGCAGCAGACGGCCGATGCCGCCAACACGGCGGACCAGGACAGCCGAGCCTCTCTGGAAACGGTGACTGCGTCCCGAGATGCCGTTGAAAAGCTCGCCAGGGAAGTGACAGAGGCTGCCGAAGTGATCGATACCCTCGGCAAGGATGTCACCTCGATTACGTCGGTACTGGAAGTCATTCAGGGCATTGCCGAACAGACGAATCTGCTCGCTTTGAACGCGGCGATCGAAGCCGCGAGAGCTGGGGAAGCAGGCCGTGGCTTCGCGGTCGTTGCCGATGAAGTGCGCAATTTGGCTCAGCGCACGCAGGCCAGTACTGAAGAAATCAACAACATGATCGAGCGCCTGCAGAAGGGCGCGAATGACGCCGTGGAAGTGATGAAGGCGTCAACGGCGGTTTCCAATGTCAGCATGGAAAAAGCGCAGGATGCCATGGAGTCTCTCAATAGAATCGCGGAGGCAATCACGGCCATCAGCCAGATGACGTCCCAGATCGCGACGGCGTCGGAAGAGCAGACATCCGTCACCGAAGAACTGAATTCGTCCATCACGCGGATTTCTGATCAGGGCCAGGAGGCGGCTGCGGCGGCCAGCGAAAACGACGTATACAGCGGCCACATTGAGACGATCGGAGAAACCCTGAACCGTAATGTTTCCCGGTTCCGGGTCTAACGGGTAAGTATGTCGAGGCGGCGCTGGAGGTTCTCCAGTGTCCGCCGCCCTACGTGCCAGGACTCTTCGGTCAGGTAAGGGTTGTCCAGCACAACAACACTGCGACGATGCAGGTTCAGCATTTCCACGGCACGGCCATAGTATTTCTTCAGAAACACCGCAAAGCTGCCATCGCTGATTGCCCGCTCCATCCCCAACTGAAGGCGGTGGGCGGTCTCGTGATCCCCTGGCGCGACGAACAGGTAGGAGGGCATCGGGTAGGCGAGCAAAAGGTTTGGCTCGATCACCAGGTCTGCGTCGTGCTGGTTTTCCATATCATAGAGGACCTCACTGACGCCCCTGGCAAAGCATTCAAACCGGTTCTTCTTGAGCATTCCGAATAGAATTTCGAACCGGGTATGGGTAATCACCTTGATTCCATTTGCCTGCAGGACGGAGGTGTCCGGCCAGTGCGAGCCCTGGCCGATGCGAATGTCGGAATTGACCAGATCTTGAAGATTATGGATGCCTTTAAACATATCGAGCTTGTCGGGCATCACGAGACAAACCCGAAACCCCAACAAGCCACCGTCGATAGGGATAGGGATGGGCGTCAGGAATTCTTCCCTCTGGGCTGAGGTAGCTACATTTGCGATATCAACGAGTCCGGAGCGATTACTGCTTAGTTCGCGAAGCACCCGTCCCTGACTGAGTTCCTCGCTGCGCAGCACCCGGAAATCGCCGTACTCGGGGGTCTTTCGGAGTGATAGTTCGACCAGGGCTCGAATGGCAGGGCTGTCGTAGTTGCGGTACCAGAGAATGTAGTCTTTCGAAGAAACGACGTTCGCCTTCAGGGACGGGCACACCAGCGCAACGGCACACAGCAGCGCCGTTAGCGCCCTGATCGTTCGGTAGCGTCGTATTTGGGTGTGCGCCTGAGAAGCAACAGAGTGTTCCAATATCAGAGTCCTTTCTCCCGGGGGAACGGTTCAGCCTCAGCCCTTACTTTAGAACAGAATTGGTCTCAAAAACGCTAATACATTCAAAATAGTGTTAAAAGTTTTGGCATTGCACCTTGCGGCGAGGGGAAGTGGTTGTAATGATTCCCCTCCAACGACAGCATTGGAGCAGCTTCATGGCCCTTATTGACAACCTTATTGGCGCCACTGGTAGTTTTATCGCGGGGACCGACTCTCAGGCAACGCTTGCCAGCCCGCTTGAGTGGCTGAAAAAAACCGGCGGCTATGCCGCCGTGAATCGGATTATCGGATTTTCGATTCCTTTTGCCCCGAGAAACGGCTTCAGTGTGGAGGAGATCAAACCGGGATACGTACGCGCCAGAATCAAACTCAAAGGCAACAAGAACCACTTCGGTAGCCTCTATGCGGGCGCGTACTTCCTGGTTGCAGAGATTCCCGGCGGTGTATTGACACTATTCGATCTCGGCCCTGCTTACACGCCGATCCTCAAGGAGATGACGCTGCAATTCCTGCAGCCTGCGAATTCAGATGTTACGGTGGAGTTTTCACTGACCAAACAGGACGTGGCGAGCATTCTTGCGGACGCCGATGCTACGGGGCGGGCAAAATTCAGTCTGGAAGGGCAGTTGCGGGACGAGCAGGGCAACCATGTGGCCACATCCATTGCCCATTACCGGGTACGGAAAAAAGGGTTCAAACAGACCGCCTGATCAGGCTTCCTGTTGATCCAGATTGGCGAGGGCTTCCAGGAAGATCTCGCCATATTTCTCCAGCTTGGCCGCGCCGACACCGTTTACTTCCGCAAGATCTGACAAGGTACCCGGACGGCGCTCGAGCATGTCGAACAGCGTTGCGTCGTGGAAAATCACATAGGGCGGCACGCCCTGTTGCTCGGCCAGTTCTTTACGGCAGGCACGCAACGCCTCCCAGCCCGCCTGATCGGTAATGTGTTCACGGGTAACCGCGCTTTTGCGGCCTTTTGAGTTGCGACGTTCGGCTTTGACCACCGGATCCTTGCGTAGCTGAACCTGCTCCTGCCCCTTTAGAAGCGGGCGGCACTTCTCCGTTAGCTGAAGTGCACCATAACCGTCGGGATCCGCCCGAAGGTAACCATTCGCAACCAGTTGGCGAAATACGGATTTCCATTCATTGGCGGAAAGTTCGGTCCCGATACCGTAGGTCGACACCTGATTGTGGCCGGATTGGATAATCCGTTCGTTCTCGGATCCCCGAAGTACGTCTATCAGGTAAGTAACGCCAAACCGCTGTCCGGTGCGGTAGACACAGGAAAGTGCTTTCTGGACGGCTACGGTTCCATCCCAGGTTTCAGGCGGTGTCTGGCAGGTATCACAGTTGCCGCATGGTTGATCAAGCGTATCTCCGAAATACTGCAAAAGTACCTGCCGCCTGCATCCAGTGACTTCACAGAGTCCCAGCATGGCATCCAGTTTTTGCCGCTCGATACGTTTGAAATGGTCCGTGCCCTGGGATGCCTCGAGCATCTGGCGGAGCTTGATGACGTCCTGCAACCCGTAGACCATCCAGGCCGTAGAGGGTTTGCCATCCCGCCCGGCGCGCCCAGTTTCCTGGTAGTAGGCTTCGAGGCTTTTGGGGAGATCCAGGTGAGCGACAAAGCGAACATCGGGTTTGTCGATGCCCATTCCAAAGGCGATGGTGGCAACGATAATCACGCCATCTTCCCGCAGAAACCGCTCCTGATTCCTGGCTCGCTCCTCGGAGGACAGGCCTGCGTGATAGGGCAGTGCGGTGTAACCTTTGTCCGCCAGCATACGTGCCGTGGCTTCGACCTTGTTCCTGGAAAGACAGTAAACAATGCCACAATCACCTTCATGTTCTGCATCAATAAATGAAAGTAACTGTTTGTTCGCATTTGTTTTTGGTGAAATACGGTATTGAATATTCGGGCGATCAAATCCGCTGATAAAGTGCCTGGCCTCGGTCAGCGACAGGCGCTCCGCAATTTCCTTCCGTGTTCGCTCGTCAGCCGTTGCGGTCAGGGCAATCCGGGGCACACCGGGGAATGCCTGGGCGAGCATGCTGAGTTGGAGATAATCGGAACGAAAGTCATGGCCCCACTGGGATACGCAGTGAGCTTCGTCAATCGCAAACAGGGAAATCGAGGTGTTGTGCAACAGTTCCAGTGTGCGGGGCTGTATCAGGCGCTCAGGCGCGCAGTAGAGCAGATCCAGCTCACCGGTGTTCAAGGCGTATTCGGTATCGCGGGCCTGCTCGTAATCCATGGTTGAATTGAGAAACGCGGCGTTGACACCCAATTCACGAAGCGCAGCGACCTGATCCTGCATCAGAGCAATCAGTGGCGATACAACGATTGCCGTGCCGGGCCGGACCAGAGCCGGCACCTGGTAGCAGAGGGATTTACCACCGCCCGTTGGCATCAACACCAGCGCATCTTTTCCTTCAACCACCTCGCGTATGATGTCTCCCTGGAGCGGGCGGAAGGATTCGTATCCGAAGACTTCGTGGAGCACCTGTTCCGGATCCTTCTGCTGCCCGGTAGGGCGCTCAGTTGCCAGTTGTTCGAAGTCCTGATCAAAAAACATAAGGTAGCCCGATTGTCCGGCGCGCAGCCGGGTTTGGTGCAGAGATACAGAAAATGCCTGAGCAGCGGGCGCAAATGATAACAGATTAACCCGCGAATATGCGCCAACAGACCTTTCAATGAGGCAAATCAGGGAGAGAAACGCTACAATATCGCGCCTTTGAACAATAGCTTCCTGGCAGCCGTTTCTGCCAGCTTTCGAAAACAACAGGGCTTACATGCAGGAATTTGATGCCATCCGTCCATATTCGGACGAAGAAACCGGCCCCGCGATCAACCGTCTGGTTAATGACCAGGAGTTTCTGGACATGGTTGGCCGCTTCAAATCCCCTACGATGGCGCGTTGGGCACCCGCCGTGTTGCGGATGTTCGTACGCCGCTGGCTGATCAGTCATTTTGGCAAGTACCACCGGGTGGATGACCTACAGGCCAGGCTATCGAGCTACGTATCCGAACTGGTGGACGACACGACAACCCGGGTGACGACCAGCGGCCTGGAAAATCTCGATAAGAAAAGCGCCCATCTGTTCATATCCAACCATCGGGACATCGTCTTTGATCCGATGGTGGTCAATCACCTGCTTTTCCATAACGGTTTCAAAACCACCCGGATCGCCATCGGCGACAACCTGCTTTCAAACCGTGTGTTTGCCGAGATGATGCGCCTGAACAAAAGCTTTGTGGTGCGCCGGAACATGACCAGCCCCCGCGAAATGCGTGATGCCTATCTGACGCTGTCCGGTTTTATCAATCACAGCATTCAGACCAACCACAGCATCTGGATTGCTCAGCGCGAAGGGCGGGCAAAAGACGGGCTGGATTTCACCGACCCGGCCATCATCAAGATGTTTTACATGAGCCTTAAAAAGAGCGGGCTCAGCTTTGCAGAAGCGATGAACAGCCTTCACGTGGTGCCGGTTTCGATTGCCTACGAATACGACCCCTGTGACGCAGACAAGGCAAAAGAACTCGAGACCAAGGCCAGGACCGGCAGCTACACCAAGGCGGAAGGTGAGGATTCCGAGCAGATCATGCGTGGCCTGACGGGGTTCAAGGGGCATGTGCATGTGCATTTTGGTGCCCCGATCACCGATGCACCGGATAACGCCAAAGACATGGCTGCGCGGATCGACCGTGAAATGCATGCCAACTACCATCTGCACGCCTCCAACCTGGTGGCCTACCAGATGCGTGGCATTCACCCGGAAGCCCACGACACGCCAGACAGCGTGAGTGATTCCGTGGTTACCGCGGAAACCTGGTCTCCGGCGGAGATTGAAGCGGCCGAGGCCGAACTGGAACGCCGTCTTGATGCCTGCGACCCGGCTATTCGTCAGTACCTGCTGGACATGTACGCCAACCCGGTGGTTACGGCGCTGGACGCCAATGCAGAACTGAACAAACCGGAATAACGCCGGCCAACTTTTCCCGAATTGAGGTGACCTGTGCAGGACTTGCAGTACATCGAACTCGAAACCGCACCGGAACCCACTGCCTCCGTGATCTGGCTGCATGGCCTCGGGGCCAGTGGCCATGACTTCGAACCGGTTGTCCCGGAACTGGGGTTGCCGGAGGATGCTGCCGTGCGCTTCATCTTCCCGCATGCGCCAAATCTTCCGGTTACGATCAATGGCGGTATGGTGATGCCGGCATGGTATGACATCAAGGCGATGGATATTGACCGGGTTGTCGACACCGAGCAGCTCCGTGCATCCGCCGTAGCCATCGCAAAACTGATCGATCAGGAGATCGAACGGGGCATCAAGCCAGAGCACATCGTGATCGCCGGGTTTTCCCAGGGCGGGGCGGTTGCCTACGAAGTGGCGCTGACTTACCCGAAGCGGCTGGCCGGCGTACTGGCACTATCAACGTACTTTGCGACTGCGGACAGCATCGATCCGAATCCCGTAAATGCGGGCATTCCGATCAACGTCTACCACGGCACCTTTGACCCGATTGTGCCGGAATCTCTTGGTGTCCGGAGCGTGAAAACCCTGAAAACCATGGGCTTTGATCCCGCCTATCAAACCTACCCCATGGAACACAGCGTGTGCCTTGAGGAAGTCGTGGACATCGGTCGTTTTATCCGCCGCCACGCCCTCTAGATCCAGAGCATGGCGCCCATTTCCAGAGGGTGGGACAGGGCGTCATGATACGGATACATCCTCAGCTTCAGGGTTTGAAGGCCAGGATAGGACGGTGGAACGCGGGCTGAAAACAGCGTCCTGCCGTCAGACTCGGATTCATATTCGAGGAAAACGTGACCGGGCCCGGAATCCTCATAGGAACCGGTGCAGCGAGGTTCAATCAGGCACTGAACCTGGACGTCACTGGCACTGAGACCATTGAGTTGCGCCTCGACACGAATCTCTACCGCCTCATCATGTGCGCAGGTCTGGGACACACTCCCGCAAATGGTCAAGGAAACCCCGGGCCATGCACGATTCACCTTTGCTTTCCATTCAGCCAACTCGGCAGCCAGTGCGCCGTGTTCTGCGGATAGTCTCTTACCCTGTGCCGTGGCTGGACCGTAGTACTTTTCAACATAGTCCATCACCATGCGCTGACTATTGAACCGGGGGGTGATGGATTTCATGGAATTCTTGGACCGGCGAACCCAGCCGCTCGAATATCCCTGAGCAGCCCGATCGTAGTAGAGAGGCACCATTTCGTACTCCAGCAGGTCGAGCAGGTCCCGCGCCTCTTCTTCATTACGGAATTCCGCATCCAGCTCGGTGTCCCTCGGGGTAATGGCCCAGCCGTTGGTGCCGTCGTAGCCTTCACCCCACCAACCATCCAGGACGCTGAGATTCAGTGCCCCATTTAGCGCGGCTTTCTCACCCGAGGTTCCGCTGGCTTCCTTCGGGTACTGCGGTGTGTTCAGCCAGACGTCCACACCGCTCAGCATCCGCCTGGCCATCGCCTGGTCGTAGTCCTCGAGCAAAATGATGTGCCCCATAAATCGGGGATTCATCGAAAGGTCATGGATGACTTTGATCAGATGCTGACCGGGCTTGTCTCGGGGGTGAGCCTTGCCGGCAAACACAAGCACAACCGGGCAATCCGGGTTGGTAAGAATTTCCTCAAGCCTTTGCAGGTCCGAAAAAATCAGGGTGGCCCGTTTATAGGTGGCAAATCGACGCGCGAATCCGATGACCAACGTGTCTTTATCCGGTGACACCAAATGCCTGGTCATTCTCTCGGTAATCGAGTGGCCCGTACCGTTGCGCCGGTGTTGTCGACCGAGTTGATCCACCACAAATTCACCCATCTGTTGTTTCAGTGCTTTGTGAACGCTCCAGTAGTGGTAGTCAGGAATGTTGTCCACAAAACTCCAGAATTGGGGGTTACGCAGCTCGCTTTTCCAGGAGGGCGCCTGGATGTCGAACAGACTGGCCCATTCGGGCGCAAGAAACGTTGGAACGTGAACGCCATTGGTGATGTAGCCAATAGGGTTTTCTGCGGCGGGAACCTGTGGCCAGATATCGCCTTCCATTTCAGAAGCAACGGTACCGTGAATCCGGCTGACGCCGTTATGGAAACGTGATCCCCGAAGCCCCAGGCTGGTCATGTTGAAACTGTCCCCACCGTTTTTGGCTCCGAGGGAAAATACTTTCTCAAAGTCCAGGCCGGAATCGCCGAGATAGTCGCCCAGAGCGTGCTGCATCAGGCTGCGCTGAAAGATGTCGTGGCCGGCCGGCACCGGCGTGTGGGTAGTAAAGAGGGTGGCGCCGGCTACCGCCTCCAGTGCGGCCTCGAACTCCAAACCTTCGGCCATCTTCATCCGGCAACGTTCGAGAATCTGGAAGGCCGCGTGCCCCTCATTGATGTGCCAGACTGTCGGTTCCAGGCCAAGGGACTGCAGCACTCGCGTGCCGCCGATGCCCAGGAGCATCTCCTGGCTGATGCGCGTCGATTCATCACCGCCATAGAGCTGCAGGGTCAACTCCTGATCTTCAGCGCTGTTCTCTTCGGTGTGGGTATCAAGCAGATAGAGCCGAATATGACCAACCCGGGCTTCCCAGACGCGCGCGGTCACGGTCCGACCCGGAAACGGCACCGACACTTTCATCAGCGTGCCGTCTTGCTCGACCGGCACGATCGGTAGTTCATCGCTTGAGTGGGAGTGATAGCGGGCGATTTGATGGCCCTGAGAATCGATGGACTGGATGAAGTACCCCTGCTGGTAAAGCAGACCAACGGCAACGAAGGGCAATCCGAGGTCACTGGCTGCCTTGCAATGGTCTCCTGCGAGAATGCCTAGCCCTCCGGAGTAGATGGGAAAGCTCTCATGAAAACCAAACTCGGCGCAGAAATAGGCGACCAGGGATGTCTCCGGAGCCAGGTTGTCGACCACTTCCGGTACCGGCTCAGCGTCCAGATAGGCGTCATAACTGCTCAATACGCTTCGGTATTCGGCGAGAAAAGAGCGATCCTCGGAGGCCTCATCCAGTCTGGCCTGGGCGACCCGCCGGAGAAACAGCTTGGGATTGTGTTCCACCTTTTGCCACAGGGGAAGATCAATTCTGGCATAGAGGCTCCTTACCCCGTTGTCCCAGCTGTAGAACAGATCATTTGCCAACTCTTCCAGACGGCTAATCGGTTCCGGGATATCCGGACGGGCTTCAAGACGGAATTCAGTTACCTTGCGCATGATTGCCTCCTTGGGCACATCCCTCAGGGATCCTCGGCTAACTGCTCGCGTTCCTTCAATATGTCTTGGTATAGCTCACCGTAGAGGCGGGCGCTCTTTTTCCAGGAGTAGTCACCGGCCATGCCGTTTTCCTGAAGCCGGCGCCAGGCTTTACGATTACCCATCAAATCCAGGGCACGCTCAATAGCGTGCAGTAATGCGCTGGCTTCCGCTTCCCGGAAACAAAAGCCGTTTGCCTCGGCGCTTTTGCAGTCCTCGGGATCAAATACGGTATCCCGGAGCCCGCCAACGGCATGAACGATCGGGACAGTCCCGTAGCGCAAGCTGTACATCTGGTTCAGGCCACACGGTTCAAAACGTGACGGCATAACGAACAGGTCGGCGCCCGCGGTAATCCGGTGCGCCAGGGCTTCGTCGTAACCCAGGGTCAGTGAGAACTGTCCGGGCCATGCCCGCGCCAATTCGCCTAACGCCTCCTGATAAGAATCTTCACCCGATCCCAGCAAGGCAAATTGGCACCCTCGCTTAAGAAGTGGCGGAATAACCTCAAGCAGCCAGTCGATGCCTTTCTGCTCCACCAACCGGCCGACAAATCCGATCAATGGGGCTCCGTCGACCTCCAGGCCCAGTTGCTGGCGAAGTCTGGTCTGACACTGAACCTTGTCCTTGAGGTGATCTTGCCCGTAATGGAATTCCAGGTGCTCATCGTTCTCTGGATTCCAGAGCCGGGTATCAATGCCGTTCAGAATGCCCACGAGGGCGTGGCTGCGATGCTGGAGAAGTCCATCGAGACCGTAACCATGGTCGGCTCGCCTGATCTCATCCGCGTAGCTTGGGCTCACGGTGGTTACCCGGTCACTGAACACCAGCCCTCCTTTGATGAAGGACAGCTGACCATGGAACTCCAGCTGATCGAACTGCCAGAGCGAGTCCGGCAGTCCCAGCGCTCGAAAGGTTTCATGGGAGAACAGACCCTGGTATGCGAGATTATGCACCGTGAATACGGTGGCCGGGCGGCTCCGGTAATGGGAAAGGTAGGCCGGGATCAGCCCGGTTTGCCAGTCATTGCAATGGACGACATCCGGTACCCACCGAATGCCGGCCTGGCCGAGCGCCATCATCACGCCGACCCTCGCGAACAGATGGTAGCGATGCGCGTTGTCCCACCAGTCCTCACCTTCGTCATTCTGGTAAGGATTGCCTTCCCGCTGAAAAAGGGAAGGGCAATCAACCAGCCAGAGCGTTACCGCTGTGCCGGGTAAACGGGTGCGCCACAGGCTCACATCGTATTGCCCAATACTGAATCGACCTTGCCGGCGAGAACCGGCATCCCTGGCGGCAGAAAGGGCTTTGGGGTAGCCTGGAAGCAGGATGTTGACGTCATACCCCTGACGGCAAAGGGCCTCCGGTAGACTGGCGGACACATCGGCAAGGCCTCCGGTCTTGACCAGTGGAAAGACCTCGCTGGTGGCAAATAGCACGCGGATCATTACGACGGCCTCAGGACAACGGCCCCGAGTGGGGGGAGAGTCAGTTCGACGGACCAGTCCCTCCTCATCCATGGCTGCGGGTCCGGACGTATCGGCAACGGGTTGCCAACATTACTACCACCATAATATTCGGAATCGGAGTTAAGTATTTCCTGCCAGGTTTCACCGGAGGGCACGCCGATTCGATACCGGAACCTGGCGACGGGGGTGAAGTTGAGAACGATCACAGTGGCATCGTTTCCTTGCTGCCGAACATAACTGATGACGGACTGCGGGGAATCGTGGCAGTCGATCCATTCGAAACCCTCGTGGTCAAAATCATTGGCGTGCAGTGATGGCTCTTGCCGATAAACCCGGTTGAGGTCTTGCACGATCTTCCTCAGGCCCTGGTTGCTACCATTGGCGAGCAGCCCCCAGTCAAGTTCCCTGACTTCGCTCCACTCACGTTGCTGGCCGAACTCGCCGCCCATGAACAACAGTTTCGCGCCCGGATAGGTGAACATGAAAGTGAAGAGCAGGCGGATGGTTGCCCGCTTCTGCCAGTCATCCCCGGGCATCTTGTTGATCAGGCTTCCTTTACCATGGACAACCTCATCGTGGGACAGTGGCAACATGAAGTTTTCAGAGAAAGCATAGAGCAATCCGAACGTCAGTTTGTCGTGGTGATACTGCCGGTGAATCGGTTCATGGCTGAGGTAACCAAGGGTGTCGTGCATCCACCCCATATTCCACTTGAGGTTGAAGCCCAATCCTCCGAGCTCGGGTGGTCGCGTTACCGCCGGCCAGGAGGTGGACTCTTCTGCAATGATCAGTGCACCCGGGAAACGCTGCTGACACACCTGATTCAACTCTTTCAGAAAATCGATGGCCTCAAGGTTCTCATGGCCGCCATGAACATTGGGCAGCCATTCGCCTTCTTTGCGGGAATAGTTGAGATAGAGCATGGAAGCGACGGCATCGACTCGTAGTCCGTCAATGTGGAACGCATCCAACCAGAACAGCGCACTCCCAATGAGAAAATTACGAACCTCGTGGCGGCCGTAATTGTAGATCAGGGTGCCCCAGTCCTGATGCTGACCTCGCCGCGGATCTTCATGTTCATACAGTGCGGTGCCATCGAAACGCGCAAGGGCATGAGCATCGGTCGGGAAGTGCCCCGGGACCCAATCGAGGATAACCCCGATTTCGTGTCGGTGGCACTGATCAACCAGATATCGAAAGTCATCCGGTGAGCCGAAGCGGCTTGTGGGCGCGTAGTAGCCAGTTGTCTGATAGCCCCAGGATTCATCCAGTGGGTGCTCGGTGACAGGCAACAACTCGATGTGAGTGAACCCCATCTCCAGGACATAAGGCACCAGTTGATCCGCGAGTTCTCGATAGGTCAGCCAGCGTCCGGAACCATGGTGCCTCCAGGAAGCCGCGTGAACCTCATAAACGGAAATAGGGGACCTTTGCCAGTTCCAATGGGTTCGCCGGGCGAGCCAATCACCGTCGCCCCAACCGTAGCTGCCACGCTTGGTTACGACAGCGGCATTAGAGGGTCGTAATTCGAAACTCTGACCGTAGGGGTCTGTTTTAACAAGTTCGTGGCCATCCCTGTTGGTGATCGAATACTTATAGATCGCTCCGGCGTCTATTCCGGGAATGAACGTTGACCATACGCCGGTAGAGTCGTGCCCCTGCATCTGATTCCGGCCGGGCTGCCAGTCATTGAAGTCTCCAATTACGCTTACCTGCGCCGCATTGGGAGCCCAGACAGCGAATCGAACACCTTCAACACCTTTTACCCTGCACAGGTGTGCGCCGAGCACGTTATAGATATGCCAGTGGCGGCCTTCGCCAAAAAGGTGCAGGTCAAACTCGCTCAGAGGGGGACTTTCCATAGACCACGCTCCCGACAGGACAGAGTTTTCATTGAACGCGATAGTGAATGATCAAAAAATGATCCAAAACAATTTCACGTCACAATACTGAGATGATGTTCTACTATTATTACTGACGTCAAAAATATGTCGAACCTGGCGTTCGGTGACAGGCAAAGGGGCAGAAAGCCTGCTGGTTTTCAGGGAAGCTGCTATGCAAACGACCAAGCGTTACGTCAGCCGCCTGACGCGGCAAACCCTTGCGCTGGTTCTTGCCGGGGGGCGAGGATCCCGTCTACATGATCTGACGAAATGGCGGGCAAAACCCGCCGTTCCGTTTGGCGGTAAGTTCCGGATCATTGATTTTCCGCTGTCCAACTGCATTAACTCCGGCATCGGCCAGGTCGGCGTAATTACTCAATACAAAGCCCACTCACTGATTCGTCATATACAGCGCGGCTGGAGCTTTCTTCGGGCCGAGATGGACGAATTTGTCGAGCTGCTTCCTGCCCAGCAACGAATCGAAACCTCCTGGTACTCAGGCACCGCCGATGCGGTCCTTCAGAATCTGGACATCATTCGCAGCCACAATCCGGAATATGTGCTGATTCTCGCGGGTGATCATGTCTACAAAATGGACTACGGCACCATGTTGGCTGCCCACGTCGAAAGTGAAGCGGATATCACCGTGGGCTGCATCGAAGTGCCGCTTAAGGAGGCCTCAGCGTTCGGTGTGATGGCGGTTGATGACGATCTCCAGATAACGGAATTTTCAGAGAAGCCCGAGCACCCCAGGTCCATGCCTGGAGATCCGGAAAAGGCGCTCGTTTCCATGGGGATCTACGTATTCAGTACCCGGGTACTCCAGGAAGAATTGCTCAAAGACCATAAACAGGACGACAGCTCATCCCATGATTTCGGAAAGGACATTATCCCTTCCGTGATAAAGCGCCTGCGCGTGACAGCCTTTCCATTCCGGGACCCGGTCCACAACAAAGTCGCGTACTGGCGGGACGTTGGCACCGTCGATGCGCTCTGGCAGGCCAATCTGGAACTGATTGGCGTCAGCCCGGATCTCAACATGTACGATTCCGAATGGCCAATCTGGACCTACCAGGAACAACTCCCACCTGCCAAATTTGTATTTGATGATGAGAATCGCCGGGGAACCGCCGTCGACTCCATGGTAGCAGGGGGGTGTATTGTCTCCGGAGCGCAGGTACGGCATTCATTGCTGTTTTCACAGGTTGTCGTTCATTCCTACAGTGACGTGCAGGATTCGGTCATCTTCCCGGATGTTGAGATCGGCAGGCACTGCCGTATCCAGAAAGCATTGATTGATCGGGGATGCCGGATACCAGAGGGTACTCGGGTCGGCTTCGATGTGCGGGAAGACCGCAAACGATTCTTCGTGTCTCCCAATGGTGTCGTCTTAATCACCCCGGAAATGCTGGGGCAGGATTATCCTCATGGCCTCTGATACCCGCACGCCGGTTGTCTTGTGCTGGCACATGCACCAACCCTGTTACCAGGACCTTCGGACCGGAGAATTTCGCTTCCCGTGGGTGTATTTACACACCATCAAGGATTACAGCGATATGGCCGGTCATCTTGAAGCCCATCCGGAAGCACGGGCGGTCGTGAACTTTGCGCCCATCCTGTTGGAGCAGATTGAAACCTATCTGGTGCAAATTGAGCGCTGGCGGCATGGTGCTGGAACCATTGGTGACCCGCTATTGGCGGCCCTGGTAGCCGAGGATCTGCCGGAACCCGGAACGCCACCGTTTCTGGACTTGGTTGAGAAGTGCCTGCGGGCAAATAATGATCGAATCATCCAGCGTTTCCCGGCCTATGCAAAGCTCGCGGAGCTTGCCGGTTTCTATCAGACCAAGCCCCAGTTGCAGCGCTACATTTCGCCGACGCTGTTATCGGATCTTGTTGTCTGGTACCACATCGGCTGGATGGGGGAAACGATCCGGCGGAACAACGTTAGTCTCCAGGGCCTTCAGGAAAAGGCGCACGGTTTTACGCTCGTCGACAGGCACTCGCTGCTGGAACTGATTTTCGAGACACTCACCAGCATTGCCCCCCGATACCGGCAACTTGCCCAGAAAGGCCAGGTAGAGCTTTCTGTCAGCCCCTTCACACACGCCATACTGCCCCTGTTGCTGGATCTCGGCTCAGCCAGAGAAGCCATGCCGGATATTGATCTGCCGGCAAGCGCCGCCTATCCCGGCGGTGACGCACGGGTGAACCGCCAATTGGAAGTCGCTCGGGAGGTCTTCGCGCGATTCTTTGGTATGGAGCCAGTGGGTTGCTGGGCATCCGAGGGAGGACTCAGCCAGACTACGCTGGCGCATCTTCAGGAAAACGGCTTCAAGTGGACTGCCAGTGGCGATTCGGTCATCCATAACAGCCTGAATCAGGCGAAAGCCGCCGGCGTCAATGTCAAGGGAGCGGGGATTCACCAGCCTTATTACTTCGGCGATGGGCACACCGCGGTCTTCTTCAGAGATGATGGCCTTTCAGACTCCATCGGGTTCAACTATGCCGATTGGCACGCCAGGGACGCGGTCGGGGATCTTGTGCATCATATGGAGAACATCGCCAGCCACCGCGATTCCACTCAGTACAGCACGGTGATATCGATCATCCTTGACGGAGAAAATGCCTGGGAATATTTCCCCGAGAATGGGTATCACTTTCTGGACGAGCTTTACCGTGTTCTGGCACATCATCCAAACCTCCGGTTAACGACCTATAAAGAACTGTTGGATGAGAGCAGTTTTGTTGCCGCTAACCTGCCGCATCTGGTGGCCGGAAGCTGGATTTACGGCACCTTCTCGACCTGGATCGGTGATCCTGACAAAAACCGGGCCTGGGATCTGCTCTGCGAAGCAAAATGCCATTATGACCGGGTTATGGACAATGGCACGTTGACGGCGGAGCAAAAACGGGCTGCTGAGCGACAACTCGCCATCTGTGAGGGGTCAGACTGGTTCTGGTGGTTCGGTGATTACAATCCGGCGCAGGTGGTCAGTGATTTCGAGCATCTGTACCGCCGGCATTTGGTCAACCTCTACGAGTTGATCGAGTTCGAAGCGCCGACCTCGGTATTCCAGCAGCTTAGCCAGGGTGGTGGCGAACCAGCGAGAGGAGGTGCCATGAGACCCGGGCACGATCAGGGCGACTCGCCATGATCAGCCAGAATGATACCGATATTTTTTCCAGCCGACGGGCAGGCGTACTTCTTCACCCAACCTGTATCAAAGGGCCGGAAGGAGTACTCGGCGGACACGCCAGGGCCTTCGTGGATTTCCTCGCCGAGGCCGGGATAACCGTCTGGCAAACGCTCCCGCTCGGGCCCACACACAGTGATTTATCGCCGTATCAGTCACTCTCCGCCCATGCGGGCAACGCCGACTTGATCGATGTGGCCGAGTTGGAAGCGATGGGGCTACTTCAGGCATCCGAATTGGATACCGGGCTTGAGTCTCACGGTAGGGAAGCCCTTCTGGCACGCGCCATAACCCGATTCCTTCAGGGCGATGCGCCGCAATTTGACGCGGATTTCGAGGCATTTCGCCAGGAAAACCGTTACTGGCTCGACACCTATGCCGAGTTCATCGCAATTCGCAGGAAATATCCGGGGACAACCTGGCAGCAATGGCCGGTTGGCCTGAGGGATCGGGAAAGGGCTGAAATGGACGCACTTTCCCGGGAAGCGTCGGACATGATTCGCAGGGTTCAGTTCGAGCAGTTCCTGTTCCTGACCCAGTGGCGCGCAATCAAACGCTATGCCCACGATCGTGGCGTTCTGCTGTTCGGAGACATTCCGATCTTTGTTGCCCACGACAGCGCCGATGTCTGGGCCAACCGGCGCTGTTTCAAGCTAGACAACGAAGGCAACCCTCAGGTCGTCGCCGGTGTGCCTCCGGACTATTTTTCCGATGAAGGGCAACACTGGGGTAATCCTCTCTACGATTGGGATTACATCGCCGCTGATGGCTATCAGTGGTGGCTGCAACGGCTCGAAAGCCAGCGACATCTCTTTGATCTGATCCGCATTGACCACTTTCGGGGGCTCTCAGCGTATTGGGAAATCCCCGCAGATCGTCCTCAGCCCCGGAATGGTTATTGGGTGCCAGGCCCTGGTGCTGCGTTTCTCGACGCCTGCTTCGCGAAATTCCCGGACTTGCCTTTAGTCGCCGAAAATCTGGGAATCATCGGCCCGGAAGTTGAGGAACTCAGGCATCGATTCCGCCTTCCCGGTATGACGGTTCTTCAGTTCGGATTTGACGGTAGCCCGGATAACCCACACTTGCTGGGGAACCACAAGCAGAGGGATCTGGTCTATACCGGAACCCATGACAACGACACTACGCTGGGGTGGTACCAGAGCCTGGACGACCGTAGTCGTGATTACGTCAATCAGTATTTCGACACTGATGGCCGGGACATGCCCTGGCCGTTAATTAAAGCGGCGTTTCGTTCGGTGAGTTCCATTGCGCTTGTCCCCATGCAGGATTTTTTGGGTTTGGGGAGTTCTGCGCGATTCAACACGCCGGGCACCACTGAAAACAACTGGCTCTGGAAACTGGATCTGGCTGACTGCACGCCTGACCTCTCTTTGAAAATCAGGGAGATGCTGCAGATAAGCAATAGAACGTTTTAGTGGCGATCAAATGTTGATCAGGATCAATGTGGCGCTCGGTGAAATTGGATAAAAAAAGACCAGAATTCGAATAAAAATATCGCTCACTGATTCTATGGGGGGAACCATGGAACATCGACTCAGCAAACGCATCCCGGGCAAACTCGGGTTGCTTGTCTACAAACGGGGTCTGCCGGTTGCCACGGGCCAGATTCGTGACGCATCCAAACGCGGGCTCTTCATCGCGACCGACTACAACGACATTCAGCTCAACCAGATACTTGAGGTGGAGTTCCGCTTTCCGGAACGGGACGAAAAACATTTTCGTCGACTGAAGGCCCACGTCGTTCGGAAATCCGACAACGGTCTGGGCCTGGATTTCGACGGCGTCGAAAATGATCACTTCACGATTTCCGCCCTGATTCGCTGGCTGCATGAACACCATCGCGCTCAGGACTACTTTCCCGTTTCAAACTCAGCCATGCACTAGAGCGATGCCAGGAGGGACGAAATGAACCGATTAAAAGGAAAGGTTGCCGCTGTCACCGGCGGATCGCACGGCATTGGCGCAGCAGCGGTTACTCGCATGAGCGAGGAGGGCGCATCTGTAGCTGTCCTGGATTGCCTGGATGAAGAAGGCAAAGCTCTTGTCGAAAAACTGAAAGCCAAAGGCGGAAACGTGGCTTACTGGCACTGTGATGTCAGTAAGGAAGACGAGGTGAAAGCCGCGCTCAATGCGACTGCCGAGACATTTGGGCACCTGGACGTATTGGTCAATAACGCCGGTATTGCCGGTCCCAACAAGCCGACCCACGAACTGAGCGAGGAGGAGTGGGACAGAGTACAGACAGTCAATGTGAAGGGGGTTTTCTTCGGCACCAAACACGCTATACCTCTGATGAAAAAGGCAGGGCGGGGCAGCATTATTAATCTCTCCTCGATCTATGGATTGGTCAGTGCCCCGGACGTCCCCCCCTATCATGCTTCCAAAGGTGCTGTGCGGCTGATGACCAAGACCGATGCCATGCTTTATGCGCCTGACAACATACGGGCCAATTCCATACACCCGGGCTTTATCTGGACACCGATGGTCGAGGGGCATTTGAAATCCACCGGCTCGGATCTGGAAGAAGCGAAAGCAGCGACGGCTGCACTTCATCCGCTGGGCCACATGGGTGAACCGGACGACATTGCATGGGGCATCGTGTTCCTTGCGTCTGAGGAGTCAAAATTCATGACTGGCAGCGAACTCGTTATAGATGGGGGCTACACCGCTCACTGATTCCCGTAACCTGCTGGACGTTCAGCGATGACACTGGCCGCCTACACGCCAAGACACGTTCCTGAGGCACTGTCGGGCCTCTTTGATATTGCGCTTGATTTGCGCTGGACCTGGCATCATGGCAGTGACGAACTCTGGCGTGCTATTGATCAAGAGGTCTGGGACGCCACAGGCAATGCCTGGCTGGTGTTGAATAGCGTTTCCGGCGAATGCCTTGAATCTCTGGCCCAGGACCCCGCGTTTATGGCGCTCTATTCGCGGCAGCTCGAGTCACACCGTGAATTCACCGAGGCACCCACCTGGTACTCAGACACTCATCCCGATGAATTGGGACACGGCATTGCCTTTTTTTGTATGGAGTACGGTCTGGCGGAGTCCTTGCCGCTCTATTCCGGGGGACTCGGCGTTCTCGCCGGGGATTTTCTGAAGGCCTCCAGTGATCTGGGGGTGCCAGTGACGGCGGTCGGGCTTCTTTATCAGCAGGGATATTTCCGGCAGGCCTTGAATGCACAGGGGGAACAGCAGGAATTTTATCCCTACAACGACCCAACGATGCTCCCGGTCTCGCCTTTGACGGACAGTGACGGGCAATGGATCCGGATTCTGTTACCCTTTCCCGGGCGGGAATTACGGCTCAGAGCATGGCGCGCCCGTGTCGGAAGGTGCCAACTACTGCTTTTAGACAGTAACGATCCCAGAAACGAGCCGGGCGATCGTGGTATTACCAGTGAGCTCTATGGCGGAACGCCTGAAAAGCGTCTTCAGCAGGAGATTGTACTGGGCATCGGTGGATGGAGGCTGTTAAGCCAGCTCGGGTTAGCGCCGGACATCTGCCATATCAACGAAGGGCACAGTGCCTTTGCGTTTCTGGAACGTGCGGTCAGCTGGGCGCTGACTCATGACACCGACTTCGACACGGCAAGAGTTGCTAACCGCGCCAGCAACCTTTTTACCACGCACACATCGGTCGAAGCAGGCTTTGATCAGTTCCCAAACGACCTCATCCGGCTCTACCTTGAGCCCTGGATGGCCGAGTCTCACGTCTCAATGAAACAGCTGATGAAACTGGGCAGCAGTAGCGGCGGCCATTCACAGAGAGTGGGCGATGAAGGCACTTTCAATATGGCCTACCTCGGGCTCAATCTATGCGGCCGTCTGAACGGCGTCTCAGCTATTCATAGCGAGGTTACACAGGCCGTTCTGCAGCCGTATTTCCCTCGTTGGCCGAAATCCGAGATACCTGCGGAGTATGTGACCAACGGCGTTCATACTCCGAGCTGGGATTCCCGGGAAGCCGACACGGTATGGACCCGAGCCTGCGGAAAGGACCGATGGCGCCGGCCAATGGAATCAAGCTGCCCGATGGAATGCATTTCCGATGAAGAACTCTGGGGGATGCGGCAAAAGCAACGTAGCCATCTTGTCAGCTACCTGAGATCGAAGCTCCAAAGTCAGCATTGTGAACATGTACCGGGCGGCAATCCACCAGCGATGTGCGGACTCCTTCTCGACAGCGAGACCCTGACACTCGGGTTTGCCCGCAGGTTCACCGAATACAAACGACCGGATCTGCTACTCACAGACACGGATCGCCTTGCGGCGCTGATAAACGATCGTGATCGCCCGCTTCAGATTGTTCTGGCTGGCAAGGCACACCCCAGGGACGACTATGGCAAGGTTCTGATCCGGCGGTGGCGGGAGTTTGCTACCAGACCTGACGTGGAAGGCAAAGTCGTCTTTATCGAAGACTACGATCTTGCGGTGGCCGCGCATCTCGTTCAGGGCGTTGACGTCTGGCTCAACAATCCTCGACACCCGTGGGAAGCTTGTGGCACGAGCGGCATGAAAGTGTTGGTTAATGGAGGCCTGAATCTCTCCCAATACGATGGCTGGTGGGCCGAGGCGTGGACCCCGGAGCTGGGCTGGGCGATTCGACCGGGCGCAACCGTTGAGGAGCTGAGCCAGAACAATGAGCACGATTTTTCTGATGCCAATGAACTTTATGACCTGCTGGAAGGCTCGGTCATACCCGAATTCTACGACGTGGATGAGGAGGCCCGGCCGAAAGCCTGGATCAATCGTATTCGGGGGAGCATGAACCGCCTGACGGCACGCTATTCGGCCAACCGCATGGTTCGTGAGTACACAGAAAATTTCTACCTGCCAATGGTCAGCACTGGCTCAGAGCGCTCGGCAGATGAGGCCCGGGCAATGGTCGAGGAGTATCGGCAACTGGAGTGCGACTGGCCCAAGCTCCGTTTCGCCGGAATGGAAGTCGAGGAAGGACGTGAGGTCGACACGATCAAGGTTAACGCGTTCCTGAACGGCGTTAGTGAAGAACGGATTCGGGTCGAGCTGGTTGCGGAGGAAAGCGATTACGGTCCCAGAGAAGTGATCGAAATGCAGCGAATCCACTCTCTGGAGGGTGCGGTTCATGGCTTTGCCTATCAGGCATGCGTATCCAAAAGGCCGGCCGGTCATTTTACCCCAAGGATTCGGGTTCAGGATGACCGTCTCAACCTGCCACTGGAAAATGCATCCATTCTCTGGCTGAAATAATCAACTACGCCAGAATGCCGGCGAAAGCACGATCACTACACTCAAGATTTCCAGACGGCCCATCAGCATGCCGACCGAAAGCACCCATTTTGCGCCATCTGGGAGAGGTCCGAAGTTTCCGGCAGGGCCAATAATATCCCCGAGGCCGGGCCCGACATTGGTCAGGGACGTAAGCGCTCCGCTCAACGCGGTTACAAAATCGAGCTGCATGGCTGCAAGCGCCACGGTGATCAACAGCAGACACAGCAGAAAGATGAAGGTATAGGCAATCATCGAGGAAATTATCTCATCACTGACTGCCCGCCCATTGTAATTCCGGGTCATCACAGCGCGGGGGTGGAGCAGACGCATAAGCTGCTCCTTGAGGATGATGAGGGAAAGCTGGAAACGGAAAATTTTCATACCCCCGGCGGTGGAGCCCGAGCAGCCACCCACAAACATCAGGAAGAAGAAGACCACAAACGCCAGAGGCCCCCAGGCAGAGTAATCCTCGGAGGCGTATCCGGTGGTCGTCACCACGGAGGTCACGTTGAATAACGTTGCGGTGTAATTGTGAAGAGGGTCGAAGGGTACGGGGGAAACCGCCCAGCGGTATAGTGTCAGCAACGCTGGCACGACGAAAAGGATTGCCAGGAACATACGAACCTGCTGGTCCCTGAACAGAACGCCATGCTGGCCGTGCATCTCCCGCACAAACAGGAAAAACGGCAGACTGCCAATGATCATGAATAGTGTCGCTTCCATCAGGATCAGATCATTGAACTTGCCCATGGACATGTCTGAGGTGGAAAAGCCCCCAGTGGCGATGCTGGTAAGGCCGTGGTTAAAGGCGTCGAAGAGCGTCATACCTGAAAACCAGTAGGTTATGACCGCGATGACAGAAAACACCACGTAAACAAACAAAAGCCCGCGACTCAGGGTTTTCATCCGCGGCAGGGCTTTATCGGTCCACTCGGAGGATTCAGTCGCGAACAGACGCATGCCACCAACCCGGAGAAAGGGCAGTACGGCAACGAACATGCCGATGATACCGATGCCACCAATCCACTGGAGAATGGACCGCCAGAGGAGCAGATCCCGATCCATGGTATCCAGACCGCTGAGCACCGTCGCGCCCGTCGTGGTGATGCCGGACGCACCTTCGAAAAATGCATCGGCGGCAGAGATATTGTTATCACTCAAATAGAACGGCAGTGCGGCAAGGAGGGCAATAATGAACCAACTCGACACCGTGAGGACAAACATATAGCGGGGCTTGAGGTCCCGTTCCTGCCGATACGTCGCCAGGATGCCCGCGGTGCCGATACCAAAGGCAATAGCCGCCGACTCCGCAAACGCCATAGCGTTCGGCGCTTCGGAACCAAGCAACAGAAAGACCGGTAACGTCATGAAAATGCTCAGCAACACGAACATGACGCTGACGATAAAGATTACGGGAGTCAGATTTTTCAAAAGACGCTCTAGCCAGCTTGAACTCAGAGTCCGCGCCAGAATACCCGTGGCAGATAGTATGCGCAACAAATGGGGCGGTTAAGACAAGAATTAACCACATATTAAATGCCGTTAAACCATCGGTTATTACGGATCTATCCAATGTCGAAGATCGTCAGGATGATAGGTCTTGAGCAAATGCCGAATCGTCGGCCAAGGAGGAGTACCACTATGAACAATTATTCAAAAGCTGCATTCGTGATTGCCGGCCTGGTTGCGGCCGGGTCTGCAGGTGCACAGGATATGTACAAGTCTGGCATGGGAGGCGTGTATGCAGGCCTGAACTACACCTTCATGATGCTCGATGATAACGACCTGGACGCTGATGTCGGCACACTGTCCGGAAAAGTGGGTGTTGACGCGACTCCGTTCCTGAGTCTTGAAGGGCGAGCCGGGTTTGGCGTGGATGATGATACGATCAGCGGCGTCGACCTCTCTGTCGATAACTTCTTCGGCGGCTACGCCAATATCAAACTGCCCAACGAATCACCTGTGACGCCCTACGCCGTCATTGGTTTTACCCGGATTGAGGCGGAAGCGAAGTTTCTCGGCAACAAGGTCACAGACGACGACTCGGACCTGTCCTATGGTGTCGGCCTGAATATGAAGTTCCAGCAGAACCTTTCCGGTAACCTGGAATACATGCGTTACTATGACGACGACAACCTCACCGTAGACGGCCTGGGACTGGGCATTCAGGTGAATTTCTAACGATAAAACATCCATGGGGAACACGTTTGAATTACCTTGCCCACGCATTTCTCGCTCCGGACTCGGCCGAAGCCCGCGTAGGCAGTATTCTCGGTGATTTCACCCGTGGCGTGGATCTTGGCGGACTGCCTGCTGATGTATTAGCCGGTGTCCGCCATCACCGTGCGATTGATGCTTTTACCGATCGCCACCCGGCCGTGCTGGAGAGCAAACAGTTGTTCTCACGCCAACGGCGCAGATTTGCCGGCGTTGCGCTCGATATTCTGTACGACCACTACCTGTTGAGGCACTGGGAACGGTACGCAAACTGCCCGCGTGATCGCTTCATCAACCTGGTCTATTGCGAATTGCAGGAATATGAGCAGATCATGCCGGCAACAATGCTGACGATGTCCCGGCGCATGGTGTCGCACGACTGGTTCAGCGCCTACGCGGATCTGGACAATGTTGGTTATGCATTAGACAGGGTCGCAGGGCGATTGCGTTTTCCGAACGGGTTTGCCGGTATCATTGAAGAGATCCGCGAGTCAGATCGAGAACTAGAATACCTTTTTCTTGAATTTTTTCCAGATTTACAGAGTCATGCAGGAGATATTTAATGCGTTTTGTAGTAGTGGTAGCTACCGCAATTTCATTGATGGCGAGTTGCATGGTGGTGGCAGGCACCGACACTGATCCCGAGGATACCCGGGTTCCCGAAGTGCTTGGCTTTGTGGAATGGGCAGTTATCAACGACACCGGCCTTCGAATGAAAGCCAGGATGGACACGGGCGCAAAAACCTCCTCACTGCATGCGATCGATATCCGGGAATTCCAGAAAAACGGCGAGAAGTGGGTTAAATTCAATATTCCATTGGGAGATCACGAGGACCAGCCTTCCTCGGGAGAGTTGGACCACGACGCCGTCACGCTGCAATTTGAGCGCCCCGTGTATCGCACGGTTCTGATTAAACGAAAGGGCCTAGACTCCCAGAGACGCTACGTCGTTAAAATGAGCTTCTGCATTGCCGGAACTGAGCACGAAACTCAATTCTCCCTGGCCAATCGCAGCAACTTTTCATACCCGATGCTGCTGGGCCGTCGATTTATGGCGGACGACAACATCCTTATCGACTCTTCTAAAGCCTTCAAGGCTGATAAGGAATGTGAGTACCAGACACTGGAATCATTGGCTGGCAGTGCCCATAGGGTAAAGTCCTGAGCATTTGTCCAGACCGCTTTGTTGAGTCTCATTCTTAAGTACTACACCTAAAAGACGCCAACAATGGCACCACTTACAGAGTTCATGGCGAGACTATAAGCGTTAAGTTAAGGCTTAAGGAAGCTGTATAAACTACGCCCAGCCACGGAGGCGAGACACCAAAAACGCTTAAAAGGTGATCGTCATGAAAGCCCTGCAACAACCCGCCTTTCTCAAACAGGAAAACCAAAGGTTCGCTGGCACAGGTGGTGTCAGCGAAAACAACCGGCAAGCCTTCTTTGTTCCCGCTTTCAAAAACGCCCTGACAGGCGAGGTGGCACTTTCCAGGTTCCGGGACGGACGCATCGCACCCTGTCATCTGATCGATGGGCTACCTGACGAGTGGATCGCCGACCGTGACGGTTCTGGCCAGGTAACTGATATCAAGTCTTCCATCATTTCCGGGTTCGTCCGGCTTGGCCGCTTCTTTACCCGCCAGGAAGCCTGTGATTATATGGAGCTATGCAGTAAAGCTTCGTGATTGTCTGTCCTGCTTTACCCTGACGGTTGACGCACGGACAAACCGAACAATTCAGGGTAGGGCGGATGTCTATGAAACGAAAGGTGGGCCTGTTGGCGTCGGCCGGGTTAATGTTGAGCGGCTGCGCTCCCATGGCGGGTATCAGTAGTGGGGGCGGTCCCGTGACGGTGACAGGGATGGATGACCCGCAACAGGGCCAGGTTCAGGTTTCGAGCCTGAAATTCGCCCAGCCGTTACTGGGTTCAACAACCCTCAATACCGCGGACCCGTACCTGTATGGCGTTTACGATAAAGGAACTCAGCAGGTACGACGTATCGAACTTCATATAACGGCCAACAGTTCCAGCCAACATGACTGGAGTACGGTCAGTTTTCCCGACTACCCGGAACTACTTCCGATTGATCTTCAACGCAATCACGAACAGCGTAACTGCAGTGTCACCGACGATAACTGCTCGTACGTCGCCGAACTGACTGGGCATCTGGAGCTCAAACAGGTGAGCTGGATGGCCGCCCAGAACCAGCCAATCAACCTCTACGTGAATTCAACGTCCTCCCCGCCACTCATCCTGAAAACGAAGCTCATACCACTGGAAGCACAGACCTTTCTCCAGGCCCTCGAAAACCTCTCTCCGTAATTCGTCGGAACAATTAGAGGTCTTTTCTCAGCCACCTCGGCTTCAGTATCTGATTTATTGTGATACACTGTTCATATATACAGTATGCCAATGACATGAGGTGATACATGGCTGTTGAAGCACTCTATTTTTCAACGCGGGACGGACTCGATATGGCCAAGAAAAACCCGGACACGATGTTGTTTGCTTCCAAAGCAGAGGCGGATGCTCGGGACAAAATGCTGGAACTGACCGAAGAACTCCGGGAATTTCTGGTCAAACGGGTAGATGGCCTGAGTGAGGAACTGGCTGATCAGTGCGCCCTGGCCATCGCAGAAAACAGGGATCTGTTCCAGCGAGCGCTCAAGAAGCCTCATTTATTGAACGAGGCTTCTGAGGGCGGCGAAGAGGCTTAGCTCTTCATATGAGCGCGATATTCACCCTGGCGTTGTAACATCCAGCCGGGGTACTCCTCTGGGAGCCTGCTGACGTCATCTAGAGCGGTTAACTCGCCTTCTGATAAGCGGATCCCGGCTGCCTGTATGTTATCCATCAGTTGATCCACCCGCTTGGCTCCGACAATCACGCTGGTCACAACGGGCTGGTGCAGGAGCCAGGCGAGGGCGATTTGGGCAACGCTGACGGGTTTGCCGTTCACGTGCTTACCTACAGCGATTTCTCGCATAGTGGCGATAATCTTGCTGCCTCGCTCCCGGTTAACCGGCGGGAAATCGAACTTGGCGCGCCGGTTTTCCCCGGACACATCCGGGCCCTCGTATTTGCCAGACAGATAACCGCCTGCCAGAGGGCTCCAGACCATAAGCCCAACCTGCTCAGATTCCAGCATTGGCGTGACTTCCCGTTCGAGATCCCGGCCGGCGATTGTGTAGTGAGCTTGTAGAGAGAGAATAGGGCATAGCCGCCTGCTTTCTGCGATACCAATCGCTTTCATGACTTGCCATGCGGCCCAGTTAGAAAGTCCGACGTACCGCACATGCCCCTGTTGTACCAGGGTATTCAGGGCCTCGAGGGTTTCGACAATTGGTGTGGCCGGGTCGAAGCCGTGAATCTGATAAAGGTCTATATAATCGGTCTGCAATCGGCGAAGACTGGCTTTGCATTCATTCATGATATGAACACGAGAGGCACCGCGAGTATTCGGAGACGCCCCCATAGGGCCAAGCACCTTGGTTGCCAACACGATGTCTTCACGTTTAATCGCAAGATTCTGTAACGATTGACCAACGAATTGCTCGCTCGCACCAGCACCGTACACATTGGCGGTATCGATGAAGTTGATGCCGGTATCAATCGCGGTCCCCATGAGCCTATCGGCTTCGTCCTGCTGGAGCTGGCCGATCAGCCCCCACATGTCGTCACCGCCTCCAAACGTCATCGTGCCCAGGCACAATTCGGAGACAAATAGACCCGACCGTCCAAGTGTTCGGAGCTTCAAAGGGGCGTTGTTATCGGAATGCGGAACATTGATCGTCATATTGAATTCCTCATATGAATAGAGCCATCCAGGCTGTCGTTGAGGATTCATATTACGGCGACAGATACGGAATGAGGCTGTCAGAAAATCGCACCTTCTTGTACGATTCTCTCAACCCGCTTTTCATTTTAGGTAGTCGACCTTGTCTATTCCCCGCGAATTACATCTAACGAACCTACGAATACTCGTTGAAGACCAATGGCTTAAGGCTGGCTCTGAAAGTAATGTTGAAGGGCTTCGGCTAACAAGAGCAACTGAAGCCAGTGGCACAATCCGAGCAGTGTATGACACGTCTTTCTGCATGGTTCTCCAGGGAGCGAAGCTAAGCTCGATTGGTCATTGTTCGTTCAAGTACGGCGAGGGCCAGTGCCTGTTCGCCTCTGTGAATGTTCCCGTGACATCACGAATCATTGAAGCAGACCCGGACTCACCATACCTTGCACTGAGTTTGTCCATCGATCCGATGATGATTTCAGAGTTGCTCGTATCAAATCCTGAGATGGTTGATGACGGGTGCCAACAACAGGCCCTGATCACTGCCGACATCCCGGATGAACTTTACGACCCGTTTGTGCGCTTACTGCAACTTGTCGGAAAGCCGGAAGAGGATAGGCAGGTTCTGGAACCGATGATTCGCCGCGAGATCTGTTGGCGTCTGTTGCGATCACCACTAGGGCCAGCACTGCAAAGAACCGGAATTAAGGACAGTGAAACCGCTCGAATCGGGAGGGTAACCGCCTGGATCAAATCGAACTACCAACAACCATTCAAGGTCTCCGATCTGGCGGCCATGGCGAACATGAGCCCGGCGACATTTCATCGCCGCTTCAAAAACATCACACAGTTAACGCCGATCCAGTTTCAGAAGCAGGTTCGTCTCCAGGAAGCCAGACGGCTTTTGCTGGACCATCAGGAAGTCGCAAACGTAGGCTACGAAGTGGGCTATGAAAGCCCATCGCAGTTTAGCCGTGATTACAGAAAGCTGTTTGGTGCACCGCCAGGCAAGGACAGAGCGGTGATGCGCTCCAGTGTGGCAATCGAGATAACGGAGGTATGAGGGGGTTATGTGAGGATTGCGCTTTGGCATCCTCTATATCGAATTTAACATAATATACATTATGCGCAGTTATGTGTTGAGATAGATAGGAAAAGGTGAAAAGGATACGGGTATCTCCATATCCCCCGATAGCGGTTTCCGCATACGCGCTGAGGCAATGTAGCGAGTAAACTAAACATGAGCTTAATATCGATTCAGCGACCGAGAGACTATCAGCGCTGTAACCTATCACCTGAGGGGTTTAAAACTCATGAACATTATCCCAGTCGTTACTTTGTTTGGCGGTTTGGCAGCCTTTTTCATGTTGTCAGTCGCTCTGACCTATGTTGCTGGTAAAACGCGAGTAAGCAGCAAATAGTAACCAGTTCCTGACCCAAAACTGAAACGTAGGATCTAATTGATCCTACGTGTCACGCTCTTAGCCATCAACGGATGCCATGGGGTTCAGCCGTTGGGGTTTTAAGAGTGTCGCAGAGTCTCACAAACGTCGGGTATTCGTGGCGTGCCGGCGTCCTCCCCAAACCTGCCGGATCGTTTCGCGCTCGGCATGACACCTCCAGCTTTTTCCTGGCAGAGTTTTCTAACTCAGAATAGATAAACTGGCGTAATACGTTGATTTTATGCGAATATAATCCATGTCCAATATTTAGGAGTATTGGACATTTTAAGCTACCCACCAGTAAAGTCAGCAAAGAATCTAAGGAACCCGATAATCCTAATGAGCTCCAAGACGCGATTTCCGGGTTTTCCGCTCTTTGATACAGCGGAACTCGTACACGAACAGGCTGAACTTTCAACGTATCCTGATCTACAGGCAGCTTTGGCTGCTCTCGATGCTGGACTTGAATCCGTTCAGCACGACTACGAAATCACCCAGCGTTTTCTCACGAGATACAGCGATGTTTCAGGTACCTACAATCGGTTTCGGAGCGAGCTTCAGAGGTTTCTTAATTACACCTGGTTGATCGCAAAGCGCCACCTTTCGCAAATTGATCCCGATGTGGTAAGCAGCTATTTCAACTTCCTCAAAACGCCGCCCGCCTCTTGGGTGTCATCAGGCATATACCCCGCGTTTACAGACAAGGATGGTCTCCGGCGATCCAATCCAGCGTGGCGCCCAATGGCCCAACGCTCGAAAGAGCTGGAGGCCCCCTATTCTGTTTCTCAGGCGAGCCTGAATGCCAGCCGGACGGCACTGCAGACGTTCTTCAAATACCTCGTGTCGAGGGATCATCTTCAGCGGAATCCGCTTCTGGATGTCCGTAAACGGGATCGTAATGCCAAACCGAATTTAAATACCGACCAGGATGCAGCGGTTCGTAGGCTCACCGATTGGCAGTGGTCCTTTCTGCTGGAATCGCTCACCGATTTGGCCAGCGCCAACCCCAAATTCGAGCGCCACCTCTTCGTGATTGTCACGATGAAAAGTCTTTTCCTTCGTGTTAGCGAATTGGCTCCTCGACCCGTAGACCGAAACCAGATGCGAACACCGAGCTTCGGAGACTTCAGGCGAACCATAGTCGATGGCGAACCTTATTGGATCTATTCGGTTTTCGGAAAAGGCGATAAAACACGGCAAGTGACACTCCCGGATGCCTATCTGGACTACCTAAAACGTTGGCGTGCCCATCTGGGGTTACCGTCTCCCCTACCCGTACCCGGAGAATCCATTCCGATCCTCCCTTCCAGTAAAGGTGATGCTATCGGTAAAAGGCAGGTGCAAAGGATCTACGAGCAAGCCATGGTTGCTACGGCAGACCGGATGGACAAGCAAGGTTACACTGATGAAGCCAAGCAATTGCGCGCTATTCGATCCGAAACTCACTACCTCAGACATACCGGTGCAAGCCAGGCAATTGAAGCCGGTGGCGACATCCGCCATATCAGTGAAGAACTCGGCCACGCCAATGCGACGTTTACAGAGTCGGTTTATGTGAATTCGGAGCAGGCCCGGCGACGCACTGAAGGGCGCAGACGTTTGGTCTAGCGGCACAGTCTCGATGATCTACGGAAAGGCCATATAAGGTATTTGAATGAAAAATATTCGCACTCAGCTCAGTTTCTAACCGAATTCGCGCCCCTCAACAGCTAGCGTACGAGGGGCGCTCTTTGGCCTCAGCTCCTGTCGATGTTAAGAGCCGCTATTCCACTCCGGGCGTTGGCTTGTGCCGCGAGTTGGCGTTCCTCATCTGAAGCAAATCGCCGGTCCCAGTCGAGAACCTTGGGCGTCATCAGTTTGTGCCACAGCGGGGGGATCATCGCGACTACGATGGTTGTCAGATACCCGCTGATCATCATCGGCGCCTCCGGGAATGGCTTAAGATCCTGATACGGCACCTCACCCTGAGCATGATGATGGGAATGGCGAGTAAGATTGAACATGGTCCAGGAGCTGATGCGCTTGTTGGTGTTCCAGGAGTGGCGGGGCTGAACCGGCGTTTCAGGATTCCGCACCATACCGTAATGCTCCATGTAATTGACGATCTCGAGAAGGGCCTTACCCCAGAGACCACAAGCGACAAAGAACAGTGCCGCTTGCCATCCACCCATGGCGAAAGCAAATGCGACAAGCAACAAACTCATTAGATGGCCGCGAATCACTGCGTTGTGCCAGGACCAAAGCGACTGCCCTTTCCGAGATAGCCGACGTTTCTCGATCTTCCAGGCGCTGACATTCCCCTTCAGTGTCGATGCAAGTATGTGGAAGTACACGTTCCGGCCACGGGGAGCGGTGGCCGGATCTTCCGTCGTCGAAACGTAACGATGATGTCCGTACACGTGTTCAATAGAGAAAACCGTGTCAAAACTGAACGCCAACAACCAGCGACCAACGAGCAGGGATACCGGGTCCCAGGTGCGGTGGGTAAGTTCATGGCCAGTAATCGTCCCGATAATGCCGATCATCAAACCCGTCAACACCACCGCGGATACATGATGCCCCCAGAAAGTCGCATCCCGGGCGGACAAGGCATCGTAGCCAGTCAATTCTGTTATCCGGGCACCAAAGCTGAGGACATCGTCCGGAGAAAAGCTCCAAACCGCTGCAAACACGATCAGCGCCAACAGCGGCAAGGCCATCCAAAGCTGAACCGTGAGGATTGTCGGATGTTTGAATGTGGGCGTGGTTGTGTCATCCCCCAACAACCCATCACCGACAATGTAGAAGACCAGTACGGCGGCCAGGCCAAGGCTGATCCATGGCCCACCAGCCACCAGGGCCGCCAAAGCAATCAGCCCTACACCATGGAACATAAAGTACTTTAAGTAGTGAAGAAACATCATCATGCGAATCCTTTAAATATCACGTATCAATTAACCAACTCGGCAGAGGCATCAGCCTTTGCGGCATCCGCCGCCGTGGTGAACCGGTCTGCGTGCATACACTTTCTGTCGATTCCACCCGCGATCAGAAGCGATTCGGCCGCATCAATCATGGCCGGAGGTCCGCACAGGTATGCTTCGGAACCAATCAGGTTCAGCTTGGGGATGACGTCGGTGACATTGCCCCGGGCTCCTTGCCAACTTGAAGCGTCATCCTCCCGGGACAGAACCGGAAAAAACTCAAAACTGACAGGCCACTGGTCCTTGATTGCCTGGATCTGGTCGAGCGCATACAAATCGCTTTGAGTCTGGGCACCAAACAGCAAGGTGGCCGGCCGACGGCAGCCCTCGGCCAAGCTGTCCTGTAAAATCGCCAATATTGGTGCGAGACCGCTACCGCCCGCGATCAGGACCATCGGAGCCTCGGAGGTGCGTAGCCAAAAGTCTCCAGAGGGGCCGCTGACGGTCATGTCCCGCCCTATGAGATCTTCATTATTTACTTCACTTGAGAACACACCTCCGGGGACACCTCGAATAAAGAAGGAGACACAGGCATCCGGCTGCGAGGGTGTGGCGAACGAATAGCTGCGAGAGACGCCAGGCAAGGAGTCCAGCGAAAGATCTGCAAACTGCCCGGCGCGATAGCTAAGCATTTCGCCAAGTTGAATTTTGAGGTGGGTAATGTCGTGGGTCAGTTTTTCCTGCAGAACCACCCTGCCCTTCAGGGTTTTCCGTTTATTCTGGGCACGTAGATCGACGTCAATCTTCACGTCGCTTTGGGGCACGGCCTGGCAAGCAAGAATATAGCCCCGATCAAGCTCTTCATCGCTCAGGATATAACCGATATCGGTCAACTCTTTGACTGTCCCACTGACCAAACGACATTTGCAGGACGCGCACCCACCCACGCGGCAGCTGTGAGGGAAATCGAGGCCTTCCCTCAGCGCGGCGTGTAACAACGTCTCCTTTGGCTGAACCTCAATCCGCTTCCCATTGATTTCCGCATCGTGCGATTTCGCGGCACTCTTTTTGAAGAAAGAAAACATATAGCGCTCCCCTTTTTTGTTCTTCATCGGGAAACATGCTACCGGTGAGGGAGCGCGAATACGGGGTTATTTATTGACACCTATGGGTTATAAACTGACAATCAGGTCATGAGTCATCCAAGCGTAACCCTGCCAAATCATTACATCCTTCAAATTATCGACATTGTCCAGAATGCCGGCATTCGCACGGAGCTGTGGCTTCGCCACCTGGGTATAAGTCCTGATAAGGAGGAGGAGTCTTTGGTTACCATGCCCTGGGCAACGTTCCGGCAATTCCTGCTACAAGCCGGTAAGTTCTGTAATGATCAGGCCTTGGGGTTACTGATAGGCGAACGGTTGTTGATTAATACCCATGGCATCCTGGGCTATGCGGCAATGAGCAGTGGCACCATTCGCCAGGTGATAGAGCTGCTGGAGCAATACCTGGTACTAAGAACGGACCTCCTCTCAATGGAAACCGTCACCGAGGGCGACCGACTGTGGGTTCGTTTTCTGGAAACCCGGCCACTGGAAGACATACAACGTCCAGTCACAGAAGCCATCGTTCTGGCCATCCGGAACATCCTCGACTTCACCACAATGGGTACCTGCGACATACGTCAGGTCACCTTTCCATTTGAAGGCGATGCGAAGCTGGCAGAGGCCATGTTCCGTAGCCCTGTTTCCTATAACCAGGATGTTGCTGCTTTTTCCCTGCCCCTGAAGACCATCGATAAGCCTCTGAAAATGGCGAACAGCGTGAGTTTTCAGGAAGCCCTGAAGGTCTGTCGGCAAGAGCTGGACAAGCTTCCCACGGAACAAAGCTGGTCGGCTCGGGTGCGTCGGCTGCTGTTACAAACGCAGCACGGATTTCCAACACTGGATATAACCGCAAGGCGCTTTTATCTCACGCCGCGCACCCTTCATCGACGCCTGATTGAGGAAGGAACATCCTATCGTGAAGTGCTGGAGGGCGTGCGCCACCAACTTGCCGTCCGATACCTCGAAACCGGTCGAATGACGATTCAGGAGATTTCTTTCGCCCTGGGGTATTCCGATATCGCCAACTTCCGGAAAGCATTCAAACGCTGGGAATCAATCCCGCCATCCCAATATCAGCGGCGAGGTGAAAAGTAGCGGAATACCCCAGTCGCTCTCCAGCCAGGTTGGATTAATTATTACTCGGACCAATAAACGTGCTGGTCTCTGTAACCATTTCCCCTGCCCCATTTAGCGTGCTGACCTCAAAAACAAGCTCCTTGGCACCGGCGGTGCTGGCAGACGGTGGATACGCTACAGCTAAAGGTACCTCCGCCTTTTCGCCTGCTCCCAGAGCGACGCCTCGTGATCCGGTTATGCTGATGTCGTCACGCCCTTTAACCCCTATCAAGAGATACCTTGGCTGGCTGTCTTTATTGGTGAGCTTGAGCAGATAGCTGTTTTCAACTTTGCCGTCGTTTGTAAACCGAAACATGCCCCGGTCTCGCTCAACGTCCAGGGTGACCAGCGGCCTGGAGACGACGCCCCACGAGAACAACCCGATCATCAGGACCAAAAAGGCGAAATAGCCTATAAGGCGAGGCCTCAATAGTCTGGACGTTCCACCCTTGAGCTCCCGCTCGCTGGCGTAACGGACAAGCCCTCTCTGGTAGCCCATCTTGTCCATGATTGAATCGCAGGCATCTATGCAGGCGGCGCAACCGATACACTCCATCTGCAGACCATCACGAATATCAATACCGGTCGGGCAAACCTGAACGCACAACTGACAATCAATACAGTCGCCCAGGTGTGCAGGTACCTGTGAGGCATCCTTTTTTCGGGACCCCCTCGGTTCTCCACGGGCCGAATCGTAGGAGACAACCACGGAATCCGAATCCACCACGGAAGACTGAAACCGTCCATAGGGGCACATGTGGAAACAGACTTTCTCCCTGAGCCAACCAGCGTTCAAATAGGTAGCGGCAGTAAAAAACAGTATCCAGAAAACGGCCCAACCGGATGCATCAAACGATATAAGTTCAGTGACAAGACTCCGGATGGGAGAAAAGTAACCAACGAAAGTGACTGCGGTAACGAGACTGACCAACACCCAGAGACCGTGCTTTGCCGCCCTGCGGACAATCTTGTTCAGAGTATTTGGCGCGGCGTCCATCTTGAGACGTCTGCCCCGATCGCCCTCTGTCACCTTCTCGGCCCAAAGGAAGACCCAGGTCCAGACGCTCTGTGGGCAGGCGTAACCGCACCATACCCTGCCGGCCCAGACCGTGAGGAAAAAAAGGCCAAACGCGCATATCAGAAGAATCCCAGAGAGCAACACCAGGTCTTCGGGCCAGAATGTGGCCGAGAATATATGAAACTTCTTCTCCGAGAGGTCCCAGAGCACCGCCTGCCTGCCCTCCCAGTTAAGCCAAACCACACCAAAATACAGCGTAAAGAGCACAGAGCCGCCGGTGATTCGGAGGCGCCGGTAAAAGCCGGTAAAACTCCGTGGTTGTATTTTCTGCTTGCTCTCCGAGCCTGGAGACGTGGGTTCAATTTGCGTAACTGATATCAGGCGACTCATTCGCTCCGCACCTTGCCATGATCGTTCAAGAATGGATGGCAGGAGGATAATGGGTCAGAACCGATGGGGGCAGGACCAATTTTTTAAGATTTAATAGGTACAGTTGACTTCAGGTCAGAACAATAATTCAGGTAACCGCCTCAATGCGGCAACACGATCTTCATTCCAAGGATGGGCAAAGCTGATTCTCAGGCAATTTGTGAATTTTCCCGATACAGAGAATAGTGTGCCGGGCGTAATCACAATGCCTTCCGCAAGCGCAGTCCGAAAGAGGCAAAGGGTGTCTACTTCTTCCTGCAGCTCAACCCACAGAGCAAGGCCTCCATTGGGTGCTGTTGCCCGGAGCGGGACGTCCCAATCGGCGAGCAGCTCAAGCAATTGATCTCGCTGCTGGCGCAGTTCCTGCCGACGCCGGCGCAAAAAAGACCCATAGCCGCCTTCAGCAATAAATCCAGCCACGCCCTTCTGAAGAAAGCGACTACTCGCCAATTGGGAGGTCAGTTTCAGTTTGAGTATCTTTTCATGCCACCTGGCCCCGGAAATCCATCCCAATCGGAGATCCCGGGACAATACTTTGGAGAAAGAGCTGCAATGAATCACGCGGTCAGATTGGTCGATTGCTTTCAGCGTATCGGGCACGCTGAACCAACCTGATTCCCCATAGATGTCATCTTCGATTATCGCGAGGTCATATCGATCAGCAAGCTCCAGCAATCGTGCTCGGGCGTCGGGAGGCATAACGGCCCCGGTTGGCGTTGCAAATGCCGGGGACACCACACAGGCTTTCACATCCCAAACCTCCAGTGCATCTTCTAACGCCCTTACATCCAGTCCGCTTTCTGGAGATGCGGGTATCTCGATCACCTTCAATTGCAGCTGTTCAAGTAACTGCAGCACCCCATAAAACCCCGGGGCCTCGACAGCGACCACGTCGCCATGACGGCAAACGGCCATCAAAGCGAGGAATAACGACTGCTGGCATCCTGAGGTGATACAGAATTGGCTGGCATCAGCGAGCCATCCCCTTTTGGCGGATCTCAGAGCCAGCTGAGCCCTTAACTCTGAATCCCCAGCTGGCTCCTCATAGTACTGAAATCGGTCGGCTTGTTTCCGCAATGCCCTTGCAATGGAACGATTGAGTTGAATGATACCCGGTGGCAGCTCATCGCCGTCAGCATCAGGTAGCAGGTCGAAGGCTGCGCTGCGGCTCATGATGCCTTGAAAAACCTGGCTGACAGTGACCGGTTTAGGAGCCGCCAAAGTGGGCGACTGCCTGGGAGGCTCAAATCGTTTCTGCACAGCGGTCACAAAAAAACCACTTCGCTCGCGGGCCTCAACCAGCCCGAGTGCTTCCAGACGCTGCAAGGCATGCTGTACCGTAATTTTGGAAAAACCATAGATCTGGCACAGTGCTCTTATCGATGGCAACCGTTCACCCGCTTGCCATCGACCACGCGCTATCTGGTCTCGGAGGGTTCTCTCAAGTTCCAGGTATCTCGGCAATGCATGGGGCGCGGACAACACGTTCATAATTCGAAATCCACGTCATTCATCGACTCAGCGAGATAGTCCAGCAACGCCCTTACCGCAGGAAGCAAACCGCGCCGGGAGGGGAACACGGCATGGAGAATCCCGCCACGTGGTTGCCATCCTGGCAGAACATTAACCAATCGACCTTCCGTCAAATCCCTGCCGCCGACAATCAGCGGCATTCGAACTATGCCCAATCCCGCCAACGCCGCTTCTCGAAGGGTGAACACATCATCCGTCACCAGCCGCGGCGTGTGATGCACTTGAGCTGTGGCTCCATCAGGACCGTCGAGGCACCAGGCGTGTTTTCCGTGTGGATCCTCGAAATCGAGGCTCGGCAGGTTTGCCAGGTCGGAAGGTGTTTCAGGTTTTTCGTGGTAGTCAAAAAAATCCGCAGATGCCATCAGACACTGGGGACTTTTGGACAGCACCTTCATTGCGAGATCGCTGTCTTCCAGCGGAGGGAATCGTACTCGCAATGCCAGATCCAGCCCTTCCTGAATGACATCCACCCGGCGACTCGTCGCGTCGATCTCGACCTTTACCTGGGGATATTTGCTCATGAAACGGACCAGGATCTTACCAACATGAAAATAGATCAGGCCAGGCGGACAGCTCATCCTTACAACGCCCCTCGGCTCAGCACGTGATCGATCAATCGCCTCCTGTGCTGCTTCCGCTTCAACCAGCATGGCCACGCAATGACGGTAATACTCCATACCTAATTCAGTGACTGTAAATCGCCGGGTTGATCGGTTTATCAGACGCGTATCAAGGCGATCTTCAAGTGCAGCAATCCGGCGGCTCAATTTTGATTTCGGTATGCCCAGGGCCCGGCCTGCAGGCGCAAACCCTCCGTGATCAACCGCCTGAACAAAGAAATAAAGATCGTTAAGGTCCTGCATCAATCATCGTCCTATATATGAAACACAGAGTACAAAAACTGGAGGCTACTCAAGGCACTTAGCTCCGCCTAACCTTTGCAGGCCAACCCACCCATCAATGAAACATCAGGAGAATCATGATGGCATTTACGTACAAGCGCTTGAACAAAGACGATGTGGCTTTACTGATGGTAGACCATCAGGCTGGTCTGCTATCTCTGGTTCGGGACTTTAGCCCGGACGACTTCAAGAACAATGTACTGGCCCTGTCGGACATCGCCAAGTTTTTCAATATACCTACAATTCTGACAACCAGTTTCGAAGACGGCCCCAATGGTCCGATGGTACCTGAGCTTAAGGAGGCTTTCCCGGATGCCCCCTACTTCGCCCGCCCAGGCCAGATCAACGCATGGGATAACGAAGATTTCGTAGAAGCCGTAAAGGCAACCGGCAAAAAACAACTGCTGATCGCAGGTGTCGTCACTGATGTATGCGTCACCTTCCCCGTGCTATCTGCCCTGGAGGAAGGCTACGAGGTATTCGTTGTGACCGATGCCTCCGGCACGTTCAATCAGACCACTCGGGACGCTGCGTGGAGCCGGATGGAACAGGCTGGTGCGCAGCTGATGAACTGGTTCAGCGTAGGCTGTGAGCTGCACCGCGACTGGCGTAACGATATAGAGGGCTTTGGTGGCATCCTGGCCAATCATCTCCCTCACTATGCCAACCTGATGCAGAGTTACATGGCCCAGAAAAACTAACCGCACTGGGCTATGCTCGATACCCACAAGGAACGTGGGTACGACCATCGCCTGACTCTCATTGAGTGCTAAGAGGAATGTATGCTGGCTAATGATTCCAAGTTTTTATTTCGAATAAAAGGGAGCGATAACGAACACAAGGTCTCCTTCTCGGAACTCTTCTTTGACCTGGTGTTTGTCTACGCCATTACCCAGAGCGCCCACTTTCTGATTGGCCATTTCACCCCTTATGGACTGTTTCAATCGCTTTTAATCCTCCTGGCAGTGTGGTGGTGCTGGGTTTTCACTACCTGGGTAACTAACTGGCTGGATCCTGAAACCATTCCGGTTCGTCTATTGCTGTTCACGCTGATGTTACTGGGCATGTTCGTCGCTATTGCTATACCTAAAGCGTTCGAACAACACGGACTGTTGTTCGCCTGTTCTTATGTGGCGCTTCAAGTGGGGCGCACACTGTTCGTTTGCATTGCAAGTCGTAGAACAAAACCGGTTTTACACAACGACTTCTTTCGCATGGCGATCTGGTTTTCAGTCGCAGGCCTGTTCTGGATTACGGGCGCATTGCAGGACGGCACCAATCGGACTGCGCTTTGGACCCTGGCGCTCGGCGTTGAATATCTCTCAGCCTCGATGTCGTTTTATGTGCCCGGCATCGGTCGATCTGATAGCAAAAAATGGGATATCTCCGGGGCACACATGGCGGAACGGTGTGGCCTATTGATTATTATTGCATTAGGCGAGTCATTGCTTGTCACCGGCAACACGTTCTCCCACACCCCTTGGAATACCTCGACTGTCTTGGCATTCGTCAGCGCTTTTGTTGGTACTGTCGCCATGTGGTGGATTTACTTCAGCCTCTCCGCAGAGCGCGCCAGTGAACGCATCACAACCAGCGAGAGGAGCGGACACCTTGGTCGCCTCATCTATACCTATGTGCATTTCGCAATTATCGCCGGCATTGTGGTCGTCGCAGCGGCCGACGAATTCATCCTTGCTCATGCCTCAGGGCATGTCGGGAATAGCATGTTGATCGCCTCCATTGGCGGCCCTGCCCTTTACCTGATCGGCAACATTTTGTTCAAAAGGCTCATGTTCAATAGTCATCCACGCTCCCATTATGTAGGTCTGGTGCTACTGGGATGTCTTGTGCCCATGGCTCTGTTCGTCGCTCCGTTTGTGTTGGCACTCCTGACCACATCCGTATTGGTGATCGTTGGCACATGGGAAACCGTGGCTGTAAGACGTTCTGACTTGAAACAGACTCTGTAATTTTCAGCTAGATTGAAGCAAAGGCATCTTACCAATCGGCGATCTGAACCAGGCACCCAAAGGATACGTTATGAGCATTTCTACCCAATCACCGACGCTTGAATGTGACGTCACTCAGTCCTGCGGTGCCATCGAGCTATTGATCCAGCCCAGAAAAAAAGATCTTGGCGGGTTTTCTGTCAGGCGTGTCTTGCCGACGAAAGAGCGACAAATGGTTGGCCCGTGGATCTTCTTTGATCACATGGGGCCCGCGAATTTTCCAGCCGGGGACGGAATTAATGTTCGGCCGCATCCACACGTTAACCTGGCAACGGTTACCTACCTGTTTGAGGGCGAAATCCTGCACCGGGATTCCCTTGGCAGCATCCAGCCTATCAGGCCTGGTGATATTAACCTTATGGTCGCCGGCAAAGGGATCGTCCACTCTGAGCGAGAACGCCCGGAGGTAACCTCAACAGATCATACACTTCATGGCCTCCAACTCTGGCTGGCCCTCCCCAAAGACAAGGAAGAGATCGAGCCCGCGTTTTTGCACTATCCAAGTGCTGACATACCCGCCATCAAGGTTCAAGGTGTTCCCGTTCGGGTCATTATGGGCAGCGCATACGGCGTTGCATCTCCCGTGGCAACATTCGCTGAGACGCTGTATCTGGAAGCGCACCTTCAGCAAGGCCAGTCGCTGATACTCCCTAACGCACCGGAGCGTGCGATTTACGTTGCACAAGGTTCACTTGATGCAGGCGGAACGAATATCCCGGAATTCTCGATGGCAGTTCTCGGTCCGGAGGAAGGCGTGGAAATAACGGCCTTGGAGGCGTCTCGCATCGCCGTCATCGGAGGCGAGCCATTTGATGAACGTCATATGCTTTGGAACTTTGTATCCAGTCGGGCCGACCGTATTCAACAAGCCAAAAATGACTGGAAGGATGGGCGTTTTCCCACAATCCCTGGAGATGATGAAGAGTTCATTCCTTTTCCAGGGAAATAGGCGCCGCGGGATGGCGGCAGGAGTTTTCGGCCTAATGAACAATTCGGTAAAGTATTGCTTAACGAGCCAGAACTTAGGCGAAAGCGTTGTAATCAAAACTAACTGGCACTTGAAGTTATTCACTCAGATTCGGTTGAACTCAGATGAAAATAGGTGAGTTAGCAGATATTTCTGGCCTCGCGCCGTCACGAATCCGTTTTTATGAGCGCATTGGTTTGCTCCGCACGGTTGACCGGCAGGCGAATGGCTATAGAAGTTATCCTCCTGAAGCAGTGACTATGCTCAAGCTGATTACAACCGCCCAGCAGGCGGGTTTCACGTTAGAAGAGCTAACAGCGTTATTGCCGTCCAACATTGAGAATTGGGATCACGGGTCATTGCTCGATACCCTCAAGCAGAAGGTCCGCGACATCGAGGAGGTTCAGAAAAGGCTGGCCGAAAGCAAAAGTCAGCTTTTGGAAGTGTTAGCCGAGATTGAAAACAAGCCATCCGATATGGATTGCGCAGACAACGCAAAACGGGTTCTTTCTCAATTCGGAATGGTGCAGGCCAGCTCACCGAGTTCGGAAAGCTGACCCATAGTGTTAATGCTCTGCAAGCATGGCCGTCAGTGGTTTGGGCGCATACAGGGCGCTCTGGAAGGATGGCACATAGTCGTATCTGACCATCTCACCCAGATCGAGAGACTTGATGTACCGGGAGAATTCGCCGTCACCCAGCGTCAGATTGACCGCATCGTCATCCATCGTCGAGCCGTAGACCATTTGGCGTGACACAGCATAGCCCGTCGTCAGATTGCCCTGCTGATCAATATTCGTAAAGCTGTTGGTCACCAGCGCCGGCTCATCAGAAACATCTTCAAGCTTGTCCGTTTCGAACACGAAATCCACTTCGCCGGTCTCCGCGTCCATTACCTCAAAAGCGATTGAGTTGGCGTTATCCTTGTAATGAATTCCGGTCAACCATTTAGGCAGGTTGTAGCCAACGACACCGCGGACCCGTGCCAGTTCTGTATCAACAGGCAATTTGAGCACGTAGCCCCAGAGGTCCTTAGACATCGATTGGCTCAGCAAGCTGATCGGCCCAAGATTGGAGCTCCCGGGCTTGTTGGTCACGATAGCCAGGGAGATCTCGTTGTAGGTGTCATTGTCGCAATAGTGGTAGGCATAGCCCGTAAGTGCGACAAGCCCTCGGCCAGGCCATATTTGAATTGGTTGAACCTGTTCCAGAACCTCTTCCGGCATGAGCTCTTTCAAGCGATCAACATCAGCAGTAAATACCGCCGTGGTTTTCGTATTCTCGTAGTAGAAGTTTGGTGACCAGGATTCAAAACCGATATCGACCTTGGTCTTTTCAAGGGTTTTAAACCAGCTCAAATCAGTGTCTGGCGACTCTTTCTCGATTACGGACATGGGAGGATTTGAGCGATATCGATCGTACAGACCATCTTTCACGACAGGTACATCATGTCCTGCAATATCAATGACCGTGACACCCTGACCTGGCTCGGCCACCGGCGTTTGTGCAGATACTGATGTTGCCATCGCGCCCATAACAATAGCTGCTAATGCGAAGTTACTCACCCTCATGAACAATTACCTCTATCTAGCGATCTTTAGGTGTCGGCGGCGCTGCAGAAAGAACAGCCCTCCGACATAACACGGGTGCAGGCTATGATTAAACCTAGCTTTAAGGTCAACCAAAAATTTACCGTTGACCTTAAACTTAACTTCAAGGATAGAGTGCGATCACATTGAGGAAACCTGAGGTGATCGACTATGAGCGTATTTTCAAAACTGCCCCTCCCTAACGGTTCTGTTATCCCCAACCGTATCGCCAAAGCGGCCATGGAAGAAAACATGGCGGGTAGCGATTTTGCGCCATCAGACAAATTGATTCGTTTGTATGAAGCCTGGGCTGAAGGCGGCGCTGGCCTCCTTATAACAGGCAATGTCATGGTGGATCGTCGAGCCATGACGGGGCCTGGCGGTGTTGTATTAGAAACGGAAGAACAACTTGAAAAATTTCGACGGTGGGCAGAGACAGGACGATCAAACGGCGCCCACTTCTGGATGCAGATCAATCACCCTGGGCGGCAAATGCCAGGACAATTGGGCCAGAAAACCTGGGCACCTTCGGAAGTGTCGGTAGATCTTGGGAAGCTATCAAAGCATTTCAATCCACCTCAGGAAATGACCGAAGAGGTCATAAAAGATGTGATTGAACGGTTTGCCCGCACAGCCCAGCTGGCGGAGAAGGCAGGCTTTACGGGTGTGGAGGTACACGCAGCGCACGGTTATCTTCTGAGTCAGTTTCTATCGCCACTGACCAACAAGCGCACAGACCAATGGGGTGGATCTCTCGAAAACCGTGCTCGTATGCTACTCGAGATTGTCCGCAGAATTCGCGCGTCGGTCTCGAAGACGTTTGCTGTAGCTGTAAAGCTCAATTCGGCGGATTTCCAACGAGGTGGCTTCAGTACTGACGACGCTCGCAACGTCGTGACCAGGCTAAACGATCTTGGGGTGGATCTTGTTGAGCTATCTGGCGGAAGCTACGAGGCCCCGGCCATGCATGGACGCGCTCGCGACGGCCGAACACTAGCTCGAGAGGCCTATTTTCTGGAATTCGCAAAGGACCTTCTTGAAGTAGCGAGAATGCCTGTCATGGTTACGGGAGGGATTAAACGCCTGCAGGTGGCGCAACAAGTAGTCGACAGCGGAGTGGACATGGTTGGAATCGCGACAGCCCTCGCGATCGACCCGCAGTTGCCCAACGAATGGCGGCAGGGAAAAAACAGCGCTCCGGAACTTCAACCCATCACATGGAAGAATAAACCACTGGCCTCCCTCGCCTATATGGCGGTAGTGAAATACCAGCTGGTCAGACACAGCAAGCAGCGCAAGGCCAGCCCGAACGTTTCTCCGATGTGGGCGCTTATGATCAATCAAATTGATAACAATGTCAGGAGCCGGAAATATCGGCATAAACTGGCTTTGGTCTCACAGTAAATTCGGGCTTTAAGGCTCTCGGCGATGCACAACCGAGATGCTTGAACAGAGATTCGCATGAAGACTGAATCACTACCTATCCAGGAGGCACGCACCATGCAAACGATATTGGGCGCCAGTGGGCAAATCGGACGTGAATTGGCGCTAAGCCTTAAACGTGAATTTACCAGCAACATTCGTGTGGTCAGCCGAAATCCAAAGAAGATCAACGACACTGACGAAGCGATCAGTGCTGACCTGATGGATCCTCAGCAGACCCTGGATGCCGTGAAAGGTTCAGAAATCGTGTACATGACGGCAGGATTGCCCATCGACAGTCAGATGTGGGTTGAACGCTGGCCAGTTATGATGCGTAACGTCATAGACGCTTGCGCGACGCATGGAGCCAGGCTCGTTTATTTCGACAACACCTACATGTATCCGCAGACCAATACCCCACAGCGGGAAGACGCTCCGTTCCAGCCTAATGGGCCCAAAGGTCGCGCTCGGGCTGAGATAACCCGGATGCTGCTGGATGCGATGGAACAGGGGCGCGTTGAGGCGGTGATTTGCCGCGCGCCCGAGTTCTATGGGCCGGGCCAGACCCAGAGCATTACCAATACAACGGTCATTGACAACCTCCTGGCCGGTAAACCCGCCAAGGTTTTTCTTCGGGATGACACCCTGAGATCGCTGATCTATACACCGGACGCCAGTCGGGCGATGGCGTGGCTCGGCAATGCAGCTGACGCTTACGGGCAAACCTGGCACTTGCCCTGCGATGATAACCGACTGACCTATAAACAGTTTGTGGAACTGGCTGCCGATGTGTTCGGCACATCCAGCAACTACAAAGTTCTCAAGCGCTGGCAACTGTGGCTTGCATCGCGTTTCAATAAAACGATAGCGGAAACAGAAGAGCTGCTTCCCCGCTATAGCACCGACAACGTCTTTATATCGGATAAGTTCAAAGCGCGTTTCCCTGAGTTCAAAGTCACCACTTACCGGGAAGGTTTAACCGCGATTCGCGAGCAATAACCTTTGCCTCACGACCACCCAACAGCTTTTTGGTGTAGATCTGGTGACGAGGCTACCCGAATCGGCAAAATTAGTGATTGATTAATGATCAACGGCGGAGTGAAAATGTGATCAGAGTCCAAACGTACACTATGTAACACAAATGTACAGGTTTTGGTGCCGGTGGGCATATTCAGCCAGGTTCGTTAGCAATACAATTATATTACTAACGAATCAGGAGGTCTTGTGCGTTCACATCAGATCCATGCTTCCGGGCAAAAATTCACCGTAAGAGTCGTTACATGGATCGTAACCAGAACGTTGTTCGCAGCGGTCACTACACTCGCCGTTTGGTACGGCTTGTATGAACTCAACGCCATGGCGGAAGTTAAGTTCGCCACTGTGGGGTACCAGCTCAACCTGCCGCTGATCGACCTGCTACCTTTAGCAAATATTCCCAACCCTTCACTCAGTCTGGGCATGCCCTCTTGGGGAGCCACTATCCAGGAGAAAACTTCCGCAACCCTGGCAGTGGCGTTTGGCCTGGTGGCGTACTATCTGATCATAAAGGTTGTTGCCTTCAGGAAACCCGCGACTTACTGATCTATCCCCAAGCGCTTGTTAACAGCATCGCGAATTTCCCGGTACCGCTCTGGATCAGAAGCAAGCTTCTCCAGATCGTCCTCCGGGAATATCTCCTTCATTTTTTTCCTGGCTTCGTCCTTCGAGCACGCGGATGGAAGTAACTGCTCAAGCGCCCTAAGCATGACTTCCGGCGACACCGACGCACCTGGAGAAGCGCCAAGTAGCGTGCCATATGTCTTGTCACTGGATACCAGGATTTCAGTACCCATCTGAAGATCGCCGTCCTTGATAATCTGTACCCTCTGGCCTGCCTCAATGGGTTTCCAGTCAAACCGCTTGCTCATGCCGGGCGCAAAGCTTTCTAGCTCCTCAAACATACTCTTTTCCCCTTTGAAGGTTTCGGAAACCAGGTACTTCACCAAGGGGAAATGCTCCAGCGCGACGTTTAACAACCCGGGAATATCATGCAGCCTCATAGCTCTCAGATAATCGACGAACCCGCGCCCTTTTTCCAAAACCGGCTTGAAAGAGGCAAATGGACCAAACAGGAGATAGTGCTGGCCACCAGACACCCGCAAATCCAGGTGTGGAACCGACATTGGCGGTGCGCCAACTGCAGCTTTGCCGTAGGTCTTGGCACGGTACTGCTCGGCCTGTTCCCGGGTAACCGCTGCCTGCAGGAAGCGACCACCGACGGGAAATCCGGTAAACCGCCTCGCGAACGGTAGATGGCTTTTCTTGAGGATGGGGAAAGCGCCGCCACCCGCACCGACAAACAGCACATCCGCGCGGTACTGTTCTGGTCCCCCCGGGCGTTCGGTCTCGACCAGCCAGGTTCCGGAGGGGCTTTTATGAACTCGCTTCACATGGGTTCCGAATTCCATCTTAACGCCCAGCTCCCTTACCGCATAACTGGCCATCTGCTCAGTCAGGGATCCGAAATCCACATCTGTTCCAGTTTCAATCACCGTCGCCGCCATTTTGTCCGAACGAGGGCGGCCCTCCATCAGGTATGGAATCCAGCTTTTGATCTCGTCAAAATCTTCAGAAAACTGCATCTTTTCGAAGAAATGGTGGGCCGACATTTCCTTGAATCGCAGCCTGAGTTCTTCAATCGAAGACTCTGAAACGATGGTGCAATGCTTGGTTCGATTAATGAATGTCTTCGGATCAGGAATCGCGCCCTTCTCAACGAGGTAAGCCCAGAACTGTTTGGCAACATTGAACTGAGCATGAATTTTCAGGGCCTTGTCGACCGAGATAACTTCTTCATCCACGGGCGTGTAGTTGAGTTCACAGTTCGCCTCATGGCCAGTGCCGGCATTATTGAACACCCATGAATTCCCGGCCCCCGGGCCCGGCAACCTCTCGAGAATGGTTATATCCAGATCAGGAGCCACTTCTTTCGCCAAGGTGGCAAACGTGGTTCCCATGATCCCTGCACCGATAATGATTACATTCATAGCCCGTCCAATAGCCTCTGTGATCGGAAGTCGTTAAATGTATGTACCGAAGTTAGCACGCTTCGGACCAACACTGTAATCATCGGCTCGAACCAACTCATGCCACGGCGAGGTTATGACCACCAGTCTGATAGCGTTTCAGATCCAGAACAGAACGATAGACAGGGTAATGATCGACCCAACCGTCGACCAGAGGATGGAGTGGGCTACAACCGACGCCTCTCGCCCATAAAACTCCGATAGCATGAACGGCCCTGTCCCGGTTGGGAGGGCGCACAGGAGCAAGGCTGCTTTGGCCCACAACGCCGGTAACGCAAATACGTGAATTGCCAGCCCCCAAACGATGAGTGGATGAATCACAAGTTTGATACCGACCAGCGCCGCAGCACCGCCCTCTTGCGCCTGTTCCTTCTTGGCCAGGAATGCACCAAGAGAAATCAATGCGCAGGGCGTGGTAGCTGCGCCGAGCATATCCAGGAATCGACCGGCGGATGTTGGAATTTCCAGGCCTGAGGCAGCCCAGAACCCACCAAGGATTGGCGATACAACCAGCGGGTTTTTGGCCAGAGACATGGCCACCTTGCGGAGCGCTTTTGACGCTGAACCCTCATCCTGAAGGCCAACTTCCACAAACACGATCGCGACAGAAAACAGAACGCAGACCACAATGAGCGTTGCGATCAGCGCGGGTTCCAGCCCTTCATCGCCCAGGACCAGGATACACAGCGGGATACCGATATAACCGGTATTGGCGTATGACGCGCTGAGAGCATCGATGCTGGCATCGGAGAGGGAACGCTTGCCCTTCCAGCGCACCAGGAGCGTCACGAAAAAGACAAAGAGCGTGCCGATGGTCACAACCGCGACAAATCCCGGGTGCCAGATTTCTTCCAATGAGGCCGTGGCAGTGGCTGTGAACAACAATGCTGGCAGGCAGAGCCACACCACAAACCGGTTTAACTCGGTGGCGGCGTATTCACCCAGGCACCCGGTACGACGGCAAACGAAACCGGCCAGTATGAGCCCGAAAATAGGGAGAATTACATTGATAACGTTGGACATACTGGCACTCTTCCCGGTGTTGGAACCCCTAGCCTAAGCCTTGATGACCAATGCAGTCTAATGCTATATAAATTCCTTATTAATGCTTTCTGTGCATAGTTTATGGATTTACGTCACCTCCGAAGCTTTCTGATGTTGGCGGAAACGCTCAACTTCAGCCGAGCCGCCCAACGCCTGAACATGACCCAGCCACCGTTGAGTCGGCAGATTGCCGCGCTCGAAGCAAGCGTAGGAACCGCCCTTTTCTGGCGTCATTCTCGTTCCGTTGTACTGACACCTGCCGGTGAACAGTTCCGCAAGGACATCAGCCGCGTCATTGGCGATCTCGATTTCGCAGTCGAAGCCGCCAGGTCCGCCGCCTACGGCGAACGTGGAAAACTCACATTGGCATTCACCATGTACGCCGCGTGGAACGTGTTGCCGGAGCTGGTTGCGACGTTTTCACATGACTACCCCGAAGTAACCCTCTCCCTGAGCGAGACCCTCCCCCGGGACCTTCACGACTTGCTTATTCAGGGGGAGGCGGACATCGGGCTGAGTTTCCCGCTGCGCTTCGAGCATACCCTGCAGTACAAGCCGGTGTTCCGGGAGGCGCTGTGCGCAGTGGTGCCGGCAAACCATCTTCTGGCTGGAAAGGGTGTGATATCAGCGGGCGATCTCGCTCGCGATGAATTCATCACCTTCCCAAAATCTACCGCCCCCGCACTGCATGAGGCGGTCACAACGTGTTGCGAGAGCTATGGCTTTGAGCCTGCGATCAAGGTAGAAACCCAGCTGCAGCAGACCATCGTGAACCTTGTCGCGAAGGGCCTCGGGGTGGCCCTGGTTCCTGATTCTATGCGTAAACTGCAGCTTGAAGGGGCAGTTTTTGTCTCACTGGCGGACTCGCCCGTGATTGAGCAGGGGCTTTACTGGAATGAGCACAATCCCAACCCCTGCGTGCAACGGTTTATCGAGTCAGGATCGGCTACCTGATAAACAGTTTGTCTCGCTTTCCGGACAACCGGTCCGGGTTTTCTGACACTTTGGCGCCATCTGATGCGACCACGTCCGAAACGCCGGACACCCGGCAAGGTTGCACCCCGTAAAATCCGCGCAGGCATATAATTTATAACTTAATATCAACATCTTAAGACAATGGCACGGTTCGTGTATTTCTTCCTGAGATTCAACACAACAACAAGAAGGAAGCTCTATGCGCCTGCTGATTCTGGCTCTTATGCTAGTGAGCCCGCTGTGTTTCAGTAAAACCGTCGTTATCATCGAAAGCTATCACATCGAATACAAATGGGATTCGGACTACATCTCCGCGGTACAGTCTGTACTTGGAGACAAACACGACATCCACGTACTGGCGCTGGATACCAAGCGTCTCAAAAAATCGGAGTGGCCTGACAAGGTCGCGGACATTCAGCAATCGATAGAACAACTCAACCCCGACATTGCCATTCTCGGCGACGACAATGCGTTTTCCCTGATGGCGCAGAACCTGGTGGATTCCGGAATCCCGGTTGTCTTCCTGGGCGTGAATGGCGGAGCAGCACAACACCCTGCCCTTGAAAGCCCGCTGGTTACAGGCATCCTCGAGCGCCCATTCTTCGAAAAAAGCATCCGTCATCTGAAAAAAGTGTTACGCCAGAACGACCGCTTTCTGGTTCTGATGGACGACTCTCCGACGATGCGCAATGCAGTCAATGAATACTTTGGCGACAAGCGACAGGATACGATCTACGGGTCTCAGCTCGATATCGTGCTGACCAACGACAAAGACACCTGGCTCGATTCGGTTGTGAATGCCCACGAAACCTACGATGCCATCATCGTGGGCACTCATCACACCATCAGGGATAACGCCGGAAACTACGTCACGCCGGACGAGCTGATGAGTACGGCTTTCCGGCAAACCCGGGTACCGATTTTTTCCTTCTGGGACATCTTTATAGGTAAAGAGAAGAGCATCGGTGGTTTTACCGTGTCTGCCCACCAGGAAGGATTAACGGCCGCCCGTCTGGCCAGACTGATCATGAACGGAGTTCACCCGAACAAGATTCCCCAGCTAAAATCCCTGAGTGGTCACTTTGTTTATAGCGACAGTGGTCTAAAACACTGGAATCTGGAACTGTCACCATTGATTGCCAGCCAAGCCAAGTTTGTTCCTTGAGGCCTGATTGTGAACAACACTGTATTTAAAACCATTGAGCGTCGCCTGGGTGTGAGCGGGAAACTCCTGATCGCGCCGGTATTTATTTTGCTTCTCTTTGCCTTCGTGACCTACTTAAGCATCAAAGAGTTTCAGACTCTTCAACTGCGCATGGATACCGTTGCCAGGGATATCGCGCCTGAGACCTCGGTTGCCACCGGGGTGCTTTTACACCTCTATCAGATGAGACTTCAGGTCTTCGATTATTATCAGACCGGCAGTGATGAGGCATTGACTGGTTTCGGCGAGACCCGGGATCGGTTATTCAAACAAATTGCGTCCGCTCGGGAACAGATCAAGGCACCAGAGCGCCTTGCTCTCGTGGGTAAGATCGAAAAATCTGCGCGGGAGTACTCGGAGGTCTTTTCGAGCGAATTAGTGCCGGCCAAGCAGCAAGTACGATCGATCATCACAACACAGCTTGTTGACCATGGCGCCGATGCCTCCGAGGCCCTGAGGCGCGCGATGGATGGCATAACCAATCGCCAGCCGGACAGTCCCCTGAGGGTAGTGCTGGAACAACTGATTCATGACACTCTGCTGATGCGCCTCACCGCCCAACGTTACTTTGCTGATCCCGTGCAATCCCGCGAGCAGGATCTCAGCTACGCGATTGAGGACGTTACCCTCGCCCTCTCCTTCATTGATCCGGAAACGGTACCGGCGTTCGTTCGCGATTACATCCAAACCGCAACGACAGCGGTTGGCCAATATGAATCGTCAGTCCAGGACCTCCTCGCTCAGCAGGCGGCTCTCGCCAAGGCCAAAAACGAAAAACTTGATGTTGCCGGCCCCGCGATCACCGAGCTTGCCCGAACACTCGAAAGTCAGGTGTTCAAGGCGTTGGACACCGTTGCAGACGAAGCCGAGTCAGAAACCGAAACAGCCCTTCGTTATACGCTGAGCGCGTTTGCGGTTTCGGTCGTGCTTGGCATTATCGCGGCGGTTGTTTTTAGCCGGCTGATCGCCGCCAGTGTCAAAAAAGCGCGCGTGGAAATTCAGGATTACCTGCAGGCTATCGACAATAACGCCGGCAATCTTTCAGCCCGTTTGAGTGCAGGCCGGCCAGATGAGGTCGGTGACTTTATCCAGGCTGTTAATGCATTGCTGGAGACTCAGGAGGACATTATTTCCAGCATCGCCCGAGCCTCAGGCCAGCTTTCAACAGCGTCGGAGACGCTATCGACGATAACCAGACGTACCACGGCCAACTCCGAGCAACAGCGGGACCAGATAACCCAGGTCTCCGCTGCAATGCAGGAAATGGGCAGCACGTCTGATGAGATCGCAGGGAATACCAACGAAACCGACGAGTCCGCCCGGCAGGCCGCCAACCTCGCGGGTGATGGACAGGCCACCGTCGCATCCGCCATCCATGCGGTGTCCTCTCTGGCCGGACAGGTTGAGGAAGGTTCACAAAAGGTTCAGCGGCTGGAGCAGGAATCCGGCGAAATTGGCAACGTGCTTGAGGTCATCCAGAGCATTGCCGAACAGACCAACCTTCTTGCTCTGAATGCGGCCATTGAGGCAGCAAGAGCCGGAGAAGCGGGCCGTGGGTTCTCGGTCGTTGCTGACGAGGTCCGAGGACTGGCCAAACGGGTTCAGGCATCAACCGTCGATATCGAGCGTATCGTTTCAAACCTTCAGCATGGGGCTGCGGAGGCGGTGGTGAGTATGCAGCAGGCTCGTCAATTGGCAACCAACGCCAGTGACGAGGCGGGCAAGTCCGATACGGCGCTTGCCAATATCCTTGAGGCCACCCATCGGATCGTTGAAATGACCACACAGGTTGCGAGCGCGACCGAGCAACAACGGGCGACAGCTGCGGAAATGACACGCAATGTCGAAGCAAGCAGCGTGGCCATCGACAGCCTTGCTGAGGACATCTCGCAAGTGAATGAATCGGGGAAATCACTATCGGAAATGGCGGACCAACTGCATCGACTGGTCCGCCGCTTCAACATCGCCTGAGAAAACTTATTCGGCCTGGCGGCGCTCGATATCCCTCTCGGCGTCTTCCAGGAAGGATTCAACCGTTTCGCCGGGCAGCAGTAACTGCTTTTCAATCATCGAATCCCGCCACTCGGACTCTTCGAAGATGCACCGGTAGTGGTCCGGGAACTCGATGTACAGGCGCTTGAAATATTCCCGGGCCCGAGCCTTGTTGGGCGGTTCATTCCGGGAATGGAGTACCGCCATGTTGTACAGGGCGGCTGCGCGAACGGAGTCGGTCTGCTGCGGATCCCGGTATATGGTCTCAAGCCGTTCAACAACTTCCTTGAACCCGCTCAGCCTGTACTTTTTGATGATCTCGACAGCAGAGTCCAGAACACGATCCTCGCCATTGGTGCACGGCGAATCCGCATGATCCGCGATGTAGAGATCGACAGCCCTTTCAACGTTATGCTGGTATTCGTACTTGCGTTCCTGCTCAAGAACGATGCCGGTGCCCACCGCCGTTTCGATAGTGCCCGGCATGCAGGCCGTGAGCGCCCACGGCAACAACAGGCCGACGATCAGGCTTTTGCCTTTTACATAGCCAGTGGCGCGAGGTCCATACTCAGCATTACGGAGCATCCCTGTCCGGGAATTCGTCATGGTTTCTTCCCCAATCAGACGTCGTTGTTAAAAAATGTAACAGCGACGCCATTTAACCATGAGTCAATGCAGGTAAATGTGAGCCTGGTTGTAAAATCAGGATTGGCTCTGCGTATTATCCCTTACCATTTCCGGAAAGCGTCTGATAAAGCTCATCCTTAAGCTGAGCCCGTTTCTGTTTCAGGCGGTGAAGCTTGTCATCCCCGATGGGGGCATCCCGTTTCTCCAGCCCTTCTATTTCCTGATCCAGCTCTGAGTAGGCCTTGTACTTCTCGCCAAAGGCGAAATCCGTCGTTTTGAGTTCGTTGATCAAATCGCTGAACTGGGGGAATTCCTTGTGAAGTGCGTGGTTCGAGATACCCATTGTCGTGCTCTCCTGTTGATCGCAGTGCATTGGATCGTTGTTCACTTCAATCATAGTAGAGCCTGCCAATTTCAGGGGTCTTTGACAAATCGCTAATAACGCACGAAGTTACTTGGGTATAGCATGAGTGGATCTTATAACAGCTTTTCTTCGGGACACTCACGAATGACCTTTGCACGAATTACCGGCACTGGTTCCTATTTGCCGGACAACATCGTTACGAACAAAGACCTCGAACAAAAGGTCGACACTTCCGATCAGTGGATTCGCGAGCGGACCGGCATCGAACAGCGGCATATTGCGGTTGAGGGACAAACAACGGTGGACCTGGCCGAGCAGGCTGCGCTGAGAGCCATTGAGGCTTCCGGCGGCAAGGCCGATGACATCGACCTGATTGTGTTCGCCACCTCAACACCCGACAAGATATTTCCCAGCTCTGCCTGCATCCTGCAGGCCAGGCTCGGCATCCAGGGTTGCCCGGCCTTCGACATTCAGGCTGTCTGCAGCGGTTTCGTTTACGCGCTGGCCACGGCTGACAAGTTCATCAAAACCGGCACCAGCAAAAAGGCCCTGGTCGTGGGTGCCGAAGTGTTCTCCCGCATCATCGACTGGGATGACCGTGGCACCTGCGTCCTGTTTGGTGACGGTGCCGGCGCCGTCATCCTGGAAGCCGACGAAGAAACCGGCATCCTGTCGACACACATCCATGCAGACGGCCGTTACGAAGAGTTGCTGCACGTGCCCTGCGGCATTGCGGACGGCTACGATCAGGTCAAAGCCGGAAAGGCCTTCGTGGAAATGAAAGGCAATGAAGTCTTCAAAGTGGCCGTGAACACCCTTGGCAAGATCGTGGATGAGACCCTCAACGCCAACGCCATGCAGAAATCCGACATCGACTGGTTGGTTCCCCACCAGGCCAACCTTCGGATTATTGCGGCAACGGCCAAAAAGCTCAGCATGTCCATGGATCAAGTGGTCGTTACCGTGGACAAGCACGGCAACACTTCCGCCGCCTCCATACCGCTTGCGCTCGATGTGGCCGTGCGGGACGGACGCATCAAGCGCAATGATGTGATTCTGCTGGAAGCCTTTGGCGGCGGCTTTACGTGGGGCTCGGCTCTGGTTCGATTCTGATTCAAGCCGGTAACGGTTCAGCAAACCTGAACCGTTACCCATTCCCCGTGGTGATACTGCTCGATCCCGTCATCAACAAATCGGCATAACCACAGCCATTGATTCTCGACCAACCTTGCCACATCCGGCTGGGAGCCGATCACTGCTTCAATCCGCTTCCTCGGCGCATCTATGACAACGGTCAGCCTCACGGGCTCGTGGCGCCATTGCTTGCCATCATGCACGGACTGAAACGGCAGGCCCACTCTCAAATCAGGGTTGTTCCCTTCAACAACTCCCAGATTACCGCCCACGACTGAATGCAGGAGTTTGTTCCCTGCGCCCAGAACGTCCGGTGCCACAACCGATCCCATGTATTGAAGGTTTATCCAGTTGGCAACAATCATCGGCGCCGTCATCAGCGCTTCCAGGATCTTGCCATCACTGTCCTTGTGCTCGTCATAGTCGTGCAGGAATGCGCGGCCGCCAAGGTCCAGGGCCCGCGTCCGCGATCGCTTGGCGAATATAATGGAGGCGTTGTTCGCCAGCCCCCACTCAGCCCGAACCTGTGACCAGTCACCCGTCCGCCTGGCAAGGCTATCCGCGAGCTCTTCGTCCGTCAGGCCATTGCAGCCCAGGCTCGTTGCCCGCTCACGGCGGCAGCTCATGCCTGCCTGATGCAGCTTGCCCTCCAGATCACGGATTCTCCGGCGATGGGTTTCGGGCGTCTCATCAAGACCGAACAGCGTTATCTGATCCGTGACTGTGCAGTGTTCCGCGGCAAAGGCTCTGGTGGTTTCGGGGATCGATATTCCCGTGTCCCGGAGGCGGCTACGAACCTCCGGGTCGTTGATCAATTCCGCCGCCAGCCTGGCATTCACTCCACCGTTCTGACCTCCGCAAGCCCCACAAGCAAGGCTTGCCTGATGCGGGTTATTGTCGGCATGGCTACCATGGCCGGTAAAAACGATCACCGGTGCAAAGTTGTCCACCAGAGACATGCCCCGCAACATGGCTTCCGCCAGTTTTGCACGCTCGCCATCCGTCACCGGGTCCCCGCCATGCCGGTGATACAACCGGCCATGGGTGCAGGTCGCTGCCTCTTTTTTGGCCCTGGCGTAGTTTGGAAAGCTGTCCTTCAGTAATTTCCAGGCCCAGGCCAGCCCCGTGGTCTCTACCAGGGTAAAACTCGAGAGACTGTTGTATTTGGCCTTGCGGACCGACTGCCGGGTGAGTTCTCGCTGATCCCGGGATCTGGATAGCTTTCTGTCATCCGAGCCGCTGCCTGTTGTTTCGGCGTAGCGATACGATGGTGCAAGCAGACCGGGTACCGCGGGTAGCTCCTTGCCGGGCGCCAATGGACGAAAGCTGATCGGCAATCCGAAGAATCCGGCAAAGCCAACCGTCTGTATACCGGGGTTCGCGCTTTCGAGGTGGCGACGTACCGGTTCGGACCGTACATCAATGCAGAAGGCCATCTGAACCTCGGGTATCGAGAATTTCGCCTCCGGCTTTCCGCTGCCACCGGCCGTAAGCTTTTTGAACAGGGTTCTCTGGTACCCGGCTTCAAACGCCCGGTGCCACAGCCACCAGATCTGTTGCGGTGTATTCACGGATGATTGACGGCGATATCGCTGCCAATCTGCTTGCCATTGCAGACGTTGCTCGGTGTTCTTCAACTGCAGTGCACAAAGTTCCCAGGCCAACAAAACTGCGACAAGCTCTCTCATCAGGTTCGATTCACGACCCTCTTGTTGAGAACGCCAGGCCACACCCTGGCACCAGGATGCCCAGCCGTTCAGACTCCAAAGAAGCTTCTGAACCAGTGCTTCAAACTCTGTTTCGCTCAGTTCAAGGACCTTGAATGCCTCTGTCATGATCTTATCTGCATCTGCCGAGAGACCACTCAGGAATTTCCTGGCACCTCTCAGGTTGACTCTCTGATCGAGCCCGTAGTCGTACCTGAGGTCAGCCAGCCAGGCTGACAGTAACCCGTGGTCCTCGTTATGCTCCAGCCAGTGGGACTGACGCTTATCGAAGTACAGGCCAGACACCCGCGACACTTGCTCCAGTATGTGCACATTGACAACCCTGTCGCCCGCAGACGTTTCCACATCCATGGAGGATGGGACCACTGCCCTACCGATGACCTTCTCCCCTTCCAACGCACTGATCAAATCGGCTGGAGTCAGACCTGAAGCTGATTCCCGGATCGCGTACGCAAGATCCTGACGGGAAATACGACCACTTTGCCAGCAACTCCGGTAATACGCCGGCGGCATCAGCAAGGAGTACCCCGCCCTCTCCATTGAAAGGCGATCAACATGTTCGACAGGCAAATGACGGGATCCCCACCACGGATTGACCGCAATCCAACGATTGAGAGGCCACATGGGAGCAATTGAGGCCTCGGCCTCCTGTACCGCGCGCTTAACACTCGCCAAAAATGACGTCTCTCCAGCGGTGGCCACAAATCCACTCATGACGATTCTCCTGCTTCCGAACGAACACCTGCATTGCTCTGTGTCATCACGGCCTTCCTGCCTAACGCGGCCGACAAACGCCGGGCTACCCGATCAAAGGGAATGGCCAGGTAAAACCCGTGGGCTATATGCACACGAAGGTAACGCGCCGCCCCGGAGCCAGGTGCCAGGACAAGAATCAGTGAAATGCCAGCCAGAACGGCGATCAGGGAGACGCCTGCCGCAACTGCAGACGGAGGCAGAACCACACTGTCATAGGCCGGCAGCACCGGCCCAACCAGCCAGTGCAGTACTCCATACAAGGGCACCAACGCCAGGGCCAGCACGCCCAGGCCGGTACGACGCAGTGGAGACGCCCCGGCCGGGATCCCCATCGCCGCTCCGGCCACCGCAAACACAAGTACCGCACCCAGGACCGGATTCCGCTCAACCAATGCGGGATACTGCCAGAGGATGGCGACGGCGGTTCCCGCAATGGCGGTCGCCCAAACCACCTGCGTGGCGATACCTGCGCGCCCGAAATCCGGCACGTTAGAGGCACGGACGACCCGCCCTGACGCAAGGAAGGAGTGAGCCTTGTAAAGCGAATGTGCCAGCAGGTGAAGCAGAGCCAGGGTGTAGGCGCCCATACCGATCTCAAACAGCATGAACCCCATCTGGGAGGATGTAGACCAGGCCAGCGCATGTTTGACTGAGGCCTGACTCATCATCGTGAGTACGGCGACCACAGCGGTAATACCACCCACCATCAACAGGACGCCGTGCCCCGGGGTAAAGCCATCGAAAACGGGAAACAACCGCAACCAGAGAAAGCCCCCCAGGTTTACGACACCCGCGTGTAGCAATGCAGACACCGGTGTGGGCGCCTCCATCACCCGTAGCAGCCAGCTATGAAAGGGAACCTGGGCGCATTTCAGAAGCGCTGCCAGCGCCAGCAACACCGAAGCAACCTCAAGTTCAATTGAGCCTGGTGCCGCACTCGCGGCGAACACCTCCGGCAGACGAACGCTGCCGGTCACATGGTAGATCAGGCCAACAGCGCCGATCACACATGCATCGCCAATCCGGCTGATGATGAACTTCTGCAAGGCGGCAATCCGAGCTTCCTCACGATCGGCGTAGAGCGTCAGCAGATGGTGCAGTGCAAGGCTGACGCCTATCCAGGCACCGGCCAGCACCAGGAGGTTGTTGGTAAATACGAGGATCAAGACACAGGCCAGCGTAGTCAGGAACCAGGGCAGGAAACGTTCGCGAGCAGCGTCGTTATTGAGGTAGTTATTTGAGTAGCGAAGAATTGTCCATCCGATGAAACCAACCATCAGAGCCATGCACACCGCCAGAGCGTCGGGGTACAGCCCCAGGCTCGCGCCAAACTCCAGCAGCCCCCCAGGGGCAGACCACAGCCCGGTGGCAAGCAGCAGCCCGAGTACCGCAGAGGCCACCATCGACGCCGTCAGCAAACGGCTGGCTAACCGCCAGCAATGTTGAACCTTACGCTCATTTCTCGTCCAACCGCTGTAGCCAGCGAGAATGAGCAGCGACAGGGGCAAAAGTAACCACACGGTTAATGCCGGCGTGGAAAACACGGCTAAAATTCCATTCATGGGCGACCTCCGTATTCGAACGCTGCTACTTTGCCTTTGCCCAATACATAAATAAAATGGTTTATAAAGATCCATTCATTCTCTTTTACGGAACGGTATTGCGATCATGAAACTGAATTACCACCACCTGTACTATTTCTGGACGGTCGCCCGTACAGGCCACCTGACACGAGCCGCAGAATCCTTGCACGTGTCCCAGTCCGCACTGTCCGGACAGATTCGAAAACTCGAGGATGCCCTCGGACATGACCTGTTTATCCGTGAAGGCCGACGACTGAAACTCTCGGAAGCCGGTCGGATTGCGTTTGGCTACGCCGAGGAGATATTCAAACAGGGAGAGAAACTGACGGCCGTTCTAGGCTCCGGCACTGAAATCAACCGTGAAACCCTCAAGATTGGCGCCGTTGCAACACTTTCAAGGAATTTTCAGGAAGGGTTCCTGAGGCCGCTGCTTGGCCGTGAAGATCTCGAACTGAAACTCGTCAGTGGCACCCTTGAAGATCTGCTTCGCAGGCTTTCCGCGCACCACCTGGACCTGATTCTCTCGAACCAGCCCATTCAGGGAGATGAGGAAAACCCTTGGCGTTCGCGGCGCATAGCGCGGCAATCCGTCAGCATTATCGGCCCGCCAGGCGACGAGCAATCAACCAAAATACCGGAATTCCTTGATGGACGGAGCCTGATCATCCCCGGGCGGGAAAACAACATCCGTCACGCCTTCGATCAGCTTTGTGACTACCACAACGTGCGCCCCAGGATTGTGGCGGAGGTCGATGACATGGCCATGATGCGTCTGTTGGCCAGGGATACTCGCCACTATGCGGTGCTGCCCCCTGTCGTCGTCCGAGACGAATTGGAAACCGGATCCCTTGAGGACTACGGCGCATTGCCAGGAGTCTACGAGGAGTTCTATGCCATCAGCATTCGCAGACGGTTCGAACCTACCCTGCTCACCGAGTTGCTGTCACAACCCGCTGAGGAACTGCTAACCCGTTCAAGTAATTGGTCGTTCTGACAAGTAGATCTGTCACTTACCATCATGTTGAATGCCTGCGACAGATCGTATACTGGCCTTTTTGAGTGTCAGCAAAACAACAATCAGGTGAGAGTATGCCCCACAGTCCTTCAGCGCCATCCCCGTCCGTGATCATCATTGGAACCGGTTTCGGAGGGATTGGTATGGCTATTCAGCTTAAGAATGCCGGGCTGTCCGATATAACACTCCTTGAAAAGGCAGATAGGGTTGGCGGCACATGGCGCGACAATACATACCCTGGTGCCGCCTGCGACGTTCAGTCCCACCTGTACTCCTACTCGTTTGAACCCAAGCATGACTGGTCCAGAAAGTTTGGACTTCAGGCAGAAATCCTCGGTTACATGGAGCACTGTGTCGAGAAATACGATCTGGCCCGGCACCTTCGCCTGAATTCCGAGGTCAGTGACGCCTGCTTCAATGAGTCCAGTAACACCTGGACCGTCACGCTGAAAAATGGCGACACCCTGACTTCCGACATACTGATCACCGCTACGGGCCAGCTTAACCAGCCAGCCTGGCCCGACATCAAAGGCATGGACCGTTTCGAAGGAACCATCTTCCACTCCGCGCGCTGGAACCATGATTACGACCTGACCAACAAACGGGTTGCTGTGATCGGCACCGGTGCAAGCGCGATCCAGTTCGTTCCGGAAATTGCCAGCAAGGTGAAATCACTGACTCTGTTCCAACGCTCGGCCGCCTGGGTGCTTCCAAAACCGGACCGGCCATTCACCTCTCTGGAACAACACCTGTTCAAATCGGCGCCGCTGTGGGACCGGGCCTACCGTGCTTTCATTTATTGGAAAAATGAGAGCAGAGCCCTGGCGTTTACCCGCTTCAACCGACTACTGGACCTGTTTGCTTACCAGGCAAAAAAAGAGGCAGCCAAGCAGGTAACCGATCCGGATAAGCTCAAACGCATCATTCCCGATTACCAGATCGGTTGTAAGCGGATACTCATTTCCAATGACTGGTACCCCGCCATCAACCGTTCCAACGTAAATCTGGTCAGCGACGGTGTTGATCACATTGACGAGGACGGCGTCGTTGCGAAGGACGGCCACCATTACCCGGTGGATGCCATCATTTTCGGTACCGGATTCCGGGCCACCGAATTTCTCTCGCCGATCCGGATCACCGGCCGCGCCGGCCAGACGCTCAATGACGCCTGGAAAAATGGCGCATCTGCATTCAAAGGCATTACCGTCAGCGGGTTCCCCAACCTTTTCATGCTCTATGGCCCGAATACCAACCTCGCGCACAACTCCATCATTTACATGCTGGAATCCCAGTTCAACTATATTCTGGATGCGGTGAGCGCCCTGAAGAAATACCCGGGCTCCGCAATGGATGTGCGCCAGGATCGGCAGGATAGATTTTCACATGTCATCCAGGAAGGGCTTCATAACAGCGTCTGGGAGGCTGGCTGCTCGTCCTGGTATCTGGACGAAAACGGCCGTAACACCGTCAACTGGCCCGGGTTTACATTTACCTACCGGGCGAGTACCCGGAGGCTGGACACTGCGGACTACCAGTTCATCTACCCCGAAACCCGGCCCTGAATCCAGGGCTGGCGCGTCCACCGGTTGCGTTGCGCCCAGATTCATAGGATGATTGGTTCATATGTTTTCCGGATGACCAGACCATGCTAAAACCGATACAAAAGGGCTCCCTCGTCGAAACCGCGATCGATAGCCTGCGGAGCACCATCGAAGGCGGCCAGTGGCCTATTGGCGCCAAGCTGCCAATTGAAGCTGAGTTGTCGGAAGCACTCGGCGTCAGTCGGAACACGGTCCGGGAAGCCGTCAGGGTGCTGGTTCACATGGGTATGCTGGAAACCCGGCAGGGGGATGGCACCTACGTTCGCGCCAACCGTGATGCCGGTGAAACCCTGCGCCGGATTGCCCGGACAAAGCTGGCGGAACAAATCGAAGTGCGGATGATGCTGGAGACCGAGGCGGCAGCACTCGCCGCAACACGCCGCACCGATGACGATCTCAGAGTCATGTCGGAAGCACTCGATGCGCGGGCGGCGGCTGGCGACAACCTGGATCAACGGATAGCGCATGACGAACGCTTTCACCACGCCCTGATCCAGGCCGCGCACAACACTGCGCTAAAGGAGTTATACAGCTACTTTGCCCATGCCATAAGCCAAACCATCGAGCAGACCGAAACCCAGAGTGATTTGCCCGAGCCCAGTCAGGAGGATCACGAACTCCTGCTGGCGGCTGTGCGCCGCAAGGATGCGACCAAGGCCGGGGAACTGGCTCGTGCCCTACTCTACCCCAGCCTCAACGTGCTTAACCGGGATGGTGACCGGAGGTGAGCATGAAACTCGATAAGTTCACCCTGCTCCTCCTCGGTGCCATCGTCCTCGCATCGATTGTGCCGGTTACCGGAACCGCCGCGGATATCCTTGCGACCGCTGGTACGGTTGCAGTCGCCTTACTGTTCTTTTTCCACGGTGCCGCGTTGTCGCGGGAGCAGATCGTCGCGGGAGCCACTCACTGGCGCCTGCACATACTGATTACCACGCTGACCTTCGTCTTTTTTCCGCTGGCCGTCATGCCCATCAATGAACTGTCGGGCATAGCCCCGGCCTGGATGCCTGCGGATCTGGGTCTGGGATTTCTTTACCTGGGCGTACTGCCCTCGGCGGTATCTTCCTCGATTGCCTACACCGCCATGGCCCGCGGCAACGTGCCCGCTGCCATTTGCAGCGCGGCTGCCTCCAACGTGTTCGGCATGATGTTGACCCCTTTTCTTCTGCTCCTGCTGGTTAGCACGGCGGGGGCTGGCGAGTTCTCGGTTGTTGAGGCTCTGAAGGACATTGTGTTGCAACTCCTGCTGCCGTTTGCAGTCGGGCATGCCCTTCGCCCCTGGCTTGGCGGATTCCTTGGCAGGAACGAGGGCCTCATGGCCAGGTACGATCAATGTGTGATCTGGCTGATTGTTTACTCCGCCTTCTCCCACTCTGTCGAGAGCGGACTCTGGGAGAATCTGCCAGTGCAGGCGATCGTCTTCGCCATCGCGCTTTGCCTGGGGCTGCTCGGGTTATTTATGTGGGTTGCGCGCCTTCTGGTGCGCTATTTCGGCTTTGACCTGAAAGACGAGGCCGCCGTGGTGTTCTGCGGCTCAAAGAAAAGCCTGGCGTCCGGGCTGCCAATGGCGAAAGTTTTGTTTTCGGGGCATCCCGGTTTCGGCATGATCGTCCTTCCGATCATGTGCTACAACCAGATCCAGGTGATTGTTGGTGCTATCCTCGCCCAGAAATACCGGGCCAGGATTGATGCGGAAGAGCACAAAGGCGCGGAGTCAGTTGCCGCCCATGCCCCCAAAAAGAACGGAAAGAATCACTAAGGCCACGATCCAGCCAACAACGGCTGGCCAGAAATTGACCATTTGAGGCGATTCTTCTTCACCCGACGCGGCGTCCTCGGGTTCGGGATAGTTTCGGATATCCGCCGGCTCAGCGACATCCTGAAGGCTTCGCCAGTCGAACCACTCACCCAGAAACTGCGCAACCGGCAACGACAGGCTGCCATTCTCCGCCATAGGCCGCACCTGCGGCTCCAGCTGACTGGCAATCTCCCGCCTGATCGGTGGCTTGTCCGCAGGTGGTTCGCACAGGATGGCCTTCCAGATACCCGCATCGGCACTGCGACCGGAATCGTTCAACAATGCCTTGATCTGTATGACCACCTCACGAACGATCTGGCCGTCGTTGCCATCAAGTTGAGGCTCCGGAGTCGCGCTTTCCGGACTTACCTCTTCCGGAGCGTCTGCCGCTGTTGCCAGCTCATCCGGAACCTCTCCGGTCGCCTGCCGGAAAGCCTGCTGCAGCTTTTCGGCTTCCTCGCCCGAGGCAAACTTCATTTGTTGCTCGTACGCCTGTTGGATTTGACGGCGGTCGCCGGTCGGCTCAATACCCAGAATTTCCCAGCAATTCATTCAGAGACTACTCCCAACCCCGAGAATCATTACATTTATGAGAGACAAATGCCGTGTAGTTCCCTACGATAGATGGCAAAGAATATAAAGATATAATTTTAACTACCTCGGCAGATTATAAAACGTCCCCCATGAAAGTTTCGACCAGAATCAGACCTGCGGCAGCAACGATAACCTCTGTGAAACCATTCACTGCTGCAGTGGCTCTGGCGACGGTATTGCCCGTTGCTGGATACGCTCAATCGGACTCCCCGGATTTTTCAGCGGACCTGTTGGCACTGGATGGCAACAACTCTGAGATCCCCGAAGTTCTCACCACGACCCGATTGCGCCAGTCAAAACTCAAAGTACCGGGAAGCACCACCATCCTCACCGGCGATATGCTCCGAAACCTTGGCGTCCAGAACCTGGTTGAAGCGTTCCGACTGGTCCCCGGCATGGTGGTAGGGGATCGCGGCAGCACCAACCCCGTCACCAGTTATCACGGCACGTCCCAGTATGAGCAACGGCGTTTGCAGGTTCAGATTGACGGCCGAACCGCCTACCGGATCAGCCTGGCAGATGTGGATTGGATCGCAATGCCGGTCGCGCTCGAAAATATAGAGCGCATTGAAATCAGCCGGGGTCCAAACTCGGCAGCATACGGCATCAACGCGTTCCTGGGCAGTATAAACATCATTACTCGTTCACCCCAGGACACCGCCGGCGCAGAGGCCTATGCCTCAGCCGGATCACGAGGCCATCTGCGTACCTTCACATCCGTTGGGGACTCAAACCTGGGGGGGAGTTGGCGTCTTTCCTATGAAAAACGAAAGTCCAATGGCTATGACTCCCAGGTAGAAGGAGGGGAAGAGATCCCCTTCCATGATGGCCATGACGTCAATAACTTTAATTTTGACAGCATCATCAGGCTTGATGATAACCACTCCGTCGATGTTCGGGCTGGTGTTCTGGAGGGCGTCAACGAAGAAGACCTCAACAAGTCCGGCAAGCTCGGTGCCACCACCGACCCGGACATCCAGATGAACGACTACTATCTCCAGCTGCGCTTTGACGGCGCGACATCCGACACCCATTTCTACCACGTGCAGGCCAGCTACCAGAATCAACGGCGACGCCAGCGCTGGTCAGTGAGCATTCCTGCAACAACGATTAACGCGTTACTGCCACCCGGATCCCCAGCCTTCCCCACGAACCAGGGCCCGTTCATCGCGGATCTCAACGAAGACTCGGAAGAAGCACGGCAGGAATTTGAACTCCAGGATACGTTGATCTTCAATGACGATCTGAAACTGGTGTCAGGGCTTGGCTATCGAAAAGACACCTATATCTCCGAAACCTTCTTCAACGGGCGTGGCAACAATTACCAGTCACGGGTGTTCGCCAACCTTGAGTACTCCCCGCAGCGCTGGGTTACCTTCAATTTTGGCGGTAACTGGGAGAAAACCACCACCACAGACGAAGGCTACTTTTCACCCAGGGCCGCCACCAACCTGATTTTCAATGACAACCATGCCCTGAGATTTGTCTTCTCGCGCGCGGTGCGCACACCCGATGCCTTTGAACAGAGCCCGGATTGGTCGTATCGTCCAAGCAATGTCCAGGCACCCTTCGAGGCCCTGGAAGGCTACCGCATCGTCATCGAAGACCTCCTCGACCCGAGCACGTCCACTTATGGCAAAGAGCTTGAAGAAGAGTGGATAACATCCCGGGAAATAAGCTATTTTGGTCAGTTTCACTTGGACCGTGCATTGCTTTCCGTCGAGATCCGGTACTTTAATGATCACTTCCGCGACATGATCAGCGGCATTATTAACGAGGAAGAATGGTACATTGACAACAACGTGGCCATTGATCAGGAAGGTGCGGAACTGGAAGCATCGCTCGATTTCTCGGGCACCATGCTCCGCGCAAGCTATGGTTACCTTGAACAGGACGAGTGGTACACCGGTGACCCATCAGCCCTGCCCGCAAAGCAGCAGGAGAAAGCCGTTGATCTCATGGGCCGCCTCTCCGCCCGCAACTCGGGAAGTGTCGCCTGGATCCAGGACTGGCCACTGGAACTCACCTCTTCCCTGGCCTATTACTGGACCAACGAAGTTCGTGAAAGCCGATTCGAACGTGCAGATTTCCGATTAGCTCGACGGGTAGATTTGCCGGACTATAGTTATGTACTGGCACTTACGATTCAGCATTACCTGAATCCCAAACCCTGGATGAGTCCAGACAATCGCATCGAGGACCAGAACCAGTATTTTGTAGAAGCAGGTGTAAGATTCTAAGTCTCACAAGGACGGCACGAGCCATAAGGCAGTATGGAGCAAAGGAATAGCGACGCGTTGACAACCAGATCCACAGGAAGGTCGGGGAAGACAATCTCCCGACTTCTTCCAGGGTTGATTCTGCTGTTCTTCGTAACGGTCGTTTCTGCTGCCGGGGCGCCCTCAAGGACCGTCTATGTTGCAGGGTCCGGCAACACAGCTCTTGATCAGCATCTCACAAAACTGCTGCAGCAAAGGGTGGGAGAAAACACGGCGGTCCTGCCGATTGCTGAAAACGAGCTCTCGTCCATCAAGGATGCGCCGGTTGTTGCCGTTGGGCCCTCCGCATTCTCAAAAGCCCGCCAGGCGAATCGATCAGCCGCCATTCTTGGCATGTTGGTTGAGGAAGATCTGGTCTCGCGGTTTGCCGAACGGTCACCTGGCCAGATCAGCGCCGTCTATTACAACGTGCCTCTGCTACGCCAGGCCCTGACCGGCAAGGTCATCCTGCCTCATGCCACCAAGGTGTCCATTCTGGCAACCCCCACATCCGCAGGGCTGTATGAGGCCGTTCTTGATCAATTGTCCGGGTACGGAATGCAGGGGCGGGTGTTTCTGGTCGAAAGCTCAGATGATTTGATCCCGACACTGATCCGAGCCCTCGGTTATGGGGACTTTCTGCTGGCCGCCTCAGACGATGCCATTTACAACCCCAGAACCATAAAACACATCCTGCTGACAGCGTACCGCCGTAACCGAATCGTCATTGGTCCGAGTCAGGCTTACGTCAAAGCCGGATCGCTCGCATCCAGCTATGCGCCTTTCCCGGCCATGGCTTCGCTTGCAGCCGACTACATCAACGCCTACTTCAATGACGGCACATTGCCTCCGCCTGCCTATCCTGAGCAGTACCGCGTGGAAGTTAACGACCAGGTTGCCAGGTCTTTGAACATTCCCTTGCCAGACAGGGAAGAGATTGCAGGACTGGTCAATGAAAAGCTTGCCGAAACGGGAGGGCCAGACAATGAATAGGCCCGATAGAAAACAGGCACCTCTCGCGCGGAAATTGCTCCTTCTCGGGGCTTTACCTGCAGTTTTGATGTTTGTTGTGCTGATGGTGTTTTTTACCTCCGCCAGGTTGGAAGATGCCCGACGTGACCTGTCACAAAGCAGTCAGATGATGGCAGACAGCCTTGCGCCTGCGCTCGAGTACGCGGTGGTCTCTGGTAATGCCCTGGCACTCGAGCAGGTACTGACGCAATCGCTGAAACACAGCCGAGCCGAGTGGATCAGAGTCTATGACGTACTCGGCGACCAGATCGGCTTTGTGACAAACGCTCCGGATAGTGAGACGCTGAACAGCGATCGCTACAATGTGTATGAAGCCGAAATACTTCAGCAGCCATTGCAGCTCGACACAGGGCGGGAAGCGGAATGGTTCGAGCCTGACTATGGATTTGACTCCGGCGCCCTCCGGGTAGGCACGGTTCAGGTTGGCGTGAGCACTGATCTCCTGGCAACCCGGCGCCAGGATATCCTGTGGACCTCGCTGGCCGTCGGCGTATCCCTGCTCCTGTTTATTGTCATTCTCATTAATCACTACCTGAACACCGTGCTCTCGCCCATCAGGATGCTGTCTGACCGAATCGGAAAGCTGATTGATCGGGACTTCAGCCCGCAACCGCTCCATGACCAACGCAGCTCCCGGGAAGTCATTGCTATCGAGCGGCAACTCAATGAACTGGCCGCCCACCTGGAAGAATTGAGGGAATCGAGAGTACAAACACTGAAGGCCTCCGAAACAGCGCGCGAGAAGGCAGAGAAAGCAAACCAGGCAAAATCCGAATTCCTCGCCACCATGAGTCATGAACTGCGCACACCCCTGAACGGTATGCTGGGCATGATTGATCTGGTTCAGGAGGACCCGCTAACCAATCGCCAACAGGATTACCTGTCGACGGCCCGCCACTCAACGGAAGACCTGCTGATGGTCATCAACGACATCCTGGACTATTCCCAGATGGACGGCGGAACGCTGGAACTGGCCAATCAGGAATTTGACCTGCGCAAGGTCATCACCAATTGCACGGCCACCTACCGGCAAATGGCGGAGCAGCAAGGTCTAACACTGAACGTGAGCCTCTTTGGAGACTGGCCGGCCGAGCCGATTGTTATGGGCGATGCGCCGAGATTAAGGCAGGTGCTTTCCGGGCTGCTCGATAACGCCATCAAATTTACCGGCGACGGTTTCATCAACATACAGGCCGGCTATTTTGCCCTGGAAGACGATTGCATCATTCTTAACTGCTCGGTAAGCGATTCCGGCTCCGGTATTCCCCAAGACCGAGTGTCCGACATCTTCAACTCGTTCCAGCAACTGGATTCCGGGGATCAACGAGCCCACGGCGGCACTGGCCTAGGGCTTTCCCTCGTTCAGCGGTTGATCGAACTGATGGGCGGGCATATCCAGGTGGAAACTGACCTTGGAAAAGGGTCGTCATTCCGATTCGAATTACCGTTCGACACCGTACCGGATAGCGCGCCAGTGGTCCCGGCCATCGAAGCATCCCCGCTGGCAGCCGAGAACATGACCGGTAAGGCGCTGGTTGTGGAGGATAACCTCGTCAATCAGAGGGTCGCGAAGGCGATGCTCACCCGCTTCGGCTTCGAGACCCACGCCGCCAATAACGGCCAGGAAGCCCTCGAGCACATTCAGACACAGCATTCAGGCTTCGACGTGATCCTGATGGACTGCCAGATGCCCGTGATGGACGGCTACGAAACAACTCGCCTCATCCGGGACTGGGAGCGCAGTAATGGTCAGGCCGGAACGCCCATCATTGCCCTGACGGCCGATGCCCTGCCCGGCACCGAGGTGAATTGCCGGGAATCAGGGATGAACGACTATCTGGCCAAACCAGTACGCAAGGAAAACCTCAGAGAGGTTCTGAGCCGGTGGGTCCAGATCAAATAGATCGCCGGCCCTCAGACCGGCTCACGCATGGTCACAAACTCTTCGGCTGACGTCGGATGTATTCCGACCGTCGCGTCAAACTGAGCCTTGGTCGCCCCGGCCTTGATTGCCACGCCAAGCCCCTGGGTGATTTCTCCGGCATCCGGACCCACCATGTGGGCGCCGAGAACCTTGTCCGAAGTGTCGTCGACCACCAACTTCATCAGGCAACGCTCATCCCGGCCACTCAACGTGTGCTTCATGGGCCGGAATTCGGATTTGTAGATCCGAAGGGTATGCCCCTGTTCCCTGGCCTCTTCCTCGGTCAACCCAACGGTACCGATATTGGGCTGACAGAACACCGCAGTCGGAATGGCCGAGTAGTCCATCTCCCCCTGGCCATCCCCAAACAGCCTGCGAGAAAGCACCATGGCCTGGCCAATGGCAACCGGCGTGAGCTGGGGTGTGCCGATGACGTCGCCCAGTGCGGTAATCGACTCAACAGAGGTCTGGAAATGATCGTCCACCTGAATGTTCCCGGCCGACGTCAGTGCAACGCCCAACTCCTCAAGCCCCAAACCTTCGACCAACGCTTTCCGGCCCGTGGCGGCCATCACAAGCCCGGTTTCGATGACGTCACCGGTGGTCAGTCGAACCCTGTAATGGGAATTCTCCGCCTCAACGGACTCGATGTTCACACCAAACTGCAGGTCGACGCCTTTTTTCCGCATTTCCTGCTCGGTAAACCGGCGCACATCGTTGTCGAACCCACGAAGGAAAAGATCTCCGCGATACAACAACGTGGTCTCCACGCCCAATCCGTTAAGAATGCCGGCAAACTCCACCGCAATGTAGCCGCCGCCCCATACCACCGCGTGTTTTGGTAGCTGGGGCAGGTAGAACATCTCGTTTGAGGTAAGAACGCATTCCTTACCGGGAATATCGGGCACGACGGGCCAGCTCCCGGTAGCCACCGTGATGTGCTTTGATGAATATTCCTGGCTTCCCACCACCACGGTGTTGGCATCCTTGAACGTTGCCGTTCCCTCAATGAGCGTCACGCCGGCATTCTCGAGCAGTCGCCCGTATATGCCATTCAGGCGCTCAATCTCGGCGTTCTTGTTCGCCACCAGGGTCGGCCATTCAAACGTTGCCTGTTCCAGAGGAAGCTTCCATCCATAACCGGCCGCATCCTCCAGATCCTCATGTACGTGTGAGCCATAAACGAACAGTTTCTTTGGTACACACCCCACATTGACACATGTGCCCCCGAGATATCGGGACTCAACTACCGCAACCCGGGCTCCCCGCTGGGCCGACATACGCGCCAGCCGAACGCCACCCGAGCCGGCGCCGATTACGATCAAATCAAAATCATGGGTATCAGACACAGTGTCTCCTGTTGCTCAAGTAAACATCATCCCAGGCTTTCGCCCATTGCCTTTCCGTCGGCGTGAACTTCCCTGAACAAAACGTGATCTTCAAAATCGCCCAGGCGAATCTTGCCCAGGCTTCGGAATCCCTCGGATTCATAGAACGGAAGATACCGACTGTTGCCGGTATCGAGCACCAACCCGCTGCCTCTCGGGTTTTCCGAGCAGAGTTTTTCGACCGCTTTCAACAGAACCCGGCCGTATCCACGGTTCTGGTACTTGGGATTGACCCCCATTAACGGCAATTGGTGCGCCAGCGGCTGCGGCAGAAGTTCGCGGATTTTGTGGTGGTAATCGAGGTACCGACGCGTGGAGGCGAAGCCGGCGGTAAGGACCATTCGAATACGCCACCCGAACTGCTCAGTGAGGTTCATTCGAAGCTCTGGATCGCCAATGAACGCAACCGCCACCAGAGTGTCATCCACCATGACACCGATCGCTTCCTGATCAAGCTCCAGATAAAGATCAATCAGCTCTCGAATCGTCGCCCTGACGCGGGTCTCGTATCCGGGTCGTCGGTGATCAAACAGATACTGGAATGTCGGCTCATCACGATACGCGCTGAACAGAATCGATCTCGCCTCGTTGGTCGCCTCCTCATCCAGACGCACAATAACAGGCTCAACGTTGTTCTTGTTTTCGTTGTTGTTGCTCATCATGCACTCTCCTGCTTCAGCCAGAGCCAATGGCTCTTCACACTGGTTTAACAGTCAGATTGCCAGAGTCAGCCTGGCCGACACCAGCCCGGGCTCCCTTGAGCGATCCATGGCAGCCTGGTCAATAATAACGCCATGATTGGACTTGAGGGACTCCAGCCACGCAGCGACCTCCGCGAATGGGGCATCTTCAATCCAGACCCGAATCGCATCATCACCGCTGGGTTCAAAACGCTGCAGCGACAGCCCGCCTTCCCTCGCCGAGCGAGTCACCAGTGCCATCAGTGCCCTGCCATCGGCCGGTGCATTGGCCGTTGAAGCGCTGGAACCGGTCCCCGCAGAGCCAAGCCGTTTGATCGTTGATTCATTCGCCTGCATCCAGGCCAGCAGTTCGCCGGCGTTTTCACGCTGGGCTTCCGCTTTTTCGCTGAACGCCATGGCCGGGCGCCATATTGCGAAGTACAGAACCCCCAGAAAAACAGCCAGAGCCAGTACCATCAAAGCCTGCTGATCCCGCCGGGGCAACTGGTCGTATTGCGCAATTAACTTGCCGACGGCCGGCTGATCCTTGAGTTTTTCGAACATCCCTTAACCTCCAGAGACCGTGAGACGACCACGGGCACCATCAGACTCATTCACGACTGACCCGATCTGTGCTTCCAACCCCTGATTCGCCAGTCCGTTGCGAAGGGCGCTCAGTCGGTCGTAGCTGTCCGCCCGCACATCAACCACCAGCTCTGCACGGTTGCGGCTGTAATTCACGGAGTTGAAATTAACCGACGCGTTCGACGGCAATCTGGAATACTGCTCTCCGGTAAACTTCATCAAGGTAATAAAGTCCAGCTCCGGCCCTTCTGAACCCGCGACCCGTAACTGCCCCTGAATGACGCGCCGTACGTTGCCAGCCGTGGTCCGGCGGTCCTGAGGGAATGCCTGCCGGTAGATCTTCATGGCCTGCTGCTCCAGTCCCCGGGCCTGTTCCTGATGATAGAACCCCATCCCGACTTCCAGCGCCACCTGCACCACAAACCATACAGCCGCCACGGCAATCAGTGGCTTCCAGGGTTTGAGTGCACTGGATTTGTTGCCGCCAATCGCAAACGGCCCCTGGCACAGGTTAATCGGCTGACACAGATGATGATGGTGGGCATGCGCCAACAATTCGAGCGGCATGAGTTCCAGGATTTCCTGCTTTACCGTCAATCGGCCTTGCCCACCCATTTCCGCAATCAACGCAGGCTGATGTTCGTAATCCGCCTCGGTGGCATAGACCGTGACCGGCACCTCCGCAATCACTTCCTCGGAAGGCGGCGCAGCCAGTGTCTGGGCAAACATACCCAGGTTCGCTGACTGCATGCTCAACCATTCACCGTGATCACTGGCCATCAGCGCGGTATCGCCGGAAAGGCAGGCCGTCCAACCACCCTCGGTCACCGGCAACAACGCTGCATCGGGATAAATGGCTTCCAGCCGGATATGCTCCCAGCCTGTGAACAGTGCCGCCCATTGGGCCATGCGTTCCTGGTCAATCACGGCAACCCGGTAACCCGCATCGCCATGACGACCCAGTGCCAGATGAACGGAATCAATGTCCTGGGCGATCTGCTCTTCAACCGCGTAAGGAAGCGCCTGGTGGATAAACCGGCTCTGTTTCGCTGGAATGTCGGCCGTGCAGAAAAGGGCCTCTTCGCCCGGGATCAGGCCGACCAGCAATACATTTTCCAGCGCATTCTGAGCCAGGGTTTGTTCAATGGTCGCCCTTGGATCCGCCGTTCCCTGAGCCTGAGAGTCACCACTGGCATCCTGAAGTACCCAGTTAAACAGCTGGGCTTCCGGGCTTTCGTCCAGATCCGCGAGTGGTAACGTTGGTCGCACATAGAGGCGATATGACATGTCTATCCTTCTGAAATGGTAAAAGGCTCTTTTGTGATTCTGTTTTTCTGCCCGGTATCCCTATGAACCGTCCGGACCTGACCTTCCTGATCGCGGAACACAGTGCTGACCATATTCACAATCCGGTCATCGTAGGTAATCCGCGAAACAACTTCAAAAAATCGCGTCTGCACCGTCAACCCGGTGGATTTAACCCCCAGCCCGGCCAGCTCTGGCAGCGCCAGGAAATCCTGCACTTCTTCAAACCGTTCGTCCTGCCGTGTCTCAAGAATAGACTCGACCTGGGCGTCCGTCAGCTCTTCATTCAGGGTGCGCAGCACGTCCGCCGGGGCGGTATTCACATTGATGCCAATCCCGGTCACCGGAAGCGCAGCGACGTTCGGGCGAAGTGCCTGGTAGGCTTCCTCGGTCATGCCTTCGATCAAGCGTAATTCCGTCACACTGACAAACGGTTGGTTCCCGGCACGGTAGCCTGGGTCCGCCATCAGGTACTGTCCGTCCTCGGCACCATAGGCGCTGGTGGTCTGGTCATTCGGGTCAATCCAGTCGATCAGGGCGTCGACCCGAAATTCCGTGATCCCCAGATTGGTCAATAAGCGCTCCAGCCGCCCCTTGGTTTCCGGGTCAACCTTGCCATTCACATCGACCAGATCATTGAGGTTGAGACGACCACCCAGATCATCAATCTGAACCTCGACCACCCCAATCTCATCAACGGGCAGCACCGCCGCGTTTTTCGCCCAGAACTCATCAAGGCTATCGACCATGGCGTCGTCTTCCTGGTCCTCCTCGAAGTCCCGGACCAGAATCTGATTGGCGAAGGCTTCGGCACCCAGGGCAATGCTCATACCCTGCTGTTGGGCCAGTGCATGGCCAGCCTTGAAGATCCTCAGGCTCTGGTGCTGCGTCATACCCGCGGCCAGGATGACCACCAGTGCCATTGCCAGCAGCACCATGATCAGGGCGACGCCCGTCTGCTGTCGTGTCGATGCAAGCCTCCGGCTGGTCATATCAAGAGCCCTGCCCGCCAGCGTTATTCTGGGTACCGGATGCCTCCCCCGCATCGTCCTCATCGGCGGATGCGTTAAGGTCGTTGACCAGCCCCTGGGCCTGATCGACACTGAAATCCGGTAGTACGAACGTGCGCACGAGTTCGCCGAACACGTCGTGCTCAATCGTCAACTCCAGACCGATCGGCATCGGGATCTCTGGCCGGCTTCCCTGGGTCAGGTTTGCCATCATCTGGTCCGTGGGCCACTGGTCCTGCCATGCCCGGTTTTCATCCAGGAAACGCACCTCCAGGTCGGTAACATTATCCAACAGCAACAGATCAACGCTGTCGTCTTCCTGCCCCTGATCCACATTGGGCCAGTACCGCCGGTGCAGTTCACTCCCGGTAAACTCCCAGGCAACGCGCTGAAGCCCGCTGCGACGCGTACCCAGGGGGTTCCGCCAGCCCTGTCGTGTGAGCACCAGGGCAAATCCTTCCTGGCGGGTGGTCAGTGCCGGCTGGTAGTCCCCGTAAACGTCCCTCGCCGACCGATTGACGATCTGGGTGATGTCGCGTTCCAGAAGCAGCATCGCTCTCTGGAGGCCGTCGAACTGATCCGCCACTTCGTCGACCCGATCCCGTGAACGGACCACGCCATTGATCACCTGCCACACTCCGAGGCCAATCACGGCGGTAATGGTCACCGCGATCAGCACTTCCATCAGAGTGAAACCGCGCTCCCGGTAAAAGCCGCTGGGCAACCGAACAACCGCCATCAGTTTTCTCCCAGGAAGGCTGACAGAGTATGAATGGGTGCCGGCTCCGAACGCTCGTCGGTGTACCGTGCCACCGTCACTTCAATACGCCGCATCTTGGGGTCTTCGGTGGCCATCACCCGGGTTGTGACCTGCCATCGGTAGGGGCCGTATTCTGTATCGCGGCTATTCTCGGAAATGCCGGGCAGGTCTTCTTCCAACCGGAGTTCGTTAATGCGGTTGTCGGCAAGCCAACCGGCGAGGGTTTTGTCACGAATCCGCTCATAGCTGCCAATATACTGGCTGCCGACTTCGGCGGCTGCCGTTGCAATCAGTCCGAACACGAGCAACGCAACCAGCACTTCAATCAGGGTAAAACCGCGGACTCGTTTCACTGATCGCCCTCATCACCGGGCTTTCGCCACTCCATCGGTGAAAAACCGTCCGAGGCGATTACATGCATGGAATCCGTGTTCTTGCCGATGGTAAATTCCAGCTCGAAAGGTGTTGTCTCACCACTAGAGAAAAAGACAACGTCCGGGAGCAGATCATCCTCTTCGCTGGCCAGCTTCGGTGCGTCGGTTTCGATGAATTCGGTCACAACCATCCACTCAGGAAAGCTGCGCGCCTTGAACATGCGCTCCCCCGAGCCTTTCCATTCGCGGTTTTGGTCCTGAAAGGCAATAAAGCGATAACCGTCTTCGGTCAGTTTCAGGCCCATTTCAAGGTTATTCAGAACCGCCTGCTCCGATGCCGTCTGCATCAGCAGGTAAAGCTCCCGAACCTGGTTCTCCATCTCCCGTTGCTGGGAACTGCCGCCCATGCTGAACACCGCAAGAGCCGCCAGCAGCCCAACGATGATCAGGACAACCAGAATCTCGATGAGCGTGAAACCTGCCTGATGCGCCCGGGACTGCACAACAAATCAGCCCTCGGTATTCCAGACGCTGATGTCTGCGGCATCACCGTCACCACCTTCCACACCGTCGGAACCGTAGGAATACAGGTCGTATGGGCCTTCAACACCCGGGCTTACGTATTGGTACTGAGCACCCCACGGATCTTCCGGGACACTCTTCAGGTAACCGTCCGGGTTCCAGTTCCGGGGCTCAGGGGAACCACTGGGCTTGGAAACCAGTGCTTCAAGGCCCTGCTGGGTTGACGGATAGTGGCTGTTATCCAGGCGGTAGAGGTCCAGCGCGTTGGCAATGTTGCTGAGCTGGGTTTCCGCCACCGTAACCTTGGCCTGGTCACTGCGCCCCATGATGTTCGGTGCAACAATCGCAACCAGAAGGCCCAGGATAACCATGACCACCATGATTTCGATCAGGGTAAAACCCTGACTGGCGTTCCGTTTCATAATCGTTTGAGTCGTCATTTTCTCACTCGTCATTGACAGGAAATCCTTTCGTTTGTTTCGTTTGCTGTGGCCACACCCGTGACTAACCAACCAGGTTACTCATATTCAGGATAGGCAACATAATCGCCAGCACGATAATAAGCACCACCACACCCATGAATAACAGCATCATTGGCTCAAACAGCCCGACAATTGCCGCAATTTTCGACTGCAGGGAGTTCTCCTGCATGCGCGCGGTTCGCTCCAACATGCTGTCGAGTTCGCCACTGGCTTCTCCACTGGCAATCATGTGCAGCATCATGGGCGGAAAGTAACCACTCTGGTCAAGGGAACGGTGAAGCGAGCCGCCTTCACTGACCTTCTTCGCCGCCTCACGTAATTCCGAACGCAGATAATCGTTCGAGAGTACTTCGCCGGCGATTCTCATCGCCTCCACAAGCGGCACGCCACTGGTGGTCAGAATACTCAGGGTACTGGCATAGCGGGCCGTGTTCACACCCCGCACCATGCCTGAGAACAGAGGCAGATGCAGCAAGCGCTTGTGGAACTTCATGCGAAATGCCGGCTTTGATAACGCGAACCGGAAACCGACCAGGGCCAGAATGATCAGAATCAGCAGGTAAATGCCATAACTACCGAGGAAATCAGACACCACCAGCATGGCCTGGGTTAACGCGGGCAACTCCTGCCCTTGCTTCAGAAACACCTCGATGATGTCCGGCACAACGTAAGTCAGCAGGAAGACCACAATCGCAATGGCGACCACACTGAGAATGATGGGATAGATGGCGGCCAACTGGATCTTCTGCCGGGCCTCTTGCCGTCCTTCGGTGTAGTCAGCCAACCGGTTCAGCACGAGATCCAGGTGCCCGGCGTGTTCACCCGCCGCTACGGTTGACCGGTACAGGCGAGGAAACGCGCGTGGGAACTCGCCGAGGCTGTCGGCCAGGGTATACCCCTCCATGACCTTGGCCCGGATGGCGATCAGCATGCTGCGAATGCGGGGTTTCGTGGACTGCTGGGATGCGGCAGACAGCGCCTGCTCCACCGGAATACCGGACTGGATCAGGGTAGCGATTTGCCGGGTGACCAATGCCAGATCGCTTGCCGACAGGGTTCCGCCGCCGCTGAATGGCGTGCTTTTGGCCTGTTTTTCCGCCGCCGGCTCAACGGCCAGCGGTGTCATGCCCTTTTCACGGAGTTGCTGGCGCACCGCTCGCGCGGCATCCGCTTCCATCACACCCTGCTTCTGTTTGCCCCGGGCATCCAGTGCCTTGTATTCGTATGCGGGCATGGCTTACTGACCCCGGTGTGTGACGCGAAGAACCTCTTCGACGGTGGTAACGCCATCCAGTATCTTGCGCACCCCATCCGCGTGAATACTCGGGCCCTTAAGCCGGGCTTCCTTCTCAAGCTCCAGTTCACCCGCGCGTTTATGGATCAGGGCGCTAATTTCCTCGTTAACCTCAACCACTTCATAGATACCGATACGGCCACGGTAGCCAAGCTGGTTACAGTGCTCACAGCCCTTGGCGCGATAGATGGTCGGCGGATTTTCAGGATCTTGCTGAAGGAACTCGCAGTGTTCAGTGGTCGGCGTATAGGGCTCGCAACACTCTTTGCAGAGAACACGCACAAGCCGCTGGGCCACAATGCCCACCAGACTGGACGAAATCAGGAACGGCTCAATGCCCATATCCATCATACGGGTAATCGCACCCACCGCCGTATTGGTGTGCAGGGTCGACAGTACCAGGTGCCCGGTCAAACTCGCCTGGACCGCGATTTCCGCGGTTTCCAGATCCCGGATCTCACCAATCATCACCACATCGGGGTCCTGACGCAGAATGGCGCGCAGGCCACGGGCAAAGGTCATATCCACTTTCGGATTGACCTGGGTCTGACCGATACCCGCCAGGTTATACTCGATCGGGTCTTCGACGGTCAGTATGTTGCGGCTACGGTCGTTGATTTCCTGCAGTGCGGCATACAGCGTAGTGGACTTACCGGAGCCCGTGGGACCCGTCACCAGCATGATGCCGTAGGGGCGATGGATCAGTTTGCGCAGAATGGAAAGATCGGCTTCGCTCATTCCGAGAGATTCCAGACGAATCGCTCCCGCCTGCTTGTCCAGCAGACGCAACACCACACGCTCCCCGCTGGAAGACGGCATGGTCGATACCCGAATATCCACTTCCCGGCCGGCCACCCGGAGCGCTATCCGGCCATCCTGGGGAACCCGCTTTTCGGCGATATCCAGCTTGGCCATAACCTTGATACGGGAAACCAGCAAAGGCGCCAGCGCCCGTTTGGGCTGAACCACTTCCCGAAGAACACCATCCACCCGGAAACGAACAATCAGACGCTTTTCGTAGGTTTCGATGTGAACATCCGAGGCACTGGTCTTGACGGCTTCGGTCAGGATCGCGTTGATCAGGCGAATGATCGGCGCATCGTCTTCCTGTTCCAGCAGATCCTCGGTTTCAGGAACAGAATCCGCCAGCGACGCCAGGTCCATATCGTCGCCAATGCCCTCCACCATCTGCATCGCCTCGGCCGAATCGTTCTGGTAGGCGGCGTTGAGCGCTTCATCAAAACTGTCCGGGTCGATGGTTGAGAACCTGGCCCGACCGCCGCTGATCCGGTTTGCCTCGGCCAGCGCTGAGTGCGATGCCCCGGGCTTAACCAGAATAACCGGGTCCCCGTCGTCCGAGCGCGTCAGAATGACACCGTTGCGCTTGGCAAATGTGAAGGGAAGACGGCCCAGCGGAGCATCCTGCTGCTGAAGTTCGGTTTCTGTCGTCAAGGTCGTTCTCGTTATGAAATTCTTTTTGATTCAATTAATTCAGAAAGGCTACCACAGGATATGGACCCGCTGAATAACTCTATACACTATACTGCCACTATAACGTTTCAGTCTGATAACCTGTGGGCCTTTTTCTTCGCCCACCCAATTGCATCCGGGACGATCAATGCAGTTAAACAACCAACGGCTCCCTCTTATTCTAGCTCTGGCAGCCGGAGCCGCCATGCTGGGTACAACCGCCTGGCAGGGATACAGCGTATGGCAGAAGGAAAGCCAGCCCGCTGTATCGACGAATCAGAACGCCATCGCAGCGGACTCATCCAACACGCCCAAAGTGCCAACCGTCAATCTGGCCTCATTGGCGCTGTTTGGCGATGCAAGCGGCGTGAAGACGCCGGCGGTCGCGAACACAGAAAACCTGCCGGAAACCAACCTAAGGCTCTATCTTCGCGGCGTTATGGCCGCTGACGGCGAGTTCCCGGGAAGCGCCCTGATCGAGGATGAGAAACGAAACACCGAGGCCTATCTTGTGGGCGATGAACTTCCCGGTAACGCCACACTCCGTTCGGTGCATCCCAACAGAATCATCATTGAAAGAGGCGGCAAACTCGAAAACCTGTTCTTCCCGGAGGAAGACGATCCGTCAGGCATGACGGTGGCCGCAAACGACACTCCAGAGCCAGCCCGGACCGCCTCCCCCGAACCTTCGCCCTCCCCCCGTGCTGCGTCACCCAGCAATGGCGAACAACAGCGCCGGGAAGAAATACGCAGGCGCCTGGAACAACTCAGGGAACGCCTGCGTAACAACAACTGAGGTTGATCATGGTGTCGGCAGCCTCTTACCCGCGCCGCCGCTCCATGCTTATGCCAGCCTTGTTGCTGGCTACCGCCATCGTCAGCGCGGTCGAATTGAGCAACCGCTTGATGGACTACGTACGGCAGACCTTCGGCCAGGAAGCCCACCAACGGCTCGAAAACTGGCAACGCCTTGAGGCACTGGCCCAAAACGCCCCCATAGACCGCCAGCTACGGCTCATCAATTCCTTCTTCAACCGCGTCGCCTTTGTCAGCGATATCCAGCATTGGGGCGAGGAAGACTACTGGGCGACCCCGGTGGAACTGCTCACCACCAACGGTGGGGATTGCGAGGATTTCTCCATTGCCAAATACCTCAGCCTGAAATCCATGGGCGTACCGGATGAACAGCTCAGAATCGTCTACGTCAAAGCGCTCGAACTGAATCAGGCCCACATGGTTCTGGCCTGGTATTCGCAACCGGACGCCGACCCGCTAATCCTCGACAACTTAACAAACGACATAAAGCCTGCCTCACAACGTACTGATCTTGAACCCGTTTACAGTTTCAACGGTGAAGGCCTGTGGCTGAACAAATCGGAAGGTGAAGGCAAACGAATCGGCGAAGCGCAGAAACTGTCCCGCTGGCAGGAACTCAACAATCGACTGACCGAGTCGCTGCGCCCCTGAACCGGAATTGGGTCAGCCGTGATATCGGCCGTGACGCCAAATGACACCGTAATTGTCGCCAACCGACATCAGCGAATCACGCCAACACCCTACAATGCCGGCAACCGCACTATTTTTCATGGAGTACCAGAGCTATGCGACGATGGAACGGCTGGGGAGATGAGAACTTCGAGTTGACCCTCCCAGACGAAGGCCAGGGTTTTCTTTCAGCGCGAATATGCTCGGCAAAACCATTGCCGGATGCCTCCCTTGAAGCCGTTTGTCAACAGGTTCCTGCCTCAAGGCTGCCATCCGACGCCGATGTCGACCACCTGATCGATACCAGCGAAGAATGCCGGGTCCGTCACGCCCGCGGGCAAAGCCTCGCCGACTGGCTGGCGATGCGTAGCGGTGAATTCGGAATCTTTCCGGACGGTGTGGCATTGCCCAACACCAGCCTCGACGTACAAAAGCTATTGAAATATGCCGAGGCCAACAGCGTCACCGTGATCCCCTATGGCGGAGGCACCAGCGTTGCCGGGCACATCAACCCGGCGGATTCCGGCCAACCGATACTGACGATCGATATGGGCAACATGAACCGCCTGATCGACCTTGATCGAGAAAGCCAGATCGCAACCTTCGGCGCAGGCACCCCCGGGCCACTGGTTGAATCCCAGCTTCGCGCCCACGGTTATACCCTCGGCCACTTCCCTCAATCATTCGAGCTGTCCACCGTTGGCGGCTGGGTGGCGTCCCGTTCCAGCGGACAACAATCACTGCGGTACGGACGTATTGAACAGCTCTTTGCTGGCGGGCGGATTGAAACGCTCCAGGGCACACTCGACATCCCCACCATACCGGCCTCAAGTGCAGGGCCGGATATCCGCGAGATGATCCTCGGATCTGAAGGGCGGATGGGCCTGATTACCGAAGTCCGCGTTCGGGTCACACCGTTACCCGAAAAAGAAAGTTTTCATGTGGTGTTTTTCCCGGACTGGGACCGCGCCCGAACCGCCTGCCGAAAGCTGGTCCAGAGCCGGACACAGCTCTCCATGCTACGCCTGTCCAACGCGGTGGAGACCGAAACCCAGCTGGCACTGGCCGGCCATCCGAAACTGATTGGCCTGCTGGAACGCTACCTCTCCGCACGCGGTGCGGGAGATGGCAAATGCATGATGACGTTCGGACTCACAGGCACCCGGGCCCAGTGTCGTACCGGGCTGAAGGAGACCCGCGCGATCTGCAAGCAATACCAGGGGGTCTACACGGGCACCAAACTCGGCGACAAGTGGGCGGCCAAACGATTCACCATGCCCTACCTGAGAGAAGCGCTGTGGGGACTCGGCTATGCCGTCGACACCCTTGAAACCGCCACGGACTGGGACAACGTCGATAACCTGCTTAACAAGATAGAAAACAACCTCCGGGGCGGACTTAAGCCAGTGGGTGAAGACACCCACGTGTTTACCCATCTGTCGCATTTCTACGGTCAGGGTTGCAGCATCTACACCACCTACGTGTACCGAGTGGCGGATTCCTACGAAGAGACACTGTCCCGCTGGGAAACCCTCAAACGGACCACCTCGGATCTGATCGTTCGCAACCGGGGCACCATCAGTCATCAACACGGTGTGGGGAAAGACCATGCGCCCTACCTGCCCATCGAGAAAGGCGATCTCGGCATCCAGGCCATTACCGCCCTGTGCCACTCATTTGACCCCAAAGGCCTGCTCAATCCAGGCACACTGATCAAATGAGGACAGCCATGACACGGCAAGCCATCATCGACACGCTCCGAGCAGGCAACCAACGATTCGACGTTGTGGTTGTAGGCGGCGGCATTACCGGTGCCGGTGTTGCACGGGAAGCCGCCGGTAGTGGCCTGCGCACGCTGCTGGTCGAACAGAAGGATTTTGCCTGGGGCACCTCCAGCCGATCCTCCAAAATGGTCCATGGTGGCCTGCGTTACCTCGGTAGCGGTCAATACGGCCTGACCCGTGACGCTGTCCGTGAACGCCAGCGCCTGATGGCCGAGGCGCCCGGGCTGATCGAACCCCTCCCGTTCATCATGCCCCACTACAAAAAGCAGTTCCCCGGCCCCGCTCTGTTCCAGCTGCTGCTGCGGGTTTATGACCGGCTCGCCGGATTTCAGTCCCGGATCCGACTTAGTCCAACCGAAGCCAGCCAATGGGTACCGGGCCTTGCCTGCGAAAACCTGCAAGCGGCCAGCGGCTTTACCGATGCGGTCACCGACGATGCACGCCTGGTTCAGAGGGTCATTGAAGAGGCCCAACGAGACGGCGCACTGTGCCTGAACTACGTCAAAGCGACGGACATACAACGCACCGATGGCAAGGTGTCCGGCATCCAACTCCAGCCGGAAAATGAGTCAGAACAGATCCATGTGGAGACACCGCTGGTCATCAATGCGACCGGTGCCTGGGCCGGCCAGTTGCAGGATTCGGCATCCCGGACCATGACCATTCGACCATTGCGGGGCAGTCATCTCGTCGTGCCCTGGCAGCGACTCCCCGTTTCCTGCTCAGTGTCACTGTTTCATCCGGATGACGGCCGCCCCGTGTTTGCCTTCCCCTGGGCTGGCACCACGGTATTGGGAACTACCGACCTGGATCATCAGGGCGATCTCTCAACCGAGCCCTGCATTTCCGAGCAGGAAGTGGAGTATCTCCTTAAAATCGCCGGGCGACTCTTTCCCGGCAGCGGATTGTGCGAATCCGACGTCATCTCAACCTGGGCGGGTGTGCGCCCCGTGGTGACCGACGGCTCAGGAAAGGCACCCTCTAAAGAAAACCGGGAACATGAGATTCGTGCAGACAACGGCCTGATCAGCATCGCAGGCGGGAAGCTCACCACTTTCCGGCTGATTGCCCGGGAAGCGCTGACCGACGGTATTTCCCAAGAAGGCTCGCAAACACTTCGCGAGAACGACCTCCCCATCTTCGCACCGCCGGCAGACATCGAACGCCCGGAGCTCATAGGGCATCAGACCTGGAACCGGTTACGCGGGCAATACGGCCCCGACCTCCAGGAACTCCTGACTCACTCCGATGCGCAAGGTCTGGCAACGATCCCCGGAACGGATCTGCTTTGGGCGGAACTGGGCTGGGCCTGCCGCATGGAGTCTGTGCAACACCTGGACGACCTGATGCTTCGCCGGACCCGTTTGGGGCTGATTTGGCGGGATGGCGGCCGCGTATTGATGCCATCGATTCAGGCACTTTGCCAGCCGGCTCTGGGTTGGAGCGACCGCCAGTGGCAACAGGAAGTAAACCGCTATTTCGAGATTCACGAGGCGGCGTACAGTTTGCCACGCCGGAGGGCTGCCAATGGTTGCTGACCCTCTGATACTCGCCATTGATAACGGCACCCAAAGCATCCGGGCATTGCTGTTTGATACCAACGGCAACCTTGTCGGCAAGGGCAAACAGGAAATCGAGCCGTACTTTTCCGAGCATCCCGGTTGGGCCGAGCAACACCCGGAGTACTTCTGGGACAACCTTGGGGCAGCGTGCCGTCTCTTGTGGAACAGCACCGATGCCACCCCGGATCGTGTGGTCGGTGTCACGGTGACCACCCAGCGAGGCACCGTGATCAACCTGGACGCCGAGGGGCAGCCGCTCCGCCCCGCCATAATCTGGCTGGACCAGCGCCATGCCGAGGTCAAGGGCCGAGTCCAGGGCCCCTGGGGCTGGCTGTTCAAGATTGCCGGACTTGAAGACACCATCCATCGCTTTCGCGAGAAAACCCAGGCCAACTGGATCGCCCAGAACCAACCGGAGATCTGGGGCAAAACCCGGCATTTCCTGCTCCTCTCTGGCTACCTGAATTACCGGCTGACCGGAGAATTCCGGGACTCCACCGGCAGCCAGGTAGGCTACCTACCGTTTGATTATCGCCGCCACCGCTGGGCAGGAACACGCGATTTCAAGTGGCAAACCATGCCGGTGCGCCCGGATATGCTGCCCGAGCTCGTCAAACCCGGTGAGTTGGTGGGACACCTGACCCCGAGCGCAGCGCAGCATCTTGGACTACCAGAAGGTTTGCCGGTTCTCGCAGCCGCGTCTGACAAGGCCTGCGAAATACTGGGCTCGGGCGGCCTCACCCCTGAGGTCGGCTGCATGAGCTACGGCACCACGGCCACCATCAACACCACCAGCAAGCGGTACATCGAACCCATCCGACTGATGCCACCATACCCATCAGCGCTTCCGGGGCACTTCTCTACCGAAGTGATGATCTATCGCGGCTTCTGGATGGTGAGCTGGTTCAAGCGTGAATTCGGGCAGAGGGAGCAGAAGCTCGCCGATCAGCGCGGCATCGAACCTGAGGACCTGTTCGACGAACTGGTACGCTCCGTACCACCCGGCTCAATGGGGCTGATGCTGCAACCCTACTGGTCGCCAGGCGTCCGCCAGCCAGGCCCAGAGGCCAAGGGTTCTATTATCGGGTTTGGTGATGTCCATACCCGATCCCACATCTACCGCGCCATTCTCGAAGGGTTGGCCTATGCCCTGCGCGAAGGCAAAGAAAAAATCGAGAAACGCAGCGGCACCCGCATCAAAACGCTTCGGGTGGCCGGCGGAGGCTCCCAGAGCGATGCAGCCATGCAGCTCACTGCCGATGTCTTCGGACTGCCGGCAGAACGCCCTCACACCTATGAGACCTCAGGACTCGGCGCCGCCATTGATGCCGCCGTGGGGCTTGGATTGCATCCAGACTTTGAAACCGCGGTAAACGCAATGACGCGTGTGGGCGACGTTTTCCATCCTCAGGAAGAGACAAGAGAGCTGTACGAGCGGCTGTATTCTGAGGTGTATTTGAAGATGTATCGGCAGCTTCAGCCGCTTTATCGGCGGATCAGGGATATTACGGGGTATCCTAAGTAGCAGAGAGCCAGTCCAGGTGAACCTGCTGGAAGGTTAGCGACTGGTACTGTTCGTAAAAAGCTCTAGCCTTCTGGCTGTATACGTCAGTCACGGGTACCTATTCCGACAAGGGATATAGGCATTAACTCCGACCACTCTTAAATTGTCGATCAGGTTATCAAGGAAAGCGCGCTCGGATGAAACTCTGGCCTGAACCCACTCCTGAAGATATTTACCACCGAATGAGGCGTTAAAACATCAACAGTTTTTGGAAGGTTTTCCTTTTTGGCCGCTGAGTAGCCTTCGAAATCCCATTTTAAAACCTCGCCATCAAAGAGTGCATAGGTTTCGTCACCAGCTTTGAACATGGTTCCGTGAGGTAGGTCTGCCAAGGAATGCGACCAAGTGACTTTTTGACCATCATCCAATCGCTCAGTATGTAGAACGCCATCCATTTCAGGAGCACGAATGACAGATTTTCCCTCCTCGTTGTTGGCACGAATCCAAGCATCACGAAATTCGTTATACCGAGGCCGACGACACTCAGCACACGGGCGATGCCCGGCGGCGAAAGCTGTCACCTCATCGAGGAAAAATAGCTCCGTGTAAAGGCCGGGAGACATCAATTCGCGTTGCCTACCTTTGAACTCCAGTAGACAGGTAATCCAGGATTTTGTCTTGAATTGCCGTTTAAGCTCCTTCTTCGGAGTGTGGAGAACACCCCTATTGCCCATAAGGGTGCCTCTAGCGCTTTTTCTTTCAATAGTGCCGGTTGGGGTTACACGGTTCTCTAATGGCATGAAGGAAAACTCCTTTCTTCTACCTATGACATATCGTCAAAATCTGGGGGTCGGGTTAAGCAATGACTATGACTAAGCTGAAAAATCACTGCTCATTATCTTGAAATAATTCCTGTTAGCGTTTGGCATACCTCTCATACATTACTTTCGGAGGAAACGGTTCAATCAGCCGGCCCAAATCGTCCGGACTCAATTTCTAGAACTTATCCTCAGGTTGCTTTCGGAAACAGCGCCCCTGCTTTAACTCCTTGAGAAACATTTTTGTAAACGGCCCATTCGAGCTGCGAAAGCATTTTTACTACTGTAAACCATCGATTGTCGCCACCGTCCCGGAGACTATCAACAGGGACTTAGCTCTGCTCATACCGACATACAAAACCTCTCGATTTACCTCAGGATCAAGACCATCCAGGCCCCATAAAAGGACAACTGGTGACTCCAACCCTTTAAACCGGTGAACTGTCTCTAGCAATACAGTATTTTCAGCTCGATGCCCTTCCTCTAGCCATGAAGCTCCACCTGGTAAGGGGAGGTTCCGCAAGCAACCGTAATAGTTAAATTTATTCTGGGCGTCACCAATCAAAACAGTGATCTCATGTGGCGCAACGTGCTGTCGATCAATCAAGTCAACAATTTTTGAGTGAATCTTTCGAGCCTGAGCTGCGTGATTCGGGGCAGTGTCAAAAACCAGGTCAGAACCTTCAAGTTCTGGGGGATCGACTGCAGCGCCACGGTAATGGGCATAAGCTGCACGATGAATTGCAGAGGTATTGCGACAATTCTTGGTCAACGTAATTGGCGGTGTTTCAATCGGAAATGTCCCAGCTCGAGAATAAATATTCTGGTTTTCATCATAGAATACATAAAATGGACTCGAATCTGAGTCCGACAACAGAAGTTCGAGCGGTAACCAGTACTCTTCCCCAAAATCCTGGCCCTCATCACATACGATAGCCTCGTAGCGCTCAGGAACCTCATCAAGAGCAAATGACAATGCCACCGGGAGTTGCACGTCAAAAAAGCCTGCCCCAGGATAGTTTACTTTTGCCTCATGTTTAAGCTGCCTTCCCGAGACTTTCTCAACGCGCTCAACCCAATGATGGCAAAGCTGGTGAAACCCCATAACATCGAGGTTCTCGATATCGTGGCATAGACTTGCGAGGTGATCGGCCAATTGTCGGTTGTAACAGGTAAGTAATGTCCTAAAGCCTTCAGAAGCGAGACGACGCCCCTTTTCCAATGCCAAAACAGTTTTGCCAGTACCCGCACCACCTCGGATTGCTACTCGCCGGTGAGACTGGAGCAGGTCCAATGTTCTGATTTGCTCATTTGTAAGCTTGATTCGTTGTTGCTCAAGCTCATTGAGCTGCGAAGAAACCAGAGGGGCTACTGTAAAGGACCTGGCAAATACTTTCTCTATAAGGTCAATACCTGACTGCCCAATTGGCTTGTTACCGCTGTCCTCGGCGCCCCAATATGAGAATACTTCGTCAATCCATTCCTCGGGATTCCGCAGCGTCGCCTCAGTACCAATTAGACTTGCCGGCATGTCAGGCCTTGAAAGCGGTTTCGAATCTCCTATGTCAGGAAAATATACCGCATGCCCCCGAAGAACCGTGTTCAGATTGTAACCCCGAGATGCGGGATGCTCTTTGAGCTTGGAGAATAAAGAGTATTTGGCTCTGAGAGCTTGTTGAACAGGATCCTTTATTAGATGTTTCTGGCGGTGCCGGTCAAGCGAGTACCAGGCATTTGAGCCGGCTTCATAGGAGACGCCGCCGCCTTTTACCTCAATACAGAGATACCCCAGCTGGGGATGGCAGATAATAAAATCACACTCCCCATCTCGTGCTCTATCCTGCTCACGCTTCAGAATCCAACCAACTTGAAAAAGGGCTGTATAGGAGGAATCTAAGTTATCCCGAAATGACCTATAGACTTTGGCCTCAGCCTTAGACGGGAGTTCATGCAGTTGAGCCTCCGATAGTTCAGGAATCATCTTTGCCATTTTCAGGCTCCAAAATCTGCATTTGGTGAATATTTGCAAGAACGTTTCGGGTTGGCTGTGGTTTCCCTTCGAATTGCACAGTTAAAGACTTCACCAGTCCACGTTTTTTAACTTCAATAATTTCACCAACACCCATAGTAGAGTGCTTAATTCGAGCCCCTGGCACAAAGCCAGCAGCAGGGTCTTCTACTTCATCAACAGTCGCCGCCCTCCAGTTTCCATCAAACATAAAGGAAGTTACTTGAGAAGCGGGATTTTGAATGGGATGCACTCGAACGTTATCGGGGTCAGATACAAACTCGACCACGTACAGCCAATACCCATCGCCGTACTTCTGAGCACTATTAAACTGCAACCGTGAGAGCCCGACCCCAGCATTATTCCACTCGCCATTGATTCCTTTGACTTCGATCAACCGGCTTTCACCTGTTTCTGGCTCAATGCTCTCTATATCGTGACCAGGATGGGTTTGGGGCATTTGAGTGGGTATCCGTCCTCGATTTTCCTCATACTCGCGAACGGCTTGTCGTGCCGCAGCCTCAACCGCGAGATTATGCTCCCTGCCGCCACTATCTTCGGAAGAACCGTCTTCTTGTAAATCTCTCATCCTCACATAAGACAACAGACGCTTGTCCCATTGCTCTTTATGCTTGGGGCGAGCTTTGTGGTGGTTTGGCTTCACACCGTCATTTTTGTCAAATCTTCCCGATGCGGATTCAGATACGTCATTAACTTTCCGCTTCTCCGCCCCGCTGTCTTTGTCATTGGCCCCACTCGTCTCTAATGGAGCAGTTGGCTTGACCAACACATCATCAGGTTTACCTTCTGCAGCTTCATCACTTTTAGGCGTATCAGCTTCCCCTCCTTGATCCTCTGCCTCTTTTGGTGGCAAATTCTCAGCTTCTTCATCCACAGTGCCAGTATGTCCCAGCTCACCAAGTTGTTGAGTGCCAAGGTCATAGCCCTCCGACTCATCATCCATGGCAAGTTCTGGAACCCCAAAACTGGTCAGATGGGCATTCGCATCCTCAGGTGGCATTTTCAGCACAGAATGGAACATAAGCGTAAGCTTTGTAACATCCGTGCCAGACTCATCAGGCATAAGTTGATGCAAAAGGGAGGTAAGAACAGGCGCCCAACTCCCCTCAGCAAAGGGGCTCGTAACCAAAAGTTCGTCTTTGGTGTAGTCAAAAAATGCCTCCGCGGAACAGACCGGTGCTGGGATTTCCTGCTGGTCTACTACAGCTAATGCCTGCACGTGAATGCTCTCTACGCTATATACCCGTAGCTTGGTAAATGCCTCTGTGACGCGCTCTTGGACACCTTTTGGTTTGTCGTGCAAAAGTCTTCGAATAATTCTTGCTCTTTGGTTAAGGATTTCGCTGACTTCCCCTTCCAGAGAGCTCTCTCCATCTATCCGATCCAAGCTCAAAACACAGGCATTACTCAAAGCCTCAACACCCAGCTCTTGGGCCAATTCCCATAGTTCGGGATCTAACTTACATAGGGCAGAGTTAAGTTCCTCATCAAAGAACTTCGACAACCACTCGCTGTCATGTAGCAGTACTTCATCCGGATAAGCAAAGAGATCTTTTAGGTTTAGGATGGACGGAGCCTCCCGGAGCCTCACCAAGTCCTCGTCCTCCACTGAACCCTCGGAAAGCGCTTCAGCGATTCCACGCATGCATAACTCATATACCTTCCGATCAGCTCCGAACAAGGGCTCTGATCGCGGATAAAATTCGTAGATGATCTCGAGAACGATTTCAACGAGATCATCACTGCCAGGTGAGTCTTTTACCCCGATGACCTCGAAAAAATTCGTGAAACTCTCTAGCTTCGCGGGAACCCTGTAGGCAAACCGCCCCAGCTGCTGTTGAGACCAATAGACCTTACTGGGTTTAACAAATCCCTTGAGCTGATCAACGTAAATGCACCGAGTTCCGTGGAGCGTGGAAACTTCAGGGTCGTCTTTTGCCCTCTCGCTCAATATTCGATAAGTGGTTTCGTGCGGTGCAATACCGTTCTCGATGCAGTGTTGGAGGTGCGAGATCACCAGATCTGTAGGCGGCCTCTGGTTTATACCCAAATCATCTAGTAGGTTCAGGCTCAATCTCGCTGTATTCCGAAAATCCAGAATGTTAGCTTGGCTTTCAAAACCTTCAGAACGAAATGGTGCATAAAGCTCGCTTGGGTAGTACCAGTTTTCCTCATCACCTTTGGCAGGTAAGCAACGCGAATTTTTAAGTTCGGATAGTGCTATCGAAAGATTTTCTCGGTCCACTTGCCTCAGGGCCACTTCGCCAAGCGTGTAGAACGCCTCTGAGCTCAATTTCTTTACATCTTCATTTGGTACAAATCTCTCTGAGAGACTCTTCAGGCGATCAACAATATGAATCGGAGCAGGGTCATGCAAGACACCAAGCGCATCGACAAATACTCGAACTGATTGCTCTGGCGGGAGTTTCGAAAAGTCCAACCATAGGTGTTCCTCTCTTCCCAATACCTTTTCCAACCAATCTTTTCTCTCATAAACATTTCCCGGAGTTGCCCACCCGCCATCCTGAGTTGGCAGAATTGGCAAGCTACGCAAAGTTTTTAATGGGCTGGGGGTATCTAAAAGATCCGGATGATTCGAGAGCTCACGAATGAGGACGCCATAATGCTCTTCATCAGTGGGGCCAGAAGGGTCAAAAAACGAGGGCAATACTGTCTCAACGAAGGCGCTAATCGTCTGCGTCTTGACACCTAGCTTCTCAGAAACAAACTGCCTTGCCGCAGGGCTCAGAATCGAGGTATCTAAAAGAGCTCCACTGCCTGTCGGGTCTTTAAAATTACCTGGCAGTAGTGCTTTTGACGCCTTGATCAGACCTCGACTGGAATACCAGAGTGGAAGCTCTCGAAGGAGTGAATATACCTTGTCACTACTGGGGGCGGCCTCATCCAGATCAGCGAGGAGAGTGTAGAATGCGCGCAGAGCAGCAGGCTCAGCTTCTATTACATCCTGAACTCCATAGAGAGACACTTGTGAGTCAAGATGTTTTGATACCGATTCAAGATCAAGCCTATCAATTAGACGGCTCAGCTTCGGGTATCGGTTGATTTGGCGTGAGGCAATTGCCAACTTGGGGAATACATTAGTTGGACGACTTGCATCAATTGAGCTGGGAGATCGATATGCTGATCCCAGCGAAACTATGAACAAGTTCTCAGTTGCAAGGCACTCAAGGTTCTTCAAATGGTTGATAACTTTGTTACCAAAATACGGACGAGAACTTTTAACCGGCTCAGGTAACAGCTCTTCTAATACCTCCCACAAAGGCACCCAAAACTCTTGAAGCATCTTCTCATCGGTTTTCGGCGCTCCCGCTGTCACTCCCTCAAGACCATTTGAAAGAAGCCCCACCAGGCGATCAAGGCCAAGAATCGGAGTGCCAACCTTGCTGAGGGTATTCCTATACGGTGACAAGCTTGGCGAGATGAGATGGATGCCCAGACGATTCAACGCGGACACCTGAATTTCACTGGGAGTAACCCCTTTCGGCAAATAAACCTGATCGGGAGTTCGCAGCTGGCCATTATTATCAATTGCAACCTGGCTCTGCGAGACGCTAACGCTTAAGTGTTCCCAGAAAAAATCAAAACAGTCAGGGTAATCTGAACCGCTGTGAGGCATTTCAGCGGCTTGATGAACGATCCTCCAAAGGTTTTCTTCGCCTATCAGATGACCCAAAGCCTCTGGATCCTTAGCCAACTCGATCGCAGCAGCCTCGATGAGCATCTCATTCCAATATCGTGAGTGCTGATTACCTGCGAAGATGAGAGCCTTCCGATCAGCCTCCGGGAAAAAATCTGCATTGATATGTAGCGGCAACCCCGTGGCCTGCTCTGTGGGCAAAAAGGCATAAAGTAGACCCGCCCTCGGGGATTCAGATTCAAGGTTCAGGGCGATGGAGAACTCAGAACTGCGGTCATAAGTTTTCAGTAGCTCGTACTCTGCTGCCAACCTTGCTGCTGCTTGCTCAGCATCTCCTCGAATAATGTGCCAACGTTCAGTCTTATTCTCAGGGGTGTAAGTAAGAACCAGCAAGGATTCTCGGGGCCGAGAAAGCTCACAGCAAAGAAGCAATTTACCATTTCGGTGAACTTCGGCCTTTGTAACATAACGCAGAAAGAGCAAACTTTTTCGCAAGACAGATAGAAAGTCCTCCTGAAGCTGATCGATATCTCTAGATCTTACGGCGGAAGCCCCAAGTCCCTTGCGCGCCACTGAGTCCGGGTCAGTCGCCCACGGAAGATAAAATTTGGTCCCCCCTTCCTCAGTTACTCTAGAGGACAAACACTTGCCTCTTTCTGGAATTAGCTGAAGTTTTAATCCCGCCGAGTAGATTTCCGGACGATCCGTAATTTGATACGCAGATACGAACCCTATTCCGAATCTGCCAATGTTCTCGCTCTTCGCAAGCTTTCCCCCGCTACCGACATCGGAGACACGATGAAAATCACAGCTGTACCCCTCTTCTTGCATCATCCGACATTCAGGCGTCATTTCTCCACAATAGGAAAATGTTCCGCTGTTCCACACAACGAGAGCGTTGTCGGTAATATCGAAAACCACAGCGTCAGCTTTGGCATCGTCGGCGTTTTGAATAAGCTCCAACGCCATAATGTCGTAGCCTTGGAGCCCAGCGAGATGACTTCGTATATTTCCTAGCAAATTGGAGGTGTAATCACTCTCGGTAACGCGAGAGCCCTCTGGATCGCCGTTTTTTTTATTTTCTTCCATGTCTTTTTCCTTCCAATACCGAACTAATTCGAGTCAACTCTCCTGATATGCCTTGTCGACCAAATGGCGAGCCTTTTCCCAATCTTCTGGTGTTCGAACATTAACCTCAAGGTTTCCGGTCCCCCAGTGACCAATGTGAGTGACATCACGGCTGAAGGAGCTTTCTTCTCCTAGTTCTCCAGAAAGCTTCAAATACATCTGAAGCCGCGGATCTTTACCCGGTTGAACAACAATAGAAACGAAGTTTCGAATGCGCTTGAAGGCAGTGTAGAGCTTTAACTCTTTACGCTGGACCTCATCCCCAAGTTGCTCAACGTACTGGCAGGCGGACTCGTATAGGTCAAGAAGGGACGTAGACGCTTCGGCAAGGCGCTCTTGCTGACTTTTATCGCGAGGGTTGGACTTGGAGGGTTTCTTGGTGGTGGCCGAGGCTGCAGCTAGGACTGCCTGATTCACCGTTTGGGCATTCACCAGCTCCAGCAACAATAGCTCGTTGCCGAAGTAACGATAACGCATGAGTTCAATATTTCGATTGATCTGTTGGACGGCATGTTCGTCATATCGGTTAAAGTCAGAGGCGATGCATATCAATCGAGTACCACCCCATTCGATCGATTCGGCGGCTGGCTTGCCAATTCTCTCCATAACAAGCCATTTGAATTCGGCTTGATGGTCCAGAAGCCAATCTAGATAGAATAGCCCCTGGTTAATCACGTTTTCATTGCTGTGGCGCTTGTACTCAACAATAACGGGACATCCATTTTCATCCAGCCCGAGGGAGTCGATCCGGCCTTTGTGAGTTTTTCCGGTGCCATATTCGCTAGCCAAAAAGCGAACGCCAATCAGCGCTTCCATGTTGGACTCTATATGGTTCTGAAGGTCTTTTTCCAGCTGTGCGCTTTTACCACCCAGCTCTGTAGCGATTTCGCCATTTAGCTGAAAAAGCTTGATATCGCTCATTCGGTGGCTCTCCTGACTTGGCGTTATCCACGGACCCTGTGGCCGCGATGCTGGTTTCAATCGTGGTTTTCATCCCGGAGTGACTCCGACAGATCCTTTGAAAGGTCCAACAAAGCAGCTTTAACGTCCGGATCCATGCGTTTGGGAGCGACATACTGCGGTACAACAAGTCCGGCCTTCTCGACATCAGGTAATTGGCGCAGAACGTCAAGGTAACGTTCCAGCAACTCGGGCTTCGTTGTTGGCCGCGTCAGTTCCTTCTTGAGCCGCTCCTCGAACCGCTTCAGCTCGCCCTCATCATCAGTGTCATTCAGCTCCCAATGCAGCTGACGGGCAAGCGCCTTGCGTGACCATCCCACTCTCGCGATCAAAGACTCAATGGCCTTTTGAAGCTCCAGCGTTCGTTCAGTCCCCATTTGTCCCCGACCCATTCTGTATCTTTTGAACTGTCCCAGCGGGGACATAAACCAAACATTGATGGAGAAATACCATGAGCAAAGCAAAAACACCGATGTCGCCGGCCGCTGCTGCACGTATCCAGAGTGCAACCGCAAAACAGCATGGCGGGAACACCCCGAAAGGCTCTTTTGCTGCGAAAGCACAATCGGCTGCTGCCAGAAATATGGCTTCCAGTGGGCAACGACCACCGAATGGTCCGAGCACCACAGGTGGCAAATCTGGTAAGGGACGTGGGAACAATCCGCCCCGCTCCAAGTAAACCGAGCTGCACAAGCGGGGGCATGTCTGCCCCCGTTTTACCTGCACTCCTTTGCGCTAGCTGACAGCACGGTTTTGAGTTCAGATTTGCGCTCGTCGAGTTCGTTGTAGGGCAACGCTTCCACAGTTTTACCCACAGCGCAAAGACAGATCTCCTGCTTTGATTCGTAAAGCCCGCGTGGCAGAACGTTGATATCCCCATTGGTACACGCATTCACCATCGCATACTCCAGCTCCATGGGGTAACGCCTGCTATCCAGCAAGTTGCGATCGACCAGGCCGTATCCGGTAAAACCAACCGTAAATGCCAGAACTGCTGGCAAAGCACCTCGTGCGCCGTACTTCTGCCCCGTGATGGGTTTCTGGCACTTTTCGCACTCGATGTTGCGGTGCTGATCCAATTCGTTGACGGCAGAGCAGGCAGGGCAATTGACCGATACAGTGGTCGAGTGTTCGATTTCTTTGGTCATTTTGCAGCCTGTTCGGTTTTCCTGATTTTTGTGCGGCGCACTCCGGGTTTTTTCGCCGCTCGCTCCGCCTTGATCCGCTCCAGCAACGCCTCCGCACTGTTCTCCCCGCTGATCAGCTCCGGGTTGTCCTTGCGCCATTGCTCGGTGAGCTCGCCCCGGAAGGCCTTGGCCAGGATCGACTGGGTAAGGTTGTTGACGCGGGCCAGTGCGTTGTTGACCTGTTGTTCGATGCGGTCGGCGTGGGCGAAGAGTTGGTCTACTCGGCGTACGATTTCGGTTTGGTCGGCAATAGGTGGGAGTGAAATCGGCGTTTCTGAAACCGTTTTCTGGTTGATTTTTGGCATATTTCCGGACGTGCCGGTTGCGTTGTCTCTAAAGTATTTCCTTGTAGGCTCTGAGAGAAGTGTTAGATGTAAAAATTCCGGAATAGCACGTTCGTTGGTTGTGCACTTCATCATTAAGTCCGGATAAACATAGGCATTATCAGGCCCGCGATACAGAGCACTGATGCCAACATAATCAAGCGTGTTGGCGCGTTGTATCAGGATGTCACCATTTTTGACCCAGAGGTAGGAATCATCACCAATATCTAGCTCGACATATTTGAAATTGCCGTCCAAGAACTGCCCTGATGTAGTCGCGGAGAGTGTTAAATTTCGATACGGAGTCTCGTAATTCACCCCTTTCGGAGACCGGCCATTTCTCGGCTTTTCGGTGACAATATCAATAAGCTGAGCCCTGTCCCATTTGCTAATGTCACTGCCATTGATGCGCCCGCTCACCGCCGCAGCCAGCACGGACTGGCGGAAGCGTTTGAGGATTTGCGGGATTCGTTCGAGGCGGGCATTGGTGTTTTCCACCTGGGCCAGCAGGGTGTCTAGTTTGTCGGCGATGACTTTTTGTTCAGCGAGGGGGGGAAAAGCAACGTCGGTAGCTTCAAATTTGCCCTTTGTTACGTGCCGAAGCCCAACTCCTCCGTGCGCACCGGAAATGAGTTCGTCCAATGTTTGGTTGATTGCATATCGCAAAAAACGCTTGTCGATTAGAGCTTCAATAAATTCAATCTTGAAGATGTGTTGGTTGAGTGCCGCAGTCTCTCCCTTCCAAACATGGGCGCCGAATGATGTTCCGGGCGTTCCAGACCAGGCGAAAAGTAGTTCACCATTTTCAATCCTATGCTTGTCTGCCAGCTCTCCGTCATAGTGGTTATACGTTGCATTTGGATTGTTCAGGTTTTGAATTCTGATAATCGGAAGTCCTGCTTCGCTCCACTCCTTGGGCTTGAAGGCTCTTCCGTTTATCAAGTTACAGAGACTGCCAATACTGGTTTGTAACCATTTTGTGGGTTTTTCTACACTCATGATTGGTCAGCGTCCTTGAATCCAAAGGCTTCACTAAGGAGAGTCCTCGCCCCATCAGCCTCCTCCCCAGCCCCCAATTCCCGCATCAACGAATCCAGCTCCCCCAGAGCCTGCACCAATTCTCCCATCGCCTCACCCGCCAACACACTCGGCTCCGGCAGATTGGCGGCATCCACACTGTCACTGTCCTTGAGCCAGGCAATATCCAGCGAGTCGCCCTTGTGTTCGGCAATCCACTGGCGGCTGAAGCTGCGCCAGCGGCTATGGGCCAGGCGGGGGTCGATTCCTTCGTTTTCGTCGCTGTGTTCCGGCAGTTCGATGGCGTCGGAATGGAAGCTGTATTCGCCTTCCTTGCGCTCGCTGTCGCCATACACAGTTTCAAATGGCTTCAGGTGCTGGTCGCCGAAGGGGGTGCGTTTGCCAAAGCTGGGCATGTTGGTGCGCAGGTCGTAGACCCAGACGTGTTCGGTGCAGTTTTCTTCCTGGTATTTGTCGGTGGCACTGCCTTTGGTAAAGAAAAGCACGTTGGTTTTCACGCCCTGGGCGTAGAAGATGCCGGTGGGCAGGCGCAGTATGGTGTGCAGGTTGCACTTGTGCATCAGATCCCGGCGCACGTCGGTGCCCACGCCGGCTTCGAACAGTACGTTATCCGGCAGTACCACGGCAGCGCGGCCACCGGGCTTGAGGTTGCGATAGATGTGCTGCAGGAAGGCCAGCTGCTTGTTGCTGGTTTTGTAGGTCAGGTCGTCCCGGGTGATGCTGGCGTCGCCGCCCTTGCTGGTGCCGAACGGCGGGTTGGCGAGAATCACGTCGGCCTTTTCCAGCCCGGCGCCGGTCTGGCCCAGGGCGTTGCCCAGGTGCACCACGCCCTCGGCATCCCCCTCCATGCCGTGCAGCAGGCAGTTCATCAGGGCCAGGCGGCGGGTGCCGGGCACCAGTTCGATGCCCACATAGGCCTTGGTGGTCTGGAAGGCCTTCTGTTCGGTGCTCAGGTCGTACAGGTCGTCGGTCTGGCCTTTGATGTATTCATGGGCCGCAATCAGAAAGCCGGCGGTGCCGGCGGCCGGGTCCTGGATGCGCTCGCCCGATTGCGGCTTCAGGCAGCGCACCATGGTGTTGATCAGGGCGCGGGGGGTGAAGTACTGGCCGGCGCCGGATTTGGTTTCGTTGGCGTTCTTCTCCAGCAGGCCTTCATACAGATCACCCAGGCCGTCTTTCTGGGCGCTGAACCAGTCGATCTGGTCCAGGGTTTTGATCATCTGTTCGAGGTGGCGCGGCTCCCGCAGGCGGGTCTGGGCGTCAGCGTAGATAGCGCTGATCAGTGGGTCGTCGTGTACCCGGTTGCCGTCGCCGTCGTTGCCGGTGGACAGGCTGAGCAGAATGCGTTTGTAGTCGTTCAGTAGATTGATGCCGGATTTGCCATTGATGTCCGTCCAGCGGCAGCCTTCAGGCAGCGGGTGCTTTTTGAGGGTACCGGCTTCGGTGTTCTCATGGACCATTTTGATGAACAGCAGCAGTACTAATTCGGTCACATAATCCGAATAATTGATGCCATCGTCACGCAGGACGTCGCAGAGATTCCAGAGTTTTTGGACGATGTCGTTGTTGGTCATGGGTTCCGATAATTCAGATAGAGTTGAAAGTTAAAATTTGGTTCGCTCTTCAGGCACTTTGGCGAGGCCACATCGCTTCATTCAGTTCATCTAGCACAGTATCCAGCTGCTCCCCCAATATTTTGTCCATTTGCCGGGCACCGCCGTCGTCAGCAAAGCGGTTGTTAACGAATTCCCGATCTATGATCACTTCATGTACCAGTTGCTTTGCTAGCCGATCGAGCCATCGGCGCTGGTTCGGGTTCCAGTTGTGCTGAGTGTAAATCCGGTCCATAGCCTCTGCGACCCGCTGCTCGAACGGAATCAGTGGTTCACCGAGGGCGGCTCGACGGATGTAGCCAATGATGCTGGCGGCAATGTCCTTATTGGTCTGGTTGCGAACGGCGGTCTGTAGTCTGGCTTCAGAGTAACCGTTGTTATCCAGGAGTAGCCTCACTTCCCGAAGCTGGTCCCGGGTAAGATCCCGGGGTTTGTTGACTACCACGGCCAGGGCGGCAGACTGGTTGAGCTGCTCGTTAATGAATCGGTTGAATTCGTACAGGTAGTCTTCCGGTCGTTCGTGAATACCATAGGTTTGCGTTCGTTTTTCGAACTCATCCTCATGATTGGAAATCAACGGCATGTATTCGGTACCCGCGAGCTGTTTCACCTCGGCAAGCTGATTCAGTAGTCCGCTGTGCTGGCGAATGAATTCAGAGGCTTGTCGAGGACCCAGTTTGTGGAGGTGTTGGTGAAGGGATTTCGGTTCAACACCCCATACTTGCTGCAGTTCGTCCAGTTTCTTTCTTAGTGCAGGACGGCTTTCGGCCTTGCTTTCTGCCTTGCGAAGCACCCGCATCAGTTTCTGGCTCAGCTGACTGAGGACCACATCGGCCTGGCTCTCATCTTGCACTTCACCCGGGCTGTTGAGGGCTTTTTCCAGCTGGCTCTCGTCCGAAAGTTCGTCGACCAGTTGTTCCAGGGTGATGGCTGGGTCCTTCACCAGTGGCTTCATGGTGCTCACATCCTGAAGGGCGGCGTAGATATCCACCGGATCGTAGATGCGGAATACAGTCTTGCCAATTTCATCACAGCGACGGGTGGCACGGCCGATCATCTGCTCGTAAAGGATACGTGATCGTACCCGGCGCATGAATACGAGGTTGCAGATAGGTGGCACGTCGATACCGGTGGTGAGCAGATCCACGGTAATAGCGATACTGGGGTAGCGCTCGTTTTTGTAGCGGCGGATCAGCTGATTTACTTTGTCGCTCTGCCCGGTGATCTTGGCGACAGCGGCTTCGTTGTAGCTTCCGTTGTAGAGATTCTTGAAAGCATCATCCAGCAGACGCTTGACCATGTCTGCGTGCAGATCGGTGGCGCAGAAGATCATGGTTTTCTCGTCGCCTAGTGGATCGATCTCATGCACCAGTTGCTCGCAGATCACGCGATTGAAATTCTCGTTGATCACACGGCGGTTAAAGGCGTCCACTTCGAAGTTCAGCTCGTCTTCCAGTTCGGTGGTGTCGACCTCACCCGTCTGGGTGTTGATCACTTCCACCGGTTTGCCCTTCTCGAACTGGATACCGTTCCGGGTGAGCAGTGTCTCGTATCGGATGGGGGGTTCGTGGTCGATCAGCCAGTCATCTGCTACCGCCTCCCTGTAGGAGTAGGTGTAAACCGGTTTACCGAAGATTTCGCTAGTGTGCTTGGCCGGGGTGGCGGTAAGGCCAATTTTGACCGCATCGAAGTAGTCTAGGACCCGGCGATAGCTTGAGATGTATTGGCTGGTGTCTCGGGTGGCGAGCTCGCCTTCGGTCATTTCCTGGTCCAGCGTGTAGCCCCGGTGAGCTTCGTCGATGATGATGCAGTCAAACTGGTCGATTGGCGGCGGCTCATCACTCATAAAGATTCGTTTCACCATGGCCTGTACCGTGGCTACCTGTACCCGAGTTTCCGCTTCGGCGGCCATGTCGCCCAGCTCTGCAACGTTGTAGATCTCGCTGAGGGTGTGGCTCTGTTCCAACGGCGCTTCATTAAAGGCATCAATGGCTTGCTGGCCAAGGGCAGTGCGGTCAACCAGAAACAGGATGCGCCGGAAACGTTCCGTTTTGAGGAATCGGTACATCAGGCCAATAACCGTGCGGGTTTTACCGGTCCCAGTGGCCATCGCGAGGAGTGCAAACCGTATACCCTGAGCCAGTGTATTTTCAGTAGCGAGAATGGCTTTCTGCTGATAATCCCGTAGTTTCAGGTATCCAAAGGGTTCGTTCTTCAGTAGTTTTTCAGCGTTGTCCTTATCTCTTTCCAATAGGTCCAGTAGGCCTCCGGGGGTATGAAAGCCCGGAAGGGCTCGACGTATGTTGCTTGACTCTCTGACATCGCGGAACCAAGTGCCGGATTGCTCCGCCAGCTGAGGTATATAAGGCCGCCCGTTGCAGGAGTAGACAAAGGGCACAAGGAAGTGACCATCATCATCCGTCGGCCAGGCGATAGTGCGCCCGGTGATTTCCCAAGCTCCGATCATGGGCGCTTCAACCTTCAGGCCCTTGCTGTATCGCTCGGCCTGTCGAATTTTGCCGGCGACGTTAGTGTTTTCTTTCTTGGCTTCGACCACAGCGATAGGCGTTAGCCCGGCGAAAAGCAGGTAATCAGCGCGGCCTTTCTCCCCATTGTGATTGGTGGGCCACTCAGCAATAGCGCGGTAAGTGCCTTTCTCTGGCCGTGCACCCTTCTGATAGGTGAGTTCCTGGCTGTCCGCCTCCCAGCCTGCCTCAACGAGTTGCTGGTCGATAAGAATTCGGGTGAGCTCTTCATTTAAAATCAGGGTGTCGCTGGCCGCCTTGGTTTGCTTAGCCACCTCGTGGCGCTGCTCATTGACCGAGTCTTCGCCCTTTTGACTCAGCTGATCTTGCAGCGCTCGTATTTTCTTCTCGTAGTCTTTTTGCTGCTGCTCGAGGATTTGCTCATGGGCCTGCGCCTGTTCAGCCAGAGCGCGAGACTCTATATCCATCTCCAGAGCCAATGCTTCGTATTCCGCCTTCTCTTTTTCAATGAGCTGGCTCAGTTGCTGGCTGCTGTCCAGCTCCATGTTTGCCTGCTGAAGCTCATGGCGGAGTTTTTCAATGTCCCCATGGAGTTGGCGCAATTCGGCACTGGGGTCAGGTGGTGGAATAAAGGGACCAGGCTTAAAGCTTGCGCCTGCTTTTCCGAAGGAACGGTGGAACCAGATGGCCAGTTCTCGCGCCAGCTTGAGACCATCCATTGCTTCTTTATGGCGAGTGCGAAATTGGTGAGTGGCTTTGTTGCCCTCTATTCGCAGGGTGTGAAAAAGTTCTTTTACTTGAGGTTCCAGCCGCAGCTCTTTGTTGAGCCGGTAAAGAAGATCGGATTGACTGGTTTGCTCGTCGAACTCAACGCCGGACAGCGCGGCTAGATGCTGGGCTAGAGCCTCACCTAGTTGGCGAAGTTTGATCAGCGTGGAGTTCGGGTCGCTGGAGAACACTCGCTCTGCTGCACCTGCCAGATCTGCAAACAGCGGATCGTGTTCGGCGAGAAAGCCAAAGTTGGGTGATGCTTGTTCCATTTTATTATTCAACGTATCCCTCGAGAGCAACAACTTAAAGAGACAATAGCAGACTAACGAAAGGTTCAAAAACATCCCGCCAGTTTCCGCTCGCCCCAGCGCTTCGTCAGGCTACCCAAACATTCAACGAGGGCCAGATCAAAAGCAAAGCGGAGCCGGCACGACTGCCTTAAAGACTATGTGGTGGTATCGAAAATCAAAAATCGGACTTGCGCTCCTTCGATGCCTGAATATCCACAGGCGGCACTCCCAAGTCCTGCCACTTCTCCGGATGACAAGTAAACAGCAGTATCTGATGCCGGCTTGCCGCATCGAACAGGATGCGCTTCATGTCTTCAAGTCGATCGCTATCACTATGCACGAGGGTATCGTCCAAGATAACCAGCGTTGGCCTTCCGGCTTCTCGCAGGAGATCGGCATAGGCCAGGCGGCTGACCAGGCCCATCTGTTCCCTTGCGCCAAAACTCAGTTCAGTGATCTGCCCCAGTTCGGTGCCCCGGCTGAAGGTGCCCGGCCGAAGCTGTTCATCCACTTCCAGCGAGGCTTCCGGGAAAAGCACCGACAGGTAATGGTTGAGGTGCTTCTGCAGCGGTGCCTGCAAGCGACGTGTGAGGGCCTGGCGCCTTTCTGTGAGCAGGTTGAGCAACAGGTCCAGCGCCTGGGCACGGCGGTGCAGTTCCTCATAGCGGCGGTTGCACTGGTCGTACTCCGCCTCTTTCTCGTTGAGCTGTTCTTCCAACCCTTCCGCGCCCCAGGCTTCCAGCCTGACTTTGATGTCGCGCAGTTCTCGGCCCCGGTTTTCCTGGGTTTGGCGCAGTTGGTTGACCGCATTCTGGTAGCGTTCGATGTCCTGTTTTAGGAACTCCGGGCGGGCATCGCGGATTTCCCGTTCGCGGCGCTCAAGGCTGACTTCCATCTCGGCCTGCTGTTTGCCGAGGTTGGCCAGGTCGGTGGTTATCTGGCGAAGTTGCTGTTGGCGTTCCGGGCTTTTTTCTTCATCGGCCAGCCGCTGCCATTCGGTTTTTGCATTGTCACGAGCCTGTTTCAGGGCAGACAGCCTGGACTGGTGCTCACGGTCATCGGATTCGGCTTTGTCCAGCGCACTGCCAGCCCGGGCGAACGCTGCATCCGCTTCTTCCAGGGCCGGCAAATCCTCTTTCGGATCCGGTTTGGGGGTGGCTTCCAGTTGGCTTCTGGATTTCTCCAGTTCGCTTTCCGCCTCGTTCTGCTCGGAGAAAAGTTGCTCAATGCCGGCCGGTGCCACGGATTTCAGCAAGTCTTCGGCATGCTTCTGGGCTCTTTCAGCATTTTCAAAGGCAGCAAGACGTTCCTCTGCCTGCTCCACAGACTCCACGCGGACAGTTTTTAGCTGTTCTTCCAGGCTTTCCTCAAGGGTTTTGAGTTTCCTGCGGGTACTGGCCAGTTCTTCGCCGCCGGGTGTTATGCCGAGGGTGCCCACGCCGGGGATCACCAGTGTGGATTCTTCCAGAAGCTGCTGTTCGCCCTGCCCGGTGAGCGTTTCGTTGTTCAGCGTGAGGGATGCGTCGGCCTCCAGCTGCCAGCTTAATCGGGTGGCGATGGTTCGTGAGCGAATGGTTTCTTCGTTCAGCTGGTTCCCGGTTGCTCGCAGCTTCTTGACCAGCTCTGAATCGATGCGGTTTTCCCGGGCTTGCTGCCTGGCCTGCTCCAATTGCTGGTGGTATTCCCTTGCTTTGCCCAGGCTATCGGTCAGTACCTGTTTCTGCTGCTCAAGCCGGCGGACATCCTGCTCCAGCCGATGTCGCGTTTGCAGCAAGCCTGCGAGTTTGCGTTGCTTTTCCGCTTGCTCATAGGCGGCTCTGGCTTCTTGCAAACGGCCTGTAACCACCGGGGTTTGGGCTTCTGCGGTGGCGAGGTCTCGCTCCGCCCGGTCCAGTTCGGCTTTTCGGCCTTCAAGTTGGCGACTGAGCCCTTCGAGGTGTTCCTTGTTCTGCTGCAACAGGTGGTGGTTTTGCTTTAGCTGGCTGAGCGTGGCTTTCTCCTGGTTCTGTTGCTGCTCCAGGCGCTCAACCTGTTGATAGCGCGCCCGCGCTTCCTCCAGCTGGCGTTGGGCGTCTTCCCAGGGGCGCTCGGCCTCGGCCTGATCGTAGTCATGGGTCAGTTTGCCCAGCCGGTCGACCTGCTCCTGGTATTTGTGCACCCGCTCCTTCAGTTCTTCAATCTCAACTTCGTATTGGGCGCGGTCTTTTTCCAGTTTCAGGTAATCGCCCCGGGGCTTGCCGGTGCCAGTCAGCAGGGTGTCCCGCTGGCTACGGACCGTCTCGATAAGGTCGTCGCCTCCAGAGCTGGCTACCTCGCCCACCATGGAATTCAGAGCGGATTTCAGGTGATCGCCGGCGTGCTCTATGGACTGTTCGATGTCCTGCCCGGTGCCCTGCTCCACCCAAAGCAATCCCGGTATACCCCAGTGTTCGGCTTTGCTGGCACCCCGTTTCGGGTACTGATAGCCCAGGAGTTCGGCCAGTTTTTCTTCGGCGTCGTCTTCACTGTAGGTCTCGGTGCCTACAACCAAGTCGCAACGCTTGCGCTGAAGAAAGCTTTTGGTGAGGCGCCAGGCGCGGCCTTCGTGCTCGAAATCCAGCGCAATGGTGGGCGCCGCGGCGGAGTCGCCCCAGGGGCGCAGGTCGTCTACCGCCGTTGAACGATAACGCTCGAAAAACGCGGCGCGGATGGCACGTACCAAGGTGCTTTTGCCGGACTCATTGGGGCCATGAATCAGGTTTAGGCCGGGTTGCAGGTTGCCCAGAACAAAGGGTTTGCGGAACTGTCGCAGCTGTTCAATGCGCATTCGCTGCAGCTTCATTGCGCTGCCTCCTGTTCCCGTTCCCTGAGCAGCCCCGCCAGAATGGCCAGGGCATCCCGGGCGATATCGTCCTGCGCGCCTTCTTGCGGCTCCCGCAGGCTTTCAACCACCTCACCGACGTAGCCATCGGCCTTCAGGGCGGCGATATCCTCATCGGTGGGTGCAAGTTGAAGCCCGCTCCGCTCGCAGCGAAGGCTGCGGAATCGGGCTTCGGCAATCGACAACGCCTTCAACAGGGTTTCCTCACCAGCCAGGGTCACCGAGCCGTCGAGGCGCAGATCGACAACGACGGATTCGGGCAAGGTGTTCAAACGCGCCAGCAACTGCTCAAGATCGGACTGCACCGCCAGGGTTTCCCGGAACTGGTGCCATTGGTACCGCCCTGTTGGAACACGGGTTACCGCGGGTGTCGCGCCGGGTTCGGCAACCTCAACAATCAGGGCATTACCCGCTTCGTTGTTTCTGAACCGTTCGGGCTCTGGCGTTCCGCTGTACCAGGTGCGTTCACCGATCTGTTTGGTGCCGTGCCAGTCGCCCAGGGCAAGGTAATCGAGCTTGCTGGCTTGCGCCCGGTTCGGCGCGATGGGGTTGGTGGAATCAATCTCGTCCGGCAGCAGGCCCTGAACGCTGCCGTGGGCCAGGCCGATTCTGAGAAAACCTTCCGGGGTTTCATAGCCGCTGAAGGGCTCGGTCAAATCGCCGTAGGTGTGGCGCTGGGTCAGTGGCGCACAGAGGATGCTAAGTTTCTGGGGTTCCAGATCAATCACGCCGGGCTGAAGCGCGAGATGCACATTCTCGGGTATCGCCCCAAGACGCTGGGCCCGGGTCCACACGCTCTCGGCCAGCGCGGCGTCGTGGTTGCCGGGCAGCATGACCCAGGGGCCGGCAAACCCTTTGGTGGCGTTAAACACCCGGCGAATGGTTCGGTCGGAAACGGTCTGGGCATCAAACACATCACCGGCCACGAGGACAGCATCGCACTGGTGCTCGTTGGCCAGCCGCGCCAGCGTTTCTATGGCCTCGAAGCGGGCCTCCACCAGGGCAGCACCGTCTTCGGTTTCAAAACGGGTAAACGCCCGGCCCATCTGCCAGTCTGCCGTATGCAAAAACTTTGGCATTTTATCTACCTGAAAGATCTCGGAATTTCGGCGTTATTCTAGACTACCTGCGGCTGTTTTACAGACGTGATCCGATGAACACGGGCATCAGAGTTCCAGGAAAGCAGCATGAGATGAATCAGGCATCGCCAGACGCAAGCGAGTAAAGGGTTGCTTGGGGCGAATTAGTAACTTTAGATGAGTAACTAAGGGAAATAATGGAGGCGCGGGTCGGAATCGAACCGGCGTACACGGAGTTGCAGTCCGCTGCATAACCACTCTGCCACCGCGCCGGAAAAGATCAAAGGGATCCGATCTTTGTGCTCTCAGGTGGGCAATGAGAGACTTGAAATTGGAGCGGGAAACGAGATTCGAACTCGCGACCCCAACCTTGGCAAGGTTGTGCTCTACCAACTGAGCTATTCCCGCTCTTCGTGTCAGAGGCATTGCCTCGTCAACGGCTGCGTATTCTACGGATTACCGTTCGGGCGTCAACACCTTTTTTACAGGTTTCTGTTTTTTCTGGCTTTTGTGGACAAAGTTTAGCCAACTCCCGTGCGTATCCTGGCCCGTGATACACTACCACCACTCATCGGGGTGCCCGGTTTTATCGAGGCTGAGACCATACCCGCGGAACCTGATCCGGCTGATACCGGCGAAGGGATTGAGCGCTCACCTGTTAATGGTGGATTCCGCGATTGTGCCCCACACAAACAATTTCCGGAGGATCCACCCCATGCCGTTCCGCTCGACGCTTCTACTCTGTGCCGCCCTGCTCTGGACAACCTCGGCCATGGCAACAGATCAGCTCACCATCTACACCCACCCGTCGTTTGCTGCAGACTGGGGCCCGGGGCCAGCGATCAAGGAAGCGTTCGAGGAACAGTGTGATTGCGCGGTGAATCTGATCGCGCTGGAGAGTGGCGGCGATATTCTTCAGCGTCTCCGCCTCGAGGGTGAAAGCAGCCCTGCGGATATTGTCCTGGGCCTGGACACCGGCACCATGGAAACAGCCCGCCAGACCGGGTTGCTCGCGGCCCATGAAACGGCTTTGGATCGTTTGAACCTTCCCATTGAATGGACCGATCCACTGTTTGTGCCCTACGACTGGGGATATTTTGCGTTCGTCTACAACACCGACCAACTGCCAGAGCCGCCAACGAGCCTGGAAGCGCTGATCAATGCGCCAGATGACCTGAAGATCATCATCCAGGATCCTCGCACCAGCACACCGGGGCTCGGCCTTCTGCTCTGGATGCGGCATGTCTACGGCGACAAGGCACCGGAGAAGTGGGCTCAGTTGAAGGGTAAGATCCTGACAACCACCAAAAGCTGGAGCGATGGTTACTTTTCCCTGTTCATGAATGGCGAAGCGCCGATGATCCTTTCCTACAGCACGTCACCGGCTTATCACATGGCCATCGACAAAACCGAGCAGTATCAAGCTGTCAGGTTTGACGAGGGCCACTATTTGCAGGTAGAGGTGGCGGCTCTGGTTGCCTCCTCCAAAAACAAAGCGCTGGGAAGGCAGTTTCTTCAGTTCATGCTGACCCGCGATTTCCAGCGCCACATTCCGCTCAAGAATGTGATGTACCCAGCCACGGATATTGGGACAGAGTTACCGGATGTCTTTGGCAAATTGATCCAGCCCGGAAAAACGCTCTATTTCGATCCCGCCACGGTGGCCGACAATCGCCGCTCCTGGCTGAATGAATGGCTCGACGCCATGACCCGATAAGCCCATGGTTCCAGGCTCCAACACTCCGCCATTCACGCACCGCGGTTGGCGAATCTGGCCGGGCACAGCCCTGTCGCTGTGCCTGTATGGGTTGGGGATGGGTGGTCTCGGCGCCCTGCTCTGGCAAGCTCCGGCCATTGATATCCAGTCGCTGTGGAGCAGCGCCTACCTTCGTGGCGTACTGCGCTTCACCTTGTGGCAGGCAGCGATCTCTGTCTTGCTGAGCCTGGCGATTGCCATTCCCGTGGCCAGGGCTCTGGATCGCCACCGGAACTTCCCGGGCCGTGCAGCCTTACTCAGGGTGATGGAGCTGAGCCTGGTGTTGCCCACCATCGTCGCCGTATCTGGCCTCGTGGCCATTTATGGGCGACAAGGTTGGGTGACCCCATTCTTTGACTGGCTTCTGCCGTCCCAGGGCTGGAACCTGTATGGGCTTAACGGAGTCGTGCTGGCACACGTATTCTTCAATGCGCCCCTGGCCTCCCGCATTCTGTTGCAAGCTCTGGAGAACACCCCCGATTCTCAGCGCAAGGTCGCCAGTCAGCTGGGATTGGGTTCCCTGTGGTTATGGCGGACGCTGGACTGGCCCGCCATTCAGGGAATCCTACCGGGCCTGGCTGGCCTTATCTTTACACTCTGCTTTACCAGTTTCGCCATCGTGATGACCCTCGGTGGCGGGCCCTCGGCCACCACGCTTGAGGTGGCGATCTATCAGGCGCTGCGGTTTGAGTTCGACTTTGGACGTGCCGCGCTGCTGGCTCTGGTCCAGCTCATTATCTGTTCTGCGGTCTGGCTCATACTCGTTCGAGGTAAGACCGATTCGGCGTTGATGCCTGCCCAGGCCGCGATGAATTCTCTACCCCCGCGGCCAGACAGTCGTGGCCTGTACCGCCTGATGGATGGCATTCTTCTGCCGGTATTTTCCGCCTTCCTGCTGTTACCCCTGGTCGCCATCGCAATCAGAGGCCTGCCCGGTTTGAGCGACACGCTTCTGTCGGGACAGGGGCTGGTGCCCGCAACGGTCCGGAGCCTCGCTATCGCACTACCCGCAGGGTTACTCGCGGTACTGACGGCCATGATGATCTTGATGATTCCAACGGCTCGGGGACTCGGCAAACTGGCGAAGCTGGGCGACATGGCTGCTCACCTTCCCCTGATCATCCCAGCCCTGGTTCTGGGCACCGGGCTGTTTCTCCTGATTCGTCCTAGCCTGGGTGTCAGTTCCGAGGGGTTGGTTCTGGTCTCCCTGATTAATGCGATCATGGCGTTGCCATTCATCCTGCATTTGTTGCGCTCCCCCCTTAACGGGCTTGATTACGCCAGTGTGAGATTGGCAGACCAACTGGGGATACGGGGCTGGTATCGCTGGCGGTGGATGCACTGGCCTCGCATGAGGAAACCTCTGGCACTCGCCATGGCCTATGGGACAGCGCTCTCGCTCGGCGACTTTGGTGTCATTGCCCTGTTCGGCACACCCGCGCAGCCGACTCTGCCGGTTCTGCTATACCAGCAGCTGGGCAGCTATCAGGTATCGGCTGCCGCCGGCACGGGGCTTTGGCTCATCCTGCTTCTGCTGATCAACTTCAGCGTGTTCAATCTGATCGGTCGCTCATCGCGTTCACGAGGTTTACCGGATGCTTGATATTCGCCGCCTGACGTTTGCTTATTCCTCTCAAGCCACCCCCTGGGTTTTCGACTTCAAGGTTGAGCCCGGTCAATGCCTGGCGATTCAGGGCCCCAGCGGTTCCGGAAAATCCACGTTAATGAATCTCATCGCCGGTTTTCTGGCTCCTGAAAGCGGAGATATTCGTTTTAATGGCCAAAGCCTGCTTGCCGCGGCTCCCTGGGATCGGCCCGTGACCAGCGTGTTCCAGGACCACAACCTGTTCGAGCATCTGGATGTAAAAACCAACGTCGGGCTGGGCGTTCATCCGGGCATGAAGCTGTCCAGCACCCAAATGAACAGCATCATCCACGGGTTGCAGCGGGTTGGTCTGGCAGGCCTTGAAAACCGGTTACCCTCGGAATTGTCCGGAGGACAGCGGCAACGAGTCGCCCTGCTGAGAGCCGTGATGCGGAGCCAGCCGGTCCTGTTGCTGGATGAACCACTAACGGGCCTTGATAGCGCCACCCGAACCCAACTCAGAGACCTGTTGTTGGAACAGAAGTCCCGGGGTGTCACCATGATTCTGGCCAGCCATGACGATGAAGATCGCCACGTACTGGCAGACGCCTCGTGGAGCCTATAAGCTTGTACTGAAAAGCGTTTTAAACCAACACACTGGCAACGAATGTGACACCCGCTTCCAACGACCCACCGGCAGATTATGACGACCCGCCTTTCGCTGAGCATGGTAGCGCCGCAATCTCGGGTGACACGCTGTCGATACGAGGAAACTGGACGCTCTCAGGCTACCTCGAGCAAAAATCTGTGGCGTCACAGTTTCCCGACAGCCGCCTTGACGAGTTGCACGTTGACCTCACCAGCCTGGGCCAGGTCGATACGGCGGGTGTGTCCCAGCTGGTTTCGTTTCTCGGCACCGAAAAACTGAAGGCTGCACTCGCATCCGATGCCGTTCCCGAAGAAACCTCAGCACTGATCAATGCGGTTTGCACGGCAATGAGCGGCCGCACCCAGCCCTCGCCCCCGGCCGAGCCATGGTGGCTCAAGCTGCTCTCAGAGACCGGGCGGCAGGTCGAAGGGCTGTTCCAGTTGTTGAAAGCACTCAACGGATTCATCGGCCAAACCCTGGCCGCGCTGCTCTGGACGCTGCCACGCCCCCATCGCTGGCGATTCACACCGTTTGTTGCCGCGGTTCAGGACACGGGGCTGAACGCCCTGCCCATTGTTGCCCTGCTCACATTCCTGGTCGGCGCGGTGGTTGCGTTCCTGGGCGCTACCGTACTCGAAGAATTCGGCGCCACCATCTACACCGTCAACCTGGTGGCTTTCTCCTTCCTTCGGGAGTTCGGCGTACTCCTGGCAGCGATACTGCTGGCCGGCAGAACCGCAAGCTCGTTCACGGCGCACATTGGTGCCATGAAGGTAAACGAGGAGCTGGATGCGATCCGCACTCTGGGGCTCAACCCCATTGAGCTTCTGGTTCTGCCGCGCGTGCTGGCAATGATGGTGAGCCTTCCGATCCTCACGTTCGTTGGAATGATTGCTGGCCTGATCGGCGGTGCGACCGTATGCGCATTGGTGCTGGACATCTACCCGGCGCAATTCCTGGCGATTGTGGAACGGGATATCGACATTCGACACTTCCTGGTTGGGTTATCGAAGGCGCCGATCTTTGCGTTCCTGATTGCCGTCATCGGTTGCCTGGAAGGATTCAAGGTTCAGGGCAGCGCTCAATCCGTTGGCGAACACACGACCTCAAGCGTGGTCCAGTCCATCTTCACCGTTATCCTGCTCGACTCGATCGCTGCCCTGTTTTTCATGGAAATGGGGTGGTAAATGGCCTTAACCAGGGACACCGTCATTGAAGTCAGAGGTCTTGAAAACCGCTTTGGCAACCATGTTATTCATCAGGGGTTGGATCTGGATCTCTACAAGGGAGAAATCCTCGGCGTGGTCGGCGGCTCCGGCACCGGGAAAACGGTACTCCTGCGCAGCATCATCGGCCTGAACAAGCCCGCCTCCGGCCACATACGGGTGCTCGGCAAGGACCTGGACACGCTCAAGGCCCGGGAACGTTCCGCGATTGAGCAACGGTTTGGCGTACTGTTCCAGGGTGGCGCTCTGTTCACCTCTCTGAACCTTCAGGAAAACATCGCCATCCCGTTGATCGAGCACAAAGGGCTATCCCGCGCAGACGCAGAAGCCCTGGCAAGAGTAAAACTCGCACTGACCGGATTGCCGCAAGAAGCCGCACTCAAATACCCGTCTGAACTCTCCGGCGGTATGGTGAAAAGGGCAAGCCTTGCCCGTGCTCTGGCCCTGGACCCGGAGATTCTTTTTCTCGATGAGCCCACAGCCGGGCTGGACCCTATCGGTGCCGCCGCATTCGACCGGCTACTGGTGACCCTTCGGGATGCCCTCGGCTTTACGGTCTTCCTGGTGACTCACGATCTGGATACCCTGTACGCCAGCTGCGACAGGATTGCGGTTCTGTCACAGAAAAAGGTGCTGGTGACAGGCACTCTGGAGCAGGTCGCAACCACGGATGACAAGTGGGTTCAGGCGTACTTTAATGGCCCCAGAGGGCGGGCTGCCAGCCACGCAGCCCAAGCCCTGATACGGAATACCCCCCGGGAGTAGGCACTATGGAGCCTCGTGCTCATCACGTTATTATCGGACTATTCACCCTGCTCGCCTTCGCCTCGGCACTGATTTTTGCGCTGTGGCTGTCAAAATCGTCAGGTGACCGGGATTGGGCCTACTATGAGATCGGTTTTGACCATGCCGTCAGCGGCCTGTCTAAGGGAAATCCGGTCCTGTACAGCGGCGTTCAGGTTGGCGATGTCCTGGAATTGAATCTGGACACCCAGAACCCAAGCCACGTCCGCGCACTGGTCCGCGTGGATCGCGAGATCCCGATCCGTGAGAACACCCGGGCCGGGCTGATCCTCGCCAACATCACCGGCAGCATGAGTATCCAGTTCAGCGGCGGCACAACGGACAGCCCTCAACTCGCGGGTAATGAGGAAGATCCGCCGCTGATCATGGCGGAGCCGTCTGCGTTCAGTAATCTCGTCAACAATGGTGAAAGCTTGTTGGCACAGGCCGAGGATCTCCTTGTTAACGCCAACCGCGTTTTTTCCGAGGACAACGTCGACAACCTCTCTGCCCTGCTTGCGAATGCCCGCCAGGCCTCCAACGCATTGCTGGCGCAGAGGGAAGATCTGGTAGCCCTGCTCGAGCGCTTTGACACCGCGGCCCGTCGGGCGGAAGAGGCGGCCATCAAAGTGTCGCGGGTTTCTGACAATGCCAATGACATCCTGACGAATCAGGGCCAGGAAGCGCTTGACGCCATGACTCGTGCGCTGGGCAGCCTGCAAACCGTCACCAACCGTATTAACCGGATCACCCTTGAAAACGAAGGCGCCCTGGCCTCGGGATTTCAGGGTATGGGCGAGCTATCACCCGCGCTGCGGGAGTTGAGGAGCACGCTTCGTAACCTCAATCAGCTCACCCGGAATCTGCAGGAAAATCCGAGCGGTCTGATCTGGGGCGGTGAAACCTTCAAGGAGATGTCAGAACAATGAGAAGGATAGCAAAATCAGGAGCCGCACTGTTGGCCATCTCGGCGTTGGCAGGGTGTACGGTGTTCCCGAATGCGGAACCGCCACGGGTGATGGATCTGGCGGTCAAGCAGCCTGTGGTCGAGGTTCTGAAGCGCTCTTCGGTCAGCATCAGGGTGAGCACCCCCCAAGCCTCAGAACCCTTTACCGGCTCAAGAATCCTCGGTAAACCGACCCCGTACGAATACCGGGTTTATGGCAAGGTTCGCTGGCGCACAACGATGCCGGTGCTTGTCAGGGATTTGATGACGGATAGCCTGCGCTCCAGCAACGCGTTCCACACGGTGCTGAGTGACGCAAGTTCGGCCGAGGCCGACAAGACGCTCACCAGCGAGTTAACGGCGTTTCATACGGAACGGAAGGAAGGCGGACTCCAGGCGCTCATCGAACTGCATGCCCAGGTCGTCGACAACCAATCGAAAGCGATCCTCTGCAGCGCCAGTTTTCAGGCTACCGAGCAGTCCATCAGTGAGGATGTGGACCGGGTGACTCAAGCGTTCAGTGTTGCTGGCCAGTCACTGGCAACGGACATCACCCTCTGGGCAGTGAACTGCCAGCAGGAGGCTACTTCGGGAACAGGTCAGCCCACGCAGCCTTGAGGTAGAGCCCCATGGACCAGAGCGTCAGGCCGGCTGCCAGATAGAGCAGCGCGATGGAGACATCCGCCCAGATGATGCCGGGAGGGAATGCCAGCAGACCGACAATGGCCGCCATTTGAGCCGTGGTCTTGATCTTGCCGATGTAGGAAACCGCCACACTGGCCCGGCTGCCAATTTCAGCCATCCATTCGCGAAGTGCGGAGATCACGATTTCCCGACCGATAATGACCGTTGCGGGAATGGTCAGCACAATGGCCGCATGCTCTTCAATCAACACGGCCAGCGCCACGGCCACCATCAGCTTGTCCGCAACCGGGTCCAGAAAAGCACCGAATGGCGTGCTCTGGTCCAGTTTGCGGGCAAGGTAGCCGTCCAGCCAGTCCGTCGCGCCCGCCAGGGCGAAAATACTGGCACTGACGAGGTAACTCCACTCTACCGGCAGATAAAAGATCACCACGAAAACCGGGATCATGATGATGCGGGAGAGTGTCAGTATGTTGGGTAAATTCATGCTGTCCTTACTCGTCATGCAGTGCTGCGTAAATAGATTCGGCCAACGATTTACTGATGCCCTGAACCTTGGTTATCTCATCAATGCTGGCTTTTCGGATTTCCTGAATACCACCGAAGTACCGGATCAGCTCGCGGCGACGCTTTGGCCCAACGCCCTCAATGCCTTCCAGCGTGGACTGTCGGCGTTTCTTGTCACGGCGCGCCCGGTGGCCGGTGATCGCGAACCGGTGGGATTCATCCCGAATGTGCTGGATCAGGTGAAGTGCCGGAGAATCCGCCGGCACTCGAAATACATCGCCGGTCATGGCATCAATCAGTTGTTCCATGCCAGCCCTGCGTGTGACGCCCTTGGCGACACCTATCAGGGGTATATCAGATATACCCAGCTCATCAAACACTTCGCGGGCGATATTTAACTGCCCTTTGCCGCCGTCTATGAATACCAGATCCGGCCTTTTTCCCTCACCACCGACCATTCGTTTGTACCGGCGGGTAAGAACCTGACGCATTGCAGCATAATCGTCCCCGGCCGTCACGCCTTCGATGTTGTAAATCCGATAGTCGCTTTTCAGCGGGCCATTCTCATCGAAAACCACGCAGGATGCGACGGTATTCTCGCCATGGCTATGGCTGATGTCGAAACATTCCATGCGTGACGGGGTGTCGGTAAGGTCAAGCAGATCCCGAAGGGCCAGCAACCGACGATACACGGTTTCCTTGCTGGCCAGATGGCTGAGCAGTGTTTGCCGGGCGTTGGTCATGGCCAGCTCCAGCCAGCGCCGCCGCTCTCCTCTCACATTACCGCGAATGCGGGTTTCCCGATTGGCGGCCTCGCTTAACGCTTCCGCCAGCAGTTCCTGGCCTTCAACCGCCACCGGTACAAGAATATCTCTGGGAATTTCACGCCGGGTGTTGCCGCCAAAATAATATTGGCCCAGAAAGGCACTCAACAGCTCGCCTTCGGTCTGTTCGATGGAGAATCTCGGAAAATAGTCTTTGGTGCCCAGCACCCGACCACCCCGGACAATGATCACAACCACACAGACGATGCCGGCATCCTGTGCAATGGCAACGACGTCCGCATCGCCACCATCGCTATCCACGGCCTGCTGTTCCTGAACGTGCCGGAGATGGTTGATCTGGTCGCGATAGGCTCCCGCCTTCTCGAACTCGAGGTTCCGGGAGGCGTCTTCCATCGCAGCCATCAGGTCGTGGATGATCGCTGGGTTTTTGCCTTCCAGGAACATGGTCGCATGGCGAATATCTTCCAGATAATCCTCTGGTGAAATGTACTCCACGCAAGGCGCCGTACAGCGGTTGATCTGATACTGGAGGCAGGGTCTCGTTCTGTTCCTGAAATAGCTTTCATTACAGGATCTTATGCGAAATATCTTCTGTAGCACATTAAGACTTTCCTTGACCGCACCAGAGCTGGGAAACGGGCCAAACCAGGTGCCGCCCCCCTTTTTGGAGCGACCGCGCCGGAATGTCAGCGACGGGTAATCGCTGTGCGAGGAAAGGTAGATATACGGGTAGGATTTGTCGTCCCGAAGCAGGATGTTATAAGGCGGCCTCAAGGACTTGATCAGGTTCTGTTCGAGCAGCAGCGCTTCGGTTTCGCTGCCGGTAATCGTCACCTCGATCGACTCTATTTTTGAGACCAGAGCCTGGGTTTTCGGGGACAAACCACTCTGTCGGAAATAGCTGCTGACCCGGTTTTTAAGATTCCGGGCCTTGCCAACATACAGCACCTCGCCGGCCTCATCGTACATACGATAGACGCCGGGGCGCTCTGTCAGTTGTTTCAGGAAACTTTTGCTGTCGAACTTCCTGATATCGGCTTCTGCCGGATCAGACCTTTTCGGCATCAAGCAACCCAAGCCGAACGGCCATCAGTGCAAGTTCAACGTCACTGGAGATTTCCAGCTTTTCGAAGATGCGGTAGCGGTAACTGTTGACGGTTTTCGGGCTCAGGCAGAGCTTGTCAGAAATATCCTGAACCTTCTGACAATCCACCACCATCATCGCGATCTGCATTTCCCGCTCTGACAAACGCTCGAACAGGGACAGCTCGCCGTCTTGCTCACCGTCTCCGCCCAGCTGTTTCAGGGCCATCTTCTGGGCGATTTCAGGGCTGATGTAGCGCTGCCCTGAGTGAGCCATGCGGATCGCGCGGACCATCTCTTTGATGTCCGCGCCCTTGGTGATATAGGCGCTCGCTCCGCTTTGCATGACCCGCGTTGGATAGGGATCGTCTGCACAGGCGGTCACTACAATTACCCGAATGGAATCATCGATACGAAGGATGCGGCGTGTCGCCTCTAGACCACCAATTCCGGGCATGCGGATATCCATCAAGACGATATCCGGGCGATCCTTTCGCACAAACTCTATCGCATCTTCTCCCGAAGATGCCTGCCCGATGACTTCCAGGTCGGGGTTATCCGCCAGCATCCGGGTTATCCCGGAACGAACCAGCTCATGGTCATCGACAACCAGTACCCTGATCAAGATTCACCTCGCATACGGCTTTCGAAAACAGCAGGATTGTACCGTTTACCGCGAACGCGCGGTAGGTATCCTTGCAAATTCTGCCATCTGGTTAGTGTATTCAGGCCGGGGCTCCGAGGCCTGCTGTGTTCTCGACGGGATCGAACCAGACAACCAGTTCCCCCCGCTGGACGGCACCTCGAACCACCGCACGCTCTGCAAGAGGATTTTCGGTGTCATTAACGCCATGATAACGCGTGCAATATTCGTCTACCAAACCCTCCAACTGGTCTTCAGTCAGCAAGGCGGTATCCACGACAAATTTTTCCTGCCGCGGATCGGGTTGCGGCTCCTGGCCGGCATCGTTGGTCATGTTTCCTCCTGTCTATAGCGACATGGTAAGGATTATGACGCCTGGGGAGAAGTCCGGAATTGCGCAATCACCTGCCGCATACCCAGGGATTCCTGACGAATCTGCTCGCTGATGCTTCGGGTTGTCTCTACATTCTGGATCAGAAAATCCGCGCTTTCGTCCAGCACAGCAGAGCGACGCCCCACCCGACCAATCTCATCCCGCTGGTAGACCACGGCCGAACCGATTTCTACGCTGTGTTTTTCAAGCTCAACAAACTGATTCTTCAGATTTTCCAGATGTTCGCGCAGGGCAACGAGGTTGGTCCGGTTTTCGCCTCCTGCCGCACGCATTTCATCAAGCAATCCATCAACACCGCCCACCCCGGCGACAAGGTCCTGAACCCATTGACTGATATCCCGGGTAGACTCTGACGTCCGGCGAGAGAGCGTTCTAACCTCGTCCGCCACGACCGCAAAGCCCCGGCCATGTTCGCCGGCCCGCGCGGCTTCGATGGCGGCATTCAGCGCCAGCAGGTTGGTCTGTTCCGCAATATCCGCGATGACACCGATCACCTGCTCAATCTTGCCCGTGGATTCGTTAAGAGTATGGATGGAGTCCGACACCCGGCTGATGACATCCACGGTATGCTCGGCTGCCTGCTCACTCGCAACCAACCGTTGCTGAACCTCGTCATTCGCGACAACAGCGTCCTTGACCGTTTCAGCGGATTGGGAGGTTGCCGTATCGATCGCAGACGCCTGATCCGCGATCACCGACATGGCCTGGGTCACGTCCCGGATTTGCTGCCGGGTTCGTTCCGAGGCTTCCTGCAAGGACTCGGCGCCGTTATCCAGCGCACCGGAGCGCTCATCCAGCCCACCGGCAGCGTTCCGGATATCCGCGATGAAGTGCTCGAACCGTCCAACCAGGCCGCCGAGAGCGCGGCTCACGCCGGCTACCTCATCGCGACCGGTCAATGAAGGGACCCGGGTGAGATCAGAATTGGTTTCCATGTCGGAAAGGTCCTGCTCCATTTTCTGGAGTCGAAGAATGACCGAACGCCGGAGCCACAAGGTCATGCCGATAACGACCAACAGGAAGAGCACAGATCCAGCGGTGAGCCATACCTGCTGCTCGGAGAGAAACCGAAGCAGATCGTCGGCGCCGGCTGTGACTTGTTCACGGCTTTCCAGTTGCCGTTCATCGATGGCGGACAACATCGGCTCAAGACTGGGAAACAGCTGAAAATCCACCACCTTGCCAACGCTGTAGTAGCTCTTCTCGGCAACGCCGCCGGCCATTTCGTCCATCAACCCAGTGACCTGGGCAAATTTATCCCTATTGTCTGCTGCCCAACCAGCGAGCCCGTCGGATTCGGCAATCGCCTGCCAGTGCTCGGGTAATGCCGATCGGATCTCTTCAAACGCCGGCTGGATTTCATTCCACAACAACAGCTGGGCTTTGATCTTGAACGCGAGATCCTGCAGCTTGCGATGGTCCTTCTCCAGATCCGCAAGTAACCAGGATTCCTGGAGACTGGTACGAACCAGCGTATCGGAGGCTTCTTCCGCTTTAAGAATAATGGTCCACGACAGTGCGCCAAGCCCCGCCAGGGCAAACACCGATAAAAAGGCAAAACAGAGGATTCTATTGCGGACAGTACCGAGCATGACTACTCCAACGGTGGGATTCTAACGGCATGTTATGTCGAATACATGACACTTTTGTGTCACCCCCGGTGGATAGCGCCGCCCCTCCTACCACCAATCGCTGGCTTCCAAAATCGGCATGCGTTCTCTATTATCGCGGCTTTTGACACTGCGGATTCTCATGAACCGAACGGTATTCCCCCTGACCCTGCCCGTGCTATTTGGCTACCTTCCTCTTGGAACGGCTTTCGGTGTTCTATTTTCCACCCAGCTTGAATACGCCTGGTGGATAGCGCCATTGATGGGCATCGTGATCTATGCGGGCGCCGGGCAAATCCTTGCGGTCAGCTTGTTGGCAGCCCATGCCGGTTTGCTGGAGGTGTTCGTGGCCATGTTCGTACTCAACGCCAGGCACCTGTTTTATGGCCTGTCGCTACTTGGCCGCTTTCGTGGCGCCCGGTGGCGCAAGCCCTATCTGATTTTCGGCTTAACCGACGAAACGTATTCTCTGTTGACCAGCAGAGCCCGCAGTGAAGACCGTGAACATGAGCAGGAAATCGACTTCAGAATCACGGCGTTCAACCAGTGCTACTGGGTCATTGGCTGCACGATCGGAGCCCTGCTAGGAAAAAACGTTGCATTTGACAGTACCGGTATCGAGTTTGCCCTGGTCAGCCTTTTCATTGTTCTGACCATTGATCAGCTCAAAGCCCTGGGGGAAGGCTTTCCAATCTGGATCGGAGCCGGGGCCGCCGCTATCGCGGTGTGGTTGATTCCGCCATCTCATCAACTGATTGGCGCCATCGCGATCGTTTCGTCCGTATTACTGGCGCAATACGCTAGAACACGGGAAACGGGCATTGAGCGGGGATCTGAACATGGCTGAGGAGCTGTACGTCGGCGGTTTCATCGCTGCGGCCGCGCTGGCTACGTTTGCGACACGGGTAATCCCGTTTTTGTTCCTGCACAGGCACACGGATCACCCACTGATCAAACACCTGGGGCGATACCTACCGGCGGCGGTGATGGCATTGTTGGCGGGGATATTTCTGCAGCGCTCGGCGGACTGGTCGCTGAGCGCTCCGGGAGCAGACGCCCTGATTCCGGGAATGCTCGTGGTGGGGGTGCACTTGTGGCGGGGAAATGCCCTGCTCTCGATTGCGGTCGGCACAGCCTCGTACATGGTCACTCAGCAGACCGGCTGGTTGGCGAGCTAAGCCTAGCCCTCGACCTAGCCCTCGAGATTGGCCACCAGGCGTGAATCCTGAACAGCCGCCGTGCGATGCCGGACAATGCCTTTGTAGTCAGGGCTTTCGATCATGGCCATGAAGGCATCGATGGACGGATAACGAACCAGAAGCACCTGATCCCAGGATTCATCTGGTGGCGCAATCAGTGAACCCACGCTTCTGCCGGACCAGATAACCTCAGCGCCAACCGACTTCACGCATTCGGCAGCTTCCTGCATGTAAAGCTTATAGGCTTCCCGCCCCGTCAACTCAGGCTCATCATCCTTGTAGGCGGCCCAATCCCGGAAACGAAGCAGATTCAGCATAACCACCGGCTGATCTTTAGGGGTGTTGGCGAGCACTTGCTCCAGTTGCTCTGGCGTGGGATTGACGGCTTCCATTCTTATCCTCTTATTCTGCTGTGGTTCGGGCTTACTATAGCCCACCCGGGTGACCGTAACGCAACCATTTTCTCGGCTTTTTAGCCAATCCGATATGGGCTGGCTGCCAGCATGTCGCGGGATTAGACAAATTTCCGAGACGGCATAGATAGCTTACTATCCGACAACGCTCTAGACTGGCCTGCTTTTCCACTGAAAACGTACCGATCGAGACCGCCCATGACCCTGGCCGATGTATTCCTGCAGACCCTTGAAACCACGTTGCCGGTTTTCTCCATGGTGTTTATTGGCCTGGGCTTGCGGCGTGTGGGCTGGATTGACGCCGCCTTCATCCACACCGCATCAGCACTGGTATTCAAAGCCACCCTCCCGACACTGGTCTTTCTGAGCATCATCCGCGCAGACCTGAACGTTGCCTTGAATCCAGGCCTGCTGGTCTTTTTCCTCTGCGCCACCCTGGCCAGCTTCGCGCTGACCTGGCTATGGGCGGGCTTTCGGGTTCCGGAGAAGGATCGCGGTGTCTACGTGCAAGGTGCATTCCGGGGAAATTGTGGCATTGTCGGGCTGGCACTGGCGGCCAACCTCTATGGCGATTTTGGGCTCTCAGCAGGCGGCATACTGCTCGGACTGGTGATCATCTCCTACAATGCCCTCTCGGTGGTGGCCCTCATCGCTCATCAGCCGGGGCAAACCACGAGCTGGCGCAGGATTCTCCATGACATCTGCCGGAACCCACTGATACTGGCCGTCGTATTCGCGATCCCCGTGGCTTGGCTTGACCTGACGTTCCCGCAGTGGGTCCTGACGTCAGGCGACTATTTCGCCTCATTGACACTACCTCTGGCACTACTTTGTATCGGAGCAACCGTATCTTTAAGTGCCATTCGGGGCGACAGCGGAACCGCCATCAGTTCCAGCATGCTGAAGATGGTTATCTTACCCGCGCTGTGTACCGCTGCAGCCTGGTTGGCAGGCTTCCGAGGTCCCGAACTTGGCCTGCTGTTCCTTTATTTCGCCAGCCCGACAGCAGCGGCCAGTTTCGTCATGGCCAAGGCCCTGGGCGGTAACAGCCGGCTCGCAGCCAACATCATCGCCCTCACCACCCTGCTGGCAAGCATCACCGTAACGCTGGGGGTGTTCATCCTGCGTAGCGCCAATCTCGCCTGAACCCCGCACTCAGCGAATGGCCGCTATCTGTTCTAACCCTCGTTCACAGCCGCCAAGATAGCCGCTCCCGAACAGATTGAAGTGGTTCAGGTAGTGGTAAAGATTGTAAATCTCGCGCTTCTGAGCGTAGTCAGGCGAGCGGGGGTAAATCTGATCGTATGCCTCGTAGAACGAGGGGCCGAATCCCCCAAACATTTCGGTCATCGCCAGGTCGGCTTCGCGATCGCCACAGTAGACTGCTGGATCAATCATCCAGGGCGCATCCCCTTCAAACAGGACGTTGCCAGACCATAGATCTCCATGAAGCAGGCTGGGATGCTCACAACGCGCACTGAGCCACTCAGCCAGCATGCCCCCCTGATACCCAGAACACCTTCAATTCGATCACGAATATCGCGATCCCGAATGCGGGATACCTGGTATTCAAGCCGGTTGCGGACAAAAAACTGGCCCCAGGATTGAGACCAGCCATTCTTTTGCGGAGAAAGCCCAATGTAATTATCACGCCCCCAGCCATACTGAGGCTGCTGCCGTTTGTGGAGCCGGGCCAGCCCTTCTCCAAACTGAGCCAGCGCTTCACTGGTCGCGGGCCCGGACTCAATTTCTTCGATTTCCAGTACCGCCTCGTCAACATGCTGAATGCGCGGGACCCGGACCATCGAGCCGGATTTCTGGAGCTCTTCCGCAAGACACTCAAGCCCCTCCGCCTCACAAATCAGAGCATCCGGATACACCGTGGCATTCTGTTTTCTGAAGATCCTCGCCATCGCTGATCATCCCTTCTTGAACACCGCTGCGCGGTAGCGGTAGATTCTGTTAGATCAACACTGGCATCTGAATCCTGAAAGGACAAATTGATGGGCATAAAACGCTGGAAACTGCGTGTTTCAGGCATTGTTCAGGGTGTCTACTTCCGGGCATCGGCCGAAAAAAGCGCCACGGAAATCGGGGTTACCGGTTACACCCGAAACCTGCCCGATGGCGACGTGGAAATCGTTGCGGAAGGAAGCGAGGGGCAGCTGCAACAGTTGAAAGACTGGTGTCACCAGGGGCCACCTGCGTCACGAGTTGATGCTGTGGAGGTGATCGAAGAGAGCGCAACAGGTGAGTTTTCGGGATTTGTGATCAGGCGCTGATGCAGGCAATAAAAAACCCCGGCATTTCTGCCGGGGTTCTTCTATTGGCGGAGAGGGAGGGATTCGAACCCTCGATACGCTATTAACGTATACACACTTTCCAGGCGTGCGCCTTCAGCCACTCGGCCACCTCTCCAATAAACTGTTTCAAATCAGCAACCTTGTCGCTCATTTGAGGGCGCAAACTGTAATGGTTTTTCTGACGTTTGGCAACTCCCCTTGCTAAAATTCTCCAAAAAATTAGCCTATCTCTCCCGATTACACTGACCATCGGGCTGCTGGAGCGTATGGTTGTCAGCAAGCCCTCCCTAAACAAGGAACATCACCATGTTAATGAAAGCCGAGCAGTCCAGTCTTGTCTTCATCGATCTTCAGGAAAAACTGATGCCGGCAATCAGCCATGGCCAGGAGGTCATTGATCAATCCACGATCCTGGCGACCATCGCCGGCCTGCTGGACGTTCCCGTTCTCGGAACCGAGCAATTGCCGGAAAAGCTGGGGCCGAACGTTGCCGAAATCCGTGAACTTTGCCAGCAAACCATCGAAAAGCACCATTTCGATGCCTGCCCTGACGGCTTGATCGACAGCCTGCCGGAAGGCCGACCGCATATCGTGATCGGAGGATGCGAGACACACGTATGCATGCTCCAGACCGCCATGAGCCTTCTCGATGCGGGTTTCAAGGTTTGGGTTGTGGCGGACGCAACCGGATCCCGAAATGAGTTCGATCGCGATGTCGCGCTCGATAGGCTCCACCAGAGTGGCGCCAAAATTGTCACCGTTGAAATGGTGGCGTTCGAATGGATGCGCGACAGCCGGCATCCGCGCTTCAAAGACGTACAGGCCCTGATCAAGTAGGAGTGCTGGCAATGCTCAACATGGATTTTTCCGAACGCGTGGTTATCCGAACCGGAGATCAGCCCTGGATTCAAAGCCCCGCAGGCGGCGTACTGAGAAAGCCGCTGGCGCGTGAGGAGGCCGAACGAGGCCATGCTACGAGTATTGTGAAATATGAAGCAGGCGCCTCATTCAACCGGCACGAACATCCTCTTGGCGAGGAAATTCTGGTTCTGGATGGTGTTTTTTCAGACGAGACCGGTGATTACCCGGCAGGCACCTACCTCCGCAACCCACCAGGCAGCGGGCATGCTCCGTTCAGCGAGCACGGCTGCACGCTCCTGGTGAAGCTCCATCAGTTCAACCCAGACGATCTGGCTTCTGTCAGGGTAAACACAAAGACGTCAGAGTGGTTGCCAGGGATTGGCAACCTGCAGGTTATGCCATTGCACGATTTTGAGGGAGAGCACGTTGCGCTGGTCAAATGGCCAGCCCATGAGACGTTCCAGCCCCATCGCCATTTCGGCGGTGAGGAAATTCTGGTTCTGTCCGGGGAATTCTGTGATGAATATGGCCGCTATCCGGCGGGCACCTGGATCCGAAGCCCACACATGAGCAGTCACCACCCTTTCGTGGAGCAGGAGACGGTAATCTGGGTGAAAACCGGCCACCTCCCGATCACCTGAAAAAGGGGCCTCTCGGCCCCAAAACTGTCAAAAGACCCGTGCTTGATGAAGCTCCCGCCCCTGGAACTGATCACCACCGCCTTCAACGGCGTGGTAAACCTCCTGTTGATGCTCACCCACCGGTATCTCGAATACGTGATACGCCTCGGGTCCGAAAGGATCCAACGCTGTACCGATGTACTCGTTTGAATCGGCAACCGGCTGGCCGGAATATACCACCCGGAACTGACGCTCGACCGACGGAATTCCTACATTCAGGGGTTGCTCGATCCAGATGTAAACCGCTTTATCAGGAACGATGTACTCACAACGAACTACTCTGTGCCCCTCTCGCAGGGTTAAAGATGTTGGCTGGCTGCCAACTTCCAGGCGAAACTTGTGAATAGTCTTCATGGCTGCTCCTCCTTGGGTACTGCACTACACAGCTTCATGATGACGACCCACTAGGGTCGAAAAAATAAGTTTAAATGATTTTTTAAAACAGATTTTTTCGATCTATTCAGAGGGAAAGCTGAATTCGCTCTCACAGATCGCCCGAACCCCATCATGGGTCAGTTTCTTGCCTCGGGTAATCGCAAAAAGCTCATCCTTCACCTCTTCGATGGAGGTAATATGTTCAACCTCGTACTGTCGACAAACCTCGTCACGAATCACAGTTGGAGCCGCAAAGACGCCCTCGCCTTCCCGCCCGAAAACCTTGATCAGCGCACTGTCATCAACTCTGGCCACCACGTTCATTCGAACCCCATGCAGCGAGAACCAGTTCATCAGCCGTTCAAAGTACGGCGCGTCAGTCGCATTCGCGAGCAGTGGCTGCCCGTTGAGTGACTGCGGAAACCCGTCACGCAGCCGGTCCGCCATCTTGGGCTCTGCGAAAAGGCTGATACTCGAACCTACCAAGGGATGCACGGTGAAGGCACCGTATTCGTCCATACTGGGCATGCGATCCGTAAGCACGAGATCCAGCTCATTTCTCTTTAGCCCGAGTGTGAGGTCCTCTGTTGCCCCGGTCCGGCATTCAAGGTGCACAGCCCTTGGCAACTTCATGGCCGGCTGCAGCAGATAAAACGCAATCATCTTGTGGATCGACGCTGACACACCGGCTGACAGCGTCAGCGGACGCTCCTCCGGCGCTTGGCGCAGGATGTCATTAAGTTCGCCGGTTAGCGCAAAAATATCATTCGCATACCCGAGCACGGTACGCCCGAGGTCGGTCATCACCAGGCGCCTGCGTTCGCGCTGGAACAGCAACCCGCCAAGCGCGGATTCGAATGTCGCCAGTTGCCCGCTCAGAGTCTGTGGTGCGAGCTCCAGTACTTCGCTGGCACGCGCAATGGAGCCTTCACGACTGATCACCCAGAAATAGTACAGGTGGCGCAGATTGAGCTGATCCATAAATAATAATTCCCTGAACTTCAGGATGGACGCGGGATCTTGAGAATTTCGCCGAAGGTGACATATTCACTGCCCCCCAGTCGACCGATGGGGTCAATGGCGTCACCACGAATTTTCAGCCGCCCCTTGTCGTCCTCGGAGGTCACCGTATCGTCCAGATAGACGCCCTTCACTCGCCCGAATATGAGGGATTGCGGACCGGCTCCGATCTCCTTGATCTCTTCCAGCTCGCAGGCCATGGCCACCCGACAGTCTTTCAACCTCGGAAGACGGGAGCCGGAGAATGACACCAGTTCGAGGCCGAGATTATCAAGCTCTGATTCGCCCAGCGGCAAGGTTCGGGAGGTTTCTGTTACCGCACCGGCGAGTTCTCGATGAGCAATATGCAACACGAAGTCCTTTCTCTGTTCGATATTGACCCGCGTATCCTTGTTGGTTTTATCCGTTGGCTTATGCCCCACCGATAGCATGACCAGAGGCGGATTGCTGGTAATGGGCGTAAAAAACGAAAACGGCGCGAGGTTGTAGCCCCCATCCGGATTCTCGCTCAATACCCAGGCCACAGGCCTCGGAATAGCAGTCTGGGTGAGTACGTGATAGATATCGGTCGGCTTCATCCCCTCAAAATCGATGAACACTAGTCGTCTCCTTTGACAATTGCCTTGTTTTCCGGTCGCCGTGAAAGCCAAACCAGCATAAGCATGCCGTGCAGAATGAGGAACGGAACCGGCAACATCACCAGCCCGGACCAGCCCAGCCAACTCAGAACCGCACCCGCCGAGAGCGCCGCCGTCGCCTGAGATCCAAAAACCATCATGTCGTTCAAACCCTGAACGCGGAAACGCTCTTCATCACGGTAACCCTGCGGCAACAGCGAGGTTCCGCCCACGAAGAGAAAGTTCCAGCCCACGCCGAGAAGCAATAAGGCCCAAAGGTAGTGGTGAAAAGAAATACCACTGGCTGCCAGAACAACGCACACGGCATAGGCCAGCAGGCCCGCTGCCATCATGCGAGGGATCCCAACAACCCGAACCAGCCACCCACTGACAAGCGACGGCAGATACATGGCAACGATGTGGAGCTGGATGACCCGCTTCGCGTCGTCCAGTTGGTGGCCCGCCATTTCGGTCATGCTCAGGGGTGTTGCCGTCATGATGAAGCTCATAACGGCATAGCCCACGCCCGCCGCGCTGATGGCTGCCCAGACCAGCGGATTCCGCAAGATCTCACTTAACGGGCGACCACCGCCAACATGGTGCTCAGCGACCCGTTCGGAGCTTGCTCTGTAGCCGAGGCCGAGGATGACAAACGCTGAGAGCTGCACCAGTGCCAGGCCCACCCAGCTCACCAGAAATGGATAGGATTGGTCGGAATGGCTCCCCAATGCGGCGATTTCAGGCCCGAGCCAGGCCGCCCCCAAGCCGCCGAGGAGGACTCGAGCCGCAGCGGTTCCAGCTAACCCGGGCGGCACCGATTCCATGGCGGCAAAACGATACTGATGAACGACTGCCAGACCGGTTCCGCCAACGATCGCCGACAGACACAACAGGGGAAACATGCCTTGCCAGGACGCAAGCGCGCCAAGGACGCCCGCAACGATGCCCATGCCCGCGCCCAACAGCATCACAAGCTTTCGCCCGACACGCTCCATCAACCAGGTCGCGGGCTTGATCGCGAGAACCGTGCCGACAACCACAAGTCCCACCGGCAAGGTCGCAAACTCCGGTGCGGGAGCGAGCAGGCGCCCCTGGATACTACCAATGAAAACAATAAACGGCGCTGTGCACATAGCCAGCGCCTGAGCGGCTATCAGCACCCATACGTTCAGGGGCATGATGCTATTTTTTCCTGTAGATAATGCCAGGGTGGCACTGGACCATCTCATACAGGTGAGGCAATCCGTTCAGGGATTCCGATGCACCAAGAATGAGGTAGCCTCCCGGGTTCAGCGTGGCGTGAATTCGGGCAAGTATGTCTTTCTTGAGCTCCGCAGAGAAATAGATCAGCACATTGCGGCACATCACAATGTCAAACTTGCCGAACATATAGCGGTCCAGGAGATTAAGCTCCTTGAATTCCACCATGCTTTTGAGCTGTGGCCGGATCTGCCAGCCACCATTTGGTGAGGGGGAAAAGAACTGCTTTTGCCGTTCCGGTGAGAGCCCGCGACCAATCGCGAGCATCTCGTATTCGCCTTTGCGGGCAACCTCGAGGACACTCTTGGATATGTCGGTTGCTGTAATCCGAACATCACGGAGCTTACCCGGGCGGGTTCGACGAAATTCCTCCAGCACCATGCCGATCGAATAAGGTTCCTGCCCCGTCGAACACGCGGCAGACCATATTCTTAATGGCTGCAATCCATTGCGCTCGGCAAACTCCGGCAGAAGCTTCTCCTGAAGGATTCGGAATGGATGGTTATCGCGAAACCACAGGGTTTCGTTGGTCGTCATCGCGTCGATGACCACTTCCCTGAGTCCGCCGCGCCCAGGGCGCTTGAGACGCTCAAGCAACTCACCCAAAGAGTTGAGCTGATTTTCCTCCAGAATACGACGTAGCCGGCTTTTTACCAGGTACTGTTTATTTTCTCCGAGCAAAATGCCACACGCATCCTGCAGGAATGTTTTGAATGCTTCGTATTCCTGTGGGGTGATATCCGCTTTCATTGGATCTCTGTTCTGAGTGAATCCGTGAGCAACACCATCATTCGCGGTCGATGATTTCCATTACTCGCTCTGCCAGTTCATCAGGACTGAACTTGGCCATAAAATCATCCGCACCGACCTTCTGAACCATCGCCTTGTTGAAAACACCGCTTAACGAGGTGTGCAGCATGACAAACAAGTCACTCAGCGCCGGGTCCGACTTGCAACGGGTAACCAGGGTGTAGCCATCCATCTCAGGCATTTCCACATCGGAAATGACCAGCTCGAAATGATCTGTCGCTTTGCTACCGTCTTCGGTGATTTCTTTCAGATACTCGTATGCCTGCTTTCCATCGTTTTTGAGAACGACCTCCATGCCAATGGCTGTGAGGCAGCGCTCAATCTGACGGCGAGCGACGGCGGAATCATCCACGACGAGCACAGGCTTGTGCCCCGGAACGCGCTCAGCGCCTTTGCTGGCAATCGCTTCAGTGACCTCCTCCCGAAGCGGAGAAACTTCCGAAAGAATCTTCTCTACGTCGATGATTTCTACCAGTTTATCATCAATTTTCGTCACTGCGGTAAGGTAAACGTCCTTACCCGCGCCCTTCGGTGGCGGAAGAATGTCCTCCCAGTTCATGTTCATGATCCGGTCCACACCAGCGACAAGGAACCCCTGGGTTTTCCGGTTGTATTCGGTGATGATGATAAAACTGGTTGCCAGGTCTTCCTGGGGAATGCCGGAAAGACCGATGGACATGCCCAGATCAATAATGGGGATCGTTTCACCCCGGATATGAGCAACCCCTCGAACAACGGTTTTGCTGTTGGGAATGGAAGACAACCGGGGACACTGCAGAACCTCTTTCACTTTGAAGACATTGATGCCATACAGTTGCCGCCCCCTCAAGCGGAACAGCAGTAGCTCCAGGCGGTTCTGCCCTACCAGCTGGGTACGCTGGTTAACACTGTCCAATACCCCTGCCATGTTTTTTCTCCTGCCCCGGAATCACACCGGCATGCATTTTGCTCTTATTCTGATCAGGAACGGTTCGACAAAAAGCCGACACCGTCGCATACAGTCAGCCCGATTATCGGCGGGCACTCCCGAATCCTTAGTGGTATTCGGAAAATACGCCCCATAAACGACAGCATAGGACAAACTGACACTGATGCGCACCACCATTTTAAGCCTGATACTGTTATTGCCCGGTGTTAGCTGGGCCGCCTCTGGCCAAACCACGGCGGAACAGATCGATGGCGCTGTGAGCCGGTTTCTTGAGAACTTTGCCGCAGAGCAGGCCGAGTCCGGGTATCAGGTCAGCTATGAGGCTGGCGATCTTGATAACCGTCTTACGCTGGCACCCTGTAAAGCGCCTCTGGCCGTTGAATTCACCGGTGATCCCTGGAAAAGCACACGCCCATCACTGGAGGTCTCTTGCGAAGGCAAGCGCCCGTGGCGCATGTACGTTTCACCAAACGTCTCCATTCAGGGCCCGGCCCTGGTTGCGGCACGACCGCTGGCAAGAGGCGAAGTCCTGGACAGCAGTATGGTCACGAATCGCGAGGTACAGATCAACGCCAGCCGGCGTGGCTATATCCGGGATATCGCGAATGCCGAAGGCATGGCGGTGCGCCGCCCGATAAGCAGTGGATCGCTCCTCACGCCCGATCTGCTTGATGCACCGATCGCCGTGAAACGAGGCGACCATGTTATGATTGTCGCCCGTAGCGGAACCTTCTCAGTGAGTTCTCGTGGTGAAGCGCTTGCGAACGCTTCGGTTGGCGAACAGGTACAAGTGCGGAACCTTCGATCTGATCGCACGATCCGCGCCAGCGTCGTTGCCCCAGGCAAAGTAGAAATTCCCATGTGATTCGTCCCCCGACCGGCAATCTTTTGCCACTCCGGCGGCACTGGTTTGCAGGTAAATGAACGGACGTTAATAAAAAGATGCCAAACAAGGCTAAAGAACCCGACGGCATGGCCGTTAAGCAGATATAAACTCGAGTAGGCTGTGCGCGTACAGCATGGCATCCAAACAAGCAGGTATTGATATGTCAGTTGACTTTAATGGAATTGGCCCCGGCCAGGTCAACACCCAGAGGACCACGGCCGACAAGTCCACCGCCACCCAAAACACCAAGCCTTCCGCTGGCGAACAGGCCCGCACACAGGCACAGGGCGCACGTGGAGACCAGGTTAGTCTGAGCAATCAGGCCAAGAACATGAAACAGCTTGAGCAGAAGCTTGGCGACTATCCGGAAATGGATGATGAGCGCATTGCCGAGATTCGCTCTGCCCTTGAAAGCGGCACCTACAAGGTTGACGCAGACAAAGTGGCCCAGAAAATGCTTGAGATGGATGAAAGCATTTTCGGATGAGTAAAACATGGCCGCAATTGATGATCTCAAGCAACTCCTTTCTCAGGATGTTCGTCAGCTGGAAGCACTGACGGACATCCTCAAATCCGAGAAGGCATGCCTGGCCTCCTCTGACATCCAGTCCCTGCAAGCGCTGACCACTGAAAAGAACCAGCACCTTGGTGAGTTACGTGAGCGGGCGAAGAAGAAAATACACGCCCTGGTCGCCATGGGATATCGTCCGGAAACCGGCGATCCCTCGCGCTTTATTCGGAGTGCCGGTTTCACAGAGCTCTACGATGTCTGGCAGCAGGCGGATACTGGGCTAAAGCAATGCCAGGAGCTCAACCGTCATAACGGCAGGGTCCTGGGGCACCTCCAGACACGCCTCAATCGACTCACCGACATCTTCCGGGGCGCCAGCGGCCAGCAAAAGCTGTATGGTTCAACAGGGCATCAAACAACGGTGTCCAGCCGAAACGTACTCGCAAGCGCCTGAGGCCTCCTCCTGCAACGGATCTAAAAAGCCCACCCGTGGATCGGGGTGGGCTTTTTCGTTTCGAGCCCAAAAATTACCGTGTGTAGATCGTCATCCGGGAATCAGGATGAAAGCGGATATCGTTGATGCTGATATTCCCCATCGCGGGACTGGCTCCTCCAACCACACGGATGTTGTCCATTCTGACCTGATCAATCCGCTCCGGCAGTGCCAATATGAGCGCGCCATCCTCGCGAACGGAAAAGCGTGGCTGACCGTCCCGATAGTGAACGCCGGAAATCGTCAGGTCAGAATCGAGAAAATTAAGGACAGGCACAAAGATGTTCGCCGTAAGCTTGAGCCCTTCGATCGCATCGACCTGCTCATCCTCTCCGGCCGCACCCGCCGCGGGCATATCCGAAATGCGCTCGATCCTCTCGAGCAGAGAGGTATCGCCCTGACCGGCGATGGATGACATCTCATCATCCGTCATGGCCAGCAGCCCTTTCCCCTCATATAACTGCCCGGCGTCATCTACCTGGGTGGCATTGGCGTTACTGCTGGCAGCAAAACTGACCAGAGGCTGGAACGGCAACGCAACCATGGTGACCAATGCTGCTGCGTTACGATAGCGGGATTGGTGTTTGAGGACACGATGCAGCTCTTTTTCGCTGATCCATCCTGCCTGGATAAAGACTTCACCCAGGCGTTGGCCGGTATCGCGCTGGAGCTTCAAGCCTTCCTCAAGCTGCGCTTGCGACAGATACCCTCGATTGATGAGAAGTCGACCGAGTCGCGACTTTTCTTCAAATCCCTGACGGATTCTCACGTGCTTCTCCTTATTTGACAGTGAAAACCGTACAACCCGGCCCGGTGTCTAAATTTTTTGTAGCCCTTTGAGCCTAGCAGACCTAAAACCAACACAATCTGCTAACATCCTGCTCAATAGTCGGGACAGGCTGATTATTGCAGGAATCCCGGCCAACACTCACCAGGAGAAGCGTTTCGAAATGATAAATTCCGTAAAAGCGACACATAATGTGATCCCGACCCTGCTTTTCACGCTGATGACCATGCTTTTTGTGCCATTCGCTTCGGCGGACACAGGGGAAGCATCCGGCGATCCCGAGCTGCCGAAGGTTCGAGTACTCACAAGTGAAGGCGCGTTTGTGCTTCAGTTACGGCCTGATGTCGCCCCGGAAACCGTCAAGAACTTCCTTCAATATGTGTCTTCCGGCTTTTATGACGGAACTGTTTTTCACCGCGTGATCCCGGGCTTTATGGTTCAGGGCGGAGGCTTCACCGCCGACATGTCCCGTAAGACCACCCGTGATCCGATTACCAACGAGGCAACCCGCTCCCTGCCTAATCTCAGGGGCACCATAGCCATGGCGCGAACCAGCGCGCCCGACTCCGCCACATCACAGTTTTTCGTCAACGTGGTGAACAATGGCTTTCTGGATGCCGGTGTACGCGGAGCTGGCTACGCCGTCTTTGGTAAGGTAACCGAAGGCATGGGCGTTGTTGACGCTATCGCCTCCAAGAAAACCGGTGTTTCACGAGGTATGGCCGATGTGCCGGTTGAGCCAATCATCATCGAAAGCATGTCCGTTATCGAACCGTCTTCCTGATTCATGGCTCAGAGCGCATCAGGCCCGGCAATCGAACCGGCAGAGTTGGCGTGGAACGATGGCATTCCCGAATCGACGCAATTCGGGGATGTCTATTTCAGTCGCGACAACGGACTGGAAGAAACACGGTACGTTTTCCTGGATCACAACAACCTGGCGGATCGATTCGCCTCGATTGAACACGGCAGCCACTTCGTGGTTGCAGAAACGGGGTTCGGTACAGGGCTGAATTTCCTTGCAGCCTGGCAACTGTGGCGGGAATCGGTCACGGACAGTGACGCCATCCTCCACTTCGTCTCCGCAGAACGCTATCCGCTAACCCTGAAGGACCTCACACGTGCCCTGGCGGCGTGGCCAGAACTTGCGCCTTTGGCAGAGGAGCTCTGTGATCATTACCCGCCACTGACCCGCGGCGTACATCGTATCGTACTGGATGGTGGCAGAGTCCGGCTCACCCTGTTCTTTGGTGACGTACTTGATGCCTGGAACCAGCTCTCCTTCACCGCCGACGCATGGTTTCTGGACGGCTTCGCACCATCTCTGAACCCGGAAATGTGGCTCGACCAGGCCATCACACTGATTCGTTCCCATAGCGCACCCGGCACTACCCTCGCCACGTTCACCGCGGTCGGTCGCATTCGTCGTGCACTGGCCGATGCCGGGTTCACCATGCGGAAAACAGCGGGCTATGGGCGCAAAAGGGACATGCTGACCGGTGTCCTTGACGACGCAGGTACAGCCATGAGGGCGGGCCACAACGCGCCTGTTGCTATCGTGGGTTCCGGTATTTCCGGTTGCCTGCTGGCGCGGAATCTCGCCGGGCGAGGTATTCGAGTGACGTTAATTGATGCCGCTGACCGCGCCGGGGCTGCTGCGTCAGGCAATCTGCAAGGGGCGCTCTATGTAAAGCTCGGCGTCGAGTTTAACGATCAGACCGAACTGGGGCTGACCGCCCTGCTCTTCAGTCAGCGCTTCTATCAACCCTTTTCTGACAACTTCTGGCACCCGACCGGGCTTTTGCAGCTGGCATACGACGACTCGGAAGCGGACCGCCAGCGGCGATTTATCTGCCGAAACCATTATCCGGAGGACATTCTCAAACCAGTCGATCAATCCGAGGCGTCTCGTCTGAGCGGCGTAACCACTCAGAGTGGAGGACTGTGGTTTCCGGCTTGCGGCTGGCTTGAGCCCGCCAATGCCTGTGAAGTGCTCTCTGAACACCCGTTAATCGAGAAACGATTTGGCTGCCGGATCTCAAGCCTTACGCACCAGGGCAAGCAATGGCGGCTTAGGGATCACCAAGGCGGGGAAATCGCAGCGGAGCGCGTCGTTCTGTGCACGGGGCATTCAAGTGCTGATCTTATCCCGTACGAGGGCGACATCCGCTTGAAGCCCATTCGCGGCCAGGTTACGCACCTCCCGGCTGAGAGCCTGAACAGTCCGGATAGTGTTATCTGCGGGAAGCGGTATCTGAACCCGTTTAACGGTGATTGTGCGGTGACCGGGGCAACCTTCGACCTCCGCGACGAAAACCCGAACCAGTCGATGGAAAGCCATCGTGAAAACCTGACGGAACTGTCGAACATGATACCCGGAGTGATAGACACGGATTACCTCAGTCCCGATGGGGCCGAACGGGTTGACGGGCGAGTGGGTTTCAGATGTACCACCCATGACTATCAACCCGTAGCCGATGCCCTGGAAAACCAGCCCAATGGGCTATACCTGTTCACCGGGCTTGGCAGTAAAGGTCTCACCTATGCTCCCGTTCTCGCCGAGTATCTTGCGGACCGGTTGACGGGCCAGCCAGCCTGTCTGCCCAAGAAGCTGGCGCGAAGGGTCAATGCTCAACGTATACTTCGTTAATGATGGCCATTTCGTAATGAGTTAGCTGTGAAGATTTTCGCATGCTGGCCGTTAACCGGTTGTGAAGGTATGAAACTCGGAGTGTGACCTAGATGTCGATATTTGTCAGCGAACCCGGTCGCCCGGTTGGGACAAGGCTTCCGGAGGTCTATCGCGGCCGGCGGGTGGACGATGTGTCTGAGCTGACCGAAAGCCATCCCATCAATCCCAGTCGAAGCGAAGCCACCGATGCGGAATTCCAGCAGGCCGCACATTCCGGGCGCCAGGATCGAGCTGTTGCGGAATATGGTGCCGCAGCTGCCGACATGCCCAGAACCGAGCGCCCCTATCTGCCGGTGTCTTCCTTCTGCTCGCAGGCACTCTATTCTGTATCGGCCTCGGCCACCGTGTCAGAGGCCCTCTCCTCCATGGACGAACACGGAGTTAACCACCTGGTGGTGATGTCCGAAAACAACGTGGCGGGTGTTGTTGAGTTACGCTGGCTACTTGAATGGCTTCACGAACATCAGGTTAATGCCATGAGCCAAAGCCTGTTACACATTGAGCTACCGGCTTTTCTCACCGCCTCTCCGGAGACTGACGCGCATCAACTGGCAAGACTGATGCTCGCCCACCGCCTCAATGCGGCGCTGGTAATCGATGCCAACGGAGCGCCCGCCGGCATCGTCTCCAGTACCGACTATCTCCGGCTATACGCCAGCTCTGGTCGACAGGAAGGGGCGATCTGATCCAGCGCTGATAATGCGCCACTCGCCGGTTAATTCAGCGGCGTCAGCAATTCCCCTTCAGGGCTGTACACGAGAACCAGCCATTGACCGGCCTGGCGCGCGAGCATGGTGATCTCGTCGTCTCGATAGTTCGCAAGCGCGGTAATCTCAGTATCTCCAACAGGGAGCTGAGCTCGCCACTCATTTCTGAACGCCGTGTCCTCTTCACCGGCTGGCTCAAGCAAAGAGATGCGGGTCGCAATGCCCTGGCCCTGAGCTGAGCCTGCAGCGCCACCCTCGAAGTCACCGTCGGATTTGCCAGCAGCAACCAGGTCGCCACTGAAGACCATCACAGCCTCGAACGCCTCCTCTGCCGAATCTGACGGATCGTTTAGTGTGAACGCCCGATTGATATCTCCGGTCGAGGAGTAGCCGAGCAGAAAACCGGCTGAAGTGTTGATTGGCGTATGCACGAGCTGCCTGCTCTCTTCACCGGTCTCCTGAACAGAATACTCACCGGCACCGTTACCCAACAACCACAACCCGCTTTGCTCAAACAAACCATCGGAAACCGCTTCATCGCCCGCTGATCCAACCTGATTGACACTTATATCGCCCGCGCCGGCCGTTGCACTGTAGAAGTAGGCATCAACGCCACCGATAACCGGCGCGCCCCCCACAGAGCCCTGGGCGGACCCAAACAAGATGGGCGTCAGCGAAAGCGCACTGACACCGGCAACCGAATCATCGGCAGCAGAACCCACCTGGCGAGTCCAGGCAAGCTCAGGGACATAGCTGTTGCCATCCAGAGGAGCGTCAATGCGCTGCAGAAAGCTGTCGAAGCCACCGGCAGGGACCTGTTCGGGCCAGGATCCATTGGTCTCACCGGCCACCAGGACATAACCATTCTCACCAGCCAATGCCAGGGAACGAACGATATCGTCTGCCGCCGTGCCAGTACGGAAAACCCAATCTTCAACATACTCGCCACCGTTAACCGCGGTGTCATACCAGAACCGGTGCACAACCACATCCTGCCCGCCGTTTTCGTTTGTGCCTGTCAGGGGCTGGTCTGTGCTGTAGGCCACGGCAAACTCGTACCGGTCAACCTTGGTGGAGCCGGATGGCACTTTGCGCTTGAGCGTTGCCAGAGCTGTTTCAGGCGTGTTCAGGGCAACAGCCGGATCAGAGACTGGAATGTTCTGAAGCAAAGCGCCCTTCTGGTCAAAAATCTTTACCAGAACCTGATCATTATTGAGCTCATCATAGCCGGAAACGAAAATCCGGCCGGAATGTGCGATGTCGACATCCGTGGCGACGAAGCCATCCCCCGCATTCAGTGCAAGAGGTGCCGCCAATTCGTTCAGGTTTACCCTCAGAATCGAGTTATCGGCTGCCCTGGCGTAATACTCCCGCCCTGCCTGATAGCCTTCGTTCAGTGTCAGGAGAATAAAGCGATCATCGAGAGAGGGATTTGAGTAACCGGCACTGTCTACACGAATCCGAAAAGGCACCTCGTTTTCTGACGCGGGGAACACAACCTCATCGCTCTCCGCCCACGAATTATTCTGGTAGGTCTCGATCACAAACTCGGTGCCAAGCCTCGCCGTGGAATCCTCTGAGTGACCTAGCTTGGCCCTGTATTCCCAGGTTCTCTCGCCTTCAATACGGGCAACGTATTCCCGATAATCGCCAACGTTCAGAGCGTCACGTGTTCCACCCGCCGCCGTTTCGAGAACCACAACGGGTTCATCGTCATCGATGACCAGGCTTGACCTGACACCGCTGTTGCTCTCACCCAGCCCTGCCAGACCGGAGCGGACTTCCGTGAGGGTCAATCGTGCAGCTTCCGACGGCTCGGGGAAACTGTCATCAACCACTTCCAGGCGGATATAGCATTCGGTAATTCCCGGCTCGAAGGTCACCACACCCTTGGTGTAGTTGCCGTTGTTATCCAGTTCATATGTCAGGTAGTCGAGCTGTTCCAGCAACAGGTCACTGTTGCTACCCAGGGCCACCAGATCCTGGCCGACAGCGGCATCACCGGCGTTAGCCTCGCTGTAGTCACACCGCTGGTGCGGTGCCGTGAAGCCGTTGTCGCAGTCCGTCGCGTCGTACTCTGAGGTAAGGTCAAATGCGACGGCTACCCGGGTGACGGAGGGTTGATCCAACACCACCTTGACCACAACCGGGTGGGTCTCCACCGTCAACTGTTTGGTGCCGGTGACAGAGCCGTCGCTGGCATATTGATTGATCGTGAATTCATGCTCACCGGAAGATTCCAGATCCGGTAACGTACAATGATTACGATACCCTTCTTCAAGCTCCGCCGTGCTGCCTTCGGTAAACGTGTCAGCCTCCAGCGACAGTGGGTTGTATTTGACCTCGATATCAAACGGCTGCAGCCCGGCCATCCGGCTGTCCGTCGTGACCAGATTGATATCCTGAATCTTGCCAAGATCTGCGTCGCCCCGGTTGCCCCCGGTCAGCCCCGGCACGCCCCGCATGATAATGCCCTCACGGGCTTTATTGCTGGTGTCTTCCAGAGCAAGCCAGGATGGTGCATTTGTCAGGGAATAATCGAGGATATCCTCGCCACCGTAGGCCCCGAAGTTGTAGTAGTACTCGACGCCGAGATAGGCCGTGGAAGGCGGTACACCGAGAATGGTCGGCTGATCCGGAGCCTTCTCTGTCTTACACGCAGATAACGCGCTCACCATCAGGATGACGGTGAGGAGACGGGCGACTGAGGTAAATCGGAGGGCGGAATCGACGCGCATGAAAAAATCCGTTTAACACGTTGTTGTTATGGCCAAACCGAGCAGAACCCCGGTTTACATACCGTTACAGATCTGCACCATGGTAGCCAAATTATGCGCTCGGGGATCTGCGCGAGTTCTCAGATTCTTCGGCCAGCCTGCGTCCTTGCATGACTGGCACGAAATGAGATTTCTATGAAGGGGCAAGGCACAAACCGGCGTTTATTCTTCGGTGAGCCCGTGATGTCTCAGGAGTTCGGTCAACGCCGCCTCATCACGAACCTCAACTCCCAGCTGTTCCGCTTTGGCGAGCTTGGAACCGGCCGCCTCACCGGCAACCACGCAAGCCGTCTTTTTCGACACACTACCGGCAACCTTCGCGCCCAGCTGCTCCAGTTTCGCCTTGGCTTCATCCCGGGTCATGGTCGACAGCGTGCCGGTGAGCACCCAGGTCTCGCCTTCCAGTGGGCGTTCGCCCTCATTGATCGCTTCTTCCTGCCATTCAACTCCGGCTGCTTTCAGCGCATCCAGGGTTTCACGGTTGTGAGACTGATCGAAGAAACTGCGGATATGGCCGGCAACAATTGGACCGACATCGTTTACGGTCTGAAGGGTCTCCTCATCCGCTGCCGCGATGGCTTCCAGGGTTCCAAAATGGGAAGCCAGCCCCTTCGCCGTCGCTTCTCCGACTTCCCGGATTCCAAGAGCGTAAAGAAAGCGCCAAAGCACCGGATGTCGGGATTTGTCGATGGCAGCCACAAGGTTCGACGCAGATTTGTCTCCCATACGCTCAAGACCGGTCAGATCGGCCTTTTTGAGACGGTAAAGGTCGGCAACGGTTTCCACCAGTTCGCGATCCACCAGGATGTCTATCCATTTGTCACCCAAGCCTTCGATATCCATGGCTTTGCGTGAGGCATAGTGACGGATTGCCTCCTTGCGCTGCGCCGGACAATAGAGGCCGCCGGAGCAGCGGGCAACCGCCTCCCCTTCAATCTGGATGACATCGGAATCACACACAGGGCACCGGCTCGGCAGTTCTACCGCCAACGCGTTCTCGGGGCGCTTGTCGGTGACCACTTTCACCACCTGGGGAATCACATCCCCGGCGCGTCGGATGAATACCGTATCCCCGATATGCACATCAAGACGCCGGATTTCATCCATATTGTGCAGGGTCGCGTTGCTGACCGTGACACCGCCTACAAACACCGGCTTCAACCTCGCGACCGGGGTCACTGCGCCCGTGCGACCAACCTGGAATTCCACATCCTCAATGGTCGTCAGTTCTTCCTGTGCCGGGAATTTCTGGGCAATCGCCCAACGCGGCGCTCTGGATACAAAGCCAAGCTTCCGTTGCAAATCCAGTCGATTTACCTTGAATACAATGCCGTCGATCTCATAAGGCAGCGTATCTCGCTTTGCCATCAGGTCCTGGTAGGCCTCCAGGCAAGCTTGCGCTCCGACAGCTTTGCGCATCTCCGGGTTGATCCGGAAACCCCACTGACGGACTTGCTGCAAACCATCCCAGTGATTGTCCGCCAGCTCACTATCCTCTGCGAGTGCCACGCTATAGGCACACATTTCCAGAGGCCGCTTGGCTGTCACCGTTGACTTTTTCTGGCGAAGACTGCCTGCTGCCGCATTCCGGGGATTGACGAAGGTTTTCTCGCCCTGCGCAGCCAGCCTCTGGTTAAGCGCTTCGAACCCGGCTTTCGGCATGTACACCTCGCCTCGCACTTCGACGAGGTCCGGGATGTTTTCACCCCTGAGTTTGAGAGGAATGGAGCGAATGGTCCGAATGTTCGCGGTGATATCTTCGCCGGCATAACCGTCGCCCCGGGTAGACGCAACGGAAAGTGTGCCGTTTTCGTAGGTCAGGCTCACCGCCAGGCCATCAAGCTTTGGCTCGCAGACGTACTCTACCGGGCTATCATCGCCAAGGCGGTCCCGGACCCGGCGATCGAAATCTTCCAGTTCCTCTTCACTGAACGCATTGTCCAGCGACAGCATCGGGATACGATGAACAACCTCAGCAAAGCTGGTTTCCGCAGCACTGCCAACCCGCCGGGTCGGCGAATCATCGGAGGCCAGTTCCGGATAATCCGCCTCCAGCTTCTGCAACTCCCGAAACAGGCGGTCATACTCGGCGTCCGGAACCCTGGGGTCATCCAGAACGTAATAATGGTAGTTATGGTCATCAATGATCGAACGCAGTTCATCGACCCGCGTCCGGATGTCCGGCGTGGCTTTACTCATGGATTGCTGCTCTCACCCGCCGTTTAAACCTGATGAAACCGTTGCTTACGCTCAAATTCACGAATGCGTTGCCGACAATGCTCGATGGTCTGGCCGGTCATCACGCTCCGTCGCTCATCTTTGAGTTCGCCACCGAGGTTGCGAACCACGCATTGAGCGGTCTCCAGCATGAACTCAAATGCCTGAAGCGCGCTGGTGGGCCCCGGCATGCTCATGAAGAAACTGATACCCGGGGTCGACAAGGTATCGATATCGGACTGCCGAAAGGTTCCTGGCTCAACGGCACTGGCAACACTGAATTGCACCGGGCTGGTCGTGTCTGACGCTTCGTGGCGGTGATAGATGTCCATATCCCCGAACTCAAGACCGCAGGCCTCGAAAAGCTTTTTCAACGCAGGCCCCTTGTACTCCTGCTCGGCGGGCGCCAAGACGTTGATCACGATAACCTCTCTCGCCTCCGGACGGTTGGCGCCAGCGAGGGGCTGATCTTTACGGGGTTCTGAATCTCGTGACGCCGTGTCCTCTTGAACATCACGCGTAGGTGAAGGCCCAGATACCGCCTCTGGGGCTTTCGGGGATTCCATCTCCGGGGGATCTTCCTGCGCTGGCTCTTGTGCAGCGACTTCCTCAGTTGCACTCCAGCCCGATTCCAGTTCCGGCACTGGCTCGTCATGGGAAGAAAACCCGCCGTCTAAATCGTCGTCGCCAGTGGTGACTGGATCAGCAGCGACAAAGTCATCCTCCCGACTCTGTTTCACGGGACGAGTTGGCTTTGGTGAAGACGTCGCAACCCGAACGGGCTTTTCAGCCCGGACATACCCTCTTTCCTCAAGGATCTCTCGGGACACTGTTCGAGCGCCGCCGTTCGGCAGCTCAGGATTGTAGTCCTCATCCAATGGTGACTCTGCGAGGTCATCGGCGCCCATACCGGATGATATGGCCATGGACTCTTTACGAGCCCGCCGCATCCGCCTTACGCCATCGATGACAATGCCGATGATAACCAGGGTACCGATGGCAATTAACCATTCCCTAAGTGACATAGTGCTGCTGTCCTGTTTGCAGGTTCTGTAACGTTGCTACTCTAAGAAAAGCCCGTAATGAATACAACGCACACCGGGGCCAGATGGCGTTTTTGTCATGCTTGCCGAATTTCTGTGCACGGCTTTATCAGGCTTCCGCCAGCGCTGCGGCCTCGTCAACGTCGACGGACACCAGCCGCGAACAGCCAGGCTCATGCATGGTGACGCCCATTAACTGGTCCGCCATCTCCATCGCGATCTTGTTATGGGTAATGTAGATAAACTGAACCTGCTTGGACATTTCCTTGACCATGTTGGCGTAACGGCCGACGTTCGCGTCATCCAGCGGCGCATCCACCTCATCCAGCATACAGAACGGCGCAGGGTTAAGCTGGAAGATGGAGAACACCAGGGCGATGGCCGTTAGGGCCTTCTCGCCGCCAGACAACAAGTGAATGGTGCTGTTTTTCTTACCCGGGGGCCGGGCCATGATCGCCACCCCGGTTTCCAGCAGATCCTCTCCGGTCAGCTCCAGATAGGCGTTTCCGCCACCGAACACCTTCGGGAATAGAGCCTGTAGCCCGCCGTTGACCTGGTCAAAGGTCTCCTTGAAGCGCTGCCTGGTCTCCCGATCGATTTTCCGGATGGCGTTGTCCAGGGTTTCCAGAGCCTCAATCAGATCTTCGTGTTGGCTGTCAAGGTAGTTTTTACGCTCGCTCTGAACCTGATACTCCTCGATAGCCGCGAGGTTAATCGCACCAAGCCTTTGGATGCGGTTGCCAATCTTTTCAAGCTCGTCTGCCCATTCTTTCTCGTTTGCGTCCTCCGGCAACTGCTCCAGGACTTCCTGGAGTTTCACGTCCAGCTCCCTGAGCTGCTCGATATGGTTTCCGGAACGAATTTCGAGGGCCTGACATTCCATCTTCAGCTTTTCCAGCCGGGATCGAACGTCCTGAATCTTGTGATCGGTGCCGGAACGTCCCTGCTCTCTTTCCCGAACTTCGCGATCAATTTCCTCAAGCGCATCACGCGCTTCCGCGAGCTTTTCCTCTTCCGCAAGACGTCGGTCGAGAAGCCCCTCCAACTGCATCTGGAGGTCTTCGATGGGCTCTTCCGCACTTTCTCTGGACTCCCGCAGGATTTCCAGGCGCTCCTCGAGTCGCTCCTTCTGCAATTGCATGCGATCGATGGTCTGGCGAAGGGCATCCCGCTGGCTCGTCAGGGTCTGCGCCTGCAACTGCATCTGGTGCGCGTGATCACGGTCGTGGCGGGCATCCTGGCGCAATCTGTCGAGGTTTTCGCGAAGACTGTCTCGCTGCTCGAGCAGCCGCTCCTTCTCCTCGTCGCTGTCTTCCGTCAACGCGAGCGCTTGCTGCCACTCCTCTTTCGCCTCTTCCAGGCTTTCCTGCTGGTTCTCCAATTCCATGGAGACATCCGAAAGATCTTCTCGGATCCTGACCAGCCGGGCATCAATCTGTTCCGCGCGGGCTCGCAAACCACTGACCCGGGACTGCAAACCGCTCAGCTCCCTGTCAGCGTCCGCCAGCGAGGACTGGGCATCATCCCGGGTAGCTTCAGCCTTCTCCGCCCGCTCGACGAGCGCTTCCTGACGCTGCCCAAGCTCCTCCAGCTCCGCTTCCGCCTCTGAAAGCAGGTGGGACAATTCATTGACCTTGGCCTGGCGTTCAATAACACCGACCTGCCCCTGATCCGAATCGGGCATGAGCACCCAGTCGCGGGACACCCACACCCCTTCCGGCGTGATCGCGCTCTCTCCGGCAGCGAGTTCTGTGCGCATGCCAAGCGCATCAGACAGCGTTTCAATTGCGCGAATTCCCGAGAGCAGTGACGCAACTGCAGGCAAGCCTGACACCTTTGCCGCCAACCTATCCTGGCTCTCTTCTCGGGCCACTTCGGAAGAGCGGTCAATAACAGCAAGTCCTTTCGGAGCGCTGCTGAAGGCAGTGTCCAGGTGTCCTATCCCCGGCAAGGACAGTCCTTGCGTAAAACGACCAATCACCTGCTCGACGGCGAACTCCCAACCGCCCTCTATCGAAAGCTGACTTGCAACCCGGGGTGAATCGGCCAGATCATGCTGTGCCAACCAGCTCTGAAGATCGTCGTCCTGACTGCCCATCTGCTCATCAAGCAAGGCTTGCTGGGATTCCAGGGAGGCCCGAAGGGACTGGACGGTCTGGCGCTTTTCGGAAACCTGCTGTTCGGCTTCCTTCTGCTGATCCCTGGCCTCGTACAGGTCGTCCTGAACAGACGCGATCCGCTCAGCCGCTTCCTCTCTTCGAAGTTCGAGCGTCTCCTGTTGCTCCAACAGGTCTTCCAGCTCTTCACGGTCCACCTGATCATCAAGCAATGCCTGTTCATCAAGTAACTTCTGGTGACGGGTCCTCAGCTGTTCGATGGCATCTTCCGTCGAGCGGATACGGGATTGAGCCAACTCAGCCTGTCGACGGGCGTCGGAGGATCGGGAACTGAAGGATTCCCACTGATGCTGCCACTCAGTCATGGCATCCTCGGCCATTTGCAGCTTCTCACCCGATTCCTCAGCTCTGATCGCCAGCGCCTCTTGCTCGGGCTCGATCATGTCGAATTCTTCCTGAAGCGTGGCCAGCTTTTCTTCGTCCTGCTCCAGCTCCCGACTGATTTCCCGCTGATTGGCCATGGCCTGATCGAGCTCCGCGGCGGTTTGCCGACTCCGTTCCCTCTGGTGCTCCAGACTCTGCTCAATTCGCGCGATGTCCGCTCCGGCTTCGTAGTACCGGGCCTGGGCCCGATTGAAATGCTCGGTGCGATCCTGATGGTCATCACGGAGAGATTCCAGGGAGGTTTCGAGGCTGACTCGCTCGGTCAGATACTTTTCAAGTTCCAACTCGGTATCGCGAATCCTGGCGCGCCAGGTTTCGAGGTCATTATCCAGCGAACGCCAGCGGAGTACGGTCAACTCCGCTTTTTTCTGTCGCTCATCTTTCTTGTAAGCCTTGTACTTTTCTGCGGCAGCAGCCTGACGTTCCAGATGCTGCAACTGACGTCCGAGTTCTTCTCGCAGGTCCGTCAGACGCTCCAGGTTTTCCTGGGTCCGACGAATCCGGTTTTCGGTTTCCCGTCGTCGCTCCTTGTACTTCGAGATGCCGGCCGCTTCCTCAATGTAGATTCGCAGCTCTTCAGGCTTGGCTTCGATGAGCCGGGAAATCATCCCCTGCTCAATGATTGCGTAACTGCGGGGACCAAGACCGGTTCCCAGGAAAAGGTCGGTGATATCGCGGCGACGGCATTTGGAGCCATTGAGGAAGTACTCTGATTGCCCTTCCCGGGACACCCTGCGGCGAACGGAGATTTCGTTGAAGCTGACAAATTCACCAGGTGCAGAGCCATCGCTGTTATCGAAAACCAGCTCAATCGAGGCCTGTCCAACAGGCTTTCGCGCACTGGAGCCATTGAAGATGACGTCAGTCATGGATTCACCGCGCAGGTACTTGGCGGAACTCTCCCCCATGACCCAGCGCACAGCATCAATGATGTTGGACTTGCCACAACCGTTCGGCCCCACCACCGACGTCATGTTGGTGGGAAATGGTACCGTTGTCGGATCCACAAAGGATTTGAACCCGGCAAGCTTGATGGATTTAAGGCGCATATCAGGCGCTCTCCTCCTCCCTGAGAATCGTCAGAACCTGCTGCCGCTGATGCTCACCGAAGGCTTTGATAACCGATTGAAGACGCTCGGCATCGTCATTCACCGCGGCATCGGCCAACTGACGGAAAAACGTCGCCGTACCGGCGATATCTTCGCGAAAGTGCTCAAGCGCAACGTAATAGGTACGGCTGATCGCCGGCCTGAAATTTTCCAGGGTTTCCTGGAGAAACGGGTTTTCCACCAAGCCATAGGCATATTGCATGACGCCGAATCCGGCTTCGATCACCTTTTCTGCAGCATCGCTACCGGCCGTATTGAAGGCATCAACCACCGCCTGCAGCTCCCGCACCTGGCCCATCAGTCCGCCAAGCTGACCACCGGGCCAGCGTTCAAGAACTTTCCGGCCAAGCATGCAGAGCAGATCGATATAGATATCGTACAGCGCATTCACGCTGTCAGTCGTCAGGCTGGACACAACGGCACCGCGACGAGGAAAGATCTCCACCAGGTGACGACGTTCCATGATCAACAGCGCTTCGCGCACGGAACCACGGCTCACGTTCAGATCACCGGCAACCTTGAGTTCCTGAATACGCTCTCCGGGTTTGAGATCCCGGGTCACAATGCGCTGGCCAAGATGCTGGGCGATTTGTTCGGACAGACTTTCCGGTGCCTGAAACCTCATAGAATTGGGCGCTCACTTCTGCAGACGGCTGACTTACAAAGCGCCGAGTTTACCACAGCACACCGGCATCCCAATGCCCTTGTCGGACATTTTGACTGGCCGACGTCCGGGAGCGGCAAATAACTGCCGGATTTTTGACGATAGAACGGCTTTCAACGCCAACATTGACGATCATGTATGAAGTATCTCTCCTATCATATTGTTTATTATCATTTTATATTTTTAGGCATGGGATATGCTGAAACAGGGTAACTGACATTGATCGAGTAGATTTCCGTGAAACAGATTACCAGCATCCACACCTCTTCCTCGCAGCCTCAGAAGCTTGCCGCATTGCGCCAGGCACACCAGGATTGGGTATCTGCGCCGGACGTTCTCACGCGACTGACCCGCCGACTCTCCACAACCCTTTCCCTGGAAACGCAGCTGGGCGTGCTCGCAGACGAACTCGATCAGATTATCCCCTTCGATTCACTACAGTATCGCCACAGAATCGCGAACCAGGATTTTGTCTTCTCTACCGGCATGGGTGGCCCCCATCGCTGCGAATACCGCTTGAATCTTGAAGGGGAGCACTACGGCACCCTCACCCTCAACCGTAGACAGCGATTCTCAGAAGAAGAGCTACAGGGAATTGAAACCATCATCAGCGTCGTTATCTGTCCTCTGCGCAATGCCTGCCAGTTCCTTGCGATCGAGCAGACAGCGCTGACGGATGCACTGACTGGCGTTGCCAACAAGCGCGCGCTGGATGCTGAATTATCCCGCTCCGGACAACTCGCCGACAGACATAATCAGGAATATTCCCTCATTCTTTGCGATCTTGACCACTTCAAGGCAGTCAACGACAAGCATGGTCATGTCGTCGGCGATCACCTTCTCCAGATGGCGGCAAGTGCCATGGAGCAATCGCTGCGGACGTCCGATAGCATCTATCGATTCGGTGGTGAGGAATTTGCCATACTGTTGCCGCTGACAGGAGAGCGTGACGCTCGCGACGTGGCCGATCGCCTTCGTCATGCCATAGGTGGCATCCGGATCGACTGCGGCGGCGAGGCACTGTCTGTTACAACGAGTTGCGGGGTTGCCACTCATCTACACGGAGAGACAAGCGAGCAGTGGCTCGCCAGGGCGGATGAAGCGCTCTACCAGGCAAAACACCATGGGCGTAACTGCACCCAGGTGTTTGCCTCCATACGCTAGGACCGTTTCTTACCGGATTTGGGGCCACCGGTGCGGCGACTTCCAGCGGACTTGCCGGGTTTACTGTCACTCACCTGCCACCGACCGCCGGCCGGCTTGCGGCTTCGAGCAGGGCCTTTTCGACGCTGGCGTTCCTGAGCGGCTTTTTCGTTGGGTGTCTTTTGCGGTATTTCGACCGGCGCCAGATCAACGGTGCGACTCAGCGTATCCACCGCCTTCTGATCCAGCTCTTCCCACTTTCCGAGCGTGAGCCGGCTTGGCAGGAAAATCGGCCCATAACGAACACGTTTCAGGCGGCTGACTTTGACGCCCTGGGATTCCCATAATCGCCGAACCTCACGATTACGACCTTCCAGCAGCGTGACATGGAACCACCGGTTCATGCCGCTTCCGCCCGCTGGCGAAATATCGGTAAAGCGTGCCATCCCGTCTTCGAGAAGTACGCCTTCCAGCAGCCGATCCAACATAGCATCGTCGACTTCACCGAAAATACGTACCGCGTATTCGCGATCGATCTGTCGGGACGGATGCATCAAACGATTGGCAAGTTCTCCGTCCGTCGTGAACAGCACCAACCCGGTGGTATTGATATCCAGGCGCCCGATGGATATCCAGCGATGTTCCTTGAGCCGCGGTAAACGATCGAAAACCGTCGGGCGTCCTTCCGGATCCTTACGTGTCGTCACCTCGCCCTCGGGCTTGTTGTAAATCAACACCCGCCGCACCACTGCGGCTGCAGAGGAGACATCCAGACGCCTGCCATCAAGCTCGATCTGGTCTTCAACGGTCGCCTTCTGACCGGGGGTGACCACGACACCGTTTACAGTCAGTCGACCAGCTTCAATCCAGCCTTCGACCTCTCTGCGGGACCCAACACCGGCACGGGCCAGGAGTTTTTGAATACGTTCCGGCTCCTTATGACTGACAGGATCGCCGGCAGGCTTTTTTGGGCGTTGTGACGCCATGAATAAAATCCTTAGGTATGTGACACGCTAGCGGTGTCAGTGAAGTGTCTGCTCATCCGAGCTGTCACCCTTGGGGGATTCAAACTCGATCTCACCTTGCATGTTCTTCTCAATTTCCCGGCCGATCTCTTCGAGATCCCGCACTTCCGAAAGCGGCGGCAACTGATCCAGACCGTTCAAATTGAAATAATCGAGAAACTGCTTCGTGGTGGCATACATGGCCGGGCGCCCGGGTACATCACGGTGCCCGACAACACGCACCCACTCTCGCTCAAGTAAGGTACGAATGATATTGCTGCTAACCGTAACACCACGGATATCCTCGATTTCACCTCGGGTGATGGGTTGCCGATAAGCAATCAACGCCAGCGTTTCAAGTAGCGCCCTGGAATAGCGCTGGGGCTTTTCCTCAAAAAGGCGCGCAACCCAGGTGGCATATTCCTCACGCACCTGTAACCGGTAGCCGCTGGCAACCTGTTTTAGCTCGAAGCCCCGCCCCTCACAGGCCTGCTCGAGCATGACCATGACGTGCTCCATAACCTGCTTGGCGGGGCGCTCATCTTCGGTGAACAGCTCTCGCAGCTGTTCGAGCGAGAGGGGCTTCCCCGAAGCCAGTAATGCCGCTTCGACAATGGCCTGAATACGTCGCAGATGTTCGTCACTCATAACCGTCTTTCCGCTTACCGGTTCTACTCACAGATGAAGGAATCAATCCGCCGCGCGAGCCCGGACATGAATCGGCCCGAGCACTTCCGCCTGGACCAGTTCGATCAACTGCTCCTTGACCAGCTCCAGCGTTGCCAGGAACGTCACGACCACGCCAAGCCGCCCCTCCTCCGGAGTAAACAGGCTTTCAAAGCTCACAAACCGGTCGCCCTGAAGTACCGAAAGGATGCCAGACATCCGTTCCCGGGTAGAAAGTTTCTCCCGTTCAACATGGTGACTGGTGAACAGGTCTGCACGTTGCAAGACGCCCCGGAGAGCCAGAAGGAGCTCTTTCATGTCCACATCCGGATGCGGCTGGCTGGAAGGCAACTTGGGCAACGCCGCAGATGCCGCGAAGTTATCCCGCTCCAGCCGAGGCATCGTATCAATATCCTCGGCAGCCTTCTTGAATCGTTCGTACTGCTGCAATCGCCGAATGAGCTCCGCTCTTGGATCGAGCTCTTCGTCGTCTTCGCTTTCCTGCCGCGGAAGAAGCATACGGGATTTGATTTCCGCCAGCGTTGCTGCCATGACAAGGTACTCGGCCGCCAGCTCAAAGCGCATCGCCTCAACGACGTTGATGTAATCCATGTACTGGCGGGTAATTTCGCTGACATCAACATCCAGAATGTCCATGTTCTGGCGACGGATCAGATACAGCAAAAGGTCCAGCGGCCCTTCAAAGGCCTCGAGAAAGACAGCCAGCGCGTCAGGCGGAATGTACAGGTCCTTGGGAAGGTCCACCACGGGCTTTCCAGACACGAGCGCAAGGGCCGACTGATCCTCAGCCGGCTGCTGCTCTGCTTCTGATGTAACCGTGGTGTCGTCCGTCATACCCTCTCCCCGGGAAAAGCCGAAGCCTTTCCCGGCACGTTACCCCGAACTCGAGGATCAGCGATATTGCAGCCCCATGGCTTCCCGCACTTCTTCCAGGGTATCCCGGGCCGCATCCCGCGCCTGCTCACGCCCTTCCTGAAGGATAGAGTGAACCAGATCCGGGTTGCCCTCATATTCCCTGGCCCGCTCGTGGAGAGGACACTGCTCTTCAATGATGGCATCGATCAGGGGTTTCTTGCAGTCCAGACATCCGATACCCGCACTCCTGCAGCCAGTCTGTACCCATTCCTGAGTCTCAGAGTCCGAGTAAATCTGGTGCATACCCCAGACCGGGCATTTCTCCGGATCACCGGGATCGGTGCGCCGCACACGTTGCGGGTCTGTCTGCATCTTGCGGACTTTGTCGGCAACACTGTCAGGCTCTTCCCGCAAACCAATGTAGTTATTGTAGGACTTGGACATCTTCTGCCCGTCGAGCCCCGGCATCTTCGATTCCGGCGTCAGCAACGGCTGAGGTTCCGGCAGGATGACCTTGCCACCGCCCTCGATGTAACCATACAGGCGCTCACGGTCGCCAAGAGATATGTTTTGCTGCTCCTTGAGAAGCGCACGAGCTGTCTCAAGCGCTTCCATATCGCCCTCTTCCTGATAGCGCTTTTTAAGATTGCGATACAGCTTGGCGTTTTTCTTACCCATCTTGCCGATCGCTGCTTCCGCCTGTTCTTCGAAGCCAGGCTCACGACCATAAATATGGTTGAAACGACGGGCAATCTCCCGGGTAATCTCGACGTGAGACACCTGATCTGCGCCCACCGGCACCTTGCCAGCCCGATACATCAGAATATCGGCACTCTGCAGCAGCGGATACCCCAGGAAGCCGTATGTCGCGAGATCCTTTTCCCGTAGCTTTTCCTGTTGATCCTTGAAGGTGGGGATGCGCTCCAACCAGCCAAGCGGCGTAATCATCGACAGCAGCAGGTGCAACTCGGCGTGTTCGGGCACCTGTGACTGGATGAACATGGTGGAGGAACCAGGATTCACACCGGCCGCCAGCCAGTCGATGACCATATCCCAGACACTCTGTTCGATGCCGGAGGGATCGTCGTACTGAGTGGTCAATGCGTGCCAGTCCGCCACAAAGAAGAAGCACTCGAATTCGTGCTGAAGTTTCACCCAGTTTTTCAGCACACCATGGTAGTGGCCAAGGTGAAGCTTGCCGGTCGGACGCATGCCGGACAAAACTCTTTGCTGGGAATCTACAGAACTCAAAGCGCGAACTCCTTCTTTTTAAATGTAATCCGCCATGATTGTTCACGGCGATTGCGCATTATAAATAAAAAACCCCCGCACTGCAGAGCAGAAACGGGGGTTTCGTGAAAGAAGACGGACTTACCAGCCAGTTACTTCCTTCAGTGCCTTACCGATCTCGGCGAGACTACGCACGGTTTTTACGCCTGCGTCTTCCAGAGCAGCAAACTTCTCGTCCGCAGTACCCTTACCACCGGAGATGATCGCACCGGCGTGACCCATGCGCTTACCCGGAGGCGCAGTCACACCCGCAATGTAAGAAACAACGGGCTTGGTCACGTTTGCCTTGATGAAGGCAGCGGCTTCTTCCTCGGCGGTACCGCCGATTTCGCCGATCATAACGATGGCTTCAGTTTCCGGATCTTCCTGCAGAAGTGTCAGGATATCAATGAAGTTGGAACCCGGGATCGGGTCACCACCGATACCCACACACGTGGACTGACCGTAACCGAAGTCCGTGGTCTGCTTGACCGCTTCGTAAGTCAGAGTACCGGAACGGGAAACGATACCAACCTTGCCCTTCTTGTGGATGTGACCAGGCATGATACCGATCTTGCACTCGTCCGGAGTAATCAGACCAGGGCAGTTCGGACCAATCATGCGAACGCCTTTACGATCAACGTATTCTTTGGCGTACAGCATGTCGATGGTCGGAATGCCTTCGGTGATGCAAACAATCAGCTCAATGCCAGCATCTGCAGCTTCGATGATGGCATCTTTACAGAACGGAGCCGGTACGTAGATCACGGACGCCTGGGCGCCGGTCTTTTCAACTGCTTCACGAACGGTATTGAATACCGGCAGACCCAGATGCTCTGTGCCGCCTTTACCGGGGCTAACGCCACCAACCATCTGAGTTCCGTACTCAACGGCCTGCTCAGAGTGGAAAGTACCCTGTGCGCCGGTAAAGCCCTGGCAGATAACCTTGGTGTCTTTGTTGATCAGGATGCTCATTACTTACCCCCTGCGGCTTTAACGACTTGCTCTGCGGCATCCGCCAGACTGGTGGCGGCAATGATGTTCAGGCCACTTTCGGCGAGTACCTTGGTACCCAGCTCCGCATTGTTGCCTTCCAGACGAACCACAACGGGTACTTTTACACCAACTTCTTTAACGGCACCGATGATGCCCTCTGCGATCATGTCGCAGCGAACGATGCCACCGAAGATGTTGACCAGAACCGCCTGAACAGCGTCGTCGGACAGGATGATCTTGAACGCCTCGGATACGCGCTCTTTGGTCGCGCCGCCGCCTACGTCCAGGAAGTTTGCAGGCTGGCCTCCGGACAGTTTGATGATGTCCATGGTACCCATGGCCAGGCCAGCGCCGTTAACCATACAACCGATGTTGCCCTCGAGGGCGACGTAGTTCAGCTCCCACTTGGCCGCTTCGGCTTCACGAGCGTCTTCCTGTGAAGGATCGTGCATCTCGTGGATCTTCTTCTGGCGGTAAAGCGCGTTGCCGTCGATACCCACTTTGGCGTCCAGGCAGTGCAAATCACCAGCCGGCGTGATGACCAGCGGGTTAATCTCTACCAGAGCGAGGTCGCACTCTTCGAAAAGCTTGGCCAGACCCAGGAAAATCTTGGTGAACTGACCGATCTGCTTGCCTTCAAGACCCAGTTTGAAAGCCAGCTCGCGGCCCTGATACGGCTGTGCGCCGACCAGCGGATCGATTTCCGCTTTCAGGATCTTTTCGGGGGTCTCTTCAGCCACTTTTTCGATTTCAACGCCACCTTCGGTGGAAGCCATGAAAACGATACGACGGCTGCCGCGATCGACAACGGCACCGAGGTACAGTTCTTGATCGATGTCGGTGAGGGATTCAACCAGAATCTTGCTTACCGGCTGGCCATTTTCATCAGTCTGGTAAGTTACCAGGTTCTGGCCCAGCCACTTCTCGGCAAACTCGCGAATTTCGTCTTTGCTCTTGACCAGCTTTACACCGCCAGCCTTACCACGGCCACCTGCGTGAACCTGAGCTTTGACAACCCAGCCGTCACCGCCAATTTCGTCTGCTGCTGCGACAGCTTCCTTCGGAGTATCGCAGGCAATGCCCTTGGATACGGGCAGACCGTATTCAGCGAACAGCTGCTTGCCCTGATATTCGTGCAAATTCATAGTTAGTGTCCCGTCTTTTGATGGAGGATAACCACGTACGGATATGAACCCGCGGGCATGCCGCCATTGACATACCTGAAGCGAATTCTGTTTAGCGAGTCAGGGATCACCCGAACCCGCTTGTTACGCATCCGAAATGCTGCCTTTATGATGGCAGCGGGGCGCCGTATTTGGCGCCCCGAATTTCAGAACCGCGTTACTTCTTTTTGCGGCGGTTAGCGATATGAATCGCTCCGCCAGCAACGCCCAGCGCCGCTTCGTGCACAGACTCAGACAGAGTCGGGTGTGCGAAACAGGTAAGAGCGAGATCTTCCGCGCTGGAACCGAATTCCATGGCGATAACGCCCTGGGCAACGATTTCAGACGCTTGCGGACCACTCACGTGGAAGCCCAGAATACGGTCAGTCTTCGCGTCTGCGATGATCTTAACCATACCTGATGCCGCGTTGGCAGCCATGGCGCGGCCATTGGCTGCAAACGGGAAAGTACCCACGTTGTATTCTTCACCCTCGGCCTTGAGCTGCTCTTCGGTCTTACCGACCCAGGCAACTTCAGGGAACGTGTAGATAACGTTCGGAATGCAATCGTAATTGACTTGCGGCTTGTGTCCGGCAATGCGCTCAGCGACAACAACACCCTCTTCAGAGGCTTTGTGTGCCAGCATAGGACCGCGTACAACATCGCCAACCGCCCAAACACCCGGTGCTTCGGTTTTGCAGTTGTCATCCACGAAGATAAAACCGCGCTCGTCCATACTGACACCGGAATCCTCAGCCAGAGCACCGTCGGTGTACGGACGACGACCAACCGCAACAATCAGCTTGTCGAACTTGGCTTCCTGCTTGCCCTTGCTGTCTTCGTAGGTCACGTTAACCAGCTTGCGCTTCACCTCTGCGCCGGTCATACGAGCGCCAGTGATGATGTTCAGGCCCTGCTTCTTGAATTGCTTGAGCGTGTCCTTGGCAATTTGCTGATCGACCGCGGGCAGGAACGTATCCTGAGCTTCCAGAACGGTCACTTCAGAGCCCAGGCGAGCCCAGACACTGCCCAGCTCAAGGCCGATCACGCCGGCACCGATGATACCCAGACGTTTCGGAACTTCCGTGAACTCTAACGCTCCCTCGGAATCGACGATGTATTCGCCGTCGAACGGAGCGGGCGGAATCTCAATCGGCTTGGAGCCGGTCGCGATGATGACGTTATCCGCTTCATAGGTACTGGTCTTGCCATCCTTGTCGGTGACTTCAACCTTGCGACCTGCCAGCAGTTTGCCGTGACCATGAATGGAGGTCACGCCGTTGGCCTTGAAGAGACCTGCAATACCACCGGTCAGCTGCTTCACGATGCCGCTTTTGCGTTCCATCATCTTCGCAACATCGATTTTCACGCCACTGGTCTGAATGCCGAAACCATCGAAATCATGGCTTGCTTCTTCAAACTTGTGGGTGACTTCCAGCAGTGCTTTGGACGGAATACAACCTACGTTCAGGCAGGTACCACCGAGCACCTGGCTTTTGCCGTCCGTTGACGTCCAGGATTCAACGCAAGCGGTTTTCAGACCCAACTGAGCCGCTTTGATCGCTGCCACGTAACCACCGGGGCCCGCACCAATGACAATAACGTCGTACTTATCAGACATAATCTATCCCGTTTCCTGATTCGTTGAATATTGGTTTACACGTCCAGCAGGATACGTGCGGGGTCTTCCAGCATTTCTTTGATAGCGACCAGGAACTGCACTGCTTCCTTACCATCGATCATGCGGTGGTCGTATGACAGCGCCAGGTACATCATCGGCAGGATTTCTACCTTACCGTTGACCGCCATCGGACGCTCCTGAATCTTGTGCATGCCCAGGATGGCTGTCTGTGGTGGATTCAGGATCGGCGTGGAAATCAAGGAACCGAAAATACCACCGTTGGTGATGGTGAAAGTACCTCCGGTCATCTCCTCGATGCCGAGCTTGCCTTCTTTCGCCTTGGTACCGTATTCAACAATCTTCTTCTCGATATCGGCCAGGCCCATGGCGTCGGAATCACGGAGTACGGGCACAACCAGGCCGCGGTCGGTAGAGACAGCAACGCCGATGTCCTGATAGCCGTGGTACACCATGTCATTGCCGTCGATGGACGCGTTCACGGCCGGGAAGCGCTTGAGAGCTTCGGTTGCCGCTTTGGTGAAGAACGACATGAAACCGAGCTTGATGCCGTGGCGCTTAACAAAACTCTCCTGGTACTGTTTGCGCAGCTCCATGATCGGAGCCATGTTCACCTCGTTGAACGTGGTCAGCATGGCGGCGGTCTGTTGAGCATCCACCAGACGCTTGGCGATGCTTGCACGAAGGCGAGTCATCGGAACGCGTTTCTCGGCGCGCTCGCCCTGGGCAACATTCAACTCAGCCGCCGGTGCTGCCGCCGCTGGTTTGGCAGCGGGCTGGCCTTTGTTGCTGTCGATAAAGCTCTGAACGTCTTCCTTCGTCACGCGACCGTCTTTACCGGAACCTTTTACTGCGTTCGGATCAACGTTGTTTTCGTCAGCCAGCTTACGGGCAGCCGGGCTCAGAATCGCGTCACCGGAAGACGCTTCCTTGGCTTCTTCGGCCGGAGCCTCTTCAGCAGCCGGCTTACTTTCGGCGGGTGCGGCGGAACCCGCCGCGCCTTCCTTGAACTTACCAATGACCTCACCGCTCTCTACGGTATCGCCTTCACCCTTCAAGACTTCCTCGATAACACCATCAGCAGGTGCTACCACCTCAAGTACGACCTTGTCAGTCTCAATATCGACAATCAGCTCGTCGCGGGAACAGGCTTCACCCGGCTGTTTGTGCCAGGTCGCGACGGTACCCTCTGCGACCGACTCCGGGAAAACGGGGGCTTTAATCTCAGTTGACATTACAATTCCTTAGTTCGGTAGCTCGTCAGATTTCAAACGCGTCGTTAACCAGACTCTTCTGCTCTTCAATGTGGACAGACATGTGTCCGCACGCAGGAGCAGCCGAAGCCTCACGACCGGCATACTGGAGGTACAGCTTGGGGTTCAGGCGTTGCAGTGCATTACGCATGTGATGCTGACTGCAATACCAGGCACCCTGGTTCATCGGTTCTTCCTGACACCAGACAACATGCTTGAGCTTCGGATACTGGCTCAGCAGTTCGTCGAGGTCGTCCGCCGGGAACGGATAAAGCTGCTCGATACGGAGGATGGCTACATCGTCGCGCTCGTCAGCTTTTTTCTTTTCCAGAAGATCAAAATAGACCTTGCCGCTGCACATGATCAAACGGGTGATCTTCTTCGGATCGGAAGGCTCTTTCTCCGGCAATACCGTCTGGAACGTACCGCTGGTGAGATCATCAAGGTCAGACACGGCTTCCTTATGACGCAGCAGACTCTTTGGCGTTATTGCTACCAGAGGCTTGCGCAGTGGCCGCTTGACCTGCCGACGCAACATGTGGAAAACCTGCGACGGCGTGCTCGGAACGCACACCTGGATGTTGTGCTCGGCACACAGCTGCAGATAACGCTCAAGCCGCGCAGAACTATGCTCCGGCCCCTGCCCCTCATAACCATGAGGCAACAGGAGAGTCAGGCCACACAGACGGCCCCACTTGTGCTCACCGCTGGTCAGGAACTGGTCGATAACGACCTGCGCACCGTTGGCGAAGTCACCGAACTGGGCTTCCCAGACTACCAGCCCATTCGGCGAGGTGGTGGAGTAACCGTATTCGAACGCCATGACGGCTTCTTCCGACAGCAAGGAGTCATAGAGCTGGAAGCTCGGCTGATCCTCCGAGAGCTGCTGCAATGAAATATGGGTGGAACCATCTTTCTGGTTGTGCAGCACCGCATGCCGGTGAGAGAAGGTACCGCGACCGACGTCCTGACCGGTAATCCGGATGGGATGCCCTTCCGTCAGCAATGACGCATAGGCCATCATCTCGCCGTAACCCCAGTTAAGACCAAGGGCGCCTGCGGTCATCTTCTCGCGGTCGTTAACGATCTTGGAAACCTGGCGCTGAATGCTGAAGCCTTCCGGTACCGAGGTAATCTGCTTACCCAGTTTCTTGATGGTCTTCAGATTCACACTGGTTTTGCACTTGGCTGTCCACTCGTGCCCCAGGTAAGGCGTCCAGTCGACGTAAAGCTCGGTGTTCGGCTCTTTGACCAGTGACTTGACCACGTGCTCGCCTTTATCCAACGCGTCACGGTAGTCAGTTTCCTTGTGCTTCGCCTCTTCCTCGGTGATCACACCGGCAGCAACCAACTGCTCGGCGTAAAGCGCGCGCGTGGTTTTGAGCTTACGGATCTTGTCGTACATCAGCGGCTGGGTTGCTGCTGGTTCATCGGCCTCATTGTGGCCCCGACGACGGTAGCAGACCAGATCGATGACCACATCGCGCTTGAACTCATTGCGGTAGTCCATGGCCATCTGGGTGACAAACATCACCGCTTCCGGATCATCCGCATTGACGTGCAGGATAGGCGCCTGAACCATCTTGGCGACATCCGTACAATACTCAGTCGAACGAGCATCTTCCTGCTTGCTGGTGGTGAAGCCAACCTGGTTGTTGATCACGATGTGGATGGTGCCGCCGACACCATAACCACGAGTCTGTGACATCTGGAACGTTTCCATGACCACACCCTGACCGGCGAAAGCCGCATCACCGTGCATGACAATGGGAACTACCTGGCTGCCATCCGTATCACCACGACGGTCCTGGCGGGCCCGAACGGAGCCCTCAACCACCGGAGACACGATTTCAAGGTGCGAGGGGTTGAACGCCATCGCCAGGTGAACCTCACCACCCGGAGTCATAACGTTGGAAGAGAAGCCCTGGTGATACTTGACGTCACCGGATCCGGAGTCCGCCAGTTTTTTCCCCTCGAACTCATCAAAAAGTTCTTTCGGGTTTTTGCCGAGTGTATTTACCAGTACATTCAGTCGCCCGCGGTGTGCCATGCCGAGCACGATTTCCTTCGCTCCATAGGAGCCTGCACGCTGGATCAGCTCATCCAGACAAGGGATCAGGCTTTCGCCACCCTCAAGACCGAAACGCTTCACGCCCGGATAACGGGAGCCAAGATATTTCTCCAGCCCCTCTGCCGCAGTCAGGCGTTCAAGGATGTGCTTACGAGTAGACGCTTCGTACTCTGGCCGTGACCGGACCGGCTCCATACGCTGCTGGAACCAACGCTTGATGCGGGTATCGACGACGTGCATGTACTCTGCGCCAATACTCTGACAATAAGTTTTGCGAAGCCCATCTACGATGTCCGAGAGTTTCATGGTCTCGGAACCAAAACTCAGAGAACCGGTCTGGAATTCCAGATCAAGGTCGGCCTCGCTGAGTTCGTGGAATTTGGGATCGAGATCTTCTACCGGTTCGCGTTGCCAAACACCGAGGGGGTCGAGTTTGGACTCCTGATGACCTCGGAACCGATAGGCGTTGATCATCTGGAGAACACGAATCTGCTTTTTATCGGCATCTGAGGTCGCTGAGGCAGGAACGCCGCCAGAAACCAGAAAACGCTGATTACGGGAGATGTGCTCGAATTGTTCGCGGATTGAAGAGTGAACGACGTCCTGGCCATGATAGCCATCAACACTGGGCAACTTATCGAAGTAGCTGCGCCACTCTTCAGGTACGGCGTTGGGGTCTGTCAGGTAGGTCTCAAAAAGCTGTTCAACGTAGGCAAGATTTCCACCTTGCAGGTGGGAAGTCTGCCATAACTGCTCCATGATGCTTTCGTGCATTTGAATAGCTCACCTTGGGCTGGTGCGGGGAGCCGGTATGGTCGGTCAGGGGTAATTCTCAGTCAATACGCGTTATTACGGCATGACTTTAACCACCACACGCGACATGGATGTTTTCCTATCCCCAGTGGTTTTTATACTCGGCAATTCCGCGGAGGAATTTTATAAACTCCAGCCACGGCTTGCGTAGTTTGCACCCATGTAATACTTATGACTATAAGCCTTTGGTTGAAGGCCCTGCGCCGTTGCAGGGCCTTCTGGGTGCTAATCTGGTCAGAACAGTATAGCGGTTGCTGAGAATTCTGCTGCTTAAGTAGCCCGTTGCAGCAGGAGGTTCCGAATATGGCCGATAGCCCTTGTGGGGTTCAGGCCTTTCGGGCAAACACTGACACAGTTCATGATGCCGCGGCAGCGGAAAACGCTGAACGGATCATCGAGATTGGCAAGACGCTCGGGCTGAGCGGTATCCCGGCTGTCAGCCAGGAAGCGGTAGGCCTGCAGGAGACCGGCGGGACCGATGAACTTGTCCGGGTTCCACCAGAACGACGGGCAAGAAGTGGAACAGCATGCGCAGAGAATACACTCGTACAGGCCGTCCAGCTTTTCACGATCTTCCGGAGTCTGCAGACGCTCAATGGCCGGTGCCGGGTTGTCGTTGACAAGGTAAGGCATGACCTTCTCGTACTGCTTGTAGAAAAGGCTCATATCCACAACCAGGTCACGAATAACAGGCAGACCAGGCAGAGGGCGCAGAACGAGCTTGCCATTCTTGACCACTTCGGACACCGGAGTGATGCACGCCAGGCCGTTCTTGCCGTTCATGTTCATACCGTCCGAACCGCACACACCTTCACGACAGGAGCGGCGATAGGCGACAGTCGAGTCCTTCTCTTTTGCAAGAGCAAGGACATCCAGAACCATCAGATCCTTGCCTTCCGGCAACTCGATCTCAACGTCCTGCATGTAAGGGGCGTTATCGGTTTCCGGGTTATAACGGTAAAGGCTTACCAACATATCGTACTTCCCCCTTAGTAAGTCCGGATTTTCGGCTCAAACGTGTCGACGGTCTTCGGAGTGAAGTTTACGTCACGCTTACCAACCCGCTTGTCCAGCGGGAAGTACATGGAATGCTTGAGCCAGTTGTCATCATCACGCTCGGTGAAGTCATTACGGGCATGGGCACCACGACTTTCCTTACGCTCGATGGCCGACTTCGCTGTCGCATACGCAACCTCGAACAGGTTATCCAGCTCGAGCGCTTCGATGCGCGCTGTATTGAAGGCGTTGCTGGTATCGGTCAGCTTGGTCTTGCGGACCCGCTCGCCGATTTCCTCGAGCAACTTGAGCCCCTTCTCCATGCTATCGCCGTCACGGAATACACCGAAGTACAGCTGCATGCAGCTCTGAAGATCCTTACGCACCTGCGCAACATCTTCACCTTCAGAGGCACTGTTCAGACGATCAAGACGGGCCATCGCACGTTTGATGTCTTCCTCGCTGGCGCCATCAACCTCAAAACCGCCACGAAGCTGCTCTTCAATGTGGAGACCGGCCGCACGACCAAAGACCACAAGGTCAAGCAGAGAGTTGCCGCCCAGACGGTTGGCACCGTGAACGGATACACAGGCTGCTTCTCCACAAGCAAACAGACCCGGAATCGGTTTGTCGTTGCCATTCTCGTCCTGGGTCAGAGCCTGACCACCAACGTTGGTCGGAATACCACCCATCATGTAGTGACAGGTCGGAACAACCGGGACCGGCTCTTTAACAGGATCCACATGGGCGAACGTTTTCGACAGTTCGCAGATACCCGGCAGACGCAGATTCAGGGTTTCTTCACCCAGATGATCCAGCTTCAGCAGAACGTGATCTTTCTCAGGACCGCAACCACGACCTTCCAGGATCTCAAGAACCATGGAACGGGCAACAACGTCACGACCAGCCAGGTCCTTCGCGTTCGGAGCGTAACGCTCCATGAAGCGCTCACCCTCGGAGTTGATCAGGTAACCACCCTCACCCCGACAACCTTCGGTCACCAGAACACCTGCACCGTGGATACCGGTCGGGTGGAACTGCCACATCTCCATATCCTGAACCGGATAGCCGGCACGCAGCGCCATACCGATACCGTCACCGGTATTGATCAGGGCGTTTGTGGTTGAGGAGTAGATACGGCCAGCACCGCCGGTTGCAAGAACGGTCGCCTTACACTTGATGTAGGCTACTTCGCCGGATTCAATTTCGATGGCCACAACACCAACGACTTCGTCTTTGCTGTTTTTGACCAGATCGACCGCATACCACTCATTCAGGAAGGTGGTGCCGCCCTTGAGGTTGGCCTGATACAGCGTGTGCAGCAGCGCATGACCAGTACGGTCTGCAGCGGCACAGGTACGGGCAGCCTGACCACCCTTACCGAAGTCCTTGGACTGACCGCCGAACGGACGCTGGTAGATGCGGCCCTGCTCGGTACGGGAGAACGGTAGACCCATGTGCTCAAGCTCAAAAACAGCCTGAGGACCTACGGAACACATGTATTCGATCGCGTCCTGGTCGCCGATGTAGTCGGAGCCCTTGACGGTGTCATACATGTGCCAACGCCAGTCATCGTTGGGATCGGCACTCGCAATCGCACAGGTGATGCCACCCTGAGCGGAAACGGTGTGCGAACGCGTGGGAAATACTTTTGTAATACACGCAGTATTGATACCGGATTCGGTCAACTGCAGGGCGGCTCGCATACCGGCACCGCCGCCACCGATAACAATCGCGTCATAAGACATGGTCTTGATATTCGACATTACTTAAAGCCCCCAAAGAATCTGAATGCCCCAGACCACATATACGAACATGGTCAATCCACACGCTGCCTGAACCAGGAACCTGGGACCCATCGCCTTGATGTAGTCTGTCGTAACGGTCCACAGGCCGACCCACGCGTGGGCGCCAATTGACAGCAATGCCAACAGACTAAAAATACGGAACCATGTCTGGTCAAAGAGAGAGGACCAAGTTTCATAGTTGACGTCAGTGGTCACCATGAAGCCAAGCAGAAACACTGTGTACAACGCCAGTACGTAGGCGGTTACCCGCTGGATCAGCCAGTCGAAAACACCACTGCGACCCAGGTTCGTGACGCTATTTACCATACCCAGACTCCTGCCAGAACGATGAGAATGACGGAAACCACAATAGTAATCTTCGCGGCGAGGCGGCCGCTCTCCAGATCTTCACCGATACCCATGTCCATAAACAGGTGCTTGATACCTGCAACAAGGTGGTAAAGCAGAGCAGACAAGATGCCCCAGATAATCAGCTTGGCAAGGAAGCTGTCCAGCAGTTCACTCACACGACCGAAACCTTCTTCCCCAGACAGGGAAAGCTGCAATCCGTAGAGCAGGAACGCAACACCGACAAAAATGATAATGCCGCTGACGCGATGCAATATGGATGTAATGGCTGGCAGTGGGAAATGAAACTTGCCGAGATCGAGATTTACTGGTCGTTTGCTATTCACAGCGCTCTCACACTCTCTCTTGGTACCGCGAAACCGAAAAACCGGATGCGGATAGTTGGTATGTAAGGATCAATATGCAGTTACGAAACCGGCATACGATTGGCTCAGGAGGGAGGCTCACACCAGTATGAACTGCCGACAGGCGTCGCCAGCTACCGGGTGTATCCCCGTTTCCGGGCTACGGATTATAAGGAGTACCCGTAGTAATTACAAACCTGCAACAAGGCGCGACCCCTGATTTGGCGGGGCCAGCAGCAGCTATAAGGATTATTGACAAATCAGTTTTGTGCCCGAAAGCGCCATTATTCGGGTTATCACGGATTTACAGGAAAAGCTAAAAAGTGAGTTTTCCGCCCTCTTCCATTGACAAAAAAAGCCAACGCCCTATATTTTGCCGCCAGTTTTGCGATAATACGCGCCTTCTAGCGCATCTATAAATGCAGAAAAAGCTGTTTAAGCTGATAAATAGGAGAGCACCATGACCGACAGGAAAGCCAAGCTCTCGGTGGGAGACAAGTCCATTGAGCTACCGGTATATTCCGGCACCGTCGGCCCTGACGTTATCGACGTACGAGGCCTAGTCCAGGAAGGCGTTTTCACTTACGATCCAGGATTCGTATCCACAGCAGCCTGCGAATCGGCCATCACATATATCGACGGCGCAAAGGGCGTTCTGCTGCATCGCGGCTACCCTATTGATCAGCTCGCAGAGCATTCAGACTACCTCGAAGTCTGCTACCTGCTCCTGAACGGCGAATTGCCGTCTGCAGAGGAAAACAAGCGTTTCCACGACACCATCAAAAACCACACCATGCTGCACGATCAGATGCGCAATTTCTTCCACGGCTTCCGTCGTGACGCGCATCCCATGGCCATCATGTGTGGTGTTGTCGGAGCCCTGTCTGCGTTCTACCACGACCAGATGGACGTGACCGACGAGCATCAGCGCCAGATTACGGCTCACCGCCTGATCGCGAAAATGCCAACGATCGCCGCCTGGTGCTACAAGTACAGCCTCGGACAGCCGTTCATGTACCCGCGGAACGATCTATCCTACTCCGAGAACTTCCTGCAGATGATGTTTGGCGTTCCCTGCGAGGAATATAAGCCGAACCCGATTCTCGCGAAGGCAATGGACAAGATCTTCATTCTGCACGCAGACCACGAGCAGAACGCGTCCACCTCAACCGTCCGCCTGGCCGGCTCTACCGGCGCGAACCCTTACGCCTGCATCGCCTCCGGCATCGCGGCCCTATGGGGTCCAGCGCACGGTGGCGCTAACGAAGCGGTTCTGGACATGCTCGCCGAAATCGGTGACGAAGCGAACATTGAGCAGTTCATCGAAAAAGCCAAGGACAAGGACGACCCGTTCCGCCTGATGGGCTTTGGCCACCGCGTTTACAAGAACTTCGATCCGCGCGCCAAGGTGATGCGCGAGACCGCACATGAAGTTCTGCAGGAACTCGGCCTGGAAAACGACCCACTGCTGAAAATTGCCCAGCGCCTGGAGCAGATTGCCCTGGAAGACGAATACTTCGTAGAGCGCAAGCTGTACCCGAACGTCGACTTCTACTCCGGCATCATTCTCAAGGCGATCGGTATCCCGACCTCCATGTTCACAGTGATCTTTGCCATGTCCCGCACCATTGGATGGTTCTCTCACTGGAACGAAATGGTCAGCGGCAACTACCGCATCGGTCGCCCACGTCAGCTGTATACCGGCTCCGACAAGCGCGACTATCCGAAGAAGTAAGCCCCTCAGGGACCTACTCCAAGGAAACGAAAAGGCCGCTGACATCAGCGGCCTTTTTTGTTCAGTATCTCGCTCTGAAGCACCCGCATTAACAACACGGCACATAGGCAATTCATCGTAGATTTGCCAAAAAACACCTCAACTAGGCTATTCTCGCCTTACGCTAAAGATCACGAACACCTCGGAATATCACTCACCAAACCGTCACCTGATTTAGAGGGAGTATAGCAATGACAACAACCGCCACCTTCATTGGTCTGGGCGTTATGGGGTACCCAATGGCCGGTCACCTTGCCAATGCAGGCATCTCCGTACGGGTCTGGAACCGCAGCCAGGGCAAGGCCGAGCAGTGGGCAAAGGACTACCCCGGTAAAGCCTGTGCATCCATTGCCGAGGCGGTGAAAGGAGCCGACTTTGTGATGACTTGTGTCGGGGCCGACAAGGATCTTGTGGAGGTCTATGAAGATGATTCGGGCATTATCGCCAATGCTCCGGAGGGTGCCATTCTTATTGATCACACGACCGCCTCCGCCAGCATCGCAGAGCGCCTCGCGAGTGCCGCCGCTACCAGAAACCAACCATTTATTGATGCCCCCGTGTCTGGCGGCCAACAAGGTGCCGAAAATGGCCAGCTGACCATCATGTGCGGTGGCCCGGAGGCGGCATATGAAAAAGCCCGCCCGGTCATGGATCACTACGCCAGGGCACTGAATCTCATGGGTCCAGCAGGCAGCGGACAGAAAACCAAGATGGTGAATCAGATTGCCATTGCCGGTTTGGTACAGGGGCTGTCCGAGGCACTGCATTTCGCCGAGCAGGCCGAATTGGATGTTAGCAAGGTGGTGGACGTTATTTCCAAAGGTGCCGCTCAGTCCTGGCAGATGGAAAATCGCTCGGGAACCATGATCGCGGGTGAATTCGAACACGGATTTGCGGTTGACTGGATGCGAAAGGATCTTGGCATCTGCCTGGACGAGGCCAGAAAGGTCAAGGCATCGCTGCCAGTAACAGCGCTGGTAGACCAGTTTTATGCCGATGTTCAGGAGATGGGAGGACAGCGCTGGGACACGTCTTCCCTGATACAGCGGCTGCGCAAATTCCGTTAACCAGACAAAAAAAGGGGGCCAAGCCCCCTTTTTTAACTTACTTTTTCGACTTTTCCTGCGGCTGCCATTTCCCGTTGACGTACCAGGCCGACCAGCCGGTCGCCTTGCCATCTTTCTCTGACATAACGTACTGCTCCTTGGATTTCCGACTGAACCGGATAACCGTCGGATTCCCCTCCGGGTCGGTCTCGGGCGCCTCCATCAGAAAATCGTACTTGGGGTCGATTTCCTTGCGATGCGGTTTAATCTCTTTGACAAGAGGTGGCCGGGTTTCCCGGTTTTTCGGGAACTTGCTTGCTGCCAGGAACAGACCTGACGCACCATCCCGCAGCACGTAGGTATCTTCAACCTTCTGGCACTGAAGCTCGGGCATCGGCACCGGATCCATCTTGGGCGGCGCAGGCTCACCATTCTTCAGCAACTTACGAGTGTTTTTGCACTCAGCATTGGTGCATCCAAAGTACTTGCCGAAACGTCCTGTTTTGAGCTGCATTTCCGAGCCACACTTGTCGCATTCCAGTGTGGGACCGTCGTACCCCTTGATCCGGAACGTACCGGTTTCAATTTCATAGCCTGAGCAGTCCGGATTATTACCGCACACATGAAGCTTGCGAGTCTCATCAATGAGATAGCTGTCCATGGCAGTACCACACTTTGAACAACGACGCTTTTTACGGAGAAGACGAGTTTCACCCTCACCTTCCACATCGTCATCCGCGCTCACCACTTCATCGCCGGATACGAGGTTGATCGTGGTCTTGCAGCGCTCTTTGGGTGGCAGAGAATAGCCCGAACACCCGAGGAAAACCCCGGTGCTGGCAACCCGAATCTGCATGTTTCTGCCACAACTCGGGCACGGGATATCCGTCTCCGTTGGCGTGTTGGCGCGCATGCTTCCGTCGCCGGAACCTTCCGCCGATTCCAACTGCTGCCGGAACCGACCATAGAAATCATTCAGAACCTTCTTCCATTCAACATCCCCCTCAGCGATCTCATCCAGCTCATCTTCCATTTTGGCCGTGAAATCGAAATCCATCAGATTCGGGAAGGATTCTGACAAGCGCTCGGTAACAATCTCCCCCATTTTCTCGGCATAAAAACGCCGATTCTGGAGTCGGACATAGCCACGATCCTGAATGGTCGAAATAATCGAAGCGTAGGTAGATGGACGCCCAATACCCTGCTTTTCAAGCTCCTTGACCAGGCTGGCTTCCGTGTATCGCGGAGCCGGCTTGGTGAAGTGCTGACTCGGATCCAGTTTCTTGAGGTCGAGCATATCGTCAACCTGGATATCCGGCAGAGCAACGTCCTCGTCTTTTTTGGAAGACTGAGGCGCGGCTTTCAGGAACCCCTCAAACTTGATGATTCGGCCTCGGGTTCGGAGTTCGTATTCACCGTTCGCGACGACGATGGATGTACTGAGGAACTCCGCATCGGCCATCTGGCACGCAATAAACTGGCGCCAGATCAGGTCATAGAGCTTTTCAGCGTCCTTCTCGAGGCCACTGATATCCGCCGGCCGACGGGCTACGTCAGTAGGACGAATCGCCTCGTGAGCCTCCTGAGCGCCTTCTTTACTACCGTATACCCTAGGCTTTTCCGGAAGGTACTTCTCACCAAACTGTTTGCTAATGAAATCCCGGCACCCAGCCACCGCCTCCTGGCTGAGGTTAGTGGAATCGGTCCGCATGTAGGTGATAAAGCCGGCCTCATACAGGCGTTGCGCCAACATCATGGTTTTCTTGACGCTGAAGCCCATGCGATTGCTGGCGGCCTGCTGCAACGTCGAGGTAATAAACGGCGCCGAAGGACGTGATTTGGTTGGCTTGTCTTCACGCTTGGCGACCCGGAATGAGCCAGCCTTCAATCGTGCAACATGATCGTTGCTCTGGCTTTCGTTCTCCGGTCGGTAATTCTTGTCCTGATAGCGTGTAACCTCAAACCGAACCTGCTTTTCGGCCTTTTCCGGAAGCAGATCCGCGTGCAATTGCCAGAATTCCTCTGGCACGAATTTTCGGATTTCCCGCTCACGTTCGACGATGAGCCTCACGGCTACCGACTGCACTCGGCCCGCAGACAGACCACGGGCAAGCTTGGCCCACAACAGCGGAGACACCATATAGCCGACCACGCGATCCAGGAATCGGCGCGCCTGCTGGGCGTTTACCCTATTATTATCGAGGGTACCAGGGTCTTTGAACGCTTCCTGAATCGCTCGCTTGGTAATCTCGTTAAAAACAACACGGCGATATTTTTCGGGTTCACCACCAATGGTTTCCTGGAGATGCCAGGCGATCGCCTCCCCTTCGCGGTCCAAATCCGTCGCGAGATAGATGTGGTCAGCCGACTTTGCGAGACGCTTGAGCTCGCTCACCACCTTTTCTTTCCCCGGCAAGACCTCGTATCGGGCATCCCAGTTCTTGTCCGGATCAACCCCCATCCTGGCAACCAGCTGCTCCCTGGCCTTGCGCTTCTTGTGGGCAGCCTTTTCCTCCGGACTCATCTTCCGGGTGATGGCCGCCTGTCTCGCGCGCTCTTTCGGATCGCTCTGGGAACCACTTCCACTGACAGGAAGATCACGGATGTGCCCTACGCTCGACTTTACAATAAAGTCAGAGCCCAGGTATTTATTGATGGTCTTCGCTTTCGCTGGTGACTCGACAATTACGAGACTTTTACCCATATCGGAGATCTGTATCCTTGGCGATAAATCGGTCAATTAATCAGCAAACCGTAAACTCGCTGTAAAATCAGTCGGCTAGAAAACACACAAGCGCCGCCATTCTGTATAGGCTCACTGTTTTACAGGGTCAAGAATAGCAAGACAACCCATTCTTTGGTTTCGTTTGTGGTTTTTTTTCGCGATGCGAGCCTGCAAATGGACTCCTGGCCCAAATAGAAAGGCCCGGCATGATGCCGGGCCTTTCTGGACAGCGTTTCCTATTCCGTAACGGAAATCAGAGACGCTCCCACACAGTGGCAATGCCCTGACCCAGACCGATACACATGGTGGAAACACCATACTTACCGCCCTTGGCTTCCAGAACATTCACCAGGGTAGTGGAAATACGGGCACCGGAGCAGCCGAGCGGATGGCCAAGGGCAATCGCACCGCCGTTCAGGTTAACCTTCTCTTCCATAACACCCAGCAGTTTCAGGTCCTTCAGGACCGGCAGAGACTGCCCCGCAAACGCTTCGTTCAGTTCCCAGAAGTCGATATCTTCAACTTTCAGGCCTGCGCGCTTGAGCGCCTTCTTGGTTGCCGGAACCGGGCCGTAACCCATGATTGCGGGATCACAGCCAGCGACCGCCATGCTCACGATGCGGGCACGCGGCTTCAGGCCAAGGGCCTCGGCACGTTCAGCAGACATCAGCACCATTGCAGCAGCACCGTCAGTCAGCTGAGAAGAAGTACCAGCTGTCACTGTACCGTTCTTGGGATCGAATGCCGGACGCAGCTGACCCAGGGACTCGGCAGTGGTCTCGGGACGAATAGTCTCGTCTTCCTCGATCAGCGCCTTGAAGCCATTTTCATCGTGACCTTCAATGGGAACGATTTCGTTCTTGAAACGGCCTTCGACAGTGGCTTCGTGGGCCAGACGGTGAGAACGCGCGCCAAACTCGTCCTGCTGCTCACGGGTAATACCGTGCATCTTCGCCAGCATTTCTGCAGTCAGGCCCATCATGTTGGAGGCTTTCGCAGAATACTTGGAAGCTGCCGGGTTGTGGTCAAAGCCTTCAGTCATGGGTACATGCCCCATGTGCTCGACACCACCGACCACAAACACATCACCGTTGCCGGTCTGGATTGCCTGAGCCGCAGTGTGGATCGCGGACATGGCAGAACCACACAGGCGGTTCACTGTCTGAGCTGCGGACTCATGCGGGATACGGGTCAGCAGGGAAATCTGCCGCGCCACGTTAAAGCCCTGCTCTTTGGTCTGGTTCACACAGCCCCAGATAACGTCTTCTACTTCTTTCGGGTCGAGCTCAGGGTTACGCTCGAACAGTGCCTCGATCAGGGCAGCCGACAGGGTCTCCGCACGCACGTTGCGGAAACATCCGTTTTTGGCACGACCCATCGGAGTCCGCACGCAATCGACGACGACAACGTCTCTCGGATTAAGGCTCATAGATCTTTCTCCGTTCGGAAATCTCGTTCAGGGTTAGCCAAAGAACTTCTTGCCAGTCTTGGCCATTTCACGCAGCTTCTCGGTCGGATGGTACAGAGGACCAAGATCTGCATACTTGTCTGCCAGCTCGACGAACTTGTCTACACCCATGTCGTCGATGTAACGCAGGGCGCCACCACGGAACGGCGGGAAACCGATACCGAAGATCAGGCCCATGTCGGCGTCGGCCGGAGCCTCAACGATACCGTCTTCCAGGCAGCGAACTGTTTCCAGGCACAGAGGAATCATCATACGGGCGATGATTTCTTCTTCGTCGAAGTCCTTCTGACCCTGAACAACAGGCTCGATAAGCTTGTAGGTTTCTTCGTCTACAACCTTCTTCTTCTTGCCTTTGCGATCCAGTTCATACTTGTAGAAACCGAAGTCGTTCTTCTGACCGTAACGGTTGTTCTCGAACATAACGTCGATGGAGGACTTGTTCTCATCCTTCATACGATCCGGGAAGCCTTCAGCCATCACTTCGTTGGCGTGCTTCGCGGTATCCATGCCAACAACGTCCAGCAGGTAAGCCGGGCCCATCGGCCAGCCGAACTTCTCCATGACCTTATCGACTTTCTGGAAGTCGGCTCCATCGCGTACCAGACCGGCAAAGCCACCGAAGTACGGGAACAGAACACGGTTTACCAGGAAGCCCGGGCAGTCATTTACAACGATCGGCGTCTTGCCCATGGCCTTGGCGTAGGCAACGGTGGTCGCGATGGCGCGATCACTGGTCTTCTCGCCACGAATAACCTCAACCAGCGGCATCATGTGTACCGGGTTAAAGAAGTGCATGCCACAGAAGTTTTCCGGACGCTTCAGGTTCTTGGCCAGAAGGTTGATGGAAATCGTAGACGTGTTGGAGGTCAGAATCGCGTCCTCACGAACCTGATCTTCGGTTTCACGCAGAACAATGTCCTTGACCTTCGGGTTCTCAACAACGGCTTCAACAACCAGATCAACGTTCTTGAAGTCACCGTAGTTCAGAGTCGGCGTGATGCTGTTCAGAACATCCGCCATCTTGTCTGCCTTCATCTTGCCTTTGCTGACGCGTTTGGTCAGCAGGCCCTTGGCTTCCTTCAGACCCAGGTCAATACCTTCCTGGGCGATATCCTTCATCAGGATCGGGGTGCCTTTCAGTGCAGACTGGTAGGCAACACCACCACCCATGATGCCGGCGCCCAGTACGGCGGCCAGTTTCACATCAGAGGCTTCCTTCTCCCAGGCGCTGGCTTTCTTTTTCAGAGCCTGGTCATTCAGGAACAGACCGACCAAGCATGCAGCCACGTTGGTCTTGGCCATCTTGGCAAAACCTTTGGCTTCAACCTCGATTGCCTTGTCACGGGTCATGCTGGCATGTTTCTGCATGGTCTTGATGGCTTCGACCGGCGCAGGATAGTTCTTGCCAGCTTTACCACCAACGAAGGCCTTGGAGATCTCAAATGCCATCATGCTTTCCATGGCATTCAGCTTGATCTTGCCCTTTTTCTCTTCACGACGAGCCTGGTTGTCCAGCTTGCCTTCGTTGCACTGATCAATGATCGCAACAGCCGCCTCAACCAGTTTGTCGGCTTCAACGACGGCATCAACTGCGCCGATCTTGAGGGCGGCGTCAGCGCGGTTCTCAGTACCACCACAGATCCACTCGACAGCGTTATCCACGCCGACCAGACGTGACAGACGAACGGTACCACCAAAGCCCGGGAAGATACCCAGCTTAACTTCTGGCAGGCCAACCTTGGCTTTCGGAGCCATTACCCGATAATCGGTCGCGAGGCACATTTCGAAACCACCACCGAGCGCGATACCGTTGATTGCGGTAACGGTCGGGAACGGCAGGTCCTCAACGGCGTTGAAAACTTCGTTAGCCTTCAGGTTGTTGGCTACCAGATCTTCTTCCGGCCCTGCGAACAGGTCGGTAAATTCTGTGATATCAGCACCAACAATGAAGCTGTCCTTGGAGCTGGTTACAACCAGACCCTTCAGGTTATTCTGCGCCTTGATGGCGTCGGTAGCGGCACCCAGCTCTTCAATAGTGAGACGGTTGAACTTGTTCACTGACTCGCCCTGCAAGTCAAAGTTCAACTGAGCGATCCCGCCTTCGATCTCTTTAACCGTGATGGCTTTACCTTCGTAAATCATCAACTGATCTCCAGTCTGTGTTTGGAACTGCTTCCAGGCCCTGGGCGTACTGGTAGATACGCACTCCCCGAGCCTGTTTGTGCAGCGAGATTTCGGTCACTGCCCGATCAATCGATCCAAAATTCATACAGTCGTTTGAATCGTGAGGGCACACGATGAAAAAAAAACGGGCGTTTGTCAATTTGTTTCTTACCTAAGGGGCGCAAAAGTCTCCGCTGCATCGGAGGCGCCGAAAGAGAGGACTGCGAGATTTCTTGTAGTTCAGCGGCGTAGATCATACACCGCAGATAAAACCGGAACTTCGTCACGTAAATTTAATAGATATTTACAGTTATCGCCCGGGAAGCCGGCAAAACCGCTTGATTGGCCGACCCAGTTACTTTAACTTCGATCTACGACTTTGGTCCACAAACATTAGGGACTTTGGGTCAAAAACAATAAAACGCACTACGGAGAAGCATCCGATGAATGACACTCGCCTTCGGGTCCAATCGCTGGTCGCAGCCCTGATCCTTCTGGCCCTGACCTCCCTCGGCGCCCGCGCCCAGGAAACACCTGGTGGCTTTCTCTCCGATCTGCACACATTCCGGATCAGCAACTACATGGCCCTGGACGCCTACTACCGGTTCAGCGCCAGTGGCGACACCAACACCCTGAACGAGATTGTTGCCGGTATCAATGCCGCCAACGACGCGATGAACACCGTGGCAGGTAGCACCAGCGGCATCCTCTCCGAAGAGCAGGTCGAGTCGCTCAATAAAGAATTCGATACGTTCAAGGGACTGATGCGCGATAACATCAATGATGTTCGCAAGACGGGCTACCCGGACCTGCGACTAGTATCCGATATGGCAAACCAGGCGCTCGGCATGAACAACATGGCCACCGAGCTTTATCAGGTTGCGCAGGACAGTAGCCAGACCGAGACAAGCCCGCGCATTGAGGCGGCCCGTATGGCGGCCGTTAAAATGGCACAGATGATGGCCAAGTATTCCGCCCGCACCAATTCCTCTGTTTCTCAGACGTTCCAGGGGTCCTCCACCGAAACGCCGCTGGATGAGCAGGCTCGGGAGTTCGACGAACTGCTCGAAAAAGTCAAAAAAGGCAATGGCTCGAACCGGGAACTCAAAGCAACCATCGAGGATGTCGCTTCGAAATGGCTGTTTATCCGGAAGTCCTATATCAACTATAACGAGAACAACGTCAGCTTCGTTATTGACCGCTACTCAAAAGGCATTCTCGAAGGCCTTGCTACCACCATCACGCTCCTCGAAGAAACCGCCTGACTGTCATGCCTGGCGGGCGTAATTGCCCGCCATTCCTCATATTTTCTCGCCCGTTTGTTGATACCCGTCAGTTTCACACTACACTTTTGGGATTAGATTTGGAGTACTATCCTTGTATCAAGCCCGTTTATTAAAGGAGTGAAACGATGTCCGCCTTCAACAAAATGCTTGTTGCCATCGACCTGACCGAGGAGGCCCCTCAGGTTCTGAACAAAGCGAAGGCCATGAGCGAGGCACATAATGCCGAATTATTGCTGGTTCATGTTGTTGAACCCGTTGGTTACGCCTATGGCGGGGACATCCCGATGGACCTGACTGAACTTCAGGACCAGCTTGACAAGGCTGCTCACGAGCAGCTTGAGAGCTACGGCAACCAGTATGGCGTACCGAAAGACCAGCAGATGGTGACCGTTGGCCGGCCAGAGTCCGAGATACATCGCATCGCCAAGGAACAGGGCGTGGACCTGATTGTTGTGGGTAGTCACGGCCGTAAGGGCTTTCAGCTGCTCCTCGGCTCAACCGCGAACGGTGTGCTTCACGGTACGGAGTGTGACGTACTGGCTGTGCGAATCAATTGACACGATAGAAACTAAGAGCCCGGAGCCTTGGCTCCGGGAGCTCCTACTCTTCCCCGCTGATTTTCGCTTCAAGTTTTCTCAACTGGCTTTCCAGCGAAAAACTGACGCTCGACGCCATCGAAAAGAAATTAAGTAACGCTTTCAGGTTGCTATCACCCTGACAGACCGAATGTATTCGCTGCCACAATGCCTGATTGACCAGCTGAAGCCGTTGATTGCGCTCCACCAGACCCTTGAGGTCCCAGTCTGGCTCTTGATGATGGCGCTTGGCGAAGTATTGCTGGAGCAGATAGTAACCGACGCTGCGCATGATAAATTCGTCTGAACTGGCGAAAGGCAGGTGATGGATCGCCATGGGCTTGAGTTCCGCCAGCACGGGACAGCCACTGGTGGCCATTTTCAGACCCAGCAGCGAACGTAGCGCCTCTTCCAGCGTGGTTTCTTTGCGATAAGTTCGCCTCTCGTCAGTAACAACCACTTCGACACGCTGGTAGGCATCGTCCGCCTGAAACGCCTCGACAACGGGCAGTATCTCGGTCGCGGCAGGGCAATGCTGCACGTCCGCCGATTTCAATGGGCAGTTCGAGCACTGACAATGCTCTAGCCTCGTCCAGGCAGGCAGCTCTTTATCGTTCCGCCTGGCTGGCTGATCCGTGACCCGAAACTCAACGGTCCTGCCGTTCTGAAACCTGAAATCGTAGTTTACGTTCATCCGCTCGCCTGTTCTTCCAACTCCATCCACCTTTCGATCACCTGCTCCAACTGAGACTCCTTCTCTGCCAGAGATTCCAGTGTGCTCGATACCTCATTCGGTGGGCCTGAATAGAAATCAGCCGCTGATATGACGTCGTGCAAATGAGCGATTTCCTGCTCCAAAGCCTCAATCTGCGCGGGCAATTTCTCCAATTCAAGTTTAAGCTTATAGCTTAGCTTTGCGGGTTTTCTTTTTGTCGACTCATCCACAGCTTTCGGGGATTTAACAACTGGTTCGGCGTTGTCGCCAAATGCGGCTTTAGTGCCCGCCCTGTCCTGCCGGTCCGGTCGATTGCCAGTTTTCTCGGAGGGGAAACAGCCACCCTGACGGCGCCAGTCACTATAACCACCTACATATTCGCGAACCCTGCCCGTTCCGTCCAGAAAGAGCGTTTCAGTGACCACATTATCGAGGAATTCCCGGTCGTGACTGATGACGATCACCGTACCTTTGAACTCTGAGAGTTGTTCTTCGAGTAACTCCAGCGTCTCAACGTCAAGATCGTTAGTGGGTTCGTCCAGCACGAGGATGTTGGCAGGCTTACTGAAGAGTTTTGCCAGCAACAGGCGAGCCCTCTCCCCACCGGAAAACACGCTGACGGGTGATCGCGCGCGCTCCGGCGTAAACAGGAAGTCCTGCAGGTACCCCAATACGTGCTTTCGCTGACCATTGATGTCGATAAATTCCCGACCTTCCGCCAGGTTATCCAGCGCATTGCGCTCCAGATCAAGCTCACCACGCAACTGATCGAAGTAGGCGACCTCAAGGTTGGTGCCGAGGCGAATCTTTCCTTCCGTCGGTTGCAGGTCACCGAGCAGGAGCCTGACCAGCGTTGTCTTACCAGTGCCATTTTCGCCAACGAGTCCAATCTTGTCACCGCGAAGCACCGTGAGGTTCATGCCCTTGATAATCTGAGCCCCGCCGCTCCAACCAAAACCGGCGTCAGCTGCTTCTACGACCAGCTTACCGGACCGCGCTGCGTCTTCGACGGCAAAACTGGCCGTTCCCGACCGAACCCGGCGCTGACGGTGCTCCTCCCGCATAGCCTTGAGAGCCCGCACGCGCCCCATATTCCTGGTACGACGGGCCTTGATCCCCTGCCTGATCCAGGCTTCTTCCTGCTTGAGGCGCTTGTCAAACAGGGCATTTTGACGCTCCTCCTCCTCGAGCGCCTTTTCTTTCAGATCCAGGTAACGTTCATAAGTCGCTGCGAAACTGACCAGCTGACCACGGTCCAGTTCGACAATACGAGTTGCCATACGGCGGATGAAGGCCCGGTCGTGACTGACGAACAACATCGCTCCCCGGAACTGTCCGAGGGCTTCCTCCAGCCAGGCTATTGCCGGCACATCGAGGTGGTTGGTCGGTTCATCCAACAACAGGATATCCGGATCAGCAACGAGCGCCCGGGCGAGGAGTACACGGCGCTGCCAGCCACCGGACAGGGTGTTCAGGGTACAATCGGGATCAATACCGTATTGCCCTAGAATCGTGTTTACCTTCTGATCCAGACGCCAGCCATCCAGGGATTCGAGACGCTCCTGAACCTTCATCAGGCGTTCCAGGCTGACCTCGTCGGCCTGCTGCGAGAGACGGTGAAACTCGGCAAGCAATTCGCCAGTCTCTGGAAACGCTCCGGCAACCACATCGTAGGCCCGACGCTTGTCATCAAACGGAAGGTTCTGGGGTAACACCGACAACACGGATCCGTCTTCGAGCCTTACCACACCACCATCCGGCTCTACCTCGCCGGCAACGATCTTTAACAGCGTAGACTTTCCTTCACCATTTCTCCCGAGCAGGCAAACTCGCTCTCCCGGTTCAATCACCAGTGACGCATGGTCAAGTAACGGGTGCATCCCGAAGGCGAGGGATACGGAATCCAATGTTAATAATGGCACCTTCGAACTTACTCCTTATCGATAATTGAAACGGTATCGCCGACCTGCACCATGCCAGCCGATTCATGGATCGCGTTCATACCAAAGATGACGCCCTCCTCCGTTTTACGGAATCCTGTCAGCGTTCTCAGGGGCTGCACGCCGGGATCTTTGGTGCCTGCGTCGGGGTCAACCGTTGTCATGACACATCGGGAACAGGGCTTCACCACGCTAAAGCGAATTCCGCCAATGTCCAATGCCCGCCAGTCGTCTTCGCTCCAAGCCTGAGCCCCATCAAGAACGATGTTGGGTCTGAAGCGGCGCATTTCCACAGGCTGCTCCAAGCGATGATTCAAGTCATCCAGCGATGAACTGTTGGTGATAAGAAAGGGAAACCCGTCGGCAAAACTGACCCGTCTGCGGTCAGACACCCGCGCTACGTCCACCTGGCGAAATGAGTCGTCCGGCATGAATACAAACCTGAACGCCTGACCACAGTACCGACTCAGGGCCTCACTCGCGTCAGCGCTACCAATGCGGGCAAGTGCCCAGTCTCTCCAGACCTGCACGCGTACATCTTCGACTGTCGACATAAGAGGAAAGCGACCTTCACCGGGTATATCAACGATGACCCTGCCGTCGACGAATGATGTCTTGATCCGCGCCAACTCGGGGTATTTGCGCTGGGTGACAAAGTGGCGGTCGTCATCAATAATCATCCAGCGGCGGTCACCCGCCGGACCGAAGTCATCCAGCTCGAAACTCTGTACCTGGATGCCAGCCAAGGATTTGACCGGATATACCCAAAGTGCCTGAACGTTCATTTCCACCGGCCTCCAAACGCCCTGAAATAAGGTGATAAGGCAGCAGAGTATAACTGACGGCGAGGTCCGAAACCGACATTACAAAGGCGAAAAACGAAAAAACCCGGACTCTTTCGAGACCGGGTTTTCTGGAATCTGGAGCGGGAAACGAGATTCGAACTCGCGACCCCAACCTTGGCAAGGTTGTGCTCTACCAACTGAGCTATTCCCGCTTTGCTGACGGTTGATGCCGACAACGGAGGCGTATTTTACGGATCAGATCCCCGTCGTCAACAACTTTTCTTTGTTTTTTTCGATTCATCTATCTCCCACACCGAGCGCAAGATCCACAATACGCTCGACGGCCCTGGCCAGGGTGCCATCATCATCTCCGGGGACACCAAGCATCAGATCGTAGCCCATACCCAGTACAACGTGCACGATCAGAGAGGCGTCTTGCGTGGCGGACGGCGAATCAAGTTTCTCAAGCAACTCTGCGAGACCGGACACCCAGGACTTTCGGTACCGTCTGGCCAACCGTGAGAGACGATCATCCCGCAAGGCCTCAATAAGGAATGCCTGCTCGGCAAGCAGGTAAGCCCTTCGGTCCCTGAACTGGGTTTCCAGGTAAGCGGTAGCCACAGACGCCAAACGTTTTGCGAGCTGCGGTCTCTCCGGACTGGTGCGGAGACGCATCTCCGGAGACAGGCTGTCCAACAACACCTGTAGCGTGTCATAGAATGCCCGAACCTGCTCTCCCGCTTCTTCGGAAAACAGAATAAAGGCGTCATTGAGCAATTCATCAATGTCGCGGAAATAGTAGGTTGTTGCAGCCAGCGGCACATCCGCTTCGCGGGCAACGGAACGATGCTTGACGGCCCGAACGCCATCGCGCGCCACAATCCTCAGCGCCGCTGACAGAATTTCCTTCCGGCGCATTTCGCCTTTTGCCCGGGCTCCGCGACGCCCCCTGTATTCCTCGGCAAACTTGGACGCCGCCTGATTCGCAACAACGTAGTCCCGATCTGCCTGTGTCCTCCCTCTCATGTCGGCCATGCCTTCGATCCGTCATTAATAGTTCTGGTGTGAACCTCCGATTATGGAGAACGAAACCAGGGCAAACGTTGAACGGATCGGCAGAAATTCCCGCGAAGGTACCTTGCGTCATTGTCCGAATCGGCGTCCTCCCTTCAGATACGCCAACTCTTCTGGAGTCGAACTCCGACCCAATGCCCGGTTACGGTGGGGAAAGCGCCCAAATTGGTAGATAATGTCGCGATGATCACGGGCGGCCTCCACAAAGCTCCCCATGAACTCTCCCAGAACCCCATCATTTGCAGACGCCAACTGCTCATAACACTCGACCGATAGGTCCTGGTCATTTTTGCGCTCCGAGTGCTGCAACGGCATGTAAAGAAACGCCCTCTGCACCGGCGGTAATGCCATGTCGTACCCTTTCTCCATTGCCTGCCGACACAGGATCCGCGCCTGCCCGTCCTGATCGAAGGCCAGGGCCGCGCCTCGATAGATGTTTCGCGAAAACTGATCAAGCAGGATAATTTCCGCCAGGCACCCCCCAGGTTCCTTACGCCAATGCGATATTCCGTCTTCGGAGGCGAACAACACCATGGACAAAAATCGGCGGCGGATTTCCTGATCAAACTTCCGATCCGAACGAAACCATCGGTTCCGGTGAAAACTGTCGGGCAGCCCCTGGCTATCCAATTCTCCAAACCAGAAATCCAGAATCTCTTTCCAATCGAACATTCACGCACACCTTGTTATGTTTAAGACTCAGAACCGACGAATCAGGAGCTTTAATGAACCACCGCATTATTCTGTTGGCCCACGGTAGCAGTGACAAGCGCTGGTGCGACACCTTCGAGCAACTGGCCAGCCCGACACTCGACGCCGTCCCGGATTCCAGAATCGCCTATATGGAGTTGGCAGAACCCTCCCTTGATACCATCATTACAGAAGGTACTGCTGAAGGCGTCAGCCAGTTCACGATTGTTCCACTTTTTCTTGCGGCCGGCCGACACCTGCGCAAGGACGTGCCTGCGATGATATCGGAACTGGAGAAAGCCAATGGGGTGACGATAAAACTCGCACCTCCCATTGGCGAAAACCCGCTACTGGGTCAGGCGATTCGCGATCTCGTCCTTCAACAGCTGGACACCTCGGCAACGTGACTCCGCTTGAGTCTCGAGGAGGCGCATCATGAGTAAAACCGTATTGGTTACAGGGGGCACGGGGTTCATCGGACAAGTTCTATGTCGTGAGCTTCTCGCCCGGGGCTACGCTCTAACCGTCCTTAGCCGTCAACCCGACGACCAGGTCAAGGCAATCTGTGGCAGGGTCAAATCTGCGTCCAGCCTAAAGGAACTTGAGTCACGCAGTGGTTTCGATGCCGTCATTAACCTCGCCGGCGAGGGTATTGCCGACAAACGCTGGAGCAAGGCGCGAAAAAAAGCTTTGAGGGACAGCCGGATTCTGCTGACAAAGGAACTGGTGAGCGTCATCCGCGGCTGGGATCACTTGCCAGAAGTGCTCGTCTCGGGATCGGCGGTTGGCTTTTATGGTGACCAGGGAACCTCAACGGTTACCGAAGAAACGTCGCCCCACGACGAATTCACTCATCAACTCTGCCACGACTGGGAGTTGGCCGCCAGAGATCTGGAAAAGGACGGCGTTCGGGTTTGTATTTCACGAACGGGTGTCGTCGTGGGCGCCAACGGTGGGTTTTTAACCCGGATGATCCTACCATTCAAGCTCGGTCTTGGCGGAAGACTCGGCACAGGTCAACAGTTCATGCCCTGGGTTCATAGAACGGACGTGGTTCAGGCGCTGATCTGGATGCTGGAAACGCCGTCAGCGAAGGGTGCGTTCAATGTGGTGAGCCCGCAACCGGCGACCAATCAGGAATTTACCCGTCAACTGGGCAAGGTACTCCACCGGCCAACCCCATTCCCGGCACCCGGCCCCATTCTGCGAATAGCTCTTGGAGAGATGTCGCGGTTGCTGCTCACGGGACAACGGGCCATCCCGAAGAGGCTGAAGGACGCTGATTTCAATTTCAGGTATGCAGATTTGTCGTCTGCTCTTGAGGACGCGATTCGCGGTTGAACCTCCTTGCGGCTTCCAACGAAAAATAATTTAAAAAATCGTTGACACGCCCAGGAGGCTTACTTAATATACGCGCCACCTCGACGAGGCAAGGTTGAGAAAACGTTGCGTCCCCTTCGTCTAGTGGCCTAGGACTCCGCCCTTTCACGGCGGCAACAGGGGTTCGAACCCCCTAGGGGACGCCAATTTTTCCTACCGTATCTATCAGGAGCCCGCAGGCTCCCTGATATCAGACCGGTTTTCCAGAGTGCTTTTCCTTCTTCCTGCTCTGCGGGCCATGAGCCTTCTGGTCTTTCATTACGAATACCCCTACCCCGACGAAAAAGCCTACGATCAGCAATACAGTCACGATCCCGGCAATCACCACAGCGTCCATATACATATCTGTTTCCTCCTACCTGCAACTTTTCAATACGCTCAGGTTACGCCGCTGCCTCCCGTGGGGTATTGACCTACATCAAGCCCAAAGCGTCCCTGAAGATACGCAGAAATACTGAACCCGAACACATTTCTCTCGGTTTTTCCTGCATTTGCAAGGCATTCGCAACAAACTACTGCTATAGTCGGAAGGTGATGATTTATCCGCTTTTTTCCATAGGACTGGGTGGCGAACTCTTACGACATGCCAAAACTGTCGACGCGCTTACAACGTTTTCGTAAAGGGTCTCCCCTTTCTTTCCGTTTGCTGGCCTGGATACTGCTATTCAGTTCAGTCTTTACGCTGATTACGTCGGCCTTTCAGATTTACTCCGACTATCGAAAAGACATTTCCCAGATTGATAAACGAATGGCGGTGGTTGAATCCGGCTATGCATCCAGTCTGGCGCGCAGTCTGTGGGCACTGGATCAGAAACTGCTCCAGACCCAAATGGAAGGGATCCTGAGTTTACCGGATATCGTTCACTTGCGGCTGAGAATCGAACCGGATTCCGAACTGGTCATGGGAGAGATACCCCGCGAATCCGAAACGACCGTCCACAGCTTCGACCTGATTCATGAGGGCGATGAAACGTTCAAGCTCGGTGAACTTACCATCACCGCGGACCTTGCCCGCGTCTATCAGGAAATGGAACGTAAGGTCGGCATCATCCTTGCCACCCAATTCCTCAAGACCTTCCTAGTCTCCATTCTGATCATCTGGATATTCCAGCATTTTGTGACCCGCCACCTCACCACAATGGCGAATTATGCACGTGATTTTTCTCTGCAAAACCTTGCGCGCCCTCTGGTTCTCGACCGCCCCCACACTCCGTCCAATGAGTCAGACGAACTGGGTAAGGTCACCGATGCGATTAACCAGATGCGGGAGCGCCTGAACGACGATATCGGGCGTCAGGAGCGGGATGCTGCAGAAATCCGGAAGTTCTCCAAAGCCATCGAACAGAGCCCGTCGTCGGTTCTGATCTGTGACCGCCAATGGCGTATCGAATTTGCCAACCAGAAATTCAGCCAGCTCACCGGCTACGATGCCCAGAGTATCATTGGCAAACATCCCGGCGCGCTTGGAGAAAATGACCTCGACAATCGCGAAAGCCGGCATCTATGGCAATCCATCCGGCTGCAGGTGCAGCGGGTCGGCGTCTGGCAGGGCGAGGTCAACAGCGTTCGCAAAAACGGTGAGCGATTCTGGGAACAACTCATCGTTACGCCCATCAAGGATGGCGGCGGTGAAACCACCGGCTACCTGATACTTGGCGAGGACATCAGTATCCGGAAACGCTACGAACAACAACTGCTCAGACAGGCCAACTATGACATCCTGACGGGCCTGCCGAACAGAATGCTGGCCCTTGACCGCCTGAAACTCGCACTGGCCCAGGCCCGCCGGGAAAACTCACAAGTCGGGGTTATGTTCCTGGACCTCGATAACTTCAAACACATCAATGACACCCTGGGCCACGATGCCGGCGACAACCTGCTCATCGAGGCCGCGCGTCGTATTTCAAGCTGCCTCAGGGGCACCAGTACCGTCGCCAGACTTGGTGGTGACGAATTTCTGGTAATTCTACCCGGGCTTACCGGATCCGATGCTTCATCCCAGGTTGCAGACCGGATCCTCAAGACCTTCTCACCGCCCTACATCCTTAACGGGCAAGAGGTCTTTGTCACCACCAGCATCGGGATCTCCGTATTCCCGACCGACTCGGACAACAGCGGCACCCTGCTCCAGCATGCAGACGCAGCCATGTACCAGGCAAAACACAAGGGCAAGAGTGCCTACGCTCATTTTGCGCCGGAAATGACGGAAGTGTCCCACGAACGACTGCAAATGGAATCGAGAATGCGGCGAGCTCTCGAGCTCAACGAGTTCGAACTCAATTTCCAGCCCATTGTGGACACCGATTCCGGCAACCTCGTCGCAGCGGAAGCCCTTCTTCGCTGGAATAACCCTTCCATGGGCATGGTCATGCCGGATCGGTTCATTCCGCTTGCTGAAGAAACCGGACTGATTATCCCAATTGGCGAATGGGTATTGCAGGAAGCCTGCCGCGCAGCCGTCACCTGGAAAGAAACGACGGGGCGGGACATCGGTATTTCCGTCAACGTGTCGCCCCGGCAGTTCAGGGATCCGGGCTTTACCAGTACGGTATTGAATGCCGTCTCGTCGTCTGGCCTGAACCACAATCAACTGGAACTGGAGATCACCGAAAGGCTGATTCTCGATAACTCGATCGAAACCGCCGAGATTCTCCGGCAATTGGACGATGCCGGCGTTCGCCTTTCCGTTGATGACTTCGGCACGGGGTACTCAGCATTGAGCTATCTGAAGAGCTACCCCTTCGACACACTCAAGATCGATAAATCCTTCGTGCAGGATGTGATGAAAGAAGCCGAAGATGCCTCTCTCGTCCGGGCAATCATAAATATGGCCCATAGCCTCGGACTGAGCGTGATTGCTGAGGGCGTAGAAGAAGAAGCACAGACTCACTTCCTGAAACAGGAAGGGTGCGACTATTCCCAGGGCTACTTTTACAGCCGGCCACTTCCCACTGAAGACTTTGAAACCTGGCTAAAAACCACCCAACGCCTGCAACAGGCTTGAACCACCCGGATAAAGATGTCGATGGATGACACGATACTTGTGGTCAATTGCGGCAGCTCATCACTAAAGCTGGCACTGTTTGACCAGAACCACAAACCTCTTGCCTCTGCACTGGCAGAACGCCTGGGCGATCAGTCCCCCCATGCTCGAATTGGCGACGGCGGAGCCCCGGTAGCCCTGCCGCCCGGCGCAAACCACGAACAAGCACTGGAGGCGCTGATCCGCGCTTTCCAGGATCGCGGGTTAATGAGTTCACAGCCCTCAGCCGTTGGCCATCGCGTCGTCCATGGCGGCGAGACCTTCCGGCATTCCGCGCTCATTGACGATTCAGTTCGTGACGCGATCAGCGAATGCTCAGGCCTTGCTCCGTTGCACAATCCGGTCAACCTGACCGGAATCGACGCCACCCGGGCGCTTTTCCCCTGGGTTCCACAGATCGCGGTCTTTGACACCGCCTTTCATCAAACCCTGCCCCGAAAAGCGTTTCATTATGCCGTACCTGAATCCTGGTATCGTGACTGGGGCGTGCGGCGTTATGGCTTCCACGGTACCAGCCATAAGTTCATGAGCCAGGAGGCCCCCAGACTGCTTGGGCGCACGCCAGCCGCCACCTCCATCATCTCTGCGCATCTGGGCAATGGATGCAGCATTACGGCAATCCGTGATGGTGTCAGTGTCGACACCAGCATGGGGCTGACACCACTTGAAGGCCTGGTCATGGGTACTCGCAGTGGCGACGTCGACCCTGGCCTTTTCGAATACCTCGCCACTAAGGGACTGACCGCTAAGCGGGTCCATAAAGCCCTTAATGGCGAAAGTGGCCTGCTTGGTATTTCCGGCCAGACGAACGACATGCGCTCGCTTTGTGAACTGGCCGACCACGGACACGAGCCATCCAGCCTGGCCATCGACATATTCTGTTTCAGGTTGGCCAAATATGTCGGGGCCATGATGACCTCCCTGAAGCAATTGGACGCGCTGGTCTTCACCGGTGGCATTGGAGAAAACAGCGCCCGGATACGGCAACAGACCCTCGAAAACCTCGAAATCCTGGGATTTGTGGTAAACCCGGAAGCAAACAAACACCACGGGCGCCTGAGTGACGGTCACATTGAAGACAGCACGTCGCGTTTTCCAATACTGGTGATCCCCACCAATGAAGAGCTTGTTATTGCCCGGGAAGCCGCCCGATTCGCCAACCGCTCCGGCTCCGCATAGTTCGGGATTTCAATCAGGAACGACACCATGGCTAAAAGTCTTTTTATTGCCCCTACCTCCATTGACTCCGGTCTGACTTCCGTCTGCCTCGGACTGTTGAGGGCCCTTGAGCGGGTCGGCGTGAGCGTTGGTTTTTACAAACCGTTCTGTCAGTCAGTCCACCATGGCGAGCATCTCCACAATGACGGGAAAGATTCGTCCACTGAGTTCATCCGGGCCAGCAGCCATCTCACGCCGCCAACGCCGATTCCCCTCAAAGAAGCTCAGCATCAGCTCAACCGTGGCAAAACCGACCTGCTGATGGAAAACATTGTTGGGGAATACCAGGCGGTCGCACGCGACGTCGATGTGGTCATCATTGAAGGCCTGGTGCCGGATCGCAGTGAGGCCTATATCGCTCGCCTGAACGTCGAAGTCTCGCGCAACCTGGGCTCCGAGGTCATTCTCGTTGCGCCACCCAAGAATCGCGCACCAGCAGATCTCGACGAGGAGCTTGAATTCTCCGCCAGACTGTTCGCCAATCCATCAGACCCTGACGTCATCGCGGTTATCCTCAATAAAGTGGGAGAACCCGAATCATCGGGCCTTTCAGCACCCACCATCAATGATAAAGATACGCAAACACCGGACTACAGTAAGCGCTGCAGCGTATTCTCCAGTCAGAGATTCAGGTTATTGGCGACGATTCCCTGGCAACCGGATCTGTTGGCGCCCCGGGTTTCAGACGTCGCCCGAGAGCTTGAGATGAGAGTGCTGAATGAGGGCCAAATGCACACCCGAAGGATTCAGCGGGTATCGGTTTGCGCCAGGACGATCCGCAATATGACGGACACCCTCAGGCCCGGCACACTCATGGTCACACCGGGTGACCGGGACGATATCATCGTGGCAACCGCTGTTGCCGCACTGAACGGCGTTCCCCTGGCTGGCCTGCTGCTCACCGGCGGTCTGATGCCGGACCCCAAGGTAACTGATCTCTGCCGCAGTGCACTTGGCACCGGGTTGCCCGTGCTGTTCTCGGATAACAATACCTATGAAACGGCTTACCTCCTCGGCAACCTCTCCAGCGCCATACCCACCGATGACCCGGAAAGGATAGAAAAAGCGATGGAGGCAGTGGCGACCCGGATTGATACAGACTGGCTCCAGGAACACCTGAAAGTCCAACGGCAGAGCCGGTTATCGCCACCGGCCTTTCGATACCAGCTATCCGAGCGCTCAAGAGCGGCCAACAAGCGCATCGTCCTTCCCGAAGGATGTGAACCCAGAACGGTGCATGCCGCGATTATCTGCCATGACCGCGGTCTTGCCCGTTGTGTTCTGCTGGGTGACAAAAACGAAGTTGAGCGCGTTGCCTCTTCCCAAGGACTCGAACTTCCCGACGATATTGAAATCATTGATCCGGCCGCGGTTCGCCGCAACTACGTCACCCCAATGGTCGAGCTGCGTAAACACAAGGGGCTGGCACCCGACATGGCAGAAGCCATGCTTGAAGACAACGTTGTACTGGGCACCATGATGGTCGCCCTCGATGAAGCCGATGGCCTGGTTTCCGGTGCCATCCACACGACCGCAAACACCGTCCGGCCGGCGTTGCAGCTGATCAAGACACATGATCAGGCGCGGGTTGTCTCCTCGGTGTTTTTCATGTTGTTACCGCAGCAGGTGGTGGTCTATGGCGACTGCGCGATCAATCCCGATCCCGACGCGGAGGAACTGGCTGACATCGCCATTCAAAGCGCCCAGTCTGCTGAGGCGTTCGGGATCGACCCGGTCGTAGCAATGATCAGCTACAGTACCGGCGAATCAGGAAGTGGACAGGACGTGGACAAGGTTCGGGAAGCAACACGGATTGCGAGGGCCAGACGCCCCGACCTGCTGATTGATGGTCCGCTTCAATATGATGCTGCCGCCATCGAAAGCGTTGCCAAAAGCAAGGCGCCGGAGAGTAAGGTCGCTGGGCGGGCCACGGTCTTCGTATTCCCGGATCTGAACACTGGCAACACCACTTACAAGGCCGTGCAACGAAGCGCCAACGTGGTGAGTATCGGCCCAATGCTTCAAGGTCTGAGGAAGCCGGTAAACGATCTATCCAGGGGCGCCCTGGTAGAGGATATCGTGTTCACTATCGCCCTGACTGCCGTTCAGGCGCGCCAGGTGGAGGCTGCGGGGCTGAGCTGATACAGCCCCGTTTTGCAAAATCAGCGTTTGATGCTTTTCTGGCGGGTCTTCTTGATGCGCCGACCTTTCTTCAGGTCATTGTCTTTTTTGACTTTCTGACGGGGCGTCAGACGGTCAACCTTGCCGGCAAACGGGTTTTCTCCGCCTTTGAATTCGAAGCGGATCGGTGAACCGTTGACCTTGAGGACCTTACGGAACGTATTTTCAAGGTATCGCTTGTAAGCGCCTGGCAGGGACTCAACCTGGTTGCCGTGAACCACGATAACCGGAGGATTGGAACCACCCTGATGGGCGTAGCGCAACTTGATACGCCGGCCCTGAACCATCGGTGGCTGGTGCTGGGCAACGGCGTCCTGGAGAATGGCCGTGAGGCGGTTGGTTGGCCACTTTGCCATCGCCGACTCGTAGCAATCCTGCACCGAATCATACATAACGCCCACGCCGGAGCCGTGCAACGCGGAAATGTAGTGCTTGTCCGCATAATCGAGAAAGTCCAGGCGACGCTGAACCTGCTCCTTCACCCGCGCCCTCTCCTCCGGATCCATCCCATCCCATTTATTGACAGCAATGACCAGAGAACGCCCGGCATCAAGCACAAAGCCAATGAGGTGCAGATCCTGGTCCACCAATCCCTCTCTGGCATCGATAACCAGAATCACAACATGCGCATCATCAATGGCCTGCAGTGTTTTGATGATCGAGAATTTTTCGACGACTTCACGCACGTTTTTGCGACGGCGCACACCCGCTGTATCAATCAGGGTGTATTCCTTTCCCTGCCTTTCATAGGGAATATACACGCTGTCCCGGGTGGTGCCCGGCATGTCATAGACGACAACCCGTTCCTCGCCCAGCATCCGGTTTACCAGGGTAGATTTGCCGACATTCGGCCGACCCACCACACCGATGCGGATACCCGGATAGCGCTCGGCACGGTCCTCTTCTTCCCGCTCCTCTTCTGAAGGTAACAACGACTCCAGCAGGGACCGAATGCCGCGGTTGTGAGAAGCCGCGATCAGGAAGGTGGAATCAAATCCTAGGCTGTAAAAATCGGAGGCTGCAATATCCGGATCCTGGCCATCGGTCTTGTTCACGACCAGGTGGGCTTTCTTACCCGAGCGGCGAAGGTGATCCGCGATCAGCTCATCGCCGGCGGTGAGGCCCGCGCGACCATCAACGAGGAAAAGTACGATATCAGCCTCTTCCACCGCCTGCAGGGACTGGCGTGCCATTTCGGCATCAATACCCAGTTCGTCGCCGGTCAGACCACCGGTATCAATAACAATAAAGCGCTGACCCTCGTAGTTGCCCTCGCCATACTTCCGGTCCCGGGTCAGGCCCGGAAAATCCGCCACCAGCGCATCCCGGGAACGGGTCATCTGGTTAAAGAGCGTCGACTTACCCACATTCGGGCGGCCAACAAGAGCAATTACTGGGGTCATAAATGTGTCACTACGCAAAAGAAGGAGGCCACCCCGACGGCTGCCGGGGTAGAAAAATCACTCAACCGGACGGATCTTGTAGACCGCCATGTCGCCGCTGTTTCCAAAAACCAGCAGGTTACCATCGCTAAGGCGCTGCAAAGGTACGCGAATACCCTCATCGTCGAACTCCATCTGGCCCACCAGACGACCGTCCTCGCGAGAGAGAATGTGGAGGTAACCCTCAAAATCACCAACCACCAGGTAGTCTTCATACACCATGGGCTGGGTTGGCTGGCGCCATGCCAAACGATCCTGAGTCCACAGTTCCCGGCGATCCGACCCCTGCAGAGCGGTTATGTCTCCGTTCGCTTCGGCCAGGTAGATGCTGCCATCGCCCACCATCGGGGACTGAAGGCTTGATGCCTTGCGACTCCAGATCTCCTGACCGGTGCGAATATCCACCAGTGCCAGTTTGCCGTGGTAACCGACGACCAGCATGGCGGAATCAAGTACCAGCGGTTCACCACTGACATCTACCAACCGGTCCAATTCCGTCCGCCCTTGTGGCTGACCTACCTCATATTGCCAAACCGGCTGACCGGATTCCGTAGAAATCGCGATCAGACGGCCGTTGGAAAACGAGGCAACCACAAGATCGCCGCCGACAAGGGGGGCTGCAGCAGCCCGCATTGACAAAACCGGCACAACGCCGTCGTATTGCCAGAGCTTCTCACCATCGGTTGCGTCAAAGGCAAGGACCCGACCATCGGTAGTCTGTGCTACGACCAAACGACCATTGGAGCGAGGCGCAGACAGCACTTCCGTGGGCAGAGCGGCCCGCCATAATTCACTACCATCCGCCCTTGAGAGCGCAACCAGGTCCGCCTCACGGGTGGTCAGGTACAGCTGGTCAGCATCGCCACCGACTCCGGAAAAAATCCGGTCTTCGAGTTCAACTTCCCAGAGAGTATCGCCATTCTCGCGCTTAACAGCCACCAGCTCGCCATCGGCAGACGCTGCGTAGAGCATATCGCCGGCATTGAGAGGGGCCAGGTACAGGAACTCATCATCATGCCCGTCACCGACAGACATACTCCAAACCTGGTCAAACTCTGCGGATTCCTCAATATCCGGAACCGGCGCCGGTTGCTCAAACGTATCGGTGGTGCTGCAACCCGACAAGCCCATCGCGATGACAAGGCCACTGCTCAGGCAAGCACGAACCATCCTGTTGCGCGACAGACGCATCAGGCGTCCTCCCCGACGCCCAGGTCAGACAGTTTCAGGTCCAGGATTCCGCTGCGTCCCTGCTGACTGGATTCCCGCGCGGCCAGGTAGGCTTCCCGTGCACCATCCTGATCACCCTGGGCCAGCAGTATATCGCCCTTCAGTTCTGAGAAGATTGCATTGAAACTGTCTGCGTCGCCTGCCGAATCAATGGTCGCCAAAGCTTCATCGTACTTTTGCGCCGTAAACTGGGCGCGCGCCAGACGGTTACGAACCACGAGCGAAAGCGCCTTGTGCTCGCCAGCCTTGGCCAGTGCCCATTCCAGTGACGCAATGGCGTCTTCTGCCTGACCGGCTTCCAACTGTTGACGGGCAAGAATCAGGTTACCGTAGATCGCATAGGCACTATCGGTATATTCGTCACGGAGGGTACCGGCAACATACTCGACTGTATCAGCGCTGGTTTCATCCGCCTGATCACTGAATGCATTCAGCAGATTGGCGAACTCGTTGGCCGCTTCGGTGCGCTGTTGGGCCTGGTGGTCTTGCCAGCCCTGCCAGCCAAACACGATAGCCAGTGCAGCACCAACACCGATCAACAGAGAATTCCCGTTATTTTTCCACCAGTCCTTGATTGCCTGGACCTGTTCTTCTTCGGTGCGCATCTCCGCCATGGTGACTCCTGTAGTCGAATCTTTTTCTTTTATTTCGGTAATCAGTGATTTAGGGCATCGGCGAGAACTGACGCAAGGTCAGCCTGCGCCACTTCCTGCTGGGCTTCGTCAGCACGCAGAGGTTTAACGCCTGCTGTGCCCTGCTCAATTTCGTTTTCGCCCAGAATAACGGCATAGCGCGCGCCACTCCGGTCGGCTTTCTTCATCTGACTCTTGAAGCTGCCGCCGCCGCAGTGCGTGACAATAACACGACCGGGCAATTCGGAACGCAAATTTTCCGCCAGGGCCATTGCAGAGGCAACTGCCTTGTCCCCCATCGCCGTCACGTAAATATCAGCATCGTTGTTTACGCTTCCGGGGATCAGATCGAGTGTCTCAAGCAGAAGGATAAGCCGCTCGACACCCATGGCGAAACCAACGGCTTTGGTTGGCTTTCCGCCTAGCTGCTGAACCAGCCCATCGTAACGTCCGCCCGCACAAACCGTGCCCTGGGCCCCGAGGCTATCGGTAATCCATTCGAAGACGGTCTTGCCGTAATAGTCCAGCCCACGGACCAGGGCCGGATTTACGGTGTAGTCCACACCGGCAGCATCCAGTAGCGCCTTGAGCTGGTCGAAATGCTCTTTCGATTCATCATCCAGGTAGTCATCCAGACTCGGAGCATTTTCGAGAATTTTGCGGGTGCCTTGATCTTTGCTGTCCAGGATTCGCAGCGGATTGGTTTCCAGGCGGCGTTTGCTGTCAGCATCGAGGTCATCTTTGAACGCACCCAGGTATTCCACCAGTGCCTGGCGGTAGACCTTGCGCGCTTCGGATGTACCAATGGAATTGATCTCCAGCCGAGTATGTTCGACCAGTCCCAGCGCTTTCCAGAGGCGGGACGTCAATATCAGCAGTTCCGCGTCGATATCCGGACCATCGATGCCGAAGCACTCCACACCAATCTGATGAAACTGCCTGTAGCGCCCTTTCTGGGGCCGCTCATGACGAAACATCGGGCCCGTGTACCAGAGGCGACGGGTTTGATTGAAGAGCAGACCGTGCTCTTCGGCGGCGCGAACGCATCCCGCTGTTCCTTCGGGGCGAAGGGTGAGACTGTCCCCGTTACGATCCTCGAAGGTGTACATTTCTTTTTCAACAATGTCCGTCACCTCACCGATTGAACGTTTGAACAGGTCTGTCTGTTCAACGATGGGCATACGGATTTCCTGATAACCGTACTGAGCCAGAACGCCCCGCACGGTACTTTCGAGATACTGCCAAACCGGCGTCTGCTCCGGGAGAATGTCATTCATCCCGCGAATTGCCTGAATCTTTGCCAACTTAAACCCTTAAACGTCTGTCTGTAATTAGAATCGGAACCGTGACCGCCAGTCAGTCTTCGGAACGGGCGATAATCGCCTCTTCCTGCTCTTTGCGTTTGCTCACCTCTTCCCGGATCAGACGCTCCAGATCATCGGTCAGGGTTGCATTGTCGAGCTTCTGATTCGGCTTGCCATGCATATAGAAGAGATTCTTCGGGCTTCCGCCGGTCAGGCCGATATCGGCCTCTTTCGCTTCACCGGGGCCATTTACAATGCAGCCGATGATTGCCACGTCCATTGAGGTATTAACGTCCTCAAGACGGGCCTCGAGATCATTCATGGTCTGGATGACATCGAAATTCTGACGGGAGCAGCTCGGGCAGGCAATAAAGTTGATACCACGGCTACGCAGCCGCAAGCTCTTGAGGATATCAAAGCCAACCTTGATCTCCTGCACCGGATCAGCCGCCAGAGAGACACGGATGGTATCACCGATGCCATCCATGAGAAGCATGCCGAGACCGATGGAGGACTTGACGGTGCCAGAGCGGAAACCACCGGCTTCGGTAATACCCAGGTGCAGGGGCTGCTCGATCTGGGAGGCAATCTTGCGGTAGGCCGCCACCGTCATGAACACTTCGGATGCCTTAAGGCTGACTTTGAAGTCCTGGAAATCATGGCGATCAAGAATGTCGATGTGACGCATCGCCGACTCGACCAGGGCTTCCGGTGTCGGCTCGCCATACTTGCGCTGAAGGCTTTTCTCCAGCGAACCGGCATTCACCCCGATCCGGATCGGGATGTTGCGATCCCTGGCAGCATTAATAACGGCGCTGACCCGGTCGTCACGGCCAATATTGCCGGGGTTGATGCGAAGACAGTCAACACCAAGTTCGGCAACACGCAGCGCAATCTTGTAGTCGAAGTGGATATCCGCAACCAGCGGGAGAGAAACCTGCTGCCGGATCTTTCCGAAAGCCTCGGCTGCATCCATGTCGGGCACAGACACCCGCACGATATCCGCACCAGCGTCCTGAATAGCCTTGATCTGGGCAACGGTTGCTTCAACATCGCAGGTGTTGGTATTCGTCATACTCTGGACTGCGATAGGGGCATCACCGCCGACGGGTACATTGCCAACCATGATCTGGCGGGACTTGCGTCTGGTGATCGGGGATTCGTGTTTCATGTGTTACAGACCAATATCGATAAATTCGTCGGAAATTCAGATTGTCAGGGTAAATTCTGACCGGTTTCGATCAACCGGGTAGTCGCTCATGTTGAGAGGCTCGCCCTGGAAGCGGATCGTTCTCACGGCATCGACCGCTCCGATAACGACGGACAGCGGAGCCTCACCAGTCACATCAATCGTGTCACCCTCGCGTTTCAACGAGTTGACCAACCGGTTTCCCGCAGCATCGCTCACACGCACCCAACAATCGGCCGCAAAGGTAATCTGGAGCCTTCCATTGGTATCGGAAACCGGCTCTGCCGCTGTCACTTCAGCGTCAGCAAAAGCCTCCTCAGCAGGCACATCAGAACCCTCTACCGCTATATCCTCCGGTACGGTGGCTTCCGGCGCGACGCTATCACTTGCCTCAGCGATCGCTGTTACAGTGTCGGGTGCATCACCCTGAACGCCGTCAGCCTCGGCGGTTTCTTCCGGCATGGCTAGCCCGGCCTCTGACGGGGCAACCACCGGCGTATCCTGCTCAGAATTCGACACAAGATCACTTGCGCCATTATCCGTCGGCGCCGAAGAGGATGACGCACTCTCTTCAGTGGCGCTCGTTGCGTTATCGGGCGCCCCGCTGAACGGCTGGGACGGAAGCACGAAATAGACGACGATCCAGGCAACGATGGCGGCAGCAACCAGGAATAACACGCCCTTGGCCAACCGACGCTTGCGACTGCGGCGGCGCTCTATATCCACCAGCGGGTTTGCCTCAAATTCCTGCTTGCGTTGCTCCCTAAGGGGTTCGAGTTCTTTATCAAGATCGGCGATGATCGAGTCGGCATCGAGTCCAACCTGTCCCGCAAAAGCCCTGACATAGCCCTTGAGAAAAAGTTCGCTGTCGATCTTGCTGTAATCGCCGGCCTCTATCGCCTCTATGACAACGGTCCGCAAATGCTGGGCATTGGCGATATCGCTAACATCGAGCCCCCGCGCTTCTCGAGCTTTCTTCAGTTGTGTACCGACGGGATTGCTATTTACAGGCTGGGGTGTTTCTTCATTGGCCATTAGAAATCAGCACCTTATATTGTTGGTATTCGTCTGACTCCGGATAATTGTTCCTGAGCTGTAACGCCAGGCTGGCTTCCTGGTCGCGGCTTCCCAGATGGTGGGCAATGCGAATACCTGTCCACAGGCTTTCTGCAGAATGACGCATCCGGGTATTACGCTGCATCATGGAAGTGAGACGGCTGAAATACCGGCTGGCTGCACTGTAGCGCTCCTGCTCGACCAACACTCTGGACAAAGCGAGCAGCGGCCGCGCATCGCCTCGGGAGAGATCTATGGCACGCCGATAGGCTACTTCGGCTTCGTCCAGCGCTCCCAAGCGCTCCCGGGTCATACCCAGGTTGAAAAAGACCGATCCCCGGTCCGGGTATTCCGTGTCTTTCGATGCAGCGTCAAATTGTGCACTCGCATCCTCAAATCGATCCTGTCCAAACAGAAACGCGCCATAGTAGACACGACCACGGGTGTAACCACTGTCACTGGAGATGGCTCGCCGGAAGTTTTTCTCTGCAAGCTCCGGCTCGCCCTCTGCGTTGTATACCAGTCCCATCGCACTGAGCGCAGCAGCATTGTCGCTATCCAGCTCCAGGGCACGATCTAGGTGGTGACGGGCACGATCCAGGTTCCCCTGCCCGATGTAAGCCGTACCCAGCCGGACATAGTTGTCAATCGCTTCCTGCCGGTCGGCTTCCTTGGCAAAACGACTGTCGGTGGTGGTAACGCACCCGGCGACCAACAAGACGGCAAACAGGCATGCCGTCGCAGAGAAAAACCTGTTTGTCGTTTTGAACGTCACAGCTGTGCAATCCTCGCTAACTGTTGGATGGTTCCGTTTCAGGGATTAACCTGCTGTACCTGGATATAGCGCTGGCTGCGGCGGGTCCTGTCCTCAACCCGACCAACGAGCTGGCCACAGGCCGCGTCGATATCGTCACCGCGCGTGGTGCGGATTGTGGCGATATAACCAAGCTCATTCAGCACCGTCTGGAAACGGCGGGTCGCATTTTTGCTCGGGCGCCGGAAATCGCTCTCCGGGAATGGATTGAAGGGAATCAGGTTGATCTTGCACGGCAATCCACGAAGCAGTTCCGCCAATTGGCGCGCATGCTCGGGTTGATCATTCATGCCTTCAATCACGGTGTATTCGATGGTCGCCTTGCGCTTATCCGGCAAGCCGGCCAGATAACGTTTTGTCGCCGCCAGAAGCTCCGCGATGGGATACTTCTTGTTGAGCGGAACCAGCTTGTTCCGCAATTCATCATTGGGCGCGTGTAGCGAAATGGCCAGTGAAACATCGGTAACTTCGCCCAGGCGATCCAGTGCCGGTACAACACCTGAGGTACTCAGGGTCACTCGACGCTTGGAAATGCCGTACGCCAGATCTTCCATCATGAGATTCATGGCATCGACGACATTGTCGAAGTTCAGCAGTGGTTCGCCCATGCCCATCATCACAACGTTGGTAATTGGTCTGTCCGGCCCCGGCTCAAACGGCATAAAGGCTTTTCGCGCCACCCACACCTGACCAATAATCTCTGCCGCAGTCAGGTTGCGATTGAAACCGCGCTTGCCGGTGGAACAGAACGTGCAGTCGAGACTGCAACCAATCTGTGACGACACACAGAGCGTTCCGCGCTCGCCATCGGGGATGAGGACGGTTTCAACACTGTTCCCGTTGTCCATCCGCATTACCCATTTTCGGGTGCCATCTTTTGAGGTTTCATCATAGATGACCTCCGGGCCACGCACCTCGGCTTGCAGCTTGAGCTTCTCCCGAAGGGACTTGCTCATATTGGTCATTTGATCGAAGTCATCAACCCCGCGCTGGTGAATCCATTGCAGGACCTGCTGAGCGCGGAAGCGCTTTTCGCCCAGGGACTCGAAATACGCCTCAAGCTTGGCTTTGGGCATCCCCAGCAAATTGACTCGTTCAGCAGCAGCTGTCATTACATAACCTCGATCAGATAACCAATCCGGGGACGACCGTTCAGGTCGCCCCGGCAACGACATCAGCCCCGCGGGCAGATTTCATTGTCGTTAAAGAAATACGCAATTTCACGCTCGGCAGAAGCCGCAGAATCAGAACCGTGAACAGCGTTTGCATCGATGGAAGAGGCGAAATCTGCACGGATTGTGCCCGCGTCCGCTTCTTTCGGGTTGGTAGCACCCATCAGATCACGGTTCTTCAGGATAGCGCCTTCGCCTTCCAGAACCTGAACAACAACGGGACCAGAGGTCATGAACGCAACCAGATCGTTGAAGAACGGACGCTCTTTGTGCTCTGCGTAAAAGCCTTCAGCCTGCTCCTGCGTCAGGTGCATCATCTTGGCAGCAACAATGTTCAGGCCAGCCTTCTCGAAACGGCTGTAGATTTCGCCGATCACATTCTTGGCTACTGCGTCGGGCTTGATAATCGAGAGCGTGCGCTCGTTTGCCATGGTCTTTCTCCATTTGAGTTTGGGTTAAAAATTCCGGCCTGCGATTATACGCAGTCCTGCGCCAACTGCCTACCGCACCCCGCGAAGGCGGGTAACAACATCAACAATTTGCGAACTGGCGAATTCAATCTCCTCGGGAGACGTGAACCGGCCAAAGGAAAAGCGCAACGCCCGGTGAGCCTGTTCGTCGCTCAGACCAATTCCGCGAAGCACATAGGAAGGCTCAATGGTCGCAGAGGCGCAGGCAGACCCCGAAGACACCGCGAGATCTCTCAGGCCCAGCATCAGGGATTCCGCCTCAACGCCGTCGAACGACAGGTTCACGATTCCAGGGACACGCTGGCTATCAGTGCCATTCAGCGTAACACCGCCCAGCCCTTGCAGCCCTTCGAGGAAGGAACTGCGAAGCCCCTCCAAAACCTCCACTTCTGATTCAAGCTGCTCCTGAGCAATAGCAAACGCCTTGCCCATGCCCACAATCTGGTGAGTCGGCAAGGTACCCGAGCGCATACCGCGCTCATGCCCGCCGCCATGGATCTGGGCCTCTATTTTCACATCCGGCGAGCGGCGCACATAAAGCGCACCGACGCCTTTCGGGCCATATACTTTATGACCGGACAAGGCCATGAGATCCACCGGCATTGAGTTAACATCCACCGTCATCTTGCCCGCAGCCTGAGCCGCATCAACGTGGAACAGCACCCCGCGTTTCCTGAGCATGGCACCAATCGCCGCAACATCATTGATGCAACCCAGCTCATTATTGACCAGCATAAGGCTGACCAACACGGTATTGTCCTTTAACGCCTGCTCGACCTGACCGACACCAATCCGACCGGCAGCATCCGGCTGTAGCCAGGTGACTTCGACACCCTGCTGCTCCAGCCATTTGCAGGCATCGAGAACAGCCTTGTGCTCGATCATGGACGTAATAATGTGCGCGTTCGAACGCCCCGCGACCGCGCCCTTGATAGCCAGGTTATCGGATTCCGTGGCTCCGGATGTCCAAACGATTTCTCTCGGATCGGCATGAATCAGGTTAGCGACCTGCTTCCTGGCAGACTCCACCGCGGACTCCGCCTGCCAGCCAAATACGTGGGAACGGGATGCGGGATTGCCAAAGACGCCATCCAGGGTCAGATACTTGACCATGTCATCGGCAACGGACGGATCAACGGGCGTCGTAGCCGCGTAATCCAGATAAACGGGCTTTTTCATGGGCGTTAAGGAACTATATTCAGGCCGGCGCCTGGTCTGACAGGCGTTCGGTATTTATGGTTTCAGAGTCGGCATCAGGAGACTGACGGCGATTCTGCCGATCAGCTACACTGCGGATTTCCCGCTTCCTCATCAGATCTCCGAGGCTTATTTCGCTCAGGAACTGATGAATCTGATCACTCAGGTCCGACCAGAGATGGTGAGTCAGGCATTTTTCACCATTCTGGCAATCACCCTTGTTACCACAGCGGGTCGTATCGAGCGATTCGCTCACCGCGTCAACGACCTCAGCAACGTAGACATCGTCTGCTCCGCGACTCAGACGGTAACCACCGCCCGGGCCACGAATACTCTCGACGAGTTTTTGCCTGCGTAACCGTGAAAAGAGTTGTTCCAGGTAGGACAACGAGATCTCCTGACGAGCCGAAATATCGGCGAGACTGACCGGCCCCTGATCTCCATGGAGAGCAAGATCCAGCATTGCCGTCACTGCGTATCGGCCTTTGGTGGTCAGTTTCATAGCGTCAGCCCCGGGAAGGGATTGAATCTCGGACAACAGGAGCGAGTATGTATTGACCCAGTATTTCAGTCAAGTATTCACCCCTGCTTCTCTTCTTCCGGGTCCCGCACGCAATCAAAATCTTCTTCATGCAAGGGCGGCAATTCGCCATTCTGGTATTCACTGTTCACCTTGCGGATCGCCTTGCACATGGAATCTATGCGGTCATCCACTGCATGCATATGGTCAAGCAGAGAGCGTACCGCCCTGGCCACGGGGTCAGGCATTTCCTCGGTCACCCCGTACGCATCGAAGCCCATGCGCTCTTCCATTTCCTTACGACGAACATCATCTTCTGTCTGGCGCTTCACGATAACGCGGCCAGGTATTCCAACCACCGTAGCGCCGGCCGGAACCGCTTTGGTCACAACGGAATTTGACCCCACCTTGGCCCCCTCTCCGACCTCAAACGGCCCGAGGATCTTGGCCCCGGCACCAACAACGACACCGTTTCCGATTGTTGGATGGCGCTTGCCCTTGTTCCAGCTGGTGCCCCCCAGCGTGACCCCCTGATACAGCGTTACGTCGTCTCCGATCACTGTGGTCTCCCCGATCACCACCCCCATACCGTGATCGATAAAGAAACGCCGCCCGATGGTTGCTCCGGGATGAATCTCAACCCCGGTAAGCCAGCGGGAAATGGTCGACACCGTGCGAGCCAGCCATTTCAGCCCGAGATTCCAAAGCCAGTGGGCGAACCGATGCAACAACAGTGCATGCAAACCGGGATAGTTGGTCAGAACCTCAAAGGTGTTCCGCGCTGCGGGATCCCGATGAAAAACACTACCGATGTCTTCCCTCAATCTTTCAAACATGCCCGTCTTCCTGTTTCGCGGCCTTTTTGTCGGCCTCGCTTTTACTCCCCATCCCCGTGGCTCCGACCGCTTTTTGTACGGCCGTCAGCACCCCCCGAAGGATATTGATCTCCATTTGATCCAGTCTGGCCCTCTGAAACAGGCGACGCAAACGGATCATTAACTGGCGCGGATTCTCTCTGCGATGAAAGTTTACATCGACCAACACCTGCTCCAGGTGCCCAAAGAAGCCTTCGACATCGCTCACCGGTGCAGGTGGTACGTCCCAACCTTCATCGCCAGGCTTGGTCATGGGCTTTAGGTAAGGGCTCTCTTCCCCACCTTCAAGTCCACGAAGGTGGTGCATGCGCAATTCGTAGCACATTACCTGAACGGCCATGGCCAGGTTCAGGGAGCTGTAATCCGGGTTCGACGGTATATGAATGTGGTAATGACAACGTTGCAGTTCATCATTGCTCAGACCATGATTCTCACGCCCAAACACCATTGCGACAGAACCGCCCGCAGCAGCTTCAGACGCCTTTTCGGCGGCATCAGGCGGCGGAATGACGGGCCAAGGCACCTTACGACCACGAGCACTGGTGCCCATCACCACCACACAGTCCGCAATAGCCTCGTCCAGGCTTGCCACAACCGTTGCCTTGTCAAGAACATCAGAGGCGCCGGCTGAACGGGCATAGGATGCCTCATCGGGAAAGGACGACGGATTCACCAACCATAGATTCCCAAGGCCCATATTCTTCATCGCGCGGGCAACGGCGCCGATGTTGCCCGAGTGAGAAGTTTCGACCAGAACAATTCGAATCTGATCCCCAAAGGTGTCGGTTTCATCCTGCGGTAATGCCGGCTTATGCATTGCTAAAAAATCCAGCCAAAGTGAGTAAGGGACGCAATGATAGCAGAAACCGGCACTTGCCTGCGCCTCCGGGGAACCCGCAACCCGGCATCATCCGTGCTATTGCTGAGTCAAAAAACATACAAGCCGGGTCATCTTTTGCTATCATACCCGGCCTTCACACACCCGGATAATGAACACTCAGATGCAACCAGCGATTAAAATGGCCCTGCGCGTTGCGCGTCAGGGATCGGATTACCTGAAAGCACATTTCGAACGCCAGGCCTCCAATGCGAACGATGAAGAAGAACGCCGTCGTCAGCTGGACCGGGTCGAGCAATCCATTTACGACAATTTCCTGGAGCAGCTCGAAAAGGCCTACAAGGATCATAGCATTGCGCCATTAAACGAAGCGGATGCCGGGAGCGACGAAAAGAGTTGGCATATTTTCCCGGTACTTGGTCGTGAAAACTTCCTGCGCGGCATCCCGGAATTCGCCCTTGCCCTGGCCCAGAAACGGAATAACCGGACAGAAAACCTGCTCGTGGTTAACCCGATTACCGGTGAAGAGTATTCTGCCAGCCGCGGTCATGGCGCTGCGCTCAACAGCCGCCGGGTGCGGACATCCGAAATCAAAGTGGCAGGTAATGCCGCCATTTCCAGCAACCTTCTGGACCAGGCCCGCAAGAGCGAAGATGCTCAACTCTGGGGTGAAATGGCGACAGTACTGGCGAAAAACGCAGCCATGTTCCGTACTTCAGGCTGTGTTGTACTCGATATTGCCCGGGTCGCATCCGGCACCCTGGACGCTGCCGTGATTTTCCGGCCCGAGGCGGCAGACCTGGACCTTGGCGTTACTCTCGCTATGGAATCCGGTGCCCTGACCGGCGATTTCTCCGGTAACCCGTCCGCCTCCGGCGCTCGACAATTGGTCGTGGCTAACCCGAAACTCTTCCGTGAAGTCCTCAAGGAACTTCATCCGTTCCGGGGCCGTCTGCCGCGCTAAACAGTTTAGCCGGCCAAAAAAAACCGCCAACCCTCACGGGCCGGCGGTTTTTTTACGCCTTGCGAATACTCACATCCGGTTGAGCCATTCTGGCGGCTGCTCTTCTTCCTCTGCCCCCACTGCCCCTTCCTTGGACGGCAGCATCAGGTCCTCACGTGATACACCAAAGGCGATCAGCAGGTTGGCCGACACGTAGATCGAGGAATAGGTACCCACAACCACACCAATGATCAAAGCCAGCGAGAAGTTGTTAATGGCTTCCCCGCCGAACAGGTAAAGGGCAACAAGCACGACCAGCGTGGTACCTGAGGTATTGATGGTACGGCTGATAGTTTGGTGAATAGAGGTATTGATAATTTCCCAGGAATCCCCTACCCGCATTTTACGGAAGTTCTCACGAATCCGGTCAGCGACAACAATGGTGTCGTTCAGCGAATACCCGATAACGGCAAGTAATGCCGCCAGCACGGTCAGATCGAAGGTCCACTGGAACAGCGCAAACACACCAAGAACGATAATGACATCGTGCGCCAGAGGCAGCACTGACGCGATACCGAACTTGAACTGGAAACGCATTCCCACGTAGATAAGCACAACAGCCAGCGCCAGAAGCAGACCCAGGCCACTGTCTTCGCGAAGCTCCTCGCCAACCTGGGAGCCGATAAACTCAGAACTTATCAACTCCAGTTCTTCACCACTGGCCGACAGGGCCTCAGTAACGGATTCCGCAAGCTTGTCATTGCCAGCTTCCGCCAGTCGAACCAGGACCGTGGTATCTGCACCAAAATTCTGAACAACAAATTGTTCGTAACCCGCGTCGCTCAATGTGGTCCGGATCTCGTCCAGAGACGGAGCCTCGGCGTATTCAAATTCCACCGAAGTGCCTCCGGTGAAATCCATACCAAGATTCAGACCACGAACCGCCAGCAGAACCACAGAGGCAACCAGCAACGTAATCGAGAGCACGGAAGCGACCTTCCGAAGCCCCATAAAATCAAACGGCTTCTTCTCTTGCTCAGACATTTGCCAGTTTTCCTCCGATCGACAGTTTCTCGATTTTGCGACCGCCATAGACAAGGTTCACGATGCTGCGGCTGACCATGAGTCCCGAGAACATCGAGGTCAGGATACCCAGGCACAGGGTTACGGCGAAGCCTTTCACCGGACCTGAGCCCATGGCAAACAGAATCACTGCGACCAGCAGTGTCGTGATATTGGCATCAAAAATGGAAACGAACGCCCTCGAATAGCCGGAATTGATGGCTGACTGGGGCGGCACGCCCGCTCGGAGTTCTTCCCGGATACGCTCGAAAATAAGTACGTTTGCATCCACCGCCATGCCGACGGTCAGCACGATCCCCGCAATACCTGGCAGAGTCAGCGTTGCCGAGAGAATCGACATACACGCAACCAGAAGCATCAGATTCAGGGTCAGCGACACGTTGGCAATAAGACCGAAGCCACGGTAATACACGAGCATGTAGGCGAGTACGAGCGCAAAGCCCAGCGCCACAGACATCATCCCTGCATCAATATTCTGCTGCCCCAGGCTCGGACCGATTGTTCGCTCCTGCACAAAGTACATGGGGGCGGCAAGCGCACCGGCACGAAGCAGCAGCGCAAGCTCGGCAGCTTCAGGAATAGAATCGAGGCCGGTGATACGGAAACTGCTACCCAACGCAGACTGAACGGTGGCGAGGCTGATAATGCCCTTTTCCACCACACGCTTCTCTACCGTCGTCATTTCACCATCGACCATGCGATCTTCAGTGTCGGTACGGAACTCGATAAACAGCACGGCCATTCGACGCCCGATCGCATTGCGGGTTGCCCGGTTCATCTGATCGCCACCGACGGAGTCCATGGTGATATTGACCTGGGGCTGGCCGTTTTCATCGAATGCCTGCTGCGCATTGGACACGTTGTTACCGGTCGTGATGATGTCTTTTTCAAGGCGCGCGGTGCGCTGAGGGTTATCCCGGAAACCGAATGTTTCGACTTCGCCCGCCGACGCGTCCTGACGGGCCTCCATACGGAACTCGAGGTTCGCCGTCGCACCAAGCACACGCTTCGCCTGAGCTGTATCCTGAACGCCCGGAAGCTCAACGATAATGCGGTCCGCGCCCTGGCGCTGAACCAACGGTTCGGCAACACCAAGCTCGTTCACGCGGTTACGGATGGTGGTCAGGTTCTGCTCCAGGGCATATTCCTGAATCGACTTAACTTCGGCTTCGGAGAGTGACAGCACGATCTGGCGCACGTCCTCAACCGTCCGCTCATCCATCAAAAACTGGTTGTACTGACCGCGGATCAGATCAAAGGCTTCTGCCCTTGCATCCTCATCCCGGAAACTCAGCACGATTTCACGCTGGCCCTCCACATCGCCACCACGGTAACGAATACGCTCTTCACGAAGGTCGCCCTTGATCTGGCTCGCCAACGCCTCAAGACGCTGATTCACCGCGGTATCCATATCGACTTCCAGCAGGAAGTGAACACCACCGCGCAAGTCGAGGCCGAGTTTCATCGGGCCGGCACCCAGGCTCTTGAGCCACTCTGGCGTGGACGGTGCCATGTTGAGGGCAACGAGATAATCACGACCGAGGGCGGATTGAACAACCGGGCGAGCCTGCAACTGATCGTCTGCGCTGGTGAGACGAATCAGTGCGTCACGATCCTGCAGGGTGCTGCTTTTTACGTTGATTCCCTCGGACTCAAGGGCTTTGACGGCGCGATCCAGCACACTGGCGTTGACCTCGGTGCTACTGCGCGCACCGGTAATCTGGATGGCGTAATCGTCGGGGAAGAGATTGGGCAAAGCATAGATAAACCCGATCACAAGCGCGACCAGGATAACCAGGTTTTTCCAGAGCGGGTACTTGTTAAGCATGGGATCCCTTTTAGCCAGCCCGCGAGCCGGCCTTGGTGTTTCTGCCAGAAAAAATCAGGCCGCCCTGTAGGCGGCCTCCGGCTCAGATGTCCTTCAAAGTGCCCTTTGGCAGGGCTGCTGCAACAGCAACTTTCTGAACTTTGACCTCAACATTGTCGGCAATTTCCACAACGATAAAGTCGTCAGTTACCTTGGTAATCTTGCCGGCAACACCACCGGAAGTGACTACCTCATCGCCCTTATTCAGGCCTGACATCAGAGCCTTATGCTCTTTGGCACGCTTGGATTGCGGACGCCAGATCAGGAAATAGAAAATGGCAATAAAGCCGGCAAAGAAGATCACCTGCCCCATAACACCCATGCCCTGTGCGGCCGGATCCTGCGCCATTGCCAGTGCAGGCATCATCGCCATCAGGCCGGTCAAGAGCATCTTGATAGATTTCATTCAGTTTCTCCGTAGTTAAAGCAATGTATTCAGGCTTCAGCGAGGGCCGGAACGCTCTCGCCTCGTAGCGCGTAGAACTCTGATACAAAGTCCGACAATGTACCTGCTTCAATGGCCCCACGCAATCCAGCCATCAGGTTCTGATAGAACCGCAGGTTATGAATTGTGTTGAGCTGGGAGCCTAGCATTTCTCCACACTTATCAAGGTGATGCAGATAGCTTTTCGAAAAGTTCTTACAGGTGTAGCAGTCGCAACGCTCGTCCAGCGGCCCGGTGTCATGACGGTTCTTGGCGTTCCGGATCTTTACGATACCCGTGGAGGTGAACAGATAGCCATTTCGGGCGTTACGGGTCGGCATGACGCAATCAAACATATCCACGCCACGACGAACGGCCTCGACAATATCCTCCGGGCGGCCAACACCCATCAGATATCGGGGACGATCTTCCGGCATCTTCGGTGGCAGATGGTCGAGAATCCGGATCATATCCTCTTTCGGTTCGCCGACCGACAAGCCACCAATCGCATAACCGTCAAAGCCAATCTCGGTCAGGCCTTCAAGGGAGCGATCGCGCAGGTGTTCATACATACCGCCCTGAACGATGCCAAACAACGCTGACGGGTTGCCCTCGTGCGCCGCTTTACTGCGCGCAGCCCAACGCAAGGACAGCTCCATGGAGTCCTTTGCCTGGCGCTCTGTGGCCGGATACGGCGTGCACTCGTCAAAAATCATGACGATGTCCGAGCCAAGGTCTCGCTGGACCTGCATCGCAATTTCCGGGGACAGCTCAACGGGAGAGCCATCCACCGGAGAACGGAATTTGACGCCCTCTTCGGTGATCTTGCGCATGTCGCCGAGGCTGAAGACCTGGAATCCGCCGGAGTCGGTCAGAATCGGCCCCTGCCACTGGGTGAAGTCATGCAGATCGCCGTGCGCCTTGACCACCTCCGTACCCGGACGGAGCATCAGGTGAAAGGTATTACCAAGAATGATCTCGGCACCGATTTCCTCGATATCCCTGGGCAGCATGCCCTTAACGGTACCGTAGGTGCCAACCGGCATGAAAGCTGGCGTTTCAACGGTTCCTCGGGGAAAGGTTAGCCGCCCGCGGCGGGCCCGACCGTCTTCGCCGAGTTTTTCAAAAGACATGAAACTGGTCTGGCTCACTCCGCCTCCCCATCACGCTGCGCACGTGATTCGTTAGTTGTTTCTGAAGCCCCCAGCAGCATTCCGCGACTGGGTTCCTGGCCGGTAATGAACATGGCATCGCCGTAACTGAAAAAGCGATACCGCTCGGCAACGGCTTCCCGGTATGCATTCATCACATGGTCGTAACCGGCAAAGGCGCTAACCAGCATGATCAGGGTCGATTCCGGCAGGTGGAAATTGGTGATCAGGGCGTCTACGGTCTGGAACCGGTACCCAGGATGAATAAAGATATCGGTCTCGCCCTGAAAAGTACGCAACTGCCCCCCACGGCTGGCAGATTCCAGCGACCGTACCGACGTTGTTCCGACCGCAACGACACGCCCTCCCCGCGACCTGGCACGCTCAACCGCATCCACGGTTTCCTGGGGAACCTGGACCACCTCGCTGTGCATAACGTGATCTTCGATCCGGTCAACACGAACTGGCTGGAATGTGCCAGCGCCGACGTGCAGAGTCACAAATGCGGTTTCAACACCCTTTTCGCGGAGAGTTGCAAGCATAGCCTCATCAAAATGAAGCCCCGCCGTTGGGGCAGCCACGGCTCCAGCCTCCCGGGCATAAACGGTTTGATATCGCTCGCGGTCACTGCTCTCGTCAGGACGATCGACGTAGGGAGGCAATGGCATGTGACCAATGCGCTCAAGTACATCGAGAACCGGCTCGGAAGACTCACAGAACAGATCGAAGAGCGCATCATGACGACCGGCCATTCGCATCACGGTGCCATCTTCCAGAATGACGGCCTGCCCTTCTTTCAAGGCTTTCGAGGCACGAACATGGGCCATAATCTCGTGCTCGCCGGTTACCCGCTCTACCAGTATTTCTACCTGCCCTCCGGTTTCCTTCTTGCCGAACAGGCGCGCAGGAATCACTCGCGTATCGTTGAATACGAGAAGGTCGCCGGGCTGAAGCAGGCCGGGCAGATCAGAGAACTGGCGGTGGCTGGTGGAACCAGAGAGGCCATCAAGGCAAAGCAGGCGAGAGGCAGTCCGATCTTTCAGAGGGTATCGGGCTATCAGTTCGTCCGGCAGATCAAAGTGAAAATCAGAGACGTTCATGGAGTGGGATTGTCATGACACCGCAGGAAAGTGGTAGCGGCGGGCGGACTCGAACCGCCACGGGTTTTACCCCAACGGATTTTGAATCCGTCGTGTCTACCAATTTCACCACGCCGCCATCGGAGAGTGTGGGGATTATACTGAGCCTGTCCGTGAAAGCAACAGGGTCAGCGGGCAGATCTGCCCGCCGCGTCAAATATTTACAACCTGTCGAACAGCGACAGTTGCGAAACCTGCGCAAAAGACTGCTGGGCGGCCTGAAGGACGAAACTCTGGAAGCTCAGATTACTGATGGCTTCGGCGTAATCCACATCCTGCAACTGGGAACGGATTTTATTGGTATAGACCGAAGAATCCTCAAGAAACGTCTTGGTGGATTCAACCGCATTCATCCGCCCGCCAAGCTCGGTCTGCTTCAGAACAATACTTTCCTGGGCATTGTCGAGATTGATCAGCGACTGGGCGATCAGATCGTCATAGGCTGAGTTGCCCTCCCCCGTTGATTTGTCCAGGGAGGTCAGCCCGGAGATGAGGTTTTCGATGCTTTTGAAAACCGACTGTTTGCCGTTCACATCCACTGTAAACTGATCCCCTGTGCCCGCCACCGCGCCGGTAATGGTCATCTCGATACCGGCAACAACAAATGGCTCTCCGCTCTCGTACACAGCGGGATCAACCGTCAGGACATCGCCCTGGGCATCGGTGGCCAGTATGTTACCGCCAGCCTGGACTTCGATGGTGATGTCATCCGGAAATGCATTGGGGTACTCGGCAGCGAGGTCGGCCTCACTGACCAACTTGACGCCGGAGATGTAGGCATCTGGCGTATTGATCGTTGTATGCTGAGCGGTGACGGCTTCCGGTACATCGACAAAAATCCCTTTACCGTGATCACTGATGGGCACGGTAACGCCATCATCAATCTCCAACACGCGCTGACCTTCATCTCCCTGGTATACCCAGCTACCAGAGGCGTCCTGTTTGAAGGCCTGGACCGAACCCTGGAACCCGCTAAAAATATACTCACCCGAGGCATCCCGGGTATTGGCAATGTCAGCCAACTGCCCAAGCCGTTCCTCCAGCTCTGACGCAATGGACTGCCGGTCATTCACCGAAAGCGCACCATTACCGGCCTGAACCGTAAGCTCACGAACCCGCTGAATGATGTCGGTTGCGCTCTGAAGGGCGCTTTCTTCTTGGCTCAGACGATTATCCGCAAGATCGACATTGCGTTGATAGGTTTCAACCCGCGCCAGCTCCTGATCCAGCTTGAGGATTCGGGCAGCGGCAACCGGATCATCCGACGGCTGGTTTACACGCTTACCCGTCGAGATCTGCTGCTGGGTATTGTTGAGGCTGGTATTCAGCTCCTGAAGACGATTGATACCGCCGGAAAAAATCTGTTGAGATGAAATTCGCATCATCACACGTTACCTCTCGCTACCGGATTCCACTGACATCAGCGGAATGTCCCCAGCAATGTATCGAACAAATCCTGTGCCACCGACATAACCTGAGCCGATGCGTTGTAGGCCGCCTGGTACTGGATGAGCTTGCCGGCCTCCTCATCGAGATTCACCCCGGACACACTCTCCCGCTGGGCGGTTGACTGCTCGAGAAGGGTTTTACTGGCATCCATGTCCAGCTGGCTCTGGCGGGTCTTCACGCCAATATCCTCCACCAGCCCGGCATAGCCCTCAGTAAAATTCTGGGTGCCGTTGTTCATGGTGTTCGCCGTCCCCAATGCCGCCAGCAATTCCGCATTGCGGTTATCGGACACACCATTACTGTTGTAATCGATGGAAAAGGTGTCCCCCGGTGCCGGCTCTCCGGTTACGCGGAACTGGAATCCCTGATATGCCGCACCCGCGGCGGGATCATCAGTAAACAGCTCATTCGCCTGGCCAGCGGTGTAAGGCTGGTTAGCAGCACCAATCGCTGTGCCGCCAGCATCAGTCACCGTGAACGTGAGCCCCGTTGGCCCACCGCTGGCAAAGGTGACTGTCAGCGGGCCATTTGCCAGCTCACCGGCCGACTGAAAGCCGGGTAACAGCGAGTTGGTAAACGGATTCCGGACGTTGAGCATAGTGCCCTGATCGATCTCGCCGGTACCGATGTTCTGGTCTCCGGCCGCGGCCCGAATCGGACTGGCAAACGCCAGGTCCTCTTCCCGGCTCACTTCCAGACCAATATTCTCGGCCGCACTGCGGGTCGGCTGGATCAAATACTTGTCGCCCGCGTTGAAGGTGCCGCCCTCAACGCGAATATTGAATCCGGGAAGGCTGATTTCCGATTGAACCGGATCAGGAAGCCGCCCCTGACTGAGACTCTCGCCGGTCAGATTATCAGTCACCTCAAAGCTACGACCGTCGCCAGAGAACTGGATGGTGTAGCTGCCCCCACCAAGCTTCGCGCTGTCGGTGATTTCTACCGCCAGCTGCCCGTTCTGGGGAAGCTGATTGTTGGCATTCGGGATAACACGGCTCCGCTGGGCTTCCAGGGAATTGATGTCCGAGAAAAACAGTCCGCCGAGATCCCCTTCGAGATCCATCCCGATTTCATGCTGATGGTTCATGGTATCGGACAGGGCTATGGCAATCCGACCCAGTTCATCAAAAGCCGGTTTCAGCGCCTGATTGTCGAAATAGTACAGACCGCCCAGTTTGCCGCCCGTCACCTGCTCGTTGATATTCAGGGTCCGCCCGCCGTTGGTCAGGGTAAAGTCGAGTCGGCTCGGATCTTCATCGCTCTTCGTGGTTCCCAGTGTCGCCGCATTGTTACCCACGACCAGCGCCAGCCCGTTGCTCAGGGAGACGTTAACCTGACTGCCTTCAGTCTTGCTCACTTTGATACTGATCAGTCCGGCCAGCTCTTTCAGCTTCTCATCCCGCTGATCCAGCAGCTCGTTGGGCATCAGCCCCTGGGCGACTCCCGGCGATTCAGAAATCGCCTGATTCAACTCAGCGATACTTTTCAACAGTGAATTGGCATCAGCAACACCCTGCTGCATCTGGGTTTTGACCGATTCCCTCTGCTGGATGAACTCCTCATTCAGCGCCTGAAAACGATTTACGATCTGCTGAGCCTCACTCAGAACAAGCTGGCGCTGCGGAAGAGACGTGGGGTCCTCTGCCGCGTTTTGCAGGCTGGCAAAGAAGTTGTTCAGAGCGTTACTGAGGCCCGTGGTTTCGCCACCAAGAAGGTTATCCAGGCGGCTCAGTTCGGAATTAAGTGTTTCCTGCTCACCATACAGCGTGTTGTCTTCACGCAGCTGCTGGGACAGGTACTCGTCGGCGAGCCGACGAATATTCGAGATGGTAACGCCACTGCCAATCGTGCCGGCGCCGGTACGCTGCCCGGTCTGGGTTTCAAACATCACCTCCTGGCGGCTGTAACCCGGCGTATTGGCGTTGGTGATGTTGTTGCCGGTGGTATTCAGTGCAGTCTGATGGCTGAGCACGCCGCTCAGGCCGATGCCGATCAAGCCAGCCATAACTTACTCCTTACCTGCAGCGCTGCCCATCGACAGCGTTGTCATCGAATCCCTGGCCATAATCCGGCGGATTTTCTCGCCGTAGGCTGGATCCGTTGCGTAACCCGCCTGCTGCAATTTCTCAGCAAACAGTTCCGGTTGATCCGCCGACGCAAGAACATCCCGGTATCGCGGGTTTGATTCCAGGAACGACACATAGTCCCGGAAACTGGATTCGTAGTCGGGGTACGCCCGGAAAGCGGCTTGCTCTTTCATCGGAATACCCTCGCGATATTCTGTCGTGGTTATCGAAACCGAATCACCGGCCCAGCGGCTGTCTGCCTTGATACCGAACAGATTGAAACTGTGCCGATCCTCTTCACCACGGATCATGTGCCTGCCCCAGCCGGTTTCCAGTGCAGCCTGTGCAACCATGACTTTTGCGTCGATACCGGATTCACTGGCAATCCGCTCCGCCATCGGTAACAGCGTACGAACGAAGTGTTCCGGAGATTCAAAACGCTCAGGCACCGGTTGTTGATCAGTGCGCGCGTCTCCTGCAACAACTGCGGCAGTATCATCCTGATGGGACGCCACACGCGTAACTTCTTCAACCTGCTCCGGCAAAACGGGCGAGATCGCCGGCATGGACCGGTCATAATCACCAATACTGGTCCTGTGACCGGCCAATCGGCTGCCTTCACTGTCCATGCCGGGAATCTGTCGGCTCAGCTGCTGAACCATCGCTTCCGCCAGACCAGCCCCCTCACCGCTTGCCATGGTCAGACTGAGCTGGTTATCAAACATGTCCCGATAGAATTTGGATTGGTTGGTGTTCAGATAGTTACCCTCGGAGAACACATCACCCGCTTTGCGCATGGACTTCAGCATCTCGGACAAAAACAGGCTCTCGAACTGGCGAGCCACCTCTCTGAGTGCCGCTTGCTTGTCGTTGCCGGCTTCCGTCTTCAGCGCATTCAATCCACTGAAATCGGTATAAACCTGGGCCTGTTGAAGCTGATAGTCCTGCATCATCCCACCTAGATCACGATCAGCTCGGCGCGCAGGGCACCGGCCTGTTTCAGGGCCTCAAGAACAGCCATGACATCACCAGGAGCCGCGCCTACCTGATTCACCGCCTGGACAATTTCATTCAGCGTAACCGCCGGTCCGAACTTGAACATCCGTGACGGTTCTTCCGTTACGGCAATCTGTGTGTCCTGCTGGACAGCGGTCTCACCCTCCGAAAACGGGCCCGGCTGAACGACATTGGGGTTTTCCTGGATCGTGACCGTCAGGCTGCCATGGGTAATCGCCGCAGGGCTCACCTTCACATTCTGGCCAACCACAATCGTTCCGGTCCGGCTGTTGATGACGACTTTTGCAGCGTCTTCCGCTGGATCAACCTCGATGTTTTCCAGAATGGACAGAAAGCTGACACGCTGGGAAGGATCACGCGGCGCACGGACAGAGATCGACGTCGCGTCATGGGCATACGCCATATCCGGGCCAATGAACCCGTTGATGGCCTCGACAACCCTGCGAGCAGTGGTGAAATCGGACCGCATCAGATTGAATGTAATGGTATCGCCCTGAGTGAAGGGAGACGCCACCTCTCTCTCAATGGTTGCTCCATTGGGGATACGACCGACACTGGGCACGTTGACAGTGATTTTTGAACCATCTTGACCGTTGGCACCGAAGCCACCAACCACCATGTTTCCCTGAGCCATGGCGTAGATCTGGTTATCAGCTCCTTTCAGTGGCGTCATCAGCAAGGTGCCACCCCGCAGGCTATCGGCATTACCGATAGACGAAACGGTAATATCCAGTTCCTGCCCTGGCTTGGCGAATGGTGGCAGCACAGCGCTGACGGTAACCGCTGCCACATTCTCAAGGCTTGGGTTAACGCCTTCAGGCAAAGTCACACCGAACTGGTTCATCATGTTGCGGAAAGACTGGTTGGTGAACGGCGCTTTGTCCCCGGTACCATCCAGCCCCACAACCAGACCATAGCCCACCAGCTGGTTGTTCCGTACACCCTTGATGCGGGCAATATCCTTGAGACGATCCGCCAGCACTGGCGAAGCCAGTACCGACATTGCCAGCAACACGGCAAGTACTCTCCGGAGCATCATAGCGGCCACCATTCACTGTTAAAGAAGCGCCCGACCCAGCCCATCTGATTGGCCTGATCGAAGTCACCAGTGCCGCCGTAGCCAATTCGCGCATCCGCGATGCGTGTCGACGCAACGGTGTTATTGGGCTGAATATCCTGGGGGCGCACCAGACCGGTCAGACGAATGAATTCGTCACCGTTGGTCAGCGACAACCATTTCTCTCCCCGAATCCGCAGGACACCATTGGGCAGCACCTCTGTTACGGTCACGGTGATGTTGCCGTTCAGGCTGTTGCTCTGATCCGCTTCTGCGGAACCCTCAAAATCACGCTCCTGATTCAGCGACGTAGCGATGCCAAAGTTGCTCTTACCGAGAATGGTTGGCTCTGGCAATGATATGTCGTTGTCCTTGGTGATACTGGTGTCCGCGTTCTTGCTTGCCTGGGTCGATTCCTGAAGCGTAACCGTCAGAATATCGCCGACGTTCAACGCGGTGGTATCACCGTAGAAGTTGTAGTTTCTGGAACTCTGGAAGATGGCACCGGATGACGGGTCCTTCTGCATCATTGACTGCGCACGTACCGGCGCGTACCGGGGGTCATCCGGAACCGCCCGGGGACGGCTCATGGCGGTGCATCCCTGCAGTACAATCAGTGCTCCGACAAGCGCCAGCGAACTGGCGTGCCTGAACTTACTGGTTTGAATGATGCGCTTCATGGCGTTAACCAATATTGTTGGTGATGAATTGCAGCATCTGGTCCGTTGTGGACACCACCTTAGAGTTCATCTCGTAGGCGCGCTGGGTGGTAATCATGTTCACCAGCTCTTCCACAACCTCAACGTTTGATGCCTCGACCGTGCCCTGCTCAATGGTTCCCAGCCCTGCCAGGCCAGCTTCACCCTCAGTCGGGTCGCCACTGGCATTGGTCGCCTTGAACAGGTTGTTACCAATCGCCTGCAAACCCTGCGGATTGATGAAATCCACCAGCGTGATCTGTCCCAGATTGATCGGCGATGCCTGATCGTCGGTAACAGCGGTCACCGTACCGTCTTTGCCAATCGTTACCGTCGTCGCGTTATCCGGAATGGTGATCGCCGGGGACAACGCGTAGCCATCCGGATTCACCACATCACCGTTGGAATTGAGCTGGAACTGACCATCACGGGTATAGGCAATCTGGCCATCCGGCAGCTGCACCTGGAAGAAGCCCCTGCCATTCACGGCCATATCCAGAGGCTGCTCGGTGATCTGGAGGTTGCCCTGGGAAAACTGTTTGGCCGTGCCAACAACCCTGACACCAGTACCCAACTGCAAACCTGACGGCAGCTCGGAGTTCTGGGTGCTAAGACCTCCAGGCTGACGATTGATCTGGTACAACAGGTCCTGGAATACCGCTCGGTCGCGCTTGAACCCAGTGGTGTTCACGTTTGCCAGGTTGTTAGAGATGGTGGACATGTTGGTGTCCTGCGCACTCAACCCGGTTTTGCTGACCCAAAGTGCTGGATGCATCGATCTACTCCTTGCCGGAGACCTTCGATAGCGGCCATATTTTGCCGCTTTCAGTCTTCCCGACCATTGTGTTCAGTTGTTATCAAAGGTTCTGCAACAGCCGTGCCGCCGCCTCGGAATTGTCATTCGCCGTCCTCATCACCTTGACCTGCATCTCGTACTGCCGGGATTGTTCAAGGTTGGCGATCATTTCTTCGACGGCGTTCACGTTGGAGGCTTCCAGAAATCCGGTGGCCACACGGAGGTTGCCGTCTGGCGGCTCCAGCCCGTCAATCGCCTGATCAGGCTTGCGACGAATAAACCCATCGGTCCCCTTCTCAAGGGCTTCCGCCGGCGGGTTCACCAGTTTCAGGCGATCCACTTCGACCAGCTCATCAGGAGCCCCACCCACTGGCACGATTGATACGGTGCCGTCAGCACCAACCTGGACATTCTCGAAAGGCGGCAACGCAATCGGCCCACCATTGCCCATCACCATCTCGCCGCTGGACAGACGAAGCAGGCCATTCACATCGATCTGGAGACTGCCGGTACGGGTAAAGACCTCTTCGCCCTGCTCGTTCTGAATAGCGAGCCAGCCCTCGTTTTCGACGGCTACGTCCAGTTTTCGGCCGGTGTCCATCAAAGCGCCGGACGACAGATCGGTGCCGGGCCTTTCTGTCATGGCGTATGCCCGGGTCGGATAATGCTCACCGAACACAGGCATGCTGCGGGCCTGGGCAAAGTCTTTCTTGAACCCTGTGGTAGTGACGTTCGCCAGGTTGTTGGCGTGGGCACGCTGGGCCAGCATATTCTGCTTGGCGCCAGACATACCGATGTAGAGGGCTTTGTCCATGGGAAAACTCCTGCCGGAATTTTGACTGTTACCAGTCTTCCTGCAGGAGTCGTGCCATGTTCAGCTTATTGCGGATTAACGGAGGTTGATGATGGTCTGGGTGACCGCATCAGAGGTCTCGATGGTCTTGGCATTGGCCTGATAGTTCCGCTGGGCGATGATCAGGTTAACCAGTTCCTCGGACAGATCCACGTTCGACTCTTCGACCGAACTCGCTTCGATGGAGCCGAGGGTTCCAGTGTCCGGAGCGCCAATAATGGGCTGACCGGATTCAAAGGTCTCCACCCAGGAGGTGTCGCCGACCGGCGAAAGGCCATTGGTGTTGCTGAATGACGCCAGCGCCACCTGCCCCAGAGCTTTGGACTGGCCGTTGGTGTAGCGGGCAAAGATTACGCCTTCGCTCGACACGTCCAGGCCAGACAACCGACCGGTGGTGTATCCGTTTTGCTGCTGGTCGTTCACCCCGAACGCTGTGCCGTACTGGGTGGTGCCACTCAGATCCAGAACGAAAGCCGATGTCGTAGGCGGCTCGGGGATGGGTGTGACCACCGTGGTACCCGTGGCCGGGGGGCCATCAGCGCCGTTTGGCTGCCCGTCTTCGTCTTTCGGCACCCAGTCGGCAATCACGATTTCACCGGCCGGATCACCATTGATGGATTGCAGATTACCACTCTCATCGAAACGGGCGGTGTAGGGCGTTACATCGGTGCCCGCGACCATCTCGCCATCAATCTGCAGGTAGATAGACCATTCACTGACCCCGACACCGTTCCCCGGCGCCGGCTCCTTGACGTAGAACTGGGTCATTTCATGGGGATTGCCCAGGCTGTCATAGATGGTCGTGGATGTGGCGTGGTTGTAGGTGCGCTGATCAATTGGATTGAATTCGTTGGTGATTCGAATCGGAGACGCTGCGTATTCCGTTGCGAAATCCGCATCAGCGGTAACAGAGGTTACCCCGGCGACTACCCGCTCGCCGGTTACGTTCACGTCGCCCTCAACGGTAGTGGGCCCCACCGTGGTTGTGCCGTCACCATAGCTGTATTCCAGAGTCTCACCCTGGTTATGAATCACTCTCAGCACGTCGGTACCGGTGCCATCGTCAACGATGGACGCGGAAATTGAGGTTTCGCTGGAGTTGTTGATGGAGTCCACCAGATCCTGCAGTGACGTAATGTTGCTGGTGTCGATGGTCAGGGGCGAACCGTTAATGCTTAGACTGAAGTTGAAATTGGCGGGCCCGGCAGCGGTGATAAAACCGTCATCGAGCGTGGTGGTTGCCGTTGTTGTCGCAGAAGCACTAAGCCCTGGTGCGTCGTTGATGGCGGCAGCAGCCTGGCGAGCGGTCGTGATGGGACTGCCGTCCGGGGCAGTGCTCAGATCAACATTGTAGTCAGGCGTCCCGTCGTTGTAGGAAACGTCAAAACTTTCGCCTTGAATATCGGCATACGCCAGAGGTCCCACATCCCTCACCCGAGTTTCGAGCACCGGCTCTCGTGAATCAAGGTTCAGATCGGAAGTCAGGTTGGTGGTCCGGCGCGGCGCCAGGTTGTCGGTTTCGACCTGCAAATCGCCCCGGATGCCGGAGAGATTGCCATCTTCATCAGCGGTGTAGCCCTGAACTCGCATGTTCTGGTTATTGATGATGTTGCCTTCTTTATCAATACCAAACTGACCGGCACGGCTGTAGCGAATTTCGCCCCCGTTGTTGAGAATAAAGAAGCCATCGCCACTGATCGCCATATCGAGGCCATTGTCCGTGAAGCTCACGTTGCCCTGCCCGAATGACTGCTTGACGTCCTGAACACGAACACCGTCACCGATCGGGTTGGTACCCGCACTGAGGAATCCGCTGGCGTACAGGTCACCAAACTGAACTTCACTACTCTTGAAACCCACGGTACTGGCATTGGCAATGTTATTGCCCGTGACATCCAGATCCACCGATGCCGCCCGAAGGCCACTGAGTCCTGTGTTAAATGCCATAATTCACCTCTTGGTCTGACACCGGTATTAATTGATTTGTCGCACGTCGGACAGGGCAATCGAGCCCAGTCCCGCAAGATTCAGGGTTATAGAGCCATCACGGCCAAGGGAAACGCTGTCCACGTTGGCGCTGACCATGGTTGATAACTGCTCTGCGCCACCCGGGTAGCTACCCGAAGCAACGATACTGTAGGCGCCCTGCGGCAAAGCATTGCCGTCTGCATCTTTGCCGTCCCAGGAAAATGCCTGGATGCCCGCCTGGCTGGCACCCAGATCCATTTGATGGACCAGTTCGCCACTGCTGTTAACAACCGACAGGCGCACGTTGCCAGTGGAAGCCGGCACGTTAATGGTGCCCTTGATCTCGCCACCCTCTTCAAGAAGGCCGACGCTGGACGGAGCCAGTACGGTCTTGCCCACCATCGCCGAGGCCTGCAGCGCCTGGCTTGAGCGGAACTGGCCCACGGCGTCGTCAACCGTACTGGACAGCCCCTGGATCTCCTCCAGAGAGCTGAATTGCGCCAACTGGGCAATGAAGTCCCCGTTGTCCTGGGGCTCGAGTGGATTCTGGTTTTTCAGCTGGGCCAGCATCAGTTCCATGAACTCATTGCGGCCAAGCTCGTCACTACCTTTTGCACCGCCCTGTTGCTGAAGCTGGTATTGGCTCAGTACATCGGTGGCGTTGGCTGCGCTGGATACACTCATTGTCTGCTCCTCACCGAATTACTGCTGACCCAGCGTCAGAATGCGCTGCATCATGGATTTCGCGGTGTTCATCACGTCCACGTTGGTCTGGAAGCTCCTGGACGACGACATCATGTCAGCCATCTCTTCCACCACATTGACATTCGGGTAGTACACGTACCCATCCTCATTCGCCGCCGGGTGATTGGGCTCGTAGCGCATTTGCAGCTCGGCGTCGCTCTCTACAACACCCTCAACGCGGACACCCGCTCCTGGTCCCTGGGCACCAGTGAAACCCATGCCCTGCTGGTCCGGATTCAGCATCGATTGTTGAATGGCAGCAAAGACCGGCTTTCTGGCGCGGTATGTCGTATCAATGCTGGAGCTGGCGGTTTCGGCATTGGCTATATTCGACGCGGTTGTGTTTAGCCGCAGAGATTGCGCGGTCATACCTGAACCGGCGATGTCAAAAATGCTACCCAATGACATGTTTTTTCCCCTTCGCTGATCGCGTTCCTATCTCGTTAATGCGGCTTATTCGCCTTTGAGGGCCTTGGTCAGGCCACCAAATTTGCTGTTCAGAAACTGGAAGCTGGCCTGGTAGTCCATCGCATTGCGCATAAAGCGAGTCTGCTCCTGCTGCGCATCTACCGTATTGCCATCAACCGAAGGCTGATGCGGCACTCGGTAGAGAAGATCGGCGTCTTCGCCGGCGTTGGACGTATCCATGTGACTGGCATGGGTTCGCTCCATCTCGAAACCACTGAGATCCTGCTGGGCGCGGGCCATCATGGACTGGAAATCCACATCCCGGGCCTTAAACCCTGGGGTGTCGGCGTTGGCCAGGTTGTTCGCCAACACCTCGGCACGCTTGACCCGCGCCTCCAGTGCGTATTGGTGAATACCCAGAGCCTTGTCAAAAGAAATCGCCATACTGCCTCCCAAATGCTGCACTTATCGCCCGACCGTTTGCCGGTTGTGCCTTCTGAGAGAGTTAAAGCAAGGGTAATGCCAGAATATACAACCCCGGTGATATCAGGGGTTGCGGGGAAATGCGAAGAGGAAACAGGGGTGCAGGAGGGAACAAAGACGGCTGAACCGGCAAGGAATTTCCCCGCCGGTCGCCAAGCGGCAATCAGCCCGGCCAACGTTCCACGTACTCGGCAACCTCAGGCCTCGGAACCGCTGGTTTTTCGGATATCACCGTACCGGTATAAAGAAACGCGACAATGGATTCGCCCTCGGACAGTCCCAGCCCTTTATGCACGATTGGGCTGTAGGCAGGCGCACCTGTCCGCCACATAACACCAAATCCGGCGTCCTGAAGCGCCAACTCGATAAACGAAACCCCGGCGGCCGCCGACATGACCTGCTCGACTTCCGGTACCTTCGGATGCTCCTTTGGCGAAGCAATGCCGACGATCACCATCGGTGCGCGCAAGGGAGCATTTCGGGCCTTTTCCAACTCGGCCGGGGTGCTGGCATCGGGACAGCCGGCGGCGAACAGGTCGCCAAGTGCATTCCGGCCATCGCCTTCGATCACGAGATAACGCCAAGGCCTCAGAAGCGCATGATCCGGAGCCCGGGCTGCACAGGCGAGCGCCCGCTCCAGGGTATGCTGGTCAGGCGCGGGCGCCTGCAGCCGGGGTTCGGAATGCCGGTTGAGCAGAAATTCGGTGACTTCAGTCATAGTGTCTCGCATTACCTGGAATTGTGACTTATGTCTTATACTGTTAACCTTTAGTCGTAGTCCGGTCTGCCTCAAAAAAATAAATGAAGCGGTAGCAGCGCCATGAGTGACCAGCAGGTTTTCAACAGTTTTTCGGAATTCTATCCATACTATCTGGAAGAGCACAGCGACCGTACATGCCGTCGCCTCCACTTTGCTGGCAGCCTTCTCGTTCTGATGGTTGCCACCTGGGCCATTACGTCTGGCATGTTGGCCTGGTTGCTGATTCTACCAGTGATAGGCTACGGCTTCGCCTGGATCGGGCATTTCTGGTTTGAGAAAAATCGCCCTGCCACGTTCAAGCACCCTGTTTACAGTCTGATGGGTGATTGGGTCATGTTTCGTGACATGCTGATCGGTCGGATCCCCTTCTAATCATGATGAGCGCTCCAGCGGACCTACGTAACGCCAGCAGCTGCGCAGGCAAAAGCCTCGCCGTCGAAACCGGCGGCAGCACGGTGGCTATCCCGCCGATGCCGGACTACAACGGTCGGATTCTGGCTTACACCTCGGCGGCAGTCATCATTGTCTCAGGCGTTCTGCAGGGCGTTTTCCCGCAATGGACATTGTGGCTGGTTGCCGCAGCCCTGCTCTGGCCGCACATCGCCCACGCCATCAGCCGACGCACTTTCCTGCGGCAGTCCCCTCGCATCCGCCAGAAAATGCTGTTTGCCGATTGCATGGGTGGCGGGGTGTTCATTGGTGGTATTGGCCTGGTGGCGATTCCATCGGTGTCGGTCGCCCTGATGCTAATGTTCAGTTGTTTGATTGTCGGTGGCATTCGCCAGTGGTTCTTCGGTGTCGGCTTTATGGCGGCAGGCGTTGCCGCCTCCGTTGCGGTTGTCGGCCCGGCCGATACCCTTCAGTCTCCCTTGCTGACGAGCATCATAGCCATTGCCTCCACCGGCCTTTACATATGCGTTACCGCGTTTTATTCCCACCAACAGGCTCGTGCACTGATGCTGGCAAAAACCCAGATCCAGAACCAGCGCGAGCAATCGATTGCCCTCTCCCACAAACTGTCCAAATACCTGTCGCCACAGGTCTGGCAATCCATCTTCACCGGTGAGCGGGATGTAAGGCTGGAGACCCAGCGTAAAAAACTGGCGGTATTCTTCTCGGACATCAAGGGTTTCACCGAACTGTCCGAGGAAATGGAACCCGAAGCCCTGACCGAATTGCTCAACCACTACTTCAATGAGATGTCTGAAGTCGCTCTCAAGTATGGCGGTACCATCGACAAGTTTGTGGGCGACTCCATCATGGTTTTCTTCGGCGATCCCACCAGTCGAGGCCAGCGCGCGGACGCATTCGCCTGTGTTTCCATGGCCATTGAGATGCGCAAACACATGAAAATCATGCGACAGAAATGGCGAAGCCAGGGCATCAAGACACCGCTGGAAATCCGCATGGGCATCAGCACCGGCTACACCACCGTGGGTAACTTTGGCGCAGAAAACCGGATGGATTACACCATCATCGGGAAAGAAGTGAACCTGGCGAGCAGACTGGAATCACTGGCCGAGCCAGGGGAAATCCTGGTGTCCTACGAGACATTCTCGCTGATCAAGGACAAGATCATGTGCCGGGACAAAGGGGAGATTACCGTAAAAGGCTTCGCCAAGCCGGTCCCCATCTATGAAGTGGTGGATTTCCGCCGTGACATGGGGCCAAACCGGAGCTTCCTGGAACACGAACACAGCGGTTTTGCCATGTACCTGGATTCTGACAAGATCACGGAAAAAGAGCGCGAATCCATTCTGGCCGCCCTTGAAGACGCCGCTGACCGCCTGCGTCGTGAAGAAGAGGACGCCTGAGCGTCCTCGTAATGCCCCACGAAACTTACTGCCGTATCAGCCTCGGCCCCGCATCGCCAGCGGGTTCCGTGCTCCGCCAGGGATTGATATCCAGACCGCCCCTGCGCGTGTAACGGGCGCACACAGACAGCCTCTCTGGCTGGCACCTCGCCATGATGTCAGTGAAGATCGTCTCTACACAGTGCTCATGGAAATCCTGCTTTTGCCGGAAACTCACGATGTAACGGAGTAACCCTGCGCGGTCGATTTTCGGCCCGGAGTATTCGATCAGGACGGTTGCCCAATCCGGCTGCCCTGTCACGGGACAGTTGCTCTTCAGAAGGTGAGAACAAAGCTTTTCGGAAACAGAAGCACCAGAAGCAGTCAGGGATTCCGGTGCGTACTCGTAAACCACCTCGTCCAGCGATTCATCATCCACCAGCAGGAAGCCCCCGGGCCGCCCGACGGCTTCACCGGAATCATCCACACTGCGCATCCACACATCCACCGCCGATCCCGAGGCACTGGACAGATCAGATTTGATGGTTTCAGCAACCTGCTCCGCGGACGAGAAAATCGTCTGGTTCAGTGAATTCAGGTAAAGCTTCAGGGATTTCGATTCGATGATCGCCGGCGATGCGGCGGGAAAACAGATCTCCGCCCAGGCCACGGCAGGAACGCCTCCGGGGCGAACCCAGGAAACCTCCCAGGCTTGCCAGACATCCTCGCCAAACCAGGGCCACCGACCGTCCTCAAGCCCCAGACGCCGACGATTCTCCTCCCGGGAAACCGGGAACAGTAAATTGGGATCGTAGCGATCCGGGTAGGCACTGCTTTTACCCAGTGGCGCATCATGTAGAGCCATACTTATTCCTGAACTCAGTGACGAATACCTTTACCGCGCGCCAGCATCCGCAGGGCGATGGCGGTTAACACGGCGATGAAAACCAGAATCATACCAAGTGATACGAATGGATTGACATCAGAAACGCCCAGAATGCCGTAACGGAAACCATTGACCATATACAGGATGGGGTTCGCCATAGACACGCCCTGCCAGAACTCTGGCAACAGATCGATGCTGTAGAACACACCACCCAGGTAAGTTAAAGGTGTCAGCACAAAGGTCGGCACGATGGAGATATCGTCAAACTTGGTGGCTAACATGGCATTGATGAAACCACCCAGCGAAAACAGTGCGGACGTCAGAAAGACCGTGGCAACCATGATGACCAGGTTGTGAATCGACAGACTCGTAAACGCCAGGGAGAGCAACGTGACAACCAGGCCGATGCTCAGACCACGGGCCATGCCACCACACACCCAGCCGGCCAGAATCACCCAGTTCGGCACCGGAGAAACCAGAAGTTCCTCAATGTTGCGCTGAAATTTCATGGAGAAAAACGAGGACACAACGTTAGCGTAGGAGTTGGTGATCACCGCCATCATGATCAGGCCCGGGACAATAAATGCCATGTAATCCAGACCACCCATTTCACCAATTCGCGACCCGATGAGGTTCCCGAAAATAATAAAATAGAGCGTCATGGTGATCACGGGCGGCAACAGTGTCTGAACCCAGATTCGGGTAAAGCGACGAATTTCTTTGACAACAATCGTCCTGAAAGCCGTAAAAAGCGCAGCGGAAGTCATGCCACTCATGCCAGGCTCTCCTCAGCTTTCCGAGATTCCTGCGAGTTTTCCTCAATCATTCGAATAAAGAGCTCCTCCAGCCGATTCGCCTTTGTGCGCATGCTCACCACCTTGATTCCCAGCCGGTCGAGCTGAATGAACACATCATTGAGTGCCTGTCCCTTCCTGACCTCAACTTCGAGACTTCCCTCTCCATCCAGCCGGACACTGAACCCGTCAAGCTCGGGCGCTTCGGCCATGGTCGTTTCCGTATCCAGCACAAACGTCTCGATACTCAGCTGCTGCAGCAGATCCCGCTTGCTGGTGTGCTTCACAATCTGCCCGTGGTCGATAATGGCAATGTTCCGGCAAAGCGCCTCGGCCTCTTCCAAATAATGGGTCGTGAGAATGATGGTGGTGCCTTCCCGGTTCATCTCCTCCAGGAACGTCCACATTGAACGGCGAAGCTCAATATCTACACCGGCGGTGGGCTCATCCAGAATCAGCAGACCCGGCTCATGGACCAAAGCCCTTGCGATCATCAGACGGCGCTTCATACCGCCCGACAGCATTCTCGCCGGCGTGTTGCGTTTATCCCACAGGCCAAGCTTTTTCAGATATTTTTCTGCCGAAACGGACGCTTCCCGAAGCGGAATTCCGTAGTAACCGGCCTGGGTGGTGACAATATCAAAGACTTTCTCGAACTGGCCAAAATTGAATTCCTGGGGAACAACGCCGAGATTGACCTTGGCGTCTGACAGGTGGGTATCAATGTCGTACCCGAACACCCGCACCTTCCCCCCGGTTTTATTGACCAGAGAAGAGACAATACCAAGCGTGGTCGACTTCCCGGCGCCGTTGGGCCCGAGAAGCGCAAAAAAATCACCCTTTCTGACGTGCAGATCAATCCCTTTCAGGGCTTCGAACCCATCCCCATAGGTCTTCCTCAGCCCCTCGATTTCCAGTGCATTGGTCATAGAGATCCCCGATCTGGATTGGCGGCCGGGGCAACACCGGGCCGTCCGAATAAATATAGAATGCTATTGATTGAGGCTAATACCTGTATTTCAAGGCCAAACCGCCAAACTGCGACAGGAATCGCGATATCCTCCAGCCCCCATCCCTATAATTCGGTTACAACAACTTACAAACAGCGCGCCGGCTTACAAAGGGCGCGCCGAACCAAGGGAATGTACGACACACCATGAGAGCCGCTCACCTCATACGATGGTCATTCACCCTTTCAGCCGCCATCCTCCTCGCAGGGTGCCTCGATGACGGTGGCTCTGGTGGTAACGATGCCAATACCGGTCGCCTCAACTACAACGGGCTAAGCGGCCTCGGCTACCAGACCGCCAGCCAGACCGGCACAACCAATGCCAAAGGCGAGTTCCGTTACTATCCGGGAGAAACGCTCAGCCTCCGGGTCGGGAATCTCGCGCTTGTAGACAGCGTTCCCGCTCAGAACTACGTGACGCCGCTCGAATTTTTCGCCAATGTACGAGATGCATTGGATACTCCGGGCGTCGACAGTGAAGGGCTAAGCACCCACAAACTGACCGAACAGCAACTGCTGTACGATAACACCCTCAGCAACTTCACCCGTTTCCTGATCTCCTTGAACTGGACGGAAAACGTTCGGGAAGGCGAAGGCCTGGATATCCGCCAACGGGTGATTGATCAATTGAATGCCGCGCTTCCCAACCTGACGGCCCCCATTGACTTCACAGTCACCGAACCGGAGTTTACTGCCGGTGGCACCACACCGTCCCCGGCAAACCAGCTTCTTGCCGCCATTTGCTTTTATCCGGCCGATGACGAGCTATGCGAAGATCCTCCCACCCCGGAGGAAATCGCTAACGCGCCGGAACGCCCTGAAAACGAAGAGGACTGGGACCCTGACGTTGAATACCGGCAGGACCTGCAGGCAAAACGAGATCGGATTCTGGAGGCCGTCCGCACCCTTGAAGACATTGATGAAGAAGACGCCCGAACGTATTTAACCCGGGAATTGAATGCCATCAGCACCGATGTCGCCAACCGGTATTATCTGGACAACCACGTTGCCAGCCATCCGGCCACAGACACCGGCATAAAAAGCGTAAGCATTCGCAAGATTGGGGGCACCCCTGCCCTCGCGGATATTGAGGCCATCAGCACTCGCCCGTCGGATGTCGTCATTCATTCGGCGGACTGGCAAGGGGCAGCCGTAGAATATTTCGTGAGTGGGGAATCGGGCGGAGAGTCAGAACTCGTCCTGAGCTTCCGCCCGGAGGGAACCTATCGTTGGGTACGAAAACAGTTGCGGGTGATTATCCGCTGATCAACCGTGAAAAGTTCCAACGGGACTCAACACCGGTGACGTCGTAATTCGACGGATCCAAATCCTCGGCTCCGTGCGGCAGGCACTCACGAACGGTAATAACTTCGCCCGCGTCCCGGTCCTCGTTGAACCTCGCCAGATCAATAATCTTGGCAGACTTCAGCGGCTTGTGATCGGCATCCGTCATCACCATCACGCGAGGCCACAACCGGCGCTCAGGTGAATGTGACACGACAATACCTCGCTGGCCGTCGGTCAACTCGACCAGACTGCCCGTCGGGTAGATGCCAATGGCCTGGATAAAGACTTCAATCAGGTCTTCCTGAAATTCGATGTTACGCATGTCGTAGAGCATGGTAACCGCTTTAGCGGGCGTCATCGGCTGAGACTCATCCCGGGGACCAATCAACGATTCGAAAAACTCCGCGAGGCCAGCAACTTTGGCCAGCAGAGGAATCCGATCACCCCGAATACCTTCTGGAAATCCTGAGCCGTTATGGCGCTCACGGTGCCCCTGAACGATACTCAAAACTGCTCGAGACAAACCACTGCCGTCAAGCATTTCCACACCGCGGGCAACGTAGGTCTTGTACTCAGTGAACTCCTCAGCTCCCAGCTGGTTTTCACGCGCGAGCAGGTCATGGGGCAATGCCGTCTTACCCACCTGAGACAGCAGACAACCCAGCCCAAGATGATTCAACAGCCCTTCATTGAGACCAAGCTGGCGCCCACAGACGAGCGCCCACACCGCGGTATTCAGCGCATGGCGATAGAGGAAGTCGTCGTGTTGGCGAGTTCGGGACAACCACAACAGGGCATCCGGTTGCCGGATTACACTGCTGACCATCTTGCTGGTGAGACGAGCAATTGGCTTGAGGTCAGCCACGCCATCCGACCTGATCGTTTCGAACAGCCGATGAAGAGCAACTTCAATATCCCCGAGTACCTGACGGGACGTTTTCAGTTCTTTCTTCAGCGTGGTCAGCTCTTCGTATTCGACGGGCTCGCGGATGTTCAGGGGAGGCAGTTGCAGTACCTCACGGCCTTTGCCCCGGCTTTTGGCGTTACGGCCAAAAACGATCGGCTTGGAGTCACTCAGCTCAATGGACTCACGGACCTCGGCCACGTCGACCATCACCCAACGGCAATGGGATGAAACCGCACGAATGTCGTCCTGGGACCGAATCGGAAATCCCTGAATAGGAAAAGGAGTCTGGTGCCAGGGCCGATCCAGATCGGACACAAACATGCCCACTTCCAGATCGTGTACCGCTACTTTTTTCTGCTGGACGCCCACAAGTCACCTCAATACCTAAACTTTTCGATGACTACTATTCTGACGTCCCGGGGAAAAGAGTCCATTACAGTTTGGTAGCACAAAGTAACTACTGGGCAACAAAGCGTAACGCCACTTATCAACGGAGAAACAAAGTGTAGCAATGTGAACCCGTTCACACGCCGACGTCAGAAAGTGTCACTCTGCGTCACACACACCATCATCAAACTCGGGAACGCGGGCTCGGAGGGCGCCTCTTGGGGCTTTGCGCACATAAACTGTATAAGGAACAGAAGAGGCGCGAAGGTAATCAATGTTACGTTTTTCGTCACCCTGACCCACCGATACCGTCTTTGGCATGCAGGAAACCGCAAGCTCAAGCTTGCCATCAATGTCTGCAATTCGGGCGCCGGGTTCAGAGGGATTTACCGCCATACAACGAGTATGCGCGGTGGCCGGAACCTTCTTCGGGAAGGAGAGATCCTTGCCGGGCTCGCCACAGGCGGCTATTCCCTCACCGCAGTTCCCCGCCCCCTCGTGGCTGGCATCCCGCAAGCGCCACACGCGCTCACTGCACTGGGTTTCAAGACGGATCGGCGTGGATTGATTGCTGCGCAACCACCAACCCGGATATTCAGCTGTTTGCCAGGTCAGCCGTACCTGGCGAGGCTCCCCCCGGGAATTCTCGGCCGGGAACATGGCGGAGTGGGAATAGTAGGAAGCACAGCCCTGGGTGAACAGAGCCATAACGAACAGAGTGAGAACCAGAAAGCGACGCATCTCACTCTCCCTCATGATCAAACTGAAGCCCATAACCATCGTTTGTTTTGCGAACGACCACCATATCCAGAACCGGAGCCGGAACCGGCAACCCCTGTACCTGCACCGTGACATGCTCACCGATCTGTGGCGTGAATGGCTCGCTCTCCACAATCACGAATACACCACCATCCGAAATATCTCGTGTAGAAAACGTGAATTCCCCATATTCCGGATGAACAACTTTCACTTTGGCAGTCATTGCCGTGCGGATGTGCTCTCTTCGATCGTTCCCACTCATGAAGTGATGTCCGTCAATTTTTTTGCATAGTTTTTATGACTTTCCGAAGCATAACACCATTTTCCTATAAATTTCGCGAACTGGCTCTTGACTACATCGTTAACACAAATGAGAATAGTTGCTGTTTTTAACTACCGGCCAATGGTCGGTGAGAAATCAACTGAAATCGTGCAAGGACAATCACATGCGAATGAAGCTCGCAGCAACTGCTGCTATCGCACTGGCCACTCTGCCGATCACCGCCAACGCTGAAGGCGAAGTCAACATCTATTCCTATCGTCAGGCCTACCTGCTGGAACCACTGCTGAATGCTTTTGAGAAAGAAACCGGCATTGAAAGCAACGTGGTCTTCGCCAAGAAAGGCCTGGCAGAGCGCCTCGAACGTGAAGGTCGGAACAGCCCGGCGGACGTTGTGATGACCGTAGACATCTCCCGAATCAATGAACTCGTTGAGCGCGATCTGGTTCAAGGGGTCAGCACCGAGACGCTGGAAAAGAACATTCCCGAAAACCTCCGCCACCCGGAAGGCAAATGGTACGCCCTGACGACCCGTGGCCGCCTGATCTTCACATCCAGGGATCGGGTCGAGGAAGGTGAAATCACCACCTACGAAGAACTGGCTGATCCCAAGTGGGAAGACCGCATCTGCACCCGTAGCGGCAAGCACCCCTACAATATCGCGCTGTTCTCCTCGATGATTGCCCATCACGGCGAAGCCGAAACCGAAAAATGGCTGGCCGGCTTGAAGAACAACCTGGCGCGCAAACCCCAGGGTGGCGACCGCGACCAGATCAAAGCGATTGCCGAGGGTGTGTGCGACGTGTCCATCGGTAACAGCTACTACTACGGCAACATGCTGCAGGATGAAAACCAGCGTCCGATTGCCGAACAGGTGCGCCTGGTGTTCCCGAATGCCGAAGGCCGTGGCACCCACGTCAACATCAGCGGCATTGCGCTTACCAAAAGTGCTCCAAACAAGGAAGAAGCCATCAAGCTGATGGAATTTCTGTCTTCGCCTGAAGCCCAGCGCATCTACGCCGAAGCCAACACCGAGTACCCGGCTAACCCGGCGGTGAAGCCGTCCGGCCTGGTTGCAGAATGGGGAGAGATCCATCCGGATGACCTGCCCCTGCACACCATTGCCGAAAACCGCAATGCTGCGGTCAAAATGGTGGATCGCGTCGATTATAACGGCGAGTAAGTCTGTTCACCCCGGGGCCAGCATCGGCTCCGGGGGCCCCTCTTCTCAATTTATTCCTGTCGGAAATGACGCTGATCATTGCAGCGGGCTGTCGAGCTGACTAAAATCGACATTCTTTCTCATTTCGATTCATGACAGGACACCGAATGACCGAGGCTGTAACCAGCATTGATCCCGGGCTCACACAGCCCCTGCTGGCCAGGCGTACCTCCAAGCGGTGGCTGATCTCTGCCGTACTGACGACCGCTGTCGTAGCCCTCCCGGTTCTCTCAGTCATATTCCTGGCCTTCTTCCCTGAAGAGAACATCTGGCCGCATCTGCTGGAAACGACCCTGCCCCGCTACCTGGTCACGACTCTGCAACTCATGGCCGGCGTCGGTGTTCTCACTCTCGTTATTGGCCTCGCGACCGCCTGGGCCGTCACCATGTGCGAATTCCCGGGCCGCAAGTTCTTCGAATGGGCCATGTTGCTCCCGTTTGCGGTTCCGGCCTATGTCATCGCGTACGTCTACACCAGCCTGCTCGACTATGCCGGCCCGGTTCAGGGGGCACTGCGGGACTGGTTTGGCTGGCAGAATGCGACGGATTACTGGTTCCCGGAGATTCGCAGCCTGGAGGGTGCCATCCTGATGATTGGCCTGGTGCTCTACCCCTACGTTTACCTGCTGGGGCGTGCCGCTTTTCTTGAGCAGTCCCCGTCGCTGTTCGCCGTCAGCCGGAGCCTGGGCCATTCCGCGCTCAGCACCTTCTTCCGGGTCGTGCTCCCCATCGCACGCCCGGCCATTGCGGTTGGCCTCTCCCTCGTGCTGATGGAAACCCTGAATGACTTCGGTACCGTGGACTTCTTTGCGGTACAGACGCTCACGGCTGGCCTGTTTGATACCTGGATGAACCTTGGCAACCTCGGTGGCGCCGCACAGATTGCGACCACCATGTTGGTGTTTGTGGTGATTCTGGTTACGCTGGAGCGTTATTCACGCCGCCGGCAACAGCAGTTCGCGGCAAGGGACAACCGGGACCCGATCCAGCGCTTCACCATGTCCATGCCACGCCAGATGATTTGCGTGGCCGTATGCGCTATTCCCGTCATCCTCGGGTTCGCGATTCCCGGCGCTACGCTGGCACTCTATGCGTGGGAGTATTTTGATCAGAGCTGGAACCCGGACTTCCTCGAGAACGCGCTGAACAGCCTGTTTTTGTCGGGCACGGCAGCCCTCACCACGCTGATCGTCGGGGTTACCCTCGCCTACAGCCGCCGTCTGCACAATACCCGCGGCATGCAGGTCCTGATGCGCCTTTCCAGCCTCGGCTACGCCATGCCCGGCGCCGTTCTTGCTGTTGGCGTGATCGTACCCCTGGCCGGGTTCGACAACTGGCTGGATAGCCTTACCCGGGAATGGTTCGGCTTCAGCACCGGCCTGCTCCTGAGCGGCACCGCCTTCGCCATGATCTTTGCGTACACCGTCCGCTTCCTGGCGGTGTCCGCAGGCAGCGTCGAGAGCGCCTTGCAGAAGATTACCCCAAGCATGGATATGGCCTCACGCTCGCTCGGCCATACACCAGGAAAAACCCTGGTACACGTTCATCTGCCCATACTTCGCGGTACGCTGATGACGGCAGCACTGGTGGTCTTTGTGGACTGCATGAAGGAGTTGCCGGCCACCCTGATCCTGAGACCATTCAACTTCGAGACACTGGCCACGTACGTGTACCAGTTTGCGTCTGACGAACGCCTGTACCACAGCGCCCTGCCGGCTCTGATCATCGTTCTTGCGGGCATCATCCCCATCATTCTGATGAGCAGATCGATCTCGAACACTCGGGCAATCGGCTAGGAGCGTGCATCCTGAACCACAAAGCGCCCCTGGAACACGGCCACCGGTTCACCTCGCGGCTCTGTTGTCGGCTCACCGCAGAACACCTCAGCGGTAAGATCGAGGCGACCTTTGCCATGCCGGGCCAGACTCTTGCGGAACCGGTCTGGCACTTCGTCGCCCGGCAGCCGGCAAATCACATAAAAATCACTGTCGACCGGATCCATGTAATCGATGGTGCCCGTCTGCACCACCACACTGCCCTTTAGTCCCAGGTCTGCCAACGCCAGCTCTGTCACTCCCCATGCGGCGGTTACGGCCACGGAATACACACTGCCGCCAAACCCGGTACCCTGATGATTGCGATTGGGCTCCAGCGGGGCATCCAGTAACAGCGCATGCCCATCCCAGGACAGCAACCGGATTCCCAGCGCCCGGGACAAGGGAATTTCATCGTTGATTCGTTTCTGGAACAAGGCCAACTGGGTCATAGCATCCTCCTGACATCGTTCCAGTTTATTCCCCAGAACCCGTTTTCCCTATGCGACTTACGTAGGGAAAATCCGATACCCCGACAGCGCCGGAAACAAAGCATCTCCAAAAAAAATCGGGCCCGGCATTTCTGCCAGGCCCGATCTCATGCTGATACTGATCCAGACGAAACGTTACTGCCAGATCACCGGCTGCCGCTTGGCGTACCAGCTATCCACTTTTGCCTGATAGGCGTCTTCGACCACGTTCCGCTTCAGCTTCAGAGTTGGCGTCAGGAAGCTGTTCTCAATGGACCAGTCGTCCTTCACCACGGTGATAAAGGCAAGCTGCTCATGAGGATCCACGGTCTTGTTGACGTCCTGGATCAACTGCTTGAAGCTGGCCTCCAGCTCTTTGCGGAAGTTTTCATCCGCCAGTTTGGGCTCCAGCTCCTCACCCAGCTTGACCAACGCGTGTGGCTGCGTCTGATTCGCCCCGGAGACACACACCATCTCGATGGCATCGTGGGACATCAGGCGATTCTCGATTGGCGCTGGCGCAATGTATTTGCCCTTGCTGGTCTTGAAAATTTCCTTGATGCGGCCGGTCAGTTTCAGGCGGCCCATCTCGTCGATCTCCCCCTTGTCACCGGTACGCAGGAAACCGTCTTCGGTGAAGGCCTCTTTGGTCTTCTCTTCGTCCTTGTAGTAACCCATCATGGTGGCCGGGCTCTTGACCAGGACTTCGCCCTGCTCACTGATCTTCACTTCCACACCCGGTGCAGCCTCACCCACATAACCGGTGCGAGAGCGGCCCGGCTTGTTCATGTGAGAGTACGCGAAGTTCTCGGACATGCCGTAGCCTTCGAGCAGCTCCAGCCCAAGGTTGCGGTACCAGTCCAATACATCGCTCGACAACGGCGCAGAGCCACTGCCAGCCAGCTTGACCTTGTCCAGCCCCAGACCCTTGAGGATCTTCTTCTTGATCACCTTGTTGAGGAGCGGAATCTTCATCAGGCGATCCAGCTTCTTTTTCGGCATCTTCTGCAGTACACCGTGCTGGAACTTCACCCACAGGCGCGGTACAGACAGGAACAGCGTCGGCTGGGCGCGCTGAAGATCCTGAACAAACGTATCCAGGGATTCGGCGAAGAACAGGTGGAACCCGGTGTAAAGCGAACCCAACTCAACAAACGTACGCTCGAATACATGGGCCAACGGCAGATACGACAGCATTCTTTCATCCGGGCCGACGCCAAGGACTTCCGTGCCGCCGGCAGCGGCAAACGCCATATTGCGGAAGCTCAGCATGACCCCCTTCGGACGGCCGGTGCTTCCAGAGGTGTAAACAATCGTCGCCAGCTCATCGGGATCGCGGTGGGTCTCGCCTTCCAGAGGCGGGAACTTGGCCACGATATCATCCCAGGTTTCGAAGTCATTCTTCGGGCTCAGCGGGTAGGATATGCAGCGAACCGATTCCGGCACGCCCGGCTTCATCATGTCCCAGTCGTCCAGCTTACCCACGAACAACACCTCACAACCGGCGTGGTCGAGAATGTAGTTTACGGTGTCTGCATTCAGGGTGGGATAAAGCGGCACGGAGATGTGGCCAGCCATCCAGATCGCCCAATCGGTCATGATCCATTGCGCGCAGTTCTTGGAAATCAGACCAATGCGGCTCTTTTCCGGTAGGTTCAGGGATTTCAGGTAAGCCGCCATACGCCGCGCTTCATCAACGGCCCGCGCCCAGGTGTACTCAACCACCTTGCCGTCGCCGATGGGCTGGGTCATATACAGGGAGTTGGCCTTGGCCTTTTCCCAGTGATAGACCATATCGAGGGGAAGTTTGTTCGTTGTGTCCATGGATCTTCCTTGCATTCGTTGTTCGAGTTGTAAGGGCTTATTATTAGACTTTCGTAGGGTATTTCAACACACTATAGCCGGTCAAAACGTGACGCAAGCAAAAAGGTTCCCAAAAACAACTATTCCTTTAAATACCGCGCGCTACCGTAAGAACCCCTACTCCTCACAGGCGCTCGCTGTGGTAAACTTTCGCGCTTTCGTTTAACCCGATTCGGAGAACGCCACATGGCCAAGAAAACCCTGCGCACCCTGGTTGGTGCCTCGTTGCTGGCAGCCGCCGGCCTGGTGCAGGCGCAAGAACCCGCTACCGTTGCCATCACGCAGATCGTCGAACACCCCGCGCTGGATGCCGTATACCAGGGAGTTAAGGACGAACTCGCCGAGCAGGGTTATAAGGAAGGCGACAACCTGACGGTTATGCACGAAAGCGCACAGGGCAACGCCGCCATCGCATCCCAGATTGCCCGCAAGTTCGTGGGTGAAAGCCCAGACGTTATCGTGGCCATTGCGACACCCTCCGCCCAGACCGTTGCCGCAGCAGCGAGGAACATTCCGGTGGTGTTCTCGGCCGTTACCGATCCGGTCGGCGCCAAGCTGGTAAAAAGCTGGGACAAGCCTGGTGCCAACATCACCGGCGTCAGCGACATGCTCCCCATCGACAAGCACCTGGACATGCTCCAGCGCGTCATGCCGGATGCCAAGCACATCGGTACCGTTTATAACCCGGGTGAGGCAAACGCGGTTTCCTTGGTAGAAATGCTTCAGGAAAAACTGGAAGCCCGAGGCCTTACTCTGGAAAAAGCCGCCGCCACCAAGACTTCCGAAGTCCTCGGTGCCGCCCGCTCCCTGGTGGGCAAGGCCGACGCCATTTACCTGACCACAGATAACACCGTCATCAGCGCCGCAGAAGCGGTGGTGTCCGTTGGCGAGCGCGCCGACATTCCCGTATTTGCCGCCGATACGGCTACCGTTGAGCGTGGCGCCGTTGCCGCCATGGGCTTCGACTACTACAACCACGGACGCCAGACCGGCAAGATGGTTCTGCGGGTTCTGCAAGGCACCAAGCCTGCGGATATCCCGGTTGAGACCATGAGCACGCTTGATCTGTTCGTGAACCCGGCCGCCGCCGAGCGGATGGGCATCACTCTCTCCGACGATCTGATCGCGGAAGCCAAGGAAGTCGTCAAGAGCGACAAGTAACGCCTGACCCGAACGGGCGGACCCCACAAGGGCCCGCCCGTTTTCTTTCACAGTGAATATTACCCATGCTCAGTGAAATCGCTTTCTACGGTGCCGTTGAAACCGGCCTCATCTACGGCCTGGTTGCCTTCGGCATCTACATCTCTTTCCGGGTTCTGGACTTTCCGGACCTGACCGTTGACGGTAGTTTTCCCCTCGGTGCCGCCGTGGCCGCCGTTCTCATCATTAGCGGATGGAATCCATGGATTGCCACCGGCGCAGCCGTACTAGCCGGCATGGCCGCCGGTGCGGTGACCGCCATGCTGAACGTCAAGCTGAACATCCTGAACCTGCTGGCGTCCATCCTCACCATGATTGCGCTGTATTCCGTGAACCTGCGCATCATGGGCCGCCCGAACGTCGCACTGCTGACCGAAGACACCGTACTCACCCCCTGGTATGACCTCGGCCTGGCCTACCATCAGGTACCGGTGCTGCTGTTCATTCTTGTGGTGATTGTCGCCTTTATCCTGCTCTGGCGCTTTATGAAGTCCGAGACCGGCCTGGCCATGCGGGCCACCGGTGCCAACGCCCGAATGGCCCGCGCCCAGGGCATCGCCACGGGCGGCATGATCATTCTCGGCGTCGCGCTCTCCAACGGTCTGGTCGGTCTGGCGGGGGCGCTGTTTGCGCAGAGCCAGGGCGCAGCGGACGTCACCATGGGCGTGGGCGTGATCGTTATTGGCCTGGCCTCACTGATTGGTGGTGAAGCGGTGATTACACCCTCAACGGTTGTACGCGCCCTGCTTGCCTGTGTCTTCGGCGCCATCATCTACCGCCTCGCCATCGCGTTTGCCCTCAATGCAGACGTTCTCGGCCTGCAAGCGCAGGACCTCAACCTGATCACCGCCGTGCTCGTGACCCTGGCCATCGTTCTGCCTGGCGTACGCACTTCAGTGATGAGCAAACTTTCCCGGAAAAAGGCGTAAGGGGGCGACATGATCAGTGCAAGCGATCTCCGGCTGACCTTTGGTAAAGGAACGCCTCTGGAAAACCCCGCACTCCGGGGCATGAGCCTGACGGTTAACCAGGGCGAATTCGTTACCGTGATCGGCAGTAACGGTGCCGGCAAGTCCACCTTCCTGAACGCCCTCGCCGGCGAAGTGATGGTGGACAGCGGCGAAATCATCGTCGATAACACCGACGTCACCAAACTGCCCACTCACAAGCGCGCCAACCGGGTTGCCCGCGTGTTCCAGGATCCGCTGGCCGGCACCTGTGAAGGCCTGTCCATTGAGGAAAACCTGGCCCTGGCGATCAAGCGCGGCCAGCGCCGCGGGCTCACCGCCGCGGTCAAAAAGCAGTACATGGAAAAATTCCGGGACAGTCTTTCCTCCCTGAAACTGGGTCTGGAAAACCGGCTCGGCGACAAAATGGGCCTGCTCTCCGGTGGCCAACGCCAGGCTGTCAGCCTGCTGATGGCGAGCCTCACGCCCTCCAGCATCCTGCTGCTGGATGAGCACACCGCCGCCCTGGACCCGAAAACCGCCGCTTTCGTTCTGGAGCTGACGGAGAAGATCATTGAGGAGCAGAAGCTTACTGCCCTGATGGTCACCCACAGCATGAAGCAGGCGCTGGAAGTTGGCAGCCGCACCGTGATGCTGCATCAGGGACAAGTGGTTTTCGACATCGCCGGTAAGGAACGGGAAGGTTTGGAAGTCAAAGATCTTCTTGGTCTGTTTGAAAAACAGCGTGGCCTTTCCGTGGATGACGACAGCCTTCTGCTGGGCTGAAGCCAACGGCTATGCCACAAAAAAAGCGGGGCCAGGCCCCGCTTTTTTATGCGCTTGAGATCGCGATCAGTGACCGTAGATCCGCATCGCCGTGTTGGTAATTGCCAGGTTATCCATAGCAATGGAACCAATCGACGTACCACCCACAATCACACCACCGACGCGGATATCCGCCTCGAAGGTATTGAGGTCGATCGCCAGGCTATCCACGCCGGCGTTGTTCGGCGCCTTGTAGATATCCATGTCGACATTGGCGAACAGATCCAGCGGCTGAGGCGCCTGCAGATCATAGTTCGCACCGGTGAGCTGGAAGTCCTCGATACCAAGTGCCAGGAATGGAACATCAAAGTCCATGTCATCGATGGCGATGTCGGTCTGGAAGTTCAGCTTATCCGTCGCGGTATCCACACGGATCGTGCCGGAGCCGATCAGCGCGTCCATCCGGAAGTTATCCAGGATGGTGGTGCTGTCAGCAGACACAGCGCTGGTCAGGTTCCAGGCGCCAGTGGCTACGGTCAGATCCACCGCACCGAACGCCATCGGCAGAATGTTGATGATGGCATCACCATCCTGGGCGATATCAATGTTGATACGCACGTTATCCAGCAGATCAGACGGCGCACCACCAGTGAGATTGAACCCCAGCTCGGCAAAGTAGTCCGTCCGGTTGCCACCACCGACGGAGATGTCGTTCACTTCCAGTGAACCTTCATCGGTGTAGATGAACCGGTCGATGTTGACCTTGGTTTCGAGCTCAATGGTCACACCGGCCTGACCGGTAATGTTTCCCATCGAGGCTTCGTCCAGCATTTGAATCTCCGCCATGGCCACGGGTGGCGCACCCGCAACACACAGCGCCAGCAAAGAAGGTTTCAGGCCTTTCATTTGTTGTTTCCTTTTATAGTGGTTATCACTTCCTGTGGGCCACTGCATAAATCGACGCCACGTTAATACTTTAGCGACACGTTGTCGTTGGGTACGTGCAGGTGTCACATACTTAGTTCAGACTTCAAACGAACCCGCTGAAGAGTCCATTTTTTAACCACAAGATATAGTGGCAAGCGCCTACACCGCCGCAAACCCGCCAACGGCGGCATTTCCTCGGGATGCAAGCCCACTTTGATTGATTTTCTTTGCGCCATCGCGCTCTTCAATAGTTCCGTTCTTATTCACAGACCACTATATCCTGTTATACTTTCCAAAAAATAAGCCCACATATAGGGCCACAGACTTCCAAGCCACATAGCCTGCGAGCTGTGGGGCAATCGGCCACAGCCAGGCCGACAACAATGATCCAAAGCTAAAACAGACTCCGATACGTATGCCTCATGGCATCGTGCGGCCACCATATCTAGTGGTTGCACACAAACAATCGGACAATCTGACAAAAACGTGAATTTGAAGGGGTACAGGCTGTCCAAACGACAGTGCTGTCAAATCAGTACATACTGGGAAGACCGAGGGTGGCAATGAACGCTAAGGCACAGGCAGTGATCACAACGATTCCGATGCAGGAAGCTTCGCTCGACATCTGGAACAGCAAATATCAGCTGAAAACCAAGACTGGCGAGCCCGTAGACAAAGACATCAACGCGACCTACGAGCGGGTGGCCAAAGCCCTCGCGGAAGTCGAGAACAAGTCCGTGCGCACCAAGCACATGAAAGACTTCATCTGGGCGTTGCAGAACGGTGCCATTCCGGCGGGCCGTATTACGTCCAACGCCGGCGCGGAAGCTCACAAGCCTGCCACCTCCACCATTAACTGCACCGTGTCCGGAACCGTTCACGATTCCATGAACGACATCCTGGAGAAAAACCACGAAGCGGGCCTGACCCTCAAGGCCGGCTGCGGTATTGGTTACGAGTTCTCTACCCTGCGCCCACGCGGTGCTTACGTTGCGGGTGCCGGCGCCACCACCTCCGGCCCGCTGTCCTTCATGGATATCTTCGACCGCATGTGCTTCACCGTGTCTTCTGCCGGTGGCCGCCGCGGTGCCCAGATGGCCACCTTCGACATTCACCACCCGGACATCATCGAATTCATCCAGGCCAAGCGTGAAGACGGTCGCCTGCGCCAGTTCAACCTGTCCCTGCTGATCACCGAAGACTTCATCGAAGCCGTTCGCAACGGCGACGACTGGCACCTCTCCTTCCCTGTCACCCAGAAGGAAGCCGAAGAAGAAGGCCTGGACCTGGCCGACGCTTCCCAGTTCCTGTACCGCGACTTCCCGGTTCTAGATGGCTACGTCGTTAACGACGAAGGCAAAGTTGCCTGCCGCATCTACAAAACCGTGAAAGCCCAGTTCATCTGGGACACCATCATGACCAGCACCTACGACTACGCCGAGCCAGGATTCATCCTGATCGACAAGGTCAACCAGATGAATAACAACTGGTTCTGCGAAGACATCCGCGCCACCAACCCCTGTGGCGAGCAGCCCCTGCCCCCTTACGGCAGCTGCCTGCTGGGCTCCGTGAACCTGACCAAATTCGTGGACTACCCGTTCACCGAGAAGGCCAGCTTCAACTACGAGAAGTACCGCAAGGTTGTGGGCATCTTCACCCGCATGCTGGACAACGTGGTCGAGATCAACGGCCTGCCGCTGCCTGAGCAGCGCCACGAGATCACCCACAAGCGCCGCCACGGCATGGGCATCCTCGGCCTGGGTTCCACCCTCGCCATGCTCCGCATGCCCTACGGTTCTGACGAATCCGTTGCCTTCACCGAAGAAGTCGTCCGCGAGATGGCCGTGGAAGGCTGGCGCCAGTCCCTCTCCCTGGCGGAAGAGAAAGGCGTTGCCCCGGTGATGGACGAAGACTTCGAAATCACCCCGAAGATGATGGCCAAGCGCCCGCAACTGGCCGAAGACGGCTACAAGATCGGTGACGTACTGAAAGGCAAGCTGCTTCACGCCAAGTACAGCCACTACATGCAGGAAATCGCCAAGGTAGAGCCGGAGCTGGTGAAGCAACTGGCTGAGAAAGGTGGCCGCTTTACCCACCACACCTCCATCGCGCCGACCGGCACCATCAGCCTGTCACTGGCCAACAACGCCAGTAACGGTATCGAGCCGAGCTTCTCGCACCACTACGCCCGTAACATCATCCGGGAAGGTCGCAAGACCAAAGAAAAAGTGGACGTGTTCTCCTTCGAACTGCTGGCCTACCGCCAGCTGGTGAACCCGGGCGCCATGCCGTTCTCCGAGGAAGAAGACAAGAAACTGCCGAGCTACTTCACCACCTCTGACGACGTAACGCCGCAGCAGCACGTGGATATCCAGGCCGCTGCCCAGAAGTGGGTAGATTCCTCGATTTCCAAAACGGCCAACGTTCCTACAGAATTCCCGTATCCGGACTTCAAGGGCATTTACCTCTACGCCTACGACAAGGGCCTGAAAGGCTGCACCACCTTCCGCTTCAACCCGGAAGCCTTCCAGGGCGTACTGGTAAAAGAGAAAGACCTTGAGAACACCCTATACGAGTTCACCCTGGACGACGGCAGCAAAGTAACGCTGCGTGGAAACGAACAGGTAGAATACGACGGTGAAACCCACACCGCCGCCAACCTGTTTGATGCCCTCAAAGAAGGCACCTACGGCAAGTACTGATCCGGGAACCGACACAGGACAACGAACATGACAGTCAAAATCAGCAATCAGATCGTCGGCTACCGCGTTAAGAAAGCCGACGCAGACGCAACCGAGCACCAGGCACCGGTACACGCGGAAACCAAACCCGTTGAGATGAACGAAAACATCGAACGGCCGGACTTCCTGCTGGGTACCACCTACAAGATCAAGCCGCCGGTGGCCGAGCACGCGATGTACATCACCATCAACGACATCCTGCTCAACGAAGACACCGACCACGAGAGCCGGCAGCCGTACGAAGTGTTCATCAACTCCAAGTCCATGGAGCACTTCCAGTGGGTTATCGCCCTCACCCGCGTTATCTCTGCGGTATTCCGCAAAGGTGGCGACGTGACCTTCCTGGTGGAAGAGCTGCGCTCCGTGTACGACCCGAACGGCGGCTACTTCAAGAAAGGCGGCGTATTCATGCCCTCCCTGGTGGCTGAAATCGGCGCCGTCATCGAGAAGCACCTGAAGGCCATCGGCCTGCTGGAAAACGACGAACTCAGCGAAACCACCAAGCGCATCCTCGCGGAAAAGCGCGCCGAGTTCGAAGCCAGCCAGAGCACAGCCACGAACGACGACACTAGTAACGACTACCCCGCCAACGCCACCATGTGCGGCAAGTGCAACACCAAGGCGGTGATCGTGATGGACGGCTGCGCCACCTGCCTCTCCTGCGGCGACAGCAAGTGCGGTTGAGGTGATTGACTGCAGTGAGTGACGAGAAGGCCTGGAGTGAAAACTTCGGGCCTTTTTGTTTGGTGGGCTGGAAACGTGATCGGCTTGATCGAAAAGGCCGTGATATCAGGAAAACCGAGCGTGGTGATCGTTTTTATCGAAGCTCTGAGCAAGAGCTTTGGATTCAATCTGTTGAATCTGAAGCACTTTTAATTAGATTGAGAAGTGGTCATAGTGAATATTTGGTCGGGAAATATGATCATCGCGACTGCTATACAAATGTTATGCATATAGAGGGAGTTGAATGTTCTTTGATCCGGAATTTATCGCAAAGGTGGAAGAGAAACCTATCGAAGGTCTAGTCGAGGCATGCAAGAGGGCACTCGCTGCGCAAGATGAACTAGACAACAGAGAAGAATGGACTGATGAGGAGCATGAATTACTGTGGGACGCATCGACATTCGTGGATTTAATAATAAAAGCTAACGAAATAGATTTAGATTTGGAGCTTCCTGAGCCATCGATAAATATTCACGAGAACTGCAGTGCTCTTAGAATATATCTTGAGGAGGTTGAAAAATCTCTACGAGGGGAAGCTACAAAGTTAAAAATAAATTCCTTTAAAAGGCGGTATGACAACGTGCTTAAGTCATCATTCGCCTATGAGTTTACACAAGGTGATCTTGAGCGTGTGCAATTGCTCATCAATGAGATCAGATCGCATCTCTCAGAGGTTGAGCATCTAGACCCGGGACATAAGCAACGTCTTCTAAAAAGACTAGAGAATTTACAGGCTGAGTTGCACAAACGTGTCTCGGATCTTGATAGGTTCTGGGGATTGGTAGGCGACGCAGGAGTGGTTCTCGGAAAGCTTGGTAAAGACGCCAAGCCAATTGTAGACAGAATAAGAGAAGTTGCAGAAATTGTGTGGAAAACACAGGCACGGACAGAAGAATTGCCCAGCGGCACCGACAATCCGGTTTTAGAGCAGAAAACTGATGCATAACCAGTGCAGGCACGGCGACGCCCATTACATTGCGCCTTCGGCTCCACTCCATGGGCGCGCATGCTGCAGGCGTTAGCTGTAGAGAGGGTTCGAGTGAATCTCAAGCAAATGGATGTAAAAGAGCTCTTGCAGTTACAAGCATCGATTACGAAAGAGCTCAAAAGTCGTGGAGTGGTAAGAACTCAGAATAATCCGCTGGGCGACTATACAGAGTGGCTCGTGGCAAAAGCTCTGGATCTTGATCTCGAAGCCAACTCTAAAGCAGGCTACGACGGCGTTGATAAGAACGGCACTCGCGTCCAAATAAAAGGGCGTAGAGTTACGCCTACAAATAACTCGCGCCAGCTTAGTGCTATCCGAAAGTACGAAGAAAAAGACTTCGACGAATTGGCGGCAGTAATCTACGACGAAAACTTCAATGTCATTGAAGCGTTGTTAATTCCGCATGAAGTCGTAGGTGAGTATGCCTCATTTCGAGAGCACGTAAATGCTCATATTCTAATTCTCAAAGGGCCAATTCTTAGTGACCCTAGAGTAAGATGTATAAGGCAGGCGGTATGCAGCTAACAAGGCCAAGCACAATCGTGCAATGCAAAAAAGCGCATTGCACTGGACAGCCTACGCTGCGCTTCGGCTGCCTGTGTTGGCGGCGTTAGCCTCATTGAACTCAAAGTCTGGAGAATTATGGATAAAAAGTACCAAGTATTTGTGAGTTCCACATATGTCGATCTTTTGGAAGAGCGAAAAGAAGTAATCCAGGCTTTGCTTGAACTCGATTGTATCCCAGTAGGAATGGAGCTTTTCCCTGCGTCAGATGAGGACCAATGGACATTCATTCAATCTGTAATTGACGATTGCGACTATTACGTACTTATTCTGGGCGGGCGTTACGGCTCATGTTCTGAGTCTGGGATGGGCTATACGGAAATGGAATACCGTTACGCTCTCGAGACTGGAAAGCCAATAATTTCATTTGTCTATAAAGATCCAAGCCAGTTGGCGGTTAGCAAAACTGACCAAGACCAAGAGCTTTCCGAAAAGCTTGGGAAATTTAGAGAATTGGTTCAGAAGAAGCTCTGCAAGTATTGGGAGACACCAGCTGAACTTGGTGGAGTGGTAGGCAGGTCCCTAGTGCAGCTTAAAAAGCGCTCACCTGCGGTTGGTTGGGTAAAGGCCGATCTGCTTCCAGACGAAGACTCATCTCAAGAGATGCTTCGTCTAAGAAAGGAAATAGAAAAACTCGAAGAAGAATTAGAGCAGGCATCGTCGTCTTCAACCATCGACCAAACTAACCTTGCCCAAGGTGATGATCTATTTGAGGTATCCTTTATGGGCGAGGCCGGCGAGTTTTTTGAAAGAGTCTCAGTCCCACTGACTGCAACATATTCATGGAATACGATTTTTGGCGAGTTAGCTCCCTCTTTGATCGATGAAGAAAGCGATATTGGTTTGAAGAATAGGCTTAATGCCTTTTTATTACGAAATCATGAGGATGAAGTTCTAAGGAAGTGCCGAGGGCATCACGAGAGACCCAGTTGTGCAATTGATAGTTCATCATACGAAACAATAGTTGTTCAGCTACGTGCTTTAAACCTCATCGATAAAAGCACTAGAAACAGAAGTGTAAAAGATAAAAAAACCTATTGGTGTCTCACAACCAAGGGTGACCAAGTTATGGTGGGATTGAGAGCCATCCGCAGAGAGGATGGCTAACCAGTGGGTGAAGTCCACCGGTACTACGCTGCGCTCCGTCCCGGCGGCTTACCCAAGGCGTTATGAGTAGGTGGGGAGCACCCTTGTGCAATTGATCTACTGTGATGAGACCAACCTAGAAGAGAAGAAAGGGATATTTTTCGTCTATGGCGGCGTCTCAGTATCAGATACGAATATGCTCGCCTTGTCTAAGGCCATTGACGAAATCCGCGACAAGTATGGTGTTCCCGCCAATTTTCGGCTTAAGTTTAATCCTGGTCCAAAAGATCTACACCATCAGGATTTCATCAATCTTAAGCAAAGCATTATCGAAGAGGCGATACGTCATGATTGCCGCCTTTTCGCTTCGCTCATTCTCCATGATGTTGCAACAAGTCCGAACAATGCTCGTCGAAATGAAATAAACAGGATTTGCTACCACTTTTGGTGCTATCTGAATCGAATTAAAGACTCGGGGATGGTTTTAATTGACCATTTCAAAGACAAGCAAATAGACCACCACCTAAGAGAGAAGTTTTCGATTGGCCTCACAGACATGCCATATTCAAAGGAGATGAGGCTAGATCGTATCGTTGGGTTCCATTACTCAGCGATTGGTCAATCTCATATGTGCTCTGTAGTTGACATTGTCCTTGGGTCACTGCGGTTTGCCGTCAATGCTCACAATTCAGAAAATGAGAAGGAAAAGGAAACAGCAAAGAAATTGCTAAGCCTAATATCTCCTCTTTTCTTTCGAGAAGATGGGCGCGACTCAATCTCCGAAATTGGCCTTTTCTTCAGTCCGAAGATCATTAGGGCCCATCGGTATCGTGAGCAATACTGTAGCTTGCACGCTTTCATGAGCGATGCTGGATTGGATTTGGAACAAGCTATTACGAATGAGCGAAACTATTAAAATTCATAACAAGTCGCGCCACGCGGACGCACTAAAGTGCGCCGGTGCGCTCTGGCGTTATGCACTACATGGATGATGAGACATGAGTAAGATTTTTTATTTACTGCTGGTGTGTATTTTGGTGGCTGGATGTAGCAGCAAAGCCGTGTATGACAATATGCAGCGGAACAACCGACAAGAATGCGTAAGTGTGCCGCCCGCTCAGTATGACGAGTGCATCGAACGTTCCAGTAAGTCATATGAAGAATACGAGAGGGATCGGGCAGAGGTGCTCAAGTCTGAATCATAGAGCCGTGGGCCCTCAACAATCAGGCTCATAGGCCTGCCAATCGGTAGCGGCTGCATAACAAGTGTAGGCAAGGGACGCTGTAGTGCCCCCGCTGCAAGCGTTATACAGTAGAAGGAACTTCGATGAGCTTGAAGCAACATTTTGAATTGATGGCTGCTTACAATCAGTGGATGAATGAAAAAGAATACGACGCCGCAGGCCACCTTGATACATCGGCTCTTACAGAAGATCGGGGCGCGTTTTTCAGTTCTATCCTGGGTACATTGAATCACATCGTGGTAGGTGACACGATTTGGCTCAAGCGCTTCGCCACCCACCCTGCAAGCACAAAGGCCCTTACAGGTGTTATTGAGCTCCCGTTTCCCACCAGTCTAGATCAGATACTTTTCGAAAACTTCAGTGAGCTATATAGCCACCGAAAGTGGCTGGACGAGCAGATCATCCACTGGATATCAAAACTTTCCAACAATGATCTGGATTACATTTTGAGCTATCAGAACACTAAGGGTGTGTCAGCGAACAAGCGGTTTTCAGCGCTGATTCTGCATTTCTTCAATCACCAAACACATCACCGTGGCCAAGTATCCACTTTATTGTCACAAGCTGGCGAGGAGGTTGGGGTAACGGATTTGCTGGCATTGATCCCAGACGAGACCAGAGTGTAGTTAGCCACAACGAGAAAGCGTATGAACGCGACACGAGTGATGATCATCGGGGGCACCGGCGCTGGTAAATCCTGGTTGGCGCTCAGACTATCGAAGCTTCTTGGTCTTGCGGTTTATTGCGTTGATGACGCGGTTCATGATGAGGACGGGAAGCTTCGAACAAACGCCGACATTGATCGCACAGTACAATCCTGGGCATCGAAGGACCAATGGATCATAGAAGGAGGAAATAGCAGAACGTATCTGGATAGAGTATCCAGAGCTACCGTGCTGGTATTGATGAAGCCGCCCCGCTGGCTAAGGGTCTATCGCGTTGCTGTTCGGAATAAACTCAATTTCTCAATGGTTTATTGGTCCTGGAAGTATGATGAAGTATTTGGGATCAAGGATGAGAAGGTGGTGGAGGCTGCAGGACCAGGAGTCGCCAAATATATTGTCAAGAATAATAAAGATGCTCACGAATTGTTGGCTTTGCTAACGCCTGAAAGATGCTCGCGCCGGTGCGATTAGACGTTAGTTTTGTGCTTTCTCATCGACACCCTATGCTTTTGCCATACATCAAGATTTCACTGCAACTTGCTCTTTATAATTGAAAAATACTTCCGGGGCGACGCCTTTCTCAAGGCCGGGGAACCGCAGCAAGCCAAACGATACCTGCTGGACTACATTAACGCCGAAGGGAAACAGGGAAACTACTACCGCAAGGCGTTGGAGCTATTGAACCAGGCGGATGAATAGCTGATACCGCCGCTCAGCGAGCGGCGGCTCGAACACAGCGCGACGATCAAGCCGTCACCCGACCAACCATTCGCCTCACCAAAGGAGCCACTATCGCAACGGTTGGAAAAGCGACCGGCCATGTTGTCAGGCAACTCTCTAACCACTGCGCTGGAAATTCGGAGTCTATGCCCTGTGACGTCGCAAGAACGAATGCCGACACGATGCACACCATGATGGCTGAGAGCACGGCGCTGAAGAGGATTGGTGCAAAACGAGCTGGAATACGCATGTTATTCTCCTGAAGGAATGTTGGTCGAGCTACAGAGTTGCCGTCGGTTAGACAACATCAAATAGATTTACCGCCTGGCCCGACGCATACAGGCCAAGACCAAATACCGCATGGGTGATGAGGCTCTGAAGTCGGGCAGATGTGGGGTTAGGTGTCCTTGAAGCCGCAATGCCGGCACCCATGCCCGGCTGCATCAGCAAGAAAGGCGCCACCAAGGTGCTTATGCCCACGGTCAGTGCAGGACCAATCGTTGGCTGTTGTACCCACGCGTTCCCCCAGATACCAAGAAGTAACGCAGCAAACGCGATACCGATCAGGTAGTGAAAAGCCCACCCGATAACGCTTTCACCGCGCACCGGAGCAGACGCCGCGATCGAGTCGTGGCGGAAACGCCCCCGTGCCATATGGCCAATCCAACGCCCGACCAGTCCATAGTTCGGGGGTGGCACACCAAGCAACGGCTTTCGGGCCAGGCCCCACACGTCCATAACTGCCGTCGCGCCTATTCCGATGTACAAGGCCAATAAAAAAATGCTCATAGAGCTCTCCTGTGTTTGTCATGAATGAGCTGTGTTGGTAGCGTACAACTTCAAGTTAACTTGAGGTCAAGGGTTGGTTATGGACATCAGCGAGGTTTCTAAACGTTCTGGCCTGCCGGCCTCTACGTTGCGGTTTTATGAGGAAAAAGGATTAATCCGCTCTGTTGGTCGGCAAGGTTTACGCCGGGTTTTCAGCGGCAATGTGCTGGAGCGGCTGGCGTTAATTGCACTGGGGCGTGCCGTGGACTTTTCATTGGATGAAATCGTCCAGATGCTGGGTTCTGAGGGAACGCCCAGCATCGACAGAGAATTACTGTTGGATAAGGCCGACGAACTCGATAGACGCATCCAGAAGTTCACAGCGATGCGTGATGGGCTCCGGCATGCAGCAGTCTGTGATGCACCAAGCCACATGGAGTGTCCGAAGTTTCGCCGTCTGCTGGGGTTGGCAGCATCCGGCGCTTTAAGCAGCGACGACAGGATGAAGGCAACACAAAAACGACGCTCTAAAAAAGCGGCTCCCCTGTCGCCTTAACGGCGTAGAACAGGCAGTCACTCTTGGCGATGGCCGGGTTGGTGGTGATCATGAACACCTTGATCGCCTGCGCGGGATAGATCAGTCCGTCCTTGGCTCGTAGCACCTGCTCCACGCTCTCGGCCCGATTATGGCCGATGGCGGTGAGTATGCTCAGGCCTTTGTCGCCAACCCATCCCATGGGTTCATCCGGGGCGACAACTCCAAAATTGCGGTGCTCGATGTCCGGGGGCAGTGTGAGGTCTGCCCTGCCGGTGGGTTCCAGGCTGTACTCGATGGTTGCCTCCTCAGCCATCTCCACCCGAATCGGGTTTCTCAATACGCCAACGCCCCACTCCGCTTTCTCCAGTGACAGTACGTCTTGCCTTGAGGTGTACCGGACAAGCCCATCGTAAGCCAGTTGGTGGGCCTGCTCATCCTGCGAGCCGCCGCACTCGATGGTGACGGTGGGCACCTCCTGCTCCGAGTATTCCATCAGTGCACCCAGGCGAAGGTCCGTCATGATGAGGCGGTCGGTGTAGAGCGAGGTCAGTGCCTGGTGCGCGGCGTCATTGGTGATGGTCACCGCAAAGGCCGGGCCGGTGCCTGAGGTGTTGTGCACGTCGAGCAGGCATTCGGGTTGTGCGTTGTGCAGTTCGGCCAGCATGGCCCGGGCGATTTCCCCTTCCCGCCCTTCAAAGGGTTCTTTGAAGCAACGGTTGAGGTCGCGCCCGCCGGGCATCTGGCGCACGGTCAACCTTGGCGAGATCTTCGCCGGGTGCACCCCGCCCAGCAGAAACAGCATGTTGACCTCCGGTGTGTGCTGCTCCAGTAGCCACCGGTGCAGGGAAAATAGCCCGGACGGCTCATTGCCGTGAAGGAGCGTTGCCAGGGCGCGGGTCCGGGTGCGATCGCGGCCGGCAACCCGGATCACCGTGGGTTTCTGCAGTCCGTCCAGCCACTCAAGGGGTGAACGCCCGAGGGTCCGGGGAGACGGATTGTTGAGGTAATCAAGAACGTTCGAATTGCTCACGGTGTCGTTGTCCATTCGTGAAGCGGCGTGTTTGTCTTCTGGTTGGCCATGTAGAGCGCCAGCATCCGGTGAAAAGCCTCTTCGGGGCGCAGGGATTCACAGAGCTGCTCGGTGATGTGGCGCTGCCATCGGGCGCCGGTCATACCGGTCTCGATCCGGCCTTCAATGATCCCCAACAGCCGAGTGATTTCAGATTCGTCTACGGCCGTGCTCAGTAATGCGTTCCTCGCTCTTGGCAGCAGTTCCCGGGCGATGGTCAGCAGTGGCATATCCTGTAACTGGACCTGATCCTTGTGGGGCCAGATAACTTCTGCACCGATGCCGTATTTGGCGGCTCGGTAAAAATTGTGTTCGGTGTAATGGAACGGAAGTATGGAAGTCAGGTGCTGAATATCATCCAGCACGGCCAACGCCGCCCCGATCACGAACAGCCCGTTCGCGCACATGTCCACCGCCGTCGGACCTGCCGGCATGGAACGAAGCTCGATGCGCAGGTGCCCTCCCTCGGTATGGTCAAAGATGGCCCGGTTCCAGGGCCACGTTGTTCCCTGGTGCAGGCGTAGCTCGGCCAACGTAGGCACCTCTCCACGGTCAACCACCGCCATCGGATCCTCATCGGACATCGCCGGGATGATCGGCGGATACAGCGATGCCGATGCAGCAAACAGTTCCCAAGCGCTTCGGGCCCAGCCGTTTCCATAATAGACCCGGGGCGGATGGCGCCAAGTTTTATGGTTGGGGGATCGGCTGTCGATGGATTGTTTGAACAGGGCTATCCGGGTTTCATCCCACAGGTGGTGGCCAAACAGGCTCGGCGAATTGCTGGCCAGCGCCAGCGCAATCGGGGTAACCAGCTGGACTGCATTGAAGTAATCGGCAAAACGGTCGGCCGGCACCCGCCAGTGAAGCTGGAATGACGTGTTCGCCCCTTCCATGTAGACGTCGTCTGCTTCCAGGTTGATCACGTCGTTGCCACCGATGTGAATGCTGAATGGCTCGCCCCGTTGCCGGATCAAAGCCTTGGATAGCGCGTGGTAACGGGGCACATCGGTCATCACATGCGCGCCCATGTCCGACTGGCGGAGCGTTGGGAGTATACCGATTGGCACCAGTTCGCCATTCAGCGGGGCCGCCTGCTGGTTGATTCGATGAATGGCAGCGAGCAACTCCTGCTCTGTTCGGGCAAACGGATCACCATTGAACGCCTGGGGGCTCAAGTTGTACTCAAGATTGAAGCGATTGAGTTCAACGGTGAGTTGAGGGTCATTAACCCGAGCGGCGATGTCAGTATTGATGGGTAGTACACGCAGGTCAGGGTCTACGATGTAAAACTCGACCTCAGCCCCAATCGAACTCTCCCCCACCCCAAAGCCCGGTCGTTCCAGAAGACGACTCAGCGCTTTAAGGTCCGTCCGAACCTTGGCCGCAAAACGCTCAAACTCTTTTGCCGTAAATTCCGACTTCTCTATCGACAGCCCCACAGCAACGTCGCCTTCATGGCTCACCTACTTTGATAGTAGCGGAAATCCATAAGCCGTGTGGCAGCGCCCCATGATTTGGGGGGTATTATGAGGTAGTGTTTATTCGAGACAGCGGAAAGGAGCATTGGCTCCAGCAAAAAAGGGAATTTGGCGTGGATAAATATCTGGTTACCCGCGAAGAAATCGAACAGTACGAAGGCGTTTCCAAAACACACTTCCTTAACGAGAATGCCAGGCGCATCAACAAATCGTTAGGCGACCTGACCGGTCTTACCGGGTTTGGTTTCCATATCATTGAGATTGAACCCGGTCACCAATCCACCGAGTTGCACCGCCATCATCATGAAGATGAGTGCGTTTACATCCTTGATGGTGAAGCCGAGGCCACCGTCGGCGAGTCACGATTCGCCGTTAAGGCAGGAGATTTTCTGGGGTACCGTGCGGGAGGCGAGGCTCACACATTGCGAAATACCGGGAGTTCAACGCTCCGGTGCATTGTCGTGGGCCAGCGGCTGGACCACGATGTGGGTGATTACCCTGAGAAGAAAAAACGGATATACCGAAATAAAGGCCTGGCCTGGAACCTCGTCGATCTCGATCAGATTGAGGAGCCCGTCGCAGGCAAAAAGGCCTGAGACGAAACTTCCTCTCAAGCTGAACGCCCAATAGGTTTCCTACGCGAGCAGATCCAGCCCCCGAAAAATCAGGTAATCAGGTACCTTTATGCTGCAACCAATCACAGGTTTCCACAAAGACGATGAAAACCACTGGGTTGCGGAGCTTTCCTGTGGGCATTTCCAACACGTACGTCACGACCCACCCTGGACAAACCGACCGTGGACACAGAGCGAAGCCGGTCGTAATGGCATGGTCGGTTTCGAGCTCAACTGCGTAAAGTGCGACAACGGTGACCCCAGAGATCAGAACACCTGACCCCTGGGATCACCGTTGCACTGCCAACTGAATTTTCCGGCCAAAGCTTGTAACGCTAACGATAATTGTTATCATTCGCTTCCGTAAATTAACGGAGGTTCATGATACGAATGAAAACTCACAAAACGCATCTCAGTCAGTTAATCGCCCTCACCTCACTGTTTGGCGCCAGCGCATATGCCCTGGCGCAACAGCAGACGCAGGAAGAAGCCCCCAGTCTGGAGACCCTGGAAGTGGTTTCCGATGCCATCTCCACTCCGAGCTACTCAGATCTGGAAAAGGAACCCAAGGTCGGCAAAATGGATGTCCCTGTCGAAGAGCAGCCTTACTCGGTGTCCGTGGTTGACCGGAGTTTTATTGAGGATTCCGGAGCCAAAACCATTCAGGATGCCCTGCTCTACACGCCCGGCGTTTATGCCGGTGGGTTCGGGTTCGACACGCGGATTGATTCCGCCAAAGTCCGGGGTGTAGACGCCGGCCGTTACCTGGATGGACTGCGTCAGATTTATGGCTCCTATAACACAGTCCGTACCAATGTTTACGCCCTGGAGAGCATCGAGGTTCTCAAAGGCCCCTCTTCCATGCTCTACGGCCAGGGCGACCTGGGTGGCATTATCAATTCCGTGTCGAAGCTGCCCAAAGAAGAGTCCGAGGGCGAAATCTGGGCCCAGTATGGCACCTTCAATCGCAAGCAACTGGCGGTGGATGTCACCGGCCCGGCGACGGAAAACGGCGAACTGTTGTACCGGCTGGTTGCGCTTGGACGGGACAGTGACACCCAGGTTGATTATGTCGAAGATGACGGTTACCAGATCTCCCCATCCCTCACCTGGCGGCCCAGCGATTCCACCAGCGTTTCCCTGTTGCTGAATCGTCAGGAGAACAAAGGACAGGTATCCGCCCAGTTCCTGCCTCAGGCCGGCACTCTGGATCCGGGTTCACAGGGGTATATCGGCTCTGAACGGTTCGTGGGCGAGCCCGGTTGGGATCGTTATGATCGTGAGAAAACCGAGGCTACGTTGTTCCTGGATCATCAGCTGAACGAGAGCTGGGGAGTGTCCGCAACCGCACGATACACGCGCTCCAGCACCGAAAACCGTGAACACTGGGTCAGGATTCCAAGTGTTCCCGATGCCAATGGCGAGGTTGCACGAACTATCTATACCGCGGATGCGGAAACCCGCATATTCAACTTCGACGCCCGCCTGGAGGGGGATATCGATTTCGGCATCACACGCCATCAGATCATCGTTGGTGCGGATCGCCAGGATGCCCGCTGGGAACAGTCCAACTATTTCTACGGGTATGGTCTGGGTGGAACGTTCGATGTGTACGATCCCCAATACGGCAACCTGAACGATTCCGTGATCACGCCATCCGACCGGCCAGACAACGAGATCGAGCAGTTCGGCCTCTATGTGGCGGATCACATTGAGATCGGCCCAGTAGTCGTTTCGGCCGGGCTCCGCCATGACTGGGCGGAAAACCGACGCCTGAACCTGACCGGTGCGGATACCGTCAGCGACGAGGAGGCAACCACGGGCCGCGCCGGCGTAATGTACCGCTTCGATAACGGCCTTTCACCCTACATCAGCTACGCAGAAGCGTTCAGCATGAATCTGGGCACCGACGGAACTGCGTCCGCGAATACCCTGAAACCCACTACGGGTGAACAGCAGGAAGCCGGCATCAAGTATGTCTCTCCAGACCGCTCACTGGGCGTGACGGCAGCTTACTTCGACATTGAGCAGAAAAACCGTGTAAGTGATGGTTCCACACCGGGCGGCGTCGAACAGACCGGCGGTGTAATCCATGGCTGGGAGCTGCAGGTCAACAAGCGCTGGCAGCAGTTTGAAACCCAGTTGGCGTACACCGATATGAACGCCAAGGATGACGTATCTGGTAACCGCCTGCCCTTCGTGGCGGAGCGCCAGGCCTCCTGGTGGAACCAGCTCTATCTCGGCAGCAACTGGCGCTTTGGTGCCGGTGTTCGCTACGTCGGTGACAATGTGGGTTCAGGTGGTGCGCCCCGCGTTCCGTCCGTCACACTGTACGATGCCATGATCGGCTATATGTGGCGCAACTGGGACTTCAGCGTTGATGCCAAGAACCTCGCGGATGAGGAGTACATTACCTGGTGCCGTTACGAGGGCGGCGACTGTGGCTACGGTGAACGGCGCACCGTGAATGCCAACGCCCGATACCGTTTCTGATCGATTCGGAATGCGCACGACACCCCTTGCCGCACGGGTGTCGTGCCGGTGTTGTATGATTATCGCTTCTGGAAGGTTTCTATATGAGGTCTTGATTCTTGGAGCGGTTCATAGGTTTTATTTTTTCCCTGGTGATCATCGTTCTACTCGCGTTGCTCGTGCGACGGGGATTGGACCACCTTGCCGATCGCCGAAGAATCGCTCAGCTGGCATCGCTACAATCCGAACACCCGGACCCCTTTTCCCTCCACATGATCAAGGATCTGCCCGAGCCCGCCCGGCGTTTCTTCCAGTTCTGCATTGAACCCGGCACTCCCCTCTTCACGGTGGCATTCATCAACATGACCGGGCAGTTCGGAATGGGTACCAAAGCCAAACCAGATTACTTGAAGATGGCAGCCAACCAGGCCCTGGCCTGCCCTGCGGGGTTTGTCTGGAAGATGAACGCAACACGGGGGCTGATGAGGGTGTCCGGATCTGACAGCGCGTCCTGGACACGGTTCTGGCTGATGGGTTTGCTACCCGTGGCGCGCATGGGCAACAACCCCGACCATAAACGCTCAGCCTTCGGCCGCTACGTGTCTGAGGCAGTCATTTGGTCGCCAGCGGCTGTGCTACCAGGCCCTGATGTCGAATGGACGTTGATAGGCAACGATTGCGCTCGTGTGACGGTCCGGCATGACGAGCTTGAACAATCGGTCGACATCACGGTGGATGAAGACGGTCGTCCAACCACCGTCAGCTTTGAGCGCTGGACCAATGCCAACCCCGAGAAGCGGTATCAGCTCCAGCCGTTTGGTGCGTTCCTCTCGGATTATGAGTCGTTTCAGGGCTTCCGGTTGCCGACGCACGTTGAGGCGGGCAATGACTTTGGAACGGATCGTTACTTCCCCTTTTTTATCGCGGACGTTCGGTCCATCATGTTCCCCCCCAAATGAGACAGGGAGAACCTCATGTCAGAGCTCGCGAATACACCTGAACCACCCTATTACGCCGTCATTTTTTCCAGCCATCGCACCGATGGCGACAATGGCTATGCAGCCATGGCGGACCGGATGGTTGAGCTTGCCGCTCAGCAGCCCGGCTTCCTCGGCATGGAATCCGCCCGTGAAGATCTGGGCATTACCGTGTCCTACTGGGAAAGCCCCGACGCCATCCGAAACTGGAAGCAAAACGCAGAACACCGGGAAGCCCAACGCCGTGGGCATGAGCAGTGGTATTCAGGATTCAAGGTTCGGGTGGCGAAGGTTGAGCGGGATTACGGGATCTGACTCCGGAACCATGAACAAAACCTACAAAGCACGCATCGAAAACGTCATCCGGTACATCGAAGCGAACCTGGATGCCCGGCTGACTCTTACGGACATCGCCGAAATCAGTCACTTCTCGCCTTACCACTTCCACCGTATTTTTTCGGGGATCATGGGCGAAACGCTTAATGACTTCATGTCCAGGCGACGGCTTGAGCGGGCGGTTAATCAGCTCATTTTCAAGCCTGACCTGCCCATTACACAGATTGCACTGGCCAGTGGATTTTCATCCAGTGCTAACTTTTCCAAGGCCGTTAAGCTGCATTTCGGGTATAGCCCTTCAGAGCTTCGAAACCCGGATAAAGTGCAGGACAGCAAGATTGGAAAACTCTTTAGCAAGTATGGAAAAGAGTTCCAACCCTCTGATTTGTATCCTTCTCGCATCACAACTGACGTGATGAACCAAACGGAATTAAAGGATACAACTATGAAAATCGAAGTACGGGATCTGGAACGGAAATCGGTTTGTACCCTGGCCTCGCCAAAGGGATATGAGCCCGACGGTATCTATGCCGCCTGGGATAAACTCATTACCTGGGCTGACAACCACGGCATCAAACCTCAGGATCAGCAGCGATTCGCACTGGCTTTTGATAACCCAACCGTGACGCCGCTCGATAAATGCCGCTACACCGCCTCGATTGTGGTTGATGAGGGCGTGACGGTTAACCCACCGTTCGAATTGGCCGAAATCCCGAACGGCAAGTACGCGGTGCTGTACTATAAGGGCCCGGTTGAGGAAACCATTAACGCCCAACTGAGCATCTATTCCGACTGGCTTCCAGATAGTGGCTTCGAGCCTGACAACTATCCCCTGATGGAACGCTACCTGAACGATGCCAGGGAAGATGGGTACGTGGAAATGGAAATTTTCGTGAAGCTGAAGGAGATCTAGTGCCTTCTGCTGAGCGGTAGCAAGGTACGTTATTCATGATCAAATCAATTGCCCTGGCGGGACTGCTTATTGTCCTGCTGGGCTTTGTCGGTATTCAGTATTACATAACCTCGGTGCCTGATCTTGAAGCCCCCATTGGGGTCGAGGAAGTTCGGGATATCGAATCCGAAAAGTCGTTGGTGGTGACGCTGGTAGACGCTGACGGCTCGCGCTTCGTCGTCGGTCTGCGAGGGGATGTCAGCAAACCGGAGGATGCGGCTCTTTTCTATATACGTAACCCGGATGTGATCCCCTATGTATTCTGGCCTGGCCTTCGCAGCAACGATGAAAAGCGGGTTCTGGAGATGTTGGAAGACTGGCTCGAATCCCACGCTACCGATACCCACACGGCTGCGGTCAAGCGCATTCATTCCGTGTTAAAAGCACGCAACTGAGTGGCCTCTAAATCACGCAAGTCATCATGACCTTATCGATCACAATACATCCGTTCCGCGATTCCGAGACAGAGTCTCTGGTGTCGCTGTTTACTGAATCTGTCCATACACTGGCAACGACGGAATACACCGCCGAGCAGAGAGCTGCGTGGGCGCCGACCGACCCGGATATGGACGGATGGCGACAACGATTTCAGGAATGCCAGACACTGGTTGCCGAGGAGGAAGGCATTCCCCTGGGTTTTATCTCCTTCGAACCCGATGGGCACATCGACCTTCTTTACACAGCGCCGGACGCCGCCAGGCAAGGCGTAGCGTCTGCACTGTTGGGCGAGGCTGTGCGCCAACTGTCTGCATCCGGCTCAAGAACCTTCTACACTGAAGCGAGCCTGATTGCCGCACCCTTTTTCAAACGTCATGGGTTTGAGGTTATCGAAGAACAGAGGGTTTTCAGAGGCGGAGTTGGCTTTCGGAGGTATCTGATGCGAAAGGAGTCGGCATGAAAACCATTGGAACTTCACGCGACGCAGTTGCTAAACCCGTTTTCTGGCGGGATGACCGGATACCCCACGTGGAGTTACGCCAGGTCAGCGATGGCCGCAAGGTCTGTTATGCCCCTCACAGCCACACCCAGTGGTCTATCGGAGCGATTACCGGCGGAGAAAGCACCTTCCAGTACCGTGACAACCAGTACTGGATCAATGAAGGCGACCTTGTGTTGATGAACCCGGAGTGGGTGCATGCCTGCAATCCCATCGCGGACCGGCCCTGGGCCTATTTCATGCTCTACGTCGACACTGGCTGGCTCACAGATCTGCGCTACCGGGCGGGCCTGCTGGCAGCGCCACAATGGCGGGATATCCCCACACCGGTTATATCTGACCCCATCTGGTTCCAGCGATACTGTCGGATGGCGGAATGCCTTCTGGACAACAACCGGGAGCTTCTGGACAAACAGACGGAAGTGGTCGAATTCCTTTCTGATCTGATGCATGAACTGGCTGAGCAACCTGAGGAGCCTTCAGCCCGCACGCCCGGCCCTATGCTTGAACTTGCGCGCTACCTGGATGAGCACGCTGCAGAGGAATTGTCCCTGGATACGCTCTGCGAACGCTCAGGTTACAGCAGCGGCCACCTGATCCGGGCGTTCAAACAGCACTTCGGACTCACACCCCACGCCTATCTGGTGAATCGCCGTATTCAGCTTGGGCGTGACGAACTGAGGCATGGCACTCCAATTGCCGAGGTCGCGCAGAACGCAGGCTTTGCAGACCAACCTCACTTCCATCGCACCTTCAAAAAGCTGATGGCCGCGACGCCAAACCAGTATCAGGCAAAGCTCATCCGATCAGCAGATAAACACAGCTGAGCGCCAACAGAAGAGCCAGCGTCCGGTTTACTGCGACGAGCACTGAAGGTTTCTGGACATGTTGGCGAAGAAAGGCGCCCGCATAGACCCAGCAGGATAAGGACAGCCAACAGATCGGCAGATAGAGCGAGGCAAAGAGCAGTACCTGATCCAGTTCATTGGCGCTGGTGTATGCCCCGATACCAGAAGCCGACGCCAGCCAGGCCTTGGGGTTCAGCCACTGCATCAGCGCTCCTGTGCCGAATCCAGGGGCATTGGCCTCGTCGTCATCCGGTAACACACCTTTGTCAGCGGCGAGCCGGATACTCAAATACAGCAGAAACCCGACACCTGCCCAGCGAAGAAGGCTTTCAAGCACGGGTACCAGTGTAAGAATCGAGTACAGGCCTAAACCAACACCGATAAACAGCGCGATGAAACCCAATGTGGCGCCGGTTACGAATACCAGCCCCCTCGAAATCGGGTAGCGAGTTCCGCTGCTGAGGCACATCAGGTTCACGGGACCCGGCGAAATGGAGGCCGCCAGCGCGAAGGCGGACATGGGCAGGATAAGGGACAGTGTCACGGCAAGTTACTCCTCTAGACGAATAGCCGGAGTTTGCCCGTATCCGAACCCGGGATATTGAACAAAATTGATGTATGAGCCAAACGCTACTGCAACAACTCCAGCAGCGTTCCTTTCCAGACCGACTCCCGGTAGCGCTCCCGGAACCACCCAAGGTGCCCAACCCCGGTCTCTCCAATGTCCTCAGGCCTCAGCCGCAGCATCGTCATTGGCGCATTCTCGTAGAATCCATGAATGGAGGCTGTATTGCGCTCGGACATCATCTCATCATCGGTAAACGACACCGAGGTGATCGGCACCTTCACATCCGCATATTGCTGACGCAGTGCTTTTCCTTCCACGCCAACCGCGTATTCCGGGTGCAGACACCAACGCCGCCATTGGCGCATCACATTCGGTGGAAGATCACCCACGATATTCAACCGCTTGCCCGGAAAGTAACCACAAAGCGGAACAATCACCGGCACCAGGAAGTACCAGAGAAACCACGCAATGCGCTTTGTCGGTGGCGAATTTTCCCGCCAGTAGCCGCTTCCGCATGCAACGGTAATCGCATTATCCAGCAGATTCACATTTGGCGTCATACCCAATAGTTGCCCACCAACACTGTGACCGATCCACTGTAACCTCTGGCCTGGGAAGGATTCTCGAGCGAACTCGATCACCGCCTGACAGTCCTCCGTTCCCCAATCCGTTATGCGGGTACTGTGTTTTTTGAGCCGGCCATTTACCGACGCCCCCATACCCGAGTAATCGAAGGTGATGACGGTGAACCCCTCACTATTCAGGAAACGGGCAAACTTCTCATAACAGTTCTGGGCCACCCCCATGGCTCCGGCCATGATCACAACAGACCCGGAATCTTCTGCCTGAAACAGCCGCAAGACAATGTTGTGGCCGCCGTCAGTGGTCAAGTTCATTTCCTGCGGCTGACTGCGATGCAGGTTGGTTTCCAGTACGCCCATGGCAAAATCCTCCGTCAGAAATCGTTGGCCAGGTGATTCAGGAACTTGAGAATGACGGCAACTTCCTGCTCATCGAATCCCTCGGTCATGCGCGCATTCAAATCGGCAATAAGAGGCTTTGCCTCGGTGATCTTCTGCCGTCCCAGGTCTGTGAGATAGAGCCTCGATGCTCTTTTGTCCCGATCACAGGGCCTCCGCTCGAGCAGCCCTCTGGTCTCCATCCGAGCTGCAAGCCCGGTCAGGGCTGAGTTATTGAGGTTCAGGCGCCTGGCTACATCCTTCAGAAGACACCCCTCATTCTCATTAATCAGCAACAGGGCCCCTACCTGGGTGACCGAAATACCCAGATGTTCTTCACTTAGCTGGTCCGCTGATTTGTACACCCTGTGGCGGCCTTTGTTCAGCAGATAGAAAAAACGCTTGTCCATCGATTCACCATTTACTTCAGATGTGAATCACTTTACTTCATATGTGTATTAAATGACAAGCATTGGTTCGATTCCTCCTCTTCAGAGGCTTGCCGGTTATTAAATCTCATCCATCTGACGCTCGATTGTTACCTTGCCAACACGCTGCCTGGTCTATCCTGATATGCTTCGTCCAGGTTGAGGAATGAGGGAGAATCAATGAGTTTTAGAAGTCTGGCGCAGGCAGCACTGGCAACCGCTGTGGTCACAACCTCTTTGACAGGGTGTGCAACCTTTGGCAGTTCACAACGGCTTCATGACATCTGGGTTCTGGAGACAATGAACGGGAAAGAACTGGAGCTGCGCAGCGAACGCCAGCGCCCCCGCATGGAGATCAATCTCCAGGAAATGAAGGTCTCCGGATTCAATGGCTGCAACAACTACCTGGGACCTATCGAGGATGTGGGTTTCGGGGATATAGAATTTGGGCCGGTCGCCGTGACCCGCCGATTCTGTACCGACATGGTGGTCCCGGACAGGTTCAACAAGAACCTGAGCTCGGTCGAATCCTACTCACTTCAGGAACTTAAGCTGACTTTCTACGACGGCGAAGGCAACGAGCTTTTTTCATTCCAGAAAACGGACTGAAACCCGCGAGACGAAGCGCCTTAAAAACTGGATAATGGCGGGTCTTGGTCCACCGGGACTCGCCAAATTCTCCAATCCGGGTAGCTTCTTCCATGGAAATCAACGTCAACTTTCTCGATAACCTGCGGCTTGAAGCCAAGTTTGACGATTTTACCGTCATTACCGATCAGCCCATCCGCTACAAGGGTGACGGTTCAGCCCCCAGTCCCTTCGATTACTTCCTGGCCTCCTCTGCTCTTTGCGCCGCCTACTTCGTCCGGGTTTACTGCCTGGCCAGGGACATTCCCACCGAGAACATCCGGCTGTCCCAGAACAACATCGTGGATCCGGAGAACCGCTACAACCAGATCTTCCGGATTCAGGTAGAGCTGCCGGAGGATATTTCAGACAAGGACCGCCAGGGCATTCTCCGTTCCATCGAGCGCTGCACCGTGAAGAAGGTGGTTCAGACCGGTCCGCAATTCGAGATCGAGACGGTAGAGAATCTGGATGCTGACGCCCAGGCCCTGCTGATGACTGAACCGGATGGCACCCGCACCTTCATCGAAGGAAAGGATCTGCCACTGGAGCAGACCATCGCTAACATGACCAGTATCCTCGAAGACCTGGGCATGAAGATCGAGATCGCCTCCTGGCGCAATATTGTCCCCCATGTCTGGTCACTGCACATCCGGGATGCCGCCTCTCCCATGTGCTTCACCAACGGGAAAGGAGCCACCAAGGAAAGTGCGCTGTGTTCCGCCCTCGGTGAGTTTATCGAGCGCCTGAACTGCAACTTTTTCTACAACGACCAGTATTTCGGCGAGGAGATTGCCAACGCTGACTTCGTCCATTACCCGGAGGAAAAATGGTTCAAACCGGGGCCGGAGGACGAGCTTCCCGAGGGTATCCTCGATGAGCACTGCCTGGCGATTTACAACCCGGACGGCGAGCTCCGCGGCTCCAACCTGATTGATACCAACTCCGGACGCGTTGATCGCGGCATTTGCGCCCTGCCCTTCGTGCGCCAGTCAGACGGTGAGACGATCTATTTCCCTTCCAATCTGGTGGAAAACCTGTTCCTGAGTAACGGCATGAGTGCCGGCAACACCCAATATGAAGCCCAGGTGCAGTGCCTCTCAGAAATTTTTGAGCGGGCCGTCAAAAAGCAGATCATCGAAGATGAAATCGCCCTGCCGGATGTCCCGAAGGACGTTCTGGCGAAGTATCCGGAAATCGTCGAGGGCATCGAAGCACTGGAAGCTCAGGGATTCCCGGTGCTGGTGAAGGACGCTTCGCTTGGCGGGCAATTCCCGGTGATGTGCGTCACGTTGATGAACCCGAAAACCGGCGGCGTGTTTGCCTCCTTCGGCGCACACCCCAGCTTCCATGTGGCACTGGAGCGTAGCCTGACGGAATTGATGCAGGGCCGCAGCTTTGAAGGTCTCAACGATGTTCCGCCGCCGACCTTCAACAGTCTGGCCGTGGCGGAGCCCAACAACTACGTTGAGCACTTTATCGACTCCACGGGTGTTGTGTCGTGGCGCTTTTTCAGTGCCCAGTCTGACTACGAGTTCTGTGAATGGAACTTCTCCGGAACCAACGAAGAAGAGGCTGAAACGCTCTTCGGCATACTCCGTGAACTCGAAAAGGAAGTGTATGTTGCCGTTCACGATGAGCTCGGCGCCCAGACGTGCCGGATTCTGGTACCCGGTTATTCCGAGATCTACCCGGTCGAAGATCTGATCTGGGACAACACCAACATGGCCCTGGATTATCGTGAGGACATCCTCAACCTGCACAGACTGAGCAATGACCAGCTGGCTGATCTGGTCGAGCGACTCGAAGAGAGCCAGATCGATAACTACATGACGATCATTACCCTGATCGGTGTCGAGTTCGATGAGAACACCATCTGGGGTCAGCTCACCATCCTTGAGCTCAAACTGCTGATCTACCTGGCCTTGCAGCAGCACGAGGAAGCGCTGGATACGGTGGAGATGTTCCTGCAGTTCAACGACAACACCGTTGAGCGCGGGCTGTTCTATCAGGCCATGCAGGCTGTCCTGGAAATCACACTGGACAACGAGCTGGAGCTGGACGACTTCATCGACAACTTCCGCCGCATGTTCGGCGACGACACCATGGATAACGTCGTCGGCTCAGTAGACGGCAGCGTCCGCTTCCACGGACTGACACCCACGAACATGCAGCTTGAGGGCCTCGACAAACACCTGCGCCTGATTGAGAGCTACAAGAAACTTCACGCGGCCCGCGCCGCAAAGGCCGGGTTGAAATAACGCCCGGCCCAACAAAAAGCGGCGTTCCGAGTAAATCGGAACGCCCCTTTTTATGCCGTCCGTGTCCGGATCAGGCCAGATCGAACCGATCTGCGTTCATCACCTTGGTCCAGGCGGCAACAAAGTCATTCACGAATTTCTCTTTGTTGTCGTTCTGGGCATACACCTCGGCGTAGGCACGCAAAATGGAATTTGATCCGAACACCAGATCCACACGGGTTGCGGTGAACTTGGTATTGCCTGACGCCCGATCAACGATGTCGTATTTGTTGTAGCCTTTGGGCTCCCAACGATTACTCATGTCGGTCAGATTGACGAAAAAGTCATTGGTCAACTGACCTTCACGATCGGTGAAGACCCCATCCTTGCTGCCACCGTGGTTGGTACCGAGCACTCGCATACCACCCAGCAGAACGGTCATTTCCGGTGCTGTCAGGCCCATCAGCTGGGCGCGATCCAGCATCAGTTTCTCCGGCGATACCGAATAGTCCTTCTTCAACCAGTTACGGAACGCATCGTGGATCGGCTCCAGATACTCGAAAGACTCCGCATCGGTCTGATCATCTGTGGCGTCGCCTCGGCCCGGTGAAAACGGTACGGTCACGTTCACACCAGCCGCCTTGGCAGCCTGCTCGACACCGACATTACCCGCCAGCACGATCACATCCGCAACGCTGGCACCTGCCTCAGAGGCAATACCTTCCAGTACGCCAAGGACTTTGGACAGACGCTGCGGTTCGTTACCTTCCCAGTCTTTTTGTGGCGCCAGACGGATACGGGCACCGTTAGCGCCACCGCGCATATCGGAGCCTCGGTAGGTGCGGGCGCTGTCCCAGGCGGTGCTCACCATTTCACTGATACTGAGGCCGCTGTCAGCAATTTTCGCCTTTACCGCGTCTACGTCGTAGCTGGTGCTGCCAGCCGGAACCGGATCCTGCCAGATTAGATCTTCTGCCGGAACTTCCGGGCCAACGTAACGGGCTTTCGGCCCCATGTCCCGGTGGGTCAGCTTGAACCAGGCGCGCGCAAACACTTCATCAAAATAAGCAGGATCGGCGCGGAATTTCTCCGAGATCTTGCGATAGTCCGGATCTTCGCGCATCGCCATATCGGCGTCTGTCATCATCGGCATGCGGCGGACGGAAGGGTCGTCCACATCAACGGGCATGTCCTCTTCCTTGATGTCCTTCGGCTGCCACTGGTTGGCTCCGGCCGGGCTTTTGGTCAACTCCCACTCGTGACCGAGCAGCATCTCAAAGTAGCCGTGATCCCACTTGGTCGGGTTGGTCGTCCAGGCCCCTTCAAGGCCGCTTGTGACCGCCTGCCCGCCGACCCCACGGGTTTTGTGGTTCATCCAGCCGAAGCCCTGCTCTTCGATATCCGCACCTTCGGGTTCCGGCCCAAGATTGTCGGCATCACCATTGCCGTGGCACTTGCCCACGGTATGACCACCAGCGGTCAAAGCGACGGTCTCTTCATCGTCCATCGCCATGCGGGCGAAGGTCTCTCTCACATCTTTTGCTGTCTTCAGCGGGTCCGGATTGCCGTCCACCCCTTCCGGGTTCACGTAGATCAGCCCCATCATGACCGCAGCAAGAGGGTTCTCAAGGTCCCGCTCACCCGAATAACGGCTCTTGTCGTTGTCACTCGGAGCAAGCCACTCGTCTTCCGCACCCCAGTAAATATCCTCTTCCGGGTGCCAGATGTCTTCGCGACCAAATCCAAAGCCAAAGGTCTTGAAGCCCATGGATTCGTAGGCAACATTGCCCGCCAGGATGATCAGATCAGCCCAACTCAGTTTGTTGCCGTATTTCTGTTTGATCGGCCACAGCAAACGGCGAGCCTTATCGAGGTTGCCGTTATCCGGCCAGGAGTTCAGGGGAGCAAAACGCTGGTTTCCGGTGCCGGCACCGCCGCGCCCATCAGCTACGCGGTAAGATCCGGCGGCGTGCCAGGCCATACGGATCATCAGGCCGCCATAGTGGCCCCAGTCTGCCGGCCACCAGTCCTGACTGCTGGTCATCAGATCAGTCAGGTCTTTCTTGAGCGCTGCGACGTCCAGCTTTTTTACTTCGTCGCGGTAGTTGAACGCCTGCCCCATCGGATCAGTCTTGGTATCGTGTTGGCTCAGAATGTCGAGGTTCAGGGCATTCGGCCACCACTTCATGTTGGTACTGCCTTCGGTGCTATTCGCACCGTGCATTACCGGGCACTTTCCTGCATTACTGTTGTCAGCCATGGTTCTCTCCATTGTTCTTGGGCTTGCTCACTTTGTGAACAAAGCTGCGTTGACACCCATTCAATGTAGATCAGCCACCATGAATTGACTAAATTTCTTTTCCTATTGGTTTTATTAGTTTTTATCTATCGATAATCACCCCGCCTCCAACTGCTCTACCGCCAGTGTCCTGACGCGTTCGAAGTCTTCATCACTGAACACACCATTCACCCCGGATATAGCCGCCAGCTCCATCCCATGCCTGAGCCCCATCTTGTATATCTCGCGGACTTTCTCCCACTCGATGTTACGCCCGAGCGTGAAGTTCTCGAAGCGTCCCTCCAACGTGAGAACGATGGTTTCCGCCAGACAGGCATAGGCAATGCCTTTCGGTAAGCCGATGTCTTTCATTGTCGGTTCACCCGGAAGCTGAATCTCACCGGACTCAATCACCAGTACATCCGGCCGCTTGGCAACATCCTCCGGCGGGATATCCAGCGGGCGTGCAACGTCGGTAATAACACACCCGGGCTTAACCTTCGTAATGTCCAGTATCCGTTTACCGGCTCCGGAGGTGGCGGTAACGATCATGTCCATGTCCGCCACATCGCGGTCTGCCGAACCGGCGACATGGACAATGGCGCCCGGCGTTTCCTGTTCGATGCTTTCCTTCAGCGCCAGCAGCTTCGCCGGCTCCGGCGCGGCCAGGAATATCTCATCGACGGCTTTCGCCAACAGGCGGGCACAGACCGAACCAATGGCCCCGGTCGCCCCTACAACCATGGCCTTGCCCGCCATTTTTCCGCTCTTTCCGACACTGACAAGACCAACTCTCTTGAGCGCATCATGGGCCGCCCACAGGGCGCCGGAAGCGCTGTAACTGTTCCCGGTGGTGATTGGCAGCGGTGCCCGCTTGGCCACGGTTATGCCGGCGTCCCCTACGACTTTGGTAAACGCACCCAACCCCATAATCTGTGCGCCCAGTTTTTTCGCCAGTTTCGCCGCGGCCAGCAACCGGCTGTAGGTGAACTCGGGACCATGGGCCATGATTTCCCGAGGCGTTCCACCCACCGTGATCAACCAACCTTCGGCTTCATCTCCCGTTGGTGAACGGATACCGCTGACTTTGGAGTAGATGAAGGGCGGCGTGTAGGCCACGGCTTTTTCAACCAGATTCATGACAACGGGCGGCGACACCTCGGCGATCCAGTCCAGCGGTGGCGTTTTGGTCAGGTATTGCTGCGACAACGGGTGAATCACGAACGCAAACCGGTTCACCCGACGATATCCGTTTGGGTAAAGGATTCTCGGCTCAATACCCAGTTGCTGAATGATATCCAGGTAATCATCCGGGCTGAGCTGTTCCGGCGTTCGGGACAACGCGGCAGAGATCATCGCTTCCATGACATTTACCCCGACGGGCCGACCTTCCAGCCAGGGGCTGTAGTCCACGACCATGGCAACCTTTCGGGAGCGTAGCCAGTCCAGGGCACTCTCGGTTACCCGGGAAGTGATGACGGTTGTTCCGTCGAGCTCCTGTTCACCAAATTCGGCAAGATCACCCACCGAAGAGACCACAACATGGGCGTTCTCCACCGTGTGATGGAGTGAGCCTTTCACCAGCCGTTCTCCAAGACGGAACAACGGCGTGCGATGCAATGTCTCCAACGTTTTGACGGCCATGGGATGAAACATGAACTGGGCCGTCAGGGATGTATAGGTTTCAAGTTGTTTGAGCGACGTCAGTGTTCGCGGAATGCCGAAATCCTGGTAGGGATCAGCAAAGAAAAGGTTGTCCGTGTGCTCGGCAAGCGACCCGGCGATGCGGTACCCAGCTTGCCCGTTCATGAACAGCACCCGGGCGTTATCAAAAAAATGCCCAAGCTCGGATTGGGTATGGCGAACCGCCCATTCCTGAAGAATGCCTCGAAGCCCAGCCCCTGTTGTGACTGCTCGATCCGGTACACAAGCCTGCAACCGGGCCGTTTCCGGGTGTTCTATGACCTCCCTGCCAACCTGATAGTGGTCATGGACCATGCTCAACCCGATGGCATCAGCCTGTTCTCCCACCGAATCCAGAACAGACTCAGCACGCTCGAGATCGCCATCGGTTCCGATCCTCAGGATTCGGAAATGCTGCCCGAGAAACTCCGTTTCCAATTCGTAATCGTTCTCCGATGCCCCAAGGCTGACGCTGACCACGGTTTTCATAATTTGGCCCTGACTTGTCTGTTGTTGTGTCTTTCAGCGTAATTCACACCACCGGCTTTTGCCTTGGCTCAGGTCAAATTCCCTCTTGCATGTCAGGGTCTACAATGACGGAACCACCGACGAATAAATACCTGGTGCGCACAGGAGGAAAACAATGGGTATACAGGACGAACTCAGGGAAACAGTCGAAAAACTGGTGCAGCCTGGTAAAGGTATTCTGGCAGCCGACGAAAGCCATCCAACCATCGCAAAACGCTTCAAAGCAATCGGCGTGGAATCGACCGAGGAAAATCGGCGGGAGTACCGGAGCCTGATCCTCTCCACGCCGGGTCTGGGTGACTTCATCAGTGGAGTGATTCTGTTCGAGGAAACCCTTGGCCAGAAGAGCCTGGACGAGACTCCGATTCCGATGCTTCTCGAAAGCCAGGGCATTGTTCCTGGCATCAAGGTCGACAAAGGCAAGAAGCCTCTGGTCAACGCGCCAGGCGAAGAAATCACCTACGGTCTTGATGGGCTCGATGACCGCCTGGAAATCTATAAGAATCAGGGTGCCCGCTTTGCCAAATGGCGGGACGTGTTTCACATTACCGACACCCTTCCCTCACAACAGGCTATTGAAGCCAATGCGGAGATGCTGGCCCGCTATGCGGCGCTGTGCCAGGCCATCGGCGTGGTGCCGATTGTCGAGCCTGAGGTTTTGATTGATGGGGACCACACCATCGAACGATGCGCCCGCGTCAGTGAGGAGGTGTTGAATGGCGTATTCCAGGCGCTGTACCGGCACAGGGTTCAGCTTGAGTACATGATACTGAAACCCAGCATGGTCACGCCCGGCAAAGACAGCCCCAAGGCATCTCCCGAAGACGTTGCAAAAGCCACGCTTTCCGTTTTCCACCGCGTGGTACCTGCCGCCGTTCCGGGCATCAATTTTCTATCCGGCGGGCAGACGCCGGATGAGGCAACGAGGAACCTGAATGCTATCAACGGCCACGGGCCTCAACCCTGGGAACTGAGCTTTTCCTACGGGCGCGCTCTGCAGGAACCGGCTCAACATGCCTGGGCCGGCCGCCTTGAAAACAGCGCGGCGACGCAGCAAGCCATGCTCAAACGGGCTCGACTCAATGGCGCTGCGCGCTCGGGAAGCTACACACCGGATATGGAAGAATAAGGAAGAGACGCAGGATTCAGGCTGCGGGGATTACGCAGCCTGATGACGTTTCCCGGAGGTTTCAGGTGTCTGTTCAAGGCAGGCCAGCATGGGTGCGACGTCCCTCAATTTTCGGGCCTGGGGCCAGATCGCTTCCGCCTCTGCAAAGCCCTGGCGAAGGAAATTCATCCATTGCTTGATCCGCCCCGTGACATAGCGGTCCTCAAGCCAGCCCTGAAGCACCTCGGCGTATTCCCGCACCAGCGCAACGGCCTCGAGCCAACTCATTTCCGGGATCTGCTCGCCCTGCTGGCTGGCCTTGATCTGAAGGGCCAGATCAGGACGGGCGATCAGGCCGCGACCAATCATCACATCATCGCAGCCGGAAACCTTACGGCAGCGCCAGTAGTCATTAACGGTCCAGATCTCACCATTCGCGATCACATGGGCTGAGACGGCCTCGCGCACCCTGGCAATTTCTTCCCAGTAAGCTGGTGGCTTGTAGCCATCGACTTTGCTTCGGGCATGAATGACGATTTCGGAGGCGCCAGCTGCTTCCAGAGCCTGGCCACAAGCAACACCCATGGAGCGGTCGTCGTACCCCAGACGCATCTTGGCGGTTACTGGTACGCCGGCCGGAACCGCCTTGCGCACCGCTTCCGTGATTTCGTGCATCAACTCCGGCTCACGCATCAGAATACAGCCGCCCTTGTGACGATTCACGGTCTTCGCGGGACATCCAAAGTTGATATCCACCTGGGTGGCGCCCAGCTCCGCGGCTCTGGCTCCGTGAAGGCCCATCTGCACTGGGTCAGAGCCCAGCAGCTGAACGGCCACCGGTGTTCCTACCCGGGTCAGCGACTGGTTGTGCAGCTCCGGCGCGTATTTATAGAACACGCGCGGCGGCAGCATACCGTGGGTCACGCGCACGAACTCTGTCACACAACGGTCTATACCACCGACTTTGGTGAGTGTTTCGCGAATGGGTGCGTCAACCAGCCCTTCCATGGGGGCGAGGATAATGCGCATACCGGCTACGGAGCTCCGAAAAGGGGTGGTTAAATAGTAAGCGGGCCGGCATTGTAGACAGAATTGCCGGCGGATTGAAGTCAATCCGCCAACAAGACTTTACTGGGAGATGGCGTAATTGACGTAGTAGTCGACAAACAGTTTGCCCTGCTGCTTCAGGCTTACGCTCCAGGTTTGCATCCAGTGGGACATTTCACAACTCCTTTGTTGCTGTGAATACTCTCAGAGTAGTCAGCGGAGCGGGCGCTGTGAAATCAAAGAAACAAAATTTTACGAAAGGCTTTGGCTATCAAAGACGGTCAATTGATTGGAACTTTCCCTGATCGTCAAACACGATCCGAAAGGATCCGCGAACGCCATCTTGCAGATAGAAACGGGAAAGGATTCGGGCCGGGAAACGGACACTGCGTCCGTCCCGGGCCCTGGCGTGAACATCGGAGGCAACGCCCTGATAAAGCTTGATCCACTCATCAGGGCTGATGCTGATATCCACGATGATTTGCTGCATGGCTATCAGTTAGCGAGTTCCAACAGCAGACGGTTCAGCCGTGTGACATAAGCACCCGGATCCTTCAGCTGCTCGCCGCTGGCCAGAGTCGCCTGATCCAGCAGTACGGCTGACAATTCCTTGAAGCGCTCATCGCCCTGCTCGTTCTCGAGGCGCTGAACCAGCGGATGCTCAACGTTGATTTCGAAGATCGGCTTGCTGTCCGGTACTTTCTGACCAGCGGCTTCCATGATCTTCTTCATCTGCGCACCCATGTCGAAGTCGCCCACGACCAGACAGGCCGGAGAATCCGTCAGACGGTTCGTCACACGAACTTCCTGAACACGGTCTTCCAGCGCGGTCTTGATGCGCTCAAGCAGATCCTTGTGCTCCTCTGCGGCTTCTTCCTTGTGCTTTTTGTCTTCTTCGGTTTCGACTTCACCAAGATCCAGGTCACCACGGGCAACGTCCTGCATGGACTTGCCGTCGTACTCGTTGAGGTAACCCATCATCCACTCGTCAATGCGATCGGACAGGATCAGTACCTCAATCCCCTTCTTCTTGAACACTTCCAGGTGCGGGCTGCTCTTGGCGGCCATGAAGCTGTCGGCTGTGATGTAGTAGATCTTGCTCTGACCTTCTTTCATCCGGCTGATGTAGTCATCCAGAGACACGTTCTGGGTATCTTCGCCAGTGTGGGTCGAAGCGAAACGCAGCAGACCGGCGATTTTCTCACGGTTGCCGAAGTCCTCTGCCGGACCTTCCTTCAGAACGGTGCCGAACTCAGCCCAGAACTTCTGGTACTCGTCGCTGTCCTTCTTGGCCAGCTTGGAGAGCATGTCCAGAACACGCTTGGTGAGTGCCGTACGGATACTTTCAACGGTGCTGTCGTTTTGCAGAATCTCACGGGAAACGTTCAGGGACAGATCGTTGGAGTCGATGACGCCCTTGGCGAAGCGCAGATACAGCGGCAGGAACTGTTCGGCGTCGTCCATGATGAACACACGCTGCACGTACAGTTTCAAACCACGCGGTGCTTCCCGGTTGTACATATCAAACGGCGCGCGGGCCGGGATGTACAGCAGGCTGGTGTAATCCAGCTTACCTTCCACCTTGTTGTGGGACCAGGTCAGCGGATCTTCAAAATCGTGGGCGATGTGCTTGTAGAATTCCTTGTACTCTTCGTCCTTGATTTCCGTGCGAGGCAGGGTCCACAGAGCGGTTGCATCGTTGACGGTTTCGTCCTTGCCCTTCTCCTCTTCTTCCTCGGATTCAGACTTCATGATCACCGGGAAGGAAATGTGGTCAGAGTACTTCTTGACCAGGCTGCGCAGGCGCCAGCCGTCAGCGAATTCCTTGTCTTCAGATTTCAGGTGCAGAACGATCTCGGTACCGCGCTTTTCACGGGTGACCTGCTCAATCGCAAACTCACCGTCACCCTTGGACTCCCAGTGCACCCCCTCCTCAACCGGAGCACCGGCGCGGCGGGTAAATACGTCGACCTTGTCGGCCACGATGAAGGACGAGTAGAAGCCCACACCAAACTGACCGATCAGCTTGCTGTCCTTTTTCTCATCGCCTGAAAGCTGCTTGAGGAAATCCGCAGTGCCGGATTTGGCGATGGTACCCAGATTCGCAACCACGTCTTCACGGGTCATACCGATACCATTATCGGTGATGGTGATGGTGCCCGCGTCTTTGTCGTAGTCCAGACGGATATTCAGATCCGACTCGCCCTCGTAGAGACTGTCGTCTTTCAACGCCGCAAAACGAAGTTTGTCCTCGGCATCCGAGGCGTTCGAGATCAGCTCACGAAGGAAGATTTCCTTGTTGGAATAAAGGGAGTGGATCATCAGGTGAAGCAACTGCTTCACTTCCGTCTGAAAACCCAGGGTCTCTTTCTTTGACTCAACCGTCATGGCAACTAGTTCTCCTGATTCAACTCACAGTTCGGGGAAGCAGGTGCGGAGCCTTTGCCGAAACCGTGCGGAGCCATGGATGGCGGAGCCGAGCGTACATGGACGTATTCACAGCGTGTTTCGGCAAAGGCCCCGTACCTGCTTCTGCACGGATTCTTCGTCTTGCAAAAAAGTGGGGGCACCCGGAGGCTTTTCAAGTCCTGCCGGGTGAGGAAATCAATCTTCCATCAGGAAGTGAGCCCGGGCGGTTGCGATAGGCTGGGAGCGGGACTTCTGCCAGGCCGTAACCATCACATTGGCAACGCGGTTGCCCTGGCGGGTCAAACGGCATTCGGCATAGGTTTCGCGATTCAGGCCGGCACGGAGGTAGTCGAGAGAAAAGTCCACGATTCGGGGCATGCGGACCGTGTCTTGCGACATCATCAGATAGATCGCCGCAGACATTTCCATAAAGCCACCGATCACGCCGCCATGAATAGCCGGCAGGATGGGGTTACCAAGGTTCACCTCCTTCTGCGGCAGACGAAAGATCAGGTCATCCCCGAACTGATCACAGGCAAGGCCGATAAAGCGAGCATAAGGGATGCTTTCCAGCATGCGCGAGAAATCACCGGATTCACGGGTATAGCGAAGAATTTCGGGATCAGTCATTCGCCTGCTCCTGTGATCAGATCGCGATAATGTTTCGGAGTCGCATCTTTACCAATACGCATGAACGTGCCGACGCAGTTGGCAATGGTCTCACCACCTTCCTGAAACGCCTCGCAGCGAGTGAAGATGATATTACGGGTCACCTTGTAGGTTTCGGCCCGGGCATAAACCGGCTTGTTTGGTTCCGCCGGCCGCATGTAGTCGACCCGGAGGTCGAGTGTTGGGCAAAGCTCAAAGTCATCCAGTGCACAGAGGATGACGGATCCAGACGTCGTATCCATCAAGGTTGTGATCGCACCGCCATGAATCACACCGGTTTCAGGATTACCAATGATGCGGTCGCTGTATGGCATGCAGAGTGTCAGGCACCCTTTTCCAGCCTCAGTGACAGACAAGCCCAGTTCACGGGCCTGATTGAGGGTGTCAATAAACCGGGTCACCCGGTCTCGTCGGATTTGGTCATTCATTCAGCACCAACCTGTGGATCAAGAGTTTGGATCGGGAGCTGTCTCCCCTTTTGAACCCTTTGTGCTTTTTGTTGGCGCGGGTTCTTCGAATACTTTTCCTGAGCGTAAAGCCAGTAGCGCGTCTGAGCAGAATTCTCGGCGATAGAGTACGACCACCACCAGAGTGGACGCCGCGATGAAGACCGCTGGATGGATAAACCATCCCACAACCGCCAGGGCATAGTAGTACGACCGCAAGCCAAGGTTGAAAGCGTCTCCGGCCAGGTTGCATACGTTGCCAGCGCTTCGGGCAAACGCCTCCTTTGAGGCCGGGCTCGGCTTGGGATCGTCCGGCGTTGGCGCGCTTCCGATCATCACCGATACGAAGTTGTACATCCGCATCGACCAGGTGAACTTGAAGAATGCATAGATAAATACGACCAGCAGCACCACCATGCGCAGCTCCCAGATTTCACGACTGGGCAGTGCTCCGAAAGGCATGGTCCCAAACACCTCCATGACCTGCTCAGTGTAGCCCAGTGCGGTGATGATACCGGCCAGGATAAGGAGGCAACTCGACGCAAAAAAAGCACCATTACGCTCGAGGTTTCCGACGACAGAGGCATCCGCAATGCGATTCCCCCTCTTGAGCATGACCCGCATCCAATCCTCCCTGTATAAATCCAATGTATTGGATAGACAGGGCCGATCACCCGCCCGGCGCTTGGAGTACACAGCGTATCCGAGCCAACAGATCAGGAACCATAACAACGAGGCGAGCTCAAGGAGATTACCCATTAACATCCTTAGGAGGTTTGCGAAGACTGAAACTGTGAGGGAGCAGCTACTTATGATACGCCATGGGCGCATTGGTCACCAGAATCCTGGGGATGTTTAGCCACTCAAAGACGCGTAAACATATGTTATAAAGCTCACATGATGGAGCCGATCAAGTTCGCCGAACATGGCCGAAAATGGAAACGCAAAAAATGGAGTTAGGTGTGGCAAAAACCTTTAAACATCAGTTCGTCGCAGCAGTTATTTTAATTATGTCTTTAACTGGCTGTGCTGTTAATCCGGTCACCGGCAAACAGCAACTGTCGTTGATCCCGGAGAGCCAGGAACTGTCGATGGGAGCTGAGCAATATGCCCCGACCCAACAAACCCAGGGCGGTCAGTTTTACATCGACCCGGAATTGACGCTGTACGTGCGACAGATCGGTGAAAAGCTCGCCAGGGTCAGTGACCGACCAGACCTTCCTTATGAATTTGTGGTGCTGAACAACAGCGTTCCCAACGCCTGGGCATTGCCCGGTGGGAAGATTGCCGTCAATCGGGGTTTGCTGACCAAGCTTGAAGATGAAGCTCAACTGGCATCGGTAATCGGACATGAGATTGTCCATGCCGCCGCGCGCCATAGCGTGCAGCGCATGCAGAGCGGCATGATCATAAGTGCTGGCGTTGCGGGCCTCGGTATGGCGCTTTCAGACAATGAGTGGGCCGGCCTGATCATGGGCGGAGCCGCACTGGGCTCGCAACTGGCTCTGGCTCAATATGGTCAGGGGGACGAACTTGAGTCAGATCATTACGGCATCCTGTACATGAAAAAGGCCGGATACGACCCGGCTGCTGCCGTTGAACTTCAGGAAATCTTCCTGACGCTTTCCCAAGGCCGTGAGAGCAGCTTCATCGAAGGCCTGTTCGCGACCCATCCCCCATCAGCCAAACGGGTTGAGGAAAACCAGAAGCTCGTCAATAAGATTGGCTCAGGCGGTTATCGCGGGAAAGAGGTGTTCGACCGTAAGCTTGCAACCCTCCGCAAACTCCAACCAGCCTATGATGCCCACGATGCTGCCCGGAAGCTCGCATCCGAGGGTGACTTCAACGGCGCGTTGTCCAAGGTCAATGAAGCAATCCGGATCGCGCCTGACGAGGCCATGTTTTACTCCCTGAGGGGGAGAATATACGAAGAGCTGAACAAAACAGATAAGGCCGCTGCAGACTTTGACAAAGCGGTCTCTCTCTACCCGGAGATGTTCGAATACCGCCTGTACAACGGTCTGACAGCCCTGAAACAGAACCAACTGGAGAAAGCCAGAGATAATCTCTCCCGGGCAAATGAGGTCGTACCCACATCCATCGCTTACCTCCGACTTGGGGATATTGCGGTAAAACAGAATCGACGCGACGATGCCATCGCCTACTACACCCAGGTCGCTGAAGCGGGAGGTGACACCGCAGAAGAGGCCAAACGTAAACTTGCCCAATTGACTCAGTAAACCTACCAACACCCAAAGGCCGGTAAAGCCACGCTTACCGGCCTTTTTTTCGACTACGCCATCTATTTGCCAACATGACGCAGAGCATTTGTCAGAGCTTACATTGACATTTAGAGCATTAACTCTAAAAATCAGAATATACCAACAACGAACGGATGACGGCGATGCTAGCGAAACGTATCCAACCTATGATTTTCCACGCCCGCCGCCTGTACGTGGAACTCATGTTCCAGGTCATGGGCAGAGCCCTGCAGGCGGTCAGCGAAGTGGACAGTGAGGTAAAAGAGGAAGCCCAGGTGCTACCGGAAGGCTTCCTTTTTGAAATGATGGTTATGCCGAATGGCCCCAGCATGATTGTGGAACACACCGGCCTCGGCCGATTCCGTTATCACGGTGACAACGCTCCCAGACCCGTGGATCTGTCCATTCAGTTCAAACATATCGCTCATGCGTTTCTCGTGCTGTCATTCCAGGAGAAAACCTCTGTGGCTTTCGCCAACGACCGCATGCTGGTGGATGGTGACGTCAGTTACGCTGTGCGCATGACCCGTGTTCTCAATCGCCTGGAGTCGTTCATTTTGCCCAAGCTTGTCGCTGAACGGGCAGTGAAGGAATACCCACAAAACCTGCACCTGCCAGAAAAACTGGTTAGCGCAGCCCGGATTTATCTGAAAGTAGCAACTAACTTTGTCGAGACGGTGAGACCATAATGACTAACAAATACTATGAGTTCTTCTGCCCGGTGAAAGTCATTGCCGGCAAAGCTGCGCTAGAGCACATGCCTTACGAGTTGGCCGGGCTCGCCGCCAAGCGACCGATGATCATCACAGATAAAGGCGTTCGCGCAGCTGGCCTGCTTGAGCCCGTCATTGCCGCCTGCGAGGAGAGTGGGCTGGAAATCGTGACCATTTATGACGACGTCCCTCCGGACTCCTCCACGTCAGTGGTCCGTGACATTGCCGGTGTGTATCGATCCGAAAAATGCGATTCGATTATTGCGATTGGAGGTGGCTCAGCCATCGATACCGGTAAAGCGGTCAACATCCTAGTCTCCGAGGGTGGCGATGATATCGCCAAGTACAGCGGCGCCGGTATTCTCAAACACCCGCTGAAGCCATTCTTTGTGGTTCCGACCACTGCCGGGACCGGCTCAGAGGTCACGGCTGTCGCCGTCATCACCGACGAAGCCAAAGGCGTGAAACTGCCGTTCACCTCGTCTTTCCTGCTGCCTAACGCGGCAGTTATCGACCCTCGCATGACGCTGACGTTACCGCCTCATATTACCGCTGCAACAGCAATGGATGCGCTAACCCATGCCACGGAAGCCTTCACCTGCATGGCGAAGAACCCATTGAGCGATGCCTACGCCACAGCCGCTGTGAAGAAGGTGAGTCAATCTCTGCTTGCGGTGATGGACAACCCCAAAGACACAGATGGTCGTCTGGAGTTGGCTCAAGCCTCTACCATGGCGGGCATTGCGTTCTCCAACTCCATGGTAGGTTTGGTACATTCCCTGGGCCATGCCACCGGTGCGGTTTGCCATCTTCCCCATGGCCTGTGCATGAGCCTGTACCTGCCCTACGTGCTTGAGTTCAATCTGGAATCTATCCGCGAACCATTGGGAGAACTGCTGCTGTATCTGGAAGGCCCCGAGGTCTATGCCACTACACCCGCGAGCCGGCGCGCAGAGGCGAGCATTTCTGCTATCCGCAAACTCCGGGACCAGCTGTACAAGCGTTGCCAGTTGCCTCGCACCCTCAAAGAGACTGGCAAGGTCGAGGAAAGCCAACTGGATCATATTGCTGAAGTGGCACTGGATGACGGTTCAATCATGTTCAATCCCCGGGAAGTCAGTCTGGAAGATGCCCGAGCAGTGCTTCGTCGCGCCTGGTCATAATTCGTCGTCAGGGGGCCGGAGCCTGGCCCCCTGCCTGTAACATTCACTTACACACTGATTCGCCAGGTACTTGAATTCCCGCCGAGAACGGGCAAGAATGCAGTAGATTCTGGCAAGGAGGTAGCCGGGTAACGATCCATCCAACATCAGACGCGTGCGTAGATGAAAAACCTCCTCTCTTCCAGACCCGCTCTGTTTTCTTCCGTTGCAACACTCCTGATATTGTTGTGCTCCGGCATTGCCAGTGCCGAACCCGGTAACGACAAGCAGTTTCGATTTAACGTGTCCCCCAATGGTTATCCACCTTATCTGATCGTGGATCAGACATCCCCCTCCGGTATCATGTGGGACGTTGTTTCCCTGATCGTAGATCGCATGGGATACACGGTTGTTCCACATAAGATCCCCCGAAAACGTGTGGATTCGATGCTTTCTGAGGGATTTATTGACGGCACGCCGAGGGCCAGGGAGTGGACGAAAGACCCGGAGAAATTCCTTTTTACCGACGCGGTTGTAAACGTCGAAGAGGTGATTTTTTCCCGTGAGGCACTGAACCTGACCTATGAATCGCCCAAGGATCTGATTACACGAACGGTCGTGACTCATCTTGGATATATCTATCCAATGCTGGATCCCTACTTCGAGACCGGAGACATACAACGCTTTGACGTTCCCCGCGACCAGGACATGTTCACCTTTGTCCTTCACGACAACCACTACAACATTGCCGTGGCTGATCGCCTCGTCGGCCAGTGGTTCCTGAAGAATCATGGCCATCGGAATGAGTTCAACATTTCCGAGGCGAACATCAGCGAGTTCGGGTACCGGGTCATGGTACGCAAGGGAAACCAGGACTTCGTAGATCGGTTCAACCAGGAGCTTCGCCAAATTCGCGAGAATGGCGAACTGAATGCCATTCTCGCGAAGTACAAATAAGCCCGCGGTTACTCAAGACGCCGCAACAGCAGCATGGGTGACACCCTTAGCACAGGTCTCAGCTGCCAGCGGCCGAACAGGGCAAGCACAAGCGCACTAATCAGGGGAATTGGCACGACAACCTGCCAGTGCCACCCGAATTCCCCTTCAAACATTCCGAATTGAAGTGCCCACACTGCAGCCTCTGCCGAGGCAACACCAAGCACACCGGCAAACCCGCCCAGCAAGGCAAATTCAAGCATCGTGCTACGCACCAGGAGCGACTGTCTCCCGCCGAGTGTCCGCAACAAAGCGCCCTCGCGCTGGCGATCCTGCAATGTCGCGCTGACCACAGCAGCCATCACCACTAAGGCAGCCGCAAGAATGAGAGCCAGAATTGCTTCAATGGCCTGGGTGACCTGCTGAACGATCTGCTGTATCCGGTCAATGATGTGGTCGATCTCGAGCACCGACACCGTTGGGAAACGTCGGGAAAACGCATTCAGAGCGGTTTTATCGTCCCCGGGTAGATAAAAACTGGTTATCCACGTGGCCGGCATGTCCGTCAGCCCGCCACCGGGTGGAAACGCCATATAGAAATTGGGCTTCATGCTGTCCCATTGCACGGTGCGAATGCTGGTCACCGGCTCGGTGACTTTGCTGGACCCTATGGTGAACGTCAGTTCATCACCGATCGCCAGACCGAGACGTTCTGCCAGCTCCGCCTCAACCGAGACACCACGAGTCTGCTCAGGATTGAACCAGGCGCCCTGCACAATCTCGTTGTCTTGTGGTAGCTCAGGCATCCATGTGAGGTTCAGTTCGCGATTGAGTGCATTGATACGCTCGTCCTTGCTCACCGCTTCTTTCACCGGCTGACCATTAAGCCCGGTCAACCTGCCTCGCACCATCGGGTATAGGTGCTCGAGATCGTGCCCTTGTTCACTCCAGAAACGACTGACGTCACCCACGGAGTCCGGCGCTATGTTAATCAGGAAATGGTTGGGGGCATCGTCCGGCAGCTGCGCCTGCCAGTCATCCAGCAAGGAGGTCCTCACCAGAATCAGAGTGGCAGCAAGCATGAGCGTCATTGCGAAGACAGCAATCTGCGACAGGCTGGCACGACGATGTCGGTAGAGCCCAACCAGGGCCAGCCTCCAGGCATTACCACCACCGCGCACCTTCCGCAGCGCCGCCACAAGAACCCAACCCAGCAGGGCCAGAATGCCGAGCAACAAACCTAGCCCACCGAGCAGGGATATAACCAGACCCAGTTCGCCGGCGTACAGCCACACCAAGCCAAACACCGCGATGATTGCCACCAACATGTCCGGTATCGCTTCTCGGCCACTCTCTCCGGGCTGGCTCCTGAGCACCCTCATGGCGGGGACATTGCGAAGGCGACGTATTGGCGGATAGGCAAAGGCAAACAACGAGACAACCGCTGTTAGAAGCGCCGGCGCCAACGCCGACGGTTCCAGATAAAGATCCACCGGTCGCTCGAGTAGCTCACTCAACAGTCGCGTCAGCAACCAGAATAGCGGCAGGGCTAACGCCAGACCGGCTACGACCCCGGTTATTCCCCACAGCGCAAGCCGTCGCAGATAAAGTTGGCCAATTCCCCGACTGCGAACCCCGAGCGTCTTCAGCAGCGCGACCGTGTCCCTCTGAGCCAGAGAATACTGACGGCTCGCGACGGCAACCGCGACCGCAGCGAGCAACACGGCAAGACTGCCACCAAGCAGAAGGAAGCGCTCTGCACGCTGTAACGAGCGTGAGAAGGTTTCCCCGTCCTGAACGCTTTCCCATTCATGGCTCGGCTCAAGCTGGGGTTCCAGCCACCGGTAATAGCCCTCCAACGCGTCATCCGATCCGGCGAACAAATAGACGTATTCCACTCGGGAACCGGTCTGGATCACGCCGGTGGAAGCAACGTCATCTGCGTGCATCATGATTCTGGGCGCCAGGGCCGACAGTCGAAAACCGCCGTCTGGCTCCCGGATCAACAAGCCTGAGACCCGGAGGTTGCGGTTCCCCACTTCCAGGGAATCTCCGATGCTCATATTAAGCAGACGCAACAATCTGGGATTGATCCATACTTCTCCGGGGCCCGGCCCTTGAGCGACGAGTTGTCTCGCTCCGTCGGGGTCTTCCTGTACCTCAATCTGGCCTCGCAGCGGGTATTCATCGCTGACCGCCTTCACCGACACAAGCTGGAAGTTCTCGGCACCAAACACCATGGTGGAAAATTCCACCATACGCCCCGTTTCAAGCCCCCGCGATCGGGCTTCGGTTAACCAGCCCGAGGGTATTTCCCGACCATTTTCGGCTTCTAACTGACGATCAGCTGCAAGAAACGAGCTGGCAGACGATACTAACGTTCGCTGCAACTGGCCGGCGAACAAGGCAATGGTCGCAACGGTAGCAACAGCGATGATCAGTGCCGCAAGTACTACCCGAACGTCCCGCTCGCGCCAGTCACGACGCACCGACATGAGTTTTCTGGCAGCAGCCATCAGTCAGCCGCCTCCTGTGCCGGCGACGGTTCTGTCAATTCGCCGGCCTCGATGCTGAACTGGCGCCCGCAGCGAGCGGCCAGGTGCTCATCATGGGTCACCATAACCAACGTGGTGCCCTGCTCCCGATTGAGGGCCATCAAAAGATCCGATACCGCATGGCCCGTGCGGTTGTCTAGATTACCCGTGGGTTCGTCGGCGAACAGAACCACAGGATCGGAGGCAAAGGCACGAGCAATGGCCACCCTTTGCTGCTCGCCGCCAGACAATTGCCGGGGTGTGTGGTTCAAACGCTCTTCAAGCCCGACCCGCCCCAGAAGTTCCCGGGCACGAGCCTCCGGGTTCTCGATGCCGGCCAGTTCCAGCGGGAGCATGACATTTTCAAGGGCGGTCATGGCAGGAAGCAATTGAAACGACTGGAACACGAAGCCGACCCGACTGGCCCGCAGCTTCGCCCGCTCGTCTTCGCCAAATTCACTGATACGGGCACCGTCCAACTCCACCGCGCCCTCGCTGGGCGTATCAAGGCCAGCCAGCAGTCCCAGCAACGTGGTTTTGCCGGACCCGGAGCGCCCGACGATCGCTACGGACTCTCCGCGATTGATTTCCAGGTTGACCCCCTTCAAGATCGTCAGCGTATCGGTTTCAAGGCTGACCCGATGGGTCAAGTTGCTGACTCGCAGCATCGGCTGCGGCTGTCCGGCATTGAAATCAGTCATCTGATTCACGGATTCTCCCGTTCCCAAGGCGTTGAACTTAATAGGGTAACCATAGTCTTTATGCATACGGCACTGAAGTCTGCCAGATCAATTCTGATCCTTCTCTGCGTCGTCTTTACCACACCCGCGCTCTCCAACCAGAGCACGCTACTGGTGCTGGGTGACAGTCTCAGCGCCGCCTACGGCGTTCCGTCTGAAACCGCTTGGGTGGAGTTGCTCAAAGAAAAACTTGCGAACAACGGGTACAAGCAATGGCAGGTGGTTAACGCCAGCATCAGCGGCGAAACAACAGACGGCGGCGCCAGGCGCCTTCCAGGCCTTCTGGAAAAGCATTCACCGGACGTTGTCATCATTGAACTTGGCGGCAACGATGGCCTGCGTGGATTCCCACCAAACGTCATCGAATCCAACCTGGCCTCGATGATCAGCCAGGCCAAGGACTCCGGCGCCCTGACCATACTCGTCGGCATGCAGATACCCCCGAACTATGGCCAACGCTATACCTCCATGTTTGCAGATATCTTCCCGAAACTGTCCGACCAGTACGACACCGAATTGGTTCCCTTCTTTCTGGACGGAGTTTACGATCAGGAGGGACTCATGCAGGATGACGGAATCCATCCCACGGTCGAAGCTCAGCCAATACTATTGAACAACGTCTGGCCTGTGCTCGAGCCGATACTGCATTAACCGCTCCGCGTCACACCAGGTTCTGGAGGAACGCGATGGCTCGTCTCTCCGACCAGTAGTAGCCATCACGGGCATGCTCAACGAAGCCGACATGCCCTCCCCATCGGGGCGCCTCCAAACTGACGTGGGCGCCCAACTTTGTTTGATCGTCCGGAAAACATTGATCCGAGAGGAACGGATCATCAGCTGCATTCAACATCAGAGCCGGCACCCGAATGTCACGCAGGCGCCCGAGGGCAGAGCACTGGGCCCAGTAATCTTCAGCATCTGCAAACCCGTGTAAAGGAGCAGTGTAACGGTCATCAAATTCCCGGAAATTGCGAATAGTTTCAAACCCACCTACATCGACAACATCGGGAAAAATCTCGGACTTTTCTTTCATTTTCCCGTAAAGATCGTTCAGGAAACGCTGCATGTAAATTTTCCGGCTGGGTTTTGCCAGCACGTCAGCACTGCCGGCCAGATCACAAGGAACGGAATAAGCGATGGCTCCACAAATCCGGCTATCTACCTGCTCACTCTGCTGCCCGAGATACAGCAAGGTCAGGTTCCCACCCATGCTGAACCCTGACAAAAACAGGGTGTCATAGGCCTTGCTCAATGCGTGATTGACCACCCGCTCAAGATCTTCCGTTGCACCGCTGTGATAGAAACGTGGCTGCAGATTCATGACACCGCCACAAGAGCGGAAATTCCAGGCCAGAACATCCCAGCCGTCACTCAGCAACGCGCGGGTCAATCCAAGCACATACGGGCGGCGGCTGTGCCCCTCGAGCCCATGGGAGACGATGGCCAAACGGTTACTGCCTTGCCGGTACCAGTCCAGATGCAGTTCGTCCTCATCATCCGTCGCAATGACTTCCGGGCTCGGTGCCACCATTTCCACCTTGCGGAACAAGGTAGGCCACACGGATTGCACATGCCCGTTACGTAACCAGGGAGGCGGTCTGTAGTACAATTTTTAACCTTTCAATTCAGAGGGTTGACCCCACAAGATAAAGTGCTTAATATGCGCGCCATCTTGATTGATGCTGTTCCCCGATAGCTCAGTTGGTAGAGCAACGGACTGTTAATCCGTTTGTCGCTGGTTCGAGCCCAGCTCGGGGAGCCACTTATTTCTAAATGCCGCTACTTCATACGAAGCCGCGGCATTTTTCGTTTCTTGCCTCAGAAAATCTTCTTCCGCTGCATAAATTCGGTCAGCACCCTGAACAGCGTGAGGCTGTCTTCTGCACCAATCATTTCCCGAATCGAATGCATCCCGAACTGCGGCACACCAATATCCAGCGTTGTCACCCCGAGATTCCCCGCTGTTAGCGGTCCAATGGTACTGCCACACCCCATGTCGCTTCGCACCACGAACGACTGGTGCGGCAGCCCCAGTTCGTCGCTGATGTGACGGTAAACCGCCGCCGACCGACTGTTGGTGGCATAACGCTGGTTATGGTTGATCTTGATCACCGGCCCCTGATTGAGCAGCGGCCCGTGATTCTCATCGTGCTTGTCCATGTAGTTAGGATGGATCCCATGGGCGTTGTCCGCGGAGATCATCATTGAGCCAGCGATCGCTCTGGCCTTGCCTGCACCACACCAACGATCGAGAACCGCGGTCAGAAATGGGCCCTGCGCCCCCTCTGCCGAGACACTACCGACTTCCTCATGGTCGTTGCAGACCAGAAGCGCCGCTTCGTCACCCGACGTGCTAAGCAGCGCCTGAAGACCAATGAAGCAGCTCAGCAGGTTATCCAGCCGCGCTGAGGCAATGAACTCATCCCGCAGGCCTACAAACGAAGCACCATTGGCGTCGTAGAAGCTCAGCTCGTAACCCAACACCTTGCGTGCCTTCACGCCGCTCTCATCGCTCATCTGCTGACGAAGCAAATCGTGGAAGCTTGTGGTATCGTCCTCCGGCACCTGCATCATCACCGGCGGTAGATCGGTCTGGGCATTCACCGTTCGGTTGCTGTTCGCCTCGCGATCGAGGTGTATGGCAAGACTGGGTATAAACGCCACGGCCTTACGGAAATCCACCAGCGTATCCCGCACCTCTCCCTGGTCATCAAGATAGGTAACACGGCCGGCAAGGGACAGATCCCGATCAAACCAGGGGTTCAGCAATACGCCGCCGTACACCTCGACACCGAGCTGGTAAAAACCCTGTCGGCGCAGTTCCGGATTTGGTTTCACCTTCAGGCAGGGGCTGTCCGTATGCGCACCGACCATGCGAATGCCGGAACAAGACACATCGTTCTTGCCGGTGCGAAATGCGACAATGGAGGAGCCATTGCGAATGACGTAGTAACCGGAACCGGACTCCAGAGCCCAGTCATCCCGCTCGTTCAATTCCTGAAAGCCCGCAGCATCCAGCCGGCTCTTCATTGATGCAACCGCATGCCAGGGCGTTGGCGATGCATCCAGAAACTTCAGCAAACCTTTGTTAAATTCAGCGTGTTCCATGATGTCCCTGATTGAATGATAATTGCCTCAACAGTATGGCATGAAGCCCGCCAGCCTCCTACCGGCCCGGCGGACATTACCGATGAAATGCCACCCAACGAATCCAGTGCCGGAGCCCAGCGTGCAACTACCCACCTTCCTAGACATCGAATACTGCCAGACCGACACCACACTCGTTCCCGTCGCCATGGCCTGGTCACTCAGCGACGGCCGCATGAAAACCGTCGTGATCACACCGGAAGACGATTGGATGCCCGAAGACGGCGAGCTGCCAGACCTCGACCAGCGCTACCTGGATGAGCAAGGTGTGCCACTGCTGGAAATCGTCCGCGAACTCCACGAAGACCTCCCGGACCAGACCGTCTACGTGGATGGACTGGACCCGGACGACGTATTGATTGACCTGATCTTCAGCGCCGTGGGCCACGAACCGCCGTTCGAACTCGCCTCGATTTCCGAACTGATCACCGACCTCGACCGGGAAACCCTTGAGGACCGCCGTCGACAAATCATGATCGACGAAGGCCTGGAGCCCCAACTACCGGAGAACGGCGTCTATGCCCTACTCCTCCTGGCGCGGGAAGAAGGCCTGATGCAACAAGACTGACCCCGGAGGACCAGAACCGGCACAGGGAAGTGTGACACGGGTCGACGTAACAAACGGTTACACAAGGCAGAATCTGCCCGTAACCGCCCACGTCAGGAAACCCGATAACAATGAGCTACGTAGTGCGAAAAATCCGGACGGCCGCCAGGTCCCTCCCCTTATTCTTGATTCCCCTGCTCGCAGCCAACGACACCCTTGCGGAAGAAAAACCGCGTGCAGACAAGCACTACATCGGCCTGATGGTCACCGCACTCAATCACCGCACCATCGGCGAGCAAACCAACGAGGCTGCCTGGGGGAGCGCTGGCACCCTCATCGTAGGCGGACACATCACCGACCTATTCCACGCCGAACTCCGCGCCGGCGGCGGCTTCAAAGACGCCGAAGTGCCGGAGAGCAACCTGACCCTCGCCGTCGACTACTTCGCCAGCTGGTACATCGGACTGCACTACCCGATCACCGACTACTCCAACATTTACGGCCAGTTCGGCTTCTCCTTCATCAGCGGCGAAGCCACACTCGAAAACCCGGGTGCCGACGCTAACCGTCAGTTCCAGGACCTTGAGGGCGAATTCCCGGACAGCGGCTTCAGCGTCAGCTGGGTGGCCGGCATGGATTTCGAGGTGATGGATGACACCTTTCTGGTGTTCGAGGGCGGAAAGCTGTTCAAAGACACCGGAAGTGACGTTAACACCTTCCAGTTCTCAGGCGGACTACGTTACGAGTTCTAGAAAGCAGGCTATTTACCTGGGTCCGGGCGAGGCCATCTCACCAGGCCGCCCTGGAATGTGTGGCGCCAAGGACGGCGCCACTCAAGCGCACATGGATGTGCTCGTAGCGGTTCCGGGGTGGCCTGGTGAGATGGCCGACACTCGATTCAACCTGAGTGACGAATATGCCAGCACCGATGAATCTTCTGATTCCGCTGAAAATCCTTATCAATCGTCGAGCGCGACACCTCAACCACGTCAAACTCCGACTCCAGCGCCTCATCCAGCTTAAACCGGCGGAAATTATTCGAAAAAATCAGCAAGCCATCGGATGACAACCGCCCCATCGCCTGACGAATCAGCGTCCCATGGTCCTTCTGAATATCCAGAACACCCGCCATGCGAGCCGAATTGGAGAACGTTGGCGGATCCATGAAAATCAGATCAAACACCTCATTCTGAGCCGGCTTCGCCGCCAGCCAGGCCAGACAATCCGCCTGCTCCACGCGATGCTTCTTACGGTCGGCACCGTTCAACGCCAGATTATCCTGAGCCCAGCCAACGTAGGTTTTGGACATATCCAGACTCAGTGAACGACTGGCTCCGCCCACCATAGCGTGTACCGTGGCCGCACCGGTGTAACAGAACAGATTCAGGAACCGCTTGCCGGCGGCATGATCCTGAATCCAATGACGTACCGGACGGTGATCCAGGAACAAACCTGTATCCAGATAGTCCTTCAGGTTCACCTTAAGCACGCAACCGTGCTCGTGGACCTCGAAGAACTCTCCCGTCGCCCCCTGCTTCTCATACTGATTGGCTCCGGCCTGCCGCTGACGTTGCTTACAGACCATCTCATCCCGCTCAATCCCCAGAGCATCCGGGATCACCGCCAGCGCTTCCGCCAGCCTTTCCCGAGCGGCGCGCTCGTCTACCGACTTCGGGGCCGCGTATTCCTGCACATGCACTTTGCCCTCATAGATATCAATAGCCAGCGCAAACTCCGGCATATCCGCATCGTAGAGCCGGTAACACCCAATTCCCTGCTTGCGTGCCCACTGGCCAACGGTCTTCAGATTCTTCTTCAGCCGGTTTCGAAGCATGTCCGCCCGTTCCTGATTGCGAATCCTCGGCGTGATCTGCCCCGGCACATCCGGCTCCCGCGGCGTCATAGCGTTGGCGTCATTGATTTCGAACAGCAGAAGCTGGGCCGGCAGCTTTCCGTTAAACAACCGGTACTGCTTGTAACTTCGTAAACCAATGGATTTTCCGTACTCGGGGGCGCCGGTGAACACACCAAGACGCCAGCCCGGTACCGCCTGTTTAACCGCATCACCAAGGGAATGGTACAAGCCCCCTAATTCCTTGCGCTCACTCAGACGCTCACCGTAAGGCGGATTGGTCAGCACCAACCCGGCTTGAGACCAGTCGCCCTCAAGTTGAAGATCGGCAACCGGCCGGCTCTCAACGTGAACCACCCCCTCAAGTCCTGCCCGTTGAATGTTCTTCCAGGCAGTGGCAATCACCCGGCTGTCCTGATCGAAGCCGGCAAATTTCGGGATCCTGCCCTGCTTGCCTTCGTGGGCTCGACGCTCGGCCTCCTGACGCAACGAAAGCCAGAGTTCCGGCTGGTGACCAGGCCATTTCTCAAACCCGAATTTTTCCTGTTTCCGACCGGGCGCAAGGTCCAGCGCCATCAGGGCCGCTTCAATCACTAACGTCCCGGAGCCACACATCGGGTCGACAAAATCGCCGCCACTGGCGGCGATCTCAGGCCACCCGGCCCGCATCAACAAGGCAGCAGCGAGGTTTTCCTTGAGAGGAGCAATACCCTTGTCTGTCCTGTAGCCTCGCATGTGCAGACTGTGGCCACTCAGATCAATACCCAGGGAAAGTCGTCCACGGTTCAGCCTTGCCGAGACGATAATGTCGGGGTTCTTGGCATCGACCGAGGGGCGCAGGCCACCGCTGGTGCGAAAGCGATCGACGATACCGTCCTTCACCCGCTGAGCACCAAACTGGGTATTACGGATGGCGTCGCTCTGGCCCAGAAAGGTCACCCGGAAGCTGCCATCGACGGGAATGTGTTGCTGCCAGTCCAGATGCACCACACCGTCATACAGCTGATCCCCGCTGTTGGCGTTGACCTCGGCAATGTGAAGAATCACGCGATTCGCCAACCGGGACCACAGACAGGCCCGATAGCCCGCCTCCAACGAGCCTTCCACCCAGACACCCGCAGGCGCATTGCGTACCGGAACCAATCCAAACGTACTCAGTTCATCCGCCAGGACGTACTCGACACCCTTGGGGCAGGTTACAAAAAAGACAGACTTGGACAAGTTCGACTCCTGGTTGATCAGGTATTCCGGGTAAGTTTCTGGAATGGCGGCTGAATTCGCACAAGCCGCCATTCTTTTTATTTCACACAACTATAAGAAAAGCATCACATAGATGAAATAATTAGTGTACACCGACGCGAGATTCGACTTACCTTGTAGGTGACGCGTCGTTCTGGAAGCTGGAAAGCTTCCATTAACAGGATCCTGACTGCTCTGGCTTGAACTGACAATAGTGGGTTGTCCCCGAGAGGCCTCACATGTCGCAGCTACGGCAGATGTGTACACGCTTGTTCTGTTAATCCATCAGTGAGGAACGGCATGAAAAGACAGAAAAGAGACATGTACGCTCGTGCATACAAACGGGGTTACCTCGCCGGAGTTTCCGGAAAACCTAAAGACAGCTGCCCTATTGAACAAGTGGAGGTTCGCCAGGAATGGCTAAACGGGTGGCGAGAGGGCCGCACCGATAACTGGGAGGGAATGACCGGCGTCTCCGGCATCCATAAACTTTCCAACGTCACCTCTCCATGAGGGGCCTGAATTCAACAACCCCGGATCTTGATCTGATCTTTCAATACACAATTTGACGCAGTAAAAAGAGCAACCCAAACGGGGCCTCCCGCCCCGTATCATGCGAAGAAGCGCCACGGGGTTTATTCCCCGCTCGGGCCCGCTAAGCGGGCCCACCTTCTTTCTGGCCCACTCATATTCCTCAGGCGCCTTTTTTGACCTCTCTGATCGCTTCAACCGCTTCTCTGATCAGCTCAGGGCCGCGGTAAATAAAGCCCGTATAGATCTGTACCAGCTTAGCGCCGGCGCGAATTTTCTCCGCGGCACTTTCACCATCGGTGATACCGCCGACGCCAATAATCGGTAACGACTCGCCCAGTTCAGCGTAGAGCCCTTCAATGACGCGCAGAGACGGAGCACGAACTGGAGCCCCACTTAATCCACCCGCTTCACCCGCATGGCGATGACCAGTCACGGCCTCGCGATCAATCGTCGTGTTGGTTGCTATCACGCCGTCCAACCCGGTTTCCCGGAGGGCATTGGCCACAAAGCGGATACCGTCATCGTCCATATCCGGAGCGATTTTTACCGCCACCGGCACGTAACGCCCGAACTCAGACTCGCACTTGCTCTGCTCATCCTTTATGGCTTCCAGCAGTCCCTTCAGGGAATCGCCGAACTGCAGATCCCTGAGCCCCGGAGTATTCGGCGAGGAAACGTTGACCGTGATGTAATCCGCATGATCGTATACGGCGTGGATGCCCTTGCGGTAATCGGACTCGGACTCCTCGTTCGGCGTGTTCTTGTTCTTGCCGACATTGATGCCAAGAACACCCGAATACTTTCGACGCTCTACCCGGTTCAACAGATGATCCAGCCCTTCGTTGTTGAACCCCATTCGATTGATGATGGCCTGGTGTTCCGGTAACCGGAACATTCGCGGCTTAGGGTTACCCGGCTGGGCCAACGGCGTCACCGTCCCCACTTCGATGAATCCGAATCCGAGAGCCCCAAGAGCATCGAGATGATCGGCGTTTTTATCCAGTCCCGCAGCCAGCCCCACCGGATTCGGAAAGTCCAGCCCCATAACATTGACCGGCAATGCCTCAATTTTCGGCGTAAACGCTGACAACAAACCCATCCGGTTTGCGACATCGAGACCATTCAGTGCCAGGTTATGGGCCTGCTCCGGCGGCAAACGGAACAGAAGATTGCGGATTACGCCGTACATCAGATCACTCCTCTACATCAGGTGAGCGGAGTATACCGGAAGTTTTCCACAGCATCCCGATGGAAGCCTGAATCAGCTTTAAATGACTGTATGATTAAGATCCCGTGACCTTTTCCACGGATTCTGTGGATAACCCTGTTGAAAATTGAGGGGCAACGTTTGCTATCCCTTGATAACTGCGCCACTCTACAGATTGGTTATTTTTTGATCAGTTTTATTTTTCTTTATTTTCAATGAGTTATGTTTGTCCAGCTATTTTTTCTCAGTAAACGCAACAAACTGTTACATGGTCACACGAGTGCAACCATGTGCATAAAATAGCCAGATATTGCGCTCAAAGACCGCCTCACAAGGGCTTACATTACGGTTATACTGGCAAATCTGATCCACCTCCCGGAGTTCCAGGATGGAAGAACCGCTATCCCCGACTGAGCAAACCCGAAACAACCTGGCTGCAGAAATGCGAGAGGCGTCCCGCGTAACCATCATCGGGATGATTCTCGATGCCGTCCTTGGTGTCATAAAGGTCATCGCAGGTGCACTTTTCCACTCGCAGGCATTGATTGTCGATGGCATTCACTCTTTCAGTGACGTTGCATCGGATCTTGTGGTCCTGGGGGTCATGCGCGTGTCCAGACAGGAGCCCGATGACAACCACCCGTATGGCCACCAGCGTATCGAAACCTTCGGCACATTGCTGCTGGGCAGCATCCTGATTGCTGTCGGTGCTGCATTGGCCTGGGAAAACACACTAAGGCTCGTTGCCGGCGAAGCGACCATTGTTCCGGGATGGCCAGTTTTGGTTGCGGCAGCCATTTCCGTGCTCAGCAAGGAGTGGATCTACCGCTACACCCGGCACGTGGGCGAGCGCATTCGTTCAGACCTGATCATCGCCAACGCCTGGCACAGCCGCACTGACGCATTTTCATCCGTGGTGGTCCTGGTATCCACCGCCGGCGCCATGCTCGGTTACATCTGGCTGGATGTGCTCGCGGCAGTCGTGATTGCCATCATCATTATTCACATTGGCTGGACCTTCACCTGGGACAGCGTCAAGGAACTGGTCGACACCGGCCTTTCGCCTGAAGACACACAGATGCTCAAGGACATTGCCAGGAACACGGATGGCGTCCGGAATGTCCACGAACTACGCAGCAGACGGATGGGCCATGACATCCTGCTGGATGTCCATCTCGTGGTAAGGCCGGACATCAGTGTGTCCGAAGGCCATCAGATTGGCATTCAGGTGGTATCTGGAATGCGGGGCGCTCTCGAGAACATTCGGGACATCAACTTCCATATTGATGCCGAAAATGACGAAAACCAGCCCCACACCACCGAGGAACTGCCTTCCCGTGAGCAAGTTCGTCAAACGCTCTCGGATACGCTTGGCGAGCTGCCTGCCGACAGCCGGCTCCGGCTTCATTACCTCAAAGGTAAGGTTCATCTGGAGCTGTTCCTGGATTCACCGGACTCCAACGATCAACTGACCGCAGAGCACATCCGGGAGCAGCTGGGCGACCGGGAATGGTATGGCAGCGCCAGGGTGTGGCAAGCCCGCCCCTGACGGTTTCAGAGCGGCGTTATCGGCGCCGCTTTTCCTCCATCCGCGACAGAAACTCCTGCATGATCAGGGTGTAGAGTTCCCCGCCAAGGAACCGATCTTCCACCCCGGCATCAATGCTGGGGTTGTCGTTCACTTCAATCACGGCGACCCGGTTTCCGGACTGTTTGATGTCCACCCCATATAATCCATTGCCGATCAATCGCGTTGCATTCAAAGCCGCCTGGATGACATTCTTCGGCACCTCATACGTGGGCAGGGTTTCGAAATCCCCGCTTTCAATGGAGGCATCGCCATGCTGGTAGATCTGCCAGTGCCCTTTGACCATCATATATTTGCAGGCATAGATCGCCCGCCCACCCAGTACCCCAATGCGCCAATCGTAATCGGTGTATAGATACTCCTGCGCCAGTACCAGTGCAGACTGTTTGAACAGTGCCCTCAGGCCGGCACGCAGTGACGCTTCGTTTTCCGCCTTGGTGACACCTCGCGAGAAGGCACCGTCCGGTATCTTCAGGACGACCGGGAAGCCAATTTCCTCCATCACCTGATCAGCAGCCTCTTTTCTGTCCTTCGAAAGGATCATCGTTTTCGGTGTCGGAACCTTGTTGTTCTTGAGCAGGTCCGCAAGAAACACCTTGTTCGTGCATTTCAGAATCGATGCCGGATCATCAATCACCACCATGCCCTCGGCGTCGGCCTTGCGGGCAAATCGGTAGGTATGGTGATCAATCGCTGTGGTCTCACGAATAAACAAACCGTCGTATTCAGGCAATCTCATGTAATCCCGACGGGTAATCTGCTCGACGTTGATACCGAGTTTACGGCCTGCTTTCTCGAAACGCTTCAGCGCAACCTGATCACTGGGCGGCATGTCCTCCTCGGGGTTCACCAGCACAGCCAAATCAAAGCGGTAACGGCGCCTGGTTCTGGGTTTGCGCCAGACCATACTGCTGAACCCGTCAAACGCTGCGGCGAACAGATCCTGCTCATGCTCATCAAGGTCCGACGGAGCCCCCGGGCGCATCGATTCTATCTGCCATTGTTTACGACGCTTGAAGACCACGTTGAGAATCGGGCAAGGAAATCGTTCAAACAAAGCCCGGGCGACTGGTTTGAGTTCCGGTTGCTCGGCCTGACCAAAATAGGTGCGGATTCTCACTTCATGGGTCGCATCACGATCGTCACTGGCCGGGTCGATGGCGGCTCCCGACGCTTCCAGCCAGTTCACAACGCTGGAATCAAGCTCTTCAAGCTCCAGCGAAAACAGCCCCTTTCGCCCAAGATCGTTGAGGGTGAGCACGGACGGGACAACATGATGGCCACGAGCCTCAGCCAGTAATGAGCAATAATAACCCTGGCTCAGGTATCTGGCGCTTTGGCAAAGATTGATAACCCGGACCCGACCGGTACTTGGTGACGAGAACTGGAGGTACTGATCGAACGTGAGCACATCATCACTTGGATAATACGGCGCCCAGTCCTTCACACGGTCAACCACAATAAGCAATCGAGACATCCGGCCACGCCTCCCTGATGGGTAATCCGGTGTAATTTTCCGCAACAATACGCCTGCGGCGCACGCGGTACAATTATCCTCAGATGCGTGCTTTTACGCATGCCACGGCCGTTTGTACAAATCGGGATGTCTACCATAATAGCGCTTTGGGGAGCCTCTCTCCTGAGCCGCCCACAGACACTGCCCATGGTCCAATCCTATATGTCTGAACTTCAGCTCCGCACGGCCGTTCAATCCGACCTGACCGCCCTCGAACGTCTCGAAAACCGTTGCTTTTCGGAAGACAGAATTTCTCGCCGGAGCTTCCGACGGTTTATTGAAATGCCAAGGGATCGCCTGATCGTTGCCACCCTGGCGGACGAGCTGATCGGCTACTGCCTGGTGCTGATGAACGCCGCTACAAGACTCGCGCGCATCTACTCTATTGCCGTAGTCCCGGAGGCCAGGGGCCATGGCTCTGCCGAACTCCTCGTTCGACAAGCGGAGATGGAGGCGGCTGAGGCGGGAAGGATTATCATGCGTCTGGAAGTTCGGGAAGATAATGCCCCAGCGATCAGACTCTACCAACGCCTGGGCTACCGACAATTCGGCACCTACCGCGATTATTACGAGGATCACGGAGATGCCCTGCGATTTGAGCGTCGGATACTGTTCTACGAGCCTTCCAGGCATTTTCTGAAGGTGCCCTATTACCCCCAAACGACCGACTTCTCATGCGGCCCCGCCGCCTTGCTCATGGCTATGGCGGCACTCGACGAACAACAACCCCTGTCGAGCCTGGATGAGCTCAGGATATGGCGCGAGGCAACCACCATCTTCATGCTTGCAGGCCACGGGGGCTGCGGCCCTCATGGTCTTGCTCTTGCCGGCTGGAACCGGGGTTTTCAGACCGAGGTCTGGATCAGCAAGGAAGGGCCTTTGTTCCGAGACACCGTCAGGAACCCGGATAAGAAGAAAGTGCTCGAACTGGTCCACGAGGGGTTCATGCATGACATTCGTGAGGCCGACATTCAGATCCACCATGAACCGTTAACACTGGAGAACATGGAAGCAGCCCTGCACGCCGGTAAAATACCGATCATCCTGATCAGTACCTGGCAACTCAATCGCAGCCGGGTGCCCCACTGGGTAACGGTGTGCGCCATGGACAAGCAGTTTGTTTACCTGCACGATCCCGAAGTCGATACGGCTGCTGGCGAAACGGTAGCCGACAAGCAATATCTCCCCGTGGACAGAAAGGTGTTCGGGAAAATGTCCCGATACGGCGGCGCACAACCTCTGCAGGCTGCCGTCATTCTCGGGCCGAAACGGGACCAGGAATCAGCCGGTACGTAAGGCAGCTTCCTTGAGCTCGGAGATCTCATCCCGGAGCCTTGCCGCAGTTTCGAAATCCAGCTCGGAGGCCGCTTTATACATATCATCCTCAAGCTGCGAGACTTTCTTCAACACCTCTTCCGGAGACTGGTTGCCGGCCTTGACCCGGTAGGCTTCCGCCTCCTCTGCCGCTTTCTGACCGGGGCGCTCGGCCTTGCGACGACCACGGCCACCGCCGGCCGCCCCCTCCATGATGTCGGCGATTTTCTTGTCCAGTCCCTTGGGCGTAATGCCGTGTTCTTCGTTGTGGGCAACCTGCTTGGCACGGCGGCGCTCGGTTTCGTCGATGGCGGTCTGCATTGAGCCGGTGATCCGGTCACCATAGAGAATCGCTTTACCGTTCACATTCCGCGCAGCCCGGCCAATGGTCTGGATCAGTGAACGTTCGGAACGCAGGAAGCCTTCCTTATCCGCATCCAGAATCGCCACCAGCGACACTTCCGGCATATCCAGACCTTCCCGTAGGAGGTTGATCCCGACCAGGACATCAAATTCGCCACGGCGAAGATCCCGAATGATCTCGACTCGTTCGACGGTATCGATATCGGAGTGCAGGTATCGTACTTTGATGTCATGCTCCATCAGGAAGTCGGTCAGATCTTCCGCCATGCGCTTGGTCAGAGTAGTCACCAGTACCCGCTCCTGTACCGCTACGCGGGCCCGGATTTCGGACAACAGATCGTCAACCTGGGTGGAGGCCGGCCGAACTTCGATCTCGGGATCCAGCAAGCCGGTGGGCCTGACCACCTGCTCCACCACCTGTCCGGCGTGCTCACCCTCGTATTTGCCGGGCGTTGCCGAAACGAAGATCATCTGCGGCGCGATCCGTTCCCATTCCTCAAAACGCATAGGCCGGTTGTCCAGCGCGGATGGTAACCGGAACCCATACTCCACCAGCGTTTCCTTCCGGGAACGGTCGCCCTTGTACATCGCACCGATTTGAGGAATCGTCACGTGGGACTCATCGACAACCAGCAATGCATTGGGAGGCAGGTAGTCAAACAACGTCGGCGGTGCCTCGCCGGGCTTGCGGCCCGAGAGGTAACGGGAATAGTTTTCGATACCGTTGCAATAGCCCAGCTCCAACATCATCTCAATGTCATAACGGGTACGTTCCTCAAGTCGCTGGGCTTCAACCAGCCGATTGTTATCCCGGAGCTGCTGCAAGCGCTCATCCAGCTCGACTTTGATCTTTTCTGTCGCGTCCAGAACCGTCTGACGCGGCGTGACATAGTGAGATTTCGGATAGATCGTCACACGGGGCACGCGACGCAGGACCTCGCCGGTCAACGGGTCGAAATAGCTCAGGTTTTCGACCTCGTCATCAAACAGTTCGATGCGAATGGCTTCCCGCTCCGATTCCGCCGGAAACACATCAATCACATCCCCCCGCACCCGGTAGTTGGCGCGGTGAAACTCAATATCGTTGCGGGTGTATTGCAGCTCCGCCAGGCGACGCAGGATGAACCGCTGATCGATCTGATCGCCGCGATCCAGATGCAGCATCATCTTCAGATACGATTGAGGGTCACCCAGACCGTAGATGGACGAGACCGTAGCGACAATGATGGCATCTGGCCGCTCCAGCAGCGCCTTGGTCGCCGATAACCGCATCTGCTCAATGTGCTCGTTAATCGACGCATCCTTCTCAATAAACGTGTCTGAAGACGGCACATAGGCTTCTGGTTGGTAATAGTCGTAGTAGGAAACAAAGTACTCGACGGCGTTGTCCGGGAAAAACTCGCGAAACTCCCCATAAAGCTGGGCCGCCAGGGTCTTGTTGTGCGCCATGATGATGGTTGGCCGCTGAATCTCCTGAACCACATTGGCGATGGTGAACGTCTTGCCCGACCCGGTAACACCAAGAAGTGTCTGGTGGGCGAGCCCAGACTGGATACCATCCACCAGCCCCTCGATCGCTTTGGGCTGGTCGCCCGCCGGTTTATAGGGCGAATCGACCCTGAAAACGCCTTCTTTGGCTGTACTGGACTCGTTTTTTGCCATAGCGGGCGGCAAACCTCCGGTTGTTAGCGTGTCTGAGCTCTCAGACTATCGAGAAATTTAGCGTTCTGCTGGCTTCATGATACCATCAGTGCGATCGACGGCTGGGCGAAATTCAGCCAAACCAATTGGTTTTCAATACTTCCCGGCCGATCGCAGCCCAATAAGACGCAGCTTTAAGGAGCTCAAAGTTTGGACCTTCAACTTTCCAGCCGAGTACAGGCTATCAAGCCCTCTCCCACCCTCGCAGTCACCAACAAAGCAGCTGAACTCCGCGCTGCTGGCCAGGATATTATTGGCCTGGGTGCTGGCGAGCCGGACTTCGACACCCCCGAGCACATCAAACAGGCAGCCATTGAAGCCATCAACAATGGCCAGACCAAATACACTGCAGTAGACGGTACGCCTGCGCTCAAGAAAGCGATTATCGCGAAGTTCAAACGGGATAACGGCCTGGATTACGAAGCCAACCAGATTCTGGTATCCAGTGGTGGCAAACAGAGCTTTTTCAACCTTGCACTGGCCACGCTTAACCCGGGTGACGAAGCCATTATTCCGGCACCCTACTGGGTGTCCTACCCGGACATGGTTCTGGTTGCAGAAGGCAAGCCAGTGGTTATTGAAACAACCGCTGACACCCGCTTCAAGATCACACCGGAACAGCTCGAAAACGCCATCACTGACCGCACTCGCCTGTTCGTGATCAACAGCCCTTCCAACCCGAGCGGCATGGCTTACAGCCTTGAGGAACTCCAGGCGCTGGGCGAGGTACTGAAGAAGTACCCGAACATCATGATCGCGACGGACGACATGTACGAGCCCATTCTCTGGACCGGCAAGCCGTTCTGCAACATCGTAAACGCCACGCCGGAACTCTATGACCGCACGTTCGTTCTCAACGGTGTTTCCAAGGCCTACTCGATGACAGGCTGGCGTATCGGCTATGCCGCAGGCCCGGCCAAGATCATCGGCGCCATGAAAAAGATTCAGTCTCAGAGCACCTCCAACCCCTGCTCCATCTCCCAGGCGGCTGCGACAGCGGCACTGGACGGCGACCAGGCGTGCGTAGGTGAAATGGTCAAAGCGTTCAAAGAGCGCCACGACTGGCTGGTGGAATCACTGAACAAACTGCCCGGCGTTGAGTGCCTCAACGGCGACGGAACGTTCTATGTGTTCCCGAGCTTCCAGGGCGCCATCGACGCAGACAGCAGTGCCAGCACCGACGTTGAGTTTGCCGAGAAGCTGCTCAGCGAGGCAGGCGTTGCTCTGGTTCCAGGCTCCGCCTTCGGCTGCCCGGGCCACATGCGTCTGAGCTTCGCGACCAGCATGGAGAACCTGCAAAAGGCGGTTGAGCGCCTGCAGAAAGCCCTCGGATAAAAAGTTTGCCTGAGGGGTTGACGAGGCGCTATCTCCAACTTAATATACGCGCCTCGTCACATGACGACGTTCCCCGATAGCTCAGTTGGTAGAGCAACGGACTGTTAATCCGTTTGTCGCTGGTTCGAGCCCAGCTCGGGGAGCCACTATTCTGAAAACCCGCTTACTCTTTGAGTTAGCGGGTTTTTTATTGCCCACTCCTAATTGGCGCGTCCGTTCGCCCGCCCCCAGCCTGCCTGCATCGGTGACTGGCCTGACAGGGTATGGCGTAGCCCAAGCGCACATGGATGTGCTTGAAGCGGTTTTGTGAAGGGCGGCACCGCACACCCAGCCCGCACAATTTGCAGGCTGAAGGGTACGTGAGGATCTAGGCTCAGATGCCGGTGATTTCGGAATGGATCGCCTCAAGGGCAGCTAGCGGATCGGCAGCCTGGGTGATCGGGCGACCGATAACAAGATAATCGGAACCGGCTTTTAGGGCATCTGTCGGGGTCATGATGCGCTGCTGGTCACCTTTGTCGGCAGAAAGGGGGCGAATGCCCGGGGTCACCAACTGAAAGTCCGCGCCCTGCTCTGCTTTAAGCTTGGTTGCTTCCTGTGCTGAGCAAACGACGCCATCGAGTCCACAGTTTCTCGTCAGAGTGGCCAGCCGCGACACCTGGCTTTCCGGGGAATCAGTGATGCCGACACCGGCCAGATCGTCAGCCCCCATGCTGGTCAGCACGGTTACGGCGATGAGTAACGGCTTATCGGCACCGAAGGATTCCAGCCGCTCCCGACAAGCCACCATCATTTTCTCACCGCCAGAGGCGTGGACGTTCACCATCCAGACACCGAGATCCGCTGCAGCGGCGACGGCCGCCGACGTGGTGTTGGGAATGTCGTGGAATTTCAGATCCAGAAATACATCAAACCCCCGTCCCTGAAGGCCTTTTACCAACTGGGGGCCAGAGCGGGTAAACAGTTCCTTCCCTACTTTCAGGCGACATTTCGCCGGATCGAGTTGATCAACGAGTTCGAGCGCAGGATTCTCGGATGGGAAATCAAGGGCAACGATAATTTTGGGATCATTCTGGGTTTGCACGGTCGGTATCCTGAACTCTTTAGGTAAATTTATTCAGCTTCAACGCCTTGAATCGGTCGAATGGTTTCCCATTGCTTGCAACTCGGGCACAGCCAGTGCAGTTGCTGCCCTGAGAAACCGCAATTCGCGCAACGGTAAACCGGTCGGTTGGCAAGAATCAGATGACCAATACGGCTCACAAGGCGCCCCTCATCCGTGGTCATCCCTTTTTCATAGCCTGCCATTTCCACCAATCGGAGCAGCCCCCGGACACTGGGCCGGATCTCCAACTCCTGCCGGAGAAGGTCGATGGCCGCTGGTCGCCCATGCGAGCGCTCGACGGATTCGACGAGGGCCAGCAACAGGCTCGTGCTCGGATAACTTTCATAAAGCTTCCGCAGTTTCTTGACCAGGCGCCCGATGTCGCCATGCTCATGCTCAAGTTTCATCAGGCGATCTACGGCCTCAGAACCGAACTCCGGGTTCTGCTCGAACACTTTCAGGCCCTGATTCGCCGCATCCCGGAAGTTGCCCTGGCGAACGAGCAGCTTCATCATGATAAAGGTCGCGCGAACGCATGAGCGATCATGCTCGAGGGCCTCTTTTGCCAGCTTTTGAGCCATCCAGCGGTCGTCGTGCTTTAACGCGTCTTCTGCCAGCTCACAGGTGATATAGGCCAGTATTTTGAACATTGCGGGATCAACGTCACCGCGCGTGAGGGTCCGAGCCACGTCACCAGCCTTTCGCCATTCCTTTTCCTGTTGGTACAACTCGATCAGCTGCCTTGCCGACTTCTGCCCATAGTCCCGATCACCCATCAACTGGTGCAACAACGCCTCAGCGCGGTCGAGCAGCCCGGCATTGAGATAGTCCTTCGCCAGTTCCAGGGTAACCTGGGGCGTGTATCTTGCCGGGAGTTCCGGTCGCGCCAACAGGTTTTGATGGATCAGAATGGCTCGATCGGTTTCGCCCTTCAGCCGGAAGTGACTGCCGATCGAAAGGTGAAGGCTGACAGTGTCGCGATTAACCGCCAGGGACTGCACGAAGTTCTCGACGGCTTCGTCGGAATAGTTGGTAAACAGGAACTGAAGTCGATCGCGAACCGAGTCCTCGTCAGCAATGGCGGCCTTGGATCGACCGCCGTTATTGCCAAGCCGACCAACCAGCCAGCCTGCTGCCACGGCCACGGTTAGCAGCAGCCACTGAAGTACGATATCCATTAAAGAGTCCGGTCGTTCTGGGCCCTGGATTTCTCCAATGCCTGCTCGGCACGATCAAGTCGTTTCTGGAGGGTACGTCGGGAAACGGACGTACGGACGGTAGCCATCACGGTCATCAAAACCCCAAACAGGGATCCGATCACAAAAGACATGATAATCCAGACGGCTATGCCATGGGGTTGGGTCTCGAAAAGGAGAAAGTTGAGAGACACCGCCATCTGGTTATTCAGGGAAAATACGAGCGCGAGCAGGATCAGAACCAAAACCAACAGAATAATAACGATCTTCTGCAATCCTGCCATAGCAATAGCACTCCCTACCGAGCTCAAGAACACTTGGCTCACATTATACGTGGATCAAGCTCCGGTTTTAATCAAAAGCCTTTCTTCAAGCTGTCGTTAACCTGCTCCCTGAGCTCTTTGCCGGGCTTGAAGTGAGGAACATACTTGGCCGGGAGTTGAACAGCTTCACCGGTCTTGGGATTTCGTCCGGTGCGGGCCGCCCTGTGATGAAGGGAAAAACTTCCAAACCCACGAATTTCAATTCTATGACCATCAGCCAATGACTGAGACATATGCTCAATGATGGTTTTAACTGCGAGCTCAACATCCTTGACGGACAACTGTGTTTGCTTCGAAGCAATTAACTCAACCAGCTCGGATTTCGTCATGAGGCGATTCCCTCTTCTTTATTATACGGCCGTCGAATACCGGATTCCCATGCCTTCTAGTTTAGCCAAACACAAAAAAAACACAAAAAAAACGGGCTCTTAGAGCCCGTTTTTTTCTTACCAACCGGAAAATTATTCCTTGTTGGCGTTCTGCTGCTGCATCTGCTCCTTGATGAGATCACCGATGGTGGTCGCACCAGAAGTTTCAGCGGCCTTGCTGCGCACATTTTCCAGAGCCTGCTTGTCGTCCTCGACGTCTTTGGACTTAACAGACAGGTTGATGATGCGGTTTTTGCGATCGATGCTGATGATCTTCGCTTCAACTTCTTCGCCTTCCTTCAGCGCGTTACGTGCGTCTTCAACACGGTCACGGCTGATTTCGGAAGCCTTCAGAACAGCTTCAACTTCGTCGTTCAGAGCGATGGTTGCTGCCTTGGCGTCAACGGCAGACACGGTTCCTTTAACGATGGAGCCCTTGTCGTTCAGCTGAACAAACTCGGCGAACGGATCGCTTTCCAGCTGCTTGATGCCCAGGGAGATACGCTCGCGCTCGGGATCAACAGACAGGATAACGGTTTCAACTTCGTCACCCTTCTTGTACTCACGAACGGCTTCTTCGCCAGTCTCGTTCCAGCTGATGTCAGACAGGTGAACCAGACCGTCGATGCCGCCATCCAGACCGATGAAGATACCAAAGTCAGTGATTGACTTGATCTTGCCGGAGATGCGATCGCCTTTGTTGAAGTTGCTGGAGAACTCTTCCCACGGGTTAGCAACACACTGCTTGATACCCAGAGAGATACGACGACGCTCTTCGTCGATATCCAGAATCATGACTTCAACTTCGTCACCTACCTGAACAACCTTGGACGGATGGATGTTCTTGTTGGTCCAATCCATTTCGGATACGTGAACCAGACCTTCAACACCCTCTTCCAGCTCGGCAAAGCAGCCGTAGTCGGTCAGGTTGGTAACACGCGCCTTAACGCGGCCACCTTCAGGGTAACGACCCTTGATATCAACCCATGGATCCTCACCCAGCTGCTTCAGGCCGAGGGATACACGGTTACGCTCACGGTCGAACTTCAGGACCTTAACGTTGATTTCGTCACCAACGTTGACGATCTCACTCGGATGCTTGATGCGCTTCCAAGCCATGTCAGTGATGTGCAGCAGGCCGTCAACACCGCCCAGATCTACGAACGCACCGTAGTCGGTCAGGTTCTTGACGATACCTTTGATTTCCAGACCTTCGGTCAGGGTCTCAAGCAGGGCTTCGCGCTCTGCACTGTTTTCAGCTTCCAGAACGGCACGACGGGAAACAACCACGTTGTTACGCTTCTGGTCGAGCTTGATAACCTTGAATTCGAGTTCTTTGTTCTCCAGGTGCGCGGTGTCGCGAACCGGACGAACGTCAACGAGAGAACCAGGCAGGAACGCGCGGATACCGGCCAGATCGACAGTGAAACCGCCTTTGACCTTACCGTTGATAATACCCTTGACCACTTCTTCAGCTTCGAAGGACTTCTCGAGTACCTTCCAGGCTTCTGCGCGCTTGGCCTTCTCGCGGGACAGACGGGTTTCACCGAAGCCGTCTTCAACAGCGTCGAGAGCTACATCGACAACATCGCCGACAGCAATTTCCAACTCGCCTTTTTCATTCAGGAACTGGGAGGCGGGGATAACGCCTTCGGACTTCAGTCCGGCGTTAACGGTGACCCAGTCATTGTCGACGTCAACTACGGTTCCCTGGACGATGGAACCTGGTTGCATGTCAATTTCTTTCAGACTTTCTTCAAAAAGATCCGCAAAGCTCTCGCTCATTATGTGCCCTATATGATCTACGCAAGTTTACTCCGTGCTACCAGCAACACGGTCTGTTAGCGATTTCCGGAAGCAGCCTGTGGCTGGCAGGTTTCGCTGATTCCGGCATTCCAACGACAAAAAGGTGCAGTCAGGCCTGGCCAGCTACAGCCATACACCTGTCTAACACCTCCTTAATACTCAAACCTGTAGAATCAATGACTTGCGCATCATCCGCAGGTTTGAGAGGGGCCGCAGAACGGTTCATATCCCGCTCGTCACGCACCCGTATCTCTTCCAAAAGGGCGTCAATGTTAACATCGACCCCAGCTTCCTTCAACTGATTGTAACGTCTGCGCGCCCGCTCTTCGGCACTCGCGGTCAGGAAAATCTTCGCCGGCGCATTCGGGAAAACCACGGTTCCCATATCACGGCCGTCGGCTACCAGCCCGGGGTATTGCCGAAAATCCCGTTGACGCTGCAGCAAAGCATCCCGAACAGACTGGATGACAGCGACTTTGGAGGCATTGTCGCCGCAGGTCTCGGTGCGGATTTCTGAGGTCACGTCCTCACCCGCCAGAATCACTCTCGCCGGCTCGCCCGGTGGCGTGGGCTCGAACGACACATCCAGCGACGCCGCCACTTTGACCAGTTCGGACTCGTTATCCAACGCTACGCCCTGCCTCATCGCCGCCAGAGCTGTCAGCCGATAGAGAGCGCCGCTATCGAGAAGATGCCACCCCAACTCTCGGGCCAGCATCTGGGTAACGGTCCCTTTGCCTGATCCGCCAGGGCCATCCACCGTAATGACCGGGGCCTGCTCCTGAGACATTATTCAACTCCTTCGGAGGAAATATGGATTCCGGTCTGCCGGGCAAGTTCCACGAAGCCCGGGAAGGACGTGGCCACATTGGCGCAATCGGTCACTTCGATTTCCCCTTGTGCGCGAAGCGAGGCAACCGCAAACGACATGGCAATGCGGTGATCGCCATGGCTGTCGACCTTGCCGCCCACGATAGGCTGGCCACCATCAATGATGATGCCATCCGGGGTCACGGTTGTTTCCACGCCTACCGCAGCCAGACCGTCGGCCATGACCTGAATACGGTCACTCTCCTTAACCCGAAGCTCTTCCGCACCGCGCAATACGGTACGCCCTTCAGCGCAGGCTGCGGCAACAAACAGCACAGGAAACTCGTCGATTGCCAGAGGCACCTGATCTTCAGGAATATCAATGCCTTTCAGATCTGCAGAGCGAACACGCAGATCCGCAACCGGCTCACCACCGATCTCGCGCTCATTGAGCACCTCAATGTTTGCGCCCATCTGTTTGAGAATATTGATCACCCCCACCCGCGTGGGGTTCATTCCCACATGGCGCAGTGTAAGGTCAGAGCCTGGCGCGATGCTTGCCGCCACGAGGAAGAAGGCAGCGGATGATATATCCGCCGGTACATCGATATTGGATGCGGTGAGTGACCCACCGCCCACAACACTGGCAGTCGCTCCGTCCCGATGGACGTGATACCCGAACCCGGCCAGCATGCGCTCAGTGTGATCACGGGTTGGAGCGGGCTCGGTCACGGAGGTGCTGCCTTCCGCGTACAAACCGGCCAACAGCAGGCAGGATTTTACCTGAGCACTGGCCACCGGCATTTCATAATGAATGCCAGTCAGCGGCTGACCACCGTGGATTTTCAGTGGGGGGCGGCCACCCTCCGCGGTATCAATCCGCGCACCCATCGCCCTCAACGGATCGGCCACACGGCCCATTGGGCGCTTGGACAGACTTTCATCGCCCGTCAGCTCAGAGTCGAATGCCTGCGCTGCGAGCAAACCGGCAAACAGGCGCATGGCCGTCCCCGAATTACCGAGGTAAAGCGGCCCGCGAGGCGCCTGCAGGCCATTGATACCAACACCATGAATGCGAACGAAGCCGTTTTCAGGGCCTTCAATGGTAACCCCCATATCCCGGAAGGCCTGCAGTGTTGCGAGGCTGTCCTCTCCCTCGAGAAAACCCTGCACCTCGGTCACACCGTCCGCCAGCGCACCAAGCATGATGGAACGGTGGGACATGGATTTATCACCGGGCACCCGGATATCTCCGGAAATCGATCCACCGGGCTGGAGGCGGAACGTTACCTGTTTTTCAGCGTTGTTTGTCACGTAAGCCTGTCCTGAAAGCATCTTCGAAAAGTGTTCCCGCGCCGCCTTGGCGCGACTGAAAACCCGCATGAGCGTGGCGCTGTCCTGATCGGCGATCGCCGTCCTTAACTGATCCAGATCGTGGGTAAAATGATCGATCACCCGCAGTACCGCCTCGCGGTTCGACAGGAAGATATCGTGCCACATCACCGGATCACTGGCAGCAATCCGGGTAAAGTCCCGGAAACCGCCAGCGGCATACCGGAAGATATCCATGTTTTCGTCTTCACCGGCAAGCGTGTCCACCAGCGAAAAAGCAATCAGATGAGGCAGATGGCTGGTCGCCGCCAACACCTCATCATGGTATTCCACAGACATGGTGAGCACGGTCGCGCCGCACCCCTCCCAAAGACCTTTGAGGCGTTCCAATCCTGCTTTGTCAGAATGCTCATCCGGGGTCAGAATCACCTTATGATTCGCAAAAAGGTCTGGGTTGGCTGCCCGGATACCGCTTTTTTCGGAGCCAGCGATCGGATGGCCAGGAATCACATTGGGAGGTAACTGACCGAAAACGGCTTCGACGTCGGCCACAAAACTGGATTTGGTGCTGCCCACGTCGGTCAACAGAGCACCCTCGGGGAGCCAGGGCTGGATTTGCTCGAGAACCGCCCTGGTTGCACGCACGGGAACCGCCAGCACCACGAGGTCAGCCCCTGAAACGGCATCCTGAACGTTGGCGGCAATCTCGTCGATGACCCCCAACTCAACACCCAATGCCAGCTCATCCTGGCGTGTGTCGGTACCAACAACAACGGTAGCCAGGCCTTGACGGCGAATGGCAGAAGCCAGGGAGCCTCCGATCAGGCCCAGACCGATCACGGCAACCCGCTTGAACAGTGGCGCCCTCGTCACGTCAGTCTCCCTGCCCTACAGCCTCAAGAGCCTTAGCCAGAGCCTTGATAAACGTCTCATTTTCGTCCGGAAGACCAATTGATACCCTCAGGTGCCGGGGCATGCCGTATCCCGCAACGGGTCGGACGATCACGCCCTGCTCCAGCAACGACTGATAGACCGCCATTGCCTGCCCCCCCACATCGACGGCAATAAAGTTACCGACAGACGGGATATAATCCAGCCCCAGCTCCTCAAACGCCCTCTCCAGTTGTTTGAGCCCGGCGGCGTTCACCTCCCGCGAACGCCGAAGGTAGTCCTCGTCACCGAGCACAGCTGTTGCCGCAGCCAGAGCAATGCTATCGACGTTAAACGGCTGCCTCACACGGTTGAGGACATCCGCTATTTCCGGAGAACTGAAGCTATACCCAACTCTCAATGCCGCTAATCCCCATGCTTTGGAGAAGGTGCGGCAGACAATCAAGTTAGGATAGCGGGAAAGCAGTTTGAGCCCGTCCGGAGTATCCTCGCCTTCAAAGAATTCACAGTAAGCCTCGTCGAGGACCACGATAATGTTGGCCGGAATGCGATCAAGAAATGACTCAATCGCCTCCTGGCCGTGCACCGTGCCGGTGGGATTGTTCGGATTGGCAATGAAGATCAGCCGGGTTCGATCCGTCACCGCTTCGGCCATTGCATCCAGATCATGCCCCCAATCCTTGGCGGGCACCGAGACACCTTTGGCACCAATAGCCTGGGTTACGATGGGATAGACTGCGAACGCATACTGGGAAAATACCACCTCGGAATCGCTGTCCACAAAACAGCGGGCGATAATTTCAAGCAGATCGTTGGAACCATTCCCCAATGTAATCTGCGCCATATCAACATCAAAGCGTCGCGCCAGTGCGCTCTTCAGATTGAACCCATTTCCGTCCGGGTACATGCACAATTCCGACAGCGCTTCCCGGGCTGCAGCCAATGCTTTTTCACTGGGCCCCAGCGGGTTTTCATTACTTGCGAGTTTGATGATGTCCGCGGGGTCAAGCCCCAGCTCTCGCGCCAGTTCATCAATCGGCTTGCCAGGTTGATAAGGAGACAGTGCCTGAACACCTCTGACAGCCAGACTCTGGTAATCAATCGACATGATTCATCCTTATATTCGGGGCCTTATCCCGGCTTACAGAACACCAATCGGGTAGGAGCCCAGACGCTTCAGTTCAACCGCCTCGTCGTCCACTTCAGCCAATAGGTTGCTCACCTGTTCGTCGTCCATGTGCCCTTCAAAATCGATGTAGAACACATAGGCCCAGGTGCCGCTCGGCGACGGACGGGTTTCAATACGGGTCAGACTGACACCATGACGATGGAAAGGTTCGAGAAGCTGGTAGAGCGCCCCTGGCTTGTTTCGCATCGAGACGAGGATCGACGATTTGTCTTGGCCACTGGCGGGAACCTCTTCCCGACCAATGATCAGGAAGCGCGTCGTGTTATCCGGGCGGTCTTCAATGCTGTTCGCCAACGTATCAAGACCATAAAGTTCGGCAGCCATATCCCCCGCAATGGCCGCTGTGCCCGGCTCCTCTGCCGCCCGACGAGCCGCTTCGGCGTTACTGGAGACGGTTACACGCTCGATGCCATAACGGTGAGTGTCGAGCCACTGGCGACACTGAGCGAAGGACTGCTGATGGGAATAAATCCGCACAATTTCCTGGTCCTGGTGTTTTGGCGACACCAGAAGGTGGTGATGGATACGCAGCTGAACCTCACCACAGATCTTCAGGGGCGACGACATGAACATATCCAGCGTGTGGTTGATCATCCCTTCAGTGGAATTTTCGACCGGCACCACACCGTAATGGGCAGCTCCAGACTCAACTTCCCGGAAGACGGCATCAATCGCCGGCAACGGAACACTAACAACGGAATGCCCGAAATGTTTCAGCGCCGCAGCCTGAGTAAAGGTCCCCACCGGACCAAGAAACGCAATGTGCATCGGTTTTTCAAGCGCCAGGCAGGCCGACATAATTTCCCGGAACAGCCTTGCCATTTCCTCTCCCGAGAGCGGGCCGGGGTTCTGCTCCTTGATACGGCGCAGTACCTGTGCCTCGCGCTCCGGGCGATAGAAAAACACATCCTCGCCGGGATTGGCGTCCATTTTCACATGGGCCACTTCCTGGGCACAGCGAGCCCGGGCACTGATCAGATCCATGATCTCCTGATCAAGCCGGTCGATCTCTTCCCGGAGTTTGCCCAGGCGAACCTGCTCGTCACTCATGATCAGCCCCGCTCCCGTGCAAATTCCGTCATGTACTGGATCAGCGCGTCTACACCCGCCTCCGGCATGGCGTTGTAGATACTGGCGCGCATGCCTCCGACCGAACGGTGCCCCTTCAGGTTCAGCAGGCCGCGAGCGTCCGCGCCTTTGAGGAATTCCCCGTTGAGGCCGTCATCCGCCAGCGTGAACGGGACATTCATCCAGGAACGGAAACGCGGATCAATCGGGTTGGCGTAGAAATCGTTGCCATCGATAAAGTCATAGAGTTTGGTGGCCTTGCGCGAGTTGATCTCAGCCATCGCCTCGACACCACCCTGGGCCTTCAACCATTTGAAAACCAGTCCGGCAAGGTACCAGGAATAGGTCGCCGGGGTGTTGTACATGGAATCGTTATCGGCGATGACCTGGTAATTCATCATCGTGGGCGTTTCTTTGCGCGCCTTGCCGAGCAGGTCCTTGCGGACAAAAACGACCACAAGACCCGAGGGGCCGATATTTTTCTGGGCACCGGCGTAGATCAGGCCAAACTTCGATACATCCAGCGGGCGGGACAGAATCGTGGAGGACAGGTCCGCCACCAGCGGCACATCTCCGCTCTCGGGCACAAAGTCATACTCCAGGCCACCAATGGTCTCGTTCGGCGTGTAATGCAGATAGGCCGCATCCGGGTTCGTCCGCCAGGAAGACTGTTCGGGAATGGAGGTAAAGCCGTTATCCTCAGCGCTCGCAACAACGTTCACGTCGGCGTAGCGCTTGGCTTCCGCAATCGCCTTTTTAGACCAGATTCCGGTGTTCACGTAGTCGGCGGAGGTCTTGTCACCCAGCAAATTCAGGGGAATCGTTGAAAACTGACTGGAGGCGCCGCCCTGCATGAACAGCACTGCGTAGTCATCGGACACGCCAGCCAGTTCGCGCAGATCCTTTTCAGCGGTTTCGGCGATTTCGACAAATTCGTCACTGCGATGGCTCATTTCCATCACAGACATGCCAGTGCCACGCCAGTCCAGCATTTCTTCCTGGGCCTGTTTCAGCACGGCTTCGGGCAAGGTAGCCGGCCCCGCGCAAAAGTTGAACGCCCTGCTCATTCTTCGCTTTCCTCGCCTTCAATTTCTTCGTCATCGGTCTCCGCAATCCGCTCGACACCCACCAGGCGCTCGTCTTCCTGAGCCAGACGGATCAGACGTACGCCCTGAGTATTCCGACTCAGAATGGAGACTTCATCGGTACGGGTGCGCACAAGCGTGCCCTTGTCGGAAATCAGCATCATCTCGTCGCCCTCGAACAGCTGAAGGGCGCGGACAAGATCGCCATTCCGATCAGAACACTGCATGGCAATAACGCCCTGACTGCCGCGGCTGTAGGCCGGGAACTCGTCGATGGCAGTGCGCTTGCCGTAACCATGCTCACTGGCAGTCAGAATGACACCACCCTCTTCCGGAATGATGAGAGACACGAGATGTTTACCTTCAGGCATCTTGATGCCGCGAACACCACGGGCGGTCCGGCTCATCGGACGCACCTGCTCTTCGGCGAAGCGTACGGCTTTACCGGCGCTGGAGAAGAGCATGATTTCCGCATTGCCATCGGTAATAGCAGCACCAACCAGGGTATCGCCCTCATCCAGATTCAGCGCAATCAAGCCACTGCTGCGCGGACGGGAGAAGTTCGGCAGCGGCGTCTTTTTGACCACACCGTTGGACGTTGCCATCAGAACAAACTGGTCTTCCGGGTAATCCCGTACCGGCAGGAAGGTGGTGATACGCTCACCTTCGTCAAGCGGCAAGATATTCACCATCGGACGGCCGCGGGAACCACGGCTGCCACGGGGAATTTCAAAGACCCTCAGCCAATACACCTTGCCGCGGTTTGAGAAACACAGGATGGTGTCGTGGGAGTTGGCAACCAGCAGCTTCTCGATGAAGTCTTCATCCTTCATGGAGGTGGCTGCTTTACCCCGCCCGCCTCGACGCTGGGCCTGGTAGTCTTCCACGGCCTGGGTTTTGGCGTAACCGGTGTGGGAAATAGTCACCACCAGATCTTCTTCGTCAATCAGGTCAGCAACGGTCAGATCACGACGTGAGCTGGTGATCTCCGTGCGACGCTCATCGCCGTAGTCATTCACGATTTCCTTCAGTTCGTCACGGATAACCTGCAACAAACGCTCCGGATCGCCCAGAATGTCCAGCAGGTCGGCAATCTTTTCCAGGATTTCCTTGTACTCGTTCTGCAGCTTTTCCGTCTCCAGACCGGTCAGGCGGTGCAGACGCAGATCCAGGATGGCCTGGGCCTGTTCAGGAGAGAGGTGATACAGGCCGTTGCGCAGACCATAAATCTCCGGCAGATCGTCCGGGCGGCAGGCGTCTTCACCAGCGCGCTCCAACATCGCCATCACGTCACCAGGCGCCCAGCCTTTGTCCATCAACTTCTCTTTGGCTTCCGCTGCGGACGGTGACTTCTTGATCAGCTCGATGATCTCGTCGATGTTCGCCAACGCGACGGTGAGACCTTCGAGGATATGGCCGCGTTCGCGGGCTTTACGCAATTCGTAGATGGTCCGGCGGGTCACCACTTCACGTCGATGACGGAGGAACGCATCCAGAAGTTCTTTAAGATTCAGGGTCTTGGGTTCGCCGTTGATCAGACCAACCATGTTGATGCCGAATACGGTTTCCAGCTGGGTCTGGGCAAACAGGTTGTTGATGACCACTTCCGGGTTTTCCCCGCGGCGCAGCTCGATCACAACACGGATCCCTTCCTTGTTGGATTCGTCCCGCAGCTCGGTAATACCCTCGATACGCTTTTCCTTGACCAGCTCGGCGATCTTTTCGATCAGGCGGGCCTTGTTCAGCTGGTACGGAAGTTCGGTAATGATAATGGACTCTTTACCGCTCTTCTTGTCCTGCTCGATCTCGTGGCGGGCACGGATATAGATACGCCCGCGGCCAGTCCGATACGCTTCCATAATACCGGCACGACCATTGATGATGCCCTGGGTCGGAAAGTCCGGCCCCGGAATGTATTCCATCAACTCATCAATGGAGAGATCGGAGTTATCAATCAGAGCCAGGCAGCCGTTGACGACTTCCGTCAGGTTGTGGGGCGGAATGTTGGTCGCCATACCAACCGCGATGCCAGAGGATCCGTTAACCAGAAGATTAGGAACACGGGTAGGCAGAACTTCCGGAATGCGCTCGGTGCCGTCGTAGTTGTCAACGTAGTCCACCGTTTCCTTGTCTAGGTCCGCCAGCAGAGAGTGCGCAATCTTCTCCATGCGGATCTCGGTGTAACGCATGGCGGCCGCGTTATCGCCGTCGATGGAACCGAAGTTACCCTGGCCGTCCACCAGCGGGTAGCGCAGTGAAAATGGCTGAGCCATACGAACGATGGTGTCGTAGACCGCGGAATCACCATGTGGGTGGTATTTACCGATAACATCACCCACCACACGGGCAGACTTCTTATAGGCTTTGTTCCAGTCATTGTTCAGTTCGGACATGGCGAACAGAACACGACGGTGTACCGGCTTGAGGCCATCCCTCACGTCCGGAAGCGCCCGGCCGACGATAACGCTCATGGCGTAGTCGAGGTAGGACTGTTTCAGCTCATCTTCAATATTAACCGGCAGGATCTCTTTGGCTAGTTCACCCATCGAGAAAGGTTCCTTTGCGTTATCTGGAAGTCGTACCGGGACCGTATCCGGGCCCCATGATTATTCTTCAACAAGCCGCCAAGTCTACCACAGTCAGCCCCTCTCAGGGCCAACTGCGGGGCAGCCTCAGTCAAACACCACGGTTTTGTTTTCGTAGGTAATGACCCGATCTTCAATATGAGAACGAAGCCCCCGGGCCAACACGTTCTTTTCAACGTCCTTACCCAGGCGAACCATGTCTTCGATGGAATCGCTGTGGGTGATACGAATCACGTCCTGTTCGATGATCGGACCTTCATCCAGGTCCTGGGTCACGTAGTGACAGGTGGCACCAATCAGCTTTACTCCGCGGCTGTAGGCCTGATGATAAGGCCGCGCACCCGCAAAAGACGGCAGGAAGCTGTGGTGAATATTGATGACCTTGCCTGCATACTTGGCGCACAGTTCGGACGGCAGGATTTGCATGTAGCGGGCCAGCACGACAACGTCCGCCTCATACTGCTGGAACAGGCCGTCTACCTGAGCAAATGCTTCGTCCTTGTTTTCCTTGCTCACCGGAATGTGGTGGTAAGGAATATCGTGCCAATCCACCATACGACGCAGATCGTCGTGGTTGGAGATCACCGCCACGATCTCGGCGTTCAATTCCTTGCTGTGCCAGCGATGCAGGAGATCCGCCACACAGTGGGATTCCTTGCTGCACATCAGAATGACCTTCTTGGGCTGTGCCGAGTCGGCAATGTGCCAGTTCATGTTGAACTCTTTGGCAATCGGCTCGAACGCCGCACGGAACTGATCCAGGCCAAACGGAATGGAACTGGCCTTGATTTCGTGCCGCATAAAGAACCACCCTGACTGAAAATCCGAGTGGTGGCTTGCCTCAGTAATCCAGCCGTTGTAGGTGGACAAGAAATTACTCACCTTGGCGACAATTCCGACCCGATCGGGGCAGGAAATCACAAGACGATACGTATGCTCCATGAAAGCCTTTCCTTAACAAAATTCCGGGAAAGCAGATGCGTCGTGGACGCGCTGGCGAATATGTCGCCAGGTTAACGGTACGCACCTATTAAAATGACCGGCTATCATAGCCTATCTGAGCGGCAGAAACGAGGAACACAAACATGGACGGCCTTCCCCACTGGCATTTCAGCAAAACAGCATCCAGAAGGTGCTCAGGAGGCCTGAGCGCGACACTGCTCACCGCCATCCTGAGCCTCACGAGTCTGCATGCAGGAGCCCAGGCAATCCTCGAAGGCGAGCGCTTTCATCCGGTGACTGCACAGCATGGCATGGTCGCCACGAGTCACACGCTGGCCACGAAGGTGGCACTGGATGTCCTGGAAAACGGCGGCAATGCCATTGATGCTGCCGTAACAGCCGGCTTCGCTCTCGCCGTCACCCAGCCCAGATCCGGCAACATTGGTGGTGGCGGCTTCATGTTGATTGCTCCCGGCGATGGTGGCGAACCGGAGGCCATCGACTACCGGGAAATGGCACCGGCAGGTGCGTCCGAGGCCATGTTCCAGGATGAGGACGGCAATGTCGTCAAGAATCGAAGCCGGTTCACGCACCTTGCGGCTGGCGTTCCGGGAACGGTCGCCGGGCTTGCCCTCGCCCTGGAACGCCATGGCACCATTTCACTGCGACAGGCCCTTGCCCCGGCGATACGACTCGCAAAGGACGGTTTTACCGTGCCCCAGAGATTCACAGCCGGGCTGGAACAGGCCCGGGAGAGACTGACCCGCTGGCCGGCAACACGAGCCACCTTCTATAAGGAAGATGGATCTGCCTGGCAGCCGGGCGAGCTATTCCGGCAGCCAGACCTGGCCCAAACCCTTCAGCGCATCGCAGATAATGGGGTCAAGGGCTTCTACGAAGGTGAAACCGCCCGCCTGATTGCCGAGGAAATGGAGCGCCATGATGGCCTGATTACGCTTGAAGACCTCAAAAACTACACACCCAGAGTTCGTAAACCCGTGCACGGCAATTACCGGGGCTACGATATCTATTCCATGTCTCCGCCCTCCTCCGGCGGCACCCACATCGTTCAGATTCTGAACATCCTCGAGGGTTACCCCATCCAGGAATCCGGCCACAATTCCGCGAAGACCATTCATCTCATGGCCGAAGCCATGAAACTTGCCTATGCGGATCGCGCCGAATACCTGGGCGACACGGATTATGTGGATGTACCGCTTGAGGGCCTCACGAGCAAAGCCTACGCCAAACAGCTCAGGGCCGACATTGATCCCGCGAACGCCAGGCCCGCCAGCGACATCCGCGCTGGCCAGCCAGCGCCCTACGAAAGCAATGAAACCACCCATTTCTCGGTGGTCGATCAGTGGGGCAATGCCGTTTCCAACACCTACACCATCAATTTCAGCTACGGCTCCGGCATTACCGTCGAGGGCGCCGGTTTCCTGCTCAATAACGAAATGGACGATTTCAGCGCAAAGCCCGGCGTTCCCAACGCATACGGTCTGATTGGGGGTGAAGCCAATAAGGTCGAACCGGGCAAACGCATGCTCAGTTCGATGTCCCCCACGATCGTTCGCAAGGACGGTCGCAATGTACTTGTGACCGGCAGCCCGGGAGGCTCCAGAATTATCACCACCACGCTGCAGGTGATCATGAACGTGATCGACCACGGCATGAACATTCAAACGGCGGTGAGCGCCCCACGGGTACACCACCAATGGCTGCCGGACGAAATCCGGATTGAGCAAGGTGTCAGCCCTGACACGATTCGTCTCCTCGAAGACCTCGGACACACCGTGGTCACCAACTCGGCGATGGGCGCAATTCAGAGTATTATGGTGGGAGAAGACGGCACACTCTACGGTGGCGCGGATCCCAGGCGAAGCACATCGTCCGCCATGGGGTTCTGACAGTCACCGAGCAAGAGAAAGGAGTTGAGTATGTATTTGTCTGTGCAACTGAGCTGCTACCCGCTCAAGGATGACTACAAACAACCGATCTGGGACCTGATTGCCCGGCTGGAGCAGACTGGCCTGGAGGTTTACCCGGGGCGAATGAGCACCGAAATCTTCGGCGAATACGATGAGGTCATGAACGTGCTCTCCGACACCATGAAGTGGTCTTTCGAGACCTATGGAAAATCCGTCTTCGTGGCCAAGATCATGGAGGGGGACCGGAGACCAAAATGACCGAGCCGAACGGACCTCAAGACCAGAAACCGTCCAACACGCCTCAGCCGGCGATACCCAACCAGTTTTCCTTTCTCTGGCTGAGCGCCGCCATCTTTTTGATGGTGCTGTGGCTGCAGGACGCCGACAAACCACGACTTCACGAGCTGCCCTATTCTGACTTCAAGACGGCGGTCGTCAATGATGAGGTCGCGGAGGTTACACTCAAGGAGGAGAACATTTCCGGCCTGTTTACGGACAGCGGCGCTGCACGATTCAGTGCAGACTCAGCGTCATCCTCTCAAAGCAGTCCGGGATTCCACACCATTCGTCCCCCCATGGAAGACCCGGAACTCCTCGCGTTACTGGAAGACCATCAGGTCACCATCACGGCAGCGCCCTCCGGCTTACCCTGGTGGCAGGAAATGTTGAGAGGGTTCTTGCCCTGGATTCTTCTGCTTGCGCTCATGTTCTGGTTCTGGGGTGCGGCCCAGAAGCGAATGGGCCAAGGCAGTGGGCCATTTGATTTCGGCAAATCCAAAGCCCGCCGGGCCAGAAAGGAAACCTCCACGACCACCCTCGATGACGTAGCAGGCATTGAGTCCGCAAAGCGGGAAATCACCGAGATTATCGACTTCCTGAAAACGCCCGAACGGTTTCGAGAGCTGGGCGCGGTCATGCCAAAAGGTGTTCTTCTGGTGGGCCCTCCAGGCACGGGTAAGACCCTGCTGGCACGAGCCATTGCGGGCGAAGCGGAAGTGCCTTTTTTCAGTATCAGCGCCTCCGAATTCATTGAAATGTTCGTTGGCGTGGGCGCCTCACGGGTTCGTGACATGTTCCAGACCGCCCGCAAGGAAGCACCGGCACTGATATTCATCGACGAGTTGGACGCAGTGGGACGGTCCCGGGGAGCCGGCCTCGGCGGCGGCCATGATGAGCGGGAACAGACCCTGAACCAGATCCTCACGGAAATGGACGGCTTTGAAGCCCATGAAAACATTCTGGTGCTGGCGGCGACCAACCGCCCGGACGTGCTGGATAGCGCGCTGCTCCGCCCCGGCCGGTTCGATCGAAAGATCACGCTGGATCGCCCTCACAAGGACGCGCGGGAGGCCATTCTCAAGGTCCATGTTCGCAAAGTTCCTCTGGCCAACGATGTCGACCTGGGCGTGATCGCCGCCCGAACAATTGGTTTCTCCGGCGCGGATCTAAAGAATCTTGTAAACGAAGCGGCGCTCACTGCCGTCCGGGAAGACCTGGATGAGGTCAACACCCACTGCTTTGACCTGGCCAGGGACAGAATTATCCTTGGCGAAGAACGAGACGCCCATATGACGCCGGAAGAGCGGGAGGCGGTCGCTTACCATGAGTGCGGACACGCACTCATGGCCTATCACATGCCCAAAGCGGATCCGCTGACCAAAGTGACCATTATTCCCCACGGTATGGCCATGGGCGTCACCGAACAAACACCGCGGGAAGACCACTACACCTACACCGAGAGCTACCTCAAAGACCGCATCAAGGTGATGCTGGGCGGCCGTTCAGCGGAAAAGCTGATCTATGGCGAGGTCAGCACCGGTGCCCAGAATGACCTGAAAGAAGCCACATCATTGATACGGAAGATGATCGGCCAGTGGGGCATGAGCGAAAAAATCGGCCCCCTGGGCCTGAGCATCGGTGAAGAGAACGTGTTCCTCGGCCGCGAAATGGGACTGCCAAGGGAGTTCAGTGAAAAGATGGCGGAGCTGATCGATGCCGAAATTCAGTCACAGCTCCTCGCTCTGGAAAAAGCCACCCTGGACTTCCTGAGTGAACATCGGAATCAATTGGAAGTCCTGGCCAAAGAGGTTTTGAAGCAGGAAACCCTATCGGCCGAACAAATCGAGGAAATCCTGCGCAAGGAGCAGACCCGGAAAATTGCCTGATCAGAAGTGAACCATCACATCATGACTGAACAAGGCTACGCAGAAGCCGATGACCGCACCTAAAGGCGGCCCCCAGTGCCGGTCCAGACGGGATTGGGGGGCTATATCCTGAAAGATCAGGTACAAAATGCCCCCGGATGCAATCAGCATGATCGCGCCGAGAATCACAGGCTGCCCTGATAACAGGAAGTAGCCTGACAACCCCGCCAATGGGCCAGCCCCTACCAGAACGGTCATAAAAGCCAGGGTCTTGCGGGAGGTATAGCCCAGATCACACAACTCCCGGTAGGCATTGAACCCCTCTGGCAGATTCTGGAGCGCGATAAGGATAGCCAGCAACCAGGCCGTGCTCGGACTGACAATGGCCAGACCACCAAGCGCCGTGGCTTCAGGTATGAAATCCAGCATGACGCCCATTAACTGGGGGGATTCCCGGCGTTTGAGTCCCAACACACGCTCAATAATAAAGAACAGCAGACCACCAAAGATGATGGCGGGAATGGCCCATAGAGAATCCCCCATACTGTCCTTACCCTGGGGAACCAGAACGACGGCGACGGCACCCAATAAAATCCCGCCACCCAGAGCGATCAGGAAATGACGAAACTCCTGCTCCAGCCATCCAGGGCTTAGCCGCTCCAGACTGGCCAGCAAGCCACCCAGAGGAATAAAGGCGCCTGCCATCACGGTCAGAAGGGTGATATAAACAATGTCCAACAGCATATTCTGGCTCACGGGGTGACGGTCACCGGGAGGTTAAGGCCTTCGACAAGCTCTTCCATACCCGGCGCCCTGAACAGCGAGCATTCGCGACTCATAACCAGTTGCGTCGCTCGCTCCTCATGCAGTATCCGGGCGATACTCGAAAGGTCAAACCCGGCAAGCTGACGCAGACGAGTACCCGAGCCCAATACATCGAGGTCTCGCTTTATACTCTCAACCCGTTCATTTGTCAGCTCCGTATCCGACGGCAATATCAGAGTTACCGGTAAGTGACGATGCCGGGAGGCATCCACAGCCGCGCTGATAGCGCGCTGATTGGCCGGTTCGTGATCATTGAGAAACACAACGACGCGATCACGATCAGACTGGGGCCGTTTGCACCACAACAACACCCGGGAAGGCGATTTCCGTATCAGGGTCCGGGCGGTGGATCCAAGCCTTGCCCCATACCCGGAGGACCAGCCGGTGCGACCGAGCACCAGCACATCCTCTGGCCCGGCAAGGGGCAAAACAACATCAACCACTTCGCCCCGGACAATGTTCAAGGTGTGATGGCCGCCCTGCCCTGACATCGCCTGCGCAAGTGCCTTTCGGGCATGCTCAGCCATGCGCTGCATACGCTCTTCCACCAGGTCCGTGCTGAAGGGCCGGCTAACCCCAGATGCCGCACCCACTTCCCGGGCAAATCCGTACCCAGCACTCCGCAAAAGGTTAGCCTCTTCAACGAACACCCCCAACACATCGGCGCCCGTGCGGCGAGCAATATCCGTTGCGGCCTCCAGGGCGGCATAACTCATTTGCGACCCATCCAAAAGGACGAGAACCCGCCCTCGGGGAGCATCACTCACCTTGCTTGCCTCCACTGCCATTTCCATCAGACGTTTCGTCCTGACGACTTATTTTTGCGAACGCAGCCAGTCGATCAGCAACCTTTCTGTTGAAGGTGCCCTCAGGAAATTCGCCATGACCATCTGCCTCTCCGATCTCCATTCCGGTCAGCAGTTCGATCGCTTCCGAGACGTCTGAGATCGGATAGATCTGGAAATCACCCGCGGCGAGGGCTGAGCGAACCGTTTCTTTCAGCATCAGGTGCTCGACGTTGCTAGCTGGCAAAAGCACGCCGTGCGCCCCAACACTCCCCTTTTTCTGGCAAACATCAAAAAATCCCTCGATTTTCTCGTTCACACCGCCTACCGCCTGAACCTCGCCGTGCTGGTTCATCGACCCAGTAACCGCAAAGTTCTGTTTGAGCGGAACCCTGGCAATGGCTGAAAGCAATACACAGGTTTCGGCGATGGAAGCGGAGTCGCCCTCCACACCACCGTATGACTGCTCGAAGGCGAGACTAGCTGAGAGGGATAGCTCGCCGTCGCCGGCATAACGCCCCGCCAGAAACCGGGACAGAATCATCACGGCCTTGCTGTGGATGGGCCCTCCCAGTTTCGCTTCCCGCTCGATATCGACAACCTGCCCCTTACCCGGTCGGGCGGTCGCGGTGATTCGAGTGGGTTGGCCAAACATGGTGGCGCCAATGGTTAATACCGAGAGCCCGTTAATCTGAGCCACCTCCGCCCCCTCGGTTGCGATCATCACAATGCCACGCTGAATTTGCTCGCGGCTGCGTTCACGAATACGGCTTGCCCGATACTCCCGCTCATCAATGGCCTGTTGTATGTGACCGGCGCTAATCACGTCCTCCCCTGACTGCAGGGCCCAATGGTCGGCTTCGCTGAGCAGGTCCCGCAATACCCGGTCCTGGGCGGTCAGTTTACGCTGATCCGCCGCAAGCCGACTGGCATGTTCAATCAGGCGCCCCACAGCCAGCCTGTCCAGCGGGCGCGCCTTAAGTTTACGGGCCATGGTGGCAATCATCCGGGCGTAGAGACTGTAACACTCGTCGTCTCTGGTGAGATCATCCTCGAAATCGGCCTCCACCTTGAACAGGTCCTGAAAGTCCTGATCATAATGGGATAGCAGGTAATACAGCATCCGGTCTCCAAGCAGAACGACCTTGACCGACACCGGTATTGCTTCGGGTTGCAAACTGACGGTGCTGACCAAACCGTATAGTCGCTCCAGGGACTCAATCCGGATTTCACCGGAGAACAGAATCCGCTTCAGACTTTCCCATGCCATGGGCTGGGTCAGTACTCGCCGGGCATCGATCACCAGATAACCGCCATTGGCCCGATGGAAAGCGCCGCCCCTGATCAGCGTGAAATCAGTGTAAAGCGTACCCTGCCTGGCATGATGCTCGATCTGGCCAACCAGATGCTGGTGATTAGGGAGGTCCTCGTATATGACCGGGGCTCCGCTGGTCTTGCTGTTATCCACCAGCAGGTTCACCTTGTAACGACCGAGTAAGCCCGCGGGGGGACCGTTCTCTCCGTCCTGGAACGCCTCGGCATGATCGGCCACATCTTCGCGAACCGCATCGAGATGCTCCACAACAGCCGGGAGATCACGCCACTTTTCGCGCAACTCCCCGATGGGTCCGCCAAGTGTGAGTTGCACCATTTCCTCGTTCAACGCTTTTACACGCTCGCGAACTTCCTTTTTCAACCGGGGAATTTGCTGGATGGCCTGCTGGAGTTTCTTTTGCAGGTCCTCAACCTTGCTCTCGATCAGTGCCTTCTCGTCATCCGAGAAGTTCTTGTATTCCTCGGGCTCAATCACCTCTCCGTCCCGCATGGGCGCAAAGGTAAATCCTGCGGGGGTGGTGATCATGGCAATGTTGTTCTGATTAGCTTCCTGCTGGATATCAAACAGTCCCTGGTGCTGGCGCTTGGACATTTCCTCCTGAAGCTCCTGAAGCCGGGACTGGTACTCCTCGCTTTCGAACGCTGCAGGAATCGCTGTTCGTAATTCATCGGCCAGATCATTCATGTCCGACTTGAAAGCCTGTCCCTGGCCGGATGGCAGTTGGATCGCTCTGGGGTGATCGGACATTCTGAAATTGAACACGTAGCACCAGTCCGGAGGTGCCTGCTGATCCGCAGCATGTTTGGCCAGGAACCGTTGAACCAACTCATGCTTACCCGCACCGGAAGGCCCAAGCACAAACAGGTTGAAGCCCTGAGCCTGCATGCTCGCTCCGAATTCCAGCGCACGAAGGACCCGTTCCTGTCCGCACGGGAGCTCAAGATCTTCAAGCGATTCGGTTGTTTCAAAATCCAGCTTCTCAACCGGGCAGTGGTGGTAAACCTGATCTTCCGTCAGCGCGGCGGGAACAGCCATTCCTATCCTCCTGATGAACGCAATGCAGGAACTCAATGACCACAAGAATAGACCACCGCCGTTACCTTTGAGGCGCCTGAAATCAAGAAACCGGGCCAAAGGCCCGGTTTCTCGTAGATTCTTGATGCAATGGCCGAAAAGCGTCAGGCGTGGCCTTCTTCCGCTTCCAGTTTGTCCTGGGTTCTGAGCTCGAAATCGCTGGCATCGTGTCGCTCATGCAGTTGCTCAGTCGGGTCGCCCCAGGTACGGTTGACCATCCGGCCACGCTTCACGGCAGGACGCTTCGCGATGTCCTCCGCCCAGCGGTTCACATTGGTATAGGTGTGAGCTTCAAGGAACTCCGCGGCCTCATAGACCACGTTTTTAACCAGTGCACCGTACCAGGGCCAGATCGCCATATCGGCAATCGTGTACTCGTCGCCAGCAATGTACCGGTTGTTGGCTAACTGACGGTCAAGCACATCCAGCTGCCTCTTCACTTCCATAGTGTAACGATCAATCGGGTACTGGAATTTCTCGGGCGCATAGGCGTAAAAATGCCCGAAACCGCCTCCCAGAATCGGGGCACTGGCCATCTGCCAGAACAACCAGTTCATGGTTTCAGTGCGGCCATGGACATCGGAAGGCAGAAAAGCACCAAACTTCTCCGCCAGGTACAGCATGATCGAGCCGGACTCGAAAACCCGGATGGCCGGATCCTCGCTTCGATCCAACAAGGCGGGAATCTTGGAGTTGGGGTTCACGCCAACGAACCCACTGCCGAACTGATCTCCTTCCATGATTCGGATGGGATAAGCATCGTATTCGGCACCCTCGATTCCCTTCTCGATCAACTCTTCCAGCATGACAGTCACCTTCACACCGTTCGGAGTCGCCAGTGAGTATAGCTGCAGCAGGTGCTTGCCGACCGGTAGATCTTTGTCGTGCGTCGGGCCTGCGATCGGGCGGTTGATGTTGGCAAACTGACCGCCATTGCCCTGCTCCCAGGTCCAGACTTTCGGTGGCGTGTAGGTAGGGTCGCTCATGCTGATGTCTCCGTGCCTTTGAATGAATTCTTCACTCTACCAAGAGGAAGCTAATGATCTTAACTTGGTAAAAACCCGCATAGAACCAACAAACCGTCATATCCTGATCACAAGCTGCTGGTCATCAAAGCGCACTTTAGGCAATGAGGCACTGGCGTCGCCCGGGCTGCGGTATCCCAGTGCTACGATTGCCGTGCTTTCCAGGCCCCGCTGAGACAGGCCCAGAACCTCATCGTAGGCGCCGTGATCAAATCCGGTCATGGGGCAAGCATCTATCCGGAGTGCTGCTGCGGCAGTTAAAAGGGTACCCAATGCGATATAAGCCTGCTGATGAGCCCATTCACGCTTTTCCTGTCCCGACTTCGCTGACAGCGCCTGCTTCATGTGGTCCGCGTACCCGGCGAGCGTATCGAACGCTACACCCCGAACCTGTATATGCCGATCAACATATCGGTCAACCGTGTGATCCCCCACTGACGAATGCGCCGCCAGCACGACAAGATGGGAACAATCCAACACCTTCTGCTGCCCAAAGGAATACGGTAGCAGGTCGCGACGTACCGCCTCGGACTCAATAACAATCATCTTGTACGGCTGCAATCCGTATGAGGATGCGCTTTTCCGGGTCGCCGAAATCAGTGCCTCCACCGAATCATTGGTGAGTTTTTCGGCGGAAAATTCCCGTACGGCATAACGCCAGTCCAAAGCTTCGTGTATATCCATGCGTGATCTCCTTTGTCGTGGAGACACTACTCTAGGAGAGCCCTGTCCCTCATTAAATGGATAAAACAGAACTACATTTATTCCTGACAGGAAATAGTAACCATATTGCGGAGCGGCTATGGAACATCACTCATAACCAGTATGGCCGTTCGCCAAGATGCTGGTTGAGGTGTTCAACAAACAGCCTGACCTTGGTTGGGGGCTTCCGGCCAGGTGGAAATATCGCGAATATGGTGTAGGGCCTTGGAGGGTATTGTTCGAGCAAACGCACAAGTGCGCCACTCTCTATGTCCTGCTGAACCAGAAACCCGGGCACATACCCGACTCCCAGCCCCTTCAACAGACTTTGCCGAATCGCCAGACTACTGTCGGTACGGTAGTTCCCACTGACCATCACCTCTTCATCTCCGAGTTCCCAGACTCTCGGACGATCATGCAGGGAAAACGTCAGACAGTTGTGCTCATTGAGGTCCGAAGGCTCTCGGATTGGCGAACGATTCCGCAGGTAATCTGGCGACGCACAGACCACATTTCTGGTTTGCCGCAGCGGCTTGGCCATCAAGGTTGAATCCGGAAGCCGCGTTCGCACACGTATCGCCATATCAACGCCCTGCTCAACCAAATCCACCATACGATCATTGAGCTGAAGATCGATGTTGATGCTTGGATAACGCGCCAGGAATCCATCAATCGAATCTGTAATATGGGTCAGTCCGAACGACATGGGCACATTGATCCGGATCGTTCCCTTGGGTTCCGCCTGAAATCCTCGCGCTTCCAGTTCTGCGTCTTCCAGATCATCCAGCAGCGCCTGGGTCCGCTTCAGGAACGCCAGGCCGGCATCGGTAAGATTCATACGCCGGGTCGTGCGGTTTATCAGACGGGTTTCAAGATCGCGCTCAAGATAGGCAATGTGTTTGCTGACCGTCGCCGCCGTTATCTCAAGGTCATCCGCAGCACGTGTGAAACTGCCTAACTCCGCTACACGTCGGAATATCCTCATCGCAACCAGTTTGTCTGTGGCCACACTTCACTCCTCACTATTTCCAAAGTGGAATCAGTATTATTCGACTCCATCCCGTTATCAACCCAATAACATCGATCACAATGGCACCTCATGCATTGGAGGAGTACTTGGCGATGACGGTGGAAGCTCAACGAATTTACCCATCCCCCCATATGGTTCTGTGGGGCTTACTGTTGATCAACGGTTTTTTGATCGCGCTGATGCTGGCTCTTTCAAAATCGGCAACGTCACAGGGCATGCCAGCGATTACCTACGCCTTCTGGCAGACGCTCCTTGCCGGTTTCATTCTGCTGCTGCGTTCAGGGCCACCCCAGGTTCTGCTCAAAAGACGCCTGACGACCTATTTTCTCATTAGCGGCTTAGCAGGCATTGCCATACCCAATACAACTGCCTTCTACCTGGTGACTAAACTGGGGGCTGGCTTTACCGGGATCATGTACGCCCTTCCGCCGATTTTTACCTTTTTGATCGCTGCGTCCATGGGGCTGGAAAAACGCAGGTGGCAAAAACTCATCGGTTTATCGATCGCCGTGGTTGCGTGTGGATGGATCGTTTTGCAACGTCACGCTGACGTGGGTGAGTCCAACCCCGCCTGGTATATCCTTGGGATACTCATTCCCGTCGCGCTATCGATTGGAAACGTCTACCGCTCTGTGGCTTGGCCGGCTCAAACGGGCCCCACAGCGCTGGCGGCGGGTACCCTCCTGGCTTCCGCAGCCTCATTGGGAGTGTTTGCTCTGATAACAGGTACTCCACTGCTTCCCGACACAACCACGCCCGATGTTTTGGCCATCGTGGTTGTGCAGGGTGTGGTGACTGCTTTGGCCTATCTCTGTGCCTTTGAGATCCAGCGGCGATCCAACCCTGTTTTCTTCAGCCAGCTCGGCGCTGTCGCAGCGGTATTCGGTTTGCTGATCGGGGTGATCTGGTTTGGTGAGGAATACTCGATGATGATCTGGCTCGGGGTTGCGATGGTTATTGCAGGCCTGAGGGTCAGTAACCGCTCGGCTACCACGGCATGAACAAGTCACCATAGAACCCGCTGGTTTCGAGAACAATTGTCACCGGAGTATTTCCCGTATTCTCCCAGTACCAGCCGTGGGTTCCTTCAAATGGCGCGGTGAAAGAACCGCTGGCTTGGTGCTGGTTTTCTCCGGCCCAATAGCTGGTGAACGCACCCTTTGAATCCGGGCGCTCGCCATGCATATCAAAGGAGACAGCTCCACCCTCTGCCCGCCAGCTGAACACAAAGTTGTCGCCGGGTTTCATATAGGATTTGATCTCACGCCCCGTGCCAGGCTGCAGCGGCACTCTCATGGTGCCAGTGCGTGGCGCGGTGTTCGCCTTCATTACCGGATCAGATGATAGAAGAACTCCCGCCGGCCCATCAGCTGCGGCGGCGTCCTCGGCCTCATTCAGTTGATCCAGGCCGATCACCTCACCAAGGCCGGTCGGGTCTACGCCATACTCCGCAGGTAAGACGGCCACGACGAGAACAACCAATGAAACCAGCATCGCCCCCAGCGTTGCCTTGATCAGGGTGGATGCAGACGGCGTCGCCCCCTGGTTCAAATGAGAAATGTCAGACACTGTTGTACCTCCTAGACCGCCAGCCAGTACCCGGATAGCTGGTACCCCATTAAACCAAAGCCAGCCACCATCAGGCCCACATTGGCCAGCACAGCCCGTCGAGAAAACGAGGGGGTTTGTCGCCACGCAGTCATGGCTAGCAAAATGAACGTGAGCGCCAGAAGCTGCCCCAACTCAACACCCACGTTAAAGGCCAGGATGTTCGGTACTAGCCCGGCTTCAGAGAGCGTAAAGTCCTGCAGTTTGGTCGCCAGACCAAATCCATGGAAGAATCCAAAAATCAGGACCGCAGCCCGGGTATCCGGTTGAAATCCGAACCAGGTTCGAAAGGCCCCAAGGTTATCCAATGCCTTGTAGACGACAGAGAGGCCGATAATCGCGTCGACAATATAGGGATTAACCTCCGTGCCACTCAACACGCCATAAAGCAGCGTTACGCTATGGCCAACGGCGAAAAGCGTGACATAGAGACTTACATCCCGCATCCGGAACAGAAAGAACACAACGCCGAACAGGAAAAGCAGGTGATCGTAGCCGGTGACCATGTGCTTGGCACCGAGATAGATAAAAGGAACGAGATGCAGCCCGCTGGCACCTTCGATGAATGCAGCATCACTCTCGGCAACGCCGTGCGCCTGGGCACTCAGGGGCAGGCCTGCCGCAAGCACAGTCAGCAATAAGCTGCCCGCGAAACGGAACAGGTAGCTCCGGCCTTTTTTGTTTTTCGTACTCACTGACCTTCGGGTTTCCATGACCAACACGCTACCCGGTCAGCGCCAGCCATCAAATACTACTTGAGAGCGTTTCTTTCGGCCGAAAGTACTACGCGGCATGAGCGAGGAGTCAGCGAAGGGTCACACGCACCGCCATGGGCATCTCATCACAGTTATTCCCGGGACCTCCGCGATCAACCACTAAAAACTCGCCTTTGCAATCAAGGACGGAATGCACGGCATGCCAGGTACCCGCACGATAGTTGATTCCCTGATAACCATCCGTGATAAACGCCCGAACGGTATCTGGATGGATATCATCCCCCGGTGGCGCCACCACAATCAGAAACTTTTCTTCATGCATGGGGATAAATGCCTGGCTTCCCAGCGGATGCCGTTCCAGGCAGTCGACGTCCAGTGGCACCTGAACCGGATGACTCACGAAAATACTGATCATCGGACGAGCCCCATCGCCAAGAACCTCAACACGCGCAAGGTCATGGAAGCGCGCCGTTCGGCCCCCATTTATGGGGAAGGAATTCGCAACCCGACGGTCAATCACATCCCCGAACGGAGCAAACGCGTCTGGCGTGAGTGGCTGGGCTTCAAGATTCAACATTGTGCTTCCCCTACGGACTCAACAACGGCCAAGGCCGCTCAGCTTCATGTGGCGGTTCACGTCCTTGTAAAGCAGGTAGCGAAACTGACCCGGTCCCCCTGCATAACAGGCCTGGGGGCAGAAGGCGCGAAGCCACATGTAGTCACCCGCTTCTACCTCAACCCAGTCCTTGTTAAGCAGGTAAACGGCCTTGCCCTCCAGCACGTAGAGTCCGTGCTCCATCACGTGGGTTTCCGCAAAAGGGATGGCGCCCCCAGGCTGAAACGTAACGATATTTACATGCATATCATGCCGCATGTCGCTTTGATCAACGAACCTGGTTGTAGCCCAGGAACCGTTGGTATCCGGCATTTCGATCGGTTCGATATCCTGTTCATTGGTCACGAATGCATTGGGCACCTCAATACCATCAACATACTCATAAGCTTTCCGAATCCAGTGGAAACGAACAGCTGAAGAAGCATTGTTGCGAACCTGCCAGGAACTGCCAGGTGGGATGAATGCATAACCTCCGCTCGACATCTGGTGGGTTGCGCCCTCCAGCGTCAGGATAAGCTCACCCTCTACAACAAAAAGCACAGACTCCGCCCCGGGATCCGCTTCGGGCTTTTCGCTGCCGCCACCGGGAGAGACCTCCATGATGTACTGGGAAAACGTTTCCGAAAATCCAGACAACGGACGCGAAAGCACCCATAGCCGTGTCTTCTCCCAGAACGGCAGATAGCTGATCACAATGTCACGCATCACTCCCTTTGGGATGACTGCATAGGCCTCTGTGAATACGGCCCGGTCCGTCGTCAGTTGCGTCTGCGGCGGGTGCCCGCCAGTCGGGGCATAGTAAGAAGGAGGTGTTTGCTTGCCAGCCATCAGAAATCTCCGGATTCAAAAGGATGATGCTCTACCCAGTGCCGGGCGACATCCACACGTCGTGTCACCCACACTCGATCGTGAGCCTCAATATGATCAAGAAAGCGCTGCAGTCCGCGGAAACGCCCCGGACGCCCAATAAGCCTGCAATGAAGACCTACCGATAGCATTTTGGGTGTGTCCTTGCCTTCGGCGTAAAGGACATCGAAGGCGTCCCTCAAGTATTCAAAGAAATGATCCCCTGTATTGAACCCCTGCGGCGTCGCGAAGCGCATATCATTGGTGTCCAGGGTGTAAGGCACAACGAGATGGTTGTGCATGTCACCCGCTGAATCGCTCTGACGAACCCAAAACGGCAGGTCATCGCCATAGTAGTCGCTGTCATAGAGGAAACTGCCCTCATCCAGCAGCAAGCGGCGAGTGTTGGGACTATCGCGCCCGGTGTACCAGCCCATGGGTTTCTCACCGTAGAGCTCCTGAAAGATTTCGATGGCGCGCTTCATGTGCTCTCGCTCGATCTCCTCAGAGACGTTCTGGTAATGCAACCAGCGCCAGCCATGGCAGGCAATCTCATGATTCAGTTCACGAAAGGCCTGCGCAACTTCCGGGTTACGCTGAAGTGCCATGGCAACGCCGAACACCGTCAGGGGGAGGTCACGACGCTGAAATTCGTTCAGTATTCGCCAGACACCCACCCGGGAGCCATACTCGTATATAGACTCCATACTCATGTGGCGGTCGGGGAACGCCTCTGCACCCACGATCTCAGACAGGAATCGCTCGGAATGACTGTCCCCATGAAGAATACAGTTCTCGCCGCCCTCTTCGTAATTGAGGACAAACTGCACCGCGACACGAGCCCTGCCCGGCCAGGTAACTTCGGGCAATGCGCGACCGTAGCCGATCAAATCACGGGGATACTCTGAAGTCATACTCATGGGAGTAAACGTCCTCTCTGACATCAAATTCTTTGCTAAAACCAGCCACCAATAACGACAATTTCGCCACATTTTTGTATACAAGACAACATATTTTTGTCCTATAAGCTAAAGGTCAAAAAATTTAAGACACATATAATACTCTGTTTTATAGACCTTTTTTATACCTGGAGGCTTTGTTTTTGCATTTTTCTGAAACAAAAGCTTGCGTACCCAAGCCATGCTGTACAAAATTGTGTACAACTACTTATTGTATTGTTCACCAGAAAAATGAGCCAGGGACACCATGCACATTCGAGTTATCAACCCCAACACCACCCGCGGAATGACCGACACAATCGGGAAAGCAGCGGCCAGTGTGGCTGCACCCGGCACACGGATAACCGCTACCCAGCCCGCCAGCGGCCCGGTGTCGATTGAGAGCCATTTTGATGAAGCCATCAGTGCCGTCGGCGTTGTTGAGGAAGTTCTCGCTGCTGAGCGCGGCGAAGATCCTGTCGATGCTTATGTTATCGCGTGTTTTGGCGACCCCGGGCTCCTTGCAGCGCGTGAAGTGACCCGCGCGCCCGTCATTGGCATTGCTGAAGCCGCTTTTCACATGGCGACACTCATCAGCACGCGGTTTTCCGTGGTCACCACATTGGGCCGCACAGGCATTATTGCTGAACACCTACTGGAAAATTATGGCTTCAGCCATCACTGCCGACGAGTGCGCGCGGCCGAAATTCCGGTACTGGATCTGGAAGAGAACCCGGATCTCGCAGTTGAGCGGTTGATTGACGAATGCCTGAGAGCGAAGAAAGAAGACAACATTGGCGCCATCGTACTTGGTTGCGGCGGCATGGCCGACCTCACCGATCAGCTGACGGACGCAATTGGCTTGCCAATCATTGAGGGCGTGAGTTCCGGCGTCAAGCTCGCCGAAGCCCTGGCGGGCCTAAAGCTTGGCACAAGCAAATACGGTGATCTCGCGTACCCACGCCCGAAACCTTTCACAGGCCAGTTCGAACACCATTCAAATATAAAAATCCAATAAGACAACAACGAGATCTGATGCAGTCCTAACTATAAAGCCCCACAGCCAAAGCAGGGGCACACATCTACATCCTTATCGGAGTGGAAAATGAAACTGCACGCACAACGAGGACGCACATGAACAACCCTCAGGCCTACACATCGTCATTAGAGAACAGCCATGCGAACACGCATGATGCGGACACCAAGGCGCTCGGCGAAGAATCCCTTGCACCTCAGGAAACCCGCATCATGGGACGCATTTCCTATCTGCTTGCCTGGTTCGGTGGCTGCGTGTCGATCGGCACTTTCACCATGGGCTCAAGCGTAGTTGGCACGCTCAATCTCATCCAGGCCTCTGTGGCCATCGCTATTGGTTGCTTTGTCATCGGCGCCGCTCTGGCGTTAAACGGGGCTGCCGGCTACAAGTACGGCATCCCTTTCATGGTTCAGGCGCGCAGCGCTTTTGGTTTTTCAGGCACACGTCTGCCCGGCCTTGTTCGGGCCGTACCAGCCATTGTCTGGTACGGGTTCCAGAGCTGGATTGGCGCCGGCGCACTGAATATGGTTTCAACCACCCTGTTCGGTTTCGACAACCTTGTCTTCTTCTTTATTGCCTTCCAGTTCCTGCAAATCGGCCTCTCGGTCATGGGCTTCCAGGGAATCAAATGGCTTGAGAACGTTGGAAGCGCCTTCATTCTCGCGTCCCTCGTCTACATGTTCTACAGCACCATTGAGCGATACGGCGACACGCTATCGACCAACCTGCTCACCATGGAAGGCTCATGGGGATTGCCGTTCTGGGGGGCGACCATGCTCTTTCTCGGCATCTACAGCACCATGATCCTGAACGTGAGCGATTACGCTCGTGAACACAAGCACGGTACAGGCCCGGGGCTTCTGACCACGATCTACTCCATGTCTATCCTGCCCTGCACCCTGTTCATGGGACTCATCGGCTTCATGGTTTCCGAGGCCACCGGCGTGGCAGATCCGATTCAGGTCTTCTCCAATGCGGTAGACAACACCCCACTGCTGATGACGACGCTGATGTTCATTGCCTTCGCTCAGGTCACCACAAACGTACTCAATAACGTGGTGCCACCGACCTACGTGTTAATGGATGTATTCAAACTGAGCTTCCGGAAAGCAACGGTGATTGTCGGCTTGCTGGCATTCGCGACCTTTCCCTGGGAGCTGGTGAAAGACGGTTCTGCCGCAGGCCTGCAAATTTTTGTTCAGACCTACTCCGCCTTCCTGGGGCCGATCTTCGCTGTACTGGTGGTTGATTACTACCTGATTCGAGGTCGCAACCTGAACCTTCAGCACTTGTACAACCCCCAGGGCCCCTATCAAGGCGTCAACTACTCCGCATTGGTCGCAACAGCCATCGGTGCAGTGGTCGCCCTGAGCTTTTCTGCAGTGTCCTGGTACGCCAGCCTGATTCCGGCAGGCCTGAGCTACTACCTGCTGATGATGTATTGGCCCGCCAGCCAACGCTTCCGCACCTAATCAGACACCCGATAAAGAACTCAGCGGTTACCCTCCGCTTTGCTGCCCTCACTCCCAATGGGGGTAGCGTTTTTCCGGTTCGCCTAAACGGAGAATATATCCCGCAGGTCCGGCGTTTCGTCAGACTCCTCAACGAATGAAAGCGACGCTTCAATAGATTTCAGGTGTCGCTCCATAAAGCTACTCGCCTTCTTGCCCTCCCCGGCACACAGATAATCGACCAGGTTTTCATGATCGTGGGACTCGCATCCCAGGTGCCCGGAGTTGCCATAAACCGCCAGAATCAATGAGGAGCGCGAGCAGAGCTGGCCAACAAACTCGGACAGCGTTTTGTTGCCCGACAGCTCCGCCAGGCGCGCATGAAACGCGGCTGACAGCTTAATCGCGACCCTCTGCTCCCGGTTGCGCAGTGCCTGTTTTTCCTCTTGCGCCATTTTGCGCAGCTCTTTTACGTCAGCGTCGGTGACCCGTCGGGCAGCCACTTCCATGAGCCCGCATTCAACCATGCGACGGGCCTCGAACACGTCTTTTGCCTCCTCAACCGAAGGGCGGTTAACGCTGGCTCCGCGCCGTGGGGTCAGGGTAACTAACTGCTCCAGAGCCAGTCGTTGTAACACCTTGCGGATGCCCGTTCGGCTGACCCCGAATACGTCGGACAGTGCATCTTCACGCAAGCGGGCACCGGGTTTCAGACGATGTTCGATAATCGCATCGGAAATGGAACGATAGATCGCATCAAGACCTTTGCTCTTTGGCCTGGAATCCCGTTTCTGATCCTGACCATCGGCAACAGATTCGGATACTGCCTGACTGCGACTCATCTCATTCCCCGCTATTTAAGATCCAATACCGTTCCTTATTGTATACGCTCCCAATATGACAAGGCGACAAAACCGCTATTTACCCTGGATTTTCCATCAGAGATAGCTCCCTCATGAGTCTGCCCAGCACCAAAGACCTGACCTGAGGGTGGACCCTGCCTTCGGGATAACACCTCACCAGATCAATGTGGGAGATGCCATCGACTCTTGAGAAACCGTGGTTTTCCACAAACTGCCCTGCCATCGTTGGTGTTGCGAGATTACGCTGATAACGCCGGTCACAGCCCAGTATGTCGCCCTCCGAGAAGAGGTTGATACATTGCTTGACGTTGGAGGGAATCTGACGCGGCTCGGCCCTCCACCGGCCAGGAAAGGCTCGGCCCAGGCCACCTGCAGCAATCGTCACAAGCAGGTCAACCGGAACGCCGGCACCGTGTAATTCTCGGGCCACTTCAACGGCCTGAAATCCTCCCTGGCTGTATCCAATCAGCGCGATCTTTCGGTTGGCATCGACCGCAGACCTTAGCTCCTCCGCAATGGCTCGCGGCGAATGCAGATGACCATACATGGTTGTGTCTGTATGCCCTTGGTCCCTCAGGTAATGCAACAGATGACGCTGCATGTGTGACCGAGCCATCAGCCCGTGAATCAGCGCTATTTTCGGACCGCTAAAAGCCGAATCCGAAATGGGACGATCCGGAAACTGAAACAGTGGTTCTCGGGGCATACAGGAAAGCCTCTTGTGGGGACAGGCCAGACAAAATACCAGCCATTCTCCTCCCATCCACGGCCCGGAAACTCCCCATACAGAAAAGGCCCGGGATGACAGCCAATGCACCACCAGGCCAGTCGTCTGCCTTGGATCAGTCCTCAACAGACAACGCAGACATATCCATCACATAGCGATGGGCAATGTCGCCTTTGTTCATCACTTCAAAGGCATCATTGATCTGGTCCGGACGGATGATCTCGCAAATCGGGTGGATATCATGTTCCGCACAGAAATCCAGTACTTCCTGTGTTTCCTTGATGCCACCGATCAGCGAACCAGCCACACGACGGCGCCCCATGATCATCGGCACCGACATGAACTCTTTCATCGGGCCAACCTGACCGACAATCACCAACGTGCCGTCGATGTCCAGAAGCGGCGTGTAAGGCGTGACATCGTGCTCAACCGGCACAGTATCGATGATCAGATCCATAGACGCTGCGGCTGCTGCCATGGCGTCTTCATCGGTTGATGCCAGGATACCGAGGGCGCCGATGGATTTCGCCTCTTCCTCTTTTTTCTTCGAACGGCTGAGTACAGTCACCTCAGCGCCCATCGCCACGGCCAGCTTGACCGCCATATGACCAAGACCACCCAGACCGATCACCCCTACCCGGCTGCCTTTGCCAATATTCCAGGTACGCAGCGGTGAGAAGGTGGTAATACCGGCACACAGAATCGGCGCAGCGCGTGACAGGTCCAGAGCCCCCGGAATTCGCAATACGAACTCTTCCCGCACCACAATGTGCTTGGAGTAACCGCCCTGGGTAATCTCGCCGTCAATGCGATCCGGAGCACCGTAGGTCGGAGTCATCCCGTGTCGGCAGTACTGCTCTTCATGGTGATGGCACTGGTCACACTCCTGACAGCTGTCCACCATGCAGCCTACACCAACGTGATCGCCGGCTTTGTAATGAGTGACTTCGGGACCGACTTCCAAAACACGCCCAATGATTTCATGGCCAGGCACCAGCGGGTAAGGCTGAGGCCCCCAATCGCCATTGACCGTGTGCAAATCCGAGTGGCACACACCGCTGTAGAGAATTTCAATGGCCACATCGTTTGCGCGCAAGGCGCGACGTTCGAAGTGGTAGGGTGCCATTATCGCATCAGAGGAATAGGCAGCGTATCCAACCGTTTTCATGGAAACTCCTTACACACAGGTTCAGATTGAATGTAGAAAGACAGCGCGACGGACATCGCGCCAACAATGGAACCATTGTAGAAGCAGAGCCCCCTTGGCTTCCTGTCCGATTCTGCTCGTTGATTGCCTGATTCTCTCCCGCAATACCAATAACAGGAAAAAGACCCATAAAAGCTTGCCAATTACGACGTTGAACGCAGCGGCGCGCGAAAAGAGGGAAAGAGGTTTTAGAATGTGTCGTTGCCGTCGACACCGAGGTTGTTGATGCGCGTTTTCCCCAAAACCTTTAGCAGAAGGTTTCGGCAGGCTCGTAATACCGGATACAGAACGGACGACGCAAGCCGGGACCTGAAAATCCAGTAGTTCAGACAATTGAATACACCGGAACGACTCCCAATCAACGCCAGGGCATGAATGGCATCGGCTCCGTAATAGAGCTGATCGCCCATCTTCAACACCATCCCCTGATCAATATCCAGTCCCTGAGCAGTCACCTCTCTCAGAACCTCAGAGTCGTCACGAGCATTCACAATAACCAGTTCCCCCACACTCCTCCGGATATTCACCAGCTGGCAGTAGGCATTACACGCAGGGCATTCCCGATCATAAACGAGCAGTATTTTTTCGTGGTCCATCTGCATCGGTCCTCTACGCTACCTAGGATTCCCAGTTACTCGCCGGTATCCGCTGAATGTGGATATGACTGATCAAGCGGATCGTCGGGCGAATCAGGAACTGGGCACTACCAATGATAAACAGCCAGACGGCTTGCGTTTCATATTCAGGATACAGAAACAGGATGCTGCCAGTCAGAAACCAGATCGCAATAAAAAAGTCGTTGATGATGCTGAGCATCTCATAACGGCGGCGGATGATGAGCTCTTCGTCGCCCAATCGGATGGTGAGAGGGTTATCAGTCTGGCTTTCACGCATAGTTGGATGCCTCCCATAGGTTTCCATCAGGATATCGTCAGTGTGTCACCTTACCTGAGAGCCATTCGCCCTGACGAGACAGATTGCCTCTTAATTGGTTCCAACCCTTGCATCCACAACTGGCTTAACTGCTCAGCGGAGATACCCGACGGAGGGGACGTGGGTTCTGCGGCCCCTGAAAAAATCCGTTGGGCCATTTGTCTTCCAGCGGCTTGGGCCGCAGAAGTTTTGGCAATGCGTTGTTGATAAAAGTCGGTCAGAACGCCATCCAACTGACCTCCGGTGCCAAGCAGCCGGGAGAGGTGCCAGGCATCCTCCAGAGCCTGACACGCTCCCTGCCCAGAGGTTGGTAAAGACGCATGGGCAGCATCGCCAATGATCAAAACATTGCCTCGATGCCAATAGGGCAAAGGATCCAGGTCGTGAACAAAAATGCATCTTAGCGACGCACTATCGTATGATTTCAGAACATGGCGTACCGGATCAGGCCAGTTCAGAAAGCGGTTATGCATCTCGTCATACCAGGCGGATAACGCTCGCCCCTTTTCAATATCAGTGCGCCAGGCTCCGGCCCAATAACACAAGTCACCTCTGACAGGCACAATGCCAAAGCGCTCACCGGGGGCACGAACGTCATGGATCGAATGCTCAAGCACGCTCTCCTGCAGCTGGCTTATTCCAATGACGTTGATGAATCCCTGATAGCAGGGCCTTACCTCCTCTTCATATAGAGCCTGACGTACCACCGAATTCATACGCCCATCGGCTCCTACCACCAGATCAAATTTCTGTTTCAATCCGGCAATATCCTGCAGGGTCATTGGGCGGCCAAAGTGTCTCTCTACACCTAATGTGTCCAATGCTGAAGCCAATATGCTCATAAGGTCACGGCGTAATATGGTCACACTTGAGAAGCCACTCAGCATGTTCACTTCTTCTATATTAAACTCGCCCTGCTGAACGCCGTAATGATCAAACTGGCGCATTAAGCCGGGCCTGCCACCCATTCGTTTGATCTCTTCTTCCAACCCCATCTGTTGCAGAACAAACATGGCATTTGGCCATAAGGTTACACCGGCACCAATGGATGATATCTGGTTATCCCGTTCATACAGGCTCACCTGATAACCCTGCCTGGTGGCAAGTACGGCGAGTGCTATCCCAGCGACACCCGCGCCGACAATAGCAATTCTATTGGTTTTGCTCATCTGGCCCTACCTCGAAAACAACATTCGATAAGGATTGTCACAAGGTCAAAAAACAGGATAAATAGGCTATTATTGCTTTGTTTATCCCGTTTCATGAGCCAATTAATGATTGAAAAATTTGAACTACGGTGGATTCTTAGCTTTCAGGCCGTATACGAGCACCTGAGCTTCAAACTGGCAGCAGAAAGACTTCACTTGCCAACGTCTAATGTCAGTCGGCATGTTGCCCTGTTGGAACAACAACTCAATTTGCGCTTATTGGAACGGACGACACGTAAGATGGTCCCGACCACTGCAGGCAAGCAACTTTATCGGTCCATCAGGCCTCTCACACAGGCAATGGATGATGCACTGGAAGAAGTCTCTCTTTATGGAGACTCCCTCGCTGGGCACCTTAAGATCATCATGCCGGACCTGCCTATACTGGCCGAGGTCCTTGCAGATTTTTGTCTGCAGCATCCGCAGATACAACTCAGTTGTGATACCCAGTTAGATCCGACGGAAGGCTTGCTGGAAGGATTCGATCTGGTGTTACGCTTTGGCCGTGGGCCATTGGAAGATTCAGGGTGGGTTGCCAGGGAGATTCTGCGATGGCCCAGCTGCGTGGTTGCCGCACCACAATTGCTTGACCGGCATACGTTGCCACGCTCGCTGGATGAACTGAGCAAAGCCCCCTGCATTACCAGCCTGTCTGTGCTTCAAGGCATGCCCTGGCGATTTAAAGGGGATCAAATTATTCAGGTGCGATCCAGCTACAAGGTCAACAGTGGCCACATGGCCAAAGCCGCTGCACTGAAAGGGCTTGGCTTTGCTATATTACCCGTTCATGCGTGCCAAGCTGATATAGACAGCGGCTCTCTTATCAAAATTGATCTTACCTGCGAACCGGCAGACCTGGTGTTATACGCATTGTACTCGGGCAGAAACTACCCACTGGTGAGGGTAAAAGCCTTTCTGGAGCATCTGCGCCTGAAGCTTCATTGACTCGACCTCTTCGGAAAACTCCTTGGCCACCCCAGAACAGTCTTACTGAGGTAGGAATATTGTTTCGAAAAAGGAGGCCAGTAATCACCGAGGCCCAGCGCGTCGTTAATCACAGCGCCAATGTGATATTCCATGTGCTCTATGATGATGGGTTATCCTCCCGCCCCAAACCAGAACTCGATTTCGTCAGTATCCTTTTCAAAATCTGCCGCATGTTCCACACCGGCCGGAACATGGTACCAATCCCCCACCCCATACCTCTTGGTGCCGCCATCAATCGAGAGAATCAGCTCCCCACGGATAATGACACCATGGTTGTCTGTCTCATGGGTATGAGGCGGGATGCTAGTGCCAGCCGGATACGACGCAAACAAAACGTCAGCGCCATTTGCGGCTAACCGGTACGCATCGAATCGACCATCAAAAAGAGGAAGAGTACGGATCTTGTCTGGGTATTTCCCTGGCATTTAAACCTCCCTGGTATTTTCCATGTGCCAAATAACGGTCTGAACCGTGTCGGCCCGGCCCGTTGTATCGAGAACCGGATCATAAATGCATGCCTCACAGACGCGCGGCTTTCGCGCGTTCGATGGGGCGAACTTTTCGGTATCCAGCTGAACGCAGCACCATGACAGCCCCCAAAACCACGAACGGCAAACTCAAATATTGGCCGACGCTCAATAACTGCCCGGGTTGATATGCAGCCTGAGGAACCTTGTAAAATTCAAGTGCCAAGCGCGCAGAGAATACGAGGATCAGGAATACGCCAAACAATAGACCGTGTGGTGTGCGCTGTCCCAAACGCCGGTATATGGCTGCCAATATTAAAAAGATGATCAGATATGCGACCGCTTCATACAGCTGCACTGGGTGGCGAGGCAGGTTATCGACCGCCTCGAACACCACTCCCCATCCCCCGGAAGTTGGAATACCTACAATTTCAGAATTGAGGAAATTGGCCCCCCGGACAAACACTGCCCCCAACGCTGCAGGAACACTCACTCGATCCACAAGCCAGAGAAATGGCATTTTGGGCTTTAGGATCCGGGTACCAAGCCAAAGGCTGAGCAGCATTCCTGCAGCGCCACCATGGCTTGCAAGACCACCCTCCCAAATGCGAAGAATCGCTAACGGGTTTGAAAGGTAGTACTGCGGATCGTAGAACAGGCAATGAGCCAACCTCGCACCCGCAATCGTTCCCAGTAACGCATATAGCAACAGGCGTTCCGCGTTTTCCTTTGGAACCCCCTCGGCTCTGAAAATCCGGGTTAACACTGCCTGCCCGGCAATAAATGCTCCGACGAACAAGAGACCGTACCACCGGATAGCTAAGGGGCCGACGGAGATTAAAATGGGATCGAAATTCCAGTGTATTATCATGCTCTCGCTTATCTCATGAAAAGAGGTTCGGTCCTCGGACTTGACGGGTCAGAGCGCTGACTTTTTTCAAGCAGGCAATGACCAAAGGCAGCACGCCAATAAAAATCAATGTTGAAACACTGGTTGTTATGAGGACACTGATTAAATCACCTCCAGACAGCTGCTTTGTTATGGCGAAATCAACATACAAATAATAAATTGTCAGAGGTATGACAGCCGCTGCACCGGCAGTTGCCAGGGCCATGCCATTCTTATGGTTTAGCCTGACAATGATCATGGCTGGAACGATAGCGGTGACCACTTCGACGATAATGGAATAACACAGATGAAATAACCAAGGGTAGTCGCTAAAAACCCCGTCATTGGGTATTGGAACTTCATTTCCAACATAACCGGTGAGTCCCAGGCCAATAAAACAATAGGCCAATCCCAACACAAACGTTATGGAAGCTACCACTTTTCGTTATTCCTTTATTGATTTGGATCCCTGCCTTCCGGCCAGGCCTTGCTGGATGATTAGGGGAAGTCCAGAACCTACTTAAGCGATCTGTTACACATTGACTGAGTACTTGAGGTCACGTGCCTCGTCTCCAGTCATGCCCCGAAACCCCCAACAATGCGCAGGCTGCTCCTTTATAGTCACTTCGATATCCACAGGAGATATGCCAACCACAGACTCAATCCTGTTAAAGAGCTCCTTGATCAGAGCTTTTTGGGTCTCGGGAGCCCGCCCCTGCATCATGTTGATCTCGATGGCAGTGTAGGCTGGAGTTCTGCCACCCGGGTAATAAAAATCCTCGGCATCCATCGGGATAAAACGATGAGCCCGCTTGTCTTCCGGCATACCCAGTACAGCCTGCATACATCCGTGAATGACCTCAGAGAGCTGAGCCTTGATCGGATTAAGGTGTTCTTTGATTCCATAGATAACTATCACGATGCCTCCTGCAATGTGTGTAACAGCTAATTATACGAACGCATGCATATAGTTCCGCTCAGCGGTAGACTTTCAGAAAAGACCGTGCGGCACAAGAACGCTGTTAACCAGGGATGATTGGATATAGATATCCGAACAACCGAAATCAATATTCACGTTCCCGGATAGGCCTCATCAGTGCGAGCAGCCATGACGAAATCATTCTTGTGAAGGCCGCCAATTTTATGGGTCCACCAGCGCACGGTGACCCTGCCCCACTCCAACAGAATGGCGGGATGATGATTCTCGGTTTCCGCTAGCTCACCGACGGTGTTGGTAAAGGCCAGTGCCTGGGCAAAATTCCTGAACCGGAATTCCCGGCGCAGTTGTTCTTCGCCATCCAGCTCAATCAGTTCCCAATCCGGCACGCTCTGGTGCAGTTGCCGCTTCTCGTCTTCAGTCACCCGTGGCGCATCGGCGCTGCAGGCTTCGCAGGATTGTTGCTTCAGTTCTGTCATAGTGTTTCTCCTTTCCAATTTCCCTTCCCTACACCTTGGATTCCTGCCAACCGTTTATCAACCCGTGAAAATGTAACCGCCAACCACCATCCTCGCAGAGCAGATACTAACGCCTCAATGCTCACGGCACTTGAAATTCTACCCTCTTCAGAATACTGTATATTTAAACAGTATATTGAGGTGAAGAGCCATGAGCGAGTTGCTGAACACGCTGATGCAAGACGCCCGTGTCTGGCAGGGGCACCGGCACCGGCAGACAACACAGTCTTCAGAGTCCACGGGGTATCAGGTTCTGGACAACCAACTCGGTGGCATTGGCTGGCCCAAAGGTGCCTTGAGCGAATGCCTGCTGAATGTTCATGGCATTGGTGAACTGCATCTGGTTCTGCCATTAATGCAGCGCCTTACCCAGGCAGGCAAAACCGTCTTCTGGTTAAACCCACCCCAAACACCCTATGCCCCGGCACTGGCACGCGAGGGCGTGGACCTGGATCACGTGGTGATGATCCACGCAGACGATGCCAATGATTTCTTGTGGACTCTCGAAAACTGCCTGCGCTCTCCGGTGACCGGACTGGTACTGGCCTGGCCGGGTAAGCTGGCCACCCGAGATGTTCGCCGCCTGCAACTGGCTGCAGAGGCCGGGAGTAACGTCTGTGTGCTATTCCGGGAGCAACGGTATGCCGGGCAGAATTCTCCGGCCGCCCTGCGCCTTGAACTGACTCCTGATGAGCACCAGGCGTTATCCATCAATGTGCTCAAGCGCCGCGGTAGCTGGCCCGGCCAGCGCTGCACCCTGGCCATGGCGCACCGGGCAGACCTGACATGTCAGGAACCACCCCGGGTTATTCAGGGGCCGTGGACGTCTGGCCGCGGGTAGCCGTCATGCTCTGGGTATACCTTCATTTTCCGCACTTGTTGCTGGATCACATCCGGCGGGACCGGGTGAGCCCGCAAGCCATGGTGATTGTCGAAGGCACAGGCCAGCGCGTTGTACAGGCCTGCCCGGATGCAAGGGATCAGGGCATCCAGTCCGGCATGCGTCTGAAAACAGCCATCAGCCTGGTGCCGGATCTGGCTATCGTCCGGGCAGAAGCCGATCGGGAGGCCCGGATTCTGGAGGATCAGGCTCGCTGGCTGTATCGCTACGTGGCCCACATCGCCCTGGTGCCTCCGAATGGCCTGTTAGCAGAAATCAGTAGTCTGCAAAAACTGTATGGAGGGCTGCCCGCCGTCTGGCAAACCATTGATCAGGCCCTGAACGAACATCAGCTCACAGCCTGGGTTGCCACTGGCCATTCGCCCCTTGCCGCCCGATTGCTGGCTCGTGCCGGTAAAGGAGAATACACGGCAGACAAGGGGCACATCCTCAGAGCCCTGGAACAGCTGCCGCTCACGGACGCTGAGTTTGATGACAAAACCTGCACTCACCTGCAACGGCTCGGCTTGAATACTCTGGGCGAAGTCGTTGCTCTGCCGGCGCCGGAACTGGCCCGTCGGCTATCACCGGAAACCCTGGCCCACATCCAGAAAATTCAGGGTAGCCGCCCCGACCCACAAACACCTTGGCAGCCTCCCCATTCGTTCCGACAACAGGCAGACTTTATTCAGGAAATTGAACACAGCCAGGGTCTGCTGTTCCCGCTTCAAAGAATGCTTTCAGAACTGGAAGAAGACCTGTGTTGGCGCCAGCAGGACACAGACACCCTGTTTCTTGTACTGCAACATCGCCATGAAGAAGACACCCGTTTGCGCCTCCGTACCGCAGGGCCGGAACATCGCTCCGAAGCATTTCTGGAGCTGATTCGCCTGCGCCTGGAGCAACAACCGTTACGGGCTCCGGTGATTTCGCTGGTGCTGTCTGTGCGCCGTTTCCTGTCCAGAGAAGCGCCTGTCGCCCAGGATCTGTTGGGAGAAACGCAGGATCTCAACGAAGCCTGGCACACGCTGATCAGCCGGCTGCAAGCCAGGCTGGGGGAACAAGCGCTAACCCGCCTGTCCCCCCAGGCGGATCATCGTCCGGAGAGGGCCTGGTCAGCTGCGGCCGTGCATCAGGGGATGAAGCTCAGCCAGGCTAACCCTGCCCACTTACCCCGGCGCCCGCTCTGGTTGCTCAGGGGGCCGCAACCGCTCCTGGAGCAACCGGTTGCCTGGTTCTCCGGGCCGGAACGCATCAGTGGCGGCTGGTGGGACGGCCAGCGGGTAATGCGGGACTACTACATTGCTCAGCTGGAAAGCGGACAGCTAGCCTGGGTTTACCGGGATGTGCAGGATGGCTGGTTTGTACATGGGTGGTTCGGTTGATGAGCGTGAACCACTATGCCGAACTGTTCTGCTTCAGCAACTTTACCTTTCTGACCGGTGCTTCCCACCCCCATGAACTGGCAGAAAGAGCCGACGAGCTGGGCTACCACGCCCTGGCCATCACCGATGCCTGCTCCGTAGCCGGAATACCCCGTGCCTGGGCCGCCCTGAAGGAAAGCTCGGTCAAGCTAATCACCGGCAGCTGGTTTGAACTGGACGATACACCCAGTAGCGCCGCCCGCCCTCGTTTTATCCTCCTGGCCCGGGGGCGTAAAGGCTATGGGCAGCTCTGCAAGCTGATTACCACCGGCCGACGTCAAGCCGAGAAGGGGCAGTACCGCCTGTTTATGCAGGATGTCGAAACCCATGAACTGGACGACTGCCTGTGTCTCTGGCTCCCCCCCGCACCCAGCGAAGCCGATGCCGACCAGGCGCTGGTTTGTGGCACATGGCTGCACAGGCTCTTTGATTACCGATTCTGGATAGGGGCTTCACGTGCCCTGGAGTCTGGAGAGGAGCAACACCTGGCCCGGGTACGCTGGCTCGCCAGTGAGCTCCAATGCCCGGTCACGGCCATGGGCGAGGTGCACATGCACAGCCGTGATCGGCAACCCTTGCAGGATGTACTCACTGCCCTGAGGCACCACACCAACCTTGAAAACGCCGGGCATTGCCTGTTCCAGAATGGCGAACGTTATCTGCGTCCGGTGCCGGTTCTGCAACGCCTGTTCCCGGACGCCTGGATTCAGGAAAGCATCGCTATCGCAGATCAATGCACCTTCACACCAGGCGAACTCCGCTATGAATACCCGGCCGATCTCGTGCCCGAAGGAGAGACACCCGCCGGCTATCTGCAACACCTGACCCGCGAGGGCGAAAAGCGCCGCTACCCTGAAGGCACACCGGTTAAAGTTCAGGCACTGATCCGCAAAGAGCTGGAGCTCATCTCGGTGATGAAGTACGAACATTACTTCCTCACCATCCACGACATCGTTGCCTTCGCCAGACAGCAGGGCATTCTCTGCCAGGGCCGTGGTTCGGCTGCCAATTCAGCCGTGTGTTACTGCCTGGGGATTACGGAAGTCAACCCGGCCAACGTGGAGCTTCTGTTCGAGCGTTTCATCTCAAAAGACCGCGACGAACCACCGGATATCGACGTGGACTTTGAACACGACCGCCGGGAAGAGGTGATCCAGTACATCTACCGCCGTTATACCCGCGAACGAGCAGCACTGGCAGCCACGGTGATCCGCTATCGTCCCCGCAGCGCCATTCGCGACGTTGGCAAGGCTCTGGGATTCGATCCGACCCTGGTGGAGCAGTTACTGGAAGGCATCGACTGGCGGGACAAGGACAGCAACTGGCGCCAGCAGATCCTGGACAAGAACCTCACCCGGAACCCGAAGGTGGCAGATCAATTCTTCGCCCTGGTGAACACCCTGCTCGGTTTCCCTCGCCACCTGTCCCAACACGTGGGTGGTTTTGTCATCAGCGCCGGGCCACTGTCGGAACTGGTGCCGGTTGAAAACGCCGCCATGGCAGAGCGCACCGTCATCCAATGGGACAAGGACGACCTGGAAAGCCTGGGGCTGATGAAAGTAGACGTTCTGGCCCTGGGGATGCTCTCAGCCATCCGCCGTGCTCTGGAGCACATCAGCCAGAAACTGGGCCGCCCCTTTGGCCTGCCAGACATTGAGCGGGAAGACCCCAGGGTGTACGACATGCTCTGCAGGGGCGACAGCATTGGCGTCTTCCAGGTGGAATCCCGTGCCCAGATCAACATGCTGCCCCGACTGCGCCCCCGCAAGTACTATGACCTGGTCATCGAAGTGGCAATTGTGCGCCCAGGGCCCATCCAGGGTGACATGGTGCACCCTTACCTGAAGCGCCGGGACGGCATCGAGCCGGTCGATTACCCGAGCGATGACGTCGCCTCCGTGCTTGAACGTACCCTGGGTGTTCCCATCTTCCAGGAACAGGTCATCAAGCTGGCGATGGTGGCCGCCGGCTTCAGCGCCGGAGAAGCTGATCGCCTGCGCCGTGCCATGGCCGCCTGGAAGTCCCACGGCGATCTGACGCCCTTCCGGGATAAACTCATCCACGGCATGCTCGAACGCGGCTACAACGAGAACTTTGCAGAGCGGCTTTACCGTCAGATCTGCGGTTTTGGCGGCTACGGTTTTCCGGAATCCCACGCGGCCAGCTTCGCCTTGCTGGTGTACGTCTCCTCGTGGATCAAGTGCCATCACCCGGAGGCCTTCTACTGCGCCCTGCTCAACAGCCAGCCCATGGGATTCTACTCCCCGTCACAACTCATCCAGGATGCAAAACGCCATGGGGTGACGGTCCTCCCCCCGGACGTTAACCTCAGCCAATGGGACCACACCCTGGAAAACTCTGGTGAACAACAGCACCTCCGCCTGGGCCTGAGAATCATCCAGGGATTCCCACACAAAAGCGCCGAACGCGTCTGCCAGAACCGCCCCGAAACCGGCTACCGTTCCACCTCGGAGCTGCGAAAGCTGGCTTCACTCAACCAGAGGGACATGGAAACCCTGGCCGGCGCCAACGCCATGCCTGGCTTCACCTCCAACCGCCATCAGGCATACTGGCAGTTACTTGATCACGAACAACCTACTGAGCTGTTCGCCAATGAAGCCCTCGCCAGCTACCAGATCGAGCACTGCGCCCAGCTCCCCGAGCCAAGCGAAGGCCAGAACATCATGGCCGATTACAACAGCCAGGGCCTCACCCTCCAGCGCCACCCCCTGGCCCTGCTGCGGCAACAGGGCCACCTGCAACACTGCCTCAACGCGGAACAACTCAAAACCACCAAAGCCGGCATCCCTGTTCAGGTTGCCGGACTCGTCACCGGCCGCCAACGCCCCGGCTCCGCCGCCGGTGTCACCTTCGTCACCCTTGAAGACGAAACCGGCAACGTCAACGTCGTCGTCTGGCTCGAAACCGCCCGCCGGCAACGAAAGCCATTGCTGACGGCCCGGTTGTTACACGTAAAAGGCGTATTGGAACGAGAGGGAGAAATTGTGCATGTGATGGCGGGGAAGCTGTCAGATCTGAGCCACTTGATTAACGCATTACCGGTGACATCCAGAGATTTCCATTAACGTTGAAAAGGCAAACTCCCAACGTTAGAAGCACTGGTGTGGCTGGCCTTTTCAGGAATGTTGAAGGCCAAGGATGGCCGTAAACAAGCGCACATGGATGTGCTCGTAGCGGTTCCTGAAAAGGCCAGCCACATCAGTGCCGGCACCAAAGTTATAGGCCAGAAACAAGAAAGCCCCGCACAAAGGCGGGGCTTTCTCAGTACAGCGGAGCGAGATCAGCTAAGCAGCTTGATCATCACACCAGCCGCAACCGCAGAGCCGATAACACCAGCCACGTTTGGACCCATGGCGTGCATCAGCAGGAAGTTCTGCGGGTTAGCCTCGAGACCAACCTTGTTGGATACCCGCGCCGCCATCGGCACCGCAGATACACCGGCAGAACCAATCAGCGGGTTGATCTGCTCCTTGCTGAACTTGTTCATCAGCTTGGCCATCAGAACACCACACGCAGTACCAACACCAAATGCGCAGATACCCAGGGCCAGAATGCCCAGAGTCTGAGTATCCAGGAACTTGTCAGCCATCAGCTTGGAACCGACAGACAGCCCCAGGAAAATGGTCATGATGTTGATCAGAGCGTTTTGGGCGGTATCACTCAGACGCTCAACCACGCCACACTCGCGCATCAGGTTACCGAAGCAGAACATACCGAGCAGCGGAGCCGCATCCGGCAGGAACAGAACCACCGCAATCAGAACCACCAGCGGGAAGATAATCTTCTCTTTCTTGCTGACAGGGCGCAGCTGAGACATCTTGATCTTGCGCTCTTCAGAAGACGTCAGCGCCTTCATGATGGGCGGCTGGATCATCGGAACCATCGCCATGTAAGCATAGGCAGAGACTGCGATAGCACCCAGAAGATGGGGAGCCAGAACGCTCGATACGTAGATCGAAGTCGGACCGTCCGCGCCACCGATGATACCAACAGCTGCAGCTTCCAGAATGGTGAAGTCAAGAACTCCAGCCCAATCCAGCAACGCCGCACCCAGTACCGTGCCAAAAATACCAAACTGCGCAGCAGCGCCTAGCAGCATGGTCTTCGGGTTTGCCAGCAGAGGACCGAAATCGGTCATCGCACCAACACCCATGAAGATAATCAGCGGGCCAACAGTACTGCCGATGACAACCAGATAGAAGTTGTACAGCATGCCATTGCCATAACCGAAGTCTTGGGCAATAGAGTTCGCCATCGCCATTTCGGAATGGCTGGCCTCTTTAACCGCAATCTTAAATGCTTCCTTCAGCTCGGGCGTTATAGCCTGTCCTGCCTGATAAGCAACATCCAACGGTGCTGCAAGCGCTACCAGAATGTCCGAGAGGCCATCCTTCAGTGCGAAGTGGATCGCGTTTTCTGCCGCAGTCAGGGCCAGCCCCGCCTCCGGAATATTCGCCAGAATACCGCCGAACCCGATGGGAACCAGCAGCAATGGCTCAAAACCCTTACGAATCGCAAGGTAGAGAAGAAGCAGGCCAACGGCGATCATGATCCCCTGACCCGGTTCCATATTGAACAGGCCACTACCTGTCCACAGCGTAATCAACTTTTCCATGGAATGCTGGCCCTTATGCGATTGTCAGCATTTCATCATCAACAGCGACGGCGTCACCGACCTTGATGAAGACTTCGCCGATGGTTCCGGCCTTGGATGCACGAACCTCGGTTTCCATCTTCATGGCTTCGAGGATAATCAGCACATCACCTTCTTCCACAGTGTCACCCGGGGAAACCAGAACCTTGAAGATGTTACCACCCAGAGGAGCTACAACCGGCTCACCTTCACCAGCGGCGGGCACTGGGGCAGAAGCCGCAGGTGCGGAGGCAGCGCCACCTTCACCCTGGATCTGGGAAATCTCACCACCTTCGGAAACCGCAACCACGTACTTCTGGCCGTTAACCTCAACGGTGTAAGTCTCGGGGCCGCCAGCTTTCTTGGCAGGAGCCGCGTCTTCAGCGGTAGGAACAGGCTCAAACGCATCAGCGTTGCCACGGTTCTCAAGGAACTTCAGGCCGATTTGCGGGAACAACGCGTAAGTCAGAACATCATCAACGGTGTTCTCGGCCAGCTTGATGCCCTTCTCGTCCGCCAGCTTCTTGAGCTCGTCAGACAACTTGTCCATTTCCGGCTCGATCAGATCCGCCGGACGGCAAGTGATGGCTTCAGCGCCATCCAGAACGCGCTCTTGCAGCTCCTTGTTGAAAGCGGCCGGCGCGGAACCGTACTCGCCTTTCAGGATCGCAGAAGTTTCTTTGGAGATGGACTTGTAGCGCTCACCAGTCAGTACGTTCAGTACCGCCTGGGTACCAACGATCTGAGAGGTCGGAGTCACTAGCGGGATGTAGCCCAGATCTTCACGAACCTTCGGAATCTCAGCCAGAACCTGGTCGAACTTGTCGGCCGCATTCTGTTCTTTCAGCTGGCTTTCCATGTTGGTCAGCATGCCGCCAGGAACCTGTGCAGTCAGGATGCGAGAATCAACACCCTTCAGGCTGCCTTCAAACTTGGCGTACTTCTTACGCACTTCGCGGAAGTAGCCGGCGATTTCTTCCAGCAGGTTCAGGTCCAGACCGGTATCACGGTCGGTACCTTCCAGAATCGCAACAACTGCCTCGGTGGGAGAATGACCGTAGGTCATGCTCATTGAGGAGATGGCGGTATCCACGTTATCAATGCCCGCCTCAGCGGCCTTGATCGCAGTGGCCGTAGACATGCCAGTCGTGGCGTGGCACTGCATGTGGATGGGGATGTCCAGCTCTTTCTTCAGTCGGCTGACCAGGTCGTAAGCCACGTAAGGCTTCAGCAGACCGGCCATGTCCTTGATGGCGATGGAGTCGGCGCCCATGGAAGCCACTTCCTTGGCCAGCTCAACCCACATATCAACGGTATGAACCGGGCTGGTGGTGTAGGAAATGGTACCCTGTGCGTGTTTGCCAGTCTTGCGAACGGCTTTGATGGCGGTATCCAGGTTGCGCGGATCGTTCATCGCGTCGAAAATCCGGAATACGTCAACGCCGTTTTCAGCGGCACGGTCAACAAACCGCTCTACCACATCGTCCGCATAGTGACGGTAGCCCAGGAGGTTCTGGCCGCGCAGAAGCATTTGCTGCGGCGTGTTGGGCATAGCTTTTTTCAGCTCACGGATACGATCCCAGGGATCTTCGCCCAGGTAGCGAATGCAGGAGTCAAAGGTAGCGCCACCCCAGGATTCCAGCGACCAGAAACCGACTTTGTCGAGTTTCTCGGCAATGGGCAGCATGTCATCAAGCCGCATGCGGGTGGCAAGCAGGGACTGGTGGGCGTCACGCAGGATAACGTCCGTAATCCCCAGCGGTTTTTTGGTGTCAGTCATCGTGTCAGCCTTCTGTTTAAAGGTTCTAGTCGTTTACCGGATCACTTCTTGTGGCGTGCCCGGAATTGTGCGATCGCCTTCTTGATGGCCTCGGCGGTGTCAGGGTCAACCGACGTTGGCGCCTTCGGCTTGGCACGTGGCGTTTTCGCCGGGGTTGCCGGCTCTGGCGGCGCAAACCGTCCGATGAGCTTGGACATAAGCAGTGTTGCGAACACCAGGATTACCAGGAATACGAACACGAAACCCATGCCTGCAATCATCAGGTCTACGGCTTGTGACATCAGGTCATTCATATCGAATAGCTACCTGTTATTGGCTTAAATGATTTTTCCGATCTTGCCCGGTATGACCACTTAGACTAAGGTCTAGGGCCACCCTGTAACAATTCGGGCGGCAAAATCCTGCGTAATTTACCGGTTTAGCCTCCCATGAGCAACCTATATACGAATTACTATACGGGGTTTCCGAGGCCAAACACATCTCCCTGCAGCCCGCGTGATTACTCATCACCTTGTCGATTCAGGCAAACCTGACGCGAACTTTCCGCCCCTTGATTCGCCCATTTTCCAGCCGCTTCAACGCCTTTCGGGCCAGGTTTCGCTCAATTGCAACAAAACACTGGTAATCGAACAGGTCGATCTTCCCGACCGCCGAACCAGGCACACCCGCTTCTCCCGTCAAAGCTCCCAGAACATCACCAGGGCGGATCTTATCCTTGCGCCCGCCAGCGATACACAATGTCTTCATCGGCGGCGCGCTTGGCGAGAGTTCAACTGTCATCAGGACACGGGCATCACCCCACTCTACGGACGCTCCCCGCTCAGATTCCAACCGGTTAACCTTGTGGCCTTGAGAAGGCGTGCAGAACGTCACCGCCAGACCCTGCTCGCCAGCACGCCCTGTTCGCCCGACTCGGTGAGTGTGAACTTCCGGGTCTCTTGCCGGCTCGGCATTGATCACCAGAGGCAGGGATTTGATGTCCAACCCCCTCGCAGCCACATCGGTTGCCACCAGCACAGAACAGCTCTGGTTACCGAACCGCACCAAAACACTGTCCCGGTCTCGCTGATCGAGGTCACCATGCAGGGCAAGCGCAGAGAACCCCTCTTCATTCAGTGTGTAAGCCAACTCATCACACTGCTGCTTGGTCGTGCAGAACACAATGCAGGACGACGGTTGCTGCTCTGAAAGCAATGCCATGATGGCCGCATCAGTCTGACCTCGCTCCACCTCGTAAAACAGCTCTCGGATGTCTGGATTGCCCTGCCCGCTTTCCACGCGAACATCAACCGGGTCAGACTGGTAACGGCCGCTCAGGCGACGAATGTCGGTAGGCCAGGTCGCTGAGAACAACAGGGTCTGGCGCTTGCTCGGACAATGAGAAAGAATGTCTTCAACGGCTTCCTGGAAGCCCATATCCAGCATCCGGTCGGCCTCATCAAGCACCACGGTACCCACACGATCCAGCGAAAGCGTCTGCTTGCGAAGATGGTCCTGAATCCGCCCTGGCGTCCCCACCACAATATGAGCGCCATGGCTAAGGGATCCGATCTGGGGGCCGATGGGCACACCGCCGCAAAGCGTCAGCACCTTGATGTTGTGCTGAGCACGGGCAAGCTCTCGAATGGCTTTGGCCACCTGATCCGCCAGTTCGCGGGTTGGGCATAACACAAGGCCCTGGACGGCAAACAATCGGGGGTTTAGGTGCTCAATTAGCCCTATACCGAACGCAGCCGTTTTGCCACTCCCGGTCTGGGCCATGGCAATCACGTCCTTCCCTGCCAGACAAACCGGTAAAGCCTTTGCCTGGATGTCTGTGGGTTGCTCAAAACCGAGTTGTTCAAGGTTCGAGACCATGGCTTTGGACAGGCCAAAGGAGTTAAAGGAAGACATAAAAAGGAGTCCCGGATTGTCGACTGCTGGTTATAGAGGTGCAAACGAGGGCGTATAATGCGCCAGAGGATACCAGAATTTGCCAATCATTTACGGAGTAACCAATGGCATCCCTTCAGGATCAGCTATTAAAAGCGGGACTCGCTGACGAAAAGAAAGTGAAAGCGGTCCGAAACGAGAAGCGCAAACAACGCAAACAGCAGCCGAAAGGCGCCGTTCAGGTAAACGAAGCAGAGGAGCGGGCGCGCAAGGCGCGGGCAGAGAAGGCTGAAAAGGATCGGCAACTGAATAGGCAACGCCAGGCGGAAGCCGAGAGGAAGGCCATTCAGGCCCAGATTCGACAATTGGTGGAAACAAACCGTGTTGATCTGAGTAAAGGTGAAGAGTCGTACCAGTTCGCGCACGGCAAGAAGATCAAGAAGATTTTCGTCGAGGCGTCCATGGTCGATCAACTGTCTCGTGGCCGCCTTGCCGTCGTCTGCCTTGGCGAACGTTATGACGTTGTCCCTGAGGGTGTTGCCCGAAAAATCATGGAGCGGGATGAGTCTGCAGTCGTCGTGCTGCACGACCGCACATCGGAGGATACCGGCGAGGACGATCCTTATGCGGGCTATGAGATTCCCGATGACCTGATGTGGTAACGCGGGCTTCCCGCATTAACAGCCCATCCCCCTGAAATCAGAGGCGATTCTCTCATCATCTGCTAATCTTCAGATGAGAGTCTGATCAAATCTTCAGGGTGGATGGACATGAGCATTGCCCAGTCAGAAAGTCCGCAGGGCAGCATCACGACCGTGCGCGGCAACGTGGTGGATGTCAGCTTCCCAACCGCCCTCCCTCCCCGGAATTCCAAGCTGATAACCGGCGCAGAGTTTACCGTTGTCCTTGAGGTTCAGAGCCACCTTGATACCCGCACGGTTCGATGCATCGCCCTGAATTCAACACGCCGCCTCGCCCGAGGAATGCCGGTTGAAAATACTGGCGCAGGCCTCCAAATACCGGTGGGCCCTACTCTGCTAAGTCGTATGCTTAACGTCTTCGGCGCCCCCATTGACGGCCTCCCGCCTTTCAAAATCTCAGAGCATTGGCCGATTCACCGACCGGTGCTGCCCCTTTCCGAGCGCAAGACGAGCACGGAAATCTTCGAGACAGGCATCAAAGCCATCGATCTGCTTGCGCCTTTGGAGAGGGGCGGCAAGTCCGGCATGTTTGGCGGTGCCGGCGTGGGGAAAACGGTATTGATCAATGAGCTGATCAATAACATGGCCGAGCAGTATGAGGGCATCAGTCTGTTTTGCGGCATCGGGGAGCGCATGCGCGAAGCGGAAGAAATGTATCGCTCCATGCAGGAATCCGGTGTGCTTGAAAAAGCCGTGCTGGTTTATGGTCAGATGAACGAGCCCCCGGGCGCCAGATTCCGGGTCGGCCACACCGCACTGACCGTGGCCGAGTACTTTCGGGACGTGCAGAAGCGCGATGTTCTGCTGCTGATCGACAACGTGTTCCGGTTTGTCCAGTCCGGCACGGAGGTCTCCGGCCTGATGGGGCGTATTCCCTCACGTGTCGGATACCAGCCTACCCTGGCCACGGAATTGGCCGAACTTGAAGAACGGATCTGCAGTTCCAGGAACGGCAGCATTACCTCCGTGCAGGCGGTCTATGTTCCAGCCGATGATCTGACGGATCCGTCTGCGACCCACATTTTCTCGCACCTTACCGCGACCATCGTGCTGTCCCGGAAACGTGCAAGTCAGGGCCTGTATCCGGCCGTAGACCCACTGAAAACCGACTCGAAGATGCTAACCCCCCCCATTGTTGGCACCCGGCACTATCAGGTGGCGCAATCCGTGCGCAGCACCCTCGCCGAATACGAGGATCTCAAAGACATTATCTCCATGCTGGGCATGGAGGAACTGTCGAGGACGGATCGGGCTACCGTCACTCGGGCAAGACAACTTGAGCATTTCCTTACACAACCGTTTTTCACCACCGGTCAGTTTACTGGCAAGGGTGGTCGGCTTGTTCCACTATCAAAAACCATCGAAGGCTGCGAACGGATACTGGCCGGAGAGTTCGAGGGGTTGAATGAGTCGGCCCTGTATATGATTGGGGATATCGACGAAATCCAGTCCCGGGAGGATGCTTATGCCTCCTGACACATCCGATATCCGGAACACCATGAATTTTCGTCTGTTGTTGCCGACTGAGATTCTGGTGGATGAACGGGTCAACAAGATCGTCGCCCCGGCAGAGAATGGCGAGTTCTGCCTGTTGCCCCGGCACATAGACTTTGTCGCTGCTCTGGCTCCGGGACTGCTCTCTTTTGTCGATATGCAGGGTTCGGAGAGATTTGCCGCGATTGATAGCGGCATCCTGGTTAAATGCGGCCCGGACGTTTCCGTTTCCGCGTATCGCGGTGTCGTCGGCGCCGATATTTCCGAGCTCCAAGCCCTGATTGATGAACGTTTCCTGGAGCTGGACGAATACGAGCGCAAGGCCAGAAGCGCCCTTGCAAGACTGGAGGCCGGCACACTGAGGGGCTTTCTCAATCTCAGGGAACAACACCATGGCTGAGAAACCATCCACGCCACCAGAAAAAGCCCCCGAAGGCCTCAGCAAAACGGTGGGTCAACGCGCCAGGCGCAAACAAAGGGCGCGGGCCCAGACGCATCGCACAGCCTGGTTCGGGCTAGGCATGTTCGGGCTTGTTGGCTGGTCGATCGCCATCCCGACCCTCAGTGGTATTGCTCTGGGGGCTTGGGCCGACCGCCGATGGCCGGGCGACCCGTCGTGGACGCTTACGTTCCTGATTATCGGTGTTGCCCTGGGGTGCCTGAATGCGTGGTACTGGATCAAGCAGGAGAGCAAAGATGATTGAGAGCGATCTGTTCGGTCACATCTCCGGCTATCTGGCCAGTTTTGGTGCTGGCTGCCTGCTTGGCGCCATTTTCCTCTGGGGGCTCTGGCTAACCGTCCAGCGAATCCCGCAGTCAACCCATCCGGCCGCGCTCACACTGATGAGCCTGGGGCTCAGATTCAGCGCCGTCTTGTCGGTCTTTTACGTCATTGCTCATTTTGGGACCTGGCAGCATCTGGTCATCGCTGCAGTCGGCTTTACGCTCCCACGACTGATCATTAGCCGCAGGATTCTGAGCACCGTGAAAGCCCGGGAGGGTATGCACTCATGACCATCACCCCCGATGATGTCGTTTACTGGCAGTGGGGCCTGTTTACCCTTAACGGCACTATCGCCTTCACGTGGCTGGTGATGGCGTTACTGACGCTCGGTTCCTGGCTAATTACACGCAATCTGGGGGATGACCCCAACCTGACCCGATGGCAAAACCTGCTTGAAGTGCTGGTAACCGGTATTCGCGACCAGATCGCGCAGGTCAGCCGACAGCAGCCCGGGATATATCTGCCCTTTGTCGGCACCTTGTTTCTGTTTATCGCCATGTCGAACCTGCTGACGATCGTTCCCGGCTACGAAGCCCCCACAGGCTCGCTATCTACCACTACCGCGCTTGCGATCTGCGTTTTTGTAGCCGTTCCTGTCTTTGGCATTGCCAGCAAGGGAGCCGGGATATTCCTCAGGCATTACGTCAAACCCACCCCGCTGATGCTGCCCTTCAACGTGATCGGCGAGATTTCACGTACGGTCGCCCTGGCTGTTCGTCTGTACGGAAACATCATGAGCGGCACCGTCATTGTTGCCATACTCCTGAGCCTGACACCCTATTTTTTTCCAGTAGTCATGCAATTGCTGGGACTGCTTACGGGCATGATTCAGGCCTACATCTTCGCCATCCTGGCCATGGTCTACATTGCCTCTGCAACCTCCGTTCACGAGGGTTCTCAGGACCAGGACGAGAAACCTCAACCACCCGTTAGCCCGTAAAGGAGTTATTCATGGACAGCGTATCTCTTATCGGCATGATTTCCGTCATCACCGCCGGCCTGACCGTCGCGATCGGGTCTATAGGCCCCTCCCTCGGTGAAGCAAGATCCATTGCCCAGGCCCTCAGTGCAATCGCACAGCAGCCGGACGAATCTGCCACCATCACCAGAACGCTCTTTGTAGGTCTGGCCATGATTGAATCCACCGCAATCTACTGTTTCGTGGTCGCCATGATCATCATCTTTGCCAATCCGTTCTGGGATTACGTTGCTGCCAGCGCTGGAGGTTGATCCATGGAGATCGACTGGATCACCGTCTCGGCTCAGGTCGTCAATTTTCTGATTCTGGTGTGGCTGCTGAAGCGTTTTCTCTATCAGCCCGTAATTCATGCCATGGACAAGCGTGAGAACAGGATCCGCAGCCGCATGACGACCGCAGAGCAACGCGAGCGGGCAGCAAACCAGGCAAGACAGGACTACGAACGAAAACTTGCCGACCTCGAACAACAACAGGCTTCTTTACTGGCCGAAGCAGAGAAAGAAGCCAGGCAATCCCGTCGCGACATGATAGAGCAGGCTCGCATAGACACTGCCGAAGCAAGAAACCAATGGATGCAAGAGGTCAAGGAGGAAAAGGCGTCGTTCATCAAGGGCGTGCAACAGCAGTCCCTGTTCGCGGTTGAAAGCATTGCACGCAGAGCACTGGAGGATCTTGCTGACGAGCAACTGGAAGAAAGGATCACGCACACATTTATCGATCAGCTCTCCACTCTCGACCAGGGCATCATTGACACCCTGAGCAAGACCAGGAAGCCCGCCACCCTCTCCAGTTCTTTCGAGCTAGCCCCTGATCTGAAAAATGCGATCTCCCGCGAGCTACAAACCGCAATCGGGGCGGCGGTTCCCATGACATTCCAACGCTCGGAGCGTCTCATCTGCGGTATAGAGCTTGTCTGCGAAGGGCACGTCCTCAGCTGGAACCTTTCGGATTATCTGACCGACCTGACGTCATTGATGGAGAAAGCCTTTGAAACGGCCAGATCCCGCGAGCCGGAGGCCTGACTTGATGCTCAAGGACATGCTTGATCAAACAATGGGCACCATTCAGACCGTCGTTCGGGACCACAGGCCCACACTCAAGTCATACGAGGCTGGTACGGTCATACAGGTGGGCGGAGGTATCGCTCGGATCGAAGGACTTGCCAGTGTCTCCTCTGAAGAACTGATCCAGTTTCCCGGTGGTGTACTGGGGGTTGCCATTAACCTGGAGCCTGACGAGGTTGGCGTCATGCTCCTGGGCGACAGCGACGAACTTGGTGCCGGTGCCAGAGTCACAGCCACTGGCCGGGAGACTGACACTCCGGTCGGCGAAGGCCTACTGGGCCGTGTGATTGACGCCACGGGCCGCGTACTGGATGGTGGCCAAGCGCTGGAATGCCGGGAACGCCGCCCTATTGAGCGAACCGCCCCGGAAATCATTGATCGCGCGCCCGTTACGATACCGCTGGAAACCGGCATCAAGACCATAGACGCCCTGATTCCGATCGGCCGAGGGCAGCGGGAACTCATCCTCGGAGATCGACAAACCGGCAAAACGTCCGTTGCTATCGATACCATCATCAACCAGAAAGACAAGGGTGTGGTATGCATCTACTGCGCCGTCGGGCAGCGAGCCACCTCCGTTGCCAAAGCCGTGCAAACGCTTCGGCATTATGGAGCCCTTGACCACACCGTCATTGTCGTAGCGTCCGATGACGACCCACCCGGCCTGCGGTATATCACACCGTATGCTGCCACCACCATGGCGGAATACTTCATGGAGCAGGGCCGGGATGCATTGATCGTCTACGACGATCTGACTCGCCACGCCCGCGCCTACCGGGAACTCTCCCTGCTGTTACGACGCCCGCCGGGCCGGGAAGCCTACCCTGGCGACATTTTCTATATTCATTCTCGCTTGCTGGAGCGCAGCACCCACCTGTCTCCCCAATTAGGTGGTGGATCGCTCACGGCGTTACCCATTGTCGAAACCCAGGCCCAGGACATCTCGGCCTATATTCCGACAAATCTGATATCCATTACTGACGGCCAACTGTACTTATCACCAACGCTGTTCCAGAAAGGCCTCCTGCCCGCGATTCATGTGGGCAAATCGGTGTCTCGTGTCGGAGGCAAGACCCAACATCCAGCCTTGCGAGCCGTCGCCAGCGATCTTCGTCTGGCTTACTCCCAATTCGAAGAACTGGAAACCTTTGCTCGTTTCTCGACGCGCCTGGATCAGCAAACGCGATCAACCATTGAGCGTGGCCGCCGTGTTCGGGAGGTTCTGAGGCAGGATGAGCACCAACTTCTCCGGGCCAGCGAGCAGGCAGCCATTCTCTCGACCGTGAATGCGGGCTTGCTGGACAATCTGCCTATCGCAATCATTCAGGAGGCCGAACATCGTCTGAATCAGGCTTTACTGGAAGCATTACCGGACATCTGTGCTCGAATGGACAGCGGCAACGAGCTGACCACGGAGCAGTGGAGCCAGGTAAATTCCACGCTACGTGAAGCTGTAGAGAAACTGTCCACGGCCGACGGGAGTCACCCCTGAATGGAATCCCTTGAGCAACTGCAGAAACAACTCGGAAGCCTCGAAGAGCTGCGCGGTATCGTCAAGACCATGAAGGCGCTATCAGCCGCTAATATCCACCAGTACGAGCAGGCAGTTACCGCCATGTCCGGCTACTACCAGACGGTTGAAATGGGTTTACGTGCCCTGCTCCGGGGATACCCCACGAGCGGGTTCAATGGCAGAAACTTCAAGGGGAATCCACGTCTGGGAGCCATCATTTTCGGATCCGATCATGGCCTGTGCGGTCGATTCAATGAGGATATCGTGACCTTTGCGCTTGAAAAGATGGATGCCGTCCCCGCAGACACAACAAGCCGGCGGATTCTCACCGTTGGCGCCCGCCTGGCCCCAGGGCTTGAGCAAGCCGGCCAATCCATCGAAAAGGAATTTCTGGTTCCCGGTGCCGCCAGCCAGATTACCAGAACCGTTGAAGAACTCTTGCTCCAGATCGATGAATGGCGAGCACAGGACGATATCCACTATGTCTTCCTCTTTTACAACCGGCACTCAAAGTTACAGAGCTACCACCCTACCTTGGTAGAGCTACTGCCGATCGATTTTGATCATATCCATCGGCTGGTCACGAAACCCTGGCCGTCACGAAGCATCCCGACCTACACCATGGATCGGCAGAACCTCCTTCGTCGTTTACTGGATCAGTATCTGTTTGTATTGCTGTTCCGCGCCTGCGCCGAGTCCCAGGCCAGCGAGCACAGCGGAAGGCTGGCCGCCATGCAGGTCGCGGAACGTAATCTTGGTGAACGACTCGATGACGTAACCATGGAGTACCGGCGCGCCCGGCAATCCGTCATCACCTCAGAACTCCTAGATCTGGTCGCCGGTTTTGAAGCCAATCAGAGCTCAAACTCCTGACCAAGCGTCGGCATGATGACCTCCGTATTCTCCAGCAGCTCACCAAAAGCAGTCATGGCATCCTCTTCACCATGAACCAGGAAGGTACGTCCCGGATTCCCGGTCTGCTTGTGCCAGGCCAACAATTCATTCTGATCGGCGTGGGCGGAAAAGCCGCCAATGGTATAGACCGCCGCCCGGACCGGTATATCCTCACCGAAAAGCCGTATTTCAGTTGCACCATCCACGATTCTCCGCGCCAGAGTGCCGTTGGCGGCATACCCGACAAACACCATACTGCTTTCGTGACGCCACAGATTGTGCTTGATGTGATGCCTGACGCGGCCACCGGTGCACATCCCCGACCCGGCCAGAATGACCGCACCACCCCCTACCCTGTTCAGAGCCATCGAATCGGAGGTCTGGCGGGTAAAATGCAGCCCCTGAAAGCCGAAGGGATCAAACCCATTGGTAAATAGTTCGCACGCCTCCTCGTTGTAGCATTCCGGATGACGTCGAAATATCTCCGTCGCAGAGATCGCCATCGGGGAATCCAGAAAGACCTGAGTTGATGGCGGCAGAGCACGGCTTTCCATACCCTCTCTCAGGTAATAGAGAATCTCCTGCGCCCGCTCCATCGCGAATGTGGGAATCACGACATTGCCGCCCCGACGAAAGGTATCGTTGATCGCCTCGTACAGTTCTTCAATCGACGGGTGCAGGCTCTTATGCAGCCGATCCCCGTAGGTTGTCTCCATAATGACGATATCGGCCTCCGGCGGAGGTGTCGGATCGTTAAGGATGGCCCGGTCGCTGTATCCCAGGTCTCCAGAAAAAAGCACTGTCTTAGTGCGGCCTTGCTCTTCCAGTTCCAGAAAAATGCAGGCGGAACCGAGAATGTGCCCCGCGTCCAGAAACGTAGCCCGGACGCCACCACCCAGAGGGATGGCCTTGCCATAAGAGGCATTACGACCGAAATAGTCGAGGCTGTTCAGAGCATCCAGGACGGAGTAAAGAGGCTTGGTGTCCTTATCCTTCTTGCCATTGCCATGGCGGGCCTTTTTCCTGGCTTTCCATTCCGCCTCCTCTTCCTGCAGATGGGCAGCGTCCAGCATGACCAATTTCGCCAACTCGCGAGTTGCTGCGGTGGTGATAATCTCTCCTTTGAATCCCCGCCTGACGAGCAAAGGAATACGGCCACAGTGATCGAGGTGGGCATGGGTCAGAAGCAGATAATCAATGGTGGAAGGATCAAACCCCAATGGCCCGTTATTATCCTCATTCACTTCCCGCCCGCCCTGATACATTCCGCAATCGATCAGTATTCGGGTGCCACCACACTCCACCAAATGGCAGGATCCGGTGACCTCCTGATCGGCACCGTGGAAGGAAAGCTTCATTGTCGTACTCCATTGATGATTGTCCTTAAAGGGTAGGACATAGCCTCAGCTCTGGCCCTGACACAGATCCATTTTTCAGAACAGAGTTGCGGTACGACATTGAGTAGAAAAGAAACAGGCAGGGGCAACCTGCAGATTCATACAGGCAACAAAAAACCCCGCACTGGGCGGGGTTCTCTGCGTAATATGGCGCGGCTGGGAGGATTCGAACCTCCGACCGCCTGGTTCGTAGCCAGGTACTCTATCCAGCTGAGCTACAGCCGCTTAAAACTGATGGCAAGTATCGAGAGAAGTGGCGCGGCTGGGAGGATTCGAACCTCCGACCGCCTGGTTCGTAGCCAGGTACTCTATCCAGCTGAGCTACAGCCGCGCATCGATCACTTGCGTTGGTTGAATGCTAAATCAACCTGTCCCAAATTCCCTCGAAGGGAATGGCGGAGAGGGAGGGATTCGAACCCTCGGTACGATTGCTCGTACGGTTCCTTAGCAGGGAACTGGTTTCAGCCACTCACCCACCTCTCCTTGAGAACGGGGCGTATACTACCATAATTTTTCTGTTTTCATAGGGTTGACACGAGATTTTTGCATCCCGATTTGGCCAGATATAAAAAAAGCCGTTCAGGTCTCCCTTGAACGGCTTTTTCTTGATCAACGATTGCCCGGTTCGGGCTCTTCGCTACCTTTCTCGGTCTGAATCCGCTGATAAATTTCTTCGCGGTGAACCGCAACTTCCTTTGGGGCATTCACGCCAATACGAACCTGATTCCCCTTTACTCCGAGTACGGTGACTGTGATGTCGTCACCTACCATCAGAGTTTCGCCAACACGGCGAGTCAAAATCAACATATCCCATACTCCCTATCCAGAGCTACCTGTTTCGACAAACGCTAGTTATGTACTTGTTGCTTTTATATCGAGATCACTACTAATCCAATAGACGCACTTTCCCTTATAAGGTTCCAGTTTTCTATAGGATCTATTAATGACTCCCTTATTAGATACTCTGCCTAATTAAAGACCGTTCCGCTTCAAGCCTCTTCGGAAACAGCAGGCTTGTCCAGTTCGAATGCACTGTGAAGTGCCCGAACTGCCAACTCAAGATACTTCTCATCAATCACCACGGAGATTTTGATTTCTGACGTGGAGATCATCTGGATGTTGATTCCCTCATTGGACAGGGCTTCAAACATCTCGGTTGCCACACCGGCATGAGAGCGCATACCCACGCCTACAATACTTACTTTAGCAATTTTACAGTCACCGCCAACCTCGCGGGCACCAAGCTCATCAGCAACACGTTGCAGAACTTCCTGGGCACGCTTGAAATCATTGCGGTGAACCGTGAACGTAAACGCGGTTTTATTATCTTCACCGACGTTCTGAACGATCATGTCCACTTCAATATTTGCGTCACTGATCGGTTTGAGAATGCGCAGTGCGCTACCCGGTGTGTCAGGCACACCAGAAATGGTCAGTTTTGCTTCATCACGATTAAAAGCAATGCCGGAAACAACCGGTTGTTCCATGGCGTTTTCATCCTCAAGAGTAATCAGGGTGCCCCCACCTTCCTGAAAGCTGGAAAGGACCCTTAATGGAACATTGTATTTGCCTGCAAACTCTACAGAGCGGATCTGGAGAACCTTGGAACCAAGGCTCGCCATCTCGATCATTTCTTCAAACGTAATCCGGTCGAGCCGGCGCGCGCTGTCCACGACACGAGGGTCGGTGGTATACACGCCATCCACGTCGGTGTAGATCTGGCACTCGTCAGCCTTCAACGCAGCTGCCAGGGCAACGGCGGTGGTATCGGAACCACCACGCCCGAGCGTGGTGATATTTCCGTTCTCGTCGATTCCCTGAAACCCGGCTACGACAACCACACGGCCGGCATCCAGATCCTCGCGCATGCGCTGCTCGTCAATCTGCTTGATTCTGGCCTTGGTGTGGGTGCTGTCGGTGACAATCCGCACCTGCGAACCGGTATAAGAACGAGCATCACAGCCACGCTTCTGCAGCGCCATGGATAGCAAGGCAATGGTCACCTGCTCACCGGTGGACACCAACACGTCCATTTCCCGGGGCACGGGTTCCTCCATAATCTCGCTAGCCAACCCGATCAACCGGTTGGTCTCGCCACTCATGGCCGAAACCACGACAACCACGTCGTGACCTTCCTTGCGGAACTTGCACACTTTGTCGGCAACCGCCGAGATACGATCGGTCGTCCCGACCGAGGTGCCACCAAATTTCTGAACCAACAGAGCCATGTTCTTCCCAAACTCCGAAACGGGGACTCACAGCGGGGCACCGCCCCACCAATAAAAGAAAACGGGCGGAATTATAAACTCCGACCCGTTCTCAAAAACAGTTGCTTAGCCGATATTTTTTTCAACCCACTCGGGCACACCGGCCAGCGCGTCTGCCAGCTTGTCAGGATCGTTACCGCCACCTTGCGCCATATCCGGACGACCGCCCCCCTTTCCATCAACCTGAGCAGCGAGATGCTTCATCAGATCCCCGGCCTTGATCCGGTCAGTCGCAGATTTGGTAACGCCTGCTACCAGTGTGACTTTTCCGTCCTCAACACTGGCCAGAACCACAACCCCTTCGCCCAGTTTATTCTTGAGCTGATCGGCGGTTTCCATCAGCGCCTTGCGATCCGCACCTTCGAGATTGGCCGCCACAACTTTCAGCCCTCCAACCTCAACCGCAGAGCCCGCCAGGTCACTACCGGCGGAGCTTGCCAGCTTACCCTTGAGAGCATCGACTTCCTTCTCAAGCTGACGGTTACGATCAATTGTCTGCTGGACTTTTTCAATCACAGAATCCCGGGTTCCCTTAACCAAACGTGCCGTCTCACGCAGGGCACGCTCTGTTTCGTCTACCCATTCCAGAGCGCCAAAGCCTGTGACCGCCTCAATACGACGGACACCGGCGGAGATGCCGCTCTCAGATGTGATCCGGAACAGTCCGATATCGCCGGTTCTGGCAACGTGGGTGCCACCACAGAGCTCAACTGAGAAGTTGTCGGTTCCCATGCTGAGCACACGAACCTCATCGCCGTATTTCTCACCGAACAGCGCCATCGCACCTTTCTGCTGGGCCGTTTCCATATCGGTGACATCGATATTGACCGGGGTATTTTCCAGCACCTGCTCGTTCACCTGACGCTCAATCTCTTTGAGCTGCTCCGGGGTAACCGGCTCGAAATGCGAGAAATCGAAACGCAGCTTGTCAGGATCAACCAGAGAGCCCTTCTGACTCACGTGCTCACCCAGAATGTTGCGCAGAGCGGCATGCAACAGGTGGGTCGCCGAGTGGTTGCGTTTGGTTCGTTCGCGGCGGGCGTGATCAATGCGCGCATCCACCTCAAGGCCCGGGAACAGCTCACCTTCGATCAGCGTGCCCACGTGCAGGTGGTTGTCACCTTCCTTGCGGGTGTCGGTCACCTTGAACCGACCGCCACTCCAGGTGAGTAAACCGGTATCACCGACCTGGCCGCCGGATTCGGCATAGAACGGTGTGCGCTCAAGAACCACCACCGCTTCGTCACCGGTCTCGGGATTCTTCTCTTCGCCGTCGACGATGACCGTACGAATGCGCTCCTGACCATCAATGTGATCGTAACCGGTAAACTCGGTCGCGCCTTCAATATTCAGCCCGGCCGCGTTGTAATCAATACCAAACTTGCTGGCAGCACGGGCACGCTCACGCTGGTTTTCCATGGCCTGCTCGTACCCTTCGTAATCCAGGGTCAAGCCGCGCTCACGAGCAATATCGTTGGTCAGGTCGACAGGGAAGCCGTAGGTGTCGTAGAGGGTAAATACAGTTTCACCCGGAATCACGCTGCCCTTGAGCTCGGCAATATCCTGCTCAAGCAGGCGCAAGCCCTTGTCGAGCGTCTTGGCGAACTGCTCTTCTTCCTGAAACAGTACCTTTTCGATCTGCTTCTGGCTGCTAACCAGTTGCGGATAGGCTTCGCCCATCAACTCAACCAGTGCATCCGTCAGCTTGTGGAAGAATGCGCCCTTGGCACCGAGCTTGTTTCCATGCCGGGCAGCGCGGCGAATGATACGGCGCAGAACAAACCCACGACCTTCATTGGATGGCATCACGCCGTCGGAAATCAGAAACGCACAAGAGCGAATGTGGTCGGCAACCACCCGCAGAGACGCTTCGGTGGTAGGCACGCCGCCAAGCACATCAGACGCGGCTTTCAACAGATCCTGGAACAGGTCGATTTCATAGTTGCTGTGCACGCCCTGCAGAACCGCCGTAATACGCTCCAGGCCCATGCCCGTATCCACAGACGGCTTGGGCAACTTGAGCATTTCACCGTCGGCGGTGCGGTTGTACTGCATGAAGACCACATTCCAGATTTCGATGTAGCGGTCGCCGTCTTCCTCAGGACTTCCCGGAGGGCCACCAGCCACGTCCGGGCCATGGTCATAGAAGATTTCGGTGCATGGGCCGCAGGGGCCGGTATCGCCCATCTGCCAGAAGTTGTCAGAGGCGTAACGGCCGCCCTTGTTGTCACCGATGCGGACAATCCGATCTGCGGGGACACCGATCTCCTTGTTCCAGATATCGAAGGCTTCGTCATCTTCTGCGTAAACCGTTACCCACAGCTTCTCCGTCGGCAGCTTCAACCAGTCATCACCGGTGAGGAACGTCCACGCAAAATTGATCGCTTCCCGCTTGAAGTAGTCACCGAAGCTGAAATTACCCAGCATTTCGAAAAAGGTGTGGTGGCGTGCGGTGTAACCCACGTTCTCCAGGTCGTTGTGCTTACCACCGGCGCGCACGCATTTCTGAGAGGTTGTCGCTCGAGTGTAATCACGCTCTTCGCGACCAAGGAATACATCCTTGAACTGGTTCATACCCGCGTTGGTAAACAGCAACGTCGGGTCGTCATGAGGAACCAGTGAACTGCTTCCAACGATGGTATGTCCCTGCTGTTTAAAATACTCGAGAAACGCTTTTCGCAACTCTGCGGTTTTCATAGCCCTTTGATACCTTTCCAGAACCCGCCGGATTACCCCTCGGGTCCTCCATTGAAGTCGATTACTTACATGCGTGTGCAAATCGGCTACTCTAGCACACGCCGAGTACAGGAAAAACGTGAAACATCACAGGAGACCCCATGCCCCGACGCTTTCATAATGCTGAGGAACTGTTCCCGCCAGCGACGTTTGTGAAACGCGCTCTCGCCATTATTTACGACGGTTTGATCAGCATCGCCGTCCTGTTGGTAACCAGCTGGATTTACACCATGATCGCGGGGTCACTGACAGGGTGGGATCGCTATGAGCAAATGGCCGAGAAAGGCCAGATTTCCGGAGACCCGGGCCTGACCTTCGTGCTGTTCCTGGTGCTTTATCTGTTTTTTGCCTACTTCTGGACCCGAATCGGCCAGACACTGGGCATGCAGGTGTGGCGGGTCAGGATCGAGAACCTGGATGGAACATCCGTCAGCTGGACCCAGGCATTGATTCGATACGTGACGGCTTCAGCCGTGGTGTTCGTTATGATGCTGGCCGCGTATTACATCGGAGCGGTTACGCTCCTGATTACGGTGCCGGCTGTCATCGCCCTGTTCCTGCCAATCAACGGCTTATCACTCACAGACAGGGCGTCAAACAGCCTTGTCGTCCAGGTGCCCAAAGCAACGAAGAAGTAAAGGCCCGCCGGGCCGGAATCAACCGGCCCGCTTCATCAGCGCAGCGCCAGCCAAGGCGCTGACCGCAATCGGTATCAACACGGCCAACATCGGGTTGAATCCATAGACCAGACTCATTGGGCCAAGCAAGTCCTGCATGTATTTGAACAGCAACCCGACCATGAGTCCGGTAAAGATCCGGAACCCCATGGTGACCGACCGCAGAGGTCCGAAAATAAAGGATATGGCCACCAGCACCATCACCGAGGTTCCCAGGGGCATCAACGCTTTCTTCCAGAATGCCAGCCAGTAAGGGGAAGCATTCAGATCCTGATCCCCGAGATAACTGGCGTAGGTATAGAGACCCGACATCGACAGGTTCTCAGGCTTGACAATCAGCACGCTGAGAACGTCGGGCGACAGCCCCGTGTCCCAACGCCGGGTACGCGCCTCCGTCACTTCCGTGCCATCAGACCCAATGCGAGTTGTCCTGACATCTTCAAGCAGCCAGTAATCCCCTTGGTAAATGGCACGGCGTGCAAAGCTGGAAGACAACAACTTTCTCTGATCATTAAACGTGAACAACGAGACCCCATGCAGCACGCCATTCGGCTGAACGGCATTGAGGTGGATAAACTCATCACCTTCGCGGTGCCAGACACCACTCGCTGCCGCGACGCTGCGCCCGGCGCCGAGAGCAACCGCTTTATCGCTCTGGGCAAAGCGCTCCGCCGGTGGCGCAACGTATTCACCGATCACGACACCAAGCATCACAACGACCAATGCGGGCTTCATGGCTGACCAGACAATTCGCCTGAGTGATACACCCGCAGCTCGGATAACAGTGAGCTCGGAGGAGCTTGCCATCGAACCGAGCCCCACGAGACACCCCATAAAAGCGCCCAGCGGCAAATAATCGTAGATACGCCTCGGCAGCGTCAGAAACACATACCAGAGAGCGTCCAGCGTCTGATAGCCATTGCGGGTGTCTTCCAGTTCGGCAATAAAAGCAAAGATCAAATCTAGTGACAGCACCACAACCATAACCAGAAACATGGCCCCGCCAACCGTACGCATAACATAGCCATCTATCCTACGCATCAGCCGGCATCTCCCTCAGCGCTCTGCGACGCTGAAGCCACGCAGGTCCGAACTGCAGCCAGAGCCCGAACCCTAGAAACAGAGCATGCACCCAAAGCATGCCAACCCACTCAGGCACTTTGTTATCGGCCAGGGCATCCCGGGCAACAATCAGCAAACCAAGGTAGGTAATGTAAACCAGCATGGCCGGGAGGAGATGGAAAAAGCGGCCTTGCCTCGGATTTACACGGCTAAGGCGGACCGCCAGAAGGGTCACGATCGGAACGATCAGCGGAAGCGAAAAGCGCCAATGCAGAAGCGCGCGATCCTCTGGGCTGTCTGACTGCATCAAGTCCCATGTACTGATACCCTCTTCCAGCTCTCGAGTGCCCTTCTCACCACTCTGAATTTTCAGCCCGTAGGCGCCAAATTCAGTGATGTTGTATTCCGGAGTACCTGCCGCTCCGTCAAACCGGCCGCCGTCCTCCAGAATGAGAAAACGACTACCGGTATCCTGATCAATCAGCTGGGAACCGGACTCTGCCGTAAAGATGGTAATGCCCTCGCCGTCAGCACCATATTCGGCGATAAACACCCCCTGCAGCTCACGCTTATCGTCACTGAGCGCTTCGGTATAGGTCACTCTGTCGCCGGAGCTGAAATCCTGAAACCGGCCAGGCGCCAGCATTTCGAACTCCGTGGCCTGGCGCTGTTCGTTGAAAATCTGCTCTACCTGTTTCATGCCCCAGGGCGACACGTAGAGACTCATGGCTCCGACAATGATCATGACGGGCACGCTACCCAGCAGCGTTTTTATCAGCAGCTGACGGTCACTCACGCCACAGGCAAACAGCACCGTCATCTCGCTCTCCAGGTACATGCGCCCGTAGGCCAGCAGTATGCCGATAAACAGCCCCAGAGGAAGTATCAGTTCCAGAAAGCCCGGGAAACGATAAGCCATGATGGAAAACAGCACGTCAGCCGCTATATTGCCTTCCGCGGCGCTGCTGAGGTATTTCAGGAAGCGGCCACTCATGAACACCATCAGCAAAACACCGGAAACGGCGATCATGCTGATCATGACCTGGCGAATGAGATAACGGAAAATAATCGTCAAAAGGGTCTCTCTGGCCTAGTCTGTTGCAACTTTGGAGGAAACAGGGGTCAGCGCGTATTCTATGTAACCTTTGCCGTGAATGACAGTACGACAGAATTACATCAGGCTATGAAAACAGTACGGCCTGCCAGCTTGATAAATTCGACCGTTACCCTGATCCTAGATTAAAAGCAGACGCAACCCGGAATACCGGGAACGTCGTCGTGTCCGACGACAGCCAAAACGAATAACAGGAGATGCCATGAATTTCAGCCTCAGTAGCAAAGCTCTGACAAGCACCAAAGCCGACTGCCTTGTGATCGGCCTCCCGGAAAAAGGAGATTGGCCGGAGTCCACAACCCAGGCAGACGAGTCACTGGGCGGGCTGATCAAATCTCTGGAAAAGGCCGGCGACATCAGTGGCAAAAACGCCAAGACCAGCGTCGTACCTCTGACTGACCAACCCTGGGCCCGTCTTGTTGTCGTTGGCACGGGCAAGGATTCCGACCGCACCCAGGCGAACTATCGCAAAGCCCTGATCGCCGTCGTAGGTGCCCTGAAAGACGGCCCCTCCAAATCTGCCCTGATTGCCCTCGGTGATACCACCGTCAGCGGCGATGAGTCCGCAAGCTCTGAAAGCGCAAAGCTCACACTGATCGGCCGTATTCTGGAAGAGCACCTGTACACCTTCCACGACTACAAGAGCGAAAAACCAACCGCCAGCAAACTGAACAAAGTCGTCGTTCTGGCTTCCAGCGCCGGAAAAGCGCAAAAAGACGCGTTCAATCTCGGCCTCGCAACCGGCCGTGGCATGAACTTCACCCGCGATCTGGGCAACACGCCACCAAACATCTGTCACCCGGTCTGGCTGGCCGAACAGGCCAAGGCAATGGCCAAGGAATACGACGACATCAAGACCGAAGTGCTTGATGAAAAGCAGATGGAAAAAATGGGCATGAACACCATCCTGGCCGTCGGCAAAGGCAGCAAGCAGCCCCCGCGCCTGATCGTCATGGAATACCGTGGCGGTAAAGCAAAGGACAAGCCCTACGTACTGGTGGGCAAGGGCATCACCTTCGACACCGGCGGAATCAGCCTCAAGCCAGGCGAAGGCATGGACGAAATGAAATACGACATGGGCGGTTCCGCCAGCGTATTTGGCACCATGAAGGTCATCGCGGAGACCAAGCCCAAGATTAACGTCGTGGCCGTGATCGCCGCCGCCGAGAACATGCCGGACGGCGGCGCATCCCGCCCGGGCGACATCGTCACCACCCTCAGCGGCCTGACCGTTGAAATCCTCAACACCGACGCCGAAGGACGCCTCGTACTCTGCGACGCCCTCACCTACGTCAAGAAATTCAACCCGGCTGCGGTCGTCGACATGGCGACCCTCACCGGCGCCTGCATCATTGCCCTGGGCAACCACGCCACCGGACTGCTCGCCAATAACGACGAACTCGCCAACGAACTCCTGGCCGCGGGTGAACGTACCGGCGATCGCGCCTGGCGCCTGCCGCTTTGGGACGAATATCAGAGCCAGCTGGACAGCAACTTTGCGGACATGCAGAACATCGGCGGCCGCCCCGCGGGCACCATCACCGCAGCCTGCTTCCTGTCACGGTTTGCCAAAGATTACCCCTGGGCACACCTGGACATCGCCGGTACCGCCTGGCACTCCGGCAAAGCCAAAGGCGCCACCGGCCGTCCGGTACCCTTGCTGGTCAACTATCTGATGTCCCATGCAGGAAAATAACCAGAGCGCATCCCCGGAAACCGGCAGCCCTGCTGCCGGTTCTTCCGAGGACAGCAACAGGAATCAACGCTACTGGTTCCACATCCTCTCCCAGGCCACCCCGGCTGCCCGCAACCTCCACACTGCCAAACTCGTGGACAAAGCCTGGCAACAAGGGGACCGCGTGTGCGTCGTCTGCGACACCATGCAGCATGCACAGGAACTGGATGACCTGCTCTGGAACTTCAACCCGGACGCCTTCATACCCCACTCCATCGTCCCGGACTCCACAACCACCTGCCCCGACCCCGTTGGTATCCTGCTGTGCCCGCCGGTAGCCGAAGACTGGGATACCATCATCGTCCTCTCGGACACCCTCCCCGCCGACGCCGACCGGTTCAGCCGCCTGGCGCTGGTTGCCCACAACGAACCAGACGTTCTAAACCAGGCCCGATCGCATTTCAGGCAGTTAAGGGCCCTGGGAATCGAGCCCAAGGTTCATGACCAGCGAAAACGGTGAGCGAGTAGCACCTGGCCCGACTTTGCGCAGCACCCAGCTCGCAGTCTTCGAAGCAAGAGACGTTCGCCGCAACCTCCGTGAGCATGTATAATCGGCGCTCTAATTTTTCCCTTGTGAATCAACCAAACGGTCACCAGCAGAAACCCATGGAAAAAACCTACCAGCCAGAAAACATCGAGCGCCAGTGGTACGAAAACTGGGAATCCAAAGGGTACTTCCGCCCCAGCGGTGAAGGCCAGTCCTACAGCATTGCCATCCCGCCCCCCAACGTGACCGGCAGCCTGCATATGGGCCACGCGTTCCAGCACACCATCATGGACACCCTGACCCGCTACAAGCGCATGCAGGGCCGCAACGCCCTCTGGACAGTCGGCACCGACCACGCCGGTATTGCGACCCAGATGGTCGTCGAGCGCAAACTGGCTGCAGAAGAAGAGAAAACCCGCCACGATCTCGGCCGGGAAGAATTCATCAAACGCATCTGGGACTGGAAAGAACATTCCGGCGGCACCATCACCCGCCAGATTCGCCGCCTGGGTAACTCCGTGGACTGGGAAAACGAACGCTTCACCATGGACGATGGCTTCTACAAGGCGGTCCAGGAAGTGTTCATCCGACTGTACGAAGAAGACCTGGTCTACCGCGGCAAACGGCTCGTGAACTGGGATCCGAAGCTGCACACCGCCATCTCGGATCTTGAGGTTGAGAACAAGGAAGAAAAGGGCTTTTTCTGGCACCTGCGCTATCCGCTGGCTGACGGCGCAACAACCCAGGATGGCAAAGACTACGTCGTGGTTGCTACCACCCGTCCAGAGACCATGCTTGGCGACACCGCCGTTGCCGTGCACCCGGACGACGAGCGCTACCAGCATCTGATCGGCAAGCACGTGCTGCTGCCGCTGGTGAACCGCCGAATCCCGATTGTTGCGGACCACCACGCCGACCCGGAGAAGGGCTCAGGCTGCGTAAAGATCACACCGGCTCACGACTTCAACGACTATGCGGTAGGCAAGCGCAACGACCTGCCCATGATCAACGTCATGACCCAGGACGCGAACATCCGGGACATTGCGGAAGTCTTCAACGCCGACGGCACCGATAACACCGACATCGACGGCACCCTGCCCTCTGCCTACGCCGGTCTGACTCGCGAAGCTGCCCGCAAGCAGATCGTGGCCGACATGGATACCGAAGGCCTGGTAGAGAACATTGAAGACCACGTACTGAGCGTGCCCCGCGGTGATCGCTCTGGACTGATCATCGAACCGATGCTGACCGATCAGTGGTTTGCCGATGCCAAGACCCTGGCCAAGCCGGCTATCGAGGCTGTCGAAGACGGCCGTATCCAGTTTGTACCCAAGCAGTATGAAAACATGTACTTCGCCTGGATGCGTGACATCCAGGACTGGTGTATTTCCCGTCAACTCTGGTGGGGCCATCGGATTCCCGCCTGGTACGACGCCGAGGGCAACATCTACGTTGGCCGCAGTGAAGAAGAAGTCCGCCAGAAGCACAACCTGGGCGCTGATCTTGAGCTCAAGCAGGACGACGACGTTCTGGATACCTGGTTCAGCTCCGCGCTCTGGACCTTCGGCACCCTGGGGTGGCCAGAGATTACCGAGCGCCTGAAGACCTTCCACCCGACCGACGTACTGGTCACCGGCTTCGATATCATCTTCTTCTGGGTCGCCCGGATGATCATGATGACCATGCACTTCATGAAGGACGAAGACGGCACCCCGCAGGTGCCCTTCCATACCGTCTATGTCACCGGCCTGATCCGGGACGAACACGGCGACAAGATGTCCAAGTCCAAGGGCAACGTGATTGACCCACTGGACATGATCGACGGCATCAGCCTGGACGACCTGCTTGAAAAACGCACGGGCAACATGATGCAGCCGAAACTCGCGGAGAAAATCGGCAAGCGCACCCAGAAGGAGTTCCCGGAAGGCATTGCTGCCCACGGTACCGATGCCCTGCGCTTCACCCTCGCCTCGATGGCCACCACCGGCCGCGACATCAACTGGGACATGAAGCGCCTGGAAGGTTACCGGAACTTCTGCAACAAACTCTGGAACGCAGCTCGCTACGTACTGATGAACACCGAAGGCGAAGACTGCGGCGTGAATGATGAGCCAGTCGAGCTGTCCCTTGCGGACCGCTGGATCATCAGCGAGCTTCAGAACTGCGAACAGGAAGTGACCCGCCATCTTGAGCAGTATCGCTTCGACCTGGCGGCTTACTCGCTGTACGAATTTATCTGGAATGAATACTGCGACTGGTACCTGGAACTGTCCAAACCGGCGCTGAATGACGACAGTGCAAGCGCTGAAGCAAAGCGCGGTACCCGCCGTACTCTGGTGCGCGTACTCGAGGCGGTATTGCGCCTGGCCCATCCGATGATGCCATTCATCACCGAAGAAATCTGGCAGCGCATCGCACCACTGGCCGGCGCCTCCGGCGACAGCATCATGCTGCAGCCATTCCCGCAGCCAGATTCCAGCAAGCAGGACGACACCGTTGCAGCTGATATTGAGTGGCTCAAAGGGGTCATCGTTGCTGTACGAAACATCCGTGGCGAAATGAACATCTCTCCGGCCAAACAGGTTCCGGTATTGCTCAAGGGCGGTAGCAACGAAGACGAGCGCCGCCTGGAGGAAAACCGCCAGTTCCTGATCTCCCTGGCCAAGCTTGAGAAGCTGGAATGGTTCCAGGGTGACAAGGCGCCGATGTCTGCCACGCAGCTGGTTGGCGAGATGGAAGTGCTGGTGCCCATGGCCGGCCTGATCGACAAGGATGCCGAGCTCAAGCGACTGGACAAGGAACTGGATCGCCTGAAGAAAGAAATCGGTCGCCTCGAAGGCAAGCTGGGTAACGAGAAATTCACCGCCAAGGCTCCCGCCGAGGTCGTTGAAAAAGAGAAAGAAAAGCTGAAGGACGCGCAGGGCAGCCTGTCCCGACTGAGCGACCAGCGAGCCGAAATCGAGGCCATGTAAGCCGATGATCGGCATCCTGGGCGCAGGTGCTCTCGGGCGGCTTTGGGCCGCCCTGCTCCCTGAGGGTGAGAGCGCCTTTCTGCCAAGGCCGGGCATGGACCCGGCCGCACCTCCCGTCCGCTATACGTTTGCCTCATTGGATGGCAGGCAAACAATCATGACCCGCTCATGGCTGGCCTCGGGTACCCAACCTGATCTGGTGCTGGTAGCGACCAAAGCCGGCGACACGCGCGAAGCACTAACCCCGTGGGTTTCGAACCTGCCGACCAAGGTGCCGATACTGCTGCTCCAGAATGGCCTCGGCAGCCAGCAAGCAGTGGCAAATGCCTGGCCAACACGCCCCATACTCGCAGCTTCGACGACCGAGGGAGCCAATCGCCCCACCCCAAATGAAGTGATTCATGCCGGCAGTGGCGATACCTGGATCGGTCCGCTGACAGCACCAGGCAAAAACCACCTTGATTCGGTCGTAACCGAGCTTAGAGCCAGTGGGCTGCGAGTCCACGAAGAGCTCGACATCCTTCACCGGCTTTGGCAAAAACTGGTTGTTAACGCTGGCATCAATCCTTTCACCGCCATTCTCGATTGCGCCAATGGCGAGATCCTCTCGGATCCGTTTTTCCTCACTCAGATCGATCCGTTATGCAACGAGATAGCCGCGATCATGCAAGCTGAGGGTATCGGCGAAGCTAACCCAAAAGAACTCAGAGACCGCATTGAGACCGTTGCCAGAAACACGGCGCGAAATACCTCCTCCATGCGGGCGGACAGGTTGGCTGGCCGAAAAACCGAGATCGATTACATCAACGGCTACCTGGCCCGACTCGGCCAGCAATTGAAAATCCCCGTACCAGTGAACCAGTCACTGACCGACAGAGTAAAACAACTGTCAGAATAACCATTTCAAAGGAGCTTCCCGATGGGCAACCGTCTCTCAAAAATATACACCCGAACCGGTGATGACGGCTCAACCGGCCTCGCAGACGGCAATCGGATTGCCAAGAATGCCCAGCGGGTCGAAGCCATGGGCACCGCCGATGAAGTGAACTGCCATATTGGCCTGTTAATCGAATGCCTCGACGATGACGACGGTCTGACCGAGCCTTTGCGGCGAATACAGCACCATCTGTTTGACCTGGGCGGAGAATTCGCGATACCCGGCAGCGTCGTCATTGGCACGGACCACATAGACTGGCTGGAAAAGACGCTCGACCACTACAATGAAGATCTACCGCCGCTAAAAAATTTCATACTCCCGGGAGGCACGCCAGCAGCAGCTCAGTGCCATCTCGCCCGAGCGGTTTGCCGCCGCGCAGAGAGGATCGTCGTCGCACTCGGGCACGAAGACTCCATCAACCCGGCATCCCGCCATTACCTGAACCGACTGTCCGACCTGTTGTTCGTGATTGCCAGGGTATTGGCCCGGCGGGACGGGGGGGACGAAATTTTGTGGGAACAAAAAAAATCCGGCCTATAGGGGCCGGATTTTTCGGTGCTGTGGCACCTAGACTTTGAACGCTTCAACCAGCCTCTGAAGGGAAGCGGTCAACTCAGACATTTCTCTGGAAGAGCCCAGCGTTTCCTCCGCATTCGCCGCAGTTTCCTGACCAAGCTCTCCAATCTGCTCTACGTTGGTGTTCACGTTGCGAGCCACGGCGGACTGCTCCTCGGCTGCCTGGGCAATCTGATGGCTCATATCGACGATGATCGCAATGCCACGGGCGATTCGATCCAGCGCCTCGGTAACCTGCCCGGACTTCTGTACGGTCGTCTCCGTGACATCCCGGCTGTTCGTCATGGCTGACACCGCATCCTTCACGCCACTTTGTAGTCGGGAAATCATGCCTTCAATTTCTTCTGTGGACTTATGGGTGCGCTGGGACAAAGAACGCACTTCATCAGCAACCACCGCGAAGCCACGCCCCTGCTCGCCAGCACGAGCCGCCTCAATGGCAGCATTCAGCGCGAGCAGGTTGGTCTGCTCGGCGATTGCCTTGATCTCCACCAGCACCTGACTGATGTTGTCACTGTCCTGACTGACGCGATTGATGACCTCCACGGCGCCGGAAATTTCCTCCGCCAGGCGATTGATCGTACCGACGGTATCAGCCACAACCTCCCGCCCGGTTTCGGTGTCGGTTTCAGCGGTTCCTGCGCTGTCAGCAACCCGGTGAGCGCTCTCGGTTACTTCGTGGACCGCCTCAACCATCTGATTCATGGCCTCGTTGATCTGGCCGCTCTCTTCCATCTGGCGGGCCACGGCCTCGCTGTTCGCAGCGGCGGTGCTGTTTACCCGGCTCGCCTGCTGATCCACGTCAGCGGTTGTTCGACTGACCGAGCGAATCAGCTCGGCAATGCGATCCGTCATGTTATTGAACTCGGCGGTAAGCTCTCCCAACTCATCCTTGTTACGGAGCTGAATGCGGGTGGTCATGTCCCCTGCGGCCACCCCACGAGCGGCTTCTGAGAAGCGGTTGATGGCGGTACGAACGGACATGAAAAAGCCAACGTAAAGATAAACAACCACCAGAAGAACCGCGATCAGCGCCACGACAATGAGCATGCGCTGGTTTCGGGCCTGCTCCAGTTTGGCCGCGAGATTAGCCTCCACCAGGTCAAAAATGGTGTTGTTCAGCTTGTCGTAGTGGTCCAGCTGGCCACGAATGAGTTCGCTGTACTCGCTCCACGGCATTTCAAGACGCATGGGTGTAATGATGTTGAGATCCAACACGTCCCGAACAACGGTCAGGCTCTCCCCAACCCTGTCCATAGTGCCTCCGGCACGCTGAGCCAGAGCAGGAGACGCGTCTTTTGCGACAGACAAAGCGGATGAAAGCCGTGAAGCCTGATTGGTCAGTTGGTCATAGGTCTGATTCAGAATTTCGCTCAGCGCGTAACCCACCTGGCCATTAACGAGAGCAAAGGTTCCGTAGGAACGAGCTTGCCCAATAGTGCCTCGAGCGCCGGGAAGACTTTCACGAATCAGTCCCAGTAACGCCTGGTTTTCCCGGGAATCCTGCCCCAGCCCCGACAGCTCCATGGTCGCCGGCAACAGGGCAATGACTTTCTGGACAAACTGTTGATAGTACTTGAACTGGGGGTCGATATTACCCTGATAATTGTCATCGCCACGCAGGGCCTCCCAGTCACCCTGGAGTTCCTCCACCTGTGCAGCCCAGGTACCAGAGCGGTCAAACGAATGCTCCTTCGCGCTCAATGCCGTGAATATACCGCTGATCTGCTCTGCCGTCTTATTCGACTCCTCCAGCAACACATCATGGTTTCGCAGAACACCGACGGCTCGGAAATCCCGATAGTCCACCGACAGCGACAGCAGACGATTGACCTGCTCAACCTGTTCCAACCCCTCGACACCCTGGGTAATGGTCTGAACCGAACGGTTCAACTCGGACATAACCAGCCAGGAAAGGCCCCCTATGGGAAGAAGGAACAGGATGCTGATAAGACTGAACTTGTATACCATCGGCAACCGGTTCATCAGCGCTATGGCAGGATTAATAAGTTGTTTCACGGAGCCCTCACTGCTATCAACAACTGAATGCTTGTTCTTTTCTTTATATATCGTCTAAGGTACTAGATCTTCAGGCATTAACTATTGTTAAAGTGTAATGTTTTTTTAAAGCTCCCGTCACTCGGTTTATATCGTCCAGCCGGAAATAACCAGCAGCGCCATCAGGCATATCCACACGAGCATACTCCGGTTCAGCAAATCCCTGATTGCGCTCAGGCTGCGGCCGCCGAAATCCACCCACTCATTTGGGTGAATCCTGGAGAACCTCTCGGGATCAAGTGCATACCCGGTTAACGACCCATTGGCAGAAAACATGAGTATGTCATCTGAACTTTTTTTGCCGTCATGATGGCCAGTGCGTATTTCACGTAACCAGCCGGACAGATCACCGGCAATCCCGAACGTCATCGACAACAATCGGACAGGGATCCATGCCATAACTTCCTCCAACCGCCGGAATCCGGGGCGGGCAGCGGCTTGCGGCCACTGCTCCGACAGGGCGACCAGTCCCCTTACGAGAACTGCTAGACCTATTCCCCCAACCACATACCAGAATGCAATCAAAAAGAATCGCTGAAACATCGCGTGCATAAAGGCTCTCGACAAAGCGAGATGCATCGCATCGGGAGACAGCGCAGCACCTCGATCCTCAGCCGGCAGCCGATGTTGAACATGATGCCAGGCGGCCTGCATGTCTCCCCGCCGCCAGGCTTCAGCATAGACCCTCAGAGTGTGGCGCCAACCGGGCGCCCCCATAAGCAGGACAAGCACAAGCAGTTCCAGCGGATAAACCAGCAGTTCGAGCCGGTAGGACTGAAGGAAATAGACCACAACACCCAGCAACAAGGCCGGTAGAACGATGAGCACGAGCCCGGATCGCAGTGACTGTTCCTGACCGGCCTCAACCTTTGCAGCCTTGTGAAACCATCGTAACCAGAAGCGATCACCGGACAGATGATCCAAAGTGTCCAGTCTCCGTCGCAGCAGGTAAGCCAATAGAAATACAACCAGAACCATTCAGGCAAGCTCCATCGCGTTCAGTACAGTCGATAGTTCACTTTTGTAGTAGGACCAATCAAAAGCGGGCCCGGGATCGGTTTTCCGTCCTGGGGCAATATCACAATGCCCCGTCAGCCGATCCGGCGTAATCTCAGGCCAGGCTGCCATGACGATGCCGGTGATCTCTGCCAGAGCACGGTATTGTTCCGGGGAGTAAGGAATGTCATCCGCACCCTCCAGCTCAATGCCAATGGAATAATCATTGCACTCCTCTTCCCCTCGAAAACTGGAACGGCCAGCGTGCCATGCCCGCTCAAGCAGACTGACGAACTGAACCACAGAGCCGTCTCGTCGAATCAGCGCGTGGGCCGACACCTGCATACCGGCAATCGTTTCAAAATAGGGGTGAGCGGCGTGGTCAAGCCGGTTACAAAAGAAGTCTTCGATTTCAGGGCCGCCAAACTGGCCGGGAGGCAGGCTAATATTGTGGACAACGAGCAAGCTGATTGAGGCGCCATCCGGGCGTGGCCCGAAATTGGGTGAAGGACACCATCGAGCCATGGGAAGCCTGCCGCTCTGTCTGAGGGTCGAGACTTCTTCGGCTATCGACGGACGGCCAGGAGCTTGGTCAGAGTTGGACAAGGTCGATCCATAGAGTTCAGGGCATGAAAGAATGCCCTGATTGAAGCACAAAGTGGCACAGCTTTGCTACGACTTCAGTCCTTGCGGCTATGGCGCAGGTTATCGATGATCGATTCGAGTGCTCGGTCAAAGATCAGACCGTCATCCAGCATACCAATTTCGCCCGCCGCCATCGCAGCAGCCAATTCTTCACGCAGGTATTCGGCGACTTTGGCGCCACTCCGATTGACGAAGATGTATTTGCCCGTTGCCTTGATAAAGGCTGCCAGCTTGCAGCGTACACGGGTATCGCCTTTGGCCATCTCCACCCAGGATCCTACCCTCAGACTGTCTGCTCGGCCGAACCATTCGCCTGCGATTTGGTCTGACGCTTCTGCTGCGGAAGGCACGGCCGGCTCTTCAACATCAACAGACCCCTGAGGCACCTCCTCATCAGCTGGCGCTTGCTGCACGTCTTCGGCCACCTCGGACATCTGATCAACGACCACGACATCCGGCTCTGGCTGAGGATCGGCGACGGGTGGCTCTTCACGGGATGGAGCCGTCACCAGCTTCTGGAACACATCAACATGGGCCAGTTCGAGGTCATGGATGGCGGAGTCGGTGGCAAACGGGTCCCAAGAGATATCCTGCAACGCACGACGCAGCTCATCCACGATTGAGGGTATGGCACGCAACAACTCGGTTCGCGTGTCGTCGGTTACCGGCTTCGGATCAACACTCCAGACAAGACGTTCGGTCAGTTTCCGGGCATCATCCCACCGTGCGCTATCCTCGCCCTCGCGAAGAATTACCCACTGCAGGTATTTGCTCCAAGGTTCTCGAAGAAGTTGCAACACGGGCTCAGGAACCGAACGATGTCGGATGGAATCTTCCACCAGGTTCCGGGTGGCCTCACCCGCACGCTCCTGGCGCGCTCGCCCCTCTTCCGCATCCCTCAAACGCTGCTCAACCAACTCACGGCGACGACGATCCAAATCGGTAAAATGGCTGAAATCCTTCAACAGCTCATCAAACAGCTCGACGTTGTCGGTGAACTCGCTCAGCACACGCTCTACCACGGACTCAATTTTTTCACGCAAGGGGTCTTTCTGACCCTCCTTCTTCTCCGTCCAGCCAATGGCTGACAGAGCAAGTTCATTGAGAAGCTTCCGAACAGGGTGCCCGCCACGGTTAAAGAAGTTCCTGTCGCTCAGTGCAACCTTAAGGACCGGAATCTGCAACCGGCCGATGAGAGACTTCATGATCGGGTGAAGTTGACGATCTTCCAGAATGAAATCGAACAGCATGGAGACAAGGTTGATGACATCATTATCAACCTGGCCCACGTTAAACGGATTGTCCGAATCTGCCCTCAGAACGGGTTTGAGGAGATCTCCGAGTGCGATGACACGGCCGGCACCCAAACGACCGGATGCGACTTGGATCTTGCTTAGCCGGGCCATAAGACGGCCGGTATCAAGCTCTACCCCACCAGTTGTAGCGCCTTGGCTTCCGCTTCCCTCATGCTGGTGCAACAGCGCACTCAGCTCGGAAAATGTTGCCTGTGGAATGGTGCGCTCTTCCTGCGGGTTGCCCGCCTCACTCCTGTCGTCTGAGCGCCGGGGATTTGATCCAGAGGCCTGACCTTTCTGGGTCGGTGCCCGCTTCAGGTCCGGCATGACACCTTCACCAACCAGTGTACGGTTTGCCTTTTCGTAAAAGTCGCCAAGAGAGTCCTGGAGCAGACGCTCAAACAGCTTGAAAACAACGAGTTTGGCGCGAATGTCGATATCCAGCTCAGAACATGCTTCGGCCACACCTCCACATATCACTTCCGGACTCAACGGCATCTGGCTGTCGGTCAGTTTAACCTGAGAAATGAGATGATTGATCCGGACTGTCAGCAAACGGGTCTGGTCGGCGAAATGATTGCGCAGCTTATTGATCAGATTGTCGATGGCAACCTGTTGCTCCAGCTGGGAGTGATCGAGAAGGCTGAGCGAGTCCTGGTCAACATCATCAAGCGCGGTTGAACCATACTCCGGGCGGAAGCGGCCAATGTCATTAAAGGCCTGGCTTACGTACTGTAGCACCGATACAACAATCGCCTTCCGCCGCAGACGCAGCTCACGCATGGCATCAAAGAAAGCGGTCTGATCGGTATTCGAGCCAGCCCGATCCGCCAGTTCGAACAGTGCGTCATCGGAGCGGTCGAAAAAATTGGCAAGCATGGACTTTAAAGACTGACCCGATGCGTCACGCAAGCGGATCAGCGAGCTCGGCAACACAAACCGTTGTGACGGTTGTTTGCCAGTAAAACTCACTACATTGTTGTCCTGCGCCATGGAGAGCTGCTCCGGGAGTTGATCCAGTCAATAAAATGGAATTACTTGTATTACATAGTAGGACCTGCACGCGTCACCTTGTGTCAGGATTTGTCACCTTTTGTGTACATCTGACGCAGGTCACAATTTTCGGTTCCTTGTTTCCACGCGATCAAGCGTTTGGCGAATCGGTTCCCGATCTATAAAATCGACACCCTACTTTACCATCCATCCAAATATCACCGGACCCACCAACATGATTCCAGCAGAGCTACTTCGCCAGTCCCGCGTTGAGAACGTTGCCCAGAGCCTCCGGGAGGATGTCGGCGATGGGGACATCACGGCTATGCTGATTCCCGCAGAAAAACAGTCAACGGGCCGTGTGATTACCCGGGAACCGGCGACCATTGCCGGACGGGAATGGGTCGATGAAGTCTTCCGCCAGGTCGATCCACGAGTCACGCTGAGTTGGGCGGTTAACGATGGGGAACGTGCAACCGCGAATCAGGAACTTTTCCGAATGGATGGCCCCGCCAGAAGCCTCCTGACAGCCGAGCGCGCGGCTCTGAACTGGCTTCAGACACTCTCCGGAGTGGCGACCACCTGCTCCGAGTATGCCGAACAAGTCGCACACACCAACGTGCGCCTTCTTGATACTCGCAAAACCCTGCCCGGACTGCGCCTTGCCCTGAAATATGCCGTGACTTGCGGCGGCTGCCACAATCATCGGATCGGGCTCTGGGATGCCTTCCTGATCAAGGAAAACCACATCTCTGCCTGTGGCTCCATTGCCAAGGCCATTGAAGAGGCGCGCAGGATTGCGCCGGGCAAACCCGTCGAGGTGGAAACCGAGAACTTAGAGGAGTTGGATCAGGCATTGAGCGCAGGCGCTGACATCATCATGCTCGATGAGTTCTCTCTGGAGGACATGCGCACCGCCGTGAAAACAACCGCTGGCAAAGCCAGGCTGGAGGCATCCGGCGGCATCAATGCGGATACTCTGGTACCCATTGCGGAAACTGGCGTGGACTACATTTCCATTGGAGCCCTGACCAAAGACGTGAAAGCCATCGACCTGTCCATGAGACTGGACTGACTCATTCTCCAGACAGTAAGCGGTCGATTTCCTCCAGCTCTCGAATCAGATCAGCTCCTGATTCGGGGCGCCCGCGAAAATGCTCCTCAGCCATGGGGGCAATACCCGACACAGCTGGCAGCTGATGCCCGCCTTCAATTAGCACCTTTATCCGTTCAACAAACACGAACTGAAGCCACTGGGTGAACTCCAGTGTATCGATGCAGAAGGGCTGAGTGCTCTGGAGTGCCTCTTCGGGAGGAGGCTCGGACTCCCAGACATCCAGCCGGCGAAGTTCGATCTCGATTCTCAGCAGGCTGTCTGCAACCTCAGCAACCTGCTTTCCCGATGTCGTCATTGATGTCGCTCTCTAATCTGCGAGGGGTTCCAGCTCTACCGCCTCACCGTGCAGGACCCGAAACAGGTCCTCGTACTGCTGGGTCAGCGTGTGTTTCGGAGCCATATGAATCAGCGGCTGCCGAGCCTGATGGGATTCTTTCATCTTAACCGAGCTCGACAGCCTGACAGGCAACACCGGAAGCCCCTCTTCGGTCAACTCCTGGACCAGCTTGCGGGGCAGGCTTGCCCTGGGCTGGAACTGGTTGGCGACAATACCTTCGACAACCAGATCCTCATTGTGATCTTCCTGCAGTTCGCGGATCTCGTTCAGAATGTTGTAGAGGGCCTGACGGGAAAAATCGTCGCAATCAAATGGAATCAGGCACCGCTGCGCCGCAATCAGTGCGGATCGGGTGTAGAAGTTAAGCGCAGGGGCCGTGTCGACATAGATCGCGTCAAACGATTCTCCCAACTTCTTGAGCGCTTCCCGCAACTTGTAGATCTTGTGCTTGGCCTCCAGTTTGCGCTCAAGGAAATCCAGCTCGGGACTGGAAGGCATGACAAACAGGTTATCGAAGGGAGAGGCATGAACAAACTCGTCTGGCCGGCGATTGAACACGGTAAACGCGACCGTTTGCTCCATGAGATCGGCGACCGTGTCCTTGAGTTCACTTGCGGGCTTCCCCAGCAGATAGTGTGTGGAGTTGCCCTGCGGGTCCAGGTCCACCACCAGCGTCCGCTTACCTCTCGCAGCGCTGATGGCCGCAAGGTTACAGGTAATACTGGATTTACCAACACCACCCTTCTGATTGAAAACAACCCGCCTCATGTCATCTCTCCTTGCACGCATTATCGTTTTTATGGCACGCAGCGCGACCTACCAGTCCATCACGGTCTTGACGAACGGAATGGTCAGCCTGCGTTGAGCCTTTAATGAATTCTCATCCAGAGTATCAAGGATTGCCAGCAGGTCTCCAAGACGACGTGGCGCCCTGCGCATGATAAAACTGACAACATCCTCACCCATCACCAGTCCGCGCTGCTCTGCTCGTGCTACCAGAATTCGCGCGCGGTCCTCGTCCCGATAAATGCCTAACTGGAGGGTCAGGCCATGGCTGAGACGGGAGCGTAAATCCGGCAAATGGAACGGTGTCGCTCCAGGCACCTCAGACAGACTGACAATTAAGAGCCCATTCCGGTCATGCACCCGGTTATAGAGGTGAAAAATCGCTTCTTCCCAGGCCGGCTGCCCGACAACCTGATCAAGGTCATCCAGACATACAATGTCCTTTCCATCCAAACCCGCCAAGGCTTCCGGTCCGAAGGGCTGTAACTCTAACAGACTGATACAAACGGCCGATCGGCCCCGCTTCTCGGCATCGTGACAGGCCGCCTGAAGAAGGTGGCTTTTCCCGGTATCGGAATCACCACAGATAGCCACAACAGGAATACCGACAGGCTGATCCAGAATCGCGAGCAGACGCGACGCTACATCCCGGTTCCGGTCTCCCAAAAAATTATCGAAACGAGCATCGTCCCTGAGCTTTACACCCAGGATCATCTGCGAGGTACTCACGACCGCTTGGCCCTCCATGCCCGCATCCCCCAGACCAGAACATAATGGCCTCCACTGACAACTGCTGACACTGCCACCAGAAGAATGCCAACCTCCCTCACCCAGGGCAACATGGGTAGCCCGGCCTGAAGAATGATGATGGCCAAAACCGCCACAATCTGAATAAAGGTATTAAGCTTGCCCGGGATACTGGGCTGCATTTCAAATCGTCCAATACCGTAATGATACGCCAGAGCCCCGCCAACAATCAGCAGATCCCGGCCAAGAACCAGTAAAAAGAGCCACACCGGCAGTACCGACGTGATGGTCAACATGAGGTAGGCAGTAACAAGCAGGGCTTTATCAGCGAGCGGATCGGCAACTGCGCCGAAACGGGATCGCCAATTAAAATGCCTTGCCAGGAACCCATCGAAACCGTCTGTGACCGCAGCTACAAAGAAGATGACCAGCGCAGCCCGATAGTTTCCTGCCAACAGCGCCCCCGCAAAAGGAACGACAAGCACGATCCTCAGAAATGTCAGTGCATTGGGAATCCAGCGCCATGTTTCCAGGCTCAAAAGATTTTCCCCTCCGGCAACGTGTTACTGTCCACTGCCAATGACAGAGGCAGGTTGCCAACGATAATAAAGCACCTGATAGAGGGATTCGAAGGCCTCTTCGGCTTCCTGCTCGTCAACCTCAACGGGCTGATATGTAAACAGTGAGGCCTCACCCGGCTCCATCCTGCCCTGACCATCATCAGCTTCGGTCGCACGCTCATCCCCCGCGGCAGGAAGATCGCCCTGAGCAGGCGGCTCAGCCATTGCCTGAGAATTCGTTTCTGGTGCCGGGGAGTCTCCCTCCAGCGGCACAAACCTTGGATCAAGCGCAATATACTCGCGAAGCTGATCCAATTCACCGGAGAAAGCTACGCGCAGGGTTAACTGATCCCCCTTCACCCTCGCAGCACCAACACTGACGACCGGAGTGAGCCCGCCCAACACATTATTGACGTCACCATAGTCTGCCAGTGAGCTTACGCCACGAACGACAATATCGACCTGCGGGGACTCAGCAATATCGCCGGCAGCGACGGCGTAACGTTCCGCATAAAGGTCGGCCCAACGATTGATAACCGCTTCGGCGAGTGCGCCTGGCGAAGCGGCGGTTACTGCCTCCTCGCCCACATCCATACCCATACCATCAAAAACCCAGCCGGCACGCCATTGACCGCCGCTCCGACTGACCCTCATGACCGCCAGTACATCGTGATCAAGGTCGTCGGACCGGTCCTGGATGCGCCCGATAAACTGACCCCATATATCAGAAAGAAGCTCACGGTTCCCGGAAAGCTGCGATGGCGGGAGACTGATCGGCAACCCCCGATTCCTCGCTGCCGCGCTGAAGGCTGCCTGCCACGAATCGAACGGTTCGCTGGCGTTGTCGTCAGCAGCGGTCACGAGTGTGCGGGCACCACGATCCTCAACGGCGACCCAAGCCAATGTCAAAGGACGGTTTGCCCCCCACACAGGTGCATCAACAGAGGCCAGAGCCCGATTGACACCAACCGCCCCAAATCCCATGCGCAAACGATTGCCACCCTCTTCGTCGCGAAGAAACTGATAGGACAACAGCAACGACTCGGCATTCTCAAGCAAGGCAGGCACCCCCTCACGCTCCAACACGCTCCGAGAGCCGGACACCCGAACAAAGACCCGGGCAAGACCATCCGCATAACCATCTTTAAGCTCGCTCTCGGACGAACCGGCCACCGGCACTTCAACCGAATACAATCCGGAAACGGTGACGGCAGATACCGGTGATCCAATCATCACCAACATGAGCCCAAGTACACCGAGCCATGCGAATCGAGTGGATCTGCACATCGACTTTGGTCCTGCTACTGACATGAAATACCCTGCTATTGGCGTTAATGGCGCATAGGATACACCATGCCCCAAGACGTGAGTAGCGATGAGGATTTCAGAAAAGCAATCTGTTAAAATCCGCCGCCTGACCCACTGTCCAACGGTTAAGTACATAATGAGCGAACAGAAGCCCTCCCTGACCTACCGCGACGCAGGCGTTGATATCGACGCAGGCAACGATCTCGTCAACCGCATCAAGGATACTGCCGCGCGCACCCGTCGCCCGGAAGTTCTGGGCGGACTCGGCGGTTTTGGCGCCATGGTTTCCATCCCGGCAGGCTATAAAGAGCCGGTACTGGTTTCCGGTACTGACGGCGTGGGCACCAAGCTCCGGCTGGCAATGCAGTTGGACAAGCATGACAGTATTGGTATTGATCTGGTCGCGATGTGCGTCAACGACCTGGTGGTTGGCGGCGCCGAGCCCCTGTTCTTCCTCGATTACTATGCCACCGGCAAGCTGAACGTGGATGTAGCTGCGCAGGTAGTTGCCGGCATCGGTGAAGGCTGCGAACAAGCCGGCTGCGCATTGGTCGGTGGTGAGACCGCGGAAATGCCTGGCATGTACGAGGGTGACGACTACGATCTTGCCGGTTTCTGTGTCGGCGTTGCAGAGCGCAGCGAGATCATCGACGGCAGTCGGGTTCAACCGGGCGACGCCCTGATTGCGCTGGGCTCCTCGGGCCCCCACTCCAATGGCTACTCCCTGATCCGAAAGATCATTGAGGTCAGCGACGCCGACCTGAACACCGCGATGGGTGACACCACCCTGGCAGATGCACTGATGGCTCCTACCCGCATTTACGTCAAGAACCTGCTGAAGCTGATCAAGGAAGTTGACGTTCGCGCGCTGTCTCACATTACCGGTGGCGGACTACCGGAAAACATCCCCAGGGTTCTGCCGAAAGGCACTGTTGCGGCCATCGACACTGCCAGCTGGACGCTGCCCCCGGTGTTCCAGTGGCTACAGCAAGAAGGTGGCGTGGCCATCGAAGAGATGTACCGTACTTTCAACTGCGGCATTGGCATGATTGTTTGCGTGCCGGATGCCCAAAAAGAACTTGCACTGGATACCCTCAAGGCACTGGGTGAACACGCCTGGCAAGTCGGCGTGATGGAAGCCGCCGAAAACGCTGACGGCGACGCAAGTGTGCGCTACGCGCCGGAGCTGCTTTCCGCATGAAGGCAGACCAGACTCCAGCCCCAAAGATCCTGGTACTGGCATCAGGCAGCGGCACCAACCTTCAGGCGCTGATTGATGCCAGCCGTGAGCGGGATTTTCCGGGCGAAATCGTTGCCGTAGGCTGCAACAAACCCAAAGCCTTTGCGCTTGAACGTGCCGCACAGGCCAACATCGAAACCTTCGTTGTGGATCACACCAAATACGATTCCCGCGAGGCTTTTGACGGGGCGCTGATGGCCGAAATCCGCCGCCATAATCCGGACCTGATTGTGCTGGCAGGGTTTATGCGAATCCTGACTACGGATTTCGTTCGTGCGTTGCGGGGCCAGATGCTGAATATCCACCCGTCATTGCTACCCAAGTATACCGGCCTGAACACGCATCAGCGGGCACTGGAAGCCGGTGACGACACCCATGGCGTCTCAGTCCATTTCGTGACCGAAGAATTGGATGGCGGTCCGGTTATCGCCCAGGCCGAAGTCAAGGTTCTGGAGGACGACACGCCGGAAAGCCTCGCCGCCAGGGTCCAGGAAAAGGAGCACCTGCTCTACCCCATTGTCGTTCGCTGGTTCTGCGAAGGCCGCGTCCAGCTTGGCAGCGACTACGTGCTTTTCGACGGTGAGCTGCTCAAGTCACCCATGAGACTTCCGGACAGCGAGTAAGCGCCTGAACGGATTGTCATACTGTGGCGTGATGTAAGCAGCTAGACTGTCGTCATACAAGACGGCTTTGGATGCAAGCACATGACCAGAATCCGACGACTCATACTCTCCGTACTCCGCGCCACGGCTCTGCCGCTGGCGCTGTTCTCGGGGACCGCACTGGCAACGAACAACCTGCCCCCCGTCCAACCGGGCCTTCAACCCTTCGAAGCCAGCTATTCCGCCACGATGGACAAGGGCATCTCCCTCAACGGCAGCGCCAAACGGACACTGACATCCAAGGGCAATGGCATCTGGCTCTATCGGACAGACGTCGACTCCTTTATCGCCGACATCGACGAGTCCATCATCCTGAAATGGGAGAATGATCGCGTCGTACCGCTGCGTTATCGATACCGGCTTTCCGGCTTTCTGATCAAGGATCGGGAGGAATCTATCGACTTTGACTGGAGTTCCGGCAAGGCGACCGGGCGCTACAAGGGCAAGGCGTTCACCCTTGATCTTGAACCCGGCACCCTCGACCCGCTGGGCTTTCAGTTGCAGCTCCATCAAGACATCAAAGCCGGCAAGCGGGATGTGACTTACCGGATTATCGACGGCGACAACTATGACACCGACCGGTTTGCCGTGATCGACAAGGAACCCCTTGAGAACAATGGCCAGACCCATACAACGCTCAAGGCCGAAAAAGTCCGGGAGGAAAATGCCAAACGCCAGACCCTGATGTGGTTCGCACCGGATGAAGGGTTCATGCTAATGCGACTGCTGCAAGTGGAACCTGATGGCAGCCACTATGAGCTCCGCCTGAAAGAGGCAGAGCTCGGCGGTTAAACCGAGCGATCTGCTTCAGCCCACACCGCCTTTACCTCGTCTGCGATAATGCGCAGCCCTTCTGCCACGCGATCATCATCCTGGGAATAGGTTACCCGGAGGCATTCGTGGCGATGCCTCCAGCCATCTTCGGGTAGCCCGGGGAAGAAGTAATGACCGGAAACCACCAGAACACCGCGCTGCTTCAGGCGCTGGTATAGCTCCAGACTGGAAACCGGCAAACCCGGAAACCAGAGCCACAGAAACATGGCACCCTCCGGTTTGTGAATATACCAGCGGCAGCTGTCCTCACCCATGGCATCCCGGAAGGTCGTGACGGCTCGCTCCATCTTGGCCTTATAGAACGGGCAGACCACGTCGCGACTCAGGGACAGGATTTCCCCGGACCGAACCAGTGGCTCCGCCAGCATTGCGCCGAAACTGCCGGTTGCCAGGTTCAGAATGGCATTGATTCCGGACAATGCCTTGATAATGGGCTCTGCTGCAATGACGATACCCGTCCGCGCCGCAGGAAGTCCCAGCTTGGACAGACTGAGACACAATATAATCTGCTCATTCCAGGTGGGCTCCGCATCCACGAAAAGCAGACTGGGAAACGGCGTGCCATAGGCCCCGTCAACGATCAGAGGAATATCGTGATCCCGGGCGAGCGCCTCAAGGCGGGCAAGCTCTTCATCGGTAATCACATTTCCGGTCGGATTGGTCGGCCTTGATACGCAGATCGCTCCGGTTTCACCGGTCACTTCAACGGCATCAAAGTCAATGCGATACTTGAACTCGTGAGCATCGGTGAACGAGATGTCCGGCTGCACCGCCCGGAACAGGTCAGGCTCGACACCGGCGTCGGCATAGCCAATATATTCCGGAGCAAGCGGCAGCAGGATGTGCTTATTATTGCCGTCCTCGTACCGTCCGCCAAACATGTTAAACAGCATGAAAAAAGCAGCCTGACTGCCGTTGGTCAGGGCGATATTCTCAGGCTTTAGCCCCCAGCCGTATTCCCGGTTGAGCAAGTCAGCAAGGGAAGCAATAAACTGCTTTTCCCCCTGCGGAGGATCATAGATCCCCACGAGGCGGCGCATATCCTCTTCGTTATCGCTGATTCCGGCCAGTATTTCCTGCACCCGCGCCTGGATCTCGGGAATGTGCCCCGGGTTCCCGCCTCCCATCATGATCATGTCATCACCGGATGCCATTGCATTGCCCAGATCATCCATCAGGGACGTGATTCCGGCATCGGCGGTGAACTTTCGACCAAAGGCTGACAGCTTCATAAAATCATCCAATCAATGATGAAACATCGGGTTTACAACAAGGATTCTTTCACCAAGTGTAGCGCGGACAGCTGCCGCTCTGCTCAGCTGTCCAACGAAATACCCAGATTGCTGACGCCGCCGTTGGCAGCATCTTCAATCAGCTCGGCAATATAAACTTCGGTAGGAGCTCGCTGACGCTTCAGGGAAAGGACCAGGTCACGCTGAAACATCTTGTCTTCTTTCATCAGGGGATGCTGATCCAGCAGCCGAACCAGCTCGTCCTCACTCAGCTCTTCGCCTTCGGACAACTCGATGAAATTCATGACAGTGGATGTCGCCAGTTGGGCGGCTTCCGTAGCCCGGTGTTTGGCCGGGTTCAAGCGATTCAGCAAGGCCTGCTCAAGCAGCTGGCAGAAATCAAATGCAGGGTACACGCCATAGGCGTCGTATTCATCAACGTTCGGAGCAAGGCTCTCGAGCTTGGCGAGTAGCTGTGGAATCGCCGCCTCCTGAACCTCTTTCTGCAGCATGTCCCAGGCCAGATCGAGTAGCTGGCGCATTTTAGCACCGCTTTTTAGCCCCATGGTCTCTGCAAACAGGGCGTAGTTCGGGAAGGAGCGCTCGGCGAGCGAGAGCAGGAAGGCACACTCGCGCCATCCCTGCAACTGCGATACGGCTTTGAAGAACTGGTTGGCGTTCATGTCCTGGGCAGAGTGACGCCGGTTTGGCCGAGGTATTTTCCGCCCCGGTCCTTATAGCTGGTCTCACAGACTTCATCTGACTCAAAGAACAGCATTTGCGCCACGCCTTCGTTGGCATAGATTTTTGCCGGCAAGTTCGTGGTGTTTGAGAACTCCAGGGTTACCTGTCCTTCCCACTCTGGCTCCAGTGGTGTGACGTTGACGATGATGCCACAGCGCGCGTAGGTGGACTTGCCGAGGCAGATGGTCAACACGCTACGGGGAATGCGGAAGTATTCCACGGTCCGGGCCAGTGCAAAGGAGTTCGGCGGGATGACGCAGACGTCGCCGGTGTAGTTGACGAAGCTGTTGTCGTCAAAATTCTTCGGGTCGACGGTGGCGCTGTGGACGTTGGTGAAAATTTTAAACTCGTTGCTGCAGCGGACGTCGTAGCCGTAGCTGGAGGTGCCGTAGGAGATGACTCGGCCCTTTTCGGATTCACGTACCTGTCCGTGCTCGAACGGCTCGATCATGCCGTGCTGTTCGGACATCCGGCGGATCCACTTGTCGGATTTGATGCTCATTTGGGAGGTCTCGGTTCCACTGGGAAAATTGGGGCGTAGTTTAACCGTTACCGGGTTGTCTGTCGAAGCCCTCTGGCTTTGGGGGCTGCGGTTACAGGGCCGTTCTTCCAAAAACCGCTACGAGCACATCCATGTGGACTTGTCTCCGGCCATCCATGGCCTACGACATTTTTGGAAGAGCGGCCCTGCAACCGCGATCAGACAACTGTCGGTGGACCGCCGCCAATCAATGGTTTTAGCCAATCACCTCAGTGTTCGGTGACAGAAACACTGGAGATGGAACCCGTCAGGTTCCTCTCCCTGGTCGACAGTTCCGCGCCCACGCGGCGGGCAATGTCCCGATAGCGGCGGGCTACCTCGGAATCCGGCTCAGCGACGACTGACGGCAAACCACTATCGGTCTGTTCCCGGATGGTCATGTGCAGGGGAAGCTGGCCGAGCAGTGTGGTGTCGTATTCCTCGGCAATGCGTTCACCGCCGCCATGACCAAACAGGGGTTCTTCGTGGCCGCAGTTGCTGCAGATGTGGACACTCATGTTTTCGACGACACCGAGTACCGGAATGTCGACTTTGCGGAACATTTCGATGCCCTTTTTGCCATCCAGCAGGGCGATGTCCTGCGGGGTGGTAACAATCACGGCGCCAGTGACAGGAACTTTTTGGGCCAGGGTAAGCTGGATGTCGCCGGTTCCCGGGGGCATGTCGATGATCAGGTAGTCGAGTTCATCCCACAGAGTCTGTTGCAGCAGCTGCATAACTGCGCCGCTGACCATTGGGCCGCGCCAGACCATCGGGGTCTTGTCGGTGACGACGAAGGCCATGGAATTGGCCTGCAAGCCGTGGGCTTCCATAGGGACGAAGTATTTGTTTTCCCGAGTGTCCGGGCGTTTGCCCTCGGGTACGCCGAGCATCATGCCGATGCTGGGGCCGTAGATGTCGGCGTCCAGAATACCGACTCGGGCGCCTTCGGCTTTTAGCGCCAGCGCCAGGTTGACGGCAGTCGTGGATTTGCCGACTCCGCCCTTGCCGGATGCGACGGCGATGATGTTCTTGACGCCGGCAACGGAGGGGATGTCTTTCTGGGTCTGGTAGGCGTGAATTTTCTGCCCCACGTGCACGTCCGCGTCTTCCACACCATCCACGTTTTCAAGTGCATTGGCGACGATCTGCTTGAGCCCTCCGGCAATGCCTTTGGACGGATACGGCAGTTCGACCATCAGGGTGACTTTACCGTTCTCGTCGGCGGTCAAGTTCTTGACGGCGCCAAGTTCATACAGGTCCTTTTCAAGGTAAGGGTCGCGGTATTCGCGGACGGCTGTTTCCAGGGCCTGCTGGGAAATCTGGGTCATCGGGTTCTCCGGAATAAGCTCATAAGCACAGAAACGGGTGTTTCAGGTGAAAATTAATGGCTTGGAAGGTATCATCTGTGCCCGTTTCTGACCATATGGGGTCTTTGTCTGGAGCAATCAATGCCGGTTGCGCACCTGAACCCCGTTTTTGTCTTTCCAACCCTTATCAACAGAAGGTTCGGACATCACCATGACGCAAGCTAGCAAGCCACAGCGCGATATTCTGGTTACCAGCGCCCTGCCCTATGCCAACGGGCCGATCCACCTGGGTCACCTGCTGGAGTACATTCAGACGGACATCTGGGTGCGCTACCAGAACATGCGTGGCCACAACTGCTATTACGTTTGCGCTGACGATGCCCACGGCACGGCCATCATGCTCCGCGCCGAGCGCGAGGGCATCACGCCTGAGCAACTGATTGATCGTATCAGCCAGGAACACCAGGAGGATTTCGCCGGCTTCCACATCCGGTTCGATAATTACTACTCCACCCATTCGGAGGAGAACCAGTACTTCTCGGAGTACATCTACCGCCAGTTGCAGGAAAACGGTCACATCGCAACCCGGAAGATCACTCAGTTTTTCGATCCGGAAAAAGAGATGTTCCTGGCAGACCGTTTCATCAAGGGCACCTGCCCCAAGTGCAAAACCGAGGACCAGTACGGCGACAACTGTGAGGCCTGCGGTGCCACCTACACACCGGCAGAGCTGATCAACCCGCGTTCGGCAGTGTCCGGTGCCACACCGGTTGAGAAGGAATCTGAACACTATTTCTTCAAACTTCCGGATTTCCAGGATTTTCTCGCCAACTGGACGCGAAGCGGCACGCTTCAGCCGCAGGTTGCCAACAAACTGGCCGAGTGGCTGGATGCCGGCCTGCAAGAATGGGATATCAGCCGTGATGCGCCCTATTTTGGTTTCGAGATTCCGGACGCCCCGGGCAAATACTTCTATGTCTGGCTGGATGCCCCGATCGGCTACCTGGCCAGCTTCAAGAACCTGTGCAACCGCGAGAACATCGATTTCGAGTATTTCTGGAAGGCGGATTCCGACGCCGAGGTTTACCACTTCATTGGCAAGGACATCATCAACTTCCACGCGCTGTTCTGGCCATCCATGCTTCATGATGCCGGGTTCCGCACGCCAACGGCCGTCTGGGCTCACGGCTTTGTGACGGTGAACGGCAAGAAGATGTCCAAGTCCCGCGGTACCTTTATCATGGCGCGGACCTATCTGGATCACCTCAATCCGGAATATCTGCGGTACTACTTCGCGGCCAAGCTTACAGGCAGCGTCGATGACATGGACCTCAACCTTGAAGACTTTGCCGCCCGAGTGAATTCTGACCTGGTTGGCAAGGTAGTGAACATCGCCAGCCGCAGTGCCGGCTTCATCACCAAGCGCTTTGACGGGCAGCTGGGCAAAGTTACCGAATCCGAGAAGCTACGCGAGTTTATCGAGGCCGGCCAACAGATCGAGGAATTCTACGAGGCACGGGAATTCGGTCGCGCCATGCGTCGGATCATGGAACTGGCGGATATCGCCAACCAGTATGTGAATGATGAACAGCCCTGGGTTATTGCCAAGCAGGACGGTCAGGAAGACAACCTGCAGGCGATCTGTACCAACGCCATCAACATGTTCCGGCTGTTGATGACATACCTGGCACCGGTACTTCCGAAAACCGCGGAAGCCGCCCAATCGTTCCTCAACGCGCAGCTGAACTGGAATGATCGCGCCGAGCTGCTTGAAAATCACGGCATTGACAAGTTCAAGCCCCTGATGAACCGGGTCGACATGAAACAGATCGACAAGATGCTGGATGCCTCCAAGGAAGAGCTTCCCGCAGCGACCGCACAGCCGGAGCCGGCAGCCAATCTCGAGCCCATTGCCGATGAGATAGAATTTGGCGACTTTGCGAAAGTGGATCTCCGGGTCGTAAAGATCGTCAATGCAGAACACGTGGAAGGGGCTGACAAGCTACTTCGCCTGACTCTTGACGTGGGACATGGCGAACGCAACGTATTCGCTGGTATCAAGTCAGCCTACAAACCGGAAGATCTCGTTGGCCGTATGACCGTGATGGTTGCCAACCTGAAGCCAAGAAAGATGAAATTCGGTATGTCTGAAGGCATGGTCCTGGCGGCTGGCCCGGGCGGCAAGGATATCTTCATCCTCTCTCCCGATTCAGGCGCCACCCCGGGCATGCGGGTAATGTAAGACCAGGCAGGAATGAAGAGTACGCAACGATGACAGAGTATTTACTGATACTGGTCAGCACCATACTGGTGAACAACTTCGTGTTGGTACAGTTCCTCGGCCTGTGCCCGTTCATGGGGGTTTCCGGCAAGCTGGAGACCGCCATGGGCATGTCTCTGGCCACTACCTTTGTACTGACCCTGTCATCGGTATGCAGCTATCTTGCCTATACCTACCTGCTGGCTCCACTGGACCTCGCGTTCCTCAAAACCATCACCTTCATTCTGGTGATTGCCGTGGTGGTTCAGTTCACCGAAATGGTGGTCAGGAAAACCAGCCCCCTCCTGTATCGGGTTCTGGGTATTTTTCTGCCCCTGATCACCACCAATTGCGCGGTTCTTGGTGTCGCGCTTCTCAACCTGAACAAAAACAACAACTTCGTTGAATCGGTTTTGTATGGATTCGGCGCAGCGGCCGGCTTTTCCCTGGTGCTGGTTCTGTTTGCGGCGATGCGTGAACGGATCGCCGTGGCGGATGTACCGGTCGCCTTTCGTGGCGCTGCCATCGGCATGGTGACGGCCGGCTTGATGGCCCTGGCGTTCCTCGGCTTTACCGGCCTCGTCAGCGTTTAACGGAGACACGTTGTTATGTGGACAGGCATATTAATCGCCGTACTGGTGCTTCTTGCGCTCTCCCTGGCTTTTGGCGGGCTGCTCGGTTTCGCCGCTGAACGCTTCAAGGTCGAGGGCAATCCGCTGGTGGATCAAATCGATTCCCTCTTGCCACAGACCCAATGCGGCCAATGCGGCTTCCCGGGCTGCCGCCCTTACGCCGAGTCCATCGCGGATGGCGATGCGATCAACAAATGTCCTCCCGGCGGGGAATCCACTATCAAGGCACTGGCGGACCTACTTGATGTTGAGCCCCAACCGCTGGACGCTGAGCACGGCGTTGAACAGGAAAAGCGGGTTGCCGTCATCCGGGAGGACGAGTGCATCGGCTGCACCAAGTGCATTCAGGCATGCCCGGTAGACGCGATCCTCGGCGCCGCCAAGCACATGCATACGGTGATTGAGAGTGAATGCACCGGTTGTGATCTCTGCGTGGAGCCCTGTCCCGTTGACTGCATTGATATGATCACGATCGAACCGGATATCCGTACCTGGACCTGGACGCCTCCGTCCAGTGGCATTATCGCAACAGACCGGCAGGGGGTAAGCGCCTGATGTCACAGCTCTGGGATTTTTCCGGCGGCATTCACCCACCCGAAAACAAGCGCCAGTCCACCGCAGGCCCGATTCGGCCGGCGGCGCTGCCCGAACGCCTGGTATTGCCCCTGCAACAGCACATTGGGGTCCCCGCCGAACCGTTGGTTCATGTTGGCGACAGGGTACTCAAGGGCCAGAAAATCGCCGATGTTACGGGCGGTCTCGGGGTTCCGGTTCATGCTCCGACATCGGGTATTGTTGAACAGATCGCTCTGCGGCCCGTGCCCCACCCGTCCGGCATGGAAGACTGGTGCATCGTTCTGAAACCGGACGGAGAGGATCAATGGCTGCCTCTCGAGCCGGTTCGAGACTACAAAAAGCTGGAACGGGACCAGGTACTGGAACTCATCCGGGAAGCCGGTGTGTCTGGCATGGGTGGCGCCGGTTTCCCAACCAACGTGAAACTTCGTCCGCCCAGAGACCGGAAGGTTCAGACCCTTATTCTCAATGGTGCGGAGTGCGAGCCGTACATTACTGCCGATGACATGACGATGCGGGAACGCGCGGACGAAGTGATTGCCGGGCTGAAAGTCATGTCCTGGATCCTTCGTCCGGAACGGTGCGTGATCGGTATTGAGGACAACAAGCCCGAAGCTATCCAGGCCATGGGCAAGGCGATCAAAGGCACACAGATCGAACTGGCGGTCATCCCGACGAAATACCCCTCCGGCGGAGAAAAGCAGCTCATCCAGATTCTGACCGGCATGGAAGTCCCTAGTGGAGGGATACCAGCAGATATCGGGGTAATGTGCCAGAACGTCGGCACGGCGGTCGCCGTCTCACGGGCAGTGTTTGAAGGCAAACCTCTGATCTCTCGTATCGTGACCATGACCGGAGAGGGCGTCAGTGACCCTGGGAACTTTGAGGCACTGCTCGGAACGCCGGTTCAGAGCTTGCTGACACAAGCGGGATTCGATGCCGATCGGACAAACCGCCTGGTTTCCGGCGGCCCGATGATGGGCTTCACCCTGAATTCGCTTGAGGTACCGATTACCAAGACCAGCAACTGTGTGATCGCCGCCAGCGAGCGGGAATTACCCACGCCGGCGCCGGAGCAGCCCTGTATTCGTTGCGGCCAGTGTGCGGATGCCTGCCCGATGGAACTCCTGCCACAGCAACTGTTCTGGTACTCCAAGGCGGGCGAGTTCGATAAAGCAGAACACCTGAATCTATTCGACTGCATCGAATGTGGCGCCTGCTCCTATGTTTGCCCCAGCTCAATCCCTCTGGTTCAGTACTATCGCCACGCAAAGGGAGAGATTCGGGTTCAGCGTGCGGAGCAACTAAAAGCAGACCGGGCTCGGGAGCGCTTCGAAGCCCGCCAGGCGCGCCTTGAAAGGGAGCAGGAAGAGAAAGAGCTCCGTCGCAAGGAGCGTGCGAAGGCGGCTGCAGAAGCACAGGCTCGTAAAAAGGCAGAAGCCGAACAGGCCGAGGCTGACGGTACAGCCACTGATGAGCGTGCTGCCAAGGCCGCTCTGGTCGAGCAGGCTTTGGCACGAAAGAAAGCGAAGGCCGAGCAAGGCCCTGCGACAGACAGTGACAGCCAACCGGCACCCGAGCCTCCCAGGCCGGACCTGGAAGCCCTGGAAAAACAGCTGACCCAGGCCCGCTCCAAACTGGAAACCATGCAAGGCATGCTGGAAGAGGCCAAAGCTCAGCAGGCGGACAACGTCGACAAGCTGGAACGCGCAGTGGCAAAGAATCATGACCGGGTCAAAAGGGCGGAAGAGGCCCTGACAGAAGCTCGCCAGTTGTTGGCGAATGCGACCGAATCACAGTCAACCGAATAACCGAGTTCAGGCCGAATCGACATGGCGTTTGTTCAACAGTCTTCCCCTCATGCCCGAAATGCCCGCCCGACCTCACGGGTCATGCTTTGGGTGATTATCGCAGCCCTGCCGGGACTGATCGCCCAGACCATTTTTTTCGGCTGGGGTAATCTGATCAATGTCATCTGGTGCATAGCCGTGGCGCTTGCTTCAGAGGCCATTATCCTCAAGCTCAGAAAGAAGCCCGTTCGTTTCTTTCTGAAAGATAATACCGCGGCTGTCACAGGGCTTTTGCTGGGACTGTCCCTGCCTCAATTCGCACCCTGGTGGGTGTCAGCAATTGCCGTGATCTCCGCCATTGTTATCGCCAAACAACTCTATGGCGGCTTGGGCTCCAACCCCTTCAACCCGGCCATGGTTGGCTATGCCCTGGTGCTTATATCTTTTCCGGTCGCCATGACCACCAACTGGGCCGAACCCACCCTGCTCTGGCAGGGCGCGCCCGGGCTTGGAGAAACCCTGAGTTCCATCGCCTCCGGACATCAGACAGCCGTTGATGGCTGGACGATGGCGACGCCATTGGATGAATACAAGCACAAGATTGCGACCCACACCGCTGACGAAGTGTTGTCTCACCCAACCTTCGGCGATGCAGTAGCTCGTGGGTGGGAATGGGTAAACGGCGCATTCCTGGCTGGAGGCCTGCTGTTGGTCGGCCTGCGAATCATCAGCTGGCATATCCCGGCGGGCTTCCTGGCAGGCCTTGCCGTGATGAGCCTGGCCTTCGGCAGCAATGCCGACCAATACGCTCCGCTTTCATTGCATTTGCTGGCCGGTGGAACCATGTTGGGCGCTTTTTTCATCGCGACAGATCCGGTATCGGCCGCTACCAGCCACCAGGGCAAACTGATCTACGGTGCCGGAATTGGCGTTCTGATCTATCTGATCCGCACCTGGGGGAACTACCCGGACGCTGTTGCTTTCAGCGTCCTGCTGATGAACTTTGCGGTGCCATTCATCGACCATTTCACGCCACCACGCACCTACGGCCATCACAAGGCCCGTCGCGGCGTGCCAGGCAAGAGTCAGGGGTAATTCATGGCAGCACTTGCTCAGTCCATCCGTCGAAGTGCCATTGGCCTTGGTCTATTTGCCGTCATTACCGGGGGCACCATTGCGGTAACGCAAGCCTTTACCGCCCAACGCATTCAGGAACAGGCAGCTCGCGCTGAAGCCAAGGCCTTATTTGAGATTATTCCTGAAAGCACGCATGACAACGACATGCTGCATGACACCGTTGAGCTGCCCGCCAGCGAACACCTGGCTCAGGATGGCCCGTTGACGGTATGGGTTGCCCGCAAAGACGGCTCTCCCACCGGCATGATCATGCCCGTCATCGCGCCGGACGGATATTCCGGAAACATTCGTCTGCTCGTGGGTGTCAACCTGCAAGGTACGGTTCTGGGTGTCAGAGTCACTAGCCACAAGGAAACCCCAGGGCTTGGCGACCGTATAGAAACCCGCAAATCCGACTGGATCCAGAGCTTCGAAGGGCGCTCGCTGGGCAAACCGCCCCACAGCGAATGGAACGTCAAAAAGAACGGCGGCATGTTTGACCAGTTCACCGGTGCAACGATCACACCACGGGCCGTTGTCAAAGCGGTACAGAAGGCATTGATCTACTTCCGGAAGAACCATCGGGTGATTCTGGAGCGCCTGGGCGCGCCTGCAGGGCCGGGAAAACACAAGCTAAAACCGGACGCAATTGCTGGTGAAACCAACACGTTGGAGCATTCCTGATTATGGCAGACAAGACTCCTGGAGAAATCATCAAGGACGGGCTCTGGAATAATAACCCCGCTCTGGTTCAGGTTCTGGGGTTATGCCCGCTACTGGCGGTTACCAGTACCGTTGTCAACGCTATCGGCCTTGGTCTCGCAACGCTACTGGTGCTTATGGGCTCCAACCTCGCCGTCTCCCTGATTCGCAACTTTGTGGGTGAATCGGTCCGGTTGCCCGCGTTCGTGATGATCATCGCCTCTTTTGTTACCTGCGCTGAACTCCTGATGCAGGCCTTCACCTATGAGCTTTACCAGATCCTCGGCATCTTCATCCCGCTGATTGTTACCAACTGTGCCATCCTGGGCAGGGCCGATGCCTTCGCCTCCCGCAATGCGCCCGGACGGGCCCTGCTGGACGGTGCCATGATGGGGCTTGGGTTCCTGGCGGTATTGATCGTCCTGGGCGGCATGCGCGAACTGATCGGTCAGGGCACCCTGTTCGTGGATATGAATCTTCTGTTGGGCCCCATGGCTGCAGACTGGGTCGTACGCCCCTTCGAAGCCTATCCGAACATGCTGTTCATGATGCTGCCCCCTGGTGCGTTTATGGGCCTTGGGCTGCTGATCGCCCTCAAGAACAGCATCGACAGCAAGCTCGAAGCCCGGCGGAGAGTCGCAACACCCGCGCCGGCATCCTCCGGCAGTAAGCGTGTACGGGTCACTGGTAACGTATCCTGATTATGAATAAAGAAAAACGCACAGAGATTTTCACGCGGCTGCGGGACGCCAATCCCAACCCGACAACCGAGCTGAATTACTCGTCACCGTTCGAACTGCTGATTGCCGTTATTCTCTCAGCACAAGCGACAGACGTCGGCGTCAACAAGGCTACAGACAAGCTGTTTCCCGTCGCTAACACCCCCGAAGCCATATTTGCCCTGGGTGTCGATGGCCTCAAGGAATACATCAAGACGATTGGCCTGTTTAACAGCAAGGCCGAAAACGTCATCAAAACCTGCCGGATACTGATCGACCAACACGGCAGCCAGGTGCCAGAGAAGCGCGAGGAACTGGAAGCATTGCCGGGCGTGGGCCGGAAGACCGCCAACGTGGTGTTGAATACCGCTTTTGGCCACATGGCCATGGCCGTCGACACGCATATTTTCCGGGTATCCAACCGCACCGGGATTGCGCCCGGAAAGAATGTCCTGGAAGTGGAGAAACGACTGATGCGCCTGGTGCCCAGGGAGTTTCTGCTGGACGCTCACCATTGGCTGATTCTTCACGGCCGCTACACGTGCACCGCCCGAAAGCCAAAATGTGGCGCCTGCATTATTGAGGATCTTTGCGAATTCAAGCAGAAGCGGGAATACCTGTAAGCCGTTCTTCCTCCGCACAGGCATCAACAAAAAAGCCGGCGTCGAAGCCGGCTTTTTCAGTCTGCAGGGGATCGCTGACTCAGCGCTGACCCAACATCTTCTCTTTCAGATCTTCCTGGGCAGGCTCATCGGACAACCAGATGCCGAAGAGCGCCTTTTTGAAGGCCAAGTCGCCAACGGTGTCTTTCAGCTCACCGTTTTTCAGAACCTTGACGCCCTCTGCCGGTAAATAGACCAGATCGAACACATCGCCCTCTTTGATCTCTTCTGCAAAAACCGCCATGAACTGGTCAACATCGCTCTGTATCGGAGCCAGGTTGCCATTGGTGGATGCCTCAAAGCCTTCCAGTGTGGCTTCGGTCATCCGGTCACTGGTGATCATGCCGGAGATAATATGCAAGGTGATCGCCTGGGGTTCATCCGCATTAATAACCGCTTCACCATCATCAACATTTTCCGGTACGTAGAGCCCTCCCACGTACAGGTCCATAAACCATTTGGAACGGGTGCCGGCACCGTTCAGTTTGAGCTCGGTATCCATGGCGGAATAGGTATCCGGAACATCAACACCTTCAACAGTCAAAGCTGTCGCCGGAGCCGAGAGCGCTGCCGCCATAACCAATGAAGCAAAACCGGTTGTAAGAGCCTTCATCATAGTCCTTCCTTTTCAGTCGTTATTATTAACGTGTTTCATTCGTGCGCCGGGATTCGACACCCTATCCCACCCGGTTCACGCATTCTAGCAACGACTAAGGACCACAATGCGCCACCTGGTTCTCATTTGCGGGGTTACTGAAACAGAAAAGCCGACCAGATGCACTGGTCGGCTTTTCAGAAAGGACAGGTCAGCGGGGCTACTTGAACAAAAGGTTTCCTGAAAGCCCTTCTTTCTCTAGTATTTCCCGCAGACGGCGAAGCGCCTCTACCTGGATCTGACGCACCCGCTCCCGGGTCAGCCCGATTTCCTGGCCGACTTCCTCCAGCGTGCTTACCGGGTAGCCACGCAGTCCAAAGCGCCGTGACAGAACTTCCTGTTGCTTTTCACTAAGCTGGTCGATCCATTTACCGAGACAGGAGCACATGTTGTTATCCTGAAGCAGATCGGCAGGATCAGAAGCGCCTTCATCAGCAACGGTATCGAGTAAGGACTTTTCTCCTCCTGAACCAATCGGCGTGTCCATGGAGGCAACCCGCTCATTCAGGCCGAGCATCCGTTTCACGTCCGCAGCCGGCTTGTCGACCATGCGGGCGATTTCTTCGGCGGAAGGCTCGTGATCCAGCTTCTGAGTCAACTCCCGCGCGGCGCGTAGATAAAGATTGAGTTCTTTGACCACGTGAATGGGCAAACGGATGGTCCGGGTCTGATTCATGATCGCCCGTTCAATGGTCTGGCGAATCCACCAGGTCGCGTAAGTCGAGAACCGGAAGCCACGCTCCGGATCAAACTTTTCCACTGCACGGATGAGACCGAGGTTACCTTCTTCAATCAGGTCCAGTAGCGTTAGTCCCCGGTTCACGTAACGGCGGGCGATTTTAACCACCAAGCGGAGGTTGCTTTCGATCATCCGTTTTCGACCGGACTCTTCGCCTTTGCGGGCAAGGCGGGCAAAATAGACTTCCTCTTCGGGAGTCAGGAGTGGAGAGAAACCGATTTCGTTGAGGTAAAGCTGGGTGGCATCCAGCTGTTTCTGACTGGTAAAATAACGCCCTTGGGTGGGAAAGTCGCCGCTGGATTCGGCACTGTCGCTACCGGATGAATCCTTCTCGACCTTCTCTTCGGCTAGCAGCTGATCCTCAGATTCTTCCAGATCCGCTACACGATCAATGATCACTTCATCTTGCTCTGCTGACATGGTTCTTGCCCCGCCTCTTAATAATCCTGGGTGTTGATCCAATACTTCTTGTTATTGCGGATCTTTTTCGTATCCGTGCTTTTTTCAGGACATCAGTTGGTTGGCCGGCCATCGCCGTAACCCTTGTTGTTTTTTTTTGCGGTTTTCTGTCAGTGCCAATTCAGGTGTTGGGCAGCATCCTGGCTGTCTGTTTGGTACTAGCGCGGAGGCAGATAATGGGCGGGATCAACCGGATTGCCATTTTTTCGTATCTCAAAATGCAACATGGGTCGTTCTGCGCCACTGCTACCGAGCTCAGCGATCACCTGACCGGCTTTCACATCCTCCCCTTCCTGCACCAGAATCTTCCGGTTGTGGGCGTAAGCGCTCAAATAACGCTCACTGTGGTTCACAATAATGAGGTTTCCGTAACCTAGCAACCCGTTGCCAGCGTATACCACGTTTCCGCTAGCAGCTGCCCTAACAGCATCCCCGGGTTTACCGGCAATATCAACTCCTTTGTTGACTTTCCCGGATGATGAATATCCAGCAATTACGGTGCCAATATGCGGCCAGCGCCAATTGATTCTGGCCACTGTCTGAGTCTGGGAAGCCAGCGGTGTTGCTCTGTCAGGTGCTCGAGTAACATCAGGTTTGGGCGATGTATCTGGCTTTGGAACACGCACCGTCGCCTGCCGGGATGGGCGAACAGAGGGGGTTGTGCGCGTGGATTGGTTTGACGATGTGGCGGATCCGCGAAGGTCGAGACGAAGTACCTGTCCCGCCCTGAGATGCCAGGGAGGACCAATGCCATTGGCACTGCCCAACTCCCTGTAGTCCCTGCCGTAGCGCCAGGCAATGCTATACAGGGTTTCTCCGGACTGAACCACATGGCGCCCCCAGTAAACGGGAGGATTGTAGAGATCGTCCTGGTAAATCGCCTGGCTGTTGCAGCCTCCCAGCAACACGAAAAGGGGCAGCATCAGCAGCAGAGTCGGACGACACAGGCCCGCTTTGGATGCACGAGTCGGTACGTGGGCACCGGATGGGAACCGCGGGGAGGCCGTTAATACGGCGATGATTAGCCCACGCAAAAATCTCACAGAAATAAGAGCTGTCCGGTTATGAAAAATCCGTATAAGAACTACAGAGTACCAAAGCAATTTCTAAAGTTTTTAGAGTAACTTGCTAATATATTGCACATTTCTATCCGGAATCCAAGTTACTCTGCGGCCACTATTGTTACCGCCCGAAACACCGGTTCTGCGCATCAGGTAACACTTTTGGCATCTTTCACATTTCGCTTTGCGCACCGCTTACAGGTTGCTGATACCGGCTTCCAACCCATTCCAGAGCGAAAACCAGAAACAATCCCGCCAAAGCCAGAACAATGGCCAGTGCGATCTGCGGGTCCTGCCCCGTCAGCTCCGCGTACGAAGCAGGCATAATACTTACCTCCTGCAATGGCACCTGCTCACCGGCACTGTTGGTGCGCCAGCTTAGGGTCTCCTTCCAGGGCCAGACTTTGTTCAGTGCGCCAATCATAAAGCCTGTCAGCAATGCCAGAACATGATCGTGAAAATGATGGAACGACCAGGTGATCAGTCGGGCAATCGACAATAACCCGACAACACATCCCGCCATAAACAAAAGCAGTATGCCGATATCTCCACCCTTTATGGCGGTCAAGACCGGTGAATACATGCCGATAATCAGCAAGATGAAGCTCCCGGAAATCCCCGGGAGGATCATGGCGCATATCGCCAGTGCACCGGCACCAAAAAAGAGCGGCGCGGAGGGTGTTGCCTGGCCAACCGACAGGGTCGTGATCCACCAGGCAACAGCAATGCCTGCACTCAGCGGGAGCACCAACGAATACCGGTATCGCCTGACCTGTCGCCCGACATGCCAGACGGAGGCAAGAATAAGGCCGAAGAAGAAACTCCAGATAAGCACCGGATAGGCCTCCAACGCAAAACTGATCGCAGAGGCAAGGGTCACAATACTGCCGAGAATGCCCGCCAGCAGGCACAACAGGAAGGCACCATCGATTTCGATCCAGAAGGACTTCAAATGGCCCCGGAAAAGATGCCGGAGTGCGGCTTTAGGCGCAGCATTGATCGCTTCCAGCAAGCGGAAATATATACCGGTGATGAACGCAATCGTGCCTCCGGATACCCCGGGGACGATATCCGCCGCTCCCATGGCAACACCCCGGAGGAAAATACCTACCGGCCGATGGCTACGATCCACTTCATCAGTGGCCGGTGTTGCTTCAACGCCCACGTCATTCAACGGATCACACCTCCTAACAAGGGCACAAAATAGACAGGCTCCAATTCCTGGTAATCAAAGTTGTCTCCCCTCCGAGTGACCTGCACCAGTACCTGTTCTTCTTCTCCGACCGGTGCGATCAGGACACCGCCATCACCGAGTTGGGCCAACAGCTCAGCCGGCACTTCTACCGGCGCCGCGGTCACGATAATACCGTCAAATGGCCCCCGGTCCGGCCAGCCCATGCCCCCATCGGCATGTTTGAGCAGCACGTTCCGGGCTCCAAGCTGCCTGAGACGATCTCTGGCACGGTCCTGCAACGGTTTTATGCGTTCAACACTGTAGATTTCATCAAACAAACGGGAGAGAACCGCCGTCTGATAGCCGGAACCGGTACCAAGCTCGAGAACACGGGCAGGCTCATGGGCCAGCAAAAGCTCCGTCATCCGGGCAACAATATAGGGCTGGGACAACGTTTGTCCGTGACCGATCGGCAAAGAAGTATCTTCGTAGGCTCGATGAGACAGGGCCTCGTCGAGAAATATATGGCGCGGAACCTCACCCATGGTTTCCAGCACCCGATCCGACTCGATCCCCGCCTCGCGGAGCCTCTGAACCAATCGCATTCTGGTTCGCCGGGATGTCATTCCGATGCCTTCCAGTTGCGCACTCATACCTGCCCCCCGAACCCATCCGGGAGCGCATCCACCCATTCATCCAGCGGCACCAGCGCTTCGTGACGCGTCATATCAACGTGGACGGGTGTAATCGACACATACCCCTCACGCACGGCATGGAAGTCGGTGCCTGGCCCGGCGTCGCCGCCCTCTCCTGCCGCACCGATCCAGTAACGTTCTTTGCCCCGGGGGCAGGTCATGGGTACTGCGCCCTCAGCTCGCTCACGACGCCCAAGACGGGTAACCCTGAAGCCTTTCAATTCATCCCATGGCACATCCGGGACATTGACGTTCAGAATCGATCGGGGCCCAAGAACCAGAGGACGGTTGTGCTCCAGCAACAGCCGAACAACCCGGGCAGCGGTTTCGTAGTGAAATAACCCCTCGTTGGCGAGGGACACGGCAATAGCCGGCAGTCCGAGATGGCGACCTTCCGTTGCAGCGGCCACGGTCCCGGAGTATATGATGTCATCGCCCAGATTGGCGTGGGTATTGATGCCGGAAACAACCCGGTCAAAGGGAACATCAAACAAACCATTGACCGCCAGATGGACACAATCGGTTGGTGTGCCATCAACTGACCGGAAGCCATTAGGGTGCTGTTCAACCGTTAACGGCCGATTGAGGGTCAGGGCATTACTTGCCCCGCTGTGATCTCGATCCGGGGCGACCACTTCCAGGTCACCCAGACCCCGAAGCCCTTCATACAGGGCTACCAGCCCCGGTGAATGAACCCCGTCGTCATTCGACAACAGAATACGCACGATGTTCTCCGCTAGCCTTGCTGTTTATTATGGTGGCCGAGGCTCATGTCCTCGATCTCAAAAATATCGTTCAGAATCGTAGTGGCATATTGTCCCGGGAGCAGGTTGAAACGCAGTTCCAGGGAGTCATTCGAAAACCACTTCCAGGACAGTTCTGCCGGAATGGTCGAGAGCGCCCTGCGCTCAGGCTGCATCCGGGTTGTTGAAAATACTTTCAGAAGCTCCGGAGCCTGCTCTGCCACTGCCTGTTCGAGTTGAGCTTGTTCCCCGGATGCACCAGATCCCCCATCCCCCCAGAGCGGCCCGGTGACCACACCCGGCTGATCAGGAAGACCCGTCTCACCCGAAAGGGGTTCCAACCAGCTCCCTTCCTCAACCCGACGCGCAAGCACTTCGTTGAAGATCCAGGAACGTGCCGCCGAAAAGTACAATACGTTTTTCGAGTCACGTCCGCCACTACGCTTTCCACGTCCTCGACCTTTGCCGCGACGACGCTGGTCCAGTGCGGACGGATCCATGACGGCTGCGCGATCAAGGTTGCCGCCATCAATCCCGAAGCGCTGGGGACCGAAGTAATTAGGTGCCCCACGCTCACGCAGGCTGGCCAGAGCCTGTTCAATATCGGATTTAACACCGTCCATGTCCCTGAGCGTGATCACAAAATGATTACACTGATGATCGCCACGGCGAAGCTTTCGGTGATAACGGCAGGCTTCGACAACCTTCCATTGTTGCGAGATTAGAGCAAGCACATCCGAGTCATTCGCCTGTTGCCCGGGACGATACAGGCTGAACCATTGCCGGGTTATGGCATGGCGATCCTTGAGGCCACTGAATCCGACATCAAGGTGACGACACCCTGACAGTTTCGCCAATTCGCGCGCCACGTACTCGGTGTTGTCCCCGGTCTTTTCAATGTGGACAAGGAGATGCTCACCCTCCCCAGGCACCTGCCCAGCAGAGAGACCCGTGACCATTCCGTCCAGCTTGAGGTCTTCGTAGACACAAAAATCCTCCGGGGAACGCTTGAGCCTTGCATGGGCGACTCGGCGTCCAGAAGACGTGGGCCAATCCAAACGCCATTTACTGTGAGATGGGGAGGCATTACTCACGAGGGCACAGCTTCCAGCAAACAAACGGCCTGACAGGCGATGCCCTCGCTCCGTCCGGTAAAGCCGAGCTTCTCCGTGGTGGTCGCTTTGACACTCACTCGACTGGCAGGAATGCCCAGATCTTCGGCGATGTTGAGGCGCATGGCTTCGACATGAGGCGCCATTTTTGGAGCCTGGGCAATAATGGTGCTATCAACATTGATGACCTGATACCCCTCTTCCGAGACCCGTTCCATCACCCGACGCAACAGATCCCGGCTATCCGCCCCGGCCCATTCTTCGCTCGTATCCGGGAACAAATGCCCAATGTCGCCAAGCGCAACCGCTCCAAGCAGCGCATCAGCAAGGGCATGCAGCAGCACATCGCCATCGGAGTGTGCTTTCAGGCCCTGACTATGGGGAATCGCAACACCGCCAAGAATAACGCGGTCACCGTCACAGAAGGCGTGAACATCAAAGCCCTGGCCAATTCGCATATTTCACTCCGGGAAACAAAACATTCAGAGACGGCTGAGAACGAAACCGGCTAACGCCAAGTCCGCCGGCACCGTAATTTTCAGGTTATCCGGTCTTCCTTCTACCAGAACCGGCATGTTACCGGAAAATTCCATGGCGGAGGACTCATCGGTGATCGGTTGCCTTTCAGCCAGGCTATTTTCAAGAGCCATTTTCAGGGCACCAATCCGGAACATCTGGGGCGTCAGTGCCCGCCAAAGTCGGCTGCGATCCACCGTTGCTTCCACTTCCGGTATCGCACCCCCACCTGCCTGTTTCAGGGTATCCGCAACAGGAGTCGCCAACAGTCCACCCACAGGATGGCTGGAAAGTGTGTCAATCAGATTAGCGAGATCGTCAGGATGAATACACGGCCGAGCGGCATCGTGCACAAGTACCCAGTCATTCTCATCGGCCTGACCTTCCAGGGCATGCAATGCCGACAATACAGAATCTGCTCTTTCCGAACCTCCGGTGCAGGTCTGAACACGATCATCGCCAGCCGCGGCTGAATCGGGCCACCACTGATCCTGCGCACTTAATGGGACCATACAGCCGGAAAAATCGGCGTGATCCAGCAATCGCGAAAGGGTGATGTCGAGGATAAAACGGTTATCGAGCTTGAGGTATTGCTTGGGGACGTCAGATTGCATCCGTTTGCCGATACCGGCGGCAGGAACGATAAGCCAGTACTTGGGGGATGTGGTCATTACAATTACTTGTCAACAACGAGAAAGAAGGTCTCGTCCTCGCGAATCAATCCAAGGTTCATTCGGGCCCGCTCCTCAACCGCACTTTGCTCGTTACGTAAGTTCCGGACCTCAGCGTAGAGCCGGTCATTACGAGCGGCCAGCTCGGCATTCTCGGCACGCTGCTCGGCAATGGACTGTTCCAGCGCCCAGACCTGCGCAAAGCTACCCTCCCCGACCCACAGGCGCACCTGTAGCAGGAGGATAAGTACAATCATTGTGGTCCAGAGTAGTTTCACGCCAATATCGTTCCGAAAAAAGCCGATCAAAAATTCATCGCTGGATGATGAGTATAGACCTTAGAGTAGATTAGCAACAAATTCTTCTAACTGATTGTGTAAAAAGGCCATCGGGCCCGGGTTCTCACCTCGGGCCCGATGGCCTTGGCATTCTTTACGCCACGATCATAACGATCGTGGCTAAAAAAGGGAACGCCGGGTATTAACCCTGCCCCTTGATCTCACTCAGGCCGCGGTAAGGTGCCTTGCCATCCAGCGCTTCTTCGATTCGCAGCAGCTGGTTGTACTTGGCAACCCGGTCGGAACGGCACAGGGAGCCCGTCTTGATCTGGCCGGCGCAAGTCGCCACAGCCAGATCCGCAATGGTGGTGTCTTCAGTTTCACCGGAGCGGTGCGAAATGACCGCCGTGTAACCGGCGTCCTGAGCCATCTTGATAGCATCCAGCGTTTCAGACAGGCTGCCGATCTGATTGAACTTGATCAGGATGGAGTTACCAACACCCTTATCGATACCCTGCTTCAGGATTTTCGTGTTGGTCACGAACAGATCATCGCCAACCAGTTGAACCTTCTCACCCAGCTTGTCGGTCAGAACCTTCCAACCGTCCCAGTCGCTCTCGTCCATTCCGTCTTCGATAGAAACGATGGGGTAGCGCTCGCACAGACCCGCCAGGTAATCGGCGAAGCCTTCAGAATCGAAGCTCTTGCCTTCGCCGGTCAGCTGGTACTGGCCATCTTTGTAGAACTCGGAGGACGCGCAGTCCAGGGCAAGAGTCACATCTTTGCCAAGCTCGTAACCGGCTTTCTCAACCGCTTCCTTGATGGCCGCCAGCGCTGCCTCATTTGACGGCAGGTTCGGCGCGAAGCCACCTTCGTCACCAACCGCGGTATTCAGCCCCTGGGCACTCAGAACTTTCTTCAGGCTGTGGAAGATCTCGGCACCGATGCGCAGCGCTTCGCCAAAACTCTTGGCGGAGACAGGCTGAACCATGAACTCCTGGATATCGACGTTGTTGTCTGCGTGCTCACCGCCGTTCAGGATGTTCATCATCGGAACCGGCATGGAAAATTTGCCAGAGGTACCATTTACATCGGCAATGTGCTCGTACAGCGGCTTGTCCAGGGCGGTCGCTGCCGCTTTGGCGGCGGCCAGGGACACAGCCAGAATGGCATTGGCGCCCAGAGTTGCCTTGTTGTCAGTGCCGTCGAGATCCAGCATGACCTGGTCCAGGCCACGCTGATCGGCAGCATCTTTACCCAGCAAGGCGTCGCGAATGGTGGTGTTCACAGCGTTAACCGCCTTGGTAACACCCTTGCCAAGGTAACGGGACTTGTCACCGTCACGCAGTTCGAGAGCCTCACGGGAACCGGTGGACGCGCCAGAGGGGGCACATGCACGGCCAAGTGTACCGTCTTCCAGAATCACGTCGGCTTCCACAGTCGGGTTACCGCGGGAATCCAGGACCTCACGAGCTTTGATGTTGGCAATCTTGGTCATTCTTCTGGGTCTCCAGGTTTTCAATGTCTAATCGTGTTCAAAAACAAACACCGCCAATCAGGCGGTGTCGACAGGTTTAAAACTTTTTATCAGGTCATCCACAGCCTTAACACGCTCGAGGAAAGGCTCCAACTGGCTCAGACGAAGCGCGCACGGACCATCACACTTTGCCTGATCGGGATCCGGGTGAGCTTCCAGGAACAACCCCGCCAGGCCCTGGGACATACCCGCCAGCGCCAAATCAGTAACCTGTGCTCGGCGGCCACCCGCAGAGTCGGCACGACCACCCGGCATTTGCAGTGAATGGGTAACGTCAAAGAACACCGGTACATTCATCTGCTTCATAATGCCAAAGCCAAGCATGTCGACCACCAGGTTGTTGTACCCGAAACTCGAACCACGTTCGCACAGGATGATCTGGTCATTACCGGCTTCTTCGCACTTCTTGATGATGTGCTTCATCTCCTGGGGTGCCAGGAACTGGGCCTTCTTGATGTTAATCACTGCGCCAGTGCGGGCCATGGCCACAACGAGATCGGTCTGCCGGCTCAGGAAAGCCGGCAACTGGATGATATCGCACACTTCAGCAGCAGGAGCTGCCTGATCCGGCTCATGAACGTCCGAGATAATCGGTACGCCATACTTGTCCTTGATATCCGCCAGGATCTGCAGCCCTTTCTCAAGGCCGGGGCCACGGAAAGAGTTGATCGACGAGCGATTGGCCTTGTCGAAGGATGCCTTGAACACGTAGGGGATTCCCAGACGCCCGCAGACATCCACGTACGTCTCGGCCACTTCAAAGGCAAGATCCCTGGACTCCAATACGTTCATGCCGCCGAACAGCACGAACGGCTTTTCGTTGGCAATCTCTATTCCCGAGACGGTCAGGTTGCTCCGGGCCATGATCAGGCTTCCTTCTGGCTCGCCAGCGCGGCCTTAACAAAGCCCTTGAACAGCGGATGGCCGTCGCGGGGCGTTGAGGTGAATTCCGGATGGAACTGGCACGCCACAAACCACGGATGATCCGGCGCTTCCACGACCTCAACCAGCTTGCCATCCGTAGAGCGACCGGAAACCCTCAGGCCAGCGCCTTCCAGCTGTGGCAGGAAATGGTTGTTTACTTCATAGCGATGACGATGACGCTCGCGGATCGTTTTCTTGCCGTAGCTATTAGCGATGGTCGAACCTTCAGTGAGCACACAGTCCTGGGCACCAAGACGCATGGTTCCACCCAGATCCGACTCTTCGGTACGCTCCTCACGTTCACCGGTCGCGTCCAGCCATTCGGTGATCAGGCCAACCACCGGCTCTGGCGTATGGGTGCGGAACTCGGTGCTGTGGGCGTCTTTCAGACCCGCGACATTACGGGCATATTCAATGACCGCCACCTGCATCCCCAAACAGATACCGAGATACGGAACCTTGTTCTCTCGGGCATACTGGACCGTACGGATCTTGCCCTCGACACCCCGTTCACCGAAACCACCCGGAACCAGGATTGCATCGGCGGACTTGAGCGCCCCGACACCGTCCCGCTCGATGTCCTCGGAATCGATATAGTTGATGTTGACCTTGGTGCGGGTCTTGATGCCGGCGTGCAGCAAAGACTCAATCAGCGACTTGTACGCATCCAGCAGTTCCATGTATTTGCCGACCATGGCGATGGTCACTTCGTGCTCCGGATTCATCAGAGCATCGACAACACCGTCCCACTCTCCAAGATCCGCGTTACGGGCGTCCAGATTGAAGCGCTCGATGACCAACTGATCCAGGCCGTGCTCATGGAGCATCCGGGGGATGGCGTAGATAGACTTGGCATCCTCAAGCGGGATAACCGCACGCTCTTCAACGTTGGTAAACAGGGCAATCTTACGACGGGAGCTGGCATCCACCTCATGCTCGGAACGGCACAGCAGGATATCCGGCTGCAGGCCGATGGAGCGCATTTCCTTCACGGAGTGCTGGGTCGGCTTGGTCTTGATCTCGCCGGCCGTGGCAATGTAGGGAACCAGAGTGAGGTGCATGAACAACGCACGCTGGGAACCCACCTCAACCTTGAGCTGACGACAGGCTTCCAGGAACGGGAGAGATTCGATATCACCGACGGTGCCGCCAATCTCGATCAGCGCCACATCCACACCGGCTGCACCCTCAACCACACGACGTTTGATCTCGTCGGTAATATGGGGGATGACCTGTACGGTACCGCCCAGGTAATCGCCACGACGCTCCTTGCGGATAACCTCTTCGTAGACACGGCCGGTCGTAAAGTTGTTGCGGCGGCTCATCCGGGTGCGGATAAAACGCTCGTAGTGGCCCAGATCAAGGTCGGTTTCCGCGCCATCATCGGTGACAAAAACCTCGCCGTGCTGGAACGGGCTCATGGTGCCGGGGTCTACGTTAATGTAGGGATCCAGCTTGAGAATAGTGACCTTCAGGCCGCGTGCTTCGAGGATGGCTGCCAGTGATGCAGAGGCAATACCCTTCCCCAGGGAAGACACGACACCGCCGGTGACGAAAATATAACGCGTCATGCAGATTCCGTGATTATCTGGTTCGGTGAAGGAGGGAGATTGTTCATCTCAAGATGGGACGCCAGACTACCAGAAAGCCCCCCCTGACTCAATCACAATCCCGCTCTACAACCAGCCGCCAGCCAGCGGCATGGGCGTCTCCGGAGTATTGGTCAGAACACCACAAATCGCCAACCGCAACCAACTCCTCTTCTCCTTCGGAAACCGCAAAAAACAACGGCATCCGGGGCCTTTCCCAGGGGGGAACACCTTGTTCCTGGAACCAGGTTTTCAACCGCCTGGACGGCCCACCCGGGTGTGGACGCAGGGTTTCACCTCCCTGCCTCGTAGATATCCGTATTGGCTTGGCAGCATTTTCAGGGTTGGCACCGGCAACCGGTTCCAGGCGAACATACCACTCCCCCCAGCGGACCGACTCTCCCGGCTCAAGCAAAATGTCGGAATCAGGAAACTCAGCGGGATCCGGAACCAGCCAAAGCCATCCCTGAAAACGACGAACACTGAACCCTGCACCACGTAATTCGGGCTCACGGTCATCGCCGGCATATAACAGGTCGTTCGCCACCTGCCCCCAATCTGCCAATGTCGGCACCGGTGATCCGCTTGTCCGGATCCACCAGAAAAGGAGGTTTTTCCGCTCAGCGTCGGACAGGGCCTGAACCCCCTCAACCGACAGCCGGCCCGCGTCGTCCATCAGCTCTCCCAACTGAAGTGAGGCCAGGCGCTGATGAAGCTGTTCACTTTCGGCACAGGCACTGGAGGTGTGCTTAAGCCTCCTGGTTAACCCCGGCCACCGAGACCTGAGCCTTGGCAAAATGGCGTGTCGGAGATAATTGCGGTCATAGCCTTCGTCGGCGTTGCTTGGATCCTCGACCCAGGACAATCCGGCTTGACGGGCACACGCCACCAGACCGGCGCGCTCAAATTCGAGAAGGGGACGAACCAGCTCACCAGCGCCCAGCGCCCGGCTTCTAGGCATACCAGCCAGGCCAGCCACACCACTGCCCCTCAGAAATCGGAAAAGCATGGTTTCAGCCTGATCATCAGCATGATGGGCCATCAACAGCAGGTCGCCGGCTTCAAGAAGCTCTTCAAACACCTGATAGCGGGCATTACGCGCCGCTTCTTCGATGCCTCCCGGGCCCGATTCAGTACCGTTTTTCTCGACCGTCACAGGACGGACGATGACTGGCACACCCAGCGCCTTGCATTCGGCACGACAGTGCGCCTCGGTGTCGCCGGCATTGGACTGCAACTGGTGATTGATATGAATGGCGCCCACAGGCACACGCCCCTGATGGCAATGGACAACCAGGTGAAGAAGGAGAACCGAATCCAGACCACCACTGAGGGCGACCCAGAGACGGTCGTGTTCAGGCAGGTTCCTGACCGAAGCACACACCGCTTCCGGCCAGGTAAATCCGGTTGCGGGCTTAGCGCCCGCTTTCATAACGGGTCAATCGCTCGTACCGCCGGGCAACCAGCTCGTCTACTGGCAGACGGCTGAGCTCGGACACACCCTTGCTCAACACCGCCTTCAGGGACTCGGACATATCCTCCGGGCTACGATGGGCGCCGCCCATCGGCTCCTGCACTACGTTATCCGCCAGCCCGAGATCCTTAAGGCGATCGGCCGTCACACCCATGGCCTCGGCGGCCTGGGCCGCGTATTCCGCGCTTTTCCAGAGAATCGAGGCGCAGCCTTCCGGAGAAATAACCGCGTAAGTGGAGTACTGCAGCATGTTGAGCTGATCGCAGACGCCAATTGCCAGGGCTCCACCGGAGCCGCCCTCACCGATTACGGTCGAGATGATCGGAGTCTTCAGCCGGGACATGACCGCCAGGTTGAAGGCGATGGCTTCACTCTGGCCGCGCTCTTCCGCTCCGATTCCGGGGTACGCACCCGGGGTGTCAATGAAGGTGAGTATTGGCATTTTGAAACGCTCTGCCATCTCCATCAGACGCAGGGCCTTGCGATAACCCTCGGGACGGGGCATGCCGAAGTTGCGTTTAACCTTGTCCCGTACTTCCCGGCCTTTCTGGTGGCCGATAATCATCACCGGCTTGTCGTCCAGCCGCGCGGTGCCACCCACGATCGCCAGATCGTCGGCGTAGCGACGGTCGCCATGCAGCTCATCAAAATCTTCGAAGATGGACTCAATGTAGTCCAGGGTATACGGCCGCCGGGGATGTCGGGCCAGACGCGCCACATCCCAGGGCTGGAGATTCGAGAAGATACTCTCGGTAAGGCTGACACTCTTCTTCTTCAGCCGGGTAATCTCATCGTTGATGTTGATATCGGTGTCGTTACCCACCATCCGAAGCTCTTCGATTTTGGCTTCAAGGTCGGCAATAGGCTGTTCGAAATCCAGATAATTAGGGTTCATGATGTTCCATCATTTGATTGTCAGGCAGAAACACACTCCGCCAAATCAGAATTTGGGACAAAGATAGCAGCGCCCGGTGGCTGGCTAAAGCGGACCTTTGTATGAGTCCGCATTCTGACAAACTTTTAATATTCCACGCAGTTAAACCCGGATAGCCAGTCCGCGCCTTGCCCGGCTACCTCAATCATAGACCAGTTCTACGCACTGGTCGCCCACCAGGTACCGAAGCTCCAGGAGCAAATTGTCGTCGGGCTGAACTCGCCAGGATTCACCGAGCTCGATCCGGGTCTTTGCCTCCGGACTGCTGTACTCAATCCAGACCGGACTCCCGTCACAGCGGAAAGGCCTGAGCGTATGATCCAGCTTGTCCAGAAGGCCGTTCTGCAACTGATCCGCATGCAGATTCAGTTGCAACCCTCGGCTGAACTGCTGACGCGCCGTTGCAACGTCCATCACCGAACTCACGCGCATTTTCATCTGCCCGGAGTAATCGTCATGGCTAACCTGCCCCTCAACCACAATGACCTGGTCCGACTGCAACAGCTCCCGGTTCTCAAAAAATGCCTCAGAGAACAGAGTGGCCTCGATACGGCCGCTGCGGTCGTCCAGCGTTATAAAGCACATGGTGGAGCCGGTCTTGGTCTTCATGGTGCGCTGGGCCACGACCAGCCCCGCAACCCGCTGGGGGGACTTGTTGGGTTTGAGGTCCACGATGGATGAACGGACAAACCGACGCACCTCTTTCTCGTATTCATCGAACGGGTGGCCGGTCAGGTAGAGGCCCAGAGTGTCCTTCTCCCCCTTGAGGCGTTCTTTTTCCGGCCACTCCCGAACACCCGCCACATCGGCGTATGGGTCTTCGCCCTCACCGCCGCTTTCGAGCATTTCCCCGAACATGTCCATCATACCGGCCGCATCGTTACGGGATTGTTGATCCGCTTGCTGAACCGCTTTGTCGATACTGGCCATCAGTTGCGCACGTCCGGCACCGAGCTTGTCCATCGCACCGGCCCGGATCAGGGCTTCCATGGCACGCTTGTTCACTTTTTTCAGGTCGACGCGACGGCAGAAATCGAAAATGTCCTGGAACGGGCCGTCCTGGGCCGCTTCAACGATGCTTTCGATCGGTCCTTCACCCAACCCCTTGATGGCGCCGAGACCGTAAACAATCTGGCCATCGTCGTTAACGGTGAAGGTATAGGCCGAGCGGCTCACGTCTGGCACCAGAAGGTCCAGCTTCATGTTCCGGCATTCTTCCACCAGCGTCACCACCTTGTCGGTGTTCTGCATATCGGCGGTGAGTACCGCAGCCATGAATTCGGCCGGGTAATGGGCTTTCAGCCAGAGCGTCTGGTAGGAAACCAGGGCGTATGCCGCAGAGTGGGATTTGTTGAAGCCATAGCCGGCAAACTTTTCCACCAGGTCGAAAATGTTTTCGGCCAGTGTCTTATCAATGCCATTGTTCTCACACCCTTCCAGGAAGACAGCTTTCTGCTTGGCCATTTCCTCGGGTTTTTTCTTACCCATGGCCCGTCGCAGCATGTCTGCACCGCCCAGGGTGTAGCCCGCCATAACCTGGGCGATCTGCATGACCTGCTCCTGGTAGAGGATAACCCCGTAAGTGGGCTCCAGAACGGGCTGCAGTCCTGCGTACTGGTAATCCGGATGCGGGTACGACATCGGCTGGCGACCATGCTTCCGGTCGATAAAGTCGTCCACCATGCCCGACTGAAGAGGCCCGGGCCGGAACAGGGCCACCAGGGCGATCATATCTTCAAGAGAGTCCGGCTGCAGGCGTCGGATCAAATCCTTCATACCCCGGGATTCCAGCTGGAACACCGCGGTGGTCTCGGCCTTTTTGAGCATGTCGAACGAGGGTTTGTCGTCCAACGGAATGGTTGCGATGTCCAGTTCACCCTCCCCGCGCTTCTCCCTGCGCGGGTTAATCATGTTCAGGGCCCACTTGATGATGGTCAGGGTCCGCAGACCGAGGAAGTCGAATTTGACCAACCCGGCGTCTTCCACGTCGCCCTTGTCAAACTGGGTGACCAGGCTTCCACCTTCGTCATCACAGTAAAGCGGCGAAAAGTCGGTAATCTTGGTCGGGGCAATAACGACACCACCGGCGTGTTTACCGGCATTCCGGCACACCCCTTCCAGCTTGAGCGCCATCTCCCAGATTTCCTGGGCTTCCTCATCCTGCTCCAGGAAGTCCTTGAGCTGGGGTTCCTCTTCAATGGCCCTGTCCAGGGTCATGCCCGGCTCAAACGGGATCAGCTTGGACAGCTTGTCCGCCAGACCGTAGGACTTACCCTGAACCCGGGCAACGTCCCGCACTACCGCCTTGGCCGCCATGGTACCGAAAGTGATGATCTGGGATACCGCCTCGCGCCCGTATTTGCGCGCGGTATAGTCGATCACGCGATCCCGTCCTTCCATGCAGAAGTCGACGTCGAAGTCAGGCATGGATACCCGTTCCGGGTTGAGGAATCGCTCGAAAAGCAAATCGTATTCCAGCGGATCCAGGTCCGTGATCAGTAGCACATAAGCGACCAGCGAGCCGGCACCAGAACCCCGGCCCGGCCCTACCGGCACGCCGTTGTTCTTGGCCCACTTGATGAAGTCCATAACGATCAGGAAGTATCCCGGGAACCCCATCTGGATGATAATATCCAGCTCAAAATTCAGGCGCTTGTAATAGGCCTCCCGCTTCTTGTCGTACTCCGGATCATCCTTGCTCAGAATCGTCTTGAGGCGCTCTTCCAACCCCTCCTCGGAGGCATGACGGAAATACTCGTCCATGGTCATGCCTTCCGGGATCGGATAATCCGGCAGGAAGTACTCACCCATCCTGACTTTCACAGAGCAACGACGGGCAATCTCAACCGTATTCTCGACCGCCTCCGGGATGTCCGAGAAAAGCTCGATCATCTCATCGGCACTGCGGAGGTACTGCTGATCGCTGAAGCGCCGGTCACGACGGGGATCATCTAGCGTTCGGCTTTCACCAATGCAGACCCGGGCCTCATGGGCTTCGAAGTCGTCTGCCGTCAAAAAGTGCACGTCGTTTGTCGCGACCACCGGCAAACCAAGCTCGCCGGCAAGCTCCACACTCATGTGCAGACAATCCTCGTCCCCGGCACGCCCCGTACGCTGAAGCTCGAGGTAGTAGCTGTCCGGATAGAGGTTTTTCCAGTATTCCGCTCGCTCCCGGGCCAGTTCGGGTTTCCCCGCCAGCAGCGCCTTGCCGACATCGCCCAGTTTGGCACCGGACAGGGCGATCAGACCGTCCGGCCGTGCTTCCAGCCACTCACGCCGGATAATCGGCTTGCCAAAACGCTGTCCCTCGGTAAAACCCAGGGAGATAACTTCGGTGAGGTTGAGGTAACCGTCACCATTTCGGGCAAGCAGCGTCAGGCGGAAAGGATTTTCTGGTTCATCCGGATTCTCCAGCCACAGATCTGCGCCGATAATGGGCTTCACTCCGGCGCCGGTGGCCGCTTTGTAAAAACGGACCAGCGAGCACATGTTGGATTGCTCTGTCAGTCCCACGGCGGGCATTCCCAGCTCGGCAACACGACCGATCAACGGTTTGACCCGGACCAGGCCATCCACCATGGAGTATTCAGAATGAACCCGGAGGTGTACAAAAGTCTGTGGCATAACGTCAGGTGATTCCTGCTACTAGAATATTCAGGGCTGGCACTTAACCGCCAATCAGGGCCCGGATGTCCGATTCTGTCTGAGGGCCGAACCGGGTCTCCACCAATTCGCCCTCGGGATTAACAATAAACGTGGCAGGAAGTCCAACCGGCATCTGCCAACCGAACGCTGGCCCGGGGTCCTTGTTCAGCAAGGTATAACCAATACCCATCTTCTCTCCAAGAGCCGCCAGGGCCTTTCCCTCAACACCGTCAAAATTAACGCCAAGAACCGCAATGTCCGGCGCTTTGTCCAGCTCATTCAGATCCGGAATTTCCTCAAGGCAAGGCTTGCACCATTCAGCCCAGTAATTCACCAGGACCCATTGCCCTCTGAACTTGTCCCATCCAATAGCAGGCGCATCCGCCCGCTCAAGCTCAATCCTTTCACACGCGGCGGTCAGCAGCATGGTGACTACCAGACCAAGTCGCAGCATACCTCCGGAAAACCTCCGGAATGCAGGGTACTGCACGGGAAAACCTCCTGTTAGACTACTGTCCACAAAACTGCTGTATCCATTCAGATAATCAGGCACGAAGATGACAGAACCAACCCGGATTTTCCACAACCCACGCTGTTCAAAATCCCGTCAAACCCTTGAACTGCTTAAAGAACAAGGCATTGAACCTGAAATCGTACGCTATCTGGAAACACCGCCATCGGCCCAGGAACTGTCAGACATTCTGCAACAGCTTGACTGTGAGCCGCGAGACCTGATGCGGGTCAAGGAAAGCGAATACAAGGAGCAGGGGCTCGACAATCCTGACCTGAGCCGTGAGCAGCTCATTGCTGCCATGGTCGAGACACCCAAACTGATCGAGCGGCCCATTGTACTCGCCAATGGCAAGGCAGCGGTAGGACGACCGCCAGAAAATGTGCTTTCAATCCTCTGAACTCGATGACACAAGGAACTCAGGCCATGGCGGATCAATCCCCCTACATTCTCGTGCTCTATTACAGTCGCACCGGTCAGACCGCCGAAATGGCGGCCCAGATCGGTCGGGGCGTGAGTCGGGTTACCGGTATTGATGCCCGTATTCGCAGTGTGCCGCCGGTGGCACCTGAGACCCGAGAGACGCTTCCGCCGGTGCCCGACGCCGGCGCTCCCTATGCTACCAAGGAGGACCTGTCCGGTTGCTCGGGCCTGGCTCTGGGCAGCCCTACCCGGTTCGGTAATATGGCAGCACCGCTGAAACATTTTCTCGATACCACCGGTGATATCTGGCTCGCAGGCACTTTGGCGGGCAGGCCGGCTGGAGCCTTCACCTCTACCGGGAGCCTTCATGGAGGGCAGGAAACCACGCTCGTGACCATGATGATGCCACTGCTTCACCATGGCATGGTGCTATGCGGCCTGCCTTATTCGGAAAGCGCTCTGTCAAAGACCGAAACCGGCGGAACGCCTTACGGCCCGAGTCACTGGGCAGGCACTGAAGAACAACTGGCACTGAGTTCCGATGAAAAGGCTCTCTGCCAGGCATTCGGTGAACGCCTGGCAACCATCGCGCTTAAGCTTGCCAGCTAAAACACCGCCACCCAACTCCATGCATTCTGGATATCGCACCATGCTGCACAATCCCAAAGCGAAAACGACAGCTCTGCTGACCTCCATTGTCTATCTCGCTGTTCTGGTCACGCTATTACTGACCACTTTCTTACCGGCTCCCGTTGAGGGCGTCTCGGTTCCGCTGATGCTATCGGTGAAGCTTCTGCCACTGCTGGCCTTCGCGATTCCTGTCTTTCGTGGCCACAATAAAGGATATATCTGGTTGGCCTTTGTGGTGATTTTCTACTTTACCCAAGCTGTGGTCTCAGCCTGGCTGAGTGAAGGAGCGCCTGGCCCCGTTATTCTCACGGTGCTAACGCTTGCGCTGTTTGTCATTGCCATGATTCACCTCAAAGTGAACCGTCCGGTGGCTGAATGAACGAAGCGCTGCCGCCTGTTCCTCCCCAGGGCCCGTTATCGCTCAGAGACCTTTGTACCGCGCTGGTCAGCAGTGGCGAAATCACCCAGGACGACGCAGAGCGCGTCCTGAGCGCCAACCTGGGCTCAGTGTCAGGAGGCAGCCAGGGCGCAAAACGCCATCCACTTGAATTGGTTGCCATAGCGGGCCTGACCAGCAGGTCTTCCGGTCGAACGCTCGATCTCGACACGTTAACCAAATGGCTTGCCGGATGGGCTGATCAGCCGTACTACCACATCGATCCCCTGAAAATTGATACCCCGGCGATTGCTCAGGTCATGTCCTACGCCTTTGCACAACGCCACGGTATTCTCGCGGTGGACATAGGTGCCCATGAGGTGGTCATTGCCAGTGCCGAGCCCTTCAAAAGCGACTGGGAAGGCAATCTGGGCCAGGCCGTGCGCAAAGACATTCGGCGAGTCGTGGCGAACCCCGAGGACATACGGCGCTACACCGTTGAGTTCTACCAGTTGGCCAACTCCGTTAGTAAGGCCGGCGGCCAGCAAACCCCTGGCGGCTCTGCCGGCTCGCAGAATTTCGAACAGTTGCTGGACCTGGGCTCCAATGAAAATCCCGATGCCAATGATCAACACGTTGTCCGGATCGTTGACTGGCTTCTGCAATACGCTTTCGATCAGCGAGCCTCGGACATCCACATCGAACCGAGGCGCGGCGTCACCCAGGTGCGCTTCCGCATCGACGGTGTGCTGCACAACGTATATGAGTTTCCGGAACATGTCGGCATCGCAGTCACCAGTCGCCTCAAGATTCTGGGCCGCCTGAACGTCGCGGAAAAGCGCCGGCCGCAGGATGGCCGAATCAAGACCCGCAAACCCGATAACAACGAAGTGGAATTGCGGCTGGCCACCATGCCGACGGCCTTTGGCGAAAAAATGGTGATGCGTATCTTCGATCCCGATGTGCTGCTTAAAAGCTACGAACAGCTTGGATTCAGCAAGGAGGATCAGCAACGCTGGCACGACATAACAACCCGTCCCTATGGCATTGTTCTGGTAACCGGCCCGACCGGATCCGGCAAAACCACGACGCTCTACTCCACACTTAAGCAGATCGCGTCACCCGAGCTGAACGTGTGCACCATCGAAGATCCCATCGAAATGGTGGAGCCGGCATTCAACCAGATGCAGGTTCAGGCCAATATTGATCTGACCTTTGCCGCAGGCGTTCGGGCGCTCCTGCGCCAGGACCCGGACATCATTATGATTGGTGAGATTCGGGATCTTGAAACCGCCGAAATGGCTGTTCAGGCGGCGCTGACAGGGCACCTCGTACTGTCGACCCTCCATACCAACGATGCACCCAGTGCGATTACGCGGCTGCTGGAATTGGGCATACCGCCCTACCTGATCCGTGCGACCGTTCTCGGCGTGATGGCTCAGCGTCTGGCACGTACTCTATGCTCTCACTGCAAGGCCCCGGGGCCTTCCGACGAACAGGCGTGGCAGACATTGACCCGCCCCTGGAAAGCCCCCACACCCAGGCAGTTCTATCATCCGGTCGGGTGTCTCGAATGCCGCAATACCGGCTACATGGGGCGTGCGGGTGTCTATGAAATCATGCCGCTGTCGGGCAACCTGGTTCGACAGATCACGGAGCGCTGTGAGCTGGAGCAGCTCAGACTGGACGCCTACAAGGAAGGCATGAAATCCCTGCGCCTGAGCGGGGCGCAGAAAGTCGCAGCCGGCCTGACAACGGTCGAGGAAATTCTGAGGGTGACTCCCGAGAGCCAGCGCTGACTCACGCCCCGGGGCGCAAGCCGCACTGCTCCAGAAGGTCCTGCCAGCGCCGGGTATGACGCATGATCGACGCATCCAGTTGGCGCCAAATGCTCTCATCCGCCGCAGCGGCCAGATAACGCCGGTACCATGCCTTGAACCCCTCCGGCATAATCGCCAGCTGTTGCTGCGCCAGGTCTGCCAGGGGCTCGATCAGCACCTGCCTGGCCCGGCGTACGTCGCTGAGGTACGGCTGCACTTTCCCGATATAGATGCTGAAAAACATGTTCTGGACAATATCGGATTGATTGTTCGATTTACCATTCAGGCATAGAGGGCGACCTTCCAATCGCTGCTGGATCAGAGCCGAGGCGTCATCAAGCCGGGCACTCAGAAGTACTGCACTGTTGATGAGCTGACCCGCGCGGTGCTCGGCCTGCCATCGCTGCTGGACGGGTCCGGCGAAATCCAGATTGACCTCAAGTTGGCCCGCCAGTACCTGGGCCACGGCCTGGTTCAGTTGGCGGGCATCAAGCGCGAGATCGGACACCGGATTACCTTCAGACGCGACCGGGTATTGACCCTTTGAGAGTGAAAACAGGGGCTCGATTTCCTGCCCACCCCAGGTCGCATTCCAGACCGCAATGGGCAGCGATTCCCGCTTGCTTTCAATCGCCTGCTCGAGCACCTCAACCAGGTCTTCATCCTCTGTCTCCGGCAGACACTCCCTGGCAGCCCGAATAAAACGCACTTCATAACGCAACCGGTTAAGCGGTTGCATCACCCTCCCCAGAACCGAATTTTTCTCGCCAACCACAACCTGTAATTCACAACCATAGAGGGACAAGAAATCCAGCATTCCCAACTCCAGCTCGGGCATCTCAAGGGCGCGTTCCCGTCGTCTCGGGAGCAATGAAGGGGATTCAATCGGGGAAAACTGTGGCTCGGATTCCAGAACCCGGGCGACCCGCTCCACGTATTCATCCATCATGGAGCGGGCATCAGAGAAGGGATTACAGCCAGTGAGTGCAACAAGGAGTAGTGCCTGGGCCGCCAACCGGAGAAGCTGTTTTCCGGGCATAGTCACCTCACTGGTCAATGCATGGGGCTAGCGCGTTTTCAGGAGCTGGTCCACCTCCGAAAAATCCTGCGCTACGAAACGGGAAGTCTCCGGAGCATCGCCGTCCCGCACCAGCCAAGCCGTCCGCATTCCCGCCTCTTCAGCGGCTGCCAGCTCGGCCTCGACATCGGAAAGGAAAAGCACAGTACTGGCTTCCACGCCCAACTCCCCAAGAATATTACGATAGGAATCCGCTTCTTTCTTACCGCCAATGCGGGTATCAAAGTAACCGGAAAAACAGGGGGTAAAATCGCCAACGGTGGTGTGACCGAATATCAGTTGCTGGGCCTTCACGGAGCCCGATGAATACACAAACAGGCGTAGTCCCCGATCATGCCAGCGCTGAAGATAGTCCGCCGCATCGTCATAAATGTGGCCCTTCAATTCCCCCTGATGATAGCCCTGCTCCCAGACCATCCCCTGGAGTGCCTTGAGGGGCGTTTCCTTTCTGTCTTCCCTGATCCAGGTTTGCAGAACCTCAACGAGCCCCTCAATATCATCACGGCTGACTCCGGAGCGCTCAGCCACTGCTGCAAGTTGCTCCGCGACAGCCGGGTTCGTCTCGTGCTGGTCCCGCACATAACCTGGCAGATGCTCACTCGCGTAGGGAAAAAGCACATCATGCACAAACGAGATCGAACTGGTTGTGCCTTCGATATCGGTCAGGATAACCCTGATCATCCAGCCGCTCCTGCCAGAACCTCATATCGCGGCAGACGAGAGGCAATATCTTCGCCCGTAAACTCGGCGACCCAGCCTTCGGTATTGGTAAACAGGCGAATACAGGTGAACTCCGGTTCCGGGCCCATGTCGAACCAGTGGCGAGTGCCATCCGGGACGCTGATCAAATCACTCTTCTCACACAGAAGCGCATACACCTGATCCCCGAAATGAAGATAAAACAGGCCATTGCCGCGAACGAAGAAGCGAACCTCATCCTCGCTGTGGGTATGTTCATCCAGGAATTTCTGACGAAATGCTGCTTTCTGAGGGTTGTCCGCTTGCAGACTGACGACATCGGCCGTCTGAAACCCGCACTCCTGCTTGAGGCTCGCGACTTCATCGCTGTATGCCTCCAGTATTTCCTCCTGGGAGGCATCGGCAGGCAGATCGCGGGTATCCCAGCGTTCAAACCGAACCCCGTGCTCGGCCATCATGTCACGGATTTCAGACGCATCCGAGGTAACGGTATGAGCTTTCTCAGGCTGATCCTGGTGAAAAACACTCAAGGTAGTCATGGGCGGACCCTCATGGTTTCAAGTTCACATTCAAGCAGGAATTCAAAGGCTTCAACATGGCGCAGACAATCGGCCATGGTCTTGCCCCAGGTATAGAGGCCGTGCCCTCTTATGAGGTAACCGGGCTGCTCCGGGTGATCAGCAAACCAGGCCTTGGTCTGTTCTGCCAGGGCCGTGATGTCCTGGGTATTATCGAACACGGGAATTTCCAGCACCGATTCATGACTCTGCACACCGCTAAAGGCCTTCTGCAATTCGTAGCCTTCCAGCTTCAAAGGCGTTCCCGGGGGCAAAAGCCGGCTGAGGACAGTCGCATTTACGGAATGGGTATGCAAGACGGCGCCAACATCCGGAAAGATGTCATAGAGGACGGTATGCAACAGGGTTTCTGCCGAGGATTTACACTCGCTCTGGACAGGCCGCCCCTCGAGATCAACCACCATGACATCACCGGCACCGAGTTCGCCCTTGTGGCGCCCGGACACTGTGATGGCAACGTGGTGTTCATCAATGCGCGCTGAGTAGTTGCTACTGGTCGCCGGAGACCAGCCCTGACCATAGAGAAAACGGCCAGCGGCGATAATGGTATCGGCTGCGGCAGCATATCGGGTGACATCAAACACGGGCTTTCTCCCAGGGATTGCACGCTTTCACAGCGCTCTTACGACGCCATTATAGAGATGGCGAAGTCGACCGCAAATGGTGTCGTGCGGCGATCAAGTCCGCCACAATGGAGATCGCAATTTCAGCGGGGGTCTTGCTCGGAATATCGACGCCTATCGGGGCTCGCAGCCTATCCAGAGAGTGCTCATCCAGCCCAAGAGACAGAAGCCGCTCGCGCCGGACCTCCGAGGTTTTCCGGGACCCCATGGCCCCAATGTAAAACGCGGAAGAGTTCAATGCCGCCAGCAATCCCATATCATCAATGCGGGGGTCGTGGGCCAGCGCCAGCACACCCGACCAGGCATCATTGAAATCAGAGACAATCAGATCATCGGGCAACTGACGTCGCACCGGTATATGGCTGTAGCCCCAGCCATCGGCAAACGCCGCCCGGGGTTCGCAGAGAGTTACCTCGAACTCCGCAGCCGACGCAAACTCCGCCACGTATCGAGCAACGTCCCCAGCCCCGATCAGAAGCAGCCGGCATTCCGGTTGCAGGCGGTGTACCAGGATCTCACCATCAAAACGGACAGCACTGCCCTGTCCGGAATCTGCAGATAACAGCCTGGTTTGCCCCTCCAGTGTCACGCGACGCACGACGGCCCGACGCTCTGCCAGGGCGGAAACCAGATCATTCATCTGGTGATACGCCTGCTCAGGCTCAAGGGGCTCGATCAGCAGGCGAATACTTCCTCCACAAGGCAACTGGAAGTGGTCACGATCTTCATCGGTGATCCCGTAATCCACCACCGTTGGGTGTTCCAGTTCCTCAGACACCGCGCGACGAAAAAGGTTTTCTTCCAGGCAGCCCCCAGAGACGGAACCACTCCACTGCCCACTCTCGCTTACAGCCAGCCACGAGCCGACCGGGCGGGGTGACGATCCCCAGGTATCGACAATGGTGCAGAGCCAGACCCGTTGACCCTGCCCCAACCAGTTTCGAACATCCCTGATGATCGACTCCCGCCCCATGGGCGGTCGCTGATCACCTTCGGAGTTCGATCGCTCTTCAGGCATTGGCGTTCAACGGCAGCACGCGCTGGCGTTTCCCGGTCAGAGCGAACAGAGCGTTGCCAAGCGCCGGAATCACTGGCGGCACACCCGGCTCTCCAACACCGGTGGGCGCCTCGTCGCTTTCAATGATATCAACGACTACCTCTGGCCGCTCATACTGACGCAGCATCTGGTAATCATGGAAATTGCTCTGCTGGACGACACCATCGACGAAGTCGATCTTGCCATACAGTGCGGCCGTAAGGCCGAAGAGGGCACCACCCTCTATCTGATCCCGGACAATCTGCGGGTTTACCACCTGGCCACAGTCAACCGCCGCAAACACCTTGTAGACGCGTATCGAGCCCCCCTCGATGCCGGCTTCAACGACCTGGGCAACGTAAGTCCCGAAGCTCCGGAAGAGTGCAATACCCCGTGCCCGGCCTTCTGCCAGAGGCTCTCCCCACTTGGCCAAGCGGGCAGCCCGATCCAGCACTTCCCGATGACGTGGTTCGTTGGCAAGCAGGTTGCGGCGGAACTGATAGGGATCCTGCCCCGCCTCGTGGGCAAGCTCATCCATAAAGGTCTCAACGGCAAACCCGTTATGGGAATAACCGACTGACCGCCACCAGGTAATCGGTACGCCAGGATCTGTGTGGGTATGGCGAATATCAATATTGCCTACCTGATACGGATAGCCGATGGCCCCTTCAATGGCGGACACGTCTTTCGGCGTTGCCAGACCTTCGGCCATGACCCCCACTTTGCCGAGGGTCCCATACATAAATTTCGGAGCCCAAGGGTACTGGGCAGGTGCCGCATTGCGAACGTACCAGTCAAGGATCTGCGGCCCAACAATCTGATGGTGCCACCCGGTGAGATTCCCATCCTCAACGGTAGCTTTCATTCTGTGCAGCATAGCCGGCCGGTACAGATCATGCTGGGTGTCTTCTTCGCGGGACCAGACCAGCTTGACCGGTTTTTCGACACGATAGGCGACGGCCGCCGCTTCCTCTATGTAATCCTGAACCAAGCGACGACCAAACCCTCCGCCCAGGAAGGTGGTGTGCACCGTCACATCATCGGGGGACAGGTCTGTGTGCCTGGCAACCGCAATTCGACCCAGATCCGGCCCCTGGGTCGGTGCCCAGACTTCCGCATGATCACCGCGATACCAGACGGTAGCATTCATCGGTTCCATGGTTGCGTGGGCGAGGTAGGGTTGCTCGTATTCCGCTTCCACCACGCGGCTCGCGCTCTCCAGAGCATCATCGAAATCCCCTTCGCTGCGCTCCGACTCTCCGGTATCGTCATCCGCCGCCTCTCGATACCCGGTAAAGACGTCAGCGGTTGACAGGGACAACGCCTCACTTTCATCCCAGTCGACTTTCAATGCCGCCTGAGCCTTGCGCGCACGCCAATACTTGTCCGCGACAACCGCAACGCCACGTTCTATCTCGAAAACATCGACCACCCCGGCCATGGCCAGGACCTCGTCCGCATTAAAACCGCTGACCCGGGCACCATATCTGGGGGCTCTGGCAATCACCGCGTAAACCATGCCAGGCAATTCGACGTCGATTCCGTATTCCGCAGTACCAGTAGATTTGGCAATCGCATCCAGGCGCTTGTTCGCCTTGCCGATCAACTTCCACTCGCTCCGGGGTTTGAGCCCCACATCCCCACGAAGAACTTCCCGTGAGGCCAATTCGACGAGCTTGGCGTACGGCAGGGAGTCAATCCCGTTGGCATGGACCACCCGACCGTCTGTCGCAGAACACTCGGAAGCATCCACGTTCCAGACCCGAGCGGCGGCCATGATCAGCAACTGGCGCGCGGACGCACCCGCTGTCCGCAGTGGCTCCCAGGCGGTGGCAACACTGGTGCTGCCACCGGTAAGCTGAAGCTTGAATAACGGATTCCGGTATTCTGGAGCCACTGGGGCAAACCGGACGGAGATGGCTTCCGGTGCAACCTCCAGCTCTTCCGCAATCAGGGTGGTCAGGCCAGTGTACGTACCCTGCCCCATTTCCACCCGATCAAGGGTGAACCAGATGTCACCAGACTTGGTCAGTTCCAGCCAGGCATCCGCCTTCCATGTCCCGGACTCCGGTTTAAAGCCAGTCTGGACACCCGCGCAACCGGGCAAAGACAAAGAGATCAGGAGGCTTCCGGAGGTTCCGGCACCAACCTTCAGAAAGTCGCGTCGGTTCATCGTCATATTACGCGCCCTCCTGTCGTGCCGGCTCCACGATACCCACCACGGATTCAACCGCAGCAACGATGCGAGAGTAGGTCCCACAACGGCAGATGTTGCCGGTCATCGCCGCGACGATTTCGTCACGAGTCGGAGAAGGATTGGTCTTCAGAAGATGGGCAGCACTCATGATCTGACCAGACTGACAATAACCACACTGTGGCACGCCATGCTCTACCCAGGCCTGTTGGAGTGGGTGGAGCTTTCCGGGCTCCCCCAGCCCCTCGATGGTGGTGATCTCACCGCCAGCGGCCAATTCCAATGGTGTCGAGCAGGAGCGAATCGGTGCACCGTTGAGATGCACTGTACACGCGCCACACAATCCTGCTCCGCAACCAAACTTGGTTCCCTTGAGCCCGAGTTCGTCTCTCAACACCCACAGCAACGGCGTATCGCCCTCGACCTCTATCGAGCGGTTTTCGCCGTTTACAGTCAGATTCACTGCCATCCCGATCTCTCCCGTATAGACCTTCAGGAGGCCTATTTATTTATCATTGTTGTCAGTTACTGCTGGCATTCCGTTTTTACTTGACGACTTCCTGACCGTCCTTGTTGACCCAGATCTTACGCTCCCCGGTTTCCATCTTGCCGTTGGAGTCCCAGACCTCACGGTTTTCAGTTGCTTCATTCAACTTGCCGTTGTCATTCCAGATCACCCGATCTTTGCAACCAGCAAGGGCCGCGAGGGAAAACACAACAACCATCATCTTCTTCACAGATTCACCTCCGTAATGCCGAATCATCGGCGTATTAATCTCGAATTAAGCTGAATGCCCGCTCACTCGGTTCTAGCGGCTACCATGACGTTCACGATTGTTCTGCTTGTCGCGTTCACTTTTTCGAACCATGACATAAACCGCCCCGGTACCACCATGGTGTTTCTGGGCCGAATGAAACGCCAGAACCGAATCCAGTTCCGGCAACCACTTGGCGACATAGCTCTTGAGCTGAGCAATACCATCGGGATTACGCTCGCCCTTCCCGTGCAGGATGATCACAGACCGCAGGCCATACCTAACGCAGTCCCCAATAAAAGAAAACACTTCTCGGCGTGCCTCTTCAACGGTCATCCGGTGCAGATCCAGCCTGGCCTCTATCGGGTACTGTCCCAGCCTGAGCTTACGGAACACGCCATGCTGAACGCCGGGCCGCTGCCAACTCAGGACATCATGGGATTTCAACGGCTCCACCATGTCGGCTGTCAGCGGATTCCGATCTCTCACCACCTTTTCCACCGCAGATCGCTGCCGCTCAAGGTGGCCCGGAGTCAACTCTTTGGGCGCCTGAACCTCCGCCCGGTTTGGCTTCTTGATGCGCTTAACGTCTTTCATTTCTTCCAGAAAGCTCAAGCGCTCGTCTTTAGTCGTCATAGTGACACACGAGTTATCGTTTAGATTCAGGAACTTTACCACCCGCTCCCGCAGCCATAAAGTGAAGTATCCGGAGCCCTGGACTGCGACCAAAATCGTAAGGCCTGCTGACCGCACTCTGAACTAAACTGCAAACTCACAATAATAACGATCGTTCGACTCAGGGAGCCAAACATGGCCGCAGCGAATCAGGACAGTTCCCGCCCTCAGAACACCCGAGCAATCATGGGCTTTCTCCGTGAACACGCGCCTTTCTCAAGCATGGAAGACCCGCACCTCGCTCATTTCGCCGAGCATGCCACACTGAGATTTTTTGCCGATGGCGATGCGGTGCTCTCCCCGGATGACGGAATCGTCAAGAGATTTTACGTGGTAAAGCAGGGACGGATTCGTGGCGAACGCCACAATGAGAAAGAGGACCGGCTGGAAACCACCTTTGAGATCAGCCAGGGCGAATGCTTCCCCCTGGCAGCCCTGATTGGCGAGCGCCCGACCCGGACGCTGCACCGCGCATCGGGTGACACTTTCTGCCTGAGCATTGAACAGGACGCATTTATTACGCTGTTTTCGGAAAGCGAGACCTTCCGTGATTTCTGCATTCGGGGTGTCAGCAGCCTGCTGGACCAGGTAAACCAGAGGATTCAGTCCAGCGCGATGGCATCCATGGGTTCCAGCAACACTTTGGACACCCCGCTGGAGCGATACGCGCTCCGCAATCCCATTGTCTGCTCACCAGATGTGCCCGTGCGCAAGGCCGTCGCCAGGATGCATGAGAACAACGTGGGGAGCATCATCGTCACCGATGACAACCGGCATCCGACCGGCATTTTTACTCTCCGGGATCTCAGGTCCATGATCGCCAAGGGGGAGTTTCCTCTGGACACGCCGATCCAGCAGGTCATGACCCAGAACCCCTGCCGCCTCCCAGCCCAGGCCGATGCGTTCGAAGCCGCCATGCTCATGGCCGAACATCATTTCGCACACCTGTGCGTTGTTGACGCGGACGACCACCTGATCGGCGTTGTCTCAGAGCGCGATCTCTTCTCCCTTCAGCGGGTTGATCTCGTTAACCTGGCTCGAACGATCGGCACGGCGACCCACCTGCGAACGCTTGTCAGCCTGCGCTCTGACGTTTCCCGCTTGGTGGATGCCATGCTCGCCCATGGTGCAGATTCCGGACAGGTCGTCAAAATCATCACTACCCTGAACGACGTGACCGTGCGCCGTGTACTGGAACTTAATCTGAAAAAGAACGACCCCGGCATTCCCTTCACCTGGCTTACCTTTGGCAGCGAAGGACGGCAAGAGCAGACGCTTCTCACAGACCAGGACAACGGCATCCTGTTCCAGACGCCCGAGGGCATGACCGAAGACGAGGCCAGAGAAAAACTCCTGCCCTTCGCGCGGACCATCAATGATGAGCTCGCAGAATGCGGATTCACCCTCTGCAAGGGCAACATCATGGCAAGCAACCCCAAGCTGTGCCTGAGCGAACGGGAATGGGACGACTGGTTCATTCGCTTCATCGAGGCATCCACGCCCCAGAACCTCGTGTACTCCTCGATTTTCCTCGATATGCGGGCGGTGTTTGGACCGATGGAACCGCTTCATCGTCTGCTTGAGAACGTACTTACCCGAATCCGGAAGAATGCCCTGTTCCAGAAGATGTTGGCCGGCAACGCACTCCAGCGAAAACCACCCCTGACCATGTTCCGCAATTTCCGTTATCTCAATGAAGGTAACAAACACTCGCTTGATTTGAAGCGACAGGGCCTGGCGCCCTTCGTGGAATCGGTCCGGGTGTTTGCACTGGCAAACGGCGTGGAGGCCGCGAACACACTGGAGAGAATGGACGCACTGGCCCGTAACGGCGTATTTGACCCCAAAGACGCCAATGCCTGGAAGGAGGGCTACAGCCTGATTCAGGCCATTCGCATGCGCGCCCATCAGGAAATGCTGGATCGCGGCGAGGAGCTCACCAACTACATCGATCCTGACGACCTGAATCCGCTGGACCGGCGGATTCTTCGGGAGTCCTTCCGGCAAGCGCAGCGTCTGCAGCAGAAGCTCGAAGTCACGTATCAACTCTGAGGCACTGAGCGACCATGCTGGAGCACATCAAACAATGGTTGGATAGGCGTCGTGGCGGCGTCATCGGCAGCCACAATCCCGACAACCTGCCGCACCCCAAAGCCCCTGGAGACCAGTTGCTTTCGGAGTCCCGGCTGATCGTTCTGGATCTGGAGACGACCGGCCTCAACGCCTCCAAAGATGAGGTTATTGCCATCGGCGCTGTCGCCATTCAAGGCGGCACAATTCCGCTGGATGACCAGTTCGACCTGATCCTGCGTCGCCCCGAACTGGACATCCGGGAGACTGTCCTGATCCACGGCATCGGCACTGAAGCGCTGACTCAGGGCCATGAAACGGAGGATGCCCTGCTTTACCTTCTCGAATGGATGAATGGCGACCCCATCCTTGCCTATCACTCCGCCTTTGATCAGAAATTTCTGGAAAAGACCCTCAAGGCACAACTTGGCTACACCCAGCCCCACACCTGGATGGATGTTGCGGACATCCTCCCTGCTTTCTTTCCGGACGCGAAAACCGGCGGTAAAGGCCTCGACCATTGGGCCGACTACTTTGGCCTGGAAGTCAGCGCACGTCACCATGCCGCCGCCGATGCCCTCGCGACCGCCGAACTGACCTTGGCCGCACTGAACAAGGCAGGAAAAGACGGGGTCAAAACCCTTCACGAACTGAATGACAAGCTCAAATACCATCGACGCCTGCAAAACATGCATCGGTTCTGAGACATAAGTCTAATCAGCATCACGGAAACGGCCGAAACCACGGCAAATACCTGAGAATTAGACCTTTTGCCAATATCTATAAATCAGTTGCCAAGTAAAGTCAGAAGAGACAACAGTCGGAGAAATACTTATATGAATAATAAATTCTCTAACCACAAAAGCTCTCAACAAACCCACCCAACCTCCACAACAACAACACAGGAGTGAAACCTATGTCAGGTCATAGCTACGACGCTGAACAATACTGGAAGGCGAACCTCCGTCTGATATTCGGAAGCCTGATTGTCTGGGCTCTGGTGTCTTACGGCTTTGCCATTCTTCTTCGTCCCATGCTTGCAGGTATCGGGGTCGGCGGAACCGATCTTGGCTTCTGGTTTGCCCAGCAAGGCTCAATTCTTACCTTCATCGTTTTGATCTTCCACTACGCGTGGCGCATGAACAAGATCGACGAAAAATTCGGCGTACACGAGGAGTAAGAACGAATGAGCCAATTTGCAATCAACCTCATCTTCGTAGGGGGGTCCTTCCTCCTCTACATCGGTATCGCTATCTGGGCGAAAGCCGGTAGCACCAAAGACTTCTACGTGGCAGGTGGCGGCGTTCACCCGATCACCAACGGCGCCGCCATCGGCGCGGACTGGATGTCAGCGGCATCCTTCATCTCCATGGCAGGCCTGATCGCCGCCGGTGGTTATGCAAACTCTACCTTCCTGATGGGCTGGACTGGCGGTTATGTTCTGCTGGCCATGCTGCTGGCTCCGTACCTGCGGAAGTTCGGCAAGTTCACCGTTCCCGAGTTCATCGGTGACCGTTACTACAGCAGCAATGCGCGCCTGGTGGCTGTAATCTGTCTGATTGTGGCTTCTGTCACCTACGTAATCGGTCAGATGGCCGGTGCCGGTGTCGCGTTCTCCCGCTTCCTGGAAGTAGACGCCACTATGGGGCTGATCATCGCCGCAGTTGTCGTATTCATGTACGCCGTTCTCGGTGGCATGAAGGGCATCACCTATACCCAGGTTGCTCAGTACTGCGTTCTGATCGTTGCATACACCATTCCTGCAGTGTTCATTTCCCTGCAACTGACAGGCAACCCGATTCCTGGTCTGGGTATGTTCTCGACCCACACTGAGTCCGGTCTTCCCCTGCTGACCAAACTGAACCAGGTCATCACCGATCTTGGCTTTAATGAATACACCGCCGACGTTGATAACAAACTCAACATGGTGCTGTTCACCCTGTCTCTGATGATCGGTACTGCGGGTCTGCCGCACGTTATCATCCGCTTCTTCACCGTACCCAAAGTTGCTGACGCTCGCTGGTCCGGCGGCTGGGCTCTGGTCTTCATCGCCCTGCTGTACCTGACAGCACCGGCCGTTGCATCCATGGCTCGCCTGAACCTGATGACCACCATCTACCCGGATGGCACAGCATCGGCACCGATCGAGTACGAAGCGCGTCCGAACTGGGTTAAAGAGTGGGAAGTCACCGGTCTGATCAAGTTTGAAGACAAGAACGAAGATGGTCGCATCCAGCTCTACAACGACAGCGAAGCATTCAAGGCAGAAGCGGATTCACGCGGCTGGGAAGGCAACGAGCTGACCGTAAACCGGGACATCCTGGTACTGGCCAACCCGGAAATCGCCAATCTGCCAGGCTGGGTCATCGGTCTGATCGCAGCAGGTGGTCTGGCCGCCGCTCTGTCCACTGCGGCGGGTCTGTTGCTGGCAATTTCTTCGGCGGTGAGTCACGACCTGATCAAAGGGCGCTTCAATCCGAATATCTCGGATAAAGGCGAACTGATGGCAGCTCGTATTTCCATGGCCGTAGCCATCGTGGTTGCAACCTACCTCGGTGCGAATCCTCCGGGCTTCGCGGCACAGGTGGTTGCCCTGGCCTTCGGTATCGCTGCCGCATCCCTGTTCCCGGCCCTGATGATGGGTATCTTCTCCAAGCGGGTGAATAACAAGGGTGCCATCGCAGGTATGCTCTCCGGTCTGACCTTCACCCTGGTGTACATCTTCGTGTATAAGGGCTGGCTGTTCATCCCGGGCACCAACAACCTGGCAGACACCCCGGAAAACTGGGTATTGGGGATCTCCCCGCTGTCCATCGGTGCCATTGGTGCAATCGTCAACTTTGCGGTAGCCTTCGTTGTATCCAACGCAACTGAAGAGCCGCCCGTTGAGATTCAGGAGCTGGTTGAAAGCGTCCGTTACCCACGCGGTGCCGGTCAGGCTTCAGACCACTAAGCAATACATCAGCCTGAGTCAGTCATTGAATTGACAGGTTGATAACGGACGGGCTTCCTCCTTGAGGGAGCCCGTTCTTTTTTGAGGAATTGATTTTATGTTCTGGACCTTTGTAGCCACTGTATTCTGCGGCCTGGGCGCGGCCGGTATTGCCCTCGGGATTCGCACCCTGACGAAGAAAAAGGCGCCACGCTGGCTTATCCCGGTCTTTGCCGGAGCCGGCATGCTGGGTTACCTGATTCACGGGGAGTACACCTGGTACGAACACAAGAAGAGTCTGCTGCCCGACGAGGCGGTCATCGTGGACACCGAAGACGACGGTATTTACTGGCGTCCATGGACCTTTGCGTTCCCCTATGTCACTGCCTTTTCTACCGTAGACGTGGATAGCATTGGCAGGGATACCGGCAACCCGGATATTGTCCGCTTCACGCTGTATCGGTTCGAGCAAAAGATGACAGACGCAGTCTCCCATCGGGTTCATCTGATCAACTGTCAGAGCCTGGAACTCGTCCCGCTCGGATCCGATGGCACACCAAGGGTCGATAATATGAAAGTTCTGGATCAGACTGATCCACTCGTACGGACGGTTTGTTCGAGCTGATTCGATATCTCTCCGTCACCTGAAGCTGTTTACGACGAAAAGAGCGTTCCATGATAAGCGCCTGGCTGCTGGTACTGATCTCCATCACCTACATCTCCATCCTGTTTGTCATCGCCTGGGCCGGTGACAAACATCCGGGGCTCTATCGGCAGCGATTGGCCCGCACCCACATCTACGCTCTCTCCCTGGCGGTCTACTTCACTTCGTGGACATTCTACGGCGCCGTGGGGCGTGCTACCCAGGAGGGCCTCGGCTTCCTGCCGATCTATCTGGGCCCCCTGCTTGTTTTTGTGTTTGGGGCGCCGCTTCTTCGACGAATCATCTACATCAGTAAACGGAACAACAGTACGTCGATCGCCGATTTCATCGCCTCCCGCTACGGCAAATCGCAACTCCTGGCGGCAATGATTGCGACCTTTGCGCTTATTGGCAGTGTTCCCTACATCGCGCTGCAACTGAAGGCGATCGCCATGGGGTTCAATGTACTGTCCCAGACCGGTAGCGGGTACCAGGAACTCAGCTCCGCCGCTTGGAATGACTCCGCGTGGTACATCACCCTTGCCCTCGCGGTGTTTACGGTACTGTTCGGAACCCGCCACCTGGAATCCACGGAACATCATCGCGGCATGATCCAGGCGGTTGCGTTCGAATCACTGATCAAGCTGGTGGCCTTTGTTGCGGTGGGGCTTTTCGTGGGCTTTGGGCTCTATGGCGGCTTCGGCGATCTGTTCAGTCGCGTTCAGGAAGCAGATCTGGTTGGGACGTTGACAACCGATGGCTTACAAGCGCCGGCTTTCATTACCCAGACACTGGTGGCGATGCTGGCCATTATCTGCCTTCCCCGGCAATTCCACGTCATGGTCGTGGAGAATACCGACCACAGGGATTTCGAGTTCGCCCGCTGGGCAATGCCAATCTACCTGATTGTTGCGAGTGCCTTTGTGCTCCCGATTGCAGCAGCAGGAATGCTGGCACCAGAGGGGGTCAATTCCAACCCGGACATTCTGATTCTCCAACTCCCCATCATGGCCGGAAAGGAGTGGCTGGCGATCCTTGCGTTCCTCGGTGGCGGTTCAGCCGCTGCTGCCATGGTCATCGTATGCTCGGTTGCCATTGCCACCATGGTCAGCAACGAAATCATCATGCCGGCCCTGCTCAAGTTCTTCCGACCGGGAATGAACCGCAGAACCGACCTCAGTTATCTGTTGCTCAGCATCCGTCGGGTCGCCATCTTTGTTGTATTGCTAACCGCCTATGGCTTCTACCGCATGGCTGGGGAGGACTACAGCCTGACAGCCTTTGGCCTGCTCTCTTTCGCCGCTGCTGCCCAGTTCGGGCCGGCCCTCGTGGGCGGCATCATCTGGCGCCAGGGTAATTACATGGGCGCAGTCTGGGGTCTGGGGCTTGGCTTCCTGGTATGGAGTTACACATTGCTCCTGCCTGCTCTGGCGACAACCGGGTGGCTGTCGAACACCCTGGTGAACGAAGGATTTATGGGCTTCAGCTGGACCCGTCCCACCGCCCTGTTCGGTTCCGAACTCGACCAGATCAGCCATGGCATCATCTGGAGCCTTGGCGTCAATACGGTCACTTACATCGTACTGTCCATGCTTACCCGCCAACGGGTCAGGGAAAAGATTCAGATCGCCTCCTTTTTCCACGACCCCCAGCCCAAGGCAGAGACCGCACAGCACCAGAGCTGGCAGGGCGAAATCCTGACTTCAGACCTCCAGGCACTGACAGACCGGTTCATGGGGGAAGAACGCTCGGAAACCATTTTCCGAAATTACGAACGCCGCAACGCCATACGCCTGCACCCTCATCGCCCCGCGTCTGCGCACTTGATGAAGTATATTGAGCGGCAGCTGGCGTCCGTTATTGGCGCCTCCACCGCCCGGGTCGTGCTCGAATCAACGCTGACCGGCCGGGACATGCAAATCGAGGATGTGGTCAGCATTGTCGATGAAGCCTCTCAGGCCATGACATTCAGCCGGGAGCTGCTGCAGTCAGCGATTGAAAACATCAGCCTCGGGGTATCCGTGGTCAACCACCAGCAACAGCTGGTGGTCTGGAACCATCGATACCTGGAACTGTTCACTTACCCCAAGGGGTATGTCCGGGTCGGCCGGCCGGTGGAAGATCTGATGCGCTATAACCTGACCAATGCCAACCTGTCCGCCCGGCGGATCGATGAGATCATCGCCAACCGTTGCGACAGCATGCGCGAAGGTCGACCGATGTCCTACGAGCGCCAGCGTCCTGACGGAACCGTTCTGCGCATTGACGGAAGCCCGATTCCAGGCGGCGGCTACGTGACGACGTTCCAGGACATCACCGCCATGCGACGGACCGAACAGGCGCTCAAGGAAACCAATATCTATCTTGAGCAGCGGGTGAAGGAGCGCACTCAGGAGCTACAGGTCATCAACGAGCAAATGCTCAAAGCGAAGTCCGTTGCCGAACAGGCCAACCAGAGTAAGACCCGCTTTCTGGCCTCCGCCAGTCACGACCTCCTACAACCTCTGAATGCGGCTCGACTGTTCACCTCCGCTCTCGCGGGCAAGGCCAACGACGGAGAGATGAAAGACCTGGTCGATCATATCGACAGCTCCCTGGGGGCGGCCGAAGAGATCATCAGCACCCTGTTGGATATTTCGAAACTCGACGCCGGCGCTCTGGAACCCAACATCGGCGTGTTTCCCGTCAATGATCTGCTCCGGCATCTCGCCACAGACTTTTCCGCTATTGCCAAGGATCAGGGGCTGGACCTGCATGTAGTTCCCAGCACCGCCTGGGTGCGCTCCGATTCAAAGCTGCTGCGACGGGTTGTACAGAACTTCCTGTCCAATGCCATCCGGTACACCTCCGACGGCAAAATCCTGTTGGGTTGCCGGCGGTTGAAGGGGTACCTGCGAATTGAAGTCTGGGATACGGGCCCCGGTATTCCGGAAGACCAGCTGGCCCATATTTTTGAGGAGTTCCGCCGCTTCCAGCAGGGGCGGGACAAGAAAGGTCTGGGGCTTGGTCTCGCAATCGTTGATCGAATCAGCGGCATGCTGAATCATCCAGTCAGTGTTCAATCGATTCAGGGCCGGGGCAGCGTTTTTGGCATCACGGTACCGATAGCGGCGCCGGATCAGAACCACCAGGCGGCAGCGAAATCCAGCAGTGGTTCTCGCCGGGTGTCCAGTCTTGGCGGGCTGCAGGTTCTCTGCATTGATAATGATCCCGCCATTCTCCAAGGCATGGTCGCGCTGCTCGGTAACTGGCAGTGCAACGTCACTGCTGCGGAGAGCCTGGAAGATGCCCGTATCAAACTCGGCGGCCGAAAGCCCGAAATCATCCTCGCGGACTACCAGCTAGACGACAACAAAAACGGGCTGGATGCCATGGATGCGCTTCGCAACGATCTTGGCGAAGATTTGCCCGGCATCCTGATTACTGGATATATGGCCCCGGAAGTCCGGGAAGATGCGATCAATCGTGGCTACCATATACTGTACAAACCAGTGAAGCCCGCGGCACTGCGGGCAATGGTTAATAAACTTCTAAAGTAGAAACTGCATGATCTCATCGTCACAGAAAGGCAGCGCAAATCCATTCGGGAAGCTCAGTTATCTGATTATTGATGACTTCGAAAGCTTTCGCCTTTCCATGAGACAAATGCTCCGCAGCTGTGGTGCCGACAAGATCGAGCTGGTCGGCCACGCAGCGCCAGCTATCCAGTACTGTACCTACAACCATGTTGACGTCGTGCTCTGCGACTACAATCTTGGCGAAGGAAAGAACGGGCAGCATGTGCTTGAGGAGCTGAGACACAAGAAATTGCTCAGGCGCTCATCTCTCTTCCTTATGGTCACCGCTGAAACCTCCAAGGAAATGGTAATGGGTGCACGGGAATACCAACCTGACGGTTACCTGACAAAACCTATCAACCGTGCGATGTTGGAGAAGCGACTCGGAAGCCTAATTGAGCAACGCAATGCGCTGCTTCCGATCAACCGGGAAATTGATCGTGAAAACTATCCCGAGGCGATCTCATTGTGTCTGCAAATGCTGCCCAAACAGCCCCGATATAAAACCTGGCTGATGAAAACCCTTGGCGACCTGTATTTTCAGCTCGGTGACCTTACCCATGCCATTAAAGTCTACGACGACGTATTAGCACAACGGGAACTGTCATGGGCAAGGCTGGGTAAATGCAAAGTCTTGCTTGCCAACCGCAACTATGACGACGCAGTCCAGGGACTCCAGCAGTTGATCGAAAGCCACCCCGACTACATGGAAGCCTATGACCTGATGGCCGAAGGGCTGAAACGCCAGGGGCGCCTACCACAGGCACAGCAGGCACTTCAGAAGGCAATTGAACACTCGCCCAATGCCCTGCTTCGCCAGAAACACCTGGCAGAGCTTGCGGCGTCTAACCAGGACATGAACACTTCAGCCGATGCCTGGCGGCGGACCGTAGCGCTTGGCACCTACTCGATTCACGACAGCTCAGAGCACTACCTGGCCCTGAGTCAGACACTGTCGGACCTCAGCGAAGGTAATACCGAAGCGGACGGTGTGGATCAGGCCAACGAGGCACTGAGCATACTGGGCAAAATGGAAAAGCGGTTTTCCGATGAGGACGGTATTGGTACCCGGAGCCGTATTATTCAATGCCGGGTCCATGCCGGTCAGGGACGACAGCAGGAGGCGGAGAAGATATTAACGGCCGTCCGGAAAGAGTTTGAAGAGGCCGGGGCATCGTCTGCCGAGGCCGGTCTGGACTATGCGAAGACCCTGTTCCGGCTCAACCATCCAGGGGATGCCAAAAAGCTTCTCGCCGACCTGGCCCAACGATTTTCCGACAACCCAGATGTTCTCTCAAAGATCGAGGCGCTACTGGACGAACCCGTAGGCTTCCGCCAGAAACTCCAGGCCCGTGCTTTCACACGCCAGGGTATAAAGGCATTCGAAGCCGGCGAACTGGATGCAGCAGCCGATGCGTTTACCAAAGCTCTGAGCGTTGTCCCGGACCACCCCGCTCTGAATCTCAACCTCATCCAGGTTTATCTTAAGCAATCGGAAGCTGAAGCAAACCAGGGAGACCTCGTCGCCAAATGCCGTGCACTGATCGATCGGCTGGAGACCCTGCCGGAGCAACACCGACAGTATCGGCGCTATACCGCATTGAAAAGGAAGCTGGAGGGAATGACATGACGGACTCCGACCTGCCCGCGCACGAGACGCCTCTGAAAGACCCTGGTATTGATTTTTCCATGGTCCTGGCCTCAGCAGTGCATGACATGAAAAATTCACTGGGCATGCTGCTGAACAGTCTGGATGAGCTTCGTCACGACAATGAAAACACTCTCGGTGGTTCGAACCAGTTCAACATGCTTCAGTATGAAGCCGAACGCATGCACAACGATCTGGTTCAACTGCTGGGCATCTATCGCCTCGGTGAAAACAACCTATCGGCTCACATAGAAGAACACTTTGTTCCGGACTTCCTCTCAGAGCATATGGCCCGACACACCCCTCTCCTGGAGGGATTGGGAATTGAGTGCACCATAGATGCCGATAACATCAACGGATTTTTCGATGCCGATCTTCTCACTGGCGTACTGAACAACACCATCAATAACGCCATTCGATACACCAAGAGTAAAATCCGCCTAACTGCCCGGGAGCAGGATGGCTATCTCGTGATCGGTGTCGAGGACGATGGAAAGGGCTACCCCGCCAGTATGCAACTCAGTGGCACGCTGACGTTCAAGTCCCTCGATTTCAACAGCGGCAGCACCAGCCTGGGGCTGTTTTTCGCTTCCTCAGTTGCAAAGCTGCACAGCGAGGGCACTTCCACAGGTTCGATCAAATTGCATAATGGTGGTGAATTCGGTGGTGGCGTGTTCGAGATCTGGTTACCCTGAGCAATAACCTTTCAGGAGCGCCGGATTCACACAGGGAGGAAGAATCGTATGGCCCGGGGACATGCACTCATCATTGAGGATTCGTCGACAGCACGAATCCTACTTTCACGCATGCTTAGCAAAGCCGATGTCACAAGCCAGGGCGTTGCAAGCGCAGAAGAAGCGTTCGACCTGCTCCACAGCCAGATTTTTGACCTCATTTTCCTCGACCACCTGTTGCCGGGTATGGACGGCTTCGAAGCCCTAAAGAAGCTCAAGAGCCAGCCAGACACACGGGACATCCCCGTGTTTATGTACACCTCCCAGAACGCACAAAAGTATCTCATGGAAGCCAAAGCCCTGGGCGCTGCGGGTGTCATTCATAAACAGGTCGATCGTGAACAGCTGAGTGCCACACTGGACAGAATCCTTACCGGTATTCCGGAACCCGAAAAGAGCGAATCCTTGAGGGACGCCGTTCAGGGTGCTGAAAAAGGCGCCCGGGAAAGCATCGAACAGGCCTCACGACGAATTACCGGACGACTGTCAACGGTAGAGGTTGCATACGAAGAACTGGAAGAAGAAGTCAGGGAATTACGACTGACAGTGAAAAAGCTGAGAAACGAGCAGTTGGAAAGATCTAACCGAGATCGATCCCGGACCAGGGTGTTTGGTGTCGCAATGCTTCTGACTGTAGGGATAGTCGTCTGGCTGGCCTCATGGCAAACCAGCCTTCTTGATAACCATATCAACAACGCCAATGAACAGTTCGATCTGCTCCGGGGGATCATCGATGGCCTTGTAGAGTTAGTCGGGAAGTAAGTTTTTTCAGGCAATAAAAAACCCCAGCATCGGGGATGCTGGGGTTTAGGTATTAGGCGCCTGACGATGACCTACTCTCACATGGGCAACGCCACACT
>NZ_ANIE01000004.1 GCF_000708045.1 Marinobacter nitratireducens
GGCCTCAATTTACCCAAAACACGGAAGGAATTGTCCATACAAGTCGCTTAAGGTCGTTCCCGGCCTATCGTCCGTCCACCGGACGCCACTGTCGTGGCGCCGCTTAGCTCAGCGTTATCGCTCCATCTGAATGTTCGCTTTGCGACCTAAGCGAACACTAGGAACCTGAACGAATGAGGCGCTAACGGCTTAGTTACCGCGGGTCGCTGGTCCGAGCGGTACGGGTTTTCAGTCGTGAGTAGGTGGCCGGAACTACGCCCAGCCAGGACGCCAGTTGATTATCCGGTACCCTTTTGACCAGCTCCGGATACTCTTCCAGCAGGAGTTGGTAACGCTCTTTTGCGGACATCGTGTGCTTCCGGAATTCCCTCATGCTTGTCAGCTCAGCCAGTTCTTCGGTGAGGGCCAGGGCAAAGGTCGGCCAGAGGCCTTCTCCATGGGACCGGATTGCCGAGCGGAAGGCGGAAAAGTCTGCAACCCAAGTGGTTACCGGGGTAACCGATGTCAGGCACAGGGTATTCCGGACGGTTCGGGTTCGCCCGAATACGGGCCAGACGATATCCCCTTCGGTGAAGAAATGGTGAACCGACACCTTACCGCTGGAAGCCTCCCGGAATAGCCGCAGGATTCCGTGCTGAACGAGATAGACGTTCCGCCAGGGAGTGTCGTGCTTTTCAAGATTGCTTTCCATGCCGACCCGTTGTTGATGGAACAGGCGGGATAGGTCGTTGAGCATCCGGGTTTCCGGATCGCTTGGGTTGTCACTCAGTCGAATGCCAAACACTCGGCTTAGGCCGTTCAGCAATGCTGTCGAACTGGGGGCATTGTCCGGAAGGGCGATGTCCGGATTCTGCTCCCCCAGCAAACAGGGCGATGAGCTGACGTCGGGCCTGAAATGGGAGTTCATAGCGTTGACCCTGATAAAATTGATTAGGTCATTATCGTATCAGTTGGTCATCTTCTGAAATGACTTAAATCATTAACGCTATTTGACCTGGTCGATTAATAGTTCAGGGGTTATCGAGAAATGGGGATAACCGCACGCGGCCCGGGACATTTCGTTCGCCGGATGACTCTAGTGACTGGTGCCTTCCTCGTAGTGAGTCTTGTTCCAGACGTTGTATTTGCCGGAGGGCTTGTTCATGGGTATCCGTTTCTCTTCCTCCAGGGTCTTGGCGTCATAAACAATGACCGCGCCGTCTTCATCCCAGATGCTTAACAGCAGTTTTTTACCGTAGCGATCGAATTCCACATGGGCGGCGACCTTGCCCGGTGCCGGCTGCAGGGTTTTGACGATCTCCAGGCTCTGCTTGTCGATGATGTGGACCTTGTCCTTGTTGGTTCCGAAGAACACGTCCACCCAGGCGTAGGGGGAGTTCTCGTGGCTGCGCATGAAGAACCCGGGGCCCTCGGTTTTCAGGGTCTTGATGACTTCCCATGTGTCCATGTCGATGATCGAGACTGCGCCGGTCCGGAAGTGGGGAGTCGCCATGACCCGGTGGCCCTGGTATTCCCAGGTGATTCCCGAGCCCAGATGGGGCATGCCGGGAAGGGGAAGTTCTGCAATGGTTTTGCCGGTATCCAGGTTGATGACATAGCCGCGTTTGCCGTCTCGGGCAGCACCAATTACGTGCTGGTAGTCCGGATCAAAGAAGAAGTCGTCGAGCCAGGTGTCTGTCTGCATCCGCCGGACATCCGGCTTGCCATCGCTCACGGTGATTTCCCAGGCTTCGGGGATATCTTTCAGCGCTGCGATGAAGCTGCCCCTGGGCGGGGCGGCGTATACGGCGCTCACGCGGGAGCTGTCGCCGGTGTCGTTCTCAACCGGGATAACGTCCATCAGTTCCAGGTTTCGTGCGTCGAACAGCACCAGTGAGTGAGGCAGGTAGTTGGCAGCCATGACGTATTGGCCATCGGCTGACACAGCGATGTTGCGCATGTTGATGCCCGCCCGGACTTCCGCCACCACTTTCAGGTTGTATAGATCGTATTTGGTGATCCAGCCGTCCCGGGAGCCAAAGTACACGTAACGGCCGTCCGGGCTGTATTTGGGGCCGCCGTGAAGGGCATAGCGGCTCTGGAATCGGTGGATGGGTTCCATCCGGTCACCGTCCATCAGGGTGACGTGGTGGTCGCCGATTTCCACCACCAGGAACAGGTTCATCATGTCGGCTTTGTACACCGGCTTGTCAGGAAGGCTGCCTTCCGGGTGCGGCAATAAATGGCTGGACTGTATCTCGTTCCGGTCCCACTCCGGAGAAACCGCTGGCGGCTGATAGATGAACTCAGCCAGCGCAGTAATGGAGCCCTGGTCCAGGGTGTCGCCAAAGGCGGGCATCTGGGTGGCCGGGCGACCGTTGGCGATGGTTGTTTCGGCGTCCGCCCGGCGCAGGCGCGACAGGTTTTCCGGTAACAGGGCGGGGCCCATGCCACCGAGGCGCTCGGCTCCGTGGCAGCTGGCGCAGTGCTTTTGGTAGAGCGACTCGGTGGATTTCGAGCCCGCCGCCAGGCTCGGGAGCAGCACCAGGGTGCTGATGGCGAGAGCCAGAATGGGCTTCAGTGCGCGGATTGGGCTTGGTCTTGCGTGCATGGGTCGTTGCTGCTCCGGTTAGTCGGGTCGTATTGGCTGGCGGTTATGCCTGCTGGGTCAGGGCACTGTCCCAGCCTGCCTGGCCGGGGCGCGCCAGCTTGTTCGCCAGTTGCACCACTTCGCCGACGATGATCAGCGTCGGCGGTTTGAAGTCTTCCTGGCGAATGGTGTCTTCGAGCTGTTCCAGTGTGGTGACGGTCATGTGTTGCATGGGCGTAGTGCCGCGCTCGACCAGCGCCACCGGACAATCCGGGCTGAGGCCATGCGCGGTCAGCTCACGAACGATTGTTGGAGCATTGTGCAACCCCATGTAGAACACCCGGGTCTGTCCCGGCGCCGCCAGAACGGCCCAGTTCAGCTCCAGAGACTGATCGGATTTCCGGTGCCCGGTGACGAAGGTCACGCTCTGGGAGTAATCCCGATGGGTCAGTGGAATGCCGCAATAGGAGGCGCACCCAGCGGCGGAGGTGATGCCGGGCACGACCTGGAAGTCCACGTCGTTGTCCACCAGGAATTCTGCTTCCTCGCCGCCGCGACCGAAAATGTAGGGGTCGCCACCTTTGAGCCGGACCACCCTTCGCTGCTGCATTGCCAGCTGGACCAGAATCTCGTTGGTCTGTTCCTGCGGCACGTAATGGCAGCCGCTGGCCTTACCGACATGAATACGCTCGGCCTGAGGGTTGACCAGTTCCATGATCTGGGGGGAGACCAGGCGGTCATACACCACGGCCTCGGCTTGCTGAATCAGCATCAGCGCCCGAAGGGTCAGCAAACCGGGATCACCGGGGCCGGCGCCGACAATGGCCACTTCGCCTGGGCGCAGTGGTTGCTCCGCCAGTTGAAATTCGACCAGGCACTTCTTCCGTTGAATGGGGGGCATGTTGCGGCTCCTTAGAGGTTATTGACCGGGATTTCGATGGCCGGAGCCGCAACCCGTCGGGGGATATCCACCACCCCGATTTCGTCGTTGGTGAGGTAGCAGCCGGGATCTTCTTCCCAGAAATCCCCGGATACGCTATAGGCCCTGACTCGGGTGTTGCCGTTACAGATGGCCAGGTAGCGGCAATCGGCGCAACGGCCCTTGACCGGGCGGGGTGATTGCCGGAATCCCAACATCAGGTCGTCGGATGCTTCGGACCATATCCTGGAAAACGGCTTGTCCCGGACATTTCCGAGATCGTAGTTCCACCAGAACGTGTCGGGATGGACGACGCCAAGGTTATCAATGTTGGCGATATTGACCCCTGAGGCATTACCTCCCCAGAACCTGAGGCGCTGGGCCAGCGCCGGCACCTGGTTCGGATAATGTTTTTTTGCCCATTGCAGCAGGAAAGGGGCGTCCGCATCGTTATTGCCGGTAACGTACTCGCGATGGATGCCGCGCTTGAGTTCGTCGTGGCAGTGATCAAACAGCAGGTTCATGGCCTCGCGGGTCATGTCATACCAGGCATCCCGCTTGCGGTTGCGTCCGCCACGGCCGGAGTAGTTCAGGTGTGAGAGGTAGAACTTGTCGATATCGTGCTCATCCAGTAGCGCGAGGATGTCCGGAAGTTGCGGGAAATTATCCTGGGTCAGTGTGAACCGAAGCCCAACCTTGATGCCGGCCTGCTTGCAGAGGCGGACGGCCTTCATGGAGGCGGCAAACGCGCCCTGTTTCTGCCTGAAGTCGTCGTGGGTTTTCTCCAGGCCGTCGATGCTGATGCCGACGTAGTCGTAACCAGCCCGGGCAATCCGGTCGATGTTGGTCTCGTCGATCAGCGTGCCATTGGTGGACAGGCCGACATAGAAGCCCATGTCTCTGGCTCTCTCCGATATGTCGAAGATGTCCGGTCGCATCAGGGGCTCGCCGCCGGACAGAATCAGCACTGGCACACCGAAGTCTTTGAGATCATCCATCACCGTGTAGACTTCATCGGTACTGAGTTCACCCTTGAAGTCGATGTCCGCCGAGATCGAATAACAGTGTTTGCAGGTGAGATTGCAGCGGCGAATCAGGTTCCAGATCACCACTGGCCCCTTCGGCTTGGGAATGGGACGCACCGGGGTCGGTTGCATCAGGCTCTGTATATACCGTGTCATTCGGAACATAGTGGTTCTCTCATCAGGAGCCGTTTTTTTTGAGTCTCAGCCCGGTCTTTTTCAGGATCGCCGAGCTGTAGAGAATGGTGTGGCCATGGCAGGCGTCACCCAGCAGAGTGCGGATTCGATCGGCTTTCGACTCCACTTCGTCCCGGCTGGTACCGTGAACCATGGCAAACAGGTTGTAAGGCCAGTAGGGCAAGTGCCTGGGGCGGCGATAGCAGTGGCTGACAAACAGCAGTTCGCCAACCTGACGGCCCAGCCGCCCGATGGCCAGTTCGTCGATATCCCAGACCGTCATCCCGTTGTAGCGATACCCAAGGCGATAGTGGTCGGGCACGGCGGCGACGCGCCGGATAACACCGGCTTCCTGCATCCGTTGGAAGCGGGCCAGCACTTCGTCCGCAGGCATGTTCAGTTTCTTGCCCAGAGCGTCCCAGGGATCAGGCACGAGGGGGAGCCCGCTCTGGGTCGCGAGAATAAGCTGACGGTCCCGGTCGCAGAGGACGTAGTCCTCAACCGTGGATTGCTCAGACGGCAAAATGGAGACGGACATGGAACTCCTCCTCCTTGGGCATGTTGTAGACCGGGAAACCGGTTACTTCCTCGATTTGTTCCAGCACTTCAGCAATGCGTTCTTCCGCTTCGGTGGCCACCACAAACCACATGTTCAGCTCGTGTTCGCGTCGATAATTGTGGGCAACTTCGTCGAACTCATTGACCTTCGCTGCAATTCGGTCGAAGTCGTCTTCGGGAAGGCGCATGGCCGCCAGGGTGAGGCCTCCGCCCATTTCTCCAGCGTGGAACATAGGGCCAAACCGAGTGAGTATGCGCCGGTCCAGCAGGGACTTGAGGGTGTCCAGGAGTGCCTGCTCGGAGGTGCCCAGTTCCTGAGCGATGGCGGCATAGGGATGGCGCTCGAGGGGCATCCCGTGCTGCAGGCGATTGATCACCTGGCGTTCGAGTTCGGTAAAGTGCGGGCGCTCAAGGTTCCCAAGTGCCCGTTCAGTCATGACTGACATAACGTCCTCCGCATTGCCGGTAGGCCTTGGTGCTGAACAGCACCGAGTGGGGGAACTTTTTCAGATGGGCGCTGGCCACCAGGCTCTCCAGTTGAGCCAGGACCCGTTGGCGATCAACGCCGTGAATCATGCAGAACAGGTTGTAGCGCCAGTCCGGTAACTGACGTGGCCGCTGGTAGCAAAGGGTGACGAACGGCGCGCTGGAAATCGCCTCTGCGGCAGAGCCGACCCAGGCATCCGGGATATCCCAAACCACCATTGCGTTGGCGGTATAGCCAAGAGTTCGATGTTTGACCACCAGGCCCATGCGCTTGATCAGACCCTGTGCCTGCCACTGGTCGACGGCGGTGATGACTTCCCGCTCGGTGAGCCCGGTCTGTTCGGCCAGGGTCTGGTAGGGACGTGCGGTCAAGGGCAGCCCCTTTTCCAGATGCTGCCTGAGCCGCAGCAAGCCCCAGGCACTGATGGCGCCCCGGCCTGCGACGTCGGGCACGACGGCCAGGTAGTCGATGGAGGTGTTCATGCCAGTGCCTCCCAGTCGATGTCGAAACCGAGATCGATGTGGTACTGCCGCACCATGGGGAGTCTCAGCATCGGTAACCGTAACTGGTGTTCGAGTTCGTCCAGCCGCTCGTCCAGGGTGTCTTCGTCGGGCGCGGTCATGACGAACCAGAGGTTGTAGGTGTGCTCGCGGGCGTAATTGTGATTGACGCCCGGAGCGCGGTTGATTCGGGCCGCAACCAGATCCAGCTGCTCGGTTGGTGCTGCCACCGCTGCAAGGATGCTGGCGCCGGCCCGGTGGTGTTCAAATACCGGCCCGACCCGGCTGATGACCTGGTGATTCTGGAGTGATTGCAATCGATCGATGACCTCACTTTCTGGAATGTCCAGCTGCTGAGCCATTTCCTGAAATGGCCGTTCGCACACCGGCAGATTCCGTTGGTACAGGTTGATCAGTTGCTTATCGGTATTGTCCAGTTTCATCGGTGTCTCCTCCGGGCCGGATCCGATCAGTACACGTCGTGCTGGGTGTTGTAGACGTTGAACTTGCCGGTTGGGGTTACCAGCCGCTCGTCCTTGATCACCTTCTTCAGCTTGCGTGTCTTGTCGTCGACAACCACGATGGCGGATTTCTGGTCTTTGGCATTCCAGACGGAGAACCAGACCTCATCGCCAGCCAGGTTGTACTCCGGCTGCACGACCCGCTTGGGACCTTCGCCCACGTCCGCCCATTCTGCGATTGGCAGAACCTCGTAACCGGCGTCCAGATTGTTGACATCAAAAACCGCGACACTCTGACTGACGGCCTCTGCCGGGTTGAGTGCTGTGTCCACATAAAGGTTCTCGGACTTGGGATGAGTCTTGATGAACAGTGAACCACCGCCCTGACCATCGAGCGTGCGCACCACTTTCCAGGCGCTGTCCGGATGACCTTCAGGGTCAGTACCGATTAGCTGAATGGTTTGGTCACCCAGGTGGCTGGTTGCCCAGACCGGCCCAAACTCCGGATCAACGAAGTTGGCGCCACGGCCCGGATGCGGGATCTTGCCGACGTCGACAAGGGCTTCCAGATTACGGTCCTTGGAATCCACCACCGCGATCTTGTTGGACTGGTTGGCGGCGGTCATGAAGTACCGCATGCTGCTGTCCCAACCGCCGTCATGCAGGAAGCGGGCAGCGTCGATGGAGGTAATGTCCATGTTGTCCAGGTCTTCGTAGTTCACCAGCATGATCTTGCCGGTTTCCTTGACGTTGACGATGAACTCGGGGTTTTCATGGGAAGCCACAATGGCGGCAACACGCGGCTCAGGATGGTATTCCTGGGTGTCCACGGTCATGCCTCGGGTGCCGACAATTTTCTTCGGCTCCAGAGTCTCACCATCCATGATCACGAACTGGGGCGGCCAGTAGGTGCCGGCGATCGCGAACTTGTCTTCGTAACCCTTGTACTTGGAGGTTTCCACGGAGCGGGCTTCCATGCCGACCTTGATCTTGGCAACGGTATCCGGCTCTTCCATCCACAGATCCACCATGTTGATCAGCGCATCGCGTCCGATCACGAACAGGTAGCGTCCAGAGGCGGACATCCGGGAGATATGGACGGCGTAACCGGTATCAATGATCTTGGCGATTTCGTGGGTGTCGCCGTCAATCAGTGCGATCTGGCCAGCATCCCGCAGAGTCACGCTGAAGACGTTTTTCAGGTTCAGGTCATTGAGCTGCTTCTTGGGACGCTTCTCGGGAGGCACGATGACTTCCCAGGTTGCCTTCATGTCGGCCAGGCTGTACTCGGGCGGCTGGGGTGGCTCGTGCATCACGTACTTCGCCATCAGCTCGACTTCGTCTTCGCTCAGATCGCCGGAGGTGCCCCAGTTCGGCATACCGGCCGGGGATCCGTAAGTGATAAACGCTTTCAGGTAGTCGATGCCCCGCTCCTGGGTGATGTCGGGCGTCAGGGGTTTACCGGTCGCGCCTTTGCGAAGTACCCCGTGGCAGCCTGCGCAGCGCTGGAAATAGATCTGTTTGGCTTTTTCGAACTCGGCGTCCGTCAGATCAGGAGCGCCCGGAGAGCGAACGATTCTGGCGGATTCCGGTTCAACAGCACTGGGAGCGCCCTCATACGCTGTGCTGGAGGGATCCGGGTCTTTGGGAGCGGCATGAGCTGTCAGTGCGCCGAAGGATGCGACGGCAACAGCCAGTGCCAGTGGCTGGAAAAGTTTGTTGGTTACTCTCATCAGGTCTCTCTCCTTGGATTAAAGAGTCCCTGTAGGTTTCGCTTCTTTTGACTCTTGAACATTGATTAATGTCAGATGAATGTTATTTATCGGCGGACTACCCGAAAGGGGGTATGCCAAATGATTTCTTGTGTTCGTTTGTTGGGTTAACCAATATCAAGGATGATTGAATAGGGCGTTGCGACGATGCAGGAAAACCTTGGGGAGAGCAGGCTTTGAACGATGGACTTCCATACCGGTTGATCGGCTTGGTCTGGACTCTGGCGGTTGCTTTGAGCCCGGCGGCCCTGGTGGCTTCACCGGAAAGCCGGCCCGGGCAGGAACTGGCAAACCTGGTGCTCCAGGATTGCGGGTCCTGCCACGGCATGACTCTGAAGGGCGGCCTGGGGCCCGCCCTGAGACCTGATGACCTCGAAAACCGTTCGGTGGATGCTATCGCAGCGATCATTCGCGATGGGGTTCCCGGTACCGCAATGCCTCCCTGGAAGCCCCTGCTTGCACCTGAAGATATTGAGTGGATCAGCCAGCAACTGAAGGCCGGTTCTCTTGTCTCGACACGAGTCTCGGATTGAACCTGACATTGAATGACCAACCGGAGGCCAAAGCGCCATGTATCTGATTCGGAATGTTCGGCTCCTGATGGTGGGAGCGTTATTGCTGTTCGGTTTGCTGGGTTGCCAGAGCCTGGGTGATACGACAGCTTCCCGCCCGCTGATGGGTACCGGTGATCTGGGCCTTATTGTCGAGCGGGCGACAGGGTCGGTGCTGGTGATCAATACCACCCGGCATGAGCTCCTCGGGCGCGTTGAGGGGCTTGGTGATTTGTCCCATGCCTCGGTGGTCTACTCCCGGGATGGTCGCTTCGGCTACGTGTTTGGTCGCGACGGCGGATTGAGCAAGGTCGATCTGCTGACCCGGACACTGGCTGGCCGGGTCGTCCAGTCGGGCAACAGCATCGGCGGCGCCATTTCCCAGGACGGCCGCTACGTGGCAGTTTCCAACTACGAGCCAGGCGGTGTGAAGGTGTTCGACAGCAACACACTTGAATTGGAAGTGGAGGTGCCGGCCGTTTACGTCGGCGAGGACGGTGGGCCCGCGCGCTCGAAGACCGTAGGCCTTGTGGATGCGCCGGGCAACCGGTTTGTGTTCAGCCTGTTCGATGCCAATCAGATCTGGACCCTCGACATGGCTGAAGACACCCCGCAGATTGTCCGCCTTGAGGCGGGCGATGCGCCCTATGATGCCCTGATCACGCCGGACGGTCGTTATTACATTGCCGGTTTGTTCGGTGAAGATGGGCTGTCCATGCTGGACCTCTGGCACAGTGGCCAGGGCGTGACTGAGATTTTGCCTGGCTATGGCAAAGGGGAGCAGAGGCTGCCTGTATACAAGATGCCCCATCTGGAGGGCTGGGCGGTGGCCGATGGCCGTGCCTTTTTCCCGGCCGTGGGACATCACCAGGTTCTGGTGGCCAACACGGAGGACTGGTCGCTTTCGGATCGCATTGATGTGCAGGGCCAGCCGGTATTTGTGATGGCCAGCCCGGATAACCGACAGATCTGGGTCAGCTTTGCGCACCCCAGGAATGATGTGATTCAGGTGATCGACAGCCAGACCCTTGAGGTGATCAAAACCCTGGAGCCGGGCAAGGCAGTGCTCCATATGGAATATACTCCGAGGGGGGAAGAAGTCTGGGTCTCGGCCAGGGACAGCAACCGGGTGACGGTCTATAACACCCGGACCCTGGAGCCGGTTGCGGAACTGGAGGCCGAAAAGCCCAGCGGTATTTTCTTTACCAGCCGGGCCCACACTCTTGGTCTCTGAGAGACAACCCAGGTGGATCATGGCTGGCGTCCTGTTGATGCTGGTCACGCCTGATCCGGCCAGTGCCGACGGAAACGGCGTGGTGATTGGGGTGGTCTCCGACAAGCAGCAAGCCGTGGTCGCACATAACCGGATGACGGCTTACCTGCAGCGGGCGGGCTGCAATGCCACGGTCAGGATCGGGAGTAGGGTTGAAGACGCTGCTCTGGTGTTTCACCCGGGGGAAGCCCCGGCAGATCAACGGTCGGTATTACTGGCCGCCAACCGGAAGAGCGAGTTGCCCCGGTCGGTCTGGGTCAGCCGTCGCACCGCAGGCGTGCGTTCGCTTTCGGAGCTTGAGGGCCGGGATCTGGCTGTTGTTTCGGGGCCCGACCCCGTGGGTTCCGATCAGGCCCTTGCCGCGTTGGCCGACGCTGGTGTCACCCCTGCCGGGGAACAACTGTATCAAACCGGGGATTTCAGCTCAGCGCTTGGCCTGGTGCTGCACAACAACACCCATGCGGCCGTCTCGGAGTCAGGCTTTGTAGAGCCGATGCTGGAGTCCAATGACCTGGTCGTGAACTGGGTCGGTGACAGGATGCAGACCGGCGGGTGGTTCCGGGGGGAGAGTTGGGATCTCTCGGCCGTCGTGTGTGAGGATGCTCTGGCGGCAATGACACGTTCAGATGATCGCCAGATCTTTGCGATTTTCCCGGAATGGGTTCATGGTTTTATCAGGCCTGAGGGCCTGAAAGCAGAGGAAGGTTCAAAATGACGTTCTATCAGCCGGTCGGCAATGAGATCGATCTTTTCCAGGCCGCGGCAGACAACGGGCTGCCAGTACTGATCAAGGGGCCGACCGGGTGCGGGAAAACCCGGTTTGTCCGTTATATGGCCGAGAAACTGAACCGGCCGGTGTATACCGTTGCCTGTCATGATGATCTGACAGCCGCGGATCTGGTCGGCCGCCACCTGATCGGCCCCGACGGTACCTACTGGCAGGATGGTCCACTGACACGGGCCGTTCGCGAGGGCGGCATCTGTTACCTCGACGAAGTGGTGGAAGCCAGAAAAGACACGACCGTGGTGCTGCATCCGCTGGCGGATGATCGCCGCGAGCTGCCCATCGAACGCACGGGAGAGTTGCTCACCGCAGCACCGGGCTTCATGCTGGTCGTTTCCTACAACCCCGGTTACCAGAGCCTGCTCAAGGGCATGAAACCCAGTACCCGGCAGCGCTTTGTGTCCCTGAGATTTGATTATCCGTCGGAGGCTGAGGAACAGCTCATTGTTGCCGAGGAAGCCGGCTGTGATCGGGACCTGGCGGCACAACTGGTCAGCCTGGCTTCTGCTTTGAGGAATCTGAAGGACCACGATCTGGAAGAAGCGGCGTCTACCCGCCTGCTGATTCACACAGCGATGATGATCAAAGCCGGTTTGCCTCCGCTGGACGCCGTTCGGGCGGGCATGATCGAGCCGTTGTCCGATGACGAGGCAACCGTGGCTGCACTCATGGAGGTGGTGTATGCAGTATTCGGGAGGCCGGGAGAAGGCCGCTAGTGGCGCGGTTGTTCCGGTTGTCTGGTATTTGCTGAATCTGTTGCTGATTCCGGTCATCGGGTTTGCGGTGCTGGCTTGGTTTTACCTGTGCCGGAGTGGAGAGAACCCTCTTCGGCGAGCCCATACCCGGGCTTCGTTTTTTATGTCCATAATCGGTGCGTTTCTGATCGGATCGGGCGTTGCCTTGGCCTGGCTTGCCTTCGGCAACACCGGTCACTTCTGGACGTTTGCCCTGGTTTGGGCAATTGTCCTGCACACCGGGTTCGTTTTGTGGGGAGTGGTTTCCCTCGCATTCGCCATGTCTGATAAGCCGCCGTTGTTTCCGGCTGGATTGTTGTAGCCTGAGCGGATTGGAGTTAGAGGCTTTGGAAAGGGCTGTCCAAAACCCGCTCCTTCGGCACGTCCATGTGACGCTTGAGCTCCGCCATCCATGGCTCCGCACAGTTTTGGACAGCCCTTTCCAAAACCTCTTTCCACACTCTTGAGTTATCGCCTTACTGAGTGGCTTTTTCTTCAGCCCCAGGTACGAAACCCTGAGATAACCGCGACGACCACTGGCGCCCACGCCTGGGCCGCCAGTCTCCAGCCCCGTGGCGCTTTTCGCATTTCCATGAAGTGATCAACAAGTAGCATTGCTTTCATGACGACAAGGCCAAACACCAGCCACGCCAGAAAATCAGCTCCCATGCCGGTTTGCAGCGCGACCACAGGCAACGCAGTGCAGATCATCAGTGTGAGGTAGATCGTCAGCATCTTTTCATCTCGTTACGCCAGCACATAAACCATCGGAAACAGCACCAGCCAGACCAGATCCACCATGTGCCAGTAGGAGGCACCGGATTCCATGCCGTTCATGTCGCTGCCGTCGTAGTCGCCGCGGCCGACTTTTACCGCAAGCACGACCAGGATGATCTGCCCCAGCACAACGTGCATGAAGTGGAAGAAGGTCAGGAAGAAATAGAACATGAAGAAGGTGTCGGTGCCGAGGTTGTAGCCGAGGCTGTAGAGGTCACTGTATTCCCAGAGTTTGCCGAGGGTGTAGACGCTGGAAACCGCGATGGCGAGCCATAATCTCAGGTGGCTGCCGGGCCGGCCATGGCGAAGCTGGTGGACGGCAGTGGCGACGAAGTAGCTGGCGGTGATCAGGGCAGCGGTGTTTAGCAGACCGATCCAAGGATGCAGGACTTCCCGGCCGGCGTGGAAGGTGGCCGGGTCGAGGCTGCGGGCGACGGTGAAGCCGATGAACAATATGCCGAAGACCGCCAGTTCGGCGAAGATGAACATCCAGACCGCGATGTCGCCAGGCAGGTGTCGGGTCTTGGTCGTTGCTGATGCCGTGTTCATGGTCACCGGGTCAGATTCAGGTAGAGTTTGGGTAGCTGCAGCGGGAGCTGCGCCGGGTCGCGGATGACGACGTAGTTGTTGCTGCCGAAGACGTAGGGCAGGTATGCGCTGGCCTCGTCATCAATGGTGACACAGAACGGCGTAAGGCCGGCCTTCTGGGCTTCCTGAACCGCCATTCGTGTGTCCTCTATGCCGTAGCGTCCTTCGTAGAGGTCAAGGTCGTTCGGTTTGCCATCGGTGAGCAGCAGCAGGATTTTCTGGTGTTCGTGGCGGCTCTGGAGCAGCCGTGTCGCTTGCCGGATGGCGGTGCCCATACGCGTATAAAAGCCCGGTTCCAGGGCCTGGATTCGGCCGCGAATGGTGCCGGTGTAGGCTTCGTCGAACCCCTTGATGTGATGAAAGCGCACGTGGTCTCGTCGTCTCGAGGAGAAGGCGAACAAGGCGAATGGGTCCCGGCTGGCGCTCAGGGCCTCGCTGAGCAATTGCAGGCCATCCCGGGCAACGTCGATGACCCGCTGGTGGTTGTTAATGTAGGACTCAGTGGACAGCGACACGTCGGCCAGTACCAGGCAGGCGAGGTCTCGCTGGCTTTGCTGGCAGCGGCGGAACAGCTTCTGGTCGATGGCGCCCTGGCGCTGGCGGTGCTGTACTTCCCGCTCCAGGCAGGCATCCAGATCCAGCTCTTCTCCCTCTACCTGGCGCTTCTGCCATTGCTTGAGTGGTTTCAAGGCGCTGAACTGACGTTGCAGATGTTTGGCGGGCCGCCGCAGGGGTTCTGGTAGCTCAGCAGGCTGCGCATCCCGTGCCAGCATGGGTTGCAGGCAGCAGAATTTCTCCCGGTAAGTCTGCCTGCGCCAGTCCCATTCCGGCAGGTGGATGCCGGGGCCGAGACGGAGGTCATCGTTTTCCTCGGATGGCAGGTCCAGATCGAACTTGATGGACGCCGAGGTCTCGCGGCGATCACTGGACACCGACATCATGTCCATATCGTCCGCCACGGCTTCGGCATCCTCTTCTTCCGTGTCGTCGCCGGCCCTGTCCACCGGAATAAATTCGGTCCATGAGAACAGGCTTTCCAGCCGGAAAATCATCAGCCCCTGGTCCCGGTCGAAGGCTTCGACCCGTTCAGCCTGGCGGCGCTTTCGTTTTTTCGCCAGACCACCGGGGTTGCTCTGATTGGTGTCATCGTCACTGATCTGGCTGGCCGAGACGGCCTTATCCAGGGCCGGGTAGAGCCACAGTATTACTGGCCAGGGATCGTGGGCCGCTCCGGGAAGGTTAGGAACGCTGCCCGGATGAATGAGGGCCTGACGGATGGCGTCTTCCCGGCGGGCTTCGTCGGTGGGCAGGTCCTCCGGCTGCGGTCGCCATTGCAAGGTGTGGCTGACCAGACGTTGATAAAGCCGTTCAAGCCCCGGCCACCGCGCCAGCAGGTTTTCCACCATCGTCTGGTTGTCGGTAAACCAGTCGCCGTCATTTGGTTGGGGTGAGGCCGCCAGGGCAGCCAGCCACAGGTACAGGTCCCGGTTGAGTTCCCGGGACGGAAACAGGGCGATTCGTTCCGGCAGGCGCAGATTCTGTTCGTCGCGCCAGGCCAGTTCAAACTTCCGGTGGGTGCCCGCCAGTTTGTGCAGGAATCGGCGACGCAGGCGGAAATGCCGGGGCTCGGCGGTCACCAGACTCAATGCCGGGTCGCCACCAAGCGCCCGGAACAGCACCCCCAGAGGGCGCGCCTCGTCTTTCAGGGTGACGGCGTGCTCAGGAAACTCTCCGAGAGCCTGGCGGGTGATGTATTCGTGCCATTTGTAACCAACCCATTCTTCCATATCAGCTCCTTATCCGCCCCGTCGACCGGCGGGTTCACTGTCCAGCTGGTGGACCGGGATCAGTACGGTCTGTCGGTTGGCTTCTCCCGGCTCCCAGTGCAGCAGACTCCCCTCGGGATTGTTCTTCTGAACCTCGCGGCATGCGCTGACGCATTGCAGGCATTGGGTACAGGTGAATTTCGCCCGCTTGTGGCTGCGGGTTGGCAGCCGCATGGGGCAGGCTTCGTCACAGGCTTTGGTGCAGTCCCGGCAGGCGGCGGCCCGCTCGGTGTCGAAGGTCACCATGCGGGCCCGTCCGTTGGTCATCCAGGCAATGCTTTGTACCACCCCGAAGGCACACCCGTATTTGCAGAACAGGTGGCGGGCAAACAGGAAATCCAGGGTGAACAGTGTGCTGGCAACGCCCAGAAATACAGCGGGATAAAAGCCAAGGTTTCCGGTTATCAGGTCGGTGTACAGCGGAATCGGTGGCAACAGGTACGACAGCATGGCCAGCGCCCAGGAAAAGCCAATCAGTCCGCACACCAGGGTCAGGCCAGCCCAGTGAATGGCCTTACCCCGCCGCCCCTTCTTCAGCGCCTCCCAGAGAGTAGGACGGCCGGTGATTCGGGTCATCAGGTGGTTGACCGTTTCCACTACCGAGAAGTGGGGGCACAGCCAGCCGCAGTAAATTCTTCCCCATCTCCAGGCGACCCACAGGACCAGGGGCACGAGAACCAGAATGGGAAGTATGAACCAGAACAGGATCTGGCCAGCGACATCGGCCGGCGAGCTTTGAGCGACCCAGGTCAGATCCAGATTAAAAGACAGTGGAAACCCGAAAACGATAAACCGGGTTTCGGTCAGGTCATAACGAAAAAGGTTTAACGCTGGCGCAAGCAGGAACAACAGGAAAAAACCGCTTCGGGTAACCAGCCGTTTGGTTTGGAGTCTGTCCTTGTGTTGGTTAGCTTGAGCTTGCATGGTGTTGGCCGGATGTTGGCAGGGCCGGGGTAAACCACGGCCCTGCTCGGGAGGGATCAGGCGTCTTCGGTGGCAGGGCCACGGACTTCTTCAGCCGGGGATGCCTGCCCCTTGATGAAGAAGCTGCTGAAGTACACCGCGAGGCCGCCAAGGAAGAAACAGCCGGCCACAAGTCGCATCCAGTAGAACAGCGAAATGTTGTCCTGGGTGGCCATGAATGAAAGCGCCTGGCCGCTCTCCGGGATGCGCTGCAGCCAGACCTGCAGGATGCCAGCGCCGGTCAGGAACAGGGTGATGAAGACCATGGAGATGGTCATCAGCCAGAAGCCCCACATTTCCAGTACCTGCGCGGTATTGCTGTTGCCGTAGGGTCGGCCCCGCATGATCGGCATGGCGTAGGAGATGATGGTCAGCACGATCATCACGTAGGCACCATAGAACGCCATGTGGCCGTGGGCGGCCGTGATCTGGCTGCCGTGGGTGTAGTAGTTCACCGGCGCCAGGGTATGGAGGAAGCCCCACACGCCCGCACCAAGAAATGCCATCACGGCAGTACCCATGGCCCAGAGCATGGCCGCTTTATTGGGGTGGTTGCGCCGGCGACGGTTGATCATGTTGAAGGCGAACAGCACCATCATGAAGAATGGCAGCGGCTCGATTGCCGAGAACACGGAGCCCAGCCACAGCCAATACTCGGGCGGCCCGATCCAGAAGAAGTGGTGGCCGGTTCCAATGATGCCGGATATCAACGCCATGGCGATGATGACATACAACCATTTCTCAATGACTTCCCGGTCTACCCCGGTAATTTTAATCAGTACATAGGCCAGGATGGCGCCCATGATCAGTTCCCAGACACCCTCAACCCAGAGATGAACCACAAACCACCAGAAGTACTTGTCCAGGGTCAGGTTGCTCGGGTTGTAGAAGGAGAACAGCCACAGGGCGGCGAGGCCAACCAGACCGGTGACCAGAACGATGTTGACCACGGTCTTGCGGCCTTTCAGGGCCGTCATCAGGATGTTGAACAGGAACCCGACCGCCACAATGGCAATGCCTATCTTGGTGATGGTGGGCTGTTCAAGGAACTCCCGGCCCATGGTGGGCAACAACTTGTTCATGGTGACATCCGCCAAGGTGGCGTAGTCCACCAACAGGTAACCGAGGATGGTCAGGGTGCCTGCCACGGCAAAGACCCAGAACAGGATCCAGGCAAGCAGAGGACTGTATAGTTCAGTCTGGGCTTCTTCCGGCACCAGGTAGTAGGTGGCGCCCATGAAGCCGAACAGCAGCCAGACAATCAGCAGGTTGGTATGCACCATCCGCGCAACGTTGAAGGGGATTTCAGGGAACAGAAAATCTCCCACAACGTACTGGAGCCCGAGCACCAGGCCGAACACAATCTGGCCGGCAAACAGGATCAGGGCAAAGATGAAATAGGGCATGGCGACCCTTTGGGATTCGTATCTCATGTCGGTTCCCTCAGCCTTCGATGTTGGGTGGCCAGTTGTTGTCATCGATCTTCGAAGTCCATTCCAGGAACTCCGCCAGATCCTCAATTTCCTGGTCGGTCAGGTTGAACTGCGGCATTTGCCGGCGACCTGGAACGTTGGTCGGCATGGCATTCATCCAGGCGTTCATGAAGGATTTGAAGACCTCGGAATCCCCGGCCCCACGGCGGTCGAATACGTTGGCGAGTTCAGGAGCAAAGTAAGCGCCTTCTCCCATCAGCGTATGGCAGCCAATGCAGTTGTTTTCTTCCCAGACATGTTTTCCCCGGACAACCTGCTCGGTGATCTGGTCCCGGTTATCTCGTTCGGGCATGGCCCGTGATTGGGTGTCAAAAGTCAGAGCCAGGAACAGCAATACGAAGAAGGCACTGCCCCCCAGGTAAATGTTCCTGGCCATGCTTTTGGTAAAGCGCTCGGCCATTGGTCTCTCTCCTTGGTCGTTTTGGAATACCTGACTACAGCACTAGGATATAAAGATTCATCTGAAATGCTGTTGATGATTGTCAAGCATGGCCATCCATCACACCATTGCGCTGGAGAGTTACCTCTGAAGGGATAGTTGATAGAATCTGCGGCCCAATCCGAATTCATTCCTGATCCCCGGAGCCCTCATGGCCGCAGCGCTGGCGTTGTTTCTCAAGTTGATTCCCCTGTATGTCACCGTTGCTCTGGGGTGGATTGCGGGGCGTTACCTGGAAGCCAGTGGCCGACATATAGCCGGCATCATGCTCTACATCATCACGCCGTCGGTGGTGTTTTCCGGAGTGATGGCGGCTCCTTTATCGCCCGCGGTGGTGCTACTGCCGTTGCTGGTGTTTGGTATCTGTTCGGTCATGGGGCTGCTCCACCTGACACTAGCCCGCAAGGTCATTCATGACGGCAGCGCGAGCATCATTCCGCTGAGTGTTGGTACCGGGAATACCGGCTATTTCGGTATCCCCGTAGCCCTGCTTTTGTTTGGCGAGGAAGGGCTCGGGCTGTATATCGTCTGCATGTTGGGCACCACCCTGTTCGAGAACTCGGTGGGTTTCTATCTGGCGGCAAGGGGGCGTTATGAGCTCAGGGATGCGTTAAAACGGGTGGCGAAGCTGCCTTCCGTATATGCCTTCCTGGCGGCTGTGGCACTGAAGCTGGCCGGTTTCGAAATACCGGATATCTTTACGCCCCTGTTTGATAATCTCCGCGGTGCCTACAGTGTGTTCGGCATGATGATTATCGGGATGAGCATTACGTCATTCCGCGGGCTGGCCGGCAATATCCGGTTTACGGGTATGGCTTTCTTCGGAAAGTTTGTGTCCTGGCCGCTGGTTGCCCTGACACTCTGGTGGCTGGATGCCAATGTGTTCGGTATCTACGAAGCGGCGGTGCATCAGGCGATATTCCTGATTTCCATCACCCCGATCGCGGCCAATACCGTCGTTATCGCCACCCTGCTGGATACGGCGCCCAAACAGGCAGCAGGGACGGCACTGCTGAGCACCCTGTTTGCCCTGCTGTATATCCCGGTGATGATTTCCCTGGCACTCTAGCGGACGTGTTCTGAGGTGGCGGGCGTGGCACAGGCCCGGGCTTCAGACATATCCTGGCGGGCATGGCGGATGACGCTGGTGCCGGCTGTAACAGCCAGGGTGCCCATGATGGCCGCGACGATCAGGTCAGGCCAGGCACTGCCGGTGCCGAATACCCCAAGTGCTGCGCCCATGACGGCGATGTTGCTGATGGCGTCATTACGGCTGCATAACCACACCGAGCGCATATCCGAATCGCCTCCCCGGAAGCGGAACAACATCACCGCGACACTGACGTTGGCCACCAGCGCCAGCAGGCCCACGGCTCCCATGGTCAGTGGTTCGGGAGTAATTCCACTCTGAACGACCCAGACCGCGCGGATCCAGACCACCAGCCCGAACACGGTCATGGTCAGCCCTTTCACAAACGCCGCACGCCCACGCCAGAGCATACCCATCGACAGCACGCTCAGAGACAGCAGGTAATTGGCGCTGTCTCCAAAGAAGTCGATGGCATCCGCCATCAGGGAAACAGAGCCGGACTGAATACTGGCGAAGCCTTCCACCAGAAACATGGCGAGATTGACTGCCAGGGCAATCCACAGGGCCTTTCGGAAGCCCGGTGCGGGGGATTTGGGTTCAGGTGCGGAGCAGCTGCAGGCCATTGTCGTCTCCTGTGTTTCGATAGCCTGCATTAAAAACCCTGTAGCTGCTATAGGGTCAAGCGTCTGTGAGCAGGTTTATTTGTGGGCCTGGCCGTGGGTGCCCGGTACATGGTTTTCGCTACCTTGCTGGCCACCTTTCAGTTCGCCGAGTTCTGTGGCCAGACCGTCCAGTATTCCGCATTCACTCACGGTGCGCCCTTCGGTGCAGGCGGATTGGAGGCGAACCAGTGTCTGTTCCAGGCTCTTGAGCTCCTTGAGGCGTTCGCGGACATGATGAAGGTGCCTGGCCAGCAGGGCGTCCACATCACTGCAATCGGCTTCGGGTTGATCCGCGAGACGGATCAGTTCGCGGATTTCATCCTGAGCCATATCCAGATTGCGGCAGCGCTTGATGAACAACAACCGATCCAGATGGGCCTGGCGATAGCTGCGATAGCCGCTTTGTTCGCGATCCGGTTCGGGCAATAAACCGATCTTTTCATAGTAACGGATCGTCTCGACCGGAATGCCCGCGGTTTTCGCGATGGCGCCAATTCTCACTGCTCACTCCTCAGGTAATTCAGGTCAGCTCCAGGGGATGTCGACGGTTGCCAACAGACCGCCACAGGTACCTGTGGCGAAGGTCAGTTTGCCGCCATAACGCTCGGTTATTTCACGAACGATTGCCAGCCCCAGACCGTGGCCGGGGATCTGCTCATCCAATCTTAGCCCTCGGGTGCCGAGTGATGCCAGCGACTCTGAGCTTACGCCTGGGCCATCGTCATTCACCAGAATCTTCATGTGCTCGTTTACTTCCTGAAGCGAGAGCTCAACCGTGCTGAGTGACCACTTGCCCGCGTTATCAAGGAGATTGCCCAGGATCTCATTCAGGTCGTGTTCTTCCAGGGGCCAGCGGCGTTCTTCCGTCAGGTCGGACGACAGCTCAAAGGACTTCTCCGGGTGCAGACGACCGAGCATCCAAAGCAGATCTCGCGCCTGGCATACCGGATGGGCGCTTTTCCCGACCTGGGGACCGGCAAAGCGACTACGGCGCATTTCCGCCTCAAGTTGCCTGTCGATATCCCCGAGACGCGCGACCATCTCTTTCCTCAGGTCCGCATCCAGCGGGCGGCTGGAGTCTTCAAGGGTTTGCCGGACGGCGGCAATCGGAGTCTTGATGCTGTGGGACAGGTTGGCGAGGTTATCCCGAGAGCGTTCAAGCCGCTGGTCCAGAGAGTCCAGCAGTTGGTTCAGTTGCAGCACCAGTGGCCGGAATTCGTCAGGTGCCTGAACGTTGATTCTTGATATCTCGCCTTCCTGAAGTCGTTTCAGTGCAGCTTTCAACGTCACCACCGGTCTCAGAGAAAAATTGATGCCGAGCCAGATAACCCCCACAAGGAGCAGGATCAACAGAATCGAGACGATGGCTGTCCAGGCATGGAGTTCTGCCTGGCTGCTCTTCAGCGCGTCCAGGTCTTCCGACACGATGACGACGATGGGGTTGCCCTCTACTGTGAATGATTGCCGAAAGGCCAGAATGTCAGAGGGCGCATCGGGGACATCCAAGTCATGCAGTCTGACACTGCCATCCTGCTCGGCCCTCAGTATTGGAGAGAGCAGTGGTGTCCAAGCAGCGGGGCTGATCAGGGTTTTGTCTGGCGAGTGAATGGCGAAGGCATGGTGAAAGACGTCCTGAAAATAATCTCCGGTTTGAAGGGTGTCTATATCCCCCCGGGACTGGCGAATCTGGTGCTCGAGGAAGGCTACCTCGTCCTTGAGCCGGCTTTCGACAAACTCCTGTGCCATTCTCTCGAGTAACAGGCCGTGGACCAGCCAGGCAAGGGCCATCAAGCCGATGCCCGCTGGCAGAAGCAGTACCAAAAGGGCGGCTTTCACCGAGGAAGGCTTGCTAAACATTGAACAGATAGCCCTGACCACGCCGTGTGGTGATGGTGTCTGCGCCCACCAATTTCCTCAGCCGTCGGATATAGGCCTCGATGACATTCTCATTGGGGCTGTCGTTGAGGTTGTAGAGCTGCTCCATCAGCTGTTCCTTTGAAAAAACATGCCCGGGCCGGCTCATCAGGCAACGCAGCAGGCGAAATTCCGTTCCCGTCAGGCTGTGTTCGCTTCCGTCGTCCAGTTTCAGGCTTTGCCGGTTTTCGTCCAGTTCAAATCGACCTGCTTTTACATGGGACTGTGGTCGCCCCTCGCTTCTACGCACAATGGCATGCAGACGGGCGATGAGCTCCTCGGTCTGAAAGGGTTTGGCGAGGTAGTCATCGGCACCCGCCTTCAAACCATTGACCTTGTCCTGCCAGTCGCCCCTGGCTGTGAGGATCAGAACCGGAAAACTGACGTTGTTTGAACGCCACTGCCGAAGCACATCAAGCCCGTTGCCATCGGGCAGCCCAAGGTCGAGAACGCCCACCCGATAGTCTTCCTGCTTACCGAGAATTTCCGCTTCTCGAGCCGTGCAGGTGCTGTCGACACTGAATCCCGCTTTCTCAAGCTGGCTTTCAAGCCCTTCAGCCAGAAGGCGGTCGTCCTCAACGAGTAAAAGTCGCATCGCGTATCCCTTGGTTGGCGTTTGATTGGCGGCGCCAGTATCGCTGAACAAGCTGAATCCAGCCTGAACAATATTTAGTTCGGTATTTTCAGAAAGAATTCAGGTTAGTGCGAGATGGTAGCAACCGTTTCTGGATATTGCTCAATTTTCCTGGGCACCTGTGTTGAACCTTGTAACCTAAATTGTGGAGAAAACCCGATGAAAATATCCAAGTTCTGTCTTGCAGCGGCTGCGATGTCCCTTTCCGCGACTGCGTTTGCTGGCGGCAGCCATGGTGGCGGCCACGGTGGTGGCTTCGGTGAAGCTGGCAAGGCCGAGGACGTATCCCGGAGCATCCAGGTGGAAATGTTTGATAACTACTTCGAGCCGGAAGCAATCGAGGTGTCCCAGGGCGAAACCGTGCGTTTCGTTATTGAGAACAACGGCAGCCTGGTACATGAGTTCAACATCGGTACCCCGGAAATGCATGAGGCACATCAGAAAGAAATGATGATGATGGTCGAACACGGCGTGATCCAGGGCGGCAAGCTCAATGAAGACATGATGAACATGGACATGGGTAACGGCCACACCATGAAGCATGACGATCCCAACAGTGTTCTGCTGGAGCCAGGGCAGAAGAAGGAGATTATCTGGACCTTCAGCGCCAAAACCAGCATGGAATTCGCCTGCAATGTTCCGGGCCACTACCAGTCCGGCATGTACGGTGATGTTAACTTTGGTGGCGGTGCCGATACCCACGCCAGCGCTCACTGACAGCCTACCTTTGTCAGTTGAAATGGGAGCCACCTCAGACGTGGCTCCCAAAGCAGTATTTCAGGAGTAACCACGCAATGACTAAAAGCCTCGTGGCGGGAGCTCTCGGGCTCCTTATGCCAGCACTGGCGCTCGCCGGTGAGTACAACATCTCTGTCGATCGCGTCATGATCGATACCGGAGATTTCGTCAAGGAAGGCATTGGCTACAACGGCTCGTCTCCGGGCCCAGTGCTTCGGTTCAAGGAAGGGGAAGACGTCACCATCAATGTGACCAACAATCTGGATGAGGCCACCTCCATCCACTGGCACGGCCTGATTCTGCCATTCGATCAGGACGGTGTCCCGGGGATCAGTTTCGCCGGGATTCCGGCGGGCGAGACCTTCACTTACACATTCCCGGTTGTGCAGAGCGGTACCTACTGGTTTCACAGTCACTCCGGCTTCCAGGAGCCCAATGGCGCCTATGGTTCGATCGTGATTGAGCCGAAAGGCCGTGAGCCTTTTCGGTATGACCGTGAGTATGTGGTTCAGCTGACCGACAAGCATCCCCATGACGCGGCCCGGGTTATGCGTAACCTGAAAATGATGCCGGACTACTACAACCGGAAGCAGCAGACAGTGGGCGATTTCTTCTCGGATGTCTCCGAGCATGGTTTCATGAATGCCCTCAGCGATCGCATGGCCTGGGGCGACATGCGCATGATGAAAGCGGATGTCGAAGACGTTCAGGGCTTTACCGGGCTGATTAACGGTAAGGGGCCGGATCAGAACTGGACTGGTTTGTTCGAGCCGGGTGAGCGCATTCGACTGCGGTTTATTAACTCCTCGGCGATGGCCTACTTCGATGTGCGGATTCCCGGCCTGGATATGACCGTGGTGCAGGCCGACGGCAACAATGTGCAGCCAGTGACTGTGGATGAGTTCCGTATTGGCGTGGCGGAAACCTACGATGTGATTGTCCGCCCCAAAACCGAGGAGGCCTTCACGATATTTGCAGAATCCATGGGCCGTTCCGGCTACGCCAGGGCCACGCTGGCACCCCGGGAAGGCATGGAAGGACCGATTCCATCGCTCCGTGATGCGCCCCTGCTGACCATGGCCGACATGGGCGGTATGCACGGTATGGATCATGGCAGCATGGACATGGGTGAGGATGACATGGCCGGCATGGACCACTCGTCAATGGCCGATGACGGTATGAAGTCCATGGGCGATAACCAGATGGATCATTCAAGCATGGCGGGTATGGACCATGGCTCAATGATGATGTCCGGAAACGGCGCTGAGGATCCGTTCTACGCCAAAGGCAGTGGCCTCGTGCCGACGGCGGCAAACGGCGGGAAATTCCTGTCCTACGCCGATCTGAAAGCACAAAAACCGTTGTATGAGGACCGGGAGCCCACCCGTGAAATCGAGCTTCGCCTGACCGGCAACATGGAGCGATACAGCTGGAGCATCAACGGCGTTAAGTACGAAGACGCAGAAGCCATCAAGCTCCAGTATGGCGAGCGGGTTCGCTTCAAGTTTGTCAACGAAACCATGATGACCCATCCCATGCATTTGCACGGCATGTGGTCGATTCTCGATACCGGTGCGGGTAAATGGAACCCGGTCAAGCACACCATCAGCGTTCAGCCCGGGACCACCGTGTTTATGGAGACGGAAGTGGATGCGCCTGGTCAGTGGGCATTCCATTGTCACCTTTCCTATCACGCGGCCTCCGGCATGTTCAGGAAGGTGGTTGTCGAGGGCGGGCCAGATCAGGGCAGTAACGCTGGCGTCAAGCAGGAACAGGTCGGAGGTGATGTATGAATAACCTGAAGCTGTCCGCACTGATGCTGGCCATGGCTCTGCCTGCAACCCAGGTTATGGCATCGGATATGCCGGTGGATGATTCCGGTCGTAAAGATGCGCTTCATTTGTGGGGCGTTCAGTTCGAGGAACTGGAATACCGGTATAGCGATGATGACGAGGAACTCGGTGTCTGGAATGCCGATGCTTTTTACGGCACCGACGAGCTGAAGTTCCGGTGGCTTGGCAAAGGCGAATACGCCATAGAGGAGCAGGCCTACGAGACGCTGGAAAACCAGCTGGTGCTACAGACACCGATATCGGCCTTTTTCGATGCCAAGGCCGGGGTCCGTTTTGATACCCCGGAGGGACCTGACCGGACGTATGGTGTGCTGGGTGTAACGGGCCTGGCACCGCAGTGGTTTGAGGTGGACGCTAATCTGTACGTGAGCGATGAGGGCGACACCTCTGCGGCATTGGACGCTGAGTATGAGCTGCTTCTGACCAATCATCTGATTCTGTCCGCGGCATTGGATGCCACTGTTGCGTTCAGCGAGGATGAGGAGATTGGTGTGGGGAAAGGTCTGGTATCAACCGAAACCGGACTTCGACTGAGTTACGACCTCATCGATCGGGCACTGTCGCCGTACGTCGGGGTTGTGCATGAGCGCAAGTATGGCGATACCGCGGATTTTGCCAGGGCAGAGGGCGGCAGCACTGAAGACTGGTTTGCCGTCATCGGAGCCAGAGTCGCCTTCTGACCGGGTGAATTGATAACCAAAAGAAACGGGCCCAGGAGCATCCTCGGCCCGTTTTTTTATCTTGATCCGAATCAAGTTCGCGCCAGTTGTAAGGATGTTTTCAGCTGCAGTTCAGCTACCGGTGTTGTGATGACGATGAACACAGTTGGAAAGGGAGGAGTGTTGAAATGACCAAAGCCCATAAACCAACAAACCAGGAGCCATTCCTGTTGCGTCGCAAGCTCGCTGTTGAGGGGCTCAGTGATACTCAATGGGAGGATTTCATCGATGAACTCAACCACCATCCCTGCGTGGATTTTGCCGAACGCAAGGCGGGCAACGTCCTGAGGATTACCTACGATGGTACTCACTGGACGGTCGATGAGACGCTGGAGCTGATTGAGAGTCACGGGGGAAAACTGAAAGCAGGCTGGTGGGCCCGTCGCAGACTGGCGTGGTATCGGTTTACTGATGACAACGTCAGGGCCAACGCCAAACATGAGCCTTTCTGCTGTTCAAAAATTCCACCGATGAAAAAGTAGAGGAGGTTGAATGAGTCAGGAACAGGATCGGACAACCCACTACAAAGAGGGCAGCCTGACCCTACCGGGAACTGTCATGCTGGGTACCGGTGTCATGATTGGCGCCGGTATTTTTGCACTGACGGGCCAGATGGCGCAGATGACGGGCGCCTTGTTCCCCCTGGCGTTTCTCGCAGCGGCTGTAATTGTTGCGTTCAGCGCCTATTCCTACATCAAGATTTCAAATGCTTACCCTTCTGCTGGCGGCATTGGAATGTATCTGCATAAGGCATACGGCGACCGATTGCCAACCGCGTTCAATGCTTTGCTGATGTATTTCTCAATGGTTATCGCCCAGAGCTTCCTGGCCCGAACGTTTGGCTCCTACACCATGCAATTGTTCGGAGGCGACGAAAGCGGCCGCATGGTTCCCATTCTGGGGGTAGCGCTGATTCTGGCTGCCTTCATCGTTAACCTGCTTGGTAATACGCTGATTCAGGGCGTGGCTTCATTCATCGGCATACTGAAAATCGGGGGCATCCTCGTGATCGGGCTTGTGGGAGTGGGGCTGGCGGACAGCATCGTCGTTGATTTCTCAAGCGCTGAACAAGGTGGTGTTTTCGGAAACTTTCTGGGCGCAACGGCCCTCGGAATCCTTGCATTCAAAGGCTTCACGACGATTACCAATAGTGGCTCGGAGGTGAAAAATCCCCATCGTAACGTGGGGCGTGCCATCGTGATTTCCATTGCAGCATGCGTTGTGATTTATACCCTGGTGGGTTTCGCTGTTGCCAGTAATCTGTCTCTGAGCGAGATCATTGAAACCCGGGACTACTCCCTCGCCGCTGCAGCGAGGCCGGTTTTAGGAGATTACGGAGTCTGGTTCACTGTTGCCATCGCGATGATGGCCACCGCAGGCGGCATACTGGCCAGTATCTTCGCCGTATCCCGAATGCTGGCGATGCTGACCGAAATGAAACTCGTGCCCCACAGCCATTTCGGCATGCCCGGCAGCATCCAGAAACACACCCTGGTGTATACGGTGGTTCTGGGGCTCGTTCTCACGGCATTTTTTGATCTTTCACGGATTGCTGCGCTTGGAATTGTGTTTTACCTCATTATGGATGTTGCCATTCATTGGGGGGTCCTGCGTTACCTGCGGACGGATATCGACGCCCAGGCCTGGGTGCCCGCTACGGCCATTGTTCTGGATTTGTTGGCACTGGGCGGTTTCGTCTGGGTCAAACTCCAGACGGATCCGATCGTCATCGGTGTCGCCGTCGCCACGATGATCGTGATCGCGATCGGCGAGAGGGTCTTTCTGGCAAGAAGAGTGAATACCAAGGCGTCCGGACATGAAGGGATGCATGGGCATCATCACCATTAAACGGGAACGGAACAGGAGAAACACCCATGATGGGTAATGGAACTTTCGGTAATGACATGTTCGGCAACAGCATGTGGGCTGGCCACTGGCTCTGGATGCTGGTCATTGCCATTGTGGTTGTCATACCAGCCTGGCGGATCTGCCAGCGCACCGGGTATCCGGGGTGGATGGGTATTCTGATACTGATTCCGGTGGTAAACCTGTTTTTACTCTACTTTATCGCGTTCTCGGAGTGGCCAGCGGCCAGACGGGGAGGATCCGATGTCTGAGCTTGCTGCCAAGGACCCGGTCTGTGGAATGTCTGTTGACCCCCACACCGCTGAGCACAGGCGTCAGCACTTGGGCAAAACCTGGTATTTCTGTTCAGAACATTGCCAATCGAAGTTTGATGCAGAGCCGGACCGCTACCTTCAGGACCGCCAGAAGCCGGAGGAGGCGGTAGCGCCTGGCACTGTGTACACCTGTCCCATGCACCCGGAAATTCGTCAGGAGGGGCCCGGCGATTGCCCGATTTGCGGAATGGCTCTGGAACCGGAACAGGTCAGCCTTGATGGAGGCCCGTCAGAGGAGTTGCGGGATATGACCCGGCGGTTCTGGGTCGGGTTGGTGCTTGCACTGCCTGTGGTGGTGCTTGAAATGGGCGGACATCTGATCGGGCTTGACCGGATGCTCTCCCCGCAGACGTCCAACTGGATTCAGTTATTGCTGGCCACACCTGTTGTGCTCTGGTGTGGCTGGCCGTTCTTTGTGCGGGGCTGGAAGTCTGTGGTTAGCCGGAGCCTGAACATGTTCACGCTTATTTCCATCGGCACCGGTGTCGCTCTGATCTATAGTCTGGTGGCGACTCTGGCGCCTCAGATTTTTCCTGACACCTTTCGGCAGGAGGGTGGCTCAGTCGCAGTATATTTTGAGGCTTCAGCCGTTATCGTTGTCCTGGTGTTACTTGGTCAGGTGCTGGAGCTGCGGGCGAGAGAAAAAACGTCCGGTGCCATCAAGGCTTTACTGGATCTGGCTCCGGCGACAGCCCGGAAGCTCGATGAACATGGCGGTGAATCCGATGTGTCGCTGGACCAGGTCAGTGTGGGGGACCGTTTACGGGTGAGACCGGGAGATAAAGTGCCGCTGGATGGTGAAGTTCTTGATGGCAGCTCCAATGTGGATGAGTCAATGGTCACGGGCGAGCCTCTGGCGATCAGCAAAAAGGCGGGTGACCAGGTTATCGGGGGCAGCATTAACCAGCAGGGCAGTTTCATCATGCGGGCTGACAAAGTCGGTCGGGATACGATGCTGTCCCAGATTGTCCAGATGGTGGCAAGTGCACAACGAAGCCGGGCACCGATTCAGGGGTTGGCTGATAAGGTGGCAGGCTGGTTTGTGCCTGCGGTCATCGCGGTGGCCGTTGTGGCATTCGTGGTCTGGTCCGTATTTGGGCCGACTCCGCCCATGGCCTTCGGCCTGATTGCTGCGGTCAGCGTATTGATCATTGCCTGTCCCTGCGCTCTGGGACTGGCCACGCCGATGTCCATCATGGTCGGTGTCGGTCGTGGCGCTCAAATGGGCGTGCTGATCCGTGATGCAGAAGCGCTGGAACGTATGGAAAAGGTCGATACGGTCGTTGTGGATAAAACCGGTACCTTGACTGAAGGTAAACCTCGGGTGACCCAGCTGGTTCCGGCTGAGGGTTTCAGCGAGGGGGACCTGATGCGATTTGCCGGAGGTTTGGAGAAAGGCAGTGAGCACCCGCTGGCTCATGCCATTCTGGACAAGGCTGAGCAGATGGGGCTGCAACTCCCCGATGCGAAAAATTTCGACTCCCCTAACGGCAAAGGGGTGACAGGAACCGTTGACGGACACAGAGTGTTGCTCGGGAATCGATTGCTGATGGTTGCCGAGCGCGTTGACACCGCCGGATTTGAAGAGAAGGCAGAGCACTTGCGCGGGGATGGTGCTACGGTCATTTTTGCATCCGTGGATGGTTCCATTGCCGGCTTGCTTGCCATTGCCGATCCCATCAAGGACACCACTGGAGCTGCCATTTCTGCTTTGCAGAGCGACGGCATCCGCGTTGTCATGCTCACTGGTGACAACCGCACGTCAGCCGAGGCGGTGGCCCGTAAGCTTCATATTGACGAGGTTGAGGCGGAAGTGCTGCCGGAACATAAGGGGCAGATCGTCAAGCGTCTCAAGGAGGAAGGCCGAACCGTTGTCATGGCGGGCGATGGCGTTAACGATGCACCGGCACTTGCAACGGCGGATGTGGGTGTTGCCATGGGAACCGGAACAGATGTAGCCATTGAGAGCGCCGGTATAACGCTGCTGAGGGGAGACCTGATGGGGATTGTTAAAGCTCGCCGCCTGTCTCTGGCGACCATGTGCAATATCCGTCAGAATCTCTTTTTCGCATTCGCCTATAACTCTGCCGGTGTTCCGATTGCCGCCGGAGTCCTTTATCCGGTTGCGGGGATACTCCTGTCTCCGATTTTTGCCGCAGCTGCGATGTCATTGTCGTCGGTTAGCGTCATATTCAATGCACTTCGCTTGAGGATCGTTAATCTGGAACGTAATCGGTAGTATATAAACCGCCAGGTAGTAACTATCTGGCGGTTTATATTAAAGAACGTCTGGGTTAGTTTTTTATTTCTCCCGCTCTATATTTGTATGCTTTTCCGGGTTTTTCTGGCAATGCATCGTTGAGTCTGCTTTGGTTTCTGATTTGTTGGGATAGCTTCTCGCTTCGTTGATTCGGTCAGCTTGGCCAGAATTTGCTGATGCCATTGCTGAGAAGAACACTATTGCAGTGGTAATAACGATCTTTTTCATGATTATTCACCTCTCATGCACGATATTTTGGCTTGTTCAGGTTGATTTAAGGTTGCTGTGGTTTACTCATCCATGTCCAGGCACACAATGACCAGATTTTCTGGCGTTTGACGTGTCTGCGTCTCCATGAGTTAACTTCGCCGCAGGGAGTCCTGCGGCTTTTTTCCTACTTCTCGATAGCTTGGTGGTACGCCATTCCCTTGGCCGTTGCGATCATTTTCCGTCTGGCTTCCATACCGACCTCCGAAAGACCGTCCTGCGTCATTTGCCGATGAAGACGACGCATGTCTTTATCCTGAAGAATGTTCTCGACTTTATGGGAAGTGCTGTCCGAAATTTGGGGGGCATTTAAGTTCTTATGATTCGTCATGTTTGTTGCGAAAGCTGATGTTGAGATGGCTGATGCGATAATGAGTGTATATGTGAATTTCACGTTTACTTCCTCCGGTGTGTGTTCATTTTCATTTGATCACTTGACTCTGAATTTTGTCTGAAAATGTATAAATAATTTTTTTTAATGTTTGTTTTTTTGTGAGTTGAGGTGGGTCAATTTTTCGGTGTTATATAAATAAATTCAGTTTCGGTTCAGAAATGCCTCATAAGATCTCCGCTTCTGAAAAGAATGGTGGAGATATGTCGTTGATACCTCTTGCTCAAATAACTAATGCAATGATACTGAGTGCCCTGTTGGCGCTGAGCTTGCCTACCTGGGCGCGCCCCACATTGGACTTGCGCAAGGCTGTGGAAGAGGCCGTGAAGAATGATCCATGGTTGCAAAAGAGCACTCTTTTTCAGCAGGCTTTTATCGATGAGTCGGTTGCCGGTGGAACGCTGCCTGACCCGCGAGTGACCCTGGGCGCTGCCAACCTGCCGGTAGACACTCTGGACTTCGGGCAGGAAGGGATGACCCAAGCCACGATAGGCGTGACACAGACCTTCCCCCGAGGGGAGAGCCGACGGCTGAGCAGTGCAGCAAACAGCAGCCGGGCAGCGGTTGAAGCGTTCCGACGGCAGGATCGTCGGGCCAGGGTGAAAGAAACGGTGACCTTGCTTTGGCTGGAACTGTGGGAATCCCAGCAGAGCATCCAACTGATCGACGAAAACAGGGGACTGTTTGAACAGTTGGCGGATGTCGCCGAGGCGGGCTATGCGGCGGCGACATCCGGGTCACGCCAGCAGGATGTGATTCGTGCCTCTCTTGAAATCACTCGGCTCGAAGATCGAGTGACCCGTCTTGAGCAAACGCGGGCGTCCCGACAGGAAGCGCTGGCAGAGTGGATACCCCCCGTTCAGGCCATGCTTCCGGTCACTTCTGATGTACCGGAATCGCTGCTGTCTCCGTTAGCGGGAGAGACGCAGAAAACCTCCCCTGCTGCCCTGGTGCACCACCCGGCTGTTCGGGCGACAGATCAACTCATTGACACCCAGGCAATCAAGGTCGATCTGGCCCGCCAGGCCTATCAGCCAGAGTGGTCCGTCTTCGCCAGGTACGGATATCGGGATAGAACGCCGGGAGGTGAGGCTCGTTCTGATCTGTTCTCCGTCGGTATCGGGTTTGATGTGCCTCTGTTTACGGGGCCGCGCCAGGATCGGCAAGTGGGTGCCTCTCTTGCCAGGCTGGAGGCAGCGAAAACGGATCGAAGTCTGCAGATAAGGCGGCTGCGCGCGAATGCGCGTTCTAGTCTGTCGGTCATCGCACATCTGGACGAGCGGATTGCCTTGTACCGCGACGATCTGCTTCCCCGAATGGAAGAGCAGGCCAGTGCCGCACTGACGTCTTATGACAACGATGCCGGTGACTTTGCCGAGGCCGTCAGAGCGCGCATTGCGGAGCTGAATGCCCGCATCGAGTTGATCGAGATGCAAGCAGAGCGCGCGAGGCAGGTGGCAGCCTTCAATTACCTGACCGCGAGTTCAGACGATATCCCTACCTATTAATCATTCGTTACCAGGACTGATCTAATGGCTAATTTTATTCGCCCTCTTGGTTTTGTGGTGCTCGGCGGTATTGCAGGAGCAGCGATTTCCTACGGCCTGCTTGGGCAATCCCCCGCAGCAGAGAGTACCCCCGCAGAGTCCGCCGCGCCGGATAAACCCCTCTACTGGGTCGCCCCAATGGATCCGAATTTCAGAAGCGACAAACCAGGCAAGTCGCCCATGGGAATGGACCTGGTGCCAGTGTACAAGAAAGACGGTTCTCAGAAGGATTCCCCGGGTATCGTCCATATCTCCCCTGCTGTCATGAACAACCTGGGAGTTCGTACCGAGGGTGTTATTCAGGGGCGTTTGCCCAACAAAGTCGTCACGGTTGGGTACGTGCAATACAACGAAGACCAGATGGCCCATGTCCATCCCCGGGTTGAAGGCTGGATTGAGTCTCTGTTGGTTAAAGCCGAGGGCGAAAGCGTGGAAAAAGGCAAGCCGCTCTACACGCTGTATTCGCCCAAGCTGGTCAATGCCCAGGAGGAGTTGTTGCTGGCCCTCGACCGTGGGAGCAAACGTCTGATCAACGCCGCCGAAGAGCGGCTGGTTGCGCTCAATATGCCGGCCTCTCTGATCAGGGTGTTGAAAAAGACCCGAAAGGTTCGCCGGACGATGACCGTCTACGCACCGGCCTCTGGCGTAATCGATAACCTGAACGTGCGGGAGGGTATGTTTATCAAGCCCGGGGACCGGGTTCTTTCGATAGCGGCTTTGGATGAGGTCTGGGTCATCGGAGAAGTCTTTGAAAGCCAGTTAGCGGCAGCGGAGCCCGGCAGCCGAGTACGGATGAGTCTGGACTATATGCCCGGGCGACAGTGGAGCGGCAAGGTGGATTACCGCTACCCCGAGATCAATCCCCAAACGCGCACCGCGAGGGTGAGGATGCGCTTCGATAATTCTGATGGTGCCCTGCTGCCGGGAATGTTTGTGCGCCTGGATATCAATGGTGAGCGGCGGCAGCGACACACACTTGTTCCCCGGGAAGCCATTATCCGGACCGGGCGGAGCGATCGCCTCGTGCTGGCCTTGGCCTCAGGTGGATTCAAATCCGTGAACGTCAGGGTCGGGCGCATTGGAGAGCGCTATGCCGAGATTCTTGAGGGAGTGTCTCCGGGCGATGAAATCGTAACCTCTGCCCAGTTCCTGATTGATTCCGAGTCCAGCAAAACGTCTGATTTTCAGCGTATGGCCGCGCCGCGGGCCTCGATGGGGGGTGGAATGGAGAATGGGGGAATGGATCACAGCAAGATGAAACATAGAGGCGGGCAGTCATGATCGCGTCCGTGATTCTGTGGTCTGTGCGAAATCGATTCCTGGTGCTGCTGGCAACCATGCTGCTGACGGGGTTCGGACTGTACTCGCTGAAAGAAACGCCGGTGGACGCACTACCGGACCTCTCCGATGTGCAGGTGATTATCAAAACCAGTTTCCCCGGGCAGGCACCGCAAGTGGTGGAAGATCAGGTGACCTATCCCTTAACAACGGCGATGCTTTCGGTACCTGGTGCCGAGACGGTCAGGGGTTATTCCTTCTTCGGCGACTCCTACGTTTACGTCATCTTCGACGAAGAGACCGATATGTATTGGGCCCGCTCCCGGGTATTGGAGTACTTGTCTCAGGTAGCCCCGAGCCTGCCTGACTCGGCCAGGCCGCAACTCGGACCCGACGCAACCGGGGTGGGGTGGGTCTATCTCTACGCCCTGGTTGATCGGACGGGAGAAAATGATCTGGGGCAACTGCGGAGTCTCCAGGACTGGTTCCTGAAATACGAACTGCAAACGGTTCCCGGCGTCTCGGAAGTGGCTGCGCTCGGCGGCATGGTGAAGCAGTATCAGGTCAGAGTCAGCCCCGAGAAACTGCGCGCCCTGGGTATTCCCCTGTCTCATATTCAGAACGCGATCAAGCACGGGAACCAGGAGGTGGGTGCCTCTGTGATCGAGATGGCCGAGGCCGAGTACATGGTACGCACCTCCGGTTATATCCAGTCCCGTGAGGATCTGCTGGCCATTCCCCTGGGGTTGGACGTTAACGGTACCCCGGTGTTGCTGAAAGACGTTGCCAGTGTGGAGTTGGGGCCGCAGATGCGCCGCGGTGTCGCCGAGCTGGATGGCGAGGGTGAGACCGTTGGCGGTGTGGTCGTGATGCGCTTCGGTGAGAATGCCCAGCAAACCATTGATGGTGTGAAGTCCAAGCTTGCGGAGCTGCAGTCCAGTTTGCCGGAAGGGGTCGAGGTGGTCACGGTTTATGACCGCTCCGGCCTTATCGAGCGAGCCGTGAATAATCTCTGGTACAAACTGCTTGAGGAATTCCTCGTGGTGGGACTGGTGTGCGTGGTCTTCCTGTTCCACGTCCGCTCTTCCCTGGTCGCTATTCTCAGCCTGCCAGTCGGTATTCTGGCGGCCTTTATTGTCATGCACTGGCAGGGCATCAATGCAAACATTATGTCTCTCGGAGGAATCGCCATTGCGATTGGCGCCATGATCGATGGGGCCATTGTCATGATCGAGAACATGCACAAGCACATGGAGCGAACCCCACTAACGCCGGAAAACCGGTGGGATGTCGTCGCCAGGGCGGCCTCCGAAGTGGGGCCGGCTTTGTTCTTCTCGTTGCTGATTATCACGGTGAGCTTTGTTCCCGTCTTTGCCCTGGAGGCCCAGGAAGGCCGGATGTTTGCCCCGTTGGCATTCACCAAGACCTATGCCATGGCGGCCAGTGCTGCCCTCGCGGTCACACTGGTGCCGGTGCTGATGGGGTACTTCATTCGGGGAAAAGTGTTGCCCGAGCACAAGAACCCGATCAACCGGATACTGGTTAGCGGCTATATGCCGGTCCTCAAACTGGTGCTGCGCTTTCCGAGAACCACGGTCTTGAGTGCCGGTCTGGCGTTGCTGGTGGGCCTGTGGCCGGTTACACAGATTGGGAGTGAGTTTATTCCTCCTCTGGATGAGGGCGATCTGATGTACATGCCGACGACCTATCCCGGCATCTCGATTGGTAAAGCCCGTCAGCTCCTCCAGCAAACCGACAAACTCATCGCCACGGTTCCCGAGGTGAAAACCGTGTTCGGCAAAGTCGGGCGTGCCGATACGGCAACCGATCCGGCTCCGCTGACCATGATTGAGACGTTTATCCAGCTCAAACCGAGACAGCAGTGGCGGGAGGGCATGACCACTGAGAAACTCAAGCAGGAACTCAATGGCCTGATCCAGTTCCCCGGTGTTACCAATGCCTGGGTGATGCCAATCATCACCCGTATCGACATGCTGGCGACGGGCATAAAAACGCCGGTCGGGATCAAGGTGGCGGGGCCGGATCTGGCCGTCATCCAGAGCATCGGGAAGCAGCTTGAGGACATCATGGCTGCTGTACCCGGCACCGCGTCCGTCTATTCAGAGCGTGTCGCCGGAGGGCGCTACATCAAGGCCGACATCGACCGCGAACGTGCGGCCCGTTATGGTCTCAACATCGCCGACGTGCAACAGGTTGTTGCTTCGGCAATCGGCGGGATCAATGTGTCCCGGACGATTGAGGGGCTTGAGCGTTACCCCATCAACCTGCGTTATCCAGAAGACTACCGGGACTCCCCGGAAAAACTCGAGCAGCTTCCCATCGTAACGGCGTCCGGGCAGAGAATCGCGCTGGCGGATGTTGCCGATATCCGTATTGAGGACGGCCCTCCCGCCATCAAGAGTGAGAATGCCCGTTTGAATGGCTGGACCTTTGTCGATATTGAGGGCGTGGATGTCGGCAGCTATGTCGAGCACGCAATGGATGTGGTTGGCTCGGAGCTGGATCTGCCGGCAGGGTACTCCGTGACCTGGTCCGGCCAGTATGAATATATGTTGCGCGCCAAGGAAAAGCTGACCTATGTGGTGCCGCTGACGCTGGCCATCATCATTATTCTGCTATTCCTGAATTTCCGGCGATTTGCCGAGGTTGGCATCATCATGGGAACACTTCCTTTCGCGATGATCGGCGCGGTGTGGCTGATGTATCTCCTGGGTTACAACTTCTCCGTTGCGGTCGGCGTCGGGTTCATTGCCCTGGCGGGCGTTGCGGTGGAGATTGGCGTCATCATGCTGGTGTATCTGAACCAGTCCTACGACGCGATGCTGGAAACCTGTGCACAGAAAGGCGTGACACCAAGACGGGAAACGCTCCGTCATGCCGTGCTACACGGTGCCGGACTGCGGGTTCGGCCGGTCATGATGACCGCTGCGGCCATTATTGGAGGCCTGGTGCCGATCATGATTGGCGGCGGTACCGGCTCTGAAGTGATGGGACGCATTGCAGCACCGATGGTGGGCGGTATGGTGACGGCGGTAGTACTGGCCTTGCTGGTTATTCCCGTGGGGTATTTTCTCTGGAAGTGCCGCTCGATTCCGGGTGAGAGATGAAGCGAACGCCGGTGTTATTGTGATCTTTTGACGGAGGTCAACTCCGGGGTCAAGCGTCGGGAAAATTCAGTTTGAATTCAGCCAGAGCGCGCCTAATGTTCATGAATGCCCACTGGTAAAAGTTGGAGTGTGATCATGATGAATTTGAAGCGATTCGCATTAGTTACCGTTTTGGCCGCAAGCCCTGTTCTCGGGTTCGCCCATGGTTCTGAAGGTTCCTGGCAGGGCCACGGCCCCGGCATGATGATGGATCAGGAGCAGATGGAGCGTATGCACCAGAACTGGTCCCGCATGGACGAGATGATGGATGAAATGCCGTCAACGGGCTCGGCCCAGCAACGACGGCAGTTGCTGGAGCAGCACCGTGAGACCATGGAAGAGCAGATGGAGCTCATGCACAAGAATATGATGGGCCCGGGGATGATGGACGGTGCAGGCATGATGGGGCAGGGCATGATGGGGAATTCATCGAACGGAAATTCCGGCTCTGAAAATGCAAAGGGAATGGGGACCGAAGAACGCCTGCGTTTTATGGAAGAACGGATGAACCAGATGCAGTTGATGATGGAGCAGATGCTTCGACATCAGCAGCGTCTGGATCGAGAGTAGCGGCAGAAAGGTTAATCAAATAGCGGCAGTTGCCCACTGTTCGGTGCGCTGTCCGGGACGTTTGGGCGCCTCTGCACCGGCCCTTTTCGACTGCCGTGGCGATTCAGTACCCGTTCTGTTTCGCCTAGGCTGACGCGTTGTTTTCGGAAGTCGCCAACGGCTTTCCGCGCCCGGCGGGCAGCCTGCTCATGATCGCAAATCGGAGCAACATAGGTATTGCCGCCAAACCTCTGTCTCTGCGCCGGCGTCATCAGCCAGGGCGTGTGGATCATTTCTGACGGCAGACCCGCCAGTTCCGGCACCCAGCGGCGGATGAATTCACCCTCGGCGTCCAGTTTCTGGCTCTGCAGAACGGGGTTATAGATCCGTAGGGCGTTGATGCCGGTAAGCCCGCTCTGCATCTGGGCCTGAGGGTAGTGAATCCCGGGTTCAAAATCTGTGAACAGTGTGGCCAGGTGCAGGGCGGGCTCCCGCCAATGCAGCCAGAGCTGGTAGCTGGCCACGGCCATCAACATCGCCCGCATCCTGAAATTGATCCAGCCGCAATGGGCCAGAGCGCGCATGCAGGCGTCCACCAGGGGCCAACCGGTTTGTCCTTCCTGCCATCGCTGCAACCGCTCGCTGTCGTTCGGCCCGGATTTGAGCTGTTCAAGTTCCCGATGCATGGCCCGGAACTCCAGTTCCGGCTCGTCTTCCAGTTTCTGAATGAAGTGGCAGTGCCAGTGCAGTCTGGAGCGGAAACTGGTGAGGCTTCGCTTTTTTCTCGACAGGGTACTGCGGTGAGCGCCGGTGTCCCTGGCCCGTTGATAGACCTCCCTGAGACTGACGGTGCCATAGGCAATATGGGGGCTAAGCCGGGAGCAGGCTCTGGGGGCGGTCACCGGGCTGGAAATGTTGTACTGGTATCCGACACACCGCCGATCCAGAAACGAGTCCAGTAGCTTCTCTCCCTTCATGCTGCCGCCGGGCTGGCGTTCGGGACATGGCGCCGTATGGCGACATTCAGGCCGTCGATGGCCCGAGGTCAATGACGCTGGTAGCGCGGGCGCTCCCGGCAGGTGATCCGGGCTCTCCAGCACTGTTCCGAGCATGAGGCCGGACCATTCGTTGTCCCACAGATCCCGATCGGGCAGGCGTCGCACAACACCGTGCTGTCGCCATTCGGAATACTCAATGCCATGGCTGTTGCACCATTCGATCACGGCTTTGTCCCGAGCGAACGTCCACTGGCCGCCAGTTTCCTGGTGGCAGAAAACACGGCAAATGCCACCGCTCTCCAGGAGCTGTTGCAGGACCGGGATCATCGAACCGGTCACGATAATCAGATCGCTGCCGAGGCGTTGGAGTTGGTGTTTCAGGTCCCGCAGCGATTCTTCAATGAAATCCCACTGGCGAGCTGAGGTGTCCGGAAGTGACCAGTATTCCTCCTCGACAACATAAAGTGGGATGACAGGCTCCCCCAATGCCGCCGCAGCGGCGAGGGGGCCGTGATCGCGGGTTCTCAGGTCTCGCTTGAACCATACAACCGTGGCCATCAGGTGTTACCCCGTGTCCGTCGGCAGCGTTCGCTGCAGTAGCGCACATTGTGCCAGTCACGGGCCCACTTCTTGCGCCAGGCAAACGGCCTGCCGCAAGTGGGGCACAGTTTGGTTGGTAAGTTCGGTTTTTGATGGGCCAAAGCACGGTTCCTGCCAGAGTCTACGCCTTGATACGTCGGCCACGAGGCAGGAGATCAGACCAGCTCAGCAATAGGCCATGTTGGGGCAGTTGCTGGCCGATCGCTCCCACTGGATTGTGACGTGAACGATGTTGAACTCGTGGGCCAACATGTCGGTTGCCCGTTCAATCACCTTATCGTCCCCGTCCGGATCGGGTTTCACCAGGTGCACGGTAAGGGCGTTTTCTGTGGTGCTAAGCCCCCAGATATGAAGATGGTGTACAGACTCCACGCCAGGAAGCTGCCGCAGATGCTCAGATACCGCTGCCGGATCTATGTCTCTGGGTACCGCGTCCATGGCCAGATTCAGCGAATCTTTGAGCAGTTGCCAGGTACCGATGAAAATAATGGCGGCAATGACAAGACTGACAACGGGATCAATCCAGTTCAGGCCGCTGACCATGATAATCAGGCCTGCGATGACAACGCCCACAGAGACTGCTGTATCTGCGGCCATATGCAGAAACGCGCCACGAATGTTCAGGTCTCCTTCCTGGCCTTTAACAAACAGCATCATGGTCACACCGTTTATCAGCACGCCGATGCCCGCCACGATGATGACGGTCATGCCGGCAACCTCAGCGGGTTCGCTGAATCGTTGTATGGCTTCCCACGCGATGCCACCCACGGCGGCAATCAGGAACAGGGCATTGAACAGTGCAGCGAGAATGGTGGATTTTTTGAGACCGTAGGTGTTCCGATCAGTCGCCTTTTGGGTTGCCAGCCAACTGGCAGCCCAGGCCATCAGCAGCCCGAGTACATCGCTCAGGTTGTGACCAGCGTCTGCAAGCAGGGCCAGAGAGCCGGACAGCACACCATAAACCGCCTCGATAACGACAAAGGCCACGTTGAGGATGACCGCCAGGGCAAAGGAACGGTTGTGGGTGTCGAAATGATGGGCGTGGTCATGGCCGTGATTGTGGTGACTGTGCATTCAACGAACTCCGCTGCGTCGTGATTTGTCTCCTATTGAAAAGTCTGTAGTAGCTATAGGGTCAAGCCATGATTTCCATGGAGCCCGGGCGCTTTCGAAAACGCCCGGACTATTGCAGTGCCAATCCTCAGGGGGTGGTGCAACTGCCGGTCATGTTGTCGATCCAGGCGGCGATCAGTGTCACGCCCTCGTTGTGGACCAACGCGCGACCAATCTCCGGCATTCGGTCACCGGGTTGCGTGCTGCTGATCCGGTAATGAATGATCGACTCCTGTGAGTTGCCCGGGTCGATATCAAAACTGAGCGCGCCACCGCCATAGGCCACCGGCCGTTTGCAAACGCCATGGGCAAACTGGTTGGCTTCAAAATCACGCCAGTATTCGAGGTTGAGTCCGGTGTTGCTGGCTCCTCCTTCCGGGCGGTGACAATGCGCGCAATTGATGTCCAGGTACCCCTTGGCCAGATCCTGAATCTCGGCAACGGACTTGCTGTCCAGGTTCTGCATGTCTGTGTCCTGATAGGCAGGTGTTTGCGGGACGCTGCTGATGTCGCTGGGCAAGCCGGAAAGAATACCGACCTCTTGCCAGTACACCAGTTGATTACGGACCCCCTCTGTACCGTAATCGAAATCCCGGTTCAAATGGCGTGCCTTGGGGCCGATCGGCTCAAAACGACTGATAGAGCTGGTCGAGTCCTCTTTCAGCTGGTGGCATTGTTTGCACTGGTTGGTATCCGGGACGTTGTAGGTGAACGGGCCCAGGGTGTTGCCGTTATGAATCAGTTGGCGCTGGCTTGATTGGCCGGCGATGGCCAGTGTGGCCCTGGTCCCTTCGCTGTTCCAGACGTAGGGCAGGGCTGTCCAGCCAGTGTCGCGACGGATCAGGAGCCGGGTTTCAATCAGGGTTTCATTCTCGAAGCCCCGGAATGCGGTATCGTCGGGAAGAGCAAACGTTTTGGCGATGACGGTCCCAACCGGGAAGTCAAAACTCTCGTTTTCGGTATAGGCGGCCTGTTTGCCTTCCGGCACGAATACGAAGCGGTATTTGCTGGCGTAGTCCGTGAACAGGGGCGTATTCAGGTCATAGGGCAGGCCAGTGCCGTTTGCCGCTGTTGTCGGATTGGCTGGATCCTGGAACAGCCGGTAGCTGGCCAGGGAGTCGCAGTTTTCTGTTTCCAGCGCGAGGCTATTGATGGCGCCATCGGTGTTGTCGCAGGCCGACACCTGAGGTGGAGGCGTTTCCGCTGAATCACCGCTACCGCCACCACAAGCGGCCAAAGAAACCAGAGTAGCAATCAGCCACGCTCTGGCAATCAGTGTTTTTCTGTTCATGAGTCGTACTCCGGGCACCCACGCCCATGTCAGGGGTGGGTGCTTCATTCTTAGAGGCGTTGCTTAAAGTGCGCAGGAAGCCGCGCTGGCATCGCCGGTTTCGTCACTGGCGCAGCCATAGGAAATGCCATTGATGGTTGCCTGGGCCGGTGCCAGTCGTGCAGGTGCGGTGCCGCAGCTCAGCAGGTCAGACTGGGTTGCCTCAAAGAGCAGTCGTGCCTGAGGTTGCGGCGGATCAGCCTGCAAACCGTTGGCGGGATCGGTGGGGTCGGTGCCGTACACCTGGCCGAAACTGAGGTCACCGTTAGCTGAGGCACAAATCGCATCACCTTCTCCGAAGGGGGCGCCGAGCAGCGCGGCAGCCGAACCACTGTTGGCCATCAATTCGCCGATGCCGTCGTAAAGCACGGTTGGCATGCCGCCATGCAGTGCGGTGTATCCGGTGATGATGTCGGCGATCAGGTTGCCGCGTGGGTTGGCGCCGGAATCGCTGATGGTGTTGTCATGAAGGCTGATGTTCCGGGGTACCGGCTGCCAGCCGTCGTCTACGACCGGGCCGTATTCCGCGTAGCCATCGGCTGACAGCATCTGGTCGTCGGCCAGCAGGTAGCTGGTAATGGCCACAGAGAGGGTGTCGTGCCCCTTGACGGTGTTGTTGTACACCTCAACATCGGGTGTCGAAAGCACGATGATTCCAGTGCCCGGTGGGACGATATGTACACCGGCGGCAAAATCGCTGGTGTTGGCGAAGTTGTCGGTGTTGTTGTCTTCCACCAGGTTATCAAAGACCCGGACATTCGACCCGTAGTAGCCTTGGCCAATGGGAAGGTCGAACACCAGGATACCGCCTGTATTGCCGCGGGCCACGTTGTCGTAGACATCGGCATTGACCGAGTTCTCGATTTCGATACCAGCGACATTCTCCACGGCAACGTTGCGACGCACGACGATGTTTTCGGCCTGCCCGACATAGACGCCAGCGTCGGCAGAGCCGCGAACGTAGGAGTCCTCAATCAGAATGTTTCTGCTCTGAACAGGGTAAAGACCGTAGGCCCCGTTTTGTTCGTCAAGGGCGCCCTCCCAGACGGTGGCAACGTCGTCGAGGATAATGCCATCGGTATTGATCAGCTTGATGGCGTTGTTGGGCGCCTCATACACTCCCAGGTCCCGAATTTCGATGTCCTTACCGTTCTGGACAAAGATGCCATCGCCACCGGTCGAGTCGGTGAAATCGAGGATGGTTTTGTCTTTACCGTAGCCAAGGATGGTGATGTCCGACACCGGGGTGCCCGAGCCGCTTGAATCGCCATCGAAGGTCAGGGTGTCAGAAATTTCGAACCGGCCCTCAGGAAAAACAATGACATCGCCGCTTTCGGCCGTGATGAATGCTTCTTTTGCCGCACGAGTGAGATCGTCTGCAGGAAGCATGATCGCGTTTTCAGGGAAGGTCGGTATGCTTTGGGCGCTGCTGTCAGAATCAGATCCGCCGCACCCGGTTAGCGTCAGGGCCAATCCGATTGCAGCCGGCCCGATGCGCTTGCCATAGCCTACAGTCATTTGAGTCGTCTCCGTTGTTTTTATTGATTGCCCGATTGGGTCCGGGCCAAATCACAATAAGAGGGCCGGATTGCGGGTGGCTACAACAACGGATATGCAGATGTAATCAAAGAGTGTGCAGATCTTTTAAACGGTATATGGAACAAAGGGTTATGAAGTGGTTTTGGGGTGTTTTGCTGGCCTTCCCAAAATGTTGAATTCAAGAATCTGCACACACGGTTTGGGGCGTTTCACCTTGCCGGTAGGCGGATGGTGTTGTCTGCATGATGTCTCTGAACGCTCTGTTGAAAGAGCTCAGTGTGCGGTATCCGACATCCAGGGAGATGTTCAGGATCGGGGCGTCCGGTTGTTCTCGAAGATGCCTTGCGGCTTCGGCAATGCGCAGTTGATTGATATAGTCATTGAAGTTGCGGTAGCCCAGAGTTTCGTTGATCACCTTGCGCACCCGGTACTCCGGGATACTCAGTTCTGAAGCCAGCCTTTTCAGGGTCAGCTTTTCCTCTTTGTAGAAACCTTCTGCCATCAGGATTTGGAGCTGACGGGCATCTTCCTGTGACTTCTCACCGTTTTCTGACAAGGGCTCCGAGCTGACCGGGTTCTCGGTGCTGGCAGATGGCTGTGGTGCCAGATCCAGGAGGCCCTCTCTGGTGGAGACAAAACAAATGAGTATCGTGAGGGCTGCCAGGCTCACGATGGTTCCGCGGCTGGCTTCGTGGTAGAGACCAAAGTTAAGGCTGACTGTCGCCACAGTGACAGCCGTTCCCATCACCAGCAACAGAGCAAGCCTCGCTTTGCGCCGTGTCTCCACAAGATCGTCACGCCAGTGCCGAACAACGTAGAACAGGCCATGCAGTACGATGACGTATTCGAACCATCGGCAGAGCTCCCAGCCAAGGAATACACCCCAATCGGGCCAGGTGCCCGCTTCAATAAACGGGCGCGAGAACGCGGGTGATACAAAGGTATACAGCGCCATGCCCCCCCAGACAGTGAACAGTTTGGGGCGCGTTGCAAAAACCACCTGGCAGAGCAGCCAAAACAGTGCCGGCAGCGTGGTTTGCAGGTCTGATGTGATCCATCGCCAGTTTGCCGGTATCAGGGGATCGATCAGGTAGGCCGATGTGGCAATCAGAATCAGCAGAAAGAGTTGGCCAACCCTCACGTGCCTGAGGTCCCTCAGGGAGATGAGAAACAAAGATGCCAGGCAGCCAAGGCCGAACCCCGTCAGAGCATACATAGTGATCAACCGTTTTTTTATGAGTCTTGTTCTTGTCGGTCGTCAAGTATACCCAACTAGCGGGCCAGCTGTGACAGGTCCTCGCTGATTTGTGCGGTGGTTAGCCCGGGGCGGATCAGCAGTCGGGCTTCACCCGTGCGGTCGAACACATAGACCGCGCTGCTGTGGGAAACGTTGTAATTTCCCTCAGCGTCGGGCTCGTCATAGCCGAAGGTCGTTCGGTAACGCTTGGACAGCCTGCGCAGGGCGTCTTCGGCGCCGGTCAGGCCCACAATCCCCTCACCAAAGAACTGCACGTAGCTTTGCAGCCGTTCTGGCGTGTCCCTCTCAGGATCGACACTGACAAACAGGGTGGTGACATCGTCACGGTAAGGCTCGGGCAGTTGCCGGATAGACTGACGGAGACCGGTGAGGGTGGTCGGGCACACATCCGGGCACGAGGTGAATCCGAAGTACAGCAGCCGGAGTGAGCCGCTGGAGTCTTCCTCCGTCACGGTGTTGCCGCCGGTGCCCGTCAGCTCGAATTCCAGCGGCGGCATCAGGCCGCTGATGTCCTTCGCGTGCCAGGTTTCATTTCCGCCTGAACAACCGCCCAGACTCATTGCCAGCGTTAGGAACGGGAGAGCCAGCCAATACCTCATTGCGCATTTTCTCCTGCCAGTGAGCGGACCCCAACGACTTTTCCATCCTCATGCATGGCCCGCCTCAGAACAATAAGAATACCGATCACACTCATCATCGCTGGTGGTATCCAGGTCAGGAGGCCTCCGAGGAGTTGATCGGTTTCCGGTGCCATGGGCCAGGCGCGACCGCAGACCTCGTACACGTCATAAACCATGCCGCGGGAAAATACGATCCAGGCGCCAAGCACCATCTGCGGAATGGCGACCAGTGCCAGGATCAGAATGCGTTTGCCGTAACCCAGAGCACTGGTGGTGGCCGGGGATCTGGGATCGAACATCAACCACCAGAACAGCAAACCATCCAGCAACATGCTCCAGTTCATCAGCCAATACAGCGAGCGCGACAGCATGGCGTCGAAATGGATGGGTGGCCATAACCAGAAATAGATCAGACCGACGAAAAGGAATGCGGCAATCACCGGTTGTTGCAGACCACGATAGAGCCAGCCAATAGGGCGGAGCCAGCTTTGCAACGGCGGTGCGATGCGCTCGGACCAGAAACGAAAAACAGGCAGCGGATTGGAGAGGGCGATCAGGAACGGCCCCAGATGATGCAGGATCAGGTGCTGCCCCCGGTGCACGAAGAACATGTACTGGGAGTAGTAGTCGAAACGGGTCTGCATGACCCCGTAGCAAAGCAACAGGCCGATCAGGAAAGCGGTGATGCGCACAGAGCCGGGCCGGCGCTGCTCTTCCATGTTCAGAAGCGCATAACCGTAGGCCAGCAACACCAGGGCGAACGCCAGGATTGTCAGCGGTGAGAAGTCATAGGGCGCCAGAACGCCGAAATCGGGCATGGAATCCACTCTGTGTGCAAACCCGGCCAACCGGGTTTATCTTTTTATTATAGAACTGAGTGTTGACCCCAGAGTCCCGGATTGCAAGGGAAATCCTTCCTGATAAGGAGACCATTGATGACGCAGTTCAAGGATGCCATTTCCCCGCCCTCGGTGCTGATTTTTGACTGGCACGGCACGCTGGTGGATACCCACGACGCCATGTTCAGCGCCATGGAAGACATGCTCCCCCAGCTGGAAGAGCTGGAATTGGTGGAGCGACTCTTACCTGAGGATAAATGCCGAACACAGGATGATGCACGGCTGGTCCGGTACATCCGCATTTTCCGGCGTCTGCATCCGCGCATTCTGGCAGAACGCCGGGTGTCCCGGACCGATATATTCAACGCCATTTTCGGGGACGATCGCGATGCCAAACTGGTCGCTCACAATGCCTACAATGCGGCCTATCGAAAATACTTTGGCAAGGTCAAACCGTTCCAGCCGGGGGCCTACGAATACCTGTCCGCGTTAAAGGAGATGGGAATCAAGCTGGCGGTGTCCACCAACCGGAACCGGGAATTTCTGGACAAGGAGCTGGAGATTGTCGATGAGGGTCGGTGGCAGCACCTGTTTGATGCCACGGTCTGCGCGGACGATGTCACCGAATACAAGCCGGACCCGGAAGTGATCACCAGAACCCTGGAGAAGCTTGGATTGCCGGTTGACGAACGGGCCTGGTACGTCGGGGACAGTTATGTGGACATGCTCACGGCGAGTAAGGCGGGCGTGGCCCGGGTGTTCTATAACGGTGCGTGCTGGGAGCCGGATCGAATCGCCAGCTGGTTTTCCCACCGTGATGCTCCGACGGCGATACTGGATAGCTTTGAGGACTTGCTGGATCTGCTGGCGCTTCTGGAGCGCAGCCATCCCGAGCACTTTCTGCAGCCGCCTTCGGATGTTCGCCCCAAGCCATTCCCACCTCCTCAGCGGCCAGAACCCCGGGTAGAGGCAGACTGGCACCCGGCTGTCGTCAAGCTGATCCGCCCGTCGGTGGTGCTCTTCGACTGGCACGCGACCCTGGTGGACACGCTGGACGCCATGTACCACGCGGTTGATGACATGCTGCCGGAATTCCACAAGCTGGATCTGATGGATCGTATGGTGGCTCCCGAAGACAGTAAAACGCCGGAAGATGCACGGCTGGTCGCCTATGTGAGGGAATTTGCGCGCCTGCACCCGAAGGTGAAAGCGGACCGTAAAATCTCCCGCACGGATATCTTTGAAGTGCTGTTTGGAGAAGATCAGGAAGCAAAGCAGGTCGCACACCGGGTCTTCAATTATCATTACCGGACTCACTACGGCACAGTGAAAGCGTTCGAACCTCGAGTGAGGGACGTGCTGGAAGGTTTGCGGCGCCTGCACATGCAGGTCGGGGTTATTACCAATCGTGACCGGGAATTTTTTGAGCACGAACTTGCAGCGGTGGAGGGAACCGGCTGGGTTGAACTGTTTGATGTGGATGTCTGCGGCGATGACACGCCGCTACGAAAGCCCCATCCGGATCAATTGCTACTGGCGGTTCAGAAGATGGATTATCCCCCGGATCCCAGTGTCTGGTACGTGGGCGACAGCACCACCGATGTGATCGCAGCCAAGCGTGCGGGCATGACGTCGGTTTTCTTCAATGGCGCGCAATGGGATCAGCCGTGGCTGAACCGGATATTTCCCGGAACCCACAAGCATCCTGACAAACCCGATGTGGTGGTTAACGATTTTTCTGAATTCTGGGCGCTGGTCCTGGCGTGCGAGGTTGGTCCGCCGTAGGGCCTTGGGCCTCACCATCACCGCTCTGCAGCGCGGGTTCGATGTTCAGGCCGATGGCAATGGCGCCAATCGGGGTGTTGCTTCCTTCGGGAGTAACGGCAGCGCTGATCATGATCTGGAATCGTTTGGTCGAGGCGTCGTAGCGGATTGGCGAAATATACAGAGCATCATGCTCTTCCTCGGATGGCTTCATGATACGGCGGAACTTGGCTTCGTCGCCTTGCCAATAATCCGAGGTGAGCTGGCTTATGGCGCTGAGTGTCCCCATGCTGTTCATCAGCAATACCTCGGTCACCAGTGTCTCATGGTTTTTTTGCCAACCCTTGAGTGCGTGAGAGCTGGGGAGGTCGAGGATTCGGGATGCCAGTTTTGAGGCATGATTAGGGGCAAGTGCACGCCACTCGCTGTCCAGGGTCAGTGCTTCGGCAAGGGTGTCGACTTGGGGGCCGGTGTCCAGGGCCTGTCTGAGGTCGACCGTTGCGTTGAGGTCAGCAAGCAGATGCGCAGCCAGCTGTTTGACATGCGTGCGCTCCTGCATCGACAGTGTCAGGGTATCCTTCGTACATTCCGGCAAGGCTTTATTGAACCGGTCCAGGAACCCCGGGTGTGAGTAGGTGAAGGCTTCGGCGAGATAAAGGTGCAGAGGCGCGTATCTCACAAAGGTAGTGTGCAGGTCGGACTCCTCAGCGTGCATGTTTGTCATGACACGCTCGTCGAGGAGTGCGACGTCAATGCGGTTTCGTTCAAGCAGGGCGAGCAACTGTTGGGCAGACGTCACTCCGAGGAACACGTTGTAGTTATTGGCCAGCAACCACGCCTGTTCGTTACTGCCTGAGACGACACCAATTCTGGCGTCTCTGCTGATCGGCCCTGGTGTGTTGGAAAAAAAATACCATTTCTCGAGAGAGACCGGGTCACTCCGTCTGGCGATGGCGTCGAGCTGAGCCGAAGGATCGACTGCAAAAAAGCCATCGACCAGATTCCTGGCCAGGGAATGAACCGCTCTTTTTTGCGGTGCAATCTGTATGCTGGTCTCCCAGCCTGCTTCCCGCGAAGCGCAGCGAATGGTTTCGGTCGTTTCGCCACGGACAGTGGGCTTCGAGATCGGGCCCGAGGAAACCTGATAAGGCGGGGCCAAAAACGTATAGAGGCTGAGATCCGAAGAAGACGCCTGAGACGAGACAACAAAAAACAGCGCCAAGGCTCCGATCAGTAAAGACCGTCGTTCCATCATCACCACCATTCATTCCATTTGTCGGCGCGACTTGAGTTTTCAGCTTAGCAGCTGCTTCTAGATCTGCTCGATGTTTTCCAGCAGGGTCTCTGCGCGGGCAATGATTTTTTCTTTCCTGCCGGGGTCCTGTCTGTCCCAGTTCCGGTACATCATGCCCATTCGTGGGTTGCCAGAGAACTGATCACGATGCCTGTCGATGAAGTGCCAGTACAGGGCATTGAATGGGCAGGCGTCTTCTTCCGTAGCCTTTTTGACCTTGTAGTGGCAGTTGCCGCAATGGTCCGACATTCGCTGGATATACTTGCCGCTGGCGGCATAGGGCTTGGACCCGAGATAGCCACCATCGGCATGCATCACCATGCCCAGCACGTTGGGAAGTTCGACCCAGTCATAGGCGTCAGCGTACACGGCCAGGTACCAGTCGCAGATCTCTTCCGGCCTGACGCCGGCCAGCAAGGCAAAGTTGCCGGTCACCATTAACCGCTGTATATGGTGGGCATAGGCGTTCCGGCGTGTCGCATCGATGGCTTTTTGCATGCAGCGCATCCGGGTGTCGCCGGTCCAGTAGAACCAGGGTAGCGGGCGGTTGTTCCCGAGACGGTTCTCCTTGGCGTAATCGGGCATGTGGAGCCAATAGATGCCCCTGACAAACTCACGCCAGCCGATGATCTGGCGAATAAACCCTTCCACGGCGTTGATGGGCGCTTGGCCCGAGTGCCAGGCCTGAGCGGCGGCTTCGCAGACCTCAAGTGGGTCGAGAAGTCCGCAGTTAATGTAGGGAGACAGGATCGAGTGAAATAGCCAGTCTTCGCTGTCCGATATGGCGTCCTGGTAATCGCCGAAGCAGGGCAGTGCGAAGTCGATGAAGTGATCCAGCGCCGCCCTGGCATCCTGTGATGTGACTGCAAAATGGAAGTCTTCGGTAGTGCCGAAGTGTTCCGAAAAGTGCCGATCGACCAGGGTAATGACCTCTTGCGTGGTCTTGTCGGGCTCGATGCGGAAAGGTGGGGGCGCGCCGGGCTTGCCGCTCCACTTTTTCCGGTTGTCGGCATCGAAGTTCCAGTGACCGCCTTCAGGGGCACCCTCTGGCGTCATCAACAAGCCGGTTTTTCGACGCATTTCCCGGTAGAAATACTCCATGCGAAGCTGTTTCCTGCCGGAGGCCCAGTCAGCAAATTCCTGCTTGCTTGCGATGAAACGGGTATCGGGGCGGATATCGACCGGAAGTCCGAGCCTTGAGGGCCAGTTGCTGATCTGTTCGTGCAGACGCCACTCTCCGCATTCCGTCGTGATCACCCGATCTGGAGCGAATGAGTGAACTTGCTTAGCGACAACAGATTCAAGGCTTTTGAACGAACTGTCCGGGTGGTATTCGTGGTAGTGAACCTTCCAGCCCTCGCGTTCGAGGTGGTCGGCAAAATGGCGCATGGCACTGAACAGCAGTACCAGCTTTTTCTTGTGATGATTGGTATAGCTGGCCTCGTCACCGACCTCCGCCATCACGATCAGGTCGTTTGTCGGATCGGCTCCTTTGAGGGCACTGATGTCGGTGCTGAGCTGGTCGCCGAGTATGAGGATCAGATTGGCCATGGTCGCCGCATTGCTCCGTTGTAAGAAGGTCTCACCCTTTGTGGGTAGTGAAGATACGCCAACAGCGCAAAGGTGGTTCAGGGAAGAGATTGGTAAACTGGTAAACAGGTTTCAGGTGACACGAGTCAAGGCGGGCAGGATCCGCTTCACCTAGACTGAGCAAATTCCGGCCGATGGCCCCTTATTCGTTTTTTCAGTTCAGGTTCTGATTATGCCTCATACCTCCGCTGCCGCACCCACCGAGTCTGCGCTCCCCACCTTTATCTGGGACGACGCACTGATTCGCCGATATGATCTCAGTGGCCCCCGCTACACGTCCTACCCCACAGCGGTGGAATTCACGTCGGATTATAGTGTGGAGGATATGGTGAAAGCTGCGGGTCGCAGCAAGGCCAGTGGTCGCCCCCTGTCCCTGTATACACACCTGCCGTTCTGCGCGCATCTTTGCTATTACTGTGCCTGTAACAAAGTGATCACCAAAAAACGTGACAAGGCGATGCCCTACGTCGAACGCTTGCTGAAGGAGGCGGCCATCCAGTCGAAGCTTTTCGGCGCGGACCGTCCCGTTAAGCAATTGCATTGGGGCGGCGGTACACCCACGTTCCTGCCAAGGGACGTCATGCAGCACCTGATGGCCGGTTACGGCGAGCTGTTCAACCTGCAGTCCGGCGAAGACCGGGACTACAGCGTCGAAATTGATCCACGGGAAGTGGATCAGGACACCTTGCCGACACTGTGGGAGCTTGGCTTCAATCGCATCAGCCTCGGGGTGCAGGATGTGAATCCGGAAGTCCAGAAAGCGGTCAACCGGATCCAGCCCAGGGACATGACCGAGTCAGTGCTGACGGAAGCCCGCCGGCTGGGCTTCCGGTCCATCAACCTGGATCTGATCTACGGTTTGCCTTACCAGACGCCAGAGAGCTTCGCTGAAACCCTGGAGGCGGTTCTGGAAATGTCACCAGACCGCCTGTCGGTGTTCAGCTATGCCCACCTGCCGGACCGTTTCTACCCACAAACCCGGATTCAGGCGGATACGCTGCCAACGCCGCAGCAGAAACTGACGATTCTCCACAACACGATCAATCGCCTGCTCGAAGCCGGGTACGAATATATTGGCATGGACCATTTTGCCAAGCCGGATGACAGCCTGGCGGTTGCCCAGCGGGAAGGGCGCCTGCACCGGAATTTCCAGGGCTATACGACCCATTCCGATTGCGATCTGGTCTCCCTCGGTGTATCGGCCATTGGCCAGACAGACGATGCCTACTTCCAGAACAACCATGATCTCCCGGCCTGGGAAAAAGCGATCGATGCCGGTCAACTGGCGATCACGCGTGGTGTCGGTCTGACACGGGATGATCGACTCCGCCGCTGGGTGATCGGCCAGCTGATCTGTCAGTTCCGCCTGGACCGCCAGCAGTTTGCAAACGAGTGGAACGAAGACTTCGATCGCTATTTTGCCGATGAGCTGAACCGCCTGAAACCGATGGTTCAGGACGAGCTGATTGCTGATGATGGTTCCATTCTGCAGGTTCAGCCGGCGGGCCGTCTCCTGATTCGCGCAATCTGCCAGATTTTTGACCTCTACCGGAAAGAGGGCGCAAGCCAACGGTTCTCCCGGATTATCTGATTCGGACTGAATTGCCTCCAGCGCTGTGATTTATCCGTACTAGACTGTAGGACTAAACCAAAAGCGATGAGGGCGTTGAGTGGGATCAAGAGACCTGGTTTCTTCGGAGGTTGCCGCTGCGGGTAGCGGTAAACGTGAAAACGAACCAAACGCGGACAATTTTGACTACGATGGTTGCCTGAGGGCGTGCGCGGCCGGTGACAAATCCGCCTTGAGAGCGCTGTATCTGCGTGAGAGCAAACAGTTGCTTGGCGTGGTCACAAGGATAGTGCGTGACCGCGCAAGGGCTGAAGATGTGCTTCACGATGCGTTTGTGCGGATCTGGCGTCGCGCCTCTACGTTCGATGCGTCCCGGGGTGGTGGTCGTGGTTGGGTTTACACCGTCGCCCGAAACCTGGCCCTCGACTTTGTGCGGGGGGCTGGCAAACATTCCGGTTCCGAACACCAGGCCGCTGATGATGAAATAGATTCCCTGGCTGATCCCGATGATACGTCCCGCTGGCTGGAAAAAGTCGGATCCTCCCACTGGGGCGGGGACAGTGCGCGATTGCAGGAGTGCCTTGAACAGCTGGAACCCACGCCCCGCGCCTGCATCTTTCATGCTTATGTAAACGGTTATTCGCAGTCCGAAATCGGCGACCTGATCGGTGCGCCCGTGGGCACCGTCAAGTCGTGGATAAAGCGAAGCCTCGTGGCGTTGCGGGGGTGCATGGGATGATGAATCAACATGATGATATGAGCACGGATGAAATCGCCGGGCATTATGTGTTGGGAACGCTCGCCGAAGAGGAGCGGCGCCAGGTTGTTGTCCGGCTCAGTGAGGATCAGGAGCTGGCTGATGCCGTGCGTTACTGGCAGGAACGTCTTGTCGGCCTTTGCGATGTAGCGGAGCCCGTGGAGGCGAACGATGCGGTCTGGGAGCGAATTTCTTCCTCCATTGATCAGTTGACGGCGTCCTCAGCTCCGGAGGACGAAACGTCCTCATCCTGGTTCGTGTCGTGGTGGAATAACCTGGCGTTCTGGCGGGGCTTCTCGGCAGCGGGCTTCGCCTGTGCGCTTGCGCTTGGTATTGCCTTGGCGATCTACCAACCGAGCTCGCCCAGGTACATGGTTGTACTGGCAACGCCGGAAGGCCATTCACCGGGTTGGGTGGTGCAGGCCAGCAATTCACGCAAGCTAACCCTGAAAGCCCTGGGCAGTTTCGAGGTTCCCGAGGGTAAGGCCCTGGAGTTCTGGACCAAGGCGGACGACTGGGACGGGCCGGTATCGCTGGGGCTCGTTGAGCCCGGGCAGCCAATTCAGATCTCCCTGGACGACTTGCCACCACTAGAGGAAAACCAGCTGTTTGAGATCACGCTGGAAAACTATGGCGGATCGCCTATCGGACGTCCCACCGGGCCGATTCAGTTTATTGGTCGGGCGGTGACGCCTATCTGATCTGGCAGTAACAAAAAGCCCGGCACGAAGCCGGGCTTTTTTATGATCGCTACCCGATCAGAGTGGGTTGATGATGATGGACTCCGGCGCCGTTGCTGCGAGGGTGTCACTCGGTGCCACGTTACCATTGAACGACGGGTCGGTCAGGAAGTCCCGCCAGACCTGGATAGTGCCGTTTGCCTTCTCAGCCACGTAGAGATCCTGGCCGTCAAAGGCGATGTCCACCGGGTTACCAAGGCCGGTCACGTCAGCGAGGGTACCTGGATTGGCAACTCGTTTGCCGACATTGGTGAGGCCATCCGCGTTTGAGGCGGTCGGTAGTGTCATCAGAGCACCATCACTATTGGATGCGCCAGAGCCAACATCGGCGACGATGAGGGTATCGGACGCCTGGTCATAGCGGATGCCATGCAGGTTCGTGGGTGCTGCAAAGGCTACGCCGCCAGATGCAGGCGTGATAATGCGGTCTGGCCCTCCGGCCCCCATATCCCCCGAGAATCCGTCATACGCGGCCACTGTGCCGTTGGTCAGTGCCACAAACAGGGTGTCCAGGGATGGCGCATAGTCGCTGTCCCAGGGGGCCACTCCGTTGGTGTCGACGACAACCGGTGTGGCGTTGCCGCTGTCACAGAGGCTGAATACCAGCACTTCTGCACCACCCTGCTCAGCGACGATCATCACGCCCAGATCGTCAGCCAGCTCAATGCCTTTTGGTGAGAGCAGGCGGGTGTTGCTGCCGGTAATCTGGCGATCCCGTGACATGTTCAGGCTATCCGCCGGATCCCGACTGTCGATGGCACCGACCACCGCGATGCCGCTGTTGGCCTGGGTGCCGTCGTCGTAGGTCAGGTAGGCGTTGCCGTCTCTGTCGAGCGTGATGTTCTCGGCGCTGGTCAGTCCCGAGGTGAACGCCAGGGCTGAGGCATCCAGATTACGGGAGGTCAACTGAACATTGGCGTTTGCGCCGGGGTTACTGGTGTAAAGCAGCGAGTAAGGCGTGTTGCTGTCTGAAATGTCGGTTACGCCGGGAGCCGGCATCAGATTCTCCACCACCTCGATGGATTCCGGGGCCGGAGTGTCCAGCACAACATCCGCAGCGACATTGCCTCCGGACGCTTCGAAAATGTTGCGATAGACCAGCAGTGCGCCGCCATCATTGGCTTTCTCGGCAATGCGTACGTCGGTGCCCGTTAACTGCAGGTCCACCGGATTGCCGAGCCTCGTCATGCTGCCTTTGAAGGTTGTATCCGCGGCGACGGTGCCGTCGGCGGTGCTGGCATTGCTGACCACATACAGCTTACCGTCGGTGGCGGAGCCCGCCTGTCCCACATCGGATACAACCAGGCGGTCGCTGGCCGTGTCGTAATCAATCCCATGCAGGTTCACCGAGGTCTGATCATCGTAATCTGTGATCGCAAAGACTCGGGTTGGGCCGTTGGCTGAGACGGTGAAATCGGCGGTGAAATCATCGAACACGCCGACGGTACCATCGGTAAGCGCGGCAAAAAGACGGTCACTGGTAGCGTCGTACACGATATCCCAGGCATTGGCCGGCAGGGCAATCGTAGCGACAGGCGCCACGTTACCCGCAGCGGAGTCGCCAAACACCAGCAGTGTCTGGGCGCCGACATTGGCGGCTACGGTCAGGCCGGCAGAGGCAATGCGTGCAATACCTTTCGGGCTTGCCAGGGTTGTATTACCTCCGGTGATTTCGAAGCTGGCGTCCGCTGAGTCACGGGTTGGCGCGTTACACGAGGTGACGATTCGCCCGGTACTCATCAGATCGCCTGCCTGCACCAGCCGGGCTGAGGGCGTCACCAGCAGTCCTTCGTTGGCACCGGTGCTGTATGTATTGAGCAGGCCAAGGTTTTCGTTGCGCACTCTGACGTTGGTGTCTCCACTGCCGCTGTTGCTGGCCACGTAAATCCGGGCGCTGGCAAAGGCCGGGCTGCCGTCCGGACCGCTGACGCCAATCAGGCCTTGAGCGCCATCATCGCCGTCCAGGGTGCAGCCGGAGAACGTGATCGTAGCGCCGGCAATCGCAACGGCAAGAAGGTGCTTGGAAAAGGGATGCTTCAGGCTTTGTTTCCGTTCGTTCCGCATTGCTGATTCCTCGTTGTTTTGTTGTCCGTTTACAGGCCCGGCTCTTTCCGGGTGCTGTAAACGGACTACGGGGAAGCAATGAATTTGGAGGCAGTCAGATTGCCTGGCTGTTTGCAGGCACCCTGAACTGGTTGGCCAGATCCTGAAGTTGTCGTGCCAGATCCGCCTGTTCTGCGGTGACCTGGGTGATTTCCTGGGAGCCGGTCAGGGCCAGGATGGCCGACTCGCTGATGGATTCCATATTGCCTGCCAGCTCCCGGGTAACGGCGACCTGCTCCTCTGACGAGGCGGCAATCTGCGTTGCCATGTCCGATATGCCATTCACGTCCGTCAGGATCTCGGCAAAGGTGGTTTCCATCTCGGAAGCCTGCTGGCTGGTTTCGTTGGCCAGGGTATGAGCGGTGGTGATGGATCGGCTGGCACTGTCGGTGCTTTCTTTGAAGCTGTTGATGATGTCTTCTATCTGTGTGGTCGATTCGTGAGTCTGCCGAGCGAGGGCTCTGACTTCATCTGCGACGACCGCAAAGCCTCGGCCATGTTCTCCGGCCCGGGCGGCTTCGATGGCGGCATTGAGTGCCAGCAGGTTGGTCTGGTCAGCGACGTTGCGGATGACATCCACCACATCGCTGATGGAGCTGCTGCGTTCTTCCAGCTCAGCAATCACCTGATTCACGTCCTGAACCGATCTGGCGAGATTGCGAATCCGGGAGACCGAGGCATGCAGAACCTTCTCGCCATTCTGGCTCTTCTCCATGGCGCGTCGGGAGGCCTCGGCAACCTGCTGCACATTGCTGGAGATTTCTTCCGATGTGGCCGACAGTTCCTCGGTTGCCGCCGCAACCTGTTCAATCTGTTGCTGCTGATGTTTTACCTGCTCGGCATTCTGGCCCGCCGTTGAACTGGTTTCCTCGGTCGCGGTGGCCAGCTGGATGCTGGACCGGTCGATATGAAGCAGCGCGCGGCCAAAATGGCCGAACAGTTCGTTGACTGCGGCGGCGATAACGCCGTTCTCGTCCTTGCTCAGAACCTCTACCGGACTGCTCAGGTCCTTGTTGTCCATGGCATGGCGAACACCTGCCAGCAGACCGCTGACTTGCCGGTGGATGCTTCGGGTAATCATGAACATCATCGAGACAACAAGAAGCATTGCGCCCGCTGCAATGGTCGAAGCCAGTATCAATCCTTGTTGGGCAGACGCCACGTCCGAGTCAGCCAGGCGTTCGATCTGAGTGAGAAGCCCGGACCGGATGTCGTTCATGGCATCGATTCGATCGGTTGACGTGGCAAACCAGTCACCACTGTCGAGTCCGTACAAGCCCGATGGGCTGGCCATCAGTGTCTCCCGCATTGTCTGCATGGCCTGGGCTTCGTGGCGTTGGGGAAAGGCGAGGATCTGCTCCCGAACGTCAGCGGAAAGGCGGCTGCCCGCTGTCCGCAGCAAAGCATCCTGCTGGCCTGCGAGCGACGAAATTCGGCTCAGTGTCGGCAAGTTGAAGGTGCCACCACGGATAAGACCAGCACCCACCGCCCGCTCCCGGCCCGCCATTTCCGCCGCGCCTGCGAGGGCGTGGTAAGCGCTGATCTGTCGGGACAGTTCAGGATCGCTGGCCTGGCGGACGAGCAGGGGAATCCGGTTCACAATCTCCATAATCAGGCCGGTGTAGCGTTGGGCGGATTCGGCGCTGCTTACTTGCCGGCGATCGACACCTGCGCGTAGCCGATCCAGCGTGCCGATGTCCTGCCGGAAACGTTCGAGACTTTTGCCGATCTCAGAGCTGAACCCGGTGCTTGAGCGCAGCTCGCGAATCCCCTGTTGGTAGCGTTCCAGGGCCTGATCTGAGGCGGCGCGTTGGGTGTTGAGCGCCCTCGAGGCGTCGGCCTGCCCCTGCGCACCTGCTTTGCTTGCCAGCGCAACGGCCGAGCGTCCACGCTCCCGTTGGAGTTCCTCGACCAGCGGGTCGCCCAGCCGGGCCAGCGTGGCCATGGCTTGAAGCTGGTGCATGTCGTTCAACACATTGGCGTTGCGGCGAATGCTGTCTCCGGCAAGGAAAGCGATCACAAGCAGGGCCGGGATAACCAGCATAACCAGCTTGCCGCGAATGGAGAGATTGTTGAGGAAGTTCATGATGTGTCCCTATCAGTATTCAATAGCCACATTTTGCAAAAGCCCGGCTGCGGGCACTATTGGCTGCTTGGGGTACCTGAAGGGGTATTCCGCTCTTTGTAAGTTGTTGTAATTTGGTGTTAGTTGCCTGAATTGCGTTCGGTTTTTCTATCGGTAGGGGTAAGTGCCGGGAATACCTCCAATGAGGTATGGAAAGCATTTCCGCGAGTCCGGTGACAAAGGTCAAGGTGCCCCGGTTGGCAGCCCGTTAAGGTGCACGGGTATTTTTCAGCGGAGAAAACCATGGAGCTCGTATGCCCGGCCGGCAGTCTTCCGGCCCTGAAAGCCGCCGTGGACAACGGTGCCGATGCCGTCTATTTCGGCTTCCGCGACAGTACCAATGCCCGCCAGTTCGCCGGTCTGAACTTCAACGACAAGCGGGCGGCTGAGGGCATAGCGTATGCCCATGCCAGGAACACCCGGGTGTTCTGTGCCATCAATACCTACCCGCAGCCTGAGGGCTGGGCCCAGTGGACCGCAGCGGTAGACCGTGCGGCCGGTCTGGGGGTGGATGCCATTATCCTCGCCGATATGGGGTTGCTGGATTACGCTGCCAATAAACACCCACACATCCCCCGTCATCTTTCCGTACAAGGGTCAGCAACCAGCTATGAGGCCCTTTCGTTCTATAAGGACAACTTCGACATCCGCCGGGCGGTTCTGCCCCGGGTGCTGTCGCTGGATCAGGTACGAGGCGTGGCGAAACACAGCCCAGTGGAGCTTGAGGTATTCGCGTTCGGTAGCCTGTGCATCATGGCTGAGGGACGTTGTTACCTCTCCTCCTATCTGACAGACGAATCCCCGAATACCCGGGGCGCCTGCTCCCCCGCCAAGGCGGTGCGCTGGGAGGAAACCCATCAGGGCCTGGAGTCGAGGCTGAACGGTGTCCTGATTGATCGCTATGGGGCGGGGGAGTCGGCTGGCTATCCCACACTTTGCAAGGGCCGTTTCGAGGTGGAGGGCAGTGTCTATCATGCCATTGAGGAGCCGGTCAGCCTGAACACCCTGGATCTGTTGCCTGAGTTGAAGGACTTGGGGATTGCGGCGGTCAAGATTGAAGGTCGCCAGCGTAGCCCGGCCTATATCGCGGATGTTGCCCGGACCTGGAGCCAGGCACTGGACAATCTGGACCGCACTCCCGGCATGTTCACGGTCGAGAATGCATGGCGGCAGACCCTGTCCGGCCTTTCCGAAGGCGGTCTGACAACGCTGGGTGCCTACCATCGTAAGTGGAAATAAGGGTGTACCAATGATGAAACTGTCGCTCGGGCCGATTCTCTGGTTCTGGTCCAAGCAAACCGTATTCGATTTCTACAGCAAGGCCGCCGAGTGGCCGGTGGATACCATTTACCTGGGCGAGGCCGTGTGTGCCCGTCGCCGGGAACTGAAACCGGACGACTGGTTTGCGCTGGCCCGGGATCTGCGAGCGTGCGGCAAGGAGGTCGTGCTCTCGACCCAAACCCTGATTGAATCGGAAGCGGATCTCAGACGCCTGCGCAGAATCTGTGAACAGGATGACTTCCTGGTGGAAGCCAACGATCAGAGCGCTGTGCAGGTCGCGGTCCGACACCAGATTCCGTTTGTGACCGGCCCGTCCATGAACATCTATAACGTGGCCTCGCTCGTGGTGCTGGCCAAGCAGGGGCTCCGGGGCTGGAGTCTGCCCGTGGAGCTGGGCAAAGACACATTGCAGCAGCTGCTTGAAGGCCTGTCTGCGTCCGGACTGGAATTGCCGGCGGAGGTATTTTCCTGGGGATTCCTGCCCCTGGCCTGGTCTTCCCGTTGTTTTACGGCTCGCCATTACAATCTGCCAAAAGACAACTGCGAGTTCCGCTGCCTTCAACACCCGGATGGCCTGGCGCTCCGGTCGCGAGAATCCGAGGAGCTGTTCCGCCTGAATGGCATCTCCACGCTGTCCGGTGCCCGTTATGATCTAATGCGTGAGTTGCCGGACATGGCTCGCATGGGCGTGGGAACAGCACGTCTGAGCCCCGAATTACACGGAATGGAGGAGGTGATTGCGAGGTTTGACCAGGTGCGTCGGGGGCTTCTTCCCGAAACTGATCCCTTGACGCTGGTGGAAGCGCCTCCCTGCAATGGTTACTGGTATGGAAAACCGGGGATGGCACAGGTTCTCTGATCAATTAATGCTAAACATGTTAATAAAAATGATTTTCATCCACTTAAATTGATAAGAATCATTATTGATTGAGTTTTTGTGGGGTAAGTTATGCATGGTTGTCCACGGGGTATGCCATGCAATCGATTCCCATCAAAGATGTCACAGAACCGGAGTTGACGACTCGGTTCATCCGCGACCAGGTAAGTGCGCCGGAGCAAACGTCTGTTGAACGTTTGCTTGCCGGCATCCGCCCCTGGCTTCCCTGGGTCCACCTGGCCATGTTTCTGGTTTTCCTGGCGGTTCTGGTGGTTCCGGTCTATCTGCCGGAATCCCCGGAACAGGCCACCTTTCTTGATGACGGCCGTGTCTTGGCCAACTACCTGCTCTGGGGTGTCTGGTTCCCTCTGGTGTTCTTTTCGGTGGTGGTGACCGGACGGAGCTGGTGCGGCTTCCTGTGCCCGATGGGCGCTGCGGCGGAAGCCGCCAACCGCCGGGGATTACAGTGGGCAACGCCGGCCTGGATTCGCTGGCCGGGTACCCCAATCATCAGTTTTGTCGTGATCACCATTCTGGGGCAGACGACGGGTGTTCGCGATCATCCCGAAGCAGCGTTGGAAGTATTCGGCGGCACCTTCGTACTGGCGATTCTGGTTGGCTGGCTCTGGGGCCGGAACAAGCGGGTATGGTGTCGTCACCTTTGTCCGATCGGCCTTTTGCTCGGGGTATTTGCCCGACTCGGAGCCGTCCAGCTGTCGCCCCGCATGAGGAAAGCCGGATCGGACCGGTTGACGGAAAAAACCATCTGCCCGACCTATATCGACCTTCCGAGGAAACAGGCTGCCCGACACTGTATTGAGTGTTTGCGATGCATTCTGCCGGGCCATAAGGCTGGGCTGGCGGTTTCTTTTCGCAGGCCGGGACGGGAGTTGGAGTCCATTCGGCATCACCAGCCGGATGGCTGGGAAGTCCTGTTTATCTTTCTCGGCGCGGGCATCGCACTGGGTGGTTTCCTGTGGCTGGTCCTGCCGTTCTACGACACCTGGCGTCAGTCTGTGGGTACCTGGTTTATCGAGCAGGGGCAGTACTGGATCGGTGAGCCGGGGCCTGCCTGGCTAATGAGCGTGCATCCCGAGCGCCGGGAAGTCTTTCGCTGGCTCGACTTTCTGATGATCGCCGGAACCATGGTGTCTGTCATGGTGCTGTCTGCCTTGATTCTGGGCCTTGCGTCCCTTGCCAGTGCGTCTCTGGCCCGTCGCTTTGGCGGCAACTGCAAGACCCCTCAAGCAATGATCCAGATCGGCTACAGCCAGGCACCTGTTGCGCTCATGGCCCTGATGATAGGTCTTGCCACCGAGTTGTTCACGCCGTTTTTGGGGCTGGGCATGACCCACACCCAGGTAAACCATGTGAAAGTCGCGATGATTGTACTGGGCTTGCTGTGGAGCCTCTGGCTGGCCTGGAAGATTCTCGGCGGGCTGGGTGTGAAACGCGGCCGTCTGGTGAGCATCCTGCCCACCGCATTGGGAAGCACCGCCATGGCTGCCGCCTGGTGGATAGCGGTTCTGTGAGGGACCGAGTGCGAAAATATAAATCAGGAGCCGACGGCAGTCATTAACGATGAAGAGTAATAGGAAAGGCACCGGTATGAAAAAACGTATGAGATGGATTCCTGTCCTGTATGTGGCTCTGTTCCTGCCATTGACGCTTGTCGCCAAGGCAGGGAGCGAGGACTGGAGTCCAGTGGCTGAGCAGGTGAACGAGCAGCTCGACTCAGCCCTCGAGGCCTACCGGGCCGGTGACCCCCAGGCTGCGCGCCGTGGCGTGATCCAGGCCTATTTTGGGCCCTTTGAAGGAGAAAAAATGGAAGCGGCCATCCGCAGTCAGTTCGGAATCGAACCGGCCTTCCTTCTCGAACGGCAGTTTGGGGCATTGCGCAAGGCCATCAAGCAGGGCGCGGAGCTTCATCGGGTGAGCGAACTCGCCGAACAGTTGCAGGCGGCGCTTATGAGCCAGGCAGACAAGCTTAACGAAGCCGGTGTGCCACGAATCGTATTCGAGGTGAACCAGTGATGAGCCGATGGATGTTACTGGTGGTCAGTCTGATCCTTCCCGCCGCCGGCATGGCGGCAGCGGCCGAGCGTAATAACCTGGATGCCGGCGCCGTCATCCAGGATCTGGTTGCCCGTGGCGATGCGACCATGGATGGGTACGCGCCGGACCAGGGGGTGGAGGCCATGGATGCTTTTTCCGGTCTCTATTTTGACGTGTTTGAGGGCTCAGGCCTCGAAACGGCTGTTGGTATGAAGGATCCGGGACTGAAAACCCGGGTCGAATCCCTGTTCGGTGCCGTGATCGGACTTGCTGGTAACGGTGCTGCGGCACCAGAAACAGCCGGGGCCTGGTCTGAACTCCGCACCGCTCTGACAGAAGACGTTGCGCCTCTGTTTGATCAGAAAGCCGTGGGATTTGGCGGGATTGTGCTGCAATCCTTCCTGATCCTGGTGAGGGAAGGGTTTGAAGCGATGCTGGTGGTCATGGCATTGGCCGCCTACTTGCGCCGGTCCTCGGCTGGCGCCGGAATGTCTGCCCTGTACGTGGGTATCGCACTGGCGTTATTGGCCAGTGTATTGACCGCCTATGGTCTGAACATTCTGTTCCAGGCTTCCGGGGCAGCTCGAGAGGCTCTGGAGGGCGTCACCATGCTGGTGGCATCCGCTGTCTTGCTGTATGTCAGTCAATGGTTGCTGGCAAAACGCCAGGCGGATAAGTGGCAGGCCTATATCCGCAAGAAAGTCGACAGTGCTTTGTCCGGTGGGCAGCTCTGGGCCCTGGGGCTGGCAGTTTTCCTCGCGGTGTATCGGGAAGGGGCAGAAACCATCCTGTTCTTCTATGCCCTGGCTGGGCAGGCACAGGATGCCGCATTACCGATGTTGCTGGGTGCCAGTGGTGCGGTTGCTGTGTTGGTGGCGGTATTCCTGCTGATGAGGATGGCGTCCCTGCAGCTGCCGTTACCGATATTTTTCAGCGTAACGGCGGCTTTGCTTTTCTATCTGGCCTTCAGCTTTGCCGGTACCGGCGTTCTGGAGTTACAGGAAGCCGGCTGGGTAGCCATCACGCCCGTCATCGGTGTGCCTCGCCTGACCTGGCTCGGCGTGTACCCGACCCTGGAAACGCTGCTGGCCCAGTCGCTTGTATTACTGCCGCTTGCACTGACTTTTGCGTGGGTGTGGCGGCGCCAATCCTTTAAAGCGGTCTGAAGGACCGGTTCATGTTTAACGGCCAAAAAACAGGAGTGAGACGATGAAAAAATACACACGGGTTCTGACGGCCAGCGCCTGGCTGGCGAGTTCTGCACTACTTGCCGGTAATGCCCTGGCCGGGGAGGTCATGATTGGCGAGCCGGTGGAGGTGAACGGCATGGAGATTGGCGCGGTCTATCTGCAGCCGGTCATGATGACCCCGGAACTGCCCGGTATGGGAGACAAAGACATTCACCTGGAGGCGGATATTGTTGCGATGCCAGGGAACAACAGCGGCTTCGGCGCAGGAGCCTGGGTGCCTTATCTCGGCGTCACTTATACCCTGACCAAACTGGATTCTGACTGGTCAGCCAGCGGTGCCTTCATGCCCATGGTCGCCTCGGATGGACCCCACTATGGCGCCAATATCAAGCTCGATGGCCCCGGTAAGTACCATGTGACCTATCACATCGATCCGCCCCCGTATCAGGGGTTCTATCGCCACAAGGACAAAGAGACCGGCGTTGGTAAGTGGTGGGCTCCGTTTGATCTGGAGTGGGACTTTGCTTATGTGGGTACCGGTAAAAAGGGCGGCTATTGATATCTGATTGGCTTTTTCTGACCTCGGGCAAGTTTCATGGCATCGGTCTGGATTACAGTGGAAAGTAAATGCTGACTCAGAGGCCGACTGCCATGGACATAAAGCCTGAATCCAGCGGCTTTGAAATCTTCCCCTGGAACCGGAATTTCGAGACCGGTCTGGAGGAAATTGATAAGCAGCATCGGGTTCTTGTCGATATCCTGAATCGTCTGGCAGAGCATTTCGCCATTGAGGGAGCGGAGCTGAATTGCTCAGTTATTCTGGATGAACTCCTGGCTTATACGGCTTTTCATTTCGAATGTGAGGAGACTATCTGGAACAATGCCTTGGGTAATTGCGACATGGCCCGAAATCATCACGATTGCCATCAGATGTTCTTTGCCCAGATTCAGGAGCATCGACAGAGCCAGGCACCCAGGGAGCAGATCCTTGAGGAGTTGCTGACCTTTCTTACGCGATGGCTTGCCTTCCATATTCTGGAATCTGATCGAAGAATGGCGCATACCGTCAAGGCCCTGGAAAGAGGCGTCCCTCTGGAACAGGCCCGGCATGAGGTGGATTCAGAATTGAGTGGTTCGATCTCCGTGTTGGTCAATGCCTTACTTGAGATCTATGGCAAACTCTCCGAAACGACCGTTCAGCTGATACGAGAAAAGAATGCCCGGTTTCGGGCAGAAGACGAATTGGTCCGCATACGTAACGGGTGACAGGTGTGCATTAACAGGATCAAGAGCCCGGGAAAAGAACGGCTCCCGGACTCATATCCCACTCCAGACCGTCCAGCAGGTTTTTCAGTGCCAGACCCAGTTCGGTATCTCCCTCAATAACGAGGCGGCGCTGAAAGAATAGCTGATCCGGATCCTGTCGCCGCTCTGCCAGGGTGACAAACGCCGACAGTGATCCTCGAATCGTGGCCTCCCCCGGGCCGTCCACGACCCGCAAGCGGCCTGCCCAGAACCCAAGGGTGATGCCCGGATGTCCCCCGTTCAGCTCGAGCCTGATCCGACGCCCTTCGAAATCGTCAAACTCCCCGTCCGCCATCGCACTCGAAAACAGACGGTTCAGTGGTGCTTCCGCAGCGATCTGTTTCACCGGCATGGGGACCTGACTGTCCAGCGCGCCCAGTACAGGCGCGGGTGAGGGCAGGTATTCCCGCAGCATGGCAACCGATTGGCCAAGCAGATTATGGCCGGTGAGGCTGCTGCGCAGGTGTGAAAGTCGACCGATGCCGGGTAATGACATAATCGATGGCAGTACCGCGTTCGGCAGGGGCGGTTTAGGAAAGGACATGGTCATGGGTTCTCCAGGCAGCACAGATCATGCTCAGAGTACCGGATTACCCCATGAACCGATTTGACTTAACTCAGGTGCACGCAGGGGATCAGCCTTTGTGCAGGCCTTCTTCCACAGCCCAGACGGCCACTTCAACACGGGAGCGAAGGTTAAGCTTTTTCAGCAGGTGTTTGACGTGGACCTTGACCGTGCCGTCACTGATGTCCAGCTTACGGCCAATCATCTTGTTGGACAGGCCCTCGGCGATCAGACGAAGGATGTCCTTCTCCCGCGGCGTCAGGCTGTCATAGTCAGGGCGAGAGGTTTGCTGTGGCTTGTTGGAGCGAAGCGCTTCCGCAAGCAGGGTGGTCAGCCGGTCACTGATCACCATTTTACCGACCGCTGCCTGGCGAAGCTGATCGATCATGTCCTCGGGTTCCATATCTTTCAGCAGGTAGCCGTCGGCCCCGGCGCGCAGAGCTGCTACCACGTCATCTTCCTGGTCGGATACGGTAAACATCACGATTCGAGAACTGACGTTCTGCTCCCGAAGCTTTTTCAATGCCTCTATACCATCCATTTCCGGCATGTTCAGATCCATCAGGATCAGATCCGGTTCCAGCTCTGTCGCGAGGCGAATACCGTCAGCGGCGTTGCTGGCTTCGCCGGCAACATCGATATCGTCTTCCATGTCCACCAGCTGTTTGATGCCCTGTCGGAGCAGCGGGTGGTCGTCAATTAGCAGAATACTTGCGGGTGATTCAGGCATGTTATCTCTCTTGTTGATTCAGGCGCTGGAAGCTTCGGTCGGGATAAGGTTCCGGCTCTTGGGAACGAACGTCAAGGCGACTTCCACGCCGCCGACCTCCCGGTTGGATACGGCTATTTTACCGCCAAGGGTTCGAGCCCTGTCCTGCATGATAATCAGCCCGTAGTGATTGACCGGCTGGCCTCCTCCGGGCAGTCCCTTGCCGTTATCCCTGATCCAGACCTGCACCTGGGGGGAATCGAACAGCACTTCTACGGAGATGCTGGTGGCATCGGCATGTTTGACTGCATTGGCAAGCCCTTCCCGAACGATCTGCAGGGTATGGATCTCTTCGTTGGGCGACAACGTCTGCGGTGGTAGGTTGTACTCCAGATGAACCGGTTTGCCAAGGCGCTCAGAGAATTCTTCAACGGTTTTGCGCAGTGCCGTTGCCAGATCCGGCGTGTCCAGCTTAAGACGGAACGTTGCCAGCAGTTCGCGCAGTTGGCGGTAGGCACTGTTCAGCCCTGTGCTGAGCTCGTCCAGAATCGCCTCATGAGCCTGTTGCTGTTGACCTTCGATATTCAAACGGCGTAGCCGGGCGACCTGCATCTTAAGGTATGACAGTGACTGTGCGAGAGAGTCATGAAGCTCCCTTGCGATGACCGTGCGCTCCTCAGCCAGAGTGATCTGTTGCTCCTCCGTAATCTGCCGTTCCAGGAAGATCGCGGTGGCCAGCTGGTCGCTCAGGGTTTCCAGCAGGCGTCGGGCAGTTTCAGACAGCCCCTTTTCCGCCGGATACCAGACTTCGAGTGTGCCCAATAGCATCCCCGGGGTGCGAATCGGCAGTAGCAAGCGACGACCGTCGTTATTCTCGCCCGGCAACTCATCGAAGGTTTCCGGTGTGATCAGGCAGGCATTGCAATGATGGTCCCGACAGTAAAAGGGGCGCTGTTTCGTGGCCGTGGTTACAGCTTTCACCGGCTCCGACGACTCACGGTCATGAAGGTAAAGGTGTATCGGCCCGATGCCAAGCAGAGACTCCAGCTCCTGCAGCATGGGTACGGCGCCGCTGCAGAGATCGTGGTTAGCAAACAGGTTACGGCTGGCGGAATGCAGGAGTTGCAGCGCGGAGTGGCTCTTCTCAAGCTCCTCGGTTTTGGTGCGTACTCGCTCTTCCAGTTCGTAATAGGTCAGGGCCAGTTCGCTGGTCATCTGGTCAAAAGCCTGGCCCAGTTGAGCCAGTTCGTCGGAGCCCTGGAGGTCGGCTCTCCGACTGAAGTCCTGTTCACCGACCGCACGAGCAATCATAACCAGCTTCTGCAGTGGGCGCAGTATGCGTTTTTTCAGATCAAGGAACAGCGCGACAATGATCAGGATCGAGAATGCAAGGCTGATCACTTGAATCAGGTGCAGAAGGTCGATGCGCGCCTCTGTTCGTTGCTCCAGCATGGACACCAGCTGATCGACACTTTCTACGTAGCGCTCGGTGATACCGTAGGCCTGGCCGTCGATCGGGGTTCCGAGCACATGCCCCTCGAGGGCCGGGCGCAAACGGCTGTGCCACTCGTCCACTATGCGTCGGTACTGGGTTGCCAGGGGATGCTCCTCTGAGCGAGGAATCGCCCTGGTTTCGCGCACGTCACCGAGACGGGTCTCGTATTGATCCAGTCGTTGTACCAATGCTTTGTCGGATACCCCGGCTTCGCCAACCCGGGCAGAGTAGGTGAGCAGCTGGAATGCTCCCATGCGCAGGGTACCCGCAAGGTTGATGGCAGTGGCATTGCCTTCAATGCTTCGGGATACCGCGAGGGTGGTCGCCATGCTGACAAGTGCGGTAAGCACCACCGCACCGACCACAATGGCGATTCTGTTAACAAGGGGACTTCGTTGTTTCATGCAGCCTCGTGAGAGCAGACGCCTTGTCGGATCTGATACCTCCATGAGGATATCTAATTACCCCAATGGTTGGTATCCCATCTTAATCTTTGACCAGAGCCGTAGCAAAAGATGAAACTGAAAGCCAGGTTTCAAGAAATGGGTTGGCCGGATGAGGATGGATTCGGATCGTGAAGACGACCGGCTGGCGTCTTTGGCGGTCGTATTACCACTGGCGGTGGCGGGGTTTGTCATTGCTGCGGGCTGCTGGACGCTGTTTGCGGTAGCCGGTGTGCACCTGCGGGCCGAGCTGGACCTGAGCAGCCTCCAGTTCGGCCTGCTGTTGGCCATGCCCATGGCAGGTAGCGCCGTGCTCGCCATTCCAGCCGGGCTGGCCGCCCAGAAATTCGGTGCCCGGACGGTGATGCTAACCTGCCTGGCAGGGCTGGCGGTGTGTATGGTGATCCTCCTGACCACGGATACCTTCGCTGGCTACCTGATCGCTGCGTCCGGGCTGGGGCTGGCCGGCGGCTTTTACAGCGCCGGGCTGCAATTTGTCACCTGGCACTGCCGACCTGCGCACCTCGGAGTCGCTCTTGGCCTGTTCGGCGCCGGGGTTACGGGGGCCGGATTCAACTACTATCTGGTCCCATTGTTCCATGAGGCGTTCTCATGGCACGGTGTCCCACTTGCCTACCTGATTGTCCTGATCCTGCTGCTGTCTCTGCTGACCATGCTGACCGAAGAGGGGGATGCGGAAGCGGATCCGTCGGCGGAAACCTCGATCCGGGTTCTGTTCGGGCGATTGCAGCAAACCCGTGCGTTGCAGTTATGCGGTTTCTTTGGCGTCATGGCGGGCAGCTTCTTTGCCCTGGCGCTCTGGTTACCGGATTACTTTTCGTCCCAGTTCGATGTGGGGGTTGAGTCCGGGGCACGGCTTTCTCAATGGTTTGTGATTCCCGGGGCCCTGGCGCAGGTCCTGGGTGGCGCATTATCTGATCGTTTCGGAAGCGCCCGGGTGGTTAGTCGGTCTCTGGTCGTCTGCCTGGCGGCGTTGTTTGTCCTTTCCTACCCTCCCATGACGCTGTTCATTCGAGGCGTTGATACCACCATCGAGATTGAATTCTCGCTTCCCCTGATGTTTGAAAGTGGTTTCATCGTGGTGTTGGGTATGGCCCTGGGGTGCTCGATGGGGAGTCTGCAGAGACTGGTCATCGGTGGACACCGCACGATGACGGCGTTTGTAGGCGGTTTGCTTCTGGTCAGCGCCTGCTCCGTTGCCTTCGTCCTGCCGGTATTGTTTGGTGCAGCCAACCACTGGCTTGGCATCCGCAGCACGGTCTTCATGATCCTTTTCATGCTTCTTGCCGCCTGCCTGCTCCTGTTTTCCATGGACAACCGCAGACAGGAGCGGGATCAGTTTCTCCAGCGTGGGATATAAGACTCTACCTCCGGGGGGGTAGAGGGCGGTTATGTAGTAGTAACCACGCAGATTTCAAGGGTTTCATCCCACACAATGGTCTCAACGTGGAACAACGATCCGTGAAACGGGTTGATGGAGAGAGAGACCATGAGTCATTTGATCGACAAGCTGAATTACTTCAGGAAGAAGCGTGAGCCATTTGCCAATGGCCACGGCGAAACCCATGACGTCAGTCGTGACTGGGAAGATGGGTATCGCCAGCGCTGGCAGCACGACAAGATCGTGCGCTCTACCCATGGCGTGAACTGCACCGGCTCCTGTAGCTGGAAAATCTACGTCAAAAACGGCCTGGTGACCTGGGAAACCCAGCAGACCGATTACCCCCGTACCCGTCCGGATCTGCCCAATCATGAACCCCGTGGTTGCCCCCGGGGCGCCAGCTATTCCTGGTACATGTACAGTGCAAACCGCCTCAAGTACCCGTTGATGCGCAAGAGCCTGATCAAACTGTGGCGTGCGGCCAAGGTTCAGCATAATGATCCGGTCGATGCCTGGGCGTCCATCGTTGAGGATCCCAAGAAAACCGCCGAGTACAAGCCCCGTCGTGGTATGGGTGGTTTTGTTCGCTCCAGCTGGGATGAGGTCAACGAACTGATTGGTGCGGCCAACGTTTATACCGCCAAGACCACGGGTCCGGACCGCATCATCGGTTTCTCTCCGATTCCTGCCATGTCCATGGTGTCTTACGCCTCCGGTGCCCGCTACCTGTCACTGATCGGTGGCGCCTGCCTGAGTTTCTATGACTGGTACTGCGACCTGCCTCCGTCCTCGCCGCAGACCTGGGGCGAACAGACCGACGTGCCGGAATCTGCAGACTGGTACAACTCCGGCTACATCATCGCCTGGGGTTCCAACGTGCCCCAGACCCGGACCCCGGATGCCCACTTCTTCACCGAAGTCCGTTACAAGGGCACCAAGACCGTGGCCATTACCCCGGACTACGCGGAAGTGTCCAAGCTGTCCGATGAATGGCTGAACCCGAAACAGGGTACGGATGCCGCATTGGGGATGGCCATGGGCCACGTGATCCTCAAAGAGTTCCATGTTGACCAGCCCAGCGAATACTTTACGGACTATGTGCGCCGCTACACCGACATGCCTTACCTCATCATGCTGGATGAGAAAGATGGCAGCTACGTGCCCGGCCGCTTCCTGCGCGCCAGTGACCTGGTGGATGGCCTCGGAGAGGAGAACAACCCCGAGTGGAAGACCATCGCCATTGACGAGTCCACCGGACAGCTGACCGCGCCCAATGGCTCCATCGGCTACCGCTGGGGTGAGAAAGGTAAGTGGAACCTCAAACAGACTGCCAAGGGCGACGACGTCAACCTGCAGCTGTCGATGGTTGAAAAGCACGACGAAGTCGTCGACGTTTCTTTCCCCTATTTCGGTGGTATCGAGCACGACCACTTCAGGCACGTTGAAATCAAGGATGTGCTCAAGCACAAGCTTGGCACCCGTAAGGTTCAGCTGGCTGACGGCACTGAAGCTCGCGTGGTTACCGTTTATGACCTGATGGTAGCCAACTACGGCATCAGCCGTGGCCTCGGTGAGGATGACGGCGCCACCTCGTTTGATGAAGTGAAGCCATATACCCCGGCCTGGCAGGAGCAGATTACCGGCGTGCCCGCCGAGAAGGTGATCCGCATTGCCCGGGAGTTTGCCCAGAACGCGGACCAGACCAAGGGACGTTCCATGGTCATCGTGGGTGCCGGTATGAACCACTGGTACCACATGGACATGAACTACCGCAGCCTGATCAACATGCTGATCATGTGTGGCTGCATTGGCCAGAGCGGCGGTGGCTGGAGCCACTACGTCGGTCAGGAAAAGCTGCGCCCGCAGACCGGCTGGCAGCCGCTGGCGTTCGGTCTGGACTGGCAGCGTCCGCCCCGTCACATGAACGGTACTTCCTTCTTCTACAACCACGCCAGCCAATGGCGCTATGAGAAGCTGGATGTTGAAGAAATTCTGTCCCCGCTGGCGGACAAATCCAAGTTCGGTGGCAGTCTGATTGACTACAACGTCCGGGCCGAGCGTATGGGTTGGTTGCCGTCTGCGCCCCAGCTCAACCGCAACCCGCTGACCATTGCTGCTGAGGCTGAGAAGGCCGGCATGGAAGTGCCGGACTACGTTGCCAAGTCCCTGAAAGAGGGTTCTCTGGCGTTTGCGGCTGAAAGCCCGGATGCCAAGGAAAACCACCCCCGCAACATGTTCATCTGGCGTTCCAACCTGCTGGGTTCTTCCGGTAAGGGACACGAGTACATGCTCAAGTACCTGCTGGGCACCAAAAACGGCCTGCAGGGCAAAGACCTCGGTGAGGAAGGTGGTGCCAAGCCGCAGGAAGTCACGTGGCAGGATCAGGGCGCCGAAGGAAAACTCGACCTGCTGGTGACCCTGGACTTCCGGATGTCCACCACCTGCCTGTATTCCGACATCGTTCTGCCAACGGCCACCTGGTACGAGAAGAACGACCTGAATACGTCCGACATGCACCCGTTCATTCACCCGCTGACCGCGGCCACCGACCCGGCCTGGGAAGCGCGCAGTGACTGGGAAATCTACAAGGGCATTGCCAAGTCCTTCTCCACAGCAGCGGAAGGCCATCTGGGTGTCGAGAAAGACGTGGTCACGTTGCCACTGTTGCACGACGCGCCGGCAGAACTGGGCCAGCCGTTTGATGTGAAGGACTGGAAAAAAGGCGAGTGCGACCTGATTCCGGGCAAAACCGCACCCAACTTCATCACCGTTGAGCGGGATTACCCGAATACCTATGCCCGCTTTACCTCGCTGGGACCGTTGCTCGACACCCTGGGTAATGGCGGCAAGGGCATCAACTGGAATACCGAGAAGGAAGTCAATTTCCTCAAGGAACTGAACTACACCCACATCGAGGGTGCCAACGCCGGTCGTCCGAAGATTGAGTCAGCCATTGATGCCGCCGAGGTGATCCTGACGCTGGCGCCGGAGACCAACGGTCAGGTGGCAGTAAAGGCCTGGAAAGCGCTGTCCGAGTTTACCGGGCTGGACCACACCCACCTTGCCGCCAACAAGGAAGAAGAGAAGATTCGCTTCCGGGACGTGGTGGCGCAGCCGCGCAAGATCATCTCCAGCCCGACCTGGTCAGGTCTGGAAGATGAGCATGTGTCCTACAACGCCGGTTATACCAACGTCCATGAGCTGATTCCCTGGCGCACCCTGACCGGCCGTCAGCAGTTCTATCAGGATCACGAGTGGATGCGTGCCTTCGGTGAGAGCCTGCTGGTCTATCGTCCGCCCATCAACACCAAGGCCGCAGCGCCGATGTTGGGCAAGAAGGGCAACGGTAACCCGGAGAAGGCGCTCAACTGGATCACACCGCACCAGAAGTGGGGCATCCACAGTACCTACAGTGAAAACCTGCTGATGCAGACGCTGTCCCGCGGCGGCCCCATCGTGTGGCTGAGTGAGGATGATGCCAAAGACCTGGGCATTGAAGACAACGACTGGATCGAGCTGTTCAACGTGAACGGCGCTATCGCAGCCCGTGCTGTGGTCAGCCAGCGCGTGATGCCGGGCATGGCGATGATGTACCACGCCCAGGAACGTCTGGTGAATATCCCCGGCTCAGAAGTCACCGGCACCCGCGGTGGTATTCATAACTCGGTTACCCGGGCTTGTCCGAAACCGACCCATATGATCGGGGGCTATGCCCAGTATTCCTACGGCTTCAACTACTACGGCACCGTAGGCTCCAACCGGGATGAGTTCGTGGTGGTTCGCAAGATGAAGAACGTGGACTGGCTCGATGGCGAAGGCAATGACTCAGTTCAGGAGGCTGTAAAATGAAGATCCGTTCCCAAGTTGGCATGGTACTGAACCTGGACAAGTGCATTGGTTGCCATACCTGTTCAGTCACCTGCAAAAACGTCTGGACCAGCCGTGAAGGCATGGAATACGCCTGGTTCAACAACGTCGAAACCAAGCCCGGTATTGGCTACCCGAAAGAGTGGGAAAACCAGGACAAGTGGAAGGGCGGCTGGATGCGCGATTCGTCCGGCAAGATCCGTCCCCGCATCGGTGGCAAGTTCCGGGTGCTGGCGAACATCTTCGCCAACCCGGACCTTCCGGAAATCGACGACTACTACGAGCCGTTCGATTTTGACTACCAGCATTTGCACAATGCGCCGGACAGCAAGCATCAGCCGATCGCACGGCCACGCTCTCTGATCTCCGGCGAGCGCATGAAGAAGATCGAATGGGGGCCCAACTGGGAAGAGATCCTGGGGACCGAGTTCGCCAAGCGCCGTAAGGACAAGAACTTTGATCAGGTCCAGGCGGACATCTACGGTGAGTTTGAAAACACCTTCATGATGTACCTGCCGCGACTGTGCGAGCACTGTCTCAACCCGGCCTGTGTCGCCAGCTGCCCCAGTGGCGCCATCTACAAGCGCGAAGAAGACGGCATCGTCCTGATTGACCAGGACAAGTGCCGCGGCTGGCGGATGTGTGTCTCCGGCTGCCCGTACAAGAAGATCTACTTCAACTGGAAAACCGGCAAGTCCGAGAAGTGTATTTTCTGCTACCCGCGAATCGAGTCCGGTATGCCGACGGTTTGTTCCGAGACCTGTGTTGGCCGTATCCGCTACCTCGGCGTGTTGCTCTACGATGCCGACCGCATCGAAGAAGTGGCCAGCACACCGGGCGAGCAGGACCTCTACGAGAAGCAGCTGGAAATCTTCCTGGATCCGAACGATCCGAAAGTGATCGAGCAGGCGAAGAAAGACGGCATCCCGATGAACGTCATCAAGGCTGCCCAGCAGAGTCCCGTGTACAAGATGGCGGTGGACTGGAAGCTGGCGCTGCCGTTGCACCCGGAATACCGCACCCTGCCAATGGTCTGGTACGTACCACCCCTGAGCCCGATCCAGTCAGCAGCTGAAGCTGGCAAGATCGAGTTTGATGGTGTACTGCCGAAGATCGAAAGCCTGCGCATTCCGGTCAAATACCTCGCCAACCTGTTAACAGCCGGCGACGAGAAACCCATCGTCACCGCCCTCAAACGGATTCTGGCCATGCGTTTGTACAAGCGTGCTGAAACCGTTGAGAACCGGGAAGACCTGAGAGCGCTCGAAGAGGCCGGTCTGACCAAGACGCAGGCGGACGAAATGTACCGTTATCTGGCCATCGCCAACTACGAAGACCGTTTCGTGATTCCCACCAGCCACCGTGAGCTGGCAAAGGAAGCGTTCCCGGATGCCACGGCATACAGCGAGCGCGGAGGCTGCGGCTTCAGCTTCGGTAACGGCTGCAGTGGTGGCGACAGCGATTTCAGCCTGTTCGGCGGCAAGAAGCAGACCACCAGCATGGTCAACAAGCTTGCCACCGTAAAGCAGGTCGACCCGAAGCAGCTGCAGGAATAAGGAGGTCATGATGCAACTTCTGAAAGTACTGGCCCGGGTCCTGGAATACCCCACCGAAGAGCTCCAGGCGTCCAAGGACGCTCTGGTTGCCGCGGTACTCGAGGACAGCCGGTTGCCACGGCAAAGCAAACAGCACCTGCTGACCTGCCTGGACCGACTTTGTGATGGCGACCTGCTGGATCTGCAGGAAGAGTACGTCGGCACCTTCGACAAGGGCAGGGCAACCTCCCTGCTGTTGTTCGAGCACGTGCATGGCGAGTCCCGTGATCGGGGGCAGGCCATGGTGGACCTGATGGAGGAATATCGCCGCAACGGTCTGGAACTGGATGCACGGGAATTGCCGGACTACCTGCCGCTGTTCCTGGAATACCTCTCCACCAGACCCTGGGACGACATCCAGAACTGGTTGGAGGATATTCACCACATTCTCGGGCTGCTTGCAGAGCGTCTGTTCCAGCGCCAGAGCCACTATCACGTCGCCATGGACGCCTTGCTGACCGTTGCCGGCAGACAAGTCGACCGTCAGGAACTGGCAAAAATCGTTGCCTCTGAAGAACGGGACGACACCCCGGAAGCCCTGGACAAGGTCTGGGAAGAGGAAATGGTGAAATTCGTGGATGACCAGGGCAGTTCCTGCAGCACCGGCAGCGTGGTTGGACAGCGCCGCCGTGAACTGGAACAGACCCAGACGATACACCTCAGCGACAAACTGATGGTGGATGCAAGTCCCCGTCAGGCAGGGCGCGCCTGAGGCGCAGGAGGAAAATACGATGTCCTATATCAATACACTACTGTTTGGAATCTACCCTTACATCGCCCTGATCGTACTGTTTGTCGGTACCTGGGCGCGTTATGACCACGGCCAGTTCACCTGGAAGGCCCAGTCCAGCCAGATGCTGCGCAAGAAAAACATGGTGATGGCGTCCGTACTGTTCCACGTCGGCGTGCTGGTCATCTTCTTCGGTCACTTTGTCGGGTTGCTCACACCCCACTGGGCCTACGAATGGCTGATCACCCCCGGCCAGAAACAGGTCATGGCCATCGCCGTCGGCGGCGTTGCCGGCATCATGGCTCTTATAGGCGGTGCCATGCTCGCCTGGCGTCGAATGACCGATCCACGGGTTCAGGCAAGCAGCACCACCGCTGATAACTTGATTATTCTGATACTGGTTGTCCAGGTGGTCCTCGGGCTGCTCACCATCCTGCCGACACTCGGCCACCTGGATGGCAGTACCATGCTCAAGTTCTCCGGCTGGGCCCAGGGAATCCTCACCTTCCAGGGTGGTTCCGCTGACTATCTGGCAGGCGTGCACTGGATCTACAAGACCCACATCTTCCTGGGCCTGACCATCTTCGTGCTGTTTCCCTTCACCCGACTGGTCCACATCCTGAGCGTGCCAGCGGAATACCTGACTCGCCGTTACCAAGTCGTGCGCAAGCGCGCATGACCTGACCCTCACCGGGGCTACGACGTGCCGTGGCCCCGGTCTTTTTAGGAGGTGCCGACCATGCAACTGATCCCGACCGGCGATGCCGGCAAACCCAGAAACCAGTTCCCCCCGGTATACGTAGGTGACACCCTCATCTCCGAAGACGACATCGCCCGGGAACTGCAGCATCACCCGGCCGAGGAAATGACCGAAGCCTGGCTGGAAGCCGCCAGAAGTCTGGTCATCCGCGAACTGCTCCTGACGCAAGCCAAGCGCCTGGAGCTGCCGGAAAACCTGGAGGAAGAAGCGCGCATCGCCAAACTGCTGGAGAACGAACTCGACGTTCCCGAGCCCACAGACGCCGACTGCGAACGCTTCTACGCTGCTAACCCGGCACGCTTCACAAGCCCGACCCTGATGGCCGTCAGCCACATCCTGTTGGCGGCTGCCCCGGACGACGTCCAGGAACGCGTTCGCCAGGAAGAAGCCGGACGCCAACTCCTCGGCGCTCTCCTTGATGGCCGCTCCCGGTTTTCCGACATGGCCAAACAATACTCCGCCTGCGAATCCCGCCACCAGGGCGGCAGCCTGGGCCAGATCAGCAAAGGCCAGACCGTCGAAGAATTCGAACGCCCGGTGCTCAACCTTGAAGAGGGCCTGAACCCGGAACTCATCGAAAGCCGCTACGGCTGGCACATTGTCCGGGTGGATCAACGAATCGACGGCGAACAGCTGCCCTACGACCACGTCAAACCCCAGATTCGCCAGTACCTGAGCGAAAGCGTCACCCGCCGCGCCTTCCGCCAGTACCTGCAAGTTCTGGCTGCTGAGACCGGTGTACAAGGCGTCGACCTGGAGATACCGGATTCGCCCCTGATGCAGTAATGCCTGATCAGCCCATTCGGTGTTTTGAGGACTGGCGCGGTAACCCCCTCCAAAACTGTGCGGAGCCAGGGATGGCGGAGCTCAAGCGTCACATGGACGTGCTTGAGCGGGTTTTGGAGGGGGTTGCCGCGCCGGTCAGGACTCCAAAAGTTCCAAACTACCAAGTAGCAAATCAAATCTTTGAGTTAGGTCAATTACTCCCGAATAACCCTCCGAACTACCCCCATCGGGGGAGCGATTTTTGACCAGTATCCGCCTAGTATTTAAATAGATATTTTTAATGCATGTATTTGCCAGGAGGGGCTCACCATGGGACTCATGCAAACCACCGGAACCCGATACAGCAAACCGATACTGGTTGCCGTCAACAAGCCGTTTGATGACGAAGACGGACTGCAGGCACTGCGCAGCCACCCGCTGTTCCGCAACCTGCGCTCCGGAGACCTGGAAGACCTGATCCAGCAGTCCCGCCGCCTGCGTCTCGGTCACCACCAGTTGCTGTACCGCCAGGACATGCCGGCCCATCACTTCTTCTTCGTGATCACCGGCCGCCTGCGCCTGTACCGCCTGGACTCCTCTGGCATTGACCGAACCCTCGACAGCATTGCCCCGGGTGATTGCTTTGCGGAAGTCATGATCTACGCGGATCCACCCCGCTACGCCTGCTACGCCGAAGCACTCAAATCCAGTGAAGTCCTGATGATTCCGGTGAAAGCCTACCGCGAACTCCTGGACCAGAACCCGGAGTATGCCCAGGCAGCCCTGAGCCACTATGCAAAACGAGCCGTCACCCGGTTCCACGATCTCGAAATCATGACCGTACAGAATGCGCGTGACCGGTTGATCCGATACCTGATTGACTTGCTGCCCAATGGCACTGAGCAGGGTGGAGAAGTCGAGTTGCCACTACCCAAGTGCCTCGTGGCCTCACGATTGGCCATGCAGCCGGAGACCTTCTCACGGATCCTGGCGGACCTGAAGTCCAATGGCCTGGTGCGGGTTAACCGGAGCAAATTGTTTATCTCCGATCCGCAGCGGCTGATTGAAATTAGCCAGTAACGTAGCCGGATATTCCTGAACAAACCGATAGGAGGCGCAGTGAAACCGAGAAAGCAACGACCGTTGATCTACGCCTGTTCTGGCTGCTCGGATGTCGCCCAGCTGGCGAACAACGCGGCTGTTGCGCTGGATCATGCCGGCGAGTTTGAAATGTCGTGCATATCCGGGGTCGGGGGCAAGGTGCCCGCCCTGGTGAAAGTAGCGCAATCGGGGCGCCCGATCACAGTGATTGATGGATGCCCGCTGCATTGCGCGAAGTCGTGCCTGGAGAACATCGGTGTTCAGCCGGAAGACCATGTAAGGCTCTACGAGTATGGCTTCAAGAAACACTACGGACAGAGCTACGGCAGTGAAGCCGTGGACGACGTCTGTGACGAAGTCCGGAATCGCTTTTATCAACATCAGTTAATCGCACGCCAGGCCTGAATCCGGCGATGTTTTTGAGGAACGAACGATGATCAGCAGTTACAGCCAGCTTATCCAGGCCTCCCGCGAACAGGCAGAACCACAGCGCCTGTTGTTCGTGTTCTGCCGGGCCGAGTTGCCCGACGACGCCTCCGCCTCGGAGAAGGCCGCGTTCGAACGGGGTGAGGGTGGGGCACTGACACCGGTGATCTGCGTCGACAAGACACCGGGTGAGGCGGCCGACTTTGCCTCACTGGTCGAGGAATCCCGCGCCACCGGACAACCCTGGGACCTGGTGTTTGTGGCGGCCATGTCAGGTCGGGGCGGTGTTTCCCCGTCATCGGACGAAGCCCAACAGCCTCTGACCATGATGGTGGAATCCATCCGGCTCGGGAATATCGCCAGTTATCTTCCCCTCGACACATCGGGGCAGGCCGTGTCCCTGAATTGACCCTGATCACTTACGGGGGTCTATCCAATTTGGGGTATTTGATTTCCGTTAATTTCTTCTAGTCTGGTTCTTACTATCTTGGCCAAAACTTCACATGCCCGGGGGCTCCTGTGACTCGGATTTACGGAATCCTGATCTGCCTTTGCGCCATCTTTGGTGGCGTTTCTGTATCAACAGCCGCCGCTGCGCCGCTGGCCAACTATGAACCGGTGGCCGCTCGCCAGGTGATCACCGAGGCCATGCCGGATGTCACTGAGATTCAGCCGCGTGAGGGCAACCGGGCCATTCAGGAGCTGTTTGCCGAGGGTGAATTGAAGGGGTACGCCTACCAGAGTCTGGACTTCCTTCAGACGCCCGCCTACTCCGGCAAACCCGTGAATATCGTCGTTGTGCTGGATACCGAGGGCGCCATCGTGGCCGCTCACGTGATTGAACACCATGAGCCGATCCTCCTGGTGGGAATACCGGAAAGCAAACTGCATGACTTTACCGACCAGTACATTGGCCTGAAGGCGGACCAGCGTGTGACCGTCGGGGGCAGTTCCAGCGAGACCCGGGTGGCCGTGGATGGTCTCTCCGGGGCAACCGTGACCGTCATGGTCGTCAATGAAATCATCATGAAATCCGCTCACCGGGTCGGTGCCGAACTTGGCCTGGTCAAAAACAGTGGCAAAGCGCGCCCGCCCATTGCCGAGGTGCAAACGGACGGCTTTGCCCAAAAGAGCTGGCAGACTCTGACAGGCGAAGGCTCGGTGCGCCGCCTGATGCTGACCCGAGGACAGGTGGACAACGCGTTCAAAGGAACGGCCGCTGAAGGTGTGGATCAAGCCGAGGCCGGTGAACGTGAGGAGCCGTTGATTGATCTCTACGCCGCCTACCTGAATGTGCCCACCATCGGTCGAAACCTGCTCGGTGAGAGCCAGTATCAGTGGTTAATGACCGAATTGAGAGAGGGCGAGCATGCGATCGCCGTCGTCGCGAACGGTGACTATTCCTTCAAAGGCTCCGGATACGTGCGGGGTGGGATTTTCGATCGAATCCAGATCCGACAGTTCGGTGACACCTTCAATTTCCGTGACCTGGACTACTATCGACTCAGCGATGTCTACGCCGAGGGCATGCCGGACTTCGGTGAGATGGCCATCTTCATTGTGCGTCAGCAGTACAGCTTTGACCCGGGCACCGAGTGGACTCTGGAGCTGACGGTAAAACGCCAGACCGGCCCGCTGGACAGCGAATTCCAGGTGTTCCCGCTCAGCTATCAATTGCCCGATCAATATTACACCCGGGCGGAGCCCGTGCTGACAGAAGAAGACATGCTGGCGGATCAACCCATGTGGGTGCAGGTCTGGTACCAGCGGGAGTTCCAGATCGTCGTGCTGTGTCTCGGGCTCGGCGTGCTGCTGTTCATCCTGTTCTTCCAGGACTGGCTGGTGCAGAAGCCGAAAATGATGCGCTGGATTCGCCATGGTTTTCTGGTCTATACCCTGGTCTTCATTGGCTGGTATGCCCTGGGTCAGCTCTCAATCGTCAATGTCCTCACCTTTGTGAACAGCCTGATCAGAGGGTTTACCTGGGAAACCTTCCTGATAGACCCGATGTTGTTTGTGCTCTGGGCGGTCGTGGCCGGCATTATCCTGTTGTGGGGGCGCGCCGTTTTCTGTGGCTGGCTGTGTCCTTTCGGGGCGCTTCAGGAATTGCTGAACGAAATCGCCCGCAAGTTCAAGGTGCCCCAGTACACCGTGCCGTTTACCTGGCACGAGCGGTTGTGGGCCATCAAGTACATCATCCTGCTGGTGCTGTTCGGTGTCTCTCTGGAGTCCATGGCCACAGCAGAGCGGCTGGCCGAAGTCGAACCCTTCAAAACGTCCATCACTCTGCACTTTGATCGCAGCTGGCCGTTTGTGAGTTACGCGGTGCTGTTGCTGGTTGTGAACCTGTTTACCCGCAAGGTGTACTGCCGCTATCTGTGCCCACTTGGCGCCGCCCTGGCGCTGCCTACCAAGATGCGGGTGTTCGACTGGCTCAAGCGTCGCAAGGAGTGCGGTAACCCCTGCCGTCTGTGTGACCACGAGTGCGAGGTGCAGGCGATTCATCCGGATGGCCATATCAACTACATGGAATGCCATTACTGCCTGGATTGCCAGATGACCTATTTCGATGACCACAAGTGCCCGCCGCTGATCGTCAAGCGACGGGGAAAACGCCGTGGTCATAACGCCCCTGGACACCCGGAAGAAATCCCGGTCACCCAGGTGAACTGAGTAGTCCCCATAAGAAAAACTGAAACGCAAAATCGCCATAATCAACAACGGAGTTGGATGCTATGAAGAAGCAAGAAGATCTGACCAGGGAGCAGTCTGAGGCACCGGAAGGTGGCTTGAGCCGCCGCCGGTTCATGGGCGCTGCTGCCATCGCTGGTGTTGCCGGCGCGACTGGTCTGGGCTCTGCCGTCATGTCCCGGGAAGCCTTCGCGGCCGCTGCCGAGGAAGCCAGGAACAAGTATGTGATTCATCCCGGCGAGCTGGACGAGTATTACGGGTTCTGGAGTGGCGGCCACTCCGGTGAGGTGAGGGTACTCGGCGTACCCTCGATGCGGGAGCTGATGCGAATTCCGGTATTCAATGTGGATTCCGCGACCGGGTGGGGGATTACCAACGAGAGTAAGGACGTGCTCGGGCACGACAATACCCATTTGAACGGTGATGCTCACCATCCTCATATCTCGATGACCGATGGCAGCTACGATGGCAAGTACCTGTTCATCAACGATAAGGCCAATACCCGGGTAGCTCGTATTCGCCTCGACATCATGAAAACGGACAAGATCACCCATGTCCCGAACGTTCAGGCGATCCATGGTCTGCGCCTGCAGAAGGTTCCCCATACCAAGTATGTTTTCTGCAATGCCGAGTTTGTGATTCCCCATCCCAACGATGGCAGCGACTTTAGCCTCGAGAACAGCTACACCATGTTCAACGCCATTGACGCGGAGACCATGGAAGTCGCCTGGCAGGTCATTGTGGATGGCAACCTGGACAATACGGATGCCGACTACACCGGCAAGTATGTTGCCTCAACCTGCTACAACTCCGAGAAGGCTCTGGACCTCGCCGGCACCATGCGTAACGATCGTGACTGGGCGGTGGTGTTCAATGTGGAGCGCATTGAGGCTGCGGTGAAGGCCGGTAACTTCAAGACCATTGGCGACTCGAAAGTCCCCGTGGTGGACGGCCGGCACGGCTCCGAACTGACCCGCTACATTCCGGTTCCCAAGAACCCTCATGGTCTGAACACCTCCCCGGACGGCAAGTACTTTATCGCCAATGGCAAGCTCTCTCCGACCTGTACCATTATTGCGATCGACAAGCTGGATGACCTGTTTGCAGGCAAGCTTGGAGAGGAGCGGGATGTGGTGGTTGCAGAGCCGGAGCTGGGCCTTGGGCCTCTGCATACCACCTATGACGGTCGCGGTAATGCCTACACCACGCTGTTCATCGATAGCCAGGTGTGCAAGTGGAACATTGCCGATGCCATCAAGCACTACAACGGCGAGAAGGTGAACTACATCCGTCAGAAGCTGGATGTCCACTATCAGCCGGGCCACAACCATGCGTCCCTGACCGAGTCCCGGGATGCCGATGGCAAGTGGCTGGTGGTGCTGTCCAAGTTCTCCAAGGACCGTTTCCTGCCGGCCGGTCCTCTGCACCCGGAGAACGATCAGCTCATCGATATTTCCGGTGAGGAGATGAAGCTGGTTCACGATGGTCCCACTTTCGCGGAGCCTCATGACTGTATTCTGGTCCGTCGTGACCAGATCAAGACCAAGAAGATCTACACCCGTGACGACCCCTATTTTGCCAGTGCGGTTGAGCAGGCGAAGAAGGATGGTGTGACGCTTGAAGCGGACAACAAGGTGGTTCGTGATGGCAACAAGGTTCGCGTGTATATCACCTCGGTCGCGCCTCAGTACAACATGACGGAGTTCAAGGTGAAGCAGGGTGATGAGGTGACGGTGTATGTCACAAACCTGGATTCTATTGAGGATGTGACTCACGGCTTCTGTATGGTGAATCACGGTGTGAGTATGGAGATCAGTCCGCAGCAGACGTCTTCTGTGACCTTTGTGGCGGACCAGCCGGGAGTTCACTGGTATTACTGCAACTGGTTCTGTCATGCGCTGCACATGGAGATGCGTGGTCGCATGATTGTCGAGAAGGCCTGACCTTCTCGCGCCGGGGCCTGATTGTTGGGCTCCGGTGCTCTCCTCCCAGCTTGCCAGACGTCTGGTGTAGCCTGATCGAACACATCTCCAAGAGAGTTATTGATGTATCAACATTTGCGTTATGGGGTGGCCCTGTCAGTCGCTCTGTTATCGCTGGCCGCTCATGCGGACCTTCAAGAACAGCTGGATGCGCTGGAGCCCGGTGCGTCTTTTGAGCTGCCTGCCGAACAACTCTCGCCGTTGGTGATTCGTGTGCCCGGAGTCGCGGTTTCCTGCGCTGCCGGGGCGGTCATTGATGGTGGCGGGCAGGGGAATGCGGTAGAGATTCAGGCGCCGAAGGTGACGTTCTCGGGGTGTGAGGTGCGTAACTGGGGGCGGGATCTGAACGAGCTGGATGCGGGTATTTTTGTGGCTCGCGAAGCCCGGGGCGCGGTCATCGAGGATTGTCATCTGCAGGGGCCGGCGTTTGGGGTGTGGCTGGATGCGACGCCGGATGTGACGGTGCGGAAGAATGTCATTCGTGGTGATACCAGCCTTCGTTCCCAGGATCGGGGCAATGGGGTGCACCTTTTCAATACCACCGGGGCGTTGATTGAGGGTAACGACATCAGTCAGACCCGGGACGCGATCTATATCGAGACGGCCAATGGCAATACCATTCGCGGCAATCTGATGACGGATCTGCGTTATGGCATCCACTACATGTACTCGATGGACAACCTTCTGGAGAACAACACAAGCCGAGGTACCCGGACCGGGTATGCGTTGATGCAGAGCAAGCGCCTGACGGTGTTGAACAATCGTTCCGAGAATGACGAGAACTACGGGATTTTGATGAACTTTATTACCCAGTCCGAGTTGCGGGGCAATGTGATTACCGGTGTGTCTCAAGGGCAGACGGCTGGGGTGGGGATTTCCGGTGCGGAAGGCAAGGCGGTGTTTATCTACAACTCCCTCTACAACACCTTTGCGGGGAATTATTTCGGGGACAGCAATATCGGTATTCACCTGACGGCGGGCTCCGAGCAGAACGAGGTGTTCGGTAACGCGTTTGTGAACAATCAGCGGCAGGTGAAGTATGTCGCGACCCGGACTCAGGAGTGGTCGAAGGACGGCAAAGGCAATTACTGGAGTGACTACCTCGGCTGGGACCGGGATCAGGATGGCCAGGGCGATGTGCCCTATGAGCCCAACGACAATGTGGACCGGCTGTTGTGGAAATACCCGGAGGCGAAGATTCTGATGTTCAGCCCTGCGGTGGATACGCTGCGCTGGGTTCAGGATGCGTTTCCCGTGGTGAAATCCGCCGGTGTGGCAGATTCTCATCCGTTGATGGGCCTTCCCGCTGAACTGCAATCGGAGATTCAATGAGCTGTTTTCGTCTGGAAAATGTCAGTTACCGGTACGATAAGGCCCCGGTACTGCAGGGTGTCGATCTTAGCCTGGAGCCGGGCGAGATCCTGGGGCTGTTCGGGCACAACGGTGCTGGCAAGACAACGTCTATCAAGTTGATTCTTGGGCTGATGCAGCCGACCCAGGGGAAGGTTTCTGTGCTCGGAGGGCTGGCAGGTGATCCTCAGGTAACCCAGCACATCGGGTATCTTCCGGAGAATGTGATGTTCTATCCGCAGCTGACCGGTCGCGAGATCCTGAAGCATTTTGCTCGTCTGAAAGGGGCATCCCTGAAACAGGTGCCAGCGCTACTGGAGCAGGTTGGGTTGGAAGATGCCATGGATGCCCGGACCCGTACCTACTCCAAGGGCATGCGCCAGCGTCTCGGGCTGGCCCAGGCGCTGCTGGGAAAGCCGCGGTTGTTGATGCTGGATGAACCGACGGTCGGCCTGGATCCGGTTGCGACAGCGGACCTTTATCGGTTGCTGCAGGGTTTACGGGATGAGGGGGCCGGGATCGTGCTTTGTTCTCACGTGTTGCCCGGTGTGGAGCCCTATATTGACCGGGCTGCGATCCTCACCGATGGGGCGGTCAAAGCGTCCGGTAATCTGGGATCCCTTCGGCAGCAGGCCCATATGCCGGTCTCGGTGCTGCTGACACCTGCGAATGGTATTTCCAGCCTGGAAAAGGTGATTGATGAGTCTGCAACGACCGGGCGGATGACGAAAACCGGTCAGGGCACATTGCGGGTGGATGTGCAGCCGCGGGAAAAGGTGGCCTTGCTGGAAACCGTTATGGCATCGGGTGAGGTGGCGGATGTGAGTATTCACCAACCAAGCCTGGAAGACATTTATGTGCACTTTATCGGGACGGGTGGTCTGGCCCATCGAGGAGGTCGTTGATGAGTAGTGTCTGGACCATTGCCCGCAAGGAGTTGAGTGACAGCCTGCGTAACCGTTGGCTGATGGCGATTTCCCTGGTCTTTGCCAGCCTGGCCCTCGGTATTGCCTGGTTTGGTGCTGCCGCCTCGGGGCAAGTTGGCTATGCCTCAACGCCCGCCACCATTGCCAGTCTCGCCAGCCTGGGTATTTTTCTCATTCCGCTGATTGCTCTGCTGCTGGCCTACGACGCTGTGGTTGGCGAGGAGGAGGGTGGAACCCTGTTGCTGTTGATGACCTATCCCCTCAGCCGCAGTCAGCTCCTGCTCGGGAAATTTCTTGGGCACGGACTGACCCTGGCGCTGGCGACGTTGATTGGTTTTGGGGTGGCCGGTGTTGCCATTGCCATGCTGGTGGAGGATGTCAGCGTTGCCAATCTGGCGGTGGCGATGCTCCGGTTCATTGCTTCCACGGTGTTGCTGGGTTGGGGGTTTATCGCCCTGGCCTACGTGATCAGTGTTCGGGTAAGTGAAAAGCCTGTTGCCGCAGGCCTGTCTCTGGCGGTCTGGTTCTTCTTCGTCTTGATTTTCGATTTGGTTCTGCTTGGAACGCTGGTGGCCAGCGAAGGCCAGCTCAACGCGGAACTGCTGCCCTGGTTGTTGCTGCTTAATCCAACGGATATCTACCGTTTGCTCAATATTGTCGCCTTTGGAGATGGTACTCAACTCAGCGGGGTACTGAGCCTGGGGGCAGATTTGCCCATCGGCGCTGGTGGGCTCTGGCTTGGTCTGGTGCTCTGGTTTGCGGTTCCGTTGTCCGGGGCCCTGTTGTTGTTCCGAAATCGTCGGATCTGAAAGGAGTGTTGTTGATGAAGCAAGTGACGTTGAGATGGCTGCTGGCCGGGGTTGTGGTCACCATCCTGTCAGGCTGCGGCGATGCGCAGGAACATACTGCGGTCAAACCGGCGCCGGTTAATTTTGAGAGTGGCGATGAATGCCATGTGTGCGGTATGGCGATCAGTGGTTTCCCCGGTCCCAAGGGGGAGGCCATTACCGAAAACGATCAGCAGGTGCGTAAGTTCTGCTCAACGAAGGATATGTTCGCCTGGGCTTTGCAGCCGGAAAACCGGAACCGGAATCATACCCTTTATGTGCATGACATGGCTCAGACCCAGTGGGCTAGCCCGGAAGATACTGCCCTGATTGATGCTCGGGAGGCGGTTTACGTTGTTGGAGCGGACCGGATGGGCGCCATGGGCCCAACGCTGGCCTCCTTTGCGAAAAAGGAGGATGCCAGATCCTTTGTGGAGCAGCATGGTGGTGAGATGTTGATGTTCCCGGACGTCACGCTTCAACACCTGAATCGTTCGATGTCGGGCAGCGATTCCGGAGAATTGCTCATGGAATCCATGGAGCACAGTCGCATGGATTCCATGGATCCGGAATAACGCCGTTGTTGAGAGGGGGTTAGCCTCCGGTCATGTTCATGAAGCGCAGGATCTGAACATCGCCATTGGTCGAGAAATCGTGGCGTTCAGGCTTGAGATCCATGGCGTTAATGATGGTCTGGCGGAGCTTGTCATCGGTGACAGGGTTGGCGCGCAGGACCCGGCGGAGGTCCACCGAGTGCTCGTTCCCGAGGCACAACAACAGTCGCCCTTCCACGGTGACCCGAACGCGGTTACAGGTGGCGCAGAAATTGTGGGAATGGGGTGAGATGAACCCGACCCTTATCGGGCTGTCGGGCATCCGATAATAGCGAGCCGGGCCGCCTGAGTCTTCGGTCGCTGGAACCAGTTCGTGATGATCACGAATGGCGGTGCGAACTTCGTCGCTGGTGCAAAGCGCGAGGCCCCGGTCGTGTTCTGAGATGTTGCCGAGGGGCATCTCTTCGATGAAGCTGATGTCCACCTGTTTGCGACGGGCAAACTCGATCAGCTCCGGGATTTCCTCGTCGTTCCTGCCCTTCATGACCACCGTGTTCAGTTTAATGCCACGGAAGCCGGCTTCGCGGGCGGCATCGATACCATCCAGAACCTGGCTGAGCTTACCGGTGCGGGTAATGCTGCGAAATTTATCCGCGTCCAGTGAATCCAGACTGATGTTCAGGCGGTGAAGCCCGGCTTTGCGCAAAGGCTCTGCCATGGTGGTCAGTTGGCTGCCGTTGGTTGTCATCGCGAAATCGCGCAGGCCATAGGTGCCAATTTCCCGAACCAGTTCCAGAATGTCTTTGCGTACCATCGGCTCGCCGCCGGTCAGCCGGATTTTCTCGGTACCCAGAGAAACGAAGTTGCGGGCGATGCGGGCAATCTCTTCGAGTGTCAGTACCTGTTGGCGAGGCAGGAACGTCATGTCCTCGGCCATGCAATACACGCAGCGAAAATCGCATCGGTCTGTGACGGACAGGCGCACGTAATTAACTGTGCGGCCAAATCGATCTGTCAATTGCTGCGGCATTGGAACGAATCCTGCGGACGTGACGTGTGTATAAATATGTAGGTCAAGTATTGCAGATTGAACGACGGATTCCGATACCCCTCGCGGGGTAATCCAACCGGCTCCGGAAGGGATTTTCCAAGACTTGATTTCTGTTTTTAGGTAGAATGAATGCGGGTATTATTCGAGGCGGAGGCCTTGTTATGAGTAGCGAGTCAGGAAAAAGATGCTTTCTGATTCTTTCATATGTATCCGTTGGGCTGGCAGTTGCAGGCATTGTTTTGCCGCTGTTGCCCACAACCCCATTTGTTCTCCTTGCGGCTTTTTTTGCCAGTAAAGGCTCCCCGGCGTTCGCCCGGTGGCTCGATGAACACCCCCGATACGGTCCAATCATCGATAACTGGCAGAGGAACCGCGTCGTACCCGTTAAGGCCAAGGTGCTGGCTTGCACCATGATGGCGTTGAGCTGGGCGCTGCTATTTGCGATGGGGACGTCTGCTGTAGTCCTGGTTGTGGTGGGGGTGTTTCTGACCTGTACAGCCAGCTATCTGCTGACCCGGCCCTCTTATTGAATTTGCCTTGTAAGGACTTGGAGTAAGACATGCACATCACCCGTTACACGGATTACTCTCTGCGAGTATTGATCTACCTGGCCGTTCAGGGTGATCGTCTGGCGACCATCCAGGAAATTGCGGACAGCTACGATATCTCCAAGAACCATCTGATGAAGGTGGTGCATCAGCTCAACAAGAAGGGCTACATCGAAACCATTCGGGGCAAGAAGGGCGGCATGCGCCTGCACATGGCGCCGGCGGATATCAATATCGGTATTCTGGTCAGGGAAACTGAGCAGGATCTGAGTATCGTTGAGTGCCAGTCCTCCAGTAATGCCTGCCGGATTACACCTGTGTGTGGGCTCAAATCGATGTTCTCGGAGGCCTTGCAGGCATTCCTTTCCACTCTCGATCAATACACGCTGGCCGATGTGATCCAGGATCAGCATCGGCCGCAGTTGTTACGCTTACTTCAGATCGCCTGAGCCGGCTCCGGGCTCGTCAATCTCTGGCGTACCCGGTCAGGCAGTGAGTACGCCATGATCCGCTTCAGCACGGTGCCATACTGGCGAGCAAAGCTGCCGGTGTTGTAGTGGATGCCATGTTTGCGGCAGACGGCCTGCACTTTTTCGGAAATCTCCGGGTAGCGATGAGCTGGCAAGTCAGGAAACACATGGTGTTCGATCTGATAGCTCAGGTGCCCGCTCAGCAGGTGTATCCACTTGCCGCCGGTGAAGTTGGATGAACCGGTGAGCTGTCGCAGGTACCAGTGGCCCTTGCTCTCATTCTCACATTCCTGCTCGGTGAATGTTTCCGCATCCTGGGTAAAGTGACCGCAGAAAATCACGGTGGATGACCACAGGTTCCGGATCAGGTTGGCACCGATGTTTCCTGCCAGCACAATCGGGGCGACCGGAAAGGTGATCAGCGGGAAGAACACGTAGTCCTTGAACGCCTGGCGTCCACCTTTACGCGCAAACTCTTTCAGGAAAGGAAGCTTGGACTTCCAGGTGATCTCGCGGCGGCGAAGTCTTTCGCTCTCCAGTTCGTGCACGCCCACGCCCCACTGGAACAGGACGGTCAGCAGGATGTAGTTGATGAACTGCAGAAGGTGCCCGGGGTGCCATTTGACGTCATCGCTGAGTCGAAGAACGGCGTAGCCATAATCCCGGTCCTTTCCGATCACGTTGGTGTAGGTGTGGTGCTCGTAGTTGTGAGTCCGGCGCCAGGAGTCGCTGGTACAGACCGTATCCCATTCATAGGTTTGTGAATGCAGGGATGGGTCGTTCATCCAGTCGTACTGACCGTGCATGACGTTGTGCCCAATCTCCATGTTCTCGATGATCTTGGAGAGACCGAGGGCCGTGGTGGCCGCCACGAATACAGGCGGGATAAAGCCAAAGGGCATCATGACGCGGCCGCCGATTTCCAAAGTCCGGTGCAGGCGGACGATCCGGCGGATGTATTTGGCGTCCCGCTCACCGCGGTCAGCCAGCACCTCATCCCGAATGGCATTCAGGTCGCTTTCGAGTTCTGCAAGTTGCTGTTCGTTCATCTTGATCATGTTCACTCCTCATGCTGCGCTCGGCAGCATGTAAACGTTCGAAATGTTTCAGATGTCCACGGAAACCGGGCCCTGGGGCACGGAAACGCAAAGTTGGATGTTCTCTTCGCCTGGGCCTGAGGTTTTGCCGGTCAGGCGGTTGACGACCGTGCCGCTGGTTTTCCGGCAACTGCACTGATGGCATATACCCATCCGGCAACCATGGCGCGGGGACAGCCCGGCGGCTTCCGCAATTTCCAGAATGTTGGCATCGCCTTCCGAGCTGACCTCAAGCTCACTGCCAGTGAACTGAACGATGCCGCCTACCGAGTCGCTGTCGAGCGCAACGCCAGGTGCGGCGAAGAAGGTCTTGTGAATGTGTTCAGCCTTGAGGCCTTGGGCTTCGAGCTGGGATTCCGCGAGGTCCATCAACCCGCCCGGTCCACACATGTAAACTTCCCGAGCCTTGAGTCCCGGAACGGACTGGAGGTCCTGCTCTTTAAGGAAGCGGGGCTTATCTGTGTCGTGGGTCGCAATGACATTGAGCGTAAGTGCGGAATAGCGAGACGCCAGCGCCTCGAGTTTTTCCTGGGCAATGATGTCCCTGGACGTTCGCACATAATAAAGAAGCGTCACTGGCGCGCGATAGTCATCTGCCGCCATGGTTTCCAGCATGCTCAGAATCGGCGTAATGCCGCTGCCGCCGGCGATGAACAGTACGGGACGTGGTATCTCTGGGAGTCGGAACTCTCCGAAGGCTTCGCCCAATCCGATCACTGCATCAGTGTCCAGGTGATCGTGAATCCAGTTAGTGACCAGACCGCCCGGTAGCCGCTTGATGGTTAACGTAATCAGTCCCTGATTGCGCCAGAGCGCTGGAGAACTGGAGAGGCTGAATGTGCGGTCGTAACGAACGCCGTCAATTTCGGTACATATGTTCACATGTTGTCCGGCGTAAAATCCTGCCCACTGTTTGGCTGGCTTAAGCACCAGGGTTTTGGTGTCTGCGGTTTCATTGATAACCTGTTTGATCTGTGCAGGTGTGTACTGTTGTACCCACATGGGGTTTAGCTGTTCCAGCAGCGGATCAAAAAAGGCAGCCGGGTCTTCCCGGTTAAAAAGCTGCCGGCCAAGCCACTGGAGCGCTTTGTGCTGTGTCTGTCTTGCTAACATGGTGCTTTCTCCATCGAGTCAACTGTGCTCTTGTGTACAGTTGTTCACTAATGTGTACGACTGTACACACGGAGTTGGAGGTCAGCAATACGGACTGGTGTGTTGGCTCAAAATGACAATTAATGCGTACTCTGGGCTTCCGGAATGTGTACACTTGTCATCTTGCAGTGAACAAGTAGCGGTACAGGCAAGGTCATGGCAGATCATCGACAACGCAGAAAACCGGGGGAAACCCGGGAAAAGCTGATGAACGCGGCTTTAGAGCTGGTGGGCAAGGGGCGGCATTTCGCGAGTCTCGGTATCCGGGAAGTCACCCGGCAGGCAGGGGTGGTTCCTACCTCGTTCTATCGTCATTTCCGAAATATGGACGACCTCGGCCTGCAATTGGTTGATGAGCTTGGCCTGGTGCTCCGGCGGATGATGCGGGAGGCCCGGGGCAATGTGCTTCAGGCTGACAAGCTGATTGAGGAGTCGGTGGGCATCTTCATTAGCCATGCCCTGGCAAACCGTAACTTCTTCCTGTTCATGGCTCAGGGGTTGGCCGGTGAGAGCCGCGCCGTGCAGGAAGGGATCCGGAGCGAAATGCGGTTTTTTGCCAGCGAGCTCGCAAATGACCTTCGACGCCTGCGTCTGGCAGAGCACCTCTCCGACAAAGACCTGGACGTGACCTGCGATCTGGTCGTGCGAACGGTGGCATTCAGTCTGACGGATTTGCTGGGGGTATCCGTTGACGATGATTACCAGGTCGATCAGATCAGGAAGCGGACAACCCACTTCCTTCAACTGATCTTTGTTGGTGCTGCCAACTGGCAAAGCGCTAAGTAAAGGGAGGGATAAGCGAAATTATCCCTTCCGGTTTGCAGTCTTTCCGGTTTTGGCTGTGGCCGGTGGCAGAAGCAGTTCCTCCAGCTCGTCCAGTGCCTCCCCGGTGTATACCGCCAGTTTCTGCATGCTCGGCAACGTGTCCCGGCAGCCGGTATAGCCGAAGTTCAGAGAGCCCGCATAGCTCAGGCAGGTGATATTGAGCGCACCGCCGTGAGCGATCAGGGAGACCGGATACATGGCTTCGAGCTTCGCTCCCTCATAGTAAAGGGTGCGTTGCGGTCCTGGCACATTGGAAATGGTGACATTGAACACCGGCCGCATGCGTCCGCCCATGCCGGACATCAGTTGCAGAATGTAGGGTGACATCAGCAGCATGGTGTACTGGGTGAGGGCACTCTTTGGCAGCTTCTGCAAATGCTCCTTCGCACGACGTGTTGACGTCTTGATGTTCTGCAGGCGGTTCAGCGGATCAGGCTCGTCTGTTGCCAGAGAGGCGATCATGAAGCTGATCTGGGTTCCAGTGCCCTGATCGTCCGCTGGCCGGATGTTGACCGGGATGCCAGCCGTGAGCGGCGTATCCGGCAGACCTTCATCCTGTTCGAGCAGGAAGCGCCGCAAGGCCGTCCCGCAAAGGTAAAGCACGATGTCATTGAGGGAACCGCCGGATACATGGGCCAGCTCTTTGAGCCGCTCCAACTGATAGTGTTGGGTGGCAAACCGCCTTTGCCCTGTCACCCGGTGGTTGATCTTTGACACCGGCCCGGTGAACGGAGCGGTCAGTCCGTCCTCCGGATGTCGTACCGAGTGCACCAGTCGGTTGCCTGCCTGCCAGAGCCTCGGGGCCATGTCGGCCTGCAGTTTCAGGGCATCCATGGCCTGGGAGAGCGCGCCGGGGATGGTGGCTTCCGAATCCTTTTTACTGCCACGGTGACGTTCCGGGCGTACCGACCAGGGCGGCAACATATTGCGTTTGTCCGGATCGGTCGTCAGAACCCGCTGCATCAGGCGAACACCGCTGATGCCATCAATCATCGAATGATGCATCTTGGTGTACAGGGCGAAGCGGTTGTTCTCCAGACCTTCGATGACATGGCACTCCCAGAGTGGGCGATCAAAATCCAGCGGATTGGAGTGCAGGCGCGATACCAGCACCCCAAGCTCTCTCTCGCCGCCAGGACGTGGGAGAGCGGAGTGTCGTACGTGGTAATCCAGGTCTATGTTCTTGTCGACTTTCCATGTCGGTGCCAGCAGGCGTCCGAGAAGTCCGGACCATGCCAGTTTGTAGCCCCAGGGCGGGGCGATGTCTCCGGCTTCTTTCATGCGGTTGACCATGTCCCGCAGGAAAGTGTCGGGAGCGCCTTCCGGCAGCGAAAAAATCTGGAGGTTGCCCACGTGCATCGGGGTGTCATCAGATTCTACGGCCAGCCAGGAGGCATCCAGGGTTGCTAGGCGTCTCATTCCTTGTTGTGCTCCACGGGTGTAAGGGTTCTTTTGATTGTAGACTGCAAGTATACGGATATCGTGCTGAGTTAACGATGTGGCAGGCTGAAAGGTTCCAGTGTTTTTGCTGTAGGTCACGCTTGTTACGCGCCCTCGACTTCTGTTCAGTGTTCGTGTTCCCGGTAAATGGCTATGCTTGGGGATTACCGTGTCACGATGGGCGGAGTGTCCGATATGCAGTTTCTCAATGGAATAACCCTTTTACTGGTCTATCAGCTGGTGGGTGAAATCGCTGTTCGTCTCGCTGGTGTTCCGATTCCCGGCCCCGTTCTCGGTATGGTGATGCTGTTCCTGACACTCTGGCTTCGAGGCGCGGTTCCAGACTCCGTTGGTGAGGCGTCCACAGCCCTGTTGTCTCACCTGTCCCTACTGTTTGTGCCCGCAGGCGTCGGCATGATGGCGCATTTCAGCCGCATTGCCGATGAGTGGGTGCCGATCACCCTGGCCCTGTTGCTCAGCACCATTATTACCATGGTGGCGACGGCGTTCATCATGCAACTGACAACCCGATGGCTGCAGAGAACGACGGCTCCTGAAGGAGGAAAGGGCAATGAATGATCCGGGCCTCAAAGATATCTGGGTATACCTCGCTGCCTCGCCGCTGCTGGGACTCACCATTACTCTGGTGGCCTATGGATTGGCCTATCGCCTCTATTTACGGACCAACTCCAATCCTCTGGCCAATCCGGTGGTGACCTCCGTCGCCTTGCTGATTGGCCTGCTGCTTCTGACCGGTACGCCCTATGAAGATTACTTCGAGGGCGGTCAGTTTGTGCATTTCCTCCTTGGGCCTGCGACAGTGGCACTCGCCGTGCCCCTGTACCAGCAGTTTTCCCGGCTGCGTCAGTTATGGCTGCCGGTCACCATCTCGCTGATTGCCGGGGTAGTGATTGCCGCCGGCAGCTCCATTGGGCTGGCCTGGCTGTTTGGCGGGTCCACGGAAATCCAGATGTCGCTGGCGCCCAAGTCAGCCACGGCGCCGGTTGCAATGGGTATCTCCGAGAAAATCGGAGGCCTGCCGTCGCTGACCGCGGTGCTGGTGGTCATCACCGGCATTACCGGCGCGGTCCTTGGAACCAAGCTGTTTGAATGGATCCGGATCAAGGACGACACCGCCAAGGGCATTGCCATGGGCGTGGCGGCCCACGGCATTGGGACCGCGAGAGCGTTTCAGGTCAGCCCCCAGATGGGCGCCTTTTCCGGGCTGGCGATGGCGCTGTCCGCGTTTGCGACGGCGTTGGTGGTTCCCTGGCTGGTCGATCTGATTTCGATGTGGGTCTAGGTGTTGATTTCGAGGCACCTGCTACCTGGGGCTTACGACCAACGAACAGTAATAAGCAAATCAAATGATTATTTAACGAGTCACCTTTTCTGTTTTGAATGGAGGTAAATCACACCCCTGAAAACGAATTTCGTCCGGGGATTGAGGCGCTGGTGCCTGAGCCCGGGACGACGAGGAGGTTCTCTTGATTTATAACAAGTATATAAAATCAATGATATTGTCGGTAGTGTCGCTGCCGGTGGCAGTGTCGGCCCTAGCTCAGGAAACAGAAGCGCAGGAGGTCGACGCTCTGGAGGCGAGAGCAGCTGAGCAGGAGTTGGTGCTGAAGGTGACCGCACCGCGCCTCACTCGTAACCTGTATGACACCCCGGCGGCGGTCTCGGTGATCAGTGCGCCTGACATTCAGCGGGGCCAGCAACGCCAGCAGCTCGACGAATCCCTGGACACGGTGCCTGGTCTGTTTTTCCAGAACCGATACAACTTTGCACAGAACCTTCGCCTCTCCACCCGCGGTTTCGGCGCAAGATCCCCGTTTGGAATCCGGGGGATTCGTATTCTGGTGGATGATATTCCCTACACGCTCCCGGATGGCCAGTCCCAGATAGACGCTATCGATCTGGATTCGGCGCAGCGTATTGAAGTCATTCGCGGGCCCTCATCGGTTCAGTACGGCAACGCTGCAGGTGGGGTTGTGGATATCTCCACCGCACTGGGAGACGAGTTGCCGGAGGCTGGTCGCCTCCGTCTTGATGGCGGCAGCCATGGGTATCGCAAGGTCGCGTTTCAGGGCAATGGCAGTGGGGACGACACCAGTGGCATTGCAACCCTGTCCTGGTTGAATGTCGATGGGCATCGGGAACACAGCGCCGCAGAAAAGGGGCTGCTGAACACCCGTGTATCCCATGAATTCTCTGCGGGGCGCCGCCTGACCGCAACGCTCAATGCGCTGCACAACCCGAAGGCTGAGGACCCCGGAGGATTAAGCCTGAGCCAGGCCGAGGACGACCCTGAACAGGCGACGACACTGGCAAAGCGTCTCGACAGTAGCCAGACCGTCAATCAACAAACATTCGGCCTGCAGTTCGATGACTCCCTTGCGTTACCCGGTCATTACTCGGTCACCGGCTTCTACACTCACCGGGATTTTGCCCAGCAGTTACCGTTTCCGGGCAGCAGCCGCATTGCCTACGATCGCGATTTCTATGGCCTCAGCTCGCAATACCAGCAAGCCAGCCATCTGGCGGGTATGCCGCTGACCTGGGTTGCGGGTCTGGATGTGCATCGACAGTCCGACCAACGGCGGCGTTACCTGGTTTCGATCAACGGTGAGGTGACAGGCCAGAGTCAGGCAGAAACCCAGAATGCGACCAACACAGCAATGTTCGGTCAGGGTGACCTGGCGCTCTCCGAGCAACTGACGGTGTCACTGGGAGCCCGGTACGATCACCTCCGGTTGTCGATTGACGACCACTGGCTGAGTGACGGCAACGACTCGGGAAGCCGGAATTTCAGGGAAGTCAGCGGTGTTGCTGGTATCAGCTACAGGATCACACCTGTCCACCAGATCTATGGATCGATCGGCACCGCGTTTGAGGCACCTACCTTCACGGAATTTGCCAATCCGAATGGGGGAGGCTTCAACCCGGACCTTGAGCCCCAGCAAGCGCTTAACCGGGAACTGGGTATGAGGGGCTTGCTCGGTCAGGGGTTAAGTTACGATATTGCCGTGTTCTCAATACGGGTTGATGACGAAATATTGCCCTATAACCTGGGCAGCCAGACCTTTTATGAAAACGCCGGAGAAACTCGCCGCAACGGTCTGGAAGTCGGGCTGGCGTGGGATATTTCCTATGCCTGGCGGCTGACCAGCGCCCTCACTCTCGCGGACTATGAACTGCGCGATTTCACCGACGAAGAGGGGAATGACGCCGATGGCAACGATATTCCCGGTTTGCCTGGAGAACTCTGGGTGAGTGAACTGGAATGGCAGGGCCGGAAAGGTCGTTTCGCTGCGCTGGAATGGCAGTACGTCGGCGACCTGTACGCGGAGAACAGTAACCAGACCGAGGTGGACGCCTACTGGCTGGTGGGGCTGCGGGCCGGAGACTCGTTCCAGTGGTCTGAACAGACTTTGAATCTCTACGCCGGAGTCCGAAACCTGTTGGACGAAGACTACTTTGCCAATGTGCGGATCAACGCCAACGCCAACCGACCGGTGGAGGATCGGGGCTATTTCGAGCCGGGACCGGGAAGAACTTTTTATGCTGGCCTGGAATGGGTATTCTGAATGCCTAACAACTTGAAAAACAGAGGCTTCAGAACATGAAAACCAAGTTTCTCCTGGACGAGAGCCAGATGCCGAAGTACTGGTACAACCTGCAGGCGGATTTTCCCGAACCGCTGCCGGCTGTGCTGCACCCGGGCACCCAGCAGCCGGTTGGTCCCTCGGATCTGGAGCCACTGTTCCCTGAAGCCCTGATCGAACAGGAGGTGACGACCGAGCGGGAGGTGGAGATCCCCGAACCGGTGCGCGATGTGTATCAGCTCTGGCGACCCGCGCCACTGTACCGTGCTCACCGGCTGGAGAGGGCGCTCGGGACGCCAGCCAAGATTTTCTACAAATACGAGGGGGTCAGCCCGGCTGGCAGTCACAAACCGAACACCGCCATCCCCCAGGCGTTCTACAACCAGCAGGCGGGTATCCGTACCCTGACCACGGAAACCGGGGCCGGCCAGTGGGGCACGTCACTGTCCTTCGCGGGTTCGCTGTTCGATATCGATGTGACCGTGTTTCAGGTCCGGGTCTCCTATAACCAGAAGCCCTACCGTCGTGCCGTGATGGAAACCTACGGTGCGAAGTGTGTTCCGTCTCCTTCAGAACTGACCGAGTTTGGCCGCAAGGTGCTTGCGGAGAACCCGGACCACACCGGCAGCCTCGGCATCGCCATTTCCGAGGCCGTAGAGTTGGCGGTTCAGGATCCCAACACCAAATACGCGCTGGGCTCAGTGCTGAATCATGTCCTGTTGCATCAGACAGTGATTGGTCTTGAAGCGATGCAGCAGATGGAAATGGCGGATTGCTGGCCGGACGTGATCGTAGGCTGCACCGGTGGCGGATCGAACTTCGCCGGCATTGCCTTCCCGTTCATGGGGCATGCGCTTCGGGGCGGGGAAAAGTCCCGGATTGTGGCCGTGGAGCCCTCAGCCTGCCCGACCCTGACTCGTGGCAAGTACGCCTACGATTTCGGCGACACCGCGCATATGACCCCGCTCACCAAGATGCACACCCTCGGTTCAGGCTTCACACCGCCGGGATTCCACGCCGGTGGCCTGCGATACCATGGTATGGCACCGATGGTTTCCCATGCCAAGGAGTTGGGGCTGTTCGACGCTGTTTCCTACACCCAGCGGGAATGCTTTGAGGCGGGTGTGCTGTTCGCGAGGAATGAGGGAATTGTACCCGCTCCGGAAGCCAACCACGCAGTCAAGGGGGCCATTGATGAGGCGCTCCGATGCAAGCGCGAGGGCAAGGAAGAAGTCATCCTGTTCAACCTCTGCGGCCACGGCCACTTCGATATGGCAGCCTACACCTCTTACTTCGCCGGAGAACTGAGCGACCACGAATACGACGAACAGGAACTGGCTATGGCCCTGTCAGGCTTACCTTCCGTAGGTGCCTGATCGGTCCCGTGGTGGGGGGTACCCCCGCCGCGGGACCAGCCACCAGCAAAGTAACGGGAGGGTTCAGTGAGCCCCCGATGACTGGTCGTCGACTACTGGCGGCGGGCAATGATATTCCTCCACCACGGTCCCATCGTCCACACTCTCAAGGTGAACATCGAACCCCCAGAGCCGGTGGACATGGCGCAACACCTCCTCCGTTTCCTGCCCCAGAGGCACCCGGTCCACCGGTATGTGCCGTAGCGTCAGAGAGCGGTCACCGCGAACATCCACATTCCACACCTGGATGTTGGGTTCCCGATAACTGAGGTTGTATTGCCGCGCCAGCTTCTCACGGAGTGGGCGATAGCCAGGATCGTCATGGATGGCGGTAACGGTGTAATGGTCTTCCTGATCATCGTTCTCAATGGAAAACAGCTTCAGGTCCCGCATGACCTTCGGTGACAGGAACTGCTGGATAAAGCTCTCGTCCTTGAAGTTCTTCATGGCGAAATGCAGCGTTTCCAGCCAGTCCGAGCCAGCGTAATCCGGGAACCACTCCCGGTCTTCATCCGTGGGGTTCTCGCAAATCCGTCGCAGGTCGGTAAACATTGAAAATCCCAGGGTGTACGGGTTGATTCCGGAATACCAGGGACTGTTAAAGGGCGGCTGGTAGACAACGGCCGAGTGGCTCTGCAGGAATTCCAGCATAAAGCCATCGTTGACCAGGCCCTTGTCGTACATACGATGCAGCAGGGTGTAGTGCCAGAAGGTGGCCCAGCCCTCATTCATCACCTGGGTCTGGCGCTGCGGATAGAAGTACTGGGCCAGCTTGCGCACGATGCGCACGATTTCCCGCTGCCAGGTCTCCAACAGTGGGGCGTTCTTTTCAATGAAATACAGGATGTTCTCCTGGGGATCTTCGGGATAGCGCTTTTTGAGGCTGACCGCGTCCTCGTCGCCATCCGGCCTGGGGATCGTCCGCCAGAGGTCATTGATGCGACGTTGCTGGTATTCCTCCCGTTCCTGCTGCCGCCGCTGCTCCTCGACAGCGGAGATCGGGGCTGGTCGCTTGTAACGGTCGACGCCATAGTTCATCAGGGCATGGCAGGAATCCAGGATTTCTTCGACGGCATCCACCCCGTAGCGTTCTTCGCACTCTGCCACGTAGTGTCGGGCGAAGACCAGGTAGTCGATGATGGCACTGGCGTCAGTCCAGGTCTGGAACAGGTAATTGCCTTTGAAGAACGAGTTGTGGCCATAGCAGGCGTGGGCGATCACCAGTGCCTGCATGGGCAGGGTGTTCTCCTCCATCAGGTAGGCAATGCAGGGATTGGAGTTGATTACGATCTCGTAGGCCAGCCCCATCTGGCCCCGCTGGTAGCCCTTCGAGGTGCTCAGGAACTGCTTCCCGAAGGACCAATGGTGATAGCCCACGGGCATGCCCACCGAACTGTAGGCATCCATCATCTGCTCTGCACTGATCACCTCGACCTGGTTTGGGTAGGTGTCCAGATGAAATTCCGCCGCGCACTTGGCGATTTCTTCATCGTATTGACGGATCAGATCAAAGGTCCACTCGGAGCTGGTGGATATCGGCTCGCTGGCCCTTGGCTGATCACTGTCAGGCGCGTTCGGGCGATCGGCAATATCAGTCATGCGGCTTTCCTCTCGAACAGCTGACGGAACACGGGATAGATCTCACCGGCGTCCGCGATCTGTTGCATGGCAAAGCTCTGGGGGAAGCGCTCCATGATTTTCTCGTACTCGTACCAGAGCATCTGGTGGTCCTGCGGCGTGATCTCCACATAGGCGTAGTACTGCACCAGTGGCAGAATGCTGTCGGCCAGGATTTTGCTGCACACAGGGGAGTCGTCGTTCCAGTTGTCCCCATCCGACGCCTGGGCCGCATAGATGTTCCATTCAGTCGGCGAATATCGGGATTCGATGATTTTGTGCATCAGCTTCAGGGCGCTGGAGACAATGGTGCCGCCGGTTTCCCGTGAGTAGAAAAACTCCTCTTCATCCACTTCCTTCGCGCTGGTGTGGTGGCGGATGAAAACCACGTCGATCTTCTTGTAGTTCTTCTGCAGGAACAGATACAGAAGAATGAAGAAGCGTTTTGCAATGTCCTTGTGCATCTGGGTCATTGACCCGGATACATCCATCAGACAGAACATGACGGCACTGGTGGCGGGCTTGGGTTGTTTCTGGTGTTGCCGGAAACGCAGGTCGATCTCATCAATGAACGGAATCCGCCGGACATTGGCCTTGAGGCGGGCAATCTCCGACTCCAGGGCTTCGATCTGGTCCTTATGGCTGAAGGCCGCATCCAGGTCATCCGGTGCGGATTTCAGGTCTGCCAGCTGCTCCTCCATTTCCCGGATCTTCTTGCGTCTGGCGCCGGCCAGCCCCAGCCGGCGGGCGTGGGCGCCACGCAGTGAGCGCACCACATCCAGCTTTGCCGGAACACCCTGGGTGGTAAAACCGGAGCGCACGTATTTGAACGCCTCCGTGTCTTTGAGTTTTTTGCGGGCGAGATTGGGGAGTTCCAGATCATCGAACAGGAAGTCCAGAAACTCTTCCTGAGTGATCTGGAAAGCGAATTCATCCATGCCTTCCCCGTCCGGGCTGGCCTGGCCCTGACCCTGGCCCTGGCCACCGCCGCCCTGGGGCTTTGGAATGCTGTCACCGGCAACAAACTCCTGGTTGCCGGGGTGGACCATCTCCCGTTTACCGCCCTGACCATGATGGAAAATGGGTTCGTCGATATCCCGGCTGGGAATGCTGACGTTCTCCCCGCGCTCGATATCCGTGATGGATCGGCGATGAACCGCGTCCGACACCGCTTTCTTGATGTGATGCCGGTAGCGGCGCAGGAACCGCTCCCGGTTCACCGCGCTTTTGTTCTTGCCGTTCAGTCGCCGGTCGACAATGTGGGTCATACCCATGGTACTGCTCCCGTTGGCCGTTAGTGGGACTTACGAACACGCAGGTACCACTCGGCGAGCAAGCGAACCTGTTTCTCCGTGTAGCCTCGATCGACCATACGTTCGACGAACTGCTTGTGTTTCTTCTGATCTTCCTGGCTGGCTTTCGGGTTGAAAGAAATAACCGGCAGCAGATCTTCGGTGTTCGAGAACATCTTCTTCTCGATTACGCTGCGCAGCTTCTCGTAACTGAGCCAGGAAGGATTACGCCCCTGGTTGTTGGCGCGGGCCCGCAGCACGAAGTTGACCACCTCGTTGCGGAAATCCTTCGGATTGCTGATACCGGCCGGTTTCTCGATTTTCTCCAGCTCGTCGTTGATGGACGAGCGGTCGAGAATCTCCCCGGTCTCCGGATCCCGGTACTCCTGGTCCTGAATCCAGAAGTCGGCATAGGTGACGTACCGGTCGAACAGGTTCTGACCATACTCGCTGTAGCTTTCCAGATAGGCTGTCTGGATCTCCTTGCCGATGAACTGGACATAGTGCGGTGCCAGGTATTCCTTGATGAATCGCAGGTACTTCTCCTGGATGTCGGTCTGGAACTGCTCCTGCTCAATCTGTTTTTCCAGCACATAGAGCAGGTGCACCGGGTTGGCAGCGACTTCGGTGGTGTCGAAGTTGAAGACCTTGGAGAGAATCTTGAAAGCAAAGCGTGTGGAAAGCCCGTCCATGCCCTCCATGACACCGGCAGAATCCCGGTACTCCTGAATGGATTTTGCCTTGGGATCGGTATCCTTGATGTTCTGTCCGTCGTAGACCCGCATCTTGGAGAAGATGCTGGAATTTTCGGGATCCTTGATGCGCGACAGCACCGAGAACTGGGCCAGCATGTCCAGGGTGTCCGGAGCACAGGGAGCCCCGAGCAGGGAGCTGTTGCTGAGTAGCTTCTTGTAGATCTCAATCTCTTCCGAGACCCGCACACAGTAGGGCACCTTGACGATGTAGACCCGGTCCAGGAACGCCTCGTTATGCTTGTTGTTGCGGAACGTCTGCCACTCAGACTCGTTGGAGTGGGCCAGAATGACGCCGTCAAACGGCACCGAACCCATGCCCTCGGTGGTGTTGTAGTTACCTTCCTGGGTGGCCGTCAGGAGCGGGTGCAGCACCTTGATCGGCGCCTTGAACATCTCCACAAACTCCATCAAACCCTGGTTTGCCTTACACAGGCCGCCACTGAAGCTGTAAGCATCCGGATCGTCCTGGGAGAAATCCTCCAGCATCCGGATGTTCACCTTGCCTACCAGTGCGGAAATGTCCTGGTTGTTGTCGTCACCGGGCTCGGTTTTCGATACCCCGATCTGATCCAGCACCGACGGGTATTTTTTCACCACCCGGAACTTGCTGATATCGCCCCCGTATTCGTGGAGTCGCTTGACGGCCCAGGGTGACATTATGGATTTCAGATACCGCGGAGGGATGCCGTACTCCTCTTCAAGAATCTGGGCGTCCTCCGTGGGATCGAACAGCCCGAGCGGCGTTTCATTGACCGGTGAGTCCTTGATGGCATAGAACGGCACCTTCTGCATCAGTGCCTTGAGCTTCTCCGCCAGAGATGATTTACCGCCACCCACCGGGCCGAGCAGGTAGAGAATCTGTTTCTTCTCCTCCAGCCCCTGAGCGGCATGCCGGAAGAACGACACGATGTTTTCTACGGCATCTTCCATGCCATAGAACTCGGAAAACTCCGGATAACGTTTGATCACCTTGTTGGAAAATATGCGTGACAGGCGGGGGTCACGGGAGGTATCGACGAGTTCGGGCTCGCCGATGGCAATTAACATTCTCTCCGCGGCCGTGGCGTAGGCCGTTGGGTCCTTTTTGCAGATCTCCAGGTATTCCTCCAGGCTGTATTCTTCTTCCTGGGTACTTTCATACCGATCTTTGAAATGCTGCACGATGCTCATAGATGGCCCCTCGCTTGCTCTCTAATGTCACTCTCAGTTCACGCAATATCCCCGTTGCATCGGTACCGCCGTTCCGGGCGGTTCATTTAGTTATGGGTGGAAGGAATGGATACTTACAAGCCGGCTGGCAACAGGTGCCTTTGCCGGCCTGTTTAATTTGAGCTTAGTTCACGCTCTGGAAGATAGACAGCCGGTATTCGTATTAGGTTCATTAAAATATGTTATGGGGTGTTTTTTTGTGTGGGGGGCAACACCTACCGCTTAACTAACCTGAAAACACTCTCAGTCCCGCCAATCAGCCCGCGCCGTTTGGCAAACAGATGATCATTCTCAATGGTGTTCGTCACGATGTGTTCGATATCGTAATCCTCGCCATAGAGCTCCATCACCTCCTCGTCGCTGACGTTAAACGGTGGCGCGGTGATGCGGGTCTTGTAGTCGAGGGTCACCAATAGAATCTTTGTGCCATCGGGAATGACCGCCGTCAGATGATCAACGTATTGCTTGCGCATGGTCGGGGGGAGGGCGATGAGGGCGGCGCGATCATAGACCAGGCGCACGTGCTTGAGATCGTCCGGAACCAGCTGGAAAAAATCGCCACACCATAGCTCAAGGTCATCATGGGCGAACTTGGTGAATGGCTCGCCAGGATGAACCTTCGCTTTTTCGCCGGCCTCCTCGAAAAAATCCTTACAGGCGATCTCGCTCAACTCGACACCGATAATCGGGTGTCCGCGGTCGCTTAGCCACCACATGTCGTGTGCTTTGCCGCAAAGAGGGACGAAGACAGCGTCGGTGGAATTGCCAGCCAGTGTTGGCCAGTGGTCGTGCAGGAACTGGTTGACGGTGCCCTCGTGAAAGCCGATTTCCGTCTTGGCCCACCGTTCATGCCAGAATTCATGTTCCATTGTATCCACCTCTCACTCTTGTGCGTTTGTATCAGTCTAACCTAATCTGTTGGCTTCTGGACTCAGGAGGAAAGTATGAGAGCGGTATTTCTGGATGCGAAAACTCTCGGTGATGACGTCGATCTGACATCGATCGAAAACGTCACTGGCGGATTGAAAAAATACGAGAAAACAGCGCCCGATGAGGTGCTTGAGCGCATTCAAGGTTTTGATACCGTTGTGGTTAACAAGGTGGTTCTGACCCGGGAACACTTTGATGCCTGCCCTGAACTGACGACCATTGCGGTGGTTGCCACTGGCACCAACAACATCGACAAGGTAGCCGCTGAAGACCATGGCATTCGTGTTCTGAACGTGACCAATTATGGCCGTTCGACTGTTGCCCAACACACCATGGCGTTGATTCTGGCGCTGGCGACCCGCCTCCTGGATTACGATCGGGATGTGCGGGCCGGGCGCTGGGGCAAGAGCGACATGTTCTGTCTGATGGACCATCCGATTCTCGAACTGGAGGGCCGTACCCTGGGGATTGTGGGATACGGTGATCTTGGTAAAGGTGTGATCGAACGTGCCGAGGCGTTCGGCATGAAGGTCATGCTGGGAACGCGCCCCGGTCAGGAGGCCGGAGAGGTGGATGGCTATCAGCGCATTCCGTTGGATGAGTTATTGCCTCAGGTGGATGTGCTCTCCCTTCACTGCCTGCTAACTGATGAAACCCGGGATATGATCGGTGAGCGGGAGCTGAAAATGATGAAGCCGGACTCGCTGCTCATCAATACCAGCCGCGGAGGACTGGTGAATGAGCAGGCCCTGGCTGATGCTCTCCGGGCTGGGGACATCGGAGGCGCCGGGTTTGATGTGTTGACAGAAGAGCCGCCCCGGAATGGCAACCCCTTGCTGGCGGATGATATTCCCAATCTGATCATTACGCCGCATTCCGCATGGGCCAGCCGGGAGGCGCGCCAAAGGATTGTGGAAATCACTGCCGGGAATCTCAAGTCCCTCGGCTGAACCGTCGGGTCAGTAACGAAAAAGCCCCGGATTCCGGGGCTTTTTTTGTACGGGTTGAACGTTCTCAGAACGTCCAGCCGAGGCTGGCGGAGGCGCCCACCTGATACATTTCCAGGGTGATGGTCTGATCCTGCGCCAGCGGGTTGTCGCCTGAGACTTCCTTGGCGGGGGAATAGAACACCATGCCGGACAGTGCCAGGGTGTCAGTGAACTGGTGCGTGAAGCCACCGGTGAAGTGCCATTCCTGAACACCCGGTGCCAGGATGTTGAACAACACATCCTCATCCGAAATCGGGTTTTCCCCGTAACTCACGCCCGCACGCCAGGCGTGTTCCGGTGTTTGCTGCCATTGCCAACCCAACTTGTAGATGGTCATGTCATCCCAGCCGAAACCGGCGCCATCATAGTTGCCGAGTTGGGCAGTCTGAAGGTTTGGTAGCAGCGGATTGCCAACACTGTTGATCTCGCTGTAGCGGATATGCTGAACATCGAACACGATCCAGTGGTTTTCGATACCGGACCAGGCGATGCCGGCGTTGAACATCTGGGGGATGTCAAAGTCGCCCTGTTCCGCAAACAGGCCGCGGTATTTGTCGAACTCGTTCATTTTGAGGATATTGCGCCAGCTGACGCCGCCTCTGAGCGTATCGGTAATTTCGCCCTGCCAACCGATCTGGTAGCCGTAGCCCCAGGCATCGTCAGTACCGTTGTTGGATACGGCATCAGGTGCCGATGAAAAGGCGCTGAAGCCCTGAAGACCCTTGGCTTCAAAACGCTGGTAAGCGATCACCGGAGAGAGTCCGAAGGCCTGGTTATCAGTGAATTCCCAGGACCATGTCGGAGCGATGAATACCTGCTCCAGGTTGACGCCGGTACGGCCGCCGTAAAAGGGACCACCGTTGCCACCGGGATAATCGGTATTCATGCCTCCGTTGGCGAACACGGAGACACCGAAGGCGGTGGTGTCCGAGAGCTCGGTATTGAATCCGAAGTGAGGGATCACAAACCCGTCGCGGCTGCTCTTATAGGTGCCCGGTTGCAGCGGAAACATGTCGCCGGGTGCCGGGTTGCCTTCCACCGTGTACTTGCGACGTGGAGAAAACACTTCGACACCGCCGTCTACGCGGTTGCCAATAAAGGCCATACCGGCCGGGTTGGTTGCAGCGGCGATGCTGTCCTGGGACAGCGCCGAACCTGCGCCTGCCATACCTTTACTGATGGTGCCGTATCCATGGCTGAAATATCCGTTGGTCGCCAGGGCCGCAGTCGGTGCCAGCGCAGTGGCGGCAGCGATGGCCAGGGGAAGCGTCAAACGCATAATTGAACACCTGTGAGTAAAGTGGGTCGTTTACGTGGTGGGCCTTTATACGTTATTTGGGTTATAAAAAGAAGTCACAAAAGTTGATATGGTTATAATGTCAGATTGGGCCTCGCAAAAAAATCCCAATCAGCCATACTCTGTTTGCCGGGTATCTGGCTGATAATCTGTATAAAAGACTGATAAACAGGATGTTGAGTGGCTTCTTCCCAACTGAAAGAACGACTTCAAAGTGCAGAAGACTGGATTCTCTCCAACCAGAATCCACCGTCGAGCTGGCCGTGGACATGGCTCTATAAAGTAGGGCGGACCGCCTACGCTCTGGTTCGTGATGTAATCAGCGGCCAACTGACCCTGCACGCCATGAGTCTGGTGTACACAACGTTGTTGAGTATCGTGCCTTTGTTGGCACTCAGCTTCTCAGTGCTCAAAGCGCTGGGTGTGCATCAACGCATGGAACCTTTCCTGTTCCAGTTCTTTCAGCCAATGGGGCCCCAGGGCATTGAGCTGGCCGAAAAGATTCTGGGTTTTGTCGATAACATGAAGGTTGGAGTGCTTGGGTCAGTTGGCCTGGCACTACTGGTCTATACGGTGGTTTCACTGCTCCAGAAGATCGAGCGGTCCTTCAACATGATCTGGCGTGTGCCTGACATGCGATCCATGGCTCAGCGGTTCAGCAATTACCTGAGTGTGATCATGGTTGGCCCCCTGCTGATGGTCTCGGCCATTGGTGTAAGCGCCACCATCTTTTCTTCAACGATGGTTCAGACCCTGCTCGAAATTGAGCCTTTTGGTTCGCTGATCCTGGTGATTAGTCGTTTTACACCGTTTTTTCTGGTGGTTGGTGCATTCACGTTTGTTTACATCTTTATGCCAAACACCCGGGTCAAGCTTCGGTATGCTTTTATAGGGGGGCTGGTTGCCGGTGTATCCTGGCAGGCAGGAGGCATGCTGTTTGCCTCGTTCGTCGCGGGTTCTGCCAAGTACGCGGCGATCTACTCAAGCTTTGCCATCGGTATCATCCTGCTCATCTGGACCTACCTGAACTGGATGATCCTGCTGCTAGGCGCCAGCCTGGCTTTCTACCTGCAAAATCCCGGATCGGTGGCCAAACGTCGTCAGGTGCAGCTGGCGCCGGAGTTGCAGGAAAAAGTGGCTGTGGCGCTGATGTGGATGGTGGCGAAGCCATTTCACGACGGCGATCCGGCACCCCAACAGGAAGTGCTTGAGCATCAGATGAGGGTTCCCGGTGAAGTCACCCGTGGCGTCAGCGACAAACTGATTCGAGCGGGCCTGCTGACCCTGGCCGGGCGCAATGGCGACGAGCTGGTGCCGGGGCGCACGCTCGAACACATCAGTGTTGAGGATGTTCTGCAAGTCGTGCGCCGAGATGATGATCGCATCGTGAATCGCTTGCCGGCTCTCGTTCCGATGGAGCGGCTATGGAGTTCCCATCAGGATCGGAAGGCTTCGTTCGCCGAACTGCTTCGAAATCCGGATGCATCATCCAGGCAAAGCCCGGAAACGGAACGGAACGCTCACTCCACCGATGACTGAGTGTGGTTCTGGAGCATGCTTTTGATCAGAGCATGGATGCCAGATATCTGGTCCGGTGATAGCTGTACGATCCGGCCCAGGTCTTCTTCGCTCAGATTTCTTTGACGTGCCTGCCTAAGCACTTCCCGGGTGCCAATAACCATCCCGTCAGCCAGTGGCGTGTGCGGCTTCCCGGGAATGGGGCGCTCGGCAGTCATCAGAAGCGCATGGTAGCTCGGCGGCAGGTTCCATTCGTTGGCGAGGAGTTGGCACACCATCCACTGATAGCGGGCCAGCGCATGGCGAATCAGAGCCGGGCTGGGCGGTGGGCTATCAGGCAGAACCTTGCAGATACGTTGCAGTTCCCGGTAAACCGTGAGGTAACCAAGTGCCGGTAACAGCCCCACCATGAAAAGCGGGCTGGTGTCTGCACCCCGCAGTCGGCCAACCTGTTCCGAGGCCCTGGCGCAGGCCAGCCCCCAGCGCCAAACGCGCTGTGCGAACAAAGCTTCCCGGCTATTACGGGCAGCCATCATCGGCCGCATGATGGCTGCTGAGATGACGTTGCGGATGCCATTCACTCCCAGCATGAATACCGCCTGGTCGACAGACTCGATGGTATGCTCGCTGGTGCGGAAATAGGGGCTGTTGGCAACCTGGAGAAGTTGATCGGTGAGGGCTGGATCCCGAAGAATGATGTCCGTCAGTTCTTGCCTTTCCGTCGCCTCATCCGAGAGCGCTCGCATCAGCATCGGCAGGCTGAGGGGCTGCCGTGGTAATTCCTCCATGTGCTGGCTGGTTAGCCGCTCAAGCAGCTCTCCCAGGGTTACCGCGGCCGAGTTCAGATTGTTTCTCAGCTCTGTGGGTTCGGCATCGAGCAACCAGCAGAACAGGTGCTCTTCCAGTTGATGGGCAAGCTGTAAGTTGCTTTCCTGGCCGGCCTCAGGTGGGTGTTGTGCCGGATTGAACAGCCTTGCTTCGGAGGTCGAGGGCTCCGGTGCCTTGCTGGAAAATAGACCTGAAATCCAGGAGAAAAAGCCTGGCATCCATTGCCTCCGGGCTAATCAATCATCAAAAATGCATCCAATTCAGCGCAGTATAGTAGGTGGCTACCCTGTTGCCCAGATGCAGGTCGATTGATTACCGCTATGGCTCAGGTCAATGTCTGCCCGAAAACCAGAATGAGCTGGCCAACACCGGCCGCCATACCCAGGAAAGCGCCCACCAGAATCAGTTTGATCTCATCTTCCTGGAAGCAGGGTCTGAGCAGATCCTGGAACTCCTCGGATGACAGGGCGACCATTCGCTCCACCATAATGGATTCCACTGCCTGGGCGCGGTCCTTCTCAAACATTGGGTTGTCGAAAGAGGTTTGTGAGATTTCAATCGCCTTTTCGCCAACCTGATTTTTCAGGGTGGCAAACCCGGTCGGGCCAAAGGCCATCTGGGTCAGGGCCTTGGCCATGCCTGTGGTTTCGTCTACCAGGGGTTTGATGTGTTTCTTGACCATGTTGCGGGCCCGATCGCCTTTAGAGCCCTCCATGATCGCGTTAATGATGTTTCCGACGGTCAGGATTTCGTGGGTGACGATGTGGCAAAAGGACTCTGCAACTTCCGGTTGTCGTTTCAGGAACAGTCCCTGAATCCTGAGCGGCCCTATTTTCTTGGCTTGTAGTGGTCGGAAGATCACGTTCAGGGCAATCCAGTTGGTCGCGTAGCCGACCAGCAGGCCGAAGAACGGGAGCACCCACCAGCTCTGATAGAAGTACCAGACACCCATCTGGATCAACCCGAACAGAAATCCGAAATAGAGGCCGGAGTTCACGATAAACCGGAACTCGACTTCGCCACACTCGAGGAATATACGGTTCAGAAGCCTTTTGTCTTTGGCCAGGCGTTCGATCACCATGCCCTTGATGTCCAGCAAGTCTTCGATATTGGCCGAGATATCGTCTACCAGGTTATCGACCAGCTGAGGTGTGGATTTTCGTACCCGTTCGTAGACCATCTTGCGAGCGGAGGAGGGCAGGTTTTCCCAGAAGGTCGGGTACTCTCGCAGCATCATTTCATCGACATACTCTTCGATCCGGGGGTCGACAGAATGAACGAGATACGTCGCCAGGACTTTCGGGTCGATCTGCTGAAAAATTTCGTCGACGGTGCCTATTTTCGAGATGGTGGCATCGACGCTGATCGCGGCCATTTTTCGGGCTTTGGATGGGATGATGCCCTGCCATCCAAGCAGTGGTGGTTTGCCGATAAATTCCAGGGGGTAGAAGGTCATTTTGATGGCGAGCCAGTTGGTGCTCCAGCCAATCAGGGCAGCAATGACGGGGATGCTGAGGTATTGCCAGAATTCAGGGTTGGTAAACAGGCTTGTCATCTGGTACTCGCGCTTTGTCGTTTTTTTGTTGGTCCTGGAGTTTGCGAGCCTTGGGATACTGTTTTCGAAAACTCGCTCCTGGCGGCACATCCCTGTGGCGCTTGAGCTTCGCCATCCATGGCTTCGCACAGTTTTCGAAAACAGTATCCCAAGGCTCGCTCCTGACTAGGGTGTTGCCTTTCCAAAGATTTTTATTAAAACCGGATAATGTTTGCAGGGCCGTGTTCTGTCAATGACTGACACGCCGCCAAACTCCGGCGTCACGGTCGCTGACCTTTCAGCGGCCTATGTCGCCCCACAACCACTGGCATAATGCGATAGACGCAACAGGTGCGGTTTCGGTTCGCAACACCCGGGGGCCTAGTGCGACCGGGAGGAAGCCTTCGTTCTCGGCAAGAACGATTTCATCGGCGGTTAAGCCGCCCTCAGGGCCGATCATCAATGCGACTCGCTTGGGTGTGTCCATGGACTTCAGGGACTGTTCCGTGCGGTGGTGGAGGACCAGTCGGAGATCGCAGTCGCGGCTGTGGTCGAGCCATTGGGCAATGGTCATCACCGGGAGTATGTCGGGAACCCTGGCCCGGCCGCACTGTTCGGCCGCGCTGATGGCAACCGATTGCCAGTGGCGCAGGCGTTTGTCTTCCCGGTCGCCTTTGAGCCTGACGTCGCAGCGCTCGGTGCTCAATGGAACGATGCGGGTGGCGCCCATTTCCACGGCTTTCTGGACGGCGTAATCCATCCGGTCGCCCTTGGAGAGTGTCTGGCCGAGGACGATTTCAAGATTGGACTCGGTGTGATTGGGCTCCGGGGTACCCACCATCACTTCGACGTTCTTTTTGCCCGCTGTGGTGATGGTGGCGGGGTAATCCTGGCCATCGCCATTGAACAGCCGCAGTTCCTGGCCTGGCTGCATGCGCAATACCCGTCCGACGTGCTGGGCGGCGTTCTCATCCAGTGCTGCGGTGCAGCCTTCCGCAAGTGGTGAGTCGGTGTAGATTCTGGGTATGCGCATGCATGGTTACCTTATTCAGTCCCGAACGGCAATCTCGATGCCCTCCGTTGCCACCTGACCAAGGTGGCGGATCTGTTCTTCGGTGATGACGTAGGGCGGCATGAAGTAAACCACATTACCCAGGGGGCGAAGCAAGGACTCTCGCGTCAATGCGTGCTGGTAGACCCGGATGCCGCGACGCTCCTGCCAGGGGAACGGGGTCTTGCTGGCTTTGTCTTTGACCATTTCCACCGCCATGGTCATGCCGTGCTGGCGGATGTCGCCCACATTCGGATGGTCTTTCAGGTGGGCGACTGATTCCGCCATGCATGCGGAAAGCCTGCGGTTGTTTTCGATGACGTTGTCGTCCCGGAAGATGTCCAGGGTCGCCAGGGCCACGGCACAGCCAATCGGGTTGCCGGTGTAGCTGTGGGAGTGCAGGAAGGCTCTGAGCGTCTCGTAATCGTCATAGAACGCGTTGTAGACGTCGTCGGTGGTCAGGACCACGGAGAGCGGCAGGTAGCCCGCTGTCAGCCCCTTGGAGAGACACATGAAATCCGGGGTGATGCCGGACTGTTCGCAGGCAAACAGGGTGCCTGTACGACCAAAACCAACCGCAATTTCGTCGGCGATCAGGTGCACGCCATAGCGATTACAGGCTTCCCGCAGTTTGGTGTGGTAAATGGGATGGTGCATGCGCATGCCGCCGGCGCACTGGATCAGTGGCTCCACCACCACGGCGCAGATTTCGTCGTGTTTTTCCGCCAGGAGTTTATCCATGGCCTCGAACTGGCGAAGGGCGTATTCCTCGTCGCTTTCTCCGGCTTCCTTGTTGAAGGCATCCGGAGAGGGCGCGGTCAGGACTTCCATCAGCAGGGGCTGGTAAGTGTCCTTGTAAAGGGCCACATCACCCAGGGCCAGGGCACCCAGTGTTTCTCCGTGGTAGCTGTTGGACAGGTTGACGAAGTTTTTCTTGCCCGGTTTGCCCTGATTCTTCCAGTAGTGGTAGCTCATCTTCAGCGCAGCTTCGATGGCCGATGAGCCGTTGTCTGCGTAGAAGCATTTGTTGAGCCCCTCCGGAGTGACCTCGATGAGCCGTTCGGACAGGTTGACCACCGGTTCGTGGCTGAAACCGGCCAGGATGACGTGTTCCAGCTTACCGATCTGTTCCTGAATGGCGGCGTTGATTCGTGGGTTGGCATGACCAAACAGGTTTACCCACCAGGAGCTCACGGCATCGATGTAGCGGTTTCCCTCAAAATCCTCAAGCCAGACACCTTCCCCCTTTTGGATGGGGACGAGGGGCAGGGATTCGTGGTCTTTCATCTGGGTGCAGGGGTGCCACACAGATTTTAGATCGCGAGCGACGAGATCGGCGTTGCGCATGGAGGTCTCCGGTCTGGCTGTCTGAAAAATAGAAGTTCGCTGTTAACCAGTGCGGATATTACAGTTAACAGCGCTGCCTGACCACCGTGCCATTCACTGCTGATTGGCGGGCCAATGATGGCAAGCGCCAAGGGCCGCAGAATTCTGGTTAAACCAACGGAGACCAGTCATGCAACTCGAACAGAAACACGCATATCAGGCGGACCTCGACCGAGTCCTGGGTGCTTTTTTCGACGAACAGCACATCCTGAAGAAAAACGAGCAGTTGGGTGCCCGGAACGTGCGCGTCACCGAAATATCCCGGGACGATTCCTCCGGCAAGCTGGTGATCGAACGTGAGATGACCACGTCCATTGAAGTGCCAGGAATGCTCGCCAGTTTCCATCGTGAATGGAATGAGGTACGCCAGGAAGAGCACTGGTTTCGCAAGAGCGACGATGAATGGCACTGCGAATTCCGGGTGCATATCCACAGCGTTCCGGCGAAGATCAAAGGGATGATGAAACTTCAGGGGCAGGGCGATTCCTGCGTTAACCACGTCACCCTGGATGTACGATGTGATGTGCCGTTACTGGGTAAGAAAATTGCCCGTTTCCTGGCAGATGATTCGAACCTCAAGATTGAGCGCGAGTATCAAACCACCTGCCAGTTGCTTTGAGTGCTCAGTGCCCAAGCACCCGGGACAGGAACGCCTGGGTTCGCTCGCTTTGCGGGTTGTCGAACACGTCGTCCGGTTTACCCTGTTCCACAATCTGGCCTTCGTGGATGTAGATCACCCGGTCGGCCACTTCGCGGGCAAAGCCCATCTCGTGGGTGACGACCATCATGGTCATGCCTTCCTTTGCCAGCTCGCGCATCACATCCAGCACTTCCCCGATCATTTCCGGGTCCAGCGCTGAGGTGGGCTCATCGAACAACATCAGCCTCGGCTCCATGGCCAGGGCCCGGGCAATGGCCACGCGCTGTTGCTGACCACCGGATAGCTGGCTCGGGTATTTGTCGGCCTGGTTACCGATACCGACCCTCTCCAGCAAACGCTCTGCCGTGGCCTTGGCGACGGTTTCAGCGGTGTTCTTCACCTTCATGGGGGCCAGCATGATGTTCTTCTTCACCGTCAGGTGTGGGAAAAGATTGAACTGCTGGAACACCATGCCCACTTCCTTGCGGATCTCGTTCAGGTTTTTCTGGTTTCCACCCTTGGGGGCGAGGGCGTGACCATCGACAACGAGGTTGCCGGATTCGTATTCTTCCAGGCCGTTGACGCAACGGATCAGCGTGGATTTGCCGGAGCCACTGGCGCCGATGATGACCACCACTTCGCCTTTCTCGACGGTGAGGTCGATATCTTTCAGGACATGCAGTTTGCCGAAGTACTTGTTCATGCCCTTCATTTCAACAATATGAGTCATGGGTACCTTTCCTTCAGACAGAACCAAGGCCGCGGCGCTCAAGCATACGGAGCATCAGGGACAGTGAGAGGGTGATGGCCAGATAGAGGATGGCGACCACGAAATACACCTCAAACGCGGTGAAGGTATTGGCGATGTAGATCTGCCCCTGGCGAACCAGTTCGCCCACGCCGATGACGGAGAACAGGGAGGTGTCCTTGATACTGACAATGGCCTGGTTTCCGAGCGGTGGAATCATGCGGCGGAATGCCTGAGGCCAGATGATGGACCAGAAAGTTTGTGTTCTGGACAAGCCCAGTGACAGGCCGGCTTCCGTCTGCCCCTTGGCAATGGACTGAACACCGCCTCGGACAACCTCGGAAATATAGGCACCGGAGTTAAGCGCGATGGCGGCAATACCCGCTGTGATGGGGTCGATAGGGCCACCAACCAGATCCGGCAGGCCGTAAAAGATAAAAAGTACCTGCACCAGGATGGGCGTACCCCGGAATATTTCGATGTAAGCGGTGGCCGGCCAGCGCAGGAACCACTTCTTGTTGATGCTCAGCAGGCCAAAGAGGATGCCGAGTGCAAAACCAATCAGCAGGCCGCCGAACGAGATGAGCAGGGTATAGGGAATACCCTTGAGTAGAAAAGGAATTGAGTCGATGGCCGATTGCCAGTCGAACTGAAACTGGAATTCCACAGTGTGAATCTCCGAAGGGAATGGAAGTCATGAACGGCCGGGGCTTTCACCCCGGCCGGAGAATCTGACCGGGTAAATCCGGTCGTCGTTACATGCCTTCCGGCATGGGGCCAAACCACTTCTCGTAGATGGTCTTGTAAGTACCATCTTCTTTCATGGAGGCCAGTGCGTCATTCACTTCGTCAAGCCATTCACTGCCTGATTTCAGAGCAATGCCGTATTGTTGGCCTTCATACAGGGGGCCTACGGTTTTGACCTTGCCTTTGCCCTTGGTACGAGCGAAGTAGCCCACGTTCGGAGCATCGTAGAAGACCGCATCCACAGCGCCGGACATCAGTGCCATGTACATGTCGGAGCTGCCCGGGTATGGGGTAACACCGTCGTCCTCTTCGAGGTTCTTGACCAGATAGTCGTAACTGGTTGAACCGATCTTGGAGCCTACTTTCTTGCCCTCAAGGTCGCTGAAGCCTTCAACACTGTCGTCATTCTGGGTGATCAGGATTCGAAGACCTGAATCGTAGTAGGGGTTGGAGAAATCAACGATCTCCTCCCGTTCCTCGGTGATCGTGATGCCGGCAATGGCGATATCGACGTTGCCCGTCTGGAGGGCTGGGATGATGCCATTAAAATCCATGGTGTTGAGGTCGATCTCGAAACCTGCCCGATCAGCCACTTCGCGGATAATCTCCATGTCGAAGCCGATCATTTCACCGGTTTCCTGATCCATCATTTCGAACGGAACGAAGCTCGGGTCAGTCACCACGCGCAGGGTCTCTGCGCTGACGGTTCCTGCTGCAACAGTGAGTGCCAGGCTGGCGCCAACGGTTTTCAGCCATTTCGTGCTCATGCTTTCTCCTTTGCTTTTTTATGAGGCTCCATCTGTCGGGTAAGACAGGCCGGAAACCACTGCGGATGACGATGATTTCCGGGGAGCGTTAATGGGACTGCATCCCATACAACATAGACTAATGCCATGGTGATTTCAGGAAATCAAATGCTTGGGCGCGAAAAGAGGGCTGGAACGGGGCGGAAGCAAGAAGGAAGAAAACGGCCAGGCAGAGGCCTGGCCGTTCGTTGGGGAGCGATCAGAATGCGATTTTCTCGCGATCACTGATGCCCAGGTTTTCCCAGATGCTGAGGCTGGGTTGTGCCTGGTTCAGTGTGTAGAAGTGCAGTCCGGGCGCGCCGGCTCTGAGCAGCTTTTCACACATGTTGGTAACCACTTCCTCGCCGAACTTGCGGATGCTGTCGGTGTCATCGCCGTAGGCTTCCAGCTGCTTGCGGATCCAGCGGGGAATTTCGGCGCCGCACATGTCGGAGAACCGCACCAGACTGGAGAAATTGACGATGGGCATGATGCCCGGCACCACAGGAATGGTGACTCCCATTTTTTCCAGACGGTCGATGAAGTAGAAGTAGCTGTCGGCGTTGAAGAAGTACTGGGTGATGGCGCTGTTGGCACCAGCCTTCACCTTGCGGGCGAAGTTCTGCAGATCTTCCTCGGCATTGCGCGCTTGCGGATGGAACTCCGGATAAGCGGCCACCTCAAGGTTGAAGTGCTCGCCACTGTGCTCCCGGATGAACTCCACCAGCTCATTGGCGAAGCGAAGTTCACCGGAGGCGCCCATACCTGAAGGCATGTCGCCACGCAGGGCGACGATCCGATTGATGCCGTTTTCCTTGTACAGGTCCAGCAGTTCGCCGATCTCCTGGCGGGTGCCACCCACGCAGGAGAGGTGAGGCGCGGTTGATATGCCCTGCTTATGCAGGTTCAACACGGTCTCGATCGTGCGGTCCCGGGTGGAACCGCCGGCGCCAAAGGTGACCGAGAAAAAGTCCGGGTTCACCTCTGCCAGTTTGTTGCGCACATTCTGAAGTTTTTCCTTGCCCTGATCGGTCTTGGGCGGGAAAAACTCGAAGCTGAAGCGGCGCTTGAATTGAGTCTGGCTTTGCATGGCTCTGTCCAATCAGTACTTGTAGCTTTCCGGCTTGTACGGTCCTTCAACCGGTACACCGATGTATTGAGCCTGCTCCGGGGTCATCTTGGTGATCACGCCACCAAAACCTTCCACCATGGCGCGGGCCACTTCCTCGTCCAACTGTTTCGGCAGAACCTGAACGTACACGCCCTTGGCGCGGGCGTCTTCCGGCAGGTCAGCGAATTTGCGCTCGAACAGGTACATCTGGGCTAGAACCTGGTTGGCGAAGGAACCGTCCATGATTCGGGACGGGTGACCGGTGGCGTTGCCCAGGTTCACCAGACGACCTTCAGACAGCAGGATCAGGTGATCGTTGGTCGCCTTGTCGCGGTATACCACGTGCACCTGCGGTTTGACCTCGTCCCATTCCCAGTTCTTGCGCATGTAAGCGGTGTCGATTTCGTTGTCGAAGTGACCGATGTTACACACCACGGCACCACTCTTGAGGGCCTTGAGCATGTGGGCGTCGCACACGTTGACGTTACCGGTGGTGGTAACCAGCAGGTCGGTGGTTCCCAGCAGATCCTTGTTAACACCGGCTTCGGTACCGGTGTTCACTCCGTCGATGTACGGTGAAACCACTTCAAAACCGTCCATGCAGGCCTGCATGGCGCAGATCGGGTCGGCTTCGGTCACTTTCACGATCATGCCTTCCTGACGGAGGGAGGCGGCGGAGCCTTTACCGACGTCACCGTAGCCCACAACGAGGGCCTTCTTGCCGGCCATCAGGTGGTCGGTGGCGCGCTTGATGGCGTCGTTCAGGCTGTGGCGACAACCGTATTTGTTGTCGTTCTTGGATTTGGTGACGGCGTCGTTCACGTTGATCGCCGGTACCTTGAGGGAGCCTTCGCGCAGCATTTCCTGCAGGCGGTGAACGCCGGTGGTGGTCTCTTCGGTGACACCGTGGCAGTTGGCCAGGATTTCCGGGTACTTGTCGTGGAGCAGGGCCGTCAGATCGCCGCCGTCGTCGAGGATCATGTTCGGCTCCCAGCCGTCAACGTCGGCACCGACGGTACGCTCGAGGCACCACTCGTATTCGTCGTCGGTCTCACCTTTCCAGGCAAAGACGGGCACGCCGCTGGCTGCGATGGCCGCTGCAGCCTGATCCTGGGTGGAGAAGATGTTGCAGGAGGACCAGCGCACGCTCGCGCCCAGCTCGACCAGGGTTTCGATCAGTACGGCGGTCTGGATGGTCATGTGGATGCAGCCCATGATGTTGGCGCCTTTCAGCGGCTGCTCTGCCTTGTACTTGTTACGCAGGGCCATGAGTGCGGGCATTTCGCCTTCGGCGATGCTGATTTCCTTGCGGCCCCAGCCGGCGAGTTCGATGTCGCGGACTTTGTAATCGCTGAAGCTGTTCAGTTGTTCTGCCGGAGTGCTCATTGGTGTTCTCCTGTCAGTTCTGTTTGGGCTCCGGGGATGGTACCCGGGCCTCTAAATCTGGTGGTTGGGTGGCGAGGGACTTCTTCCCCGGAACCGCTACGAGCACGTCCATGTGCGCTTGTTTCCGGCCATCCTTGGCCTTCAACATTCCGGGGAAGAAGTCCCCCGCCACCCTTTCTAACGTTTGGCGTAAGCCATCCTCGGGTGCTTTTAAATTCCTGCTGCGTCGCGAAGTGCTTCGGCGCGATCGGTTTTCTCCCATGGGAAGGCGGTGAAGGTTTTGCCGCCAACGGTCATTTCGTATGGGTCGCGTCCAAAGTGGCCGTAGGCTGCGGTTGCCCGGTACATCGGGTGCAGCAAGTCCAGCATGTTGGTGATCGCATACGGACGCAGGTCGAAGTGGTTGCGGACCAGTTCGATGATCTTGTCGTCGCTGATCTTGCCGGTGCCGAAGGTGTTCAGGGAGATGGAGGTCGGCTGTGCCACGCCGATGGCGTAGGAAACCTGAATCTCGCACTTGTCGGCCAGGCCGGCAGCGACGATGTTCTTGGCGACGTAGCGGCCAGCGTAGGCCGCGGAACGGTCAACCTTGGACGGGTCTTTGCCGGAGAATGCGCCGCCACCGTGGCGAGCCATGCCGCCGTAGGTGTCTACGATGATCTTGCGGCCGGTCAGGCCGCAGTCGCCGACCGGGCCACCGATGACGAACTTGCCGGTGGGGTTGATGTGGAACTGGGTGTCCTTGTGCAGCAGTTCTGCTGGCAGGGCATTTTTGACGATCAGTTCCATCACGGCTTCTTTCAGGTCCGCCTGGGTGACGTCTTCATCGTGCTGGGTGGAGAGGACCACGGCATCAATGCCGGTTACCTTGCCGTTCTCGTAGCGGCAGGTGACCTGGCTCTTGGCATCCGGGCGCAACCAGGGCAGCAGGCCGCTTTTGCGGGCCTCGGCCTGGCGCTGTACCAGGCGGTGGGAGAAGGTGATCGGGGCCGGCATGAGAACGTCGGTTTCATTGCTGGCGAAACCGAACATCAGGCCCTGGTCGCCTGCGCCCTGATCTTCGGGCTTCTGGCGGTCAACGCCCTGGGCGATATCCACAGACTGCTTACCGATGATGTTGATCACGCCACAGGTGTCGCCATCATAGCCAACTGTAGAGGAGGTGTAGCCGATGTCCTTGATGACGCCACGCACCAGGTCTTCCAGGTCGACCCAGGCGCTGGTGGTGATTTCGCCACCAACAATGGCTACGCCGGTTTTTACCATGGTTTCGCAGGCAACGCGGGCGTGAGGGTCATCGGTCAGGATGGCGTCCAGTACTGCGTCAGAGATCTGGTCGGCCAGTTTGTCCGGATGGCCTTCGGAGACCGACTCGGAGGTGAAGATGCTGTAGTCAGACATAGGTTTGCTCCTCTTTGAGCGATTCAAAATCGTGCCGGCGAAGGTCAGAAATGACAGGTTCCGGCGACCATGTTGTTGATGTTGTTTGAGTATACGTAGAACTACCTACACCCATATCAAAGTTTTTTGATATTCCCTTCAAGTGACCCGGTCATTTAGGACCGGTTGTTTTCCAGAATTCCCGGACCTGCACCTGAAACCCATTGCGCAGGCCTATAAACAGTTGTTCTCCCGCGGTCAGCCCGGCGTCGGTGGCCCAGGCCGTCAGCTCCTCGGGCTCAAAGCCAAGCCAGAGATCGCCGCAATTGTCTTTTGCCCAGTCCTGATCGTGGCTGCACAGTTCGCTGACCACGAAGCAGCCCCCGTTGTTCATCAGTGCGGCCGCGTCCAGGAAAATGTCAGCCGGACTGGGAACGTGGTGTAGCACCATGTTGGCGACCACCAGGTCAAAAGCATCGCCACGAGCGAGCAGGGTGTCGGTGACTCCTTCAATCAGGTCCACGTTGTTGAGCCGCTCGTCGATGCAGGTGCGGGTTGCCTTTGCCAGCATGTCCCGGCTGTTGTCCAGGCCAACCACGTGTGATGACAGCCCCGACAGTACTTTCAGAAAGGCGCCCTCGCCGGGGCCGATTTCCAGTGTGGTCTGCCAGTTCTGCTTTGCGGCGCGTTTGCGCAGTAATTCAGCGACCGGTTCGGCGTAGAGATCGAACGCGGCAATCAGTTCCTGCTGTTCCTGGAACTGTTCTGCGTGCCGGGCAAAAAATGCCTGGGACTGCTCGGCGCGCTGGGTCCGGATGGCCTCGATTTTCTCCTGCAGGTGTGTCGGCAGGGTTACCCGGTCAACGGTCTCGAAAATCTGCCGCACGGTCTGGTCGGTCAGTTTCTCGGTATCCAGATGCAACGGGCGACGATAGAAGATGGCGTTGCCTTCACGTTGCGGTTCCAGCAAGCCAGCTTTATGCATCACCTTCAAGTGATGGCTCATACCAGACTGGCGCATGTCAAAGAGCTGGCTGAGTTCCAGTACGCCGAAGGTATCCCGGCGGAGCACACGCAGAATCTCCAGGCGCAGGGGATCACCGCTCGCTTTGAAGATCGGTGCCAGTACGTCCACGGAGGACAATTCGTTTGCGTGTGCGTTCATGGATGTCATGGCACGGAAGTGTAGGAGGGTTTGGTTGGTCAATCAATAGGCATATCAAAAAATTTTGATATAGATTTCGGTTTTGTGAAAATTGGCCTGTTTCGGGAATCCACGGTTAAAGAATGGGTAAAACAAGGCAGGTTGATTTGCCCCGGCACACACTAATCGGCGAAAATACGCGCCTCTTTTTTGAACACTCTTCTTTTTGCCCGAAAATCACTGGAGAAACGTCAATGCCGTCCCGTAAAGATCTCGCCAACGCCATTCGCGCGCTGAGCATGGATGCGGTTCAGAAAGCCAAGTCCGGCCACCCGGGTGCGCCCATGGGTATGGCGGATATCGCCGAGGTACTGTGGAACGATTACCTGAGCCACAACCCGGCCAACCCTCAGTGGGCCAACCGTGACCGCTTTGTGCTGTCCAACGGTCATGGTTCCATGCTGCAATATTCCTTGCTGCACCTGAGCGGGTACGACGTTTCCATCGAAGATATCCAGAACTTCCGTCAGCTGCATTCCAAGACTCCGGGTCACCCGGAATACGGCTACACCCCCGGCGTTGAGACCACCACTGGTCCTCTCGGCCAGGGCATTGCCAACGCGGTCGGTTTCGCGCTTGCTGAGAAGTCACTGGCGGCACAGTTCAACCGTCCCGGACACGACATTGTCGATCACTACACCTACGCTTTCCTGGGTGACGGCTGCCTGATGGAGGGCATCTCCCACGAAGTCTGCTCCCTGGCCGGAACGCTGGGCCTTGGTAAGCTGATCTTCTTCTATGACGACAACGGCATCTCCATCGACGGTGAAGTGGAAGGCTGGTTCACGGATGACACACCGAAACGTTTCGAATCCTACGGCTGGCAGGTAATTCCTGCTGTCGATGGTCATGACGCCGACGCCATCCGCGCCGCCATCGAGGCTGGCCGTGCCAACACCGATCAGCCGACCCTGATCTGCTGCAAGACCGTTATTGGTTTCGGCTCTCCCAACAAGCAGGGTAAGGAAAGCTGCCACGGTGCGCCGCTGGGTGATGACGAGATTGCACTGACCCGCGAGCAGCTGGGTTGGGCGCACGGTCCGTTCGAAATTCCGGCGGACATTGCCGATGCCTGGAATGGCCGTGAAAAAGGCGCAGCAGCCCAAGCCGCGTGGGAAGAAAAATTTGCAGCCTATGAAAAGGCCGAGCCGGAGCTGGCCGCCGAATTCACGCGTCGCATGGCGGGTGACCTGCCGGCAGACTTCGCCGAAAAAGCCCAGGCTTACATCCAGGAATGCCAGGACAACGGCGAAACCGTTGCGTCCCGCAAGGCGTCCCAGAACACTCTGAATGCCTACGGCCCGCTGCTACCGGAACTGATGGGCGGCTCTGCCGACCTGGCCGGTTCCAACCTGACCATCTGGGGTGGCTGCAAGGGTCTGACCAAAGAAGACGCGTCCGGCAACTACATCTATTACGGCGTTCGCGAATTCGGCATGGCCGCCATCATGAACGGCATCGCCCTGCACGGCGGTTTTGTGCCCTATGGTGCAACCTTCCTGATCTTTATGGAATACGCCCGGAACGCGGTTCGCATGGCCGCCCTGATGAAGCAGCGCTCCATCTATGTATTTACCCACGACTCCATCGGCCTGGGCGAAGATGGCCCGACTCACCAGCCGGTTGAACAGTTGGCAAGCCTGCGCACGACCCCGAACATGAGCACCTGGCGCCCGGCGGATGCCGTTGAGTCGGCGGTAGCGTGGAAGTCGGCCCTTGAGCGCAAGGATGGCCCCACGGCCATGATCTTCTCCCGTCAGGGTCTGCCGCATCAGGATCGTAGTGCCCAGCAGTTGGCCGATGTTTCCAAAGGCGCCTATGTGCTGTCCGACAGCGACGGTACTCCGGAGCTGATCCTGATCGCTACGGGTTCTGAAGTATCTCTGGCCCAGGACGCCGCGGCTCAGCTGCGTGAAAAGGGACGGGCGGTGCGCGTCGTATCCATGCCGTCGACCGATGTATTTGACGCCCAGAGCGCCGAGTACAAGCAGCAGGTTCTGCCGCTGGAAGTGGCCAACCGCATCGCCGTGGAAGCGGGTATCGCGGACTACTGGTACAAGTACGTGGGCCTCGACGGTCGCGTTATCGGCATGACCACCTTCGGTGAGTCCGCTCCGGCGGGCGAGCTGTTCAAGGAATTCGGCTTCACTGTCGATAATGTCCTGGAAGTGGCTGACGAACTGCTGGACGCCTGATGAGCAACCCAAAGCCTTTTCGAGTTGCCATCAACGGGTACGGCCGAATTGGCCAGTGCGTGTTGAGAGCGCTCTATGAAAACGGCTATCGCGATCACCTCCAGGTGGTCGCGATCAACGAGTTGTCCGACATCGACACCATCGCCCACCTGACACGCTACGATTCCACCCACGGCCGTTTCCGTGGTGACATCGACGTGCAGGGCGATGATCTGGTCGTCAATGGCGACCACATCCGGATTCTCCGGCATCCCGAGGCGGAAGCGTTGCCTTGGCGGTTGCTGGACGTGGATCTGGTGCTGGAGTGCACCGGAGCCTACAGTGATCGTGCGACCGCCGAAAAGCACATAGATGCCGGCGCCCGCCGACTGCTGTTCTCTCAGCCCGCCGAGTCTGACGTGGATCGCACGGTGGTGTTCGGCATCAATCACCAGCAGCTGAACGCGGCGGACCGAATTGTTGCTGCAGGCTCCTGCACCACCAACTGCCTGGTGCCGGTGATCAAGGTCCTGGACGATGCGTTCGGTGTCGAGCAGGGCAGCACCACCACCATCCACGCTGCGATGAACGATCAACCGGTTATCGATGCCTATCATCATCAGGACCTGCGACGCACGCGAAGTGCGTTGCATAACATTGTTCCGGTGGATACCGGCCTGGCTCGCGGCATTGAGCGCCTGCTCCCTGAGATGGAGGGACGGTTCAGCTCGGTTGCCATGCGCGTTCCCACCCTGAACGTGTCCGCGATCGATATGGTGGTCAATGTGGAAAAGGCGACCACAATCCGGGAGGTTAATGACCTGCTCAGCGGCGCTGCCAAGGGGCCGCTGAAAGGTATTCTTGGATACACCGACGAGCTTCTGGCCAGTTCCGATTTCAACCACGATGCCCACTCCGGTGTGGTCGATGGTGGCCAGACTCGAGTGACGGGTGGAACCATGGTGAAAGTGTTGTGCTGGTTCGATAACGAGTGGGGCTTTGCGAACCGGATGCTGGATGTCAGCCAGAGCTGGCTGAAAACGACTGATAACTGATCTGCTGAATCAATCAAGGAAACAAGATTATGGCCATCAAAAAGATGACTGACCTGGACCTCGCCGGCAAGCGGGTCCTCATCCGTGAAGACCTGAACGTGCCGGTCAAGGACGGCAAGGTATCCAGCGATGCCCGTATCCGTGCCTCCCTGCCAACCATCAAGGCGGCCAAAGACGCCGGTGCCAAAGTCATGCTGATGTCCCACCTGGGCCGCCCGGAAGAGGGCGTTTATGACGAGGCCTCCTCCATGAAACCGGTCGCCGAGCACCTGACCGGCCTGCTGGGTCAGGAAGTGCGCCTGATCAAGGACTATCTGAACGGCGTCGAAGTGGCCGACGGAGAAGTGGTTCTGTTTGAGAACGTCCGCTTCAACAAGGGCGAGAAGAAAGACAACGAAGAGCTGTCAAAGCAGTACGCCGCCCTGTGCGACATCTACGTGATGGACGCCTTCGGCACCGCCCACCGCGCCCAGGCCTCTACCCACGGCGTTGCCCGGTTCGCGCCCGAAGCCTGTGCCGGCCCGCTGCTGGCCGCTGAGCTGGATGCACTGGGCAAAGCCCTCGACAACCCGGCCAAGCCGGTAGTGGCAATCGTGGGTGGCTCCAAGGTGTCCACCAAGCTGGACGTGTTGAACGCTCTGGAAAAAGTCTGTGACCAGATCATCGTGGGTGGCGGCATCGCCAATACCTTCCTCGCCGCAGCGGGTCACCCGGTTGGTAAATCCCTGTGCGAGCACGACCTGATCGATACCGCCAAGGACATCGCTTCCCGAGTGGAAATTCCGCTGCCGGTGGATGTCGTCGTCGCGCCTGAGTTCGCCGAGACGGCCCCCGCGACCACCAAGAACATCGACGAGGTCAGCGAAGGCGACATGATCCTCGACGTAGGGCCGGAAACGGCCGGGCAATTTGCAGAACTGCTGAAAAACGCCAAGACCATCCTCTGGAATGGTCCGGTTGGTGTGTTTGAGTTCGATCAGTTCGGCAACGGCACCAAATCCCTCGCCGATGCCATCGCCGAAAGCGACGCCTTCTCACTGGCAGGAGGCGGTGATACCGTTGCCGCCGTTGACAAATACGGCGTAGCTGACAAGATTTCCTATATCTCGACCGGCGGTGGTGCATTCCTGGAGTTCGTAGAAGGCAAGACACTCCCCGCTGTCGCTGTTCTGGAAGAGCGCGGCGCGTAAAGATTTACAGATCATCAACCTTAAAAGTCTAACTGAAGGAGACAACCCATGGCCCTGATTTCGATGCGGCAACTTCTGGACCACGCCGCCGAGCATGGTTACGGTGTGCCAGCCTTTAACGTAAACAACCTGGAACAGATGCGCGCCATTATGGAAGCCGCTGACAAGACCGACTCCCCGGTGATTGTCCAGGCGTCCGCCGGTGCTCGTAAGTACGCCGGTGCTCCGTTCCTGCGCCACCTGATCCTGGCGGCCATCGAAGAGTTTCCGCACATCCCGGTCGTTATGCATCAGGACCACGGCACCAGCCCTGCCGTATGCCAGCGTTCCATCCAGCTGGGTTTTAGTTCCGTGATGATGGACGGCTCCCTGGGTGAAGATGGCAAGACCCCGACGGATTATGAGTACAACGTGGACGTTACCCGTCGTACCGTCGAAATGGCCCACGCGTGCGGTGTATCTGTTGAAGGCGAGCTGGGTTGCCTGGGTTCCCTGGAAACCGGACAGGCCGGTGAAGAAGACGGCATTGGAGCGGAAGGCACTCTGGATCACAGCCAGATGCTGACCGATCCGGAAGAAGCAGCGGACTTCGTCAAGAAAACCCACGTGGATGCCCTGGCCATTGCCATCGGTACCAGCCACGGCGCCTACAAGTTTACCCGTCCGCCCACAGGTGACATTCTGGCCATCGACCAGATCAAGGCGATCCATGCCCGTATCCCGGATACCCATCTGGTCATGCACGGTTCCAGTTCTGTGCCCCAGGAATGGCTGAAAATCATCAACGAATACGGTGGTGAGATTCCGGAAACCTACGGTGTTCCGGTGGAGGAAATCGTTGAAGGCATCAAGCACGGCGTGCGCAAGGTCAACATCGATACCGACCTGCGTCTGGCCAGCACCGGTGCCGTGCGTCGCTTCCTGGCCCAGAACACCGCTGAGTTTGACCCGCGTAAATTCCTGAAGGAAACCATGAAGGCGATGACCGACGTTTGCATCGACCGTTATGAAGCCTTCGGTTGTGCCGGCAACGCCAGTAAGATCAAGCCGATTAACCTTGAGCGCATGTTTGAGCGTTACGAGGCTGGTGAACTGGACCCGAAGGTCAGGTAAGCCGCTGAACATACCCTCCGGGCCTGCCCGGAGGGTTTCCTCCCTCCGCCATTCCCCGGCCGTTTTCCTTGTACTCCGGTCAACCTTTCGGGTTGAGCTTTTCCATAGCCAGCAGTGCGTCGGTATAGGCCGCAAACCGCTTCAGGTAATCCGGCGACAAGCGCTGCATTTCCTTGATTGCCCTGCTGACCAGTCGATGGGCGTTCATCGGGCCGGCGTTGGCAGGCGTCTGTTCAATGGCTGCCTGAATTCGCTGTTCCAGTGAGCGTTCTCCTTGCCTCGCCTTTGCCTGCGCCATAGCCCGAAGCGGCTGCGGCGCCCCGGACGGTTGCGGCTGGTCAGCCTGATCCGTTCCGGTCGCCTCTGCGCTGCTCTGCTTCAGCAGCTCGAATAATGGCGAGGAGGGTTGTGGCACCGGGGGAGTCCCCTGACTGTCCAGGGCTTTTGATAATTCAGCCAGGGCTGACAAGGGTCTCGGCGGCGCAAGGGGTGGGGAGTCGGGAGATTCGGCATCTGAACAGACATCCTGAAACTCCCGTAGCTTTTGTTCCAGTCTGCGCCAGTGCTCGCTCCGTTCCAGCCCACGCTCTCTCAATCGTCGTTCGAGCGCTTGCAGATAACGAAACCGGACCGGATGTGTGCGGTCCAGGCCCCGATGCCGCATCTGTTCAAGCTGCTGTTCCGGCGACATCCGCTGGATGGCTTCAGTTGTCATTGCTGACTTCCGTCGGTGCCGGAACATTTGGATCAGGCCGGGGCACCGTACTGATTTCCACCCGACGGTTCTGGGCACGGGCTTCGGCATCCTCGTTGGGCACCACCGGATGGTGCTGGCCGAATGCGGCCGCAAATACCCGGTCTTTCGGCAGACCTTTATCGATCAAGGCCCGGGTAACCGTCAGTGCCCGCTGTGCAGACAGGCCCCAGTTGTCGCCATAACGGTTGCCGGAATGGATCGGCAGGTCGTCGGTGAAGCCGCTCACCATCAGCAACTCGTTATGGTGTTGCAGATAGGTGCCAAGCGGCTCAACCAGGGACTGAAGAACGTCTTCGCCGTCGGCTTGAAGCTGGTCCGAATTCAGCTGAAACAGCACATTACCGCTAATGCCGATACGGCCGTCCCGGAAGGTCACCAGGCCTTTGGTCAGCGGATCCTCCAGCGCCTGCTCCAGTGCCATGCGGCGCTGTTCTTCGGCTTGCCGGCGTTCCTTTTCTTCAGCCAGCGACTGGCTCAACTCCAGCTGAACGCCAATCACCCAGACCAGAATCAGCACCAGAATACCAACCAGCGCTGCCATCAGGTCCGAGAAGATGGCCCAGACCGGCGTCGACTGTTGCTCGCCGTCGTGAAGCTCATCCATCAGTCAGCCTCACTTGTTTCCGGCTTTGCCTGTCTCAGGGCGGCTGCCGCATCCATAACGTCCTTCTGGGAGCTGACGGTCAGGTCAATCACCTCTCGTGCCTGGGCAACATAATAGGCCAATTGCTCATCGTGCCGCGTGCTGGCGTTGTCCATGGCTTTCTGGATCTCAGACAGGCTCTCCTGCAAGCGGGTGTTGGAATTGCTGAACTGTTCCACAGCGGTCTGGAAGGCCTCGCTCAATGCACCCACTTCCTGGCTGCTGCCAGTGAGGTCTTCACCGAGTCTGCCCAGTCGCTCGCTTTGCTCCTGAATCAGCGTATTGAAACGTTCGCTGATGCCGCCAAGGATCTCGCTGGCGCCGGATACCAATGTGTCCACCGCCTGACGCTGTCCTTCAGCGTTTGTCCGCTGGGCTGCCAGTAATCCGTCCAGTTCCTGTACGAGCCGCTTGCGCTCTTCCAGGAGCTCATTCTCCCGTTCGCTGTTGCGGGCAATCTCGGACTGCAGCTGCTTGATGACTTCGGCGGCGGCCTTGGGTGTTTCCGAGGCGGTTTCGATCAAGCGGGTCATGGGCGCTTCAAGGGCGGTGCCCAGCTCGGTCAGGTGGCGTGCTACGGTGGCTTCCAATGCCTCCAGGCGCTCGCTCGCGGCCTCACCGCGGCTTGCCTCCTGGGTTCGCAAGTCGGAAAGCTGTCGCTGGATGCCTGCAATCAGCTCCTCGAGGCCGGATTCCTGCTGGCGAATCAGTGCGGCCGTATCCGCCTGGAACTGACTCTGGTGAGCCGAGAGTGTCTGGCTGACACTCTCCAGCAGCGAGGCTCCGGCATTTTGCTGCTGCTCGATCGCTGTTTGCCATCGGGCCTGGGCCTGTTCATTGGCTTTCTGAAGCGTTTCGCTCGCGGCTGTCAGCTGCTCGCCAGACTGAGCCTGGTGTCGCTGTTGGCTGTCTTGCAGATCAGCCAGCCACCTGTGCATCAGTTCTGACATGTCCTTATGGCTCTGTCGGCTCTGGTCCTCCAGCGCGCTCTGGTGCGCTGCACTTGCCTGCAACTGGTCTTCAAGCTGCTTCTGCCACCGATCAGAGGCCTGATCAGTGGTATTCCGGAAGGCGTCTGCCAGTTCGCCGAGTTGCTGTTCGGTTGTGGCCGCCCAATGCTTGTGCAGATCCGCGGCTTTATTCTGCAGCTGTTCCATGGCATTGGCGGTGATTGGCTCAATGCGGTCCGCCGCCTGTTGCGCACTGGCTGTCAGAGCTTCCCGGAGAGAGTCGGCCACGGAGTCTGCCAGGGTCTGGTAATGGCTTCCCACGGTATTGTGAAATTCCTGCTGGTTACGGGTCAGGGACCGCTCCAGCTGTTCGCCGAGCGCTTCCATGCGGGCGGTCATCGATTCCATGGCAGTGGCCATCGCGGGCAGGGCGTTGGCCTGGGACTCAAGGGCGCTGAACGCCTGGTGGCGCTGGAAATCGGCCGATAAGTGGTGCAGTTTCTGGCGCAGGCACCGATCCAGCTTTCGGGAAACCTGTGCGCGGTCTCTTCGGCTGAGGGTGGATGCGAGCCCGAGCATAGCGGAAGCAGCGACACCGGCGATGGACGTGCCGAAGGCGAGGCTGAGTCCCGCGATGGGTGCCGCCAGGGCGCCACGAATGGCACTCAGCTCCGTGCTGCCGTCCAGTGCTGAAGCTGCACCACCCAGTGTGACGATCATGCCGGCGAAGGTGCCAAGCAGGCCCAGCATGACAAGAAGTCCGGTGAGATACGGCGTCAGCTGAGGGCCGGGCAGAGCGGCTCCGTGGCCTTCAAGCCTGCGCTGCACGGCAAACTGGATGGGTTCGGGCAATCCATCGAGCCAGCGGTTCAGTTGGCTCTCATCCGTCGGGGGCTGGTCGAGTCGATCAGAGAGTCTGGCTGTGGTTTTGCGGAAACCGACCAGTTCGCCGAACCCGAGGCAGAACACCGCACCGATGACTCCGGTGAAGGCAAGCGCCAGTTGATCCGATCCGACAAAGCCGGCACCAATCCAGCTGGCTACGGCGATACCGATGGCAAAAGCAAAGGTAAAAAACAGTTTACTCATTGGGTGTGACTAACCTCGTTATGACAGGCCTCGAGCAATCCGAGAATGGGCTCCAGCCGAACATCCAGTTCAGCGAGCAACAGGTTCTGCGCTTCCTCGCAGTAACGGTGGAGCCAGTTTTCGGGATTGGCTTCGGAGCCGGAATCCTGCTCGAAGGATGATCGCAGGCTCTGGAAACGCTGCTCCAGAACCTTGGGTATTTGGGCGAAACACTGGCCGGTGTAGCTGGCCATGGTGTGGTCAAAAACGGCATCCATTTCAGCGAGGCGGGCCAGGGTTTGTCCTTGATCCTTCATGGATTTGCGAACTTTGTCCCGAAGTTGCCGGGTAGTGGCTGCAATCTTGCGCTGGGTAGTGAGCAGGGCGTTGATGTAAGGCTCAGGGCCAGGTTTGTCTGCTGCTTCTACATCATGGCCGTATTCCCGGAGTCTTTTCACGAGAATCCGGCGGGTGTTGGCGAGTTCCTTTACCAGGTTTTCCACCGTGCCCGCCTGGGGTGCCCCGGGTTGTCGGGAGCGGTGAGCCTGGGCTGCATCCAGCGACATGGTATCTCCCAAACCAAAAAGCCGGCTCAGGCGTTCTGCCAAGCACGGCAGTTTATCCGTGCTTACCGGTGCTCCGGCGTGCGACAGATATTGCATGAGTTTTGCCGGGGCAGCGCCAGGGGCTGCTGAGAAGGCCTGGTTCATGTTTGGTGAATCGTCCGGGAAATGTTTACACAGCGCCCCTGAATGATGGGCGCGCCCATTTTACTGGCTAAATCGCGGGAATGATAATGACCGAAGCGTCAGATGGGCGATGTTATGGGAATCCCCATGTTGCAATTTCGGGCTGCGGGTCAATTATTAGTAATCAGATACCCCTTTCTCAGTCAGTGTGAGGAATGCAATGGACTTCAAGGACTATTACGCCGTGCTTGGTGTGAGTGAGTCTGCCTCTCCCGAGGAGATCAAGAAGGCCTATCGTAAGCTGGCCAGGAAATACCATCCGGATGTCAGCAAGGAAGACGATGCCGATGCGAAGTTCAAAGACGTCGGCGAGGCCTACGAGGTACTCAAGGATCCGGAAAAGCGGGCCGAGTATGACCAGCTCCGAAAATACGGAGCCCGCCCCGATGGTTCCTTTGAGCCACCACCGGGCTGGCAGAGCGCATCGGGTTTTGGTGGCGGTGGTTATACCGAGGCCGATGCTCGCCAGTTCAGCGACTTTTTTGAGGAAATCTTCGGTGGTGGTCATCGTGGTGGCTTCGCCGGCGGCGGCTTCCACCGGAACATGCGCATGCGTGGCGAGGATGTTCATGCGCGCCTGGCGTTGTTTCTGGAGGAAGTGTTCGATGGCTGCGAAAAGCAGGTTTCCTTCACGGTGCATGATGTGGATGACCACGGTCGCGTTGTGCCCCGTCAAAAGACACTCAAGGTAAAGATTCCCGCCGGTATGCGTGAAGGCCAGCACCTGCGGCTCAAGGGCCAGGGGTCACCGGGGATGGGTGGTGGTGAAGCCGGTGACCTTTTGTTGGAGATCGAGTTGGCACCGCATCCCACCTTTGCCGTGGAGGGGCGCGATGTGCTGGTAACGGTGCCTGTTGCGCCCTGGGAAGCTGCCCTTGGAGCCACGGTGACAGTACCGACCGTTGGCTCAAAGGTGAACGTGAAGGTTCCGAAGGGTTCGACCAGCGGGCGCAGACTCAGGCTGAAGGGCAAGGGGTTCCCCGGACAGCACCCGGGGGATCAGATCGTCATCCTGCAGATAGCCATGCCCGAGGTGCATTCGCAAGAGGCTGAGGCGCTCTATCAGCAGTTGGCGGAAGCCGAGAAGAACTTCAATCCGCGCAGTAAGTTGCATGTGTAAGGAGAAGTGAGATGACCAGGACGACTGAAATGCTGACGGTCGAGGATTCCGGGGTCCTGTACACGCTCAGGGAGGTGTGTGAGCGCGGCGGCTGTCATGCGGAATTGGTAATCAAGATGGTGAGTTACGGTATTGTCGAGCCTGCGCCCGGGGCCGGTGGTGAGGAGGGGCAGCAATGGGCATTTGATTTACCCTCACTGCTACGAATTCAGAAGGCAATACGTCTCCAGAGAGACTTGAACATAAACCTTCCCGGCCTGGCGATGTCTCTGGACCTGCTGGACGAGATGGACACGATGCGGCGGGAGATCAGTTGTCTGCGCCAGCGACTGGCTCAGTTCTCCAGTGGGGCCGGGGAAGAGTGAGGGTGAAAAATCCGCTCCAGGGTGCCGTCCTCGCGCATGTCGGCGATGGTATCGTTTAGCTGGCTGTACTCACGGGTGACGGGCGATTCTGCCGATAGCCCGATATGAAAAGGAACCTTTTCGAAGGGGCCTGCCTGATATTTTAACCGGCTCCTCAGCAGTGGTTCGGACTTCAGCGCCTGCTCGCCCGCGTCCCGATTGACGAGAAATACATCGATCCGGTTGAGGTCCAGTCGCTTGAGGCTGCTCAGAATGCTGGGGCCTTCGTCTATGTCCAGCTCGTACTCTTCAACTGCTTTATTGAACGGCTCACCGTAGTTGAAACCGGCGACGGTACCAACCTTCAAGCCTTTGAGGTCCTCAAAGGAGTTAAAGTCCCGCTGGAAATTGCGCCCTTGCCTTGTCCAGACCAGGTTGACATCGTGGTGGACGGGGTCGGAAAACAGCAGATACTGAGCGCGTTCCTCGTTGCGGGTCAGCAGCATAATGCCGTCGAACTGTCCCGTTTTAACCCAGTGCAGACAGCGCTTCCAGGGCAAAAGCATAAGCTCGAAGTCCGCCTCCATCCGGGCAGCAAACTCACGAAATAATTCGACAGCCATACCCTTTTCAGGATGACGGCCCACCTCACCGTCGGTATAGGGGGGCCAGGGGTCCTCGCAGAATCGGTAGGACGCCCGTTGCTCTTCCTCATGGGCAAGCATTGACGTGCTCCAAAGAGCGACAATAGCGAAAGCGAGACCCTTTCTTTTCAGCATCCGTTCCATCAACTTCATACCGACTGGATTCACCCACAAATTATGTTACAGCGAACCCCGAAAAGGCGTCCTGCCCTTTTTGTATCGACTTTGTACGTTGGTGAGCCAGTGCTCACTCTTTAGATTTTAACTTCTGAATCTCCGCGTATATCGATTCTGCTTCTTCCATCAGGCTTCCGTGTGTCCGCAAATCGCCGTTTCGTTGCGCATGAAGCGCCTTCGCCAGTTTGTCCTCGTAAGCCTTCTGGAGTTTTTTACGTGGGTCACGATTGAATAAGCCCATTTGAGCCTCGCCTCCTGTTTAACGAATTACCGGCCACACATGCGTGAACGCATTCATTGTCGGGAACTTACGAGGCCAATTGCTTTTGGGATTGTTGATACTCCTTTTTCAGCCGCTTGACCAAAGTGGCGACGCTGGGCACATCGTGAATCTGACTGACACCCTGGCCAGCTGACCACACGGTCTTCCATGCCTTGGCCTCATCGTCCATTGGCTTGAGTTTCTCTCCGTAATTGATCTCTCCTGCCTGCCCGAGTTTGTTCATCTCGTAGCCAGCCGCCTCAAGACTCTGCCGCATAAAACTCGCGGGAATGCCGGAAACCGCTGGCGTATGGATGATGTCGCTGGATACCGCCTCGATGATCATGTTTCGGTATGCATCTTCGGCCTGGGATTCCTGTGTATTGATGAAGCGTGTTCCCATATACGCCAGGTCTGCCCCCAGGGCCCTGGCGGCGAGGACATCTTCACCGTGCGAAAGCCCACCGGCGAGCAGTATGGTGCCGTCGAATACCTCGCGAATTTCATGCACCAGAACAAAGGGGTTGATGGTGCCGGCATGCCCGCCAGCCCCGGCAGCGACGGCAATGATGCCATCAACACCGGCTTCTGCTGCCTTGCGGGCGTGCTTCTGGTTGGTGACATCATGGAATACCAATCCGCCATAGCTGTGTACCGCTTCCACCACCTGACTGGCGGCCCCGAGGGACGTAATCACAATGGGAACCTGGTGCTTTACACACAGTTCAAGGTCTGCCTGCCAGCGCGGATTGGTGCGATGCACGATCAGGTTGACGGCGTAGGGAGCGACCGTGGATTCGGGGTTCTGCTCGCGGTAGTGCGCCAACTCACCGTTCATCTGTTCAAGCCAGGCTTCAAAGCCCTCGCTGGTGCGTTGATTGAGTGCGGGAAAGCTCCCGACGATGCCTTCCTTGCAGCAGGCCAGAGCCAACTCCGGGCCCGAAATTAGAAACATGGGTGCGGCGACGACAGGTAAGGTGAGATCTCGTAGTTGAGCGGGCAAGGCCATGAAAATTCCTTATTTTTTGTTGGAACTAATGTCAGGTATAAAGGATCTTAGCAACCCGCGAATGACCAATACGAGAAAAAAAGGAGATAAAAATGGGTGAGGCCAAACGCAGGAAGGAAACCGGAGCCCCCGCGCCCAGGAAAAACGGATCCAGAAAGCCGCTGTTCATCGGTATTGTTGTGCTGGTTCTGGCGGCGGTGGTGTTTGGTCTGTCATTCCTGACGGCAACGCCGGATCCTACGTCGGGTGAGCTTCCGGTTGCAGCCCCCGGGGCAGAGCCCTTCCCATCGGAGCTTGATCAATATGGCGTGTCGATCGGCAACGCTGACGCACCCGTAGTGGTTCGTGAGTTCGCCGATTACCAGTGCCCGGCCTGTGCCCGTTTTTCCGACGCGACCGAGAAGCTGAAGCAACAGTACGTTGAGGCCGGCAAGGTCCGTTTCGTCTACTTCGAACTGCCGCTGCAACAGCACCAGAATGCCATGCCTGCAGCCCAGGCCGCCCGCTGTGCCGGCGACCAGGACGCCTACTGGGCCATGCACGAAAAGTTATTTGATGCCCAGAGTGAGTGGAGCGGCTCTGGCGATCCGGTAGCCACCTTCAGCCGCTACGCCGGTGAACTCGGTCTGCAGGAAGCGCGGTTCCGACGTTGCATGAGCACGGAACTGCACCGCGAAGCCATTGAACAAAGCCGCCAGATTGCCGTTCAGATGAAAGTCATGAGCACGCCGACGGTGTTGGTGGATAACATACAGCTCACTCGCCCCGGTTGGGGGCAGTTGTCTGCGGTTGTGGAACGGGAGCTTGCGAGCAGCGCTGAATAGCCCATCTTCGGGCGGTCTTTCGGGCAGCCCGCACTTGAACCCGTGGCAGAGTTGGTTAAAATTTGCGCCCGCTCTGCTCAGGGCGCTGCTTGAATGCCGACAGCCCTCAAGAGTACCGGACAACTTCTAAAATCATGCTCCGGATTTACGATCCGGCCCGCAGGAGATATGTAATGAGTAACACGAACAACGTCGTGGTCTGCGCGATGTACAAGTTTGCCGTCCTGAACGACTACCAGTCCCTTCGCCAGCCACTGCTGGACCTGATGCTCGATAAAGACGTGCATGGCACTTTGTTGCTGGCCCGCGAGGGCATCAACGGCACCATCGCCGGTAGTCGCGAGGGGATCGATGCGGTCAAGGCCTGGATTGCCAGCGATGAGCGTTTTGACGGTATCGACTACAAAGAGTCGTTTGTGGACATCCAGCCTTTCAAACGCACCAAAGTGAAGCTCAAGAAAGAGATCGTCACCATGGGCGTTGAGGGAATTGACCCGAAGCGGATCGTGGGTACCTACGTTGATCCCAAAGAATGGAACGACCTGATATCCGATCCTGATGTGGTCCTGGTGGATACCCGCAACCAGTACGAGGTGGAAATCGGCACCTTCCAGAACGCCGTCAACCCGGCCACGGATACCTTCCGGGAGTTCCCCGAGTACGTAAAGCAGAACCTGGACCCGGCCAAACACAAGAAGGTCGCGATGTTCTGTACCGGCGGCATCCGTTGTGAAAAGTCCACGGCGTATCTGAAAGAGCAGGGCTTCGAGGAGGTTTATCACCTCAAGGGTGGCATCCTCAAATATCTGGAAGATGTCCCCAAAGAACAAAGCCTGTGGCACGGAGAGTGCTTTGTATTTGATGATCGGGTCACCGTCAATCATGACCTGGAGCGCGGCGACTACGACCAGTGCCATGCCTGCCGCCGACCGATTACCGAGGCGGACAAAGAGCGCCCGGAGTACGAGCAGGGTGTCAGTTGCCATCAGTGCATTGATTCTCTGACCGAAGAGCAGAAAGCCCGCTTTGCGGAGCGGGAGCGTCAGATCCGGCTGGCCCGTGAGCGTGGTGAAGAGCACGTGGGCGGTGAGGCAGCCCGCGTCATTGCGGAGCGCAAGGCGCTCAAGAAAGCCGAGCGAGCCCAGCAGGCCAAAAAGAGTCTGGCTGGCGAGAAGACTCGTAGTAACCGGAGTACACAGGGAGCCTGATTCAAAACTGAGGAGACTTTATGGGTATCCGATATTCGATCCTGGCCGCGGCCGTCGCTGTGGCGCCCCTGGCGCAAGCGGAAACGGATGATAACTGGAAGGGTGAGGCCGAGCTGGGTGTATTGATCACCTCAGGCAACACCGATGAGACCATTATTAATGGCCGGTTGGGGCTGGCCCATGAAGTCGAGCGCTGGCGCAGCAAGGGCGAGCTGAGCTCAAAGTACTCGGAAACCGAGGATGAGACCACGGCGGAAGAATACCGGGCCTCTGCGGAAACCAACTACAAGTTTGATGAGCGCCAGTACTGGTTTCTGCGAGGCGCCTATGAGGATGACCGTTTTTCCGGCTATGACTTCGAGTCCTCCGTGACCACCGGTTACGGTAACCGTGTCTGGCAGGTCGGTGAGCGTTCGTTCCTGGATCTGTCAGCCGGTGCCGGTTATCGCTACAACAAATTGGATACGGTGAATGCCGAGGGCGAAGATACCGAAAAGGAAGCCATCGCGCGGCTCGCCGGCCAGTTTGATTACGCGTTATCGGACAGCTCGTTGTTTCGCCAGAAGCTGAGCTCGGAAATCGGCCTGGATGACAACAACACCATCACCGAATCCGAGACCTCCCTGCAGGCGAACGTCGTGGGCAATCTATCCATGAAAGCCGCCTACCGTATCAAGCATGTGTCTGATCCCCCCGCCGGGTCTGAAAGCACCGACAAGGAATTTTCCCTGTCGCTGCTTTACGGCTTCTGATCAGAGGTTGTTCCTGAGGCCAAGCTCATCCGGGTAAGGCGTCAGGTATTTCTGCACATGCAGGTAGTCCACCGGTTCCCGGCGCTGCGCCATCCGTAGCAGCGTCATCGGAACCACCAGGGGGACCTCGCCCCGGCGATAGGCCTCCATTTGTTCCATCAGTACCTTGCGGTCTTCATCGCCCATGGAGTCCCTCAGGTAGCCCATCAGGTGCTGCATGGCATTCATGTGTGAACCCCGGCTGACCTTCTTGCTCATCGCTTCCATGAAGAGGTGAATGTAGCGGTCGGCAATCTGTTCCAGCGGTTCAGACTTCAGGTCTCCCAACATGGGCCCGAGCTGCCGATAGATCGGCTCGCAATGCGCCAGCAACTGGAACTTGTGGCGGGTGTGAAACTCGATGAGAGCCTGAGGTGTCAGCTTGTCCCCAGCCACGTTCTGCATCCAGTCGTCATACGCGAATACCCGCTCAATGAAATTCTCACGGATCTGATCGTCGTTCAGGCGCCCTTCCTCTTCAACCGGCATCAGGGGATAAGCGTTTATCAGAGCCTCGGCAAACAGGCCCCGACCATCGCGACGGGTAACCCGGCCCTCTTCGTTGTGGATCTTGATGCGTTCCATCCCGCAACTCGGGGATTTGGCCATCAGAATGTACCCCCGCAGATCCGCGAGTGTCGGCATGACCTGGTCTATAAAGCCAGCCATGGCCTCGGTGTGATCTGCGGAACCCTTGGACTCGATCAGACGAATACCGTCCTCGTATTCTCGAAGATGGATCGCTGGGCGGGGAACGCCGAGCCCGGCTTCCAGCTCCGGGCAGATCGAACGGAATTCGAAGTGCTTGGCCAGCACCTGGGTGCAGTAACGGGAATGCTTGTGGCCACCATCATGTCGTACTTCTTTGCCGAGAAGACAGGTGCTGATGCCTACGGGGATATCGCTCACGTTAAGTCTCCGGTGATGAAGTCTGCCCGGGAAGAAACCGGGCAATGCGTAACGATTCGTACGTGATTCCAGTCTAAACCGATCATGGCGGCGATGGGAACGTCAGTTGGTCTTCCAGATCTGTTTCCGCTTCTTTTCTGCCAATGCCAGTGTGCTGGCGTAGATCTCGCGAACGTCTTTTGCAAACTGTTCCACCGAGTAATCCGCCGCAAACGTCAGGGCCTGCTCTGCGAGGGTCTTCCGCAGGGAATCGTCCTCCAGCAGCTTTTGTGCCTGTTCCACCCATTGCCCCTGTTTTTCGGGTGTCTTGAAACCATTGAAGCCGTGGCGAACCACGTCTTCAATCCCGCTGGAGCGAACGGCGACAACGGGCAGCCCGGCGGCCATGGCTTCCAGGATCACCATGCCCTGGGTTTCTGATTTGGAGGCAAAAAGAAAGGCATCGCCCAGGTGATACCAGGTGGCCATATCCTCCGGAGGTACCGCGCCGACCAGAGTGAAATGGTCTTCCAGCCCGCGCTCTTTGATCTTCTGTTGCAGACGATCCCGCTGATGGCCGTCACCGATCATCAGGAAGCGGAACGGAACATCGGTCCTGTGCCGGAGCGTGTCGATGGCTTCGATCATGAAGTCGATGTTCTTTTCGTTGGATAGCCGCGACACGCTGATGAACACTCTCTCACCCGCAAGACCGAGCTGCTGGCGAAGCTTGTTAACGTCCTCACCACTGACTTCCTGAAAGCGTTGGTACTCGATGCCGGTAGGCTGCACAAACGTCGGCGTTTTCACGCCAATCATCCTCAGGTATTCCTCTGTGGAGTAGGTAGGCACAATCACACCATCACAACGGTTCGCGAAGCGCTTGATCAGCGCGTGGGAAATCAGGTTCCGGAACAGCATCCCCGGAAGCGGAACGAAATGGGCATAGTGTTCGAGCCGGGTGTGGTAGGTGTACACGGCAGGCACACGGAGTACCCGGGCCATGAACAGCCCCAATGAGCCCAGCCAGAATGGATGATGGATGTGGATGATATCGGGTCTGAATTGCCGGACGCCGTGACGAATCCGGGCCAGAAAAATGTTGGCCAAGCGGAATTCCCGCTTCTCCCCGAGCGCCAACAGGGAGGGTACCCGCAGGACATGGTCTTCATGCGGGGGCTGGTCCCGGTAGCGGGGAGCCACGATCAGTAGCTTGTCCCCCAGTGCCTCAAGCCCCCTGCGCAAGCGCTCGATTGATATCGGAACGCCGCCAATAAACGGCAGGTAGTTGTTGGTGAACATGGCCACTCGGAGCGGTTTCTCCAGCCAGGGCGCGGGGTCGAGGTCGTAGTCCGGGTAGTAATCCTTGCCAACGAAAATAACGCTATAAAGCTTGATCGTCAGTGCGACGAACACGGCAAGTATGATGATAAAGTTCACGTAGCCCGAGTACAGCAGGGAGTAGATAAAGAACCACAGGCTTTCCAGTTGCTTCAGAATCGGGTGTTGTCCCACTTTCAACCGTTTCAGGCTGTGACTGACCTCACCGTCCGGGCTCACATTTACCTGCACAAAGTGATAGAAACTCGTGTCGTTGTTAAGCACCAGCCCCCCGGCGCCACCGGTGGTGATAAAGAGAGTATCCCCAACCTGTTCCTCCTCGTAAGTGGACAGATTGGCGGAAAACACCATATCAACATCATGCTCTTTGATTTGCTGCATCAGTGCGCTTCGGAATGCGGGGGGGTGCAGGTAATCTTTTCTGCGATCAAACGGCGCGTCCTCGGCGGTCATCGGTGGGTGGCCGATAAACAACAAGCGGGCTTTCGAGTCGTCCTGGCTCAGCAGGTCATCCAGCCAGCGGATTTGCCATTGCCAGGGTGTCTTGCCGGTACTGTCGAGAAAAATCAGGCGGCTACTGCCCGCGCGGATACTGAAAAAGTGCGGTCCGAAGTGGTCGTAAAAGCGAAAGCTGCCAAATTCCTCGTATTCGTGAGCGCCGAACGTCAGCAGGTAAGGAATGGTCAGATGCCCCAGGCTGCCATACAGCGCCCGGTATTTGTCTTCGCCGCCACCGCTGACGGCATTGCCTGCGGATACCATGAAGTCGAGATCGGACGCGTTCAGCTCCGGTACGATGCGCTCCTCAAAGATACCAATGGAATTGTTGATGTTGCCGACCACGGCGAAACTGACGGCTTCTCCCTCGCTGACTCGGCTCTGGATTCGCTCCACCTGTAGAGTGTGAACGCCCTGGAAATCCTCCATGAAAAGATTCAGGTACGTTTTGTAGGCCACCAGCAGGCCTACGATTGCGAGGCAGATGTAAAACAACCACTTGAGCGGATTTCGAAAAGTCATCGGGGTGTCCTGTGGTTTTTGAGAAGTTCCTTTTGCAGCACCATCAGGCCAATAATCATGCCCAGGTAAATGGTCAGTGCCCGCCACACCACGGTCACCAGAACCAAATGGTTACCGGACAGGATATCCCGGAAGAAACTCCCGAACACCCCCTCGGAAATACCGGAAGCGCCCGGTGTGGGTGAGAAGTACATGATGAACGTGGTGACGACAAGAAGCCCAAGCGAAGACAGGTAATCCACGTCGTACCCCAGTCCAAACATCAGCACGGCGGGGAAACTGAACAGGCTGAGCAGGAAAAGGGCGGTAAAAACTATGGATAGCCCAATGAATAACGGACGACCGCTCAGGTAATCGCCGAAACTTCGGGAAAACCTCAGCATTTCCCGTCGCGCGCGAAATTGCCAGCGCCGGTGCCGGGACTCGTTGAGCAGGTGCATGCGGTGCAGCCCGGAGAGCACACGACTGAGAGGACCGATCAGCCAGTGGGTACGGAACAGAAGCACGGCAAAGAATCCAAGGTAGAGTGCGATGAAAACTGCCAGCGCTACCCCGACATTACCCGCAATGGTTCGGCCCTGAAGCGCATCGAGGGTGAGCAGGAAAACCGGTGTCAGCGAAAAAATGAAGGCCACCGCCAGCACCGTTCGAATTGTGGTGGCCGCCGTGGCTCGCCCCATGGGGACACCATGCTGGTGCAGATACCAGACCTGGGCAAAGCCGCCGCCCGTGGCCATGGGGGTCACGTTTGAGAAGAACAGGTTGATGAAGACCAGCCGAAACAGCACCTTGAACGGAAGCTTGTGGCCGAGCGCCCTCAGTGCATAATGCAGGCGCAGCCCGTCAGACAGGAAGTAGACGGCCAGAAGGGCAATAACCGCGAGGACGGTCGTGGGTGATAGTAACTGACTGTCGAAGGTAAAACTGCGACCGGCGAAGCGATCAAATACGGTATAGACTCCGATGCCGGTCATGGCGATGAAGATCAGGCTGAACACAAGCAGCCTGCGCCAGGAGGTCTTCTTCGCGTAGTCTGAGTCAGTGGTTTCGGTCATGGGCTGCCCGTCAGGATGAGACGGGCAGTGTACAGGAGTCTGGGCGAGGGCTGTCCAGTGCCGTTTTAGTGGCCATACACCATCATGGTGGTATCCGTGATGGCGAAATCGGTAAATTGCACGCTACCGATACTCGCCTGACCGATTCGGAACACCGGCATGTCGATATCGGCCCGGAATTCCACGTCGTGCACGGAAAGCCCTTCCTTGCCGGAAGCGGCACTGGTTCCCTTCGACAGTTTCGCCGTCGCGCTGGCCATACCAAAGTGGCCGAGCGTGTCGTTGCCGCGGCGATTGTGAATCTGGAGGCCTTCAATGCCGACAGCGGCAAAGTTGAATATCAGGATCAGGTCTGCGGCATCCCAATTCAGGCTGCCGTCGGTAATCTCGAAGTGAGTGTCGAGCTGTAGCTCGGAGCCGGAGACCGTATTGCCGTTGGCCAGCGTTCGGGTGGATGTGCCGCCATTGCGGATCACCAGATCGGTCGGGCCTACATAGCCTTGCAGCAACACGTTGGAGAACAGGCTGGTGGTGCCTTCGGTACCACTGGTGGTCAGGCTGTCGACGGCCAGCTCAAAATCCACCGCCTGCAGATAGTCGGTCAGGTTGGTGGGGTCGCCATAATCCGTCGCGCCCAGGTGAATGACCAGATCACCGCTGTTGAACTGCTTACCAAAGCCGGCACCGGTGTCGTAAGTGGCCAGGGCGTCGGCGATATCCGCATTGCTACCCGGATCCAGAAGCCCGGCGTCCGCCCGGCGTGCAATTTCCGAGAAGCCGTGCTCCAGCACCTCATTCTGACCCGCGATATCGACGGTCAGCTTCATGTTGTCCATGGTGGTGTCGTTGTGACCCGACAGCCGCAAGCCATTGACGTTCAACGAACCTTCATCGGTCCACGTCAGGCGGTCCATGTTCACCTTGGTTTCCAGCTCGATGGTCACCCCGGCCTGGCCGGTCACACTGGACATGGCACCATCATCCATGGGCTTGAACTCGGCCATGGCAGCCGAAGGCAGGGACAGTGCGAAAACCAGCGCGGGAAGCATACGTTGTTTCGATTGGACGGGTAACTGAGTCATGTTGGCCCCAAAATCCGTTTCCTGATTGTTTTTTGTATTTGGATGCGTCGGCAATCCGGGCCGCAGGGGACAGCACAACCAATGCAGCAATAAATTGAGCTTGTTACACGTTGTTACGATAGGCGTGAAACGGCGACAGGTCTGTGCGTTTGGTCACAGCTTCGGAGTGTGAGCAGTCTGCCAGGCCTCCCCAAAACACGCTGTGAATACATCCCTGTATGCTCTGCTCCGCCATCCCTGGCTACGCAAGGTTTTGGGGAGGCCTGGCAGACCGCTCAATCCAGCTTTGCAGGTTAATCGAGTGCTTGCCGGATCAAGAGCTTCTGATGCTCGGCAAAATCCCGGATCAGCATCTGGGCTCGGTCGGCATCCCGGGCGATCACGGCCTGGGGAAGCTCGGTGAAGAAGGTGGCGGTTTTCTTGAGGTCCTGGCGGTAGCGATCGGCGCTGAGGTAGTAGGCTCGGCTCACGGCAGGCTTGAAGTTGGACAGGGCCTCGGAAAGGTATGGATTGCCGACGACCTTGCCGCAGGCCTCCATGACTTCAAAACTGGCCTCAACAATGGCCGTGATATCCGCAGAGGCATGCTTGGTTTGCTCCACGACTCTGGCGACAACATCCAGCATGGTCTGCTTGTCGGGTTCCTGCCAGCGCTCGCAGAGCCGGGTGACCAGCATCATCAGCAGGTGCATGTACACATCGTAAAGCTCGGAGGCGTGGTCGGCGTCCAGGCGGGTGGCGGAAGCCCCTTTACGTGGGGTGATTTCCACCAGGTGCCAGCGCTCCAGTGTGTAGAGGGCCTCTTTGACCGAGGCGCGGCTCACCTTCAATTCTGTGGCCAGCGTTGCTTCCTGAATACGTTCACCGGGCCGGATCTGGCCGGTCATGATCCTTTCCGCCAGATAGTTGGCAATCTGCTCTGCCAGGGTATTGGGAACCTGAAAATCCATAAGGGCTCTCTGAACAGGTGGCAACAACCGGTACGCCGGAGAAGGGATGCCGGTTGTTGTCGCATTCGTCATCGTGGTGCGCATGAGTCTATCACAGCCTTGGTTCCGGGGAGCGTCAACGCATTGATCTGTGGTGGATTCCAGAATCACCCGTAAAAAACTGCTCAATTTTGTTGACGATTGATGCATTGTAGGACAATAATGCACAAAACAAAAGGTGATTATTTAATCGCCAACAACTGGAACGGGAGAAATGGTTATGAGTACCCACCCCCTGAACATGGATCGGGAAGCGGCCCGCAGGAAAGTGCTTCTGGGTTTGAAGAAGTACAGCTATCTGATCGCGATGATTCCCCTGCTGTTACCACCGCTGCTACTGGCGGCTGGTGAGGCTCTGAATCTGGTAAACGTGTTTGCCTGGGGCGTGCCCGTTGTGGTGTTCGGCATTATCCCGGTGCTTGATCTCCTGCTTGGTAAAGATGCGCTCAATCCGGACGAAGAAGTGGAAGTGCCGGCGATGAACAGTGAGCTGTTCTACCGGGTAATCACCCTGGGTTGGGTGGCCGGTTTTGCCGTTCTGCTGCTCTGGAGTATGTGGATTCTGGGTTCGGGGACGTTCAGCCTCATGGGTGGTCTGGGCTGGATTGTCTCGGTCGGTATTGTGGGCGGTCTCGGCATTAATGTTGCCCATGAACTGATTCACAAGGACGCAAAGCTGGAGACCCGGGCTGGCGGTTTTCTGCTGTCGTTGGTGTGTTACGGCGGTTTCAAGGTGGAACACCTCCGTGGCCACCATGTGCATGTGTCCACACCGGAAGATGCCTCATCGTCCCGCTACAACCAGTCACTGTATGATTTTCTGCCTCAGGCCTACGTTCGCAACTTCCTGAACGCCTGGAAGCTGGAGGCCCAGAAGTTGTCCCGCAAGGGCACGCCGGTCTTCAGCTGGCGCAATGAGCTGCTCTGGTGGTACGGCATCAGCCTGCTGGCTCTGGTGGGCTTCACCGTGGCGTTTGGATGGATTGGGGCCGCGTTTTTCCTGGGCCAGAGCTTTATCGCTTTCACACTGCTTGAGATCGTGAACTATCTGGAACACTACGGCTTACATCGTCGCAAGCTGGAGAACGGCCGGTACGAGCGTACAACGCCGGAGCACAGCTGGAACAGCAACTACTTCCTCACCAATGTTTTCCTGTTTCACCTGCAGCGTCACAGCGACCACCACGCCTACGCCAAGCGCCGTTACCAGGTTCTGCGGCACCATGATATTTCGCCGCAGTTGCCCGCCGGCTATGCCGCGATGATCGTTCTGGCGATGTTCCCGCCACTCTGGAAACGAGTGATGAACCCTCGCGTTGAGGCCTACTATCAAGGCGAGGAGCATCAGCTGGCTTCCTGAGCATCGAGCCAATTGGCAAAGGCCTTTTTGAACCCGCGGAGGCGACGGTCTCCGCGGGTTTTTATCACACCCTTGAAATCTCGCTGAAACGCACACAGGTATATCGTTTAAACTCCGCGAGCAAAAAGGGACAACATCATGCCCAAGCATTTCGAGCAGGCACCCGGCCTTTACGACGACCCCGTTCCCGAGACCGAGGGTTACGTGTTTAACCAGACCATGCTCCGTATCAAGGATCCCAAGCGCTCACTGGACTTTTACAGCCGTGTTCTGGGCATGCGCCTGGTGCGCAAGCTGGATTTCCCGGAGATGAAGTTTTCCCTGTATTTCCTGGGATACCTGGATGATCGCCAGGCCGCTCAGGTGCCTCAGGACGATGACTACCGCACCACCTTCACGTTTGGCCGTGAAGCGATGCTGGAGCTGACCCATAACTGGGGTACCGAAAACGACGAAGAATTCGAGTATCACAACGGGAATGATCAGCCCCAGGGCTATGGGCACATCGGCATTGCCGTTCCAGATGTGTACGCCGCAGCTGATCGCTTCGAGAAGCTGGATGTGGAATTCGTGAAGAAGCCCGACGACGGAAAAATGAAAGGCCTGGCCTTTATCAAGGATCCGGACGGGTACTGGATTGAAATCCTGCAGCCCAACATGCTGCAGAAGCAGGCCCGCGAAAGCTGATTCAGCCTGCTAGCCGGCATCGGCCTTCTCGCCGGTGCCGCTCTTCCCGCCATACCGTGAAGCCACGATCACCGCTGCCGTCAGTATCAGGGCGCCTGCAATGCCGACAGGGCCCAGCACCTCTCCCAGGAACAACCACGCCAGGAGCGCCACAAACAGCGGTTCCATGGTGACAATGATGCTCGATAAGGTGGCCGGGGTGGTCTTCATGCCCGTAAAGAAGCTGACATAGCCGATGCAGGTCGGTACCACGCCAATGTACACAATCATCAGCCAATGGCGGACGTTCAGGGACTCCAGGCCCTCGAAGCCGCCAGTGAGCGCGACCACGGGAAACAGGATCAGCGCCGCGGTAAAAAAGCAGATAAAGGCGGTGGTAAACACCGGTGTGCCCGACGAGCTGTAGCGGCTGGTCAGGGTAAAGCCGCTGTAGACCACCGCTGCCAGCAACGCCACCAGAATGCCCGCCAGGCGGAGGGTGCCTGCGGTGTCCATATCGCTAAGCACCAGCATCCCGGTACCAATGATTGCGGCAATCAGCGCCAGGATCGTCAGCCAGCCCGGCTTTTCGCCCAGAAGCGGTGCCGCGAGAAGGGAAACCAGAACCGGGGGCAGACACAGGGCGATCAGCGTGGCAATCCCGGCACCGGTCAGGTCCACTGCCAGAAGATAGCTGCCTTGATAGAACGCCTGGAAAAAGCCCAGGGCGGCCAGGGGCAGCAACGCCTTCCTGCCGAGTTTTCGCAGGGACGCGCTGCCATGATGGCTCTGCCGGAGCTGGTGTTGCTCGCGCCGCATCAGCAACCAGAAAAAAGGTACAGCGACCACCAGACGAACGAATCCGAGGGTGATCGGTTGTAGCTCGGTGCCGGTGAACAGGAATTTTGCGACGATGCCCGTGGTCGCCCAGAGCAGGGCTGCCAGGGCGATCAGGAGAGCGCCTCGAATCATTCAATGACCAATACAATCAGCTCTTTGGGACCGTGAACACCGTAGGCCAGGGTTTGCTCGATGTCGGCGGTTTTGGATGGGCCAGAGATTAACAGGGCGTTGGTCGGCATACCAGAGGCCCAGTTCTGGGCGCGCATGGCGTCATGGAGCGTGGTATAGAGTTCGTCGGCCCGGAGCACCGCGATGTGAATGGGGGCCACCAGGCTCATCAGTCGCGGTTCATCCGGCGTCGGCCAGAGGATCAGCGAGCCGGTTTCGGCAATGCCGCCACGGGTTGAGGTGATGCTGGCATCCACATCGTTGAACAGCACCGACTGCCAGCTCTCGATGGGTTCATCGTAGATCAGCAGGTTCGGGAGATCTTCGCGTTGTGCTTCCGTTCTGAGGCGCAGGCCAATGCTGTGTTCCTTTGGAATCAGAAGATTTCGGGCGCCCCGCGTTGTCAGCACTTCAGCGAGGCGGTCCACCCAGGAGTCTTCGGTACAGCGGTGTACCTCGCCGTGCACCGACTCGATCATCTGCTCAAACCGGTCGAGCCGCTCTGCGGTGCTCCAGTCCGGCCGCTTGAGCACGGAAAAATCGCATTCGGGTGCGGATAGGGTTCCCCCGCTGCGGTTGCGCAGGCGTTGCAGGATGGTGTTACGGGAGCTCATTGCTTGCGCTCCTTCATGCGTTCATGGAGGGTCTTGCTGGCCAGTTTCGGAGCTGTGCGGTAATCGGTCCAGGCGCCGGCCTTGCCGGGCTGAAGCATCCGGAACCGGGTTGCCAGGCCAGTGCCGAAACGATAAACGCCAGCGTTGGAATGCATCCAGCTCCAGCCTTTCCATATCATGGCTTCCAGGGAACTGCGTTTGGCTCCGTGACCACGGACGCGGGCCGGGTGGAGCTTGTCACCATCCACCGACTCCTGGCGCAGACGCACCAGCAGGTCCGGGATCGGGATCTTCACCGGGCACACCTCACCGCAGGCACCGCAAAGGCTTGAGGCCGTCGGCAGGTGCCGGCCCTCATCGAGCCCCACCATGTGCGGCATCAAAATCTTGCCGATCGGGCCGGGGTAGGTGGTGCCGTAGGCGTGGCCGCCCACGCGGGTGTAGACCGGGCAGTGGTTCATGCAGGCGCCGCAGCGGATGCAGCGCAGCGTATCCAGCAGTTCATCGTCCTGATAGATGGTGGCACGGCCGTTATCCACCAGCACTAGATGAACCTCTTCCGGACCATCCAGTTCCTCGGGCTTTCGCGGCCCGGAAATCATGTTGAAGTAGGTGGTAATGTGCTGACCGGTGGCTGAGCGCGTCAGCAGCGCCAGCAGGGCGGAAACATCCTCCAGGCTCGGCACCACCTTCTCTATGCCGGTCACAGCAATATGGCAGGGGGGAACCGTGGTGGTCATGCGCCCGTTGCCTTCGTTCTCGACGAGGCAGAGCGTTCCGGTTTCCGCCACCGCGAAGTTGACCCCGGACACGCCCACATCGGCGTTCATGAACTTTTCCCGGAGTTGCTGGCGGGCGCTGGCGGTCAGGTACTCCACATCGTTGGAGAGGTCCGTGCCGGTCTTGTCGTGCATCAGCTCTGAGATCTCGCCGGTATTCTTGTGGATGGCCGGCATGATGATGTGCGACGGCGTTTCATCGGCGAGCTGGACAATGTATTCGCCCAGGTCCGATTCCAGCGCCTCAATGCCCTCACCGGAAAGGTAGTGGTTCAGCTCCATTTCCTCGGAGACCATCGACTTGCCCTTGATGACGCTTTTCGCATCGCGGGCAACGCAGATATCGCGGATGATGCGGCAGGCTTCGTCGCCATCAACGGCCCAGTGCACCTTGATCCCGTTGTCGGTGAGTTTCTGCTCCAGCTGCTCCAGAAGATCGGGCAGGTTGGCAAGGGCGCGCAGGCGGATGTTGGCGCCAAGTTCCCGGAGGGTCTCCAGGTCCCAGCCCTCAAAGGCGCTTTTGCGCTTGGCCATCAATCCGTCCATGGCCCGGCGGAAGTTCTGCCGGATTTTCGGATTGCCAATGGCCTCCCGCGCCCGGGGGTGGAACTGTTTTACGTCGACGTGATGATGGGCCGAGTCAGTCACGATCCACCTCCTGCCTTATTGGTACGCTCCCATAGAAAGCTGAGGATATGCTGTCCGGTAAGTGGTTTTCGGTTCTTCTCGGCGTAACCGGCGATGTTCATCAGGCAGCCGCAGTCGGTGGTGACGAAATCCTGGGTGCCGGTTTCCACAAGTGCGTCGACTTTCTCACTTACCATGGCACCGGAAATCTCCGGATGGCGAACGGCAAAGGTGCCGCCGAAACCGCAGCATTCTTCGGCCCGAACCTGCTCCACGAGGGTGACATTATTGAGCTGGCCTATAAGAGCGGGGCCCACCTCGGCAACCCCCATTTCCCGGCGGGCGGAGCAGGAGGTGTGCATGGCCACTTTCGTGGGCTGCCCGAGGTCCTCCAGTTTGATGTGGCAGACATTGAGCAGAAAATCCGTCAGCTCCCATACCCGCTCGGCAACGCTGGCCGCCCTGGCCTCATCGCCGGTATCCCTGAACAGGGCCGGGTAGTGCTTACGCATCATCCCGCCGCAGGACCCCGAGGGCACCACAATGGGCCAGTCCTCCGGAAACAGGTCCAGCTGGGCCCTGGCTACGGAGCGGGCCTCATCGTGATAACCGGAGGTGTAGGCCGGTTGGCCGCAGCAGGTCTGGCCCTGGGGAAAGATCACTTCGATACCTTCCCGTTCCAGCAATTCGACGCCGGCGATGCCGGCATCCGGATAAAACATGTCCACCAGACAGGTCCCGAAAAAATAGACCTTCCGGGGTTTTGCGGGATAAACCTTGATGGGATCAGCCATACGCCGACACTCAACTGTTTTGAATTGTTATCTCATCATAATAGGGGGCTGCGTTGGCTGTTGCCAGACGACTTTCTGCGGAGGGGAAGGGGCGTAGGCCAAGGAAGAAGGTTCGCCTCTTCCTCAGTGAGGCTGGACGCTCAGGTCGCCCTGGCGGGGGCGTTGGAGTTCCCGGCGGAGTGAGGCGCCGGAATAGCCCGTTGCCAGCAGGAAATGGAGTTTTGCAAAGGCCGCCTCGGGTGTCAGATCAGCGCCGGAAACAACGCCGATGCGGGCCAGTGCGGCTCCGGATGCGTAGGCGGTTTGTGAAATCTGCCCAAACGGGCATTGGCTGACGTTGATCACCGTTATGCCTCGATTAATGCCCTGTTCCAGTGCCTTGATCAGGTCAGCGTCTGCGTCCGGTGCATTACCGGCTCCATAGGATTGCAGAACCAGTCCTTTCAACTCCGGGATGGCCAGGATGGACTCAACCACGGCGGCCGATATGCCGGGGTAGAGCACCAGAGACGCCACTCCGGCGTGCTCAAAGTCCGGCAGTTGGAAATCCGGTTGGCCGGCAGGAAGCAGCAGGTCGTGGCGGAGTTCCAGATGAATGGCTGCCCGTCCAAGCAGAGGCGCGTTGGGCGAATCGAAGGCATCCAGTTCGCTGGTTTTCAGTTTTCTTGAGCGATTACCCCGGATCAGCTTGCCCCGGAAACAGACACAGACTTCCGAGATCTCCGGACGCGCGGCCAGCATCAGCGACGTGGTGACGTTGTCCACGGCGTCGGTCCTTGGCTGCTCCAGCGGGATCTGGGAGCCGGTCAGAATGACCGGCTTGTTGGCGCCCTTGAGTATGTACGAGAGTGCCGACGCGGTGTAAGCCATGGTGTCCGTGCCATGCAACAGCACGAATCCGTCATAGCGTTCCCAGTTGCGGATGAGCACCTCGGCCATGGTGTGCCAGTGCGTTGGGCTCAGGTTGGCGCTGTCGATCAGTTGGTCCAGCTCGATCACATCGAAATGCGGCAAGGCCTCCAACGGCGTTCCGAGGTGACGGGTGAGCCGATCACCAAACGCAGCGCCGGGAACGTAACTTCCGCCGGAGGACACCATACCGATGGTCCCGCCGGTATACAGCACCAGGACACGACGGTTCACTGGTCATCTCCGACCGGCGCCAGCATTGTTCGCGGGCTCAGCAGACGGTCCAGCTGCTCAGCGTTCAGCAGGCCTTCCTCAAGCACCAGTTCACGCACAGTGGAACCGGAGTTCAGCGCCTTCGAGGCGATCCGCGTGGCGTTGGAGTACCCCAGCTTGGGCACCAGCGCAGTGACGATGCCAATGCTGTTGTCCAGATGGCGCGCACACTGTTCGGTGTTAGCGCGGATATCCTTGATACACCGCTCATCCAGCATGGTGCAGGCTGAGCCGAGCATTTTCATGGAGTTCAACAGGTTGTAGACAATGAGTGGTTCCATGGCGTTGAGCTGCAGTTGTCCGGCTTCCGCCGCCAGGGTCACGGCGAGATCACTGGCAATCACCTGGTAGGCGGTCTGGTTGACCGCCTCCGGGATGACCGGGTTGACCTTGCCAGGCATGATGGACGATCCCGGCTGCATCGGCGGCAGCAGGATCTCGCCCAGGCCGGTGCGAGGGCCGGATGACAGCAGGCGCAGGTCGTTGCACATCTTGCCCAGCTTCACCGCAAACCGTTTCAGGATGCCGGAGAACAGCACAAAGGCGCCCATGTCCGAGGAGGCTTCCACCAGGTTGCTGGCGGATACCACCGGCTTGCCGGAGATCTGCGCCAGATAATCAACGGCCAGCCTTTGGTATCTCGGATGGGTGTTGATGCCCGTGCCAATGGCAGTCCCACCAAGATTTACCTCGCACAGGAGCCGGCTGGCTTCATGGAGGCGATCAATGTCTTCACCGAGGTTGACGGCGAAGGCCTCGAATTCCTGACCCAGGGTCATGGGCACCGCATCCTGCAACTGGGTGCGCCCCATTTTGACCACATCCGCAAACTCATGACCTTTCCGCTCGAGGCCTTCCCGGAGTTGCACAATGGCCGCTTCCAGGGGTTCTGCTGCAAACTGAACCGCCAGGCACACCGCCGTCGGGTAGGCGTCATTGGTGGACTGGGAACGATTGACGTCATCGTTGGGGTGAAGGTGCTGGTACTCACCCTTGTTGTAGCCCAACTTCGCCAGTGCGAGATTGGCGATGACTTCATTTGCGTTCATATTGGTGGAGGTGCCCGCTCCACCCTGGATCAGGTCAACCACGAACTGGTCGTGCAGCTCACCGGCGATGATGTCATCACAGGCCGCCATGATGGCTTCGGCCTTGTGTGGCGCCAGGGCGCCAAGGTCCCGGTTCGCCATCGCGGCGGCTTTCTTCACCATGACCAGCGCACGAACGAAGTCCGGGAAATGGCTGATCGGAACGCCGGTGATCGAGAAGTTATCCAGCGCACGCTGGGTTTGCACGCCATACCAGGCATCGGCAGGCACCGGCAGATCTCCCAGAAGATCATGTTCAATGCGAGTGTTCATAGGTGGTCAGACGCTCTCTCTGGCAGGCTCGGATTTGCCCTGGGCTTTTGCCTGGGCCCGTTCGATGTCTTCGGGCTCCAGTTCCCATGCGGCCGGGTCCAGGTCCATATCCTGGAACCGGGATACATCGAACACCGGCTGCTCGATGCCGCTGGCAATCTGGCTGTCGAAATCCTTGAGAATGCGCAGGCCAGGTTTGAACAGGGCGATCAGTGCAATCAGGTTAACCAGCGCCAGCAGCCCCATGGTCACGTCGGCAAAGCCGAAGACCGTGCCCAGATCCGTGGTCGCGCCCCAGCAGACCAGACCGATGATGGCAACGCGGAACGTATTGAAGAAGTTCTGATTCTCGGTGCTGAAGAAGTTGATGCTGTTCTCGCCGAGGTAGTAGTTGTACAGAATCGTACTGAACCCGAAGAGCACCAGTGCAACACTCACAAAGCTCCTGCCCCAGTCGCCGACATGATCCGCAAGTGCGGACTGAGTCAGCGCCACGCCACCCACATCGCTGACGCTGGCCGGATCGTAGATGCCGCTTAGCAGAATGATCAGGGCGGTGGATGAACAGATGATCAGGGTATCAATGAATACCGAGAATGCCTGCACAACGCCCTGATTGGCCGGGTGAGGCACATAAGCGACAGCGGCCACGTTGGGCGCGCTGCCCAGACCGGCTTCGTTTGAGAACAGGCCGCGCTTCACGCCCATCATGATGGCCGCGCCGATACCACCACCAACAACCGGTTCCAGACCAAAGGCACTGTTTACGATGAGCATCAGCGCGTCGGGGATCTGCTCAAGATTGAGCGTGAGCACGACCGCGGTGATCAGCAGGTAGCTTCCGGCCATGACCGGAACCAGGTATTCCGCCACCCGGGCAATACGGCGAACGCCGCCAAAGATGATGGTGCCAACGACCATGGCCAGAGCGATACCGGTGTAGAAGACCGGTACCCCGAAGGCGTCGTCAACGGACGTTGCAACGGCGTAGGACTGCAGTGCGGTAAAGCCGAAGCCAAAGGTCAGCAAAAGAAGAAGCGAGTAGAGGCCGGCCATCCACTTCCAGCGGGCGCCCAGGCCGCGGGCAATGTAGTACGCGGGCCCGCCACGATAGGTGCCGTCCGCCTCAGCTTCTTTATAGGTTTGTGCCAGGGAGCACTCCAGGAAACTGGTCGCCATGCCCATGAGGCCGACCACCCACATCCAGAAAATCGCGCCGGGACCACCCAGAGTGATGGCGACTGCAACGCCAGCAATATTACCGCCACCGACGCGGCCAGCAACAGAAAGCAAAAGTGCCTGAAACGAACTCAGGTGGCCGTGTTTATCCCGCTGAAACGCCTGGCTGGCACTCAGTATCCGGAACATGCGTCCAAAATAACGGAACTGGACAAAGCGGGAGGCAACGGTGAACCCGATACCAACGGTAAGCAGCAGGGCAATCAGGATCTTGCCCCAGAGTAGGTCGTTCAGAAACTCCAACATAAATAACTCCGGTGGTCTTTTTGTTGTGCGAAGCCCTTATTTAACCAACCAGGGGCCCTTGCTAACATTTCCAACCTGTCGCCTGACTGGCGCGAATTGTTGCTGGGTAGCGTCAAGTTGCGCTATCGCAAACTGACGCTCCGGGCACTCACCCAATTCAACAGGCAAGCCTCTCAATGCATCAGGATCTGGCCCAGAACCTCAGGCTGCTTTGCAGCTACTACAAGTCGATTGCGGAAGTTTGTCGGCGCCTTGGCATCAACCGGCCACAGTTCAATCGCTACCTGGGCGGACAGCACAAGCCTTCAGCCAATACCCTGCGTCGCCTGTGCGAGTTCTTCGGAGTTGATGAACAGGAAATCCTCCTGCCGCATGACCAGTTTCAGCAGCTCGTGGCGGTGCGGCCACAGGCCAGTGCCCGGCCGGAAGGCGATGAGCGTTCCATCCAGGAACACCTGGAGCGGTTGGCCCATGAGGGTCGCGACGACATCGATCACTACCTTGGTTATTACTACGAGTATTACCAGTCAATGTCCGCGCCGGGGAAAGTGTTGCGTAACCTGGTGTGTCTTGAGCGGCAGGGCGGAAACGTCGTTTTTCAGCGGACAGAGCGGATGCGGGCTACCCGCACAGAACCACCTTGCCACAACCGCTATCAGGGCGTGGCCTATCTGCTGACGGACCGCCTGTTTCTGGTGGACTATGAAACCCTCAATCGTCATGAGATCACGCAGACGATTCTGTTTCCGAGCTTTCGGAACCGGCTCACCCGGTTAACAGGCCTGAAAGTCGGTGTGTCGGATAACAGTGAAAGAATGCCGTGTTGCGCTCGGGTGCTGTACGAATATCTGGGACAAAAGGTGGTTGTGCGCAAAGCGCTTGCGAAGTGCGGTCTTTATGATGCGGACAGTTCTGCGATTGAGCCCTCAATCCGAAACGCCGTACTGAACGATATCGGGCAGGGTGAGTATCTTTTCAGAGCACGGCACTGATTCGGGGGTAGGGGCAGCGGCCTGGCGCCGCTGCCAGCTTGCTTACTTGATCGCCAGACGGTCCGCGTTTTTCTCGACGGTGCGTGCTCCAATCCCTTTCACATTGGTCAGATCGGCTGTGGATGCAAACGGTCCGTTAGCTTCACGGTAGTCGATAATGGCCTGGGCCTTGCTGTCGCCAATGCCGTTGAGGCTGGCGAGTGTGGCGACATCGGCGGTGTTGATGTTGATGGCTGCATCCTGAGCGTGGGCAAAGCCTGCCATCAGGCTGAACAGCAGAACCAGTGTCGCGAATAGCGGTGTGCGTGTCATGTGAATAAGCTCCTGAGCTTGAAAAACGTCGTTATGGTTAAGCCGGGACGTCGCGCAGCGCAGGCGCAGCTTCAGGTAGTGAGCGTCTGTAAAACGAAGCCGGGAGTAAAGGGGCTGGGAAATGGGGTGAAAGGGTGAGGGTAGTGCACGGATGAGGACCACTGTCCGTGTGATCCCGCAAATCCGTGGCTGACCCCTGCCTGTTCCTTCAGGCTGCGCATCATCCTGAGCGCTTCATCCTTGCAGTCGTCCTTGCGCCCTGATCCATCGGGCAACTCCGATCCGTGGAGTTCTCATCCTTGAGCCAACGTTCCTTGCTGGCTTGTCATCCCTGACACTGATCATTCTAAACAGGATGTAATTTCGCAAAATCGGAGAATCGCTCCGTCCGCTGTGCGAAATCTCCTACACGGTTTGTAAGCCCGGATGGAACCGGTCGGAAGGGGCTGATACTCAGTGTTTATGCGCTTTCCGGGGCAATTTTTTGCCCGCCTTGCAGGGCCTTGGTCGCCTCGCGGGCAACCCGTTGAATGGAACGTATGTGTTGTATCAGCTGTGCCCCGGCATCATCGGCTTTGCGGGCCTGCAGGGCGCTGATGATTTTCTGATGCTCGGCCTGAACCAGAACATCGTGATTCCTGGGGGGCGGCACAAGGCAGCTGATAAACCGAAGCCGATCGATGACTTCCCCGTGGATTCGGGTCAGTTCCCGGTTGCCTGCAGCGGCCACCAGTTCACAATGAAAATCCAGTTCCCGATGCAGCGTGAATTCCGGCAGTGGCTCTGGCAGGGCACAGAGCTTGTCGACGGCGGCCCGCTCCAGGGCAATACGCAGGTCATAAAGTTCATCCACCTGTCTGGCGTCCAGGGGCTTTACCTGCCAGCCGCTGCGGAAGAGCACTTCCACATAACCCTCCCGTTGCAGCCGGTAAAGGGCTTCCCGCACCGGTGTGCGGCTGGCCTTGAGCCGGGCGCCCACGTCCCCCTCGCTGAATTTGTCCCCCGGGATCAGGCGGAACGCGAAGATTTCGTCCTTGAGGGCGTTGTACACCCTGTCGGCCATGGACGCCTTTCGTTTGGTGGTTGTTGCCATGGTCTGGATCGCCGGGCCCGTTTTGAGGGCACGGATTTCACCCCTTATCAGTAATGGATGCTTGTATACATGGCAACCGCAATGCCCGTGCCATACGCGGTTTAATATATAAATAGTCTTTAAAAACATATGGATGCAGGGCATGAGGTTGGGGCTGCGGTGAGGTGCGCCGCACCGAACTGGTGCGAGTGCACCAATCAAGATGCATCAAAATGGGGTTTTACCGCGATTTTATGGTTCAAGGCCCTTGTTTTTCAGCTTGTATACTAGATAACGTTCTGTTTTTTAATGAATTAAGGGGTAGTTGGAACGGCTGATGCAGAAGTCGGTGTGCGATTTAATCCCAGAAGTACCTATCAATGACGAAAAGGACTCGCACAACATGACTATTAAAAAACACGTGAAACTTGGCCTCTCAGCCCTGGCGCTTTCCATCTCCCTGAACTCTGTTGCAGCAGAAGACCCCATCAAGGTCGGTATTCTTCACTCTCTCTCCGGCACCATGGCGATCAGTGAGTCCACCCTGAAAGACACCATGCTGATGCTGATTGAAAAGCAGAACGAAGAAGGTGGCATCAACGGCCGCATGCTCGAGCCGGTGGTTGTCGACCCAGCGTCCAACTGGCCGCTGTTTGCGGAGAAAGCCCGCGAGCTGCTGGCAAAAGAGAAGGTAGACGTGATCTTCGGTAACTGGACCTCAGTTTCCCGTAAGTCGGTACTGCCGGTGGTGGAAGAGCTGAACGGCCTTCTGTTCTACCCGGTTCAGTACGAGGGTGAGGAATCCTCCGAGAACGTTTTCTATACCGGCGCGGCGCCCAACCAGCAGGCGATTCCGGCGGTGGACTACCTGATGAACCAGATCGGCGTTGAGCGCTGGGTACTGGCGGGCACCGACTACGTATACCCGCGCACCACCAACAAAATCCTTGAGACCTACCTCAAGGACAAAGGTGTGGCTGCGGACGACATCATGATCAACTACACCCCGTTCGGTCACTCCAACTGGCAGTCCATCGTTTCCGACATCAAAAAGTTCGGCAGCGCCGGCAAGAAGACCGCCGTGGTCTCCACCATCAACGGTGACGCCAACGTGCCTTTCTACCGCGAGCTGGGTAATCAGGGCATCGACGCAGCTGATATTCCGGTTGTGGCCTTCTCCGTGGGTGAGCAGGAACTCTCCGGTATCGACACCGGCCCGCTGGTTGGCCACCTGGCCGCGTGGAACTACTTCATGAGCGTGGACAACGACGCCAACTACGACTTCATCGACGCCTGGGTTGAATACACCGGCAACGAAGAAGCCGTCACCAACGACCCGATGGAAGCGCACTACATCGGCTTCAACATGTACGTGGAAGCGGTCAAGAAAGCCGGCACCGCCGACGTGGACGCGGTTAAAGACGCCATCATCGGCGTGAGCGTACCGAACCTGACCGGCGGCTACGCCACCATGATGCCGAACCACCACATCACCAAGCCGGTGCTGATCGGCGAGATCCAGGACAACGGCCAGTTCTCCGTGGTCTGGGAAACCGCCTCCACCGTTGCCGGCGATGCCTGGTCTGACTTCCTGCCAGGTTCCAAGGACCTGATCAGTGACTGGCGCAAGCCGCTGTTCTGCGGAAACTTCAACGTGGTTTCCGGCACCTGCGGCGGCAAGTCGGAAGTCGCTTCCAACTAAGCCCTGCCTGAAACAGCGGATGGGGTGAACGCCCCATCCGCGTTTTGACCAGCAACACAATTTCTCAAGGACAGGACAATCATGGGCATCATCCGATCGCTCAGCCAGCTTCTGCTTGTCTGCTGCCTGCTATGGCCCGCCCTCGCATCGGCGCAGGTAGACGACTCACAAGCACAGCAGCTGCTCACCGCCCTCGCTGAATCTTCCTTCAAAGAGAAGAAAAGCGTCGTCAACCAGATCGCCGGCAGCGGCGACGACCGCGCCCGCACATGGCTGGAAGCCTATGGCGACAACAAACTCGGCCGCATCGAATCCAGCGGCGACTTCATCATCGTGCTCAAGAACCGCGGCCGGAACTGGACCGTTCAGAGCGCCCTGAGTGGTGAGAATCTGGGTGAGATTTCCCGCCGGGACATCGACACCATCCGGGTCAACAACGCCCTGCGTAACGAGCTTGAAGGCATTCTTTCCGTCATCGATCTGAAAAGTCCCGATGAGGACAACCGATTAACCGCCGCCCGCGCCCTCAAAGGCAGCGTGGACGACACCCTGGCCGAGCGCGTGCCGGACTTTATCGCCGCCGAAGAGAGCGACGCGGTACAGGCAGCGCTGACCGAAGCCCTGGCCATCTATCAGGTGGAAGAGCAGGGCGATGTCTCGGCCGTCGCTACCCTTTCTGGCAGTCTCAACTCAGAAGCCCGCGCGGCTCTGCAACAGGCCCAGAACAGCGACGATCCCGCCCTGGCCGCCGCAGCCGCCAAGGCCATGGAAAGCATCGAACAGAAACTGAAAATGAACCGTGCCGCCGAGACCCTGTATTTTGGTCTCTCCCTCGGTTCGGTACTGGTACTGGCCGCCATTGGCCTGGCCATCACCTTCGGCGTGATGGGCGTGATCAACATGGCCCACGGCGAGCTCATCATGCTGGGTGCCTACACCACCTGGGGCATGCAGCAATTGCTGCCGGGCCAGCCTGGCCTGGCACTGATTCTCTCCATCCCGGCCGGCTTCCTGGTGGCGGCGCTGGCGGGTATTGCCATTGAACGCACCGTGATCCAGCACCTGAAAGGCCGCCCGCTGGAAACCCTGCTTGCCACCTTCGGTGTGAGCCTGATCCTGCAGCAACTGGTACGTACGGTGATCTCCCCGCTTAACCGCACCGTGATCACCCCGGACTGGATGAGCGGCTCGGTGATGATCAACGAAGGCCTGTCGCTCACCCTGAACCGCATGTACGTCATCGGCTTCGCGCTGGTGGTGTTCGCCGGCCTGATGCTGATCATGCGCAAGACCCGGCTCGGCCTGGAAGTGCGCGCCGTTACTCAGAACCGCGCCATGGCCCGCTCCATGGGTATCAAGGCCACCAAAGTGGACATCCTCACCTTCGGCCTGGGTTCCGGCGTGGCCGGTCTGGCCGGTGTGGCCCTTTCCCAGATCACCAACGTGGGCCCGAACCTCGGCCAGAGCTACATCATCGATTCCTTCATGGTGGTGGTGTTCGGCGGCGTGGGTAACCTCTGGGGCACCCTGCTGGCAGGCCTCTCCCTCGGCACCATCAACCAGCTGCTGGAACCCTGGGCGGGTGCCGTGCTGGCGAAGATCCTGGTGCTGGTTTTGATCATTCTGTTCATTCAAAAGCGGCCAAGAGGGCTTTTCCCTCAAAAAGGCCGGGCTGCGGAGGGCTGAGTTATGTGGTTAACAAGACCTTTGCAGGAACGTTCCACCCAAATCTTCCTGGGCGTGCTCTTCGGCGCCCTGGTGATCGTCAGCGCGCTGCATCTGTTCATGCCTCAGGACAGTGCCCTGTATGTCAGCTCCTACACCGTCACGCTGCTGGGTAAATACCTGTGCTACGCGTTGCTGGCGGTGGCGGTGGATCTGGTCTGGGGCTACCTCGGTATCCTCAGCCTGGGCCACGGTGCCTTCTTTGCCCTCGGCGGTTACGCCATGGGCATGTACCTGATGCGCCAGATCGGTGATCGCGGCGTCTACGGAGATCCCGTCCTGCCGGACTTTATGGTGTTCCTGAACTGGCAGGAACTGCCCTGGTACTGGGCCGGCTTCGACATGGCGTGGTTCGCCTTCATCATGGTGCTGCTGGCACCGGGTATCCTGGCGCTGGTGTTTGGCTTCCTGGCCTTCCGCTCCCGGGTAACCGGCGTGTACCTCTCCATCATCACCCAGGCGCTCACGTTCGCCCTGATGCTGGCCTTCTTCCGCAACGAGATGGGCTTTGGCGGCAACAACGGCCTGACCGATTTCAAGGACATCCTTGGCTTCGACCTGCGCACCGACGCCACCCGCCTCGGCCTGTTCCTGGCCACCGGCATCGCACTGGCGATCGGCTACGTGATCTGCCGTGGCATCGTCACCAGCAAGCTGGGCCGTGTGAGTGTGGCCTGCCGGGATGCCGAAGCGCGAACCCGCTTCATCGGCTACCGGGTTGAGCGGGTGCAACTGTTCGTGTTCGTGGTGTCCGCCATGCTGGCGGGTGTGGCCGGTGCGTTGTATGTGCCCCAGGTGGGCATCATCAACCCCAGCGAATTCTCGCCGCTGTTCTCCATCGAAGTGGTGGTGTGGGTAGCCCTGGGCGGTCGCGCAACTCTCTACGGGGCCGTCATCGGCGCGCTGCTGGTGAACTACGCCAAGACCGTGTTCACCGGCATCATGCCGGACGCCTGGCTGTTCGCCCTCGGCGGCCTGTTCGTGCTGGTCACCGTGTTCCTGCCCAAGGGCATTGCCGGCCTGATGTCCCGTCGTAGCAAGAAGGACGATACCGACACCCCGGCAGCGCAGGAGGCCACCGCATGAGCATTTTCCAGGAACTCACCAACCGGGATCAGGTGTTCGAATTCCTCGCGCCGGTACAGTCCCCGGTGGACGTTCGCCACGGCCCGATTCTGTACATGGAAGACGTGAGCGTGAGCTTTGACGGCTTCAAGGCCATCAACAACCTCAACCTCACCATCGACGACGGCGAACTGCGCTGCATCATCGGCCCCAACGGGGCCGGTAAAACCACCATGATGGACATCATCACCGGCAAGACCCGCCCGGACACCGGTTCGGTGTGGTTCGGCAGCCGCCACAACCTGCTCACCATGAACGAGCCGGACATCGCCACCCTCGGCATCGGCCGCAAGTTCCAGAAGCCGACCGTGTTCGAAGCGTTAACGGTATTCGAAAACCTCGAACTGGCCATGGCCACCGACAAACGCATCTTCCCGACGCTGACCGCCACCATGAAACCGGAATATCGGGAGCGCATCGAGGAAGTGCTGGAAATGATCGGCCTCAAAGACCTGCGTAACGCCCCGGCGGGCATCCTCTCTCACGGCCAGAAGCAGTGGCTGGAGATCGGCATGCTGCTGATGCAGAAACCCCGCCTGCTGCTGGTGGACGAACCCGTGGCCGGCATGACCGAACAGGAAATGGAACGCACCGCCGAACTGCTCACCAGCCTCGCCGGCAAACAGTCGGTGGTGGTGGTGGAGCACGACATGGGCTTCGTGCGCTCCATCGCCCGCAAGGTCACCGTACTGCATCAAGGCAGCGTGCTGGCCGAAGGCTCCATGGACCAGGTCTCCAACGACCCGGAAGTGGTCAAGGTGTATCTCGGGGAGGAAGCCTGATGTCTGACGAAAACCTGATGGTAAAAATCGACAAACTCAACCAGTACTACGGCGAAAGCCACACCCTGTGGGACCTGGAGCTGGACGTGCCTCAGGGCCAGTGCACCTGCGTGATGGGCCGAAACGGGGTGGGCAAGACCACCCTGATGAAATGCATCATGGGCGAGGAAAGCGTCAAAAACGGCTCCATCGAATTCGCCGGTGACGTGGAACTCACCAAAAAGAAAATCGAAGACCGCTCCCGCCTGGGCATCGGCTACGTGCCCCAGGGCCGGCAGATCTTCCCGCTACTGACCGTGGAAGAAAACCTGCGCACCGGCCTGGCCGTGCGTGCAGACGGCAGCAGGAAAATCCCCGAGCGAATCTACGAGCTGTTCCCGGTGCTCAAGGAAATGAAAAACCGCCGCGGCGGCGACCTCTCCGGCGGCCAGCAGCAACAGCTGGCCATCGGCCGGGCCCTGGTGATCGAACCGCGCCTGCTGATCCTCGACGAACCGGGCGAGGGCATCCAGCCCAACATCGTCGCCCAGATCGGCGAAGTCATCCGCAAGCTGATCGAAGAAGACGGCCTGACCGTGTTGCTGGTGGAACAGAAACTCCCGTTCGCCCGCAAATACGCCGACCGCTTCGCCATCCTCGACCGGGGCCGCCGCGTGGCTGAAGGCGAAATCGCCGGGCTGACCGATGAACTCATCAAACAGCACCTGACCGTATGACCGCCTACCAGCCGATCGACACGCACACCTCCGGCCACCGTTTCGACAAGGAACGGCGCTGGGCAGCGGCCCTCTCCCTCGGGTTTGAATCCCGGGAAGAGGGCGCGGCCGCACCCATCACCCGCCTGGTACGCCGACACCACATCGGCCCCCTGCGGGTACAGCGCCCGTTCTACCCGGAAGGCAAAACCGGCTGCTGCCACGTGTACCTGCTACACCCACCGGGCGGACTGGTGAGCGGCGACGAACTGCGCATAGAAGCCAGCGTCGCCGAAGGCGGCCACGCCCTGCTGACCACCCCGGCAGCGGCCAAGCTCTACAAAGCCGACAGCCACGGCGTCGCCTGGGGCCAGCACACACATCTGATGGTCGCGAAAAACGCCACCCTCGAATACCTGCCCCAGGAAACCATCGCCTTCGATGGCTCCCGGGGAGAACAGACCACCACCATCGAACTGGCAACCGGCGCGAAAACCCTGGGCTGGGAAGTCCTCGCCCTCGGCCGCCCGGCCAGCGACTTGCCCTTCGCCACCGGCGAACTGGAACAACGCTTCCACCTCAGCCTCGACGGCAAACCCTTGTGGCTGGAACGCCAGATTCTCGACCCCAAACACCGCCGCTTCATCGGCCACTGGGGCCAGGGCGGCGCGACCGTGCAGGCAACCCTTTGGGCTGTAGGAATCGACGACGAAGCCGCCGCCATCGAAGCACTGAGAGAACAACTCCCGGAACACAACCGCTGGGCCGTCACCCGGCGCCGTGGCGTACTGCTGCTGCGCTACCTGGGCACCGAACGCAACGAAGCCTGGGCCCTGTGCGAACAGGCCTGGCACATCCTGCGCCCCCTGCTCACAGGATTACCGGCCCACACACCCAGAATCTGGCTCACCTGACGGCCATAGCCCAAAAAAAGAGAGACAACGGAGTCAACATGGAACTCACACCCAGAGACAAAGACAAGCTCCTGCTGTTCACCGCAGCACTGCTGGCCGAACGCCGCAAAGCCAAGGGCCTCAAACTCAACTACCCGGAAGCCGTCGCCCTCATCAGCGCCGAAATCATGGAAGGCGCCCGCGAAGGCCGCTCCGTGGCCGAACTCATGAGCTCCGGTACCGAAATCCTCACCCGTGAAGACGTCATGGACGGCGTCGCCGACATGGTCCACGAAGTGCAGGTGGAAGCGACTTTTCCAGACGGGACCAAACTCGTGACTGTTCATAACCCCATTGTGTAAGGAGCCAGACATGATTCCCGGTGAATACATGATCCAAGACGGCGACATCGAACTCTGCGCCGGCCGCGAACGCATCACCCTGGACGTCTCCAACACCGGCGACCGCCCGGTCCAGATCGGCTCCCACTACCACTTCGCCGAAGCAAACCCCGCGCTCGAATTCGACCGCGCCAAAGCCAAAGGCTTCCGCCTCGACGTAGCCGCCGGCACCGCCATCCGCTTCGAACCCGGCCAGACGAGATCCGTCACCCTGATCCCGTTCGCCGGTACGCGCGAAATCTACGGCTTCCGCGGCGACGTGATGGGAAAACTGGACAACTAACACGGAGTAGGAGGAGCGAGTGAGATTGGGTTTCCAAAACTGTGCGAAGCCATGGATGGCGAAGCTCAAGCGCCACATGGATGTGCCGCCAGGAGCGGGTTTTGGAAACCCAATCTCACTTGCTCTAACTCCCAAGTTAAGAATAGAGGGATAGCATGAAAATCAGCAGACAAGCCTACGCCGACATGTACGGCCCCACCGTCGGCGACCGCGTGCGCCTGGGCGACACCGAGCTGTGGATCGAAGTCGAAAAAGACGTTACCCACTACGGCGACGAAGTAAAATTCGGCGGCGGCAAAGTTATCCGTGATGGCATGGGCCAGAGCCAGCGCTGCGACGACGCCGTGATGGACACCGTCATCACCAACGCCCTCATCCTCGACTGGTGGGGCATCATCAAAGCCGACGTCGGCATCCAGAAAGGCCGCATCGCCGCCATCGGCAAAGCCGGCAACCCGGACACCCAGCCGGATGTCGAAATCGTCATCGGCCCCGGCACCGAAATCATCGCCGGAGAAGGCAAAATCCTCACCGCCGGCGGCATCGACCCCCACATCCACTTCATCTGCCCCCAACAGGTAGAAGAAGCCTTGATGAGCGGCGTAACCACCATGCTCGGCGGCGGCACCGGCCCGGCCACCGGCACCAACGCCACCACCTGCACACCGGGCGCGTGGCACATGGGCAAAATGCTCCAGGCCGTCGACAGCCTGCCCATGAACATCGGCTTCCTCGGCAAAGGCAACGCCAGCCTCCCCGAAGCCCTCGAAGTACAGATCAAAGCCGGTGCCATCGGCCTCAAACTGCACGAAGACTGGGGCACCACCCCGGCCAGCATCGACAACTGCCTCACCGTCGCCGATGAATACGACGTACAGGTGGCCATCCACACCGACACCCTGAACGAATCCGGCTTCGTGGAAGATACACTGGCCGCCTTCAAAGGCCGCTGCATCCACACCTTCCACACCGAGGGGGCAGGGGGCGGCCACGCACCGGACATCATCACCGCGTGCTCCAAGGACTACGTACTGCCGTCCTCCACCAACCCGACACGGCCCTACACCGTGAACACCATCGACGAACACCTCGACATGCTGATGGTGTGCCACCACCTGGACCCGAACATCCCCGAAGACGTCGCCTTCGCCGACTCCCGCATCCGCCGGGAGACCATCGCCGCCGAAGACATCCTGCACGACATGGGCGTGATCTCCATGATCTCCTCCGACTCACAGGCCATGGGCCGCGTCGGCGAAGTGATCTGCCGCACCTGGCAAACCGCCCACAAAATGAAAGTACAACGCGGCCTGCTGCCGGAAGACGAAGAGCGGGGTGCCGACAACTTCCGCGCCAAGCGTTACATCGCCAAATACACCATCAACTCCGCCATCACCCATGGCCTGGCCCACGAAGTGGGCTCCGTGGAAGTGGGCAAACTGGCCGACCTGGTGCTGTGGAGCCCGGCCTTCTTCGGCGTGAAACCCGCCTGCATCCTCAAAGGCGGCATGATCGCAGCGGCCCCGATGGGAGACCCCAACGCCTCCATCCCCACACCGCAGCCCGTGCACTACCGCCCCATGTTCGGCGCCTTCGGCAAAGCCGCCAGTGCCACCCGCCTGACCTTCGTCAGCCAGGCCGCACTGGACGCCAACATCGGCGAAGAACTCGGCCTCGACAGCCCACTCTCCGCCTGCAAAGGCGTGCGGGACGTGCGCAAGAGCGACATGAAACTGAACGACGCATGCCCACACCTCACCGTGGACCCGCAAACCTACGAAGTACACGCAGACGGCGAACTGCTCACCTGTGAGCCCGCCACCGAACTGCCCCTGGCTCAGCGTTACCATCTTTTTTAATCAATACAGCTCAGGGCTGCTCTGAGAGGAATGCACGAATGTTAGAACTGACAAAACGACTCAACGAACAGGAAGCGACCGAGATCGACAGCTCCGAGATTCTCGACAACCTGATCCTGCCCTACGAACTGCGCATCCGTGGCCGCCTCCGCGCGACCACCGAAACCAAGGTAGACGTAGGCCTCTTCCTCGACCGAGGCCCGGTACTGCGGGACGGCGACCTGCTGCAAGCCAAAACCGGCGAAATCGTCCGCATCCGCGCCGCCGAAGAACAGGTAGTGACTGCCCGCATCGAAAACGGCCAGCCTTTGGCGCGCCTGTGCTACCACCTGGGCAACCGCCACGTCACCCTCGCCATCGGCATGGACGACCAGGGTGCTTACGTGCGCATCACCCCGGACCACGTACTCGAAGAACTGGCGGAACGCCTGGGAGCCACCCTGATACACCACACCGCCCCCTTCGACCCCGAACCCGGCGCCTACACCCAGGCCGGATACTCCCACGGACATGGCCATTCACATGGGCACAGCCATAGCCACGGAGAAAGCCACGACCACTCACGCGACCACGGGCACAGCCATGGCCACAGCCACCCACACACCCACTGAGGCGACCACCGGGCCCGTTGCCGACCTGGCCCTGCTGGGCCTGATGCAACTGGTGAGCCCCGCTCTGCCCATCGGCGCGTTTGCCTGGTCCCAGGGACTGGAAAGCGCGTTCGAACTGGGCTGGGTGAACAACGAAGCCGAACTGGCGGAGTGGATCGAAGGCGTGTTGGAAGACGGCCTCAGCCGCTGCGAACTGCCATTACTGGCACGCCTGCAACAGGCATGGGCCGAAAGCGATGCCGACACCATCGCCGAGTGGAACAACTGGCTGCACGCCACGAGGGAAACCGCAGAACTGAGCGACGAAGACACCCGCCTCGGCGGCGCCCTCGTCACCCTGCTGCGCAACCTCGACCTGCTGCCGGAAAGTAGACTGATTCCGGACGAGCCCGGTTACATCTCCATGTTCGCCTGGGCCGCCCACAAACGGATCGTACCCGTTCGGCAAACGCTGCTCGGCTTCGCCTGGGCCTGGCTGGAAAACCAGCTCGCGGTGGCCTGCAAGGCACTGCCATTAGGCCACACCGCAGCCCAACGCATCACCGAACAACTCCGCCCGAAACTGGTGGAAGCAGTCGACGTTGCGCTGGCAAGAGACGAACACGAACTCGGGCCCATCCTGCCGGGACTGGCGCTCGGAAGTGCGTTACATGAAACACAGTATTCGAGGCTTTTCAGAAGCTAGAAAGCCGTTGATTTGAAAACAACTCCGATGACCGGGGAGGCGAGTGGTGACTGCATTGCGGGAATGTGCGGAGCCATGGATGGCGGAGCTCAAGCGTCACATGGACGTGCCGCAAGGAGCGTTTCCCGAAATACAGTCACCACTTGCCGACCACCACGGAGCCGAACACATTAAAGGAGAATTACCATGACACATTGCCTGAGAGTCGGAGTAGGCGGCCCCGTAGGGTCCGGTAAGACTGCGTTGCTGCGCCAGCTGTGCAAAGCTCTGCGCGACCACTACAACATCGCCGTCGTCACCAACGACATCTACACAAGAGAAGATGCCGACTTCCTCCTGCGCCACGAAGCCCTCGACGCAGACCGCATCCTCGGCGTAGAAACCGGCGGCTGCCCGCATACAGCAATACGCGAGGATGCCTCCATGAACCTCGCCGCCATCGACGACCTCCAGAGCCGCCACCCGGACCTGGAACTGGTGCTTGTAGAGTCCGGCGGTGACAACCTCTCGGCTACCTTCAGCCCGGAACTGAGCGACCTCACCCTGTATGTGATCGACGTCTCCGCCGGCGACAAAATCCCCCGCAAAGGCGGCCCCGGCATCACCAAATCCGATTTGCTGATCATCAACAAAATCGACATCGCCGAACAGGTACACGCCTCCCTCGACGTCATGGAGCGGGACAGCAAAAAAATGCGCGGCGAACGCCCCTTCGTATTCACCAACCTGTACGACGGCGTAGGGCTGGACACCATCATCAGCTTCATCCTCGAACGCGGCATGCTGCCTGAAAGACGGCCCGAAAAACTGGCCGAGCCAGCCTGAGCCAACCGAATCAAAACGACTTGAGAGCCACCAGGAGACAACCATGAAACTCACAGCCAAACTCCTAACCGCCGCAGCCCTGCTGACGGCCTCCGCCACCGCCATGGCCCACCCCGGCCACACCGAAGGCGGCTTCACCAGCGGCCTGCTGCACCCCATGCTCGGCCTGGACCACCTGCTCGCCATGGCCGCCATCGGCTTCTGGAGCGTACGCCAGAGCAACACCATGAAAAACGCCACCCCGGCCTTCGTGATCGGCGGCATGATCCTCGGCGCCACCCTCGCCTGGGGCGGCCTGAGCCTGCCCGGCGTTGAAACCGGCATCACCTTCTCCGTACTGGTGGCCGGCATCCTCATCGCCACGCTGGCGAAACTCCCGACGGCAGTGGGCGGCACCCTTGTCGGTGCGTTCATGCTGTTCCACGGTTTTGCCCATGGTGCGGAAATGCCTGCTGGTGCAACACTGGCGGCCTACCTTGCTGGCTTCTCCATTGCGACTCTGGCGATCACGCTGGTTGGCCGTGGGTTGGGTAGCCTGATGATGAAGGCAGACAGCAAATTCAGCCGTGGTGTTGGTGGTGTTTTGGCGGTTGCAGGAGCGTATCTGGCTGCTGCTTAATAACACAGATACGAGCAAACACTCATGAAAGCCGCCCGGGAAACCGGGCGGCTTTTTCTGTATTGGGTTTACAGATTTTTGCAAAGACGGGGTGGCAAGCTTCCTAAGAGTTAGGCTAGTGTGTGGTGATAAGAAACGGATTGAACCGCTGTTAAGGATAACGGATGGACGCTGGCCAGCTACTTTCAACTCTCCCGAACTCGACTCCAAATACTGCCTGGTATTTTGTACCGCTGTTTATCCTTACGTTGCTCTTCAACCACGTTATCTGTCGTCGCGCGTGTATCCGCTTTGGCCATGCCGAGAAAAAGAGGTTGCTGGATATTAGAGCTGGAGCGTTTGCGATTATGGCAAAGAAAGGTGAGCTCAGGAGCGTTGTATGCCAAGGAAAGTGGGGAAGTGCCATTCGGAATATTGAAGAAGGCGGGTTCGGCATTATTGCAATAATGACGAATCGTCGTTTTTGCCGCCCCGTAAAACTGGAGGGGTGTAGGCTGTTGTTTTTGAGTCGGTTTTTTATAGGGTCCTTCGGGATGTGAGTGTTATGCCGCGTTCGGTATTTTTGCAATAACGAAGCGTTCCATCTAATACGCTGTTATACGGCGCTATAGCTGCATACATATTTTAACCCCATATTATATTTGGGTTATTGACAAGGAGACTGAATTGACCAAGACAACCACCTACGCTTTAATGAAGCAGATAATATTTTGCCGCTAGTTGGTCACGCGAAAATGCACAATACTATACAGTCTGACCTAATTACAGTGCCTCAAACCGAGACTGCAGGCTCTCGCAGTCCAGCAAGGTTTGCCTATCAACGAAACTGGGCTTTAGCAGAGCTGATTGAATACCATTTGGAAGGGAAAGATTATGTCTTTGCCTTTGAGTTCCACGATGACATATTGATACTTGATTCCGAAGTTAACCCGTCAATCCTGCAATTTATCCAAGTAAAAACTAAAACAACTGGCCAAAAGTGGTCTGTTCATCAGCTCACGACGTCTGAAAAAGGTAAGAATGGGTATCCCGACAAATTATCAATAATCGGTAAGCTTTACGAAAATAAGAAAAATTTCGCTGATCATAGTAGCCAATTACGCTTTGTCACTAATGCATATTTTTCATTCGTTGATCCAGTACCTGTAACAATTGCAAGTCAGTTAGAAAAGAAAGACCAAGACAAGATAACTAATGCAGTCCAAGCACAGCTTGGAGCTGGCGCTGTTGATTTAAACGCCCTCCAACTAGAACAAAGCTCTCTGAGTGTCGATGACCATGAAAAGCATATTCGGGGTATTCTACATAATTTCTTTGAGGAGCTATTTGGTAGCGATCATAATATCGCCGTGTCACCTTGGTATCAGTCCATATCTGACCAGATTAAATTAAAAAATAATTACCCATCAGCGCAAGTTAAGTCTTTCGACGATTTTATACGTAATAAGTGCATTACAAAATCTGAAATAGATGATTTTGTACAGCGAGTAAACCGCTCTCATAATAGCCGTGACAACTGGGATATCATCAAATCCCAACTACAAACAGAAGGCTTTGGGTTTCAAGAATTAATAAAACTCCAGCGTAGTTGGCAAAAGTACGCCACTGATAGGCTGGATTACGACAACAATGCTCTAAAGAATCTCGAAATTGACATTTCTAATGCAGTAAGCACAACTTCATTTGGAGACAGTCCAACGCTAAAAGATGTGATTTCGAGCATTAGAAAAGACCTTTCTAAAAAGCTGTCAAAATTGGCAAGCATTTTTGATAGTCACTACATAGACTCCATCATCCTGTGGCAATACTGTGAACAGTTATAGTTTTAAAAAACTTGTAAGGCATTTGCGAAAAAATGGAACTAAACCAGCTACTGATAAAGCAACTAACGATCCTGTCGATACCGGAGAAGTCCGCAAAAACAGTGACGTTCCATCCACAAAGAAACCTGATAACGGGCGAGAATGACGTAGGTAAATCTTCCATTATCAAGTCCATCTACCACTCTCTCGGTGCTGACGTTCACTTTGACAGTGTTTGGGAAAAAGCTGACGCTATTAGCCTACTGACATTTTCGTATAGCAACAAAGATTACATGATCTTACGTTCCAGAGATCATTTTGGGCTCTTTGATATACACGGCAATCTTCTCAAATCCTTCGACAGTATTATCAAAGGCCTTTCTCCTTATTTTGCAAAATTATTTAATAACAGACTGCTGCTTAAACAGTCAAAGACAAATCAAAGAATTCCTGCTTCACCGGCCATTCAATTCCTACCATTTTATATTGATCAGGATAAGGGCTGGGCAAAGCCGTGGGATTCTTTTGAAGGCCTCGGCGTATTTGGCGGTTTCAAACGAGATTTAATCAATTTCGTTACAGGTATACGCCCGAATGAGTACTTCCTTCTATCCGAACGAATAGACCAACTTTCGGCCAAATTAACAATGCTTAAAAATGAATCAGGAGTTCTTGTATCAGCCAAAAAGACCGTTGAAAAGCATATCCCAAATGCCACTTTTGACATTGATATTAAAGCTTTTAAGAGAGACATAGATAGGCTCCTTGTTAAGCTAGAGGTGTTGAAAAATAAGGAAAATGAATACCGAAAAAACCTGATTAAGCAAAAAAATAAAGAAGTATTTATAGATAATGAGATTGCTATTGTTAGTAAATCCATTCGCGAAATCAATAAAGACTATGAGCATTCGCTAAATGATCTTGATTGCGAAATAACTTGCCCTACCTGTAATGCTACTTATGAAAACTCGATGGTTTCCAGATTCGGTCTTTTAGAAGACATCGACACTTGCCGAAGCCTTCTCTCTGACTACTTAGAAGAAAAAAAGAAAATCACAAAGGAAGTCACCAAGCTGGAAAATCAGCTTAACCTGCAAGTTGCCAAGGTGCGCGAAATCACCGACCTTCTTAATGAAAAGAAAGGCAAAGTTCGCCTCAAGGATCTTATTCAAAATGAAAGCTCCAAGCAGGTTAAAGAAATTTTTAACCGAAGCCAGAGCAACTACAGTACTCAAATTGGTGAAATCGAAGAGCAGAAATCAGGCCTTGAGATTGACCGGTCTAAATTGAACAACAAGGAGCGTAAAGAGTCGATTATCAGTAGGTTTAATACCCTTATTGACCTATTTCTAATAAAGCTAAATGTTCACACCCTCAATTCTGATTGGTTCAGCGATATCCCTTTATCAGTTAAATCCCAGGGCAGTGATACTCCGCGAGCTCTTCTGGCTTATTACTATGCCATTCTTTTTACTTCCAAAGAGTTTACATCTCTACCACTCTTCCCGCTGGTGATTGACTCACCAAACCAGCAGGATCAGGACGCAACAAACAGAAATAAAATCATCAAGTTTATTTTTGATAACACGCCTGATGACTATCAACTAATATTGGGAACAGTAGATTTGCATGGTGTTGAATACGATGGTCACACTATATCTCCAGCGACTAAGCTTCAGTTATTAGATAAGGACGAGTTTGAGGACGGTTACAATAAAATTGCTCCCCTCTTGGACCGCCTACAAGCTAGCCTAATAGCTGAATCGTGATTAAACTGAGTGTTTCAGAGATGTGAATTCGGTCCGTATAACAAGGCACTGCTGTCGGACAAATTTTCCGCTGCGCTCCAAATTTGCCGCAGAGTGCGGCGTTAACTTTTTCAAGGAAGTAGAGAAGTGCTAGATAATTTACTGTCAGAACTAATAGAAATTGTTGAGGCTGAAAATAACCCACCTTTTAGCGATGATGGCGCGTACGATGAGTTAGCTTCAAAAAAGGAGGCTCTTCTTGAAAAATGGAAGGGCTTCAGTCCAGAAGAAAGAAAACCGTATAATGGAAACATAAAAAATTATTTCAAGGGTGAAGGGCTTTCTGACAACCTAGATCCTTCTTTATATGCATCAAGGAATTTCAATCTTCTTCGAAAAGAAATAGATGCTCGTTTATCTTCAGACGACTCCGTAAGGTTACTGCCAATAAATGATCTCCATTTTGAGCAATCAATTTTAGAGCTTGTTGAAAATATGGAGAATACTGAACATGTTCGTGAACTTTATAAGCTTAGAAAGAGGGCGGTTGGTGACTCACGAAAGTCCGGAATAAATGCTATAGAAGCATCTCGCATTAGAAACTGTATGCGGCAAGGTCGCGAACTTTATCTTGCTGGAAAATCCGGATCATTAATGGTAAAACCACTAAACTTTTTTTACTCACTTACGGCTTACGCATATGCTTTTATTATTTTAAATAATCCGATTAGATACTCACTGGATTCTCTTCCTGGTTCGCATGGCTTAAATTACATTCCTGATGGTATGAAAAGTCAGGTAGGTGGTGATATGCCGCAGGGAACTTTTAGCGATTTAGTTTGCTCTTTTCCAACGTTAAGTGTGCGGAATGCGGATATTTCCATCCAACAAGATGCCTCATCTTCGATACTTGAGTTTTTTAAGAGAAGGCATACGATTGGTGTAGGCACATTACTAAGTATGATTCCTGAAATACGCGAATATTATAGAATCGCGACAGGAGAGATTGGGCGGACCCATCCTCTTACTGTCTCAATGGGTAAGAGCGACCGAAGTATTGTTTGGGAATTTCAAATAGGTGATGGGGAAAGACGTCCAGATATGGCCGATATAGAAAATTCTTTTAAGGGGTTTTCTATTACTGAGCGTTACGGAAAATATATAATTTCGGTACCTGCCTCAGATGCTTTTAAGATTAATGCTTGTGTTTCATGCGATGCGCGCGGGAATCTATGGTACGTGGAGAATCCTTTTTACCCAGTAGTATTCCCAGAAATATGCATACATTTCATGCTAACTAGTACCCTGAGCAATTTAATGCGTTATTCTCCAGACCACTGGGGTGTTGTCCTTCTTAACGAAACAAATTCTGATCAATCACTTATTGTTCGAAAGTACTTGTCAGCATTTGAGAATAAATTTCCAATTTTAATACTTAGATCTATTTCGAAATATTTTCCATTCGTGGTCGAAAGTTAACAAATGTAAGCACTTGACCCAAAAAAGCAACGCTTTTTCGGTCAAGTGTTACGAGCGTTAACTTTCGCCAGCTAGCCCCAAGGAGACTTTAAGTTATGGAGTTTGAGGACCTACTCCTACTAGTCATCCTGACCATTGCAGCCTATATCTGGATTTTTTCCCAAATTGAGAAAAAGAAAATGGAGCGAGAATACGCTGAAAAGCATGCGGAATTACAGGCAAGGCGCTCGCGGGAGATGCAGAAGCCGCTACCCAAACACATGCAAAGAGCATTGTCTCAGTTTGAAGCTGAATACCAGCAAAACCCTGGGGCGTTTAAATCAATGCATGAGTTTTCACCACTTGCTTGTTTTGGATACAAAGTGGGCAAAACGAATGGACTGCCTGAGCATCTGCGGCGCGAGATCATCTACTTTACTTGGTATGCAGAAATCCCTTCAGTAGTGCCTCTCCAATATGCCCAAGACTGGGGAGAGCCTGGCACCAGCAAAAGGTTTTCTAAGATTCGAAGCCATTTGTCTATGCTTGCGAATCAGAGACGCTCGCGAAAAGGTTATGAGGTTGCCGTCTCCCACTGGGATTCAGATGTAAATTGGCTTCGTGAAAATTACTCGGACTTGGCTTACCAGTACAGTCAGTTCGGATTCGAAAGTTAACAAGTGACTGTGGTGTCAATTCCATAAATTAAGCCA
>NZ_ANIE01000005.1 GCF_000708045.1 Marinobacter nitratireducens
GGGCCTCAATTTACCCAAAACACGGAAGGAATTGTCCATACAAGGTGGTCAACGGGATGCTGGACTTCCACGGATGTTTTGGACAATGGAGTAGAGGTTGAGATATTGCGGGTCGGTGCTGGAAGTTAGATCACAATAGGGCTGTTCTTGGTAACCCCAATCGATCAATGTTTTCCCTTTAGATTTCGAATGGATGCTATGGAGACCCATAGAGGGGAGTAGCGTTTCCAGTAACCACGTTATAAATATTTTGCAGAATGACAAGCTGAGTTAGCATTGTAGCCAGAGTAATATGCACTACTCTGACCCTCATCGTTTGTCATACTAATAAACTAATTGGGAGGAAGTCTGGGTTGGAGTTCGATATTGGGAAGTGGCTGGGAAAAATTATTGTCGAGCCAGGGAACTATCAAGCTTTATTTGAATTTGCTGAGAGTGAAAAGTATCTCGAAGCGCATACTCAAGGCCGATCTGTTCTACCGAGCAATGGAACGGAAAGAACTGTTGCCGATTTAGATGAGCCGATCAGAGAGCAGGTGGTTGCTACCATCAGTGCGTCCGTCAAGCGAGCCCTTGATACCTATTCAAGTCAAATGATCGTGTTAGCAATCGCCCTTGTAGAGGGGATGACTCAGGAATATGTCCAGTCCATTTTTAGGAAGCATCCAAGCAGAATGCATCGATTTTTAAATGGAGGTGGGCAAAGTGGGCAGGTGAGCTTCAAACTCATAACAGAGTCAGAAGACAAGGAACAGATCCTGGCTTCTCTTGCCAGGGACTCGTCGAATACTCTAATGCAAGGAAAATTTGATAAGTCTTTGGAGCGAGTTGAGTCTATATCCAAGGATCAAATCCCAGACGATTTAAAGGAAGAGTTGGTCCGTCTATCTAAAGTGAGAAATCAAATTGTGCATGAGGCTCACACTCCATCAATAGATAAACAAGACGTGAAAAGTGCTTTCGATAGGTTGCATGAACTACTCCGATGGTACGGGGCTGCCGCGGTAGCGCAATCAGTGCCAATCCATGATCCAACTGAGCTAGTAGCAAGCCGGTAAAAGGAACTCAAAATGCAAAACACGAACGCAGTAGCCCTCGCGGCTGTTCTGGCAATGATAACCACCCCTCTGTTGGCCGAAGAGCAGAAAACCGCGAGCCTCGGCGAAAGCAACTTCTCTTACAGCTTCGTTGGCGGTTACCTGGGCCGGATAACCCTCGACGAGGAAATCAACTTTCTGGGTGAAGTCTATGAGGACTTCGGTACGGCAGGCCTGAATGGCGCGGTTCAACTGGCAGACAACTTTGCCATTGGTGCCGGTTTCGGTGTGTTTGCCAATGAGGGCAACCGAACCGAAATTACCAACTCATCGCTGAACCTGAGCCTTTTCTTCCCGATCCCGATTGTTGATCGTGTCGACCTCATTCCCCAGGTCGGGTTTGTCTACAACGAGGCGGAAGCCTGTTTCGACAACATCTGCGCCACCGAGGATGACAGCGCCCTGGCGTATGGCGTGGGAACCCGCATCTGGGTGGTCCCGGGAAGCTTCGAGTTCAATGCGGCCTATTCGGATTCCGATGAGGACAACTCAGAAAGCACCGTCTCACTCGGAGGGGCGCTCTGGTTCCGAGAGCATCACAGCATTGAGTTGAATGTGGACCGCAGTGACAGCTTTGATGCGGTTACGGTGGGGTACCGATACAGTCTTTGAAACGGTGACTGAGGGTGGCGGCGTTGGGCCGTTTGCTGAGTCGTGAATCGGGATCGGCTCAGATGAAGGTCCAGGCCAACACCCTCGTCATCTTATTCCCCTGCTTCATGTCGATTTCCCGGCAATCAACGGCTCCAAGCTTACGAATCAACTTCTTTGCCGGCTTCACATTGTCGGCTTTTGAAACCAGGCTGGTAAACCAGCGGCATTGAGTGGAATACGCCTGGCTTTCTCTGATCAGTTTTTTCAGAAACAGCTGTTCACCGCCCTTACACCAAAGCTCGGCTCCCAGCCCGCCAAAATTCAGCGACGGGGATTCGTCTTTCGTCTTTCGTTCACCGCGACTGCGGGCAAGGTTATTGCGCTTAAGCCGGTTGCCCTTAATCGCGTCATCGAGCGAGGCATGAAAGGGCGGGTTGCATACGCTGACGTCAAAGAATTCCCCAGGCTGAATGATCCCTTCAAACATGTGGTTTTTATCGTGTTGGGTGCGCAGCGTGAAGCGGTCTTTGAGTGTGGGGTTTTTGGCGATAATCGTGGCGACGTTCTCAAGCGACTGGGTGTTAATGTCACTGCCGACACACTGCCAGCCGTAAATCTGGCAGGCCAGCAGCGGGTAGATGCCATTGGCTCCCGTCCCTATATCGAGCAGCTTGATGCCCGGCTGTTCAAGGCCAGGTTGAAGCCCAAGCAGGTCGGCCACGTAATGGATATAGTCGGCTCGGCCCGGAATGGGAGGGCAAAGGGCACCGTCTGGGATATCCCAATCGACTATGTTGTAGTACCGGTTTAATAACGCGGCGTTGAGGGTTTTTACAGCCAGTGGGTCTGCGAAATCGATGGATAGGTTGCCATGCGCGTTCGGTTTTACATAGGGCGCGAGTGCCGGGTGGCTTTCTACCAGAGCCGGGAAGTCATAGCCCTGGTTGTGCAGATTCCGCGGGTGCAGGGACTTGCGAGCGGGCTTTTTAGAGCGATGGTTTGGGTTCATCGGCAAGCCTGAAGCTGTCCTACATAGGCGGCGATGAAGGCCGTTTCCTGAAAGGCCTTCAAGCCCGTCTCGGAAAACGCAATTGGCAGCGGGTTGGAGGCCAGGGTGGACTTGATCAGTGCCGTGGGCAGCATGGTCACTGTTAATTCACTAGCGGTGATCAGTTGAATGGCCGCTTCCATTTTAAAGCTGATGGCCCCGCCGGCAAATTTGCCTTTGGCATCCGTTCTTTGATCGCAACGGTGGTGACTCCGTACTCGGCCATCAAGTCCGCAAAGGCCGCCTGGAATTGCTTCAGATCCTCACGGCTGTGGTTTTTCGGCAGAGACAGTTTGCGCACCTTGCACTCCGGCAGGTTGAACAGCCCCCTGTCCATATTCAGCAAACACACCACCGCATCGCTGCCCGTAAGCTCAACCCCGCAAACAGTCATCGTCATTACCTCCTATTACCCGGCTTTCGTCAGCCGCAGCACTTCTTGAATTTGATGCCACTACCGCAGGGGCAGGCGTCGTTGCGGGAGGGCGATTTTACCGTGGTGACCGTCCCTCCTTTATTCAGGATAGCGGAGAGCTCGTTGATGGATTCAACGGCGCCCTGCCGACCCTTGTGTCAGAATTTATCTGACATGCTGATATCCTGATGGGAAAAATGCCCAGACTCTTGCCGGGGGGAGTCTTTTAGCATGCTTGCAGATACGGTGATATAGGGAAACCCGGGATAAATCTATTTTCAGGGCTTTTGATATGGAAAATCATCTCAAAGAGTTCACTGGCGCCGATGAGAATGAGACACCGATGCCCATCAGGATATAACGATGATCAACATTAGTTCAGAAGAGGCTTTGTCGGAACTGCTGCGCTCGAAGCCGGCGGTGCTGTTGCTCTTTGGTGGACCGCACTGTGGTGTTTGCCAGGCCATTAAGCCCCAACTCGAAAAGCTCGCAAGTGACGAGTTCCCGAAACTGGAGACGGCCTACATTGATTGTCAGGAGGCGGCTGCACCGGTATGCGCCGCTCGCGGGATTTTTTCTCTGCCGGTTGTCCAGCTGTGGTTTGGCGGGCAGCGATTTGCGGAATTCGCGAGGGTGTTTTCCATCGGAGAGGTACGCACCGCGCTGGAGCGGCCTTACCGGCTTATGCTTTGAAACCTGTTAGGAGCAGAATGCATTGAATCAGAAAGGAACTCTCGCCACATGGAATGACGCCAAGGGTTTTGGTTTTATTACCCCGGAGAATGGTGGTGAACGGGTGTTTGCCCACATCAGCAGTTATGCGGGCCGTGGCCGTCCGGTTGCCAGTCGGAAGGTGACGTTCACCCTCACGAAGGACAACCAGGGCAGGCTGAGGGCAGGGCGTTTCCAATATGTCGGAACGGCAAAGGTTGGTGCCAGTATGGCCCCTGGATTCTGGGTGGCGGCTGTTGCGGTGATGGTGTTTTTCACCGCTCTGGCTGGCCTGCTGTATCAGGGTTATCTGCCGCTCGAGTTCTTGGCTGCCTACGGCGGGGTGAGCCTGGTGGTGTTTGCCATGTACTGGATCGATAAGCGGGCAGCACAGCGAGGGGGCCAACGCGTGGCTGAGAAAACCCTGCATTTGTTTGAGGTTTGTTGTGGCTGGCCCGGTGCGCTGCTTGCTCAGCAGGCTCTCCGGCATAAGACGCGGAAGGGGAGCTATCGGTTTGTGTTCTGGCTCGCGGTTCTGGTGAATCTGGGCGCTTTGGGTTGGTTGTTGGTGGCTCCGGAGGCGATGAGTGTGCGCCAGCAGTTGGGCTTCGATTTGTCGAAGTCGTTGCGGCCGCTTATTTGGTAGGTTGAAGTGCGGGTCAACTCAGAAAAGAGATGAATGCAGGTTATAGCCCATTTATGCATCAAGTTTCTTGAACCCTTGTGGCACAATGCTCCCGGCTGGTTAACCCGAGGTTCCCAACAAAGTTATCCACAGCTTTTGTGAGTAACGTTAGGGGCAATCCCCCGATTCAATTTGGGTATTGCTGAGCATTTGCTTACCATGGGCGCGATAGGTGCCAGTGAAGGTACCCATAGAAAACGGATGATTCTTCAAGGACTGAAGGAACAAAGGAATGAGCAAAAAAGTTGTATTGCTGGGTGACTTGGGAACCGATCACCAAGGGTTCCCGCCCACGCCGGTTATTGCCGGCTCCCCCGATGTACTGATTGACGGCAAACCCGTTGCCCGCGTGGGTGACCCTCTCGCCCCTCACTCGAAACCCAAACATCCTCCCCACCCGCGAGCTATTGCTGCTGGTTCAGCAACCGTGCTTATCAATGGCATTCCTGCTGCTGTGACGGGGGGCGCTATTTCCTGCGGCGGTGTCACCATTGGCAGTAGTAGTGTTGTTATTGGTGATAGCCACTCTCCAGCGCCGTTTTCCGGTGTATCGCCGGCAAGGCCCGTTTCAAAGGCGGAGCCGACTCGCACCTATCGTTCGGGAAACACAGCGTCGGATTCGTCAAATGGCAACGGAAGAAGCAGTCAGGCTGGTAGTTCAGTGGTAGGTGGGCCAGCTGCTTCGAGCCTGGTCGGGCAATCCCAGGTTTCCGTTGAGCCAAAGGCTTCAGTCGAGCCCGGTTACCACGTCGTCCAGCGCCCCATGAGTAAGACGGAGTTGTTGACGGCTCTCTATGGGGACGCGTCGGCAAAGCCCGATCATTTTGATCGCCTGAATCCTGACCTTGGCGGGCAGGTCTTGCCCGGTGAGATGATTGTGCTGGGTGACCCGGAAGGCATGGAATGCACTCGGGAAGAAGCGGATCTGATGGAGGTGGCGTCTGAAGTAAACAAGAAGGTTAGGGCGCTGGATAAGGATGAGGCGCAGTTCCTCGTCAAGCATTACGACCTGTTAGAGGTAATAACGTCAACGGGTTCTGCGGGTTTGGGTGCCGGGGCAGTGATGGTCTCGAAACAAATCAAAAGTATTGAGATGACCCTGAAAGATATAGAGCACCTTCATCAGGACAGTTACCGGCAACATGGGCATCTGAATCATTCGGAGTTTTTCGAGAAACGGCGCGCTTTGTTCAAAAAGCTGGACTTTGCTTTGGGCAGCTTGGCGAGGCAGGGCATGTCGCTGGATGATGATAAGAAGCTGAAGCGGGCCCTGGGGTTGTCTTCTAAAAGCATGGTGAATCATTGGAAGACGGCTGGAGTGGGTGACATACCTGGGTATGCTACGCACTATGAGCGGGTGGCTAAAGGGGCGAAGTATGTACGCAATGTGGGATATGTTGGGGTCGCCTTGGATGCATCTATGTCTGCGCTGAAAATTCGTGAGGCTTGCACTGCGGGTGACGAGAAGGAGTGTCAGGTTGTTGCTTACCAGGAGGGGGGTAAATTGACTGGTTCAATGCTGGGGGGCGGTATTGGAGGTGGTTTAGCGGCGGCTACATGTCTAGCTTTCGGGGTTACAACAGCCGGAATAGGTGGTGTGGCCTGTGCGATTATTGCGGGTGGCCTCGGTTCAGCTGGCGGTGGATATGCAGGCGGAGTAGGTGGAGGGGCCTTAGGCGCCAAACTGAGAGAGGCTATCCATGAGTAAAGAGCAATTGCTTGAATTGGCGACAATCACAGGGGTGGCTTGTATGGCCCTTGGTGTTGTTCTGATGGTTCTTATGGTCACGCTGTTTTTTCGTAGAACTGAGGAAGTCGAGCGGAGAATTGCTACACCAGGCAAACAATTGGATGGTATTCGCAGTATATGGGGCAATGGCCCCATTGGTCGTTGGATGAGGGTTTCGCATGTATATGCTTTCTTTGTGTTCCGTAAGTTTCCGCGTATAGGGGCTCGTATAGAATCCCGAATGGGTGACGAGGAAGAGCCTTTACCTCGTTCGTTGAAGCTTTGGGTGATTGTGCCCTATACCACGTACGCGATTCTTGTGTTTCTGTTTTTTTTCTCTGCTTGGTATCTCGGAGCATACGATTAGCAAGTACTGCCAGTGATACAAAGCTCAAGGAGGAGCTGCCAATTGATCAACTATTTCTCCCGCCACAAGAAAAGAGTCACGCTCGCTGGCGGGATCCTGGTTATAGCCCTGACGTTATTCCCGATGATCTATCGCACCTGGGCATTCGGTTCTGATGCCTGGGGGTTAACCGTTATCGCGCTTCTTGATCCTGAGGAAATGCCGTGGAACCCGCTCAACTCCGATAGTCTGCTGATCCGGCCAGCTGCTGCATATTGGTTTCTGACGCATGCCGACTGGCCATATGAGCGGTGTGGGAGGGCGATAAGTGCGATGGATGGTTGTTCGCAACCCCTCGTCAGTTTTGTGGGCGCATCCCTGGATTTGCATGATGACGATTCCATCATGCGCCGGCGTGGTTACGCCTTGCTCAAATATTTTGCGGCAAGGGGAGAGCCTGTTAACGCATACTACAAGGGGTTAGCGCCGGTGCATGAGGCAGTACTTTACGCCAATGTTGAGTACCTTCGCGCTTTGCTGCAGCTGGGTGCAGACCCCCACTTGCCCATGGATAGCCCTGAAAAGGACGTTCACGGTTTTGATGCTTTTGAGTTTGCAACATTCCTGGAGTCCCGGAATCAGTCTGTGTATCAGGAAATCCGGGCAGCTCTTGCCGGCCTGTGAACAAGTCACTGCTGATCGACTCAACCAACTCTCAGCCCACGCCATGCTCCGTCACACTCTTCATGCTCAATACCTGCCCTTCCTTCACTGTCTCCATCACGATGTAGCTCCGGGAGTCGTTCACCCCTGGCAGTGCCAGGATGGTTGCTCCCAGGAGTGAGCGGTAGTGTTCGACATCCGCTACCCGGGCCTTGATCAGGTAATCGAAGTTGCCGGAAACCAGATGGCACTCCTGCACTTCCGGAACGTCGATGGCCGCCTCCTTGAACTGCGCGAACACGTCCGGGCCGGTTCGGGTCAGGCTGATCTCAACAAAAACCGTGAGGCCGATGCCCAATTTTCGGGCGTTGAGGATGGCGCGGTAGTTCTTTATATAGCCGTCCCGTTCAAGCTTCCGGACTCTTTCCAGACAGGGGGTCGGGCTCAGGCTCACCCGGTTGGACAACTCGTGATTGGTGATTTTGGAATTGTTTTGCAGTTCATCCAGGATGGCCAGGTCTATACGGTCCAGTTTCCGCAATGCGTTGCTCCTCATGCCGTGAATGTTTGATGATCCAGTGGAAAATACTTTAGATGACAAAATAAAAGAGTTAAATGATGAATTTGTAGGAAAGTTCGGGATTTTATCCTGTCGGCGCTGTTTAGACTTTGAAACGTCAGCGTAACCAGTCGGTTGCGTTCATTCACTGCCCGACAGGAGCAAAACCCTATGATTGTGGGTGTACCCAAAGAGATCAAAAACAATGAATTCCGGGTTGGATTAACGCCAGAGGCGGTCCATGAGCTGGTTACACAAGGCCACTCGGTGGTGGTGCAGGCCGGTGCCGGTGCGGGTATCGATCTTACTGATGAGCAATACGAGTCAGCAGGCGCCAGGCTTGCGTCTTCGGCGGAAGCGGTCTTCGAGCAGGCGGAGATGATCGTTAAGGTCAAGGAGCCGCAGGCTATCGAGCGGGCCTTGCTACGGCCTCACCATACGCTGTTTACCTATCTGCACCTGGCACCGGATGTGCCGCAAACCAAGGATCTCCTGGCCAGCGGCGCCACCTGTATCGCCTATGAGACCGTCACTGACAGCAGCGGTGCGTTGCCGCTATTGGCGCCGATGTCGGAAGTGGCAGGGCGTATGAGTATCCAGGCTGGCGCTCATTGCCTGGAGAGTTCGCGAGAGGGGCGTGGTTTGTTGCTGGGCGGCGTGCCTGGTGTGAACACGGCCACCGTTGTGGTTATTGGTGGCGGGGTCGTGGGTTTCAATGCCACCCAGATGGCGGTTGGGATGGGTGCCCGTGTCATTGTGTTGGATACCTCAATTAGCGTGCTGCGTCGATTTGATGCGGTATTTGGCAACCGGGTCCAGACGCTGTTCTCTTCCGGGAAGGCGGTTGAAGAGGCCGTTACACAGGCGGACCTGGTCATCGGTGGCGTGCTGATTCCAGGGGCGGCTGCGCCCAAGCTGGTCAGTCGCGAATTGATATCCCACATGAAGCCCGGGGCGGCGGTGGTGGATGTCGCCATCGATCAGGGCGGCTGCTTTGAAACCTCAACCCCGACGACGCACGCCGAGCCGACCTTCATGGTTGATGGTGTCGTTCACTATTGCGTGGCCAACATGCCCGGAGCGGTGGCCCGGACCTCCAGCTACGCCCTCAACAATGCCACGTTGCCCTATGTCCTTCAGATCGCCAATAAAGGCGCGGCCAGGGCATTGTCGGAAAGTTCGGGGCTGCTGAACGGGTTAAATGTCGTCAACGGTGTGCTGACCTGCCCATCGGTGGGCTCGGCCCAGGGTATCGAATCCATTACGCCCGAACAGGGGCTCGCGATGATGCACTGATCTGTCCCGATTCTGTGGGTGTGTGTATCGCTCGCAGAATCACCTCTCCATCGTTTGTTATCTGCAGTTTTGATAACGCTCTACGCACCATACGACAACAACAAGAGGTATTGATTCAATGGAATTTTTGAGTTCTGTATTAGGGGGTATCAACGGCATTGTCTGGGGTTGGCCCATGCTCATTCTCATACTGGGCGTGGGCTTTTTTATGAGCCTTGGCCTGAAACTGATGCCGATACTGCGCATTGGCACGGGGTTTAAATTGCTCGCCAGTGGCGTGAAGGTTGGTAAGGATGAAGACCCGACCGGTGAGGTGTCGCCTTTCGAGGCACTGATGACCGCCATGGCTGCCACGGTTGGCACTGGAAACATTGCGGGTGTAGCCACGGCGGTGTTTCTGGGTGGTCCGGGAGCGCTGTTCTGGATGTGGGTGACAGCCCTGGTGGGCATGGCAACCAAGTATTCCGAAGCGGTGTTGGCTGTGCGGTTCCGCGAAGTGGATGACGAGGGCAACCATGTTGGCGGGCCGATGTATTACCTGAAGAACGGCCTTGGTCGCCGGTGGGCCTGGCTTGGATCAGCATTTGCGATCTTTGGTGCCGTGGCTGGATTTGGCATCGGTAACACGGTTCAGTCCAACTCCATTGCCCAGGTCATCGAAACCAACTTCGGTGTGCCGGTACTGGTGACAGGCCTGGTGGCGATGGTTCTGGTTGGGGCCGTCCTGATGGGCGGCATTCGGAGAATCGGCTCCGTGGCGGGGAAGCTCGTACCGTTCATGGCGGTCGCCTACATTCTGGCCGGGCTCATGGTGCTTGCCATTAATGCCGAACAAATTGGACCGGCCATGGCCCTTATCCTAGAGAGTGCTTTTTCGGGCCACGCCGCGCAGGGTGGTTTTGCGGGCGCCGCTGTTTGGGCGGCCATTCGTTTCGGTGTAGCCCGTGGTGTGTTTTCCAATGAGGCCGGGCTGGGTTCGGCGCCCATCGCTCATGCGGCCGCCAAGACCCGGGATCCCGTTCGCCAGGGTCTGATTGCCATGCTGGGAACCTTGCTGGACACGCTTGTCGTTTGCTCGGTCACCGGCCTGGTGATTGTGACTTCCGGTGCCTGGGATTCAGGTGAGTCGGGAGCAGCATTGACGTCGGCGGCTTTCGGTCTTGCCCTGCCGGGGGTAGGGAACTATCTGGTCGCCATCGCGTTGGCGTTGTTCGCCTTCAGTACGATCCTGGGTTGGTCGTTCTATGGTGAGAAATGCGTGGAATTCCTGTTTGGTACCCGGGCCACCATACCGTTTCGGGTATTGTGGGTTCTGGCGGTTCCCCTCGGTGCGGTGCTCAGTCTGGATTTTGTCTGGTTGGTGGCCGATACGCTTAATGCCTTGATGGCCTTGCCCAATCTGATCGCCATCATTGCCCTCAGCCCGGTGGTGTTCAGGCTGACCCGTGAGTACTTCGAGCGGCAGGTGCCGGGAATACCCGCTGAATCCTCGGGCGCTGGTTCCTGAGGTTGTAGGAGAGCCCCAGGCTTGCAGGCCCTGAGAGCGGGCTGATTCGATCCGCCCGCCCTCAGCCTCGCTTTACTTCACAGGCAACAACGGGCACTGGAAGTACACCGGCGGGCCATCCGGGAAGGAACCCGGAGTAATAACCAGGTGGCCCAGTGCTTCGTGGTACTGGATGTCCTCATAGGAGGTCAGAACCGGCACGATGCCGTGATACATGAACCCGGCTCCGGTCCATTCCACCGTATGGGTAAACCAGCGCCCACCGTTGTAGTCCGGATTGCCGGGTGCCGCTTCAGACACCGGCAACTGACCTTCCGGGTTATTGGTGTTGGTCACCACGTAGAGTGCATCAAAGGATTGGGCGTTGTTGGCCGTGGGCGCAGGTAAGCTCGTGGTTCCCTTGGTGCCCCAGACTTCGCCATCACCCCAGAGGGCTGGCATGAAGTTAGGCTGACCAGGGTTGGCGTGAGCAAGGCCGGCCATCAGAAAACTTCCCAGTAAAAGCAGAGCGATACGTGACATGTTGGACCTCCTTGGCGGTAGTGTTATCGCGTCTTGTATTTCCGCCCGCATTACTTCCAACGGGACAGGTATAGCTTCTGCCTGGCTCGCGGTACGTTCCTCACACAACGGTAAAGATATAGTCGCCATTCCATAACGATTCGCTAAACCCCTAGCGCCACCGGGCCGCAATATGCGTTAGACTCCGGCAAAACCACTAACGCAGCACTGGAGCCATTCATGAGCGATAACGCCTTACAACAGATTCTCGAACTGGATGGCGAAGGGCGGTATGACCACTTCCTGGACGCCGTTGTGGATGAACGGGACATCTGGATTCTGGTGAATGCAGACAACCAGTTCCTCAAGATCGTTGCCGAGGAAGACGGCGTGGCCTACCTGCCCGTCTGGCCCACCCAAGCGTTTGCAGAGCAATATGCGGCCGGGGCCGACGGCCTTACGCCGAAGGCGATTTCAATGCCGGATTTCTTCCGGAAATGGGTGTCGGGTTTAACCCGTGATGGCATCGAGGTGGGCGTGTTCCCGGGCGCAGATGAGGAACTCTGGATTACCTCCCCGGAGGAGCTCAAGCACGATCTCCAGGAACTGATGTCCAGCGCCTGGTGAAGTGGGCGGCTGGCTCCGGCAAGCAGACAGAACTGAAAAAGGCGTTGTTTGAAGCCTATTTCGGCAACGCTGCGAATGTGTCCGACCCGGGCGTGCTGGCACAGTGCGTTGAGGCGACCGGGCTGGAGGTGTCTGAAGCCCGCGAAGTCCTGGCCAGCGACCAATACGCCAGGGAAGTCCGGGAGGATGAGGCCACCTATCAGCAGGCGGGTGTGTCGGCGGTACCGGCGTTTATTATCAATAACCGCTACCTGATCTCCGGGGCGCAGGAGCCTGAAACGCTGGTTAACGCGTTCCGGGAGATTGCTAGCGAGTCGGAGCCTTCACGCTCTTGAAGCGCTTCACATAGTCCATTTTTGCATCAGATTTCCCGATCCCTTGCGGGACAAGGGATTCGGGTGGTTGACCCCGGGTTTCCAACAAAGTTATCCACAACTTTTGTGAGTAACGTGCTTACCCCCCGGAAGATTCCTCTTCGCTCACCAGCCCCGCCACCTGAGCCCCGGCATCGCAGTTGAGGAAGGTGGAGGACGACAGCCACTGCTGGTCCGGGTAATAGCTGAATACCAGTTGGCCGCCTTTGAGGCTGTCCACCACTTCCTTGATCGTGCCCTGGCTCACCGCCGGGCAGCCGTGGCTGCGGCCGATGCGGCCGTATTCCGCCACCCAGGAGGGATCAACGTAATCTGCGCCGTGGATCACGATGGCGCGCTTGCGGGCCAGGTCGTTCACCCCTGGTTCCAACCCGTCCAGCCGCAGGGAATAGCCGTGGCGACCCCGATAACTCTCACTGGCCCGGAAAAGCCCTATGCTGGACTGGTAACTGCCGTTATTGTTGGAAAACGCAGTGGCGGTTTTCATGCCGGAGTTTTTGCCATGGGCCACCAGGTCGCGAAGGATCAAATTGCCCTGGGCCAGGTCAAACAGCCAGAGGCGGCGCTCACTGGAGGGCAGGGAGAAATCGATGACTGCCAGTCGCTCCGGGCTTGCTACTCCATGGGCAACGGCACAGCTTGAGGCCGCCAGGGCTTTCTCGAGTACCGCCGGGTTGAGATTCGGTGCCGCTTCCGAGAGTTGGTTGTACAGAGTGGTATGGCTATTTGCCATACAGGTGCCCGCCACAAGTGTTAGCCATATACTGGCCAGCAGCGAAGGTAGGCGGGAGGAGCGGGTGTGTAACATTGATTCTGTCTCGTTGGAGTAACGTGGTGCATTGGCGCGTGGGTGACTTCAACGGACCGGGGAATGGCGGTACGAACAGCGAGCGGGAACCCAATTACGATGCCGGTAAAATTTGCCGGATTCTAACAGAGAATTCCGAGACGGCCATCAGGATGTACGTTTTTTATACAAAACATCACGTTCGTTCTCTGCTGAAGGCATTGCTCCTGCTGGCCTGTCTGCTTCCAGCGGCGGTGTCTGCCAGCTTCCGTATGGAGCCCGAAGACTGTGTGGCTCTGCCGAAAGATACCGGCGCGCTCGGTGAGGCCGTGTCCGGTTTTGGCAAAACCATGGGCGACGATTTCTGGAATTCCGAGCCGCGCCTGAGTGCGCTGATCGCGCAGCTACAAACTCTGGAGGACGATGGCCTGGCACCCGCCGATTACTATGTGCCGGTGTTGAAGGACATTCGCGACTTTCAGGGCACCTGGGGCGTGGTACTCGCCTGCGACGCCGAGTTGGCCAGCTATGCCTACCTCAGCGCTCTGGCGGACTTGCGCTTTGGTCGCCAGGAAGCCCAAACAACGGATGAGATCTGGTACGCCCCGATGCTGGGCGAACGGCGCAAGCTAAGCGCATTGAATGCCCTGGCGACACTGGGCCGGGATAGCCTGGCGCAGGCGTTTGATGAGGCCCGCCCGGACTCAACCCGCTATACCAACCTGCGAGAGGCCTATCTGAGCGCCCGGGAAAACCTGCCGGAGAGCTGGCCCCGGATTCCCGCCGGTGCCACTCTGGAGCAAGGGCAGGACTCTCCCAGAGTCAGTGCTCTCAAACAGCGGCTGTTGGCGGAGCAGTATCTTGAAGGCTCTGATGCCTCCGGCAGCCTGTTCGACGAATCCGTGACCCGCGCTATCGAGGCGTTCCAGCGCCGGCACTATCTGGATGTGGATGGCAAAGTCGGCGCCCAGACCCTGGCGCAGCTTAACGTTCAGCCTGCAGAACGGCTGTCGCAGATTCGTTCCAATCTGGAACGGCTACGGCGCCTGGCGGCGGATATGGATGACACCCTGTTATTGGTGGACATTGCCGCGGCCAGGCTCGAGTTCTACGACAAGGGTGAGCTGGCCTGGTCCGGCCGGGCTCAGGTTGGCCGGCCACTGAGGCAGACACCAAAACTGAAGTCGGTGATTACTCACATCACGGTGAACCCCAGCTGGACCATACCCACGTCGATTTTTGTGCGTGATCAGCTCCCGCGCATCCGCCGCAACCCGGACTATCTCGATCAGCGCAATATCCATATCTACAACTTCCAGGGTGAGGAACTCTCGGTTTCAGACGTTAACTGGAACAACCCCCGGGGGATCCGTTTGCGACAGGCACCGGGCCCCAACAATGCCCTGGGTGAGGTGGTGATCCGTTTCTCCAATCCGTTTGCGGTGTACCTCCACGACACGCCCAGCGACTGGCTGTTCAACACCAATGACCGCTTCTACAGCTCCGGTTGTGTTCGTGTGGAAGATGCCATGACCCTCGCCCAAACGTTGTTTGAGGTCTCTTCTCCCAAGGCCTGGCAGGAAGTGGAGCGGGTGCGCGCCAGCGGGGCCTCGGAGAACGTCCACCTGCCACGGGGGATTCCCGTATTAATGGCCTACTGGACGGCGGAAGCCGACGCTAATGGCGTGCTGAGCTATCGTCCCGACCCCTACCGCGATGATCCGGCGATGCTTGCGAACCTGATGGATGAGTGAGAATGGTCCGCCGTATTCGGCCCTTCGTATTGCCGTAGGCTAGACTGAATGAAGACGAGCAAACGAGGAGGAACCATCATGCGTTATCTTGTGGCAGTTTTATTTACCGTGTTTTTTGCAGGCAGTGCGCTTGCCGGCCAGTGCCCAACGCTGGTTCATGAAATTGATCAACAACTGCAGTCGGCCCAACTCGACGCTGACACCAAGGCCAGAATTCAGGAGCTCCGGGATCAGGGGCAATCGCTGCACAGTCAGGGCAAGCATGGCCAGTCCGTGAAGGTGCTCAAGCAGGCGATGAGCGAACTGGACGCTGCCTCGTAACAGCCATTTGGCTGGACTACACTTTGAGGGCCCACACCGGTTAAGGGAGGCTCTCAAAATGGCTGTCCGACCGAACGTCGTTTTCTTCGATGTCCTCGAGACATTGATTGATCTGAACCCCCTGGCTGCCCGGCTGGAAGAAGTTGGTCAGCCGGGGATCCTTCTGGAGCCTTGGTTCCTGCGCTTTCAGCGCGACGCCATGGCGCTCACACTTGCCGGCGACGCGGCTCCCTTTGAGGCCGTTGCCCGGGAATCCCTCCGAACGGAAACCAGGCTGACCCTCAGTGAACGGGATGTTGAATACGTGGTGGAGGGGTTCGCCACATTGCCCACGTTTAGTGATGTTGCCCCGGCACTGAAGAAAATTTCTGACGCCGGCGTTTCGGTGGGGTGCCTGACCGTCAACAGCCCTGACAAAACCCGACGTTTCCTCGAGGGGGCAGGGCTGATGGGCTACGTGGACCACATCGTCACTGCTCAGGACGCCGGTGTCTGGAAACCGCACCCGGATATCTACCGCTTTGCCGCACAACGGATGAATACGCCGATTGACCGCCTGGCCCTCGTGGCTGTGCATGCCTGGGATTGTCATGGGGCGAAAAAGGCGGGTGCCCTGGCGGGCTGGTGTGCTCGCCTTGAGTACGAGCCGGGCGATGTGTTCCTTCCCGCTGATGTCCGAGGGGACAGTCTGATTGAAGTTGCAGACAAGCTGATGTCATTGCACTGACTCATGGACAAAGTCACCACGTCGGGAAGGCCGGTGTGGTGACTGTAGTAGCCCTTTAATACCCGCCCGACGACCACCGCTGCTACTGTTTCCTGACCTGACAAAACAAGCACAAGGAGACAGCCATGAGCGGGAAGAAGATTCTGATGATTACCGGTGATTTCACCGAGGATTACGAAACCATGGTGCCGTTCCAGGCACTGCTCGCGGTGGGCCATACGGTGCATGCCGTGTGCCCCGACAAGAAAGCGGGCGACACCGTGGCGACTGCCATCCACGATTTCGAAGGCGACCAGACCTACACCGAAAAACCGGGCCACCGCTTTGCACTGAATGCGGACTTTGATGGGCTGAACCCGGCCGATTACGATGCGTTGGTGGTGCCTGGAGGCCGTGCTCCCGAGTACCTTCGTCTGAACGAGGATGTGCAGGCGATGGTTCGCCATTTTTTCGAGACCAACAAGCCGGTGGCGGCAATCTGTCATGGTGCCCAGTTGCTGGCTGCGGCTGGCGTTCTGGAAGGTCGCAAGTGTTCGGCCTATCCGGCTTGCCAGCCAGAGGTGGAGCTGGCCGGTGGAACCTTCGCCGGTATCGAGGTTGATCAGGCAGTCACTGATGCTAATCTGGTAACAGCGCCTGCGTGGCCCGCGCACCCCGCCTGGCTCGCGCAGTTCTTCACGCTGCTGGATCAGTAACGCCGCAGGGGCCGGTTCGCTGGCCCCCTTTTCGTTGTCAGGGAGGTCATCATGTGCAAGCTCTTCATTAACGCGGATCCGGAGCTCTGGGTCAGCCGGACCCACTCCCTGCGTATTGATGGCATGGTGACCAGTGTGCGGATGGAAAACGCCTTCTGGCAGGTGCTGGCAGAACTGGCCGAGCGGGATGATATGAACCTGCCGCAGATGATCACCCGCCTTTACCACGAGTCCATTGATGCCGGGCATGACCTCGGCAACTTCACATCCTTCCTTCGAGTGTGCGCGCTTCGCTATCTGGAACTGCAACTGAGTGGCGATGTGCCCAGGGATACCCGGGTACCGATTGCCTCACTGGATGCCGACCGCATTCTAGCCAGTAATCCCAGTGAGTCCGCCATGCCCGATGTGGTGACAGAATCAAAGCACTGACGTCAACGTAACCGGATCCGGTCTGTAACAATTCTGATGCAAGGATGGTCAATCTGTTTTTAGTGGAGGGGAGTTGAACCAACTCTCGGGCTAAAGACGTAATAGATCAGACCACACAGCAAAGGACGTGTTCAAAAATGATAACCCCAACAACGGAAATGAAGTCCCTGGCCAGAACTCCGGGTCTTGGAGTCGGCCTTCTCAGAACGCCAGACCTGAAAACCGGAACCGAAGAGGACAAGCGCGACGAAATCGCGTTGTATTTTACAAACACGTTCGATATTTACACCGGGCTGTTCGACTGCCTGGCCGATGATGCCGGCTACTTCCAGAAGTCGATCCCGCTGAGGCACCCGCTGATTTTCTACCTTGGGCACACCGCAACGTTCTTCATCAACAAACTGGTGCTCGCCAAACTCCTGCCCGAGCGAATTGACCCGCGCATGGAGTCGATTTTTGCAGTTGGTGTGGATGAGATGAGTTGGGATGATCTGGACGAGGATCATTACGACTGGCCGACCGTCTCTGAAGTGCTGGATTACCGGGCCAAGGTTCGCGCCACGGTGCTGCATCTTATAGAGACACTCCCCCTGACCTTGCCGATCAACTGGGCAAGCCCCTGGTGGCCGATTGTGATGGGCGTCGAGCATGAGCGTATTCACCTTGAGACGTCGTCGGTTCTGATTCGACAACATGAGTTGGAGCGGGTGCGCCCTCAGCCAGAGTGGGAGCCGATTCGTGAGACTGGTGAAGCGCCGGAAAATGAACTGATCACCGTGCCGGCTGGCACAGTGTCGATCGGCAAGCCCTACGACGATGCCTACTACGGCTGGGATAACGAGTACGGTGAACACGAAGCCCAGGTCGATGAGTTCAGGGCAAGCCAGTATCTGGTCAGTAACCAGGAATTCCTCGGGTTTGTCGAGGCCGGCGGCTACCAGGAGGACCGATTCTGGAGTGAGGAGGGGTGTGCCTGGCGGCGATTCGCCAAGGCACGGCACCCGACCTTCTGGCGTTGGCAGAATGGATGGCAGCTGCGCCTTATGACCGAAGAAGTCGAGATGCCCTGGGACTGGCCGGTGGAAGTGAACTATCACGAAGCCAAAGCCTTCTGCGAGTGGAAGGGGGAGCAAACGGGCCAGCACATCCGCCTGCCCACGGAGGACGAGTGGTACCGGCTGTGTTCCGAGGCCGGCATTGACGAGGTAGGCGACGAACAAGCCGACGCCAATCTGCACCTGGATCATGGCGCCTCTTCGTGCCCGGTGACCCGCTTCCGCCACGGCGAGTGGTTTGATGTGGTTGGCAATGTCTGGCAGTGGACAGAAACACCCACCTATCCGTTCGACAACTTCAAGGTACACCCACTCTACGACGACTTCACAACGCCGACGTTCGATGGGCAACACAACCTGATCAAAGGTGGCTCGTGGATTTCCTGTGGCAACGAGGCCCGATTATCGGCTCGCTACGCCTTCCGACGGCATTTCTTCCAGCACGCTGGTTTCCGCTACATCGCCGCTGAGAGCGAGGCCGTACAACCAAACGCCTACTATGAAAGCGACCGGCTGCTGACTGAGTACGCGGAGTTCCACTTCGGTGATACCTGGTTTGGTGTGGACAACTTCCCGAAAGCCCTGGCGGATCTTGCTCTGGGTGCCATGAAGGGCAAGTCATTCGGAAAAGCACTTGATCTGGGCTGCGCCTGTGGCCGTTCCAGCTTTGAGTTGGCAAGAGCGTTCAACGAAGTGGAAGGTGTCGACTTCTCCGCCAACTTCATCCGTTTGGGTGTTGAAATGGCCGAGCAGGGTTCCATCCGATATGCGCTGGCAGAGGAAGGCGAGCTGGTGAGTTACCACACTCGCACCCTCAAAGAGCTCGGCCTTGAGGCATGTTCAGAAAGAGTCAGCTTCCACCAGGGCGACGCCTGCAACCTGAAACCGCATTTCTCCGGCTACGACCTTGTTCTGGCGGCGAACCTGATAGACCGTCTCTACCGGCCAAGGCGCTTCCTGGACAGTATTCACGAGCGAATTAATGACGGTGGCTTATTGGTCATTGCTTCGCCGTACACCTGGCTGGAGGAACACACGCCGAAAGAGGAGTGGATTGGTGGTTTCAAGAAAGACGGTGAGAATCACACCACTCTGGATGGCCTGAAAGAACACCTTTCACGGCATTTCCGGTTAGTCAGTGAGCCGAGAAAGGTGCCTTTCGTGATCCGCGAAACCCAGCATAAATTCCAACACACGCTGTCGGAAGTGACGGTCTGGGAACGGTTGCCTCGCTGACAAGCGGGCATCATGGAGGAGCGCTTTAGAAAAAGGGGGGCAGATATCGTCTCTGTCCCCTTTAGCTCTTACGGCTTTGGAATACCCGCCCTTATGATGATGGAATAGACACCATCCCGCGGGGCTCAGAATGATTGCGAAAACAATAAAGGCCAGTGTTCACCCGATCTCAGTGCGCGCTCGCGCTCGATTTGCTACACCCAAAGGCAGCATTCCAGAAGTGCGGCAGCCGGATTTCGATCTGGCCGGTGACGTGCCCAAGTACTGGTGGGACAACGATCCCGCCAAAACACTTCTGCTGGCGGCACTGTCGGCCAGTTTTCCCCCCGGTGAGCGATTTTTTATCGATTCGGTGCGCCACTACCAGAAGCAGATCACGGATCCTGAGCTGAAGGCGGCCGTTCGTGGCTTTATTGGCCAGGAGGCGCATCATTCGAGGGAGCATGAAGCGCTTAATGGCTATCTGCAGGATCGGGGTATCAATGTCGATCGACTGGAAGGAGAGATTCAGGCTTTCATGAACTGGCTGCGCAAGCACCTCAGCCCCGAGCGCCAGCTGGCCCATACGGTGGCTGTGGAGCATTTCACTGCCTTGATGGCCGAGGAATTTCTCCTCAAATATGATGCCCTGGAGGAAATGGACCCGCGCATGGCCCCCATCTGGGCCTGGCATGCGATTGAGGAGTCTGAACACAAGGCCGTGGCGTTCGATGTTTACAAGACCGTTGGCGGCAGCGAGTTTGTTCGGCTGACCGAAATGATGGCAGTGAGCGTGTTTTTCCCGCTCTTCGCCGGGATTCATCTGGTTCAATTGATGAAAGAAGACGGCCAGCTGTTCAATCTTAAATCCTGGGCCGATGGTCTCAATTACATGTGGGGCAAGCCCGGAGTGTTCCGCAAGCTCTTGCCGTTCTACTTCAAGTACTATCGCCCGGATTTCCACCCCTGGAATCACGATGCCCGAGATCTGGTGGAGAAGGCCAAGCGCAAATGGTTGGCACCGGTGATGAAAAAGGCCTCGTGACAGGTCCCCAGCTCGAATTTCCAGCGGGATAACAGGCTGAAGCGTCATAGCCATGGGAGGTCACTGGTTTGAAGCGAAAAAACTGGGAAGGCGACATTGTGTTTTCCCACAGCACGGCCATATTCAGAGGCCATGTCGGTGATAACAAATTGCACAGTCACTGGGCATCTCAGCTCACTATCTCGCTGGATGACGAGCTGGCCTTTGAAACCTCGTCAGGGGCGCAGAGCGCGAAAGCGGTCTATTTCCCGTCCAACACTCCGCATCGATTGGAATCAGGGTTCGTCTGTTCCATTTATTTTGATCCTTTGGCGGACTCCTTCTGTAGAGCTTTGAACAAGAGTGCAGCTGATGGCTGGACCGCTATATCCCTGAATGACCTTCCGCGGGCCCTGGCTCAAATCGACGCCTCAACGGACCTCAGGGCTTTGCTGAATTCAGAATTACTCAGTTTGCCCGATATGGTTTCCCCTGATCCCCGGTTGGAGGCTGTCATTCGAGAGATCAAGGCCAGGCTTGCTGAGGGTGACGATATTGACCGGGACTCCCTCGCAGACATCGCTCACTTGTCCCCAACACGTTTCTCTCACTGGTTCGTTGAACGCACGGGCGTGCCACTGAGGAGCTATAGAAAGTGGCTCAAGCTCAGAGTTGCTGTCGACGCTGTGCTCGAGGGCAGGAACCCGATGGAAGCCGCAACTTTGGCTGGTTTTAGTGACCTGGCACACATGAGCCGGGTTTTCTCCGAGTCCTTTGGCTTTACCTACATGGACGCTATGAGAGCTTGGGAACGGTCAAACAAACTCTAGCTCTTTCGTTCAATACGATGCAGACACCAGCGGATAGACTGCAATCTTCTTTATTCATTCGAATGCCCCAAACAGAATGATAATGGGAGCAGTGCATGAACATCAGGAAGGGCCGCGTTGAATCCGAAGGCCACCACATAGCCTATCTGGCCGTCAATGAGCACCTTGTTTGTGATGAGAGGCCCGCCATCGTATTCATCCATGGCGTACTGGCGTCGGTCAATTTCTGGCGTGAGTGTGTGCCGCCTGCCTTCAAGAAAGACAGGGCCTGGTATTCCCTGAGCTTACCCGCTCATCATCCCTCGACCGTGCCGACGGACTTTGCTCCCGAACACGTCAATGAACAATGGTTCTACGACGTGATGTATGGCGCGCTCAAAGATTTGCTGGGTGATCGCAAAGCCATCATTGTCGGGCACTCGACCGGCGGTTTCAGCGCACTCAATCTTGCCATTCACCAAGCGCCCAACGTGGTCGGCATCGTCAGTATTGCCGGTTTCCACAGTGGAAACTGGGGCGGAGTCGAAGGCCTGCTGGTGAAACTGGCAGGACTCGGCAGGTGGGCTGAGGGCCTGTTTGCCTCCAATATAAGGCTCGCCAGTAAAAGTCCATTCATTCAGCGTGTATTCGCAAGTCTCCTGGCGAATAACCACCGCGCCTATCGGGCGAACCCGATCAGCCGGCGCATGCTAGAGACCATCAGGCCCGATGTCCGTGCACAGAATCCGGCGGCCTTGTTTCCTTTGTTCAATGGTATCAGTCGTCTGGAGATCGCGGAGCAGCTCTGCCACATCAACGTACCCTGTTATCTGTTCGCCGGCACACATGATCCGGTCGTGCCTGCCAGGCAGTCTCTGCTATTGGCGGGCAACATTGAGCGGGCCAAGACCGTAGTTTTCCGTAACGTGGGCCATATGCCCTTTATGGAGGACACCGAGGCTTACACGGCAGCCTTGGAGCAGGCATTGGATAACATCGAAGCGCAGTATCCCATTCCTCAACACGGCCGCCAGGGAACCTTGCTAGAAAGGAGCGCCTCGCCATGAATTCAAACAAGGTGATTGTCATCGGTGCTGGCTTTTCCGGGCTCGCAGCCGCGGAAAAGCTCAACGCGGCAGGCATGCAGGTAACCGTGCTGGAGGCGCGAGACCGCGTCGGTGGCCGTGCCCGTACCGAGCAACAGGCGGATAGTATCTGGCTGGATTACGGCGGCCAGTGGTTGGGGCCGGGACAGAATGAGATGTACGCCCTGGCGAAGCGCCTGGGGCACAGTACCTGGCCCATGTACGTGGCCGGTAAGAACCGCACTTTGTTTTCCGGTCGGCTTGGTGCCTACCGCGGTAGTATTCCCTTCAACCTGCCGCTGCCAGCCCTGCGCAGCCTGGCCTACGCCTTTGTGCGCCTGTCATGGCTGATACGCCGCATCAACAAGGAAAGCCCATGGCTGTCCCCTCGAGCTGAGGAACTGGACAGCCAGACGATGGGCGACTGGATGCGTGAGCATGTGCGTCATCCGGATGCATTCAGCTTGCTCAGTATCTCGGTTAAAAGTGTGTTTGCAGCCGATCCCGACGATATCAGCCTGTTGCATGCACTGTTTTATTTTCGCAGCGGCGGCGGGTTCTTCTCCCTGGTGGAGTCCGAAGGTGGTGCTCAGCAGGACCGGTTGGAGCGGGGCGTTCAGCCACTGGCCGAATCCTACGCAAAGCTGCTGGAGGAGCGAGGCGTAAACATTCTCCTGAACCACCCCGTAAGCAAGATTGAGCAGCAGACCGATGCCGTCAAGGTGTTCATGAGTGCGGCTGAATGGGAATGTGGCTCCGTGATTTGTGCAGCTCCACCTGCGTTGGCGAGTGAAATAGAGTTCGAACCGCCACTCGCCGATAAAAAGCAGAGCCTGTTGAGTAATCTGCAGCCTGGCTGCGCGATCAAATGCTTCGCTGTGTACCCAACGCCTTTCTGGCGCGAGCGGGGCTGGTCGGGATCAGCGGTATCTGATGAGCCGCCCGTGCATGTCTGTTTTGATGTTACCCCGCCGGATGAAAATCGTGGAATTCTCATGGGTTTTATCGAAGGCCGGGACGGGGTCGCATACAGCGAACGGTCCCCAGAAAAGCGGAAGGCGGAATTCTTGCGTGCACTGGAATCCTGGTTCGGTGCAGAAGCTGCCCGCCCCATCGCCTATTACGACCACAGCTGGCGACAGGACGAATGGGCACGCGGCTGTTATGCCGGTGTTGCCGCGCCTGGCCACTGGACCTCTGTCGGGCATGCTATACGTGAGCCCAGCGGGCGGATTTTCTGGGCCGGCACGGAAACGTCGACCGAATGGAACGGGTACTTCGAGGGTGCTGTGCGTGCAGGCATACGAGCGGCGGAGGAAGTGATTGAGGGCTTGATCCCGGCCGGCTGATGAGGCGGCTTTTGGCTAGAAAGACGAACTTACTGCGTGCGTGGTAGATGTGATGCAAATAGGAACAATCAAGGAAATCTGGCGCTTCCCGGTCAAATCGATGTTTGGCGAGCGAGTCAGTGCTGCACAAATCGAATCTGCAGGCTTTGCCGACGACCGCACCTGGGCGATTCGTGATGATGAAACCGGTGAAATCGCAACCGGCAGAAGAATTCCCAGCCTGATGATGCTGAAAGCCCGCTATCTCTCCGAACCCCGAACAGGCTTTGGACCCGCGGCGCAGTCGCGGATAGAAATCGAGTTTCCGGATGGTCGTTGCATCAGCTCAGACGACCCTTACGCCTCAGCGATACTGTCAATGTACACCGGAAAGCGTGTCAGTCTTATCCAGCGCCCGGCCGCGCGTGACAAGAAGCCCTATCGTCTGGCCCAGCCGATGAGTCCGAGCGAAGTTCGCTATGTACTGGGTATGAAAGCGGATGACCCTGATCCGGATTTCTCCTCGTTTTCGCTCAAGGTGCTTGCCACCCTGTCCAGATACGCCACGCCACCGGGCGCGTTCTACGATGTTTATCCGCTGCATTTCATCACCACCGCAGCACTGGACACCATGAACGCGATCTACCCGGAAGGTAATTTCTGTCCTGAGCGCTATCGCCCGAGCTTTGTGATCGAAACTCATCCGGACCTCAACGGCATCGTCGAAAATGAATGGCGTGGTCGAGACCTGCGTATTGGTGATGCCATCATTCGCTGTAACCATCCGACTATCCGCTGCTCAATGCCGGGCACTGCGCAGCCCGGCATCCACAAAGACCTGAAGGTGCCACTAACGGTTATGGAGCACGCTGGCCAGCACCTCGGAGCCTATGCGACGCCCCGTAACGAGGCACAGATTCGGGTCGGCGACAGCGTTGAATTGGTACCCCAGGTTGGTGGCAAGCTCTACCTGTGGTTCGACGAGGTGGGGCGCCGTGCTAAATCGAAGATCATAGGCGTTGGCAACCGCATCGCTGAGTTTGAAGAGAAACAAACCAAGCGATCACCCGCCGTGAAAGCGGCTCATCCCAGGGGCTTTCGATCTTTCACGGTGGTGAAACGCGAGCAGGAATCCAATGACATCGTCTCATTATGGTTCAAAGACCCTGAGCGCACTGAGTTGCCACGGTTCGTGCCCGGCCAGCACATCGTACTGGCTATACCACAGTCCGATGGCGGTCATGTCTATCGGCCATATTCGTTGTCCAGCCCTGGACACCAGCAAGACACCTACCGCATATCCGTGAAACGCGAAACAGCCACCGTCGATGGCAAAACCGTTGTGGGAAGGGGATCAGGCTGGCTCCATGACCAACTGGCCGTTGGCGACAGCCTGGCCGTCAAAGATCCCGGCGGCCAATTTGCCGCCGTACCGTCTGACAATACCCCACTCGCGCTCATCAGCGCAGGCATCGGAATCACACCTTTCATGTCGATCTTGCAGAGCCTGGCTGCACATAACCCTGAGCGTGAGGTTCATCTTTTTCACGGCATTCGGCATCCGCAAGACTTCGCCTTCCGGCAATCCTTCACAGCACTGCAGGAGCGGTTGCCGAATTTCCGTTTTCACCTGTTTGTCAGCCAGCCCGATGCAGACTTGCCTGAGGGTAGTGTTGCCGGTCGCATGACTCCCGAACAGATAAGCAGCACCCTTGAGCCCAACGATCACTATGAATTTCTGATCTGTGGTAAACCAGCATTCAGCAAAGCCTTTCATGATGGTCTTGTTGCCCAGGGAATTAACGCCGGGCAGCTGCACTTCGAGAGCTTCGGTGCCAGTGTCGCGGCCGATGATGGCGACCAGACCGCCTACCGCATCCGCTTTACCGACAGTCGTCAGACCCTGAACTGGGACCCGAAACAGGAAAGCCTGCTCAGTTTTGCTGAGGCTCAGGGAATCGACGCCGCGTCTGGTTGTCGCTATGGGGCGTGTCAGGCTTGTGAGGCCACTCTGCTCTCAGGGGAGGTCAGCTACCCAGAGGATATTCAGCCTCCAGGAGGCAAAAACAAAGTGCTGCTGTGTTCGGCAAGGCCGAAATCAGATCTGGAGATCGAGCTGTAGGGGCGTTGAAAGCAAAAAAACAAAAAAGGTAAAAAATCATGTCACTTCGTAAATGCCTGCTTTTTCTGGCTGGGGTATCGGTTCTGTCGATGCTCTCCGCCTGTGGCGGAGGAGAGTCGAGTTCGCCATCAGAGAATCAAGAACTGGTCAACGGCTCGACTGCGTCAAAGCCCTGGCCGTCCTTGGCTTGCGACCCACCGGCACCGAACTCGCAGCGCAATGCCTATTTTGGAGAGCTGCATTTGCACACCGAGTATTCGCTGGATGCCGTGGCGACCCGGCTCAAGCCTGAAGATGCCTATCGTTTTGCCTTGGGCGAGGCAGTTGCCGCACCACCATACGATGAGGCGGGCAACTCCCTGGTGCCGCCCCATCAGATAGACCGGCCGTTGGATTTTGCCGCGATTACCGATCATGGCGAATGGTTGGGTGAGCGCCAGTTGTGCACCGATCCGACAATCGACCAGGTGGCTTACTACTCGCCTGAATGCACACTTTTCCGTGAGGACAAAGAACTGGGATTCCTTCTGTTTGGCGGGGGGGCGGCTGCTTTTAGCCCAGATATCTTCCCGAAGTTGGAGTCCGGTAGCCTTGATTCCCTGACTGAAACAGGAAAACAGCGAGCGCCCTTTTGTGGCGCGCTGGGTGAAAAGTGCGAGGCTGCCGCTCGTGGCCCCTGGATGGATACTCAGCTTCAGGCCGAACGGTTCAACCAGCCGGGTTGTTTCACCACCTTCAACGCTTATGAATACACCTTGTCGCCGCAAAGTGACAATCTGCATCGGAACGTGATTTTCCGTGGTACGGAGGTTCCGACGATCCCGGTCAGTGCCAATGAAGCGCCCACGCCCACCGACCTTTGGCGAGAATTGGACGAGGCCTGCACCGGTGACTGCGAGTACCTTACAATTCCGCACAACTCCAACCTGTCTAACGGGCGCATGTTTGCATCACCCAACGATGTGGACGCCAGTGACAGCTACGACGTGGATGAGAGACGGAAGGCTGAACCTCTGATCGAGATCTTCCAGGTCAAGGGGTCGTCGGAGTGCAGTCAGTCAGAGGGTGCGAGCGAGGATGACCCATTATGTGATTTTGAACAGCTGGCGTCGACGAACTTTGTGCAGTTCTTTTTGGGTGTTAATCCTCTTCCTGTAGCCCCGGCATACACCAACACCGTTCGTTACGGCCTGAAACAGGGGTTATTGCTTGAGCGTCAGTTCGGCGCGAATCCATTTCAGTACGGGTTTGTAGCCAGTACTGACTCCCATTTTGGCCTTCCCGGATCGGTGGATGAGCAGAATTTTCCCGGCCATCGGGACGTTCCGCCGGTGAACGGTGTCAAGGATGATGCCTACAACAACCCCGGAGGACTGGCGGTGGCATGGGCCGAGGAAAATACGCGCGATGCGCTTTTCGATGCCTTCAAGCGAAAGGAAACCTACGCGACAAGCGGCCCGCGGTTGCAACTGAGGGTGTTTGGAGGAAACCAAAGCGGCCTGCCGGAGAATATGTGTCAGGGCAGTGGGGAGAGTTTTGTGCGCCAGGGCGATGCCGGCGGCGTGCCCATGGGAGGCGAACTCCATGTGGGGCAGGGGCGTCCCCGTCTGGCTATCTGGGCCGCTGCCGATGCCTGGCCTCGTGAGAATGGCCGGACTAAAGCGGTGCCTCTGGCGCGGATGCAAGTAATCAAGGGCTGGCTTGAGCTGGATGAGTCGGGTAACCCCGTGACCAAGCACAAGGTTTATGATGTAGCCGGAGCGGAACAGAGCGATTGGCAGGTTGATACGGCGGACTGCTCGGTTTCCGGTAGCGGGCCGGCTCAGCTTTGCGGTGTCTGGGATGATCCGGATTTTGAGCCTTCTCAGAGTGCGTTTTATTACGCTCGAGTGGTTGAACAACCCACCTGCCGCTGGCTGACGCGGCAGTGCTTGGCGGCCCCGGAGAACCTGGATTGTGACAATCCGCCGGAAGAGTGGGCCGGATGCTGTGCGGTTGATACGCCGCCTACCGTGCAGGAAAGGGCTTGGGCATCTCCGATCTGGTACAAGCAATGAATTGCCTTCGATTCTCGTGGTTCGGGCGGCTGGGTAAGGTGCTTGCGCGCCAGCCTTTGCTGACGTTCCTGTTGCTTGGCGGGTTGCTTTATGTGACGGAGGCGAGGTGGTTCATTCCGTTGCAGGCGCAAACGCCGATCGTTATTGAGGCTGAAAAGGTAGAGCGACTGCGTCAGCAATGGACACAGAAACTGGGGCGCGCCCCAGAACACAATGAGATGTTGGCAGTGCTTGAAGGGGTGGCATTGGAGGAAATGCTGATCGCAGAGGCGGTGGCCCGTGGCGTACATCGTAACGATCCGGTAGTCCTGCTCCGACTTCGGCAAAACCTCGAATTCCTCGGCATGGAGGTCAGCCCGGGTGCGTTGGAGCACGCCTACGATCTCGACATGCATCGCCACGACCCTGTGGTTCGCAAACGCTTGCGGTTGTTGATGGAGTCTGAATTGCTTGCCGGTGCAAGGCCAGCCCCAACGCCTTTGGATTCAGAGCCGCCGACCCCGGAGCCGTTGCATAAGTTCAGTTTCAGTCAGATCTTTCGTGAACAGCGGATTGGCCCGGATGAGTTGAATCGTCTGCAGGATGCTCGCCCGGAGAGTGCGGCCGAACTGTCTGATCCATTCCTGTTGGCGCACCGCTTTCATCAGGTCAGCGAGGTTCAGATCGCCCGGGAACTCGGCCCGGACCTGGCGCGTGCAGTGAGCTCCGCACCGATTGGCCGTTGGGTGGGGCCGATACAGTCGGTCTACGGTGACCATTTGATATGGCTCGAGGGGCGAGAGCGAGTGACGCCCAATCTGGACATTGATCGAGTGCGGATTGAGCGTCAGATTCAGGCAGAAAAACAAAATCTGGAGCTGGCACTGGCGGACTTGCGGGCTCGTTATCGCTGGCACGTTGAGCCGGGTGAGGAGTAGTGACCGTGAGAAGCCGCATCGGTTTGCTGGTGATACTGGCCATTGTTTGGTCGGGAACGGCGGTTGCGCACTCGAAGGCGCCGGCGTTGCTTGAACTCAGGTTGGGTTCCGATGGCTTGGTGATTGCCCGCCTTAAGCAAAACCTGGCTATGGAAGTGCCAGAACCGGATTTCCCTCCAATGTGTCGGGTGTCTCAGAGCGTTCCGTCGCAGCGTGAAAGTGACGGCGTCTGGAGTGAGTGGCAGCTGGACTGTGGTGGGGGACTGCCTGAAGGAGCGATTGGCTGGTCGGAGCTGTCGGCGGAGGTTAACGTCGTGCTGCGCCTGATTGCAGGCGACGGACAAAACCGCACCATACTTTTGCACCACAACAACCCCTTTCACCTGCTCTCTGGTGAGCCGGCGGCGATCGAGCAGTTTCGACAGGCTGTTGGTTCAGGCGTGAGTCACCTGTTTGCCGGGTTTGACCATCTGTTATTTATCATCGGTCTTGTGCTTTATCTGGGACGAACGCGCGCACTGATAGCCGCTGCTAGCCTGTTCACGGTTGGACACAGTCTTACCCTCGCGCTTGTGACGCTGGGGACCCTCTCTGTGCCTGTTGCGCTGGCAGAACTTGCAATAGCCGGAAGCATTCTCTATCTGGCAACCAGTCTGTTCAGAACCCGGCGCCGGCAAGTGGAGCGGGGTTGGAAGGACATTCTGTTGATGCCTCTTGGCTTCGGCCTGCTTCATGGCTTGGGTTTTGCCAACGTACTGGAGAGTGCGGGTTTGCGTTCCGGTGACTTGCTCATCAATTTATTGGGCTTCAACCTGGGGATTGAACTGGGGCAACTGGTTTTCATCGGTAGCATTCTGATGCTTTATGGGGCTTCACGATGGTTTGGAGTGGAGCCGAAGTGGCGAGCTACCGTGGCTACTGCCCTGATTTTCGTGATGGGCAATGCTGCTGCCTACTGGTGGTGGGAGCGCATGCTGGCGTTGATTGTTTAGGGCAATGAGTTGAGCGCAGCGGCTGCCATAGACACCGGCCGTCGCTCCGTCATAAAGTCTCTGATCGACCGGTCATCCCCCTAACGATAAAGCACTGCCATGAATGCTCCTTTCCAACTGCGGCCCTACCAACAGGAAGCCGTTGATGCCACGTTGAGTCATTTTCGAAAATCTGATGAGTCCGCCGTCATCGTGTTGCCAACGGGCGCTGGGAAGAGTCTTGTCATTGCCGAGTTGGCTCGCTTGGCCCGTCGTAAAATTCTGGTGCTGACGCATGTAAAAGAACTGGTGGAGCAGAATCACGCCAAGTACCAGAGTTATGGGCTAACCGGCGGCATCTTCTCGGCCGGGCTCAAGCGCAAGGAAAATGAGCATCAGGTCACCTTCGCCAGCGTGCAGTCGGTCTCCGCCAATCTGGAGGCGTTTCGGGATGAGTACTCGCTGGTCATCATTGATGAGTGCCACCGGGTTAGCGGCGATCAAACCAGTCAGTATCAGCGAATCATTGAACTGCTCAAACAACAGAATGACGCCCTGAAGGTGCTCGGGCTGACCGCGACTCCCTATCGTCTGGGCATGGGCTGGATCTACCGCTACCACTACCGCGGGTTTGTTCGTGGCTCAGGCAAAGACCAGGACAAGCCTTTCCTGCATTGCATATACGAATTGCCACTGAGTTTTATGATCAGCCGAGGCTATCTCACCCGACCTGAGTTGGTGAACGCGGCGGTGGCGCAGTACGACTTCTCGGCGCTGGCTCGGGACCCCTTTGGTGAATACGCCGAGCGGGACGTCAATCAACTGCTGAGCAAGCATAAGCGGGTAACCCGCGCCATCATCGATCAGGTGACCGAACTTGCCGCTGAGCGCCAGGGGGTGATGATCTTTGCCGCCACGGTGGACCATGCACGGGAGATTACCGGTTATCTGCCGGAGCACGAAACCGCCCTGGTAACCGGAGACACGGACCTCAAAGATCGGGATCTGCTGATCCAGCGCTTCAAGCAACGGGAACTGAAGTACCTGGTCAACGTGTCTGTGCTCACCACGGGGTTTGATGCGCCCCATGTGGACTTCATTGCCATCCTCCGGCCAACCCAGTCTGTGAGCCTGTATCAGCAGATTGTGGGGCGTGGTCTTCGGCTCGATGACGGCAAGCAGGATTGCCTGGTGATTGATTACGCGGGCAATAGCGTAAACCTGCATCACCCGGAGGTGGGCGAGCCGAAGCCAAATCCGGACAGCGAGCCGGTTCAGGTGTTTTGCCCGGGTTGCGGGTTTGCCAACATCTTCTGGGGAAAAACCGACAGCGATGGCCGGGTGATCGAGCATTACGGGCGCCGGTGCCAGGGCTTGCTGGAGCCTGCCGAAGCCGACGACCCCGCGGGGCAGAGAACGCGCCCGGAGCAATGCGATTACCGCTTTCGATTCAAGGAATGTCCTCACTGCGGGGGTGAGAACGACATAGCCGCCCGCAATTGCCATCAGTGCCGGAAGGCGATTATTGATCCGGACGATCAGCTAAGAGATGCCCTCAAACTCAAGGACGCGATGGTCATCCGTTGTGCCGGTATAGCGCTCACTGTTGATGGCAGAAAACTGAAGATGACCTATCACGGGGAGGATGGGGAAGAACTCACCGAATCATTTGATTTCGGTAAACCCGGTCAGCGTGCCGTTTTTAACCGGCTGTTCGGACGCCGTTTCGCGAATGGGCAGGCGCCGAAAACATTCCACAAGGCCGATGAGGTGCTAGAGCTTCAGGCCTTGTTACCGGCTCCGGATTTTGTGATTGCCCGCAAGCAGAAGCACTATTGGCAGGTGCAGGAGCGGATTTTTGATTATCGGGGCAGCTACCGTAAGGCGAATGAGGTCTAGCGGATAGTCCATACAGCAGCAAGGGCGGCCAGACGTTCACGGTTCAGAGTCATAAGTTGGGCTCGCAGATGAAAACCAGCAGTTGGTTATTGGCCGGCATCGCATGTTTTTCCTTAAGAGTCAGGTTTGCCGATTGTGCCAGTGCAGACAGATCTTCCAGATCCCGGATACCCATGTGGGGTGCCCGAGCCCTGAGGTGCTGATCAAACTGTTGGTTGCTCTCACTGGAATACTGCCCGTCCTGGTTGAAGGGCCCGTAGAGGCAAAAGGCTCCTTCTGTTGGCAGGCTCTCGCCTATGTGTCGGAACATCTGTTCAACTTGCTCCCATGCCATGATATGGGCCGTGTTAGCTGAGAACACCCATCTGAAGTCCTCGACTGGCCAATGCTCTGTGGCTACGTCCAGTTCGATAATGGGCAGGACGTTCGGCAGTGCGGCCTGTTCAAGTCGGGGGCGAGCGAGATGTGCCGCATTGGGGTGGTCTGTTGGCTGCCACTGCAGGTGCGGCATAGCGGCGGCAAAGTGTTCGGCGTGCTGACCGGTACCCGCCCCGATTTCCAGCACTTTGCCCGGCGCTGTAAAAACCTCACGGAGTCGTTCCAGTATTGGGGCTTTATTGTTCTCACAGGCTTGAGAAAAGGGCAGGTCGGTCATCATCGGGCTATGCTCTCCTTCTTTGGCTGCACGTTATCACAAACCAGCGCGACTTCCGTTAGCATTGGATGTCAACAGGCTATGCCGCAGGAAAAGAAGTATGGATATCGTTCGTAGCGTTTTCGAGCACCGCGGATTTGAGCTTTCCTATCTGGATTCAGCCCCCGGTGATGGCCACCGGCCCGTCGTTCTGTTATTGCACGGTTTTCCCGATACGGGCGATATGTGGCAACTCCAGATCGAGGCATTGCATGGTGCGGGTTACCGTTGTCTTGCTCCGGATACGCTGGGGTGTGGGCATTCTGAGATTGCACCACGGGTTCGAGACTACAACGCTGTCAAAATCGCCGGTGACCACGTGGCGCTGCTTGATCATCTGGATATCACCAGAGCCCATGTGGTCGGTCATGACTGGGGCGGGATGATAGCCTGGTTCTTTGCTGCCTACTTCCCGCAAAGAATCAACCGATTGGTGCTGTTGTCCATGGGCCACCCGACGGCTTATGCGCGGGCAGGGTTCCGCCAGAAACAACTGGGTTGGTACACCTTTTTCTTTCAGGTTCGCGGGCTGGCTGAATGGATGCTCGGTGGTGATGGCCCGATCTCTCTGCGCCATGTATTTGCGAGCCACCCCAATATGGATGAGGTGATGGCGCGACTTCGTCAGCCGGGTCGGCTCAAAGCGGCACTGAACATCTATCGGGCTGCGGTAGTTCCGGTCTTGCTGAGCAAACAGCCGAGTGTATACGCGAACACACTGGCGATCTGGAGCGATGCGGATCGATTCCTCACAGAAGACCAGTTAACCAATTCCAGAAGGTTCGTAGAAGCGGACTGGGTCTACAAACGCCTTGAGGGTGGGCATTGGATGTCGCTGGAGCAGCCGGAGAGGATCAATGAGTTGATAATTGGGCATTTGAAAGGAGAGCACTCGAGCGGTCCGGCAGATGCATTTCGGGATTGAGGTTTGTTCTTCGGTCAAAGGATGAGAGAATTCTGGTCCTTCAATCAATAAGTTGCATGGATGCATTGCGATGAAAAAGCCAAGGCTGCTGATGACCCTGTTGCCGCTGGTGCTTTCGGGCTGCACCAACGTTGCGGGCGATATCACCCGAACCATCCACGCTTTACCCGCTTCAACCTTGAACAACGATACGCTGTTCTCTGCCGCCAGCGAGTTTTTTAGCCGCGAGGGGTATCAGTGTACCCCGGAGCGTGACGCAAACCGTTTTCGTTGCTCGCGGGAGATGCGTGATCTCTATATCCATCAGACACGTGCGGTCGTTCAGATCTTTCCGGACGGCGATGAAGGGGTCGCGTACGCGCTGGTGACGACCCGCTGGGATGAAGGGCTGATTCCGGGGGAGTTAATCTCAAGTGACTTCACGAACCCGGATGTTGCGGCATTTTGCACCTACTTGCAGGAGCAGGAGGTGGGGCAGTGTCGGTCTGAAATGATGCACAAAAGGAGTTGAGCTTTGTCTAATATCTCGTTCGAGTTTACTTTCGACGTGCCCCGGTCGCCCGTTAAGCGGTTTCTGTTGAAGCAGCTGATCAAATACGCAGGGTTCTTCATAACATCGGTATTTCTGGCGGTTTGGGCGGCCGCGATTTTGATGATCGTTTCTCTATACTCGCAGAACGCAACCATCATGGTTCTGGATCTTCTTGTAACGTGGGGAGGCGATTTTTTTGCGCCGTTGACAGAGGGCGGTAAGTTGGTTTTCTCAACTGACAGCACTGACATGGGGCCAAATGATATCAGTGGAGTCGATGCTGTCATGTATTTGTCTGGCTGGGTATCGTTAGGGTTGTACGCTCTGGGTGCCCTGTACGACGCTATTGGCTGGAAAAAGATTTCGATAACCAGGGAAGCAAAAACCAGGTTCGTGCGTCGCTTCTCGCTCGCCGGTTTTATCATTGTTCTGTTGAGCGGCTTTTTTCGGTTTGAATCAGGCATGGCATCGGATTCGTTTTTTGCTTCGCTCATTTTAGGTATTTTTGTCGCCCCGGGTCTGCTAATCAGCGGTTATGGCTGGGTTATCGGAAATGCTCAGGTGGGTAAAGCGCTGGATCACGTGGATAATGCTGCCAGTGAGTTTGGCACCTGAGAAACGTCGGAAAGATGTGTTTTTTGAAGAACGAACGTGAGTGAGCCATGAAATTTCTGATTATTGGTGTTTTTGTCATCATCGCCGGCGCTCTGATCCTGCGTAGCATGAAGAATACGGACCCCGTGCAGCAGGCCTGCGCCCGGGAGATCGGTGCTTTGTTCAGGTCAGCGAAGGATGTAAAGCCGCAAGCCATTGCCGATGTTTTCATCAAGCATGGCATTCCCCGGTCGCAATGCCCAAGCGTGGGGAAAATGGTGATCGGGCAATTGCATAAGCATGGCCTTGAGCCAGACGACTCGCGGATTGCGATGATTACCGTCAGGGAAGCTTATTCCCTGGTGCCTGAGGGTAAGTAGCCGTTCCTTCGTCACCCACTACCACAGCTCACCGCCCTCAACGACTCAGGCAGTGATCCCGCCATAGTCTTTTGCTTAACCTTTAAAAGTAACGCTTGAATAGTGGGATCGTCTGCATAAGGATAGGCTACTACCTTAATCCAACAACAAGAAAGGATGCGTTATGGCTTTTGCAGATGTAAACGGTCAGCGGTTGTACTACGAAGATACGGGTGGCAGCGGCCCGGTGGTGGTGTTTTCCCATGGTCTTTTGATGGACCACACCATGTTTGCCCCTCAGGTAGAGGCCCTGCGCGATCAGTATCGTTGCATCACATGGGACGAGCGGGGGCATGGGCAGACCGCCGTCGACGAGCCGGAACCGTTCAGTTATTACGATTCAGCCGACGATCTTGCGGCACTGCTGACTCATCTCGGGGTTGAGAGCGCAGTACTGGTGGGTATGTCCCAGGGCGGTTTTCTGTCTCTACGCTGTGCGCTGACGCATCCTGACCGGGTTCGTGGGCTGGTTATGCTTGATAGCCAGGCAGGCACAGAGCTGGAAGAGAAGATTCCAGTTTACCAGCAGTTGATCAGTACCTTCATGACGCAGGGACTGACGCCTGAAATCGGTGCGACCATTACTCAGATTATCCTCGGTAATGACTATTCCGGGGCAGAGTATTGGAAAGAAAAATGGGCCGCGATGTTTCCGGCCAATATAGGCAACAATTTCCAGACTCTGGCCGCTCGTGACGACCTGACTGAGCGCCTTCCCGAGATTTCGCAGCCGACACTGGTTGTTCACGGCGACGCCGATATCGCCATACCGTTAGAGCGGGCAAAGGCGATGGCAGACCGGATTCCTGATGCTGAGTTGGTGGTGGTTCCAGGCGGCGGCCACGCGGCAAATTTGTCACATCCGGAGCCTGTTAATCGTGCTCTTGCGGATTTTCTGGAGCGTTTTTAAGTCTGGCCGTTGAGCGGCCAGTATAAGAGAGCCCCCACATCGCCTTATGGGTTGGTGGGGGCTTGGTCCAAGTCTTAGCTGTCCGGCTTTGCCCGTTACTTGACGCCGTAGATCTCAATGATCGTGCTGGCTAGCTCAAGATCATTCTCATTGGCGAGTGCGAGTTGGTTCAGCGCTCTGATGGTCGTTTCTTTCTCATCGTCGCCGATACTCAGCAGTTGCAGGATCGCATCTACCTTTTCCCCGCCGCCGCTGGCCAATTGGTGGCGAAATTCTCCACTGAAGGCGATGATGATTTCCTTGATCTGCCTCGGTTTGGAGGTTGGAATGCCGGTTGGCGTCTCGGGCTTTAGTGTGACGAAATATTGGTCGGGAGAAAACTCATGAATCGCACCTGAAACACCGTCTGTGGTGGAACCAATCAGCCCTCCGATTACGATGTTGCCGAAGAACCAGGGGTTGGTGGTTGTAGACAGCTGAGCAGTGTATGTTTCATAGCCATCCTTCTCAAAGGTGATCGATTGATTTGAGGCCCGGTCGACTGGCACGGTGAGAGGTGTCTTACCGAGTACTCGCCCGGATACGGTAACGGTGGCTTCGTCGGGCTCACTGTTGAATGTCAGTTTCTGGTCGGTTCCGGATACGACGGATGCGCAACCCGAAGACCAAAGTGCTGTAATAGCCAGCATTACTAGAAGCGGGAGCTTCATGATTATTCCTTATCGTCTTGAGTGATGCTCAGGCTCATTGCTCGAGAGTGACATCACCGGGCTGTATTTTTAGCTCAGATAGCTTCTCCAGCAATCCCTCGATATTGGCCTTACCGGAACCCTCGTTCGCAAGCCTTAGCCGCTTGATCGCAGCAAATGCGTCACCGATAGTCGCGGTATATGGGGCGACGATTGTTTCGTTCAGTACCACCGCGCCGTTGTTATCGCGGTCAGTCAGGACGTACTTGACGTGCGTGGTCACCTCAAAGTCGAGGCCAAAAACAGGCTGGTCGACCTCCAGAAGAAGCGCTTCGAGTTTATATCGGCCATTGCCTGACAGCAGCCCCTGTTTCCTGAGGCTTTGTTTTAGAGCGCCGGAGAATGCTTCATTGGAGATTTCTGACGTCCAGGCAGGGTTTGTTTCCTCACCACCGGAGACGTTGGTGACGTTCACACTGTTTTTCACAGCTGTGTCGTAGGTCTTTACCGGTCCGTTGTAGACCATGTTGCCCATCTGCGCCCCAGACGCGCAGCCAGTGAGATAGATCAGTGCAGAGAGTACTGCCAAAGTCCTTGCAATTCGCACAGAAGATTCCTTCTTACCTATTTGATTATTTTGGAATATTTTTCGCCAATGAGGCCAAACTCATAGCGGCGCGAATGATAACTGAGTGATTGGTGAGCTTGCTATGAACTGATGTGGAAACAACGTAAAAATTCGTGAAATAGTTGGGGGAAGTGAACCGAATGCACTGGTTCCCAAACGAAATTAGGTAAAAGGATAGAAGCGGTGAATAAGAAAGGATTTCGCAGTTACTTTTGTGGCACTGCGCCGAGTCTGCCCGCCAGAGCTTCCTGCGAAATGATGCAGTTCCGTCCGGCAGCCTTCCCGGCGTAGAGGAGCTTGTCCGCTCTTTTCATCAGCGAGTCATACGACTGGTCTGAGGGTGTAAACGACGCGACACCCATGGTTACGGTAATATGGCAGGTACTGTCATCCAGCCTGAATTCCGTTTTCTCGATCCGGTCGCGGATCCTCTCAGCCAGCGTTACAGCGTCTCGCAGCTGTGTGTTGGGGAGGATGATTGCGAACTCTTCTCCCCCAATTCGACACCCTATGTCCAATGGGCGAAGCTCTCCCTGGACGACTTTTGCAGCCTTGATAAGTACGGTATCGCCGGCGGCGTGGCCATATTCATCATTGATATTCTTGAAGTGATCAAAATCGAACAGGATGAGGGACGATGGCAGCGCTGAGCGAATGAAGCCGGAGTGCTGGGCTTCTAGCTGAGCCTTGAAGTGTTTGCGGTTATAAAGACCGGTCATCTCGTCTGTCAGTGATTCCTGAATCAGCCGGTCTTCCAGTTCTCTCTGATAGCTGACATCCCTCACAACGGCCATGGCAGCGGTAGCCCCATCGAGCACGATGGTATTTAGCATGATTTCCACCGGAATCTCTGTTCCGTCCGCACGTAGCCCCGAGAAGCGTTTTTGAACACTCATCGCTTTAGTGTTTGGTGACCGGAAATACTGATCGACCCTTTTTTTATGGGCGTGACGATGCGTCGCCGGGATGATTGCCTGCAGGTCCAGTCCTTCCAGAGAATCCGTGGGGTAACCAAACATGTCTGAGGCATGGGTGTTGACCAGTACAATCTTGTGTTCGGGGTCGACGATGATCACAGCATCGGGCAGAGATTCAATAAACGGCAGTAAATCCCTGGAGGTTGTATTCAGTTTTTGGGTGCTGGTCTGGCTGTGCATCGTCGAAAAGGCCGAGAGTTCAAAATATTGAATATATGTTCACTTAATATACTCGTTAACCCCTGAAACACCACCATAAGTCGTGTGAAAGATTGTTAGACCAGGTAGGTTTTCAAGCCTGCTACCTACAGTAAGCCCGACCTGATTAAGTCATAAGCATCCAGTATCCGAGCCACAAACTGGTCTTTTGGGCGGAAACTGCTTTGAGTGCTCAGCTTTACATCGGACTCCAGATGGTTGAGTAGCTTGTTCAAGCGTCGGCGATGCAGGCCTATTGCGGCTTGAATGGGATCGAAAAGCACCCCGGACAAGGCCGCGAAAGCGGAGAGGGATGCCATGACGGCAACCATCACGCCAGCGGTGGTTGCGAGGGAGGGCTCCGGTGGAAAGAGGCTGTAGTACCAGCCACCGATGGTTTCGCCGAGGATAAAATCCCTGGCGGCCAGGTTTTTTGCCAGCACGGAAGCGAGTACAACGCCAAGCCCGATCCCGCCGGGAGTGAACTTTTGAAAGGCAAAAGCGCCCAGCACGGTGCAGGAAATGCTGTTTGTAATATCGGCTGAAGCCGTTCGGGTGACCCGGTATTGGCTCAGTGCTTCGGTCACCAGCGGCTCGATTGCCCGAGTGAACTGTCGATGATCGACCGGTTCGGAGGTTTGGCTGGCGTATGTCTCCTCAAGCGTTTTCACCAGATAGCGCTCCAGTAGTGGCCCTGGTTCGCCGTTGTTCAGCAATTCCTGCTGAATGAGGTCCGAGATGTGCTGTTGCACCTTGGTGGTAAAGCCGGCGGGTACCCGACCAAGCAGGTTGCGCAGCCAGAGCAGCCCTGTTTTTTCCGGAATCAGCAGTCGGAGCAAGCATGCGAGGGCGTATACCGGTGCCCAGAGCAGGTTGGCGGGTGCCCGCAGCATGTCCCAGCCCAATGCCACTCGATTGGTCGCTATGGCGCCGGGATAGTGGAAATGTCGGTCAATGAATGCCGGCACCCGTTCCCGGCAGTCATCGAAGTATCGTGCGATGCCTGTTCGTATCGCCAGTTCTATCTGGGCTTCGGAAACGGGGCGGGACAGCGGCGAGGCTGTGGCCATGATAAAACCCGAGGGCTACGTGGTCTGACGAAGTAAGCGGGTTATTTCTTCACGAAGGTCAGGAAGGCGCCTGCCGCCGCTGCGGCTGCACCACCAATCAGGTACCACATGGTTTCGTCCGTAAAGCGACCGGTCAGTGTTTCAGTGAGTTGGTTTCCGACTGACTGGGTGGACTGATAGCCGAAGTAAAGCAGGCCGATGCCAACCACGAGTAGTACGATCCCGATCAGCTTGGAGCTTCCCATTGCAGGTTCCTTAAATGTTAACGGTTGGATGGTTATACCAGTTGCCGGGGTAGAGTGACATTTGCGATGTTCGGCGGCAAGGCGAGAATTCTTTCCACTGAGCTCAGTACGGAAACAAAAAAGGCAGCCCGTAGGCTGCCTTTTCTCGTTGAGCCTGTTATTTACAGGGCAACAACATTCTCTGCTTGAGGACCTTTTTGGCCCTGAGTCACGGTGAACTCAACTTCCTGGCCTTCTGCCAGAGTCTTGAAACCGCCACCCTGAATAGCGCTGTAGTGAACAAAGACGTCCGGGCCGCCTTCACGAGTAATGAATCCAAAACCTTTTGCTTCGTTGAAGAACTTAACGTTACCAGTAACAGTAGACATAGATATATCCTGAAATTAATCATTAAATTGCCGTCAAAAACCGTTGTGATCTTTGATCAGCGGTGTGCGGGAAACAGAAAACGTGCAGGATCAAAAACAGGACTAAATGCGAGAAAACTCAAAAGGTCTTATTCGTGAAGTGCTTTTCTAAATCGTTCCAACGAAGACGACTCTACGCTATTCCAGAGTCGGTGTATAGCAAAGTTTCATTTATTTACTCTGTTTCAGTAGTTCCTGAAGCATGCTGTAGCTGAGCCCCCAAATGCAGTAGCCCTGATATCGGCAACACGGCAGATGCAGTGCCCCAAGAGGTGTGCTCCACGTTAGCGTGCCCTGGTTCTCGCTGGCGGCAAGGTAATCCATGGGTACCCAGACTGTATTCTCTACTTCATGGTTCAGTGTCATGGTCTGTGGGCCTGACCACTCATAAACGTAAGGGGTGACGATCATCGGACGCCATCGGCTGTGATGCCGGGTGATCAGGTCAGACAGGCGGGCCCTGAAGCGGCCGTGGCGGGCCAGATCAATGCCGGTTTCTTCCAGCGTCTCCCGTTCGGCTGCGGCCCGTGGGCTACTATCGTCCGGCTGCATGCGGCCGCCCGGAAAGGCCATGTCACCAGACCACGGATCCCCAGCGCGATGGGCCCGCTGAATGAACAGCAAATCCTGACGGCCATCCTCTCTCTGCCTGTATATCAGAGCGACGGAGGCGCGGGTCAGGTGTCGCCGTAACGGTATCTTTTGAGGTCGTAAAGAGAATCGCCGCTTGTGCGGTGTACCAGCAGGTCGGGCCGTGAGTTTTGGGAGGGAGCGCATTGTCTGGCATTGCCTGCGTTGAGTCAGTGTTTAATATGTTGCATCGTAGACCGATCAGAATTCGAACAATAACACTGAAAGGATATCAGGCAATGGCTCAGTATGACGTGCTCATCAAGGGTGGGCGGTACTTCGACGGGACGGGTGCACCCTCCCACATCTGCAATCTGGCCGTTAAAGATGGCCGTGTCGCCCGGGTCACTGAGGAATCCATTCCCGACAGTGAGGCCGCTCGGGTCATTGATGCCGGGGGACTTTGGGTGACGCCGGGGTTTCTGGATACCCACACCCACTACGATGCGGAATTGCTGGTGAGTCCAAGCCTGTCTGAGTCCGTCAGGCATGGTGTAACCACAGTACTGGTCGGCAGTTGCTCCCTGAGCATGGTCTGTAGCGATTACGAGGATGCCTCGGATATCTTCACCCGCGTGGAAACGGTACCCCGTGAACGGGTCCTGCCAATCCTGAAGGCGCATAAAACCTGGTCCACGCCGAGACAGTGGGTTGACCATGTGAAACAAATACCGCTTGGGCCGAATGTCATCAGCTTCCTGGGGCACAGTGATTTGCGTGTGGGTGTCATGGGCCTTTCCCGGGCGACCGACCTCAGGGTGAGGCCTGGCGAGGACGAAATACAGGCCATGGAAGGGTTGATGAAGGAGGCTCTGGATGAAGGGTTTCTGGGGTTATCCACCATGTGTCTGAAATGGGACAAGGTCGACGGTGACCGGGAATGGTCCAAGAGTTTGCCCAGCACCTATGCCCATTGGAGTGAGATTGCCAGACTGAACCGCTTGGTGCGCCAATATGGGCGTGCCCATCAGGGGGCGCCCAACGCCGCCACACCGCTTCAGATTCTGCAGTACGTGCGTGAATGTCTGGGTTGGCTGCGGCGCCCTCTCAAGACCACGTTGATCAGCCAGATGGATTTGAAAGGAAGTGCCTATCTCACCAACCTGACCAAGCTGACTTCCCGTATCACCAATGCTCTGCGCGGCGATTTCCGTTGGCAGGTGTTGCCGACCCCTTTCACGGTGTATGCCGATGGCATCGATGTGGTGTTTTTCGAAGAGTTCGGGGCGGGTGAAATGGCGTTGGATCTCAAGAATGCCGTTGAACGCAATGAGCTGCTGAGAGATGAGCAGTATCGCCGGGAATTCCGGCGGTTCTATGGTGAAAAGCTGAGCCCGCGAGTGTGGCAGAGGGATTTTGGCGATGCCATGATCATCGATTGCCCGGATGCTTCCCTGATCGGGAAGAACTTCGAGGAAGTTGCCAGGGCCCGTGGCGTTCACGTCGTGGATCTGTTTCTGGACCTGGTGGTGGAGTTCGGTAAGCAAATCCGCTGGTATACCACGGTTGGCAACCACCGCAAGCAGGTGTTGAAACGGATGGTGAAAGACCCTCGCGCTTTAATCACCTTCAGCGATGCCGGGGCGCATATTCGTAACATGGCGTTCTATAACTTGCCCCTTCGCATGCTCAAACTCGTCCAGGAGTCTATTGATGAGGGGGATCCTGTGATGACCATGGAGCAGGCTGTTCACCGGCTGACTGGTGATCAGGCCGACTGGTTTGGCGTCGACGCCGGGACCATCCGTGAGGGCGATCGCGCTGATGTCGTGGTGCTGGATCCGAGCGGATTTGATCAGAATCTGGAAGAGGTAAGCTGGGCTGAGATGGAAAACTTCGATCTCAAGCGTCTGGTGAATCGCAACCCGGGAATCGTGAAGCATGTGCTCATCAACGGGCAAGTCGCTGTGGAGGAGGAACAGTTATCTCCAGCACTGGGGCGCGATATGGGCTTCGGTGCATTTCTCCCTGCCCGGTAGAGCAGAGGTACAGAAACCTGCTGACGCATGACCTGAGCATTTGAGCTAAGAGCCAATCGGACCTTTACTTGTTCTATGGACAGGAAAGGTCTCGCGCAGATTATCTATCAGATATGCACGGTGACTCTGGTGGCCATTGTGGTCGGAGCTGCCGCGTCGCTGGCGGCCATTGGTTTTGTCGAGTCAGTGCATTATCTCAATGGGCAGCTTCTGATCTCACCCTATGCCCGGGTGCTTGCAGAGGGGCGGCCATTGCTGGTGGCAGCGGCGACTCTGTTAGTGCCGGCCGCCGGTGGTCTGGTGGTCGGCCTGATTGTTCATTTTCTGATACCGGAACGCCGCGGCCTTGCGCCCCCGGATGCCATCCTGGCGGCCCAGACGAGCGGGCCCGCGCCGGGGTTCAGAAGTGGACTGGCGTCCAGCTTTGCCGCTCTGGTGTCCCTTGGCAGCGGGGCGTCAGTGGGACAGTACGGGCCGCTGGTCTACCTTGGGGCCATGTTTGGCAGCCTCGCCGGGCGCTTGCGGCTGAACCTTCGCCACCAGCGTTCCATTGCCATTGCCTGCGGTGTTGCAGCGGCTATCTCCACGGCGTTCAATGCGCCCATAGCCGGTCTGGTATTCGCCCATGAAGTCATCCTGCGCCACTACTCCCTTCGCGCCTTTGCGCCAGTGACCGTTGCCGCCGCCACCGGTTACATCGTTGCCAATGTCATTTTCGATCGCCCGGCGTTGTTTCTGGTGAGCTTCGACAGAGTGGAGCACAGCTACGAGTTCCTGTTCTTTGCCGTGGAGGGGGTGCTGTGCGCGGGATTGGCCTGGGCATTCATGCGGTTACTACGAGCAAGCACTGGTGCCGCAAGGCACTACATCGCCTGGCCCTGGGCCCGTCCAGCGGTTGCCGGGTTGGCGGTGGGGCTGGTAGCCCTGTGGATACCAGAGGTGATGGGGATCGGCCAGGAGACGCTCCGCTTTGCCACCATTGAGGGCGCGTTTGGTATCGGTGAGCTGGGGCTGATCATCATCGCCAAACTGGCCGTCACAGCCCTTTGCGTGGGCTTTGGCTTTGTGGGCGGGGTGTTCAGCCCCGCCTTGCTGATCGGCATTCTCTTTGGTGCATTCTACGGTCTGGTGTTGCCTTACCTGATTCCCGTGCCACATTCCGGGCTGGTGGTGTATGCCATCTGCGGAATGATGGCCCTGGCCAGCTCTGTAATTGGTGCTCCGCTCACCACCATTCTGATCGTGTTCGAACTGACGCGCAGCTATGACCTGACCATTGCGGCCATGGTCGCCGTGGTATTTTCCAACCTGATTTCTTATCGCGTGGTCGGGCGTTCGCTGTTTGATCTGCAGCTCCGGGCCTGGGGCTTTGATCTCTCGTTGGGCCGGGACAAAGCCATTCTGGAGAACCACCGGATTCGGGATTATCTCTCAAGGGAGTTCACGGCGGTTGATGAGTCGGAATCCGTTGGAGGGGTTCGTCAGCGCCTGGTGGATGACCATCGAGCCGAAGCCATGGTATTGGAAGAGACGGGGGCGTTGCTGGGGGTGATCCGGGTACAGGGGGTTCTGAACAGCCCGGCGGCAATGCCGGCCAGGGACGCCATGATCACGTCCTTCACCACCTTTGATGAGGATACGTCGGTTTGGGATTCCATGGACATGTTGCGAGGGTTTCTGGGCGAGGCCGTTCCTCTGGTAAGCCACAGCGGCCGGCTCTTGGGAGTGGTTCCTGAGGAGGCGGTGATACGGGCATACCTGGAAATCGTGCACGATCTGCGTGAGGAAGAAAATGAAGCGGCTTAGCGCGTTCTCCGTTGTCTTCACCGTTGCCGGGTTATTGTCCTTGCCGGCTTCGCTGCATGCTCAAGCGGGGCGGGATGACGCTGACGTGCTGACGGTGGCAACCTGGGGAGGTGCTTATGAGGAAAGTCAGCGCCGAGCTTATTTTGAGCCGTTCACCGAGGCAACGGGTATTGCCATTAAAACGGTCCATTACGACGGCGGTCTGAGAGAGCTCCGGGAGCAGGCCGCCAATAACAGGCCTGAGTGGGATGTCATCGACATGATCCAGTCCGATGCCAGCGCTGCCTGCCAGGAGGGATTGCTGGCAACGATTGATCCACGGATTCTTACACCGGCCCCTGATGGCACACCGGCGGTCGAGGATTTTATGGCTGACGCGATCCAGCCATGTTTCATCACCCAGATTGTCTTTTCCACGGTGATCGCGTTTGATAACCGGGCGTTTCCGGGGATGAAGCCGGACAGCGTTGAGGACTTTTTTGATTTGGAGACCTTTCCCGGGAAACGCGCTCTGCGCAAATCCCCTGCCGGCCTGCTCGAATGGGCGCTGCTCTCGCTGTCTGTGCCCCGGGAGCAACTCTACGACCTGCTCAGTACCCGAAGAGGCCTGGAATTAGCGGCCCGACGCCTGGATGGCATTCGGGGTTCGATCCTCTGGTGGACCAGTGGTGAGGAGCCCGTGGAACTGCTCACCAGCGGGCAGGCAGCCATGGCCACCGGATACAACGGTCGCTTTTTTCATGCCCGGGCGATGGAAGGGGCGCCGATTTCGGTGATTTGGGATGGGCAGTTGATCGGATTTAACAGCTGGACCATTGCCCGGGCATCGAAGCGGGCAGAGCTTGCTACTGAATTCATCGCCTTTGCGACGCAGCCGGCCAGAATGGCAGCCCAGGCCAGCCTGATCAGCTATGGGCCCACCCGGAAATCCGCTCAGCAGATGGTGGGACTGCACCGCGATACGGGCGTGCCAATGCGCCCCTACATGCCCACGGCCCCAGCTCACATGGGGCGTGCTGTTATCCGCGATCACCGCTGGTACTCCCAGACCGTGGATCTCCGGGAACAGTGGTTTCTTGACTGGCTTGGCCAGGTAGACCAGAAACCTCAGTGACGCGGATTATTGCTGTCGGGTGAGGATTCGTCTTCAGAGACGTTGTCGTCCGAGGTCAGGTAGAAGTCTTTGTCTTCGTAGGTTTTCAGCTCGGGGTCCTCAATCGTGTTCTTGCGTTTGCCCTGAAACAGCCAGTAGGCAATGATTCCAATGATCACTGCCAGGATGATCCATTTCATTTGCGGTTACCCTCCTGCGGTTTCCTATCTATGATTCAGGACTCTTCGGCGCTATTCGTCAATGTGGAAAGTCCACTCTTTCCCGTAAGGTTTAGACAACACGCACGTAAGAGAGTTTGTTAGGGTTATGGTCAGGCCGTTGAAGGGAGGGCGTTTATGGGCACTCTGCTGACGATTCTCGCAGTACTGTTCATCGCGTTGATCATTATTATTCCGTTGGTCGAAAAGTATGCGCCCAAGGGGGAACCCCGTGATTACGGGAACATTGCGCGGTGGATTATCCCGCTGATGATGGTGATCCTGGTGCTTCAGTTGGTGCGTTACTATTTTTTCTGAGTTGAAAGGGCTTCCACGCAGCGCTCGAAGAGAACCGTTGAAAAGAAGGGATGATCGCCGGGGCGCTCAGCCACGAATAGCTTCCCCCCTGACGCTTCAATGCCGCCTTCGATCATCAGGTTGTCGCTGAGCTCAAAGTCTTCAATGGTATGGCCAAGATCGTCCAGTACGGTGTCGCCGGCCCGCTCCTGATAGGGGCGATTGTCCAGAGTGAAGCCGAACGCCGGTTTGCCCTGACCGATCATATAGCCCACTTCAAAGACGGTACCCGGGTCAGCGCTGATGCCACGAAACGGCGTCAGGTTGGCGATGATGGCATCGCAGCCGTCCATCAGTTCGCGATTCGCCCGGTAAATGCGATGGCCACGATCAGCCTTCGCCTCATCCTCTGGAAATTCCATTTCGACGTCGAGTGGGTCTACGCCCTCAAGCTCGAACTGCTCGAGAATTCGTTTCTTCTCCGCGACTATGCTCCGGTGTTCTTTCCGGGGAAAGAAAACTTCCGGGCCGGCGAGATAGATGCGTTTGAGGTGTGACATGGGGTGGTTAGTCCTGCTGATCAAGGGCGGGTAATACGAGCACGGCACAGGGAGCGTTTACGGAAACATACTCGACGGTCGCCCGTCGCAGAGGCCAGTGCCCGCTGCTCCCCCTCGACACAAGTATCATCAGGTCCACGCACAACTGCCCCGCCAGGGCGACGAGTGTCTCTCCGGGCGACCCGGCAACCACGTGCAGTGCCGCCCGCTGGTTAAGGGGGAGGTATTTCCGAGCGAGTAAATCCAGGTGGTTCTGGACTTCAGACTCTTTCTCCTCCGGCGAATGTTCCTCGACATGGGGGAAAAAGCCCCCGCCGTCGGGGTTGTAGACGCTGGCCAGGTGGAGTTCACCGTCTTCGCTGAGCAGCTCAAGAGAAGCCTCCAGCGCCCGTTTACCCTCGCCGTCGTCTTCGGGATCAATGGCGATCAGCAGCTTGTGGTACATACTCATCCTCCTCAATCGGTGCGGCATCGGCTTCCACCTCAGGGAATGCGCGCCCATGTACAAGTTCACCCACGCTGTATCCACGGTAGTCTGCATGAAGCGCTCGGTACAACGATATGGCCATGAAGAGCAACAGGACGCAGAAGGGTAATCCCAGAGACGTAATGACGTTCTGGAGTGCGTCCAGCCCTCCGGAGAGCAAAAGAGTGGCTGCAATCACGCCTTGCGCGGCCGCCCAGAAAATGCGCTGCCGAATCAATGATGGTTGGTCTTCCCGGCGGGTCAGCATATCAATCACCAGCGACGCCGAGTCCGAGGAGGTGGTAAAGAAAATGACGATAATCACCACGCTGAGCACGGATGCGGCTTCGGCCCACGGGAACGCCTCAAGGAAGGCGAAAATGGCGACCGATGGATCCTGTTGTACCTGCTCCGCCAAGGCGATCTGGCCATTCATTTCCACATTGATCGCGGATAGCCCGAAGATGCCAAACCAGACGAGTGTGAATGCCGTGGGCGCAAACAGGACACCGGCCACAAACTCCCGGATGGTTCTGCCTCGTGAAATGCGGGCAATAAAAATGCCCACGTAGGGTGCCCAGGAGATCGTCCAGGCCCAATAGAATAGTGTCCAGTTTCTCTGCCAGTCGGATTCGCGGAACGTCTCGGTCCAGAAGGCCAGCCAGGGCAGGGCGTCCAGATAATTGCCAACGCTTTGTACCATTCCCTCGGCAATAAACACCGTCGGCCCGACCGCTAATACGAACAGCAACAGGAAAATCGCCAATAGAATATTGAGTTGGGAGAGCCGGCGGACGCCCTTGTCGAGACCCAAGGCGACAGAAGTTGCAGCAATGCCTGCAATAACCGTTATAAGACCCACTTGAACAGGCCCGCTGACCGGCACGCCAAAGAGGTAGTTCAGGCCACTGTTCAGCTGCAGAGTGCCCAAGCCCAGGGATGTGGCCACGCCAAAGAGTGTGCCCAATACGGCAACCACGTCGATGGTCCATCCCCAGGGCCCAAAAGCTCGTTCACCAAGGATGGGGTAGAACAGGCTACTGATGCGCATAGGAAGTTTGTGTCGGTAAGCAAAGTACCCGATCGCCAGCCCAGGCATGGCAAATATGGTCCAGGTGTGAAGCCCGAAGTGGTATAGCGAAATGGTCATAGCATCGCTTGCCGCTCGCTCAGAGCCGCTTGCCACTCCGTAGAATGGTGGGTTGGCAAAGTGGGATACGGGTTCGGCGACCCCCCAGAACATCAGAATGGTGCCAATGCCGGCAGCAAACAGCATGGTGAACCAGGTGAGATTGGAGTAGTCGGGTCGGCTGTCATCCCCACCCAGGCGAATGGTGCCATATCGACTGAAGGCGAGGCCGAGGAGAAAGACGAACAACGACGAAACGGACAGTATGTAGAACCAGCCCAGATTATGGGCGACCCAACCGGTTAAGTAGCCAAAACTGTCGGCGACGGTCTGATCAAACGGGATAGCGAGGCATACAAACAACACCGCGATCCCGGCCGAGGAAAAAAAGACCGCGGGAATGGTTTCGAGCCCTAACCAGCGTTGAATCCGTTCAAACACCCTGTTTTACTCCTCCCAGTTATCCGAACACGGGCCACGACAGCCCTAGCATAAAAGAGGAAACGCAGATGTCCAAACCCAGCGAAGCAAAACAGAGGGCGATCCTCAAGCGTCTGGATAAATTCAGCCGTTTTACAGACAGTAGCATTGGCATACCGTTTACAAAGTTCCAGATCGGTGCTGAGGCGATCATAGGGTTGTTGCCCGTTATCGGGGATATGGCCGGTCTTGTGCTGTCATGCTATGTCCTGTTGGAGGCCCAGAGGGCGGGTGCCAGCAGGGCGGTCAAGTTGAGAATGCTGCGGAACATGGGGATTGATTTCCTGGGAGGTCTCCTGCCCGTATTTGGCGATGCATTTGATGCCATTTACAAAGCAAATACCCGGAATACCCGCCTGTTAAGAAACTATCTTGAGGAGCAGCTGGAGGTTGAACCGCCGGCGCCACCTTTTCCATGGAAGGCTCTGATCTGGCTATCGGTTCTGTTTGCTGTCCTGACGGGAGGCTTAACCCTGCTTCTTTGACTACTCTAGGATAAGACGCTGAGATGAGTTCGTCGTGCCACTGCCCTTGCCAAGGGGAATCAGATGAGACGCTTTATTCGCCACCCCACGGAGTTTCCGATCCTGATTTTTGCCGGGGATTGCGCCTCAGGGGATGAGGCCAGCATGTGTGACATCAGCCAGGGTGGGTTGGCCTGTCGTCTTACAAGGAAGCTCAGGGTGGGAGAGACCGTGGCACTGGGAATTCCGTCTATTCAGCAGGACTATCGAATCGCGGGTCAGATAGTGCGTTGCCGGCGGTGTAGGGCGGGATACAGGATCGCCGTCCAGTTTTCTGATGAGGCCGAATCGTTCAAAACCAAAATGGTTGAGCAAGTCTGCCAGATTGAACATTTTCGCCGCGAACTCTGCCGGGAAGGGTGTGAGCTGGATAGCGAAGCCGCAGCGCGAGAATGGATCTCGCGCTTCGGTGGTCAGTTTGCCGATATTTTCTCGGGGTAGCCGAAAGACTGCGTTTACGCCACGATCATGACAGTGTCGCCAGCAGGCTGTTGATGGCCTGGGCAAAGGGTACCGGGGAATCCTCCTGCAGAAAATGGCCGCCTTTGAGAGTGATGTGGTTCTGGTCTTTTGCCCCTGGAATACGCTTTTGCATGAACGCGTCTCCGCCACGGGTAATCGGGTCACCATTACTGAAGGTGGTCAGGAAAGGCTTCTCCCAGCGCTCTAGAACCTGCCAGGCGTTGCGGTTGGCTTCGCTCGCCGGATCGTCCGGGCGCACCGGAACAAGTCGCGGGAAAGCCCGGGCGCCGGCTTTGAATTTCTTGCCCGGGAAGGGGGCGTCGTAGGCTCTTAGTTCGTCCGGACCGAGCTTACGGAACGAGCCGGCGTTGATGATTCTACCAATGGGAAACCAGGGGCTGTGCAGGGCAAAGTTCTTCCAGAGGTTGAACGCTGGCGGGACCTTCTGGTCACCGGTTGGCAGCATGCCGTTGCCCACGACGATGGCCCGGAAGCGATCCGGGTTCTCTGCTGCGAGCCTCAGGCCCAACAGTGATCCCCAGTCCTGACACACCAGCGTGATGTTGTTCAGGCCGAGCCTGTCGATGAACCGCTGCATCCAGTCCATATGCTGTTGGTAACTGTAGTCGTCGATGGATGTCGGTTTGTCGGATTTACCAAAGCCGATCAGATCCGGGGCGATGACTCTGTGACCTGCGGCGGCACAGACAGGGATCATGTGCCGGTAGAGGTAGGACCAGGAGGGTTCTCCATGCATCATCAGGATCGGGTTGGCATCAGATGGCCCTTCGTCGACGTAGTGCATTCGTAGCCCGTCGAGATCAACGTAGTTGGGCTCAAAAGGGTAATCGAGCAGACGGGCAAAGCGTGCTTCCGGGGTCCGGACGAAATCCATGGTCCTCTCCTTATCCACTGTTTTTATAGGTTTGTGGACGAAGAGTATAGCGAGTTGTACGCGGCCTGTGGCGCTGTTACTCGCGCCAATGCTCAAAATGAGAAAGCAGATGGTTGATGGCGAGCCTTGCCCGAAGCGGCAGGAATCGGCGATTCTGGTACACAATCCAGCTACTGGCATGTCTGCTCCAGTAGGGCTGCAATACCGGCACTACATCACCTTGCTCTAAAGCATCCAGGAAGCTGCTTTTGGGCATATAGGCGATCCCAAGCCCTTGTTTACAAGCCTCGGCAATAGCGTGGGCGTTATTGCTCCGCCAACGGCCGGAAATCCGGATGTTATAAGGCTTGCCGTCCATCTCAAACTGCCAGCTGTTGTTATTGGTGACCAGGCAGCTGTGGTGCTTCAGATGATCCGGATGATTGGGGATACCGTGTTGCTCCAGATATTCGGGGCTTGCCGCGGCCATCAGCGGACGGTCCAGCAACTTGCGGGCCACGAGTCCGGAATCCGCCAATTGACCATACCGGATGGCAAAGTCGATCCCGTCTTCAATGAAGTTGGTCATCCGGGTATCGAAATCCATTTCAATGGACAGTTCCGGATGGTTTCCAGCGAACTCAATCAGCGCGGGTGCAACGAATTGCTCTGCAAAAGCGCCGGCAGCACTGATGCGCAACGTGCCATTGAGTGTGACCTGCTCGGTGGCGACCTGTTCATTGGCTTGTTGCAAACCCGTGACCAGCTCCTTGCATTGCTGGTAATACAGTTGGCCCGCGTCCGTCAGGTTCACAGAGCGGGTCGATCTTGCGAATAAGGCGGCCCCCAGCCGATCCTCCAGCCGCGATACCTGGCGGCTGACGTGACTGGCGCTGATATCCAACTGTCTGGCTGCCGCGGTGAAGCCCTGGCACTCCGCAACGGTGACGAATTCGATGATGCCTTCGAAGCTGTCCATGGGGCCCTTGTTTTTGCCGTATTGTTGCTGTGTAGCAATAGTGATTTGGTATTTTATGGGATTATCATTCAAGCGAGGCATTATTACCATGGTGGTCATTCGTAGTCATACCCATGAATGTTAACGGGAGGACCCCATGAAGAAGATTCTGATTTTCGTTACCAACCACGGCACCCTGGGTGAAACCAATGAGGCAAATGGGACGTTTGCACCGGAGTTAACACACGCATTGCACCAGCTCCTGGAAGCCGGATTTGATTATGATCTGGTATCCATTAACGGCGGGAAGGCCCCGCTGTATGGCACAGATATAGAGGGCGATACGGTGAACAGCGAGCTGTTGGCCAGCGAGGATTTTCAGAATCGTATCAACAACACCATTCCCGTTGCGGATATTTCAGTGGAAGGCTACGACGCCATTTTCTATCCCGGCGGTTTTGGTCTCTTGTCGGATCTCGCAGACAACAAGAGTGTTGCCGCCCTGAGCGCGCGCCACTACGAATCGGGTGGCATCCTGGCAGCCGTGTGTCACGGCCCCGCCGGTCTGTTGCCTGTAACCCTCAGCAACGGTGAAAAGCTTTTGGCATCCCGATCGGTCACCGGCTTCACCCGTGAAGAGGAAGTCGATTACGGTACCATTGACAAGATTCCGTTTCTGCTTGAAGAGGCGTTGGCAAGAACGGCTCGCCAGTACAGCAAGGTACAGCCATGGCAGGAGTTCGTGGTTGAAGATGATCGCGTGATCACCGGGCAGAACCCTGCAAGCGCAGCCGCTGTCGGGGCGGCGATGGTTAAGCTTCTCTCCCGCTGATGTGAGGGCATGACCAGAGGCCTGGCCTGATCCAGGTTAGAGCTTTGTGTCCGGCGACACGAAGCTCTATCATCCCCTGCTTTGAACCACCAAAGGCTTGCTCCCCAAATGAAGTTTCCAACCGTCACCGTTGTTCTTGTTTCCGCGGCTCTTCTTGTTGTGCTCTGGGAACAGACGCAGGAAAAGCCGGGCCCGGTTGAGGCCAGTCGGTTTTCTGATTTGCGGGCGAACCCGGCAGAGCGGAGCGTGGCCATGGATTGGGTTGTGCAGCAGATTCCTCAGCTATGCGAGGACAGGCTGGATGAGGGAAACAGTGGGCAGGCAGCGAGCGAATGCGTGGAAGAGGCGCAGGCACGCACGTCGGCGTGCCGTCGCGAGATATACGATCGATTCCCCAGCATTATTGCGTCAGATACCGTATTCCGGGATCTGACGCTGACCGCTATGGAGTGCCTGGTTCCTCACCCGTCTCTCGTGCGTCCGTAGCAGAGGGTTTAACTCAGGGCTGTTTCCTTCCTGGCATTTGTTCGTTTTGATCTCTTGGGCGTCTTGCGCGCGGGTTTCCCGGCGTAAACCGTCTCGTAGTCCTTCAGCTCGAAGCGGTTCAGGCGCTTTTTGAGCGTTGCCAGCGACCAGGGCCAGGCGGCAAAGTTGCGGCCATTCTGGTCCAGATAGTAACTGCTGCACCCACCCGCATTGAAAACCGTGGTTTTCAGGTGTTTTTGAACCTTTTCGTTGTGCTCTTTAAGCACGTTCGGCTTGATGCTCAGTTTACTGATCGCTTTCCCTTTTATCTTCCACAGACCATCGATGATGTAGTCCAACTGAGCTTCTGCCAACTGGATGAACGAGTCGTATACCAGCACGTTGGGTCCGAGAATCAGGAAGGCGTTGGGGGTGTTTTCAATCGCCGTGCCGAGGTAAGCCTCGGGAGAGCTGTTCTTCCAGAGATCGGCAAGGCGTTCGCCCTTGTCATTGAAAACCTTTTGGCCAATTGGCGGATGGGAAACATCAAACCCGGTGCCCCAGATAATCACGTCCACTTCGCGGCGCTCGCCATTGGCGGCAATGACTGTGTTGCCTTCCACTTTCACCAGGCCGCTGGCAATGACCGACGTATTATCGGCCTGCAGTGCCGGGTAGTAATTGTTGGCAAACAGGATGCGTTTGCACCCGATGTCGAAGTTCGGTGTCAGCGCCTTGCGAAGCTCCGGATCTTTGACTTGAAGTCTGAGCAGCTGCTTTGCAGCCACGTTGACGGGTTTGAGAAAGGCCGGGTTGCGCAAGCCAAAGTTGATGACGTTCAGCGATCCCGCTACGGCTTTGCGCCAGGTGTTCTGAATGATTGGAAAGCGTTCAATGACCTCTTTGCTGACGTCTCCCAGTTCCATATCCGGTTTCGGGAGTACCCAGGGCGCCGTGCGCTGGAATACCGTCAGCTCCCCCGCTTTGGGTTGAATCTGCGGCACAAATTGAATCGCCGAAGCGCCAGTGCCAATGACGGCGATTCGCTTGCCGGTCAGGTCGTAGTCGTGGTTCCAGCGGGCAGAATGGAACATTTCGCCCTCAAAGGACTCGAGTCCCGGAATATTGGGGATCTGAGATTCCGTAATCGGCCCTGTGGCGAATACGACGGTTCTCGACAGGTAACGACCCTTGGTCGTGTCCAGCTCCCAAAGATGGTGATGGTCGTCCCAGACGGCACGTTCAAGCTCGTTATTAAACTCAATCAGTGGGTGGATGCCGAAATCGTCGCTGACCTCTTCGAGATAGCTGAGGATTTCCGGCTGTCTGGCAAACAGGTTGCTCCATTTGCTGCTCGGAGCGAAGGAGTAGGAGTAGAGCGATGACGGCACGTCACAACCGCACCCCGGGTAGGTGTTCTCACGCCAGGTTCCCCCGACGCGGCCGGCCTTTTCGATAATCTTGAAGTTGTGATAACCGCTCTTTTTCAGCTTGATCGCCGTAGCCAGGCCGGAAATGCCTGCGCCCACGATAAAGGTGTCAAAGATTTGAGTGTCCGCCAGTTTCTCGCTGTCGGTACGCTCGTTTGTTGTCTTTTGACGCTTGGATGAAGCCATGTTTGCTAACCGTGATTGCTGAATTATTTAACAAAGCCGTAGGACAGGCCGAGGAACTTGGCGTAAAGGCTCGGAGAGAACCGCTTCATGACCCAGAACAGTTTGGCGTCGAGTTGAGGCGTGGTGTAGAGGTGGCCTTTGTCCAGTCGATTCAGGGTGAGCCTGGCGACATCATCGCTTGTGGTCATGGCGTAGTTCATCAGAGCGTGATCGGCGAGCTTGGAATAGCGACCGGGAATTCGCCCGTTCTTGATGATGTTGGTGGGAACCAGGGTGGGACAAAGCACGTTGACCTTCACGCCGTGTTTTTTCAGTTCTGCGGAGAGCGTCTCCGACAAGGCGAGAACACCGGCCTTGGTCACGTTGTAGGCGCTCATTTCCGGCGCCGCCGTGTAGGACGCTGCGGAAGCCACGTTGATGATGGCTCCCTGGCCTGCACGCTTGAACTGGGGCACAAAGTAATGGCAGCCGTGTATAACGCCCCATAGGTTGACATCGGCACACCACTTCCAGTCATCGAGAGTGAGTTCATCGAACTTACCACCGAGACCCACGCCTGCATTGTTGATGACGAGTGTCGCGGGCTGGCTGAAAAACGTTTCGGCTTTCTCGGCCAGGTTCTCGACTTCCTCGGCTTTGCCGACATCGCATTGCACGGCATGACCGCTGGCACCCGCCTTTTTGACCAGTTCCAGTGTTTCCTGAGCGGCGGCCAGATTGATGTCGGCGCACACCACCGATCCATGGCGGCGTGCCAGTTCCAGCGCGAAGCTACGACCAATACCGCTGCCAGCGCCCGTGACTACGGCGCAGGCGTTGTAGCTCGGGCCGGTTGGTTTTCGGGAAAAGAGTGATTTCATAGTCGGTAAATTCTCAAGCAAAAAGAGTCTGTGTATCTCGGCAACCTCGGATCATCACGCGCGAACCGGCGGGATCACTTCCTTGACGAAGTACGGTGTCAGCAGGCCAGTCTCCGGGTTCAGTAGCCGTTCTTTGTAGTAGGCCAGGTACTCGGAGGTGTCATGGTCGTTGGGGTGGAAGCCGGGGCGGAGATAGTCGAATACGTGGCCGAGGGTGCTGCCATATACGCCGTCTTTACGGCCAACCAAGAGGCCAAGGCTGCGTCCCGCGTCCTTCCAGAAGCTGCGACTGATAAGTTTCCTCGGGTTGCGCAGGAATGGAATGGCGACGCCGCCTATCGGGACCAGAAACCAGATGGTGAACAACGCCAGGGCAAAGCCGGTGATGCGCAGGGGGTAGTTGCCGGAGAGTTGCTGGAATACATCGTAGGCGATGTCCTTGTGTTCGGACTCCTCCAGCATGTGCCACATCCACAGGCCACGCTGCTTCTCATCCTCACTGTGAAAGAAGTTGTCCTCGTGCTTCATCATGAATTCGGCAAGCACGGCGGTGAAGTGCTCGATGCCTGCCATCAGTGAGAGTTGAAGTGGTTGCGGGAATCGTTTGAAACCGTAGTTGAAAACATTCTCCGCCAGAAAGCGGTAAAGCGGCACCGGGAAACGGTGCTCTTTGAGGATTTCGTTCCACTCTTCGTGCACTTTTGAGTGCAGCGCTTCCTGGCCGATCAGTGCGGTGACCCGCTGCTTCAGTTCGGGATCGTCAAGCAGGTCTCGATGATAGCGCGCGGTGTCGATGACCAGTTCCTCGCCATAGGTCAGGAAGATCGACAGGGCCTCGAAGTAGGCCGAGGCCAGTTCCGCATTCAGATAGAAATTGGTGTCGGCATCCTCGACGTTGAAGTCAAACTTCATGTGGCGAATGGGCACTTTGGGCTTTTGAGCCACATAATCTTTGGCGCCTGATGTGGCTTTGGCTGCGGTAGCGGTTGTCATTGCAGATACCTCTGGAGGACGTCGGATGATCACTGGGCTGGAATAGATGGCAGCCTGAAGCGTGCTGCATTAAAGCCAGCGTAATCCGACATTTTGTTCGGATTCAATTCGGAACCGGGAAGAGGCAAAAGGCTTGCAGTGACTGAGTTTCAGGGGAGATTGGGTGGTTTATCGAGCGCTTGTTCGGGTTTTTGTTTCGAGTGTTTTGTGGAGGTCAGATTCCATTCAGTCCGCTGGTGCTCTGGTGAGCAGGTCTACCACCGTTTCAGCGATTTCTTCGAGATCTTCACGCTCGATGTAGATGCCATCGATCAGTAAGCGGGCCATGCCATGCAAGGCGGCCCAGCTTGCTTGTCCAGTGCGAAGCGCAGAGTGGCGGTCAGGCAGAACACCATGCGCCTGCATCTTTGCGACAAGTTCGACCCAGAGGCGAAAACTGGCTTTTGATATCTGCTGGAGCGAAGGAGTGGGGGTGCCGCCTTTCCATATCTCCCGACCGTACATCAGATCATAGGTTTCCGGGTTTTCATGGGCGAACCGGATATAAGCGCGGACCCAACGGTTGAATACCGCCTGACTGTTACCATTCTCGGGATCGTCCAGTATTTCCCGGGTCATGCTGTTCTGCTCTTTGAACCCCATTTCGGCAATGGCACAAAGCAGGGCGTTCTTGTCCTTGAAATGATGATACGGGGCCGTGCGGGAGACCCCTACCTGATCGGCCAGGCGCCGCATGGACAGACCCTCAATCCCGCTTTCACGAATGATGGCGTTGGCGGCGTTGACGAGTGCGGGGCGCAGTTCGCCGTGGTGGTAGGGTTTGGTTGTCATGGGTGGACAATAAATTTACAACTTGACGCTGTCAAGTTTGGGCGATATCTTGACGCTGTCAAAATCGACCGGGCGAAGAAAGCCTGGCGTTCGAACACGCAGAGGAGAGACCAAGCATGACTGCAAACCTATACCCGCACCTGATGGCCCCGCTGGATCTGGGCTTCACCACATTGAAGAACCGTGTGCTGATGGGTTCCATGCACACAAACCTGGAAGAGCAGCCGGGCGGCTTTGAAAAGCTGGCCGCGTTTTATTCTGCGCGTGCTCGTGGCGGGGTTGGCTTGATCGTTACCGGCGGCATCTCTCCCAACATTGAAGGTGTGGTATTTCACGGCGCTGCCCGGATGGATGACGAGGCGGAAGTGCCCCATCACCGGATTGTGACCGACGCGGTCCACGCCGCTGGCGGTAAAATCTGCATGCAGCTGCTTCACGCGGGGCGTTATGCGGCAACGCCGGCCGCGGTGGCGCCTTCCGCTATTCGTGCGCCGATCAGTCCTATTACACCTCGCGAGTTGAGCGACGAGGACGTCGAGAAGCAGATCGAAGACTATGCCCGCGGAGCCGAGCTTGCACGGGAGGCTGGATATGACGGCGTTGAGCTGATGGGCTCCGAGGGCTACCTCATCAACCAGTTCCTGGTGGCACGCACCAACCAGCGGACGGATCGCTGGGGCGGTAGCTACGAGAATCGTATGCGATTCCCGCTTGAGGTTATCCGCCGGGTTCGGGAGCGGGTCGGTGACGACTTCATCGTCATCTACCGCCTGTCCATGCTGGATCTGGTCGAAGAGGGTAGTACCTGGGATGAAGTGGTTACTCTGGCAAAAGAAGTCGAGAAGGCGGGTGTCACCATCATCAACACCGGCATCGGCTGGCATGAGGCGCGGGTGCCGACCATTGCCTCCAGTGTTCCGCGGGCGGCTTTCACCGGTGTAACCGAGAAGATCCGTTCCGAGGTGTCCGTTCCGGTGATCACCTGTAACCGCATCAACACTCCGGAAGTGGGGGAGCAGGCCATTGCTTCCGGTCAGTCTGACATGATTTCCATGGCCCGCCCGTTCCTGGCCGATCCCGATTTTGTTGCCAAGGCAGAAGCCGGTCGTGCGGATGAAATCAACACCTGTATCGGGTGTAACCAGGGCTGTCTGGACCATGTGTTCGAAGGCAAAATGACCACGTGTCTGGTTAACCCTCAAGCTTGTCGTGAAGATGAACCTGAAGTGCAGCCGACGGATGCGCCACGTCGGATTGCTGTCGTTGGTGCTGGCCCGGCGGGTATGATCGTGGCGGCGACAGCAGCGGAGCGTGGTCATAAAGTCACTCTGTTTGAGTCCCGCACCACTCTTGGGGGTGAGTATGAACTGGCAGCCCGCATTCCGGGCAAGGAAGAGTTTTTCGAGACCCTGCGTTACTACAAAAAGCGTTTTGAGAACGCCGGTGTAGAAGTCCGTTTAGGGCAGGTGGCCACCAAGGAAGAACTGTTGGCTGAGGGCTACGATGACGTAGTCGTTGCCACCGGCGTCCGCCCGTGGACACCGCCGATTCCTGGCCTGGAAAACGCCGAATACCTTGATTATCTGGATGTGCTGGAGCACGGCAAGCCGGTCGGTAAGCGTGTGGCCATCATCGGCGCAGGCCCCATCGGATTCGACGTTGCAGAATACCTGACGGAGTCTGACGAGCACGTACATCAGGGCAAGGAAGGTTTCATGGCGGAATGGGGCGTGGACACTCAGTTCGAGGCCCGCGGTGGACTGACCGAACCCAAACCCATGCCGGCCGTAGAGCGTGACATCTTCATGCTGGAGGTGCGTGACATGAAAGTCGGCAAGGACCTGAGCAAGACCACCGGCTGGATCCATCGCGAAGTCCTGAAGAAGCGTAACGTCCAGATGTGGGGCGGCGTCACTTTCAAGCAGGTGGACACTGGCCGGGTAGAGCTCGAGTTCCGCGGTGAGGAAAAGTCCCTCGACGTGGACACCGTGATTGTCTGTGCCGGCCAGCGTCCCCGTGCCGATCTGGCGGAAGAGTTGGAAGGCAGTGGCGTTAAGGTTCATCGGATTGGAGCCGCCCAGGAAGCTCGTGGTATGGATGCCAAGGTGGCGTTTGCGGCAGGTCTCGAGCTGGCTCGAACCCTGTAACAGGTTTGGAAAGGTGGTAGCGCCAGAGCGCTACCACCCCTTCCGTGTCTGTTCAGTTTGCTCTGGCCGTGTCAGCATTGTGTCGAAACCGATTTCAATGGCACTGCCTGAGGCGAAAACAGATGGACGAATCGTGGCTCAAAGCCCTCCCCAAAGCTGAACTGCACCTGCACCTTGAGGGTGCCCTCGAACCTGACCTGCTGTTCTCCCTCGCAAAGCGCAACGCCATTGATCTGCCGTGGGGGAGTGTGGATGCGCTGCGCCAGGCCTATTCCTTCAACAACCTTCAGGAGTTTCTGGATCTCTACTATCAGGGCGCTAATGTTCTGCGCACTGAGCAGGACTTTTACGACCTGACCCGGGCCTATCTGCAACGCTGTAAGGCGCAGGGTGTTGTGCATGTTGAACCCTTCTACGATCCCCAAACCCACACTGATCGCGGTATTCCCTTTGCTGTCGCCATGGAAGGGATTTCTTCAGCACTCCGTGACGGTCGGGATGAGTTTGGCATCACTAGCGGTCTGATTCTTAGTTTTTTGCGGCATCTTCCCGAAGAGGAAGCGTTCAAAACGTTGGAGCAGGCAATGCCTTACCGGGATTCATTTTTCGCGGTCGGGTTGGATAGTTCAGAGAAAGGCCATCCACCCAGCAAGTTTGAGCGGGTTTTTGCCAAGGCCAGGGCCGAAGGGTTTCTTGCCGTGGCCCATGCCGGAGAAGAAGGCCCTCCGGAGTACGTCTGGGAAGCTCTGGATCTGCTCAAGGTTAGTCGCATTGATCATGGCGTGCGTGCCGCCGAAGATCCACGACTTATTGAGCGGCTGGTTGAGGAGCAGATTCCTCTCACGGTTTGCCCGTTGTCCAACATCAAACTCTGTGTGTTCGATAATATGCAGGACCACAACATCCTGAAACTTCTTGAACAGGGTGTGAAAGTAACGGTGAATTCTGATGATCCGGCCTATTTCGGTGGTTATGTCCTCGAAAACTTCACGGCTTTGAGGGATGGCCTCGGAATGACGCAGGACCAGGCCAGGCGCCTGGCACAAAATAGTCTGGATGCGCGGTTGGTATCAGCTGTGTAATCCAAAACCCTGACGGGGTGTCTGGTTCAGGAAGGCAGAGTTAAGCGCTGAAAGGTGGCTTCGCAACGTCTGTTCGAAATCCATCTTGAAGACCGTCAACGGTGCCCGTTCAATGGCTTTTCTGGCAGCCTCGGGTGGGTGGGTCATGTGCCAGCATCCGATCAGCGCCTGCTGGCACTGCATGATGAACTGAAAACAGTCGTTTTCGTGCCGGCCAGTCGCGGCCTGGATAAGAGCCGATAGTTGCTGCAATTGGTCCAGCAGGAATAGCTTGAACTCACGGGCTTCCTCTTCGCTCAGGCCGGTTTCGAGAGCCATGTGCAGGATTGCCGTCAGCCCGCAGAAAAGAGGGTGGCCAATCAGCAGATCGGTGAAGTCTACTGCGTTGGCCAGGGGGGCGCGGGATTGGGCGTCCTGCACCAGATCCTTCAGTTCCCGTTGGTAGATGCGGATGAACAGAAGCTCTTTACTGCGGAAGTAACGGTAAAGCGCTGCTTTGGTCAGCCCGCTGGCTGACGCAACGTCAGCCAGCGTCAGCTGATCATAGCGACGGCTGACAAACAGCTCCGCCGCCGCATCGAGGATGTGTTGTTCCCGCGCCAGCTTTTCCGCTTGCGTGCGAGCGCGCTGTTTACCGCCACAAAGCCTGCTTTTCATTGTTCCCTTAAGCCTGTAGCCAGCCGGCCAGGCGACGTGTCATGAGTCGAGGTGAAAGTTTGCCGAACCATACCGTCAACTTGTTGGTCAGTCCAGGGATGACGATGGCTTTACGCCGTTTGGCGAGAGAAGCCCGAACAACGGCTTGGGTGGTCATCGCGCCGGCCTTGAAGAGTTTTGTTTCCGCAATGTTGGCTTCGGTGGCGAACTCGGACGCTGTGGGGCCGGGGCAAAGCGTGCTCACCTTGATATTAGTATCGCGAAGCTCTTCATGAAGTGCTTCCGTAAAAGACAGGACGAAGGCTTTGCTGGCATAGTAAACCGCCATGTTGGGGCCGCCTTGGAAAGCCGCAGTAGACGCGACATTGATGATAAAGCCCTCCTGAGACGCCTTAAGATTACCCATCAGCTTCCAGGTCAGTGCGACCAGCGACGTCACGTTCACCTGGATCATGTTGAGCTGGCGTTCCAGTGACAGCTCTGTGAAGGCGCCACGGTCGCCGAAGCCGGCATTATTCACCAACCCTTTCAGTGTCCAGCCTGAAGCCTCAACAGCTTTGGCGATCTGGTCGGTACCGTCCGCTGTTGCCAGATCGGCGGCCAGAACTTCGACCGTTATACCGTGAGCGCCGGAGAGTTCACGGGCGAGTGCAGACAGGCGCTCTTCCCGCCGAGCGACAAGGATCAGGTTCTGTTTTTCAGCCGCGAGTGCGCGCGCAAACTCTTCACCAATGCCGGCGCTGGCTCCTGTGATCATTACATAGTTCATGGTGCTCTCCAAGTTAAGTGAACGTAGGTTATTTAATATACGTACCGCTGCCTCTCGTGTAAATAACCTATGGTTACTTATTTTTAGTTCTCCGTTTCGTAACCGACGAAACCTGGCATCTTCGGTAACATGCTCGCCAATACACCATGTCCCTTTCAGAGTTGAAAAAATAATGGCTAAGAAGTCATTCCCCCAAAAAATATTGCGCCTTATGACGCGGTTGGTGGCCGCCGTGATCGCGTTTATGCTGCTGATCGTTCTCCTGTTTCGATTCGTGAACCCGCCGACCTCAGCGTTTATGCTGGCTCACCAGGTTGAGTATCCTGATCAGCGATTACAGCAGAGCTGGGTGGCTCTGGATGAGGTATCCCCGTGGATGCCGTTGGCGGTGATGGCCAGCGAGGATCAGCGCTTTCCCGAGCACTGGGGCGTGGACTTTGTGGCGATTCGCAAGGCGCTTTCCGAGTACTCGGCCGGTGACGGGCTTCGCGGGGCCAGCACCATCACTCAGCAAACCGCGAAGAATCTGTTTCTCTGGAACGGGCGGAGTTTCATTCGCAAGTTGATTGAGGCCGCCCTGGCGCTTGGAATGGAGCTTTTGTGGCCAAAGGAGCGGATACTGGAGGTTTACCTTAATATCGCCGAATTCGGTCCGGGGATTTATGGTGTCGAGGCGGCCAGTCAGGCGTTTTTTGGTCGGTCGGCCCGGCTTCTGAATGACTATCAGTCTGCCCTTCTGGCAGCTGTTCTGCCCAACCCCAAGGTGCTGGACGCGGGCATGCCCTCTGCCTACGTTCAGCAAAGAGTGTCCTGGATACGCAATCAGATGCCGAGGTTGCCGCAGCAAATAAAGTGAATCCGGTTTCTGCCGATAGACTAATCTGGAAACAGACTAAGTACGTTGGCCATTGAAGGATCGCTTTCATGTTCGGGAATAAACTGCGCCAGGAAAATGCTCATCTGAAAGAAGAACTCTACATGGTTCAGCAGTTCCTCGAGGACGTGGGGCTGGAACTGATGGAGATGGATCTGGATAGCGCAGGTATCATCACTGCCTGCAACAAAGTCTGTATCTCCGAGTTTGAATGCAATGAGCAGGACCTGGTCGGTAAGCACGTCCGTGATCTGCTCCCCCCCCAGCTTCAAAGCGGGGCAAGAACAGAACCCATGACATCTGCCCTTCGCGAGGAGCGGTTTTGGATCGGGCACTGGGAGATTCAGGATCTGAAGGGCGAAACCATGTGGCTTCGAGGCGCGGTCTGCCCGATCAGAAATATTCACGGCGATCTGGACCATTTCACAATCTATGCCAACAATCTTACCGAGATTATCGAGACCGCAAAGGAACATGAGAACCAGATAGCGGCAATGCAACGATCCATGGCGGTTATCGAATTTGATCTTCAGGGCAACGTTCTTCAGGCGAATGAGTTGTTCCTGAATTCCATGGGCTATTCCCTGGATGAAATCAAAGGAAAACACCACCGGATGTTTTGCCCGCCGGATATCGCCAACTCACCGGATTATGAACGCTTCTGGGATCGATTGAGAGGGGGCGATTTCGTAGCTGATCGTTTTCGCCGCGTTGACAAAAATGGGAACGAGGTATGGCTCGAAGCCTCCTACAATCCGCTGAAGAACACCCACGATGAATTATACAAGGTCGTGAAATTTGCCACCGTGATCACCGATCAGGTCAAGCAGGAGCAGGATGTCGCAAACGCCGCCAGGGTTGCCTATGAAACCTCAACAGCGACCGATGCCAGCGCCAAGCGCGGTATAGCCGTGATGGATAATACGGCTGAGGTTATGCACCAGTTGGCGGCTCAGATGACGGAGGCGGTGGCCAGCATTGGCAACCTGGACCAGCAGTCGCAGACGATCAACACGATCATCGAGAGCATTAGCGGTATCGCGGAACAAACCAACCTGCTGGCGCTCAATGCGGCCATCGAGGCTGCTCGCGCGGGCGAACAGGGGCGAGGGTTCGCTGTCGTCGCAGATGAGGTCCGTCAGCTCGCATCGCGCACGTCGGAAGCCACCGATGAAATTGTGGGTGTTGTCAGTAAAAACCAGGAACTGACCAAGGCTGCTGTCGATATTATCGAATCCGGCAAGGCTAGAGCGGAGGAAGTGACCGGGCTGGTCAACGAATCACGGGGCGTGATCAATGAGATACAGGATGCCGCCCGTCAGGTGGTTGATGCGGTATCGCAGTTTGCTAATAGGTTGGTGAAGTGACGTAGCGTGGATTGGCTAACCGGCTCGGCCAATCCTAGTTGGCGCTGAGCTCCTGTGCCCAGGCACAGAATGCCTCGAGCGGCATGGGTTTCGCAAACAGGTAGCCTTGCAGGCGGTCACAGCCCAGGTCGTTGAGTGCTTCCATGGTTTGCCGATCTTCAACGCCTTCCGCGACCGTTTCGAGGCTGAGGCTCTCGGCAAGTTTCAGAGTGCTTTGTACGATGCCCAGATCGTTGCGGCTGGAGCACATCTGGCTGATAAAACAGCGGTCGATTTTCAGCTCGTGGATGGGCAGACGGCTCAGATAGGCGAGTGAAGAATAACCGGTGCCGAAGTCATCAAGGGCGATCTTGCAGCCACTGTCGGCGATTCTGAGCAGTGAACCAATAACCGCCTCCATGTTGTGCATCATGGACGTTTCCGTGACCTCGAAGATGATCCGATCCATGGGGATTCCATGCTCTCTTATGCCAGCCAGGGCACTTGGGACAAAGTGGCTGTTGGTGAGGTTCTGCACCGAGAGATTGATGCTGCAGGTGAGGTCAAGCTCGCGTTCACGCAGAGTCTGCATGACCTTGCAGGCCTGATCGACAACGTATCGGGAGAGCATGTCCATCAGGCCTGCGTTTTCTGCAATTTCAATGACCTCCCAGGGTGGCACGGTGCCAAACTGTGGGCTGTGCCAGCGCAGAAGGACTTCAAAACCCACCAGTTCCTGCCCGGTTCTGTTCATCTGGGGTTGCAGATAAAGCTCGATTTCTCCGGCGTCAATCGCGGAGGGTAACGCCGTCAGAAGGTCGAGACGGCGCCGGGCGAAATCGGAAATTCCCTCGTTATAGATCTGAACCGGCGTCTTGCTTGTTTGGCTGCGATCCTTTGCGGCGGATGCGTGCTGGTACAGTATCTCGGTGGTGTTGCCATGGTCTGGCGAGATTGCTACGCCGCAGTGCAGGTTCATGAAAACAGGCAGTCTCACCGAGTGCAGGGCAACCTCGTGGTATCCGACAACCTGCTCAACAAATGGCTCCAGAGGCCCTACCAGTTTGCTCAGGTTGAGTACAAAAACCGCTGAGCCAAACTCCGGAATCGCGATGTAAGCCGGCAACCTCTGTTCGAGGCAAACCGGGCCCGAAAGTCCGGCCAGCGTATGATTCAGTTTTCTAGCCAACTGGCAGAACATTTCCTCTGCCAGGTTGTGGCCCATACTGGACGCGATTTCCCGCACTTGGGGATACTCAACCAGTACTAATGCCAGTCGGTCGTCTTTGCCCAACTGACTCTGTAAACGTTGGTTGAGTAGTGAGGTGTTGGGCAGTTTGGTGATGGAGTCGTGCATGGCTTGTTCCAGGCTCTGCATTTCCAGATCCTGAACCTGTCGTTCTGCCAGCTGCTGCTTACGCATGGCAGAAAGTTTTCTGGCGCGTTCGTCTTTGATTCGGTGAGCAAGCGCAAAGGACAGCAGAAGGACTTCGGCCGCTGAGCCTGCCTGCATCGCATGGTTGGCCACAAAGCCTACCGGGACAATACTGAATACGCTCAGGAGATAGATAGATGTACCCGCGGCGAAACTGGTCCAGGCGAGGACAAAGTAACGTGCGATGGTGACACCTGCGCGCAAGCCGGCGATGCCCACCGCAATGAGTAGCACGATGACCAGAGAGCCAAGCAAACCTGCGAACAGCGCTCCGTGTAATGGATCGACCCAGGTCACTATTAGCAGAACGCCGGCGAGCCCCGCCGCGACCTTCATGCTGATCTCCCAGCGCGGTGAAATCTCGCGCCACTCAAGAAAGCTGTGGGCAAAGAGCAGGGCACAGAATGAAACCAAGGCGGTGCCCACTGGGACCAGGTAGCGCGTGAGGAGCGGTTCGCCCGCCCATAGCCACGCATTGCCAAGCCCCGAGAGGCTTAACATCAGCAGGCTGATAGAAGCCAGGTAGAGCACGTAGTGAATGTAAGCGAGGTCCCTGAGTGAGAAGAACAGGAACAGGTTGTAGATCACCAGTGCACAAAGAATGCCGAAGTAAACTCCCCAGTAGACACTCTCCATGGCGAAATGATTCAGCAACTGGTCCTCTCGCTGCAATTCAACAGGGATCTGCATGGAGGTTGCCGAACGGGCACGAAGAACAAGCTCTACTTCGCCGTTTAAGTTCTCGGGCAGGGGCAGAGCGATCTTATAGCTCCGGGGTTGCTTGCGCTGTTTTTCGATCGTCTGCCGGCTGACTTGATAGAACGGCACAGATTGGCCGTCTCGGAACAGGTAAACGTCGACCTCTTCCAGAAGAGGGTAGGGAATAGAAAGGTACCATTGCCCATCCAGGGGTTGCCGGATCTGAAGTATCACTCTTACCCATGCGGTAACGTCGGTAAACCCGAGATTGAGAATGCTGCCTTCGGTATTTTTCTGCCACCGTCCTCTTTCCCGAACCTGTGACAGACTCAGATCCTCGTTGTCCACGAGGTATTCAATATCGCTGTTCAGATCGACACGGCCTGTTGCCGTGTCAACCTCTCGCATATCCGCGCTGGCATACAAGGCGTAAAGGAGAGTGAGAATCGCTGCTCCCAGAGCCCAGGATCTGAATGTTGCCATACGCCCTGCCAGCATCTTACTCGTCCAACGGTTTGATCAGGCGGCCGGAAAAGCCAAGTGATTCAGCCTCGCGGCAAAACTCCGCAAACTCGCTGTCTGCCAGCTCACCGTCTTGCAGCAGGACCAGAGCCTCTACCAGGCACCCGGGAATATCCTTGCTATTCCAGTCTGGCATTCGGGGGCGCATCATGAAGTCATCGTGGGACAAGACAACCTTTTCGACACTGATCTGATGCCGTTTCAGGATCGCCCTCGCCTGATACGATATACAGGGGTGAGTGTCGTCGGCAATCAGGGAACCGGCGGGAATGTGCTGGTGGAAATCCAATACCGCATCGCCGTGGTGGGTCAATGCTATAAAAAGCTTTTCGTCGTTGAGGTAATCGAGATTGGACGTGCGCAGGATGGAACCCTGCGGGGTTTTGATTTCCTCGTCTTCCTGGTATCGCGGGTCGAGCCCGATGACCCTCCCGAACTGGCTGGCTAAGTCCTGGCAAACCGCGTTTCCGATCCGTCCCGCGCCTCCAAGCACAACAATGCTTTTCTGCTGGCTGTATTGTGGGCGTTCAGCCATCTGGCGAGCGATGTCCCAAATCATGTAGCGCGTGCCAAGGCTTCCATCGACCAGTGGTTCGCGAATCTCCATTCCTGCCTTCTTTACAAAGTTTGGCAGACGTCCCACCAGGGCGATCCGTTTGATCCCGGGGTAGTCCTTCTGGAGCTGGTTGATGTAGCTCCGGACTTTCCCGGTATCATTCTGGAGTTCATGCTCGAAAAACTGCGGTGCTATTAGCAGCCCCCGCATTGCGCCATTGCGGATGAATCCGAGAACAACATTTGGCGGCAGTCGTTTGGCCATCCAGGGCGTGAAATAGGCGCCGACCTGCTGTTCATTACCATAGACCGCAAACAGGAACTCAGGTTTGGCCCAGGCGTTAACGAGTGGGCGCAAGTAGGTGTTGGCAAGCAGAACCGCCAGGCGACGGCTGCTTTTCCAGAGTGAGCGCTTGTATTTGGTTTTGAGCTGTTGCCACGACGAAGAAGATGTATGAGATCCGTTCATTTTATAGTTAGGTAAGCGTCCATAAATAAGCGTTACGGCAAGACGCGACCTGGGGTCCAGGGCAGCGGGACTCCGGTCATTGCCATGAATGTGGACGTCGGAAACGTCTACCGCATTGAAATATAACAGCTTTAGCCTCCTTGCGCTTGCCCTTTTACCTGAAACAGTCTGGACCAAGTCAATGGATTCCGCCATCGACAGCACGTCGCTTTTTGATACCGCTAGCCCATGTCTTTGTCCTTTCAGGCCTTTGATGCTCTTCAATGGAACATAAATTGAGCGCTCTCGTTTTCTCCCAACGGTTTCTGATTCAAACAACAAGGAGAAAAGCAGATGCCTCAAAGCATGCGGCCGAAGGTCCGTCCCCATCATTTAGCTGCCTTTACCATTGCCCTCGCAGCGGTGGGGTGTGTTGAAACCTCATCCGAGCAGAAAGCCTCCGATCAGGCTGTCAGTGCCAATTCTGCGCCGCCGCAGGCGTGTGACAATCCTGGTGGGGGTAATCCGCCAGCGTGCGAAGTGCCGCCGCCGGTCTCCTGTTCCGAGGACACGCCTCTTGACGGGGGGCGGAGCTATCCGGTCATGCTGACCTCCGCGAGTGGAGAGACCATTGCTTTCCAGGTTCTTGAGCCAATTGGAGGCATCGATTGCTCCAAGGGACATCCCCTGGTTTTGCATGGGCACGGTTTCGGTGGATCTCGCAGCGTTGACGGCTTTGAGAATTATCGCAAGGCGGGATTTGCTGTTATCTCAATTGATCAGCGCGGCTTCGGCGAGAGCACGGGAACCGTTCGTGTGATGGATCCTGAGTTTGAAGGACAGGATCTGATTCAGATCCTTGACTGGGCAGAAGAGAATCTGAAGTACCTGCGTTACCGGAATGAGCCCCAGCTGCCGGCGGGCTTGAACCCGAACCCTGTTGTTGGCGCGATTGGAGGAAGCTACGGAGGCGGCTTTCAGCTGCTGCTGCATGGACAGGACCCCCGGCAACGTCTTGATGCGATCGTTCCCGACATTACCTGGTATGATCTGCGCAACAGCCTGAACCCAGGTAATGTCATCAAAACCGGTTGGGATCTGGTTCTGGTCGCCGGTGGTGAAGCCGGGTCCACCCCGAACGGCAATGGCGGTCTGGATCCCATTATTCGCGAGATCCTGGCACAGGGCGCGACGCTGAATCGCTTCCCTGAAGCTGGACTGGATTTCTTCTACTACCATAGCCCGGCGTACCGCTGCGAGGGTGAACCGGTCTCGGTGCAGGAATCGACGGACTTGCTGAGTTACCAGATCAATCCACCGGCTTTTGATGTGGAGCCGACGGCTTACCCGGCAGTAGATGTTCTTCTCACCCAGGGTATGAAGGACACCCTGTTTAACTTTAACGAAGCGTGGCGCAACTTCGAGTGTCTCAAGAGTCGTGGTGGCGACGTACGTCTGTTGACTCACCAAACGGGCCACATACTGCCGCTTGAAGCTCCCGATGAGTTGCAGCCTGCAGAGTATCTTGATCCGACCGCCGATTTGCTGGAACTACCTGGCTTCCAGGCCGCGGCCGGCCAGTTTGCCTGTGGCGATATTTCGATTTCCGATGCCACCCTGAACTGGCTTGAGCATCATCTGCAGGGTAAACCCTTGGCCAGCTATTTTGACGGAACCGACTCAGAAGTCTGTCTGTCGCTGGACGATGGCCAGTCCATCCGTGTTCCGATGGATGAGTTTCCCGCACCTCCACTGAGTGGCGAGGCCCTGGACGGCGCACAGGTTGTGGAGCGTTCAGTCGCAACCGACCTGCCGGTGGCTTCCGGGTACGAAGCGGTTGCGACCGCGACGCAGCCTCCGGCAGCGCTACCCCTGGGGGAGGCCGGCGCAAGCGGGCTCATCATTGGAGGTATTCCGACAGCCACACTGTCCGTCTCTGATCTGTTGGGGCGTACGACCTGTGAGGTGGAGCTCGATCCATATGCCGCCGGTTGTGACCCGATTGTATTCGTCGGGTTGGGCAAGCGTCCGGCTGGTGAGAGCCGATGGCAGCTGATCGATGATCAGATCAAACCTGTTCGGGGCCTGAAAGATCAGGAGGTCGTAGAATTGGTAGGCATTGCTGAGGCTCTTATGCCAGGTGACGAGCTGGCACTGCTTGTCTATGGCTTCCACCCGCAGTACCCGGCGAGTTGGTCCCGGGATGCTTTGGTGCCCTTTGTGAACATCGAGGGCACGGTGCAACTTCCTGTCCTGGGAGGCTCCCTCTAACCCAGTACCCTGATGCTTTCTTCCAGTGTCGTTGCTACTGACGCTCTTGATCGCCATTGGCACAGCCATTGGCCGTGCTGGCATCTATCGGGGAGTGAAAAACGGCTCTTCCCGGAGATGCCCCGGCGATCCTCCGAACCAGCCACGGAAGGCGCGGTGAAAAGCCCCGGTTTCGGAATACCCGAGTAGCTCGGCAATCGTGGCGATGGAGCTGCCACGGTTGAGCTCCCGGATGGCGATTTCTTTCAGAACTTCCTCTTTAAGCTGGCGAAAGCTTGTGCCCTGGCGGGCCAGCTTTCGCTGCAGGTTACGTGCATTCGTCTGCATTGAGTGAGCGCACTGAGTCACGCTGGCCTGGGCCAGACCGTGGTTGGCGATAAATCCCCGGATATTCATCAGCAATTCAGAGCCCTTCTGCTTCGCATTGAGAAGCTGATGGGCGTAATCGAGACTGAGCTGATAAAGCGTCGGGTCGCACCCCGTGATCGGTACGTTGAAATTGTCGGTGTCGAGTTCGAAGCCGAACCGATCACCCTCTGCGACGAGCGGCAGGTTCAGGAGCGATGACAATCCCTTGCGGTCCAGAGCCAAGTGGGCCGGCACAACCAGACTCCGAACCTCGACGCGCTGGTCGAAGAGCTCCCGAATGTAGCGAATGGTTCCTGCGATAACCGACAGGATCTGCTGCGGGCTGGCATCCAGTGCGGCCGGGGTTTCTTCATAGAGGCAACGTAGCGTCTTTTCCCCCGGTTGCATCCCGTAGCGGAATACCCCGTTCTCACTGATCAGCGTCTGGAAGGTTGCCACGTGTTTCAGTGCCAGGCTGACCGAAGGGCAGTGCCAGAGCAGCGGTGCCAGAACCCCGATACTGCGGTAGTCCTGGCTCAACCCGATGCGCACGCCAAGTAAAGGATCGTCGGACAGCGCTGCGGCCTTGTGCCAGAGCCTGCGGGCGGAAACCAGGTCAAGCCGCCCGATATGGTCCGTTTGCCCCGGGACGAAGCCGGGCAGCTCAGAGGCCAGTTTCGCGGTATCAAGCCCATGCCTTTCAAATGAGCGCAGTAGCGAATTGACCCAGACGTTGGCAATCGATAAGTGGTCCATAGGTGCCCCGGGATGCATTTTGCGAATATAGATTAGCAGATAAATTGTCGCAAAATGCCACTAATCGTCGTGGTCTGTCACTGCCTTTTGGCCGCGGACGACTGACAATCGGGTAGTAAGATTCATCGCTGCCGGGACAAAACAATGAGCGACTACAATATTAACGGCCTTGCGATTCCGCTGTTCATGGTTCTGATGCTGGTTGAATATGTGGCGCTGCGCCTGCTGGGGCGCAAGTTGCATCGATTCAATGACAGCGTGAACAGTCTGTCGATGGGGCTGTTGCTGCTGATTTCCGATGCCTTGTTGAAAGCCTATACCTTCGCGGTATTCATCTGGCTGTGGCAAAACCATCGAGTGTTTGAGTTCGACGCTGGCAGTGCACTGACGTGGGTAGTGTTTTTTCTGGGCGTCGACTTCTGTTACTACTGGTTCCATCGCGTTGCCCATCAGGTGAACGTTCTCTGGGGCGCTCATGTTGGCCACCATCAGGGCGAGGAATACAACTTCACCACCGCCCTCCGCCAGAGCGCGTTCCAGTACGCTTTTTCGTGGGTGTTCTATTTACCATTGGCGATACTCGGGTGCCCGCCGGTGGTGTTCGTCGTCCAGTTTGTGGTGTTGAAAATGTACCAGTTCTGGCTGCATACCCAATCAATACAGCGAATTCCGTTGTTTGAAGGGGTGATGTCGACACCATCAAGCCACCGTGTACATCATGCCAAGAATCCTCTCTATATCGACCGCAACTTTGGCGGCACGTTGGTGATTTGGGATCGCTTGTTCGGCACCTGGCAGCCGGAGTTGGCAGAGGAACCCTGTCACTACGGAACAACCCGTCCGCTGGATACTCTGAACCCTGTGGCTGCGAACCTTCAGCACTGGAAGATGCTGGCTCAGGACACCATCAGAACGGCCCGTTGGCAGGATAAATTGTCGCTCTGGGTGAGACCCACGGGCTGGCGTCCCGCTGACTGCGTCGCCGTGAACCACGGACACCCGGGAATGCAGAAAGACGGCTGTGCGGACCGGCCCAAGTACGATCCGCAAACCACGATCGGGAAAAAACTGTATGTGGCGGTATCCATGGCGCTGACCTTTGTAGTCTGCACCATGTTTATCTTCCTCTCGCCACAGCTCTCCGCTATGCAACTCGCCGCCGGGGTGCTGCTGGTGATCTCCGGGCTGGTTGTCGCCAGCGATCTGCTGGAGAACCGGACCCGTTATCGCTGGATGGAGTTCCTGCGTTTTCCACTGATGCTCTGGTTCGGTATCACGTTATGGACCACGCCGGTGCCGACAACCGTGGTCGACTCCATTTCGGTTGAGCGTTCTGCGCAGGAATCTCTCCGCTACGCCAGCTCGGTGTCCCTGTGGCCGGAGTGGCACCCGCAATCTATCGAGATTAATGCACCGAGCGGCGCCTTGACGCTGGGCGACCGGTTTGACGAGGTCATCGAGACGCCATTGGGCCGCAACCGGGTCGTCTGGGACGTGGTTGAGAGCACGCCGGGACGTTCCTGGACGGCACGGGGAAGGAACCTGGACAAGAATATTGAGATCCTGCTGACCTATCGTGTGGAAGAACGGGGCAGCGAGGACAGTCAGTTTGAGCGCTCCCTGACCTACACGATGCCGGATTTCCCGATGGTGGTGGCTAATGCGCTTCACTTCCGGAAGATTATGGAAGAGAAGTCCGACCGGGGGATGGAACGATTAAAGCAAGCGATTGAAGGCTAACAAGGCCGCTCTGTCACAAAAGCGATTTCCTGAACGTCAGTACTTGCAAAGACAACTCGTCAAGGAGCAGGTACATGCGTTCACGCCCGGAAGTTCTTATCCTCGGTGCCGGTTATGCCGGCCTCATGGCCGCGAGCAGAGTGCTTCGCAGTCAATTGGCTAACGTTACTATCATCGATAGCAGTCCACGTTTCGAGCAGCGTATCAGGATGCACGAAGTCCTCGCCGGACGCTCCGTAAAGTCGCCAAAGTACAGCGATTGGTTGCCCGGCAAGAGTGTCCGAATGGTTGTCGACCGGGTGTGTGATATCGACCCGCAGTCAAAGCAGGTGATCACCGAATCGGGCTGCTACACCTACGACTATCTTCTCTTCGCTTTGGGGAGTGAGGTCGATCAGAGTGCGATCCCCGGTGCGTCGGAATTCGCGGTGTCGATTGGGCGCCAGGCGGCGAATGCAGAGCTATCCGGCAAGCTCCGCAATTTGAATAACGTTCAAGGAAAACTGGTGTTTATCGGTGCTGGCCTCACCAACCTTGAGAGCGCAACCGAGCTTGCCGAGACATTCCCGTCCCTGAACATCACATTGATATCGTCGGGAACCCTGTTTAAGGATTTCAGCGTGCCGGGTCGGGAGTACCTTTGGTCAGCTTGCCGGCGCCTGAATATTGAGTTGGTTGAGAAACGCAATGTGACGAGGGTGCTTGAGAACTCGGTCCAGCTTGATGATGGCTCCCGAGTGGAGGCCGATCTGACGGTTGTCGCCCCGGGTTTCAGGGCATCAAAGCTGGGTCAAAAGATGGCCAGTGCCTGGTCTGAAATCATGGTGGACAAGAAGGGGCGAATCCTGTGTTATCCCGACTTGAGCGCGTCGGTGGATCAAACCATCTGGGTCGCCGGGGATGCCTGTCACCGCACGACGGAGCTCCAGCGCCTTTACAGAATGGGATGTGCCCTTGCGCTCCCCATGGGCGCGCAGGCAGGAGAGAACATTGTTCGTCATATTCAGGGGCAAGTGACCGAGGCGTTCAGATTTGGATATATTTTCAGGTGTGTCAGCCTTGGCAGAAAAGATGCCCTCATACAATGGACCGACGAGCGGGATGTTCCCAGGGAAAAGATAACCACAGGGCGAAGGGCGGTGCGAATCAAAGAGTGGATCTGCAAGCTGACGTATTACGCTCCCAAGTGGGAACTGAAAACCGGGATACGCTGTTATTACTGGCCGAAACCCGAGCCTGCGGCCCTGGACGCTACGGAGTGGCCGTATGACGCAGGGTGATGATCTTGATGTGTTTGAGGCGCACCGAACCCAGCTGTTTTCAATGGTCTATCGGATGTTGGGGTCCATCAGTGAGGCTGAAGACGTCGTCCAGGAAACCTACTTGCGTTTTCATCAACAGCCAAAGTCGACCATTTCCAATCCTGCTGGTTGGTTAACTTCCGTTGCCATGAGGGTCGCCCTGGATCAGTTGCGTCTGGCGTACAGGCATCGAGAGCAGTATGTGGGAGATTGGTTGCCGGAGCCGCTCATTGTGGATAACAACCCGGAGCAGGAAAAATTACTGTCCCAAAGCCTGACGATGGCTTTCCTGCATATGATGGAGCGCCTTAACCCCAGGGAGCGCGCCGTTTTCATCCTGCGAAAGGCGTTTGACTGGTCCTATCGGGAAATCGCTGCCACCGTTGGGATTAATGAAGCCGCAGGGCGGCAGCTCTACCGCCGAAGTCTGGGTAAAATGGAGGGGGTGGACCTTACGCCCTCCACGACTCGCGATGACATGCACCTCTTTGATGAGTTCATGGCGACCTGCGCCTCAGGTGATTTTACGGCACTGGCAGGAAAACTCGCTGCTGACGTGACGGTATATTCTGACAGCAACGGGCAGGAGAGGGCGTTGAGGCGCCCGATCTTCGGTAATGAGCGGGTAGCGCACTTCTTGTTACGGCTCCTGAAAAATCAGCCCGATGGTGTCCGGTTGGAGAAAAGATTGCTCAACTCGGAACCGGGACTGTTGGTGCTGGACGGGCAACGGGTGGTTACAGCGCTGGTTTTCTCTTTCCGGTCTGGCAAGCTCTGGCGCCTCTACAGCATACGGAATCCGGAGAAGTTAACGGCTCTGGCGTCTGAATAATGTAGCCTGCGGAAGGTGCCACTTTGGAGGAAAAATAACCCGGTTGGTAACCAATTGAACATATTGTTTATTTTTCCTTCTTTCTCTGCAGGCCGCATGGCTTATAGGTTTACACCGGCTGTCCTGCTGTTCCTAACAACGTTATCCACAGAATCTGTGGGAAAAAAGAGTGCCGATCGTTAAGCCGTATTCATACTGGTTGATTATTGATCTGTGCCAAGTTTGGCGACACTTATAGTTGTTGAAGGCACCATTTGATAACATGATGTAAGAGGTAAAAAGCATATTTCGATAATAAGAAGCAGTGGGGCTATGTCGGGATTGCAACGCCTCCAACGACTCACTGTACATGGACGATGAACGAGCGTTTGGCCATGCACAGACTTCACCACCCCGCGTTTTTTCCGTTTCTGATCGGCCTGCTTTACTATCTGGGCGCGTTTGTTGGCGTCCACTTTGCGGCTCTTGAGAGCGGCATTGTGATTTTGTGGCCTCCGAATGCAGTATTACTTGCCGCACTTCTGAGCCGACCTCCGAGAGATTGGTGGCCCTTCCTGGTCGTCGTATTGGTCGCAGAGGTTGTCGCAGATGTGCCGGCGTTTACTGTGGCCCAGGCCTTGCTTTTTGGCAGTATTAACATCGCTGAGTGCGTGCTGGCCGCAAGTCTTCTGCGCTATTGCCTCAAAGCAGATATGGACTGGCACGAACCTAAAGACCTGAGCCTGTTTCTGGTTACTGTGTTTTTTATTGCCTCCCCGGCTGCGGCTCTTGGTGGCGCCTCCGTGTACGCGTTTGTGTTGGAACGTGACGCACCGTTCTTGACCTTCTGGCGCTTGTGGTGGGTTGGCGATGCGACTGGGCTGATTATCCTGACACCTTTTCTCCACATGGTCTTTAATACCGGATCCTGGCGCCGGCACCTGCTTCCCGCATCGTCTCGTATACTGGAGCTGTTGGCTGCGTGGGGCATTGCTATGCTTGCCTGTTACGCCGTGTTCTTCTGGGATCTGCACTCTGAAAGCTATCTGGCCTTGACTCCCTTGGCTGTCGTTGCAGCGCCGGTTTGGGTAGCAATTCGGTTTGGGCCTTTGGCCGGATCTTTTCTGACAGCCGCTGTCGCCCTGTACGTGGCCTTCGGAACAGCACGAGGCTACGGTCCGTTTATCAATGAATCCGCTGAGCACAGCGCGCTTCTAACCCAGGAATTTGCGGTGTTGTTTACAGCAATGGTGCTCTATATCGCATCGTTCGTGCACCAGAACCGGAGAAAGTCTTTTATGCTTCGCAAGGCTCTTGCGGAGGTGAAGGAGCTGAATCAGGTTCTGGAGGAGAGGGTACAACTGCGCACACAGGAGCTCAACGACGCCAACGACAAGCTACGACTGCTTGCCTCCACCGATGAGCTGACCGGTATTTATAATCGACGTCATATGAGGTGGTTGGGAGAGGATCTGGCAAAGCGAAGCGCCAGGAATCTGAGGCCCTTCAGCGTTTTCCTTCTGGATATCGACTATTTCAAAAGCATCAACGACAAGTACGGGCATGCCATGGGAGACCTCTGCCTGCAGACGTTTGTCAGTGAGGTTTCAGGATCTCTGCGCGCCGTTGACTACTTCGGCCGTTGGGGCGGTGAGGAATTCTTGATCATCGTGCCGGACTCAGACTGTGTGGACCTGATGCGCTTTGGTGCGCGTCTCCTGGAGTGTGCTCGCAATGTCAGGCTACCTGTGGGCGAGGACAGTGTGTCCATCACCATTTCAATTGGTGTCGCTGAATGGAGTGGCAACAGTTTTGAGGACCTGGTGTCGGTTGCAGACAATGCATTGTATCGCGCCAAGGGTGAAGGGCGGGATCGCGTGAGGTTTGGTGCACAGCTCCGGAGAGGGGAAGGAGGCGATTCCGCCTTGCCGTCCGTTTGAGCAGGCCGACTTCCCAAGGTTGTCTATTTTTCCTTCGCTTGCTCAAAGCCGCATGGTTGAGCGGTTTTCACCGGGTTTCCTGTCGTTTCCAACAATGTTATCCACAGTTTTTGTGGGTAAACTTTGCAATTGCTGGCTCCGAGATCCGAAGTGCCGCGTTCAGCGGACGTTCAATAAACCCAGGGAGCCTCAGGCCCAATGGATTGGTTTCCGCCAACTCGGGGTTGGAGATAATTCGGGTGCCCATGATGTAGTCGAACCAGGGGCGGGTAACGCACCAGTTGGCGTCCTGGTTGGTATGCATGTGGTGGTCGTAGTGCCAGGGGATCTTCTTCTTGCCCCACTCGGGGTCGAGGTGTGAACGCCGGTGGACATAAAAGTAGCGGCCGGCCGCGTAGTAGGTCCCCAGGGTAAAAAACGGGGCGACCGGCATAGCCAGTGACGTCACGGCAGTGAGTGTCAGCAGCGAAGTGACTTCGTTGCGAGTCCGCCAGTTACTGAGGCCTTCCGCATAGCCCTCGTCCCGGTAGTCTGACGTGCGGACGAGTTTATGATGCTGCCAGTGGCTCTTCATGGACTTGGGCACCGGGCTGTAACGGGGCTTCCCGGGTCGCGGCGTACCGTGTAGCACATATTTATGTGCATACCATTCCACGCCATTGGCGAAAATGAGGGCGATAGGAAACCCGATCATACAGCTGGCTCCTGATATTATGGCTGAATACCCACTTTGCCATAACGTCTGCAGATCCTGTTGCTATTTTGCGTCAGTATCCGGCGGGGATGGCGGGAATGGACAGCCATCTGTGGAAAGGGTGTATCCTGATATTGAGTTCGGACATACCCTCCCGATAGGACACTACGCTGACCAGAGCTATGACTTCATCTGCGCAATACACCACGCTCGCTGCCTGGCCCATGGCTATTTGCCGGGCTCTCGAGGCTCAGGGCATTGAGCCGGAACCGTTGCTGGCGGCCTCGGGATTGGAGCGCGCAGACTTTCTGAATAACCCGGACGGTCGGGTGGATGTCAGGGAGATGACGCGTTTCTGGGCCGAAGCCCGCGAGGCAACGGGGGATGAGGCTTTTGGCCTGGTAGTGGCACGCTATGTTCAACCCATGCATTTCCGGGCGCTGGGGATGTTGATGCATACGGCCGGGAGCCTGGAGCAGGCTGTGATGAAAGTTGGCGAGTACTCAGCCATGGTGAGTAATTCGGCTCACATTCGCCTGGATGTGTCGCCATCGAGCCTCGGATTCTGCATTGACCCGATTCCCGGGGTCGAAATCAGTCCCCTGGCTGTGGATAGTTTTCTGGCCACCATGACCCGTTTTGTTGGCCAGCTGGGCAATCAACAGCCATTTGTGGACAGAGTTGAGCTGATGCGGACAGCGCCAAAACACGCCGAGCGATGGGATGATGCGTTTCACACACGTGTGGTGTTCGGGGCCGACCAGAACGGTGTCTGGTTTAATCGCCATCAGCTAAAGCAGGGAGTGTTGATGGGGGACCCGCAACTCTTAGCGTTCAACGAGTCTGTCGTGCAATCCTACATCGGTACGTTGCAGAGCACCCCCTTTACGCACCGGGTCAGGCAGAGCCTTCTTTCGCAGCTGGAGCATCAGGAGCCCAAGCTTGCCTCAATCGCTGCTGGCCTGGGTCTGACAGAAAGAAGTCTGCGCCGTCATCTCAGGGATGAGGGGGCCAGCTTCCGGGACCTGCTTCATCAGTGTCGCATGGAGCTGGCAGTGCGGTACCTGGGGTACGCCGGTCTGAGCATCACGGATATTGCCTTGCGGGTTGGATTTACCGATACCGCCAACTTCTCCCGCGCGTTCACCCGAACGTATGGCAAGACACCTTCAGAATATCGAAGCAGAGTGCATTCGGGATGATCTGGTCACTCCGGACAGTGGATTGTCCGTTAGAGACAAGTCGATAATTCCGAATCGCTTACACTCAAGGTCTGTCCAACAATAATACCTTGAGGGTAACCATGTCCCGTTCAACCAATGCCATTCTTGTGCCTCTACTGGGTGCCGCTCTGGCCCTTTCCGGATGCAGTGATGATTCCCGTTCATTTATCGGGAGCGAGAATTCCGAGCACAGCGCTGCCGCTCCAACAACCCGCGATGCAAATAAGAAGGTGTTAGATCAGCGTCCGTTCGAAAACCGGAAAGACTTCGAAAACGCACGCCGTGGGCTGATCGCTCAGGCGCCGGATCTGGTGATCAGCCAGGAGGGCGGCGGTGAGGTCTGGAATATGCCTGCCTATGACTTCGTCGATAGCGAGGGCAAATCTGCACCGGAATCTGTCAATCCGAGTCTCTGGCGCCAGGCCGCACTCAACAATATTCACGGCCTGTTTGAAGTCACCGATGGACTCTACCAGATTCGGGGATACGACCTTTCCAATATGTCGATCATTGAGGGTGACACCGGGTGGATACTGGTGGATCCGCTCACCTCAAAGGAGACTGCCAGTGAGGCATTCCTGTTTGCCCGAGAGCATCTGGGAGAGAAACCGGTAAAAGCGATTGTCTTTACCCACAGTCACCTGGATCATTTTGGCGGCGTGCAGGGGGTGCTCCAGCACCTGACTGATGAGGAGAGGGCCAACCTGCGGATTATCGCCCCGGAAGGCTTCGAAGATGAGGCGACCAGCGAAAATATCATTGCCGGCCCGGCCATGACCCGGCGGGCCATGTACATGTATGGCAAGCAGCTGGGCCGTGATGTCAGAGGTCATGTCGGTACCGGACTCGGGAAGGCTCCCGCCTTTGGCACGTTCGGATTTGAAGCACCGACGGATCTTGTCCGCGAGACCGGCACCGAGATCACCGTGGACGGCGTACCGATGGAATTTCAGGTGGTTTCCGGTTCTGAAGCGCCTGCCGAGTTCACATTCTACTTACCCGAGAGCAACGCCTTCTGTGGTGCTGAACTGGTGAGCCGCAACATGCATAATCTCTACACATTGCGCGGTGCGAAGGTCAGGGATGCACGCATCTGGAGTGCCTACATTGATGAGGCGCGCACCCGGTTTGCCGAGGCGGATGTTTACTTTGCGAGCCACCACTGGCCCTTGTGGGGACAGGCCAATATCCAGGATTTTCTGATCAAACAGCGGGACACCTACAAGTTCATTCATGATCAGAGTGTGCGGCTGATGAACCAGGGCGCCACGCCCCGTGAGATCGCCGAGACTCTGAAACTGCCAGAAGCCCTCAACCAGGACTTCCACAACCAGGGCTATTATGGAACGGTTTCCCACAATGCCAAGGCGGTCTATCAGAACTACATGGGATGGTTCACCGCCAATCCCGCTCAGCTCAATCCACTCCCGGAGAGCGAATCGGCCCGTCGCTATGTCGAGATGATGGGGGGAGAGGAGCAAGTCGTTGAGAAGGCACGGAGCGAGTTTGAATCAGCGAGCGATATGGACGTGACCGAAGGGCAGAAGACCTACCGATGGCTGGCCGAGTTGCTCAACCAGGTCGTCTTCGCGAACCCTGACAACAAGGATGCCAAAGCCCTGCTCGCCAATGTCTACGATCAGTTGGGCTATCAGGCGGAGTCGGGCCCCTGGCGTGATTTCTATCTGACTGGCGCTTACGAACTGCGCAATGGCGCGCCAGAGGTTGGCATTAAGCCAGCGATGATGAAAGATATCCTGTTGCACACGCCGGTTTCGCTCTTCTTTGACAGCATGGCTGTGAGACTGAATGCCGAGGACGCGGATGGCGAAAACGTGACGATCAAGATCACGTTTACCGATCTTGGGGAGAGCTACCTGCTCACGCTGCAAAATTCGGTCCTGCACAACCGGGTGGTCAGCGAAGACACGCCCGCCGATGCGACGCTTGCGATCACCAGACCGTTGTTTGTGGATGTCCTGATTGGAGAAGCGGGACTCAAGGAACTGCTTTTCAGCGACGACATCCGCTTTGAAGGCAGCAAACTCGACCTGATCAGTTTCTTCGGGATGCTGGACAAGCCGCAGGGGCGGTTCAATATCGTCACACCATGAGGCGTGGCATTGGGGCGATCCGGCGAAAAGCCGATCGCCCCTGGTGCGGTGTTACCGGGCAGTGGTCACGTACTTCAGCACTTCAACGACCTGTTCCGGAGTCTGAGCCCAGGCCATGGCGGCGGCATCCACTTCCTTCAGCGGGTGAACGATGTCTTCACCGTGCAGGGTGATGTACGGCTTATCCAGTGCAGCACAGTAGCCGGCGTCGAAGGCCGCATTCCACTGCTTATACTTGTCGCCGAAACGGATCACCGCCAGATCGCACTGTTCCAGCATGGTTTTGGTGCGAATGCCGTTCACTTTTGAAGACTGATGGTCACGCCAGAAGGCAACGTCCGGTTTGCCCAGAACATCGCCCGCAGCATCGCTGGCTTCGTGGTCGGTCACCGGTGCAGTGAACTCCACCGGAAGGCCGGCGGCTTCTGCGCCTGCCTGAATCTGTTCACGCCAGTCTGTGTGGATTTCGCCGGAAAGATACACGGTCCAGATCATGGAAGCTTCCTCACTCTCAAATGAATAGACGCGCATCATACTCGATGCGCGTCCTGAGGGTCAGTCCGTGTGAGCCGCAGGTGGCGGTTATTGAACGAGGTACATGGCGCTGCCAGTCGCGAACATCAGTCGGTGCTGACTGTTGGAGGCTTGAGGTCTGTAGTGCATGCTCCGATGCGCGACAGAGCCCATCAGTTCCGGACTTGTCCAGACTGCCTTGCCCGTGCTGGCGGACATTAACTCAATGGTGCTAACCACGTGGTTGATATCGTCGACGATGGTCTTGCCCACCAGCAACTGTTGGAAGTCCGTTCGAGATGAATCCACGACAAAGTCGGTGACCTCGCCAGGCAAACTGAAACGGCGAGTTTCGATCCAGGTGTTGTCGTTGAGGTCGAAAATAACGAACTCTGAGGAATCGCTGCCGTAAGAATAACTGCCAGCGCAAACCAGTTCCGGCCCCGGCTCATCGTCCAGGTTGGCAAACTGCAACCGGTTGCATTGGGTAGATGCGGTGAACAGGGCAGACAGGTCGGTTCCGGATTGGAGAGCCCCGTCCACAACCTTCCAGACTTTCAGCTGTGAACTTCTGCCGGCCAGGGCCAGATATCGAATGCCGTTATCGCTGGTCAGAGCGAAATCGGTGATCGTGTTGCTCAACGCAACCTGCTCAAGCAATACCTGGTTTTCGATGTCCACCACCGACAGTGAATTGCCGTTGGCAATGAAGGCATCGGCGTAACTGTCGGCGTTGAAGAACTCGGCCTCAACCATGTTGATATTGTCGTCGTAAACACCGCCGGTGCCCCAGTGTTCGGTCAGGTTGCTAAGCTGCAAGGCCTTGAACATGCCGTCGTACGTTGAGGAGGTCGCCAGGAAGATATCGGCGTAGCCGTCGAGGTTGTAGTCGACAATATCGCCATAGCGACTCCCCTCCCAGCTGTTGCTGATTTCCTCCGTCAGGGAGAAGGTGCCGTCCTGATCCATGTAGGCCAGTCGCTGACCGGCGTAGCCGGATTCGGTTGAGGGTACAATGAAAATGGCACGTTCCTGCCCGGGTTCAACGGCTCCCCAGCCGGCTGCGGTGAAGCTATCAAGCTGAATGTCCATGTCCTGACCAACGGTAATGGTTGGTGAGGCGCCAGACAGTTCGGCCACGATCAGGTCGTCGGCACCGGAGCTGCTTTGTCCGGTTCCCCATAAGAGCTCTTTAATACCATCGTCGTTGGCATCACCCACCGTGATGCTCTTGGATCCGTGGCCTTGCATGTCGAGTTGCCAGATGCTCTGGAGCGAGCTTCCCTGCAGGTCATAGGCCGTGATGTTGCCCCACTGACAGTCCCCTACCAGAAGTTCCTGGGCAGCATCGGCATCCACGTTTGCCGACTGGATGGCACAGGTATTGAAATTATCCTGGTAGGCGAGCTGAGACTTGCTGACGGCGGAAAACACTTTTATTGCTCCCCAGGCGTCGGCGGCCAGGATTTCGTCGATGCCGTCGGCATCCAGATCGCCAGCGGCCAGGGTGCCGTCACTGAAGCCGGTACCCAGGTACCACTCGTTTGCCCAGGTGGCACCGTCATAAACCAGACCACTGCTGAGTACGATTTCAAGCTGGGCATCGGCGTCTACATTGCCAATGACCATTTCCCTCGTTGAGCCGTTCACCGCTGTTTCAAACAGCTGCGTTGCGGAGCCGTCCAGTGCAAGCACGGTGAGCGATTGGGTCGCAGAACTGAATTCGCTCTCGGACGTGAGAATGGCGAGCTCCATGATGCTGTCGTCATTCACATCCGCCATGGCAATCGCGTCAACGAAACGGCTGGTTTCGTAGATGGGCCTGGCTGTGTCGGTATCGCCACCAATTACGCTGATGCCATGCTCGGTCGCGACGACTAGCTCCAGTTGCGGATCTGTATCAAGGTTGCCAGTGGTTAGTGCGGTCAGACTACCATCGGTTGGCATGGCATAGGGGTAGGCCCAGCTTTCCTCATAGCCGCCGTTGGCGGCGGACAGGGCGAAGACCCGTTGGTTATCCATCGTGAGGATTTCATTACCGCTGTCTCCGAGGAAATCTCCGATGAACATCGCATGGTTCTGGCCGGGTACGGTAATGCCGCTACGGGCAATCGGAAGGCTTGTGCCGGGGTTGATTACGTCGATGCTGTAATCGACGGCCTCGTCCGTGGAGTCACCAATGCCCAGGCCAAAGGTGATGGTGCTTGCATCGAACAGCAGTTCTTCGACATGCCATTGCAGTGTGCCATCGCTGCCAATCTCCATGCCGGAGGGCCCATAAAGAAGCGTTGCCGGTGAGGCCGGGCCTGGTTCGTCAGGGTCGCTGAAGGTGGCGGTAACGCTCAGAAGCTGGCCTGCCTCAATGGTGTCCGGGATGCCTGAAACGTTCAGGGTTGCCGGGGCATCGCCGATTAAAATGGTCAGGTTATCGCTGGCCTGGGCAAACTGACCATCTGAAACCACAGCGAAGACGACAATTTCATCATCTTTCTGAGTGTAGCTTGATGGCAGGGTGGCAGAGTCGATACCGGTTACGGGAGTTCCGTTGACCATCCATCGGTATGATATCGAGAGTTCACTGATATCGGTGTCCCGATCCGAGTAGCTACCGGCCTCGACGACGATATCTGTTGTGGTATCCGGGGTGGGTGTCTTGAGTATTGGTGCCGCAACCTCTGGAGGAAAACCTGCGTTTTCAATCGCCACCAGCTCAATCCCGCCGAGGTAGGAATACAGGAAGTTGTCGAGGGAGGTAAAGTAGTACCCCAGCTCCGGCTGGTTGTTGCCATCGCCGTCAAACAACACGCGAGTGAACGTTGGGTCGACGATATCCACATACGCGCTTTGGTTCGAAGCTCCGCCGATTTTTACGGTACCAGCCTGGGGATCGCTGTAGTTAGTGATGGGCGTTTGAGTCGAAATGCTGACCGTTCCGGCACCGGAGGCCACGAATGTCCCCTCGAACTCCCAATTGTCGCCGATGGCAGATCGGGAGACGCTGTCTATACGCTGAAAGCCGGTTTCGGTATTGGTCGATAGGAGCCTGACGTCAACATCGAAGTTCTCGGCGTTATCGCCCATAGCGTAGGATACGAAGCCGCTGAGTAACTCCGGCGGATAACCGGGTAGCGTCAACTCCAGGTTGTCGTAATAGACTGTGTATGAGCTGCCTTCACTATTCAAAAGGCTGACCATGGAGGAACCGTTCAGCACAATGTCGTAGTTTTCGACGCAGTTTTCATACTCCAGACGGACGTTACCCACACCGTCGCTGTTCAGGCTACCGTCCATGGTAAAGGTGCCGCCGTCGGAGCACAGATAGGTGGCCGGCATCCGGTCTGAACCGTAGAGCACGCGGTTGTAGAAGCCCTGGGGAGGAAAGGGAAAGTAGATGTCTGCGGGGCCGAAAAGCATGGCCGCATAGAGTTGAATGGTTTCCGGGTCAGCGTCAAGATTGGCGAGGGCATTGCTCCCTTCATAGCGGGACTCTACATAGCCTCCATACTGCTTCTTCAGCTCTGCCGGTGAACGGTCAGTCAGGGTTTTACTGGTCGTGGGTGTGCTGTCTGAACTTCCGCTGCCGCAGGCGGCGAGGATGGATGTGGCTACCAGCAATAAGAACGGTCGGGCTCCCGACTTCATTACGAGACTCCTTTCTGGAAACGACGATATCCCTGTCTGTGTTCTGCGCCACTCGGGTGAAGGGCAGGGTCAGAGTGGGGTGCTAAGTGTTCGCAGGCTATCAGTTTTTGCAGAAGTCTCTCGGACCCGGTTCACAAGAATCGTATCCAATGAATACATGTTTGACGTAATTTGCAGATCCGCCCCGACGCGAGGCGGATCTGATCATTTGGGAGAAGCTGATTCAATTACACTGCCCGGCTTCAAAGAACCCTTCGGAGGTTTCTTTCACCCAGGTATAAACGCCGGAGAGGCCTCCCAGAGAATCATCGCCTCCGGTCGTGTAGTAGCCGCCAGAGTAATAGGCGCGCCCGGCCGTATCGTGGTTGAGGTTGGTGTCGTTCCAGTCCTGGCAGGTGAACTCGCCGCCCCCACCGGTGCCACCGCCGCCACCGTTGCCGCTGCAAGCTGTCGGCTCAGTTGCATACCAGAGTCCGGGGTCGCCTTCATAGAGCGTTACGCTGCTCCAGGTGTCGAAGGAGCCGCCAATGTCCGCATCATCGCCCGTGGTTAGCGCGCGGAGATCCGACATTCCCCCAGCATAGGCCCGGCCGGCTGTAATATGGGCGCTGGGTGACGCGGTGGCCTGTTCACAGGTTTCGGTCGGGGCGTTGGGGTCGACCACCTCAACGGTGCGGTTCTTGGTTGAGGGGTTTCCGTCACTGTCGGTAGCGGAATAGGTGCACTCGTAGGTGCCAACGGCGGTGGTGTCCACATTGCTACAGTCAGCGGTCACCGTCAGTGAGCCGTCTTCTGCATCTTCCGCGGTTGCACCCGGGTCGGTAAAGGTGGTGTTGATTGCCACCGTCATGGGGTTGTCACCAATCAACGTAATGATCGGAACTCCCTGCGGTAGAGAACCATCCTTGCTGTGGCGACTGAAGAAATCCCAGACGATATCCGGATAGCTTGGCCCAACCCGGACGGCCCATTTACCGTTGTTGCCATCTTCACCGCCAACCCAGTAATGGCCATGATCCGTGTCCTGAGTGTTCGGTGTGGCCAGGGGACCGTCCAGGTAGATGGTTTCAACCAGGGAGCGTGAGTTCAGGGTGCCGTCCTGGGTATAACGGGTATGCTCACAGCTGTAGTCGTTCTGGTAATACGGTGAGCAGGCGGTGGTGGAGGCTTGTGCCTCGGCTGTGGTGTCGAAGGCTGGATCGCCATGGACTTTCAGATGGGCATCCCGGGCGTTGTCCGCGCCGGTTTTCAGTACGGTACAGTCGTTTTCGTTCTGCAGGATCATGAGCGGAATGGGGTAGCCGTCATCCAGTTCGCCCTCCATATCAGAGACAACCTGAGACACACTGTGGAATGTCGCGCTTCCCGGACACTGTCCTGAGAGTGATACAGACGCTGAATCCTCACCATAAGGGAGCCCGGAGGCAGGTGCGGCCGCCGCCCAGTACTCGTTGTGGGCAACGGATGCAACGATGGTCATTGCGCCGCCCGAGGAGAGGCCGGTCATGAACCGACGATTCGGGTCGACGCTGTAATTGGATTCCACGGCAAGTGCGATCTGGTGCAGGTCTTCTACCTCGCCGGCGCCTTCATGACGGTGATGATCGAACCAGAAGCCCCAGCAGTTTTCGTTTCGCAGGCCGTCATAACTCGTGATGAACGGTGCCACCAGAATGAATCCGTAGGTGTCGGCGGCTTCTTTGAGTCCCCAGTCGTTCAGGACATCGTCATTGGTCTGTTTACAGCCGTGAAGTGCCATCACCATGGGCGCAGGGGTGGCGAGGTTATCCGGAACATAGACTTTGTAATTCCGGCTTCGGGATTGGTTGTAGGATTGTTGCGGCAGGGTGTAGGCATCGGTCTGGCCGGCGCTTGCGGGGTGCGCAGGAAGCACCAGTATTGATGCGAAGGCAACGCCTGATAGCAACTGACCCACCCGATTCAAGATGAGCGATAACTTCATCGTTCAGAACTCCTTTTATTGGATTTATTGTTCGGCGGTTCTGAACAAGGAAATATCGTGCCACCCTTCTAACCTATTGATTTAATAGAGGTGGCCTGTGTAGATATGCGGGCGATATGGCCTGGATTCCGGACAATTGTCCGGAATCCCTGACTGTCAGTCAGCAAGTTGCTGATGGAGTCTGGCTGAGGCTTGAACGAGGAGCGCTTCCTCGGCGCTTTCAGGCGTCATATCAGACGTCTTCTTGAGAAGGTCCCGTGCGGCTTTTTCGCCATCCTGCCCTCTCACCTTGATAATGGCGCGGGCGTACTCGTAATAGAGGCCTGGATACTCAGGTGCAAGTTCCCGGGCTTTTTCGAAGTGTGCCTTCATTTTCGACTCGCTCGCGCCGTAAGTAATGCGCGCAACAAAGCTGCCCGCTTTTTCGATGATGCCTGCCTGTACACCGGCCAGGAGGGTCATTGCGTAGATGTTTTCAGCATCTTGCTCAAGTAACGATTCCAGTGTTTCCAGAACATCGGAGGTGTATCCCGTTCCCAGAGCCTCGGTTGCAGACATCTCCTCAATGGTGCGGGCCTTTCCGTAGGCGTTGCCAAAGCGAATGATCGGATGATCGGGGGCCAGGTCTCGAATCTCCTGGGTTCGGCTTATGACTTCCTCCAGCAGTGCGCGGCGTTGTTCCGGGTCGGATTCAATGAGTGTTGCGTGCAGCGCCTGTGCATAAAGGGCGGGAAAATAGCCAGCCGGGCCAAGGGCCAGTCCAAGGTCTCTGGCATCCTTGAACCGACCATTGAAGAGCAGGCTCCAGGCGGTCCGCAGTTCGCGGGCATAGGCTTCGAAATGCCCATCAAGCGGACCCTCAAGCAGGTATGAGAGCTCTGGATGAGCCGCTGATGATTCTTGTAGGTGCCTGCGTGTGTAGTCGTAGAGCGCTGGCCATCTCTCTGCATCTGATTGGAGGCTCAGAGCTGTTGGCAGAGGGCCGCGAAACCCGCCCGTCAGCATCTGCCAATGCTGGTCAAGGTTCTGCTGTGAGTAATCGAATGACCGGAGAGATTCGGGGTAGGGCGCCCAGGTCTTGTCAGCCAGCACCAATTCGCTGTGCAGCATTACGGTCAGAAAAAATATTGAAAGCCTTAGCATGGGTTTCTCCTGATTTTTGGTGAAGAAAAACACAGCACGGGCGAGCGTCCATTGGCTTTTATTCTGAGTGATGCTGAAAAGAGGCCAATGGTTGTTGCAACGATAGGGCTTTCAACAAGTTGTGATGTCTGTCACAAAACTGACAGTAAGGGAAGTCTGTTGAGCCAAGGCCAAGAAGCGAACCTTTTGGTGTTATTTCCGTGAACTTGGGTGAATTTGTCTCGATATAACAAAAAAGTGAGTTCGCAATGAAATATGCAAAGTCAGCCTTGGCGCTTGCCATGTTCTTTACCCTCGGGGGATGCGGCGGTTCTGATAACAGTGCGGAACAGCCACCTGGTCCAGTCGTGGGGCAGGAGATTCAGGAGCGCGAGCCAGATCAACAAACGGATCCAGTCGAAAAAGTCGGGGATGGAATCATCCGCGTCCTCTCAAACCGTGCCGACCTCATAAGCGCAGGGGACGCTCTGGTAGAGATCGAAATCCCTGCACCTGAGAATCGGGATGGAGCCAAACTTTTCCTCAATGGTTCTGAATTTTCTCCCGATCTGGTCCCTGTGGCTGAACGTGAAGGGGCTGTCAGGACGCTCGTTGAAGGACTGAGTGTGGGCGAAAACGAGTTGCGCCTGGTTCTCCCCGGAAATGGCGTGGTCACCCAAACCATCGTTAACCACCCGGCAGGCGGTCCGGTGTTCTCGGGTCCGCAGGTTCAGCCCTGGACCTGCACCAATGACGCCGCTATCGACGAGCAGTGCAACCAGGCACCGGACTACGAAATCAAGTACGTGCCCGCGTCGGTGTTTGACCAGTACACGGCCAACTTCGATCCGCAGTCTCCTGGAATCTCGAACGCCTTCGTACCCTACGATCCTGAGAATCCACCTGCAGAAGAGGATGTCGCCACAGTCACCACCGATGAGGGCATGACTGTGCCATTCATTGTGCGAGTTGAGCGAGGTGTTCTGAACAGGGACCGTTACCAGATTATGTCTCTTTTTCAGCCTGATCAGCCATGGGATGGCACACGCCCGCAGGCACAGTGGAACGGGAAGGTATTGATCCATCACGGCGGCAACGTTGGTGTGAGCTACGCGATGGGCAATCCGCCAAATGGTGATATTTCCGGTACGGCACCCGATGGTTTCGAAGTGCTGTTGGGCGACAGTATTTCTGTGGCCCTGTCCAAGGGGTTTGTCACGCTATCCACTGCCCAGGCTAACCTTGGTCATAACGTCAATCTGGTGACCGCTGCCGAATCACTGGTGATGAGTAAAGAGCACATCGTCGAGCAGTATGGTCCGATCCGTTACACCATCGGTACTGGCTGCTCTGGTGGAGCCATTGCCCAGCAGCACATTGCCAACGCGTATCCCGGCATTTACCAGGGGCTGATCGTTCAGTGTTCCTATCCGGACGTCTGGACCACCGCCACGCAGTTTGCCGATTACAATCTGTTGAATGAGTATTTCGGCAACCAGGTACCAGAGTCGCCGGACGACCTCACCGGTTTCTTTGAAGCGCTGCTGACCTCCGATTATCTCGCCCTGCAGTGGCCCGCACTATACGGCCATCTCCCGATTAACCCTGTTGTGTCGGATCTGGCGTTCTTCCCCTCTGCGTTTCCAGATCAGGAAAACTGCCCGGGCCTGAATGGCAAGGCCGAGGTGTACGACAAAGTCGAGCGACCCGATGGTCTGCGTTGCGGCCTGATTGACTATATGGTGACGCAGTTCGGTACCCGTACGCCGGATGCGTGGTCCCCCAACGAGCAGCTTCTTTCACGGGGATTTGCGGGGATTCCGCTGGATAACGTCGGTGTCCAGTATGGGCTGCGGGCGTTGCAGGATGGCACCATCACCGCGGATCAGTTCCTGGCAGTAAACCGGGAAATTGGCGGCTTTGATGTCGACATCGATTATCAGGCTGAGAGAACCGTCGCTGATCCCGAGGCCTTGACCAACGCCTACCGCACTGGCGCGATCAATACGGCTGAAAACGTAGCGAATATCCCCATTATTGACCTGCGTGGTCCTGATCCGGGTATTGCCCACGATGCCTACCATTCCTGGCAGACCCGGGCACGTATCCAGGCAACCCAGGGGCACAGCAGGAACCACACCATCTGGTTTGGCGCATTCCCGTTGGCTGGAGACAGCATCTACACCACGGAAGCGTTGTACGTGATGGATGACTGGCTCTCGAACATTGAGGCGGACACGAGCAGCAATGGCATTGAAGAACGGGTGATCGCAAACAAGCCTCTGGAAGCCCGTGATCGTTGCCTGCCGGTGTCTTCATTGCTGAGTGAGCATGGTCCTTTTGTGCCGTACACAGGGAACCTTCTGACTCCGAATCCAACCTGGACCCAGGCAGACATGCTGTCTTTCCCTGAGTTTCCTGCGGAGCTTGGGCAGATCCTGGATATTGCGACGGGACAGGTCTGTGGCCTGGATCTGGGAGAGCTTGGGCTCCCTGAGATCATCACCGATCCGCTCAGCCCGATCACGGATGAAGTGGTTTCCATTCAACAGCTCGTGGTGCAGACGCGTTTTGGAACGCCGCGCACGGTTGCCGGTGATGACATCAGAACCCTGACCAACAAGTGCCAGCTCAAGCCGGTGGACCCGGCGGATTATCCGGTGAATCTCCTGAACGGAACCTATGATTCGGAGGCGCTGGCACGAGAGGTGGCGAAGATCTTCCCGGACGGCGTTTGCGATTACAGCAAATCGCCGGTTGGTGAAGTGCCCACCCTGACCTGGCTGCAATACGGAGATGAATCCGACAGAGTGACCGGAGGCGATCCGTTGCCAGCCCATGAGCAGAATGTCGCTGGTTGGGCGGCGCCTGCGTTTGAGGTCAACCTGTCACCGCGCAGCGACCTGTAAGGAAATGGTCTGGCAGAGCAGGACGGCATTAGTGGTCCTGATCTGCCAGACTCTCTGCCAGCGCCAGAACGCAGTCCTTCATCTGCCGCTGATTGGCGCTGGCGAATCCCATCACCATTCCAGTCTTTACGTCATCTCCAATGAAATGCGCGCTCAACGGCGTGCTTCCGAATCCTTTGTGCCGCAACGCCTTCTGCATGGCTACGTCGTCAAAAGCTCCTTCAAGAACAAGGTGCATCCCGGCACTCTCTGCTACCGGGGTTACCCGGCCACCGAGGGTTTCCTGGACTCGCTGCTGGAAATAGGTCCATTTATCACGATAGAGCTGACGCATGCGTCGGAGGTGCCTGATAAACAGACCACTATTGATGAACTCGGCAACAGTGGCCTGGGTCAGCAGGGGCGTTTCTCCACCACTGATTTGTTTGGCCCACAGAAAGGGCTCGATTAGAGGCTCTGGCAGTACCAGATAGCCTATGCGTAACCCGGGGAGCAGGGTCTTGCTGAAACTGCCGACGTACAGCACCGGCGGGTTGTCGAATAACCCCTGAATCGCCGGAAACGGTTTGTTGTAGAAATGAAACTCGCTGTCGTAATCGTCCTCAATGATCCAGCACTCATTCTGCTGGGCCCACTGCACCAGAGCCATACGCTGCGACAGGTCGAGAATACCGCCCATCGGGTATTGGTGGGTTGGGGTGCAGGACAGAAGCCTGGCGGGGCATAGGTTCGCAAGTGCTTTCACATCCAGAACCTGATCTTTCAGAGGAACGGGGATGAGTGGGTTGCGGTGACGCCCCAGGGCGTATCGGGCGCCGCGGTAACCTGGATTCTCACACAGCACCCGGTCACCCGGCTCCAGCAACACATCACCGATCAATGAGAGCGCTTGTTGTGCCCCGTTTGTAATCACTACCTGGTTCGCGTCGCATCGAACCCCGCGGGAAGCGCGGAGATAGTCGGCAATGGCAGCTCGCAATGGCATATACCCCTGGATGCTGTCGTACCCACGTACGGCGAGTCGGCTTTCCTGATGGTGAAGAATCCGGTTCCAGCTGCGGACCGGAAACGCCTCCAGATCCGGAAGACCCGGCTGAAAGGGCAGGTTGGGATCCGGATTGGACTTGGCATTGCCTCGCGGAAAGTCTGGCAGGGGAGGTAGTTGGCGCCTTGAGCTGATTGGTTTTTCTGGCTGGGGGCCGGCAGGATCGATAACCCTGCTGATATCCTCGTGGACAAATATGCCTTTCCCAGGGTGGCTCTGAAGAAAACCTTCGGCCTTGAGTTGCTCGTAAACGGCGTTCACGGTGTTTCTGCTGACGCCAAGATCCATGGCTAACTGGCGACTTGATGGGAGGCAGGTTCCCGGGAGCAGTCGTCTCTGCACGATACGCTGAGAGAGTTGGTGGTATAGCTGAGTCTGCAACGGTAGGGAGTCATTCAACCGGATATCGTTTAACACAACTGGTCCTATGGAAATTAATTATCTGGATCTTTAAATGGTATCAGTGCTGACATTTAATGGAACCACATTGACTGATGAGGGAAATCATAGGGAATCCGTTATGTCCGATGGAAAAGAAGTTGTGGAAACGACGTCAGCCATGAGCTGTTGTCCCAGGAGCCAGGTCAGACGAGCCGCGCACCGGGCGACGGGTGAGCGGGCGCCTGCCTACGGATTGATTGATCGCTTGAAAACGGCGCATGTCGCTTTCGTTGAAGATGGGGAACCCCGAATCGTGCCAATGACGGTTTGGCGGCTGGAGCATGACCTTTACCTGCATTGCCTCAACGGTGGGCGTCTTTCCAGAGTACTGTCCTCGGGCAGTTTGCTGTGCATTTCATTCGCGATCACAAACGATTGGGTGATGTCGAAATCAGCGTTTCACCATAGCGCGAACTACGAGTCTCTGGTGCTGTTTGGCCGTCCTTCTCTGGTCGAGGAGGAGCGCGAATTTGATGCCGCTTTCAAGGCCATTATTAACCAGATTGAACCGGATCGTTGGGACAGTGTGAGGCCACCGAATGCGAAGGAGAGAAAGGCCACTTGCCTGTTCAGGGTGCCAATCCGTGAGGGGGCTTTCAAAAGCCGAACCGGAGGACCGAACGAAGAGCCTGATGATATGTCACTGCCGATCTGGCATGGCACATTGCCTGCCAATAGGCATGAGTATGTTGGGTAAGGCCAAACGTTAGAGCGCATTTTCCTTTTTCGTCGTCTTTTCTATACTCTTTGTGTCTGCTTTTTAGGCATGTTGGAAGTCGCGCGACGAAAAAGGAGTTATAAAAGCGTGAATAAGCAATCGGAGGGCGCCCCCTCGTTTTCCCGGAATCATCCGTTTCCTGCCTCGGCCGGGGCTCCCGACGTCCTCGGGAGAGATGAGTTTGAAGGCTTTAATGAGCTCGTATCGTCCCTCTATAAGTGCCTGAAATCCAATGCCGGTTTCCAGCCGTTTTTCGAGGCATTCCGGGAACATTTCCGTTGTATCCAGGGCGGCATTCTCGGGTTGACCAGCTCGCCGATCCGGATGACCTACGGTTGGACGTTCGGTTATCCCGAAGGATTTGAGCAGTGGTTTCTCAATAGCGACCTGCCGCAGCAGGACGCGGCGCTGATTCGCTTCAGTTCGCTCCCGCCGCGGCAGTTTGATTCCCTCGCCGAGTGTGACCCGGAGTTGGACATTCGCGACGTCATGACCGAAGCCACCCGGGAGTGGGCTGAGCAAGCCGGGTTGGGAGACAGTGCCGGTATGCTAATCAGGGAAGAGGATGGATCGCGGATCGTGTTTCTTGCCAACCGACACCTCAGCGAAGGCCCGTATACCCGAAGTGAACTCCTGCAGATGAACATGCTGGCACCTCACATCGAAAACGCAGTGGATCTGTTTCACAAGCTCTACCACTCGAAATCCGATAACGAGTCTCTCTCCATGGCACTGGACAAGATCAGCAAGCCCATGGTGGTGCTTAACGAAATGGCGAGGGTTGTGCAGTGTAATGCAGCAGCTGAGGCTATCCTGAACTCTCACCCAAGACTGTTTGTTGAAGAAAGCGATCAGGCACGTTTGCAGAGCCGGGATGCCGGGTTCAGCCGCAAGCTGAGTGATGCCATTATTACCAGCATTTTCAATGCCCGGGATGGTGTTAACGATATCATCACGCTGTTTGATGAAACGGATGATGAGCGGATCGCTATCTGCATAACGCCGTTGTCGATGGAAAGCAGTGATTCAGGGGAGGCGAACGAACACTATGGGGCGTTGGCAGAACTCATTTCGTTTCGGGCTTCGGTCCCACCAGATATTGAGAGATTGACCAAGCTGTTCCAATGTACCCAGTCTGAAGCTCGTATTGCCGGGCACCTGATGCAGGGGGCAACGATTAACGACATTGCCGAGGCGGAGCACTTGTCGGTTCATACGGTTCGCGATTACGTGAAAAGCCTGTTGTCGAAGAACGGATACCGACGTCAGGCTGAGCTGGTTGGTGCGCTGGTAAGGGCTTTGGGGTGAGTCTTGTTCCACGATTCTGATTTGCTGCAAGCGCTGTACAGTTCACTGACCGACAAGGAAGGGTTCCACAGATTCCTTGAGCAGCTGACACAGGCCGCAAACGGCTGTTCCGCTCAGTTGTTGATGATCCGTAAACGCCCTTTGCGTATTGACCATCTATGGCATCACGGGTTAACGGATGAATTTCTGAGCTGGTACCTGGATAACAACATGATTGCCCAGGACGTGGTGTCAAATCACGCCATTGCCCAGCCTCCTGGTGGCTTCCAGTCTGCACTCTCGCTGTTGCCAGAGGCCGATGTCAGTGAAGACTACAGCAAGTGGGAGAACGATCAGGATATGCTGGATAGCGCCTGGTTTGTTGTCCATTCGACAGAAACTCACTGCCATGTGTTGACCATCCAGCGTACCGTCGCCCAGGGACCCTATCGTCCGCACGAATTAAGGGCATTGGACCGGTTGGTGCCGTTTATCCGCCAGGCCGTGCAGATGCATCGACAGCTGAGTGAACAGAAGCTTGCGGGCAGTTCCCTGGCAGCCGTTATCGATATGTTGCCCGACGCTCATTTCATTCTGGACGATCAGGCCATGATCCGGCATTCCAACGCGGTAGCCCAGGCTCTGGTCGACAAGGAAACCTGTCTGGCGATTACCGATCAAAGGCTGAGCTTTACGGAGCGGGAAACCCAGGAATCGTTTTTTCGATCATCAGTGCAGGTAGTCCGATCGAGCCACCTCCCAGAGGCTGATTACCGGACCGACATGCTTATCCTGCACCGCGGGAAGCGCAAACCGTTGCTGCTTGTCATTCGGCCCATTGAAAGCAGCGAGCTCATGGCTGGAGGCGCCCTCGTTACAGTGTATGATCCCGAGTGCCGGGAATTGCCAAGCGCGGAACTCATTGCCGGATATTTCAATCTTTCCCCGGCCGAGGCACAGCTGTGCGAGGATATCGTGGCGGGCCTGAGTCTCAAGGATGTGGCCGCGAACCGTCATCGAAGTGAGGAAACACTGCGTTCCTACCTCAAACAGATCTTCACAAAAACAGGCTATCACCGACAGGGTGAACTGGTGAGCGGTATTCTCACGGCATTGCTACGCTGACTGTTGCCAACGGGTCTTGCTGTTGTACTCTGAAGGACTTCAGAGCACATGAACAGGAGCTCCCCGATGTCCGATTCCGAACAGTTCGCAAGTGACAACTACAGTGGGATCTGTCCCCAGGCCTGGGCGGCCATGGATGAGGCGAACCGGATGGATGAGCCGGCCTACGGCGAGGATATCTGGACCGCCAGAGCTGCGGATGGCCTGCGAGCCCTGTTCGATACCGACTGCGACGTGTTCTTTACGTTCAACGGAACCGCTGCTAATTCCTTGGCGCTGGCCTCCATCGGCCAATCGTTTCACAGCGTGATCTGTCATGAACTGGCCCACATCGAAACCGACGAGTGCGGTGGACCGGAATACGCATCGAACGGTTCCAAGCTGCTCCCGGGCGAGGGGCGGGATGGAAAACTCACCCCCGACAGCATTGAGCATCTGGTCACCAAACGAACCGATATACATTACCCAAAGCCAAAGGCCGTAAGCATTACCCAGGCTACCGAAGTCGGTACCGTATACACCCCTGATGAAATTCGCGCTATTCGTGCCGTTGCCGATAAACACAAGCTCAACATCCACATGGACGGTGCCCGGTTTGCCAATGCCGTGGCGGCGCTGGGTGTCCACCCTGCGGAAGTGACCTGGAAAGCCGGTGTCGATGTGCTGTGCTTTTCTGGCACCAAGAATGGGTTGGCGGTTGGCGAAGCGGTGGTCTTTTTCAACCGGGCGCTGGCGGAGGACTTCGAATGGCGCTGTAAACAGGCCGGGCAACTGGCCTCCAAGATGCGTTTCATATCGGCGCCATGGTGCGGCCTGATGGAAGATGAGACCTGGCTTGGTAATGCCCGCCACGCCAATGCCTGTGCCGATCGTCTGGCGCGAGGATTGCTGGACATCGAGGGCGTCTCATTGCGGTACCCAAGGCAGGCAAATGGCGTCTTTGTCGAACTCCCCCAGCCCGTTCAGGACGGGTTGAGGGCCAATGGCTGGCGCTTCTACAACTTTATCGGCGGATGCTCGCGACTGGTATGTTCGTGGTCAACCACGGAAGCGCAGGTAGACCGATTCCTGGCGGATGTGCGGGGACTGGTTGAGTAAGCAATGAAGCTTGAGTGTCGATCATGGATGCCATCGAACGTATTTATCAGGAGCAGTCACGCCGGGTGCTTGCAACGCTCATCCGATTACTGGGAGATTTTGTTCTGGCCGAGGAAGCCATGCAGGAGGCATTTACTGCTGCGCTTCATCAATGGCCGGGGGAGGGGGTCCCGGACAATCCGGCGGCGTGGCTGATTCGGATCGGGCAGCGCCGGGGCATTGATCAGATCCGGCGTAAACAGACCGCACGGCAACATGCTCACCTTCTTGAGCAGCCTGACGACACCCAGGAAACTCTGGATGAGCAGAGTATCGAGGATGATCAACTCAGGCTGTTGTTTACCTGTTGTCATCCTTCGTTGTCCCCGGATGCCAGAATAGCGTTGACGTTAAGAGAAATGTGCGGGTTAACTACGGAACAGGTGGCCCGAGCCCTGTTGCAGAAGCCTGCGACCCTGGCACAACGAATCGTGCGAGCTAAACGTAAAATCCGTCAGGATCGAATTCCTTACGAAGTGCCGGAAGCGAGGGCGTTACCAGAGCGCCTGCCGGGAGTACTCAGGGTGATCTACCTGGTCTTCAACGAAGGGTACTCCCGAAGTGATGGCGAGGTCATTGTGGATGTCAGTCTCTCGGCTGAGGCCATAAGGCTCGCGGAATCTCTCGTCGGGCAGTTGCCAGAGGGTGAGGTGTTCGGGTTGCTGTCCCTGATGTTACTGCAGGATTCCCGGCGTTATGCCCGGCAGGATGAGCATGGCGACCTGGTCACCCTGGATGAGCAGAATCGAACGTTATGGGATGGCGACAACATCCGTTCTGGACTGGTGTGGCTGGAACAGGCGTTGGCCAGAACGCCGGCTGGACCATACACCCTTCAGGCTTCAATCGCTGCCACTCATGCCCAGGCCGGTGTTGCCGAGGATACAGACTGGGCACGGATAGTCCGGCTTTACGAAGCGCTTTATCGACAACAACCTTCTCCCGTCATCGCGCTGAATCGCGCGGTAGCGACTGCGATGCGTGATACCCCCGCAGATGGCCTGCGGCTGTTGGATGAGTTGGCTTCCGAAAAGGCAATCCATACCTACCATTTCTTTCATGCTGCACGAGCAGACCTCTATCGCCGTAACGGCAATGTCGAGCAGGCCCGTTCAGCCTATGAGAGGGCACTTGCCCTTTCGGCTCAGGGCCCGGAACAGCGTTTTCTCCAACGCCGGCTGGATGAGCTGACGGGTCAATCCTGAAAAAAATATTTGGCCTCGTGTCGATTTCCGTCTGAGTCACACGACTCACTGATGAACCTATCGAACGGAGGAGACAACGATGCAGTTTATCTTGATGCGTAAAGCGGATGCTGACACGGAAGGCGGTGTCATGCCCAGCGAGGAATTGCTTGGCGCCATGGCAGACTACAATGCGCGTATGACCCGTGCCGGCGTGTTTTTGACCGGTAACGGGATAAAGCCCTCCAAAGAAGGGTGCCGTATCTCGTTTCGTGACGGAAAGCCTCACGTCACCCGCGGTCCTTTCGATCAAACCTCGGAGTTGCTGGCGGGCTACAGTGTGCTCGAGGCCGATTCACTGGAAGAGGCCATTGAATGGGCAAAGCAATGGCCAAGGGAAGATGCTGGAGGCAACGCCAATCTGGAGCTGCGTCCCTATTTCACGATGGAGGATTTTGAGCCAGGAGAAGCGCTGGATAAGCACTACCGCCAGCAGCGATTACCCTCACAGGTCAACGTTCACGTCAGTTTTGGCGGTAACTGCCGGGAAGCGATGAACTACTATGCAGAACTGACAGGCGGCCATCTTGAATCCATTCTGACCTATGGCGAGACGCCTGCCGTTGACCAGGTTCCCGAGGAAAGACGAAACGACGTTATCCATGCCTCATTGAACCTGAGAGGAACGCGAATCATGGGGGCCGACATGGTTGGAGACTGCTACCAGAAGCCCGTGGGCGCCCAGATACACATGGAATACGACAATCTGGAGCAGGCCGAGGCGTTGTTTTCGGCGCTGTCGGAAAAGGGTGAGGTAACCATGCCCTTTGAGGAAACATTCTGGGCTCACCGGTTCGGCATGCTGACGGATCGCTTTGGAATTCAGTGGATGATCAGTTGCCAGACAAAACAGTGCCTGTGATAGGTGTTTTGTCTGGCACAAAAAGGAGAGGAAACGATGAAATACGTGGCTCTGGTCTATTACCAGGAGAGCATTATCAACGCCATGTCAGAGCAGGAGTGGCATGACCTGAACCAGGAGTGCGTGGCTGGCGTGGAGCGGCTCACGAATCAGGGGCATTTTTTGGCGGGTCAGGCGTTGCAGCCAACGGATACTGCAACGACGGTGCAGGTTCGTGATGATGAAATGCTGATTACCGACGGTCCATTTGCGGAGACCAAAGAGCAGCTGGCGGGTTTTTACATGCTGGATGCCCGGGACTTGAATGAAGCTTTGCAATTGGCCAGTCGAATTCCACCGGCCCGCTTTGGCAGCATTGAGGTGCGCGCGGTGCGCGAGTTACCACCCAGGGATTAAAACAGGAGCATGATGATGAGCTACATCGATGGATTTGTTGCAGCTGTGGTGTTCTCATGGGTTGTCTGGCCCTCCCGTGAGGTGCGGGATAGCGCGATGCCGCGGATTATGGAAGACCCACGTTTGCATCCGGATACGAATCCGATGCCTTTCGATGGCAAGAGACTGATTTATGGTGGTTTCGATGTCATTGTTGATGTGTGATCGATCCAGTTCTGTTAAAGACCTAAGCTGATCCGGTCGGGGGGAGGGGAAGTATCACTGATACTTTCAGGCCCAGTCCATCCGGTCCACTGTCTAGCTGGATATCTCCTCCCATCCCGCGAATCAGCGTCCGGGCGATCGCCAGTCCCAGTCCGGCTCCACCGGTATCCCGGCTTCGGGATTGTTCGAGTCGATAGAACGGCTCGAACACGCTCTCCCTCTCGGCTTCGGGAATACCTGGGCCGCAGTCAATGATCGTCACGATTGCATTGTGTTCGCTGCAGGACAGGCTGGCTTCAACACGTCGTCCGTAAGTCACGCCGTTCTCGATCAGGTTGCGCAGGGCGCGTTTGAGTGCCTCGGGTTGTCCCTGCAAAACGCATCGTGGACTGTCGTGGTATTCCACCGCCATCCCAATATCCTGCAGGTCAGAGCAAAGGCTATCCAGCAGGGTGGCGATGTCGTAGCGCCGGTATTGCTCTGTGGTACTTCCGCGAATGAAATCCAGGGTTGCTTCGGAAAGGGACTGCATCTCCTCCAGTGTTGCCAGAAGGCGGGTTTTGTCCTCGCCATCGGGTAGCATTTCAACGCGCAAGCGCATGGATGTGATGGGGGTTCTCAAGTCGTGCGCGAGCGCAGCCAGCAGGCGCTCCCTGTCCTGTTGGGCGCGGCCTACCTGGTGCTGCATCTGGTTGAATGCCCGGGTGACTTCGCGAATGTCTTCCGGGCCTCGCTCATCCACATGAACCTTTTCTCCGCGGGCGAAGGCATGGGCGGCCGCGCTGAGTTCGTTCACCGGTTTAAGGATTCGCCGGATAGCCACCAGAACCGTCAGTGTCAGCAGGATGGCGGTAACGCCAACGCTGCTGAGGGTGGCTTTCAGCCAGAGCCAGGAGGGCGCGGAAGGTTGCGCACTCGCGTTAAACCAATCACCTGATGCCAGCGCTATGGATGCCTTGAGCGTTGGTGGGCATTCCCGTTCTTCGTGTTCCTCGTCACGTTCATGATGGTCATCATCGTCTCTTTCGTGCTCTTCGTCTTCATCATGATCCGACTCGTGGTGCTGTATGCATGCCAGATCATCCGTCGCAATGGAGCTTCGAACCTGGCCCGGTTCCAGCTTCAGTTGCTGTAATAGTTGATCGCTAATGGCCGATGAGTTGTCAGCCGTCAGGGAAGGGGCGCTGTCGATAGACAGGCGCATGGTCGGATTTGTCAGTGCGCGTATGATACGAGCCTGGCGTTCGGGCACGGCGCTGTCCAGCAGGGTATAGGCGTCTGAAAAGCGTTCCAGAACGTGCTCTTGTCCAGCGCTTCGCAAAGCTCCCTGGCGCTCTCCGGCCAGGATTCCGATGGTGATGATCTGGGCAATCAGGAGAACGGCAATCAGCAGGAGTGCCAGTTGTCCACCCGCACGTCGTGGCCAGAGCGTCATTCGCTTTCACCTCCAACGCTTGCGATCCACTGATACCCGCCGCCCCAAATGGTCTTGATCAGCTTTGGGTGGCGAGCGTCGGGATCGATTTTCCGCCTCAAACGACTAACGTGGTTATCGATGCTGCGATCGAACGCATCGGCTTCTCGCCCCTGAATCAGGTCCATCAACTGGTCTCGGGAGAGGACCCTGCCAGCGTGCTCCAGGAAGGCCAGTAGCAGCTTGTATTCTGCAGTACTGAGGGAAACCTCTACGCCCTCCTGATCGATCAGTTGATGTCTGTCTACATCGAGCGTCCAGCCTTCAAACACGAGTCGCTGTCCGACCATGGCACTGCGCTGGGGAGGGAGCGCCGCTGTTCGCCTCAATACAGCTTTGATGCGGGCGAGTAATTCACGGGGGTTGAAGGGTTTGGTCAGATAATCGTCCGCGCCCATTTCCAGGCCGATGATGCGATCGGTTTCCTCACTCATGGCTGTTAACAGGATGACAGGTAGTTCGGTGTGCTCGCGCAGATAGCGGCACAGTGTCAGTCCATCATCGCCGGGCATCATGATGTCCAGTACCACGAGATCCACTGTATGGTCCCTCAACTTTCGCTTCATGGCGTCGCCGCCATCGGCAACCTGAACCCGCATGCCGTGATCCTGAAGATACCGACCGACCAGATCCCGAATGTCACGGTGATCATCCACCACCAGAATCATCGGAGAATCGCTCACTCTTAACCCCACCCTTTGTTTGATGGCTCCGATTATAGGGGAGTAATCCCGTGTCGTGGGAATGGGGTTGTCGTAAACCGTCGCAACCAAAGACTTTGCGACAAATTGAGACAAATCGGCCGTTGTCTGGAGATATCTCTGCGACAGTTTGTTGCTGGAATGAACACCCACAGGCAAGCGCCTTGTGTATCAAACCAGTAAGGAGTTCTTCTATGAAAAAAGTGACTGCATTCATGGCCGTGTCTTCGGTTGCCCTGATGACCGCTTTGCCCTTTGTTGTTTCGGCGGATGATGATCGCTGGGAAGACGAGCGATACGAATACCGGCGCAATGATCTGTCCATGGGAGGGCAGCAAGAGCAGTACAGTGCTGACGAAATGAAAATCATGGCCCATGGCCGGGCTCTACAACGGTTTGGTCCAGGCGTTCAGGTTGCGATGAATGAGACAGCCGACGGTACTTACCGGGTCGAACTGCGCGATCAAGAGCAGAACCTGATCCGTGAGCACGAGTTCAATCGCTTCGGTGGTCGGGTTCGTGGTTCCAATCACGATTAACAAGGATTGATAGCGGCAGCGTCGGGGATCGGCGCTGGCCGGCTGTCCGGCAGGAGATGAACGATGAGTATGATGGATGCTGATAACCGGTACGGGGCGGTTTCCCGGGCCCTGCACTGGTCGATGGCAATACTGTTGCTGGTGAACCTCAGCTCTGAAGTCTGGTTCGAAGCACTTGAGCACCGTTGGTCGGATTCGGATCTGATGGCCTGGCACCAGACTCTGGGGCTGACGGTGTTCGGGTTGCTACTGTTCAGGCTTGCCTGGCGTTGGGTAAACCGGTCAAAAATCTCCATGCCAGAGAACTGGGCCAGGATGGCGAAGATCGGACACTTGGCGCTCTACGGATTGATGATCCTTATGCCATTGTCCGGGTTGGCAACATCGCTCGGTGAGGGCGATCCGGTGTCTTTGTTCGGCTGGATGGTGTTTGCGCCGGGGCCTGAAATGGAATGGCTGGAAGATGCCGGCGAGGAGATTCACGAGGTGTTGGCAACGGTCTTCTGGGCGGCTATCGGCATCCATGTGGCAGCGGCACTTGCCCACCAATTCTGGTTGGGTGACCGGGTCATGAAACGGATGGCGTGATGATCAGAGCACTTTTCCCCTGAGTGCCTTGGTCTGGCCCCGACGGGTTTTATTGTCCACCCGTCGTCGTTGGGAAGCCTTGGTGGGTCTGGTCGCCCGCCGGGCTTTCTGCTGTTTTACGGCGCGCTGAATCAGGGCTTTCAATCGCTCCAGGGCGTCTTCACGATTCTGTTCATAGGTCCGGAAAGACTGGGCCTTGATGATGATTATGCCGTCCTTGGTGATGCGCTGATCAGAGAGCGATAGCAGTCGTTCCTTGTAAAACGGTGGCAGGGTGGAGCGGGGGATATCAAAACGCAGGTGCACCGCCGAGGCTACCTTGTTGACGTTCTGGCCCCCAGCGCCTTGGGCGCGGATCTGGGTGATCTGAATTTCCCAGTCCGCAAGTTCTACTGCATTGGAAATCTTCAACATATCTATGCCAGGGCTAACTCTCTCTCAACAGCTTTAGGGGCTCCCAGCGCCAGAAGCACTGCGCCAGCGGAACAGGCTAGCATGCTGGCAACGATTGGCAAAAGCTGGCCCCCTCCGAAGACGGAAGATAAGGCGCTGATGCCGCCCGCGATCGTGAACTGCGATGCGCCCAGCAATGCCGCAGCTGTTCCCCCGAGATGAGGGAAAAACTCCAGCGCATTCGCCATGTTGTTGGGAACGATGGCGCCTTGCCAGCCAATGGCCGCGATAATAAACGGGGCAACCAGCCAGAGCGGTGAGTCCAGCGCCACGACAGTCACCAGCCCTACAAGGGCCAGGAATTGTAGTGATACCTGAACGCGCAGAAGCGCTACCGACGAGAATCGACGCAACAGAGGCCGGTTAATCAGATTCAACACCGCCATCAGGGCGATGTTGGCGGCGAACAGAATCGAAAACATGCTTTTCGATAGCCCGAACCACTCCTGATAAATAAAGGAAGAATGGGTGATGAACAGCAGCATGGAGCTGAAGCAAAGCACCTGAATACCGACGAATCGCATGGTGGTTTTATGACGCAGAACCAGCAGGTAATTGGTGGCCAGGGTTTTAACGGGGGTGGTTGCCGGCGGCCGCGGCTGGAGTTTCGGGAACAGAAACGTTTGGAGCGCAACGGCCAGGAACAGCGCATAGCCGGCCAAAAGCACGAATATGCCATGCCAGTCACCCAGGGTCAGCATCAGGGCGCCGAGTGAGGGCGCAGCGGCGGGCGCGATAAACATGATCAGGCCGATGAGTCCGAACAGCCTGGCCGCTTCCTGGCCATTGACCTGATCCCGAACAATAGCTGGTACGGACACCGCACAAAACGCACCGCCGATACCCTGAACGATGCGCCAGGTCACCATGGCGGACAGGGAGTCCGCCAGTGACACCATGACGCCGGCGGTGGCAAAAATAGCAAGGCCACCAAGCAATATGGGGCGGCGGCCGTATCGATCGGAGAGCGGGCCACCGACAAGTTGTGCAAGTCCCAGGGTGCTTACGTAAGCGCTCAGGGTTAACCCGACATCTGCGAGCGGAATGCCCAGAGCGTCGGAAATATCGGGAAAGGCTGGCAGGTAGGCATCCAGCGCCAGAGGGCCCAGAGCGACTGTCATTCCGAGCAGTAATGCAAGTTGAAAATGAGACACAATCCACCTCCTTTGTAGATAGAAAGCTAACTAAGATCGTGATATATCGCCATGCGAAGTTTCCGAAGCCGGATTTCTGATAGTATTTCAGGCTGCTATAAACGGCAGAGCCGATAACCTGGAGAGCGAGATTCGTGAATTACCGCTATTTGATTGCTATTGCCGCTGCAGCCGCTTTGTCCGGCTGCCAGACCTCTACCTACATGTCGAGCGCCGCAACCGACGGCGATGGCGTCACCTGCAGTGAAATCTATCAGGCCTTCGATGCCTATGACAGCGACCGCCAGTCGGCCTCTGCCCTGGCCGACCTGAGCCGCCTGATCAGCCCGACGGCCGGTAGTTACGCAGACATGGGTGTCAATCAGGCGTCCAAGTACTACGAGCAGATCAAGGCCAGTGCCAATCTCGCGCTTGCAGTTCGTGGCTGCGAGCCCGTGAATTGAGGCCAAAATCCAACCTGACGTTCTGGAAGCTGTAAAATGTCGGAAGATCCCCTGAAGACCCTGTCTGATATGGCCAGTGATGCTCACGCCAAGATTCAGGCTGCTCACGAGCATATTAACCCGGTAGTGGAAGTCCGTCGGGGCATGCGCGATTCAGGCATCCCCGCAGACGTCATGACTATAGACTGTTTACGTACCCGACGGCGCATTACCCTCATTCTGCACGACGAACAGCCGGGCAATGTGCTGTATCAGTTCATCACGATTGATGAGGAAGTTGGGAATAATTTTCAGGCGATGGCTTTGTCTGATCTGTCAGTGAACACCTTGTTCGACTGGATACAGGATTATTTCGGCTGACCCTGTTCAATCAATAACAATAAGGATTTGAAATGTCTGCCCAGACGGTCTGGATTACAGGCGCTTCCTCCGGTATCGGTGAAGCTCTCGCCCTTCAATATGCCCGCGCAGGAGCGGGGCTTGTCCTCTCGGCACGGCGGGAAGCAGAGTTGCAGCGTGTCGCCAATCGGTGTGTTGAGGCCGGATTGCCCCAGGACCATATTCTGGTGCTTCCGCTCGACGTGACCGAATGGGACAGTCTACCCGGTGCCGTTGCCGCGGTGATGGATCGTTTCGGGGCTGTTGATGTGCTGATCAATAACGCCGGCCTTTCCCAGCGCTCCCTCTGCAAAGACACCGATCTGTCCGTCTACCAGAAATTGCTGGACGTGGATGTCATGGGGCAGATAGCGCTGACTAAAGCCGTACTTCCCCACATGCTGGAGCGTGGTTCGGGGCATCTGGCGGTCACTGCCAGCGTGGCGGGTAAGGTCGGCGTGCCATTGCGCACCGGCTATTGTGCCGCCAAACATGCCGTTATGGGGTTCTATGACGCCTTGCGAGCCGAAGTCGAAGGTGATGGGCTGCACGTGTCGACGATTGTTCCCGGATTTATTCGTACTGATATCTCCCGCAATGCCCTGGCTGCCGATGGTTCAGCGTTTGGAGAGCTGGATGACAATATTGCCGCGGGCATGGACGTGGATGAGTGCGCCGAGGTTATTTTCAAGGGATTGCAGAGCCGAAAGCGGGAAATACCTGTGGGCAAAGGCAAGGAAATGTCAGCGCTCTGGTTGAAGCGGCTGGCACCTGAGGTGTTGTTCCGGGTGACCCGATCCATGAAATAGCAACGGCTCTACTGCATCGCATCCGGGGTGTACCAGAATTTGTCGGCTATCTCGTTCAGGGACCGGTAAGCCTCGGGAGTCTCCAGGGAGATAATGATGCGTCGATTCAATTGGCTTCGGGTGAGTGCTTCGTGGATGCGGGGGGCCGTTGTAAAATGCCGATCGAGCGCTCCCATTTCGTAGGCCCGGGCAAACCCATCGGTCAGAATTCGGTGCAGGTCGCTGCGCGCCGGATTGACGAACAGGAAGTAGTCATAGCGAAAGCGCAGGGCGATGTCCGGGACAATGGCGAGTCCCTGGTTCTGAGGTTTGCGGAGTTCTTCGTAAACCTCCTGAACCCCACGGTGAAAGGCATCGAACCGGCCGCGTTTGAGCATTGGCCACAGGTTGGCGTATTGGGAAATGCTGAGAGTCAGACCATTGGCCTCGAGATAATCGTTATCGGGCCAGCCAATTCCACTGCCTATAACAATGTTTTGGAGGTCTTCCACGGTGCGTATCCGGGACAGCGCCTCGATATGCTCTTGTGGCGCAACCAGTAATCGGTATCCCAGAAGCCCACGCGTCATCGGTACGTCTACTCTCAGGAATCGGGACTCCCGTTCAGGGCTGTAGCCGCTGAAAAACACATTAATTTGCCCTCTTCCCTCTTCCAGGAGTCTGAAAATCCGGTTTTGGGGGGCGTCCCACAATGGTACAAGTATCAGTTCATGGTCGCCTGGTGCGTACTCTAGGGCTAACCGGATGACCGAGATTTCGTAGGCAAAAACGTCTCTATCGCCATGCAGCAAGCCTAAACGGAAGGTCTCGGCGCGCAGAGTGGCCGACAGGGTAAGCGTTAGAGATAGCGCTATCAGGGTTCGAAACATGGGGTCAGTTCCCGGTTAGACATGACAAAGTGTAGCCTATTGGAACAGACCAAGTTGGGGTGGCTTCGTTTCCAGGGGGAGTTCCGGGAAGCCGCAACGCCGTTCTTTCAGGAGTTTGGCCCAAAGCCTGGCGAGTTCGAGCGCGTCATCGTTGTTGGGCATGTGCATGAAAATAAAAGGGCGCATTCCCCGGTCCAGCCAGTCAACAACCCGGTTTACCCAGGGGAGGAGAAATGCACGGTTCAGAGCGAGATCCGGATGGCCGATAAAGCGGACAACGGGGGGCGCCTCTGTCGGTAGCACGTGGACCGGAACGTCTGGCTTCTTCCGTTGTGCTTCCCGGGTTGCTTCATCTGTCGGGGCCGCTGAAAACAACGCTCGGCTGTCAAAGCAGACCCTTGATGTATTCCGGTCCCGGAGCCCCCGGTTGAGCGCTCTCTCGTCATCTCCCTTCTCGAAAAATGCGGGATTCCTGACCTCAACCGCACAGACTACGGGCTCCGGAAGTGCGTCGAGAAAGCGCCAAAGGTCGTCAAGGTGGGAAGGGCCGAACGCAGCGGGAAGTTGAACAAGCAAGGGGCCGAGCACATCGTTCAGGGGCGCCAGAGTGCGGAGAAAGCTGAGGGCTTCGTCACCGACCTTTGCAAGCAGCCGGTCATGGGTAATCTGGCGGGGGAACTTGAACAGGAAGCGAAAGTCGTCAGGTACCTGGGCTCGCCATTGCTCGCATTGGGCCAGGGTGGGTGTGGAGTAGAATGTTGTATTGCCCTCCACGCAATTAAACACCGCGCTGTACCGTTCAAGGGGGCTTCCGCCCGCCGGCAGCAGAGCCCGCCACGCGGGAGATTGCCATTGCGGGCAGCCCAGGAAATACGGCAGCGTCATGATGCGGTCGGGACTGAAAAGTGGTGCGCTTTCACGACCTGAGTCTCCACATGGACGTGCTGAATGCCCAGCTTAAACCTCACATTGGCGTTTGCGATGCTGTTCTGAATCAGCGTATAGGCGTCGTGTTCGTCGTCGGGAAGCACGGAGAGCAGCAATGCCATGACGGACTCCTTGTGAATCTCGCCATCATAGTCTGATTTGAACGCCGGCCCGTCATCGGCCCAGTACCCGGTGAGTACCGGCAGCCCGGCCCCAGCGGTTCTGGTGACACCCCCAAACCTCTGGGTGAGTCGCTCGGCAATGAAATCGCCGGTTGCGTCCATTTGCTCGGGTGGTACAGAGAGCAGGACGAGAAAACGGATCCGGGTGTTTTCAGTCACAGGGGGCCTCAAATATTATCGCTTTGCCAGGTAAATATAGGCAAAAACCAGGATCAAAAGCAGGGACGACAGGCCAATGGAGCCATCCGGTGGCAGCCAGAGGAACGCATCCAGAAGTCCGGGGATGTCGTCCTCCCTGAGGTCTCTGGCGGCGGTTGTCAGGGAAATGAACAGATCCACCAGAGCGACCCCACCAATACCGGCCAGAATCAGCTCTACCGTCTTGTCCACCCGCGACTTGCGTTCGTCCAACAGGCGGGCAATACGGGAGCGAATCAGGTCGGTGCGTTCCAATGCGCTGGCAATCAGGTTGTCGAGCTTCCAGGCCGCACAGGTATCCTCGACAATTCGGGCCCGTTCGCCCTGAACGCCCACCCGGGCCTCGTTGAACTCCAGCCGCGTAAATTCAAGGTGATCGAGACTCAGTGTGACGTCTTTCATCAGTCGATTGAGTTCCCGGTTGCGGGTCCGTCTCGCCCCCAGGAGATCTGTCAGCTGTGAATAGCTCGATTTGAGTATGGAGCCGTAGATAAACAAAATCGCATTGTAGAACTGACAGAGGGACAGGCCTCGAAGCCAGTCATCTCGGATGGCCGCAGACGAGCCACCAGTAATGAGAATGTTGCCCGAGCCCACGTAGTGCCCTTTTTCCCCCAGTTGCTCCCGGGTGCCGGGGAACGATGCCCACTCATGCAATGCCTCTCCCAAGGACGTTGCCAGCACGGATGGGGCGATCGCCGCGTATCGGCCCGTCCATAACACGTGGCTTGGCGGCGCATGCTGACGATCAAACGTGACATCTTTAAACACCTGAAGCTTGTTGGGGTCCCTCAGTTGATGCTCGTTTTGTTGCTGCCTCGATCCGAATCTCGACCGAAAATTCAAACAATATTCATGGAACAGTGGGTAAAGACACAGGTTGTAGATATCGGATGCAAGGTTCGACAGGGTTTTGTCGAGCTCGCCGGAAAGCAGGGCCTGATGAATAGCCGGTAGGTTTGATGGTAGTGAGATATCCAGCTGAAGCAGAGCGATGGTGTCGTCATACAGATAAAGCTGGCAGCAGTCGACAGTGCCGCTCCAGGCTTTTGTTAGCTGTGCCATGGACTCCGATGCCTCGGTACAGGCGCTGGTGTCGACCGTATAACATTCGAAAGGCTGAAAAAACTCCGGCAGGTTGTCATGGTCGAGCGTGCCATAACCGTTGGCCCATGGCCACGGGAATGCCTTCAGGGTATCTGAAGCCCCAAGAAGTGATTCGCTTGGGGGTATGCCCAAGCCACCGGTCTCTTCCCTGAGCGCGTGGGCAGCTCGTTGCTCGCTGTTGGAGCTTATGGGTGTCCTTACAGGCGACAGTGTGGCGATTCTGAATGTGGTTTCTTGTTCCATGCTCATTTTCTTTACAGGGGGTGTCGACAAAGCTTACACATCCAGAGTCCGGTGTATGTAACCGTTATGTTAGCTGATTGATAAAAAGGTGAAAGTACTGAATTGGCCCCTACTTTGCTGAATATATGAACAACGCATATTTCTGTCATGAACACGAAGTAGAGGAAGTCGTTATGTCTCTGTTCAGTCGTCTAGCTGGTCTCAGTGCTTTTACAATGTTGTTTGCTTTCGCCACTCCCGCAAGCGCTAACCTGGTTGTTAACGGTGGTTTTGAAAACCCGGATGTAGCGTCCGGTACCTGGAAATCGTTCGACTCCAGTGACGTGGCCGGCTGGGATGGTAGCCGCATTGAAATCTGGGACAACTATAACGGTGAAACCGCTCACGAGGGCAGCCAGTTCGCTGAACTGAATTCTGACCCGTACACCGGTTCCGCGTTCAGCATTTATCAGGACATTGAAACCGTCATCGGTGAAACCTACGACGTCAGTTTTGCCTACCAGGCGCGCCAGAGCGAACGTGAGTCTTTCGAATTTGCCCTGATCCCTGATGGCAGTGTCGCCAGCACATGGTTGCTTGACGATCACACCACCAGCGGCTGGAGCATTTTCTCTGGCAGCTTCATCGCCAGTGCCATCAACACTCGCCTCATGTTTACATCGGTCACTCCCGAGACCGGAACCATTGGCAACTTCCTGGACGACGTAAAAGTTATCGTCTCTGTTCCGGAGCCCGGAACGCTGGCTCTGTTGGGCCTTGGTCTGATGGGTATGGGCCTGTCGCGCCGGCGCTGAGCCAGACGGACAACACGGATGTATTTGAAAGGGCCGCTTATGCGGCCCTTTTCTGTTTTGGGCGTCAATCCTGTTTTAGGGATTGAAAGTCTGCGGCCGGTGCACCAGAATTCCTTGTCTGAATATGTAAACAAACACTCACTTGAATGAGTGCCAATCACGAGGGAAAGCTGGTGACCGAGCTAGTAACTTACGACCTGAATGACGGCATCGCGACCGTTACGATCAGCAACGGCAAGGCGAATGCCCTGAGCCACGAAGTGTTTGAAGGCCTGAACAAGGCTCTGGATCAGGCAGAGCAGGACAAGGCGATCGTCATCCTGACGGGTCAGCCGGGCGTTTTTTCTGCCGGCTACGATTTGAAAGAGATGCAGAAAGGCCCGAATGAAGCGGCTGCCCTGGTTAAAGTCGGCTCCACCTTCACCCGCCGCCTTGCGGCCTTCCCGCTGCCGGTGATCGGCGCCTGCAGTGGCCATGCGATTGCCAAGGGCGCATTTATCCTGCTTTCTGTGGACTACCGTATTGGCATTGAAGGCCCGTTCAAGCTGGGGCTGAACGAAGTGGCCATTGGCATGACCATGCACCACGCCGGTCTCGAAATTGCCCGCCACCGCCTGGTGCCGGCGCATTTCTACCGTTCCGTTGTGAATGCGGAAATCTACAGCCCGGAAGGTGCGGTTGAGGCCGGATTCCTGGATGAAGCCGTTGCCCAGGACAAGCTGGCCGCGCGGGCACTGGAAGTAGCCAGCTACTTCAAGACCCTGAACATGCGCGCCCATCGCGAAACCAAGGTGAAGGCGAAAGCCGATTACCTGGCAGCGCTGGACAACGCCATCGAAAAGGACGCCGAGAGCCTCGGGCTGAACGGTTGATATGCAGGCCGCCTTCGGGCGGCCTTTGTTTTTCCGGTTAGCGGTTGTCCGGGGTTTCGCGATAGTCAGCGAGGTCGTACCGTTTCTCGTACCACCCGCTATCCCCCGCACACAGCAGTCGGCTCTCCAGTGGCTGGCCCTGATCGTCAAGGGCCAGGGTGCCGATGTTCTTGTCGCTGGTAAGAAAATACCTTTCGCCGTCTGGCAGCAGGTAACGGATCTGCTGGTCGCTCAGACATCGCCCCAGCTTCTCAATCAACCGCAGCCCCACATCCGCGCCGACCGGCGCATTGTTACTTGCACTGCTGCATAGCTGCCAGAATACCGGGCCTTCCTTCAATGGCTGGAAACGGCGGGCGAAGGCGTAATGAACATCCCCCGAAAACACCATGATGTGCTCGACACCGGGAACCCGGAGGCAGGCGTTCTGAAGCGCGTTCAGCGAGGCCTCGTCTGCGGCCCAGGGTTCTCTGTCCAGGGTTCGTTTCAGCATCGGGAACTTGAGTTGCAGGTATTCAATCTGGCTGAACCCGTACATCGGGGTGGGGGATACCAGGATCAGTGTCCTGTTCTCGGGTAAAGCGGCCAGCCGGTTCCCCAGCGCCTCGATTTCCGGATCAGACATCAGCCCGAGTGAGTGTTTGCCGCGCTTGCTGAACGCCCGGTGGGTGCGGGTATCCAGCACCGCGACCGGTGGCGTCTGCTCCAGTTCATAGCCCCAGTACTTTGTGAACAGCCAGGTGTCGAGGGAATAGTCCCGGGAATCGGTCAGGAACGCCTGCAAATCATTCAGCTCTCGTTCGGCTCCGTCGGGGCGGTTCCCCCAGTGCTGGCAGAGGAAATAGGACACCAGAGCGTTTCTCTGGGTATAGCGACCAAGGTCGGTCGTGGTCAAACGGCGATTGTGGGCTTTCGACAGGTTCCAGTCATCGGTGACTTCGTGATCGTCGAAGATCATATAAACGGAGATATTGGCGAACAGCTTCCTCACCTCGTGTCGGGCCGACGTCGCGAAGGCCTGCAAGTTTGAGAGGTCTTCCTCATACGCCGTGAGATCATACTTGTACTGAACCGGCGGCGCCTTGCCGTCCCGGGTGTTCCGGGGATGGGTTGCCAGCCTCGGTTTGAGGGCGTCGTGGCTGGCGAAGTCTGATCCGTCGTCCGGTGCAACCCCGGCGAACGCGAACAGGTACATGCAAAGGTACTCTGAGAGGCTGAGCAGGTGTGAGGATTTTGCCGACGACGTAAAGCCCAGCCCGGCGCGGGTTACCCATTCGCGGGCATCGAGCTTGCCAAGGCGGAAAAGGTCTTTACCGGCGGGGATGTGTTCGAGATCATCTTGGAGTCCCAGCCGGTCTCGGAGTCTGTGCAGGTAATCCAGTAGCAGGGGCGATACGTCGTCTGCGTAGATCTGGTCCCCGGTGAGAAACATCTGGCTCGGCCGTGCGACCGTGCCAAGATTCTGCTGAAGCTGTTCCAGGGCCCGCGCCATCTGGTCCGGCCGGGATGTCTGGTGGCTGGCATGGGGCTTTCTGCAGGACGCCTGTAAAAAGTGTTGATGGATTCGAGGGAGATAAACGCCCGGTAGGGCCTGCCCGCTCAGGCAAAGGGAATCCAGCAACTGGCGGTCACCGAAGGGCTCGCCGTCGACGGTTATCTCGTAGAAAACCTCACCATGCCCATCGCCGAGATCCAGAGCCGCCCGCAACAGGCAGAAAACGCAACGCTCTCCGGCAATAACCTTGGTGGCTTCGGAGTGCGTGCTCAGCGTCTGCTGCTTCTGATCGTCCGCAAAAACGTTGAGTTCGAGTGCGCTGGCAGGGCGGTCCAGCACAAACCAGACATTGAGTTCAGAACGGTTGGCATGGCGCACAACCGGGCCGCATATCATCATGGAAAGGTCCTTTTCCCGTTGGCTGTTTTGTTGTAAATGAGAGGTTACTGCCCTTCTTGGCTGAACTGTGAAACCGCTTTGAATCGGAACAGGGCTGCCAGAATCAGATCCGGGAAGGACTGAATCCGGGTGTTGTATATCCTTGCACTCTCAGTGTAGCTGTCGCGTAGCAGCGACAGGTAATTCTCGGTATCCGCCATCATGGCCATGAATGTCTGGATTATCTCATTGGTTTTCAGGTCCGGATAGTTTTCGACCCGGGCCTGTAAGAACCGTGCAACCTGACGCTCCAGGCCCATGGTTTTTTCCAGTTCGGCGGCAGTCCGACCGGAAGACGGCGGTGTTTGCCGCAGATGAGCGATGACCTTGTGCAGTTTCTTCTCATGGGAGAGGGCGACTTTCACCACGCTCTCAAGGTTCGGCCAGAGATCATGGCGCTGCTGAAGAATGGTGTCGATGTTGGCACGAGCCCGGTCGACCCGGTTCTTGAGAAAAACAATGTCGTTATAGTGCAGTATGCCGGTGTAGATGCTTAGCAGCAGTGGCACCATGAGCGCCGAGAGTATGAGGTTGTCCGGGCTGAATCCCCCGTCGGCTGCGAATAGAGCCGTGGCTGAAAACAGCGTCAGTCCAAGGCTGACGGCGATGCCCGCAAACCCCCGGGCGCCGCGATCCAGTACGATATCCTCTTCGTCCTTGCCGCTGATGAGAAAAGGGGAGTTTTCATCCTGTTGGATGGTGAGTCGATCAGATTGCTGGCGGTCGAGCCCGGCGAAACCCAGGCAGTACACATTCACCAGCGTGTCCAGTAGCCGCACGCTATAGCGCCGATCTCCGCGGATTTCCGAGTGATGCAAGGGGTAATCAATAGAAGCGCCATCCGGAGCCACCAGAACCTGACCTTCGTTATCTTCAAGCCAGAAAGGTACTTGCTCGGTCCGGTGCTCGACCACCTTCCATTTCTCATCTTTTCCGGACCCCCGCTTCTCTTCGACCTTGTAGTCGAACGCAACGCACTTCTGGTCGTTCAGTGGATCGCGAAGCGGGGGATACTGATCGTCTGTGTCCACCATGCCTTTGAGCTCGGATAGCCCGAAACTCAGACCGCGAGTGCTGCTGGTAGGCACTGCTTCAATCAGTCGCTTCAGCTTCACGGTGCGAATAGCGAAGATCAGGCAGATCAGAGCTAGCACCACACTCCCGGCCGCCAGAGCTCTGCTGGTCCAGGTGTGTTGATAACGGGCATCGGGTTGGTTTTCCACAATGGCTTGAGCCCGAGCTGTAGTTTCTGCATTCAGCTCTGGCAGTGGAAGACGGTTCTCGACTTCGTTTCTGAACATCCATCGGTCGAGCCAACCGCTGGTACTCAAACGGATTAGCTGTTTCAGGGCGGCAACGTCGGCCAGGGCAAGAGTTTGCTGTTTGGCGCTATCGAGCTGCTGATATCGGGTTTCATACAGTGCTGCTATAGCCTGCCATTCGTGTCTGAGCTTGGTAATGCCCAGCGTCGACAGCGTGCCGCCGACGGCCAGGGACATAATCACCACGTAGACCCAGAATCGGTGGATACGAATCAGCGGCAGCAGTAGGGCAAGCCCAAGCGCGAGCAGCCCGGTGGCGATGGAAATCCGCAGGGCGGCTCCGAATAGCCGGTCGCCGCTATCGCTGCCCTGTGCACTGGTGGATACCAGTGTGGGCAGGTTGAACTGGGTCATTTCCTGAAGATTGATAGACTGATCTACCTCTGAGTAGTTGCCGATCACCCGTACCGTGTCTCCGGGCCGCAGTGCCCATTCGGAATAGATCTTTGAGCCGGATTTCCGGCGATAGGTGCGATGGATATTCCATTCAGCGGTGGACAGATCAAAGCCTGGGGTGATGGTTGTGTTCCCGGATTGATCGTCGAGCACAAAGCTGGAACCGGATTGTCCGGAATCCAGAGTGCGCACACGCCGGTCACCGTCCGAATCCCTGTACTCTTCTTCGAGTTTGTAGCGGTAATACACGGCTTCCGTTGCGGAGTATGGCGTTTTTGTGGTGCCAAGGCGGCCATTCACGGTTCCGGCGACTGCGTAAGGGCCCTGTGTCAGCGCGGCGATGGGGGTTTGGGGGAGGCGTTCCATTTGCCGTGCCTCGGTTAACTGCTGAAGCCCTGCATTCATCAGGAAATAGCAGCCTGCAAGGCAGGAGAGTGCAATGACGGCCGTAAATACGCGGCCTGGAGTGCTGGCGATGTTGATGCGCCGCATGGCAATAATCCTTTTACCGATCCCGAAAACACACAGAGTATATCGGATCGTGGTAGCCTTCCGTCAGATCAAGCAAAGAGAGCGGACAACATGTCAGCAATGAACAGCAAACCGATTTCGGCGTCGGCTATCGAAAAGCATGTCTACAAGGTGTTTCCCAACGACATGAACGCCCACAATACCGTGTTCGGAGGTATGATCATGGCCAAGTGTGACCGCCTGGCCCTGGTGGTGGCGGAGCGGCATTCCGCCCATGTGTGTGTCACCGCGTCGGTAGACTCCATCCACTTCCGCGCCCCCGCAAAAGGTAATGACACACTGCTGTTCAGCCTGTCACTCAACCGCAGCTGGGGCTCATCCATGGAGATTGGGGCCAGGGTTGAGGCAGAGAACAGCTACACCGGAGACACCCGCCACATACTGTCCGCGTTCTTCACGTTTGTAGCCCTGGACGAGAACGACAATCCTGTTGACGTTCCAAAGGCCATTCCGGAGACGGAGGAGCAGAAGCGCCGTTACGAGAATGCGGAAATCCGGCGGGAAGGGCGGCTGAAAACCCGCGAGCAACTGGTGCGTGCCGAGGACAAGTCCTGAGGCTGGATCTCGCCAAGCGTCGCGAGTCGTGGTAAATAAGCAGCCCCAAGAGCAAAAATTCGGAGTTTCCAATGCCAAAAGCGAGTGAGATCAAAAAGAACCAGGCGGTTGAATACCAGGGCCGGGTCTATTTCGTAAAGGATATCGAGCGTTCCGTTCCCCAGGGCCGTGCCGGTGGCAGTCTCTATCGCATGCGCATGTACGATGTGGTGACCAAGCAGAAGCTGGACGAAACCTTCAAGGATTCTGACATGCTCAACCTGGCGGATCTGGTGCGGCGCCCGGCCACGTTCTCCTACGCGGATGGCGACGAGTATGTCTTCATGGATTCCGAAGACTACACCCAGTACATGCTCAACCGGGACGCGATCGAAGATGAGCTGCTATTCATCACTGAGGATACCGAAAACCTGATGGTGGTGCTGGTCAGTGATTCTCCGGTAGGGCTGGACCTGCCTCCCACCGTTGAACTGGTCATCGAGGAGACCGATCCATCGATTAAAGGCGGCTCCGCAACCGCTCGGACCAAGCCGGCTCACCTGACGACCGGCCTGGTCGTGCAGGTACCGGAACATATCTCCACCGGTGACCGTATCAAGATCAACGTTGAAGAGCGTAAGTTCCTGAGCCGGGCCTGATCACCGTATATGCTCCGGGAGGAGGTTCGTTCTCCCGGGGCCCATCTTCTGCTCCCTTCCAAAGGCCGTTCTGGGCCTCCAGTTCGCCGGTGGCTCTCACGAAATGTGGCAAGCAGCGGCCAGGCGTCTAATCTGTAACTAACAGCCAACACCGCCTTGTCCAGAGAAGCGCGAAAAATGCCCAGTAATTACGGAACTCTTGTGTCCGCGAACCAGAGCGGTTCCCTTGCCGATAAACTGGCCCATCTGCATCGGTCCACCCAAGAGCATTTTCCTTTCATCACCAGAGTCTCTCTTGCGCTCTACGATCAGGAAACCGATCTGATAAGAACGTTCGTCTACAGCGGCGATGTGTCGCCACTGAATCATTACCAGGCACGCCTGAGTGCATGCCATTCTCTGAACCAGCTGGCCATCAATAACACCGTGAGATTGGAGCAGGACCTTGCCGTGTTTTCGGATAGCAAGCACATTCATGCCCAGAAAATTTACGCCGCAGGTTACCGAGGCAGTTACACCGTACCGGTGAACTGTGCGGGGGAATTGGTCGGATTTGTGTTTTTTAATGCGGACAGGGAAGGCGCTTTCTCGCAGGAATGTATTGATCGGCTGGATCTGGTGGCGGACCTGATCGGTATGTTGATGCATACATCGCTGATCAGTATACGGACCCTGATGTCGACCGTTCAATCTGCAATCGATCTGACCCAGTTTCGGGATCCGGAAACCGGTGCCCACCTGCACCGGATGTCTCGCTATGCACGGACCATTGCCAGATCACTGATGCGTGAATCGGACAGCGACGATCAGTTCAGCGAATACCTTTACCTGTTTGCTCCCCTCCACGACATCGGCAAGATTACGATTCCGGACAATGTTCTCCTCAAGCCCGGCAAGCTGACGGAGGAAGAGTTCGAAGTGATGAAAACCCACCCAGAAAATGGGGGGGAGCTTGCCAAACGACTTGTCCGTAATTTCAAGCTCGACAAGCTCAAGTACCTTGATGTGTTGCTCAATATCATTGTTCACCATCATGAAGCCTGGAACGGCGAAGGCTATCCGGACGGCCTGGCCGGAGACGACATCCCTCTTGAGGCAAGGATCGTAGCGGTGGCTGATGTGTATGATGCGCTGACCAGCAAGCGTCCCTACAAGGAGGCCTGGTCGCAGGAAGAGGCGCTAAGCGAGATGAGGCGCATGTCGGGCGAAAAGCTTGATCCGAGCTGTGTGCAGGCTTTGATTGAGAATCTGGGGGAGATATCGAGGATTCAGAAGTCTTTCCCCGACAACACCTGACAGCCGTTCACCGCCTGCTTAAAGCAGCGGTGAACGAAGCCTTAACGGGTGTTATGAAAGGTGGTGTACCTCCTGCAGACCGTAAACCGGTGTGTGCAGACCTTCCATTCGTGCTTTCAACTGCAGGGCCAGGTAAAGCGAGTAGTGACGCGACTGATGCAGGTTTCCGCCGTGGAACCAGAGGTTTTCCTGCTGGGTCGGTTTCCACATGTTACGCAGTTCGCCTTCCCAGGGGCCCGGGTCCTTGGTGGTGTCTGAGCCCAGGCCCCAGCATTTGCCCACTTTGTCCGCGACCTCCTGGGAGATTATCCTGGCGGCCCAGCCGTTCATGGAACCAAAACCGGTGGCGTAGACAATCAGATCCGCGGGCAGTTCTGTTCCGTCTGTCAGTGTCACCGAGTTCGGGTTGATGCGCTCGATCGTCACACCGCTTTTGAGCTTGATTTCCCCCTGGGCCACCAACTCAGAGGCACCAACGTCGATGTAGTAGCCTGAGCCGCGGCGCAGATACTTGAGAAACAGTCCCGAGCCGTCGTCGCCGAAGTCGAGCATGAAGCCTGCCTTCTCAAGCCTGTTGTAAAAGTCGGCGTCCTGTTCCCGAGCCTGCTCGTAAACCGGTTTATGGAACTCCGGCATGACGCGGTAGGGCAGGGAGGCAAAGGTCAGGTCGGCCTTCTCGGTGGTAACGCCGTTTTGTACAGCCTCTTCCGAGTAGAGGCCGCCAAGCGCCAGGTCCATCAGGGTGTCGGACTTGATGATGTGGGTGGAGGAGCGCTGGATCATGGTTACATCCGCATCGTTTTCCCACAGGGCGGCACAGATATCGTGCGCGGAGTTGTTGGCCCCGAGGACAATGCACTTCTTGCCTTTGTAAGCTTCGCCTCCGGGGTGCTTGCTGGAGTGGTGCTGTTCACCCTTAAAGGTTTCCATGCCCGGGATATCCGGGATGTTGGGCATGCCTGACATTCCGGTAGCCATTACCAGTTGCGTCGGGCGCAGCGTGATGTGCTCGCCATCCCGTATTACGTTCACTACCCACTCCTGGTTGGCTTCGTCGTAGCTCGCACTGGTGCACTCGGTGGAACTCCAGTAATTCAGCTCCATGATTTTGGTGTACATCTCCAGCCAGTCACCGATCTTGTCCTTGGGGCAGAAGACGGGCCAGTGGTCCGGGAAAGGGAGGTAAGGCATATGGTCGTACCATACCGGGTCATGCAGGCAGAGGGATTTGTACCGGTTGCGCCACGAGTCGCCTGGGTTGGGGTTACGTTCGATGACAATCGTTGGCACATCCAGCTGGCGCAAGCGCGCTCCAAGCCCGATGCCACCCTGGCCGCCGCCGATGATGACGCAATAGGGTTGGCGGGTATAACCCAGCTCCCGCTCTTCCTGCTGGCGGGCCTCCAGCCAGGTCTGACGGGATTTGCTGGCACCATGTTGGGCTCCCTTCGGGCGCAGGAATTTGCGTTTTTCCGGAAATTCCCTGAGTTCCTGCATGGTGGTGAGCAGGGTCCAGGCTTTGCCGTCCCTGAGCCGGAGTTGGCCTTTGCCGAGCGCATCGGACGTTTCGAACGTAATCCAGGCTTCCACCACGCCGTCCTGCTCGGTGGCATCTTCCAGCAGCTGCCAGTTGTGTGGACGCCTGTCAGCGGCGGTTTTGGACAGCATATCCCGGATTTCTTCGTGGCCTTCCATGGTTTTGATGTTCCAGGTCATGGCGACCAGATCGCGCCAGAATCCACCTTCCTCAAAATGTTCGGCCGCCTGTTCCGGTGATTCCGACTGGAGGGTTTCAGAAAAGCTTGCCAGCCATTGCTCAACCTTCTGGTTGGGGGTGTATTGCGTCATTGCTGTTCTCCACTGTTGCATTGTTTTTGTTCGCAAGGGGGACTGAGCATGAGCTATGCCAAAGTGAGGGTCTGGCTATTGATGGCTCTTTATCTATCTGAATTAAATGCGGAAAAATCTTGTTCGTGCCTCTGGGTGTGTTGTTTTTCGGACCGCTGGGGCCCTGGAAATGATTACGGGTGTCACGGCTTTCAGGAGGCCGTGCTTTACAGGTGTAACATTCGTGACCGGTACCAAGGGAGGATGTTGAGGCCGGTTGAAAGGTATAAGGTGGTAGTCAGTTGCAGCAGGAACTCTGAAACATAAAAACAAAAGAACCGAACGGTTCTGGAGCTGTGTATGACCACCACGCAACTGGCGCAACACCATCATATTGATGCCATCCTCAGCTACGCAGAGGATGACCTGCGGACCGGAACCCTGCCGGGAGAGTTGATTGGCAGGTCCTGGAAGCGCTGTATTCAGCAATACGGTCTGGACCCGAGCCGCCCGCGAAGCGCCCGTATTGTGACTCACCAGACGCTTCGGGAGCACCAGGACTCTGTTGACGAGTTCCTGAACGTTGCCCGCGCCGGGGTTGAACAGCTTTACGGCATGGTTGCCCAGTTAGGCTATGTTCTGCTGCTGACGGACCACCGGGGTATCACCGTCCAGTATCTTGGCAACAAGCATTCGGACCGGAGGTTGCGTCAGGCAGGCCTCTATCTCGGTGCTGACTGGAGTGAACAGTACGCGGGAACCTGCGCCGTTGGTACCTGCATAGAAGAACACGAGGCGCTGACCTGTCACAGGGTGGACCACTTCGACGCCACCCACATTGAGCTGACCTGCACGTCTGCTCCGATTCGGGATCCTTCCGGAAAGCTGCTGGCGGTGCTGGATATTTCCGCTCTGGATTCGCCCCATGCGCGTCATAGCCAGACCTTTGCCCTGAATCTCACCCAGCTATACGCCAGGATGATTGAGGACGCGTACTTCCTGCGCCGGTATCGCAACCAGGTGATTTTCCGCTGTGACGCTTCCCGGGAATTTGTCCAGGTAAATGGCCAGTATCTGTTCGCGATTGATGAACAGGGGCGGGTTGAAGCCAGTAACACTGCGGGGCGCGATTTAATCGCAGACACCCCGTTTGATGCCGGGCAGGACGGCAAGCCGGCGCTCACCCAGTTGTTCGAGTGCCAGCTTGAGGATATCTGGAGTATTCCATTTGATCAGGACGATCAGGTTCGTGCCTTCCGCCACCAGGGAAGTGGAGCCACCTTTTTTGCAGCCCTGGTCCAGCCCTGTAATGCCAGGTCGAGGAAAACGGATGAGGAATCGCCGGATACCCGGGAGGCCGTTCCCGAACTGGACGCGCTGGCGGCGGATGATCCGGTCATGCGCCGCACACTGGGCCTTGCCCGGCGTTTGCGTAACCGGGATGTCGGGCTGCTCATCCTGGGTGAGACCGGGACGGGGAAGGAGGTTCTGGCCCGGGCGATTCACGACTCGAGTCATCGAAGCAAGCGGGGTTTTGTTGCCGTCAACTGCGCCGCCATCCCGGAATCGCTGATTGAAAGCGAACTGTTTGGTTACGTCAGTGGTGCCTTTACAGGCGCCAGGGCCAAGGGGATGAGGGGGCTGATCCAGCAGGCGGACGGCGGCACGCTGTTTCTGGACGAGATCGGGGATATGCCGCTTCAGCTACAGACGCGTTTGCTCCGGGTCCTGTCGGAAGGCGAAATACTGCCGATCGGGGCGGATGCACCGGTGCGAATCAATTGCCGGGTGATCGCCGCCACGCATCAGAACCTCGAGGAGCTCATCCGCACGGGGGAATTCCGGGCGGACCTCTATTACCGGCTGAATGGCGCAACCCTGCGCCTGCCCCCGTTGCGACAACGAGCCGACCGGCAGTATGTGATTCAATCGGTGCTCAATAAACTGGTGTCCGATGGAGGGTTGCCCGATATCAGGCTCAGGGCTGATGCCATGAGCGCTATGCTCGCCTATCGGTGGCCGGGAAACATCCGGCAACTGGTTAACGCCCTTGCATTCGCCGAAGCAACGTCCGAGGGGGCGGAGATCACGGCATCGGATTTGCCCGAGGAGTGTGTGGAGGGGCAGGGCTCACCCATCACGCTCGAGGATTCCCTTGCAGAGAGCAAAAGCCCCCTTGAGGAGGCCTTGCAGGAGTGCCACTGGAATATTTCGAGAGTCGCCCGGCGCTTTGGTGTGTCTCGCCCCACCGTCTACCGCTGGATGAGCCGGCAGGGGATTGAACTCCCCAGGTTCCTGGGTAAAGCAGAGGCGCCGGGTTCACAGGATTGATTACAGCCCGGCGTCTTTCACGCTCTCCATCACCACAAAGGTACTGGTCTGCAAAACGTGTGGCAGGCTGGATATCTGCTCTCCCAACACCTGTCGGTACTCGGCCATATTCCGGGTACGGATTTTCAGAAGGTAGTCGAAGTTCGCCGCCATCATGTGGCACTGGTCCACCGCCGAGATCTGGCGTACGGCCTCGTTAAAGGCCGCCAGCGCCTTGCTGCTGGTGTCGTTCAGAGTCACCTGGGCAAAAGCGACATGGCTGAGCCCGAGTTTGGTCTGGTTGACGAGGGTGGTGTAGCCGGTGATGTAGCCTTGCTCCTCCAATCGGCGCATCCGAACCTGGCAAGGCGTTTTGGACAGCCCCACCCGAGTTGCCAGTTCAGTTACCGTAATCCGGGAGTTTTTCTGCAATTCCCGGAGAATGGAGTGATCTATCCTGTCCAGTTCGACCATAAATCTGATGCCTGTCGAGATATGCGCCTGAAGGTGGCTATTAATATAATCAAAATAACTGATTTTTTAAACTATATGGTCAAAGCGACTTTCGGGGTTTCAGTATACTGAAGTGCACATCCATCAATATCGCCCTGTTGATCTCCCGGAGAAACCTGATGACCGATTCCCGCCCCATACAACAACAAAGTCTGCTGGAACAGCTCGCCGATGCCCTTGAACACAACAATATCGAGACCGATGAATCGCTGGACCTTCGCAAAGTGGTGGCAAGCATGATGGAGGAGTCCCGTTGCTGGGACGACGATCTTCATACGCGGCTTGTTGAGGAATTGGGCGTGGCCCAGGGTGGCCGGACGGCTCAGATGTTCAGCGGCAGCTTCCCCTCTTCGTACCGTGCCCGTTTCCCGGTGACAGAAGCACTGCATGATATTCAACAGATCCAGTCGATAGCCGTTGCCTCTGATGTGCCCATGTACTTCTATCAGGCCAAAGACGCCAAACCGGGCGAATTGTATTTCAAACTCTACAGTCAGGGCCGTCCTGTCATTCTCTCGGATGTGATTCCGATACTGGAAAATCTTGGGATGAGGGTTGTTGGGGAGCATCCCTACAGAATTACACGCAGGGATGGAGAGCAGTTCGGCGTCAGCGATTTTACGGTGACTTTCCAGTCCCGGGGTAGTGACGAGGATATCGGGGCTTATGTCGCGTTGATCCAGGAGGCCTTCCGGGAAATCTGGAACGGATTCGCGGAGAGCGACGAATTCAACCAGCTGGTCATGGCGGCAGGTCTTGGCTGGAGGCAGGTGGTTCTATTAAGAGCGTATGCACGCTATATCAAGCAGCTCCGCTTCGGATTCAGCCAGCCATTTATTGCCGATACCCTGCTGCGCCATCTGGATATTACCGTGAATCTTGTCGACCTGTTTGATGCCAGATTCCAGCCAGGTTCCATGACCATGGGGGAGCGCGAGGCGCGGTGTGCACAGTTGGAGCAGGGTGTTATGGCCGCTCTCGAGCAGGTCGACAGCCTTGATGACGACCGGATTCTGCGCCGGTTCCTCGCGCTGATCAAAGCGACGCTGCGAACCAACTTCTATCAGCCCGACGAGTCAGGGCACCCAAAGGGATATCTCTCGTTCAAGATTAATCCAACTTCCATTGCGGATATTCCAAAACCGAGACCCCGGTTCGAGATCTTTGTGTACTCACCCCGGGTAGAAGGCGTCCACCTCAGGGCTGGCCGGGTCGCCCGGGGCGGGTTGCGCTGGTCTGATCGAATCGAAGATTACCGAACGGAAATCCTCGGCCTGGTCAAAGCCCAGCAGGTGAAAAACTCAGTCATTGTGCCAGTGGGGGCCAAGGGCGGGTTTATTGTCAAAAAGACGCCAAAGGATGCTTCCCGGGAGGCACTGAGGGCGGAGGGTGTTGCCTGTTACCAGACCTTTATCCGCGGGCTCCTGGACGTTACCGATAACCTCGAGGGCGATGCGGTCGTGCCGCCGGTCAAGGTGGTTCGCCACGATGAGGATGATCCTTATCTGGTCGTTGCGGCGGACAAAGGAACGGCCACGTTCTCGGATATCGCCAACCAGCTGGCCGAGGAATACGGTTTCTGGCTGGGAGATGCGTTCGCATCCGGCGGCAGTGAGGGCTACGACCATAAGAAAATGGGCATCACGGCCCGTGGTGCCTGGGAGTCGGTGAAACGGCATTTCCTGGAAAAAGGCATCGACACCCAGGCTGAGGATTTCACCGTGGTCGGTGTCGGGGATATGGCCGGTGATGTGTTCGGCAATGGCATGCTGTTGTCCGAACACATCCGACTGATCGGGGCATTCAACCACCTGCACATATTTGTGGATCCGACTCCGGACGCCAGGGTGTCATTTGCCGAGCGCCAGCGTCTGTTTGCTTTGCCGGCGTCTTCGTGGACCGACTATGACCGATCACTGATCAGTGCCGGTGGCGGGGTATTTCCACGCTCTGCCAAGTCGATCCCGGTATCGGAGGAAATGCGTAAGGCTCTGGCGATTGATGCCCGGCAGGTAACGCCCAGTGAGCTCATCCAGGCTCTGCTCAGGGCTCCGGTGGATTTGATCTGGAATGGCGGTATCGGAACCTACGTTAAAGCGTACGGTGAATCCCATGAGTCAGTGGGTGACCGTTCCAACGATGCTGTTCGCGTGGATAGCAGCGCCCTGAGGTGCCGGGTACTGGGGGAGGGCGGAAACCTCGGTTTCACCCAGCTTGGGCGCACGGCCTTCGATCGGGCCGGCGGTTCCGCCAATACCGACTTCATTGACAATGCGGGAGGTGTGGACTGCTCGGATCATGAAGTGAATATCAAGATTCTTCTCAACCAGCAGGTTGCTGCAGGGCAGCTGACCCTGGCAGCTCGCAATCGACTGCTCAAAGCCATGACGCAGGAAGTGGCAGAACTGGTATTGCAGAACAACTATCGGCAGACCATGGCCCTCAGTCTTGCCTGCTCAGGAAAAGCCGGCTCTCAGGATAGCTACGAGCGCCTGATGCGTCGGCTTGAGGCCGATGGTCGTCTGGACCGGGCGCTGGAGTTCCTGCCAGACGATGACCAGTTGCGGGAACGTCGTGAGCGCAATGAAGGCTTCACTCGTCCGGAGTTGGCGGTGCTGTTGTCCTACGCAAAAATTGAGTTAAAACAGGCCCTGCTGGCTGCGCCGATCGTTCATGACCCGAAATTTGTAGCTGCCCTGTATTCGGCGTTTCCCGAGTCTCTGTGCGCCTCGTTTCCTGAGGCGATTGAAACCCATCCATTGCGGGCGGAGATTTCAGCGACCCAGATTGCCAATGACATGGTCAACCGCATGGGCATTACCTGGTTGGAGCAGATCCGAAATGCCACTGGCGCAGATCACGGGCGCATCGCCGCCGCGTACCTGATCTCGGTGGATATTCATGACGTAAACCAGCGTTGGGAGGCCATTGAGGCCCTCGATGGGAAAATTGCGGCAAAGGTTCAGGCTTCGCTGTTCGGTGACGTTATCAGCCTGGTGTCCCGGAGTACCAGTTGGCTCCTTTATAACCGCCACCTTGCGCTGGATCCGGCAGAGTGTATGGCTCGTTACCAGCCGCTGCTGGCCGGTGTTCTTGCCTCACCAGGGCGACTTTCGTCGGTGATACCTGAAAGTCGTTGGTTTGAGCACTATGCTGAGTACAGGGAGCAGAAGGTCCCGGAAACGCTGGCGGTGTACTGCGCTTCTGCCGAAAGCCGGTACTGGTTGATGGATATGATCGAGATATCCCTTCAGCTTGGTCAGGATCTGGAGTCGGTAGCCTGGGTCTATTTCAGGTTGGGCGAGAGCCTCAACCTGATATGGCTGGATCGTCAGATGCGGGCCTATCGGGCCAGCGGCCACTGGCAGTTGATGGCGACCGTACATTTCCGGGATGAGTTGGACCATCAGCTACGTCTGCTCACCGCGAGTGTCCTGACCTCAGGAGGAGGGGCTGAGGGTGAGGCTGCGGGAGAGCCCGCCCACAGGTTGGAAGCGTGGCGTGATGCTCGTCAACCAACGCTCGCGCGATGGCAGAAAATGCTCGGTGAGATGCAAATGACCAGCGACGTCGATTGCGCGGTATTTTCAGTGGCGCACAGCGTTCTCAGGGAGCTGTCCCTTGAAATTTGCTGATCAGCAATATGTTTAATGGCTAAAAAATACTGCAAGTAAAGTCATCATGTTTTAATTGAAGGATTAATAAAGTCTAAACGCACTGTCAGATTCTTTTTAATGGAGGAATCGTCTTTTTCATTCTCGGTAGAATGCGAAACAGAGAAGACTAACAGCTAAATAAGAGGGTACAACTATGAGACCGCAGCAATCCGTGAATCCGGACCTGAACTTTAATCGCCAGGCGATCCGTCAGAACTATCTGGCGGATGAGTACGAGGTGATTCATTCGTTGATTGCTGACGCTCAGTTGTCCCAGGCCGAGCGCGAAGCGATATCTGCTCGCGCCGCTGACCTGGTGCGTAGCGTCCGCAAGAACGCCCGCCCAACCATTATGGAAAAATTTCTGGCGGAGTACGGACTGACAACCAAGGAAGGCGTTGCGCTGATGTGTCTGGCTGAAGCCCTGTTGCGGGTGCCGGATAACCTCACGATACACGATCTCATCGAAGACAAGATTACCTCCGGTAACTGGGGGGCTCATGTTGGTAAGGCGCAATCTGGCATGATCAACACCGCTACCATGGCGCTGCTGATGACCAGCAACCTGCTTAAGGACTCAGAGCGTCAGAGCGTTGGCGAAACACTTCGCAAGCTGGTCAAACGAATGGGCGAGCCGGTGGTTCGAACCGTCGCCGGACAAGCCATGAAGGAAATGGGGCGTCAGTTCGTTCTGGGGCGGGATATTGAAGAAGCCCAGGATCGCGGTGAAGCTCAGGTCCAGCGCGGCTACACCTACTCCTATGACATGCTCGGTGAAGCTGCGCGTACGGATGCGGATGCCGTTCGTTACTTCAATGCCTACTCGAATGCCATCGACAGCATCGCCAAGAACTGTCAGGGCGATGTGCGCACGAATCCGGGTATTTCGGTAAAGCTTTCTGCCCTCCATGCCCGTTACGAGTACGGCAACAGGGATCGGGTCATGAAGGAGCTTGCACCGCGAGCCCTTGAACTCGCCAAAAAGGCCGCCAGGGCCAACATGGGGTTCAATATCGATGCCGAGGAGCAAGATCGTCTGGACCTGTCTCTGGATGTCATCGAGGCGGTCCTGTCTGACCCGGAACTGGCGGGCTGGAACGGCTTTGGAATTGTTGTTCAGGCCTTTGGCAAGCGCTCTGCACAGACTCTGAACTGGCTCTATGCTCTGTCTGAGAAGCTGGATCGTCGCATCATGGTGCGGCTGGTCAAGGGTGCCTATTGGGACGCCGAGATCAAGCGTGCTCAGGTGATGGGGCTCTCGGATTTTCCGGTGTTTACCCGCAAGGCGTGCAGTGACGTGTCATATCTGGCCTGCGCAAAGCAGCTGCTGGGCATGACCGACCGTATCTATCCCCAGTTCGCGACCCACAATGCCCATTCCGTGTCGGCAGTGCTTGAGCTGGCGAAGGATCTGGATCGATCGGCATTCGAGTTCCAGCGTTTGCACGGCATGGGCGAGTCCCTGCACGACCAGGTCATCGCCGACAGTGGTGTACCTTGCCGGATCTACGCCCCGGTGGGTGCTCACAGTGACCTGTTGGCCTATCTGGTGCGTCGCCTCCTCGAGAATGGCGCCAACAGTTCGTTCGTGAACCAGATTGTGGATACCCGCATCACACCGGAAGAAATCGCGAAGGATCCGATCGATGCCGTCAATGCCCTGGGCGAGAACATCTCCTCGAAGGCCATCGTGCGGCCTGAAAAGCTCTTCGGCGATCAGCGTCGTAACTCCAAAGGTTGGGACATCACCGATCCGGTGACCATTGCCGAGGTGGAGCAAGGACGTGGTCAGTACCGAGAGTTTCGTTGGAAAGGTGGCCCGGTGATGGCGGTCGATTCCTCCAGCGATAATATGGTAGAGGTTCGCAACCCGGCGAACCCCGATGACCTTGTGGGTGAAATTACCTTTGCTTCCGAAGCCGATGTCAGTGCGGCTCTGGACGCTGCCAGTGAGGGCTTTAAGAGCTGGTCTTCGGTGCCTGCGGAAGAGCGTGCAGCGATCATCCGGAGAGTGGGGGATCTGTATGAAGAGAATGCCCACGAGCTGTTCGCACTGACCACTCGCGAGGCCGGGAAATCCCTGCTGGATGCGGTGGCGGAAATCCGTGAGGCCGTCGATTTCGCGATGTTCTATGCCAACGAAGGTGTCCGCTACCAGAACGACGGCGAGGCGCGTGGCGTGATCTGCTGTATCTCACCCTGGAACTTCCCGTTGGCCATCTTTACCGGCCAGATTCTGGCGAACCTGGCGGCGGGCAATGCGGTGGTTGCGAAGCCTGCCGAACAGACTTCCTTGTTGGCCGTCCGTGCTGCTGAGCTGATGCTTGAGGCTGGTATTCCCCGGGCTGCCATGCAGTTGCTGCCGGGTACTGGTGCAACCGTTGGTTCGGCGCTCACCTCCGATCCTCGCGTGGCCGGTGTTTGCTTTACCGGATCGACTGCAACGGCTCAACGCATTAACAAAGTGATGACGGACAACATGGATCCGGATGCGCCCCTGGTTGCGGAAACCGGTGGCCTGAACGCCATGATTGTGGATTCCACGGCGCTGCCGGAACAGGTGGTGAGAGACGTGCTGGCGTCGTCATTCCAGAGCGCCGGTCAGCGCTGCTCTGCCCTGCGCATGCTCTATGTGCAGAAGGACATCGCCGATCACCTGCTGGAGATGCTCTACGGGGCCATGGAGGAGCTGGGCATAGGTGACCCCTGGTTGCTGTCTACGGACGTTGGGCCGGTGATCGACGAAAATGCCCGCAAGAAGATCGTGGATCACTGCAACAAGTTCGAGGCGAAAGGACAGCTTCTGAAGAAGCTTGATGTGCCGCAAAATGGCTTGTTTGTTTCGCCCGCGGTTCTCAAGGTGAACGGCATTGAGGACATGGAGGAAGAGATCTTCGGTCCGGTCCTGCACGTGGCTACCTTTGAAGCGAAAGACATCGACAAGGTGGTGGATGCGGTCAATGCGAAAGGTTACGGTCTGACGTTCGGCGTTCACAGCCGTGTGGATCGCCGGATTGCCCGTATCACCAGTCGTATCAAGGTTGGCAATACCTACGTTAACCGTAACCAGATTGGTGCGATTGTTGGCTCCCAGCCGTTCGGTGGTGAAGGTTTGTCCGGCACCGGGCCCAAGGCCGGTGGACCGCACTATGTGCGTCGGTTCATGAAGGGCGAGACGATCAGCAAGCCCGCCCAGTCCAGCGGTAAGGTACTGTCTGCGGATCGTGTCCAGAAACTGATCGGCAAGCTGGATTCCCTGACGGCTCCGCAGCCACAGGAACGTCAGCAAATCCTGAAACCGTTCTTTGGTGACGTGCCGGCTCCTCTGGATGCCGGGTACGAGGAGATGCCGGGGCCTACTGGTGAGCAGAACCATCTGTCTGACCATGCCCGTGGCGTGATCCTTTGCCTGGGGCCCGATGCCGAGTCTGCGATGGAGCAGGCTGCCACGGCGCTATCACAGGGCAACAAGGTGGTTGTGATTGCTCCGGATGTGGAAAAGCAGGCTGAGGGCGCGGTGAAGGCCGGGTTGCCGATTGTGGCAGCAAATGGCGTGTTGGACCCTGATGCACTGGCGACATTGACCGGATTCGAGGCCGTGGTCAGTGTGGCCGAGCGTTCGCTGCTGAAGCAGTATCGGGAAGCTCTAGCCCAGCGTGATGGGGCACTGCTGCCGATCATCACCGAGCACAAGCTGGACCAACGGTTCGTGATTGAACGCCACCTCTGTGTGGATACCACGGCGGCAGGTGGTAACGCCAGCCTGATTGCCGCTTCGGAGTAAGCGACCGCTGCTCGACGCTACGCCGTTCGGAATTACCGAGCGGCGTAGCGTTCGTGGAGAATGCCGACACGCTCTACGTAAGCTTTGGTTTCGGCGTAGGGGGGAACGGTGCCATAGCGGGTCACCGCACCGGGGCCGGCGTTGTAGGCGGCGGTGGCGAGTTTAATATCGCCATCGAATCGCTTCAGCATCCTGGCGAGATAGTTGACGCCGCCCCGGATGTTTTCGGCCGCGATCAGTGCGTTTTTTACGCCCAGTTCATCCGCCGTTCCCGGCATAAGCTGCATCAGGCCTTGCGCACCCACGGGTGAGAGAGCCTTTTCGTTGAAGGCGGATTCGGCGTGGATCACGGCCCGGACCAGCGCCGGATCGACGCCAAACTCACGGGCGGCCGTCCGTATTTCGTTCCGATAGGGCTTGGTGTACAAGGGAGTTTTGCGCCAGTCCACCTTCGAGTTGGGATCACAGGCGTAGCAGTGAAAACGGATCACCTCAAACTCTGCACCGCTGGGCCGGTCGCTGCTGTAGGCAATCACACCATGGTCATCGGTATAGCGGTACACCGTATCATTGCCGGTTGAGGCGCGCGGCTGATCACGTTTGACGTTGGTGAATTCTACCCGGCCATCGTCATGCACAATGCGTTGGATACTGTCGGCCCAGGCTGCGGCCGAACCCAGAAGCAGCGTCGTCGTGATCAATGAAATCAGGGATGTTCTTCCAGTCGCCATGCTTTGCCCGAACAGAGTCTCTTTCAGCCGTTTACGTTGATCCTGAGATTATACGGCCTTCGCTGGAGGAGAAAACGCCGCACTTTGTCTGAAAAGTGTTACGAAGTTAGCGTTTGCCAGCGGTGTCTCATTTCGCATCAGGTTTCGTCCAGTATCCGCTCCGAAGGTAACCTTTCTCCTGACCAGTTTTCCATCAGGCGGCAGGTAACCAGGTCTCCCGTCACGTTAATGGCGGTGCGGCACATATCCAGAATCCGATCGACGCCCATAATCAGGGCAATGCCGCCCGGAGGAACGCCGACCGTTTGCAGCACCATAGCCAGAATGACGATGCCCACACCGGGAGTTGCCGGTGATCCAATGGAGGCGCCCACGGCCATTGCGACCACCAATGCCATACTGCCCATGCTGAGATCAATGCCGTAAACCTGGGCCAGGAATATCGTGGCAACGGCCTGGTACAGGGCAGTGCCGTTCATGTTGATGGTGGCTCCCAGGGGGATGACAAACTGGGAAACCGATGGTCTGACCCCGAGTTTGTCTTCTGCCGTCCGAATGGACAACGGCATGACGGCGGCGGAACTGGACGTGGAGAAAGCAAGCAACAGGACGTCCCGGGTACTTTTCAGGAAACGTTTCGGGGATTCGCCGGCAAGCAGTTTGAGAATGACCATGTAAAAGCCGAGCAGAACCAGAAGCCCGGCAATCACGGTGGCCACATAAGAGGCCATGCCCAGCATCGCGGTAAAACCGATGGTGGTCGTCAGTTGGGCCATCAGCCCGAAGACCGCGAATGGTGCCAGCCTCATGGCCCATCGCACCACGGTCATGCAGATCTGCTGCAATGAGTCGAGCAGATCGAGCATGGGGCGCGCTTTCTCCGGGGCCATGCTGACCAGCGCAATCCCGACGATGATGGAAAAGATCACCACCTGCAGCATCTGGCCTTCCACCATGGCATCCAACGGATTGCCGGGGATCAGTCCCAGCAAGGTCTCGGGGAGTTCCAGTACGCTGGGCATGGTCGAAGTGGGTGTGTCGGCTTCGGGTGCTGTTGTCGCAAGCCCTTTCAGCATTTGCCCCGGGTTGAACAGTCCTCCGATCCATAGGCCAATACTGGCGGCAATGGCGGTGGTGATCACAAAGAAACCGGTAACCCGAACCCCGAGTTTGCGCAACTGCTCCAGGTTTTCGCTTGCGGCCAGACCGCGAACCACCGAAGCAATCACAAGAGGAATGACGATCATTTGGATCGAGGCCAGGAATAGCTGCCCCGGGAATGCCAGCCAGTTACCGATCAGGGTGCCGGTGGCGGGTTCGACAAGGCCCACCGAGGGGCCCAGCAGTGTGCCGACAACCAGCCCCAGGAACATGCCGACCAGAACTTTCAGCCACAGCCGTCCCTTGACCAGCCCTGAGAGATAAACGCTGAGGTGGCGAAGTGGCCGATTATAGTCGCCTGTTGGTGTCTCCGGCATGCTGAAACCTTCCGTGTTCCGGTAACGCGCTGTCAGTCAAGAATAGCTCATTTGGCTTGGCCGGGTGGGCTGTACCGACCTGATTTCCTCTCCGGAAAGGCGCCGGTATTGTCCCGGCGCCAGCCCCGAATCCAGCCGGATGGCGCCCATGCTCTCCCGATGCAGTGTTGTCACCCGATTGCCAACCGCGTGGAACATGCGTTTGACCTGATGGTAACGCCCTTCGTAGATGGTCACCCGGGCTTCGTGTTGTCCCAGCATTTCCAGCTTGGAAGGCGAGGTGGTCAGCTTTTCGAAGTCGAACCATATACCCTCGGCAAAGCGCCCTGCAGTCTCCGGGGACACCGGTTCAGCGGTGGTTACACGGTAGACTTTGGGGATCTTGATCCTGGGTTCCGTCAGCCGGCGGGACCAGTTGCCGTCGTTGGTGAGAATCAGCAGACCGGTGCTGGCCCGGTCCAGACGCCCGGCAATGTGCAGGCCCGGGTGAAGCTCAGGGGCAATGAGGTCCATCACGGTGGTGTGGGCGTCGTCTTCGGTGGCGCTGAGATAACCCGCAGGTTTGTTGAGCATAAGGTAATGGGCTTCTTCGCCCGCCTGCACAACCTGTTTGTTGATTTGAACCCGGCTAAAACGCGCAATATCACGTCCGGACTCTGTGCAAATCTGCCCATCAACGATCACCTGCCCGGAGGCGATCAGCGCGTTGGCCTGTTTACGGCTGATGTTGTGACAGTTGCTGAGAATTCGGGAGAGCTTCATGGGTTAATCAGCTATGCTTGAATGAGATTCCGACAATAATACGAGGAAATGCCATGCCATTCTCTGCTGATCGCCTTGCCGAACTCAACCTGCTTACCCAGTTTTCGTCAACCTCCAGTCAGGAAGGTATCAAGGTGCATGCCCATACCGCTGCGCCGGAGACGGTGAAGGCTGCCGAGAGCCTGTTTGCCAAGGGATTGATCAGTCAGAAAGACGGCGGTTACCTGACCCCGTTGGGGGCCGAGGCGGTGGACCTGACACAGAAGCTGCAATCGATTCTGCAAAGCGGCTGATCCGCCAACTTTCGCTGATTATTATGCCCGGGCCGGTGCAGGCATCTGTACTGGTCTGATTCCTGTTTTTCTGTGTCTGTTTTGTTTGCAGACTCGTTCTTAAAGTGGTTGGACATATCCATCGTCCTAACCACCAGTTGAGATTCATGCGGTCACTGTTTTTTTCTCTGTTTATTCCCGCCTTATTCGTGTGGCTCTGGAGCACCGGCTTCATTGGGGCAAAATATGGTTTGCCTTACGCCGAGCCATTCACGCTGTTGCTGATTCGGATGTTGCTGACGCTCTCGCTCTTGGTGGTTCTGGCCAGGATACTGAAGACCCGTTGGCCAGGCTGGCGGGGAGCGGGCCATTTGGCAGTGACCGGTATCCTTGTGCACGGGTGTTATCTGGGCGGGGTCTACTACGCCATTGATGGCGGAATGGCGTCCGGTGTCGTTTCTCTGATTGTTGGCCTGCAGCCACTGGTGACGGCTGCCGCTGCGGTTTTCTTTCTGAAAGAATCGGTGTCCGGCCGTCAATGGCTGGGCCTGGTGCTGGGCCTGTTGGGTGTGGCACTGGTGTTGGCGGAAAAATATGGTGGTCATGGCTCCGGTGTCGGGCTGACGATCTGGTCATTGCTCTGGTCGCTTCTGGCACTGGCCGGGATATCCATGGGGACTGTCTACCAGAAGCGGCACGGCACTGGCGCGGATTTGGTGGCGGGGACACTGATTCAGTATAGCGCTGCGGCTATGTTTTTTGCCGTGGGCGCATTCACCCTGGAAACCCGTGAGGTTGAATGGAGTCTGCAGTTGCAGTTGTCCATGGCGTGGCTGGTTCTTGGCGTATCGATCGGCGCGATCCTGCTATTGATGTGGCTGATCCGTCAGGGCGCCGCCTCGCAGGTGGCCAGTCTTTTCTATCTGGTACCCCCGGTGACCGCACTGGAGGCATTCCTGCTATTTGATGAGCGTCTTGGCGGGCTGGCAATGGCAGGGGGTATGGTGGCGATTACGGGGGTCGCCCTGTCGGTCACCCAAGGACAGAAAACCTGATTTTTTCGCGCATAGATACGATTTGTCACTGACATTTGTTCCCAGACGAGCAATCATATGCTGAATTGGCAGAATCGATCAGATTCATTGGCCAAAAACGCCAAATTTGAATCATTGGAAAGGACATAATGGTGTCAGTCATCACAGCATTGATGGGGAGCAAGAGAGCGTCCCTCCTGAAACGCAGCCTGGTCGGTCTGGTGTTGTCAGCCACGGCTGTTACGGCCATGGCGGCAGACCGACTCTATATCTTTACCGAGAACTACCCGCCTTATAATACATCGCTATCCGGCAAGAACTTCGCCCACAGTGAAGACGATATTTCCGGAATCTGCGGTGATATGGTCAAGGCCATGCTGGCCCGGGTGGACTACGACTATGTCATGAAAATGCGGGCCTGGAGTTTTGCTTACGACCGTGTCCAGAAAAAGGAAAACCACGGACTGTTCTGCACGGCACGCACAGACGAACGGGAAGACCAGTTCCAGTGGGTGGGGCCGCTGGCATCCATCAAGTGGACATTGTTCGCTGCCCCGGGATCAGATATCACGCTGGGCAGCCTTGACGATGCCAGGGAGCTCAAGATCGCCGGATACAAGGGCGATGTTATGTCGGAGTATCTGGTGGAGCAGGGCTTTGACGTCGTGATGGGCGTTTCCAGCGATGTGAACACTAACCGACTGAAGCTGGGGCAGGCAGATCTCTGGGTGACCGATGGGCTTGTTGGCCCCATGATGGCGGAAAAGCACGGGATGACCGGGCTCAAGCCGGTTCTGGTCTTCCGGGAAACGCCCATGTATCTGGCGTTCAGTAAGCAGACCTCCCCGGAGATCGTTCAAGACCTGCAAAAAGCTCTCGATGACGCCCGCAGTGCTGGCGATCTGAGCGAGATCGCCGCGCGTTACGAGTGATCAGGTGGATGGCCCCGGAGTTGATCCTTCGGGGCTGTCGGGTCGCCTGAGCCGTCTCGCCAGGTTGGTAAACGGTGTCACAATCAGGCTGTAAACCGTGAGGTAATGTTCGGCATCCCGCTGACCAGTGCCGAATCGTATCGGTTCAGGCGTGCTGCTTGTCACATAGAGGGTGCCGAACATCCAGTCCCACACCGACAGGTTGGTGCCAAAGTTCTTGTTGAAGTGGCGCTGTGCGTCGCTGTGATGGATCTGATGCTGCGCTGGGCTGTTCAGAAAGCGCTCAACCCTCGGGCCGAATGAGAGCCACACATGGCTGTGCCGCAGGTTGGCAGCCAGGCTGTTGAAGATGAAGGTCAAATAGGTCACGCCAAACAGCGTGTAGCGGCTGATCTCCCCGCCGCAGGCATACCAGAATGTCCCTGCGTAGGCACCGACCACGACCGCAGTTGCAATTCTCTCCACTATTTTTTCTACAAAGTGAATCCGGCTGGCGGTGGGCGGCACCAGAACCGGTGCCGAATGATGCACCTTGTGGAATTCCCAGAGCCATTTCGAGTGGAACGCGCGATGAACCCAGTAATGCTTGAAGTCGTAAACCAGGAAAAGGCCGAGGCCATACAGCAGGGACAGAGACAGGTTCTCGCCAGTTTGGGGGCGGGCACCCCAGAGATTGGTAAAGAACGCGATGTAGTCGCCTGACTGAAGAATATAGGGATCAACCAGGGCAACGACTGGCAACACCAGCGCAACCTTCAGGACGGCCCGGATCAGGTAGTAGCGATAGTCCAGCAATGCCGAGCGATGTAGATGGACCCGGGAGCCGCCCAGAAACTGCCAGAATGAACGGGTGTCTGTTTGCCCTGTGCGTAAGTTGACTCTGAACAGCGCAAAGGCAACCAGGAGGGATATGCCGAGAAACAGGATGCCCAGACGCCCATTCAGATCGAACAAGCCGAGAAACTGGTGAGTAACCGGTTCGAAAATGTACTGATCGAGGTGTTCGAGAAGCGTCGAAAAAGCGTCCAAAACGGTCGGCCTTCATTGAAATCGAGCCGAATTATAGGTGTATTTCTTGATCACTTCAATGAGATCGGTTATCAGCTGCAAATGCGAGTTGTTGGTGATCAAAACCAGAGCCGAATCTCCGGGCCAGGTCGGTGTCGGTCTATCGTGAATCCGAGGCCTTTGAGCGTATTGAGGAGCGCCTCGGTGTCTTCGACATTGAGGAAACCACCGACAGAAATGTGTTCGTTGCGGTGATGGAGATAAAGTCTCGCTGGCGCAAACGGGTGTGGTGCCTCGTCAAGTTCCAGGTGAGTCTGATGGCGAGGCAGTGTCCACTGGGCGTTGCGCCGCTGCCGGCCCTTTTCCAGGCGTATGGTATTGCCTTCCATTGTGAGCACTTCCTTACGCTGGCAGTCCCTGGAGGTTGTGTAGATTCCAGCCGCGACGGCAATCAATTCGATGCCGGCGAAGGGCAATATGACCCAGGCACCCACCAGGGCCCATCCGGTGGCGATGATGGCAGATAACAGGGTCAACGCCGCCAGGAACCGGAGATTGCCTCGCCAGCTTAATGAGCGATTGGGTGTCAACAGGAGACGGGTGCCTCCTGGGTGGTGCAGGGCCTGGACCATGGATCTTCACCTCGCCGATTCCATAGGGAATGTACGTGGCCTGTTTAATTATTGATCATAGTCAAGGATGACGCTCAGGTCTTGTGGGCATAGCGCCGTTCGGGCCGGCCAACGGAACCATAGGTCACCTCCGCCGAGAGTTCTCCGGTTCCGACCAGGTATTCCAGGTACCGTCGCGCGGTTGTGCGTGATGCTCCCATTTCAGCGCCCACTTCTTCTGCGCTCCACTGTCCGCCCCGGGCGGCTACCGCCCGGATTTTGTTCAGGGTCAGGGCGTCGATGCCTTTGGGCAGGCGTTCTTCCTTCGGCGTCTCGTCTTCACCACTGCTACGGGGGAGCAGAGCGTCCACTTCTTTCTGTGCCAGTTGATGCAGGCCCGACAGGCGGTTCAAGTGGTCACGGTATCGACTGATGGCATCCTGCAGACGTTCAAACACCAGAGGCTTGAGGATATAGTCGAATACACCACCACGCAGGGCGCTGCGAAGCGTTTCTACCTCCTTGGCGGCGGTGATCAGGATGACATCGCTGCTGCTGTCAATCGCCCGAAGTTCCCGTAGCAGATCCAGGCCGTTGCCGTCCGGGAAGTACACATCCAGCAGGATGAGGTCAGGCGACATCACCTCCACGAGATCCCGGGCATCGGCCATCGTGTGTGCGATGCCGCATAATTCCAAGCCTTCCAGACGCTCCACAAAGCGGCGCTGGATCTCAGCAATCTTGCGATCGTCCTCGACGATGAGTATGCGGATGGGTGTCACAGGCTTGTCCTCTCCTCCGGTCGTTTGGGCAGATAGAGGGTGAATCGACTGCCTTTTTCGGCCAGATTCTCTACCGTGATGGAGCCGCCCCAACGGTTCAGGAACTGCTGCACCAGGTGCAGGCCGATGCCGTGGTCCTCACCTTTGCTGCTGACGCCCCGTTCGAAGATTTTTCGCTGGGCTTCCTCGGGAACGCCAGGTCCTTCATCTTCTACCTCAAAGATTAGTTCCTCGCCCAGATCTGTCATGGACAGGCGAACCCGGCCTCCCTCGCCGGAGTGAAGGCGCGTTGCCTCCAGCGCATTGTCGATCAGGTTGCCAAGGATACTGACCAGCTGGTCCCGGGGCAGAAGTTCGGGAATATCGGTCATCCGGCTGTCAGGATCAATGTCCAGACGAAGCCCCATTTCCCGGGCGCGGTTGTACTTGCCCAGCAGGCACCCGGCAATCACCGGGTCGGGGACGGCCTCCAGTAGCAGGTGCAAGAGCGCCTGATGGTCGCTCACTTCGCTGCCGATCAGGTTCAGGGCTTCATCGTGGGCGCCAATCTGGATCAGCCCTGCAATGGTATGGAGCTTGTTGGAGTACTCGTGGGTCTGGCTGCGCAGAGTGTCGGCGTACTGCTGAATACGGGTGAGGCGTCGACTGACCTGATCCAGCTCATTACTGAGACGGAAACTGGCCACCACGCCGATGATGTCATTTCCCTGTCGGACCGGTAGTCGGTTGACCACCATCTGGCGGCCTCTCAACCAGATTTCCCGATCGAAATCCGGTTGCCCCGACTCGAGCACGGACATCAGGCTGCTGTCCGGGAGGATATCCAGAAGTGGGGTGCCCGCCAGTGATTCGTCTGGTGACAGGTTGAGAGTTTCGTGGGCGGCGCGGTTTGCGGTGGTGATGATCCCTTCGCGGTTGACCGCAATGATGCCTTCCCGAACCGATTGCAAGGTTGCGTCCCGTTCCTGGAAAAGACGGGCGATTTCTTCGGGTTCCAGCCCGAAAATGGCACGCTTGAACCGCCCGGCGATAACGATAGCCGAAAGGATCGTGAACAGAAGTGCGGCGCCGACAACGCTGTATAGCACAATGTTGTAGCGCTGAATGGTGGTGTCTACCTGATCCAGGCTGTAACCGACGGACACGATACCGATAATATCCCCGGAATCCGGGGCTTTCACTGGTGCTTTGCCGCGCATGGATTCACCCAGACTGCCCTTGGCCCGCCCGACGTAAGCATTGCCGTTGACCAGTGCTTCCCGCCCGTCGTCGCCATCATCATCGGCCATGGAGAAGCCGATGCGTGATGTGTCGGGGTGGGCCAGCCGGATAGCCTCGTGATCACCAATAACGATAAACAGTGCTTCGTTGGTGTCCGCCAGGCGTGCGGCCAGCCGGTTCAGGTCCGGAATATCCCGGGAGCGGATGCCATTGATGACGGCCGGGGTCGCCGCAACGGTTTTCGCCACCATCAATGCTCGCCGGGCGATCTCGTCATAGAGCGAGTCACTCAGGTAATAGCCAGCGAAGCCACCAATGAGGATGGTTTGGAAGGCGCCGAGAAATCCCAGGGTGAGGATCATTCGGGTTTTGAGTTTTGTCTTACGCAACACGGATCCGGTAAGGCTTATTGTCATTTTCTGATCAGGGTAATGCATCCATGGGGCAGATGCCCGTGATCTTTATGAACAAAATGGGTTTTAAAGCCAATAAAGGACTTACGTTCACAAGCTTCATTGTAGCGACTTGTGCCTATTAACCTGAGTCCATTCGCTCCTCTGGTCTGCCAACGCCAGGGACACGGTCCTGCCTCAGGAGTGATGACAAAAACAAGTTGATGAGGTGCAACAATGTTGATGAAACGAACTCTGTCCTTCGTGGCGGCCGCGGCCGTCTCCATGTCTGCCTTTGCCTGGCAGCCTTCCGGTAAAGTCGAATGCCTCGCGCCTGCAGATCCAGGCGGCGGTTGGGATTTCACCTGTCGCAGTGTTGGCAATGTCATGCAGCAACTCGACCTGGTTGATGGCAGCGTGCAGACCGTGAATATGGCGGGCGCCGGTGGCGGCGTCGCGTTTGCCCACACCGTGAGCAAGCGGGCTGAGGATGACAAGTTGCTGGTTGCCGCATCCACTGCGACGACGACCCGTCTGGCACAAAAACAGTTCCCTGGTATGAATGCCGATATGGTGACCTGGGTTGGTGCTTTGGGTGCTGACTACGGCATCATCGCGGTCGGTAAAGACTCGAAATACCAGAACCTGAATGAACTGATGGATGCCGTTAAAGCCAATCCAAAATCGGTCAAGTTTGCTGGTGGTAGTGCCCGAGGTGGCTGGGACCACCTGAAAGTGCTGATCGCTGCCAAAGCAGCGGGTGCTGGAAACCTGCCTCGTATCCCTTACCTGTCATATAACAACGGTGGCGAGGCCATGACTCAGGTAGTCGGTGGCCAGGTTGATGCCTTCACAGGGGATATTTCCGAAGCAACCGGTTTCATGGAATCGGGTGATCTGCGTGTCATCGCGGTGCTGGCGGACGAGCGACTGCCAGGAAAGTTTGGTGACCTGCCGACAGCCAAAGAGCAGGGTATTGATGCCGTTGGTCCCAACTGGCGTGGTTTCTATATGCCGAAAGGGGCTGATCAAGAGGCCAAAGAGTACTGGGTTGATGCTGTCGAGACTCTGTACGCCAGCGATGAGTGGCGCAAAGTCATGCTCAGCAACGGGCTGATTCCGTTCCATCCGCCTGCGGACGAGTTTGAAGCCTTTGTCCGTAACCAGGTGAAGGACATTGAACAACTGTCTCGCGAAATCGGGCTGCTGAAATGACCAGCCTTGGTGATCGTACTCTCGGCCTGGGCCTTCTGGTCCTCGCCGTTGCCTATGGCTGGGCCGCCCAACAGTGGCCCGAGCCGTTTGGTGGCGCCGAGGGTGTGGGCCCGGAAACCTTCCCCACCATTCTTTCTGTGGTTCTGGTGGCCGGAAGTCTCTACCTGATGATCAAGCCCGATCCGGATGCTCAGTGGCCTATGGGCAAATCCGCCCTCGAACTGTTGATCTCCGTCGTGGTGCTGGTGGTGTACGCCTTCCTGCTGGAGCCCCTCGGATTCATCGTGTCTACAACCCTGGCTGTGGGCGTTCTCAGCTGGCGAATGGGGGCCGCGCCCAAGCGAGCCTTCATCACCGGGCTCGTCAGTGCGGTTGTGGTGTTTGTCCTCTTTAACTACGGCTTGTCCCTGAGCCTGCCGGCTGGTCTGCTGGAGGTGCACTGATGGAAACGCTTGGATTCCTGATGGACGGGTTTGCGGTGGCCTTTACACCGTACAACCTCATGTTTGCCCTGTTTGGTGCCTTTGTGGGCACTCTGATCGGCTGTTTGCCGGGACTGGGGCCGGCCAATGGCGTGGCGATCCTGATTCCGCTGGCATTCACGCTCGGTCTGCCTCCGGAAACCGCGATGATTTTGCTGACGGCAGTGTATGCCGGTGCCATGTACGGTGGCCGTATTTCATCGATTCTGCTGAACATTCCCGGTGACGAGCCGGCCATGATGACGTGCCTGGATGGCTATCCCATGGCACGGAACGGTCGCGCAGCCGATGCTCTGGCCGCGTCGGCCATAGCCTCTTTTGCCGGCAGCCTGATCGGCACCATTGGCCTGATCATGCTTGCTCCGATACTGGCGAAATTTGCCCTGACCTTTGGTCCCGCGGAGTACTTTGCGCTATTCCTGCTGGCGTTCGCCACCCTGGGTGGTATTACCGGCAAGAATCCGATGAAAACCGTGATCGCGGCAACGCTCGGTATCATGATCTCAACCGTGGGTATTGATATCTCCACCGGCACCCAGCGTTACACCTTCGGGGTGCTGGAGCTGTATGAAGGCATCGACTTCATTCTGGCCATTGTTGGGCTGTTTGCTATCTCGGAACTGCTGTTTTTCGTAGAGCACCGGATGGGCGGCGGTCGCGACAAGATGACGGTGGGCAAACTGACACTGACCGCCAAAGAAGTCATTTCCACCCTGCCCACGCAGGTGCGTGGCGGCGTGCTGGGCTTCATTGCGGGGGTTCTTCCCGGCGCTGGCGCCTCCCTCGGCAGCTTCATCAGCTACACCCTGGAAAAGCAGGTGATCGGCAAGAAAGGCAAGTTCGGGGAAGGGGATATCCGCGGTGTTGCTGCGCCTGAAGCTGGCAACAACGGCGCCTCCTCGGGTGCCCTGGTGCCGATGCTGACCCTCGGTGTGCCGGGCAGTGGCACCACTGCGGTACTGCTGGCGATGTTGATCTCCCTGAACATCACCCCGGGGCCGCTGATGTTCACCCAGAACGCGGACATTGTCTGGGGGGTGATCGCGGCCTTGCTGATCGGCAATGTGTTGCTGCTGGTGCTGAATATTCCGCTGGTCGGATTCTTTGTGAAGCTGCTGTCCGTGCCGCCGATGTTCCTGTTGCCCATTGTGACCATGGTGGCCTTTGTGGGCATCTACTCCATCAGCCACAGCACATTCGATCTTTACTTCATGGTGGCCTTCGGTGTGGCGGGTTATTTCCTGCGTAAGCTGGAGATTCCGCTGGTCCCGATCATTCTTGGTCTTTTGCTGGGTCCGGAAATGGAGAAGAACCTGGGGCACGCACTGGTACTGTCCGATGGGGACTGGAGCATCCTCTGGTCCAGCTCGCTGTCCATCGGCCTCTGGGTGGTTGCCGGTCTCGGCCTCCTGCTTCCTTACATTGTCGGTCCGATCCTGCGTCGTCGTATGCACGCTGCGATGAAGGAAACACCTGTAAGCGATTGATGATCTTTTCAGCTCCCACTGACTCATCGTTGTCAGTCTTTGCACCGGGTTTTGCCCGGTGCTTTTTTTTGTCTGGCTGATAGACTCTACGCAGTACAACTTCCACCCGAAAACGAAGCAGGGATTTTAAGCATGGACATCATGGTGCTCGGCGCGACCGGATTGACCGGAAGCCTGGTAGTGAAAGGGCTTCTTGCCAGGCCCGAGGTCAAACGGGTTATTGTACTGTTGCGAACGCCCTTGGATGTAGAGCACTCAAAACTGGACCAGCGGGTTGTGAACTTTGAAGAGCTGGACCAGTCTCCGGATTTGTTTGCGGTGGATGGACTGGTTTGCTGTCTGGGCACCACCATCAAAAAGGCGGGGTCCCAGGAAACCTTTCGCAAGGTGGATTTTGGCTACCCGCTGACGGCAGCGAAACTGGCCAGGGAGCAGGGTGCCCGGTCCATGATCCTGATGTCGGCGATTGGTGCCTCTTCGGACTCCACCATCTTCTACAACCGGGTGAAGGGGGAGCTGGAGGACGCCGTTCGGGCCCTGGGGTTCCCCTATCTCTCCATCTATCATCCCAGCTTGCTGCTGGGCGACCGGCACGAAAACCGCACTGGCGAGGCGCTCGGGCAGAAGGCTATGCCGCTGGTAAACCGGTTTCTGGTAGGGCCCCTGGACAAGTACCGCGCGATTGATGCCGAAACGGTGGCCGGGGCAATGGTCAATGAAATTTGCGGACTCGCGTCCGAGACGGCTGCCGAGCAGGTGCTTCAGATACGCCAGTATCCCGAGATTGTCGCGCTCGCGGAGTAGGGATCATTTTCCGGTCAGAATGCCGGCGACCAGTCGCCCGGCCAGTGCAACCAGAACCGCGCCGAATACGCGCTCAAACCAGACCGCCCGGCGTCGCAGTGCGGCCAGCCATTTCGGATTCGAGAACAGCCAGACAACGATCAGGTACCAGCCGGTATCGATCATCAGCGCCGTAGCAGCATAGCCAGCCTTGGCCAGCAGGCTGGTGTCAGTGCCGATAACCTGGCTGAACAGGGCCAGGAAAAACACCGCAGCCTTGGGATTGAAAAAGGCCATCAGAAAGCCATCCCGCGCCGCGCTGGTGGTGGTCGGAATCTCCGGCATTTCGTTGTTCTGCGCGGGCTTTGCGGTTATGCCCTTGAATCCGATCCATGCCAGGTAGAGCGCCCCGCCCCATTGCAGGGCTGGAAACACTGTTGGCGATGTGGTGATCACCGCGGCCAGGCCGAGGATGCTGAGAAACGCATAAACTCCAATACCCAGACCATGGGAGACGGCGGTAATCATCCCGTTGCGCCGCCCCCCGCTCAGTGTCTGCTTAAGCACCAGTGCCAGAGAAGGGCCCGGAGACATGGCGCCCAGGATGCAGATGGTCACGACGGTCAGCCAGGTGGCGAGGGTCATCTCGATACAGTCCTTTGCAAATAAAACAGGCCGCTAATGGTAGCAGCCTGTTGCTTCTGGAAAACCTGTCAAATGCAACGGTCCCACACTCAGTGGCCAGCAAGGATCCAGCCGGCGGCTTTCTCGGCGATCATCAGGGTGGGTGAGTTGGTGTTTCCACTGGTGATGGTTGGCATCACGCCGGCATCTACAACGCGGAGACCGCTCACCCCACGAACGCGCAGGTGAGGGTCCACCACGGCCATTTCGTCTTCGGCGTGTCCCATGCGGGTGGTGCCAACCGGGTGGAAAATCGTTGTGCCGATATCGCCTGCCAGCTTGGCGAGCTCTTCATCGGTCTGGTATTGGGCGCCCGGTTTGAACTCTTCTGGCTGGTAGCGGGAAAACGCCGGTTGCTCAGCGATACGGCGAGTTACCCGAAGCGAGTCTGCTGCCACCTTTCTGTCTTCCGGGGTGCTGAGATAGTTCGGTGCAATGGCCGGTGCCTCGCGTGGATCCCTGCTGCGGATCTGCACGGTACCGCGGCTGGTGGGGTTCAGGTTGCAGACGCTGGCGGTAATGGCCGGGAAGTCGTGCAACGGCTGGCCAAAGGCCTCCAGGCTGAGGGGCTGAACGTGATACTCGATATTGGCGTGTTTATAGTCTTCCGAGCTGCGGGTAAACAGGCATAACTGGGACGGGGCCATGCTCATCGGACCGGATCGGGAAAGGACATATTCCAGGCCTATACGGGCCTTGCCGATCAGCGAGTTGGCCATGGTATTCAGGGTCTTGGCGCCTTTGACCTTGTACACCGATCGAATCTGCAAGTGATCCTGCAGGTTCTCGCCCACGCCGGGCAGGTCGGCAACCACCGGAATGTCATGCTCTGCGAGTAGCGCGGCTGGCCCGATTCCGGAAAGCTGCAGGATCTGTGGCGAGCCAATGGCGCCGGCCGAGAGAACGACCTCTCTCGCCGCCTGGGCAAGAATCTCACCGTAGCCGGCCCGTTCCACTCGAACGCCTGTGCAGCGGGGCTGTTTCCCGTCGATGGTTTCGGTTTCCAGCCCCAGTACCTGGCTGGAATGCCAGAGTGTCAGGTTGGGCCGTTTCTCGGCTTCCCTGAGGAACGCCTTGGAAGTGTTCCAGCGCCAACCGGATCGCTGGTTGACCTCGAAGTAATCAACCCCTTCGTTATCGCCACGATTGAAATCCCGGGTTCTGGGTACGCCTGCTTCGACGGCGGCCGTGGCAAAATCTTCCAGTACCTTCCATTTCAGGCGTTGGTGCTCAATGCGCCATTCGCCGCCATGACCGTGATACTTCTCATGGTCTGGGTCCGCATCGCCGCCTTCGTCCAGTCGGTAATGATCCTCGTGGCGCTTGAAGTCCGGCAGGCAGTTTTCCCAGCACCAGGCATCTTCACCCGTCACCGAGGCCCAGTGATCATAGTCTCTCGCCTGGCCCCGAATATAGAGCATGCCATTGATGCTGGAACAGCCACCCAGGGTTTTGCCCCGTGGATAGATCAGGGAGCGACCGTTCAGGCCCGGATCCGGCTCGGTGCGAAAGCGCCAGTCGGTTCGGGGGTTGTCGATGCAGTAGAGGTAGCCCACCGGAATATGTATCCAGTGGTAGTTGTCCCGGCCACCGGCTTCGATCAGCAGCACCCGGTTGGCGGGGTTGCCGCTGAGACGGTTGGCCAGCAGGCAACCGGCTGTGCCGGCGCCCACAATGATGTAATCGAATTCCGGATGCCCCGATGTCTTATTGTTATCGGACATGGCTCAGCCTCCAGTGTTATTTGGCCGTGGGCATGACAAATTCCGCGCCGGCGTCGATGGAGTCGGACCAGCGCTGCATGATCGACTTCTGGCGGGTGTAGAATTTCACGCCTTCTTCGCCGTAGGCGTGGGTATCGCCAAACAGGGAACGCTTCCAGCCGCCAAAACCGTGCCAAGCCATGGGAACCGGGATGGGGACGTTGATGCCAACCATGCCAACCTGGATACGGCGGCCAAATTCCCGTGCCACGTTACCGCTTTCGGTGAAACAGCTGACCCCATTGCCGAACTCGTGATCGTTGATCAGTTTGATGGCGGTGGCGATATCCGGCACCCGGACGCAGACCAGCACCGGGCCGAAGATCTCTTCCTTGTAGATGGTCATGTCCGGAGTAACGTTGTCGAACAGCGTGCCACCCATCCAGAAGCCGTCGGCACAGCCTTCGCCGGTGGTGCTGGTGTCAAAGTCCCGGCCGTCGACGACCAGGTCCGCACCTTCGGCCACCCCTTTTTCGATGTAGCCGGTAATCCGCTGATGAGCGCCAGCCGTGACGATCGGTCCCATTTCGGCATCCAACTCTTCGCCATTTTTGACCTTGAGAGACTTCGCGCGTTCAGCCAGTTGAGGAACGATTTTATCGGCCACGTCGCCGACCAGTACGGCAACGCTGATGGCCATGCAGCGCTCGCCGGCACTGCCGTAGGCGGCACCAATGAGGGCATCCACCGCTTTGTCCAGATCAGCATCCGGCATCACCACCATGTGGTTCTTGGCGCCACCCAGCGCCTGGATGCGCTTGCCGTGTTTCGCGCCTTTCTCGTAGAGCAGGTTGGCGATGGGTGTCGAGCCCACAAAGCTCAGCGCCTGCACATCCGGATGCTCGATCAGCGCCTCAACGGCTTCCTTGTCGCCCTGTACCACGTTGAATACGCCATCCGGCAGCCCTGCCTGCTTCAGAAGATCGGCGATCATCAGCGAGGCGCTGGGGTCCAGCGGGCTGGGCTTGAGAATGAAGGTGTTGCCCGCGGCGATGGCAACCGGGAACATCCACATGGGCACCATGGCCGGGAAGTTGAACGGTGTAACACCGGCAACGACGCCCAGAGGCTGACGAGTGGTCCAGTTATCAATGCCGGTGCTGACCTGCTCGGTGTAATCGCCTTTCAGAAGCTGCGGAATGCCGCAGGCAAATTCGACGATGTCGATGCCCCGGCTTACCTCACCCTGGGCATCGGTGAAGACCTTGCCATGTTCTGCGGTAATGGCGCGGGCGAGGTCGTCTTTGTGCTTGTTGAGCAACTCCAGGAACTTGAACATGACCCGGGCGCGGCGAATCGGCGGGGTGTCAGCCCAGGCCGGAAAGGCCGCTTCGGCAGCGGCCACGGCCTGGTCAACGTCGGAGCGGTTGGCCAGTGCAACCTGCCCGGATACTTTACCGGTCGCCGGGTTGTAAACGTCTTGATTCTGGCCGGAGTCGCCTTGTGACATTTGCCCATTGATATAATGCTGGATGGTTGCGCTGGTCATGTTGGCCTCGTTCTGCATTTGGTCAGATTTGTCGCTGGTGGCTTTCGGAGCTCCGTGAAATCCTGTGCTATGCCACTTTTTGTTCGACTGTTGATCAGATAATCTAGATTCAGGTGGGCGGCGAAGCAATTGAGTTTTTCAAAAGCAAGATATAAAAAATTATTATATCTATTGGGCGAGTGAGCCCCGGATCAACCACGTTTGGACATCTGGATATGCAGCAGTTACAGGGACTCAGAGCGTTTGTAACGGTGGCGCGGGAAGGCAGCGTGTCCAGGGCCGCGGAGAAACTGCACCTGACCCAGCCTGCGGTCAGCCTGAAGCTGAAACAGCTCCAGCAAGACATCGGGCTGAAACTGTTTTCCCGAAAGCCTCAGGGGCTGGACCTGACGGCGGATGGCCAGGCGTTATTGCCGGTGGCGGAGCGGGCCCTGGCGGGCCTTTCCGCGTTTGAGCAGAGTGCCCGGGCATTGCACAGTACCGTGCGCGGGCGGCTGCGGATTGGCACCATCGTGGATCCTGAATTCATCCGCCTGGGGGCTTTCCTGAATCGTCTGGTGGCCAGGGCTCCGCAGCTGGAAACCGAGCTGCATCAGGGCATGAGTGGCAGTGTTCTCGAACAGGTGCGTAAGGGTGACCTGGACGTGGGGTTTTACCTGGCGCCGCCGGATGCCGGTCCCGGGAAGGCGGCACCGGAACTGACCCACCGTGAACTGGCCAGGTTCGACTATCACGTGATTGCACCATCCGGGTGGGCGGCCAGGGTTGCGGACAACCGATGGGAGGTGCTGGCAGGATTACCGTGGATCGTAACGCCCGTGGATTCCGTTCATAACCGCCTGTTGAACGATGTCATGAGCCCCATGGGACTCGCTCCGAATGGCGTTGCCCAGGTGGATCAGGAGGCCTGCATGCTGGATCTGGTGCGCGCCGGGGTGGGGCTGAGCCTCGCACGGGACGCCCTGGCGATGGCCGAGCGCCAGGAACGGGGCCTGGTTGTTGTTGAGGGCGTTCGTTTGCCCTGCGCCCTCAGTTTTATCTGGCATCGGGATCGTAGCGGTGAGCCTATGCTGCAGGAGGCTCTGGAAGCGCTGGCCGGTGTCTGGGGTCTGCCTGCAGCCTGAGTTCAGTCGTTTTTTCGGTCTGAATGCCCCAGCGAGCGTTCTTCGTCGATTTCATCCCGGACCAGCTGTTTCAACTGGGTGATCTCCGGAAACCCGTTTTGCTCCTTGCGGGACCAGATACGTTTGTCATCCACCCAGACTTCAAAAATGCCGCCTGTCCCCGGGTGCAGGGTGAGTTCGCCGATGTCCCCTTCGAAGGTGGTGAGAAGCTCCTGTGCCATCCAGGCTGAGCGCATAAGCCAGCGGCAACCGGTGCAATAATGGATATCGACGTGATGTGTCATGCCTGATGTATCTCCTGTCTGGCGGTGCCATGTTCAAGTTGGTTGCGGATTCGGCGGAAGAGATCGTCCTGAAAGCTCTCCGAGAGCGGATACAGGTGTCCGGCCTCGGGCAGCAGTGTCAGGCTGGCTCTCGGAAGATGCTCTTTCAGGTGGCGGGCGTAGTCTACCGGAATAAACGGGTCCTGGCCGCCCTGGTAGATCCACACCGGCATCTTGACCTCGCCCAGGGTGAACCCCCAATCCTCGAGTTCGGTCAACAGGTCGGTGGCGATGGCCTGACCGCCGCTGGCAAGGCAGGCGAGCTGGTCTGCCCGGAAGTTTTCCCCTTTCAGGAAAGCTCGAAGGAGCTGCTGATCCTGCGTGCTGACAAGCTCCGTGGCCTCGCGCATGTAAAGACCGGGGTGGCGGCGTGATAACCAGGCAACCACCCTGACCATTAACCGCACCAGCGCTGGGCTCAGGCGAGCCAGTGCCGGGCCGGGCCATCGGGTGCCCTCAATCAGGTTGCGGGGGCCGGGGTACTCCGCGAAATGCGTGTATCCAGAAAGGCAGACTCCAATGTCCATGCGCGGTGAGAGCCGATAGCAGCACGCCAGAGTTCGGGATCCACCGCTGGACCAGCCAAGATGGCTGAACCGCTCGATTCCGAGGCTGTCAGCCAGTTGACGAATGTCGTCCGGGTAGTCCAACAGGGTTCGGTGTGGCTGGAATCCGGAGCCGCCGATGCCGGGTCGATCCGGTGTAATGATGCGAAAGCCATGGCGTCTGGCTCGGATGTGCAGGAAGCGGCCTTCAAGTCGGGAGCCCGGCATTCCGTGGGCAAAGAACAACGGGTACCCGTCTGGATCGCCCAGGTCGGTGAAGGCGAGCCTGCGACCATCTTCGAGAAGAACGGTGGAATCCGCAGGCCGTTTGGGTTGATCAGGTTCGGTGCGCAGCAAAGACCGGTGTCCTTTCCGGTGAATGTCAGTCTGTTTTGTATGTAGGGTATGTGGAACGAGAGAGCGTTGGCTTGCAGCCGATCACACCCCTGGCTTTTTCCTGGGCATGGAGGTACCAGCGCAGTCCGGGCTTGGTAAACGTCCGGTCGGTGATTCGAAACTCGGCCGTTTCCACGGTGAGGGGAATCGGGGTGCCGTCAGCGTGCCGATAGACGCAACTGGTTTCCAGTGTCAGAGCTCTGGCAACCGGCAATTCTATGAATCCGTCCTCCTGGACAACGGGTTTTTCGCCGTCCACCTCTGTAATCCTGAGGCAGGGGCCGTAATGTTCCTTGTCCAGATCGTCCAGGTACTCGCTCAGGCAGTGTTTTGCACTCAGCAGGATCGTATCGCCGCGAGTGGGTCGGGCGTCACCAGACATGGATTGGCACCCTGACAGGACAATGAGCATAAACAGGAAAGGCGCTGCTTGCCGCATAGTAGTCTCCGGTAGATCTTCGCTATGCGCCTTTCCTGCTGAGTGTGCCGCTGGTTAGTCGAACGTTCTCGGTCTCAGGGCGTCCGGTTTCAGGAAAGGCTTGCTTCCAGTGTTTTCGTGATCACCCAGAAGCTTACCATTCACAACCGTCCCGTAGTTGGTGTGTTTATGAAAGTTAAGGTATTTCTCCCGGGTTTCCTTTACATCGCCGGTGTATCGAGGATCCTGCGGACGCTCCTGGGAGTTGATGTAGTTGGCCACCTGCCAGGCCTCATCGTCGGTCAGGGATCCGGGTTTGCCCAGGGGCATGTTGTTCTTGATGAATGACGCGGCGGTAAATACCCGGGTCATACCGGCGCCCCAGTTGTAGGATGCGTCCCCCCAAAGTGGCGGAAAGACCACCTCGCCGTCCTTGTGTTGGCCCTGGCCATTATCACCGTGGCAGATCGCACAGTTTTCGGTATAGACCGCCTTGCCCCTGTTGTAGTCCAGTTCTGGCTTTTCCTTGCCCAGATGGCTAAAGCCCCGGCCACCAATGTTCTTTTCATACATCGGTGCGCCAGTCGCGAGCCACTTGTGGTAGGCCACCATGGCGAGCATGTCATCGCTGCCATAGGCCGGTGGTGTGCCGTTCATGGAGAATGAGAAGCACCCGGCAATTCGTTCTTCAAGGGAGTTCACGTGCTGGTTCTTGCCCCGGAAGTCGGGCAGCGTCGTGGCCGCGGGCCAGACCGGGGCGGACCAGTTCCGGCGTCCCTCGCCCATGTGGCAGGATTTGCAATTCATGTCATTGAATACATATTCGCCACGGAACTGCTGGGTGTTCATGAACATGTCACGGCCCCGGAGAATGACCTTTTTAAGCTCCGGGTGAATCTTGTCACTGTTCATCAGGTCTTCCACGGTCGGTGCCTGGTGAACATACTGGCCTTCCTTGAAATCCGGCAGCTTCACGGGCACCGCAGGTTCAGCGGATAGCACGGCATTGCTGACCAGCAGGCCGGCAAACAGGGAAGTAAAGAGTCTGATCTTCATGGCAACGTTCTCCTGTTATCGGGTGCTAGCTGACAGGCTGCCCAGGTAGGCTGCCACGGCATCGATTTGTTCAGGTGACAGCCGCTCAGCGACCGCGGTCATCAGCTGGTTCGGGTCGTTTGTGCGCTGACCGCTTCGCCAGGCTTCCAGTTGCTGCTTGATGTAGGACGGGTGCTGCCCCGCCAACGCCGGGAAGGCATTACCCACGCCCCGGTTTCCAGGCCCGTGGCAGGTGGAGCAGGGCGGGATGTTGTTGTCCCAATCGCCGCTTTCGGCCAACTTCTGTCCCATTGCCAGCGCTTTGTCGCCTGCGTTGGACGACGATGACGACATTGGAATCGGAAGCTCCGAGTAGTAGGCGGCGATATCCCGGAGTTGCTGATCACTGAAATTGTCCACATTGGGCTGCATCACCGCGTTGACTCGCCGGCCCGCGTTGTAGTCCTGCATCTGTTTGGCGAGATAATCCGCATCCAGTCCGGCCAGTCTCGGGAATCCGGCAGCGGCATTGCCACCACCATCGGGGCCGTGACAGGCCATGCATGGAGCACCGCTGCCGTCGCCCCGGGTTACGAGGCTTGCGCCTTGCTCTGGATTACCCTGCGCCTGGCTGGTTGGTGTGAGTAGCAACGCTGTGCAGCCTGCTATCAGCAGGCGGGAGAATTGACGCTTCATTGTTGACCTCCGCAGGATTGCGGTTCAGGAACGGTGACGGCGGATCTGTTGCCTTACCCTTCCAGTGTAGATCCTGTTGTTGTGTTTTATTGGGAATAACGATATTACACATAGGAATATATCGAATGCTAGCGCTTAACGCGAGCGTGATTCGTGGTAATGGGCTGGAATCCATTGGCCGGGTTGAGTACAGTGCCCCGGGTTTTCATCCCCCGCTAGGTAACCATGGCTGACCTGAACGCTGTCCAGTACATTCTCATTGCTCTGATCTTCGTATGGAGCGGCTTTGTACGCTCGGGTCTGGGGTTTGGTGGTGCCGTGCTGTCGCTGCCTTTTCTGTTGCTGGTACTGGATCAGCCTCTGGTGTTTCTGCCGATCATCGCCGTGCACCTTCTGGTGTTCTCGTCATTGACGATCTGGATGAATAACCGAAAACCGTCTAGCGCTCCCGGCGATGGGGATGCCGTGAGCGAGGGGACGGTGGACTGGCGCTACCTGTGGCGAATCCTCGGCATCATGATTGTGCCGAAACTGATCGGGGTATTTGGCCTGATCACCCTGCCGGGGAATATCCTGAGTGCCATTATTTTCGTGATTGTGGCGCTGTACTCCGTGTCTTACATCGTGAACAAACCTTTCCGAAGTAACAGCAAGGTGGTTGATGCGGTGTTTTTGATGGTTGGGGGTTATATCAGCGGCACGTCCCTGATCGGAGCGCCTCTGATTATTGCTGTGGCGGCTCAGCACCTGCCAAAGGAAAAGCTGCGGGATACGCTGTTTGCCCTTTGGTTCATTCTGGTGATGATCAAGATGGGCGCATTCGTGTGGGCAGGCATCGATCTGCAATTGATACATCACGTGTGGTTGTTGCCCTGCGCGGCCGTCGGGCATGTCATCGGGCTGCAGTTCCACGACCGGATCCTGAAAGCTGAGACGCCGATCTTTTTCCGGATTCTCGGTGCCGTGCTACTGGTAGTCAGTAGCATCGGCATGGTCTCGGTTCTCGGATGATTCCCTGGTTAGCTGGCGCGTCCGAACATGCGTTCAAAGAATCCGGCTGACTTCACATCGGGAATGGGGAGTTCGTTTACTTCCTCCATGGCCCGTCGCCAGAAACGCTGGGGGTCGTCCAGATCCGCTACGCTGCTGCGCTGGTCGGCGGTATAGTGATTGTGTTCGCCTTCCAGGCCACGGCCCATTAATTCAATCGTCCACAGATAAATGGCAGCCCGCACGGTTCTGAGTAGCTGGCTGTAAACGTCGCGACTCAGGTTAATGGCCAGCTCGGCGCTCAGGTTGATCTGCTTCTGCAGAGTTGCCATGGCTTCCTTTTCCAGCTGCACCCGGTTGCCATCACCCTTCTTGCAGCCAACACAGAATTTTTCCAGCACTTTGGTGCCGTCGACGAGGCTCAGGTGGCCATGTTCCCGTGTCTGATCCTCATTTACCGGTGCGGGGATCCAGCCATACTGTGGTGATCGGGCTACAATGTGTCCAGGCAGGTCTCGACGATAGGGTGGCGCTGCGGTTTCGTCTTCATAGCCATCCAGTTCGTTTCGCAGCCAGGCGGCCATCTTCTTCTGGCGCAGCATCATGGCGAGGGTAATGGCGGAGGGCATGATCTGCTCGAGCAGCTCTGCGGAATCCAGGGTGCGTTCCTGGAGATGATTCACGGATGCGGACATGGTTTCCTCCTCCGATAGCCAAGTCTCCGGTCCGCACCGGTGGCTATCAGTCTATTGTTATTGTTTGGATATCCACTGAGTGTCTGGTGACCCGGTGGAGGTGTCTAAAAACTAGACAACAGGTTCGTTTTTGGCTGTTGTAAAACCGTTGTCCTCTGTAACAAGACGTAACGGCAAGGCGGGGGAAGCTTGTTATGAAAACGGAAGAGTTTGAGGCCCGTCGTGCCTCAATGGTGGATGACCAGATTATTGCCCGGGGGATTACGTCTCCCCTGGTGATCGAAGCCATGCGGCGGGTACCGAGGGATCGGTTCGTCATTAACAGCATGATCGATTGCGCCTACGACGACGGCCCATTGCCGATTGGTGCCGGGCAAACCATTTCCCAACCCTACATTGTGGCCTTGATGGCTGAGGCGCTTGAGCTGGACGGGGGAGAAACCGTGTTGGATATTGGCACCGGATCGGGCTACGCCGCCGCTGTTATGGCCTGCATTGCCCGGCAGGTGTTCGGGATTGAACGCATCCCGGAACTTGCCCAGCGAGCCGGGCAGGTTCTGGCAGAGCTGGGCTATGACAATGTGACGGTCCGATGCGCCGATGGCACGCTCGGGTGGCCCGAAAAATCCCCGTTTGATGGCATCTGTGTGGCCGCTGGCGCCCCGGCTGTCCCCGAGGCACTGAAGGCGCAACTGGCGGTCGGAGGACGTCTGGTTATCCCTGTTGGGTCCGAGTACAGCGTGCAGTCATTGCAGCGTATTACCCGGTTGTCCGAGGCGGAATACCGCACGGAAGACCTGGGCGGCGTCCGGTTTGTGCCGCTTCTTGGCGAACAGGGCTGGTCCTGAACGTCTTCTTTTAGCCGGTGGCGTTTGTGCTCTCGAAAATCCGGTCGGCGGATGCCGCGACAAAACCTCTGTAGAGTTCGCCGGTATCGGGTTTGGGATAGCGAAGGGCGAATTCGTAAAAGCAGCTTGGGATCAGGTGTTCACCGTCGGCAAAAAGCATTGGCACCCTGTCAGCCATGGTTGATGACTGTTCCAGCAGATCGTCCGGCGAGCCTTTCACCTCTCCTCCTGACCCATTGATGGTATAGCCGTGAGCTTTCAGCAGGTCATTAACGGCCTGCACGCTATTGAACTGTTCGAGGTGATTAACGCTGACGGTGAAGTGGTTGGCCCGGTAGCCCCAGGCGGCGGTCCACGCAGCGTATTCACTTTCCTTGAGCAGTGCCTGGTAAGTCTCGTAGTTCAGTTCCCAGTGTCGCCCTGAATAGAGAAAATCTTTGGCCTTCACGTTCTCGGTTGATACGTGGGAGACCAACTCGTGAACGATGGTTTGCAGCGCCGGTGAGCATTGATCAACCAGAAGCTCGGAGATAAAGACTTTCGGGGCACCCGGCGCGGGGTGCTCGTAATGCCGTGCAAACAGTTTCTTTGCCTTGAAATGGTATTCGCCGCCAGGGTGATAGCCGAGTGCAAGGAAGTGCTGGGCCAGCGCATCCAGACCGACCGGATGGATGTTGAAGGTTCTCAGGGCGATGTGGTCATTGACGATTTCCCTGCCCTGGCTCTCACCCAGAAGCTGATGAATCTTCTCGGCGGATGGCGTGACCGTCCGGTACTGATTCCAGAGTTCTTCGAACAGGTTTTTCCAGTCAGTGTGCATAGTGTTTCTCCGGAGTCATGGCGATGTGTTCGGGGTGCGTAGCCGGCCGAGTGTTGCCCATGGCAAGTGCCCGGACCGGTGCGCCATTGTCTAGCCCGAGCTGTCGGGACAGGGTCGGAGACATGAGCACCGTCTTGCCTGCGGTGGTTGCATCTGAGGTCACCGTTGCCCGGAAATCTGCCAGCCCGGTATTCGCAACAAGTGTCGGAGTTCCAGCCGCTTCTGGTTGTCCGATTGCCACGGTGCGCAAGCCCCTTGATGTACGAACACTGCGAATGCTGGCCAGAGGGCATTCCACGGTCGGGCCACCATCAAAGACATCCACCAGGCCCCGGAATCGAAAGCCCTCGGCTTCCAGCATCGCAAGGGCCGGGCGGGTCTGTTCATGGACCTTTCCGACCACGCCACGGGCTTCAGCGGACAGCATTGAGGTATAAATCGGGTGATCCGGAATCAGGTCCTCAATGAACTCGGTGTGCCCGGCTCCCACAAGGCTGGTGACCGATGCAAACTCAAGATCTGCAAAGTGGGTCTTCAGGCAGTTCCAGAACGGTGATTGCCCGCCCTCGTCAGAGACACCGCGCATCTCGGCAATGACCGTATCGGAAAAGCGCTCCGGGTGCATCGCCATGAACAGGAAGCGAACCCGCGAGAGTAACTTTCCGGCCAAGGGGCGGCGGTATTCGGGGCGCAGATAGAGCGAGCAGATTTCTGTACAGCCCGTGTAGTGCTGGCAGCGGGTGAGCGTGTCAATCTGGCGGTGAAGCCCCAGATTTCTCGAATGCTGTACCAGCGTGCTGTGACGGAAATGGTAGAGCGGATGGATGCGCCCGACAGATGCCTGTATGCCCGTGGTTCCCATCACTGCGCCCGTTGCTGTGTCCTCCAGTACGAACAGGTAGTACTCGTCACCAGGGGCAGAGAGTGTGCGTTGGAAGCTGTCGACCGAGTGATCAATCTTGCGGGCCAGGGCGTCGCGATCGGGCATCAGCGACGTAAACCCCGGGCCGGACTCCTCGGCAATCCGGAAAAGCGCATCCAGGTCCTTCGGTGCAATGGGGCGGATGATCATGGGCGAGTTCCTGAAAGTGAATTGCCCTCAGTATGAAGATCTGTTGTGTCACTTTGCAGATTCATAATGATCGAATTGATCGGTAATATGATCAAAATGAGATAGATTGAGTTCAAAGTGACAGAAGTTCACTGTGACCGGAAGATAAGGTGATAGATGGATAAGGTGATCGCTAAGCAGGATCGGAAGCTGCTCATGCTCCTGCGGGACAATGCCCGGAGCAGTATCACGGAGCTAGCGCGGGCGCTGGGGGTTTCGCGCTCTACCGTACAGAATCGGATAGCGAAGCTTGAGTCGAGCGGAGTGATACGCGGGTATTCGGTGCAGTTGGGGGGCGCGTTTTCCGCAAACCAGGTCGAGGCGCATGTTTCAATCAAGGTAGTGCAGAAACTGACGGCTCGCACCAATTCGGCTTTGGAGAGTATCAGTCACGTTGCCCAGCTGTATTCTGTCAGCGGGGAATACGACCTCATCGCGATAGTACAGGCTCAGTCCCTTGAGGAGCTGAGCGCAGTACTGGACGACATTGGTAATCTGGAGGGCGTGGAGCGAACGAACTCCGCGGTGGTCCTTGAAACGAGGTTGCGACGCTAGGCGGTTTGCTCGACAACCCGGAATCCCTGTTTGGGGAAATGCAGATGCAACAGCCCGGTTTTTGGGGATGAGCGGGAGATCACCGTCTTTGTGTCATCGGAATAAACCAGGCTGCCCGACACGGGATCGCGTCCGTAATCGGACGGCGCGATGGTCACCGGTGTGCCGGACTCCGCGCCAGGTTCGAGGGGTTCTGGCGTTGCTGAGGCAGCCATTGCAATCGCGTCCTCTGGTGTGATCTCTCGGGGGCTACCATGCCCGAACGCCTTCATGCGTGCCATCCACGCTGACACCCTGGGCGCGTTCTCCAGCCAGGGTTTGCCTGCAAGATCGCACACGAACCACAAACCATGATACGCGGAAAAGTCTGCAATGCAGGGCGTTGGGCCGAACAGAAAATCCTGTGACAACCGGTTTTCGAGGTCTGCTATGTGATCAAGGACTTTTCGTTTCGCCTCCGCTCCGCGGACAGCTTTCACTCGGGCTTTACGACCCATGTTGATCCTGTCCTTGAGAAAGCGGAAGGTGTTGATCAGCGAGGTCTCGCGAATCAGCCTGCGGAGCATCCGGCCGTCGCTCGCGGCAATGACGCACGCGAGAAAAATGTCGAGGTCTGCCTTGCGAACGAACGCCTGAACTTCTTCCGGTTGATTTTCCAGAGCAAGCTCGGGTTTTCCACTGAGGCGGGCGATTTCGGACGCGATCGTACGGGTGTCGCAGAATATATCCGCACCCCGTTGTGCCACAGGAACCTTACGATAGCCCCCGGCGAGAGCTTCCAGCACGGGACGTGGGGGCATTTCGCGGACGGTCACTGACAGCCACGAAAGCTCTGAATAGCCAAGCATGGCCCTGATTTTTTCGGAAAAGGGGGAAAGTGCGTAATGGAACAGTGTCAATTCAGCCACGGAAGCGGGTCCTTCTGCAATTTAGTCAAGGGTACAGCAGAAGGGGGCTTATACGGACCTGTCAGGCCTGTCTTTCGGGGCCAGCTGTTCGGACGTCAGGCGCCGAGCAGACCCGCGTACGCGCAATAGAAAAACGCTGCCGATCCAACCAGAATCACGCCCCAGGCTGGAAAAACCAGAACAGATCGAGTCGTTGTTCTCATAGTCACCTCCTGCAGTGATGCTATCCGTTACGCCTCATTGGTCAATGTAGATCATTCTTGACGGATGTCACGGATCAATTGTTGAGATTGCGTTTGTGGTTTGTGACCAGGTTCCCAGTGATAACGAATTGGTCACTGAGCAAGGTGGATATTGCTATTGAGCTGACCGGGAATCTGTCTACTATGAACTCAGACCGATTAAGACCCACAAGAACAACAAAGGAGCCATTGATGGCCGTAGATCCGCAGAAGCAGACATCCGTCCATTGTCTTTATTACTGGGCCGCACAGAGCCCGGATACCGTCTATCTGACACAGCCTTATCCCGATGGCCGGGTTGAAGACATCACCTGGAGACAGGCCGCCGACCAGGTGTCCAGAATGGTGGCGCACCTGAACAGCCTTGGTTTGCCGGAGCGCAGCAATATCGCAATTCTTGGCAAGAACAGTGCCCACTGGATTCTCGCTGATCTGGCTATCTGGGCTTCGGGCCATGTGTCGGTGCCCCTGTATCCGACCTTGAATGGCGACACGGCGGCTTACGTCCTCGAACACTGCGAAGCAAAGCTGATGTTCCTTGGCAAGCTGGACGGGACCGCGGACGGATGGAACGACATCAAAGGCCATATTCCCGAGGATCTACCGCTCATTTCTCTGCCCATGTCACCGCGCGATGATACCCCTAAGTGGCAGGACATTGTTGCCCAGTCCGCACCTGCGGAACCGATACTTCCTGACCCGGACGATCTGGCAACCATGGTCTATACCTCTGGCAGTACCGGGCGCCCCAAGGGCGTCATGCATAGCTTCCGGACCATGATTTCGGTGGCGGACGGCCTTCAGCAGCTTTTCCCGGTGTCGTCCGAGGAGCGCATGTTGTCCTACCTCCCACTGGCCCATGTGGCGGAGCGGGCGGCGGTTGAAACCCAGTCGCTGTACTACGGTTTTCACCTGTATTTCGCCAATTCCCTCGATACCTTCCAGGAAGATCTTCAGCGGGCAAGGCCGACGCTGTTCTTCTCCGTGCCCAGGCTATGGATGAAATTCTATCTGGGTGTCAACGCAAAGCTGCCACCGAAGAAGCAGAAGCTTCTGTTCAAGCTGCCTGTGGTTAACTCCATCGTGAAAAAGAAAGTGCTCAGGCAACTGGGGCTTGATCACTGTCGGGCAGCGCTGACCGGGGCTGCGCCCCTGTCGGCCGACATTATCGACTGGTATCGGAATCTCGGGCTGGAGTTGCTCGAGGTTTACGGCATGTCAGAAAATTTCGGTTATTCCCACGCCAACCGACCCGGTCAGGCCAAGGTAGGCACTGTCGGTATGGCCAACCCTGGCGTACTGCACCGGATTGGCGAGGGCGGCGAAGTTCAGGTGAAAAGCCCGGGCCAGATGTTGGGGTACTACAAGAATGAAGAGAAAACTCGCGAGGACCTTACCGAAGACGGGTTCCTGAAAACCGGCGACATGGGTGAGATTGACAGTGATGGTTGCCTGCGAATCACCGGCCGGGTGAAGGATCTGTTCAAGACCGCCAAGGGAAAATATGTGGTGCCGGTGCCCATCGAAAACCGTTTCAACCATCCCAAAGCCGAGGTGGTGTGCGTGGCCGGGGCAAATCAACCGCAACCCTGCCTGATGGTTCTGCTGTCGGAAGAGGCACGGCAAGAGTTGGAATCGGGTGCGGAACGGTCTGAGCTGGAACAGGAACTGACCGCGGAACTGGATGCCGTCAATGCCGCCAGTGAGGCTCATGAAAAGCTGGCATTCCTGGTCATTGTCCGGGAGCCCTGGAGCATGGAGAACGGTATGCTGACGCCAACCATGAAGATCAAGCGTAACGTGATCGAGGACTACTACACCCGGAAGATGGATGAGTGGTTCGGGCAGAAGCAGAAAGTGATCTGGGAGTTCTGATACTCCGGGAGGTAAGCTCGCTTGCGGGTAACAAAAAACGCCGGCGCCTCATGTTGAGGTCGCCGGCGTTTTCGTATCCGATCCTGAAAGCTGATTGCCTGATGCAATCGCCCTGGCCGGGTAATCAGTGACCGCCCTGCATCTGGGTGAGGTCCTGGGCAACGGTCTCGGCCTTGCGGTTCCAGGACCGGAGCTTGCGGCTGATAAACTGTCCCACCTGCGCGGCGGCTGCGCGGGTATACTGGCTCCGCACGTCAGCACCATTGTGGAGGATGCTGGACGGCAGTGGGTTTACGGTTGCGGTACGGTTCTGAATCATGGAGCCTTCCCCCCTTGTCTGGTGGATTAGTTAGCGATCTATCTTTAATTTACACGATATTCTAAGGATACTTTTTTGCAGCTTAAATACGTTAAAATCCGTACTCATGTTGCAAATATGCAGTAATTATGGACTGGGATTATCTTCGATACATACGGGCTCTGGCAATAGGTGGAACGCTTGCCAAGGCCGGAGAATTGCTGGGCGTTCACCAAACCACTGTTTTACGTAGACTTGATCAGATGGAGGAGTCTCTCGGCGTTCAGTTTTTTGAGCGGAACCGGGACGGATTGCAGCTGACGCCGGTCGGTGAAACCGCTTTCAGAAAGGCGGAAAAGCTGGCGGTGGAAATGGAAAACCTGCAACGAAAACTGGTTGGACAGGACGATTCGGCGCCGGTTGGCAAGGTGCGGGTTGCGGCCGAAGACGCGATGATGAATACGTTACTCAGCCCGATTCTGGCGACACTGGTTCGGGAGTTTCCGGACATTGAGCTGGAGGTCCTCACCGACAACGATGTGGCTAACCTCAGCCATCGCGAGGCAGACCTGACCCTTCGGCCGGAAAACAAACCCCAGGCGACGTTGGAGGGCGAGCGAATTGCCGCCATCGAGTCCGCTGTTTACGGTTCTGCACTGTACTGCCGTCGAAACCGGAGTATGGACCTGGAGAATAGCCCGGAGGATGTCACCTGGATTGTTCCGGACGAAACCTTCAGCCATCTTGCCACCGGGCGCTGGTACCGCAAACAGTTGAAAAACGTGACCTCTGTGATTCGCTGCAATAGCTTGCAGTCCATGCACTCACTGGCCAGATCCGGTGCCGGTGTGGCGGTGCTTCCCTGTTATCTGGGAGATAGTGTAAAGGAGCTGAGACGGCTCTCGGACCCGCTGGAGGGAGAAAGTGTGGATCTGTGGCTGCATGTGAACCAGGACACCCAGCAGATGGCGCGGGTTCGCATTGTCATGGAATATCTCGTGGAGCGGCTCCAGGCACTGGAATCCTCTATCGAAATCAGCACAACCTTCTGACAGGGTTGAATATCAGGCTTCACAGAACGGCCAGAACTGATACCAGCGCCAGCATTGAAACTCCTGTTCACAGTTCTGGAGCTGGTTGTCATAGCGGAACGCCCGGTTCTGGACCCGCTGCGCCAGTGCCGTGACATCGGGTTTCTGTTTGTGGCTTCCACGTTGATAGCCGCCTCGCCCTTCATGATAGGCCAGGTAGAGATGACGCGGGTTATAAAAGCCGACACCAGCCTGTTTCCGGGTCAGGTGGTTGTACCAGCCGACAAAGTCGAGTGCGTATTCCATGTCCGTTCGGACGACGTACCACTTCCCGTTGTTGGCCTCCAGGTATTCCCGCCAGGCCGGGTCAAGGGCCTGGGCATAGCCATAGGCTGTCGTTGGGCGAGCCCAGGGTATGACCCCCCAGAGCTTTGTCCTGGGTGGCTGTGCGTGGCTGCGAAAGGACGACTCGTAATAGACAAAAGCCATCTGGGTGGCGATTGGCGTGCCCCATCGCTCCTGTGAATTCCTCGCATAGTCATACCATGCTGGGTGCTCGCGAAAGATTTCGCACAGGTTGTCCGGATTGGCGGGAGGCGAGGGTGCCAGCAGGCTGAATCTAAGGGTGGCCCAAATGCCAATCAGCAGGCCGACAACCGGAAACCCATACCAACTGAGCCGTGAACGCAGGATTTTTCCTACCAAACCGTCATCTCCGACAGCCGCCGATTGCTTGCCGAACCCGGGTCGACCGTGTCATAAACGAAATATCCATACCTCAGGATGATAGAGACATGATGCTTCGTACCCTAGTTAAACCTGTTTTAGTTGTCGGCCTGTTATTCAGTGTTCAGGCCTACGCGTCGCCGTCCGCCTCCGACGTCCTGGAAGTCTCCCCAGTTGACGACATTGTGGCCCTGTATCCAGCGATGATGAAGGAGGGGATCCGGGAGGGGCTTAAGCAGAGTGGTGGCGTCCCGCCCATGGTGGCCCAAACCATTGGCCATGTGGTGACCAGCAGTTTCACGGAGGCGGAGATTGAAAAGCAGATCGTGGACAACTTGGAAAGCGGGCTGTCTGAACATCAGCTCAAGGCCGTCCACGACTGGTATCAGACACCGGTTGCGAAGAAAATCTCCCAAGCTGAAATTGCCGCCTCGGATCCCGCGAACTGGCAGGGTATTCAGGCCAGGGCTTCCGAGCTGAACAAAAAGTATCAGGGCAGTGAGCGAGCGAAGAAGTTTGATCGCTTTGATCGGGCGGCCCGGGCGACGGAGAGTGCTGTCGATACCTCGATTGCTGTTCAATTGAGTATGGCGTCTGCTGTTTCTGCCCTGAGCGGGGAATCAGTGCATTACGATGCCATCAAGCAAAAGATCGAAGGCCAGCGCAGCATGCTTCGGGGGGTGGTTGGCCAGCAGGTGTATGACAGTTACCTTTACACCTATGAGAATATCAGCGACCAGGAGCTTGGCCTGTACCTGGACTTCCTGGAAAGCGGCCCGGGCGCGGCCTTTTCAGAGATCGTGACCGACAGTATCCAGCAGGCCATTACGGATCCGATCGAGTCGATGGGTGGCCAGATTGCGCGTTTTCTGGCTCCGGCACCAGCAGCCGGTCAGTAAAGCCGGCTAGTTCACGGTAAACCGCGTCGCGCTTGCGTGCATACCGATGGGAAAAGTGAAAGGCGATCAGCTGGCGGACTCCGGCCTGATTGGCGATGCGGGCAGTCGCGTCTGTGGTCAGATGATGGGTCCGTTTGGCCTGCTCGGTGTCGGCGACCATGAACGATGCTTCGCAGAACAGGGTGTGCGCACCGGCGGCGAGATTGGTGAGATTCCGGATGTTGCCTGGCGTGTCGGCAAAGTCGGTTGCGTAGACAATGGCTTGTCCGGCCTCCTGTTTCAGAATTTTCGAGGCCAGGGTGCCGGCCCGATAGGTTTCGCCATTCCCTGGGCAGATCAGCTTGTCAGGTTGTTTTTTCAGCACGGCCATCTTCAGGTCATGAAGCCAGGGCCCTGCTTTGGCATCTATGTCAGACAGACTGTTTTTGCGCACCTGTAGCTTCCCGAAAGGCTCCCAGGCATAAGCCAGTACTGGAGTGCCATGGTCGAGTTGTGTGGCGCGAACCCGGAACTCCGGTTCGTGCAGGAGTTCTCCATTCGGGGTCGGCTGGTCTTGCAATGGCTCGGGTGTCTCGCCTGAAACCAGCCGCCACCGCTTCATGTGATCACCGTGCCACTCATGAACGACAAACCTTGGAGCGCGGTCCTCCACCCGATCCCACAGAACCCCCTTGGTGATGCCTGAAATATGCTCCAGCAACCCCGGTGGGCCATAGAGCCGGCAGGCGGGAAAATGGCCAATCCGGCTGCGCATGAACCACATGAATCCGCCAATATGGTCAGCATGGCAGTGGGTAATAAATACGTCGCTGACCTGATGGGCAGAGCGCAGTGCCATTCGGCCACTGTCGCCCATGTCGAACAGCAGGCTCCGGGCCTCATGGATCAACCGGAGCTGAAGCAGGGGGTCTCCGCCAATACCATTCACCAGTGTTGCGATCGCCGGCCCGACCCGGACGGCAACCTGTGGATCTCCGGCGACGCTGGTGAGTGCTCCCAGCTCGACGCGGACTTCAAATGCGCGTTGGTCAGACTGTGTATGGGGCATACGTCGGACTCCGGGCGTGTGACGATCACGTTGCTCAGGTGTGATCAATATTTGTACATCCTGGGTTTTCGGTCCACTCTCCAAAGTATATGCAACCGAGGAGCTACGCCATGGATTTCAACGCCTATCAGAAAGCGTTGCCCAGGGAGCTTCGAGGCATGGAGTGCCCTTTTCCGGAGGATGAGTATGCCCGCCGCCTGACGAGAGTGCGTGACCTTATGGCGGTATCCGACCTGGATGCCTTGTTGCTGACTGATCCCTCCGACATTTTTTATCTGTGTGGCTACAGCACGTTTGAGGTGTCCGTTCACATCGCGCTGGTGGTGACGGAATCCTCTCTGATGCTTCAGGTGCCCTCCATTGAGATGGGGCCGGCGGTCATTACGACCCGGGTTGAGGTTGTTTCCGGTTATCGCTGGGAGGGTATCGGGGAAGTGCTTACGCCTCTGGTTGAAGCCCTGAACGATTCCGCGGATACCGTCGGAGTGGATGCCTGGCATGGATCGCTTCGTCAGGGCGTGTTGGAAGGGCTCAAGTCTCGCCTGCCGGGTGTGCGTTTTATCCACAGTGGAGGCCTGGTGAAAAAGGTCCGCATCGTCAAGTCACCGGCGGAGCTGGATTACCTGCGCCAGAGTGCGGATATTACCGCCACGGGACTGGCTGCCGCAGCCGCGGCCGTGAGGCCGGGAACAACCGACAACGAGGTGGCTGCCACGGGAGCGGAGGCCTTGTTGGCTGCTGGCAGTGAATTCATGAGTATGCAGCCTATTGTTACCAGCGGTCGGCGCAGCAGTGTCATTCACACCAATCACAATCGCTGCCGCATTGAAGAAGGGGAACCGGTGTTCCTGGAATTCGGATCGTCCTGGAACCGCTACACGGCTCCGATGATGCAAACCGTTGTCGCGGGGAGCCCGACGCCGGAGATGCGGGATGTATTCGATGGCTGCAGACGCCTGGTCGACACATTGCTCGACAGCGTAAAGCCGGGCGTGACCTTTGATGAGGCGGCTACCCGTGCCGAGGCCGCCATGTCAGGGTTGGCTGGCAAGGTGTTTTTCTCGGGAGTGTTTGGCTACACGGTGGGTGCCCAGTTCCCTCCATCCTGGGTGGAAGGCTCCGGCTTCATCGCACGGGGAGGCAATGCCGAGTTTCGGCCCGGCATGGTCTTCCATCTGCCGATTTGTCTGAGAATACCGGGGAAATGGGGGATCGGGAGTAGCGAAACGATTACGGTGACTGACCATGGGGCAGAGCCGATAACCCGAAACCCGTGGTTGCTGGGATGACTGTATGGACTATTGCAGCCGGAGTTCTTTGAGTATGACTGTGCGGGGCCTGGGCAAATGGGTAGCGAACAGCCCCAGGCGTCGAATCCGGCCCATATCCATGTCCCGGCTTTCCGGGGCTTCGCGGATTGTGTCCAGAGGAATGACAAACCGGTTGTCGCCTGTGGCGAGTAGTAGGCGCTGATTGAACCGGTCGGAATAGCGGTTGTTATCTTCATGGGCGACGTCGTGAATGCGGATGGTCATTTGCAGCGGGGCCTGCTCCGGGTTATACAGGCTCAGGATCAGTTGCTGATAGTCCCGCCAGTCGCCGGCAAGGTTTTGCAGCGTTGCCCCCGAGTATGTTTCGGTGCCCATGTGGATGGATAGCCCGCCGGAGGCGTCATCCACTTTCGATACCTGCCCACGCCAGAACAGGGAAGGATCGCTGCGGGTAAAATCGTAAAGTTGGGGGAGTTGCTGATGCACCTGAAACTGTTGCAAGGCGACTGTTGCTGTTGAGGCCAGCTCCAGGGCCGCCAGTAAGGCGGTAGACAGTTTCAGAACTCTGCCACCTGCTGGCGTTGGTCTGCTGGGAAACCAGGCCAGAACCAGCCACATACCGATCAGGTTGCGGAGCACATCGTGCCAATCCATGTCCCGTCCCAGTCCGGACTGGATTGTTTCTATTGCAAGCCCAAGGGCCAGTAGTATCGCCGTGGGGGCAAACCAGAGCCGCCAGCCCCGGAACCAGCGCCAGGGCTGAATACCGAGAGTGAAGAGCGCGAAAAGGCCAATGTGGCCGAGGTTCCAGACGGATCGAAGTAATGGGCCGGAGGAGTAGTCCGGGCCGCCGATGAAGAGCAGCGGGGTAATCAGGAAGGCGCCCAACAGGGCCAGCGAGCGCAGTCGCTGTCTTGTTTGGGCGCCTTTTGTCGCCGTGCTGGCGAGCATCAGCTACGGCTGGTGACTTCCAGCAAGTGGTAGCCGAATTGGGTCTGGATAGGACCAATCACGGTGTTCAGGTCGCTGCTGAACACGGCCTTGTCGAACTCGGGAACCATCTGGCCCGGGCCGAAAGAACCGAGGTCACCGCCGTTGCGGCCAGACGGGCAGGAGGAATGCTGCTTGGCAACTTCAGCGAAGTCCTGACCGCCTTCGATGGCTTTTTTCAGTTCTTCGCACTTGGCTTCGCTGTCCACCAGGATGTGGCGTGCTGTTGCTTGAGTCATGGTTCTGTTCCCATTGTTGGTTGGTAATTACTTCTGGGGAGAATGCTGCCCTGACAGGGCTGTGTAGGCAAGTGCTTTTTGTCTGCTGTCTCAATTCCGGTTGGTTCCCTGTAGTATGTTGGGCCTGCACCTGTGAGCTTGGCTTTGGGTGCGGTGAGAGTGCGGGTCGCCAGCTCAAAAAAACGCTCCTGGCGGCACATCCTTGTGGCGCTTGGGCTTCGCCATCCATGGCTTCGCACATTTTTTGAGCTGGCGACCCGCACTCTCAGGCACGCTTTGGAGTTGCCTTCCACTGGGTTACAGGAGACATCGTTTGGAGAATGTTCTGGTCGTTGAGTCGACGCGTAAATGGGTCGAGGACGTTGTGGTCGGCTACAACCTGTGTCCGTTCGCCAAACGGGAACTGGTCAGAAACCGGGTGCGCTTTGTGGTTTCGGAGGCCACAACCGAAGACGAGTTGCTTCGGGATCTGCATGCCGAATTGCACCGCCTCGATGACGAGCCTGAGATCGAAACCACGTTGCTGATCCATCCGCATGCGTTAACGGACTTCGGCGCGTACAACGACTTTCTGGACGCAGCCGATGGCCTGCTGGCGTTTCTGGAGATGGATGGTATTTATCAGATTGCCAGTTTCCACCCGGACTACCAGTTTGAGGGCACGGACCCGGAGGCGGCGGAGAATTACACCAACCGTTCGCCGTTTCCTATGCTGCACCTGTTGCGGGAGGCCAGTCTGGAAGCGGCGATTGAAAACTATCCGGACATTGATGCCGTGCCGGCCCGGAACATCGAGTTGATGAATGATCTGGGCGCGGAGAGGATGCGGGCACTTCTTGCCAGTTGCATGCTGGGCAAACAATAAACGACGTTGAGGTTATCTTTTGGGACTTCTTTTTGAGCAGATCGACAGCCAACCCTCGGCTATTGGTGAGATAACACTGCGGCGGCGCCGTATTCCGGCCATCAGTGACCGGGACGTATACGAGGTCAAGCTGGGTGAGGAATTCCTGATGTCCAGCATGTTTGTGGACGCTGAAATTGCGCTGTCAGATATTGGCCTGAATGCGGCCGAGGGTGAGTCCCTGAGAGTGGTGGTTGGTGGCCTTGGTCTGGGCTACACCGCGGTCGCGGCCCTGCAGCATGAGCGGGTGGATGAGCTGTTGGTGGTTGAGTATCTTGAGCCGGTCATACGTTGGCATCAGCAGGCGCTTGTTCCCCTCGGGGCTGATCTGAACGCAGACAGCCGGAGCCGGTATGTCCATGGTAGTTTTTTTGATCTTGCGGTTGCTGATCCGGAATCTGGTGGCTTTGATCCCGACGCTCCGGGAAGCACATTCGATGCGATTCTCCTTGATATTGACCATTCTCCGAGAGCCCTGTTGCACGACTCCAGCGCCAGTTTCTACACCACCGAAAATATCTCCCGGATGGCGCGACAGTTGAATCCTCGGGGGATCTTCGCCATGTGGTCCAACGAGGGTGAGGATGACGATTTTATGAAGGTGTTGCGGCAGGTGTTCATCGATGTTGAGTGTCACGTCGTAACCTTCTTTAACCCGTTCCAGAACAGGGAGTCGTTCAACACGGTGTATGTTGCCCGGAAGCCGGGCTGATTAGTCGGGGAGTGAATGAAGTCTATGACCCACCGAGTGCGTCCTTTCGCCAGCAGTCAGCGTCTGCCGGATATTGATGAGCCGTTGGCCAGACATGATCCGGAAGAGGCTGCTGATCAGTTGGCGGCGTTTATTCGTCGCCACCCCCGATTGATGATTCTTACTGGCGCCGGTGTCAGTACCGATTCCGGCATACCCGATTACCGTGACGGTGACGGCGCCTGGAAGCGCAAGCAGCCGGTTCAGCACCAGGCCTTTATGGGCAGCTTTGAAATCCGGCAACGATACTGGGGGCGGAGTCTGATTGGCTGGCCGGTGATGCAGAAGGCAGCGCCGAATCCCTCCCATCACTACATTTCGGAACTTGAGCAAGCAGGGCACAGTCGCCTCGTTGTGACCCAGAATGTTGACCGACTGCACCAGAGAGCTGGTACGCAAGCGGTCTTGGACTTGCACGGCCGGGCGGATGAAGTGCTGTGTATGGACTGCGGCTACCGCTGTTCCCGCGATGAAGTGCATGAGCGATGCGCGGACCTGAATCCGGGGTTTCTGAGTTATCAGGCTGGCGTGGCGCCAGACGGTGATGCCGATCTCGACGTGGATTTCTCGGATTTCCGTCTCGCGGACTGCCCGACCTGCAAGGGTATTCTCAAGCCGGATGTGGTGTTTTTCGGAGATTTTGTACCAAAGAGTCGGGTGCAAACCGCACTGGATGCCCTGAAGGCCAGCGATGGCTTGTTGGTGATCGGTTCTTCCCTGATGGTTTATTCGGGCTTTCGGTTTTGCCGGTACGGCAAAGAGTGGGAAAAGCCCATGGCGACCCTTAATCTGGGCCGCACACGGGCGGAGGATCTGGTTGATCTCAAACTGAATGCACGAATTGGCGAAACGTTGCAGGCAACGCTCCGGCAGCTTCGTTAATCAGGCGAATTTTAGGGTCTTCCGCCATTTGTGCAGCAGAAACTCGGTGTCGTGCTGCCACGGATGGAAGCTGGGTTTGAAGTAGTCCAGGTATTCCGGGATGATCGCCGTGAACATCCCTTTCGGACCCCAGAAACGATTTAGCCCGCTTGCCCAGGAGCGCAGGTTGGTAAGTTGCTTGTCTTCCCGCATAAGCTCAAAGATGAAGGCATGAATGGCCACCATGATCAGAACGGTTGCCAGCATCATGGTGCCCATGCGGATGGCGTAGTTCGCCGGGCCTTTGCCGTAGATTTCCTGGTAGGCATCAAACGCGACGGCTTTGTGTTCATTTTCCTCGACACAGTGCCATGCCCAGAGCGTGCGCATGGTCGGGTCAATCTTGCTGACCATGTCCTCGCGTTTCAGCAGTTGGGCGGAAAGAATGCCTGTGAAATGCTCCAGGGCGACGGTTGCAGCCAGGTGGGCGCGCTCGTTTTTCAATAGCGGCAGGTTTTTGACCGAAAGAAAGTTTCGAGTCCAGCCTTCCAGCCTCTTGATATCAAAGCCCTGATTGATTGCGCCCTCGTTGAAGTGTCCGTGCTCCTTGGCGTGCATGGCCTCTTGCCCGATAAAGGCGCTGATGTCTTTCTGCAGTTGCGGGTCCTCAACCTTTTCGCGTACCGCGCGAACGCTGGCCACAAAAAAACGTTCTCCATCCGGGAACAGAGCAGACAGAGCATTGAACATGTGGGTCATGAACGGGTCGTTATCGACCCAATGACGTGGAACATCGTCAAACCCGAAGTCCTGTCGGCGAACTGGAAAAGAAGCGGTTACTGCGGACATAGGAGAAGCCCCTCAATCATTGTTGTCTAACAATAATGCAGACTACGGGGTTTTCGCGGTGATGTCTGATCAGAATGGGACAGATGTTTGGCAGGAAAGACTTCTGCGCGAAAAAAGAAAAGGAGCGGCAATGCCGCTCCTTTCAACAATGTTTCAGATCTGGCAACAGTGCTTCAGATCAGGTTGTAGATAAAGACGATGGATACGGCAACTGGCGTGATGAAGCGAACGGTTGTTAGCCAGAGCTTGAAGGAGGAGTCGGACAGTGACAGTTCGTTCTTCATCGCCTGTTTCGACATAACCCAGCCAGCCATGACGGCAACCAGCAGGCCGCCCAGCGGCAACAGGATGTTGGCGGTGAAGAAGTCGAGCAGGTCAAAGATGGTCTTACCTTCCAGCATCGGGATAAAACTCAGCGGCGCAACGTCCGACCACAGGTTCAGGGACAGAATCGACGCAATACCGAGTCCCCAGCACACCAGACCAGCACCCAGGGTACTGATGGTGCGGTTCATGCCTTTCTGCTCTTCAAGCCACTCCACAATGGGCTCAAGTAACGAGATACCGGACGTCCAGGCGGCGAAAATCAGCAGAATGAAGAAGAGAGAACCGAACAGGCTGCCCATGGGCATCTGCCCAAACGCCAGCGGCAGAGTCTGGAAGATCAGACCCGGGCCAGCGCCAGGCTCCAGGCCATTGGCAAATACCACCGGGAAGATAGCGAGGCCGGCAAGCAGCGCGACACCGGTATCAATCACCGAGACCGTAATGGAGGTCTTGGCAATGGACACGTTCTTCGGCAGATAGGAGCCGTAGGCCATCATCACCGCCATACCGAGACTCAGGGTGAAAAATGCATGGCCAAGGGCAACCAGAATGCCCGAAGTGGTCAGCTTGGAGAAGTCAGGCTGGAACAGGAAGGAAACGGCTTGACCGAAGGCGCCGGTTGTCATGGCGTAGCCAACCATCACCAGCAGCAATACGAACAGGGCCGGCATCAGAATGCTGACCGCGCGTTCAAGACCGGCGCGAACGCCTTTGGCGACCACGGCCATCACCAGGCCCATAAACACGGTATGCCAGAGCAGAAGCGTGCCGGGGTCACTTAACAGCCCCGAAAAGATGGCGCCGACCGCTTCGGCAGACTGACCGGTTAACTGGCCACTGGCGGCGGTGCCGACATAGGAAACCGCCCAGCCACCAATGACAGAATAGAAGGAGAGAATCAGGAAGCCGGCGAGCACACCGACGGCGCCCACCAGTTTCCAGGCCGGGTTCAGGCCGTCTCTTTCGGTGATCAGGCGCAGGCTGTTGACGGGGCTGCGCCCTCCCCGGCGGCCAATCATGACTTCCGCCATCATGATGGGAATACCCACCACGGCGATGCAGGCCAGGTAAACAATGACAAAAGCCCCGCCACCATTTTCACCGGTGATGTACGGAAACTTCCAAATGTTGCCAAGGCCCACGGCAGAGCCGGTTGCGGCCAGAATGAAAGCGAGCCGGGAGGACCAGAGCCCCCGCTTGGCATTGGCTCCTTCAATGGCGCCATCGTATGTGGCGGATCCGGATGAAGTAACAGACATGCGTATCTCCTGCGATATTTGTTCTTGTATCAGGTGAAAAAGGGGAGCCGCGACCCCTCGCGGCTCCCAGGGGGAAGCACCGGTGTCAGGTTACCCGGCGCAAGCCAACCGCTCGGGCGCCAGCCCAGCACCTGCGGTATGCTTTCGGAAACGCTCTTCAGCCAGTTCGTTGGCGATCTCGCCTGTTGGCAAGCCCGTGCGGTCTGAGCGATTGAAAATCTCGGTGAGCGTGTCCCCGATCGTGTCCACATGGGCGCGGACCTGATCGGGGGAAGCGCCTTTGCGCTCGTAGAATACGTCGATGATGCCGCCGGCATTGATGGCAAAGTCCGGCGCATAGAGGATGTTGTGCTGTCTAAGCATGGCATCATGTTCCGGGCGATCCAGAAGGTTGTTGGCTGCACCGGCAACAATACCTGCCTTGAGTTCCGGAATACTGCGATCATTGAGTACGGCACCCATGGCACACGGGGCCACCACGTCCACAGGTAAAAACAGGATGTCTTCTGCCGAAGCCGGTTTGGCGCCCAGTTCATCAATGGCGCGTTGCATGTTCTCGGCATGAATGTCGTAGACCCAGAGATCAGCACCCGCCTCTTTCAGGTGTTTGGCGAGCCGGAAACCGACATTACCAATGCCCTGGATGGCCACTTTGAGGCCGCTCAGGTTGTCCTGCCCGAGCTTGTGTTTTACGGCTGCCTTGAGGCCGATGAATGTACCGTAAGCGGTCGCCGGGGAGGGATCGCCATTGCTTGGATTGCCATCGAAACCGATGCGGGAAGCGATGCCTGCTACGTGTTGGGTATGGCGCCCCATCACCTTGAGGTCCGGGACACTGGTGCCGGAATCTTCGGCAGCAATGTACTGGCCGCCCAGACCTTCCAAATGGCGTCCCATGGCTTCCAGCAGTGCGTCACTCTTCTGTTTTCTGGGATCGCCAATGATCACCGATTTACCGCCGCCAAGGTCCAGGTTGGCCAGGGCAGATTTGTAGGTCATACCGCGAGACAGGCGTAGCACATCACGCAGGGCTTCTTCGTCACTGGCGTAAGGGAACATCCGGCACCCGCCGAGCGCGGGGCCGCGGGAGGTGTTATGGATGGCAACAATGGCTTTGAGTCCGGTTTCCGGGTCGCAGAAAAAGGACAGGTGTTCGTGGTTATCGAACTCCGGATGGCTGAATACGTTCATGGCGTTTCACCTCATTTCCGTGACCGGCCGCTACCCTTGTGAGGCCTGCGGCGGTCGGTTGTTGTTTTAGTCAGACCGCGGCATTCGCGATTTGTTGATGTTCCCTGGCATCAGGGTTGAGCTCGGCCCGTAGTTGGCGACGCTCCTTTCGACTTGCCTCATAGGCGTGTTCTTTCACCGGGCCATAGCCACGGATCTTCTCAGGCAGATTGGCCAGCTTGCGAGCCGCATCCGCGTGGTCAGCGCTCAGGTGTTTGAGCAGGAATGCGATGTCTGTCTCGTACTCACGGATAAGCTTGCGTTCGAGGCGGCGATCCGCGGTGTAGCCGAACGGGTCCAGTGGGGTGCCTCGCAGGCCGCGGGCCTTAGCGAGCAGGGCAAAGACGGTTTCCATCCAGGGGCCAAACTTCAGCTTCCGGGGACGTTCGCCATTCCGGCTTCGGCTCAGCAGCGGCGGCGCCAGATTGAACTCCAGCTCAACCTCGCCTTCGAACTCTTCCTCCAACTGCTTGCGCAGGCTGCCATTGCTGAACAGACGGGCAACTTCGTACTCGTCCTTGTAGGCCAGCACCTTGGCGTAGTTCTCGGCAATGGCACGGAACAGCAGTGGGTCCCGCCCCAGCTTCTGGCTGATGGTCTGCTCGGCATTGCGCACCAGCTTTTCGTAACGACGTGCCAGTCCGGCATTCTGATACTCGGTCAGATGCGCCTTGTTGCGCTCGATCAGCTGGTCCGTGGTTTCCTGAATCTGAACCGGGCTGCCTTTGGGCTGGGGAAAGGCCAGTGCTTTGACCTTCTCCAGATCGTGGGCGGCGCGGCGGCCCCAGAGGAATGCCTGTTTGTTCTTGTCGATGGCGACATTGTTGAGCTCGATGGCCCGCTCAATCGAGTCAGCGCTCAACGGCAACAGGCCCTGTTGATAGGCAAAACCAACCGTGAACAGGTTGACGGCCATGCCATCGCCCATCAGCGCCTTGGCCAGACCACCGGCGTCGAGGAACCAGCTGCCGTCGGGACGGCAGGCTTCACGAACGCTCTGTTCCATGGATTCGCCGGGGAACTGAATGTCCGGGTCCCGGGTGAAAGCTGCCGGCATGGCAGCCTCGCTGTTAACCACGGCTCGGGAGAAACGGTTATCCATTTTGGCCAGGGCGTCATCGGTGGCGGCAACCATCAGGTCAAAGGCCATGATCAGGTCGGCCTCACCGGCGGGAATGCGAACGGCGTGAATGTCTTCCTGCCTGTCGCTGATTCGGATGTGGCTGACCACGGCGCCGAATTTCTGCGCCAGGCCGGTCTGATCAAGCACCGACACCCCTTTTCCTTCCAGATGCGCCGCCATGCCGAGCAGGGCGCTGACGGTGACGACACCGGTGCCACCCACGCCGGTGAGCAGGATGCCGTAGGGGTTATGGCCTTCCACCAGCACCGGCTCCGGCAATTCCGGGAAGTCTACATCGGAGCTTACACCTGCTGGCTTCTTGAGTTTGCCGCCTTTGACGGTCACGAAACTGGGGCAAAAGCCGCGTACACAGGAAAAGTCCTTGTTGCAGGCGGACTGATCAATGGTGCGTTTGCGACCGGCCTCGGTCTCTTTCGGCAACAGGGACAGGCAGTTGGACTGAATGCCGCAATCGCCACAGCCTTCGCAGACGTCGGAGTGGATCATTACCCGCTGATCCGGGTCTTCCATCGTTCCACGCTTGCGGCGGCGACGTTTCTCGGCGGCACAGGTCTGGTCGTAGATAATGACTGAGCAGCCCTCGATCTCCCGAAGCTCCCGCTGCAGGGCATCCAGATCATCTCGATGGTGGAACGTGGTGCGGTCCGCAAAGTCGGCCCGGGAGGGGTACTTGTCGATGTCGTCACTGACCACGGCAATGCGACGGACGCCTTCGCCGTACAGTTGATGGCTGATTTGTTGCACAGTCAAGGTGCCATCGACGGGCTGTCCACCGGTCATGGCCACGGCGTCGTTGTAGAGGATCTTGTAGGTAATGTTGGCGCCAGAGGCAATCGCAGCGCGGATCGCGAGCACGCCCGAGTGGAAATAGGTACCGTCGCCCAGGTTCTGAAACACGTGCTTCTGGTTGGTGAACGGTGCCTGACCCAGCCAGGTCACGCCTTCTCCTCCCATTTGGGTGAAGGTGTCCGTGCCCCGGTCCATCCAGGTCGCCATGTAATGACAGCCGATACCGCCAAGCGCACGACTGCCTTCCGGCACCTGAGTGGATGTGTTGTGCGGGCAGCCGGAACAGAAGTGCGGTGTGCGCTCCAGGCGTTCTTTGGGTTCGGCAAGGCTGTTCTCTTTTTCAGTAAGAAAGTCGAGACGCTGGCGAAGTGTGTCGTTGCAATAACGGCCATTGAGCCGGGATGCGATGGCCCGGGCCACCATGGCCGGGGTCAGCTCGGAAATAGAGGGCAGGAGCTCATGGCCCTGATCATCCAGTTTCCCGATCACCAGAGGACGCTGATGATCCTGCCATCCGTAGAGCTGGGTCTTGATTTGGTCTTCGATCAGACCACGCTTTTCTTCGACTACCAGAATTTCTTCCAGTCCCGAAGCGAACTCGAAAATGCCTTCCGGCTCCAGCGGCCAGGGCATGGCGACTTTGTAGACCGCCAGGCCAATCGCTTCCCGTTCCTCATCGCCGAGGCCCAGATCGGCCAATGCCTGGATGACGTCGAGATAGGCTTTGCCGGTGGTGATAATGCCAATTCTGGGCTGGCTGGCGCCGAGTACCGTGTGATCCAGCCGGTTGGCCCGGCAGAAGGCTTTGGCGGCTTCCAGCTTATAACGGTGCAGCCGCTCTTCCTGCTCCATGGGTTTGTCCGGCCAGCGGGAGTTGAGGCCGTCTTCCGGCAACCGGAAATCCTGAGGAATGCGGATGTTGATCCGGCTCAGATCCAGGTTCGCGGAGATGGACGAGTCCATGTTTTCTGCCAGGGCCTTGAAGCCGACCCAGCAACCACTGAAACGGGACATGGCCCAGCCATACAGCCCCATGTCCAGAATGTCCTGAATGCCTGCGGGGTTAAGCACCGGCATGGAGGCATCCATGAAACCATAATCGCTCTGGTGGGGCAGGGTTGAGGATTTGCACGCATGGTCGTCACCGGCGACTGCCAGGACACCGCCAAAGCGTGAGGTGCCTGCGGCATTGGCGTGCTTGAATACGTCACCGGTGCGATCAACGCCCGGCCCTTTGCCATACCAGAGGCTGTAGACGCCGTCGTACTTGGCGCCTTCAAAGATATTGACCTGTTGGGTGCCCCAGACGGCCGTTGCGCCGAGGTCTTCGTTGATGCCCGGCAGGAAGTGGATGTTCTGCTGCTTCAGGTAATCCCGGGCTTTCCACAGGACTTTGTCGAAGCCGCCCAGTGGTGAGCCGCGGTAGCCGGAGATAAAACCGGCTGTGTTCAGACCATTGGCTTTGTCGAGCTGGGCCTGGAGCAGGGGAAGCCGCGCGAGGGCCTGGCTTCCGTTCATGTAGACCGCCCCGGATTCTTTTTCCCAGACGTCGTTCAGGCTGGCATTTCGCAATTCATTCATGGTTATCACCGTTTCCAGAAACATCGGAGCACGGGCGCTGCCTGCGCCGGGCGTGCGGAATTCAGTTCGGAGTCAGACAGACACAGGGCGGCTTATCCGCTGATACAGAAACCTGGGGTCTGATATGACTGAATTGATGTTGTCTCAGGCCGAGTTGGCCGATGGAAACGGAGATGGCAGGCGCCAATGTCAGGGATGCCTGCGATGACGCGCAGTCTGCCCATGGGGCGTACTGAGTGTGACATGTTGAAATCCTCTCCCACCGTCGCCGGATCTCGGCGTTAGCGGTCGTCTTGTTGTTGTCGTCCGGCTTGTGGCCGGCGTTCTGATTTCATGGTCCATTTCCCGAATCGGGAGCACCCTTTTGGGGCGGGACGCAAAACAAATTAATCGCTCCGGTTGAGGGCGTCAATCACTAAAAGTAAGTTTCCGTAAACGTAAACTTTGCGGAAAATAGATGCAGGTGAAAAACTTCTCGGTAAATCAACAACTCAGCTCTTCGGAAACTACCTATACGCAGAAGCAGAAAATTTAAATAGCTTGCTTAGATGAAAAGTGCGTCGTACTCCTACCAATTGCAGCCCGCGAAAATTCGGTCAGAATTTTTTCGCCTGCTACCTATTTCCCTGTTTGTGGTGGCATTCGGCGCTGCATTCGGCCTGGCGGCTGCGCAGGCCGGATTGACCCCGCTTGAAACCCTGTTGATGAGTGGCGCCGTGTTTGCGGGTGCCTCCCAGTTTGCGGCAATTGATATGTGGGGCCCGCAGGTATCCACACTCCCGCTGCTTGCGGTGGTCTTTGCCATTAACTCCCGCCATCTCCTGATGGGGGCATCGCTGTATCCGATGCTTAAAAATGTCTCCCCGGGGAAGCGATACGGTCTTCTTCTGGTGCTAACAGACGCGAACTGGGCGGTATCTGCCCAGGAATATCAGAATGGTCGTCATAATCTGGAAGTGATTCTGGGCGGTGGCCTGGTGCTCTGGATGGCTTGGGTGATCGGGACTTTGCTCGGTGTTTATTTTGGCGGATTGCTTCAGGACCCGAAAAGTCTCGGGCTGGATATGGTTCTCGGCTGTTTCTTGTTGGCAATGGCCCTGGGAGGCAAACAGTCCCCGAGAATCCTGGTTTCCTGGACGGTCGCTGCAGTGGCTTCCCTGGCTGCCTGGAAATGGTTGCCTGCCAACATGCATGTGGTGGTGGGAGCTCTGGCTGGCGGCGTGATTGGCTATTTCTGGCTGGAAAAGCATGCCGACAGTGAACAGGTACAGGAAGAGGCGACGTCATGATTGAAACCACATCGACCGGCGTGCTCGCCCTGATTGGCCTTATGACGCTGGTCACCCTGGTTACCCGATTCGGCGGCGTATTTGCGATGTCGTTTGTACGCATCAGCCCGCGCATTGAAAGCTTCATCAATACCATGGCCAGTTCCGTATTGATCGCGATTATTATGCCGTTGGCGTTCTCGGGTGACGCCGGAGCGATTGCGGCACTGTCGACCACAGCCGCCATCATGCTGGCCACCAAAAAGCCACTGCCATCCATCGCAGCCGGTATCATTGCCGCGGGGCTTGTTCGCTACTTCCTGTGATCTCACAGGTCGTTTGTGGTTAATATTTGTTCAAGAAATCCGGCGGGGAGCCGATACGCAATTAACGCGTACAGAGGTTCCCCCGCCATGATTTCGTCCAGTCAGATTTCCTTGTTCCAGGAGAGCAGCCGCCAGGTATCGGCCGTTGACAGCACCCAGTTGCGAATCAACCAGCAGACGCCCCGGGGCGTCGGCAATGACGGGGAGAATTCGAGGGGCTCGGAACTGACCCTGTTCCGGGAAGCCGCGTATCACTACAGCAGCCAGGAGCAGTTGGCGTTCAGCAGCTCGACTCAGGTAACCGACAACAACCGATCCGCGGTGTTCACCACCGATCAGCTGGTGGAGAAAAGCTCGGAACTCTTCCTGATGGGCCAGCAGGCCATCACCGTCAGCCGTGCTGCGCTCGGTGGTGACGCCGGCGTTCAGGGCCAGGGCAGCCTTTTGGTAACGGCCGGGAAGTACATGTTCTACTCGGAAAGCGAATCCCGTTCCTTCGCCTCCACGGGCTCTATCGAACTGGATAGCGGAGAAACCGTCGACTTCACGCTGTCCCTGCGCCAATCCCAGTCCCGCAGTTACGAATACTCCGAAGTGGTCAAGATCCAGGAGCGGCCAATGACCGATCCCCTGGTGATCAACTTCGGTGCCACCACCGCACAACTCACAGACACCCTGTTTGAATTCGACATGACCGGCAATGGCGATACAGCCCAGTTTGCAACGTTGGGCGGTGGAAGCGGGTATCTGGTGTTCGACCGTAATGGCAACGGAACGGTCGACGATGGTTCGGAACTGTTCGGCCCCCAGAGCGGTTCCGGTTTCGCTGAGTTGGCGGCCTTTGATGATGACGGCAACCGTTGGATCGATGCCGGTGACGAAGTCTTCCAATCGCTGTCCGTGTGGGTTCAGACGGCCGATGGTAACGATGAACTCCGTTCTCTCAGTGAGGTTGGTGTTCAGGCGTTGTACGTGGATAGCGCTGAAGATCGTTTTACTCTGGCTAATGGACAGGGCGTTCCTTTGGGCCAGATCAAGTCTTCCGGAATCTACCTGACCACCGACGGCGACGTTCGTACCCTCGAGGAAATTGATCTTGCCGAACAGAACACGGAGCAGGCCCCGGCCGCAGAAGAGGTTCTGTTCACCACCGAGCCGCAACGCGCCCGCGGCAACAGTGGTCTTGCGGAAGTTCGCGTGGAAGCGATCCGTTCGGCTCTCGAAAAGCTCAATGAAATCCGCGAAAAGCAAAAGGCGTTTATCGAAGAATCCAAAGAGGCAGGTAAATCCGAATCCCCCCTCGATGATTACCTGAAGATCATCGACAAACTCCGATTGGAGCTCTTGAACAGTCAGGACGAGAAGAAACAGGCCGCCAGCAAATACCTGGAATTCGCCAACGTTTGAGGATAAGTACCTCTCAGGCCGGGGCGGGGGAAGGGACTCCCCAAAAACGCTGTGAATACGTCCGTGTACGCTTGGCTCCGCCATCCATGGCTCCGCACATTTTGGGGAGTCCCTTCCCCCGCCCCGGCCGTCTGGTCAGCACCTCAATCCTCAGTCATGGGGTTTGGGTTGAGCAGCGCCAGGTCTCCTATTCCAGGCAATTTGATACCAAGGGCCATCGGGTTTAGTCCAATCGACAGCCCCAGAAGATTTAGTTCAAGCCCCTCTTTGACCCCAGCCATCAGTCCGAAATAGCCACCCAGAGAAAGCTGGTAGCCGGCGCCTCCTGGCACTTCGGCCACCACGCTGTCACCGAGGTAGTCTTTGCCAATGGCATGGCCGGGGAGTGCGATATCAAGTCCCGGAACTTCCTTGATCACCCAGGCCGTGAACGTATTGCTGTTCGGTCCCGGCCAGGCTTCGTAGGTTGTCGCGTAAGGATAGCTGGCAACGGCATCGTAAATCCGGGGAATCAGCGCCTCAGCTTCCGGGCCACGGATATCGGCATACAGTTCCGGTCGGGCGCCATACCAGTGGCGATCAGGTTCGCCCGGTTGGGAATTGACCACGTATCGGCGCCATCCGGTCACCTCATGCACGCGATACTCCTCGGCGCCTTTTTCCTTGGTGGCAAGCCAGGTGTGAACCGCAAAATAACCGCGCCAGCCCCAGGTTCTCGCACCGTAGACCTGTACCACCGCGCCCTCGTATTGCTCTGGTCGTGGGGCAATGCCCGCGCTTTCCCGGCTGGCGGTTCGCCAGCTCTCGGCGCCCTGCAGTTGGCCGCTGACGGCAAGAAGCAGTGGGCCAGCCATCAGTACGAGTAGGCCGAGCAAAGGCCAGCGCGCGTATCGGAATGCTTTCTTCATTGGTGGTTTGCCCGTCGTCTGGTTGTCTTCTAGGCTCAGAATATCAGGCATCTCCGAAAAAGGAGTATTACCATGTCAGATCATCACGTGTACAAGAAAGTCGAGATCGTGGGCTCCTCAAAAAAGAGCATCGAGGACGCCATCGAAAATGCCCTGTCCGAGTGCGGCAAGAGCGTCAACAACATGGAATGGTTCGAGGTGCAGGAAACCCGTGGACACATCGTTGACGGCAAGGTGGGGCACTACCAGGTCGTCCTGAAGGTGGGGTTCCGCATTACGAATAGCTGACGTTCAGCATCCGTTGCCGGATGGCACTGACCAGCCGGTTCATCAAATCCCTCGCCTCGCCCTCATACAGGGCGTGGCACTTGTCGTGAAGAACCCGCCGGTCATGCCCTGAGGGCTCGATACTGGTATCTTTGACCAGATCGAGATACTCGCAGGCTGTCAGGTGTGCCTTGATCTCGGTGTCGATCAACCGGGTTGTCAGTTCCTCTACATTCTGATCGCAAAACGGTCGGTTACGATTCAGCAGTTGTCTGGCATCCAGTGCGGCATTGCGGGCATCAAGCCTCAGGTCCCCGGCGGGCTCGTTGTGCTCGACGGCTCGCAGAAACGCTCCCAGGCTGTCATGCAGCTTCCACAGCTGTGGCCAGATCTGATCGTAAGCCGCTTTCTCTGACTGGTACTGAGGTTCCGAGGTATCGCTGTGAATGGGCGGGCGGGGCGTCTGCTGGGCGTCGAACTGTTGAACGCGCAGATCGTCCAGTTCACGACTGAGTGTGCTGGTTCTCTGCCGGAGTGTTTCCGTTTCCCGCAAAATTCGTCGTTTGCTGACCGATGCCAGTAGCAACGCCCCTAAAGCAATCGCCAGGCTGAGAGCCGAGATCAGATCGTTCCCGGGCACGGTCAAGAATGTGGCCAGTTCCATGGGGTAAGCCTCCGTTGGATACGCCCGCATTGCTCCTTCAGTATAGGTGGTCGATCAAGGCCCTGTGGGCGGAAAGTTCAGGTCTGTCTGAATGGCAGCAGTGTTCTGGCCTCCTCAAGATAGGATTGAACCTGTTCCGACTCTTCCGCGATAAAGTCGGCGATGGCATCCCGAAACCCAGGATGAGCGATGCCATGCCAGGAGTGGGTCAGCAGGGGCTCGAAGCCACGTACCAGCTTGTGTTCTCCCTGGGCGCCAGCGTCGAAGTGTTTCAGCCCGAGGTCGATAGCCAGCTCAATGCCCTGGTAATAGCACGTTTCAAAGTGCAGGTGGTTGTATTCTTCCAGGCAGCCCCAGTAGCGACCGTACAGCGTATTCTCACCGTTCAGAAACAGAGCGCCGGCAATCATCTGGTCATCCTTGTCGGCGATGATCAGGTGCAGATGCTCGGGCAGACGGTCCCGTAGCCGGGTGAAAAAATCCCGATTGAGGTAGGGCCGCTGGCCGCGTTTCAGGTACGTGGCCTGGTAAAACACGAAAAAGGCGGCCAGCGCATGATCGGTGATATCAGTGCCGCTAACACGGCGAAACCCGATGCCCTGATCGATAACCTGGCGCCGTTCCTTGCGGATGGACTTTCGTTTTCGGGAGGTCAACTCTGCCAGAAATCCCTCGAAGTCTTCGTAATGCCGGTTGTGCCAGTGGAACTGACAGCCAATTCGGTGGAGCTGATCCTCACCTTGCAGCAGTTCCTGATCCCGGGCATCCGGAAACAGCAGATGCCAGGAGTGGGCGCCCAGCCGGTTGATCAGGGTGTCCAGCAGATCGTGAAGCTGAGCGGGTGTCAATTGGTTCCTCAAGGAGTCCGAAAACAGCAATCGAGGCCCCTGGGAAGGGGTAAATGGCACCGCCATCAACAGTTTGGGGTAGTACTCCATGCCGTAGCGCTGGTATGCGTCGGCCCAGGCCCAGTCAAACACATACTCGCCCATGGAGTGGGACTTCATGTAGGCCGGTGCCAGCCCTGCAAGACGGCCATCAACGCGAAATACGAGATAGCAAGGCCGCCATCCGGTCTGCACCGTGGTGCAACCCGATTCTTCGAGGGCCTGAAAAAATTCATGACGCAGGAAGGGGGTGGCAGTGCCGGCCAGGTGATTCCAGTCGGCACGGGGGATCTCGTCGATGCTCTGGACCGTTTCCACGGTCAGGGACGGTGTTCCGGGGTCTGGCATGGGTCGGAAAGCTCCTTTCGGTTGTCCCGATACCATACGCCAGATTCCCGTTGTTGATCACTTCTCTTCGTTGTTATCCAGAACGCGGTCGCAGCGTTTTTCCATCTTGCCGCGATACTTGTCCATGCGTTTCTGATGCTTTTCGAACTGCTCCTGCTGAATCTCCTGCCAGATTTCTCGTTGTTCATCGGTCAGCTGCAGGCGATCGGCCATCGCCGCGCGACGTTCCTGCATTTCAGCCCTGCGTTGCTCACGGTTGAAGGGCCCATTGCCTTCCCGAAACTGTTCGCACATCTGCTCGATGTCGTGCTTGCCCCGGGAGTGATCGCCATTACGCTCGTGCGCAAAGGCGAACGGGCTTGTGGCAGCCAGGGTGGATGCCAGTATGCCGGCGGCTATGAGGGCGCGTTTACGAGTAGTCATGATCGGTACCTCTGGGTGAGTGACCCGGATGGGGTCGGTTGTTAAGACAACACCATGGTACCGCTGGCTTTCGTCAGCGAGCGTCAGTGCTTTGTAAAGGTTCTGCAAAGGAAATTGACTCGCGCCGGCGGGTTTGCGGGCGCGTGATAGACTGCAGGCATCGGCATGGGAGGTAGAGAATGCAGAATCGGGTGCTGCTCATTGAAGATGATGAAGAACTGCGTCAGTTGCTGGCCCGTTACCTCAGCAATCAGGGGTTTACGGTGCGTGAAGCGGCCAATGGCCGTGATGGTCTGAGGCTGGCACTGGGGCAGGACTGCGACATCGTGATCCTCGATATCATGCTCCCGGATATCAGCGGCCTTGACGTGCTGCGTGAGCTGCGGGCGCAGACCCATCTTCCGGTGGTACTTCTGACCGCCCGGGGCGATGAAACCGACCGGATTGTCGGTTTCGAAGTCGGCGCCGATGACTACATTCCCAAGCCCTGCAATCCCCGGGAACTGGTCGCGCGTCTGCAGGCGCTTTTGCGGCGAATCGCCTGGGATCAGAAGAACGAGGTCGATGGGGCGCGGGTCTACGGCGACTTGCGGGTAGAGCCAGCGCATCGCCGGGTCTATCAGGGCCAGGCGCCGGTTGAGTTAACGGCGACAGAGTATGAAGTATTGCTGGTCCTGCTCGCTCATGCCGGCAGCGTAGTGCGCAAGACCGATTTGATGCAATGGGCCCTCGGAAGGCGGCTGGAAGCCTATGACCGGACCCTGGATATGCACATCAGTAACCTGCGCAAAAAACTGGGGAATGACGATCCGCCGAGAATCGAAACCGTGCGCGGATTGGGCTATAGCTATCGGGTGCCCGTGTGAAAAAGCGATTCATGTTTCCGCTGTTCTGGCGGATATTCCTGCTGATCTGGCTGGCCATGGCCATTACGGTGTTGGTGGGCAATCTTGCGACCCACGCATTGCTTGAACGTGAGCGAGAAACCATTGAACGCCAGGTCGGGCTTCGCGACATGGGGTATGAAGCGATCCGTATCCGTGCAACAGAGGGACGAAGGGCAGCCTTCGGTTTTCTGCGGGAACAGGGCCGGCAGATGGACCTTCACGTGCTACTGATCGAGAATCGGGAACAGGACGGCCGCCTGCCACCGGCCATTCGTGAGCGCATCAAATCAGGCTGGTATCGACATCAACCGGCCGTGATTGATCTGTCTGACCAGTATCAGCTTATCGCTTGGCCCCGCGGCCACGGCAGTGGTTGGCTGGATCCGGATGTGTTCCGGCTGCTCGAGTTAGTTGTCGGCTTCGTGATGATCACGCTGGCCTGCTGGTTGATCGCACGGGTTGTGTCCCGTCCGCTCAGACATATGGAGCGGACCGCCAGACTGATTGCAGGGGGCCGAACCGGTTTAAGGGTAAATGATCGAATCGCGAACCGGCGGGATGAGGTCGGTCAGCTGGCCGTTGCCTTTAACGCCATGACCGACCAACTCTGTGACCTGCTGGAACGTCAGCGACACCTGCTGCGGGATATCTCCCACGATCTGCGCACCCCTCTGGCGCGTCAGCGGGTCGCGATTGAGCTGGCCAGTGAGAGTGGGGCGGACGAAGAACTGATGGCCAGTATTCTTCGTCAGAACGAACGTCTTGAAACGATGACGGCCCAGATTCTGACGCTCTACCGGGTTACCGAACAGGGTAATGAAATCGAGCGGGAGTCTGTGAGACCGGTCCATCTGATCAATCACGTACTGCAGGATGCGGCAGACTACGCAGAACAGCAGGGCGTGGATTGTCACCTGCAGGCCAGGGGCGACGTGTCCGATGTGACGGTGCTTGGCGATGCCACGCTGTTGCAGAGAGCTCTGGATAACATTGTCCAGAATGCCCTGGATCACACCCCGCCAGGGAGAACCGTTCAGGTGGGGCTGAGTCGTGATGATCGTTGGGTCCGGGTGGATGTCCGGGACGAAGGTGAGGGGGTGGACGAGGCTCTGCTGTCACAATTGTTTGAGCCGTTCTTCCAGGCAGACAAGTCCCGCGGAGGCTCGGGATGGGGATTGGGCCTGGCCATTGCCCGGGATATTGTCAGGGCGCACGATGGTAAGATCAGCGCCACCAATGACACTGACGGCGGCTTACGGGTTACCGTCCTGTTGCCGCTGTTTACCGCGGGCTGATGGGGTCGGGGCCTGAAGATTCTCGTCGTCTGGTTTAAGATCAGCGGCTCCGGAAAAATCGATCCCTTCCTGAAGTTCGTCTTCTTCGAAACGGATGCCGCAGGCCGCTTTGCGGATCTTCGCGGGTTGGGCAGTCCCGGGGCTGCCATTTTCTTGGTTATCTGACATAAGGCACCTCACAATATGAGCAAAGATTACCCGGTTCCCGCAGGATACCTTGAGCGGGAAACGGAAGTGAAGAAAAGCCGCTTTATTGCCCGGGTGGTGCCGGTCGGTTCTCGTGAAGAGGTAAAGACCTGGGTCGAAAAGGCGCACCGGGAGCATCCGGATGCACGCCATGTGTGCTGGGGATATCAGATTGGACGCCCCGGCTCCGCCGCCGAAGCCGCAATGAACGATGATGGCGAGCCATCCGGAACGGCCGGAAAGCCCATTCTCAATGTGATTCAGCACAAGGATATGGGCGATGTGCTGGTGATCGTGATTCGCTATTTCGGCGGCATCAAGCTGGGCGCTGGCGGGTTGGTCCGGGCGTATGCCGGTGCCGCAGAGAGCGTGTTATCGGCCGTTGAACGTGTGGTTCAGCAGCCTGTGGTCGAGACTGTCGTCACCATGTCGTTTGCCGATGAGCAGCCCGTGCGACACTGGTGTGAGGTCCATGGAGCGGTTGTGGAATCGGTGGATTACGCAGCCTCTGTGACGGCTCACCTTCAGGTGCCGGAAAACGGTGTGGATGACTTCGTGGCATTTTGTGAGGCCCAGAAGCTCGATTACAGTTTGGAAAGGTGAGGGAATAAACGGGCATCGTTGATCGTAGGCTGTGCGTATACTGGTTTTGAGGATGTAGGCAAATAGGGGGAACACCATGATACGTATTCTGTTGATGTCGTTCGTTGTTCTGGCGATGGCTGGTTGTGCCAGTAACGTGGTCACGGACTACAGTTCGACGGCTGTCTTTGGCAACTATTCAACCTGGGCGTTTGCCCCGGAGGCGGGTGAGTCCTCGTTTGTTTCTCTGGATGGAACGCGGGTCCAGGCTGCCGTAGAACGAGAGCTGAATCGAAAGGCCATGAGAAAGGCGCCGGATAACGACGCTGATTTGCTGGTTAACTGGCAGATCGTCGAAGAAGACAGGCTGGATCGCACTGGCGTGGGGCTTGGATTTGGTTTCGGCAGTGGTAATTTTGGTTGGGCGCTCTCGTCGGCTCCGCCGATCCGTGAGGTTAAAGAAGGCAAGCTGGTCGTAGAGCTGGTTGATACCTCGACCAAACAGGTTGTGTGGCGAGCGGCCAGTCGCCGTTACCTGACGGAGAGTCAGTCCCCTGAGAGCCGGCGGGAGTTGATCGATGAGGTGGTCGCGGAGATGTTTTCGAAGTACCCTCCGGGCCTTGATTGATTCATCTGAAGGAATTGACGGTTAGCAGAATGGGAATGAAGAAACGTGCGGAAGGCGGTCTGGTATTCTCGACAGAACAGGGCCGCATGTGTCCGGGTTGTCGCAATCCGGTATCTGATTGCACCTGTGGGCAACCTGAGCGCCCCCAGGGTGACGGTGTGGTGCGTGTCAGCCGTGAGACGAAAGGTCGTAAGGGCAAGGGCGTTACCCTGGTGACAGGCATTCCCATGGATGACAAGGAACTCAAGGCCTACGCGAAAGTCCTGAAAGCCAAGTGTGGCACCGGCGGAACCGTCAAGGACGGTGTCGTCGAGATTCAGGGCGACCAGAGAGATATCCTGGTTCCGTTGCTTGAGGCCAAGGGGTGGACCGTAAAACGCGCTGGTGGCTGATGGTATTACACACAAGCCATTGATCCACGCGTTACAATACCCCGTGTGGCAACTCCCCAAATTTCAAACTGATGGAATCCTCAAGAGGCGGCAGCCCATCTGTCACCCCGGCAGGAGCTCCTTTGACCGGAGGAAAACATGCATATACTGGTTCTTGGCGCTGGCGTCGTCGGCATTACCACCGCCTGGTTTCTGCAAAAACAGGGGCACCAGGTTACGGTGATCGACCGGCAGAACCTCGCAGGCGTTGAAACCAGTTACGCAAACGGTGGGCAGATTTCGGTATCCCACGCGGAGCCCTGGGCCAACCCGTCGGCGCCGCTCAAGGTTCTCAAATGGCTGACCCAACCCGATGCGCCCCTGCTGTTCCGCCCCAAGCTGGACCCGGCCCAGTGGCGCTGGGCACTGTCTTTCCTCGGTGAGTGCACGTCGGCCAAGGCGGCGCACAACATTCGCCAGATGGTGAACCTCGGGACCTACAGTCGTGACCAGTTGCAGGCTCTCAGGAAGGAAACCGGCCTTCAGTACGATCACCTTGAGAAAGGCATTCTGCATTTCTACACCAACCCGGCAGAATTTGACGGCGCCAGAGAACCGACCCGAATCATGCAGGATCTCGGGTGTGACCGGCAGATCATTGATGCCAATCGGGCGGTAGAGTTGGAGCCCGCACTGAAACCGATCCGGGACCGGATTGCCGGTGCGACCTACACCGCAGAGGACGAGTCCGGCGACGCCCGTAAGTTCACCCAGAACCTCGCGAAGCTCTGCGCCGAGGCTGGCGTTGAGTTTCGATACGGTACGGAGGTCGTCGGTTTCGATCAGGCCGGAGACCGGATACTCGGGGTCAGAACAATCCATGAAGGGCACCACGAAACGCTGAGAGCCGACTCCTACGTGCTCAGCCTGGGTAGCTTTAGTGCCATTCTCGCCCGCAAGATCGGGTTATTTCTGAACATCTATCCGGCCAAGGGCTATTCCATCACGGTGCCGGTCAGGAACGAAGAAGCGGCCTTCAATGTCAGCCTCACGGATGACGAGTATAAGCTGGTTTACTCTCGCCTGGGCGACCGCCTAAGGGTTGCGGGGACTGCTGAGCTCAGTGGCTACGGCAGGGAACTCGATATGACCCGGTGCCGGGCAATTGTGCGTCGCTCGGCGGAGGTGATGCCTGAGGCTGCCTACTGGGATCAGGCCGAGTTCTGGACCGGTTTGCGGCCGGCGACACCGTCCAATGTGCCGTACATCGGGAAGAGCCATTTCGCCAACCTCTACCTGAATACCGGTCACGGTACATTGGGCTGGACCCATTCGTGCGGATCGGCCGCGGCGCTGGCCGACATTGTGTCAGGCCGTAAACCAGGCGTGGATTTCACCTTTACCGGCCTCTGACCCTGCCTTTTGAAACCGTGGTTCTTCTGGCCTGAAAAGCCACGGTTTTGTCATCTGAAGTACATAAACTGTCCTCAACCTGTGATCTCCATCACGAAATTGCGGCCGCTGATTCGGGCCCTGAACAATAACTACGGAGAGCAGAATGGACAGGCAACGCCGTGCAGTCGTTAAAGGACTTGCTGCTACGTCTTTTACTGCGCTGACCGCTTGTGGCGGCAGCAGTACTTCGAACACCGAAACCGGTATTTCAACGAACGATGCAGGTGTGGTTGCCGGCGACAACGCGAATGTCCCGCAGGTTGCCTTCAACCATGGGGTTGCATCCGGTGATCCCTTGAGCGATCGAGTCGTGCTCTGGACTCGGGTAACGCCAACCGCCACCTTGCCCAGGGATGTCGAGAGTGTTCCTGTGCGTGTCACTATCGCCAGAGATCGCGATATGACTGACAAAGTCGGGCAGCTGAGTGTAACCACCAGCCCTGAAAACGACTTTTGTGTGAAGGTCGACGTGGCCGGCCTGAAGGCGAATACCTGGTATTACTATCAGTTTTCGGTTGGTAACCAGTCCTCACCCGTCGGTCGAACAAGAACCTTTCCCGAAGCGTCTGTTTCCAGTGAACGTGCCCGCTTTGCGGTCGTGTCATGCTCCAACTACGCCTATGGCCTGTTTTCGGTGTACAAAGCCGTCAGCGAGCACAGCGACCTGGATTTTATCCTGCACCTGGGGGATTACATCTACGAGTACGGTGCTGGTGAGTATGGAGATTTTCCCGGTCGGGAACCACTTCCAGCCCATGAAATCATTGGACTGTCTGACTACCGTCAGCGTCATGCCCAGTACAAGTCGGACGAAAACCTGCAGGCGGTTCATCAGCAATTCCCGATGATCTGTATCTGGGATGACCATGAGTCAGCGAATGACAGTTACGTTGATGGGGCAGAAAACCATGACGAAGCGACGGAGGGGGCGTGGACCGATCGGAGGGCATCGGCGGTCAGAGCTTATTACGAATGGCTTCCCATTCGTGAAGGAAACACCGAGACCCGACATCTGTGGCGTAGGTTTCAGTTTGGCAACCTGATTGATCTCTTTATGCTGGACACTCGCCTGGAAGGCAGGAATGCCCAAGTCTCGTCGGCGGCTGATCCGGCACGATTCGATGCTGAACGCAGGATCATGAGTGCACAGCAGTTGGAATGGCTGACGGATGGACTTTCAACGTCAGTCGCTCACTGGCGCATGATCGGTCAGCAGGTCATGTTTGCTGAACTCAATATCCTTCGGGTTCTGGACGCTGCTCGGACTTTGGGAATGGAGGATGTATCCGCATTCAACGGACAGCTGCTGTCGCTGAATATGGATCAGTGGGACGGCTACGTTGCCGACCGTGAACGTGTGCTTCAGGCGCTGGCGGAAGGCGTCGGGAATACCGTTATTTTTACGGGTGACATTCACACCTCCTGGGCCAATGAGGTGTACGCCGATTCTGCAAACCTCGTCGAAAACGCGCTGGCAAGCCCGTTGGCAACAGAGTTTGTAACACCCTCGGTGACATCGCCCGGATTTCCTGAGGAGATTGCCGATCTTGCCGCCGCGGCGGTTCGTTTGGCCAACCCTCACATGAAGTATGTCGAACTCAAATCGCCAGGATTTATTCTGGTGGATGTTACCCGGGAGCGGACCCAGTCCGAGTTCTATTACGTTAGAAGCATCTCCAGCGCTGACAGCCTGGGCGACATCGACCCGGCCAAGACGAAGGTCGTCGGTATCGAGAGCGGTGGACGCGGGATCTATGAGGATTACCCCGCATCCGAACCCAGAGCTGTCCGCACGGCACTGCTCAATCCTCCCGTGCGTCAAGTTGTCAGTTAAGGAGTTGTATTCATGTCTCATCCTTTTTTCCCCCAGGGTAACCGCTGGAAGCGTCGGGACGTTCTTCGGACCCTGTTCTTCACCGCCGGCGCTGTCGGCTCCGCTTCGTGGTTAAGCGGGTGTGGAGGTTCAGAGGGCGGAGGAGAATCTCTTCCAGCTGTTGGTGGGGGCGCTGACGTCACCCCTTCGCCAGACGACGTTGAAAAGCTCGTCGGTCGATTTCAGGACATTGGTCCATTGCGGGACGCGGATATACACGGTGTCCGGACGCCCGAGGGCTTTGCCACAAGGGTTGTAGCGATCAATAGCGAGCTACCACAGCCAGATGGCATGGCAGTCAGCGGCCCTCAGACGGGTGGAATCGGCAATCGTCCCTGGCATATTTTTCCCGACGGAGCGGGCGTTGTGCCCCGGGATAATGGGGGCTGGATCTACATCAGTAACAGTGAGGTGCCAGGCGCGGGTAGTATCGGATTTACGTTTCCACAGCTGAGTGGCCTGACCAACGTCATTGAGGAGTTTACCCCGGGACTGGCACAGGTGGGCACGCTTGTATTTGATCCTGACGGTACGATTGTGGATTCCTACACCATTCTCAGCGGAACGACCTTCAACTGCGCAGGGTGCGTCACCCCCTGGAAAACCTGGCTGTCCTGTGAAGAATTCCCAAACGGGCAGGTTTGGGAGTGTGATCCCTACCAGGCGGGAGATGGGGTTCCGAGGCCAACGCTGGGGTTCTTTTCCCACGAGGCCATTGCAATCGATCCTGGTGAGCGACTTCTGTACCTGACTGAAGACATGCCGGATGGCCGTTTCTATCGATGGGTGCCAGACCCCGCCGACTGGCCGGAGGGAAGTGATCGCGCCGCTCTGCAGGCTGGGCGACTCCAGGTGCTCTGTGTAGGCGGTGAGGGCGTCGACGCGGCGCTTGACGCTCCGCAGCCGATTGAATGGATGGACGCATTGAACCCACATGAGCCCCAGGATCAAAACCGGTTGCAGCAATCCACCGCGTTTGATGGTGGAGAGGGCGTCTGGTTCTTCAAAGGCATTGTTTACTTCGCGACCAAGGGCGACAACAGAATCTGGGCTGTTGATACTGCGGCCCAGACTATCGAGGTCGTCTACGACCTGGCAACGGCTGAGGCCCCAAACGATATTCTCTCCGGTGTTGATAATCTGTTCGTGACCGATCAGGGGGATATTCTCGTCGCCGAGGACGGTGGTGATATGCAGGTGGTGGTGATACTACCGGATGGGACGTTGAAGCCGCTGTTGCAAATTGAAGGACAGGATGCTTCGGAAGTGGCGGGCATTGCGTTCTCTCCCGATGGGCAGAGGATGTACTTCACGTCCGATCGCGGTGGTCGAAACGGGTTTGGTGGTTTTACCAACGGGCTGGGAATGGTTTACGAGCTCATACTGCCTGACGATCTGTAAGCGGTCTGGCGTTGGCTAACGGGCCAGAGGGTTTATGGCCCGTTAGCCGTAGCGGTATTATTTCAGCTGGTCGCGAATCAGCTTCTTGTTGATCTTGCCGACGCTGGTTTTTGGAATGTCGTCGACAAAGTTCATCTGCTCCGGAATCGCCCATTTGTTGATGTCACCTTTATCAACAAACTGCTGGAGGTGCTTCTGGATGTCCTCCAGGCTGGCATCTTCACCCGGCTTGAGGGTGACCAGAGCGAACGGCCGCTCTCCCCACTTCTCGTCCGGTACCCCGACCACGGCCGCACCAGCAACGGCCGGATGCTGGCTGATCAGGTTTTCCAGGTCCAGTGACGACAGCCACTCGCCACCCGTCTTGATGACATCCTTGATGCGGTCCTTGATGGTCAGGGTGTTGTCCGGCTCCATGCTGGCAACATCCCCTGTGTGCAGCCAGCCCCCTTCCCAGAGTTCCTCGCCTTTGGCTTTCTCCTTGAAGTAGCTCTGTGTTAGCCAGGGCGCGCGTGCAACGACTTCACCTTTGGCTTCGCCATCGTGGGGAACCGGGTTGCCGGACGGATCGACAATTTCAATTTCCACCATAGGTACCGCGATTCCGGTTTTTACTCTCAGGCTAGTCTGCTGTTCCAGAGGCAGCTCAAGGTCTTCCGGTTTCAAGTGCGTGGTGCTCAGTAGCGGACAGGTCTCCGACATGCCGTATCCGGTGTACATCCTGATGCCCAGCTTGGCGCCCGCATCACACAGGCCCTTGGTCAGTGCGCTGCCACCGATCAGAACGTGCCAGTTGCTGAGGTCTGCGGTTTTAATGGACTCTGTGGCCATCATCATTTGCATGATGGTTGGTACGCAGTGGGAGAAGGTCACGTTATGAGTCTTCAGCAAGTCGACCAGTAGCTCGGGCTCATAGCGACCCGGGTACACCTGTTTGATGCCCATGAGCGTCGCTGCATAGGGGACGCCCCAGGCATGAACGTGAAACATGGGGGTAACCGGCATGTAAACCGATGACGAGCGCAGCAGGGGCATCTCATCGTTGGCTGACAGCGAACCAGTCATACCCAGTGTATGCAGGACCAGTTGGCGATGGCTGAAGTAGACGCCCTTCGGATTTCCAGTGGTACCGGTGGTGTAGAACGTGGTGGCGACGCTGTTTTCGTCAAAGTCCGGGAAGTCGAAGGAAGTGGCAGCCTTACCCAGCAGCGCCTCGTACTCGCCTGTGCTATCCAGGCTGGTGTCCTTTGCTGAAGCGTCGTCAGTCAGTTGAATGTAGGTTTTAACGGTTTTGATCTCGTCGCGAACGCTTTCCAGAATTGGCAGGAAGTCATCGTGCACCAGTACTACGTCGTCTTCAGCGTGGTTCATGGTGTAAACGATCTGCTCTGGGGAGAGTCGAACATTCACGGTGTGCAGGATGGCACCGATCATGGGTATCGCAAAAAAGCATTCAAGGTAACGAGGTGTATCCCAGTCCATGACTGCGACGGTGTCGCCCGGTTGTACGCCCGCATCGGTCAGGGCATTGGCCAGACGATGGATACGCTCAACCAGATCTGAGTAGGTGTACTTGCTGCGATTGGCGTACACGATCTCCTGGTCCGGATTGTAGCGAGGCCCGGAAAGCAGCAGTTGCTTGATCAGAAGCGGGTACTGATAGGCATTGTCAGCCGGGGGGAGAATGCGGGTTTGTGCCATCACGGTTTTCCTCTGTCTCGGTTGTTGATGTTATTGCGAGATACAGAGGTAAATCTGACACAGATTTGTTGAAACGGGAACCTCGAATAGCGAAAAAATACAGAGCGAATCCGGGCTTATATTGAAAGCCTTGGACCGCTCTGCGAATCATGGTGTTATTCGTAGGTGCACAGGTAGGCGGTGTCGATATCGGTTTTTGCCTTGAAGCTGGCTTGGGCCGCGATGTCAAAACTCTCGCCTGAGCCATAGGTCATCCACTCATCCATGCCGGGGAGCAGAACGGTCAGTGCGCCGCTGATCACCGTCATGGTCTCTTTCTGGGTTGTGCCGAACTCGTACTCACCCGGGCTGATCACACCGACGGTTGCCGGCAGAGTCGCAGTCTGGAATGCGATGGACTTGGCGTTGCCGTCGAAGTATTCGTTGACTTTCAGCATGCGTTCACGCTCCTGTAGAGGTTTGGGGCGCCTACTATACGGCAATTTTCTTCAAGTCCAATGACAAATTTCACGACAGTGTGGAAGCCGTTGATTTCACTGGCTGACTCACTGCTCCCAGGGTTGACCCTCGGTATTCTCGGCGGTTTTGACGCCAATGTGCATGGCGGCCTTGGCCAGGATGTTGGCGCTTACCGGCGCGGTCATGAACAGGAATACCGTGATCAGTATTTCCGATATGCCGATGGATTCGCCCTGACTGCTGAAATAGATCACTGAACTCAGCATGATGGCGCCCACGCCAAGGGTAGTGGCTTTGGTAGGGCCGTGCAGTCGGGTAAAAAAATCAGGCAGCCGCGCCAGGCCAATGGCGCCAACCAAGGTAAAGGCACCGCCAAGCAGGAGCAGAAAGCAGATGGTGTATTCAGCGAGCTGGCTCATGGGCGAGTTCCTCCAGATGGCTTTGTAAGTGGGCTGAGGTTATTCAATGACGCTCCCCCGTTTCAGGTATTTCGCCAACGCGACAGTGCCAACAAACCCCATCACGGCAATCAACAGGGCCGACTCCAGGTACATGCGGGTTCCCAGCGTAATGCCGAGAAGAATGATCAGGGCAATGGCATTAATGTACAGGGTATCCAGTGCCAGCACGCGATCCGGTGCGTCCGGACCTTTAATCAGGCGATAGACGTTAAGCAGGGCCGCGAGTGTCACCATGCCGATGGTGAGGTAGAGAACAGTGTCGATCATTGGAACATCTCCAGCAGCGGTTTCTCGTAACGAGTGCGGATGGCGTCGATGACTTCCTCGTCGCTGGCTGCATCCAGTGCATGAACCAGCAGGAGCTTGTTGTCGTCACTGATGTCGGCGCTCACGGTCCCCGGCGTCAACGAAATGGTGCTTGCCAGAATGCTGATGGCAAGGGGGTGCTCCAGCTCCAGTGGGTAGCATACAAATACCGGCCTTGGTTGGCGGGGGCTGAGAATCAGCTTCGCCACCTGAAAGCTGGCGACGATGATGTCTTTGATCACCCGGAGCAGATACGCAGGCATGCGCCACGGGCTGATGAAGGCCGGGCGCTCAGGCCAGAAACCATGGGTTATCTGGGGAATGGCCCAGGCCAGGACGATACCCATTACCACGCTCCCGCCAGAGACACCCTCACTCAGGAGCTGCCAGGTGAGGAACAGGATCAGACTAAGCCATGGCTGGGGAAAACTGAGGCGATCCAGCATTATTTATCCTCCGACACGACCGGGGCTTCCAGAATCTGGAGGTAGCCGTCGGGATTGAAGAGTTGTGCCGCGGTTGCATCTGTATAGTCGCTGATCGGACCCGCCAGGGCGACGATAATCACGCTCAGGGCCACCAGGGCGCCGGCGGCGACGGAAACATTGCCTCCCAGCGGCTCTGGTTTTTCGATGTGGCCTTCCACGGTCCGCCAGAACACAATGCTACCGGCCCGGCTATAGGCAATCACGGTGAAAAAGCTGCCAATGAGGATGACGGACCAGAGCCAGGCCATTTCCGGACCCGGGGTAGTAGACTTCAGGATAAGCAGCTTGGCAAAGAAACCACTCAGCGGTGGTAAGCCCGCCGCTGCCACGGCTCCGATGAGGAAGAGCACACTCAGGAACGTCCGGTTACGCATTTTGGGCGCGGTGATGATCCTGTCACCCGCTGTACCACGCTGGTTGGCCACCAGTTCTGCCACCAGAAACAGGCCGGCGACCGTCCATGTGGTACTGAGCAGGTAAAACAATGCTGCCGATATGCCGGCTTCTGAACCCAGCGCGATGGGCGCAAGTAATGTGCCGACGGAAATGATCACCTGCCACGCCACCAGTGTTTTCAGGTTGTCTGCACCCAGGGCTCCGATCACGCCCATAGTGAGGGTAATCAGGGCTAGTGGGAACAGCCAGTCCATACCCAGATTTGCCAGCTCGCCGGCATCGTCGCCGAAGACCAGCAGGTAAACCCGGAGAATGGCGTAGATGCCGACCTTCGTCATAACGGCAAACAGCGCTGCGACCGGCGCAGTGGCCTTGGCATAGGCCTTTGGCAGCCAGAAACACAGGGGAATCAGGGCCGCTTTCAGGGCGAACACCACCAGAAGCATCATGCCGCCGGCTTTCACCAGGTTCAGGCTTTCGCCTTGTATCCGGGGGATCTTGACGGCCAGGTCCGCCATGTTCAGGGTGCCTGTGACGCTGTAGATCATACCGACGCTGATCAGGAACACGGCGGAGCCGATCAGGTTCAGAACCACATAGTGCAGCCCCGGAACCGTGCGGGCTGTTCCTCCGCCATGCATGAGCAGGCCATAAGAGGCAATCAGCAACACCTCGAAGGCAACGAACAGGTTAAACAGATCCCCGGTCAGGAAGGCGATGTTCAATCCCATCAGTTGGAACAGGAACAGCGCATGGAACTGCCGGTTGCCTTCATCAGCGCCGCCGATGGCGAACAGGTGGCAGAACAGGGCCAGAATCGCCGTCAGAATCAGCATCAGAGCGGCGAGGCGGTCCAGAACCAGCACAATACCAAAGGGTGGCTGCCAGTTGCCGAAGGCATAAAGGCGATAGCCGTCATCGCTGGCAAGCACCAGCAGTACGATGGTTGAAACCAGCAACAGCACGGTGGTAGCGATGGCGATGGTACGTCGCAGGCTGATCGGAGCGTAGCCCATGAATACCTGCAATATGCCTCCGAGCAGCGGGATCAGGATAGGAGCGGTAAGCCAATGGTTCATTTACCGGTAACCTCCTTTTCCCGGGTTAGCTGGGTTTCGTTGTCTTCCCCCTGGTGCCCATCGACATGGTCGTCATCGTTGTCTGCCAGGTTGCGCAGGGATAGAACGACCACAAACGCGGTCATGGCAAAACCGATCACAATGGCCGTCAGGACCAGTGCCTGTGGCAGCGGGTCGGAGTAGCTGGCGGTACTGCCGATGATGGGTTGGCCGCCTGTTGCCAGGCGTCCTGTGGAGAACAGGAAGAGGTTCACGGCATAGGACAGTAGTGTCAGACCCACCACAACCGGAAAGGTCCGGGCGCGCAGCAGGAGGTAGACGCCGGACGATGTCAGTACGCCAATGGTCAATGCAAACAGAAGCTCCATTACGCCCCCTCCTTCTTGCTCTTGATGGCTGAGTGTGGCGATAGCCGGCCAATGCTCACCAGCGCAAGTAGCGTTGCACCAATGACGGTCAGGTACACTCCGAGGTCAAAGATCATGGCCGAAGCCACCTCGAACTTGCCGACGACGGGCCATGTGATATAGCCAAAGGTGGAGGTGAGGAACGGATAGTTGAAGGCCAGGCTACCGGCACCAGCGATAACCGCGAACAACAGGCCCAGTCCAATCACATTGTGATACTTGAAGCGCACGCGGTCCTGGGTCCAGATCATGCCGCTGGCGATGTATTGGAGGATCAGGGCGACGGAGGTTATCAGGCCCGCAATAAAGCCGCCTCCGGGCAGGTTGTGGCCGCGCAGGAAGATGTAAACGGAGACCATAAGGGCCAGGGGCAACATCGGCCGGGCGATTAGCTTCAGCATGAGCGGGTGGCCGTCCCGGCTCCAGGCGTGACCCTGACCATCTCCGGGGGGCGGCGTCAGTGCCGTGTTTTTCAGCATGGCGTAGATGCCCAGTGCGGCGATTGCCAGTACGGTGATTTCGCCAAGCGTATCAAAGCCACGGAAATCCACCAGGATGACATTCACCACGTTGGTGCCACCGCCGCCGGGTTTACTGTTTGCCAGGAAGAAGTCGGAGATCGACGTGAAAGGTTGCGTCAGCATGGCGAGGGTAACCAGCGTCATGCCTCCGCCGGCGATCAGGGCAATGACCACGTCCCGGACTCTGCGAGGTGTGGTGGTTTCAATCGGTGTCCAGGACGGCATGTAGTAAAGCGCAAGCATCAGCAGGACAATGGTTACGACCTCGACGGACAGTTGGGTCATAGCGAGGTCCGGTGCGGAAAAGCGGGCGAACGCCAGAGCGACCACCAGCCCGACGACGCTGAGCAGAATCAGGGCGTAGAATCGATCACGGTGAAATGCAGCGGTCGCCAACGCGCAGATACCAAGAACCGCAGCGGCAAGCCCTGTCGGCCAGTCTACCGGGCTCAGCCCGTTCTCACCGACGAAGATGCCGAGGTTTGCCAGAGGCACGAAGGAGACGGCAACAACGCTGATGACCAGCCAAAGGGCATAGCGCTGCAGTGAGCCGTTCTCAATCCAGGCGGTGAGCGCCTGTGCTTTGGCGACCACTCGTGAGACCACGGCTTCGAAGACCGCTTTCTCATCTATTTCCTTGAACCGGGCGTGGAAATCGAAGAACCGCTGGCGCTGGCTGTACATTAGCAGGCCACCAAAAAACGCCACGAAACTCATCAGCAAGGGCAGATTGAATCCGTGGGCAATGGTCAGGTGGTACTCCGGCACGTCGCCTCCCAGGGTTGCGGATGCAGCGGCATAGAGCAGTGGTCCGACGGAGACTGCCGGGAATATCCCCACCATGATGCAGGCGAAAGCCAGTATTTCCACCGGGATTTTCATGTACCGGGGCGGCTCATGGGGCGGGTAGATCGGGAGGTCTACCGGCTTGCCATTGAAGAAGACGTCGTGGATAAAGCGCGCCGAATAGGCCACCGCGAAGATACCGGCCAGAGTGGCGATCACCGGTGGCAACCAGGCCAGCAGGCCCGGCAGGTTCAGTTCCAGGGATTCGGCAAAGAACATCTCTTTGCTCAGGAACCCGTTGAGCAGCGGAACCCCCGCCATGGAAGACGCAGCAACCATGGCCAGCGTGGCAGTATGTGGCATGTAGCGCCAGAGACCGTTGATGCGGCGCATGTCCCGGGTGCCGGTCTCATGGTCAATGATGCCGGCTGCCATGAAGAGCGATGCCTTGAAGGTGGCGTGGTTGATTACATGGAACACCGCCGCAACCGCCGCAAGCTTGGTCCCCATGCCGAACAGCAGGGTGATCAGGCCAAGGTGGCTGACGGTGGAGTGCGCGAGCAGTCCTTTCAGGTCATGTTTGAACATGGCGGTGTAGGCGCCCAGAAGCAGTGTCGCCATTCCGGTAAAGCTGACCATGTAGAACCACTGTTCAGTCCCTGCCAGGGCCGGGTACAGTCGGGCCATCAAGAACACCCCGGCTTTGACCATGGTCGCCGAGTGCAGGTAGGCGGAAACCGGCGTCGGGGCCTGCATGGCGTGTGGCAGCCAGAAATGGAAAGGGAACTGCGCCGATTTGGTGAAGGCGCCCAGCAAGACCAGGGTCAGTGCCACAGGATAGAGTGAATGGGCCTTGATGAGGTCGCCGGCGGCCAGCACGTCATCCAGCTCAAAGCTGCCGACGATGTTGCCGATCAGCAATATGCCGGCCAGCAAGGCCAGGCCACCGCCGCCGGTCACGGCAAGGGCCATACGGGCGCCGCGGCGAGCGTCCTGCTTGTGGGTCCAGAAGCTGATGAGCAGGAACGAGGTCAGGCTTGTCAGTTCCCAGAAAATCATCATCAGCAGCAGGTTGCTGGAGAGAACGATGCCCAGCATGGAACCTTTGAAGCACAAAAGCAGAGCGTAAAACTTACCGACGTTTTCTTTCGCCTTGAGGTAATAGCGTGCATAGAGAATGATCAGCAAACCGATGATCAGAATCAGCAGGGCGAACAACAGAGAAAGGCCGTCGAGACGGAAACTGAGAGAAATTCCCAGCGCCGGCAGCCATTCAAAGCTGTGCAGAACTACGCCTCCATCGGCCAGGGTTTGCCAATGGGGGAACAGTGCGGCCAGGGCAATCAGGGCGGGCACAGAAGACGCAATGGCAATTGCCGTGCGGCCACCCTGCGCAAACAGGGGCGCGGCGATAGCACCCAGGAATGGCAGTAACACAACCAGCGGTAGCGACATCGCAACCTCTTTATTTGGTTCTTCTTTTACGTGTGTAGAAACAGGCGTTTGCCTGAGTTTAGTCGCCGGTCAGCGCTCGTGCACACACTCAGAGGGCGTTATGACCAGCGTGAAGAGAGTCTTCAGAGGTGGTGGGCGGGTGGGTCCGGGAAATAGGGAAGACGCCCCCGATGCCGTGCGATGTCGGCAGTGATGGGAAAACGATGATATTGCATGCAGCCGAAGGACCTTGCGGTCATGGTTGCTCCGTTAGTCAGACTTGACAGCAGATGATACGTGGAGCGTCCTGAAGGTCAAGTCAACTTGTGATTGATCAAGGATATACTCTCAATAAATCTTTGCGAGGCCAGAACATGAGCAACCCATACCCGAACCTGCTGAAACCACTCGATCTTGGCTTTACCGAGCTGAAGAACCGCGTGCTGATGGGGTCGATGCATACCGGCCTGGAAGACCGGTTCTGGAACATTCACAAGTTTGCCCGTTATTTTGCTGAACGAGCCGAAGGCGGTGTTGGGCTGATGGTGACGGGTGGCTACTCTCCGAATCTTTCTGGCCAGCTTTCACCTCTGGCCTCGACCATGAATAACCGGGGTACCGCCATGCTGCATCGGCATGTGACCGGTGCTGTGCATGAGGCTGGCGGCAAGATCTGTCTGCAGTTGCTTCATGCTGGCCGCTACGGGTATCAGCCGCTCATCGTCTCAGCATCGGCCACCAAGGCGCCGATTAGCCCGTTCAAGGCAAGGGCGTTGTCCACCAGAGCGGTCGAGAAACAGATAGACGACTTCGTCAGTGCGGCAAAGCTTGCCCGTCTTGCCGGATACGATGGTGTCGAGGTCATGGGCTCCGAAGGTTACTTCATTAATCAATTTCTGTGTGAACGCACCAACAAGCGAACGGACAAGTGGGGTGGTCCCTACGAAAACCGCATGCGCCTGCCGGTCGAAATTGTCCGTCGCATCCGGGAAGCGGTCGGTCCCGACTTCATCATAATCTACCGCCTGTCGATGCTGGATCTGGTTGACGGAGGCCAAACGTGGGATCAGGTTGTCATGCTTGGCAAGGCCATAGAGCAGGCCGGCGCCACCATCATCAATACTGGCATTGGCTGGCACGAAGCCAGGGTGCCCACCATTGTGACCTCAGTGCCGAGGGGCGGTTTTGCGGATGTCACCGGCAAGTTCTACGGCGAAGTTGATATCCCCGTCTGTACGACCAACCGCATCAATACACCGGAAAAAGGCGAGGAAATCCTCGCGGCAGGCAAGGCCGATATGGTGTCAATGGCTCGCCCGCTTCTCGCGGACAGCGAGTTTGTGCGCAAGGCCGAGCAGGACCGCGCGGATGAAATCAATACCTGCATCGCCTGTAATCAGGCCTGCCTGGACCATGTCTTTAAAGCAAAAAGGGCGTCCTGTCTGGTTAATCCCCGTGCGTGTCATGAAACCGAGCTGGTGTTGACGGTTGCTCCCGTTGCCAAACGAGTTGCGGTTGTTGGAGCGGGGCCTGCTGGGTTGGCTGCGGCAACCACCGCCGCACGTCGCGGTCACAGAGTCACGCTTTATGAGGCCGATGAACGGATTGGTGGTCAGTTTAATTACGCCAAGCGGATTCCCGGCAAGGAAGAGTTCTACGAGACTCTCCGGTATTTTCAGCGCCAGATTGACCTGCTCGACATTGAACTGCGGTTGGGCACTCGTGTCGACGCTGATCATCTGCTGGCAGAAGCCTATGATGACGTCATCGTCGCCACGGGTGTGAAGCCGAGAACACCCGAGATCGAAGGAATTGAACATCCAAAGGTTCTTGGCTACCTGGATGTATTGCGGGAAAACAAACCCGTGGGCTCGAGAGTCGCGGTCATTGGTGCAGGCGGCATTGGTTTCGATGTTAGTGAATTCCTGACCCACGACTTCGCCCGGCACCCGGAAGGGCAGCAGATCAGCGTTGCCGAGTGGCAAGCCGAATGGGGTGTGGACGCTGGGTTTGAGGGGGCTGGAGGGTTGGCTGAACGCCAGCCGATGGAGTCTCCGAGAAAGATCTATTTGATGCAGCGTAAGTCCGGAAAGGTGGGTGCCGGACTGGGCAAGACCTCGGGGTGGGTGCATCGCAGCAGCCTTAAGCATCGGGACGTTGAGATGATTCGGGGTTGTCGCTATGACCGAATTGATGACGCTGGCCTTCACATCTCAATACTGGACAAGAATGGAAAGGTCTCCAATACCCGGGTGCTAGACGTGGATAATGTCGTTATTTGCGCCGGTCAGGAATCGTTTCGTGAGCTGTTCGATCGAATCAGTGCCAATGGGGTGAAGGCTCACCTCATCGGTGGCGCGGATGTGGCCGAAGAGCTTGATGCAAAGCGCGCCATACGCCAGGGGACGGAAGTGGCGGCTGCACTGTAAAGTGGACCAATATGGTACGTGGGTGACGCTTTTCGTCACCTGCTTACCGGATTGCTTTCAGGGCCTCTGAGATAGCCTGGGCTTCGGCTTCAAGCACCTGGCAGCGAAAACTGTTGCCTTGCTGCGCAGCCTGAGCCAGCTGTTTCTGCTTCATGTCATACAGGCGGCTTAATATGTCGGCCTGGCTTTGTCTGATCGGTGCGTTCATGGCGAACCTCCCCACTTTTACACCTGTGTCCAAATTATTTACGCAAAGAGGTCAAAACTGGCCTTTTACTGTTAATCCAGCATATTCCATACCAGCGGCCATCATGTAATCCGATCTGACTATCGAAAGCGGGCTCTGTAGTCACTGGGGGACAGACCTGTGTGACGGCGTATGAGTCGTGAAAAGGAACTGACATCTTCGTAGCCGACGTCCCGGGTAATCGTCTCGATGGACGCGGTGGAGGACTCCAGCCGCCTCCGGGCTTCTTCTACCCTGAGGAGTTGCAGGTAGGTTGTGGGGGAGTCGCCGGTCGCCATTTTGAATCGGCGTATCAGCGAGCGAGCGCTCAGGCCGGCCTGGTCTGACATGTCGGTCAGGGTGATTTTCATCGTGTAATGCTGATCCAGCCAATCCTGGAGTTTCAGAATGGCTTTGTCGCCATGGTATCTCCTGGCTTGCAGGGCGCTGTAGGGTGCCTGGCTGGTCCGGCCAGCGTCGATGACAAACGCCTTGGCCAGTTGCCTCGCCACTTCCGGGCCAGCATGGCGTTCAACCAGATATATCCCCAGATCCCACCAGGCCATACCGCCCCCCGCACAGGCGATGGGGCCATCTACCGTAACCAGCTTCTCCGGGCGGCAGCGTACGGCCGGATAGCGAAGCTGGAACTGGTTGCTGAACCCCCAGTGAGTGGTCGCTTCCCGGCCGGCCAGTAGCCCGGCCTCGGCAAGCATGAAGGCGCCTGTGCAGTTGCTGGCAAGTTGCGAACCTTCACCGGCACGCTCTGATAGCCACGACACCAGCTCCCGGTTCTGTTCGAGCACTGGCAGTATCGGGCCGCCTATGGTGGGGACAATAATGAAATCGTCGGGGCCGAACGCCAGCCCGGGCTCGTCCCAGGCGCCATCGGCGAGCAGGGTTAGCCCGTTGATGCAGCGGCAAGGTGTTGCCCCTTGGGTCAGCAGCCGGGTCTTGAAATACGGGTGAGGGGTGTCGTTCTGGATGCGGGCCCAGGTAACACCGGCTAACCGGAAAAGATCGACGATGCCGGTAATGGCGCTGGCCAGAGCGCCGTTGAATCCGATCACAAAAACGTTATGCATAAACCGTCTTGGGTCCGCTGGGTGAGTAGATGGCGATATTCACCATGATTATGTCATATATGCCGGTTTTCTCATCCCGATTCCTGTGACACTCTTTGTAACATCAACAGGAGACCAATAATGACCGATACCTTGATCGACCGCCGCGACCTGGCATTCCAGCTATACGATGTCCTTGATACCGAGAGCCTGACCGGGCGCGAACGCTTCAGCGAACACAGTCGTGACACGTTTGATGCGGTCATCGAAACCGCCGACAAGATGGCCAGGGAAAAGTTTGCAACCCACAACAGTGCAGCCGACAAAGACGAACCAAAGTTCGTTGATGGCAAGGTGGAGATGCTTCCTGAGGTTAAGGAAGCCTTTGATGCCTATGCTGAGGCCGGGTTTATCGCGGGCCGGTACGATTACGATCTGGGCGGCATGCAATTGCCGGAATCGGTCATGGCGGCCTGTAATGGTTTTTTCACCGCGGCCAACCCGGGTACGGCGGGCTATCCGTTCCTTACCACCGCAGCGGCAAACCTGATCCGGGTATTTGGAAATGAAAAGCAGAAGGCGACCTTCCTGCCCCACATGCTCTCTGGCCGGTTCACCGGCACCATGGCGCTGACTGAGCCCCACGCGGGGTCCTCGCTGGCCGATATCCGAACGTCAGCAACGCCGACAGACGACGGCCATTACCTCATCAAGGGAGCCAAGATCTACATCTCGGGCGGCGAGCAATCCCTTACCGAGAATATCGTTCATATGGTGCTTGCCAAGATCAAAGGCGCACCAGCCGGGGTGAAAGGGATTTCGTTGTTTGTGGTGCCCAAGTTCCTGGTTGATGACGAAGGCAACGCCACCGAACGCAACGGTGTCAGCCTCGCTGGGTTGATTCACAAACTGGGCTACCGGGGCACGACTTCCACCGCCCTGAGTTTTGGTGATGACGCACCCTGCCATGGTTATCTGGTAGGTGAGCCGCATCAGGGGCTGAAGTACATGTTCCAGATGATGAACGAAGCCCGGGTGGGCGTGGGTTTTGGTGCCGCCGTGATTGGCTACCGCGGGTACATGCACAGCCTTGAATACGCAAAAGACCGCTTGCAGGGCCGCAAGCCATCGGAAAAGAACCCGGAAGCACCGCAGGTGCCGATCATCGACCACGCCGATGTGCGCCGTATGCTGCTTGCCCAGAAAGCCTACAGCGAGGGAGGCCTGGCGCTGTGTCTCTACGGTGCAAGGCTGATGGACGATCAGCACACCCATCCGGATGAACAGAAACGCCTGGAAGCCGGGAAGCTGCTTGACCTGTTGACCCCGGTCATCAAGGCCTGGCCCTCGGAATTCGGCCCCAAAGCCAACGATCTGGCCATTCAGGTTTATGGCGGTGCGGGTTACACCCGGGAGTATCCGGTGGAACAGTGCTGGCGGGATAACCGTCTCAACCCGATTCACGAGGGCACCAATGGCATCCAGGCCCTGGATCTGCTGGGGCGCAAGATCTGGCAGGATCAGAGCCACGGCTTGCAGTTGCTGATGCAGGAAATGCAGGTGGATCTGCAGGCGGCCACCAGCGACCGCTGCCAGCAGTGGGCCCTTTCCCTGAGCGAAACCCTTCAGCAGGCAGTGAAGGTTACCCAGAGCCTGGGTAAATCCCTGATGAGCGAGAATCCGGACAACGTTCTGGCAAATGCCTCCTGCTACCTCCATCTGTTCGGGCACATCATTGTGTCCTGGATGTGGCTGCGCCAGGCCAACGTTGCGGAAAAAGCACTGGCCGCCGCCAGCAACGACGATGACCGCAACTTCTACCAGGGCAAGCTGCAAGCCGCCCAGTACTTCTTCCACTGGGAACTGCCGACCGTTGCTCAGGATCTGGTGCTGTTGAAGAACCAGGACGATACCTGCCTGAACATGAAAGCGGAGTGGTTCTGATGGCTCTGGTTAACGTTGAAAAAAAGGGCCACATACTCCTCATTGGCCTCAATCGTCCGGACAAAATGAACGCCATGAACCGGGCCATGTACCACGAAATCGCCGCTGCCTATTACCAGCTGGAGCATGACGACGACTTGCGTGTCGGACTGATGTATGCCGAGGGCGATCACTTCACCAGCGGCCTGCAACTGGACGACTGGGCCGGCGTGTTCGCCAACGGAAAAGGCATTGAACCCGGAGACGGTGAACTTGATCCGTTCCACATAACCGGCCCCGGCCTGAGTAAGCCTGTGGTGTTCGCTGCCCAGGGCATCTGCTTCACCTGCGGCGTGGAGATGATGCTCAACACGGATATCCGGATCGCGGCCAAAGGCACGCGTTTCGCCCAGCTGGAAGTAAAACGCGGCATCTTTGCCTGCGGTGGCGCCACCATCCGGTTGCCTCGAGAGATTGGTTGGGGCAACGCCCAGCGCTACCTGCTCACCGGAGACGAGTGGACCGCAGAACAGGCCTACGATTGGGGCCTGGTCCAGGAGTTGGTTGAGCCGGGGGCACAATTTGATGTTGCGATGACTATTGCCGAGAAAATTTCAAAAGCGGCGCCCCTTGGCGTTCGCGGAAGCCTTAAATCCTCAAAGATCTCTGTGAGTGAGGGGCAGGAGGCTGCAAAACAGAAGCTGTTTCCGGAGTTGCAGCCTGTAATGGCCAGTGAGGACGTCAAAGAGGGAATTCAGTCTTTCCTGGAAAGGCGGGACGCTGTTTTCAGAGGTAAATGAAACCGATGCAGGCGTTCACTCCAAACATCTGATGCGCCCGACGCTCATGCTCCCCCAAGACTGTGTGCAGCAGGGAAGCTGCACACAAGCCTACATGGACGTATTCACGGCGTGTCTTGGGGGAGCATGAGTGTTGGGCGCTTGCACCTGTTCCTCAGGCTGCCTGCTCCCCGGACTCATCAGCATGGCGAGCCGCCACCTCAGCCGCATAGTCGGCATACTTCGCCATCAGCTCTTCCTTGCGGTCCGGGTCCCAGTTGATCTTGCTCAGGTCGCCCTTGTAGTGATCAATCACCCGCTTGTCCATTTCCTCGTACCACCACTTGGGAACGTACGCCGGCAACAGCATAGAAGCGTATCCGCCGGGCAGTTGGGGCGCGTTCTCGAAGTGGCGCAGTGCCTGGAAACTCCGGGTCGGGTGAGCATGATGGTCCGAATGGCGCTGTAGCTGGTACAGGAACAGGTTGGTCACGATGTGATTGCTGTTCCAGCTGTGCTCCGGCTGAGTGCGCTCGTACTTGCCATTCTTGTCTTTCTGGCGCAGCAAGCCGTAATGCTCGATGTAGTTCACGCTCTCCAGCAAACTTGCGCCATAGACCGCTTGCGCGGCCAGGAACGGCACAGCTCGGGGGCCGCACACCAGAGTGGTTGCGCCGAAGAAGCCAGCGCTCATGGCCCAGCCCTGCAGCAACTCATTGTCGAGACTCCAGAAGCCTTTACCCTTGCGGGCAAGCCTCGCCTTCTCAATCTTGATGGACGACTTGATCCCGCCAACCACCGTCCGGGGCAGGAACTTCCAGAAGCTCTCACCCATGCGGCTGCTTGCCGGGTCTTCGGGGGTTGCCACGCGCTTGTGATGACCAAAATTGTGCTCAACCACAAAGTGGGTGTAGCCGGTCGGCGCCAGCGCTGCCATGGCCATCAACTTATTCAGCTTGTTCGACTTGTGACCCAGCTCATGCGCGGTGTTGATGCCGACACCGTTAATGGCACCCACGGTGAGTGTCAGTCCGATCTTGTCTTCCAGAGGCGTCTTTTTCCGGCTGGCCAACCAAGCGCCCATGAAGGTCATAGCATATTGGGTGGGAATGAAGGCCTTTACGATTCGCTCGTAGTACTTGTCCTGCTCCAGAGGCTTGACGGCCGACTCCGGCGGGTTGCTTTTGTCCTCGCCGATTGCACGATCCAGCGCCGGGATGATGCCGTGAACCAGGGCCGGTCCGGTCCAGGCCAGGGCCTTGAGCTTCTTGGGCGCCAGTGCATACCCGGTCAGCGCCGCCAGGCCAATACCTGGAAGAGCCGGGCCCAGTAGCCACATATACCGTTTGGGGTCCTTCCAGTCCGTTTCAGGAGCCGATTGCTGTACCGACTGTGCAATGTTGGGATCGCGGGTCTTGGCATTCATCTCTTGTTCTCCGTTGCTGTGCCTGTCTAAAATTTATGTCGGACAATCTGGCAATGCAACAAGTTATGGGTGGAATTAGGCGCGTTGGCACTAAATGACATGATTTCCCGGGTTGGCGAATCTCGCGATTTTGGACCAGACTTTCCATATCCGTGTGTTGAAGCGGCTCGGCATCAGTGGATAACAAGAAAAAACGCAAGCAGAAGGATCAATAGCCATGACCGCCTCAAATCCGCCGGCCCGGACGGCTGACTGCCTGGTTCAGCGAATGCTGCGTGAGTACCTGATGTCAGGACGTTTGGCCGAGGTAATCTACCGCGATGGTGCGGGCCAGATCTGTACCGTGCATGATGTCATCCAGGACCTTTTCAGCCGGGCAGGAGAGGATTTCATCCTCCTCGGCCGGGGTAACCTTGTGGGTATTGACCACGTGGTCATGATCGATGGCCGCCAACTCTCGGCCGGCGGGTGTTAACCAAAGGGTAATTTCCGGGTAATTGTATGTGTCGGGTGCCAGTCGTACCCTTGTGGCCGTCGTAAATACGGACCAACTGAGGGACATGGTTATGAAAAAGCTCACATTAGGCACACTGGCATTTGTCATGGCATTGGGACTGGCCGCATGCAGTTCTGAAGAAAACGAAGGTGTGGATGTCGAGCAGGCCGCCGATAACGCCGGCGACATGATGGATGATGCTGGCGATTCGATGGAAGAGACATACGAAGAGGCAACCGGCCAGGATGAGGGCGCACTGGGTGAGCTCCAGGAAGGGGCCGAAAATGCGATGGACGAAATGGAAGACGCGGCGGACGATGCCGGAGATTCCATGGAAGAAGGTTATGAGGAAATGACCCAGTAATAGCGGGCGAGTACCGGCAGGGATACCCTGCCGGTATTGCAGTTACTCCCTTGTGGTAGACGGTGTGTCTGCTTCCACTCTGACTGCAAACTCCCGTATTTCGGGGAAGGTGTTCAAGACCTGGTTTGTTATCGTCGCGATGTATTGCTGGCTTTGAGCAATCGTGAACGTTCCGGGCAGAACCAGTGAACAGTCAACGAGGTAGTGGTTCCCCATTCGTCTGCTCCGTAGACTGGCAACATTTTTCACGTCAGCAAACCCTTCAACCAGTGTAAGCAAACGAGAGCGTTTGTCGGGGGCCAGCGCAGTATCCACCAACTCCTTGATGTTATCGGTCATCATCCCCAGACCGATTTTCCCAATGGCGAAGGCCACCGCGATTGCAGCCGCCAGATCCAGCCATTCAATACCCGTTGCCGCACCCACGATGGCCAAAAGCACGACGATGGATGAGATCGCATCTGTCCGGCTGTGCCACGCATTGGAGATGATCAGTTCCGACTTGATCTTTTCGCCCACAGATTTTGTGTAGCGGAACAGCCACTCTTTTACTGCAATGGAAATCAGCGCTGCCGCTATTGCCAGCCAGCCGGTCTCGATCTGCGAGCCGTCGGTCAAAAGTGTAAAGAGACTATCCCAGACCATTCCCGCCGCAATCAGCATCAACAGGCACCCCATGAGGACAGTCCCGAGCGTTTCGAATCGTTCATGACCGTAGGGGTGATCATCGTCGGCTGGCTGGCGGGAGTAACGCATCATGACGATCACAAGAACATCCGTCATGGCGTCAGAAAACGAATGAATGCCGTCTGCGATCAACGCATGGCTGCCACTCATAGCCCCAGCAACCACCTTGAGGCCGCCGAGGCCGATATCGATAGCCATCCCCAGCAGAGTGACCTGCACACCCTCGCGAGGCGTTGATCCGACGATGTCCGTGGGCGCGCAATCCTTGAATTTGTCCGCTTCCCGCAATGCGTGCTGGTGGGACTGAGCATTGAAGACTTGTTGCATGGCTGGGTCTTGCCTTGAGTTCTCACTTAATCCGTCACTATAACGGCGCAAATGTGACCGTTTTATTTCGCTTTCGGCGAGTTTGGGGCTTGTCTCGGAAAGGTCATCGTCTGTTCATGAGGTCGAAACGGAGCTGAAACATAGTTTGGCCAGTCTAGGGGCTCCGAAAATCTCCTTAAAACTAACGCTTGGAAAAAGCAAAGGATGAGAGACATGTACCAAAAGAACGGAAAGTCTGTGTTCAAACTGTCAGCGCTGGCGATGGCTGTCGCGGGCGTTGCTCTGGTGGCGGGCTGTTCTGACGACGATGACAACAATAGCGCAGCATCCTCGTTTGACACAGATAGCCAGGCTCTGACTCGTATGGCAACGGTCCCCCTTGGAGCGGAGGTCACAGGCCTGTTTCTGACCGAAGAGGGCGATCTGTTCTTCAACGTTCAGCATCCGTCAGACAGCAACACAACCGCCGACGATAACGGCAACGTCTTCTCTGCTGCGGCAGTGGGTGTTGTTGAGGACGCAGACCTTTCCGCTGATGGTTTCGGTTTCAACGCTCTGGCAGCGCCGAGCACCACTGAGGAAAAAGAGCTGGTACGCACGGCCGTCGGCTCCTACAAGGTGCTGGCTCAGAATGGTGATTCCTGGGCGGGGGCGCCCGTCGGTGGCATGGGCGCGATTGTCGCAACAGACGCTGCAAAGACCGTTATCAAGGTTTCCAACGATCCTGACTTTAACGCCTTCGTGAGCACCGGTGCCGGAGAGGGTTACCTGTTTACCAACTGGGAAGACCGCCCGGGCGGTATGAGCCGGATGAAAGTCCGCAAGAACGACGCTGGCGAGTGGAATGTCGTTGATAACGACGTCATGATGATCGACTTCGGCGCTGTCGGCGGCACCTGGGTTAACTGCTTCGGTACACTGTCTCCCTGGGGTAACCCGCTCACCTCTGAAGAACTCTACTTCGACAATACTTCAGACTGGAACAACCCCAACTACAACTACTTCTACCAGGCGGAAGATCTCAAAACATACCTGGATGGCACCTTCCCGAACCCGTATGACTACGGCTACATCGTAGAAATCACCAACCCGACAGCGGCTACACCGACCCCGGTGAAAATGCATGCCATGGGACGTTTCTCCCACGAGAACTCGGTTGTTATGCCGGACGAAAAGACCGTTTACCTGAGCGACGATGGTACCGGTACGGTGTTCTTCAAGTTTGTGGCTGATACTGCTGGCGACCTGACGGCCGGTACTCTGTACGCCGCAAAAGCGACTCAGGATGCATCCTCCGATCCTGCGGTTGCCGGATTCGATATCCAGTGGATCGAGTTGGCTCACGGTACCAACGCCGATATCGAAGGCTGGATCAGCGATTACGATGGCATCGACGAGACTGACTACGTCGATGGTCAGACCAGCTACATCTCCGATGCAGACGTTGCTGAATGGGCCGCCGGTAATGCTGCTGATGACCGTGTAGCGTTCCTCGAAACCCGCAAAGCCGCAGAAGCACTGGGTGCAACGGCTGAATTCCGCAAGATGGAAGGTGTGAACATCAACCTGGAAAGCGCCAAGAATGGTTCAGTTCCATACGCTTACATGGCGATGTCCAGCTACGACAAAACCATGGCAGACGACATGGGTGATATCCAACTGGATGGCACCAATGGCTCGTGTGGCGTGGTCTACCAGATGAAGCTTGATGCGAGCTTTGATATTTCCCGCATGGAGCCCGTCATCGTTGGCGGTGCGTATGACGGTGCCGCGACAGCAAACCAGTGCGACGTAGACAACATCTCCAACCCGGACAACCTCCTGGTTCTGAAAGATGGTCGTGTGGTGATCGGTGAAGATACCGGCAACCACGAAAACAACACGGTATGGCTGTTTGATCCGGAAGCCTGATTGGGTACCGGATAGATGCAACAAGTGGGGAAGCCGTGAGGCTTCCCCGTTTTCTATTGAACGAGTAACGTCATGAATCGCTCTATTTATTCTCTGGTTATTGGTGTCAGTGTATTGATGTCCGGGTGTGGCGGTAATAATGATCTGCCTTCCGTCGTCGTCCCGGATGACTATGTCTATGAAGGTCAGGAACCGGATCGGCCTGCCATTGCTGCGGACACCCTCTACAACCGGGAAGCCGTTATCCCTCCTCAGTGCTACACCAAGACTGAGGGAGTGAATAACCCCTGTTACACCTGCCATCAGACATACTCGGACCCGGATCGTCCCAATAGCATGTCCGACGGATTCCTGCAGGGAGACTACAACTTCTCTGAGCTGGGAACCCACAATCACTGGACAAACCTGTTCGTTGATCGGCGTGACGAGATTGCCGATATCAGCGATAGCGAAATCGAGAGTTACATAGACACGGATAATTACTCGGACTTTATTGAACGTCTGAAAGACGACGAGGAATGGTCCGGGCCAATACCGGAAATCCAGGACCTCGCCGAAGGGGCCGAGGCCTTTGACGAGCGAGGTCTCGCCCGGGATGGAAGTGGTTGGGTCGCCTTCAATTACAAGCCACTGCCAAGTACCTTCTGGCCGACCAACGGCTCGACCGATGACGTCATGATCCGCTTGCCCGAACCGTTTCGTGTTGCAGCATGCGGTACCGATACGGATGAATTTTCCCAGGATGTGTATTTTACCAACCTCGCACTGCTTGAAATGGCCATGGGGGACATGGACACGGTGTCGACACCGCCGATTGACGAGAACAACGTCTGCGCGGATCTCAACCATGACGGCATGCTTGGAGAAGTCACCCGAATTCAGCGCAGGGAAAAGTATGTGGGCGGTGCTGCCGGAGAATCGGTTGAGAGAATGTCTTACCCCGAGGGGACACAGTTTATTCATACCGTTCGTTACGTGGGTATTGAAGGAGATGAGATTCGTCCGTCCCGACGCATGAAGGAAGTGCGCTACATGAAAAAAGTCACCTCGTATTCGGTGGCTGAGCTTTCATCTCTGTATGGCAACGAACACCAGGAAAAACTGGACGGCAACCTTCCGGCATATTCCGATCACGGGGATAAAGGATTGAATAATGGCATGGGCTGGGAGGTGCTGGGCTTTATCGAAAACAGTCAGGGCGAACTCAGAAAACAGACTTATCAGGAACAGATGTTCTGTATGGGATGCCACGCGACGATCGGGACCACGATTGACCAGACGTTTGCGTTTCCGAGGAAGGTGGCAGGTGCTGAGGGGTGGGGCTACATCGATCTCCGGGGCATGCCAGACGCTCCCAGTCTTGGTCAGTTGAAAGGCGAAATTCTCGAATATCTTGAGCGTGCGGGTGGCGGCAATGAGTTCCGGGAGAATCCGGAAATGCGAGCGCGCTGGTTTAACGATGATGGCTCAGTCAAAGTAGACGATGTTGCCGCAGCAGATGTCTATACCCTGATTGCCCCCAGCAAGGAGAGGGCGCTTGCCCTGAACAAAGCCTATAAAGTTATTGTTGAAGAAGAGAGCTACGTCTACGGGCGGGACGCGACGGTCGTGCCTGCTGTTAACGTCTACCGGGATGTTGACCCGGACGGCGTGCCGCCTCTTGAAAGTGCCAGCCGGGTTCAGAATCGGGATATCCGTCTGGACTGGTAAACCGGGGCAGCCCGGTTATCCCTGGCCGGGCGCCATGATCAAACCGCACACCGTCCCTATTCTGTAACGGAATGGGTGAGGTTTGCGGTTTTTTTGTTTCAGATCATTCCAATCCTGCCGATATAAGGAATAAATGCACTAAAGTATGAGTTAAGAACTCATGCGGATTCTTTACTCTCCCCAATAGCCTTGCGTTGAACGATGGTTGTACATAAAACAAGAATGATGAGGTTATTATGGCTCTGCTTACTAGGGCGACGATTGTATGGGGGATTGCGAGTGCTGCCGCTGTTGCACTTACATGCGGCTTGGTGGCACCGGTGCTAGGCCTTGATCCGGGCTCTCTGCTGATCGGGCTCGCCATTGGATTGATCGCTGCTGTTATCTTCTTCGTTGCCCGCGTTCTGGAGCCCGTGGAACGGAGTATCCGTGAACTCAATGACGGCTCTCTTCCGGAAGACCACCCGCTTCACAAGGAATGTCATCAGCTTCTGTCCGAGGCCAAAGCCGGCCGCGCGCTGGTCGAGAGCCTGTCGGGGAGTGCTGACCAGAACGCCATCTCCGCCGCCCAGGTATCCTATGCGGCTGACCAGCTGAAGTTGCGCCTTGACCGGCAAGTGGAAGAAACCGCTCAGATGGCGGAGTATGCCGGCGAGATTACCGAAACCGTCCGGGAGTCCTCAGAACAGGCCACGGAAGCTGCGACCATGGCGCACCAGGCCAGCGCAACCAGTGCAGAAGGTCGCCAGGCTCTCGTGGATGCGATTGAGCGTATTCGCATTGTGCATCAGCAGTCCGGCGAAAACCTTCGCCTGATTCAGGAACTGAATGAGAAATCCAACAAGATTCAGGGTGTAACCACCACCATTGAGGGCATCGCTGAGCAGACCAACCTGCTTGCCCTCAACGCTGCCATTGAAGCAGCCCGGGCAGGTGAGCAGGGGCGTGGATTCGCCGTGGTTGCAGATGAAGTGCGGCAGCTTGCGGGGCGAACCGCTCAGGCGACTGGCGAAGTGGCCGAGACTCTTCAGGAAGTTCGTTCCGACACCACTCTGATTGTTTCCCGGATTGAGGACCTTGCCCGCAGTGTCGAGGAAGGGCTGGTGTCCGTGGAGAGTGTGGGGGAGCGGCTCGATCAGATTCGTGATCAGTCCGATCGGGTACAGCAGCAGGTTGCCAGAATTGCCGAGATTGATCAGAGCAACGAACAAAGCCTGCAACAGGTCTTCTCTGCCATCGAAACCGTTCGCGATCAGATATCCGAGAGCGACTCCAGTGTTGCGTCCCTGGCCGAGCAGGCGGGCACGCAGATGGAGCTGGCAGAGAAAGCAAATGCGGCGTTTGCCCTGAACAGTGAGGCCAGTTACCACCGCTTCTTCTACGATCAGGCCAAAGCGGGAGCTGAGCAGATAGGCAAGCTTTTCGAGCGGGCCATCAGTGAGGGCAAACTCTCGGAGTCGGCGTTGTTCGACCGGAATCGTGAAGCAATCCCCAATACTCATCCTCCAAAGTATGGAAGCCGATTCGACACCTTTACCGATCAGAATCTGCCCTCCATTCAAGAATCAATCAAGGATTCCCATTCTGCATTGGTGTTTGCCATTTCCTGCGCCCCGGACGGCTATGTGCCTACTCATAACCGGGAATTCGCCAATGCGCCCACGGGTAAACCGGAGGTCGATCTGGTGAAGAGCCGCAGCAAGCGTCTGTTCAATGACCGCACCGGTATTCGCTGTGGCACGCATACCGAGGATATGCTGTTGCAGACGTATCGCCGGGATACCGGTGAGATCATGCATGACCTGTCGGTGCCGATCTACGTGAACGGAAAGCATTGGGGTGGGTTCCGCCTCGGATACCGTCCGGACAACCACTGATGTCCCGCTCTGGCGGCGATTGTAAGCCTGTGTGTTAGACTTGGGCGAGATATTCGTAAGGAGAATCGCCTTGGCTGACCAGGACTACATCCCTGCCGATCCGGATCCGATGGCGCAACGCTCGGACTCCGCCCGAAACTTGGCCGTTGCCGTGTACATTCTGCAAGCGCTATCGTTCTTCGTCGGGGGGATCACGGGGTTGATCGGTGTGATCATCAATTACGTCAAGTTGGATGATGTCCGGAACACGTGGATTGAGCGGCACTTCCGTTGGCAGATAAGAACGTTCTGGATTGGTCTGCTCTGGACCGTCATTGGTATCGTGACCACGCCGCTGATCATTGGATGGTTCTTTCTGTTGGGGATCTCCATCTGGATCATCTATCGAATTGTGAAGGGCGCTCTGGCGCTCAACGAGGGCAAAGCACCGGTCTGACTTGACCGGTGCTCAGCTCTGCTGAGATTCCCACTGTTCTACCTCGGCACATAATGCACAGCGTTCCTTCGGGCAAGTCGCCGTGTCGTGTATCTGTATGCCATAAAACTGCGTCGGCTGAAATCGGCGAACCGAACTGACATCCGTGTTCCCGAGGTATACCTGAAGCGCGACAAACGCCTCTTCTTCGCTGGCGAAGGGCCCCAGGTCATTGCTCTCCCGAGTGCGGATATACCATCCCTGTGGTGTTTTCAGAAAACGGTTCGATTTTACCGGGCCTGTCGGAATGTGGCCGGGATCGTCTCCCGGGCGTTTGGCAGTGTGGGCTCCGGTTATCGCCGTTCCACGGCCGATAGACCGCTTTACCTTTCTAATCATCAGGCGCGCTGTTCCCTCATGCGAATTGTGGTTCTCTCTGTATAACGTTAAAACCCGGCAATCGGTTGCATGGCCAGTTGTACCGGGGTGGCTGGTGCCACAATGTTATGAAATGTAAAAGCTTGGAGTTTGTGCCTGCTCTGCGGGAACTTTGAGCTATTTCAAGCGTGTAAAGATATGGCATTGCAACATTATGTAAATGCAGTGTTTTTCAGTTGCGGCCAGAGTCGTCTGTGCTACGTTTTAAATGCCTGCATCTGTATTTTGTGACGCAGATCAATGAAGTTTCGGCCAAGTGCATTCTAGCTAAATTGGCCTAATCTGAGAACTACTACAAGCGGTTATAAGCTTGTAGCTCGTGTGAGTGGAAGACAAAAAAAGGACTAACAAATCATGAGCAGCAGGGCGCGACGACTGGTTGGGCAGTTATCGGCAGGGTGTCTGGTTTTTGCAGCAGCCGGACTTCAGGCAGATACCATTCAACACAACAGTGAATTTTCCCTTCTGGGCACCTACATCGTGCCCGACGACGAACGGACTGACGAGTATGGAACCGCCGTCAGAGCAACCTACGGTGTGCGTCTGGATGAATACTGGTGGCTGGAACCTACATTTTTTTCCGGTGTGATTGAGACCGGCCGTACCGGCGTGACGGATTACTACCAGCAGGGACTGGGTGTCGATCTCGCCTACCGCCTGTTTGGCAACTCGGATATCACGCCCTTCGGTCTGGCTGGTGTTGGCGTGTCGAGAAATGATGTTGCCAACAACACGTCCAATGAAATCGGTGGCTACGCCAATTTGGGGATCGGTCTGCTGACGGGGCCGGTGACAGATTCAGGTCTTCGACTCCGGGCAGAAGCCCGCTACCTCTATGACACTTTCGACGATGGTCTGTCGGATTTTCACCTGTCGCTCGGCGTCACCGTTCCAATCGGTGCGACTCGCCGACAGATTGTGGAAAAGGTGAAATACGTCGAGAAAGTCGTCGAGAAGGAGCGGGTTATTGAGGCTGCCGATTCTGACAACGACGGCGTGGTGGATGGCGTCGATCAGTGCCCGAACACACTTGAGGGCTTGCAGGTCAATGCGGTTGGCTGTGTTGAAACCGACAAGGAGCAGAGCGTTGTGCTCCAGGGCGTCACCTTCGAGTTCAACTCTGATCGCCTGACTGCAAACGCACGGGACATTCTGGTCAAGGCCGCGGACGCGCTCAAGGGTCAGGAAGATCTGCAGGTTGAATTGGCGGGCCACACCGACAGTGTGGGTGGTGCTGACTACAACCAGAAACTATCACAGAAACGTGCGGAATCGGTTCGAAATTACCTGGTGGATCTGGGTGTTGCATCAGACCGTCTGGAAGCGAACGGCTATGGCGAATCCAAACCGGTTCGCAGTAATGACACGGAAGAAGGCAGAGAGCGCAACCGGCGGGTTGAGTTCAACGTGATCTCGAAATGAGATGGGAGAAGTCGCAATGAACACAAACACAATAAAATGGTCTATGGCGCTGTTGCTGGCGCTGGTTGTTGGGCTCACTGGTTGCCGATCAGATAGCGCCCCGGGCGGAACTTCAGGCGGCGGTGCCGTCGGCGGTGACACTCAGGTTTTCGATGAAGACGGTGATGGCATTCCCGATAATGAGGATTCCTGTCCGACAGTTGTCAATTCTGGCGTTGATGCGGACGCAGATGGCATTGACGATGCGTGTGACACTGACATCGGCTCGACGTCTGATGAGGACGGTGACGGTGTGCCTAACGGCGATGATAACTGCCCAACGGTTGCCAATGCTGATCAGGCAAACAAGGATTCAGACCTTGTTGGGGATGCCTGTGACACCGACGCTGACGGTGATGGCGTTGCCGATAAGACTGACAACGGTGATGGCACCTTCAGTGCGATCGATCCAGCGAGCGGTGGCGACAACTGCCCACTGACACCGAACGAAAGTCAGTCTGACTTCGACAGCGATAACGTTGGCAACGCCTGTGACACCGATGCCGATGGCGATGGTGTTGCTGATAAGACGGATAATGGTGATGGAACCTTCACCACTATCGACCCGGCTAGCGGCGGCGATAACTGCCCGCTCGTGGCGAATAACAGTCAGGCAGATGCGGATGGCGACAATATCGGTGATGCCTGCGATACCGATAACGTAGCGGACAGCGACGGCGATGGCATCCCTGATTTCGAAAGCGATGGCACCACGCCGCTCGACAACTGTCCGAATACGGTAAACCCCGACCAGGAAGACCTGGACGGTGACGGTGTTGGTGATGTGTGTGATGCAGACACTGACGGAGATGGTATTGACGATGAAAACCTGCTTGGGCAACCGAATGACAACTGCCCGCGCGTAGCCAACCCCGACCAGGCAGATTCTGATGGTGACGGTATCGGCGATGCCTGTGACCTGGTTGACGATGCCGCCTACGCCTGCGCTGTATCCGGTGAACAGTTCTCACCAATGCTTGCCAGTGACACCGATCTCAATGCCACAGCAACCGCCGATACGTCGGGTTGTTTGCTTGGACTCGGGCTGATCTGTGATGTGCAGAACGCCGGTAATGTCGTCGACGATGATCTGACGAACCAGGCCACCATGCGAAATACCGATCTGTTGGGCCTCTCTACCGTGAAACTCCGCGTGGCGGCGACATCCGGTTTCGCATACCCTGCCTCCAATGCCGTGGGCATCGCATTCAACGAGAGTCCGCAGTTGCTGCAGGCTGATCTTCTCGGCGGCGACCTGATCGTTCGTACGGTGCTGAATGGCGTGACCCAGGAAGAAAGTAACGGAGAGGGCATTCTGGACCTGGATCTTCTGGGTGCCTCCGGTGTGCTGGATGGCTCAGATACCAGTTTCCTGGTGTTCCAGACCGACAAGCGTTTTGACAGTGTTGAGGTGGAGTTTGCGCCGTCGCTGCTGTCATTGCTGAATGAAGTGAATGTGAATGCGGTATGTGCGAGCAAAACCGACGTGCCGTTGCTCTAAACGCTCATATGCGGCCCCCCAGGGCCGCCCATAAACATAAAAAAAGAGCCGCAATTGCGGCTCTTTTTTTCTTTCCCTTCCCGCTTTCAAAGCGAACTTACAAAATGCAATGCCGCCAGGCTGGCCGCGCAGAACAGAATCGCTCCAAAAACTCTCAGCCTGCGTTCTGGAGGGATCAGGCTGCAACGCTGGGGTTCGTAGGAAGACTCTTGTCGCTTCATTAGCCCACAGCCTCCGCTGACCAGTGAATGGACAGTGTTTCGGCACAGAGACCGCAGTTATCTTTCAGGCAGTTCGATGAATCATGGATGTGAATCTGCCGCAGGGGTTGGTCGCTGCGTCTGTTAACGCCCTTATAGGCCTTGATATGGCGGGTCAGTGCCTCTGAGGCCAGTGCCGGATTCGGGAAGGGGCCAAGGTCGGAGGCTTCTCTGGTCAGAGCGAACCAGCCGATGGGAGTCTCAATGAGGCGTGTCAGGTGTTCTTTGGGTATTGCCGTGTCTGTCGTCATTTCTCCACCTTCGGTTAGAGAATACTACTGGTTACGAGACACTTCCCTGTTTGGTTTTGTTGTCGTCCACTAACTCGTACATTGGCGATAACGGAAAAGTTGAATAATGGTTCCGTCTTTGACGTGGCATTTGGGGCCTATTCGTCTGTAGTGACCTCCCTCAAACGAACGGCACTCACCATGCCCATTGCCCCCATCAGTCCGAGCACCAGGATAACGAAAATTTCGGAGAGGGTGGATAGCCAGGCGGTGAGGCCGCCGACCACGAGTAACAGGATGCCGATCACGGTGTTGCTGACGGCGGTGTAGTCCGTTCGCTTGTTGCCGCCGGCCATATCCACCAGATAGGTTTTCCGGCCCAACCGGACGCCGGCATGGGCGATGCCCAACACAAAGAAAGCGATCGGGTAGAACCAGGTACCACCGGCGTCGGTTCCCCATATCAGGGCGATTATTCCGACGACCAGACAGACCCCGCTGGCCATGGCCGCGCCCCGGATCATGACGCTCCGGCTTGAGGCATCGGCCATCCATCCCCAGAAGCTGGCGCTGAGGGAACTGGCCAGGCTGCTGGCGAGGAGGAACACGCCGAGCATCCAACCCACATCGGACGCCTTCTGGGCCAAAACCACGAAATAGGGCGATGCGAGGGCGGAGCACAGAAGCAGGGCGCGGGTAATCACGAAGTGTCGGAAGGGCGCGTCGTTCTTTAACAGGGACAGGCTGTGGAAAGCCTGGCTCAGCGCATTGCTGCCGCCACCGGTTTCACCTTCGAACTCCTGCACACCCGCGAACAACAGGCCGGCAATGATCCAGAGTCCACCCGCAAGAAGCAGAAGTACGGTATAAAACTCAAGTCCCGGGTCTCCCCTGTCCCAAAACAGGAGAGCGGTCATGATCACGGTCAGTGTGCCGCCGATGGTCGTTGCCAGACCGGACAGCCGACCGCGCCGCGTTTTAGGAATGCATTTGCCCTGAACGTCTTTCATCGCCACGGAGCAGAATCCTCGTGCCAGGGAGAAGGCGATCAGCGCGATGATAATTCCACTACCGGCCGCATACCCCTCAAGGAACCTGACACTTGCCGCCATCGCGACCACACTGGTGGCCTGGCCAACGCTGCCGAGAGTCCAGAACCACTTGCGAACGGCTTTGCGCCTGACCCAGGCCGCAATGACCATTTGCGGCACCATGGAGCCGGATTCGCGAATCGGTACCAGCCAGGCAACAAGGGCTGGTGCCCCCACGGCGCTCATCAGCCAGGCGAGAACCGTTTTCGGGCTGATCAGAAGGTCGCCTAGCTTGGTAAGAACATTGCTGGCCAGAATCAGGAAGAAATTGCGAGGCACTTCCCGGCAGGCTTCCTCAGGAATGTCCTTGCAGACCCGGGCGTCCTCCTCGTTGGCGACGAGGCTGTATAGCTGATCGATGGTGTCCCCACGGTTATCCGGCAAGTTCCAACCCTCCACTGATTTGAGCGCCAAGGATAACAGCTGCTCCAGTGTTACTTAAGGGTGCAGGGGCCGGGCTACACCAGATGGTGGTCCCATTGGACCGGCAATTGGGCCAACTCTTCAGGCGTGTCTTTTGCGCCGAACCGCACGAGCTGTCCGCGACCCGATGACAGCATAAAATCACCGCCTTTCAGGGCGTGGACGCCGGCGCAGTCAGGGATGGCTGTACTGGAAATCAGTTTCCCCGTGCTTCCTTCGAAGATCACCGCTGTGCCGCCCACCGGTGATGCGGCTGCAACCAGATCATTCTCCGGGTGTGCCGCCACACTGGAAATGTAGTTGCCGAGCCCTTTCTGGGTTGCATCGTCGAAACGGATTTCCCGCAGTTTGCCGTCTTGCAGGCGAGCTAGAAGGGGCGGGTTCTCATAGAGGGGGCCCTGATATTGGTACGCGGCATAAATCCGTCCGTCGCGATTCACGCTCACATGCCGGGTGCTTTGCTGATGGTGAGACGGTTTGAACCGGCCGACGATGGAGCCGGTGCGCCTGTTCATCAGAACCAGAGCCGGCTGCATGGTGTCCAGATTCAGTTTGATGCGGTCGTAATCCGGGTGAGTGAGAATGCCACCGAGGCCGATGATCAGTGTTTCTCCATCCGGGTGGATTGTCAGCTCATGGGGTCCGATTCCGGCCAGTTCATATGTGTTCGACCGCTTGAACTCGTTTTCGGCATCGTAGACCGCGATGATGCCTTCACCCTGTTCATAACGGCTGGCTGTTGCGTAGAGCCAGCGCCCGTCCGGTGAGAATATGCCGTGGCCGACAAAATGCTCGCCCTGAGCGGCCTGGACTCGGGCTTGCCTGCGGCCAGAGGTTCGATCAAAGACACAGAAAGACCAGCCAGGCCTGCGCTCGAAGAATACGACCTGCTTGCCTCCGGGACGGTTGCAGCCGCTGTGACACCGGGTTTCGACAGGGGATTGCCAGACCGGCTGGCCGGAACGATTGATGGCCTCAACGGCAAACGTGCCATCCGGCAGGGCAACGGCTGCGGTGTACTGTTCCGGGTGTCCTGAATTCATGTTCGGCAATAGGCTGCACCCTGTCAGGGTAGCTGCAACGGACGTTGCAGCGCCGGCTTTCAGAAGCGCCCGTCTGCTTAAATCGGGATACTGGTCACTCATGGGTTCTCGCTCGCTCAATCGCCATCGCTTGAGTTGAATCCCCGGGCCACACCGAGCTCAACCGCTGCCTGGTCGGTTACCAGCACGACCAATTGCGAGACATCCACGTAAAGCCCCTGCAGTTGGGCGAAGGAATCGTCCTGTAGCATGACTTCCATGGGCGCTCGCATCTCCGGGAAGTGCTCCAGAACCTCATCAAACTGGCGCTTGATTGACTGTGATAATGCCGGTTTGTCACTGTTATCGAGGAGCAGGGACAGCCCGGGCAGGAAATACGTCCGTAGGCCATTAAGTGAGGCCTCGACGGCCATCAAGCTTGAGCCGCTGCGCCATGCGTCGGCGTCGTATTTCGAGCGCTTGCCATTACCTCGCATGCCCATGGGTTGAGCCAGACGACGCTCTTCGAGGATTTCGAGGCCCGCCATCCCTGCCTTTATGGTGGCGTCGCTGTACTGATCGGTATCCAGGAAGTGCTCACGAAGTGATTGCCATTCCGATGAAAGCGTGTCGCTGTTTGCGGCGATGTGATCTGCCACCGCAACCAGAAGCTCACAGGTGTTGGTTGCCGGAAGCGCCTTGTCCGAGGCGTTCATCTGCTTGTCGTACAGCAGGTATTCGGCCATCGGGAAGCCCTGGACGGCGACACCAGATTGCGCCACCAGTTCTTGTGTAACGCCATCCTCTGACTTCACCAGGTATCGGGCTTTCTTGGCAATCAGGTTCTTCGGGTCCGGCCAGAACTGGAACTGCCAGGCAAGGTTGTTGTTCTCGACCGGGCCAAAGTCAACAAAGCGGACCTTCTGCCAGGCGAGAAACGCCCTCCGCCAGGCTTGTTCTGCGTTGCGGCGGGATGCCTGGTCGGGTGATTCGCAGTAGTTCTGTGCCGCCCTCGAGAAATCGGCAGCATTGGTGGCGAGTGACTGGTAACCTGCAAGAATCGCGTCGTGCCAGAGGTTTCTTGCCTGGCGATCAATGTCGAGGTCTGTATTCGCGCCGACAGCGGCAGATGCCAGTGCCAGTGTTGCGGCGCCGATCAGCTTCGTGAATTTGCGCATGACTCTCCCTCAGAGTGATTCCAGAAATTCGACCAGCGCTTTGCGCTCGGTCGTGCTCATGGCGCGGTACCTGTCCGCCGCTGGCTGGGCTTCACCGCCATGCCAGAGGACGGCTTCTTCCAGCGTACGGGCACGGCCGTCGTGCAGGAAACCGGACTTGGGATTAACGATCTGTGCCATACCGATTCCCCACAGGGGCGGCGTGCGCCATTCATTACCATTGGCCAGAAATTCGTCGCGTCCGTCCGCCAGGGCCGGGCCCATATCGTGCAGCAGGAGATCGGTATAGGGCCAGATGGTCTGGTTGCTCAGGTCCGGACGGCCCTCGGATGTTCCGGTTTTATGGCGCGGGGTGTGGCACCCTGCACAGCCCAATTCATTGAACAGACGGGCGCCGTGCTGAACCGAGGTTGAGTCCATGTTCCGACGGGCTGGCACGGCGAGGCTCTTGGCATAGAAAGTGACGAAGTTGGACACCTTGTCACTGACCTCTGGCGAGCCGCCATTGGTGAAACGGTCGCACTCCTGCTCAGCGGTGCAGTCAGTGGCAGACTTAAGCGTTGAGGTCAGCCCCATGTCACCGGCGAAGGCACCCATACTTTGCTGGCGAACGTTGGGCTCTGCGGCTTTCCAGCCAAATCGCCCAGGCACGGTTTGATTACTGGCCAGATCCCAGACCAGGTTGAGCTTTCCGGAGATGCCGTCGCCATTATGGTCTTCGGGATCCGCGATGGCCCTAATGTCTTTGATGTCGATCGCTTCCAGCAGACCCATGCCGATCATCTGGGGGGCAACGCGAGGAGAGATCAGAAGATCCTCGGGCAGCGGCCCGTAGTTCGGGTTCTCGATTCGATATTGGGGCTTGCGCAGGGAAATCTCGGTACCATCGGCCAGGGTTTCTGTGATCGGCTCCCAGGTCAGAATCATGTCTGCTTCGGGTTTTGCAGCCGGTAACGCTGCTGTCTGTAGTTGGCTGCCATACACGGGCGCTGGCTTGAAACCGTGCTTCTTGAGCAGGTCGGCGTCCTTTTCGGGATCTGCCGGCACGGCAAGGCGCAGGAACAGGGAAACCGGTGGTTCATCGACGCCCGGCGGGTGTCCCCGGCCATCCTTGATGTGACAACCCTGGCAGGAATTTGTGTTGAACAGCGGGCCAAGGCCGTCCCTGGCATCGGTACTGGCCGGCGCTTCAACCCATGGGTTACGGAAAAAGCTGTTGCCGACGCTGAAGTCCAGACGTTTGGTCATGGACAGGTTGCCCTGGGGGAGGGAGTAGGCATTGGTATCCGCCTGTTCGACCGTTCCGTCGCCGCCAGTTGCAGGGGTGGTCTGGACGGGATAACCCGCGTGGGTCTTTGCAAAAACGGGTGCGCTGGCAATCGCCAGGGCACCCAGAAAGGTAATTGATTTCATTTCGCCTCAGAAAGAGTGGCCAGCGTCGTCCGGAGACAGAGCCTCGATACCCAGTTCGCGGGCGGCCTGTTCGATGGAGCCGGTCTGTTCAACCAGAGCCATAATGGCGCCATTAACGATGGTTGCGCCTTCAGCATTGCCCGGTGCGATCATCATATCAAAAGGCATCGGATTCTTGCTGGCCTCGGCCTTGTCCTTCATCAAGCCCAGAGCTTGCATTGAGGCGACAAGTTGGGCATTGAGGCGAACATCCAGTTCCGGATCGACTTGCGCGACCAGATCGGACAGGGACGGCCCGCTTACTTCACTGCCGTCAACACGCTGGTATGTGCCGGTGTAGACATTCTGGATGCCCTGGCCATTGTAGTAATGGGAGTTGTGGGTGTTGTCGCTGAAGCAATCGTGTTCGTCCTCATAGGAATTGGCTTCCAATGCAACTTTCATGCGCTCGCCCGCCAGCTCGCCCAGAGACAGCGAGCCCATGCCAAACAGCATTTTCTGAACAGCTTCGTTGGCATCGGCCGAGGTCAGCTTGGCGCGGTAGTTGCCGCTCTGACCCGGAGCCCATTGGTCTACCATCCACTCGAGATCCGAAACAAGCAGGTCGGTGACCGCATCCAGATATTGTGCTCGACGGTCACAGTTTCCGTTGGTGCAGTCGGCGCCTTGGCCATAGTCCGTTGCCGGGCGCTCACCAGCACCACTCTCGAAACCGTGCAGGTCCTGGCCCCAGAGCAGGAATTCGGCGGCATGGTAGCCGGTTGCAACGTTCGCTTCGGAGCCACCGATTTCGTTCAGGTCCGCTAAGAGGTCCGGGGTTAGGGTGGTGACGTCCAGGGTTTCACCGCCGATGTTGATGCGGTTGCTGGCAACAATGTTTGCGGTCGCACCGGCGTTACCAAGCTCGTACTGATAATCGTCGGCTTTCACGTAGTCGATCAGGCCCTCGTCGAGGGGCCATGCGTTCAGTTGTCCTTCCCAGTCATCCACCACCGTGTTGCCGAAGCGAAAAACTTCTGTTTGCTGGTAAGGAACGCGGGCAGCCAGCCAAGCCTTTTTGGCCGCCAGTAGGTTTGCTTCACTGGGGTTGGCGATCAGGCGATCGGTTGCTTCATCCAGTGCCTTGGCGGTGATTAGCGCATCTTCGTAGTTTGCATGCGCGAGATCCGCGTAATGTTCTACGACAGAGGCCTTGGTTGCAGGTTCAGAATTGTCGGAAGACCAGGGGGTGTTTGCGCAACCGGTTGTTGCTACAGCTGCAATCGTCAGCGCCAGCGGGGCTGGGCGGAACATGGCTTTCATTATGCGCTCCGTTTCCAATGTTGATCCGTAATAGGACGTATTATCGTTACGATTATGTTGGCTAATTCCATGCAAAGCAAGGGGGCTTTCAAATTGCAGGGGCCAGCCGATGCTGATCATAAATAACAATGAGAACCATTTGCAAAAATGCGGTGGAATGCTAAGTTCTATCCAGGTCCCACTTATATCAATGGAGGAATGGCCATGAGTGGATCGGTTGTGCACCTGGCTGGCTCACCCAGACATATCTTCTCGGCCTGGCAGTCGCTGCGAAGGTCCGTGAAACAGGAAGCCGCCCCCACTTGCACGAACAGGGCAGTGTCGGGCTTAATGGCCCCCGGAAACCGGGAGCCTGATCATGCTGAGTTATCTACACGCCTTCCACGCCGGCAACTTTGCCGATGTCCAGAAACATACGACGCTGACACTGTCCCTGTCGATGATGCAGGCCAAGGCGTCGGGCATAGCCTGTTTTGATACGCATGCTGGCAGTGCCGTCTATGATCTTGAGAGTGACCGGGCGCGAAAGACCGGGGAGTCCGACCGTGGTATTCAAGCTCTGTTGGCCAGGAGGCCGGAGCTGGCCTGTGAGGACTGGAAGCCACTTCTGACATTGCTGAATGAATTGAATGCCGGCCGCGACCGTCTCAGGGTTTACCCGGGCTCGCCGGCCTGGTTCAGGCATTTCCTGCGGCCTGTGGATTCCCTGACCACGTTTGAGCTGCACCCTTCCGAGGGGGAGCAGCTGGCGGATTGGGCAACGGGTGCGGGCGTTCGAGCGGTCAAGGGGGATGGACTGCGGGGGCTGTTGAAACAGCTCCCGCCGAGTCAGCCCCGGTTGTTGACGCTGATCGATCCATCCTACGAAATCAAATCTGATTATGTCGCTGTGGCCGAAACCCTGCACAAGGCATGGCGAAAGTGCCGTCATGGCGTCTATCTTGTCTGGTATCCGATACTGACGAGCGGGCTCGAGCAGGCGCTATTATCGGCCGTTCGGGAGTCGGGAATCGTCAAGGTATTGCGCAGTGAGGTCCATCTCAAGCAGCCTCCGGAGCGGGGCATGACCGGCTCTGGTATGCTGGTCGTCAACCCGCCTTGGGGCTTGGGTGAGAGATTGTTCTCCATGTTGGATGAGGTGTCCGGCCATGACTGCCTGAACCTGTCTCATCGGCTGGATTGGCTTGTCTCCGAATAGCCAGCCTGGTTCATGGACCGCAGGAGCATAGTGTTTGACTGAATCACAGAAGCCCGCTATCGAACCGTCGATCCTACCCGGCGGGCTGATCGCGCCGGATCAATGGAAACTGCCTGAGACTTCCGTTCGCCGTTCCATGAAGGGTGGTGTAAGGCATCTTCTCGATCAACTGAGAGCCGGTATCTCGGTGGAAGAGGAGCCCTTTCGGAGCCTTGATGATCTGCCGCTGTTGTCTCCCTCCCGGCGTCAGCGTCTTGCTCCGGAGCCCGACTATTCCACACTTTCCGAAAGCATTCTGACAGACCTGGACGCCAGTAAATCCGAATCATCGGATCCGAGATCGGTCGCGTTTCTTGTGGCGCCCCCGTTTTCCGGTTTTCGTGAGGCGCTTGTCCGGGTGCCGATCGTTTCAGGTACCCGCGACAACGACGATTGTGAATGGCGGGTGCTGGCTCCGCCGGATTCACTGTTGATGGACGATGCTCGGGCTCGCCAGTGGTGGGACAAGCAGGACCTTTCACAGCCTTGGGTGATTCCGGAGCTGGCGGATTTCTGGCTGCGGCATACGTCCGGTCTGGCCTTGGTCCGGGAATTGTTGAGGCGGATATCGGCGGGAGAGGCAGGGCAGGGCATTGTCGGCTGTTCCAGCTGGTGTTGGCAGTTCTGGCAGAGCTATTGCCCGGATATGTATCTCTCCCCCCGCTGCCCAGCGCCCCTGGATGCGACGAGTCTTGGTCGTTGGCTTGAGGGGTTAGCCTGTCAGTCTGGCGACATGGTGTTGACCGCGCGAATGACCCATGACGGTCAGTATGTGTTGCCGCTTGATGATGGCAAGGACGGGCAAAAGCAGAAACACAGCGCCTTTCTGAGAGACCTTGCGGCTACGTCACGAGGTATTCACGGGGTCGCGCTGGCGATCTGGCAACGATCGCTCAGGGCGAGGCCAGAAGATGACGCGGATCAGAAAGAAGAGGCTTCGAGAGAAGGAAACGGTCCCCATTGCTGGGTGGCGCCGCTGGAGCAACTGAGCTTTCCGATTATGCCCCAGAGCCAGGGGCGCTCCCTCGGTTTTGTTCTGCATGCGCTGCTGCTGCATGATGGCCTGGATGAGAACTCACTTACGCTGGTTACCGGGCTCTGGGAGCATGAGGTTGTGCATATCCTGGCGCGACTTTCGCGGGCCGATATTGTGGTCAGATCTGAGTCCGCGCCGACCTGGCACGTGACCGCCCTGGGGTATCTGACGGTGCGGCGTCATCTGCAGAGCTGGGGGTTTCCCGTTGATGGTTTCTGAAGGAGTTCGCCATGGGTGATCTGGGCCTGAAGGAAGCGTTTGCCTCGATAACGTCCGGGGCGATTCTTAACGCTCTGCTGGTGGTGGTGGTCGCTTCGGCCATTATCGTTGCGATTCAGAAAGTGTTTCCGAAACTGGCGGGAAAGGTGGGTGGAAAGCCCCGGCTCTACCTGCTTGCACTCGTGCCGTTGCTGCGTTTGCTGATCATCGTGGTGACCATCGTTATCGTCGTGCCAATCCTGATTGAGCCAACGTTCGAGAATATGGTGGCCATCTTCGGTGCCTTGGGGCTGGCCATCGGCTTTGCACTGAAAGACTACGCGAATAGCCTGATTGCGGGCATTGTTACCCTGTATGAGATGCCGTATCGGCCCGGTGACTGGATTGAGGTCGATGGCCAGTATGGCGAGGTGCGCTCGATAGGTGCCCGAACGGCGGAAATTCTCACGCCGGACGATTCGATTGTCATCATCCCCCACAGCAGGCTCTGGAATGCGCTGATCTCCAATGGCAACGACGGCACCGATAACCTGATGTGTGTGGCGGAGTTTCATCTGAAGCCGGGTCATGACGTCAGCGCTGTGCTGAGCCTACTTCGGGATGTCGCGTTCACTTGCCCAATGACCCGAACCTGGATGCCGGTATCCGTTGTTGCCGCCAACGAGCCCTGGGGGATGCGTTACAGGGTTAAAGCGTATCCACTCGAGCCACGGGATCAGTTCCGGTTTGTCACTGACCTGACCGCTCGGGGAGCCCGGGTACTTGCCGCAGAGGGTATCGGATTCACCCCTTATGTCGTTCAAGGAGTGTCCTGATGTCCAACCAGAAGCAGGCGATGCTGTTTGGCCTCGCCACCGTCCTGCTTTGGTCAACGGTTGCCACGGCCTTCAAGCTGGCATTGCGGGAGCTTGCCCCGGTGCAGATGCTGCTGATTGCGGTTGTCTCCTCGGTTGTTGTCATGGCGGCCATACTGATGGTGCAGGGTCGGTGGTCCATGGTGTTCCAGTTGAGCCGTGGGCAATACGCCCAGTCGTTCGGTATGGGGCTGATCAATCCCTGTTTGTACTATTTCGTGCTGTTCGGGGCATTTGATCGTTTGCCGGCCCAGGAGGCTCAGCCCCTCAACTACACCTGGGCGCTGGTCCTGGCCTACCTGTCGGTGCCCTTTCTCGGGCAGCGTCTGCGCAAACTGGACATTCTCGCGGGGCTGATCTGTTATGCCGGTGTGGTGGTGATTGCAACCCGCGGAGCTGTCACCTCCCTGAGTTTTTCCGATCCTCTCGGTGTCGGCCTGGCCCTTGGCAGCACCGTCATCTGGGCGTCCTACTGGATCATTGCGACGCGGGATACCCGGGATCCTGTGGTTGGGCTGTTTCTGAATTTCCTGTTTGGCCTGCCAGTTATTGCCCTGATCTGTTGGTGGACCGAAGGCCTTGAAGTGGGCTCGGGAACCGCCTTTGGCGCAGCGGTTTATGTCGGTGTGTTCGAAATGGGGGTTGCCTTTGTTCTGTGGTCCTACGCCATGAAAAAAGCCGAGAACACGTCAAAGGTCAGTAACCTGATTTTCATATCGCCGTTCCTGTCCCTGGTGTTTATCTACTTTATTCTCGGCGAGCAGATTCTGGCTTCAACGTATGTGGGTCTGATTCTGATTATGGGCGGGCTCTGGTTGCAGCAGAAAAAAGTGCGACGCCGGCAGGAGGTCGTGGTTAGTGGCGGCTGACTGGTATCTCTATATCGTAAGGACGGCGCAGGGCGCTCTCTACACCGGTATAAGCACGGATGTGGCACGGCGTTTCAGTGAGCATCAGGCTGGTGCGCCGAAGGGTGCCCGAAGCCTCCGAGGCAAGGGCCCCCTGACGCTGGAATTCCAGACGGCGGCAGGGGATCGTCGACAGGCCTCCAGATTGGAGTGGCGGGTCAAACAGTGGCCACGTTCCAGAAAGGAGGCGCTGTTGCGTGGGGAAATCAGTCTGTCAGACGAGATTTGATGTGAGTCCCGGCCGCCTCTAGTGCAGATGTTGATCGTTCGAGTTGGCCGGCGTGAACCTGAAAAACGTGCCACAGGCTGTTGTACACTTCCAGGCGAACGTCCACGTCGTCCCGGTTCGCGGTCTGGGCCAGACGCTCTGCATCATTGAGCAGAATCTCTTCGCTTCCAACCTGTATCAACAAGGGTGGTAGCTTTGCCAGGTCACCATAGACAGGCGAAATGTACGGCGTTGTCAGGGCATTGTCGGCAGCGTACAGCCGGGCTGCCTTTTCTGTCCATCTGGCCTGCAGGACGGGCTCTCGCTCGGGCTTGTAAAGGTTGGACTGGGTGAGATCTACCCACGGAGAGAATACGGTAAGGCTCGATGGCAGTTCCTGACCACTGTCTCTCAACTTCATCGCCAAAGCTATCGTAAGGCCTCCCCCTGCGGAATCACCGGCAACAGCAATGTGCTTCGGACTGTGTCCCTCGGCCAGCAGGGCACAGTAAACCGCTTCAGCGTCTTCGAGTGCTGCGGGGAACGGGTGTTCCGGTGCCAGGCGATAATCCGGTGTAATGATTTCGCAACCGGAGGCTTTGGCCAGGTGCCCGGTCAGCCCCCGGTGGGTCGTGCTGGAACCGATGATGTATCCTCCACCGTGAAGGTAAAGGATAACGCCCCGGGTACTCTTACCATTCTGGCATCGGGTAACGGGAACGCCGGCCAGCGAGTCGCTGGAAAACCGGGTTGCCTTCGGGGGAACGGAGCTGCGGTAGGCTTGGGCGATCAGGGTTCTCTGGAGTGATACCGGTATGGACGGGCTGAGCATTGGTCGCACGAGGCGCGTCATGGTCTGCCGAAGACCGGCTTCCAGAAGGTGTTGCAGCATCTGTGTTCTCCCTACGTGATGGGTTAGGATTGGAGACCCATCAACTTATAAATCAATCATGACAGGCGTTTAACTCTACGTGTACTGGAAAACAGATACCATAGAAATACCCGATTGGGACAGGCATTCGCTGCTGGAAAGGCTGGAACGCTTTGACCCCGGCCGCTCCGATGATCTTGGTAGTGAGATGATTGGCTATTGCCGGTTCTATGGACTGGATCTCTGGGTGGAGCATCCGGAGGTGTCGTACCATCAGGGCTACGTCGATGCTTCGGGGCATCAGGTGATGGTGCATTACTACCGCCTTCCGGAAAGTGCCGGCACACGGGGGACGGTGTTTATTTTTCATGGTTATTTTGATCATGTTGGGCTTTACAGTCAGTTGATCGAGAAATGCCTGGGGGCTGGCTTCGATGTGCTGGCCTATGATCAGCCGGGGCATGGTCTGTCCAGCGGAACGCCGGCTGCAATTGGTAGTTTCCTGGAATATCAGGATGTACTGACGGAAGTGCTGGCCCAGGTCCAGGGCAAAGTGAGGGGCCCCTGGTTTGCGGTAGGTCAGAGTACGGGTGGCGCTATACTGATTGATTACCTGCTGTCGCATCAGCATTCGCAGGCGACATCAGACTTCCGTAACGTGGTGCTTCTGGCACCACTGGTAAGACCAGCGGGATGGCTTGGCGCGAAAATATTACATAGTGTTATGAAACCATTCATCACCCGCTGGCGTCGGGTATTTGGTGCAAACAGTGGTAATACCCGGTTTTTGCGGTTCCTGAGGGACCATGATCCTCTCCAGGCGAGGGCGGTTCATGTGGACTGGGTAAGTGCCTTGAGAAAATGGGTCCCCCATATCGAGTCTGCGCGGCCAGTGGATTTTCCGGTAACGGTGGTCCAGGGAGAAAAAGACCAGACTGTTGACTGGCAACACAACCTCCGGATTATCCGGAACAAGTTTGCCTCGGTGGAGGAAGTGCGCATTCCTGATGGGCGCCATCATTTGGTGAATGAAGCACAGGATTTACAATCGACGGTATTCAATACCATTATTGACACGTTCATGAATGCAGCAGTCAGCTCCCCGGAAAACGGAGCGTCTGTTAACAATCGGCACAGGAGAATGCTGTGAAAAAGACTATTCTTGCGCTCACCATGGCTACCGTAACCCTCGGCGGCTGTATGACTTATGATCCGTACACCGGGGAGGAGAAAACCTCCAATGCTACCACCGGTAGTATTATTGGTGCCCTCGGCGGTGCGGCTATCGGTGCTGCGACGTCCAGTAAAAGTGACCGCGGTAAGGGCGCCCTGATCGGTGCCGCCAGTGGTGCAGCGATCGGTGGTGGTATCGGCTACTACATGGACAAGCAGGAAGCCGAGTTGCGTCGCAAGCTAGAGGGCACCGGTGTGCGTGTGGTCCGTAACGGCGACCAGATCGAGCTGGTCATGCCCGGCAATATCACTTTCGACCTGAACCAGGCATCTATCAAACCGTCGTTCACTGGCACTCTGGAATCCGTTGGCCTGGTACTTGCCGAATACGACAAGACCATCATCCAGATTGAAGGGCACACTGACAGCTCCGGCTCCCAGAGCTATAACCAGTTGCTGAGTGAGAAGCGTGCCGGTTCAGTGCGGGATTTCCTTCTTAACCAGGGAATCCAGGCAAACCGTACTCGTGCGGTTGGTTACGGCGAGCGGTACCCCATCGCTTCCAACGACACGGCCGCCGGGCGGGAGCAGAACCGTCGTGTTGAGCTGACTCTGGTACCAATGCAGTAATTCTGGATATCGCTGCCATAAAAAAACGCCGGGCAAGCCCCCGGCGTTTTTTATGGCTCGATTACTCCGTTTGAGAACGGGGCATCCCTGCCTCAGTTCGTATTACTGGGCAACCACTCCTCGATACGTTTTTTCAGGTCGTCGAGCTGGTCTTCCCCTGATGTCCTCAATTCGCCCAGTTTGGTTCGGGCCGTCTCGACCTGGTCCTCGAGAGACTGGATTTTCTCAGAGAACTCTTTTTCAATTTCGGCCTCGGCCTGATCGTCCTTGGCTTTTGCAATCTTCTGATCGGCCTCGGCCCGGAGCTGTTCGATCTGCTTGCTCCAGTGTTCGGTCTGGGTTTGCAGCTTGTTCAGTAGCGAATCTTTCAACGACATATAAACGCTCCTCCTGGTGATTGTTGCCTGTCTCTGGTTCAGATCTACACGTTACTACAATGGATGAAATACTCCCGTTGGCAAGGTGAGGGTGCAAAATCGGGAGTAAATGTCATTGTTGGCCCGTTATGCATGAAAATCGTTGGGTTCGTGCGAAACTTTTTACCTGTCTACACGTTGTTCATTGAGGCTTCATTCAACACTCTTCAACCCTGAAGCCAAAAGGAGCAGAAAACGTGAAAACAAAAACGCTTATTGCGAGCTGCTTAAGTGCCTGCCTTCTGTCGCCCCTCTCAGTGCAGGCTGGCCTGTTCGATGGTCTGTCGGAATCTGACACCACATCCGTCCAGGAATCCGCGCTGCAGCCCGGCGATGTTATCGCGGGTCGCTATATCGTGACCTTGAGCGAAAACCTGCCTGCAATGATCGGTGTTTCTGGACTTCGGAATTCGGTGGAGGCTTTGCTGCAAGGTGTAGGCGGTGGTGGCATTATTCACTTGTACAAGACTGCCATGACTGGTGCCGCAGTCTCTTTGACTGATCAGCAAGCATTGATGCTGTCAGCTTTGCCGGGGGTCCTGGCTGTTGAGCCAGACCGGGTTCTGGGCACGAGCGCTCAACAGGCGAACGCAACCTGGGGGTTGGATCGCTCAGACCAGGCATTCCTGCCACTGGATTCCTCCTACGATTATCCGAATCAGGCCGGGGCCGGAGTCACGGTGTATGTCATCGATACCGGGCTTCGTTCCAGTCATGTCGAGTTTTCGGGGCGAGTTGGGCCGGGCAGGAATTTTGCCGGTTCCGGTTCTGGGCTTCTGGGAGGCCTGCTGCCGGGACTCTTTGGTGGCGGAGACGTTGATCCGGCCGACACTGACGACTGCAATGGTCATGGTACTCATGTCGCGAGCACAGCGGTTGGGACGACCTACGGGATAGCCAAGTCCGCGTCTGTGGTTCCGGTGCGAGTACTGAATTGCAGTGGAGCAGGAAGCAACGCTGATGTGATCGCTGGTGTTGACTGGGTAGCGGCCAATCATGCTGCACCGGCGGTGGCAAATATGTCGTTGGGCGGCGGCAATTCCAGCGCTCTGGATGACGCCGTTGAGGGTGCCATTGCGGAGGGTGTTGCATTTGTGGTGGCTGCCGGGAATTCAGACCAGGATGCCTGTAACGGGTCGCCCAATCGCGTGCCGGCTGCAATCACGGTTGGGAGTACAACAAGGGCGGATGACCGGTCTTCATTTTCCAACTATGGCGCATGCCTGGATCTGTTTGCGCCGGGTTCGGAGATTACCGGTGCCTGGATAGGGGACGACACAGATACCAACACGATCAGTGGTACCTCGATGGCCTCTCCCCACGTTGCCGGTGCTGCGGCTTTGCTTCTCGGGGCAAACCCGTCTCTGTCGCCGGAAGCCGTAGACGCTGGTCTGTCCGGGCTGGCCACGACCAACGTCCTGTCTGACATTGAGTCTGGTTCTCCGAACCGTCTATTGAGGGTGCCCGAGTAAGCGACACAGGAATTAAAAAAGCCAGGACCGGGGTCCTGGCTTTTTTGTGTCTGCCCGTCGCCTCAGAACAGTACGCGGCAACGAATGGTGCCCTTGACCTGGAGCAGCTTCTCCAGCGCCAGTTCGCCATAGGCCTTGTCGACATCAACCACCACGTAGCCGATATCTTCCTTGGTTTGCAGATACTGGCCACACACGTTGATGCCATTCTCTGAGAACACCTGGTTGATTTCGGACATTACGCCCGGCACGTTCTCGTGGATGTGCAGCAGTCGGTGCTGGTTCGGGTGCGAAGGCAGTGCTACTTCCGGGAAGTTCACGGAAGAGACCGAGGTGCCGTTATCACTGTACATGGCCAGCTTTTCGGCGACTTCACGACCGATGTTTTCCTGCGCTTCCATGGTGGAGCCGCCGATGTGCGGCGTCAGGATGCAGTTGTCGAACTCACGCAGCGGAGAGACGAACTCTTCGTTGTTGGACTTGGGCTCGACCGGGAATACGTCCACAGCAGCGCCCAGCAACTTGCCAGAACCCAGCGCTTCGGCGAGGGCGTCAATATCGACAACCGTGCCACGGGAGGCGTTCATCAGAATGCTGCCCGGCTTCATTTGGGCGAACTGCTCTGCCTTGAACATGTACTTGGTGGCAGGCGTTTCCGGAACGTGCAGGGAAACTACGTCTGCCATGTTCAGCAGTTCCTGCATGGTGCCGACCTGTGTGGCGTTACCAATCGGCAGCTTGGAGACTACGTCGTAGAAATAGACTTCCATGCCCAGGGCTTCGGCAAGCACGCTGAACTGGGTGCCGATGTTGCCATACCCGATAATGCCAAGCTTCTTGCCACGGATTTCGTAGCTGTCCTTGGCGGACTTGATCCACTCGCCCCGGTGCGCCTTGGCGTTCTTCTCAGGAATGCCACGCAGCAGCAGGATGGCCTGTGCCAGCACCAGTTCCGCAACGGAACGGGTGTTGGAGAAGGGCGCGTTGAATACAGCGATACCGCGGCGAGTAGCTGCCTTCAGATCTACCTGATTGGTACCGATACAGAAGCAGCCCACAGCCACCAGCTTCCTGGCGGATTCAAATACCTTCTCGGTCAACTGGGTACGGGACCGGATACCGACGAAGTGTGCGTCGGCAATCTTCTCGATCAGGTCTTCCTCGGCCAGTGAGTGAGTGAGGTACTCAATGTTGGTATAGCCTGCCGCATTCAGCGTATCAACCGCAGATTGATGAACACCTTCCAGCAGCAGGATCCGGATTTTGCTCTTTTCAAGAGACGTATTTGACATGGGCTTGCTTCCGAACCTTTCGTCACGTGAAACGACCCGTGGCCAGCGATCGTCAGGGCTGGCTCACAGAACAGGGGCGGTATGATACCATAAACCCAGACTTTCACAGTGCACCGGTTTACTTGAGTCAATTCCGTGTGAATTCCGTATCACGTAACCGGCCCAACCCTGACGAGACAGACACATCCCATGAATTCCGAACAGATCATTGCTGCCCTCAAAAACCTTCTGGCTACCGGTGACGCGCCGGGCAAGGTATTGACGGACCCGGACGACCTGGACACCTATGGCAAGGACTGGACCAAGATCTATCCGCCCAAGCCACTGGCCATCGCACTTCCAAAGACGACCGAACAGGTGCAGGCGCTGGTGCAATTTGCCAATGAACACCGGGTGGCCCTGGTTCCTTCCGGTGGCAGGACAGGGCTGAGTGCCGGTGCGGTCGCGGCAAATGGTGAAGTGGTCGTGGCGTTCGATAACATGAATCAGGTGCTCGATTTCAACGCCAGTGATCGTACCGTACGCTGTCAGGCCGGTGTGGTGACAGAACAGCTGCAGAATTTTGCCGAGGAGAATGGGCTGTATTACCCGGTGGACTTTGCCTCCGCGGGATCCAGCCAGCTCGGTGGTAACCTCTCTACCAATGCTGGTGGCATCAAGGTGATCCGATACGGTATGAGCCGGGACTGGGTTGCGGGCCTGAAAGTGGTGACCGGCAAGGGCGATATTCTCGACCTGAACAAGGATCTGGCCAAGAACAATACCGGCTACGACCTGCGTCATCTCTTCATCGGTGCCGAGGGGACCCTGGGCTTTATTACCGAAGCCACCATGAAGCTGACGCGGCAGCCGGATGATTTGACCGTGCTGGTGCTGGGCCTGAATGATCTCACCAACACCATGGATGTGCTCGAAACCTTCCAGAAGAAGCTGGATCTGACCGCCTACGAGTTTTTCTCCCATCAGGCCATGGGGCATGTGCTGGCTCATGGCCAGGTTCAGGCGCCGTTCGAGACCGAAGCGCCGTACTATGCACTGCTGGAATTTGAGGCAGTCTCCGATCAGGCGATGGACGATGCCATGGCGCTGTTCGAGCAGTGCATGGAGAATGGGTGGGTGCTGGACGGTGTCATCAGTCAGAGCGAAACCCAGGCCCAGAACCTGTGGCAGCTTCGCGAGCGGATCTCCGAGTCCATTGCACCGAGAATACCCTACAAGAACGACATTTCCGTTGTTGTGTCCAAGGTACCTGGTTTCCTGCAGGAAATTGATAACGTGGTCACCGAGCATTATCCGGACTTCGAAATAATCTGGTTCGGCCACATCGGTGACGGCAACCTGCACCTGAATATCCTCAAGCCCGAGGATATGGCGAAGGAAGACTTCTTCGAGAAGTGCCAGCAGGTGAACAAGTGGGTCTTCGAAATTGTCGAGCGCTACCAGGGCAGTGTGTCCGCCGAGCATGGTGTCGGCATGACCAAGAAACCCTATCTGCAGTACACCCGCAGCGAGGCTGAAATTGCTTACCTCAAAGGCATCAAGCAGGTATTTGACCCTAACGGTGTCATGAACCCGGGCAAGATTTTCGACTGATGACGGACCATATCGTAGTGCTGACTGGCGCTGGCATCAGCGCCGAGAGCGGGCTCTCCACCTTTCGTGATAACGGCGGGTTGTGGGAGCAGCATAGCGTCTACGATGTGGCGACTCCGGAAGCTTTTGCCCGAAACCAGGAGCTGGTGCTGCGCTTTTACAATGAAAGGCGGCGTCAGCTTCAAGAAGCGGAGCCAAACCCGGCTCATCGGTTGCTGGCCAGCCTGGAGGAGCGCTTTCGGGTCACGGTGGTGACGCAGAATGTGGACAATCTGCATGAGCGGGGTGGTTCCAGCAACGTGATCCACCTCCATGGTGAGCTGACCAAAGCCCGTAGCTCTGGCTACCCTGATCTTGTCTACGATATCGGGTACCGCGACATCAACCCCGGCGATACCTGCGAGCGCGGCGCCCAGCTGCGCCCTCATATTGTCTGGTTTGGCGAAGAGGTACCGATGCTTGCAGCCGCGGCGGATGTTGTGTCCACGGCCGATCACCTGCTGATTGTGGGTACGTCTTTGCAGGTGTATCCGGCGGCGGGGCTGGTTCACGAAGTGGGTCTCGATGTGCCAATCACGGTGATTGATCCCGGAGAGCCGGCGTCTGTCTCCCGTGCCAACGTGATCCGGAAAGGGGCGTCTGAGGGCCTGGCGGACTGGATTGCGCAGCTTTGAAAAACAGAGAGTTGACCGCTTGGGTCAACTCTCTGTTCCTGTCTTATCCGTAAACTCCCGGTTTATTTTTTCTTCTTGCCATTGCCTCCGCCTTTGGTGCCGTCCGAAGAGCTCGGGCATGCTTTCGGTTGATGTAACTGGAAATTCCCGCCCTGAGTTAGTGTGAAGCTGGTGTTCGGGCCGGAATCACAGGCGATCGCGAAGGTGTCATCGCGCCCGGGTTCGCCATTATCCGCGACGGTAACCTTACACTCGCCACTGTCTTCATCAAGGAAGTACAGGATGCGGGTGGTCGGGGTGTCCCCCATCTCGTAGCCCGCAATCATACGGGTATTGATGTGGCTGCCTTGCTTGTCATTGAAGTTCAGACCTCCCTTGAGCTCTCCGTTGGGGAATATGCCGCCGTGGACCGTAGCGGTTACATTGTCGTGGCGGGCGCCACCGGTAATAAAGTCCGCCGCTGGCGGGCACTCACCGTCCGGGCCGGAGCCGCAGTCCAGGCCTCCACGGGCCTCGGAAATGATGACTTCGGCGACCGGGGCACCCAACAGGTTCAAGACTTCTACGTGTAATGCCCTGACCGTCATGCCGTAGTCGTCAGTGAACTGTTCGTTCACGGTAATTTGGGCGACGCCACTGAGTAGGCCGCTCAGGGGCATTGGCGGAATGACCTGATTGGGGGAGGTATCGAGATCGAGGATTTCCTGCCCGTTGACGTTGAGCTCGACGATGTCGGAGTAGCCTTTCAGGACTTCAGAGCCGTCCGTGCACAAGGCCGTTACGCCGGACTCGAGAACGCTGGCGCCAATGGTCAGCGGGATCCCGAGGCTTGATAGGTCCAGTTGCAGGCCCAGGGTCTGGGCCATAGAGTCCACCTGATTTCCGGAGCCCACGGTTGTGGCCTTCAGAACCGCTGCCTGCACGATGTCCTCATTAACTTCGATCAGGGATTCGTCCTTGCTGCCCCCGGTGGAATTAAGCTCTCCAGTGTCCGATATGATGATGGGAGTGGATGTGCCCAGCAGATTCACTGTGACATCCAGCGCCTTGGCGCTGCCACGATAGGATGGCATCACAGAGGATTCCGAGGTTGTCGTCTGACCGCCCCCTCCGCCGCCTTTGCCATTTCCCTTGCCTGCGAGACTCTGGGATGCCAGAAACAGTCCCAAAGCCAAAATAACGATCAATCGTAACGAACGACCGATCCTTGCCGTGCTGCTAATCATGGTGCAAACCCTCCTGAATATTCGTCACAGCCTCCAGAACTGCAGTGAAAGGAGACGTATTTGAGTATGGAAGGGTCTACTGAATAGATAAAAGACTGTTTTCTGCTAAAAAGGCGGATTTGTGTTCAGGAAAGCATAATTAAATCAATTGGTTAGCAATTATCCTCCGTGCAGATACTTTTCCAGTTCCGCGCGGAATGCAGCTTGCACTCCCAGTCGTTTCAGCATCCAGTAATGGCCAGCAATCATGCGGTCAATGAAGATGCTCTCCACGGGAGGTTTGAATCGATCCAGATACTTGAAGACAGTGCTTGTTTTGGCCGCTACCTGTTTGTGTATCTCGGCGTCGGCAAAGTCATAGAATCCCTCCTGTTCAAACGGCACGATCAAAATGTCTCGCCACATGGCGTAGTAGGCTTCGTCCACCGCAGGCTGGTTGCTGACGCGGGCTCCGAGATCGATCAGATACCGATCAAGGGCTTCGTAATCTTCGTCGAGCGCAGCATTCAGAGCATTGCGGTATGCCTCGACAATCTCCGGCTTCAGTTTCTTCACACAGCCGAAGTCGTACATGACGATGGATCCATCGGGCCGATACGCGAAATTTCCGGCGTGTGGGTCACCGTGAATGCACTGAAAGCGGAACAGCTGATCCGCCATCAGTTCGAATATCCGGTGCCCGATCAGGTTGATGGTGTCCTGGTCATATCGGTCACTGCATACCTTGCTCACGTGATCGCCTTCAATTAGTTCCATCGTGAGCACGCGTCGGGTGGAGTGGTCAGGTATGACCCGGGGGATAAGAACCCATGGCTGGTCCTTGTGGAACTCGTGGAACATCCGGAGGTTGTTGGCCTCGTTTTCGTAATCCAATTCTTCTCTGAGCCGCTCCCGGATTTCGCCAAACAGCTGGTCGACCGATTCCTTCGGCATTTTCAGCAGCCCTCCGAGCTTGAGGGCCATTCGAAGCTGTTTCAGGTCGGAGTCGCAGGACTCATCGACCCCGGGGTACTGCACCTTAACGATCACATCCGTACCGTCGTGCAGCCGCCCGCGATGAACCTGTCCAATTGAAGCAGCCGCATAGGGCGTGTCCTGGAGATACTCGAACAGTTCGGGAATGGGCTTGCCCAGTTCTGACTCGATTTGCCCGACGATCACGTCGAACGGCATGGGAGGGGCTTCTTTCTGGAGTTTTTCCAGAGCTTCAGAGAACTCCTTGGGAAGGAAGTCCTGAGTCTGGGATGCGATCTGACCGACCTTCATGACGGCACCCTTGAGTTCGCCCAGGGTGTCTGCGATCTGGCCCGCCATTCGGGTGTAGCTCTCGCTCTGAGCGCCCTCGTCGTTTTCCGAGCGAAACATTCTGCGGGCTTTCTGGCCGGCATATTGCCCCGCGACGGAGGCCGTCATGCCCGCCAGCTTGAAAAATCGTCCACTGCGAGAAGTAACCGGTTTCTTAGCCATGCCTGATGTACGCTCTCACTGCCAGGAAGGATTGCCAGCAGACACGTTAAGCTACTTTCGTCTCCACGAAAAGCAGATCGTTCAGCTCTAGTGAGAGGGTCTGTCCGGACTTGAGAGGACCAACGCCCTTTGGCGTTCCGGTGAGCACGACATCGCCCGGAAGCAGGGAAAAATGACAGCTCATATGTGCGATCAGCGGGACCACAGGGTTGAGCATATCACCGACATCTCCGGTCTGCTGCCGTTGTCCATCAATATCCAGGGTAAAATGTATGTTGTCCCGGGTAAACTTTTCGGCAGGAACGAACGGGGACAGCGGACAGGCCCCGTCGAAGGCTTTGGCTCGCTCCCACGGCTGCCCTTTGGATTTGAGCTGGCTCTGGACATCCCGGAGGGTCAGGTCCAGTGCCAGACCATAGCCCAGAATGGCCGCTTCCGCTTCGCTGGCTGAGGCATTGCTGAGGGGGCGTCCTATGAGCACAGCCAGTTCTGTTTCGAAGTGAACCTCACCGCGGTCTTTAGGGACGTCCAGAGGCCGGGTAAGGTACACCGCTGATGTAGAGGGTTTGATGAACAACAGCGGCTCATCGGGGACAGGGTTGTTCAGCTCACGGGCGTGCTCAGCGTAGTTACGGCCGATGCAGACGATCTTGCCAAGGGGGAGATGAACCGGTGTGCCGTCTTTCCAGTGATGTTGGTAATCCTGCATCAATCTCCCCTCCAGCCGCTTTTTACTCGCCTTCAAACGAACAGACAGTATAAACCTCTAGCCCTTCATCCTGCAGCTTGCCTGATCCGCCCAGATCCGGGAGATCAATCATGGCCGCGACTTCCACTATATCGGCACCAATGCGACGAATCAGGCGCGAGGCCGCCAGCATGGTTCCGCCCGTTGCAATCAGATCGTCGACGAGGACAACCTTGTCTCCGGGTTTGAAGGCATCTTTGTGGAGTTCGACTGAGGCTGTTCCGTATTCAAGCTCGTAATCCTCGACCAGCGTATCGAAGGGCAGCTTGCCCTTCTTGCGAACCAGGACCAGTGAAGCGTTCAGCTCGTAAGCGAGGGCAGAGCCAATGATAAATCCGCGGGCATCGACCGCTGCAACCGCATCAATGTGCTGGCTATGGTAACGATGGACGAAGGCATCAATCAGCTTCCGGAAAGCGGTTTTATCCTGCAGGACGGTGGTGATGTCTCGGAAGGCAACGCCCGGTTTGGGCCAGTCGGGCACGGTGCGAATGGCTTTCTTGATATTCTCGGAGAAATAATCCATGGCAGATCCGGATCGGCGCAGGGCGCGGCTTACGCCGCGTCCAGGAAGATGAATTTCAGGATGAAGATAACGGCAATAACGACCACGCTGGCGTTCAAATCAGACCAGCGGCCACTGAGAGCCTTGACGATGGCGTAGGTGATGAAGCCAAGGGCAATGCCGTTGGCGATGGAAAAGGTCAGCGGCATCATCAGCGCGGTGACCACCGCGGGTGCGGCATCGGTAATATCATCCCAATCGACAAGCTTGAGGCCACTGGCCATCAGCACGGCTACATACAGCAGGGCCGGTGCGGTGGCATACGCCGGAATAATGCTGGCAATCGGAGACAGCAACAGGCAGGCGAGAAACAGGGCAGCCACGACAACAGCCGTAAGACCGGTCCGGCCGCCGGCCGAAATACCGGCGGTCGATTCAATGTAACTGGTTGTTGTTGATGTGCCGAGTGCCGCACCGGACATGGTGGCCACAGAGTCGGACATCAGAGCCCGGCCAAGACGGGGCAACTTGCCGTCCTTGTCCAGCAGTCCGCCACGCTGGGCCGCACCGATCAGGGTTCCGGAGGTATCGAACAGATCTACGAACAGGAACGCAAAAACAATGCTGATCATGCCAACGTTCAGGGCGCCGGCGATATCCAGCTCAAGGAAAGTGGGAGCCAGGCTCGGTGGTGCTGCAATGAACCCATCGTATTCCACCATGCCCAGCGTCATAGCCACAGCCGTAACCGCGATGATGCCGATCATCACCGCGCCGGTGATCTGGCGAAAGGAGAGCGCACAGATCAGCACAAAGCCACCGAAGAACAGCAAGCTCTCGGCGACTTTCAAGTCTCCAAGGCCAACGAGGGTGGCCGGATGATCGACAACGATGCCGGCATTCTTCAGGGCAATCAGTGCCAGGAAGAACCCGATGCCGGCGGAAATACCAAAGCGCAGGGACATGGGAATGCTGTTGATGATCCATTCCCGCACCTTGAAGATGCTGAGAAGAAAGAAAATCAGACCTGACAGGAAAACCGCACCCAATGCTACCTGCCAGCTGTAGCCCATGCTGCCAACGACAGTGAACGAGAAAAAGGCGTTCAGGCCCATGCCCGGTGCCAGGGCGATTGGGTAGTTTGCCCAAAGACCCATGATCAGCGTGCCGATCGTTGCCGCAAGACAGGTGGCTACGAATACTGCACCAAAGTCCATGCCGGTGGCTGACAGGATGCTTGGGTTGACCACGATGATGTAGGCCATGGTCAGGAAGGTGGTAATACCCGCGACCACTTCTTTACGAACAGTGGTGCCGTGGGCCTGGAGTTGGAACAATCGCTCGAGCATGACGTGCCTGCCTTTCAGGGGTCAAAGTGTGAAAGTTTGGGAATCTGGACTGAACGGAATTCGAAATTGCGTGAAAAAACGGCAATGTTACCGGCTGACGGGCCTCAGGCCAAGGGATGATCCTTCGTTCAGTATTCGCCCAGGACTAGGGGAATACCGAACCTCGTTCAGCCATGATCCCGTTGCAGTCGGATATCAAACCGCACGGCAGCCATTCGGACAATCACGATGAATAGCAGTCCGATGGTCAACGGTACCGTTTCATTGTGGAAATACCACTGGGAGACAAAATACAGCCAGCAACCGGCGAATGAGATGGAGGCGTAGATGTGGTCTTTGCGAAAAATGTAGGGAACCTCATTGCACAGAGTATCCCTCAGAGCACCGCCGAAAGTGCCGGTCATCACGCCAAGTAGAGATGCGATGAACCAGGAGTGGCCCAGGTCCAGAGCCAACTGAGCGCCAAGGATCGAGAAAATGCCCAAGCCGATGGCGTCCGGGAATACGATTCTTGATTCCCTGATCCGCTCGGCACGATGCCAGTAACTGAACACAAGAGCCATGCACAGAATCAGAATCGGCTGCTCCTGGTGTTTGATCCAGTACAGCGGATGGTTGTCCATCATCAGGTCTCGCAGAGTACCGCCGCCAAGTGCCGTGATAAATCCAATGGTGAAAACACCCACCGGGTCCATGTTCTTGGAGCGCGCCACAATCATGCCGGATATGGCAAAGGCGACAACGCCAATCATTTCAAGCAGGTAGATGATGTCGAACATGACGTGCTCTGGAGATTCAGTGAAAAAGGATATGTCTGAGGCGCTGCCGGGCCCCACTCAGGTGCGCGAAGGATAGCGAAAAACGTTACCCAATTCATCTTTCCGATTGGTCAGCGCTCATGGGTTTATGTGTTTTGTTGATCCGGTTCAGAGACTTCATAAACAACGCTAATAAAGTTCGATAAGAGAGGATGATTTGCTTCATGGTGAGCCAGCCGTTAGCGTCAACGACATAGATCAAGAACAACGTTGATTCAGGAGAATCCATGAAAGCAATCCTCTGCAAGGAATACGGTCCAGCGGAAAAGCTGGTCATTGACGAGATCGCCAGCCCGGAAGTGAAAGGGCGTGGTGTGAAAGTCCGGGTCAAGGCCGCCGGTCTTAACTTTCCAGACACCCTGATCATCGAGAACAAATACCAGTTCAAGCCACCGCTGCCTTTCTCCCCGGGTGGGGAAATGGCTGGTGAGGTTGTGGAAGTCGGTGAGAAAGTCACACGTTTCAAGCCGGGCGACCGGGTGGCGGGGCTGACCGGTTACGGCTCTTTTGCCGAGGAAGTTGTTGTCGCCGAGGACAACCTGCTGCCGGTTCCGGATGGCATGTCTGATGAGAAAGCCGCGGCGTTCACCATGGTGTACGGCACCTCCTACCACGCTCTGAAACAACGGGCCAACATTCAGCCCGGTGAGACGCTGCTGGTGCTGGGCGCGAGTGGCGGTGTGGGCCTTGCGACGGTTGAACTGGGCAAAGCCATGGGTGCAAAGGTTATCGCTGCCGCAAGCTCCGCCGAGAAGCTGGAGGTTGCCAAAGCAGCCGGCGCCGATGAGGTGATCAACTATTCAGAGGAGTCCCTCAAAGAAGCGGCCAAAAAGCTGACCAAGGGTAAAGGCGTGGATGTCATCTACGATCCGGTCGGCGGGGACTTCACCGAGCAGGCACTGCGCGCCATGGGCTGGAACGGCCGCCACCTGATCGTTGGCTTTGCCGCCGGTGATATCCCCAAGGTTCCGGCAAACCTCACTCTGCTCAAGGGCTGTTCCGTGGTCGGTGTTTTCTGGGGCGATTTCACCCGTCGCGAGCCGGAAGTGAATGCCCAGAACATGATTGAGCTGATGCAGCTGTTCGCCGAAGGCAAAATTGATCCGAAGATCAGCCAGGTGTTCGAGTTTGACGAATACGTGGAGGCTTTGGGGGCCCTGACTGGCCGGACGGCTACCGGGAAGGTGGTGCTTAAGGTTGGTTCCTGAGTTTCTGGCTGCTTAGCCTGATAGGGCAGGGGCTGTGAGAGCGGGCGGCCCCTCCCAAAAACCGCTTCAAGCACGTCCGTGTGCGCTTGGCTCCGGCCATCCCTGGCCTCCGACATTTTTGGGAGGGGCCGCCCGCCCTCACGAGATTTAACTCCGGCAGGTGTCTCCAGGGAACGATGGGTTCTAGCGACTTTATCTGAGATGTCTGCTCGCGCTGTTGGTTGTTTCCGCCCAAAAATGTGCGGAGCCATGGATGGCGGAGCCCAAGCGCACATGGATGTGCTCGTAGCGGTTTTTGGGCGGAAACAACCAACAGTGCAGCCCCCATATACGGCAGGCCAGGAACAAGATAAAACTCCCAACGTCAGAAATTGACCTTCCCGGCATCAATGTCACCTACCAGCGAGTCGGTCAGCCGCGTGTAGCCGTCGGTTCGTGGCAGCCAGGCGTAGACCTCTTCATTGGGGCGTTCCAGTGAGTAACCCAGTTTCTGGATATCCACCTTGCGGTACTTGAACGTACCCGTCTTCTCAATGGCATGGGTCACGCGCACGAAGACCGGGATTGCGTAGGGTGGCAAGTTGTCTTTCAGGTACGCGAACAGCTTGTTGATATCGAAGTTTTCCACATCGCCCTGAGGCACGAGGGTTACCATGCCCGCTTTGCCGTTGGTGTTTGGAATCTCGATGCCGTAGACAATGGCTTCCTCGACCAAGCCGGAGCCATCGATGATGTTTTCCACTTCGGTCGTCGAGACGTTCTCGCCTTTCCAGCGGAAGGTGTCGCCCATGCGATCGACGAATTGCAGGTGGCGGCAGCCGATTTCGCGGAGCACGTCGCCGGTGTTGAACCAGGAGTCGCCTTTTTTGAAGCCATCCCGGAGGATCGATTTCTCGGTGGCTTCCTTCTGGGTGTAACCCTCAAAGGCCCACTTCTTGGTGATTTCGCCGATCAGCAGGCCGGGTTCGCCTTTGGTAACCTCTTCCATAAAGCCTTTATCGTTCCGGATCGGATCCCGGGTGCCCTCATGGAACTTCACCAGCTTGTACGGAGCAGTGGAGAACCCGACCGTGTTATCCATATTGAAGAAGTTGCTAAAGCCGATGTTGCCCTCACTGGAAGCATACAGTTCGGCGACCTTTTCGATGCCAAAGCGTTCCTTGAACTCCTTCCAGATGGATGGGCGCAGGCCGTTGCCGATCATTTTGGTCAGGCTGTGGTTTCTGTCCTGATCGCTTGCAGGTTGGTTCAGCAGGTAGCGGCACAGTTCGCCCACGTATCCGAAGGTGGTGGCGTGGTAGCGTCGGATATCGTCCCAGAATGCGCTGGCGGAGAATTTCCGGCGGATAGCAATGGCAGAGCCACCGGCAAGTACCGAGCCCCAGCAGACAATAAGGGCGGTCGCATGGTAAAGGGGCAGGGTGCAATAGAGTACGTCGTCAGGTTCCATGGATAGTGACATCAAGCCAAAGCCGCCATAGGCCTTGATGAACTTTCGGTGTGACCCCGGGGCGGCTTTGGGAAGCCCGGTTGTGCCGGATGTGTAAATGTACACGGCGGTGTCGCCCATCCTGGGGGCATCACTTAGCACCGGGTTTTCGCGGTTATAGGTGCTGACTGCCTGAGCCATGTTTAGGTAGCCCTCAGGCTCATCACCGAACACGGCCTGGGTATTTGCATCGGCAAAGAACAGGAACGGTGTCGCGTGTCCTGTCTTTATGTCATCACGGACATCATTGAAGGCGCTCAGGTGTTCTTCGCCAACGACTACCATGGCGGGTTCGATCAGGTTGATGCTGTGGGTGAGTACTTTGCCCTTTTGGGAGGTGTTGAGCATGGCGCAGGCCACGCCGAGCTTGGCAGCTCCGGCAACCACCGCAAGCAGTTCCGGACGGTTATCCAGAAGAACGGCGATGGCGTCGCCTTTCCTCAGCCCCTGGGCCTGAAGAAAACGGGCGATCTGGTTTGCCCAGCTGTTGAACTCGCTCCAGCTCAGAGACCGGTCTTCATACATAATCGCCGGGCGCTGGCCATATTTTTCGGCGTTTTGCTCAATCAGCGTACCGAGCGTCAGTTCTTTGTTCTCGTTATCAACCGCATAGTAGTAGAAGCCCTTGGCAATGGAGGGTAGGCGCCGAAGCACGTCTGGGATGCTGCGGGCGATATCAAGGGCTGATACGTTGTTGTCACTCATAGTTGCTCCCGTGGGCAATCGGATTTGTTGTCTGTGTATCCTGTCCCTTGCCCCGGAAACAACGGGGGCTTATTCCAGGAACAGATCCGGCATCAGGGATTTTTCACCCTGTTCATACCGGTAATGTTCGAAGTCGTCGATGCCTTCGGCCCTGAGCACGTCTTCATCGATCAGGTTTTCACCGCTTAGCTCGCTGGCGCTTTTGCCCAGGATGCTAACGGCGGCATCCGCCATAATCTCGGGTTTTCGCCCATGTGCCATCATTTGCGGGCCTCCGGCCTCGAATTCGATGGCCGATGTGGCGATCAACGTCTTTGGCCACAGCGTGTTGACGGCTATGCCGTAGCGTCTGAATTCTTCTGCCATGCCAATGCTCAACATTGTCATGGCGTATTTTGTCGTGGTGTATGGCCCATATTGGGCAAACCACTTCTTGTCCAGGTTCAGCGGTGGCGACAGGCTGAGAATATGGGCCTGTTCTGAGTCCTTCAGGTAAGGCAACGCCGCCTGGCTGCAGTTGAACACGGCCCGGGCATTGACCTGGTGCATCAGGTCGTAGCGACTGATCTTGAGATTTTCTACGCCCGTCAGCCGGATCGCGCCTGCGTTGTTCACCAGGGCGTCGATGCCTCCAAACTGGTCGGCTGCTTCGTCCATCCGTTGTCGGACTTGTTTCTCATCACGGACATCCAGCACCAGCGGTAAGGCATTTCCCCCGGCGGCCTGTATCTCCTCCGCAACGGAGTGAATCGTGCCCGGCAGTTTGGGGTGTGGGGTATCGGATTTGGCCGCAACCACCACGTTGGCGCCTTGTCTGGCGCAAGCGATGGCAATGGCTCGGCCGATACCCCGGCTGGCACCGGTAATAAATACGGTTCGGTTGTTCAGTGTGTCCATCAGGCGTTCTCCGGCTCGGCTGTCTCTGTCGCGGTTATCTCCACCAGGAGCTGGTTGCGATGCACCTGGTCACCACTCTTGACCAGCAGCTGCCCCACGATACCGTCGCGCTCGGCTTTGACTGGATGCTCCATCTTCATTGCCTCCAGTATGACCAGTGTATCGCCCTGTTTTACTGTCGCTCCGGGCTCGACCAGTACATCGATGACCGCGCCGTCCATGGTCGCCTGCACTCGGCCGCTACCGGCTCCCCCTGCGCCTTCAGGCGGCTGGTGGGTCACATCCTGAACAGTCCATGCCATGCCAGACGACTGCAAATATAGGTAATCGCCTGCTCGATGGTATTGGCAACGCTGACGAATGCCGTTGTCGATCATGCACAGCTGATCCGGCTCTGCTGAGATCACCTCGAGGCTGTGGGTTTGGTCTTCCGTACTGGCGGTCCAGCGGTTTCCGGTTCTGTTGAGCTTTACCTCGACCGTTTGTTCACCCGTCGACAGTTTGATGGGGGTGGTGGTGGACAGGGCATTGCCCCAGGCCGCTTGGCCTGAAATGCCATGATCAAGGATGCAGCCGGCGATGGCTAGCTCGCGGATGCCCGGCTTCATGGGATTGACGGAAGGGTCATCCCGGAAGTGCTGCTGGAGGAAGGCGGTGGTTGCCTCGCCTTTGCCGAATACGTCATTGCTGATAATGCGGCTCAGGAAGTAACGGTTGGTGGTCACGCCAAAAATCGCGGTGTCATCAAGTGCGCGGACCAAGCGTCGGCGGGCTTCATCCCGATTGCTACCCCAGGCAATGACTTTGGCCAGCATGGGGTCGTAGTGTGGGGTGACATCGTCACCGGAGCGTACACCGGTATCAAAACGGATGCCGTCACCTGCGGCAGGGCTAAACTGATGCAGGGTACCGGTTTGCGGGGTGAATTCCATCGCCGGGTCTTCTGCGTACAGGCGTACTTCGATGGCGTGACCCTGAAGCTGGATCTGGTCCTGTGCAAGCGGCAGGGGCTGGCCTTCGGCGACTGCCAGCTGCCAGGCAACCAGATCCTGGCCGGTAATGAGCTCGGTCACCGGGTGTTCCACTTGCAGGCGGGTGTTCATTTCCAGGAAGTAGAAGTTCCGATCTTTATCGACGAGGAATTCGACGGTACCTGCACCTTCGTACTGGCAGGCGAGGGCGGCTTTGACAGCAGCCTCGCCCATGGCAGCCCGGAGCTCGGGTGTCACGAAGGGAGACGGTGCTTCCTCGACGACTTTCTGGTGCCTGCGCTGAACCGAGCAGTCTCTTTCGCCCAGATAAACGGCGTTGCCGTGGCGATCTGCGAAGACCTGGATCTCTACGTGTCTCGGCTCAATGACGGCTTTTTCAAGGATGAGCTCGTCATCGCCGAAAGCCTGTTTGGCTTCGGATCGGGCGCGCTTGATGTTGTCGGCCAGCTCGCTTTCGTTCTGCACCAGGCGCATGCCGCGACCGCCCCCGCCGGCGGAGGCTTTGATCATGAGAGGGTAACCAACATCGGCCGCGGCTGAGGTCAGTTCCTCATCGCTGGCGTTATTGCCCTCATAGCCGGGGACCACGGGAACGCCGGCTTCCTGCATGGCAATTTTGGAGCGACGTTTGCTGCCCATGAGTTCAATGGCCCCCGCGGGTGGACCGACAAATACCAGACCGGCAGCCTGGCAGGCCTCTGCAAATGCGGCGTTTTCCGAGAGGAATCCGTAACCGGGGTGGATGCAGTCTGCGCCAGTTTTTTGGGCGGCGTCGAGAATGGCTTCGGCATTGAGATAGGAGGCGGATACCTGGGCCGGTCCGATGCAGACAGCTTCATCGGCCATGTCTACATGCAGCGAATTGGCGTCTGCCTCGGAATAGACGGCGACGGTGCGGTAGCCCAGGGATTTTGCCGTGCGGATCACCCTGACGGCAATTTCGCCGCGGTTGGCTATAAGAAGTTTACTGAGCATGGTTATATCTCATTCTTGCATGGGAGTTAGCCGCAGGCGGACCGGATTCTTGGGTCAGAAAACCGCTACGAGCACATCCATGTGAGTTTGGGCTCCGCCATCCATGGCTCCTCACATTTTCTGACCCAAGAATCCGGTCCGCCTGCTCCGCAATCAATGTTCTTCGCCTGCCCAGGCTGGCGGGCGCTTTTGCATGAATGCCAGGGTGCCTTCTGCGCCTTCATCGCCTCGTATGGCTTTGGCAAATTTCTCCGCAGCGCTGTCCAGCAAACCGCTCATGGATTCGTGGCCAACGCGATGCAACAACGCTTTGGTTTCGGCGGTTGCCACAGGCGCGCACTGGCGGACCCGGTCGATGGCACGATCGATCTGTTCCCGGAGTTCACCGTCGGAACCGGCGGTCTGATGAACGATACCCAGACGGCACGCTTCCTCGGCATCGATCCGAAGACCCAGCAGAGCCAGCCGGCGGGCCTGGGTCAGTCCGATGCGTTCGACCACAAACGGCGCGATCTGGGCGGGTATGACGCCCAGCGTGGTTTCCGGCATGCCGAATTTGGCGGTCGCTCCTGCGATGGCCACGTCGGAGACACAGGCAAGGCCAAACCCTCCGCCCATGACCGCGCCTTCAGTGACGGCGATGACCACTTTGCTCGATTCGTTGACCTGCTGGATCATCTGACCGAAGGCCCGGTTGAGCCGGTAGAACGGATCGGCTTCGCCATCTCCGGCCTTTTGTCCCCGTGCTCCAGCCATGTCCTTTATGTCGCCACCGGCGCAGAAATGCCCTCCAGCACCGCGAATGACGACGGCCCGGATGTGCAGGTCCGATTCGATCTGGCTGAACACGGTTGAAAGTTCAGCCACCATTTGCAGGCTCATGGCGTTGCGGACGTCCGGGCGATTGATGGTGACGTGCAGCGCCGGGCCGTTCTTCTCGAGTAGCAGTGTTTCGCAATGAGGAAGTGATTCCATAAACAGATTTCAGCTCTTTTGCTTACCGGGAAGGGTGCCCATCATCTTGCAAATAATCCCAAGCATGATTTCGTCGGCCCCGCCGCCAATGGAGACAAGTCGCACATCCCGGAACGCCCTGGACAGCGGGTTATCCCACATGTAGCCCATGCCGCCCCAGTACTGCAGGCAGCTGTCGGTGACTTCCCGGCCGAGTCGGCCGGCCTTGAGCTTGGCCATGGAGGCCAGGCGGGTCACATCTTTGCCTTCGATATGCAGCTCACAGGCCTGGTAGGTGAGGGCGCGCAGGGCTTCGATTTCGGTTTGAAGCTCGGCCAGGCGGAAATGAATTACCTGGTTGTCGATCAGCGGCTGGCCAAAGGTCTTGCGCTCACGGCAGTACTCGATGGTTTTGTTGATGCAATTTTCCAGCGCCTTGATCACGTTAGCCGCACCCCACATGCGTTCTTCCTGGAACTGCAGCATCTGCATCATGAACCCGGTGCCTTCGGCGCCAATGCGGTTGCTCTGGGGAACGCGCACATCATCAAAGAAGATTTGGGCGGTCTCGGAAGAGCGCATGCCGAGTTTGTTCAGGTGAGGGCTGAAGGTGATACCGGGAGAGTTCATTGGCACCACAATCAGGGATTTGTTCTTGTGGGGCTTGTCGTCACTGGTGTTGGCCAACAGGCAGATGAAGTCTGCTTTGGGGCTGTTGGTGATCCACATCTTGGAGCCGTTGATGACGTAGTCATCGCCGTCCTTACGGGCGGTGGTTTTCATGCCCGCCACGTCGGAACCGGCGCCAACTTCACTGACGCCAATGCATCCCACCATGTCGCCGGCAATGGCTGGTGCCAGGAAATCCCGTTTCAGCTCGTCTGAGCCAAAGCGAGCCAGGGCTGGGGTGCACATGTCGGTTTGCACTCCGACCGCCAACGGAACACCGCCGCAGTGGGCCATGCCCAGTTCCTCGGCGACCACCAGATTGTAGCTGTAGTCGAGCCCCATCCCGCCGTATTCCTCGGGTTTCTGAACGCCGAGCAGACCGAGGTTGCCGAGCTTTTTGAAGACATCATGGATCGGGAATTCGCCGGCCTCTTCCCACTCGTCACAATGCGGGTTGATTTCTTTTTCAACGAAATCCCGGACGGTTTTTCTTAGTGCTTCGTGTTCGGGTGTGAACTTCATTGTTTTTCTCCGTTAAAGATCTACGATCGGCCGCCTACAGACGAGCCACACCAAATGAGTTAGGCCGCAATTGACGAATTTCGGCTTCCCGGCAGACATCCAGAACCATGGCGACTACCCGACGGGTGTCGCGGGGGTCGATCAGTCCGTCATCCCACAGTCGTGCCGTTCCGAACAGTGCGGTTGAACCATCTTCCAGTTTCTTGGCGGTTGCCTGCTCCAGGAAATCCAGCGTTTTGGCATCCGGCTCCAGGCCATTACGTCTCTGTTTGTCCTCCGCCACGATGCGCATCACCTTGCCCGCCTGGGCCGGGCCCATCACGGCGGTGCGGCTGTTCGGCCAGGCAAAGATGAACCGTGGGTCCAACCCGCGACCACACATGGCGTAGTTGCCAGCGCCGTAGGATCCGCCGATAACAACGGCAATCTTGGGCACCCGGCAATTGGCCACCGCCTGAATCATCTTGGACCCGTGTTTGATGATGCCGTTCTGCTCGGAGTGTGTGCCCACCATGAAACCGGTGGTGTTGTGCAGGAATAGCAGAGGCGTTCCCGCCTGGTCGCACAGCTGGATAAACTGCGCCGCCTTGGCGCTGCCCGCCGGGGTGATCGGGCCGTTGTTGCCGATGATCCCGACGGAATGGCCTTCGATACGGATGGTGCCGCATACCGTCTGGTCATCGAACTCGTCCTTGAAGTCCATGAACCTGGATCCGTCAGCGATGCGGGCCAGGATCTCACGGACGTCGTAGGGCTTTTTGGAATCCGAAGGGATCACGCCCAGTAACTCTTCTGCCGGGTAGCGGGGCTCTTCCCACTCGAGCTGTTTGATCGGAGGCAGTTGTTCGTTCCATGGCAGTGCTTCGAGAATGTTGCGGGCCTGGCGGATACCGTCGGCGTCGTCTTCTGCGAGGTATTCTGCCGTTCCGGCCACCTGGGCGTGCATTTCGGCGCCACCCAGCTCTTCGTCTGTTGCGACTTCGCCGGTTGCTGCTTTCAGCAGGGGTGGGCCCGCCAGGAACATCTTGGCTTTGCCGCGTACGGCCACCACATAGTCTGACAGGCCTGGCTGATAGGCTCCTCCGGCGGTCGCATTGCCGTGAACCACGGTGACCTGGGGGATGCCAGCGGCAGACATTCGTGCCTGGTTGGCGAAGCCTCGGGCACCCTGCACAAAAATGTCGGTGGCGTAGTTCAGGTTCGCGCCACCACTCTCGGAAAGGGACACAACCGGGAGTTTGTTCTCCATGGCGATCTGCTGCAGTCGCAGGGTCTTGTCCAGCCCGGCGGGCGTGATGGTGCCGCCCTTGATGGCGCTGTTGCTGGCGACCACGAGACAGCGGATGCCGCTGACCACGCCAATGCCCGCAATGATGCCTCCGCCGGCCTGGCTGCCGTCTTTGTCATCGTGCATCTGGTAGCCGGCGAGGGAACAAAGTTCCAGGAACGGGCTACCGCGGTCCAGCAAACGATTGATCCGGTCCCGAGGCAACAGCTTGTCCCGTTTGGTGAATTTCGCCCGGGCGGCCTCGGCGAGGTCGAGCACCTTCTGCTCGACGTCCCTGAAGGTGGCGATGTGAGCCTCCATGGCGTCGACATTGGCCCGGTAATCGTCAGAGTTCGGGTTGACGGCTGATTCGAGTACCTGCATGCGCGTATCCCTCAATCCTCACTCAACACTTTCGGGGTGACGGCCCGGTGAAAGCCGTTGAAGGGTTCATTGTTCTTGGCTTTGGGTAGCGGCCAGACCCGCCCGCCCTGAGAGCCTCCTCCGTCAATCCGCAGGCAGTCGCCGTTCACGAATGACGCGCCGGGGCTAAGCAGGAAACAGATCGCGGCACTGACTTCCGATTCGGTGCCCATACGTTTGATCGGCACGTTGTCTCCGAGGCTGCGAATCCATTGCTTCATGTGTTCCGGGTAGTTGTCCATGCCACTGGAGGCGATCCAGCCCGGTGCGACGGCGTTTACCCGAACCCCGGAAACGCCCCATTCCACGGCAGCGGTCTGGGTAAAGTTGACCATGCCCGCCCGGGCAGCACCAGAGTGCCCCATACCTGGCATGCCACCCCACATGTCCGCGACGATATTGACGATGGCGCCACCGGTTTTGGACAGGGCCTGGGTGTAAGCTTCCCGGGCCATGAGAAAACCGCCGGTCAGGTTGGTGCGCACGACCGTTTCCCAGCCTTTCTGGTTGATGTTGGTCAGTGGCGCGGGGAACTGGCCGCCAGCGTTGTTGACTACGCCGTGCAGGTTGCCATGTTCGCCGATGATGGCTGCCACGGTGGCCTTGACGGATTCCTCTTCCCGGATGTCGCACACGTGCGCAGACGCGATACCGCCGTCTTCCAGAATTTCGGCTTTGACGTGTTCCACCTTTTCGGCCTTGCGGCCAACCAGAGCAACGCGAGCGCCCAGGGCAGAGAGTTCGTGGGCGGTGCAGCGACCGATACCGGAGCCCCCGCCGGTGACAATAAAGACCTGGCCGTCGAACAGACCGGGGTGAAAGATCGATTGATAACTCATGATCGGTTTCCTTTATCCAGAATGGCCTTGCTGACCGGAATGGGGAATTCAAGCAGCTGCTGGGCAAACGCCTTGCCCTGGGGGTCGATTCGAAGGCTGGCAACGCCGCCTCCGCCAAGGCTGTGTTCCAGCAGGAAATTGAAGGCGTGCAGTCCCGGCATCGGCCAGCGGGTGACCTTGCCGTTTGTGGGATCAAGCGTGTGAGCCATCCAGTCGGCGACCGCCTCTTCGGTAAGCGCGGCGGCGATAAACGGAACGTATTCAGGGTGCCGGGCGATGACGCCAATGTTGCTATGATCCCCTTTGTCGCCACTGCGGGCCCAAGCCAGTTCGATCAACGGCACGGTGGTGTCTGTCTCGACCGATTCCGCGCTACTTGACGGAGCCTCGAGATTACCGGGTTCGAAGCCACCATCGGCCGCCACCACGACCGGGAGTGTCTGATCACCCATGACAACGGCAACGTCGATTCCGGTTTTGGGAACCAGGCACGAATAGAGCCGGATCTTTGGCCATACGGTTGGCCGGCCTCCGACAATACCGGTGATCCCCGGGGCCATGCCTGTCGCCGCCTGGGCAATTTCACGGGAGAAAAGAACCAGGGCCTCCTTCTTGGGGTGCGCGGTGCTGATCTTTACGACCACTTCACGAGTGTCCTGACGGGTCCCGTGTGGGCCGTAGGTGGATTCGGTGCCGAGGAGTTCAACGCTGGTCTCGGTGTACTCCGGCAGGCCTCTTTCGGCGAACATCCGGCTGGTTTTAGTCAGGATTGCGTCGGCAACTGTTTGGGCTTTGGCGGATGCGTTGATGCCGGCCATCAGGAAGGTGACGGTGCATTTGAAGCCGTCAGGCCAGGTGCCGGAGACTTTGTAGCTATCCGTCGGGGCCATGCCTCTGGCGCCCTCGACAAGCACCCGATCGTTCCCAAGTTCTTCCAGGCAAACTCCGGTGAAATTGCAGGTAACATCTGGAAGCAAATAGGCGCGAGGATCACCGATTTCGTAAACCAGTTGTTCGGCCACAGTCCCTCGTGTGACCTGGCCCCCGGTGCCCTCCGGTTTCGTGATGACAAAGCTGGCATCCGGCTTGATCTCGGCAATCGGGAAGCCCATGTCGGCAAAACCGTCAGCGACGTCTTCCCAGTCGGTAAAGTTACCGCCAGTTGACTGCGCACCGCACTCCAGGAGATGGCCGGCGAGGCTGCCCTGGGCCAGTTTGTCGTAATCGGTCCAGCTCCAGCCGAATTCATGTACCAGTGGAGCCAGCACCAGGGCGCTGTCCGCTACCCGCCCGGTGATAACGATGTCAGCACCCTGTTCCAGAGCGGCAACCAGCCCGGGTGCGCCCAGGTAAGCATTCAGGCTCACCATCATTGGCGGCATCGCTTGGCCGGTGGTCATTTCTGAGATGCCTGAGTCGCTTAGCTTTTTCTTTTGCGGGAGCAGGTCGTCACCGAGGACCAGGGCGATTTTCAGATCCACGCCGGCCTTTTCGCAGACAGCCTGCAAAGCGTCCCGACAGGCGATGGGATTGACGCCGCCGGCGTTGGCCAGTACCCGTATTCCTTTCTCCTGGATGTCGACAAGCAGTGGCGCCATGACGGTCTGGACGAAGTCCCGGGCATAGCCCTGGCTTGGGTCTTTCATTTTCTGGCCCGCCATGATCGACATGGTGATCTCGGCCAGGTAATCCGCTACGAGGTAATCAATATTGCCTTTGCGAACCAGTTGCGCGGCGGCGGTTTCGGTATCGCCCCAGAAGGCGGCGGAGCAACCGATGCGGACGGGTTCGGTCCTGCGAATAGTGGAGTCTTCCATTGTGTCTGCCTTGCTTCAACGGATGGTCGTTGTTTTGTTCGGGCCGGAGCCAAGGTTGAAATGACAATACCAAGCAAGCGCTTGGTTTGTAAACAGGCAAATGTCAGGTAGAATTGTTGGCCTGATTCGACTGCTGGAAATTGCCTGTGAACCAACCCGACATCCTCCAAGCCCTCATTAGTGAGAACCTTGTTTCCGATCCCGCAGGGGCTCGGGGACGATTGCTTCACGAAGCCGCCCGGTTATTCCGGGACAAGGGCTATGAAAGGACGACGGTCAGGGATCTGGCTGCCGCAGTAGGCATTCAATCCGGCAGCCTGTTTCATCACTTTCGCAGCAAGGAAGAGATTCTCAAGGCTGTGATGGTGGAAACCATTCGCTTGAATACGGCCCTCATGCAAGCGGCGGTCGAGGAGGCCGAGACGCCAGAACGGAAGCTCAGGGCGTTGGTTCGGGCGGAACTCGAGTCCATTAACGGCCAGACTGGAGAGGCCATGGCCGTTCTTGTTTTTGAATGGCGCAGCCTTTCCGAGGCCTCGCAGAAAGAGGTTCTGGAGCTGCGGGATATCTACGAGTCGCTGTGGCTTGATGTGCTCGGGACATTGAGGGAGCATAGCAACCTCCAGGCCGACCCGTTCGTGGTTCGTCGTATGCTGACTGGAGCTCTGAGCTGGACGGTGACCTGGTATCGCCCGGAAAGGGGAGGGCTGTCGTTGGATGGACTGACAGACCAGGTGATGGCCATGCTTGGTTTTGCGGTGCCTGCCTGATCCGTCGTCGTTAGTGATTGTCTGCGGGGGCTCTTCCCTGAGCGCCCCGTTCACTTCAGTTTTTTAGTTGGCTATCCGATCAAAAAGCCGGTATTGCACCAGATTCTCGTCTGAGCGAATGGCCTCTTCCGTGTAGGGGAAGGATATCCACTGTTTCTGGGAGTATGCCTTGGTCATATCCTTGTAGTAGGGCGATGCCGGGTCCGTTGACTGCGAATAGGTAATAAATCCCTCCGCAACAGGGTTGCCATTGTCATCCCAGGTTACGGTCTGGATATAGCTGTTGCCGTAGGTGACATCGTAGGTGCCGTCGCTAAGATCGTTCGGTCGGGTGCTGGCAATGGTAAAGCTACCGGTGAAGCCCTCGCCGCCGAAGACAGGGATCGATTCGTCGTGAATGCCGGACTGCTGAATCTCACCCATGGTTGCGTCCATGGCGATGGGGGAATCCTGGATTCGCTTCACGCCATCTGCAAACGCAGTCTGAATCAGCGGGCTGGCGACGTTGAGGCCGGCTGGGGTATTAACTGGGTCGTTGGCATCAAACGGAACCAGCCATTTCTCGGGTGAGGTGATGGGTAGCGGGTCGATTCCACGCCAGAACTCCCGCCAGATATGTCCGCCGGCGGATTCGAGATTGTTGGTTCCATCCCATTCGCGCAGTACCAGGCAGGCCTCGGTAATATCCACGGCTTCTCCACTTGAAGACAGCAATGTACCCAGCGGGCAGTAAGTATCGAGGACCGACTGCCGTGCCAGTTGCTCGGATTGCACGCTGCTGCCGAGAACAACCTCCTGCAGGTTCGCGAGATCAAAACCAACCGAGCCAGGCAAGCCATCTGCACCGCTCAGGCGATCCTGGACCTGCTGAATGCACTTGCGGGTTCTCAGGGTTCGCTGGGTTTCTTCGTCACCGATGATGCCTGCAAAGCCGGTCAGCGGCTCCTCGGGGTTCGTTACCCAGTAACTGTCGTTACAGTTATGAACCCAGTCATCTCGGGTCAGCGTTGGCAGATTTCCCGGGCCGAAGATACCGGGAGCGGGCGCGTCTGCATCGGTGTCCCACTCACAATCGGCCCTGGAGCCATCAAGGATTGGAAGGCCTGGCGCGAGTTGCTCAAAGACCGGAGACAATGCCGTGGCGCAGCTGGAGGCTTTTGCGTCGCTGACATTGGGAACGACGGTGACGTCACCATAGTAGGCCTTCTGTCCGGGGCCGGTCGCCACCGTGTTGACCCAGGGAACGCCAAGAACACTGCCGTGGAGCTCAATGAATTCATCCAGACTCTCTGCCTGGTTCCAGCGGAAAAACTGGTTTAGCAAGCGATCATTCTCCGCGTTGGCGTCGCGCAGTGTGTAGGCCTTCAGCGACGTCCAGTTGAGCACCGGTACGCCTGCCGCTTCAAAGGTCAGCATGGGGCCGAACTTGGATCGATAGAGAGTGCGGGTGCGCTCACCAATGCTGCCGTCGTCTTCGAGCACTTCGATTGAAATGTCGGTGCTTTCCATATCCCGGAATTCCCCCTCGTAAAGATATTGTGTGGGATCGGCCGGGTTCAGCGTCAGCTCATAGAAGGTAAACCGATACGCGGTTGAAACCGTGTGGCTCCAGGCAAAGTTCTCGTTGAAGCCGATGAGTACCGCAGGCAGTCCGTAGAGCGCGGCGCCCATGATCTCTGTGCTGTCACCCACCTTGAGATGCGCGAGATACAGGCGCTCCGTTTCCTGCCAGGGGAAGTGGGGGTTGCCAAACAGTATCGATTCGCCCGTACGGGTGGCGCCCGATGAAAGCCCATACATATTGCTACCGATCGGCAGCTCGTCCCCGAGTGGGAACGGCAGGCTGTCTGCTCCGGCGTCGGACAACGTTGTCAGCAGGTCCTCGGCACTGGTGTCGTTCAGGTTCAGTGACGACGGCGGTTGGGCGGTCGCGATGCCGTCGACAAAGACGGAAGAACTGGCCAGCACTGAAAGTCTCAGGTAGCGACGGTACATGTCACTTTCTTCCAGTGCGAAGAGCCAGTCGGCACTGCGACATTCTTCATGGCGTCCGGGGTGTTCGCCTGCCTTGATCTCTTCCACATAGCGGTTGAAGCCGGCGACATAGCCGCTGGATGCCTCGAGCACTTCGGGATCACTGTTGGCCTTGAATGGCGCAATCGCGTCGTCTGTCAGGGTTGTCCGCCAGAAAAAATCGGCATTCAGATTGGTGGTGGATGTACCGTTCGAGGGGATTGTGTAGTTCCCGTTCACGCCAAGGTAGCGGGACCGGAGACCCCGAACAGTGAGCGTATCCCGGGCGAGCAAGCAAAGGTTGTCCTCGGCCTGGGCATAACCGTAAGCATAGCCCATGCTGGTGAAATCCTTCGCCTCAATATGGGGAATGCCGAATGAGGTGCGACGGAGAGTAGCCTGGACGTTTGATAGTTGATCGCCGGCTACGGCCCCGGTCTTCGGGGTGTTCGTGGCATCTGTTGAGGATGAATTTGACAGGCAGCCAGAGAGGAAAAAGGAGCCAAGGAGTACAGAAATGAGTGGTTTGGAATGAACCATATTATCAGCCTTGTTTTGTTGTTGTAATGACGTTGGAGGAAACGGAGTCGGGCTGAAAAAGGTTCCGACAAACTGTCAGATTGGCAGTTGGTGAGTTGATTGGTACAAATGTTCCAGAAGCAGCTATATTTAGAAGTCATTGATAAAAATCAGAAAAAATAGATACGCCCGGTTTCCGAGCGGGCCATTGGCCTCATCGGCATATCTGTTTCGGCATTCCTGCCATTTTTGTCCGACAGGTTTAAACGCATTCTTTAGCCATGGGGAACACCGGGCGGGGAAACCTTTTTGGGTCTGATACGTGTTCTCCATCGACAAGGGCGCCAAAGACGGTATCCCAGATACATAAAAACAATGCACAACAGGGCGAACTATGACTTCCTCACTGATGAACACACTGGTGCGCAAGTTAAGCACCATTCCTCGAATCATCTCTCTTGCTGTGATTGCCTTGCTTGCAGGCTGTCAGGCAAACCCGATCTACACGACAACCGGTGTCGTGCTTTCAAACTATTCCGAAGGCGAGGCAACCCCCTACGTGCTGCAGATGTCAGATGCGAAAATGGCGTGTGCGCTGGGCGAGGGCATTGACCCGCTGCTGTACTCGTTTTCACGGGTAACGGATGCGCCGGATACCACGGGCTCCCTGCTCATGCTTCTTGCGGGTAACTGTATGGAATACCGGGCCTGGGAAGCCGAGCTTGAGTATCTCAGTGCCGATTATCAGGGCAATGTACCTGCCGCCAAGGACGCCCGGGAGCGCGCCAAGCGGCTGAACGCTCAAACCGCCCAACGCCGCTACGCATCCTTCCAGCGCGCGATGACCGCATACGAATTTGATCCTGCCATGGAACCTATGGAGTGCCCCTTCCTGTTCGACGATCAGGATGAACTCACGTTCCTGCTTGGACTGCTCACTGGAATGCAGGCGATTGTAAACGATGCCAACTCCGGCGCCATGGCAGGTGTTCCCAGAAACATTGCACCGCAGGCGGAGCGTGCGGCTCAGTGCGTGGATAACGAGAAGTGGGGTGGTCTTCCAAATGCGATTCGCGCGTTGGTTTGGCTGCTGTTGCCTGACACCCGCCCGGCACTTTCGCCGGACCCATGGATGGTGCTGGAAAACAGCTCGGAGATGGGTATAGAGAAGGGGATACGGGCATCAATGGCTCTGGAAGCCGTGGCTGCGGAAACCTTTGGGCGCCCGGATGTGCTTGAGAAAGTCATCGCCCGGTTTGCAGAGTCGAATGCAACCATTGATGTCTGGGAAGAGTATCGTCTGGTAGACATGGTCGCCCACGATGTTATCCAGTTCTCGTCTGACAAACACTGGATTGCCAATTACGGCTATCGGACACCACAGAGCTTCTTCGGAAAAATGTCGCCGGAGCGTGACACCGAAAGCGTCGAAACCATGAGCCTGGACGACCTGCTTTGAGCAGGTCACCACGTGACTGAATCTAAAATCACAATAATGACCCGGAGGTCGCTATGATCCGCAAATCCCTTGCTGCTCTCACTCTCGCTGCCGTTGCGCCGATGGCATCCGCGCAATCTGTTCCAACCTGTGTCTTTGACGTTATTGGTGCCAACGGGGACCTGTTCAACGTTGCCAAGGACTATGCGCTTGAGCTCAAGGCTCACGGTATGGACCTTGATCTGAAGCCTTATACCGATGAAGGCGTTGCAGTGGGTGACTTCAACGCCGGCCAGTGTGATGTGGTGGTTGCTACCGATCTGAGAACGCGTCCGTTCAACCGCTTCACCGGCAGTATCAGCGCCGTTGGTGCGTTGCCGACCTACGATGACCTGAAAACGCTGCTGGCAACGCTGTCACAGCCTAAAGCTGCGCCTTTGATGAAGAATAACGGTTATGAGGTCCTCGGTATTTTCCCCGTGGGTGCGGGCTATCTCTTTGTGAACGATCGCAGCATCGACACTGCAGGCGAGCTGGCCGGTAAGCGAATGGCCACTCTGGACTATCAGAAAGACGCCATTCACATGGTGAACTACGTGAAGGCGACCGTTGTGCCGTCGGACATTACCAATTTCGCGGGCAAGTTCAATAACGGCTCAGTCGATACTGCCTACGCGCCGGCTTTCGCCTACGAGGCGCTGGAACTTTACAAAGGGCTGGGCGACAAGGGCGGCGTTGTGGATTATCCACTTGCCCAGCTGACGATCCAGGTTATTGCAAAGGACGATGTGTTTGATGATGCGACGGCTCAGAAAGCCCGTGAGGTTGCCTGGGGCATGTACCCGCAAACCATGAGCCTGATTGAGAGCCAGGAAGCTGCTATTCCGGACGAGAAGTGGATCAAGATTTCGGAAAAGGACATCGAGGGTTACCAGGAAATGTTCCGTCAGAACCGTCTGGAAATGCGTGACGGCAAGAACGGCGCTCCAGATGTCTACGACCCGAAAATGTTGAGCCTGCTGGCCAAAATCCGTTGTGCCAGCAACCCTACTGCGTCTGAATGTACTGCAGGCAACCGGGAATAATACGAGGCTGATCAATCATGAACTGGCGCGCTATGGCGGCGACAGGAGCAAAAACCCTCTACCCCGTGCACAAGATGCACGGGGCAGTTCTGCTCCTGCTCCTGATGTTTACCCTGTTGTTAGGTATGGGGAACTCTCTTCACTCACGTCTCTTGTGGGTTGGTGAGCAGACCTGGCCCAACTACTACCTGCTCAATCCCGATGCGACGGAGCCAACGTGTCAGCTGGAAATGGATGTGGATGCTGAAATCCAGAAACGGATTGATGCCTACAAACCGGATCCGGATGATCTGTTCAGCTCGCCGCCCAATCCTGACGCCATCCGAACCTCTCTTGAGAGAAACATGGCTCTGTGCGAGCAAGAGTACGCGCTCTACGAGCAGAACATGGCGAATGCGACACCGGCATTGGGGGTGTTTAAAAGCGTCGAGCAGGGGCTCGCAAAATTCCTGCTTGATAACATAGACCTGACCAAATTCCTGTTCATGGCAATGTTCGCCATGGCTGCGGCGATTGCTGCGCTGGATGCCGACCACATTTCGCTCAGGTTGCCCCGCAATCGTGCGGAATGGCGCCTGAGTCAGGGGACCCAGTTCGTGGTCAATGGTTTGATGGTCGCTTCGCTGTATTCGTACCTTGGTAAGCTGGCCACATCGCCCGGTGCCGAGACCACGATGAGCCTCCAGTATGGCTGGGCGGCGGTGTTTGGACTGTTTATGGTGATCAACGCGATTCGGTTCGTTAACGTGCCGTCTCGTGTCAAAGCCGGCAAGCTGGCGTTGTCATCCGGCCTGGTGGTCCCGCTCTACTGCGCCATGGGCCTGATTGCCATGAGTTACTTCTTCCTGGTGGATGGTTACGCCTCGGGGCTGGCGATCTACTTTGGCATGATGTCGAACCTGTCCTCCATGTTTATCAATATCGGCCTTTACGTTCTGGTCGGTATGGTACTCAAGCAGACACGCCTGCCGGAACTGCTGCTTGGGGTGATCAAGCCTTTCAATCTGCCTGCCCCGATGCTCGCGTCGGTGATTATCTTTGCAACCGCGTTCCCAACCGCATTCACTGGTGCTTCGGGGATTTTCATTCTTGCCGTGGGCGGCGTCGTTTATGACGAGCTGCGCAGGGCAGGTGCTGGAAGGCAGCTTTCATTGGCAACAACCGCCATGTCCGGCAGTCTGGGTGTGGTCCTTAACCCCTGCCTTCTGATCGTGGTCGTGGCGGCGCTAAACAAAGAGGTCACAACCACCGAGATGTATGGTTGGGGCTTCTGGATTTTCATTATGTCAGCGACGTTGTTCTCCGTGATTGTCTGTAAGACGGAAGGTAACTGGAAACCGCGTCCCGCTCCGGGTGCTTTCCGGGAGTCTCTGTCCCGGCTGAAGCCCCTGGCTCCCTATGTGATTGTCGGAGCGGTTGTGATCCTGGCGATCTGGATTATTCTGGGACTCAAGTTCAATGAATACAGCGCGCCTCTGATTCTTCCGCTGGTGATGCTGGCCCTGGTCTACCTGGATGCCGGCAAAGACAGCCGCGAAGACGGTGAATCGCGTTTGCAGGCGTTCTGGTCTCGCAGTGCTTCAGCAGCCAGCGATTCGGCTGTACACATTGGCGCTCTGCTGGCGCTGATCGGTTTCTCGATCTGCCTGGGCGGTATTCTGGAGCGTTCCGACATCGTCCACGCGCTGTTCCCTGAGCACCTGACCAGCCCGTGGATTGCGATGATGGTGATCGTTGTCATGCTGACCTTTATCGGTATGGTCATGGACCCGTTTGGTGCCGTTATTCTGGTGTCGGCCACCATTGCCCAACCCGCTATTCAGCTGGGCATTGACCCGCTGCACTTCTGGCTGGTGTGTCTGGTAGCGTTCGAGCTTGGGTACCTGAGCCCGCCGGTTGCGTTGAACCACCTGCTTACGCGCCAGGTGGTGGGCGAAACCGAGGTGCTGGCGGCCGAGCGAACCGGTTCTTTCTGGCACAAATACGAGCGCCTGTTGCTGCCGCTGGCGGTGATGGGGCCAACGCTTCTGTTGGTGGCCTTCATACCAATGCTGTTCTACGCCCTCTAGAGTGGTATGAACACGACGAGCCGCCTGCAGGTAATCCCTTCAGGCGGTTTTTCGTATCTGTCTCCAGACGATGTGCACGGGTTAACAGTCGGTAAAAAACGAGTCACGTCGAATGTTGTATCCTTGGGGTGTCGATCACTGGAGCTCAGAGTATGCGGTTCAAAGGCAAGGCAGTAGGGCAGGCAAAATCGACCGTTGTGATGGCGCTTGCCGGCATTGTCGCAGCGTGTGGCGGTGGTGGGTCCGGGGGGAGTTCGACCCCCGAAAACATCGCGCTTGCCGGAACTATTGATATTGAGGCCGGAACCCGCGTCGATTCGGACAGCGCGGATGTTCTCTGGCTGAATGATACGCCGCTGGATTCCCCGCAACGCTTGCCGCCAGAATTCTTGCTCGCGGGCTACGTCAGCCAGGCAGGGGGGAATTATCCAGCTCTTTCCGGACTGCCCGCGACCGAGTACTTCGCTGATCCGTTCGATGAGTTCTCAATGAGCCTGCAGAGCGGGCAGACAGTTTACCTTCAGGCCTTCGGGACCCGTGCGGGAAGCTCCCAGTTGGAGCTTGCATTGCTGGACGGGAGTACCGTGCTGGCGAGTGATACCACGGCAACCACGGGCCAGATCCGTGTGGCGGTGCCCGATACCTCGGCTGATGGCACCTATCAGATCAAGGTGTCGGCGATCGGTGATACACCGATGCTGTATGTTATGTCGACTTCGGCATCAGGAACCACCAGCGGTTTGTCGTTTTCATGGCCCGACTATCCGTTTCGAGAAGGGGAGGCTATTGTTGCCCTGGCCGATACGGGCCCGGGTGCCTCGGCAGCGGCATTGGACGGCTTGTCTGTCGCTGACTCCAGGCGAGAACTGGCACCGGGGCTGTGGCACCTTCGCATGAATCGGTCTTTCGCCCGGGAACACGCGAGCGAAAATGCGACGCTTCAATGGATTGAGCAACTGAGATCGTCGCCTGGCGTCGTGTCGGTGACTCCCAATTACGAAATGAAGGCCCTGTCGCCGGTCAGTGAGCCGCTGTATAACGACCCGACCCTGGGGCAGCAGTGGCATTACAGCCTCATCAATGCACCAACGGCCTGGCAGGTCGTCGGTGATGGCGGGATCGGTCAACGAGTGGCAGTGATGGATACCGGTCTGTTTGCCAGCGGCAGCGGCTGGCACTCCGAGATTGTGGGCAACTTACCATCCCCGCTGCCAGGTGGCCTGGATTTCGTTGACGATGACAGCATTCCCCAGGATCCGGGGGATGAACTCGGAAGCAGTGTCTATCACGGTACCCATGTGGCGGGGACTGTGGCAGCTGCCGTCAACGGCTCTGGAGGCGCTGGTGTTGCCTATGAGTCAACGTTGTTACCGGTCCGAGTGCTGGGCGAAGGGGGAACGGGTTCCTCTGTTGATCTACTGGAAGCCTTGCAGTGGGTAGCCGGGCCATCAGGCGGGGAGCGTCGTGCGGATATCGTGAACCTGAGTCTGGGTGGCCTGCCTGAAATCAGCTCTATGCAGTCGGCAATTAACACCGCCACTGGCAAAGGCGTCATATTTGTTGCAGCTGCCGGCAACTCGGCCACCAGTGAAAAGTCCTACCCTGCGGCATTTGATAATGTCTTTTCAGTGAGCGCCGTCGATGGCGCCGGGCGTCTGGCGTCCTATTCGAACTTTGGCAGTTGGATCGACCTGGCGGCACCAGGCGGCGACGCCAGTCGTGACGGCAACGCCGACGGTCGTGGCGACCTGGTCAGCAGTACCAGCGCCAGCTTTATCGACGGATCTCTGAAAGAGTCCTATATCGGTCTGCAGGGAACCTCCATGGCGGCGCCCCATGTATCGGGTGTTATAGCGCTGATGAAAAGTGTGAATCCAGCGCTGGATTACGGTGCCATCGATGGTTTTCTCAGAAGCGGGCAGTTGACGGAGTGCGGCGAGTCAGGGTGTGTGAAAACTGATAGCCTTGGCTGGGGCTTGATCGACGCTGGCAAGGCGGTTATGGCCGCGTCTGACGGATCTATTCCGGCTCTGCTGGTTGCCTCTCCGGCCATTGTCAGCCTTTCCTCCGAGGGGACGCTCCAGCAGACAGTGACGGTTTCGATGCTGAGTTCCAGCAGTGGAACGGCAACAATCGATTCGATCTCCGAACAGGCTGACTGGTTGTCTGTCAGTGGTATCCCGGATGCCAGCGCGACGGTTAGCAGCTTTGAGTTGACGATGACGCTGGATCCTGACGCGCTCGATAGCGGGATCTCAGAGCGGGAAACGGTCACCGTAAGCTACACGACGGACGAGGCCCGCACCCTGGACATTCCCGTAGTAGGGCAGACTGTGAGTGATCAACAGGCCCGGAATGCCGGCCGGCATTTCGTATTGTTGGTGAATCCTGAACCCGTTGGCGGGTTCTACGAAGCGGTGGCGCAAACCAGTGCCACCGCGAGCAATGGGCGGTATTCCTTTGCCTTTGTGCCCGATGATGGTGAGGAACCCCGACAGCTCAACGAGGTTTCACCGGGAAACTATATTCTGGTGGCGGGCACGGATCTCGATAACGATGGCCTGATCTGCCACGCGGGCGAGGCCTGCGCGGAATACCCGGTTGCAGGCTTACGACAGGAGATCACCATAACCCGTGGTGAACCCCTGACCGGGATCAACATGACAACCAGCTACACCCGCCCCACCATTTCGGCCAGTTCCCCCGATCAGTTGCCGCGACCGGACTTTACTGGTTACCGCCTGATGAGTGCTGACCAGGAATCCCGTAAGGCGATAGCGACTCCATGATGACTCATCCAAAAGCAGCATTACTGGCCGTTTTTTTTGGTGGTGCGCTGCTAGGCGGCTGTGCGGCCACGGCGAAAACCGAAACCGCATCTGGCGCCCCGCTAGCGCGACAAATTGCCCAGTCCGCCCATTGCGGGCTGGTTGCCCCCGGCCATCTGCTCATCCGAAATGAAGCGGAACTGGCTCGGCTTTCGTCCTTGCCCGGACGGAATCTTTCGCTGGCACCGTTCCGCCAGATCGACTTCCGCCAGGAAACCCTGGTTCTCGTAGCGCAGGGGCAGAAGCCTACGGGTGGTTACGCCATCACTCTTGAGGAATCGGCCATCCTGGATGAGGAGTTGGTGCTCACGGTGTCGGAGCGATCGCCAGAGCCAGGCTCTATGGTGACACAGGCTTTGACAACACCGTGTGCCGCAATTGCCGTCACAGCCGAAGGCTGGAACGATATTCGAATCACTCACCGGGAAAACAACCGTTGATCTTTGCCGCCGATTCCCTAAGCTATGGCTCAGCTTATTATTCCAAATTCGGAGTCACTTCCAGTCTATGAGCCAGCAACAATACAACGCCGATGCCATTGAAGTTCTGAGCGGCCTTGATCCGGTCAGGAAACGTCCGGGAATGTACACCGACACCAGTCGGCCGAACCACCTGGCTCAGGAAGTGATCGATAACAGTGTGGATGAGGCTCTGGCGGGCCACGCGCGCCGGATTGATGTTGTGCTCTACAGCGACGGTTCGCTCAGCGTTGAGGACGATGGTCGTGGTATGCCGGTGGACATTCACAAGGAAGAGGGCGTGCCCGGGGTCGAACTGATCCTGACCCGTCTGCATGCGGGTGGCAAGTTCTCTCAGGGTAACTACAACTTCTCAGGTGGCTTGCACGGGGTGGGGGTTTCCGTTGTAAACGCCCTGTCCACGCATCTGGAAGTCACCATCAAGCGGGATGGTCAGCTCCACCGGATCACCTTTGCCGACGGCGAGAAGGCGAGTGAACTGGAAGTCATCGATACCGTCGGGAAGCGTAACACCGGAACCCGGCTCAAGTTCTCTCCGGATCCCAGCTATTTCGACAGCCCCAACTTTTCGGTCAGCCGCCTGCGTCACAACCTGAGGGCGAAGGCGGTTTTGTGTCCCGGCCTGACAGTCACCTTTGTCCAGGAAAAGACCGGTGAAAAGGACGAGTGGTACTACGAAGATGGCCTGCGTGATTACCTGCGAACGGCTCTGACGGACATTGAAGCCGTGCCGTTTGATCCGTTTACCGGATCTTTCTCCGGAAACAAGGAGGCCGTGGACTGGGCGATACAGTGGTTGCCGGAGGGCGGTGAGGCGGTCATGGAGAGCTATGTAAACCTCATTCCAACGGCGCAGGGCGGAACCCACGTTAATGGTTTGCGAACCGGGCTGCTGGAAGCCATGCGGGAGTTCTGTGAATTCCGAAACCTGTTGCCTCGGGGCGTAAAGCTGTCACCGGAAGATATCTGGGAAAGGGCCGCGTATGTGCTGTCGTTCAAGATGCAGGAGCCTCAGTTCTCCGGGCAGACCAAGGAGCGGTTGTCTTCGAGGGAAGCGGCGGCTTTTGTTTCCGGCGTGGTCAAGGATGCCTTCAGCCTGTGGCTGAACCAGCATACGGATGTTGCTGAGGCTCTTGCCGAACTGTTTATTTCCAATGCCCAGCGTCGCTTGCGTGCGAGCAAGAAAGTGGCGCGCAAGAAGGTGACGTCAGGTCCGGCCCTGCCGGGCAAGCTGGCCGACTGTTCCGGTGGTGATACCGCCCGCTCGGAGCTATTTCTGGTAGAGGGTGACTCCGCTGGCGGTTCCGCCAAGCAGGCTCGTGACCGGGAATTCCAGGCTGTGATGCCGCTGCGGGGCAAGATCCTCAATACCTGGGAAGTGGACTCCGGAGAGATCCTGGCTTCTCAGGAAGTCCATGATATCGCCGTCGCCATCGGTGTGGATCCGGGCTCAGATGACCTGGACGGCCTGCGTTACAACAAGGTCTGCATCCTCGCCGATGCCGACTCTGACGGCCTTCATATCGCAACGCTTCTATGTGCCTTGTTCGTCAAGCACTTCCGCCCGCTGGTAGCGGCAGGGCATGTCTTTGTGGCGATGCCTCCGCTCTACCGCGTGGATCTGGGCAAGGAGACCTTTTACGCGCTGGATGAACATGAGAAGCAGGGCATTATTGATCGCCTGGCGGCCGAGAATCGTCGCGGCAAGATTGCCGTTACCCGCTTCAAGGGCCTCGGTGAGATGAACCCGCTGCAACTGCGGGAAACCACCATGGCTCCCGATACCCGTCGTTTGGTGATGCTGACACTTGAGGAAGGCGACCAGACTGATGAGCGCATGGACATGCTTCTGGGTAAGAAGCGTGCGTCGGATCGACGTGCGTGGCTGGAAACCTATGGAAACATGGCGGATATTGCGGTTTGACCGCGGAGCCGGCCGGGGCCGGCCTTGAATCTTCTATATGCTCTACAGTGATTTAAAAATCACTCTTTATTCTTTTTCTGTATTCCGAAAACTCGTTATGCTGCCGGTTTTACTCGCGGAGAATACCGTAAATGGACTGGCAAGGCTGGTTTTCGCTGGGATTGGCCGGCACCGCACTTATTCTGATGAGTTCCGGACGGTTCGCGCCCCACATGGTGATGATGGGTGTGTTGGTCGTGCTGAGCGTCAGCGGTGTGGTTTCACCTGACCAGGCCTTATCCGGTTTCAGTAACAGCGGGCTGATTACGGTGGTCGCTCTGTTCGTGGTGGCAGCCGGCATCCATCATTCCGGTGGTGTTGATCTGCTAGTTCATTATCTTTTGCGTTCGCCAAAAACCGTTCGCAGTGCCCAGGCCCGCATTGCACTTCCGGTGTCCTTTCTCAGTGGATTTTTGAATAACACGCCCGTCGTGGCGACCATGATTCCGGCCGTGCACGCCTGGTCCCGGAAAATCGGGGTGTCGCCCTCAAAGCTCATGATTCCCCTGAGCTACTCAGCGATCCTGGGTGGCACACTTACCCTCATTGGGACAAGCACCAACCTCGTCGTAAATGGTCAGTATCAGCAACTGACCGGGTCCGAGGGATTTTCCATCTTTTCCATTACCTCCGTGGGCCTGCCTGTTGCTGTTATTGGTGTTGCGGTAATGCTGCTGGTGTTACCCAGGGTGCTGCCAGATCGGAAAGATCAGCAGAAATTCGGTTCCATGAGGGAGTTCACTCTGGAAGTGGCGGTTTCCTTTGATGGCCCGTTGGTCGGGAAAAGTGTCGGTGAGGCCGGGCTCAGGGAACTTGAACGTCTTTATCTGGTGGAGATCGAGCGCGATGGCAGTGTGGTTACTGCCGTGCCTTCCGAGGAGCGCCTGCGGGGTGGGGATAGGCTGGTCTTTGCCGGTGATACCCAGGCGATCTCTGATCTGTTGCGCATCAATGGCATCGTGCCATCGGTTCATGAGGACGAGCCCAGTCTGAGCAAAGACAGAGCAGAGAGGCGATTGGTTGAGGCGGCTCTTTCGCCACAGTCTGATGTGCTGGGTCTGACTATCCGGGATGCCCGCTTCCGGGATCGGTATGGGGCGGTTGTCCTTGCGGTCGCTCGAGGTGGGGAGCGGGTGTCCGGAAACCTGGGCAATATTCGTCTGAAGCCGGGCGATGTGCTGCTCCTGGAGGCGCGCCCCGCGTTTGTCAGCCGCCAGCGCTATAACAAAGACTTCCTGTTGATCAATGATCTCGACACCGAGACACCCAGGCATGACCGCGCCTGGCTTTCCTGGGGTGTGCTCGTAGTGCTGGTCGGGCTTGCTGCTTGTGGGGTGCTTTCCATGCTCAACGCAGCACTTTTAGGTGCGACATTGATGATTCTGCTAGGTTGCTGCTCGATCATTCAGGCCCAGAAGGCGGTCGATATTCCGGTGGTTCTGACCATTGCGTCGTCGTTTGCCCTGGGGGCTGCGTTGCAGCAAACCGGGGCCGCCACCTATGTCGCCGAGGGTATCCTTGGTATGAGTCACGGCCATGTGCTGCTGGCGATCTTGCTGGTGTATTTTGCTGTTTCGATCCTCACTGAGGTAATCACCAACAATGCGGCGGCCGTGCTGGTGATTCCTATCGTGCTGTCGATGACAGCCACCATGGGGGTGTCCCCGGAGCCGTTCGTGATTGCCGTCATGATGGCAGCGTCGGCCAGCTTCGCGACTCCGCTGGGGTATCAGACCAATATGATGGTGTTCGGGCCCGGTGGGTATCGGTTCAGTGATTTCCTGCGGGTGGGGCTGCCGATGAATCTGTTTATCGGCCTGATGACGGTGCTGGTGATTTCGCTGGTTTACGAAATCGGTGTCTAGTAGCGCTCAGTTTTCGGTATTCGCCAGGATGTCGCAGCACAGAACCCGAAGCTTGCCCTGATAGTAAAAACCTTGTGAGAGGGTGACGCACATATAGGCTCCGCTCACACACAGATAGGGGGCGGTAACCTGTAGCTGCTCTGGCTGAGCGAGGGCTTGCCGAAGGTACTGCTGCCGAAACCAGTCGGCGCTGGTGGTGCTCTCCAGGGGCCGGAAGCGAGGATCGAGCGCGCGCGCCCGGCTATCTGATATCACGGTATCCTCAAGCTGGATTCCCTTGTTGTCTACCAGGTAACAGCGGGAGACAGCGGGGTGATTCAATAATTCGAAACAGGCCTGGTGCATGTTCGAATCTTGGCAGAGCCTGTCAATCGTGTGTTTGAACAGGTCCCCGAAAAAGTTCGTCAGTTGCTGAGTGGGATCCAGGGTCACCCGTCGTCGGTTTTTGTATTCTCTCAAAAGCTCATCAAGATTGGTGGATGCCTGAGCAACCTGCTCCAGTTCAATGCTTGGCCGCTGAAAATAGAAGCCCTGAACAAAGTCCACTCCCGCGTCAATGGCAATCAGAGCCTGATCTCGGGTTTCCACTCCCTCCAATAGAACCAGGCACCCCGATTGATGGAGCAGTGACACAATGCCGTTGAGTATTTGTCTGGCTTTATGATCTTCGGTGGCTCGGGTGAGAAGGGTCCGATCAAGCTTTACGATATCTGGCGACAGGTTCCAGATTCGCTCGAAATTGGAGTGGCCTGCACCGAAATCATCGATAGCGGTCAGGCATCCCAGTTTCTTGTAATAGGCGACGGTTTCTTTGAGCCTTTGGGCATCATCGGTCGGTTGCTCGACAATCTCCATAACGATGCGATGAGGCGGAAGGCCCGTTCTCTTGAGCAACTGACCGAAAAACGAATCAGCTTGGCTGCCGCTGGTAACAACGCGAGGGGAGACATTGAGGAACAGCCAGTTGAGTTGGTCCTCGATACCGCTGTAGTTCTGGATATGGAGATAACGACAAAGCCTGTCGAGTAGAAGGTTTTCTGCGTCTGATGCAGGAAGCTGAAACAGGTGTAGAGGTAATACAGCGGAGTTATCCGTATCAAATGCCCGGATAAGTGCCTCGTAACCGACAATGCGTTTGTGAGAGATGCTGTATATGGGCTGTAACGCGGTTTTCAGCTTTAAACCGCGGAAGTCTGCGGTCCAGCAAGTCCCATCCTGGTTAAGCATGGGCGACAGCAAATCGAGCTCAGGCGCTGCCAGCTTTTCTGGGAGGGATGTGGACATAAACGGTTCTGATTGGTTAAACGAAAACAACAGCCGCCTCAGAAGGGACGCCCGTACTGTCTGCAACCAGGCACATACTACTTTAGAAGTAAAAATGCTCGATGCATGTGCGGAGATTGCCAAAAAATGACAATCATTACCACTGTTTCATGTTAAAACAGAGAAACCGTTTGTATCTTTAGCGGGCTGTGGCCCAATCAGATAGAGTGCGTGGCCAATTAAGGCCGCAGCACTCAGTTGTTGCTTGGTACAACAACGTTCTCGTCAAACTCAAGTTCCATGATGTTTTTCCTTTTATGGATAAGGCCCCGCAGCGGGGCGATTAGTCATGGCTAATTATTGTCACTGCTATATTTTTGAACAATCCGTAAAACCCGTATTCGACCAAAGGCTTGGGAACTGATTCCGGGGAACTTGGTCAATTATTCTGATGTTGCCCTGCAAAACATTTCGATTGGTTTCGGCCCGTGGGGTTTTTAAACTCGACAGCTCACTGGATTCAAGGAATGAGGTCTTTCCCGACGATGTCACTCAAGAACACTCCCGCGCACTACGGAACGGTGATGGTAGCGATTCATTGGCTTGTCGCGTTTGTCGTCTTCGGACTGTTTGCGCTCGGCGCCTGGATGGTCGATCTGACCTACTACAGCGAGTGGTACAAGACGGGCCCGGACATTCACCGAAGTGTTGGTGTGTTGCTGTTTTTTCTGATGCTGTTCCGGGTTGTCTGGAAATTCGCTAACACAGGGCCCCGACCGGTCCCGTCCCACAAGCGCTGGGAGACGGTTGCGGCCCACGCTGCCCATGGCGTCCTGTATGTTCTGTTGTTCATCGCTATGGTTAGCGGCTACCTGATTTCCACCGCAGACGGTTCAGCCATCAGCGTTTTTGGTTGGTTTGATGTGCCTTCAGTTACCGGACAGATCAAGGGTATGGAGGATGTGGCCGGCTCAGTCCACTACTGGTCAACCTTAGGTATCCTCATACTCGCGGTCATCCACGCTCTCGGCGCGTTGAAGCATCATTTTCTCGACCGGGATGAAACTCTGACGAGAATGCTCGGTCACTGATCAATTTCTGTTTCTGTTACAGCCCCCTGGGGCCTTCAATGAAAAGGAGAGGTTCATGAAAAAGGTTTTGCTCGCTTCTGCAGTATCCATGGCGCTAACGGCTGGTACTGCCTTTGCGGATAATCACAGCGGTACCTACGCATTTGACAGCAAGGGCACACATCAGTTTATAACCTTCAAAATTTCGCATCTGGGTTACAGCTGGCTGTATGGTCGTTTCAACGATTTTGATGGTGAGTTCGTGTATGACGCGTCAAATCCGGAAAACAGCTCGGTCAACGTCAGCATCGATACCAGCAGCGTTGACTCCAACCATGCTGAGCGTGACAAGCACCTGCGTAGCGAAGATTTCCTGTTCGTTGATGAGTTTCCTGAAGCCAGTTTCAAGAGCAAGCGAGTGGAGCTTGATGATGAGGGCGAGGCGGATATCGTAGGGGATCTGACGCTGCGAGGTGTAACCAAAGAGGTGACGCTTGATGCCGAGATGATCGGTCATGGCGAAGACCCGTGGGGCGGCTACCGGATGGGCTTCGAGGCAGAAACAGAGCTTCGCCTGAAAGACTTTGGTATTCCCATGGAGCTTGGCAAAGCTTCCGAAACTGTGGAAATTATTATCTCCGTTGAAGGCATTCGACAGTAAAATGCCCGGGTGAAGGCGCAGATTCCGGGCTAAACCCGGAATCTGCCTGTCTGATCCCGCAATTGGCTCGCATAACCTTCCAGCGAGCGGCTGATACCATCGATATCTCTGGATCGTTCAGCACTGGTTTCTGCCAGGTCGTTGATTTCAGTAATACTTCGGTTTATCTCGTCAATTACCTGAGTCTGTTCTTCAGTGGCGGACGCGACACTGGTGTTTACATCGCTGATATTGGTCATCGCTTCAAGAATTCCCTGGATCTGCGATTCGGCCTCGGTGGCCAGTTTCTCGGTCTCTGCCGCCTCGGAGCTGCCGCTCTCCATAACTGAAACAATCTCGGCGACGCCGGTCTGCAACGTCGTGATCATGGTCTGAATGTCTTCGGTCGACTGCTGGGTTCGTTGGGCCAGAGTTCGAACCTCGTCTGCGACTACGGCGAAGCCTCGTCCCTGTTCACCCGCTCTTGCTGCCTCAATGGCCGCGTTCAGCGCCAGCAGATTTGTCTGTTCAGCAATGCCACGAATTACATCCAATACCGAAGTGATGTTCTCAGAGTCTGACGCCAGTTTGCGGATGACTTCGACCGCTTTGCCGATTTGGGTGGCAAGCCGATGAACCTGTTGTGACGAGTTGCGGATAATCTCGGCACTGGTTCGACCGTTGTTTTCCGCTTCCTGGGTGCTTTCCGCCGCCCGAGTTGCATTTCCGGCCACTTCCTCAATGGCGCTTTGCATCTCGTTTATCGCGGTCGCCACCATGGAAATAGCGTCGGTTTGTCTGGCGACACCATCGTGGTTGTCGTTGGCGGCTGTGGCGAGGTCGCTAGCACCCTGGCTGAGCTCTTGAGTCAGGGATTGGATGTTGCCAATCATCCCCTGGAGGTTCTGAAGAACAAGATTGAAACTCTTGGCCAGCTCCCCAAGATCGTCCTCCGTCCTGACGGGAACTCGTTGAGTCAGGTCGCCTTCGCCTTGAGCGATGTTGTCCAGCTGAGATCGAAGCGTCTGAATGGAGTTGATGATGACTTTGAGGAAGAGCATGAACAGCAGTACCGAGGCCAGCACGGATACAATCGTGATGATCAGAATGGTGTAGGAACTGCTCTGGCCCTCGGCAGAGGCGTATGATGCCCGCTGGTTGGCTTGTTCATCGGCGTGGGCGCCGACCTTGTCAAAATAATCGCGGAGTACTGAAAAAAGCGCGCTGGTTTCTTCCTGCTCCAGATTTCTCGCGCCGCGGATGTCTCCGGACCGGGCCAGGTCCAGTACTTTTCTGGCTGATGCCAGCCAGTTTTTGTAGGCCGAATCAAACCCTTCGATGGCGTCTTCAACGCCGGTGCCCTGAAGCCTGTTTGAAGCCTGCTTGAAGCGATCGAAGGCTTGTTGGGCGTTCTCATCAAAGTCTTGCAGGAGTTCACGGCCATCCCGGTTGTTGGCAGCGGTGTCGATATACGCCATCTGGGCAACCAGGGCTTGGTAGAGGTCCCGGTCAGCATTCAGAACCTCGCTGACGGAGGGCAGATATATGCTGGAGAGTCTATCGGTGCTTTCAACCAGATCTGTTGTTGTTCGCACGCTGTACAGCCCAATGAAGACGAGTGCGATAGCCGAGATGATAAAAGGTAGTGCGATTTTCGTACGTAAGCCCAATCGTGCAAGAAATTCCACGATTTACCCCTTTTTTGTTGTGCTGTTTTCCAAGAAGGATAGCAGGGATTGGCGGTCGGTGAACGGGGTTTGGGAAGGTTTTCGGAAACGCTTGCCCGGGTCAAGAACCGGGGATGGGGGGCTCGGTTTATGTCAGTGTGAGGGCCTGGATGATTTGGTCGGTTCCTCGCAGGATCTACAAAGATGGCGTTGGCGCCAGAACTGGCCGGCAAATATAACCAACCAGATCAGCAAACCGGCCCAAAGGTAGGGCTCTGGTACTTGGAAGCTGCCGCTGATGGCAAACTCCACCAGGAGCATCAATGCAACGGCCAATACTGCGTTCACCATAGCTGTTGCCATAGCCTGCCCGCAGGCTTTGAGGTTAGGTCTCATAGTGTTCCGCTTGTTTAAAAGGTAAAACGGCCTTCTATATCGCTGATGGTGAGGATACGGCGCACATTACAGCCTCTCCATTCGGGAATTCCGCTATTGGAAATTGGTGTATCCGGGCAAGCGTCCATATAATGTGCCCTCGCGACCACGTCCGTGAATATTTGCGGCGCAGAGGGTAGCATCACCGGCGAATTCAAAACAGGCAAAAGAGGCATCCATGCCAGAGTTCCAGACAACGGATGAAGGTTTTGAGCGGGTTTCACTGCGGGATTACACGGAAAAAGCGTACCTGGACTACTCCATGTACGTCATCCTGGATCGGGCATTACCGAATGTTGGGGACGGGCTGAAACCGGTACAGCGGCGAATTGTCTACGCCATGTCGGAGCTCGGATTGAAGTCCACCTCCAAGTACAAAAAGTCAGCTCGTACCGTAGGTGACGTGCTGGGTAAGTTCCATCCTCATGGCGACAGCGCCTGCTATGAGGCCATGGTCTTGATGGCCCAGCCCTTTTCCTATCGTTACCCTCTGGTTGATGGGCAGGGTAACTGGGGGTCTCCGGATGATCCGAAATCCTTTGCTGCCATGCGATACACCGAATCGCGCCTGGCCCCGTTTGCCGATGTGTTGCTGGGCGAGCTGGGCCAGGGTACGGTGGATTGGGTGCCGAACTTTGACGGAACCATGGAAGAACCTTCTGTGCTTCCGGCACGCCTGCCTCACGTTCTTCTTAATGGTACCACTGGCATTGCCGTTGGTATGGCCACTGATATCCCACCCCACAATGTCCGGGAAGTAACCGCGGCGAGCATTCGTTTACTGGATCAGCCGGATTCGACGGTGGACGACCTCTGTGAGCATATCAAGGGACCTGATTTCCCGACCCGTGCCGAGATCATCACCCCCCGAAAGGACATTCGCCAGATGTACGAAACTGGCCGGGGTTCTCTACGGATGCGGGCCCGGTGGATTCGCGAAAATGGTGAAGTGGTGGTGACGGACTTGCCGCACCAGGTGTCCGGGGCCCGGGTTCTGGAGCAGATTGCCCAGCAGATGCAGACCAAGAAGCTGCCCATGGTGGCTGACTTGCGGGACGAATCTGATCATGAAAACCCGACCCGCCTGGTGATTGTGCCACGATCCAATCGTGTGGATCTTGACGGCCTGATGGCTCACCTGTTCGCCAGTACGGATCTGGAAAAGACCTACCGGGTCAATATCAATGTTATCGGCAACGATGGCCGCCCGGGTGTAAAAGGGCTTGTGGAGGTTCTAACCGAATGGCTGGCGTTCCGGAAGGAGACCGTAACCCGTCGGCTTCAATACCGGCTGGATAAAGTGCTTTCCAGGTTGCACATCCTGGAAGGTCTGTTGATTGCCTATCTGAACATCGACGAAGTCATTGAAATAATCAGAACCGAAGACAAGCCGAAGCAGGAATTGATGGCACGCTTTGGTTTATCCCCGGAGCAGGCCGAAGCGATCCTTGAGCTGAAATTGCGGCACCTGGCCAAGCTTGAGGAGATGAAGATCCGTGGCGAACAGGACGAACTGGCGGCCGAGCGGGATGAATTGCAGGCCATCCTCGGATCAGAAGAGCGCTTGCGTGAACTGATCAAGGACGAGCTGCGCGCAGACGCCGAGACTTTCGGTGATGATCGCCGATCCCCCATCGTCGAGCGTGAAGAAGCTCGTGCATTCAGCGACGCAGATCTGGTGTCCAATGATCCGGTGACGGTTGTACTGTCGGAGAAAGGCTGGGTGCGGGCCGCCAAAGGGCACGACATTGATGCACAAGGCCTGAACTACAAATCCGGTGACCGTTTTGCCCTGGCGGCCAAGGGGCGCAACAATCAGCAAGCGATCTTCCTGGACTCCACGGGGCGGGCCTATTCGTTGATGGCGCACTCACTGCCTTCGGCAAGAGGGCAGGGGGAGCCGCTGACCGGGCGTATTAACCCGATTGCCGGGGCTACGTTTGCGGGCGTACTCATGGGTGAGCCTTCCCGAAAAGTCCTGCTGGTGACCGACGGAGGATACGGATTTGTTACCTCTCTCGGAGAGATGGTCAGCAAGAATCGTAACGGCAAGGCGGTAGTGTCGGTGCCCAAGGGCGCAAAAATCATGGCGCCCGTTGAGATTCCAGACACCGAGAAGGAACTGTACATAGGTGCAGTGTCCAACGAGGGCCGCATGCTGGTCTTCCCGCTGAGCGAGTTGCCGCAGCTGGCAAAAGGTAAGGGGAACAAGATCATCAGTATTCCCTCGGCCAGGGTGATGAACCGGGAGGAGTTTGTTGTGGCGCTTGCGGTCTTCGCCCAGGACGATCAGCTGGAAATACGAGCCGGCAAGCGCAAGATGGGTCTCCAGTTCAGTGATCTGGAGCATTATCTTGGCGAGCGCGGTCGGAGAGGTCACAAATTGCCAAGAGGCCTGCAGCGTGTCGATGCCATTGATGTGATTCCATCCGCGGCCAGAGTTCAGGAAGAGGAGAGCTCCGAGAGTGAGTGAACTGGTACTGATTAACGTATCCGGCCGCGACAAGCCGGGACTGACCTCTGAAATAACCGGCATCATGGGCCAGTACGATGTCAGGATTCTCGATATTGGCCAGGCGGTGATTCATGATCACCTGACCTGGGGCATCCTGATCGAGATCCCTGACGAGTCCAAGTCGTCACCGGTGATTCGCGATTTGCTGTTCCGGCTCCATGCACTGGACCTCCAGGTGCATTTTGCGCCGATTACCATGGAGGAGTATCAGGCATGGGCTGCCGGCCGTAACCGTGCGTGTTACATCGTGACGCTGCTGTCCCGGGACATCAAGGCGGAGCAGATTGCCCGGGTCTCGGCGATTACCGCACGCCACGGGCTGAACATCGATAACATCACCCGCCTGTCTGCCCGCCCCTCGCTGAATCCGTCCGAGAACCGGATTGCCTGTGTCGAATTTTCTGTTCGGGGCACCCCCTCGGATCTGGAAACGCTTCGGGCCGACTTCCTCCACATCGCTGGCGAGATGAATGTGGATATTGCGTTCCAGGAAGACTCGATTTTCCGCCGCAACCGCCGTCTGGTGGTTTTCGATATGGATTCGACGCTGATTGAGGCGGAGGTCATTGACGAACTGGCTATGGAGGCTGGCGTTGGCGAGCAGGTTGCCGAAATCACCGAGCGTGCCATGCAGGGCGAGCTGGACTTCAGTCAGAGCTTTGCGGAGCGATTGGCGTTGCTCAGGGGGCTGGACGAGTCTGTGCTGGAGGGTATCGCGGCGAGACTGAAAATGACCGAGGGCGCGGAGCACCTGATTCGCAGCCTTAAGGGGCTTGGCTACCGGACAGCCATACTCTCCGGCGGTTTTACTTACTTTGCGCGACACCTGCAGAGCAAGTTGGGTATTGATTACGTCTATGCCAACGAGCTTGAGATCGAGAATGGCAAGGTCACCGGGCGAGTTGCGGGCCAGATTGTGGATGGCAAGCGAAAGGCCGAGTTATTGCAGGAAATCGCAAAGAAAGAGCATATTTCCCGTGAACAGGTCATCGCTGTTGGTGATGGTGCCAATGACCTCCCAATGTTGAGTCAGGCCGGCCTTGGCGTGGCATTCAGGGCCAAGCCCCTGGTGAAGGAATCGGCTCGCCATTCCATCTCGACTCTGGGCCTGGACGCCATTCTTTACCTGATTGGTTTCCGCGAAAGCGAGACCAATCAGAGTCTCGAAAAGTCCGGCTTTTAGTCCATCCACAAAAAACGGCGCCAAGATGGCGCCGTTTTTATTGTTTCTGAACCTGACTCTGGCTCCCGGGGTTACTGATCCCCGAAATCGTAGTTCATTTCCGGTACCGGAGCCTGCAGGTAGTAACCCTGAATGTAGTTCACCCCGGCCTGCCATAGCGTTGCCAGCACCCCGGCATTTTCCACCAGAGGGATAATGGTCAGCTTGCCAGCGCTTTGTAGGCTCTTGACCATCTCTTTTACCTGTTCTTTCGCCTCGTCGTTCTTCTGTATTTCTTCGGTGAACGACCCATCGATCTTTACGTAATCTGTCTCGATGTGTTTGAGGGTATTGAACGGATTAAGCGCGCAGCCGAACTGACTGATGGAGAGCTTGCAGTGGAGTTCATGGATGGACTTGGTAAACTCCTTCGCCTGCTTCATGAAGTTATTGGCGTCTCCCTCCCGGATCTGGAAAATCAGGGAGTCACCCGGCAAGCGGGCTGCTTTGAGAGCAACGCTGAGCCACGGAGTGAAGGTTTTGTCCTGAAGAGTTTCCGCGGTAATGTTCAGGAACAGCCGGGTATCGTGTCCCCGGGAGCGGTGGCTCGAAAGTTGTTTGATGGTTTGCAGGATGACCCAGCGGTCGATCTTGATCGCGGTGTCGGAAGGCCCCATCGGAGGCAGGAAGTCGTACGGCGACACTTCCTGATCGTCCTTGTCGAGCATTCGCACAAAGGCCTCGTAGTGCTCCTCGCCTTCGCCGCGCAAGTTGATAATCGGCTGGAACAGCAGTTTGAAGCGGTTTTCCTCGAGGGCCTTCTGGATCGCTTCGACGGAATTATTTTCGTCCAGGGACTCGTGGTCTGCCGGGTTGTATACCAGTACGCCGTTGCCCTGGGCGTGCCCCTCCTGCTTCCGAACTTCCGAAGACGCCATATGCGCTCGGCCCATGAGCTCTTCTGCTTTCGGGGAGTTCTCTGTTATCGCCGCGACACCGATGCTGACGGTGAGTTGCACGGTGCGGTCATTGATATCGAACAGATGATCCTCGATGGCCTTCCTGACCTTCTCGCACAGAGCGGCCATGGTCTTTTCATCACTGGGCTGGGCCATGAAACAGAACGCATCGTCGCTCAGTCGTGCAAGCGTTACGTCTTCGCCCGCCTGTTCCTTGAGAAGGTTGGCCAGGTCGCCGAGAAGAAGGTCGGCGCCGGCAATGCCCACCTGGCCTTTCATGCTGATGAAGTTGTCCAGTGCGATGTAAGCGAGAGCACCGGATTCGTTGTCTTTGCCGGCCTTGGCGATGTTCTCCGCCAGAGCCGTCATAAGATGCTGGCGGTTGTAGAGTCCGGTTAGGAGGTCCTGGCTACTGATCTGGCGCAGCTTTTCTTCCAGCTCTGCATCGCTGTGCTCGGGTTGCAGTACAATCTGGGTGCAGGCCTCGCCATCATAGGTGGCTGCCGAAACGGACATGGTGACGCTGAGTTCCTGGTCATCGCTGCGGCGCGCGGTGCAGTTGAAGCTCATGCCATCCTCGCGCTTTTCCGCGAATGACTTCATGAATTCCTTGTACTTGTCCTGGCTCTCGGGAGTCAGCGTGTCAAGCACCGGAATGCAGATGAGGTCGTCAATATCATCGTAGCCAAGAAACTCCATGTAGGACTGGTTGGCGTAGATATGCATGCCGTCATTGATGTAGGCAATGGCGTCCTTGGAACTCTCCAAAAGAAGCTGGCAGCGTTGTTCTGCTTCCCTGAGATGTGAGTCCAGCGCGCGCCGCCGCCGGCGTTCATCCAGTGCCGCCAGTTCCCGGTTAACCACGAGGACCAGGAGGTCCGTGTAGTCGGCCGGAACGGTATCCTGAGCCCCTGCCTTGATGACCGACACTTTGCGCTCACGGCTCTGATCTTCTGTGAGCAGAATGAAGGGAATATCCTTGTCCATGCGTCGAATCATGGCCAGGGCGTCATCGGCGGTGAATTCCTGCTCAATGTCCCGTGCCAGCAGCAAGTCCCAGTTGCCGGCTTTCAGGGTTTCCTCAAGATCTTCTTCTGAGGTAATTCTGTGGGCCCTGGTCGCCTTGCCAGAGTTGCGGAGCAGGCTGACCAATGATTCAGCATCATTCTGGGATGGGTCAAGAATCAGCAGGTGTACGGTCGCGTTCTTCTTCTGCATTCGTTGGGTGTCTCGTAAAGTACTCGTTCACTTACGCTGAATGATGAAGGGGTTGTGTTGCAATAACAACCCTGGCCGCAAGCCGAATGCTCTGAATTTGATGTCAGTTCGATCTTTACAGGGATGGCCAGAGCGAGTCGAATTCGTCTTCGCTGGCGCCTGAGGGTCCTGCCGGGGTTGGTGTCGGGGTCAGAGCTTGTTCGTTCTGCAGCTTAAGCTCGAACTGGCTGACGCTGCCGGTGGCTGAAACCTTCTTGGAAAGCTGTCCTTGATCTTCGCGCCCGTCGTGGAGCATGGAAATCCTGCTGCCTGATTGGAATGGCAGTCTCGGAGTGATCAGTGTTGCCGACTGGTTCACCACGCTGATTTCCGGTAAGAGCAGCCCCCGCAAGTACTCGCTACTGTTGCCAACTTTCTGGATTAGTCTGACACCGCAAGGTGATGCGCTGGGTGCCAGCAGTTCGATACCGACATGGGTGCCCTGATTCTTGATCTGGCGGATCCAGCGCACAATAGCAACGCTCCAGGGGTGGGTATTCTGTTCCCGGACGCCAAGCACTTCACCTGCCTGCAATGAAGCAGGCACATTGGTCTCCCAGGCGACGCAGTAACCTCCGGGGCTGGTATTGATCAGCAGGGCATGGTGCGAGTTTGGCTTGTTCTTCTCTGCAACCTCGCTCGGTGCTGTTCCCATGGCTCCGTGGAAGTTGATTGGGGTATCAGCGGCCTGTCTGGGGCTGTCGCTGGGGCCTGCATCATGGGCGCCGGCCCACGCATCCTCTTTCTTCCGGGAGGCGCGCATAAAGAGATTATCATCGTCCGTATGGTTGCTGTCGTTTCCACTGACGAACTCGGTGAATGTTTTCTCACCGGCGATAAAGTAGTGGGCGGCAGTGAGACCCACGCAGATCTCCAGGGTGCCCTGGCTCGCGATGCGATTAAAGTTCCGTTTGGCCAGAATGCCCAATGCCTGGCTCAGGTGAGTCAGGAGAGTGTCACTGACCTTGGCAGGAATCTGAAGCTCATTGGCCTGATCCGTGCGATTTCGACGTGCGTGCAGTGCGTCAGAAACCCTGGAGGACAAATCCCGTGTATCAAATCCAAAGCTTTCTTCACCGGGTTGCTGATCAAGCAGGCTGCGGTAGACCGGTGGGGTATCTTTCTCCAGGTTGACGACAAACAGGCTGTCGGTGCTGTTATCGGGACCACAGCTGGTGAAATCAGTCCAGTTTTCGAACAACTCATAGGCCTGGATGAGCTCGGGCTGACGAAGTTGATTGGGGCGCGAGCACCCGAGCAACAGAACCCGTTTGTAGCTGTCTGAGACGGAGCTTGAACGACGGTACTGGAGTGTGTCGTCGTCTACCTGAAGGTTGCCGAGCTTGTTGCGATGGGCAAACCGGAACAGCCGATGACATTCCAGCCAGCTCTGTGCGGGGCTCGGGCAGTAGAGTTGGTGGGACCGAAGTATCGTCGCACCAAGCTCTGAGATCGCTCGGTGGGTCACCGTGGCAATCGGTTTTCGGTTTTTCTCCAGGCCACCGTTGTCCAGAAATTCCAGAACGCAAAGCTTGTAACCGGATGCAAGGTGTAACTGCAGTGCCTGGGCCAGGTTGGCAATCTTGCGTTGCTTCTCCGGGAGTGCAACGGCGAGGCCCAGATAGTGCCGCGACAGTTCATTGCATACGAAGTGAATCTTTTCCCGAACCAGCTCCAGGAGCTGCAGGCGTTGCTGGGGGGCAATGAACAAATGGTTAAGCTCAATAATGGCATGGTAGAGCTGGCGCGAGACTTCACCGATGTTGGCCATGGGGAGCTGGTCAACCCATCCTCGAAAGGCTTTCGGCGTGGTGTCGCAAAACGACAGGCTTGCCGTCTTCTGTTCTGGGACTCGCAGTTCTGGTTTAAGAGTCATGCCTTCCATGCCTTCCTTGAGTTCACGCCATTGACAACTGTTCGGGACCTTGGAGCACACTTAAGTTGTCCTGGCGATGAACCTTTGTGCGGACCCATATCCCGAAAACTCCGTAAATACATATTTTTATCGCTGTATATTACTGAACTTTAAAATAGCAAACCTGTCGCAAAAAGCGAAAAGTTCACCAGTTGACAATGTTTGACATGTTGACTGGAGCCGTTCTGAGAACGAGATCACGAGATGCACCGAATGTTCTCGTCTCAGGGGAACAGATTGATCGGTGTCTTGCTAGGTTCGCCGGGAATTTCCCTGACGAGCTTCGGGACCAGAAAGCCGGGCAGTCTCGCGAGCATGCCCCGGACGAGTTGTCGTGCCTCCTCGTCTGATACGTCGTAGTGATGTGCGCCGCTGACGGGATCGAAGGCATGTAGGTAGTAGGGTAACACGCCCGCATCAAACAGACTCTCGCTCAACGCTTCGAGAACGTCGACCTTGTCGTTAACTCCCCTGAGAATGACGCTCTGGTTCAGCAGCGTAACACCAGCTGCACGCAGATAGCCCAGGGCACGTCGGGTATTGTGATCAATTTCGGCGGCGTGATTGATATGCAGCACCATGATGATCTTGAACGGCGCCCTGGAAACCCATTTGAGCAGGCTGTCGCAAACCCGCTGGGGAATCACGACCGGGAGCCGGCTATGGATTCGCAGCCGGCGAATATGGGGCACGGAACCCAGGGCTTTTACCCATTGTTCGAGCAGGCGATCATTAACCGCCAGAGGATCTCCCCCACTGAAAATCACCTCATTGACTTCAGGACTTGACCCGAGAGTATCGATAACGGCTTGACGATCCTCCGGCGAGAGGCGTTGCTCCTCGTAGGGAAAGTGACGACGAAAGCAATATCGACAGTTGATGGCGCATTGTCCGGTGACCATTATCAGAGCCCGGCTTCTGTATTTTCGGATCAGTCCGGTTGACTGAATGGCCACATTTTCACGGAGAGGATCGTTGACAAACCCGGGGGCGACCTCGGTTTCCTCTGTCAGGGGCAGGATCTGCCTGAGAAGGGGGTCGGAGGGGTCGCCTTTGTTTATTCTCGCCAGAAAGGGCTCTGGCACCCGGATGGGGAAGAGCTTGTTACCCGCTCTGGCGCCCTCCAGCAGGGAGGCAGGAAGGTCGAGCCGACGCAGCAATTCCTCGGGTGACGTTACCGATTCGGAGAGCAGTTGTTGCCAGTTGGTGGTGTCGTCTGCAAGGTGGGCTTCTATACGAGCAGGGGTTCGCTGTATCATAGCGACCTTTCATTTTTTAACAGCATTTTGTCAGGTGGACATTTCATGGCTTCATATTCTACCAATGAATTCCGCGGTGGTCTTAAGGTTTTGCTGGATGGCGATCCCTGTATCATCCTCGAGAACGAGTACGTCAAACCGGGCAAAGGGCAGGCCTTCAACCGCGTGAAACTGCGTAACCTGAATTCCAACCGGGTATGGGAACGCACGTTCAAATCCGGTGAGAGCCTGGAAGCCGCAGACGTTGTCGATCTGGATATGGAATACCTCTACACCGACGGTGAGTTCTGGCATTTCATGATGACGGACGGTTCCTTTGAGCAGCACGCGGCTGATGCCAAGGCTGTTGGTGATACCGTCAAATGGCTCAAGGAGCAGGACGTATACACCGTCACTCTCTACAACGGCGCGCCTCTGAGTGTTACCCCGCCGAACTTTGTCGAATTGGAAGTTGTTGACACCGATCCCGGGATGAAAGGTGATACTGCCCAGGGTGGTTCCAAGCCTGCCACTCTGTCCACCGGTGCGGTCGTAAATGTACCGCTGTTTATCACCATCGGCGAAGTTCTCAAGGTGGATACCCGCTCCGGTGAGTATGTCGGCCGCGTGAAAAGCAGCTGATCCGGTTATGACCTTACCTGTCTGGCGGCCAACGGCTGAACAGACTGCGCTGAAAGGCCGTGCACGGCAACTTGCCTATGTGCGCGGCTTTTTTGCTGATCGCGACGTGCTTGAGGTGGAAACCCCGGTGCTCGGTCGGCATGGCGTTACTGATCTCAATCTCGACAGTATTTCCGCCGATGTGTCTGTGCAGGGCCAGAGTGGTGGCTGGCTGCAGACGTCCCCCGAATATCACATGAAGCGCCTTCTTGCGGCCGGCTCTGGGCCGATCTTTCAGGTCTCGAAGGTCTTCCGTGATGGCGAGAGGGGGAGTCGCCACAACCCTGAATTCTCCATGCTGGAATGGTATCGGCCGGGATTCGACGATCAGGCGTTGATGAATGAGGTGGCGGATCTGGTCTGTGGTTGGCTCGACTGTGACAGACCGAAACAGCTGACCTATCGGGATGCCCTCATCACGTTGGCCCAGGTAGATCCGTTTGAAATCTCCGACGAGGCGCTGAAGCAACGTTGTGAGGAATGGCTTGATCCGGCGCAATTGGCAGATATGGGCCGAGATGGCTGCCTGGATCTGATCATGAGTTTTGTGGTGGAGCCGAATCTGGGGCGTGCCTGTCCGGAATTTCTTACCGCTTACCCGGCTTCACAGGCAGCCCTGGCCCGGACCTCTGAGCACAACGGTGAGCGAACGGCTCACCGTTTCGAGCTGTATATTGATGGTCTCGAGCTTTGCAACGGGTATTGGGAGTTGACGGATTTCTGTGAGCAGCGTCGGCGGTTCGAGGTTGATAACCACTTGCGTGAGCAAGCCGGAAAGCCAGCGATGGCAAAGGATGAGGCGTTTCTGGCAGCCATTGAAGCTGGCCTGCCCGATTGCGCCGGTGTGGCCCTGGGGCTGGATCGCCTACTGATGCTCAAGCTTGGCACCCGGGATATTGCCGAGGTTTTGAGCTTCCCGTTTGAAAGGGCCTGACGGCCCCTGACCGATCAGTCGAGACGGCCGAATGCCTCGCCCATGCGGACAGACTTGCCAGCGATCTGATCGTCGTTCCAGCGAACACTGCCTTTAGGCATGACCATGACCACGGTCGATCCCAGCCGGAATCTGCCCATTTCCTCACCCTTGGCGAAGGTTCTGGCGTCTTCCCCCTGGTAGCGGGTGGCTGTGACCTGATTGCCGCTGGGGACAACGACCCCATTCCAGACCGTTTCCACGCTGCCCACAATCATTGCGCCGACCAGCACAAGGGCCATGGGCCCGGCGGCCGTGTCAAAAATGCACACCACACGTTCATTGCGGGCAAACAGGTTGGGGACATTCTCTGCGGTGACCGGGTTAACCGAAAACAGTTTGCCGGGGATATGAATCATTTCCCGCAGGGTGCCGGCCATCGGCATGTGAATGCGATGGTAGTCTTTGGGGGAGAGGTAGATGGTGGCAAATTCGCCCTCCGCAAACTCCCCGGTCAGGCGCTGGTCGTCTCCGAGAAGCTCGTTCAGGCTGAACGACTGTCCCTTGGCCTGGAAGATCCGATCCTCGTTTACCTGGCCCAACTGACTGATGGCCCCATCCACCGGACTGACAAAGGTCTCGTCGCCACCAGCAAGCGGGCGCAGGCCCGGTTTCAGCTCGCGGGTAAAAAACGCATTGAAGCTCGGGTAGGCTTCCGGATTCGATTCCAGGGCCTCGCTCATGTTGACGCCGTACCGGTCGATAAACCATTTAACGACGCGATTTTTCAGCGCCGGTGTTCTATCGTAGTCAGCCAGACGGCCGGCAAGGCGGGATACCGCCAGCTGCGGAGTAAGGTACTGGCTCAGAACAAACAGTTTATCTTTCATTAATGGGTGACCCTTTGCGCTTGAAGGCGCGAAGTTTAGCAAAGACTGGCCAGTGTATAGAAATTGTTTCATGGCTTCGCGGTTGAGCGGGAGCCTTGCTATTATCTGGACATATTTCCGGAGAATCTGTCCGGCTTCCGTCGATAACCAGAAATTACAAGGGCGTTAGTTCTTTTCATGCTTCTCATTATTGGTGCAGTTGTCGTTTTTGCCTGTGTGATGGGCGGATACGTTCTCCACGGCGGGAATCTCCTGGTTCTCTGGCAGCCGACGGAAATACTGATTATTTTCGGCGCGGCTGCGGGGTCCTTTGTTATCGCGAACCCTGTGCATACGATCAAGGAAGTGTTCAAGGCCGGCATGCGGCTGCTGACAGGATCGCCTTTCAACAAGTCCTACTACATGGATCTGCTGAGTCTCCTCTACGAAATCTTTGATAAATCCCGGAAGCAGGGCGTGATGTCGATTGAGGAGGATATCGACAACCCCGAGTCCAGCCAGATTTTCAGTCGCTACCCGGCTATCATGAAATCCAAAGAATTGTTGGCCTTCATTACGGATTACCTGCGAATCATCAGCGCCGGCAACATGGCGACCCATGAACTCGAAGGCATGATGGAGAATGAGATAGACAGTCGGCAGCACGAACTGGAAGAGCCGGCCCACGCGGTAAACAAAATTGCCGATGCCCTGCCGGGGTTGGGGATAGTGGCCGCGGTGCTGGGCATCGTAATCACGATGAACTTTCTTTCGGAGGGGCCCGAGCGAATTGGTCTGAGTGTTGCGGCGGCTCTTGTGGGTACCTTTCTGGGTATTTTCATGGGGTATGGCTTTATCGGACCGATGTCGATATCGATGGAACACACCGCCAAATACGAGCTTAAAGCCTATGAGTGCGTGAAGTCCTCGCTTGTGGCAACGGTGTCCGGGCAGGCGCCGCAGATGGCTATTGAGTTTGGCCGGAAGGCTCTGCCGACGGACAAGCGTCCCGGTTTCCAGGAGCTCAACGACCACGTTCGCTCAAAGTAACTGGTTAAACGAACCGGAGCTGACCCTTGGAAGACCAGCCGATCATCATCAAGCGCAAGAAGGTGGTTGCAGGCGGCCACCACGGTGGCTCCTGGAAAGTCGCTTTTGCGGACTTCGCGACCGCCATGATGGCGTTCTTCCTGGTGCTTTGGCTCACGGCCACTGCGTCTCCGGAGCAGAAGCGCGCAGTGGAGGGCTATTTCAAGGACCCGGTTGGGTTTACCGAAGGCGGTTCGCCTAACCCCGTGGATCTGGAAGGCAGCGCGTCCGTCGTGAAAGAATCGTCGATGGACATCGAGCGTAGCCAGATCCAGATTGAGGATGAGGTTGTCGATGAGCTGTCCGAAACCCTTGAGCAGCGTCGGATGCAGGAGCTGTTTCAGGAATTGAAGGATCGTATCGAGCAGAACCAGACGCTTCAGGAGTTCAAGGATCAGCTGCTGATCGACATCACCGATGAGGGGCTGCGAATCCAGATTGTGGACCGATCGGGCCGTCCCATGTTCGACAGCGGTCGGGCAGAGCTCAAGTACTATTCCCAGAACATCCTGTTCGAGCTGGCCAAGACTCTGGGCTCGGTGGATAACAAACTCAGCATCACCGGCCATACGGACTCAACGCCATTCAGCGGGCGCCCGGGCTATACCAACTGGGAGTTGTCAGCGGATCGCGCGAACACCGCCCGCCGGGCGCTGGTGGCCGGTGGTGTGCGGGCTCCCCAGATTGCGCGGGTTGTGGGCTTGAGTGATTCGGTGCTGTTCGATAAGGAAGATCCGAATGCCCCGGTCAATCGCCGAATTTCCATCATTGTGCTGAATAAGAAAACCGCTCAGGGCATCCGCTCAAGTGCCGGTGGTGGCGAGCCTCTGATTGATCTCACGAAGCCGTCTGAGGCGGAGCAACAGCAAGCCAGAGACAAGCTGGAAAGCGGAGATTGGCTGGAGGAGAAGCCGGAGCCGCAGCCCGGCGAGTTGAGTTGGTGAGTCCAGCAGTTTCAGTCTATTTTCAGTCCCCGAGCCTGCTGCTCAGCCATGTCCTGAAGGATACGGTGGAAGCTCCGTAGCCTTTCCGGGCTGATTCTTCCCGCCTTGGCGGCAGCGTCAATTGCACATCCGGGATCCCCCATATGACGGCAGTTGCGGAACTTGCAGTGGCCGATCTCCTCCCGGATTTCCCGGAAACCATATTCAATCTCCTGGGGCGTCATGTGCCAGAGACCGAACTCCCGTATGCCCGGCGAATCAATCAGCTCGCCGCCAATTGGGACATGGAACAGCTTCGCTGTGGTTGTGGTATGAACGCCTTTGCCAGTGGCCTCTGAAACTGCACCGACACGAATCACTTCATCTGGCATCAGGGTCTTGATAATTGACGATTTGCCAACACCGGATTGCCCCACGAACACGCTCGTTTGCCCCTTCACCAGAGCCTCGACCTCGGGCGATGGTTTGTCACCGGACTCTGCGGCAGAGGTGCGTACAATCTGGTAGCCCAGGGCCTCATAGCGGGCGAGCAGGGCGTTTATCTGCTCGCGGTTGTCATCGTTTATCAGGTCGGTTTTATTGAGCAGGATCACCGCCGGAATGTCCGTTATCTCAGACGAAACGAGATAGCGGTCAATCAGGCTATCGTGAGGTTCCGGTTCTGGTGCGATCACCAGAATGATGTGGTCGATGTTGGCGGCAACTGGTTTCAGGGCGCCAAAGTTATCCGGGCGTTGCAGTAGATTCTGTCGGTCACAGCGAGCGACAATTACCCCGGTTTCATTCTGCCCGGGGCGCCAGACTACCCGATCACCGGTGACCAGGCTGTCGATGTTGGCGCGGACAAAACAGCGCACGACTTTCCCGGCGTTTTCTCCTTCCAGACCTTCAACATCAAGCTGCTGGCCGTAGTGAGCAATGACTAACCCTTCCTGCTCCGGCCCGAGCTCGCCCGCTTCGGCCTGGGCCTGAATGGCTTTCTCCTTGCGGGCTGCGCGGGCGGCCCGTTCTTCCTGGACTTTCCGGATGCGGAATTGCTGCTGCTTGTTGAGTCGACGCTTCGCCATAAACTGGTCAGATAACCTGATGAAAGTTTTACCGTTGGTGTGCCATCATACGCGAAACTCCAATGTTCGGCGCGCTATACCACTCGGCAAGCAACGCCAAACGTTTGAGTGGCGCTGGGGACCGTTCTTCCGAGAATGTCGGAGGCCATGGATGGCCGGAGTCAAGCGCACATGGATGTGCTCGTAGCGGTTCTCGGAAGAACGGTTCTCAGTGCCACCTCCACCCAAGTTTAGAAGGCAACAAACCATGGCAGAAAACGATCGTCTGGTCTGGATCGACCTCGAAATGACCGGCCTAGATCCGGAAAAAGAGCGGATTATCGAGATAGCAACCATCGTCACCGATTCAGAGTTGAATCTCGTAGCGGAAGGCCCGGTGATCGCCGTGCATCAGCCCGACAGTCTGCTGGATGCGATGGACGAATGGTGCACCAACACCCACGGTGCCAATGGGCTAACCCAGCGGGTGAAAGAGAGTTCAACCTCAGAGGCAGAAGCGGAGCAGCAGACTCTGGACTTCCTTGCCAAGTACCTGGAGCCGGGTAAATCACCGCTGTGCGGTAACAGCATCGGTCAGGATCGGCGCTTCCTGGTGAAGTATATGCCGAAGCTGGAGGCCTTCTTCCACTACCGGAACCTGGATGTGTCCACCATCAAAGAGCTGGCGCGGCGTTGGCGGCCGGATGTTCTGGCAGGTGTCAAGAAGCAGGGCAGTCACCTGGCATTGGATGATATTCGGGATTCCATCAACGAGTTGCGTCATTACCGGGAGCAGTTTTTCAAGCTGTAAGTGCGGCTAGTTGATGCCGTGGCGCTTCAATGCCCACAGCACGTGTTCGCGGACCATCTCTGACGGATGGTCTGCTCTTTTCTTCAAGGCTTCTATCACAGGGATGGTGGATGGGGCATTGCCAAGGCCGACCGCGAGATTTCTTAGCCAGCCTTCGTAGCCTGTCCGGCGTATTGCCGAACCTTCTGTACGTTTCAGAAATTGCTCCTCAGTCCAGAGAAACAGCTCCGCCAACGAGCTGTTTTCGAGCCTGTGTCTTGGTTGGAAATCTGTTTCCCGGGTGGGTTTGCTGAATTTCTGCCACGGGCAGACCAGTTGGCAGTCGTCGCAGCCAAACACGCGGTTGCCCATCAAAGGGCGTAGTTCTTCCGGGATAGTGCCCTTCGATTCGATGGTGAGGTAACTGATGCAGCGTCTGGCGTCCAGCAGGTGGGGGCCGACGAAAGCGTCAGTCGGGCACAGATCCAGGCAGGCTGAGCAGCTGCCGCAGTGGTCTGTGTCGAAAGGGGTGTCGATTGGCAGCGGTGCGCTGGTGAAGATCTCGCCCAGGAAGAAAAATGAACCGGCCTTTGGGTGGATCAGCATGTTGTTCTTGCCTATCCAGCCGAGTCCTGCTCGCTGAGCAAGAGCTCGCTCCAGTACAGGCGCGCTGTCCACAAAGGCGCGGTAATCGAAACCACTGACGGCTTCGTCAATTCGACTGGCCAGTGTGGCTAACCGTTTGCGAATCAGCTTGTGGTAATCGCGGCCGAGCGCGTAGCGGGTAACGTAGGCTGTTTCCCGGTTAGTGAGTGCTTGTTTCGGGCTGTCTGGAGCGGGCAGGTAATCCATGCGTACCGAGATGACACGAGCGGTTCCGGGTACCAGTGAGGTCGGGGTGTAGCGTTTGTCGCCGTGGTGACCCATGTACTCCATATCACCGTGATAACCTTTGCTCAGCCAGTCCTGGAGACGCCGGGCATGCACGCCAGTATCAGGCAGAGTGATTCCGATATCCGAAAATCCCAGTTCCCTGGCCCAGGTACGGATTTCGGCGGTCAGTTTTTCCAGCCGTTGGTCTGGGAGCGTTGTATTGGAGGGTGCTGTCATCTGGCCTAATGAACGTGGCTGCTGGGGTGGCATCCACCCTGCTATTAATTAATCTGATTAAGTTATGACCTTTTTGCCTGTTTTGCTATGCTTTACAGGTATCTGGCCATTTTTCTTAAACCGGTTTCTGTAACGGGAGCACAGGCGCATGGCGTCGTCCGCTGTGAGCAGTTTACCAGACGCGTTGTTTTCCGCCGATGCCGTGCGCGCAATTGATCGATATGTCATTGATCAGCAAGGTGTTGACGGTTTTGAACTGATGCAGGCCGCGGCCCGGGCGGCGTTCCGCAGGCTCGTGCAGACGTGGCCGGAGTGTGGGCCCATGCTGGTTCTCTGTGGTGCCGGGAACAATGGTGGTGACGGTTATCTGGTGGCAGCCAATGCCCGGCGACATGGGCTTGATGTGCGCTGTATTGCCGTGGCAGCGGTGGAGAAGTTGTCCGGTGATGCTCGCAAAGCCTGGCAGAGGGCCGTGGACGATGGTGTGGCTGTGTCAGCCCTGGGCGAGCTTGATGAGGCGGTGCTGGATGAATTGTTTCTCGACGCCGGTGTTATCGTCGATGCAATGCTGGGAACTGGGGTCGCAGGCGCGCCGAGAGAACCGTTTGCCGGTCTCATCGTACGCTGCAATCGTTCGTCAGCACGGGTTTTGGCCGTTGATCTGCCGTCAGGGTTGAACGCGACAACCGGAGCAGCCGAGGGCGACGTTGTTAACGCCGATATGACGGTCACATTCATCGGCCTCAAGATTGGTCTTTTTACCGGGCAGGGGCCAGCAGTCACCGGTTCGGTAGAATTTGACAGCCTTGGTGTGGAAGACGGAGCAGCCCAAAGCGGCGAACAGTCTGCAGGAATTCGTCGGGATTGGTCATCAACCATGACATGGCTGCCCGCAAGGCCAGCGAATGCGCACAAAGGGCGTTTCGGCCATGTGTTGGTGATCGCCGGTGACCGGGGGTTTGGCGGTGCCGGATTGATGGCCGCAGAGGCGGCCGGTCGTTCGGGGGCGGGTCTTGTGTCGCTTGCGACGAGACCAGAGCATGTATCAGCAGCTCTGGCGCGGTGTCCCTCTGTCATGGTTCATGGCGTGATCCATGGCTCGGAACTGCCGCTTCTGCTGGAGAGTACTGATGTCGTAGTTTGTGGCCCGGGTATCGGGAGAGGCGCCTGGGGGCAACAGATGCTGGAGCAGGTTATCGCCAGCGGCAAGCTTCGGGTTCTGGATGCTGACGCACTGAACTTGATGTCGTCCCGGGTGCCGGTTCGCGCAGATGAGCATATCCTGACACCTCACCCGGGAGAGGCAGCGAGGTTGTTAGGGTGTCTGGTGCCGGAGGTGGAGGCGGACAGAGTAGCGGCAGCTAAAAAGCTGCAGTCGCTCTACGGTGGAACGGTGCTCCTGAAGGGAGCGGGAACCGTGGTTGCCTCGGGAGCCGACGCCGTGGATATTGTCAGTGGCAGCAATCCTGGCATGGCGACGGGGGGCATGGGAGATGTCCTGGCTGGTATGATCGGTGCGCTGTTCGCGCAAACCGGGGAACCCACCCGAGCTGCCGTCATTGGTGCTTGTGCGCACATTGAGGCAGCCTGTCGTGCTTCCGGGGAAAAGGGATACATGGGATTGCTGCCGACCGATGTGATTGATGCGCTTCCTTCGGTCTTTAAGGAGTCTGAATAATGACGATTTTCGGGAATGAGCGCCGGCTCTACCTCGAAGGCGAAGGTGAGACCGAGAAGCTCGGCCGCGAACTGGCACAGCTGATCAGCAAATCCGGCCATGGTCTGATTATTTACCTGGATGGTGATCTGGGTATGGGTAAAACCACGTTAAGCCGTGGGATCATGCGTGGTCTGGGGCATGAAGGTGCGGTCAAAAGCCCGACTTACACGCTTGTTGAACCATACGAGGACCTGCAGCCGCCGGCCTACCATTTCGATCTTTATCGTCTGGGAGACCCGGAGGAGCTGGAATACATGGGTATTCGTGATTATTTCTCTGGTGAAAGCCTGTGCCTGATTGAGTGGCCGGAACGGGGGCACGGACTATTGCCTGAGCCGGATCTGGAGATTCACCTTGATCGTGAAGGGCAGGGGCGGTCTGCTGTTTTGCGTGTCCATTCCGAGCGCGGTGTGGCAATGCTCAATGAACTCGAACTGTTCGGGCCGGAAAAATAGAGGTCCGGGAAAACGATAAGACGGAAGTTCCGTATGACTACACAGAATTTTAGCATCAGGGCTGTTACGGTTCTCATCGCGTCCTTGTTGCTGCTGGTTTCGGTGGCGGTTGAGGCGGGTAGCCGGGTTGAGGGTGCCCGAGTCTGGCCCGCACCGGATCACACAAGGCTCGTCCTCGATGTCGCCAATCGGGTCGATCACAACATTTTTTCACTGAGCGGTCCCGCTCGGTTGGTGATTGATCTCAAGAATACGGATCTGAAAACGGACTTTGGCAATCTGGATCTTTCCGGTAGCCCGATCCGGCGCATCAGAAGCGCGCCCCGAAATGGCACGGATCTTCGTGTTGTTCTTGACCTGAAAACGGATATCAAGCCCCGAAGTTTTCAGCTTGATCCTAACGGGCAATATGGCCACCGGTTGGTGGTGGATCTGGTGGACGAAAGTGGTCGCCGAGTCGACAAGCCTGCCAAACCCACGGTCACCCAGGAGGCCGCCGGAAAACGGGACATTGTGGTGGTTGTCGACGCTGGACACGGTGGTGAAGACCCGGGAGCGACAGGTCCGAGGGGGACCCGTGAGAAAGACGTCGTCCTGAAAATGGCGAAAAATCTTGCCAGCCTGATCAACAAACAGCCGGGATATACCGCCAAGCTGACCCGTACCGGCGATTACTACATCGGACTACGCAACCGGACGCTGTTGGCCCGAAAGCATAATGCGGATCTGTTCGTGTCTGTGCATGCCGACGCCTTCCGGACGCCGCAACCAAAGGGTGCCTCCGTCTTCGCACTTTCCCAGCGTGGAGCCACCAGTGAGACTGCCCGTTGGCTGGCGCAGTCTGAGAACCGGTCGGATCTGACCGGTGGTGTTTCACTTGATGGGCGGGACGACACGCTGGCGGGCGTACTGCTTGATCTGTCCATGACCGCGAGCATTAATGCGAGTCTCGGTGTGGGCAGTTCCGTGCTGGGAAATCTGGGTAAGGTTGCCAAGCTGCACAAGTCCGGTGTTGAACAGGCGGCTTTTGTGGTGCTGAAATCGCCGGATATCCCGTCAATTCTGGTAGAAGCCGGTTTTATCTCCAACCCGCAGGAAGAAAAGAACCTGTCAACTCAGTGGTACCGCAACAAGCTGTCAAAAGCGATCTTCAGTGGTATCGAAGAGTACTTCCAGAAGACGCCTCCCCCGGGAACATTGCTGGCCTGGAAGAAACAGCAGCGTCGTGGCAGTTCGTCGGTCAGCCAATACCGTATCCAGCATGGAGATACGTTGTCGGCGGTGGCGCGGGAGAACGAAACAACGGTCAGCGAGTTAATGCGGTTTAACGGCTTGAGGGATGACCGTGTTATGGTAGGGCAAACCATTCGTATTCCCGCATCCTGATCAAGAGGTTTTTCCGTAACATGCCCCACATCCAATTGCTCTCGCCGCGGCTCGCGAACCAGATTGCCGCGGGTGAGGTGGTTGAGCGTCCCGCATCGGTCGTCAAGGAACTGGTTGAAAACGCCCTCGACGCCGGAGCTAACCGGGTTGATGTGGACGTGGAACAGGGCGGCGTCAAACTGATCCGGGTTCGGGACGATGGCTGTGGTATCAATGAGAATGACCTGCCGCTGGCCCTCAGTCGACACGCCACCAGTAAGATCTCCAGTCTTGATGACCTTGAAGCCGTTGCCTCGCTCGGGTTTCGGGGGGAGGCGCTGGCCAGTATCAGCTCTGTATCGCGGCTGTCCCTGACCTCCCGGACGATTGAGCAGGAGGCGGCTTCCCGGGTTGAGGTTGAGGGGCGTGATATGGATGCCCGGATTTCACCGGCGGCCCATCCGGTGGGTACCACCGTGGAAGTCCGGGACCTGTTCTTCAATACCCCGGCTCGGCGCAAGTTCCTCCGAACCGAGAAAACCGAGTTCAATCACGTCGAGGAATGTGTCCGACGTCAGGCCCTGAGCCGGTTCGATGCGGGCTTTACCCTGCGGCATAACCAGCGCACGGTGCAGAGTCTGCGGCCTGCCGAAACCCCGCTGGATAAAGAGCGCAGAATTGGTTCTTTGTGCGGCCAACAGTTTATCGACAACGCTGTGGTGATTGATGCCGAGGCGACCGGGCTTCGGCTGTGGGGGTGGGTAGCTTTGCCTACGTTCTCCCGCAGTCAGGCGGATCTCCAGTATTTCTTCGTGAATGGTCGGGTGATTCGCGACCGCCTGGTGGCCCACGCCGTGCGTCAGGCCTATCGGGATGTGCTCTATAACAACCGCCACCCCGCCTTTGTGCTCTATCTTGAGGTGGACCCGGCCACGGTGGATGTGAATGTCCATCCGACCAAGCATGAAGTGCGTTTCCGGGACGGACGGCTGGTTCATGACTTTATATTCCGTACCTTGCACAAGGCGCTGGCCGACGTGCGACCGGATGATCATCTTCGGGGCGCAGTGGCGCAATCATTTGGTCGGGAAGCCGCGACACCGGGTGCTGTCGGGACCGGTCAGGGAGCACCGGAGTCAGCCGGGGCATGGGCTTCGCCACAGTCCGGGCAGATCAATCACCAGGCAGTACCTTCCGGGGTCGTCTACGGCGAACAGTCCGGGGCGAGTGCGCCGCAGCAGGAGTGGCGTGCAAGCGATCAGATGGCGTTTTACCAGTCGCTGAACTCGGGCGGCGGTGTCGATCATGGGCAGCCACAGCAACCGACACCTGCTCCGATCACCACGCCGGAACTGACGCCCCCTGTCAATGGTGATGAGGAGCCGCCGCTGGGCTACGCGATTGCCCAGCTACACGGCATCTACATTCTCGCGCAGGGCAAGGCGGGCCTGATTGTCGTCGATATGCACGCGGCCCATGAGCGCATCACCTATGAGCGTATGAAGCGGGCGCTGGCTGAACAGGACCTGAAGAGTCAGCCTTTGCTGGTGCCGCTGTCTCTGGCCGTCAGTCAGAAAGAGGCGTCGCTGACCGAAAGTCATGCGGATGAATTGCAGAAACTTGGCCTCCAGATCGAGCGGATAGGTCCGGAAACCCTGGCTGTCAGGCAGGTTCCGGCGCTGCTGCGAGGCGCTGACAGCGAGCAGCTGGTGCGGGATGTACTGGCAGATCTGATCGAGCACGGTCAGAGTGACCGGGTCGAAGCGGTTACCCACGAGTTGCTGGGAACCATGGCCTGTCATGGCTCGGTTCGTGCCAATCGGCAGCTGACGATTCCGGAAATGAACTCCCTGTTGCGGGATATGGAAGCCACTGAGCGCAGTGGGCAGTGTAATCACGGACGCCCGACCTGGACCCTGGTCACCCTGTCCGAGCTCGATAAGCTGTTCCTGCGAGGGCGGTGATCGACAATGACTGAGCAGTCGCAGCACCCGGGGGAGCGCCCGCCAGCGATCTTCCTGATGGGGCCCACGGCGTCCGGAAAGACCGATCTGGCTATCGAATTGTGTGAACGTCTGCCCTGCGACATTATCAGTGTCGATTCGGCGATGATCTATCGGGGAATGGACATCGGGACAGCCAAACCCTCAGCCGGGGAGTTGGCGAAAGCGCCTCATCGCCTGATTGATATCTGTGACCCGTCAGACACCTATTCAGCAGCGGATTTCCGACGTGACGCGCTGGCTGAGATGGCAAAGATCAGTGCAGCCGGGCGGATTCCCCTTCTGGTGGGCGGCACCATGATGTATTTCAAAGCGCTGCTGCATGGGATGTCCGGATTGCCGTCGGCAGATTCCGCACTGCGGGCGCAACTGGAGAATGAGGCGCGGGACCGGGGTTGGCCGGCACTGCATCGTGAGCTTGAAGACAAGGACCCGGTGGCCGCCCGCCTGATTCATCCTAATAACCGGCAGCGACTGATGCGCGCTCTGGAAGTGATTCGCCTGACTGGAAAACCGATATCGTCGTTTTGGGCGTCGGACGCGTCGACGCAGACCAGCGCCAGGGAGGATGGAGTCGAGGATTACACCTATTTCACCCAATGGCAGGCAGACGAAACTGATTCGCTTCCGTATACTGTAATGCAGCTTGCCATGGCACCATCCGAACGGCGAGTGCTTCACGAAAGAATTGAGCTGCGCTTCCTGAAGATGCTGGATGCCGGGTTTCTTGATGAAGTGCGTGCTTTGATGGTCAGGGGAGACTTACACCCTGATCTACCCTCCATGCGTTGTGTCGGTTATCGCCAGGCCTGGGGTTACCTCGCCGGCGAGTATGACTATGACACATTTGTAAGCAAGGGCGTTGCTGCCACGCGCCAGCTGGCCAAACGGCAGTTAACCTGGTTGCGGAAATGGTCCGATGTTGAATGGCTGGGCAGTGATGCCAATATTATCACTAAGGTAGCCTTGAAAAAAATCGAACAACGCACCACATTTAAAGCTGGATTTTGACGATCTGCATCTACTAAAAACAGGAGAAAACACATGTCAAAAGGGCACTCATTACAAGACCCTTACCTCAACGCCTTGCGCAAGGAACGCATCCCGGTTTCGATCTTTCTGGTCAATGGCATCAAGCTGCAGGGCCAGATAGAGTCTTTTGACCAGTTTGTGATTTTGCTGAAAAACACTGTCAGCCAAATGGTCTACAAGCACGCAATTTCAACTGTGGTTCCTGCGCGTAATGTGCGCGTCCCGCAGCAAAACCCGGCAGGTGAAGGTGAGTCGGAAGACTGATCTCCCCGGCATTGATGGTTTGACACCCGCGTTTCCGAAGAGCCTCAGGGTTCCGAGGGGCGCGGGTGTTTGCTTTAGGGGAACTCAATCCAGATTACTATCGGAGTTTATTCCACTTGTTTGAACGTCCCGATGTCGGTGAACGGGCGATACTCGTCCATATCGATTTCACATCCCACGACGAAAGCGAAGATCCCGATGAATTCCAGGAGTTGGTCAGCTCGGCTGGCGTTGAAGCCGTTGCGGTTGTCACTGGAAGTCGCAAACAGCCCAGCCCCCGCCTGTTCGTAGGTGAGGGCAAGCTTGATGAAATCCGGGATGCCATTTCGGCCTATGAGGCCGATGTTGTTCTTTTCAATCACGCCCTGAGTCCCAGCCAGGAGCGCAATATTGAACACGAGCTGAAATGCCGTGTGCTTGACCGCACTGGCGTCATTCTCGATATCTTTGCCCAGCGGGCCCGTACCCACGAAGGTAAGCTGCAGGTAGAGCTGGCTCAGCTGGAGCATATGTCGACTCGACTGGTCAGGGGCTGGACGCACCTCGAGCGCCAGAAAGGCGGTATTGGTTTGCGCGGGCCGGGTGAAACCCAGCTCGAGACGGACCGGCGCCTGTTGCGCGAGCGCATCAAATCAATCAACAAACGTCTTGATAAGGTTCGGCGGCAGCGAGACCAGGGTCGGCGAGCTCGGAAGCGTGCGGACATTCCCACCGTCTCCCTGGTCGGCTATACGAACGCGGGCAAGTCCACGTTGTTTAATCGTGTGACGACATCCACGGTCTACGCGGCGGACCAGCTCTTTGCTACATTGGATCCGACGCTGCGCAGGCTGGAACTTCCTGATATTGGTCCGGTCGTAATGGCCGACACGGTCGGCTTCATCCGGCACCTGCCCCACAAACTGGTGGAAGCGTTTCGCGCAACCCTGGAAGAATCCACGGAGGCATCGTTGCTGCTTCACGTGATCGATTGCCATGATGATCGCCGAGACGACAACATTGAGCAGGTTGAATCGGTGCTGGCAGAGATTGGTGCCGACGAAATACCTGTGTTGCAGGTGTTTAACAAGATTGATCTGCTGGAGGACTTTGCACCTCGGGTTGATCGGAACGAAGAAGGTATCCCGGTCAGGGCCTGGGTTTCGGCGGTCAGTGGCAAGGGGCTGGATGAATTGTTTGACGCCATCGTTGAACGATTGGCGGAAGACGTCGTACATCACTTTGTACTGCTCGGCCCGACCGACGGCAAGCTGCGAGCACTGTTGCATGAAGCAGGCTCGGTGTTGAGTGAAACATACCGCGACACAGGTGATACTGTGTTGGAGATTCGATTGCAGAACCGCGACTGGCAACAGATACTCAGTCGTGCGGGGGCTAACGAAGACTCTTTGCGTCTTGAGCAGGGCCCGGCCTGAAAAGGGTCAGCTATTGCCGGGGGGCGCAATAATCCCTAGTATTTGCAGCCATTATACTAAGTCAGGAACGGAGAGAACTATGGCCTGGAACGAACCGGGTGGAAATCGCAACGACAATGATCCCTGGGGTACCGGTGGTGGTCGTCGTGGCAACGATCAGGGGCCACCAGACCTTGATGAGGCGCTGAAGAAAGGCCTCGACAAGCTCAACAAGATGTTGGGCGGTAAAGGCGGAAACTCTGGTGGTAGCGGCGGCTCCGGCAGCAGTGCTGGCGGCTTTGGCGCCATACTCGCACTCGCCGGTATTCTGATCGTCGGTTATGTTGTGTTCCAGTCGTTCTACACCGTGGACGAACAGGAGCGCGCCGTTGTCCTCAGGTTCGGTGAATACAACCGCACTGAAAGCCCGGGTTTGCGATTCAAAGTGCCTCTCATTGACGACGTCACCAAAGTGCGTGTGACCAACGTGCGCACAGCGGAATCGACCGGCCAGATGCTGACCCAGGACGAAAACCTGGTTACGGTGGATCTGCAGGTGCAGTATCGCGTGTCCAACGCCCAGGCGTACGTGCTGAATGTACGGGATTCAAACCAGGCACTGGCGTTCGCCACCGACAGCGCACTGCGCCACGAGGTGGGGAGTTCCTCGCTGGACGATGTGCTGACCGAGGGACGTGCCGAACTGGCTGTACGGGTTGAGCAGCGCCTTCAGAACTTCCTGGAGGAATACGGAACCGGACTCGAAATCGTGCGGGTAAACGTCGAGAGCACGCAGCCTCCAGCGCCCGTTCAGGACGCTTTCCGTGAGGTTCAGCGCGCTCGAGAAGATGAGCAGCGTGTGAAGGAAGAGGCTGAGACCTATCGCAACAAGGTTGTGCCGGAGGCCCGGGGTAAGGCTCAGCGAATGATTGAAGAAGCCAACGCCTACAAGGCCGAAGTGATTGATCGCGCTCGTGGTGAGTCCGCTCGATTCCTCGAACTGTTGTCGGTTTACGAGAATGCACCGCAAGTCACCCGTGACCGTATGTACCTGCAGACGCTTGAGTCTGTGCTGTCGAACAGCAGCAAGATCCTGGTGGATACGGAAAGCAGTGGCAACATGATGTACTTGCCGCTGGATCGCCTGACCCAGGGTGCTCTGTCGCGGTCGCAAAGCCAGATGTCCTCAGGGTCCAGCGACTCAGTGGATATCCAGAATCTGGCGGATGAGGTGATCCGGGAGATCAACTCCCGACAGTCCAGCAGTACTAGGAGGAGCAGATAATCATGGGACCTAAAGGTGTAGTGGGTCTTGCAGGCGCCCTCATTGTTGTCCTGCTGGTGTTGTCGAGCGTTTACATCATTCCGGAAACCCACCGGGGTGTCCTGCTTCGGTTCGGCGAGCTGGTTGAAACGGATATCCAGGCCGGTATCCACTTCAAAGTCCCGGTCATTGATCAGGTACGCGAATTCGATATCCGGGTGCTGACCATGGATCTGCCGTCGAGGCAGTATCTGACCGTTGAGAAGAAGCCGCTGGACGTGGATTCCTACATTGCCTGGAAGATTCGGAATGTGGATCAGTTCTACCGGGCAACCGGTGGTGACGAATACCGCGCTCAGTCCCTGCTGCTGTCCCGTGTGGACAATGGTCTGCGGGATGAGTTCGGTGTGCGCACCATGCATGAGGTTGTCTCGGGGCAGCGTGATGAACTGATGCATACCCTGCGGGACCGGGTGAATGAAACCTCGGTGGATGAGTTCGGCATTGAAGTTCTGGACGTTCGGGTCAAGGCCATTGAGCTTCCGGGGCAGGTCAGTAACAACGTCTATCGCCGGATGGCCACAGAGCGTGAGAAGCTGGCCCAGGAATTCCGCTCACGGGGTAAGGAGTTGGCCGAGGGTATCCGTGCAGATGCTGACCGTCAGCGCACGGTGGTCCTGGCGGAAGCCTTTGCTGAGTCTGAGCGGACGCGCGGTGAAGGCGATGGTCAGGCGGCCAAGATCTACGCTGATGCGTATGGTTCGAACGCTGAATTCTACAGCTTCTACCGTAGCCTCCAGGCCTACGAGAAAACCTTTGCCAATAAGGACGATATCATGGTCATTGATTCCGACAGTGACTTCATGAAGTTCCTCAAAGACCCTCAGGGCGCGCGCTAACCCCCGCCCCGGAGATGGTTAAAACCGGAATACCTTGGTATTCCGGTTTTTTTGTGCCGGCCAACCGTGTAGAATTCTGGCGGTTTTGTTCCGGGTTTCTCGGCCCGGATTGTGCCCTAAATCCTGTAATCCCCACGGCCTTGCAGCCGGAGCGGGCCTGACGGACAACGATATCTCATGACAGTATCTGATCGCTGGTTACTGCCGGACGGTGTGGAAGACATTCTGCCGCCGCTGGCTGGACGGATCGAATCCCTGCGCCGGGATGTAATGGATACCTGCCAGCGCTGGGGCTACCAGTTAGTTATCCCACCGCTGATTGAATACCTCGAATCCCTGTTCACCGGAACCGGGCATGATCTGGAGCTGCAAACGTTCAAGCTCACCGATCAGCTGACCGGTCGGATGATGGGTGTGCGGGCGGACATGACCCCCCAGGCGGCACGTATTGATGCCCATACCCTCGGGCAGGACGGTATCACCCGACTATGCTATGCCGGGCATGTGCTGCACACCCGTCCCCGTCATATGCTGACCGGTCGAACTCCGATCCAGGCGGGCTGCGAATTGTTTGGCAGTGATTCCGAAGCCGCGGATCTGGAAGTGATCAGCCTGATGCTGGAGACCCTGCGCGTAGCGGGACTCCCGAGAGTCCACCTGGATCTGGCTCATGTCTCGATCTACGAGAGCCTCATTGGCGAGGCCAATGTCGATCGGAATACCGAGGAAGCCATTTTTGATGCCATGGCCCGAAAATCGGTGCCGGAACTGGATGAATTGCTCGGCGATTGCGCTGAGGGTTCGGCCGGGGCACGGCTGAGGGCGTTGGCCCGGGTCAGCGGTGGCCCCGAGGCGCTGGACGAGGCGCGGCGTATTCTTCAGGGAGCATCTGCAGATCTGGATGCAGCACTGGATAAGCTGGGTCGCGTCTCCGACATGTTGGCGAGAGACTTCCCGGAGGTTCGCTACGGTTTCGATTTCTGCGAGCTCCGGGGTTACAACTACCACACTGGTCTGGTCTTCGCCGCTTATGTGCCCGGGCACGGTGATGCTGTCGCCAAGGGTGGTCGTTATGACGCCATCGGCAGTGATTTTGGCAGGGCTCGTCCCGCCACCGGTTTCAGTCTTGATATCCGGGCGCTGGTTTCTCTGGGCGAACGTGTTCAGCATCGCTCGGGCTCGGTTTGGGCCCCGGCCGATCAGGATCAGGCCCTTGAGGGTGTGATTTCCGGCCTGCGGATGACGGAAACGGTCATACGCGCGCTGCCCGGCGAAGAGGATTGTGACCCGGCCGAGCGAGGCTGTGACCGAAAGCTGGTCAAGCAGGATGGTCAGTGGGTGGTAAAGGCTTTGGACTGATTCCCTGCGGGGGTCGTTAACAGTATTTCAGGTAAACTTGCGAAACGGGCGTCCGCTGGGCTGCCGTATTGAGAGAGAATCATGGGTAAAAACGTAGTTGTGCTGGGCACCCAGTGGGGTGATGAAGGCAAGGGTAAGATCGTTGACCTGCTGACGGACAAAGTGGCGGCAGTCGTCCGCTTTCAGGGTGGTCACAATGCCGGCCACACACTGGTGATTGAAGGCAAGAAAACGGCCCTGCACCTGATTCCCTCCGGGATCCTCCGTCAGGATGTCCAGTGCCTGATTGGTAATGGCGTGGTCCTGTCTCCGGAAGCTCTGCTCAAGGAAGTCCGTGAGCTGGAAGCGAATGGCGTTGCCGTGCGTGAGCGCTTGAAGATCAGCCTGGCATGCCCGATTATCCTGCGTACCCATGTGCGTATCGATCAGGCTCGCGAACGCGCTCGCGGCAATGACAAGATCGGAACCACGGGGCGGGGCATTGGTCCTGCCTACGAGGACAAGGTCTCCCGTCGTGGCCTCCGTCTTGGTGATCTGTGTAATCCTGCCGATTTTGAGGCCAAGCTCCGGGAAATTATGCAGTACCACAACTTTGTGCTGACAGAGTATTTCAAGGAAGAGGCCGAAGATATCGACTCTGCACTGGCAGAGTTAAAGGAAATGGGTGAGGAAATCCTGCCCATGGCTGCCGACGTTACTGACATGCTTCATGACTACCGCAAGCGTGGCGAGAACATCCTGTTCGAGGGCGCTCAGGGCTCGCTGCTGGATATCGACCTCGGCACCTATCCGTTCGTAACATCTTCCAATACCACGGCTGGCGGCACCGCGACGGGGTCCGGATTTGGTCCGTTGTTCCTGGATTACGTTCTGGGTATTACCAAGGCTTACACCACTCGTGTTGGTTCCGGGCCATTCCCAACCGAGCTGTTTGACGACATGGGTGAGCATCTGGCAGTCAAAGGCAATGAGGTCGGAACAACAACCGGTCGTTCCCGCCGCTGTGGCTGGTTTGACGCGGTCGCTCTGCGTCATGCCATCCAGATCAACAGCGTTTCCGGTATCTGCCTGACCAAGCTGGATGTCCTTGACGGCCTGGAAACCGTGAAGGTGTGCGTGGGTTACAAAACGCCTAATGGCGAAATTACCCGTCCCCCTATTGGCTGCGACAGTTACAAGGACATTGAGCCGGTTTACGAAGAGCTGCCGGGCTGGAGCGAGAGCACCTTTGGGCTGAGCAGCATTGATCAGCTTCCGGAGAATGCCAAGGCTTACATCCGCTTCCTGGAGGAGCAGATCGAAGCGCCGATTGACATCATTTCCACTGGGCCCGACCGGGTTGAGACCATCACTCTGCGCCACCCCTTCGGTGAGTGAGATCCGGATAAGCCTGACAGTTTGATGGTCAGCTTCCAGAAAAGCCGCTGAGATTAATCGCAGCGGCTTTTCTGTATCTGGCGGTCAGGGTTTTTCCGCGATGACCGTTGCCCGCTTGGGGCCGGGGTAGCCCTCAATGGTCAGGCTCGGATTGTCCGGATCAAGGAAGTCCTCCAGAGAGTTGAAACGCATCCAGTCGGTGGAGCGCTGCTCATCTGTGGTGGTGTCGGTGACGTCGACAACCCGTGCGTTCCGGAATCCGGTTCGGTCCAGCCATCGCAGTAGTGTGTCACAGCTTGGCAGAAACCAGACGTTTCGCATCTGTCCGTAGCGATCTTCTGGCATCAGGCTGTAGCCCTCAGGGCCGTCGACCACCAGGGTTTCCAGAACCAGCTCTCCGCCTTTCCTCAGGGTGCCCTTGAGCTCCAGAAGATGATCAAGAGGTGATCTCCGGTGGTACAGAACACCCATGGAGAAAGTTGTATCAAAGGCTTCCAGGTTATCTGGCAAGTCTTCCATCCTGATGGGCAGGAGATCGACCGGGACGTCCCCAAGGTATTGTTTGACGCTCAAGAACTGGAACATGAAGAGCAGCCCGGGGTCGATGCCGATCACTCGTGCGGCACCTTCCCCCCGCATGCGCCAGCAGTGATAGCCCGAACCGCATCCCACATCCAGAATTCGGCGGCCCTGCAGGTCTGACAGATAGGGGGCCACCCTGTCCCATTTCCAGTCAGACCGCCATTCGGTATCAATATAAGTGCCAAAGAACTGAAACGGGCCTTTTCGCCAGGGCATCAGGCCTCGAAGCCCCTTCTCGAGTTTGACCTGATCCTGCTTGGCCAACGGGGTCGATGAGCTGAGTGTGATCGCGGATGTATCGAGTCGGGCTTCGACCTCCGAGCGTGCAGGCAACGTTTCCAGTGCTGCCAGCCAGCGCGCCATGTCGCCATGGGGGTTGTCATCGAATCGCTGTTTCAGCTGTTCTTCTATCAGGTCAGTCCAGTCCTGGTAGCCGGCCTCGTGAAGCGCTCGAAACAGGGAGGCAAAGTGTGTTTTCCAGTCAAAATATTTCATGGTTGGATCGATCTATTTTGGCTTGATAGCCAGGATGGAGACGAAGTTGAAGCACTGATACCAGAGAAAAACCTCACTGAACCCGGCGGTGAGCAGACGCTGTTTGTGGGTGTCGAGTGTTTCCGGAATGAGAACCTGCTCAATGGCAGCGCGTTTCTGGCTGATTTCCAGGTCGGAATAGCCGTTAGCGCGTTTGAATTCATGGTGCAGGCGGGTCTGGATCTCCTGTTCCTGCTCAGATTCAAAGCGTACCTTCTCGGACAGAATGAGCGCGCCTCCGGGGCGGGTGGCGTCAGCAATGCGTCGCAGGAGAGACTCGCGCTTTTCTGGTGGCACAAACTGGAGAGTATAGTTGAGCGTGGTGACCGACGCGTCGCTCAGTTCGGTATCAAGAATATCCTCGCAGCGCAGGGTGACCGGCAGCGGGTGATCGTCGAGGGCCACATAATGCCTGCAGCGTTCAATCATGGCTCCGGAATTGTCCACGCCGATAAGCTGACAGTCATCGTGATGAATGCCATGGCGCATCGCGAGCGTGGCGGCGCCCAGGGAACAACCAAGGTCGTAACAGTTAGTTCCGGGCTGGACGTATTGCTCCGTAATCACCTCGATCATCGGGATAACCGTGGTATATCCCGGTACCGAGCGCCGGATCATATCCGGGAAAACGCGGGCGACCGAGGCATCGAAACGAAAGTCCTCGGGCTTGCGTTCGGTCGCGAAGAGTCTGTCGGTCAACTGTTTGGGTTGCTTCGGTGATTGCTTGGCATCAGTCATTATCAGTGGTGTCCGGTGCTTTATCGGCTTCCGCTTTGCTTTCCGGAGTGGGGCGATGGCAGCGCACACCCCGATTCTTGTAATCCACCAGAATCCCGAGGAAAGACGGGTCAGCATCCGCGGCGATGGCCAGATAGCCACCTTCGCAGACAGCGTGGAGTTCAGACGACTTGGGAGACATCCGGAACGGCTCGTCTGGGTTGATGTGAACGGCCTGGAAATCGCCAACCGGAACAAAGTCCTTGTTATCGGAATGATCGATTCGTCCATTTGCCTCAAGGACCAGTATGGTGCCAATGACAGCAGCCACGGCGGTGATGATCAGACTGCGAATGGTAAAGCGGGCATCATTCTGGCTCATGGGTACCTCTGGAGAGTTGTCGAATTTGGAGAGTTGTCGAATTTCAGTGATTCAGTACTGACCGGGAAGCGAGATGGCCGGTTCCTGCAGTGCCGCAAGTTGTTCGCGCAGGGACAGGATCTGATCCGACCAGAATCGTGGCTGGGCGAACCAGGGGAAGAAACGCGGGAATGCGGGATCATCCCAGCGCCGTGCCAGCCAGGCGCAATGGGCAATTTGTCGGTAGCAGCGGAGTGGTTCGATCAGGTGACGTTCCCGGCGATTAAAGTCGCGAAACATCTCATAGCCTTCGAGGAGTTCGCCGAGTTGCGCGCCCCGTTCCGCATCTTCGCCGTTGAGCAGCAGCCACATGTCCTGGATGCAGGGGCCTGAGCGACAATCATCCAGGTCGACAAACAGCATCTGATCCTCTCGGCAGAGGATGTTTCCGGCGTGGCAGTCGCCATGGATTCTCTGAATGTCCACCGGGCCGGCTTCGTCGACCCTGGCCGCGCTGTGCCGGAGCAGATCGGGAATCAGGCTGTCCCATGCCGGGCGGAGGTCCTCGGGAATCCAGTTGCCCTCAAGCAGTTCCTGGTTGTGGGCTTCTATGCCGCCAAGTATGTCGATGGCCGGCCGATGCTGGAATGGTTTTTCCGCGCCGATGTTATGGATCTGGCCCAGCCACTGTCCCAATCGGTATAGGGTGTCTGTGACACTGGTATCCGGCGCCTGCCCACCCCGTTGCGGGAACACCGCAAAGTGGAACCCCCCATACTGTGCCAGTGTGTCGCCGGAGGGCATGGCGATAGGAGCTACCACGGGTACGTCTGCGCCCAGAAGCTCCAGGGTGAACTCATGCTCTTCGCGGATCTGGTCCTCAGACCAGCGGCCCGGTCGATAAAACTTGGCGATCACCGGGGGTTGGTCATCCAGGCCGACCTGATAGACGCGATTTTCGTAGCTGTTAAGCGCAAAAAGTCGCCCGCTGGCTGGGAAGCCGGCAGACTCCATCGCGTCCAGGATCAGATCTGGTGTCAGGGCGTCGTATGGGTGAGGAGATGGGGTGGTTGTGGCATCGGTTATCATGGACGTTTTGGTCAGAGCCCTGTGTCGTACTTGGATTTCATGGTTTGGAGGTGGTACCAGTTCCGATCCAGCTCCCAGCGGATACGGTCAATTCCCGGTGATTCGAGAACAATCTCTGCAGACCGGGCCTGAAGCTGGGCCAGTTCACGCTCAGCGCGTTGCCACTCACGGTTGTTATCGCCCAGATTTTTCATGCTGGGAAACACCGCCTCCAGAGCCTGCTGGGTCGATGTGGTCAGGGATCGGAGGGAGCTCATGATCGCAGTGTTGCCCTCAACTCTCAAAACCCGGTGCTGGTACGGATAGCTGCTTACAATCTCGTCGGCCTTCAGGCGTTCATTCAGGCTGATAACTTCAAAACCGCGCCAGCCGAGCCAACCAACAAACAGGGTGGCTACAACCATAACCAGAACGAACTGCTTGCTGTCTGACATCATTCCTTTCGCTCCCGATTCCATCCAAGGCGTTCATTATAACGGTTATGGCTGTAGGAGTAATGTCGAATGGAAGGCAGTCTTTCGTCACCATGCTTGGGATCGGTTATGCTCTGGCGGTCGGTCGGGGGTGTAGAGGAGAGCAAAGTGTCAGGGGAAGTGCTGCATGCGCAGACGGTAGTTATCGGCGCGGGCGTCGTTGGGCTGGCTGTGGCCAGGGAAATGGCATTGGCCGGTCAGGAAGTACTGGTGCTTGAAGCCGGGCCGACGTTTGGCGAGGGGATCTCATCCCGAAACAGCGAAGTCATCCACGCTGGCATCTACTATCCAGAGGGTAGCTTGAAGGCCCGATTATGTGTCGACGGTCGCCAGCGCCTTTATGATTATTGCCGGAGCCGGCGGGTGGCGCACAAGCGCTGTGGGAAATGGATTGTCGGAGCCGGCACAGAACAGATTGCGGATCTGGAGGGTATTCAGGAAAGGGCGGGGAAAAACGGAGTTGATCTTCAGTTTCGGGATGGCAAATGCGTAGAGCGAGCGCTCCCTGGCGTGCGGGCTGTGGCAGGCTTGTGGTCACCCGAAACCGGAATAATCGACAGCCACGGTTTGATGCTGTCGTTGCTCGGGGAGCTTGAGGATGCTGGCGGCCAGCTGGTGTGCGGGGCTCCTGTGCTGGCAGCGAGCGTTGAGTCCTGTGGTCATGCATTGACGGTGGGCGGCAGGGAACCGTGTACGCTGGTTGCCCGGCAAGTTGTTAACTGTGCCGGACTGGGGGCCGTGCCTCTCGCTCAGATATGGGAGGGATTACCGGATTCGCAAAGGTTGCAGCAATGGCTCGCCCGGGGCGTCTATTTCAGCTACAGCGGTCGCCACCCGTTTAATACGCTTGTCTACCCGATTCCTGAGCCGGGCGGTCTCGGCGTTCACCTCACTCTGGATCTTGGCGGGCAAGCGCGCTTCGGACCCGACGTGGAGTGGATAGAATCCGAGAATTACAGCGTTGATCCTGGGCGAGCCAGTCGGTTTGCTGCAGGTGTCCGGACATGGTGGCCCGGGCTCGACGAATGCAGGTTACAGCCTGCCTACGCAGGCATTCGCCCGAAGCTGAGTGGTCCGGGCAGCGGTTTTGCCGATTTTCGGATAGACGGCCCGGGAAATCATGGTGTCGAGGGGCTCGTAAACCTGTTTGGTATTGAGTCGCCGGGTCTGACATCCAGTCTTGCCATTGCGGCCTATGTTGCTGCAATGCTTTGTTAGGCCGGGGTTCGTGCCAGCGCCCACACCTCGACATCAAGCGCCCCGGCTTCTTTCAGTCGGCTTGCGAGTAATCGCGCGGTAGCGCCGGTTGTCACGACATCATCAACGATGGCGACGCGTTCTGGCACCTTGCCCTTCACAGCGAACACATCGGCCAGGTTGGCCAGTCTTTGGGCTCTGTTCAAGCCCTGCTGCGCCGGTGTATGGCGAGTTCGATAGACCAGGTTGGTGTCCAACGGGATGCCCAGAGTGCGGCTCAGGTGTTCTGCAATGTCTCTGGCTTGATTGAACCCTCGTTTGCGCCTTTTGGCAGGATGCATCGGGGCTGGCACAAGAAGGTCAGGATGACCTCGTTCGCAACCGTCCAGCTGCTCCTTCAAATAGCCGCACATATCCTGAATAAGAGGGCGGGCGAACTTGCGTTGGCCACTGTACTTGTACCGGCTGATCATGCCATCGATGGGGTACTGGTACCGCCAGGGAATTCGCGAGCGGTCATAGGGTGGCGGCGCTTTCAGGCAATCTCCGCATGTCAGCTCCTGGCTCTGTGTCGCCAGGGGTAGGCAGCATAAGCGGCAGCACCACCGGTTTATCGGCAGGTCGCTTCGGCAGGCATGGCAAAGACCGTCGACACTGTTTGAATCCAGGCAGGCAACGCAGGCGCCAGCCTGCCGGTTTCTGTTAACCATTAGTCCTTTAATGGTTGACAGGGGCATCAGTCCCTTTATCATCTGTTTCATCCGTAAACCCCGAGACCGGAAAAGGTTAACAGGACTTTCTCATGACCGCTACCCAAGCTGCTGCTGGCTCAATTCGTCACGACTGGACATTGCAAGAGGCCCGTGAACTGTTCGAGCTGCCCTTCAATGATCTGATGTTCCGCGCCCAGACCGTTCATCGCCAGCATTTTGATCCTAATGAGGTGCAGGTCAGCACATTGCTGTCAATCAAGACCGGTGCCTGTCCTGAGGACTGCAAATACTGTCCCCAAAGCGGTCACTACAATACCGGGCTGGATAAAGAAAAGCTTCTGGAAATCGAGAAGGTCGTGGCGGAAGCGCGTGCCGCCAAGGATAAGGGCGCCTCACGCTTCTGCATGGGGGCTGCCTGGCGCAGCCCGACCAAGAAAGACATGCCGTATGTGCTCGATATGGTGCGTCAGGTTAAATCACTGGGTATGGAAACCTGCATGACCCTTGGCATGCTGAAAGAGGAACAGGCGAAGGAGCTGGCCGAAGCAGGGCTGGACTATTACAACCACAACCTGGACACCTCTGAAAAATACTACAGCCACATTATCACCACACGGACCTATCAGGATCGTCTGGATACCCTCGACAACGTTCGCAAGGCCGGCATGAAGGTATGCTGCGGCGGCATCATGGGGATGGGCGAGGACGAAGACGACCGTGTTGGCCTGCTGGTTCAGTTGGCTAACCTGCCGCATCACCCGGAAAGTGTGCCGGTCAATATGCTGGTGAAGGTCAAGGGAACGCCGATGGAGGATGTGGAAGACCTGGATCCGTTCGACTTTGTCCGCATCATCGCCGTTGCCCGCATCATGATGCCGGAGTCTCACGTGCGTCTGTCTGCGGGACGTGAACAGATGAACGAACAGATGCAGGCAATGTGCTTCATGGCCGGCGCCAACTCCATTTTCTACGGCGAGAAGCTGCTGACCACCTCGAACCCGGAGGCTGACGCGGATATGCAACTGTTCCGCCGGCTCGGAATCCGTCCTGAACAGCGGGAGCAGTGCGCAACCGAGGAACAGGAAGAAGAGGCGATTGCCGAAGCCGTTGAGTACGAGGCGACGCGTCACATGTTCTATGACGCGACGCGGGAATCTGCCTAGGAATTGCAAACTTCGGGGGAGTGAAAGCCGGCACGTGGGTTCCAGGACACGCTACGAGCACATCCATGTGCGCTTGTTTCGGGCCGTCCCTGGCCCTCAACAGTCCTGGAACCCACGAGCCGACTTTCACCCGAACTTTGGTGTTGCCTGGAACATTCAAGCGGTGGTAATGACCGGATGAGAAACTTTGCCGAAGAAATAGAGCAGCGGAAGCAGTCTGGTTTGTATCGCACGCGCCGGTTGGTGTCAGGCCCTCAGCAGCCGGAGCTGATGGTAAATGATCAGCCCGTGTTGTCATTCTGCAGCAATGACTACCTGGGACTTGCCAATCATCCGGGTAATATCGCCGCACTCCAGAATGCGCTGCCTGAAACCGGTCTGGGTGGCGCCGCTTCCCACCTGATTTGTGGTCACCATACAGCTCATCACCAGCTGGAAGACCGGCTGGCGGAGTTTACCGGCCGCAGCGCTGCGTTGTTCTTTTCAACGGGTTACATGGCCAATATGGGAGTGATCTCAGCGTTGGCGGGGCGGGGCGATACAATATTTTCCGACCGCCTCAATCATGCCTCGATTATTGACGGCTGTGTCCTTAGCCGGGCCCGCATCCGCCGTTATCCCCATAGTGACATTGCTGCTCTGGACGAGATGCTGGCTCAGACCAGCGGGCATAAGCTGGTGGTGACCGACGGCGTGTTCAGCATGGATGGCGACATCGCACCTCTGAAGGAGTTGGCCAGAGTCTGCAAGCGTCATGATGCATTGCTGGTTGTGGATGACGCTCATGGTATTGGTGTCCTGGGGCCAGAGGGGAGAGGTAGCATTGCCGAATGTGGTTTGAGCGAGTCCGATGTGCCGGTACTGATCGGAACCCTGGGTAAGGGGGTCGGGACTAGCGGAGCCTTTGCCGCAGGGCCTGCGTTACTCATGGACTACCTGGTGCAGAAGGCTCGCACCTACATCTACACGACGGCGATGCCGCCGGCCATTGCCGCTGCGACCTGCGCAAGTATTGATCTTATCGAGCGTGATCAGCCTCGGCGTGAGCATCTTGCTCGGCTGGTTTCCGTGTTTCGCCAGCGCGCTTCGGCGATGGGCTACACCCTGATAGACTCCCGCACCCCCATTCAGCCGATTATGGTTGGGGATAATGAGGCTGCCATGGCGCTCAGTGAGGCTCTGGAGCAACAGGGAGTGCTGGTGACGGCAATTCGCCCACCGACGGTCCCCGCCGGTGAGGCCCGCCTGAGGGTGACCTTGAGTGCTGCTCATACTGTTGAGGATCTCGAACGCCTTTTGGTGGCGCTGGAGCGCTGTCGCCATTTACTGGACAAAACGGATTTGGCGGTATGATTGCTCTGAAGCCGGATATCGCTCGTGAATTCGGCAGTGCGAGCAAGACCTATGAGAGAGTCTCGCGCCTTCAGCGCCTGATGGGCGATGACATGATTCAGCGGTTGGGGAGAATCGCTCCGGCCGGGCATGTGCTGGACCTGGGGTGCGGTACGGGCTGGTTTACAAGACAATTGGCGGACATGCTCCCGGACTCTGCAGTGACGGGTATGGACCTGTCGCCGGGCATGATTGACCACGCCAGTCAGACCAGCAAGTGTGTTTCCTCCTGGCTGGTTGGTGATGCGGAACACATTCCTTTCCCAGACGACAGCGTTGATCTGCTGTTCAGCAATCTGATGCTGCAATGGTGTGCTGATCCAAGGGTTGTCTTCCGGGAGTGCCGGCGGGTGCTCCGGCCCGGCGGCCGTTTGATGATCTCGTCCCTGCTGGATGGGACCCTTGCCGAGCTGCGGCAGGCCTGGGCGGCTGCGGATCATGGGGTAGAGCACGTCAATCAGTTCCTTCCTGAAACTGACTTTGTCCGCTATGTCGATGAGGTTTTGCCTGGCGCCAGAGTAGACGCTCGGTCGTTGCAATTGGAGTACGACTCGCCAATGGGCCTGGTGGGTGAGCTAAAGAAGCTGGGAGCAGGCTATAAAGGCGGGCAACGCCGCATGTCTTTGACTGGGCCTGGTCGCTGGCGCAGGATGTGCGATCAATATCCGTTGGCGGATGATGGGCGAGTGCTTGGGACTTATGAGGCCGTCTGGGTCGATTGGAAGGCGTAAACTTTGAATAGCTGTTTGGATGGCGTGAACCGAATATGGCAAAAAAAACGTTCTTTGTGACCGGAACCGACACCGGTGTCGGTAAAACCATGGTATCCGCAGCCATTCTTGAGGCCGCCAAGGGCTCGGGTAGGCGTACCATTGGCATGAAGCCAATTGCGTCTGGCTGCGACGTGACCCCGGATGGTCTTCGCAATGAAGACGCGCTTATGCTGCAAAAGGCGATGACCGAGTCGCTTCCATATGAGCGGATCAATCCGGTGGCGCTGGAGCCAGCGATTGCTCCGCACGTTGCCGCCCAGCAGGCGGGAATAACCGTGACAGCCCAGCGGCTGGTGGGGTTTTGCCGTGGCTTGCAGATGCAGCCAGCCGACCTGATGCTGATCGAGGGGGCGGGGGGCTGGCGGGTGCCGTTAAACGACCGGGAAGTATACTCGGCCGTTCCGCGGGAATTGGATATTCCGGTCATTCTTGTGGTATCCCTCAAGCTCGGCTGTATAAACCATGCAATGCTGAGTGCCGAGGCAATCCGCGCTGACGGTTTGAGGGTTGTTGGATGGGTCGCCAATCGCTCAGAGCCGGAACCGATGAGTTGTGAATCAGAAACATTGAATTACCTGCTCGAACACCTGGGTGCGCCGTGCCTTGGTGTGTTGCCCTGGAGTGAAGCGGCAGACCCTGGCCTCTTGTCGGAATCGCTGGATCTTCAAGCTTTGTTTGAAAATTGACCAATTTTGTGGCTTACTGGAGTCCATTAGTGGTCGCTGGGTAGCTGGATATGATCAACAATACACTTGGGATTGGCATTCAGGGCATGCAGGAAGGCATCGCCGGTATGGAGAATGCTGCTCGCAAGATCGCTCGCGGCGGTGTCGATGGCCCTCAGGGTTCGTCCGACGGCGCCGGTGGCCTTGTGGAGCCGATTGTTGAGCTGAAGGTCTATGAGCGCAGCGTTGAAGCCTCCGCGCAGGTTGTAAAGACGGCGGACGAGACATTGGGCACGCTGCTGGATGTTATGGCCTGAGTACCGGTCATGAACGCGCTTTCTTCAATTTCCCCTCCGAATCCATTCGCCACCTCCCCAAGCGGTGGTGCCGGTCGTTCTGACACGGCTTCCGCCAACGCTTCTGTTAGCGGACGTCCTGCACGGGATGCCGAAGCGTCGACATCTGGCAACGCGGTTGAGCAAGGGCTGTCTCCGGATGAGCTGAAGCAGCTTACCAAACTGAAAGCCCGGGACCGCGAGGTCAGGGCGCATGAAGCCGCTCATCAGGCAGCGGGTGGCCAGCATGCTGGTGCGATGTCGTTTACCTATCAGCGTGGCCCCGATGGCGCCCAGTATGCCGTTGGTGGAGAGGTGTCTATCGATGTCGGTGCGGTTGAAGGCGATCCTCAGGCCACAATAGAGAAAATGCGCACGGTTCGTGCTGCTGCGCTGGCTCCCGCCGAGCCCTCGGGCCAGGATCGTGCGGTTGCTGCCCAGGCAATGCAGACGATGCTTCAGGCCCAGTCTGAGTTGGCCGCTGAGAAGTCCCGAGAGTCGGGTTCCGAAGCCTCTGAACCCGAACGGGAAATTACCCGTTCCGGACAGAGGGCCTCCGAGACCTACCAGTCTGTTTCCGGAATGTCTCCGTCATCTGAACAACAGGCTTCGGGGTTCGTCCCGGTCTCAGCCTGAATTTCCTTATTTCCGATCCCCTTCAGAACGTTATTTCGGTTGATGTCCAAGTCCTTGTATTTCAGTGTCCAGAGCTGTTGTGTGGGGGCTTTGGCGGTGCCGGGGAGCACAAATTTTTCATCCGGCTATTGACAATTCTGTGCCAGTAAACGTATGTTTCAAACAAGTGTTTAATTAAGGCTGTGGCGCAGTGCGCTCCAGTGACTGAGCAAACCAAGGCCAAGCTGGCAATTCCGTATCAGCTGAGACCGATTTTAGAGGTGGATTCCATGCCTGAGTACAAAGCCCCCCTGCGTGATATCAAATTCGTAATGAACGAGCTGCTGAACAGTGAGCAGCACTACAGCAGCCTGGAAGGTGCGGAAGACGCAACTCCAGATATGGTGGAAGCCATTATCGGTGAAGGCGCCAAGTTCTGTGAGCAGGTGCTGTCTCCGCTGAATCAGGTTGGTGACCAGGAGGGTTGTACCTGGAGTGAAGACGGCGTTACAACGCCCAAGGGTTTCAAGGAAGCATACCAGCAGTACGTTGAGGGCGGCTGGCCGTCCATGACGGCTGACGTTAACTACGGTGGTCAGGGTCTGCCGCACTCCATCGGTCTTGTTATCAGCGAAATGGTCGGTACTGCCAACTGGTCCTGGGGTATGTACCCTGGCCTGAGCCACGGCGCAACCAACACCGTTGAAGCCCACGGCACCGAAGAGCAGAAGGAAACTTACCTGACCAAGCTGGTCAGCGGTGAGTGGACCGGCACCATGTGTCTGACCGAGCCGCACTGCGGTTCTGATCTGGGGACGCTGCGCACCAAAGCTGAGCCGAATGCCGATGGCAGCTACAGCATCACTGGTACCAAGATCTTCATCTCCGCTGGTGAGCACGACATGGCCGATAACATCGTCCACATCGTTCTGGCTCGCCTGCCAGGTGCTCCGGAAGGTACCAAGGGTATTTCCCTGTTTATTGTTCCCAAAAACCTGCCGAACGAAGACGGTTCAGCTGGTGAGCGCAACGCCGTGTCCTGTGGTTCCCTGGAGCACAAGATGGGTATCCACGGTAACGCGACCTGTGTCATGAACTTTGATGGCGCCAAAGGCTGGTTGATCGGGCCAGAGAACAAGGGCCTGAACTGCATGTTCACCTTCATGAACACTGCTCGTATCGGTACTGCTATCCAGGGTCTGGGTTCTGCAGAACTGGGCTTCCAGGGTTCCCTGGCCTACGCCAAAGAGCGTCTGGCAATGCGCTCCCTGAGCGGTCCGAAGAATCCGGAAGGAATTGCGGATCCGATCATCGTTCACCCGGACGTTCGTCGCATGCTGTTGACCCAGAAAGCCATCGCTGAAGGCGCCCGTGCCCTGATTTACATGGCTGGCCAGCAGGTTGACGTGGTTCACGGTGGCAAAACCGAAGAAGAGCGTAAGGCCGCCGATGCGCTGCTCGGGTTCCTGACGCCGATTGCCAAAGCGTTCCTGACCGAAGTCGGTTATGAGTCTGCAAACCTTGGTATGCAGGTATTTGGTGGTCACGGTTACATTGCTGAGTGGGGCATGGAGCAGAACGTTCGTGATTCCCGTATTTCCATGATCTACGAGGGCACCACCGGTATTCAGGCGCTCGACCTTCTTGGTCGTAAGGTTCTGATGACCCAGGGTGAGGCTCTGAAGGTCTTCACCAAGCAGGTTCACGTGTTCTGCAAGGAAAATGCGGATAACGAGCAGCTCAAGGAGTTTGTTGAGCCGCTGGCCGCCATCAACAAGGAGTGGGGCGATCTGACCATGAAGGTTGGTATGACCGCCATGAAGAACCGTGAGGAAGTGGGTGCAGCTTCTGTCGACTACCTGATGTACTCCGGTTACGCCGTATTTGCATACCTGTGGGCCCGTATGGCCAAGGTTGCTCTGGACAAGATGGCTGATGGTACCTCCGAGGAGTTGTTCTACAACGCCAAGGTTCAAACGGCGCGCTTCTACTTCAAGCGCCTGCTGCCGCGTACCCGTACCCACGCTGAAACCATGCTGGCCGGTGCGGACACTCTGCTGGATATGCCGGAAGAAGCTTTCGCCCTGTAAGGCGCTGGCTCTGAAGGAAATTCATGCAGAAAGAAAGCCCGCGCTCCAAGGAGGCGGGCTTTTTTCATGAGTTGAGGTCCGCTTTTGAGGTAGAATACGCGCCCATAAAAAAAATATTCAGCGGACACATAGCCCGATCAGGTGCGCCGGCCAATATAGGCCCTTTGCCACCTGCACAGACTGACTGGATTTTTTGGAGAGTTATAGATGGCTGATTATCAGGCACCCCTGCGTGACATGCGATTTGTTCTTAATGAAGTGTTCGATGCGCCTGCACTCTGGGCCTCACTTCCCAAAGTAGCAGAAAACGTCGACCCCGAGACGGCCGACGCCATTCTTGAGGAAGCCGGCAAGATTGCGGGTGGCGTTCTTGCTCCGCTCAATCGAGAAGCGGACGAGCAGGGTAGCAAGTGGAATGATGGCGAGGTCACTGCGCCAGAGGGCTTCAAGGAAGCCTACCAAACTATCGTGGAAGGTGGTTGGAACGGCTTGGGGGGTAACCCCGAGTTTGGTGGCATGGGTATGCCGAAAACCCTGGTTGCTCAGTTTGAGGAAATGATTCAGGGGGCCAACATGGCTTTCGGTCTGGCCCCCATGCTGACTGCTGGCGCATGCCTGGCGATCAATGCCCACGCGAGCCAGGAGCTGAAGGAAAAGTACCTGCCGAACATGTACTCTGGCGTATGGTCCGGTGCAATGGATCTTACCGAGCCGCATGCTGGTACGGATCTGGGCATCATCCGCACCAAGGCGGAGCCGAATGATGATGGGTCTTTCAACGTCACCGGAACCAAGATCTTCATCACCTGGGGTGAGCACGATATGGCGGAGAACATTATCCACCTCGTGCTGGCCAAGCTGCCGGATGCACCGAAGGGACCGAAAGGCATTTCCCTGTTCCTGGTGCCGAAGTTCCTGGTCAATGATGACGGCTCCCTGGGTGAGCGCAACAGCTTCAGCTGTGGCTCCATCGAGAAGAAAATGGGCATCAAGGGTTCTGCCACCTGTGTCATGAACTTCGACGGAGCCAAAGGCTGGCTTGTTGGCGAAGAGAATAAGGGCCTGGCTGCGATGTTCACCATGATGAACTATGAGCGTCTGGGGGTGGGCATCCAAGGTATCGGTGCCGCTGAGGCGTCTCTGCAAAGTGCCCGCGAGTACGCTTTGGAGCGCATTCAGAGCCGCGCGCCGACTGGTGCACAGGAGCCTGAAAAAGCAGCTGATCCGATCATTGTGCATCCGGACGTGCGCCGTATGCTGATGACGATGAAGAGCTATGTGGAAGGTGGGCGTGCGTTCTCAACCTACGTGGCCCAGTGGCTGGATATCTCCAAGTACGCGGAAGATGAAGAGCGCCGCAAGCATGCAGAGGGGATGGTTGCTCTGCTGACGCCTGTTGCCAAGGCATTTCTGACGGATCGTGGCCTGGATGCCTGTGTCATTGGTCAGCAAGTCTTTGGTGGCCACGGTTTCATCCGTGAGTGGGGCCAGGAGCAGCTGGTTCGTGACTGCCGTATTACGCAGATTTATGAGGGCGCCAATGGTATTCAGGCACTCGACCTGATGGGCCGCAAAGTTGTCGCCAGCAAGGGCAAGCTCTATGAGCTGTTTGCTCAGGACGTTGCAAACTTCCTGGAGGAGAACAGCGGCAATGAGCAGTTGCGCCCCTACCTGGAGCAGCTTGCTGCTGCGGTAGAGCGCCTTGATGACGTGACGGAGCATGTGCTCAAGGCGTCTGCCGAGAACCCGAACGAAATCGGTGCCGCCTCTGTGGACTACACCGACATGTTTGGTCTAACAGCTCTCGCCTATATGTGGGCCAAGATCGTGAAGGCGGCGTCTGCCAAGGCAGAAGGCGATACCTCCGGTTTCTACACTGGCAAGCTCAAGACCGCTCGCTTCTACTTTGACCGCCTGCTGCCGAAGACCGTGTCTCTGGCAGAGGGCATTCGTAGCGGAAGTGATTCAATGATGGCTCCGACTGCCGACGAAATCTGATCCGGATTTCTGGCACAAAAAAGCAGGCCCTCGGGCCTGCTTTTTTATTGCCTGACTGGTCGCCCTTGCTCAGAGGCGTTCCAGTCGTTCAGCGTCTGTCACGAACGGGTTTTCGTTGCCTTGTATTTCGGCGATGCGGCGGTGTCGCGTGAGTTCCGTGTCATCCGGTGGGTCCAGGCGATTCCATCCCTTAAAGACGGGCTTGGCTCCCAACCAGGGGAGTCCGTAAGTGTCAACCATGTAGGCGACAGTCCGAGCCACGTCGCCCTTGACTCTCTTCGGTGGTTCGAAGAAGCCGGCGCTTTCCCGCATGCCGCATTCGTCTGTGCTCACTGACTCGCCAAGATCTTCGTAGCGAACGTTTCTGCGCGCCATTTCTGTTCGGGTTCGAACCGGCACCATGTTATGAAGATCAGAAGCGATCTGCCGATAGCGGTTGTCCTGCTCACATTCCCGGGAGGTGCCGCAGTCGAGAGCGGTTCTGACGTCGGCCAGAGGATAGACATAGCCATCTGTCAGCACGAATCCCTTACTGGAAAACTTGGTGTTGCAGAAGAAAGAGTGACCGCCTTGGGCATACAGATTACCCCAGAACTGGTCTTTGATGACGGTATCAGGGTCACTGAAGCGGGTGTTCTGGCCAATCACCAGGCCGGCTGCGCATAGCAGCAACAGGGCAGAGGATAGTTGAAGGATATTTTTCATGCGCCTTTTATACCTCGCAGCGTATGAGTGCGCCTTGGCCAATCGGGCCCATAGGGGCGAGCCTGACTAGAGCGGTCAAGGAAATGACGCTTCGTTCACTTATACTGTGAAGTATGGCACAGAGGCTCTTGTTGCAAGAGCCTCTCGGCAATAAATTTGTGCCTTTGTGTTAACCAATTAACACTTTACTTGAGTTTGTTGCGGATGTTTTCGTATCCGGATTTCAGATCCTCTCCGAGCTTGTGGGCGGTCTGCCGGGCTTCCTGAGAAGCATTTTCTGCGTCGTGCAGGACCTGATCCAGCTTGGTCCGGAACCGGTCCCAGTCCTGCTCGAGATCATCCCACTCATCTTTCACGTCTTCCTGTGCCAGGTGAAGCTGAACACGAGCTTCGTCCCGGTACTGTTTGATTTTCTCAGACAGCTTCTTGAGATCTTCTTGAAGATTCATTCCAGGCTCCTCCTTGGAGTGACGGTGAACTTACAATGCGCCGGAACGCGCATACCGTCAAGAGAGAGGAGGGGTAAGCCGAAGCGGTTTTGATCCAGGTCAGGATCGGCTGGCGAGAAGCGTCGAGAGGTCCCGCAGGTAATGCCAGGGTGAGCGGTCGCCGAAGCCTTTGGCAGCTCTGTCGATCGTTCCGCAAAGCTCCAGCGCTGAGTGAAGCTGGGGGCGATTGAGCCGGCGATTGGCCTGCTCGATTGCCCTCGCTCTTTGTGGTTGGAACACACCACGTTTCTTCAGGAATGCGGATGGACTGTCACCACCGGAAGAAGCCTTGAGCTCGAGTATGAGGTTGAGATCCCGGCTCAGCACGGTCAGCAATCCCAGTGGATTCTCTCCTTCCTGCTGGAGTACGCCGATGATTTTGCTGGCATGGCTGGCTCTGCCCGCCAGGAGTTCTGTGACCAACTCGAAACCATTGAACCGGGAACTGTCCTGAACGGCCTGCTCAATCGTTTCTTCGTCAATGGTACCGCCATTGGTCAGGAGAGACAGTCGATCCAGTTCCTGGCTGGCGGCAAGAAGATTGCCCTCAAGTCGCTCGGCAAGCATCGACAGCGCGCCGCGGGTCAGTTGCAAGCCATGGTTTGACGCGCGTTGTTGCAACCAACCCTGGAATTTGTCGGCATCAATTGGCCAGACCGGAACATGCACGCCTTTGCTTTGCAGATCCTTGTACCATTTACGTCGGGTCTCTGCTGCGTCCAGCCTCGTGCTGATCAGCAACAGGATGATGTCATCTGGCGGGTTCTGGAGAACGCGTTCCAGCGTGGTTCTGCCGTTACCTAGCTTGCCGTTGGGCAGGTGGATTTCGATGCGCCGCTTTTCTGCAAACAAAGACATGGCGCCGAATTCGTCTGCGACAGAGTTCCAGTCAAGATTGTTGTCGGCGTGGAATGTGAGCCGATCATGAAAGTCGGCGTCTCGTGCGGCCTTTCGAATCTGATCGCAACACTCCTGAACCAGAAGCGGTTCGTCGCCGGACACCAGGTACACCGGTGCCAGCCCCTTTTTTAACAGCTGTGGTAATTGCGCCGGCTGCGTTTTCATGGGGAGTTGGTACTGGTTCCTGACGTGGCGTGTTCTTTCCGGATCGCGCTTATACGCGCTTCTGAAAGCGGAGCCAGGCGGAAAATGATCTGTTGGGCCAGGCGGTCGCCCAGTTGCTGTCGGAGCGTATCTTCCTCGCGCTGCTTGGCAAGCACGTTGGCCTCATCGTACCGATAGCTCTCGCTCGTACTGAGGCGGGTCTTGCCGACGACCGGGATGTTGTCCGCGCTGATAACTTCCAGATCGACGGACTGCCGCAACGTATATTCGGCTGCAGCCGCCTGACTGCTGATCGCGGAGGCCCGGCGATCCTGCTCGAATCCGGACAATTTGAGGCTGTAATTGGCCGTATGAGCGTCACCAAGTCTGACGCCCCCGAGCTTCAGTTGTTCCCGTACAGCTTGGCACAGGGTGTCGGGAACCTGGGAGGCGCAGTCCAGGCTCAGAGGCTGTAGCGCATCTGAAACGGGAGGAGCGCCACGCAGCTGAAAGCCACAACCTGCCTGTAAGGTCACCAGGAAGGCAACCGCCAGAGAATAGGTTGTTGCTCTCAATCCTGGCATATCAGTTCGCCACCACGTTCACCAGTTTGCCGGGAACGACGATCACCTTGCGTACCGTTGCATCCTCGATGAAGCGCTTCACGTTCTCGTTTTCCAGGGCCAGTTTCTCAAGGTCGTCCTTGGAGATGTCGGCGGGAACGTTTTCTTTGCCGCGGACTTTGCCATTGACCTGCAATACTACCTGGATTTCGCTGCGGACCATGGCTTTCTCGTCTGCGACCGGCCAGTTGGCGTCCACCACCGGTTCTTCGTGTCCCAGAGCCTGCCAGAGCGTGTGGCTGATATGAGGCACGATCGGAGAAAGCACCAGGACGGCCGTGTTCAGGGCTTCCTGGCGGACGGCGCGGGACTGCGGTTCGTCACCAGAAAGCTTGCCGACGTCATTCAACAGTTCCATGACCGCTGCGATGGACGTGTTGAATGTCAGACGGCGACTGATATCGTCACTGACCTTGGCGATGGTCTCATGAGTCTTGCGACGCAGGTCTTTCTGGGCATCGTTCAATTCGGCCACGTTCAGTGTGGGGGCCGGCCCCTGGGCTGTATGCTCGTTGACCATCCTCCACAGGCGCTTGAGGAAGCGATGGGCACCCTCAACGCCGCTGTCAGACCACTCCAGGGACTGCTCGGGGGGAGCTGCGAACATCATGAACAAGCGCACGGTGTCAGCGCCATACTCGTCAATGATGGCCTGCGGGTCGATGCCGTTGTTCTTGGACTTGGACATCTTGGTGACGCCACCGATTTCGACCGGTTGACCATCGGATTTCAGTGCGGCGCTGATGACCTGACCCTTGCTGTCTTTTTCGGTCGTGACGTCGGCTGGATTGAACCAGGTCTTGCCGCCGTTTTCCTCTTCGCGGTAATAGGTCTCGGCCAGAACCATGCCTTGGCACAGCAGCCGGTTAAAAGGCTCAGAACTGTTGACCAGACCAACGTCCCGCAACAGCTTGTGGAAGAAGCGGGCGTAGAGCAGATGCAGGATGGCGTGCTCAATGCCGCCGATGTACTGATCCACAGGCAGCCAGTAATTTGCGGCCGCCGGATCCAGCATACCCTTATCATAGTTGGGGCTGCAGAAACGGGCGTAATACCAGGACGATTCCATAAAGGTGTCGAAGGTATCGGTTTCCAGGGTCGCCGCCTGCCCGCTGTATTCGCTCTTGCACCACTCTGGGTCGGCCTTGATTGGGGACTGGACGCCGTCCATTTCCACGTCTTCCGGCAGGCGCACCGGCAGCTGGTCATCCGGTACCGGCATTTCGGTGCCATCTTCCAGCGTCATCATCGGAATCGGGGCGCCCCAGTAGCGCTGACGGGAAACGCCCCAGTCACGCAGGCGATAATTGACGGTGCGTTTGCCAATGCCGGATTGCTCCAGGTGATCAGCGATTTCCTCAAAGGCATCTTCGCTGCTCAGGCCGGAATACTTTCCGGAAGAGACCAGTACGCCTTTTTCGGTGAATGCTGCTTCCTGGACGTCGATATCACGGCTGTCGTTCGGAGAGATAACCTGCTTGATGGGCAGCCGATACTTGCGCGCAAACTCGTGGTCACGCTCATCATGGCCGGGAACGGCCATCAGGGCGCCGGTGCCGTAATCGGTCAGCACGAAGTTGGCGATCCAGACCGGAATTTCTTCGTGTGTCAGAGGATTGATTGCCTTGAACCCGGTGTCGATGCCTTTCTTTTCCATGGTGGCCAGTTCAGCTTCGGCCACCTTGCTGTTGCGGCATTCGTCAACAAACTCGGCCACATCGAGGTGACGCTCAGCCGCGGCTTTCGCCAGCGGATGTTCAGCCGCGACAGCCATATAGCTGACACCCATCAGGGTGTCCGGACGGGTGGTGTAGACAGTAAGGCCATCATCGCTGTCCTTGAGCGGGAACGTCAGCTCGGTACCCACCGATTTGCCGATCCAGTTGCGCTGCATGGTCTTGACCTGATCAGGCCAGTCCTCAAGGTCATCCAGATCATTCAGCAGCTCGTCCGCGTAATCGGTGATACGGATGAACCACTGGGGAATCTTTTTCTGTTCAACCAGTGCGCCCGAACGCCAGCCTCGACCATCAACAACCTGCTCATTGGCCAGAACGGTCTGATCTACCGGGTCCCAGTTGACGGTGGACATCTTCTTGTACACCAGACCCTTTTCATACAGGCGGGCAAAGAACCATTGCTCCCAGCGGTAATAATCCGGATCACAGGTCGCCAGCTCACGGCTCCAGTCATAACCGAAGCCCAGCTGTTTGAGCTGCTTCTTCATGTAATCGATGTTGGAGCGGGTCCATTTGGCGGGCGCCGTCTTGTTGGCAATGGCGGCATTCTCGGCAGGTAGCCCGAACGCATCCCAGCCCATGGGCTGCATGACATTCTTGCCCTGCATCCGCTGGTAGCGGGAGATTACGTCGCCGATGGTGTAGTTGCGGACGTGGCCCATATGCAGCTTGCCACTGGGGTAGGGGAACATGGACAGGCAATAGTATTTGGGCTTGCCCGGTTCTTCCTTTACCTTGAAGGTGTCATTTTCTTCCCAGAAACTGCGGGCCTTCTGTTCTACGCTGCCTGGATTGTATTGCTCGTCCATTCCTGCCATTACCAAAGTTACCCTGTATCAAAATGATGTTCGGAGCGGCCGGACATTCTAACGCACAGAAGGCTTAACAGGTAGTCTGCCAATCTGCGATTCCTGTGCCATGATTAGAGTTATGGGGGCGGTCGCTGGCGGGCAAGGCCTTGCCGCCACCTCCCCGAACATCATAGAGGAGTCGTTATGACAGAACCCGAACGTAATCATCTGTCCGGCAAGGCGCTGGAAGTTTACAACCGTATGCTGGAAAAAGTGCAGGCAGGTCTGAAGGCTGCCCCTGAGGCGACACTCAAAACGCTGGAGGATGAGATCGTCCAGGCGGTGGAGTTCGAGTATGAGCTGGAGGAGATGACCCGGGAGGAAGCTGATCTTCTCGGAGCCTATGTTCAGCGGGACATGGAGCATCTACTGCACTTTGTCGATGAAACCGGAGAAGGCCTGGCAGAGTGGTTGCAGCTGGACATTTCGCTGCTTGAGCACCAGTTGGCGGATCAGTTGTTGTCCGTTGCGGATAGAACTCTGGTCGACAATCTGGAGCTACGCCAGAAGCTGGCGAATGAAGATGCCGGCCATTACATCTCCGGAGAAGTGGCAACCGCCGGCATGTTCCGGTGCCTGAACTGCAGTCATATGCTTTGCCTCACCGCCACCAGCCACCTGGAACCCTGTGAGGCATGCGGTTCCCACTATTATGAGCGGGTTACGAGCCGGTGGCCGAGGAAGGAGGAATAGTCCGTTCCCTCACGAACACAATGAGGATCAGGGCCAGGGTCAGCACAGGCCAGGATCCGGTTTCCATATAGGGCGTGTTACCTGACGCGGTAAAGACGTTTCCAGTCATGGTGGCACGCTTGAAGTGCGGGATGGTTTCCGTGATTTGACCGCGGTTGTCGATGATGGCGGTGACGCCGTTGTTGGTTCCGCGCAACATGTAACGCCCGGTTTCCAGGGCGCGCATGCGGGCGATCTGGAGGTGCTGAAGCGGGCCGATGGAATCCCCGAACCAGCCATCGTTGCTGATGGTCAGCAGCAGGTCCGTTCCCCGGCTATTGAATGCCACGAAATCAGGGTAGGCCACTTCATAGCAGATAAACGGCATGACCTTCAGGCCGTTGGCGATCAATGGTCCCTGGTTTTCAGGACCGCGGGTAAAATCGCTCATGGGCAGATCGAAGAAGCCAATCAGGCCCCTCAAAATGCCTTGGAGCGGAACATACTCTCCGAAAGGCACCAGCCGTTGCTTGTGGTAGATCCCCTCGCCGTTACCAATAGCCATGATGCTGTTATGGAATGTGAAGTCCTCAATCCGGTCACTGAAGCCGTACCAGGGAATACCGGTGATCAAGGTGCTGTTGTCGCCAAGTTCCTCACTGATGTGCTCGATAATCTTGCCGGCCTGATCGTGTGGGATGGGGATGGCCGTCTCCGGCCAGAGGATCAGATCGGTTTCCCAATAGGCTTCGGTCATGCCGAGATAGGCGACGATCTGATCTTTCAGGAATTCCGGGTCCCACTTGATCAGTTGCGGGATGTTGCCCTGCATGGCGGCAACCGTTGTGGGCTCATCGCTCAGTTCGGTCCAGTCCAGACGGCTCATCGCCGGAGCTGAGAGCCAGGGAATCAGGGCAATCAGCAGGGTCATTATCGCGGCCACGTGCCTGAGATGGCGAATCATCCACCAGGCGGCATAGAGCGCCACGCCGGTGGCGGTAATCCAGAAGGTTATCCCATGGACGCCGACCAGCGGCGCCAGCCCGGCAAGCGGTCCGTCGGTATGTGCTGTGCCGAGATACAGCCAGGGAAAGCCGGTCAATAGCCAGCCACGGAGCCAGTCTCCGAGAATCCAGATGGCGGGGAACAGAATCAGCCTGCGAACGGCACTGTGCTTTGCCAGCTTTCCCCAGAACCAGAAGGCGATCCCGTGAAAAAGGGCAAGGCCGGCAACAAAGCCGATAGTCAGGAGGACGGAGACCGGGACAGAGGTGTTACCGAACTCGCTGATGCTGATATAGACCCAGCTGGCCCCACTGCCGAACAGGCCTAGCCCGGTGAGCCAGCCAGCTCTGAACAGCTTCTCCGCGGCCAGGGGCACGGTAACGAGCAGGATCAGAACCACCGAGACCGGTGCCAGCCACCATAAGTAAAATGGTGAAAAGGTCAGGGTCTGCAAGGCACCCGCTATTAGGAGCGCTGTCACGCTCAGCCAGCGGTGGTTGGACAGGGGAGTGCTCAGACCCTGACGATGGTCGGTGTTATTGCTCACTTCGGGTTACCTGCAGCAGACGAATGACACGGTTATCGGCGTTGGCAATAGTAAAGCGCAAACCACCGAATGCAACCGTCTCCCCCCGTCTGGGCAGGTGGCCGAATTCCTTGAGTACCAGACCACCGATGGTGTCGAACTCTTCCTCATCAAGGTCGGTCTGGAAAAACTCATTGAAGTCATCAACCGAGGTAGCCGCTTTGACCGCGTAGCTGCCGTCATCGCGAGCCTTGATCTGGGTTTCTTCGTCGATGTCGTGTTCGTCTTCGATCTCCCCAACGATCTGCTCAAGCACGTCTTCGATGGTAATCAGGCCCGCCGTGCCGCCATATTCGTCAACCACGATGGCCATGTGGTTACGGTTGGCCTTGAACTCCTTGAGAAGCTGGTTCAGGCGCTTGCTCTCGGGAACAAACGTGGGCGGACGCAATACTTCCCGGATATTCGACCAGTTGAGGTCGTTGTTCAGGGCAAGTGGTAGCAGATCTTTTGCGAGCAGTACGCCAATGACGTCGTCCTGACTGTCGCCAATGACCGGAAAACGGCTGTGGGCAGAGGAGATGATCTCACCGAGAAACTCTTTCGGTTCCTGGGACGCCTTTACGGTGACCATCTGTGAGCGGGGGATCATGATTTCATCAGCGCGCATGTCGATGACCTGCATGGCGCCTTCGATAATGCTCATGGCATCGGTATCAATGATGCTCTGGGATTCGGCATCCCTCAGGATTTCCAGTACGTCCTCGACGGACTCAGGCCCACTGGAAAAGGCCTGTGATATGCGTTCCAGCCAGGACTTGTTGCCCTGACTGCGACTCGACTGATCGTCGCTCATGAGTCTGTTTCCGTTTCCTCTGCGTCGTAAGGATTATTGAATCCAAGTTGGCTCAACAGCCGGATTTCGAGGGCTTCCATGACCTCGGCATCGTTATCTTCAATGTGGTCGTAGCCCTGCAGGTGCAGCATGCCGTGGATCACCATGTGTGCCCAGTGAGCTTCACTGGTTTTGTGCTGCTCGTGGGCCTCTTTTTCAACAACTGGCGCGCAAATGATGAGATCTCCGGCCAATGGAACCGTTATACCGGCTGGCGCCTCAAATGGGAAGGACAAAACATTGGTCGGTTTGTCCTTGCCGCGATACTCGTGATTAAGAGCCTGGCTCTCCAGGGCGCCCACAATCCGGATCGTCACTTCCGAATCCTGTTCGCCCTGCCATGCCGCCTGAGCCCAGGTCTGGAAGAGTTTGCGCTCGGGGACGCCCGATCCCTCATAGACATTCTGAAGATCCACCGTGAGTTCGCTCACCGTTTGGCTCCACTCCCATCGTCAAAGGAATCGTAGGCCTCAACAATACGTTGGACCAGAGGGTGGCGTACCACATCTTTGGCTTCAAAGCGGGTAAAGCCAATGCCTGCCACTTTGCTCAATACGCCTGCAGCGTGAATCAAGCCGGAATCCTGGCCGCGAGGCAGGTCGACCTGGGTGGTGTCGCCGGTGATGACCGCGGTTGAGCCAAAGCCGATCCGTGTCAGGAACATCTTCATCTGTTCCCGGGTGGTGTTTTGGCTCTCATCGAGGATGATGAACGAGTTGTTGAGCGTGCGGCCACGCATAAAGGCCAGCGGTGCAATTTCGATCACGCTTTTCTCGATCAGCCGGGTCACCTGGTCAAAGCCAAGCATCTCGTAAAGTGCGTCGTACAAGGGGCGGAGATACGGGTCTACTTTCTGCGCCAGATCACCAGGCAGGAAGCCCAGCTTTTCGCCGGCTTCAACGGCTGGCCGAACCAGAAGAATCCGTTTGACCTGTTCGTCCTTCAGCGCCTCAACGGCGCAGGCAACCGCCAGCCAGGTCTTGCCTGTGCCGGCAGGGCCGATGCCGAAATTGATGTCGTGGGTTCGGATGTTGTGCACGTACTTTTGCTGGTTCCGGCCCCGGGGCTTGGCGGTCAGTTTCGGTGTCTTGATGACCGTTACTGAGCCTTCGTCATAGGGGACATCGTCCGGCAGGCGTTCCAGGCCCGTTTCACGGATGTACAGGTGCACGGTGTCCGGGGAAATATCGTGGGTGGCTTCGGTTTCCCGGTAAAGGTGTCGAACGACCTCTACTGCGGCCGCGACGTTCTCAGTGGCACCTTCCACACGGAAGTGGTGTCCGCGCCGCCCGACTTTAACCTCAAGACGTTTCTCAATCATCTTGAGGTTTTCATCGAACTGGCCGCAAAGCGTGGCCAGCCGACGCTGGTCGACCGGGTGCAGGTCAAATTGTCTGCTGTCGTTTGTGTTCAATCTTGCTCCGTTGTGAAAGGCGGATTCAAAGTAGATCTGAGTTAATGGGTAACCCGCGCAGGGAATTGGGGAATGCTTCAACGATTTCGACGTCGATAAAGTGCCCAATCACGTCCGGATTATCATGCCGGAAGTTTACAATTCGGTTGTTCTCCGTGCGCCCTGCATATTCACCAGGATCTTTCTTGGACAAACCGGTCACCAGAATCCGCTGGGTGGTTCCCACCATTTTCCGGCTGATATCCATGGCCTGCTGGTTGATGCGCTGCTGCAGAATACTCAAACGCTGTTTTTTGACATCCATTGGCGTGTCGTCCGGCAGGTCCGAAGCCGGTGTCCCCGGTCGGGCGCTGTAGACAAAGCTGAAGGATACGTCGAAGCCGATGTCGTTGATCAGCTTCATGGTGTCCTCAAAGTCCTTCTCGGTTTCGCCCGGGAAGCCGATGATGAAGTCAGAGGAGAAACTGATGTCCGGGCGGATTTTTCGCAGGCGGCGGAGTTTGGATTTGTACTCCAGTGCCGTGTGACCCCGCTTCATGGCAGCGAGAATGCGGTCTGATCCACTCTGGACCGGTAGGTGCAGGTGGCTGACCAGTTCCGGCACTTTTTCGTATACGTCGACCATCGCATCGGAGAATTCGACCGGGTGTGAGGTGGTGTAACGGATCCGGTCGATGCCGTCGATGGTGGCGATCATTTCGATCAGCTCGGCCAGGTCCATGGTATCCCCGTCGTGGGTTTCACCACGGTAGGCGTTCACGTTCTGACCCAGCAGATTTACTTCCCGAACGCCCTGTTCCGCGAGGTGCGCGACTTCAGCGATGACGTCGTCCACCGGGCGGCTGACTTCTTCGCCGCGGGTGTACGGAACAACACAGAAGGTGCAGTACTTGCTGCAGCCTTCCATGATGGAAACAAATGCTGAAGGACCATCTGCGCCGGGTTCGGGCAGGTTGTCGAATTTTTCAATCTCCGGGAAGCTGACGTCAACCACGCCCACGCCGTTACCCTTTGCACGAACCTCGGTAATCATGTCTGGTAATCGGTGCAGGGTTTGCGGACCGAAGACCATGTCGACGTAGGGTGCGCGGTCGATAATTGCCTGGCCTTCCTGGGAAGCCACGCAGCCGCCGACACCGATAATGAGATCCGGCTTGCTGTTCTTCAGGGACTTCCAGCGGCCAAGCTGGTGAAATACCTTTTCCTGCGCTTTTTCGCGAATGGAGCAGGTGTTTAGCAGCAGTATGTCGGCATCGTCCGGAGTGTCGGTCATTTCAACCGTCTCGCCGGTTTTGAGCAGGTCTGCCATGCGGGCAGAGTCGTACTCATTCATCTGGCAGCCGTGGGTTTTGATGTACAGCTTCTTGGCCATGGGTCTCACGTTATCTGATGTATGGTGCGCCGGGGTTGCATCTGGTTTTCTGCGGGCGCTGGCAAAAAGGAACTGCGTATTATAACGGGGTGATTATTCTGCAACCACCTTTGTCTCGGCTTGTTGCTAGTTATCGTGTGGTATTATTCGCTGACTTCAATAAATAACCATCAATCAATCATGACCCCCGAACGCCTGGCCCGAATCAAACACATCCTGGATACCCGCCAACCAGACCTGCGAGTCCTGACGGATCAGGTTCATAAACCCCGTAACCTGTCGGCTATCATTCGCTCCTGCGATGCTTTTGGTCTGGCCAACATGCACGTAGTCTGGCCGAAAGAGGGCTTTCGGGCGTTCCGGAAAACGGCGGGCGGGAGCTATAACTGGGTAACGACCCACACCCACCCGACCATGGTCGACGCGGTGTCTGATCTCAAAGCCCAGGGGCACAAACTGTACGCCGCGCAGCTTTCAGATAGGGCCGTTGATTACCGTGATGTCGATTACACCGTGCCCTGTACCGTCATCATGGGAAACGAAGTGGACGGTGTTAGTGCTGGCGCCGCGGATGAGGCCGATGAGCATATCGTGATTCCCATGATGGGCATGGTTGAATCCCTGAACGTCTCAGCCGCCTGCGCCATTATCCTCTCCGAAGCCCAGCGCCAGCGGAAACTGGCCGGTATGTTCGAGAATCAGCGGTTACCGCAGGACGAATACGATCGGCTCTTTTTCAGCTGGTGTCAGCCCACGGTCAAACGCTACTGCGATGATCGCAACCTGCCTTACCCACCCATTGACCACGAAACCGGGGATCTCGTCGATGGCGTAGGTTGGATGCGAGAGGTGAGGGTGCAGAGGGCGAATCGTCCCAGGTGGGATGATGAGGTAGAAGTCCCGACGGTATAAGGCATTGAGGGACCATAACTCTCAATGTTTGTTCGGCTTGGTGGTGGGAGTCCTTTTCTGCCGGAAAAAGATGTCTGAGCAAGGCGAGTTGTTTTTCCAGAAGAAAAGGACTCCCACCACCGAGCCAGCCCGCAATCCAGGAGGCTGCTAGCAAGGAGGCTGGTTACTCCTCACGAGCCTCCAGATATCGCTGCAACTGCTCCCGCAACGCCTTGGGCAACCGCGTAATCGTCAGCGCATCCTTGTCGCGGTCATAGTAAACCGCCTGATTCACCAGATCCGACGAAAACGACACACTCATTCCACCACCAGACCCCGCAATCCGGACCAGCTTCTTCACCTTGCGGTGATCCGGATGCAGCACGCCGCTTTCCGGCAGCTCGGCTGTCTGCGAGGCAAATTCCTTGAACCTCTGCGGCTCGTTTTCATCAAGGTAGCCGGACAGGGCTTCAATCTCTACCGGCTCACCCAGCGAATGCTGCTCCTTACAGAATTCATAAGCCCGGCTGCGAACCTCGCCTGCCTTCTCGGGCTCGGATGTTTTGGCAAACGCTTCCACGGCATCAAGAAATGTCATGGTTTCTTTTTCAACGTCAACCTGGTTAGTGAAACCTGAGAGGCGGATAAACAGTTCACCGGGCTCGCCGGTACCGCGGCCGTGAACCAACGTCAGGTAGTTTTCTCCGGTGTTGTCGCTATTCCAGTCGTCCAGCTCAATACGAACAGCCAGATTCAGTCGTGACAGGCTCAGCACGTCGATGGCATCCAGAGATTCATTGCCGTCAAAGCGCATGGCACTGTCGGTTTCCAGAATAAACAGGTAGACCACTTCAGCATCAGCCAGTGCATCGTGAACGATCATCAGGTGGCCGTCGAATTCTTCCTGGCAACCGGTCAGTAACTCTTGCCACTGCCCGAACAGACGATCGGTCATCGCACCGAAGCTCTGTTTATCTTCCAGATAATCCTTCAGCCAACTGCTGAAAGGGCACTCCCCAAGGTCCTCCGAGAAGCGACCGTACTTCTTGCCCGGCTTGCTGTTGAACAGCCGCTTCATCTGCTTGTGCAGGCCCTCGTAATCGCCACCGGGCTCCTGCAGGGCTTCGCCGGCAACAAGGCGGGCCGGTTGTCCCGGTTGGTACTGGCTGGCAAAGGCGGTGCGCAGGTGTTTGATGGCCATTTAGTGCGGCTCCTGTTGGTGTTTTCGGTTTGGCTTAGAGGTGCGGGATTTTGACATGAATTGGTGTTCGGTTCATGTATTGCCTGGAAGCCCGGTGGAGGGCCGCGGGGTAGGTAGGTCTTTTTCTTACGAAAAAAATAACTCGCTGCGCTCAGACATCTTTTTTTCTAGAGAAAAAACCTACCTACCCCACGGCCACGGAAGTCGGCATGACCTGCAAAGTGAGTGAATTTAATACTCTGTAGATACAAGCCGTTGATAAGCCAACAAAGAGGTCAGCAGGCGGTGGGGTGGGGGTATTTATTTCTGCCGGAAAAAAATGTCTGAGCGAAGCGAGTTGTTTTTCCAAAGAAAAAAATACCCCCACCCCGGCGCCATACACCAAAGGTGGAGGTATCTCCGCTTTTACCCGAAGGTAATGCCCGGAATCAGATCCGCTGAGAACGAACCAGATCCTGGACCAGCTGATTCACCGCAGAGGGAATGTCCTCTTCGCTATCAGCCGAAGCTGTCGCGGTCGCGATATCGGAACCAAGGTTCACGGCAACGGCGACCAGGCCATGGGCAGTCAGCAGCTGTGACACGCGGCGGCGCTCGTCGGCGTCTCCGGTGTTTTCCTCGGATACCACAACGGCGGTCTTGCCCTGATCGAACAGCGCTCGTTCGACCGCCAGGGCCAGCGCCGGCGCCTGCTTGCCGTTGCAGGCAATGATGGCGGGCTTCTGGGCCAGGCGACGTTCGCGTTCTTCGGCGGTGACCGGATCCAGCGATTCGTTGCCGTCGGCAAGTCCTGCGATCATGCCGGCGCCGATGGTGACGTTGGTCAGACGGTCGATCACGATGAAGCTACCGGTGGCGTGATTGCGCTGATAGGCGTCAAACGCGATGGGCTGGTTCAGTGTCAGCTCGCACAGACCGATCTCGTTCAGTTGCAGGCTGCTTGGATTAGCCTGCTGCTCCAGGGTGTTGACGTCGGTCTGGTGGTGGATAGCCTTGACGGTACCTGAGGTGAACGTCGGCCCAAGCTTGATGTCGTAAAGACGACCGGTTTCCAGCGGTGCATCGGTCATCCAGACAATGTTGGCATTGAAGCGGTTCGCCACTTCCGGCTCGTCTTCGACCTTCACCAGCATGTCGCCACGGCTGACGTCGATCTCGTCGTTCAGCGTCAGCGTCACGGCCTGGTCGATGTAGGCTTCTTCCAGTTTGCCGTCGAAGGTGACGACCTCTTTCACGGAACTGGTGCGCCGTGAGGGCAGGGCCATGACCTTGTCGCCCGGGCGGATAACGCCGGACGCGATGGTGCCGCAGAAGCCGCGGAAGTTGAGGTCCGGGCGGGTGACGTACTGCACCGGGAAGCGGAAATGCTCCAGGTTCTTGTCCCGGGAAACTTCAACCGTTTCCAGGATTTCCATCAGCGGCTGGCCGGTAAACCACGGAGTGTTCTCGCTGCGGTTCACGACGTTGTCGCCTTCCAATGCGGACAGCGGTACAAAACGGATGTCTTTCAGGCCGAGCTTGGCAGCAAACGCCAGGTACTCGTCCTTGATTTCGTTGAAGCGCTCTTCGCTGAAGTCCACCAGGTCCATCTTGTTTATCGCAACCACAATGTGTCGGATACCCAGGAGGGACGCGATATACGAATGGCGGCGGGTTTGGGTCAGTACGCCGTGGCGGGCATCGATCATCAGGATCGCCAGCTGCGCCGTAGAAGCGCCGGTCGCCATGTTACGGGTGTACTGCTCATGGCCCGGGGTATCCGCAATGATGAACTTGCGCTTGTCGGTGGAGAAGTAGCGATAGGCAACATCAATGGTGATGCCTTGCTCACGCTCCGCCTGCAGACCGTCAACCAGCAGTGCCAGGTCCAGCTTTTCGCCGGTGGTACCCATCTTGGCACTGTCGGTTTTCAGGCTGGCCATGTGATCTTCGTAAATCATTTTGGTGTCATGCAGCAGGCGGCCGATCAGGGTGCTCTTGCCGTCATCGACGCTACCGCAGGTCAGCAGGCGCAGCAGTTCTTTGTTTTCATGCTGTTTCAGGTAGGCCTGAATATCTTCAGCGATCAGATCAGACTGGTGTGACATCTTAGAAATACCCTTCCCGCTTTTTCTGTTCCATGGACCCGGCTGAGTCGTGGTCGATCACTCGGCCCTGGCGCTCTGAGCTGGTCGCCAGGAGCATCTCCTGGATAATCTCGGGCAGGGTATTGGCTTCGGATTCGATGGCTCCGGTCAGCGGGTAGCATCCCAGGGTTCGGAAACGAACCGATTTCATCATCGGCTCCTCGCCTTCCTTCAGTGGCATGCGGTCGTCGTCGACCATGATCAGCGTGCCATCGCGCTCCACAACGGGCCGCTCGGCCGCGTAGTACAGAGGAACGATATCGATGTTCTCAAGGTAGATGTACTGCCAGATATCCAGCTCGGTCCAGTTCGACAGGGGGAACACGCGAATGCTCTCGCCCTTGTTGATCTTGCCGTTGTAGATGTTCCACAGCTCGGGGCGCTGGTTCTTGGGGTCCCAACGGTGGTGTTCGTCGCGGAACGAATAGACCCGCTCCTTGGCACGGGACTTTTCTTCATCACGGCGAGCGCCGCCGAAGGCTGCGTCAAACTTGTACTTGTCCAGTGCCTGCTTGAGCGACTGGGTTTTCATGACGTCGGTGTGCTTAGCACTGCCGTGGGTAAACGGGCCGATACCCTGCTTCACGCCTTCCTCGTTGATGTGGACGATAAGATCAAGGCCGTACCGTTTGACCTGCTTGTCCCGGAATTCAATCATATCCCTGAATTTCCACGTGGTGTCCACGTGCATCAGGGGGAAGGGAGGTTTGCCTGGATAAAAAGCTTTGAGTGCAAGGTGCAGCATGACGGCTGAATCCTTGCCAACGGAGTAGAGCATGACCGGGTTGTCGAACTCGGCTGCCACTTCCCGGATGATGTGGATGCTTTCCGCTTCCAGCTGCTTCAGGTGAGTGAGGTTGTATGAGGTCATGATGATCCAACTGCCGCCGTGCGGACATTGATGACTATGAAAATGATGAGACAACTATACCAGAGGCGAGGAGGGAATAAGAAGGTGGTCAAGTATAGTTTGGGGTTATAATAATATAGCACCAAAACCGAACCGTTCAGCCCGGTTTTGTCTTGTGTCAGATAGGCTCAGGCGGGATTTCGGGCGTCGGACAGAAGTTTGCCAACGTAGCGATCGACGTAGTCGAACCCATTCCCTTCAAATTCCGCAAACTGGATGCCAACCTGAAACTCGTCCCGGGCAATCCGGCGCATGTGTACGATGTTTCCATCTGCAATGACAGAGACGGGTTGCGTGGGAATGACTGGAACGGAAAAACGCGTCTTGACAGAGATCCAGCTGCCGGGCGCTGGAGCCCGCTGGTCGGGAATCAATTCCTTGATCGTTTCCTGATCGCAGGACACCATCACTCCGGTGCGGGACATGTTGGAAACCGAGCAGGTGAGGCAGCAACCGTCCGGCTTCTCGATCGTGATCTTTGTGGCTACGTCAACGCGCTGCTGGTTGCGCAGGTTCGGTTTCGCAACGGGTTTCATGTTTACTCTTCTGGCCTTGTTTGTTTGGAATACAGCTGCCTTTCCCATAATTTACATCCAGAAAAACACTTAAACATCTGAAAGTTTAGTTGTTTAATTAGTGAACAGCAAGAGCCTGTCGTCCATTGTGTCAGATTCGATACTTATTTCTGAACATGGCGTCACAAAAATTTGATGCGGGTCATTTTCGGGTGTCTCGACGGATGCCGACGGATTTGCTGTCAGGGGGCTCTCAACTGCGATAAAATGCGCGCCATTCATTCATCGCAGGCCGGCTCAGGCCCCAGGAATTTCGTAGCCTTCTTATGACAGAGAAAACCTCCAACACTGCAGCAGACAACGGCAAAGTCGGCTTTATCAGTCTCGGTTGCCCCAAAGCTCTGGTTGATTCCGAGCGTATACTCACCCAGTTGCGACTGGACGGCTACGATGTTGTGCCCACCTACGATGATGCGGACGTGGTTGTGGTGAATACCTGCGGTTTCATCGACGCGGCCAAACAGGAATCGCTGGATGCCATCGGCGAGGCAATCAATGAAAACGGTAAGGTGATTGTGACCGGCTGCATGGGTGTCGAGGCAGATAAAATCCGGGACACCCATCCAGGCGTGTTGGCAGTATCCGGCCCCCACGCCTACGAGGAAGTTGTCGGTGCGGTGCACCAGTATGTGCCGCCGAAGCCCAAAGAGCACGATCCCTTTACGGATCTGGTTCCGCCGCAAGGAGTGAAGCTGACCCCGCGGCACTATGCCTACCTGAAGATTTCCGAGGGCTGCAACCACCGTTGTACCTTCTGCATCATTCCATCAATGCGTGGCGATCTTGTTAGTCGACCCATTGGTGACGTGATGGATGAGGCGCAGCGCCTCGTGGATGCCGGCGTAAAAGAACTTCTCGTCATTTCCCAGGATACCTCCGCGTACGGGGTCGACACCAAGTACCGCACCGGTTTCTGGCAGGGACGGCCACTGAAAACCAAAATGCAGGCTTTGTGCGAGGCCCTCGGTGAGCTGGGTGTCTGGGTGCGCCTGCATTACGTGTATCCGTACCCTCACGTTGACGACATTATCCCGCTGATGGCCGAAGGCAAAATTCTGCCTTACCTGGATATCCCGTTCCAGCACGCCAGCCCGACTGTCCTCAAGGCCATGAAGCGCCCGGCGCACGACAGCAAAACCCTTGAGCGGATCAGGAAATGGCGTGAGATTTGCCCCGAGCTGACCATTCGCTCCACGTTCATCGTCGGCTTCCCGGGTGAAACCGAGGAGGATTTCCAGTACCTGCTGGACTGGCTTGACGAAGCGCAGTTGGATCGTGTGGGGGCCTTCACCTACAGCCCGGTTGAGGGTGCCAAGGCGAATGAGCTGGAAGCTGCGGTTCCCGAGGATGTGAAGGAGGAGCGCCTTGCTCGTTTCATGGCCAAGCAGGCGGAAATCTCAGCGGCTCGCTTGCAGGCGAAGATTGGCAAGACGATTGACGTGTTGATCGACGAAGTCGACGAAGAAGGCGCGATTGGTCGGTCCAAAGCCGATGCGCCAGAGATTGACGGCATGGTTTACCTCAATGACGAGACCGATCTACAGCCGGGGCAGGTTGTTCAGGCGGTTGTCGAGCATGCTGATGAGCATGATCTCTGGGGCCGGTTGGTCTGACTTCTGAGTTAGCGTTCGTTCTTTTGGGGGAGTCGCGAGGGTGAGCTTGGCGACCCAAAACCCGCTCCTTGCGGCACGTCCGTGTGACGCTTGAGCTCCGCCATCCATGGCTCCGCACAGTTTTGGGTCGCCAAGCTCACCCTCGCTAGCCTGCCAATCAAGCTAGCCGCCAGTTGTTTGAGCCGATCGACGGTTTTTCTAGGGTTGGTCAAAGGACGGCAGGTGACTCTGGAGGTTGGGGCCTTGCCAAGAGGTGATTCCCAAAAATGTTGGAGGCCAGGGAAGGCCGGAAACAAGCGCACATGGACGTGCTCGTAGCGGTTTTTGGGAATCACCTCTTGGCAAGGCGTACTCCCAAGCCCGAAGGCCGGGGCCATAACCCTCAGGCTAAAGCCCCTAGCCCGCGATACAGGCATTAACCCTCGAGCTTCTTCAGTAGGATCTCATTGAACAGCTTCGGGTTACCTTGTCCCTTGGAAGCCTTCATCAGCGGCCCCATAAAGCCCCCGAGCATTTTCTTGCGCTTCTTCGGGTCTTCTTCATTCTGGAACTGGGCGACCTGATCCGGCATGCCGGCCAAAACCTCGTCGACCATCTTTTCCAGAGCACCGGTATCGGATACCTGCTTCAGTCCCTTGGCGTCGATAATGGCGTCCACGTTATCGTTTTCACCCGTCCACAGGGCATCGAAGACCTTTTTCGCGCCTGCAGAGGAAATGGTGTTGTCGCTGATGCGGATAATCATGTCGCCGAGCTGTGCTCCGGTGATCGGGGAATCCGCTACGGTCTTCTCCTCGGCATTCAGGCGTGCAGAGAATTCGCCCTGAATCCAGTTGGCGGTCAGCTTGGCGTCTTTACCGTGGGACGCTGCCTCTTCGAAGAAAGAGGCCAGTTTGGCGTCGCCCGAAAGCAAGCCGGCATCGTAGTCGTTCAGGCCGTACTGATCCTTGAACCGGGTTTTGCGCGCATCCGGCAGTTCCGGCAGGCGACTTCTCGCGTCCTCGATGAATGTGTCATCAATTTCGACCGGCAGCAGATCCGGGCAGGGGAAGTAGCGGTAGTCGTTGGCTTCTTCCTTGGTGCGCATGGAGCGGGATTCGTCCCGGTCGCCGTTGTACAGTCGGGTTTCCTGCTCAATAACGCCGCCGTCTTCCAGGATGTCCATCTGCCGCTCAACTTCGTGGGCAATGGCCTGCTCCATGAACCGGAAGGAGTTCAGGTTCTTGGTTTCGGTCCGGGTGCCCAGGGTGTCAGAGCCCTTGGGTTTCAACGAGATGTTGACGTCGAAGCGCATGGAGCCCTGGGACATGTCGCCGTCACAAATGCCGAGGGAGGTAACGATGCTGTGCAGCTTTTTGGCGAAGGCAACGGCTTCCTCAGCGCTGTTCATGTCCGGCTCTGTGACCACCTCGATCAGCGGGGTACCCGCGCGGTTCAGGTCGACGCCGGTCATGCCATGGAAGTCTTCATGCAGGGATTTGCCTGCATCTTCCTCCAGGTGAGCGTGGTGGATGCGAACCCGCTTCGACTCGCCATTAGCCAGATCGATGTCTACATAGCCAGGGCCCACGATGGGGCGCTCCAGTTGCGTAGTCTGGTACCCCTTGGGCAGATCCGGGTAGAAGTAGTTCTTCCGTTCGAACACAGAACGACGCTCGATTTCGGAATTCACCGCCAGGCCGAACATCACCGCGTAGCGGAATGCCTGTTCGTTGGGAACAGGCAGGGTGCCAGGCATTGCCAGATCAACGGCGTTGGCCTGGGTGTTTGGCTCGGCCCCGTAAGCGGTGCTGGAGCCGGAAAAGATCTTGGTTTTGGTGGCGAGCTGAACGTGAATTTCCAGCCCGATCACAATATCCCATTGCATGATGTTTCTCTCCTCTCTCGGGCTTATTGCGGTTCGCGCTGGTGCCAGTCGGTCACCTGCTGGAACTGATGGGCGGCGTTCAGCAAGCGGGCTTCGGAGAAATAGTCACCGATAATCTGCAGGCCAACGGGAAGTCCGTCGATGAAACCGGCGGGTACCGACATGGCGGGAACGCCAGCCAGGTTGATCGCAATGGTGAAAATGTCCTCAAGATACATAGTGACCGGGTCGTTGGTCTTTTCGCCCTGGATAAAGGCCGGGGACGGGGAAGTGGGACTCATCAGCACGTCCACTTCCTTGAAGGCGTTGATGAAATCCTGCTGGATCAGGCGGCGCACCTTCTGAGCCTTGAGGTAATAGGCGTCAAAGTAACCGGCAGAGAGCGCATAGGTGCCCACCAGGATCCGGCGTTTGACCTCGGTGCCGAAACCTTCCGCGCGGGTGCGGGTGTAGAGGTCCAGCAGATCTTTGGGCTCTTCACAGCGATAGCCGTAACGGACGCCATCAAAGCGGGACAGGTTGGCGGACGCCTCTGCGGGCGCGATAACGTAGTAAGCCGCAATCGCAAGCTTGGCATTGGGCAGGGACACTTCCTTGACCGTGGCGCCGAGTTTCTCGTATTCCCGGATCGCAGCACGAACCTGTTCTTCCATAGCCGGGCTGAGCTGATCCGAGAAGTACTCTTTCGGCAAGCCAATGCGAAGTCCTTTCAGTGGCTCATTCAGAGTAGCGGTGTAATCCGGGACTGCCCGATCCAGTGATGTAGAGTCTTTTGGGTCGAATCCGGCCATGACGTTCAGCATCAGCGCGTTATCTTCGGCGGTTCGAGCCATGGTGCCGCCCTGATCCAGACTGGATGCGAAGGCGATCATGCCGTAACGGGATACGCGGCCGTAGGTGGGCTTGAGACCCGTGACTCCGCAAAGCGCAGCGGGTTGGCGGATAGACCCACCGGTGTCTGTTGCGGTGGCCGCTGGGACCAGGCGGGCGGCCACGGCGGCAGCGGAGCCGCCGGATGATCCACCGGGAACGCGCTTTTCACCTTTGCTGAGCCCCCAGGGGTTGGTGACGGCGCCAAAATGGCTGGATTCGTTGGAAGAGCCCATGGCGAACTCGTCCATGTTGGTTTTCCCGAGGCTGACAGCGCCCGCCTTGCGGAAATTCTCGGTCACGGTGGCGTCATAAGGTGGGACAAAGTTCTCCAGCATCTTCGAGCCGCAGGTGGTACGGACGCCGTTGGTGCAGAATATGTCCTTATGGGCAAACGGTACGCCGGTCCACGGCGTGGCGTTGCCAGCGGCGCGCTGCTCGTCCGCAGACCGGGCGTCAGCCAGCGCCTGCTCTTCAGTAACCGTGATAAAGCTGTTGTACTTGCTGTCTTCCTGCTTGATGCGACTGAGGAAGTCCTGGGTCAGCTCGACGCTGGAAACCTTCCCGCTGTCCAGTTCCCGGGAAAGCTCTGCTACAGATTTGTTATGCATGATAAATCCTGAAATCGCTGTTCGTCAGATCATTCGATAACGCGAGGGACGAGATAGAGCCCGTTCTCGGTCGCCGGAGCGATGGCCTGGAATGCGGCCCGCTGATCCGTTTCGGTCACTTCATCCGCGCGCAGGCGCTGAACCGCATCCAGCGGGTGTGCCATGGGCTCGACAGAGTCGGTATCTGCAGCGCTCAATTGATCTACCAGGTCAAGAATATTGCCCAGATCCTTCTCCAGAGCCGAAACCTGCTCCTCGTCCACGCGGATGCGTGCGAGCACAGCGACTTTCTCAATGTCCTCACGGGAAATGGTCACGCATTGCCTCCCAGGTGTATGAAATGTCTGTAATTAACTGTTTGGCCGTGCGGGCGAACTGCGGGGTTCGGGGCGTTCGGAGAGTGCCTGCCAAAACTGTGCGGAGCCATGGATGGCGGAGCTCAAGCGCCACATGGACGTGCTTGAGCGGGTTTTGGCAGGCACTCTCCGAACGGCCTCCCGCATGGCCGAATCAAATAAAGGGCGTATGGTAACAGATTCGAACCGGTGCGGGAGGGGCCAAAACATTTGTAAAGTGTGCGAACTGTAAGGCCTCACGCCCGTTCGTGCCTTGCCTGCACCGGTGCTCACTGCTAAAGTTGCCGCATCCTTTTGCAACCGCAACTCTCAGGTTGAAACTACACGAATGTTGATAAAAAGACTCCGAGGCTTATTTTCGAGCGATCTGTCCATTGATCTGGGCACCGCAAACACCCTTATTTATGTGCGTGAACGCGGCATCGTTCTGAATGAGCCTTCCGTGGTGGCTATCCGTACCAACAATTCCCAGAAAATGGTCGCGGCGGTCGGTTCCGAAGCCAAGCGGATGCTGGGCCGTACACCGGGCAACATTACCGCCATCCGCCCGATGAAAGACGGCGTGATTGCCGATTTTGTAGTCACTGAAAAAATGCTTCAGCACTTTATCCATAAAGTGCATGAGAACAGCTTTATCACCCCGAGCCCGCGGGTTCTGGTGTGTGTCCCCAGCAAATCGACACAGGTCGAGCGCAAGGCCATCCGGGAATCCGCTCTTGGCGCTGGTGCTCGTGAGGTGTTCCTGATTGAAGAGCCCATGGCGGCTGCGATTGGTGCTGGGCTGCCCGTGGAAGAAGCCAGCGGTTCAATGATTGTTGATATCGGTGGTGGTACCACTGAGATCGCCATTATTTCCCTCAATGGCATCGTATACGCCGAATCTGTTCGGGTGGGGGGGGACAAGTTTGATGAAGCCATCGTGACTTACGTCCGTCGCAACTACGGCAGTCTCATCGGTGACACTACCGCCGAGCGTATCAAACACGAGATTGGCTGTGCCTACGAAGGTTTGGAAATCCGTGAGATTGATGTTCGCGGTCGTAATCTTGCAGAGGGTGTGCCCAGGGCATTTACTCTGAACAGTGAGGAAATCCTCGACGCGCTTCAGGAGTCTCTGGCCCAGATCGTCCAGACCGTCAAGAGTGCGCTTGAGCAGTCCCCGCCTGAACTGGCCTCGGATATTGCCGAACGTGGCATTGTGCTGACCGGTGGCGGTGCCTTGTTGCGGGGACTGGATAAACTGATCAGTGAGGAAACCGGCCTTCCGGTAATCATCGCTGAAGATCCGTTGACCTGTGTTGCCCGTGGTGGTGGCAAAGCGCTCGAAGTGATTGATCGCGGTGGCATTGGAATGTTCTCCCAGGAGGGATAATCCTGTGGGGAGGATTCACCATTAAAACGATCTTCGTCCAGGGCCCGGTTCCGGGTTTCAGACTCTTTCTTATCGTTCTCGTATCGGCAGCCCTGGTGGTTGCCGATGCGCGTTTCGAGAAGCTCTCATCCGTTCGCAGCGTGATCGCGACCGGACTCGCTCCCGTCTACTGGCTTGGCAACGCCCCCTATGAATTCAGTGATTGGGTGGCCGGGCTTTTCGTCAACAAAGACGACCTTCAGCAGGAGAATGAGGATCTCAGAGCCCGCCTGATGATTCTTGAACGCAGGGCGTTGAAATACGCGGCCTTGGCATCTGAGAATAACGAGCTCCGCCGCCTGATGAATTCCTCCGAACTGCTGGACGACCGAGTGATTGTCGGCGAAGTTGTTGGCGTGTCCCCGGATCCTTTCTCCCACGAAGTCATCATCAACAAAGGTGAGCGTGATGGCCTCACGGTGGGGCAGGCCGTGCTCGATGCTCACGGTCTGATGGGGCAGGTCGTGCAAACCAGCCAGATCACGTCCCGCGTCCTGCTGGTATCGGACAGCAGTCACGCCGTTCCGGTTGAAGTCATACGCAATGGGTTGCGGGCCATTCTTCTGGGTACTGGCGATCCGAACACCCTGGACCTTGTGCATGTGCCCGATACAGCGGATATCCGGGAGGGCGATATGTTGGTGAGTTCCGGTCTCGGTGGTCGGTTTCCGAGGGGCTATCCCGTCGCTCAGGTGTCCAGGATCACCAAGGAACCGGGAGAGCCGTTTGTGACCATTGAGGCCACACCCAAGGCCGAATTGAACCAGAGCCGCTTGGTGCTGGTGGTGTTCCCTCCGGCCTCGGATGTCGAACCGGTGGTCGAATCTGATAAAACGCAATCTCCGGCAGAGGAGGGCAACTGATGCTATCGGTAATCAGTTACCCGGTTTTTGCCCTGTCGGTGGTAATGGCGCTGGTTCTGAGTATTTCCCTGTTCCCGGTGGGATGGTTCGAGTTCCGCCCGGAGTGGCTTGGCCTCGTCGTATTCTATTGGACCTTCCGTGCGCCGGCGCAGTTCGGCATTTTGTTGGCCTGGTTTCTCGGGCTTCTCCTGGATGTGTTGGAAGCGACCCCTCTTGGCGTTAATGCTCTGGCGATGGGCTTGATCGCGTTTCTGGTCCTGACGGTGCATCAGCGTTTGAGAATGTATCCGATGCCACAACAATGCCTGATGGTGTTTCTGTTGCTTGGCATCAATCAGATGCTGGTGCACTTTATCAAACAGCTGCTCGGCGGTGATGAAGCCGGCTTCAGTTACCTCTGGCCGGCCCTGACCAGCGCGGCCGTATGGCCATTTGTCTGTGTCATTCTCGACAACATCAATCGGAAACTGGGTTAGGTATGGCTTCCGTTATTCTGGCCTCGGCCTCCCCCCGCCGCGCAGAATTGCTGGATCAGATTGGTGTGGACTACAGCGTCCAGCCTGCTGATGTGGATGAGACCCCGATAGAGGGAGAGTGTCCTGAGGATTATGTGACCCGGCTGGCCCTGGGCAAGGCCCAGGCAGTCGCTGTTGATTCCCCGGAGCATGCCTTGGTTCTGGGGTCCGACACCTCTGTCGTTATTGACGGGGAGATCCTTGGTAAACCTGAAAATCATGAGGCCGCCGCTGCGATGTTGCAACGATTGTCCGGGCGGGCCCATCAGGTGATGACGGCTGTGGCTTTGGTGCATCGTGGGCAGAGTAAGGCGGTGCTGGTCGTTACCGATGTCGAGTTCCGAACCTTGTCAGCGTCTGAAATCGAGGCCTATATCGCCAGCGGTGAGCCGATGGACAAGGCTGGAAGTTATGGAATTCAGGGGCTGGGTGGTATTTTTGTCAGAGAAATTCGTGGCAGTTACAGTGCTGTGGTCGGGTTACCCCTTCAGGAAACCGCCGCATTGATGGACGCTGCCGGTTTCCCCGTGTGGGAAAGCTGGCCCCGGAGGTTGGAGAACCAAGCATGAGTGAAGAAATCCTGATCAACGTGACGCCGGTAGAAACCCGGGTGGCGCTTGTTGAAAACGGTATGCTGCAGGAAGCATACATCGAGCGCACCAGCCGCAAGGGCATTGTCGGGAATATCTACAAAGGTAAGGTGGTCAGGGTGCTTCCAGGAATGGAAGCGGCGTTCGTAGACATCGGTCTTGAACGCGCCGCCTTTATTCATGCCTCGGATGTGGTTGTCGGCCAATCCAGCGACACGCCCGATGATGGCCCGAAAACCGTCCCGGATATCCGTACCCTGTTGCGGGAGGGACAGTCCCTGGTCGTGCAGGTGACCAAGGATCCCATCGGTACCAAGGGTGCTCGACTGACTACCCAGCTTTCCATTCCGTCCCGATATCTCGTTTTCATGCCCGGTGTCAGCCATATTGGTATTTCCCAGCGTATCGAAGACGAGAATGAAAGAAACCGGCTGAAGACGCTTCTGGAGGAAGCTGCGGCAAAGGAGACCGAAGTCGAGGGCGGGTACATCATCCGGACCGCGGCAGAGGCAGCTTCCGCCGAAGAGTTGCTGGGCGACATGGCCTATCTGCACCGGCTGAGTCAGTCCATTCACGAGCGAATCTCCCGGGTTCAGGCACCATCGGTGATCTATCAGGACCTGCCCCTGTTCATTCGCACCATTCGGGATCTTATCCGTCCTCAGACCGAGAAGGTCCGTATCGATAGCCGGGAGAGTTACCAGCGTGTTATCGAATTTGTTCAGGAATTTGTCACCGAGTTTGCGGATAAAGTTGAATACTACCCGGGTGAACGTCCGATTTTTGATCTCTATTCGGTCGAGGACGAAATCCAGAAGGCCCTGAGCCGTAAAGTCCAGCTTAAGTCAGGTGGCTATGTCATTATTGACCAGACCGAGGCGATGACGACCATCGACATCAATACCGGTGGGTTTGTTGGCCATCGCAATCTTGAAGAGACCATATTCAAGACCAACCTTGAGGCAGCCAGATCGATCAGCCGGCAGCTTAGGCTGCGAAATCTCGGTGGCATCATCATCATCGATTTTATCGACATGGACGATCCCGAGCATCAGCGCCAGGTACACCGCATGCTCGAGAAAATGCTCGAGCGGGATCATGCCAAGACCAAGATTACCGGGGTTTCCGAGCTTGGACTGGTAGAGATGACCCGAAAACGCACCACCGAGAGTCTGGGGCAGGTGCTCTGCGAGCCTTGCCCGGTTTGTGATGGTCGGGGATTCCTGAAGACCAGTGAAACGGTGTGCTACGAAATCTTCCGGGAAATCTTGCGGGTAAACCGTGCCTACGATACCGAAAGCTACCTTGTGATGGCCTCCCAGAGTGTGGTTGATCGGCTGTTGGATGAAGAATCTGACAACGTCGCCGATCTGGAAACGTTTATCAGTAAAACCATCCGGTTCCAGGTGGAGCCTTTTTACAGTCAGGAACAATACGATGTGGTCCTGCTCTGATTCCGGAGCTGACGACCTGGCCCGGAGTAAGAGTGACTGATGTCCGCCGCTGAGCAAGAACCACCGTTGCCCGAGAACCTACCCGGGGATTCCCCGGTGCGGTTCATGGCCAGGCTTTCGAGCTTCATCTGGTGGTTCTTGCTTGCTCTTTTGCTTTTGCTGGCGCTTTACGCCGGTATTGGCCGTCAACTTACCCGAAACATTGATGCCTTTACCCAGGATCTGGCGGGCGAGCTGTCCAGCCGTCTGGGCCAGGATGTCGCTATTGAAAGCCTATCGTCACGATGGTTCTGGCTGGATCCCGCATTTACCGCACGCAACGTTTCCCTTGCCAATTCGGATACCGGAGAGCCGATCGCCAGCCTGGATTACCTTCGGGTCCGGTTTGATTTTCTCACCTCGTTGCTGCGTCAGAGAGTCGTGTTCGAGGATTTTGAGGTTGATGGTCTGGAGTTGACTCTCAAGCAGTCCGACGCGGGAGAGGTCGGGGTCCGTGGCGCGGAACTGCCTGACCCTGTTCACAATCGTCTTCAGGAATGGCTGAAGCTGGCTGGGAAATGGCTCTCCGACCCTTACCTGAAGATCACCCGTTTCAGTCTGGCGATCAAGGACAGCCAGGGCAACCTGCGTCAGATCGAGATTCCCCAACTGGACCTGGTCTACAACCAGGGGCTGTTCAGGGCGTCGGGACGAGCTATGCAACCCGGGACAACGCAACAACTGGCCAGCTTCAGCCTGGTTGGCCAGCATTTCTTCAGTGGTGATTTCACCGGGCAGCTGTATCTGGGCGTCGATTCGGGGCGTCTGTTTGATGGCCTGATCGACGAGTATCAGTGGCGCGGAGTGCGTGTTGAAGGTTTCGATCTAGGCGGAGAGGCTTGGCTGACCTTCGGTCAAGGTAGCCTTCAGCAGGTCACTGGCACTGTAAGGACCCCCTATCTGCAATTGGGGGTGGGGAGTGAATCTTTAGCGCCTCTTGAAGACATCAATGCCCGATTCGGTTGGCGCCGCCACCGGGACGTACTGTCAGCGCCGGATGGACCAGGCGAGTTGCCGGAATCAGCTGGAGGGCCCGGTGAGTGGCACTTACAGGAGCTGCAGTGGACCTGGGATGGCGAGCCGGTTCCGGCATTCAGCCTGCGCCTGATGCCGGGAGACAGCGGTTTGACAATTATCGCTGATGCGTTGCCGCTCGAACCTTTGAGGCGCCTGGTGTCGTCGTTGCCGTTATTGCCAGCACGTGCTGTGGACGCGCTCAATCACTACCAGCCCTCGGGCTTTCTAGATCGCATGGAAGTCGTCATTCCGGAAGATGGGGATACGCCGTTTAGCATGTCTGGCCAACTTCGGGATATTGAGGTTGCTGCCTACGAGGGTGCGCCAGGCACCAGTGGTCTGGACGGCTTCCTGTATCTTGAACGGGATTCCGGTTTTGTGCGCATAGAGCCTGATGGAGAACCTGTCACGCTGGGCTTTCCACAACTATTCCTTGAGGACTGGACATTTTCCTCGGTGGAAGGCCTGGTGGCGTGGGAGATGGACGGGCCGATTACCCGGGTGTATGCCGACGATCTCCGGATGGCCTACGGGGAGGGCACGCGCCTGACAGGCGCCTTTGACCTGAGGATGGACAAGGACGGCGAGGATAACCTCGGTCTGCGTATCGGTGTCGAGAATGGCACGGCATCCATGCTGGCGGAATTCGTGCCCGCCCGGGTCGTCAAGCCAGAACTGTACGACTGGCTTACCACAGCTATCCGTGAGGCTGATATCACATCCGGTATCTATTACGGACATGGGCAAATAGACCGCAGCGCGCCGCGCCACTCATTTGTTTCCTCCATGCGCTTTGATTTTGATAACGCCACCATCGCTTACGACGAGCGGTGGCCGGAGGTTTCCGGGGCAAAAGGCCAGGTGGTTGTGCACAACGGCGATACGAACGTTCAGCTTGAGAAAGGGGTGACGGGTGGTATCAGCCTGTCGCCCAGTTCGGTGCGTGTTGTTCCGGAAGACGGAGAGACGACGGTGCTGGTAAACGCTCAGGCTGAGGTGCCCGGGGAGTCTGTGGCGTATTGGATGATCAACAGTCCGCTCGGTGACATGGCCGGTCGCGAAGCTCAAAAACTGCAGTATCAGGGGAGCTATGGCTTGTCTCTGGGTATTGAATTGCCGCTCGGGCAGGATGGGGCGCCTGTGGTTGAAGCAGGCGTCATTGCAGACGGGGCTACGATTGTTTATCCCCCGGCGGATTTGCGCTGGGAGGGCGTAAGCGGTGAGTTGACCTACCATTCGGTGAACGGATTTTCTGGTGGCCCGCTGAGAGCGGAGTTTTTCGGGGCACCGGTTGATATTCAGTTGAGTCGAAGCCGATCTGGGGACTCACTCTCCATCCGTCAGACTGGCCAGGTGGGCGTTGCCCCCCTGCTGGAGCGAATGGGAGCGCAGCCCGGAGAGAACTATGGATTCACAGGCACCGCTATCTACTCGGCGACTCTGGATGTTGGTGTGGACTCCACATCCGGCATACAAGTTCAGTCTGACCTCAACGGTGTGGCCATCGATTGGCCAGATCCGCTGGGCAAGGTGAAAGATGAATCTGCGCCCATCAAAGCCATTATTGATCCCGGCGCTGTGGGTGGTCTGTCTGTCAGCGGCAGCTGGGAGAACCGAATGGGGTTTGATCTTCTTTGGAAGGACACCGGCTTCGATCTCAACGTCGATCATCTCTATGTGGGGACCCACACCCTGAAGGATATTCGGATAGAAGCCCTGGATCTCGGTGATCGTTGGGTGATTTCTACGGATTCAGAGCGTGCAAAAGGGCGGGTTGTTCTGCCTGATGCCGACAGTCCAGTGAAGGCGGATTTCGAAGTTGTTCGTCTGGTGAGGGGGCAAGACAGCCAACAGGCTTCTGAACTGTTGACCCTTGACGAGCAGTTGGAGGCATTCCGATCCCTGGATATCGGTAGTTGGCCGGATGTGGATGTGACCATTGCCGACCTTCAGCTTAACGACAACACACTGGGCCGTTGGGCTCTCAATCTCCGGCCCGATATCGATTTGTTGGCGATCAATGGCATAGAGGGGCGGCTCGATTCTCTGACTTTGCTTGGGGACATGAGCTGGAGCGTACGGGGTGGTAAAGAAACGAGCCGGTTTACAGGCTCTGTGACAGGCGGTGCGCTGGCGGACCTCAACCACCTGATTGGCTCTGACGTGCCTTTAACCAATAAGGCCACGAGCATCGAGCTGGATATTGATTGGCCGGGACGTCCCGACGAGTTGGCTTTGGCTAGCCTCAATGGCAATGTCAGCTTCCGTTTGGATGAGGGCATGATTCTTGAGCAGAACAATACCGCACAGGTTTTCCGCATATTCAATCTGTTGAACGCTGACACCCTGTGGCGAAGGCTCAAACTGGATTTCTCCGATCTCTACGAGCGTGGCGTTGCCTTTGACGCCATTTCCGGCAAGGCTGATATCAAGGATGGTGTGGTCAGCCTGGCCCCGGAAATGCAGGTGGTGGGGCCATCCGGTGCATTCAAGTTGAGTGGCATGACGGATATCGATGCTGAGACATTGGATATGCGCCTTGTTGTCGTGCTGCCACTGACACAGAATCTGCCCCTGGCGGCGCTATTGATGGGGGCGGGCGCGCCGATTGGCGGTGCGTTGTTTGTTCTCGACAAGATTTTGGGCGATCCTTTAAGCAAGCTCACAAGTGCCACGTACAGTGTGACCGGCACGTGGGCTGATCCTCAGGTGGATCTCAAGCGGGTATTTGACACCGGCGAATAGCGAGGTACGGCGATGACAGATTCCATGTCCCGGCAGGTAGCTGCTATCCAGATGGTCAGCGGCCACGACATTGCTGCAAACCTGGATGAGGCCCGGCGGCTCCTGGAGGCGGCCGCAAAAGGCGGCGCTGTGGTTGCCGTATTGCCCGAGAACTTCGCGGTTCTGGCGACCGGTCAGATGGTGGATTGCGGTCGTGTGGAAGTTGGTTCCGAACCTGTGATCCGTTCTTTTCTTGCCGAGCAGGCCAGAAAACTGGGGATTTGGATCGTCGGTGGCTCCATGCCCCTGGCGACCCGACCGAATGGTACCGCTATCGAAGGAAAAGTACGGGCCTCGTGCCTGGTGTTTGATGACCAGGGGCAGGAGGTCGCTCGTTACGACAAAATCCATTTGTTCGATGCGATGGTTGAAGATGCCCACGGTCAGTATCGGGAGTCCGATACCTTTGAACCCGGAGAGTCGTTAATCACGGTCGATACACCGGCCGGAAAGCTTGGCTTGGCGATTTGCTACGATTTGCGGTTCCCGGAGCTGTTCAGGGACCTGCGGGCGAAAGGCGTGGACTGGGTGTGCCTTCCCAGCGCGTTTACCTGGCAGACCGGGGATGCTCACTGGTACCCATTGATTCGGGCCCGGGCTATTGAAAATCAGGTCTGGGTGGTTGCGGCTGGTCAGGGGGGGCAGAACAGTGAGAGGCGCCGTACGTATGGCCATAGCCTGATTTGTGACCCCTGGGGCAAAGTAGTATCAGAAATGGCGGAAGGGCCCGGCGTGGTGTCTGCTGAGCTGGATCTGCAGTACCTGGAGGCTCTCCGCAAAAGGATGCCGGTGTGGGATCATCGCCGGCTTTAGCCGGCGACGATCTGGCTTAATCTGTGGCTTCGACGTCGTCAATGCGTTCCCGGATGTAGCGAAACAGTTTCCGGGCCTGCCCTGTGTTTTTCTGCTTTTCCAGATCCTTTCGGGCGTTACGTGCAAGGTTGCGCAGGTGCTGAATGTCTGCGTCCGGGCAGTATCCTATAAATTCTCCAACCGCTGAGTCACCCTCTGCAACCATCCGGTCACGCCAACGCTCCGCCAGATGATGGCGACGGGTATGTTCTTCGCTGCCGGCATCGAACGCGTCGATGGCGCGCTGAATCGCGTCCAGATCGTCTTCCTGCCGGATGACTTTACCAATGTATTGCAAATGCCTCCGCTTTGCCTCGTTTTGCCGGATTCTCCGGGACTCCACGATAGCTGCCCGAAGCGTATCACTGATGGGGAGTGTGGCGAGCTGATCATCGCTCAGGTCCAACATGTGCTTGCCCAGATCCTGGAGCGCCTGCATTTCGCGCTTGAGCTGCGATTTACTCTTGCCAAACTCTTCTTCGTCGTAAGTATCGTGTTCTTGGTCACTCATGGAATAATCCGTAGCGAGGTTTGTAAGTCATCTGGTCGGGTTGGGTTACGCATAGAAGATGGTCGCCAGGCCCAGGAATGCCATAAAACCGACCACATCAGTAACCGTTGTCAGAATGACGCTGCCGGCCAGAGCCGGATCAATGTTTCGGGATTTAAGGAACAGGGGCAGAACCGTGCCCACCAGCGCGGCGGCAACCAAGTTGATGATCAGTGCAGCTGCGATCACACCGCCAATCAACAAATCCTCAAACCAGACGGCGGCGGCCGATGCCACGACCAGGGCCCAGAACACGCCGTTAAGGGCGCCAGAGAGAAACTCCCGGTTCAGCAGCCAGCCCACATTGGCGCCGCTGATCTGTCCCACGGCCATGCCGCGTATGACCAGGGTCAGGGTCTGGCTGCCCGCGATGCCGCCCATGCTGGCGACGATTGGCATCAGCACGGCGAGAGCGACAACCTTGGTGATGGTGTCCTCAAACAGGCCAATGACGGCCGAAGCAATGAACGCCGTGATCAGGTTGATGCCCAGCCAGACCGCCCGGCGCCGTGTCGTTTTCCAGACCGGGGCAAAGGTGTCTTCGTCTTCGTCCAGACCGGCCATGCTCATCAGGGAGTGGTCGGCATCTTCCCGGATAACGTCAACCACGTCATCGATGGTGATTCGGCCCAGCAGACGGCCTTCTTCATTGACGACGGGGGCCGATATCAGGTCGTAGCGCTCGAACAGTGTTGCGACCTTGGTGTCCGGGAGGGACACCGGAATGGGTTCGATCTCGGTATCCATGACCTCCCGAACCGTTGCGGCCGGGTTGGAGACCAGCATCTTGGTGATGGGGAGCATGCCGATAAAGTCGTCGCGGCGGCTAACCACGATCAGGCTGTCGGTCATGGGCGGCAGGTTACGATGCCGCCGTAGATAACGGAGCACAACATCGATACTGATATCCGGACGGACTGTAATGGTGTCCGTATTCATCAGACCGCCGGCGGTGTCCTCTGGATAGGAGAGGACTTCCTCAACCCGCAGTCGGTCCTGCTCGTCCATGGTGTCCAGAACTTCCTGGATCACCGTATCCGGCAACTGCTGGAGCAAGTCGGCCAGATCGTCCGACTCGAAGTCTTCGATGATATCCGCCAGTTCCTGAGCATTAAGCTGACTCAGGAAGTAGCTTCGGATGTCATCGCTGAGGTATTGGAGAACCTCACCCTCAAGCTCTTTCTCCACCAGGTTCCATAGCAGAGCGCGCTGGCGGGGAGGGGAGGACTCAAGCAGGTGGGCGATATCGCTGGGGCTCAGTCCGCCATTGAGGATCCGGGCGACCTGTTTCAGGGCGCCACTGTCCAGTGCTTCGCTCAGGGAGCGAAGGCGTTGGCGTGCCTGGCTTTTCTCCAAAATATCGGTCATGAAACACCCGCAGTCAGAAAACGCCTTTATTATAGCGGAGTTAGGCTGAACTGGTGAGGAGTAGTTGTAGGTGAATGCCGCAGAGCGCAGCGTCGGTACTCAAGGCGTTATTCGCCCTCTCCAAAGTAGTCGTTGATCAGGCCTGAAATGGCGTTCACGGCGTCCTGTTCATCGGGGCCATCCACAATCAGTTCGACTTCCGTGCCCTGGCTGGCAGCCAGCATCATGACCTGCATGATGTTCTTGGCGTCCACCTCGCGACCTTTTCCGCTGATTCTTACGCTGCTTGAAAACTCGGAGGCCGTCGCCACCAGCTTTGCAGTCGCCCGTGCGTGCAGTCCCAGCTTGTTGATGATGGTGATTGGATGGCGAATCATTGCTGGATCAGGTCTCCCCCCGCGTCTGCAGGTGCGGTAACTCGGTGTGGCGAACCTGGACGTTGCTGTAGCTTTGGCGGAAATAATTGCCCAGTTGTTCGCAGACGTACACCGAACGATGCTGTCCCCCGGTGCAGCCAATGGAAATGGTCATGTAGCTACGATTGCTGTCGGCAAATGATGGCAACCAGGTTTCCAGGAAGGCGATCAGGTCATCAATCATCTTTCGGGACGCCGGTTCTTTTTCAAGGAAATCGATAACCGGCTGGTCAGTCCCCACGAATTTTCGCAAGCTGGTATCCCAATAGGGGTTAGGCAAGCAGCGGACGTCAAACACATAGTCCGAATCCAGTGGTACGCCGTGCTTGAATCCGAAGGACTGAAACAGCAGAGCCAGCTCCTGATCCCTCCTGCCAACAACCCGTTGTTTGATGATGTCTCGCAGCTCATACATGGACATGCCAGTGGTGTTGACGTAAAGGTCGGAGAGCTTGGAGATGGGCTCAAGCAGAACCTTTTCATTATTCACGGCTTCCCTGAGTGAGGTTTTTTCATCGCTCAGTGGATGCTTGCGGCGGGTCGCATGAAATCGCTGCAGCAGGGATTGTTCGTCGGCATCCAGGTAGATGATCTCGACGGTGATGCCGGTTCCCTGGAGTTTCTCGTAGATCGCCTCGAAGTTGGCAAGCTCTCCGGACAGATTTCGGGCATCGATACTGACCGCCATCTTGCTCAGCCGCCCGGGAGCAGCCTTCTCCGTCGCTTCCTGTGTCAGATGGGAGAGCAAGCCTATCGGAAGGTTGTCGATGCAGTAGAAACCGAGGTCTTCAAGGACATGCAGCGCTGTACTCTTACCCGAGCCGGACCTACCGCTGACAATGATCAGTTTCATGGTCACCCCGTATCCAGGTGTCAGTTTCAGCTATTGCCTGCGATCATGCGTTCGTAAAGGGTCTTGGCGTCTTCGGCCTGCCTCAGGCGATCGCAGAACGCGCGTTCGTTGAACTTTTCAGCGAGTTGGCTGAGCAGTTCAAGGTGTTCGCTGGTGGCCTCTTTGGGCACGATTAGAGCAAAGACCAGGTCGACAGGCTGGTTGTCGATCGCATCAAACTCGATGCTTTCCTCGATAGTGACCAGGGCACCAATGACATGGCTCAGCCCTTCAAGTCGGCAATGGGGGATGGCAATGCCCTGTCCAATACCCGTGGAGCCCAGACGCTCGCGTGAGACCAGATTGTTGAAGATCTGGGTGTCGCTGAGCGAGCTGTCATGTTCATGGATATGCTCGGCAATGAATTCCAGAACCCGCTTCTTGCTGGATGCTGCCACCCGACAAAGGGTGAGTTCCGGGGCAAGGATGTTGTCTATGGTCAGGGATGTGTCGCTCATGGATCGACTGCATTTCCGTAAAAAAATGCTGCGGCAGGTGAACCTAGCCGCAGCGCGTTCAGGGGTAACACACGCAATCGGGGTTATCGGCCGCCGTTTCCGTGCATCCGGTCTACATTCTTTTCCTTGTGCTTGAGGATCTGGCGGTCCAGTTTATCCACCAGCGCATCAATCGCTGCGTACATGTCCTCACTTTCTGCCTTTGCGTGGATTTCACCACCAACCACGTGAAGAGTGCCCTCGGCGAGCTGACGCACCTTGTCCACTTCCAGTGTCACCTGACAATTGCTGATGTGGTCAAAGTGGCGCTCGAGCTTTTCGAATTTCTCGGAAACGTATTCCTTCAGGGAGGGGGTCAAATCTACGTGATGGCCTGAAATATTGAGTTGCATAGGCGTCTCCTGTTGTCATCGTGCCGGTATTCCTTACCGGGCTTGATGCCGGCACGTCGTGCGCCGGCGATTATAGTTGCCAGGAAGATCAGTAGACCAGAACCTTCCTATACCAGTCGTTTGCGTTCATTCGAGGGCGGAATATGCATGGCCTCCCGATACTTTGCTACCGTTCGCCGCGCTACCTTGATGCCCTGTTCCCCTAGCATGGCTGCAATTTTACTGTCGCTCAACGGCTTTTTCGGAGTTTCAGCCGCGATAAGCTTTTTGATCATTGCACGGATTGCCGTCGACGAACACTCACCGCCCTCGTCAGTACTCACGTGGCTTGAGAAGAAGTACTTCAACTCGAAGATGCCCCGTGGGGTATGCATGTATTTCTGTGTTGTGACGCGGGAAATTGTGGACTCATGCATCTCAACGGCCTGGGCGATATCGGAGAGGATCAGCGGTTTCATGGCCTCCTCCCCGTGATCAAGGAAACCCTGCTGGTGCTCGACGATTCGCGTTGCAACCTTGAGCAGGGTTTCATTCCGGCTTTGCAGGCTCTTGATAAACCACTTGGCCTCCTGGAGCTGGTCCCTGAGGTAGGTGTTGTCGGCACTGCTGTCTGCACGCTTTATAAGAGAAGCATAGCTCGCATTGACGCGAATGCGTGGTGCAATTTCCGGATTTAGCTCAACTCGCCAGCGACCTTCGTGCTTTCGGACGATGACATCCGGGATCACGTAGTCGGGTTCGGCGCGATCAATGACTTCGCCGGGGCTCGGGTTCAGTCCGGTGATCAGCGCAAGGACTTCACGCAGTTGATCTTCTTTCAGGCGGCTTCGGCGAAGTAACTGGGCGTAATCGCGATTGCCCAGCAAGTTGATGTAGTGGGTGATTACCAGCCGGGCTTGAGCCAGCCAGGGTGTCTCCGGTGGTAGCTGATTGAGCTGAATCAGCAGGCATTCCTGGAGGTCTCTGGCAAAAACGCCGGGAGGATCGAAATGCTGAAGCCTATGCAACACGGCTTCGACTTCGTCGAGTTCGAGAGGCTCTTCTTCGTTCTCGTCCACCAGCCCGGCGTGAATGTCCTCAAGGGAGCTGCTGAGGTATCCCCGATCATCCACGGCGTCCAGCAGAGAATGGGCGATGGCCATGTCCCCTTCGCTCAGAGGCGTCAGGTTCAGTTGCCACTCGAGGTGATCGTGGAGTGTTTCCGTCGGCGAGTTACGGGTCTCGAAGTCGTGGTCGCTCTCATCGTCGTTACGAGCCGCAGGGGCGGGAGCCGACTGGTAGATATCGTCCCACGCCGTATCGACTGGCAGATCGTCCGGGATGTTGTCGGGGACTTCATTCTCGCTGGCCCAGTCCGGCCCGTTTTCGGGTTCGTCCCATTCAGGGGAGGTGTCTTGTGCGCTCTCGCTTTCTGCAGAACCTTCCGTATCCGCAGTGGCTTCGGCGTCTTCCGTGGCGGACGCTTCCTGCTGCTCATCATCCTCAGAGGTTTCCAGCATGGGGTTAGACTCGAGGGCCTGCTGGATTTCCTGTTGGAGGTCGAGCGTGGAGAGTTGTAGTAGCCGGATCGCCTGCTGAAGCTGGGGCGTCATGGTCAGGCTCTGACCCAGCTTTAGTTGTAATGAGGCTTTCATCACCATGATTCAGGATCCGTTACTTATCAGCGCTTTGTGCTATTTGGTACTACGTATTACTACGAGGAGCTCGGAAAAATGCCAATTATGGCGGCCACTTGCTGCGGCAGATGTCACCCTAGCAAGTTCTTTGCCGAGTTTACTTGCTCCAGATCATCAACACAATCAGCCAAAGGACGTCAGAGGCGGAATTCATTACCGAGGTAGACTTCCTTTACCTGTTGGTTAGCCAGGATTGCTTCGGCATTGCCAGATGCAATGATGTGCCCGCCGGACACAATGTAGGCATTCTCACAGATGTCGAGGGTCTCACGCACATTGTGGTCAGTGATAAGTACGCCGATGCCCTTGTCCCTGAGGTGGCGGATGATGTGCTTGATGTCGCTGACTGAAATAGGATCGACACCGGCAAAGGGTTCATCAAGCAGGATGAAGGCTGGCTCCATCGCCAGGGCTCTTGCGATTTCGACCCGGCGCCGCTCACCGCCCGACAACGCCATGCCGACACTGTCACGGATGTGAGTAATGTGGAACTCTTCCAGCAGTTCCTCGAGTTTCCGCTCACGATCTGCCCGGTTAAGGGCCTTCCGGGTCTCCAGGATGGCCATGATGTTGTCCCGCACCGTCAGCTTGCGAAACACAGAGGCTTCTTGCGGAAGGTAGCCGATCCCTTTGCGGGCACGGCCATGCATCGGCAGTGGTGTTATGTCCTCGCTGTCGATGGTGATCCGCCCGTGGTCGGCGGGAACCAGTCCCACAATCATGTAAAAGCAGGTGGTTTTGCCAGCGCCGTTAGGACCGAGCAGGCCAACGATTTCCCCGCTGCGGATTTCCAGGGAAACGTCGAGTACAACTTTTTTCTGCTTGTAGCTTTTTGCCAGGTTACTGGCTCTCAGAATTGCCATCGGATCCCTGCTTGGTGCTGCGTGGCTGGATGACCATTTCAACACGGCCGTTGCCTGAGTCGGTGCCGCCTTCTGCGGTGACGACACGGCGGACAGTATCATAATGAATGATGTCACCGCGGAACAGGTTGCCGTCCTGTTCAATGACGGCCTCCCGCTCAAACGTCAGTTCCCGGTCGCTTGCAGACCAGGTAATGCGGAGTGCCTTGGCGTCGGTTTCGCCATCGCCGTCACGGGTGGGCTGACGATAGTGTGCGGGGCTGCCGGCGGCTTCGATGCGGCTCAGGCCATTGTCATCCCGGTAAAGCGTGACGGTATCGGCGGTCAGTCGGGTCTTGCCCTGGGTCAGTTCCACGGTACCGGTGTAGGTGGCTATGCCGCTGGAATCATCCAGGCGGGCGTTGTCAGCACTGACCAGAATCGGCGTTTCCGCGTTTAGGTCAAACGCCATCGTCGGGCTTGTCGCCGTCAGGGCCAGGAGGGCCGCGACGGGACTCAGGAATAGTTTAACGACCGATTTCATAGCGTCCTTCCACCTGGGAATTGAGTTCCAGAATACGTTTGTCGAGCCATGCTCTCATGCCTGTTGCTCTCGTGGTACCTGTGACGTCTGTGATTTCGACAGGGGCGTCGGTGTAGATAGTTCCGGTATCGTTATCGAGTGTCAGGGAGGAGGTTGTCAGTGTGGCCTCTCTGTCACCGATGCGGCGAACAACGCGCACATCGCCCGTCAGATACAGGATGTTTTCATTTTGCAGAAGGCTCCCGTTCTGGGCTTCGACCACCCAGGGCTCGCTCGACTGTTTGCCGAAAAGCTCTGCCCGGGGTGATGTGATGGTCGCCATATTGCCCTCTTCGAATTGTTCGATGCGTGGGCTGGTAAATCGAACTTTGACGTTGCCCTGTTCATCGTAAGAAAGATATTGCCCGTTCACGATGAATCCGTCTGGCTCAGCCATTCCCCTGAGGGCGGCTGCTTCATCCTGAATGAGCGATGGTTCATCGCTGCGCCATAGAAGTAAGACAGTGGCTACCACAGTGCCTGCCAGGGCCAGCGTTCGTAGCCAGGGGCGGTTCTCAAGTGTGAGTATTGAAATGACGGAGTTGTCGGTAATCTCGGTGTTCTCCGGACCGGCGCTGGAGGCGTCCTGGCTCATTTGTCAGACTCCAGGTATCTCTCCAAAGCGCCGCCAAGTTTGCCTTGTGAGTAGAGGATAAGATCGCAGGCCTCCCTGACCGCGCCACTGCCGCCGCCGGCCTCGGTGCAGTAATCGGCGTGTTGTCGGACCAGCCAGTAGCCATTGGGAACCGTAATGCCCAGTCCTGCAAACTGGATAGCAGGTAAGTCGGGCAGGTCATCGCCCATGTAAGCAATGGCGCTGGCGGGAACGTCAAGCGTGTTCACAAGTTCCTTTAGCGCCACTTTCTTGTCTTCCCGTCCTTGCATGAGGTGAGGTATGCCCAGGTCGCTCATGCGCTTCTGGGTAAGTGGTGAGCTTCGGCCGGTGATGACCGCAACCGTGATGCCGGCTGCCATTAGCTGTTTCAGACCCAGGCCGTCCAGGATGTTAAAGGCCTTGAGTTCATCGCCCTGGGCGCTGAAGTACAGGCGGCCGTCGCTCATGATGCCGTCAACGTCAAGGGCGATCAGGCGCACGCCGGCCGCTTTGCTGAGTAGGGTCTCGGACCAGTGTTTGCTCAGGGGGGGGAGTATCTCTGACATCAGATCACTCCGGCCCGGAGCAGGTCGTGCATGTTGATGGCACCCACGAGCTCGCCCGTTTCATTGGTGACCGGAAGCGCATTGATTTTCATCTCTTCCATGATGTTCAGGGCTTCTGCCGCCAGGTGATCGGCTTGAATGGTCTTGCCATTGCGGGTCATGACCGCCTCGATGGTGGTACTGTGAACATCCAGGTTGCGGTCCAGTGTGCGCCTCAGGTCTCCATCCGTGAATACGCCGGTCAGCGCGCCATCAGGGCTGACGACGGTTGTCATGCCCAGCCCTTTGCGGGAGATCTCCAGTAGGGCACCGCTTAATGTTGTGCCTTCGGTGACCTTGGGAATTCGATCGCCAGTGTGCATGATGTCAGAGACTTTCAGCAGCAGGCGTCGTCCAAGGCTGCCACCAGGGTGGGAAAAGGCAAAGTCTTCAGCGCTGAAGCCCCGGGCTTCAAGAAGTGCGACCGCCAGGGCGTCCCCCATGACCAGTGTGGCGGTGGTACTCGATGTTGGCGCCAGTCCCAGGGGGCAGGCCTCCTCGGAGACGCTCACATCAAGGTTGGCCACAGCTTCCCGGGCCAGAACGGATTCTGGGTTGCCTGTCATGCTGATCAGCGGTGCGCCCATGCGTTTTATGAGCGGCAGAATGGTGACGACTTCGCTGGTGTTGCCACTGTTCGAAATGGCAATGACCACATCCTGGCTTGTGATCATGCCCAGATCGCCGTGGCTGGCTTCCCCCGGGTGTACAAAAAACGAGGGGGTTCCCGTGCTGGCCAGTGTAGCGGCAATCTTGTTACCGATATGGCCTGACTTCCCCATTCCAGTGACGACCACACGCCCCTGGCAGGCCATGATGACTTCGCAGGCGCGGCGGAACTCGTCATTGATTCGCGTTGTCAGTGAGTCGATGGCGTCACGTTCGATGCGGATGGCACGAAGTGCGGACGTGTGGAAATCCAATGCAGTCTGTTCGGTCATCTGGCCTGGTGCCCTGTTCGCTGGAGAGTGCGCTGTAAAGTTTGCCGGCAGTATATCATTTTCGGCGTTACACGCCGCCGTTACGGAATGTTCAGTCAAACTGACCATTGCGATCAATACATTTTGCCATCTACGGATTGAGCTTGGCGGCCGCTTGGCATAATGTACCCCCTCGTTAAAAGGTAGGCATTATGGATACACCGGCGTACGTTTCGCTCAAGGACGTTGTTTTCTCCCGCTCGGATCGCCGCATTTTTGATGGCGTTACCCTGGATATCCCGCGTGGCAAGATTACGGCCATCATGGGGCCGAGTGGCACCGGTAAAACAACATTGCTCCGTTTGATCGGCGGCCAGCTTCGGCCGGACTCCGGTCGCGTTGAGGTCGATGGCCAACAGGTCCCGGAACTGAAACGGAAGCAGTTGTATGCGCTGCGGGAAAAGATGGGGATGCTTTTTCAGAGCGGAGCTTTGTTTACCGATCTTAGTGTTTTCGAGAATGTCGCCTTTCCTCTGAGGGTTCATACCTCTTTGCCCGAGGATATGATTCGGGACATCGTCCTGATGAAGCTTGAAGCGGTTGGGCTTCGAGGGGCTCGGCGATTGATGCCCTCAGAGCTCTCCGGGGGCATGACTCGCCGGGTTGCCCTCGCCAGAAGCATTGCCCTGGACCCCGAATTAATCATGTATGACGAGCCTTTCGCCGGGCAGGATCCAATTGCGATGGGGGTGCTGGTCAAGCTTATTCGCGATCTTAACCGGTCCATGGGCCTCACCAGCGTGCTCGTTTCCCACGATGTACCGGAGTCGCTGAGTATCTGCCATTACGCCTGCATCATTGCCGACGGCAAGGTGATCGGCGAAGGCACGCCGGAAGAACTGCGTCAGCATCCGTCCCGGCAGGTTCAACAGTTCCTGCAGGGGCAGCCGGATGGCCCGGTTCCGTTCCATTATCCGGCAACCGACCCGGCGGAAGACTATGGCCTGAGTGGAGGTGTGTCTTGATTGACAGAATCGCATCCCTGGGCCGCCTTGGACTCGATATAGTGACCTCCTTTGGGCGCTCCGGACAGTTTCTGGCGGGCGTGCTTGCCGGCGTTCCCCGGCCGGTGACCGGCTTTCCGCTGCTGATCAAGCAGTTGTATTCGGTGGGTGTGCTGTCACTGGCTATTGTGGTTGTTTCTGGCCTGTTCATCGGGATGGTTCTCGGCCTTCAGGGCTACACTATCCTCAGTGACTATGGTTCCGAGGCCGCGATCGGGCAGATGATTGCCCTGACGCTGGTTCGCGAGCTGGGGCCAGTGGTTACGGCGCTGCTATTTGCCGGCCGCGCCGGATCTGCACTGACCGCCGAGATAGGGCTTATGAAAGCCACTGAACAGCTTTCGAGTATGGAAATGATGGGAGTGGATCCCCTGCGGCGGGTTATTGCGCCAAGGTTGTGGGCCGGTTTTATCGCCATGCCGGTGCTGGCGGTTATTTTCTCAGTGGTTGGTATCTGGGGCGGTATGCTGGTCGGTGTCGACTGGTTGGGGGTGTTTGAGGGCTCTTTCTGGGGCAATATGCAGTCGTCCGTGGATTTTGTTGATGACGTCATGAATGGCGTCATCAAGAGTGTTGTATTTGGTTTTGTCTGTGCCTGGATTGCGGTGTATCAGGGCTATGACTGTGTACCGACATCGGCGGGTATCAGCTCGGCAACCACGAAAACGGTGGTCTATTCGTCCCTGGCGGTGCTGGGGCTGGATTTCGTGCTCACGGCCGTGATGTTCGGTGACTTTTAAGTGAAAGATAGACCTTTTGGAAATGGGAGCCGGTAATGGCGCAGAGAACGACGGAGATCATTGTCGGGTTATTCATGATTGCGGGTCTGGCTGCTTTGCTGGTGCTGGCGCTTCAGGTCAGTGGGCTGTCACCCAGTTCTGCAGAAAGCACGTATACGGTATATGCAGACTTCAATGATACGGGCGGGCTGACGCCCCGGGGCCGGGTATCCATGGCCGGCGTCACGGTTGGTACGATCGAGTCTATCGCTCTGAATAAGGAGACGTTCCAGGCTCGCGTGACCATGTCCATTCGCTCGGATGTCGACAACATTCCTGCAGACAGTTCCGCAGTAATACGTACATCCGGGCTGCTTGGGGAGCAGTACATTGATATATCGATCGGTGGGGATATGGAGTCCTTGCAAGCGGGAGACTCCTTTTATTCCACGCAGTCAGCCATGAATCTGGAGCGATTGATAAGCAATTTCGCCTCCGGGCGCTGATGGCCTGGTTGGGCTGTTGCTGATTTGGGAAGGTTTGACGGGAGATTCTGATGGTTTTGTTCAAGCAACGTTTTCTATTCCTGCTGGCGCTGGCTCTGGTGCTGGTGGGGCCGGTCCGGGCGGATGCCGCCGACGACTTGCGGGCCTATGTGGACCAGAATACTCAGCGACTCGTGGAGAGGCTGAATTCCGAGAAAGGGCTTTACGAGAGCGACCCGGAAGCGTTTTATGCCAGCATGGACGAAGCGCTCAGTGAGTTTGTTGATTTTCGCCGGATCGCGGCTCGGGTCATGGGGCGTTACGCGCGCCAGACCACGCCCGAGCAGCGTGATGAATTCGTGGCAAAATTCAAACGCAGCCTGTTTGACAGCTACGCCCAGGCTTTAGTGAACGCGGACGAATTTGAAATCATCGTCAAAGAGGCGGTCATCAATCCCAACAACGATGGTCGTGCCTCCGTTGATATGGAGGTGATCAGCGCCTCGGGTAATCGGTACCCGGTGATTTATTCGATGTATCGAAACAAGGAAGGGCAATGGCTGATGGAAAATGTCATCGTTGAAGGGGTGAACATCGGTCTGGCTTTCCGCGATCGTTTCACCCAGGAAATGGAAGAGAATCGCGGTCGTGTTCAGGCCGTGATTGATGGTTGGGGCGATGCGGTCGAATCCCTCAATCTGGATGAGGAAGTTGATAAATCATGAGCAAGGCTTCTGCGGAAGTCCGGCTGAATGAATGCGTGCTCTCTGTTACGGGAGAGGTTGATGTTGCTTCTGTTGTTGCGCTGCGCAAACAGGGCGAAACGCTGATCAGCCGCTCAGACCGGGATTTGAGTGTTGACCTCTCCGGTCTGGATACCGCTCACAGTGTCATTCTCTCCATGCTGCTATGTTGGCAGCGTTACGCCGGTGCGCTTGGTCTTTCGCTGGACTTCAAGGGTGCCAGTGATCGTCTGGCGGCCCTTGCCGCACTCAGCAATCTGGATCAGCAGTTCGCTGGTTTCACCGAAGTATCTGCTGCTCACGCCCATTGATCGTCAGATTCTCTCCCGGGTTACTGTTTGGTAAAGCTGACCCGGGCAGCGTAATTGGTTACAATCTCGCCCCTGATTTTTAAACACCCGAGGATTTTTTATGGACGCCACCGAAGTCGCTGAGTTGGTCAAGGAATCGTTGCCAGGTTGCGAGGTTCAGGTTCAGGTCGATGGTACCCATTATATGGTCGTTGTGGTGGGTGACGTATTTGAAGGCCTGTCGACGATCAAGCGGCAGCAGCTGATCAACAAGGCGCTGTTCCAGCAAGTGATGGACGGTACGATTCACGCTTTGCACCCGCGCGCTTTTACTCCCGCGGAATGGGCTGAGCGCCAGGGCTGATTTGGCCCCAAAACAACAGGATAATCATTGTGGATAAACTTCTGATCGGAGGCCGCAGGCCTCTGGATGGTGAGATCCGGATTTCCGGCGCCAAGAACGCGGCGCTGCCAATCCTGGCGGCGACTCTGTTGGCGGACGAGCCGGTTACGGTCGGCAATCTGCCTCACCTGCACGACGTGACAACCATGATCGAGCTGCTCGGCCGGATGGGCGTGGAGTTGCTGATCGACGAGAAGATGAGCGTCGAGGTGCACGCCAATACCATCAAGCAGTTCCACGCGCCGTATGAGCTGGTCAAAACCATGCGTGCCTCAATTCTGGTTCTCGGGCCTCTGGTGGCACATTTCGGTGAGGCGGAAGTATCTCTGCCAGGCGGATGTGCGATCGGAAGTCGTCCGGTGAACCTGCACATTCACGGCCTCGAACTGATGGGCGCGGATGTGAAGGTCGAAAATGGCTACATCAAGGCCAAGACCAATGGTCGCCTGAAGGGGGCTCATATCTTCCTGGACACGGTCACGGTTACCGGTACCGAGAACCTGATGATGGCCGCTGCCCTGGCCGATGGTAAAACCATCCTTGAGAACGCAGCACGCGAGCCTGAAGTGGTTGATCTGGCGGAATGCCTGATCGCGATGGGCGCAGATATCAAAGGGCACGGTACGGCGACCATTGAGATCAACGGTGTCGAGCGTCTGCACGGATGTCACTACGATGTCCTTCCGGACCGTGTTGAGACCGGCACCTATCTGGTGGCCGCCGCAGCGACCGGTGGCAGGGTTAAGCTGAAGGATACCCGTGAAGACCTGCTTGAAGCGGTCTTGCTGAAGCTCGAAGAGGCGGGTGCTCATATCAGCACTGGCAAAGACTGGATCGAGCTGGACATGAAAGGTAATCGCCCGAAGGCGGTCAGCCTGCGCACCGCGCCATATCCGGCCTTTCCGACCGACATGCAGGCCCAGTTCGCGGCGATGAACACGGTGGCCGAAGGTTCTGGAACGATCGTCGAGACCGTGTTTGAGAACCGCTTCATGCACCTTCAAGAACTGATTCGCATGGGTGCGGACATCACGCTTGAGGGTAATGCTGCCATCATCAAGGGCGTGGATCACCTTAACGGTGCTCCGGTCATGGCAACCGATCTCCGGGCTTCTGCCAGCCTGGTCATTGCGGGGCTGGTGGCCGATGGCGACACCATCGTGGACCGCATCTATCACATTGACCGCGGTTACGAATGTATTGAAGAGAAACTGCAGTTGCTGGGTGCGAGCATTCGCAGGCTGCCGGCATAACAGAGACCAACGGGAAACCGGAAGGACGAATGACAGATTCCATCACCATTGCATTGTCGAAAGGGCGGATCCTCGAAGAGACGCTGCCATTGCTGGCCGAAGCGGGAATTGAGCTGGTCGACGATGTCAAAAAATCCCGAAAACTGGTGTTTCCCACCACCGATCCCGACGTCCGTGTGCTGATCATACGTGCGACCGACGTGCCGACGTATGTTCAGTACGGTGGAGCCGATCTGGGTGTGACCGGCAAGGACGTGCTGATGGAGCATGGCGGGGAAGGGCTTTACGAGCCGCTGGATCTGAATATTTCCCGGTGCCGCCTGATGACCGCCGGTCCCAAGGATCAAACGCCTCCGAACGGACGTATCAAGGTGGCGACCAAGTTTGTGAATCTGGCTCGAAGGTACTATTCCGCGCAGGGTCGGCAGGCCGATATCATCAAGCTCTATGGCGCGATGGAGTTGGCTCCGATCCTCGGGCTGGCGGACGAGATCGTCGACATTGTCGATACCGGCAACACGCTGAAGGCCAATGGCCTGGAAGCGCGGGAGCTGATTGAGCATATCAGCAGCCGATTGGTCGTGAACCGTGCATCGATGAAGATGAAGCACGGGCGGATTAACCCGATTATCGAGAAGATGTCGGCGGCTGTCGAGAAACGGCGCGCCGAACAATAAGTCCACCTCTCCTGACGCAGGAATGATGACATGACCGACGTGAGTATCAAACGACTGAATGCCTCCCAAAGCGACTTTGACAGTGCGTTGAACACGCTGCTGGCTTGGGATGACAGTGTTGATCATCAGGTAAATGAGTCGGTGCGTCATATCCTGCACGAGGTAAAGACCCGCGGCGACCAGGCGGTTCTGGAGTTTACTGAGAAATTTGATCGTCTGAACGTTGCAAGTGTTTCTGAGCTGGAGATGGATCAGGGGCGTTTGCAGCAGGCTCTTGATGCCATTCCTCAGGATCAGCGGATTGGCCTTGAGAAGGCCGCTGAGCGGATTCGTGATTATCACGAGCGCCAGAACCAGAAATCCTGGCAGTACGAGGATCAGGACGGCACCGTGCTGGGACAGAAGGTGACCCCTCTGGATCGCGCTGGCCTGTATGTGCCAGGTGGCAAGGCTGCGTACCCGTCATCGGTCCTGATGAACGCGATTCCTGCCAAAGTGGCTGGTGTCAGCGAGGTCGTGATGGTTGTTCCAACGCCAGACGGTGTTGTGAATGACATCGTGCTGGCAGCGGCGGCGATTGCGGGCGTGGACAGGGTGTTTACTGTCGGCGGTGCCCAGGCGGTTGCGGCGTTGGCTTACGGTACAGAGACTATTCCGCCCGTCGACAAGATTGTGGGGCCGGGTAACATTTTTGTGGCAACCGCCAAGCGTGAAGTGTTTGGGGTGGTCGGTATCGATATGATCGCCGGGCCCTCGGAAATTCTGGTGATCTGTGATGGAAAAACCGATCCGGACTGGATCGCCATGGACCTGTTTTCCCAGGCCGAGCACGACGAACAGGCTCAATCTATCCTGATCAGCCCTGATGCCGGGTTCCTGGATGCTGTCGAAGCCAGTATCAACAAACTGCTGCCGACCATGGAGCGTTCTGAAATCATTGCCGAGTCGATGGGAAGCCGGGCAGCGCTGATTCAGGTTTCGAATCTGAGTGAAGCAGCGGCAGTGTCAAACCGGATCGCGCCAGAACATCTGGAGCTGTCTGTTGAGGATCCGGAAGCTCTGGTGGAAGAAATCCGCCATGCCGGCGCGATCTTCATGGGCCGCTACACGGCGGAAGCTCTGGGTGACTACTGTGCCGGACCGAACCACGTTCTGCCTACCAGTGGAACGGCGAGGTTCTCTTCACCGCTGGGTGTTTATGATTTCCAGAAACGTTCGTCTCTGATCGGGTTCAGTGCCAAAGGCGCGGACCGTATGGGGCGGGTTGCCTCCGTGCTTGCCAGGGGGGAAGGTCTGACCGCTCACGCCCGTTCAGCCGAGTACCGGATTACCGGAGGTGGTGATGAGTAAGTTCTGGAGCCCGCTGGTAAACGACCTTGTTCCGTATGTTCCCGGTGAGCAGCCGAAGGTGGCGAATCTGGTCAAGCTGAACACCAACGAAAACCCGTACGGTCCCTCTCCCAAGGTGCTTGAGGCCATTCGGGGAGAGCTGGATGAAAGTCTTCGCCTATATCCGGACCCGGAAGGTGAAAGCCTGCGACAGACCATTGCCGATTATTACCAGGTGACGCCTGAGCAGGTCTTCCTGGGTAATGGCTCTGACGAGGTGCTGGCGCATATCTTCTATGGTCTGTTCCAGCATGGTGAGCCGGTGCTGTTCCCGGACATCACTTACAGTTTCTATCCGGTATACTGCGGCCTCTACAAGATCGAGGGTCAGCCGGTTCCGGTGACCGATAGTTTCGAAATTGATCCCGAGGATTACAAGCAGCCGAACGGCGGGATTATCTTGCCGAACCCGAATGCGCCGACTGGTCGTTATCTGGGGTTGGGGCATATTGAAGACATTCTCAAGTCCAATCCCGATCGCGTGGTTGTCATTGATGAAGCCTACGTCGATTTTGGTGGCGATACGGCCATTGCTCTGGTTGATCGTTATCCGAACCTGCTGGTCAGCCAGACCCTGTCGAAAGCGCGTTCACTGGCAGGGCTTCGTGTCGGGTTTGCCGTTGGGCATCCGGATTTGATCGAAGCGCTGAATCGGGTCAAGAACAGTTTTAACAGCTATCCCCTGGATCGTCTGGCCCTGGCGGGTGCCCAGGCTGCTTTTGAGGACGAGGAGTGGTTCCAGAAGTGTTGTCATGGTGTGATTGCCGAGCGTGAGCGTCTGACGGCTGCCCTGGAAGGTCTGTCCTTTGAGGTTTTGCCGTCCAAAGCCAACTTTGTGTTTGCCCGGCATACAACGAAGTCTGGTGCAGACATAGCGGCGGGGCTCCGGGAGCAGGGGATCATTGTTCGACACTTCAATAAGCCGCGTATCCAGGAGTTTCTGCGGATTACCATTGGTACTCCTGAGCAGAATGATGCCTTGATCTCTGGGCTTCAAACCCTCTAGCCTTTCAGTTCCCGGGAGGAGCGTGACAAGAACCCTCTCCCGGGAACCGCTACCAGCACATCCATGTGCGCTTGGCTCCGGCCATCCTTGGCCTCCGACATTCCCGGGAGAGGGTTCTTGCCACGCTCTTCTGGCTTCTGAGATATAGTCGCTTGGAGAAAATCTATGGCACCCCGGAAAGAAATTCTTCGAACCATTAATGAATGGCTTCAGCCCGAAAATTTCCAGGATTACTGCCCGAATGGTCTTCAGGTTGAGGGAACCGAAGAGGTCGCCACGATTGTTTCCGGCGTTACCGCTTCCAAGGCACTGATTGACGCGGCCGTGGAAGCCGATGCGGATATGATTCTGGTTCATCATGGCTACTTCTGGAAAGGTGAGGATCAGCGTATCCGGGGCATGAAGCGAGAGCGCATCAAGCAGCTCCTGGATCACGACATTAACCTCGTCGCTTACCATCTCCCGCTCGATGATCACCCCGTGTATGGCAATAACCGACAGCTGGCGGATGTTCTGGAAATCCAGAATCCGCGTCCGCTGGGCGGTCTGGTTTGGGAGGGAGAGTTATCCGAGCCCATGTCACCTCAGAAATTCGCTCTGCATATCGCCCGGAAACTGCACCGTGAGCCGCTTTGGGTTGGTGATGGAGCGGCTGAGATCAAGCGAGTAGGGTGGTGCACAGGCGCCGCCCAAGGGTTTATTGATGCTGCACTGGGTGCCGGTCTGGATGCGTACATCAGCGGAGAAATTTCAGAGCCGACGACTCATACTGCAAGAGAGTGCGGTATCCATTATTTTGCCGCGGGGCATCATGCCACTGAGCGATACGGAGTGCAGGCGTTAGGTGAGGCGCTTGCGAGAGAGTTTGGCGTGAAACACCAGTTTATCGATTGTGATAACCCGGTATAGCCTTTAAGTCCGTGGGGCCTCCAAATGGGCCGGAGAGAATATCGCTAAGTCTGAAGAGCGGGGCGGGGTATGGCTGCCGAAACTGTGCGGAGCCATGGATGGCGGAGCTCAAGCGTCACATGGATGTGCTTGAGCGGGTTTTGGCAGCCATACCGCGCCCTGCTCAAGCACCAATCTAAAAGTCCCGAAAAGAGTCAGGCCTGAGTCGTAGGCTTGGCCTGCTCACCCTTCTTCAAGCCATAATCCTCAGCCAGGGTCCCCTTGGCCTCCGGATCTGTCTTCGGAGCATAGTCCCGAGGCGGCTCGACACCGTCATCGCTGACTTCCTCCAGGCGCTTACGGGACGTCTCCTGGGCAAGCTCTTCCATCCAGTCTTCGTCATTGCACAAACGATTCGCGCCACGGGCCATGTGCTGGTTTACGTCGCGATACGCATCGTTGAACCGGCGAAGCAAGTGAGCGGACTCCATAAAGTGCTCATTCACCTGGGCCTGGTAGCGAGTGTATTCGCTCCTGAGCTCTTCAATCTGTTGCTCCGCACGACGCTGTCGAAGCGTTGTTCCCTGCCCGGAGCGGCCAACAAAAACCCCGATGACAATGCCAACAACCAACGCGGCAATCGCTGCCAGAATCAGGTTCGTCATATGCTGTGTCGTCCTTTTGCCTTTAAGTGAGCCAAGCCCTGTTAACCAGTATAACGTCCGAAGCCTGATGAGCCCATGCCTTGCGCGTGCGCCTATCGTCTTATTGCTTCAAACGCCGCCAGCGTGGCGAAAAAAGCCGAAATGAGAGATAATGCCGCGCCCAATTTATTGTTCAACACTCCGGGAATGTCTCAATGACCGCAGCTATCTCCGCAGACACCAGTGCGCACCTGACTCCATGGGAACGATACCAGAAGGATCTTGAACGCCCGGATTTCCAGAAAGATGCCGCGCAGGAAGACGCGGTCAAGCGCCTGCAAGCACTTTACGACAAACTGGTTGAAGCCGAAAGTGATCGCCCGAATACCATGGCCAGATTGCGCAAGAAGTTCAAGAAAGGCAAGGAAGAGCCTGTCACCGGCCTGTATTTCTGGGGTGGAGTTGGTCGTGGCAAGACCTACCTGATGGACACCTTCTACGAGGCCCTTCCGTTTGATCGCAAAATGCGGGTCCATTTTCACCGGTTCATGCAGCGGGTACACACCGAACTCAAATCGCTTAAGGGCGAAAAAAATCCGCTGGAGATCGTGTCTAAAAAGTTTGCTGATGAAACTCGAGTAATCTGCTTTGACGAGTTTTTTGTCTCCGACATCGGCGATGCCATGATTCTCGCCACGCTGATGGATGGCCTGTTCAGTCGGGGCGTTACGCTGGTCTGTACATCGAATATTGTGCCGGATGGCTTGTATAAGGATGGCTTGCAGCGTGCGCGATTCCTGCCGGCGATCGAGCTGGTTAAAAAGCACACTGATGTGGTGAATGTGGATGGTGGCGTAGATTATCGACTGCGCACCCTCGAACAGGCCGAGCTCTTTCATGCGCCGCTGGATGATGAGGCCGATGTAAGTTTGCGCAAGAGCTTTGATGCGCTGGCCGTTGAGGCAGCCAAACATAGCAGTTCCATGGAGATCAATGGTCGTAAAATTCCAGCGCTGGCACATGCAGACGATGTTGTCTGGTTCGACTTCAAGGCCGTGTGCGACGGGCCGCGTAGTCAGAACGACTACATTGAGCTGGCCCGCCAGTTCCACGCCATTATCATCAGCAATGTCCCCATTCTTGGCGGAGACAAAGACGATCAGGCCCGCCGTTTTATCAATATGATTGACGAGTTTTACGACCGGAACGTAAAAGTCATTATTTCTGCGGAAGCTCCAATCACCGAGCTCTACGCAGGTGGAAGGCTGAGCTTTGAGTTTGAGCGGACCGAGTCCCGTCTGCTTGAAATGCAGTCTCAGGAGTATCTTGAGGCGCCCCATAAACCTTGATCGAACTATAAGAGAATTCAGGCCCACTGAATCGAATTGCGGACACATAAGAACCCGAATCACAGAGTGACAAGAGAGATCCAGATTATGAGCAACGATTGCGTAGTGATTGTTAGTGGCGTACGTACGCCCATGGGTGGTTTCCAGGGTAGCCTGGCAGACGTTGGCGCCACTGATCTTGGCGCCATTACCATCGCCGAAGCCGTGAAACGCGCCGGTCTGCAGCCTGCGGATGTGCAGGAAGTCATCATGGGTAACGTGCTGCCTGCGGGCTTGAAGCAGGGGCCGGCACGTCAGGCCATGCGTAAGGCCGGTTTGCCGGACAATACCGGTGCTACCACCATTAACAAACTCTGCGGCTCCGGCATGAAGGCAACCATGTTTGCCCATGACCTGATCAAGGCGGGCACCAACGATGTCATGGTTGCCGGCGGCATGGAAAGCATGTCTAACGCCCCCTATGTTCTGCAGGGTGCTCGCAAAGGTTATCGTATGGGGCCTGGTCCCGCGCCTCAGGACCACATGTTCCTGGACGGCCTGGAAGATGCCGAAACCGGCCGCCTGATGGGTGCCTTTGCCCAGGAAATGGCCGATAAGAAGGGATACACTCGCGAAGAGATGGATGATTATGCCATTAACTCCCTCAAACGCGCTCAGAAAGCAATCGAGGAAGGTTTCCTGAAGGATGAGATCATCCCGGTTACCGTGAAAACCCGTAAGGGTGAAACCGTTGTCGAGGACGACGAGCAGCCGCTGACCGCCAACCTGGATAAAATCCCGACGTTGCGCCCGGCGTTCGCAAAAGACGGTACCGTAACGGCGGCGAACGCGTCCTCCATCTCTGACGGCGCTTCCGCGCTGGTTCTGATGCGCGAGTCCGAAGCTGAAAAGCGTGGCCTGAAGCCCCTGGCTCGCATTGTTGGTCACAGCACCCAGTCCCAGCATCCGTCAGAATTCACGTGCGCCCCGGTTGGTGCGATCGAAACCCTGTTTGGCAAAACCGGCTGGACGAAAGACGACGTTGATCTGTTCGAAATCAACGAAGCCTTCGCAATGGTTGCCATGATGCCAATCCGCGAACTCGGCCTCGACCCTGAAAAGGTCAACATCCACGGCGGCGCCTGTGCCCAGGGTCATCCTGTAGGCTCCACGGGTTCCCGTCTGCTGGTCACTCTGATGTACGCACTGCAGCGCTACGGCAAGAAGAAAGGTGTTGCAGCCCTGTGCATCGGTGGTGGTGAAGCTACTGCTATGGCGATTGAGCTGCTTTAAGCCGCTTTAGCGCTCTCGGGATGGGGTGTGTCTTGTTCGCTGCCCCATTCTGAAACCCTCTGTGAATACCTCCCTGTTCGCTCCCCCTGCGCAAGCACTCCAAACGCAAAAAAAACCACAAAAACCATAGTGGTTGCATCCCAATTTGTTGTCTATAGTGATTCCAAGCGAGTACCACCCCGGTAGGAAAAGAGGGATGAGAGCAAAATCATACTTTTGACTGATCAAAGCACTCGACAGCGTTAGCTATAGTGCCAACATCACGAGCACTGTGCATGAAGCCTCCAATTCATCGTGAACACCAATAATCAGAGCAGCGACTCAGAACAACAATGGAGTAGCCTTCCAATGACAAGAAAAACTCATCAATGGCAGCGTTGGACAAAATTACCGCTCGCCGTGGCGGTAGCCGCCGGGGTATCTGGCCACGCATCTGCCTTTTCGTTTTACATGGGGGATGTGGAAGCCTCTATTAACACCACATTGTCAGCGGGTGCTGGCTGGCGGGTGGAAGACCGTGACAAGCGTCTGATCGCTCAGGGGAACCTGGGTCCGGAATACGCCCCGGGTGGCTCACTTGAGAATATCGGCGCCTCCACCAACAACTACGATGACGGCAACCTGAACTTTGACAAGGGTGATACCTACTCAAAAATCGTCAAGGGTAACACCGAGTTGTTCCTCGACTATTACACAGACAGCGACACCCTGACTCGTGTTGGTGGTCTCGTTCGCGGTCGTTACTGGTATGACTTCGAACTGAAAGACGAAAGTCGCGCGGTTGATTATGTGGGCCAGCGTCGAGAGCTGAACGACGAGGCCAAGGGCAACGCGTCAGGCGGTGAGATTCTTGATGCCTACGTGTTCTCTGATTGGTATTTTGGCAACGTGCCCGTCAGCCTGCGTTACGGCAAGCAGGTGGTGAGCTGGGGTGAGAGTACTTTCATTCAGGGTGGTATCAACGTCATTAACCCGGTTGACGTGCCCGCATTCCGCGCGCCGGGCTCTGAGCTCAAAGATGCCCTGTTGCCGGTCGAGATGTTTTACATGTCCGCCGGTGTTACCGAAAACATCACTGTAGAGACCTTCGTTCAGACAGACTGGGAGGCAGTCCGTCCGGATGATTGTGGTACCTTCTTCTCCACCAATGACTTTGCTGCCGATGGTTGCGGCCCTGTTCTGTTGGCTGGTCAGCTGCCTGACTCTCAAGCAGCAGCGCAAGGCTTTATTGCCCCTCGTTTGGGCGACAAAGAAGCCGATTCAAAGGACCAGTTTGGTGTTGCGCTACGGTGGTACGTTCCGGAATTGAATGATTCCGAATTTGGTTTCTACTACATCAAGTACAACAGTCGTCTTCCGTACGTCAGTGGTACCGTGAAAACGGCTCAGTTCCCCTCATACTTCATCGAGTATCCGGAGAATATTAACCTTTACGGCATCAGCGTAAACACCACGACTCCTGGTGGTTGGTCTCTTGGTGCTGAGTATTCATACAGAGACAAAATGCCTCTGCAGTGGAATGCGTTTGAGCTTATTTTCGGCGGGCTTCAGAAGCGCGGACCCAATGGGGAAATCCTGAGTAAGCTGGAACAGCAGCGGCTTGAGGAGAACGGAGGAACCCTGGCCCCGGGGGCTGAGGTTTCCGGCAACGATCGCTTTGGTGTCTCTCAGGCTCAGTTCACCCTGATTAAGTTCTTCGACCAGGTGATGGGCGCGAGCCGTTTGTCCTTTATCACAGAGTTCGGCGCGACTTATATTCACGATCTCCCGAGTTATGACGAGGCCCGGTATGGTCGCTCAGGGACGTTCGGGATCGGCACGCTGCCACTTTCCGGCGGAGATCTTTGTAAGGGAGAGGGTGGTCCTGCAGAAAACATTAACACCACCTACTGTAACAACGAAGGCTTCACGACCGATTTCTCCTGGGGCTATCGTGCCCGTTTCGTCTGGAACTATCCGAACGTGTTTGCCGGTATCAACCTGAACCCGCAGTTGGCCTGGAGCCATGATGTGAAAGGCTATAGCCCGCAGCCGGGTGGTGCCTTCAACGAGGGTAGTAAGGCGCTTGGCCTGTCTCTGCAGGCGGTTTATCAGAACAAGATTACCGGTAATATCGGTTATACAAACTTTTTCGGTGGAAAGCCGTATAACGAGTTGACTGACCGTGATTTTGTGAGTGCCAGTGTTTCCTACTCATTCTGAGCAAAACCGGAAAGAATTCGTTTAACGAGGTAATTTAAATGAAACTGAACAAGAAACTATTGGCCACTGGTGTCCTGGCTGCGAGCATGTTTGCGGGCCAGGCCTATGGTGCTGTTTCTGCTGCCGAGGCTGCCAAGCTTGGCGATTCCCTGACGCCGATGGGGGCCGAAAAGGCGGGCAATGGTGGTGAAATTCCAGCCTGGACTGGTGGTTTGACGACCCCGCCGTCGGACTACAAGGGTGATGGCGTTTACGTGAACCCGTTCCCGGGTGAAAAACCGAAGTTCACCATCAATCAGGGTAACGTTGACCAGTACGCGGACAAGCTGTCTCCCGGGCAGGTTGCCATGATCAAGAAGTATGACGACTACGTGATGCCGGTGTACGAAACCCACCGGTCTGCCGCGTACCCGAAAGAGGTCATGGACGAAACCGTTGCCAATGCGTCCAAGGTGGAGTTGATCAAGGACGGTAACGGCCTTGGCAATTACGAGAGCGCAACGCCGTTCCCGATCCCCCAGAACGGCCTGGAAGCGATCTGGAACCACATCACCCGCTACCGTGGTGGTTCTGTTCAGCGTAACGTTGGGCAAGTGACTCCGACCGCTGGCGGTGATTACTCTGTGGTGAAATTCCAGGACGAGCTGACCTGGAGAACTTACCTGTCTGACTATGAGCCGGGTGAAGATCCTAACGTGCTGTTCTACTTCAAGCAGGCCATTACCGGGCCGGCTCGACTGGCCGGTAACGTTCTGCTGGTCCACGAGACCATTGACCAGGTGGCAGAGCCTCGCCGGGCATGGGTCTACAACGCGGGTCAGCGTCGGGTTCGTCGTGCGCCACAGGTTGCCTATGATGGTCCGGGTACTGCCGCGGATGGTATGCGTACCTCTGATAACTTCGACATGTTTAACGGTGCCCCGGATCGTTATAACTGGGAGCTGGTGGGTAAGCAGGAAATGTACATTCCGTACAACTCCTACAAGCTGGTTGATCCTAGCCTGAACTATGATCAGATCATCAAGGCAGGCCACATCAATCAGGATCTGACCCGCTACGAACTGCACCGCGTATGGCATGTGCGCGCAACCCTTAAGGAAGGTGAGCGTCATATCTATGCCCAGCGTGACTTCTACATCGATGAAGATACCTGGCAGGCTGCTGTCATCGATCACTACGATGGCCGCGGAGAGCTGTGGCGGGTTGCTGAGGCTCACGCCATGCAGTTCTACGATCAAGTAGTACCGTGGTATGCGATCGAGGTTCTCTATGACCTGCTGTCTGGTCGATACCTGGCTCTGGGTCTGACAAACGAAGAAACAGATCCGTATGAGTTTGGCGTGGAACGCCGCTCAAGGGACTACACCCCAGCGGCCCTGCGCCGTGCCGGTACCCGCTAACGCGGAACCGAGCTAGCACAAAAACGGCGAGTCTGGTGCTCGCCGTTTTTGTTTGGGGAAAGGTCTGAATTCGCGATCATTCCATCCGTTAAAAAATCGCCACTTCCGAAATTCCTTTTACGTCAAAATTTTGCAGCCACCCCCCAAATTGGTTTAACCTTCCTCTAATACTAAAGGCGTATCCGAAGAAGAACGCCACTCTCGAGCGTCTTCACCGACCGTTATTAAGGTGTGAAGTCCAATAGTACAGAGAACTATTCCGGCTAGAGGAATTCCGTTCCAGCCGGCTTCAAATGGGGCAGTGAGTGAAACCATTCAATGATGGCGGTGCAGCCAACGACGAGTTTCAGTCAGCAAATACCGGGTTACAGCGAGGGGAACTGGTCAGGGATTTGTTAAAGCACAGGCTCCAGACCCCTGTAATCCCTGCGGACTCACTAAACAGATCACACATCGACACTCTCCTTCATGACGCACTGGTTCCACGGGGCGCCATGTTTGTTCAGGCACCTTGCGGCTACGGGAAATCCCATGCGGTTCTGTCCGGCATTGCTTCCTCTTCAATTCCGGAAGAGGCCATACGCTGGGTCTCGTTGAACGCTCAGGATAATTCGCCAACCCGATTCCTTTCCCTGATCGCCATCGCTTTTGATCTCCCGGAATCTACCGATAGCAGCCTTCAGGCCGGTGCGAGCTTTTCGGATGCTCTGGCGATGATGTTGGTCACCCTGAACCGGAAGGCGTCTGAGCGTATGCAGGTGATCGTGCTCGATAACCTCCAGAACCTCACCAATCCGGCGGTTGTTGCGTTGCTGCAACAGCTGGTTGCGGAACTTCCCTCGGCGTTGTCGATTATTCTCATCTCCAGAAAGGCGCTCCCATTTGATAGCCATGGTCTGGAACTTGAGAACCGTTTTGCCCGTATCGGGGTTGAAGTGCTGGAGTTCAGTCGTGCCGAGACGTTTGAATTTTTCAAACCGTCACTGTGCCGGAATCAGTTGACCAGCGTTGCGGTTGATAACCTGTATGATCTCACTGAAGGCTGGGTGACACCGCTGGCCTTATACCGGCGCGAACTGTTGCGAGAAGTGGAGCGCAAGCCAGTACAGGAAACGGAGAGTGTCGAACGCTTCCTGAAAGAATCCGTATTAGGAGGTCTGACGCCGGGGCAGCAGAAGTCGATTAGGGCCGTGGCCGAATTGGAACTCTGTTCCGATGAACTGTATCTCGCCCTGGAGCCAATTACTCCAGATTCCAGCTTTTGCCCATCGATGGCTCACGAACAAGGGCTGCCGCTCAGAATCATGCCAGGAAGGGGGCGGTGGTACCGTCTGAATCCGCTGCTTCAGGAGTGGCTGAAGTCCCCCGTTATGCCGGGCTACCAGGATAGAATGCTGGAGACCAGCCGGTGGTTTGGTCATCGGGATCAGTTTCCGGAGGCGCTGAAGTACGCGTTACTCTCTGGCGACGGTGAGGCGGTGATTCGTATTGCCTCGGAAGGTTCAGAAGCCCTCCTTCTCGGGCAGGACACGGCGTCTCTTTTACGCCTCAGGAAAACGCTTCCCCCGGGGCTTCTGGAGCGCAGCGCCCGGTTGCGGATTGTCTACAGCTGGGTGCACGCCATCGGGGGCCAGTTCCAGCAAGCGCGAGCTCTGGTTGATGAGCTGGCAGGCCCGGATTTCGAAGAGCATGAAGCCCGAATATACGCCTTGAAGGCGTTTATCCTGCGTGGCGAGGGCAGTGTCGAGGGCGCTCTGGCGGCGGCCGACCAGGCATTGCAGCTGGGGCACCTATCCCCTCAAGCTCGCTTGATTACGCAGATGGTTCGTTCCAGTGCTCTTTGTGCTGCGGGCAGATTTGCCGAAGCCCGTGAGGCAAACCGATCCACAACTCGGCTCGCGAGGGAGGCCGGGGACTCAGGTTCGGAGGCGCTCGCGGTGTACAGTCATGCCCGAATAGAGCTCGGTAAGGGGGCGTTAAAGCACGCCGAACAGCTTTTGCGGACTGGCCTCGACACGGCCATGCAGGAACTGGCCAGGCCTGCCAGGGTCGGTGAAACGCGCCTACAGTTGAACCTGGTGCTTATCCTTTGGCACCAGGGGCGCTACCGGGAAGCGGATCGGTTGCTGGTGAACTGTGGCCGTCATGCAGAGCAGGCCCGGGATCTGGGGTTCCTGCTGGTGATGACGATCCGTGTCCTAATGTGCCGGGTCGAAGGGCGTTATGACGAAGCCTTTGTCTGGATTGGGCGAGCAGAACGAACAATGCATTCCTGGCAGGTCGACGAATCGCTGTTTGTGCCAGTGCTGGAGGCGCTGAAGGCGAGTTGCTGGTTGGCGCAGGGGCAAGTCGAAAGTGCCGCGCAGGCGGTGCGCAAACTGGAGCCATATCGCGAGGCAGGTTGTGTACCGGAGCTTTTCCCGATGATGCCGGGGTTACTTGATTGTATGCATGCGAGAGTGGATCTGGCCCGCGGTGAGTTTGTGCGCGCCCGGGAAACCCTCACCGCTATGCGAGGCCGATATGAGGATGCGATACCGTGGGGTGTGGAACTGCATATTCGCCTTCTTGAAGCCGTAATCACTCACGAACAGAAAGGTCCTGTGGCTGCCCGGAAGATGCTGTTGTCAGTGGTCGCTGAGGCGGCGGAAGAACACTTTATCAGCCCCTTTGCGGAGCTTCGGTCTGAATTACAGGCTGTGGTGCCCGGGCATTTCGCCCAGATTGCTGACAGCCCCTTCAAAGACGAGTTGGGCAGATTGTTTCAGCTGAGCGAGACGTCCACGGTATCCCCTGAAGCCCTGGCGGAGCCCATCAGTGAACGCGAACACGGTGTACTGGAATTGATTGCCATGGGGCTATCGAATCAGGAAATCGCGGATAGACTTCACATCTCACTGCATACCGTGAAAACTCACGCCCGCAGAATCAATGCGAAACTGGAAGTGAAGTCCCGGACCCAGGCCATTGTCCGGGCCCGTGAGTTAGGCATCCTGTGAGCTGAGCAAAGCTCTCTCTATCCGGCTTTGCTCAATTCAGTAATACGGCGATCTTTTTCTGCCCAGAGATCGCTTACCCAGCGCTGGAATTCCACCCGGGTCTCCCGGTTGTTTTCATAGTCCATGCCCAGGAAGCGACTGGGTATTTCCCGGGTCCTGACATCGATGATGATTCGGTCGATCCGTCCGCACAGATAATCCCAGATGCCAGCCCTGCCATTCGGATAAACGATGGTGACGTCAAGCATGGTGTGGATCATTTCACCCATGGCCTGGAGTACAAAGGCCGTGCCGCCGGCTCGGGGCTTCAGGAGGTGGGTGTAAGGCGATCTCTGGTTTTTGTGTTTAGCCGGAGTGAATCGCGTTCCTTCCATGAAGTTGAAGATGGTCACGGGGGTGTAGCGGAATTTCTCGCAGGCTGCCTGGGTAGCGGCAATATCCTTGCCCTTCAATTCGGGCTTTCTGGCAATTTGCTCTTTGGTATGCCGGTGCATAAACGGGAAATCCAGCGCCCACCAAGCGATCCCCAACAATGGGACCCAGATCAGTTCTTTCTTCAGGAAGAATTTGAGCAGCGGGATTCGACTGTTGAGAACGTACTGAATGGCCGGGATATCTGCCCAGCTTTGATGGTTGCAGGTGACGAAGTACCAGTGCCGATGGTCCAGTTGTTCCACGCCTCGGACATCCCACTCCACCCGGTGTAACAGATCTACAAGCAGGTTATTAAATCCAATCCAGAGCCAGGCAATGCGGTTCAGAATAACGGTGCAGCCTTTTCGAATCGGGGTGACTGGAAGGATGAGCTTGATGATGGCGACCAGTAACAACACCGGAAACAGGATCAGAGTGTTAATCAGAATCATGAGCGCAGCAAGGGTTCCCTTGAGCGGCGCAGGCAGAAAGTACAGCATGTGGGTCGTCTCTGGATAATGTGAGGTTGGTGTTCTCAGCCTTCCTTGGGCGCGTCAGCAGTGTCCTGTCCCGGGAGAAGCTCGGTTTCCGGGCTGGACGACGCTAACTGCTGGAGATGATCCGGGCTCTGGTCCTTGATCACATTCCGGAAATCATCATCGTAGAATTCCAGATTGTTGTAGTGAATCATCGCTCGGATCTCTTTTACATAGTCTTGTCCGCGCTCGGAATAGCCGAGCAGGCCACCGGCGAGATCCAGTCCGGATAAGTCCTCGCTTTGCTGTCGATCGGCGAGCCGTATGTCGCGTAACGTTCGATAGGTCGGGTGGCGATTCAGGTTCTGAATGTAGGCCCGCACAGAACGGTAGGGTGAGCTGAACCTGGCGACCTCATGGCTGGAGCCTTCGCCCCTTGCGTTTGGCACCAGGCCGCACCCCTTGGAGAAGCACCATTGCCCGAACAGGTTGTTGCCTTCGGTTGCAAACCGGGACGTTCCCCAGGCCGACTCGTTTGCTGCCTGGGCCAGGATGAGGGAGGGCGGTATCACATCCAGCCGCTTGCGAAGCAGTTTAAACTGCTCAATGCTGCCTGATGGGGACTCGACCCGGAGGCGTTCAGCCTGGTTGTCGAGCCATTGTTGTTCCTGATCCGTTAGCTCATTTTTCCCCGAGAGGCTTTCCAGATAGCTACGTTCGATAAGCACGCGAGAGTTTGCGAGCACGATACGGGGATAGAGAAAGGAGAAAAACGCGGCTTTCTTTTCTGTTGTGTCCTGATACTGGGAAAAGTCTGGTAATTCGTCCTGTGCCCAATCTGGCAGGGCGGGCATCGATTCCAGTGCGAGTTCAAAGCCGGCGTCTCCTGACCAGCCATGGCCGAGTCCTGCAGGGGGAACGTGTAATCCGCCACCAACTGCAAAGGCAATCAATGGAATGACCAGAAGAAGGCCCCGCTTTCCTACAGACATACAACCCCTCGTTAAAATTGATATGCGAACAATTATAACAGGTCGTACGGTTTCGTCTTCCTGGCGGACCAGGCGCTGACCGTCAAGGAATGCGGGTTGCGATCACAAGGCCAACTTGTTCTTCCGTGCCTGAGGTGTCCCGCAGGCGGAAGTAGAATTGCTCGCCATCCGCCGTGTGGAACCCTTCAAGCGTAAGGTTTCCCGCGCTGAAGGTTACCTGGCCGTTTCCGGACGTTGCGTACGAAAGCGATGTGGCTGCAGTTTCATTGAGCGTGGCGTTCGAGAGTGTTTCCGACGTTACGTCGTGTTGGCTATCCAGCGTACGCAAGCTGAGCGTTGCACTGGAGCCCGAAGTAATGGTCAGCAGCGAATTGTCGAAATGCCTGAGGTGGTTGGTGTCAGGAGCAAGGCCCAGAGCGAATCCCTGAAGGCGATACGCCCCGGCGGAAGGGGCCGTGGTGTTGGGTTGGGCTGCGGCTATCAGAAACCCGTCACCGAGTGGACTGTCATCAAGGTTGAAGGCCACGAGGGAGCCGTCGGGTGTTGATGCGCCCATGCCAAGATCCGGTTGTTCAAAATCGGCCGCTTCGCTCGCTATGTCCAGATTCAGGCGGCCGATGTCAGCGTCACCACTACTGAGCCGAGACAAGCGTGGGCTCACTATCCAGGATTCCGTCAGTGTGCCAGAGCCAGTCATGACGGTCCCGCTGTTGTCCCTGAACAAAGATTCCGTATCTGCCGACTGGGTGATGTCGCCGTTATTGACTTGCCATGTGCCTAGCCCGGATTCAAAGCGGATCGGCTGAGCGCTGTCTCCGAACTGCGAGGACAGGAAGACCGTGTTGTAGGTCCGCCCATCCAGAACACTGGCGTCGAACCCCTGCTGTCTGAGCAAGTCGAGCTCAATCATTGAGACATGCTGCTCTTCCAGCGTGCCAAGACGTTTCAGCTCCTGCCCCGAGGCCTCAAGCTCAATGGCCTTACCAGCACTGAAGAAACTGCTGACAACTCGATCTGGTCCAGTTTTGTCGTTTGCCGGTGTACTTGTGTAGGCATCCAGATAATACGGGTTTCGTGTCCAGCCGATGATGCGCGAGCTGCCGCGCCCGGTAATGCTTTGGTACAGAGCTCGCCCGGCGAGCAAACGGATGTCGGACAGAAGTGTCGCGGCTCCCGGAGATGACGCGTGCGTGTTCAATTCCCACTGGTCGGAACCACGAGCGAAAAACTGGTTGCCGGCCTGGTGAATCAGGGTTTCCCGGTCATAGGGGATATCGCTGGCGAGGGAGGTGACCTTGATGTTAAACGCGTCGAAGCTGGTTAACGTTAAGGCTGGATACACGTAGCCCACGCCGCCACTGCTGTCTTGAAGCATCTCTTCCTGCGCCGTTCGCACACCCCACTGGCCGGAACCGGACAGGGTGCTTTCCATAAATGTCTGGCCCAGTTCCACGCCGAGGAAGACGGAATTGTAATCCGCCGAGCTGGCAGAGATCTTACCTGAGGAGGTATCGTCCAGCAGAGCGTAGTCCGCCATGGACGCGACATAACTGACAAAATCACCATGGTCCTCGAGTAGTGCAAGGGCGCTGTCGACCGTGGCGGTGGTGGGAATATCTATCTCGAAATCGTGCACCTGATCGGCAATGGTTGACCACACATACTTGTTGAGACACAGCTGGCCACCTGCGTCCTCCGCGCAGTCCAGGATGCTCTGAAATTCTCCGGCGGTGTAGGTGGGCAGGGTGTTTCTCACGAGGTATTCGGAGAAGGGGTTAACTTTTACATCCCGATCGGCATCGGCGGCAAACGCCCTCATTCGGGCATTCCCGTAAGTGGCGTCGATAATCACATCCGGCGCTAGCGGCAAGCCGTTCTTGAAAGTGATGACCGTATAGCCATTGCTGTCGGTGCGTGTGTCGATGTCCGCCGCTCCCAGGTTCTGTAAGCCAGGATTGGTTCTGTAAACGCTCACACGGTCGGGCTGCACGATGCGTAGATTTCTGCGTGTTAATTCTGCATCCGGAGCAATGCTACCTGGGACTTCCATGGTGATGCGGACTTCATTGCTTTCGAGTCCGCCGGCATTGTTGGAGTCGCCGGTGCTACCCGAGGTGAAGTCGTCAACGGGGTTCTTGATGTCGGCAAAGTCGTTCGGATCGTTCCTGACGGCCTTGAGCGCGTCATCACCGCCACCGCAGCCGGAGGTTATGAGAATGATGGAAGTGAGAAAAATACCGAGGGTGATTCGCATATCTGCCGTCCGTGAAGCCTTTTCTGGCCGACAGTCTATCAGTGGGGATACGGGTAAAGCGTGAGGAAGGACACGAAATGGATGCCCGGGATTTCGGGCATCCATCCGTCATGTCGGTAGGGATCAGAAGAAGATCTTCATGCCTGCCATGACGCCTTCGTCCAGATTGACGTCACCAGCGCCAGCGTAATCAAGATCGGTGTTCAGGTACCGATAACCGGCGAAGACTTCGGCGTTGCGGATAACGCGGTAGCTGCCACGAAGCTCGAGGCTGGTGAGGTCCTCGGAATCACCAAAAGACAGAATGTCCGGAGCGTAGTGCAGGGCGCCGGTGAAGGACAGGCCCGGCACATCGGGAATATTAACGGTTCCGAATCCGCCCAGGCCAATGGCGCCGCCATCCGCGTTGTCCGCATCCCAGGCCAGTCCACGCATACCAATGCCGGCGGTGGTGGGCAGGTTGCCAATGGCAGTGCGGCCCTGAGCGTGGAAGTCAACGTTCAGGATGTCCAGGCCACCTTCATGGTAGGTATAACCTGTGCCCAGCTGAATGTCGTTGTTGTTGCCAAAAAAGTTCACCTGGCCTTTGACGGAATCGTCGGTGAGACTCAGGTCTACGTCGCCTGCAAACGCAGGGGCGGCTGTCAGGGACAGGATCATCAGGGAAATACGAGACGCTTTCATTCGTGCACCTTCTAGTATCGTTGGATTATTGGGTCGCCATTATACGGGGGAGCCTCGGGGGCTCAACTTAAAAGGCGTTAAGTCCCTGTTAACCCCGAAGGCCTTTGAGGTTTAGTGATGGGTCGTTTCGCCACCCTGATCCAGATCATCCGGTGAGGCATTCTCCGCTGGCACACGGTATTCCTCATTGGCCCAGGCTCCCAGATCGATCAACTTGCAACGCTCTGAGCAAAAGGGGCGGTATGGATTGGTATCGGTCCATTCGACGGACTTTTTACAGGTCGGGCATTCTACATTCATGACGGGCTTTCTGTCTGATGGAGGGATTGCCCTCCGCCACCTCAGGAATTGGCGGAGGCTTTGCAGTATTGTTCCAGCACTGCGCGCAACATTTCAATGTTGACAGGCTTGGCGACGAAGGAATCCATGCCCGCACGCCGGCACCTTTCTTCGTCTTCCTCCATGGCGCTGGCGGTCAGGGCCACCACGGGCACCCGGACACGGTTTCGCACCTGTTCCCATTCCCGCAGCCGTCGCGTGGCCTCAAAACCATCGACACGAGGCATGATGCAATCCATGAAAATCAGATCAAACGGGTGCCACTGCCACAGGCTCGCGGCGGCCTCGCCATCGTTGGCCGTCATTACATCACAGCCCAGCTTTTCCAGTAATCGGCGGGTGAGGGTGCGGTTTACCGGGTTGTCTTCCACCAGCAACACCTTCATGCGGCCACAGGGCAGTTCACGACGCTTGGAGGTATCGCTCACTGACTGTAAAGAGAAACGAGTCAGGAAGCGGCGCTCCTTTTTAGCTGCATCTGCAAAGAGCTGATTCAGAATCGGAGTCAGGCAGGATTCTCGCAGGGACTTGCTGAGGAACGCGTCCGCGCCTGCCTGTCGGAAATGCTCGGCATCGCCCCGCTGTGGGTTGGAAGAGAGAATCAGCAGGCGCATTTCGGACCATAATGGGTTGCTTCGAATCTGTCGGCACAGCAGGTCGCTGTCCATATCCGGAACAAAGCCATCCAGAATGAGGGCGTCGAACGGTTGCTGGTTATCAAATGCCTGCCTGAGGGAGGTCAGGGCCTCACCGGCTGACTTGACGGCTTCGATATAAACGTCGTGCCGGGACAGCATTTCTAGTGTGATTTTTCGGGAGAGTTCGTAAGAGTCCACTACCAGGATACGCTTGCGGTTCACCATCCTGGTATCCGGGCGCACCCGGGTCGCGCTCTCCGGTGCAACGGGCAACGTGAGTTCAATCCAGAAGGTCGAGCCCTCACCCGGGCGGCTTTCCAGGTCCAGAGAGCCGTTCATGAGGTTGATAAGCTGGCGGCAGATGGTCAGGCCCAGGCCGGCTCCCGGCAGTTGGCGCTGGAATTGCTGGCCGAGCTGAACATAGGGTTCATAGACCAGGGGGACATCCTCGGGGTTGATACCCACCCCGGTGTCCTCAACGGCGATGCGGATGCGGGCATTGTCATCCCGACGGCCAAGTACTTCAATGCTGATCAGGACGTGTCCGGAGTCAGTGAACTTAATGGCATTAGCGGTGAGGTTCAGGAGAATCTGACGAATCCGGACCGGATCGCCCTTGAGGGCCCAGGGCAGGTTTTCGTCGATTCTGAGTTCCAGCGCCAGGCCCTTTTCCCGGGCCCGGGTGCCGAGCATATGCACCAGGTCGTTCAGGGTTTCACGCAGGTCAAAGGGCAGTTCATCCAGCACCAGCTTGCCCGCTTCCATGCTGGAAATGTCCAGCAGGTCATTGATGATGGCTGAAAGGCTCTCGGAGGCGCTGAGCAGGGTTTGAACGTATTCCCGCTGATCCTGGTCCAGCGGGGTGTCTGTCAGCAGGTTGGCGTAGCCAAGCACAGATTGAAGCGGGATGCGAAGCTCGTGGCTGACGTTGGCGAGAAACTGGTTCTTGGCGTGGTTGGCCCGAATGGCTTCGTCCCGCTCATCCCGGGAGCGGATGGTTGATTGTCGCAGATCCTGGGTATCGGCCAGAATCTGCAGGCGCATTTTGTTCAGTGCCTGTTCCAGCTCTGAAAGCTCGTCCGGCGTCTTGCGCGGCTTTCGTTTCAGCCGCAGGGGATCCACCAGAGCGTCGAGGTTAAGTCGCGCTGCGTAGTCGGCCATGCTCTCAAGGTGGCGGGACAGGGTCAGGCGAACAATCACCAGGAGTCCAAGCGTTCCCAGCATCACGACAATGGATTGGAACAACAGGTGGAGCAGGGCGCGGTCCCTGAGCTCATTGTAGACCTGCTCAATGGAAGACGTGACGGTGAGGGTGCCAACCTTTTCCGGATCGCGGAACTTGGATCGGTCGAAGATCAGGGGGAATGTCTGGGTGATCACCCGGCCTTCCGGGTAGACACCGGTTGTGAACTCTTCGCCGGTGGAGGTGATAACCCTGGCGTACTGAATGGCAGGAACGGCCTTCATGTCATCCAGGCCGTTGGCAACTTCGCTGAAATTCATCAGCCAGATGTTGTTGCTCATGCTGCCGGAAACCAGATCCGCGGCGCGTGCCTGAGTACTTTTAAGGTCGTCCTGTCTGCGTTCGAATTCACCGATCAGCTGCACGCCGGTGGCGACCAGGGAAACAACCACGCTGAACAGGAGCACGTAGGCCAGCAGCCTGGCAGCCAGCGGCCGCACGCCCCATCGCTTTAGAAACTGGTTTGAAGGCAATGCACAAATTCCCTGTGTCGACTACAAATTAACCTACGGGAGTTTAACAGACCGTCAGGACTTCGACACGTTCCCTTGAACCCTCATTCACAAAACGAAACCGAATGTTCAGGTCATACAGGTGGGCGCCGTATATGCGATCTTCTTCCCGGCCACGTCGAAACGAAGGGCGGGGGTCGTAGCTGACGACGTCCTCAATCAGCAGGCGAAGATCGGGATACTGGTTCGTTGGGAGGTTTTCGAGCTGTTCTTCAGCCTCCGGCAGGAAAACCACCGGCAGTTTTTCGGTGGGGGGAGTGTCCGCCCAGCCAAGAGTGGCCTCCGGAACCGAATCGGCGAAGGGCAGGTAAGGCTTGATGTCCAGAATGGGGGTGCCCTCGATCAGATCATGATCGCTTATTTGCAGTACCAGCTTTCCATTCTTGCGAGTCAGCCCTTCATTGCGAACCACGGATAAGCCAAGACTGTTCGGGCGGAAGGGAGAGCGACTGGCAAACACGCCCATCTTACGATTGCCGCCCAGTCGGGGTGGCCGTACTACCGGACGCCACTCCGCGCGCACGGCCTCGTGGAACTGGAAGGTCAGCCAAAGGTGGCTGGCGGTTTCCAGTCCCCGGAAGGCGTCCTCGCGGTCAAACGGCGGTTCGATTTCCAGGTCAGCCCGGGCGTAGCGGGTCAGGCCGGGCTGCCTTGGGACGCCGAACTTGTCCTGAAAGCAGGAACGGGTGTAGGCGACGGGGGTCAGGGTCAGCGCCTCATTTGCGGGGCGGGATGGATGTCTGGGCATAGCTTGTTGCAAGTCAGGTTCAGTAGGAAGACTGAATACTACCGGAAAAATACAGCTCGACCCGAAATATTATCGAGGTTTGGTCCTTGAAACCTTCCTCCCTCGGGAAGGTCAGGGCGGGGATCACTTCGCCGTAGACCCAGTCACTGTGCAGGCGATAACGCCAGGTCAGGTCGGCGAACGCGGATGAGGTTCGCCATGAGGGTTTGTTTTCGCCGAGCACGCCAATACGAGGGGTCAGGGTAGATCGATTGCTTACCCGCTTTTGCAGGCTGAAAATCTGGGCCGCAACAAATTTCCGATCCCGGTGTACCCACTCAAGCTCAGACGAGGATCGGAAGTACCAGCCGTCCATAGCCATCCGGCCGGCGCCGAACCAGGATCGTTCGCCCCATCCATCCTGGTGATAGTAATAAAACCTTTGTTGGGCGATCAGGTCCCAATGGCTGTCGGTCCGCCATTTCTTCTGAGCGGTTGCGCGCACGAACGCATCGGGGGGAATGTGCAGGCGAGCGCCGACATCGGTCGAGAAATCGATCGCGTCACCAATGATGGTCAGGTAACGCAAGGCACCGGTCGCCTCGGTTTCTGTGCGGTCCGGTTCGGTCAGTTGCCGGTCCCTTTGCCGTTCTTCCAGCGGGATTAATTCTTCGCTTTCACTTTCGATGACGAGCCGGAGTTTGCGACGGGTGGTGGGGATATCCAGGCGAAAACGGGCCTCAGGTTCAAACTGTGCCGGCTTCCCGTGTTCGGATTCGGTGGCGAATCCGATGCGCAAATAACTGGCATTGTTGGGCAAGCCCCGCTCACTGCCCGACAGCGTTCGGTCGGCCCATTGACCGAGCCATTGAACCCTGGGACCTTGCGTGCGTTCCTGCGACAACACCCAATTGCTGAAGTTGACCCAGTAGCTGTCCTTGGGCTCTGCCCAGTACTCATCTGGAGAAAAGGTGTAGAACGCCCCCGGCAGAGTTTCCGGCGACAGCGTTTCAGAAATGGGGCGCTCTTGAACCTGGAAGATCGGGTCGGCGCCATAGGCTGTGGACAATGCCAGGCAGCCACTCAGTAAAACCAGGGCTTTGCTAGCCAAATTCCACCATCAACCTGTCATGCAGTTCCCGGACCTGGCGTTCCACCACGTCCAGTGGCTGATTGTTATCAATCACGAAGTCTGCTTTGGCGCAACGTTGTTCCCTGGGTATCTGTGCGGCGATGATTCGTTCCACCTGGTCTCGGGAGTTGTTGTCCCTCGCCATGGTACGCTCGAGCTGCACCTCCGTGGGTACGTCAACCACCAGGATGCGATCAACGAGTTGGTGTTGGTCGGTCTCAAGCAGGAGAGGGGACACGAGAAGCGCATAGGGAAGCTGGTAGTTTTCAGGCTTCAGCTGTCTAATCAGTTCTTCCCGGATGATCGGGTGCAAGAGGCTTTCCAGCCATTTTCGCTCGTCCGGTGCCTTGAATACGATCTGACGTAATTGGGCGCGGTCGAGGGTGCCATCCGGCTGAAGGATCTGGCCGCCAAAGTGTTCCTCAATCTCCCTGAGCGCGGGGGTTCCCGGCTCTACGACTTCTCTGGCTACGTCATCAGCATCTACCCAGTGAATGCCAAGAGCTCCAAACTGCCGAACTACGGTCGATTTGCCGGAACCGATACCACCTGTGAGTCCTACCGTTATCATTGATCAGGCACCCAGATAGCCGAACCAGAGTGCCTGGATTTCAGGGCCGAACCAGAGTGCCAATAGGCCTGCGGCGGCAAGGTAGGGGCCGAACGGGATGGGGACTTCCCGACCGTGTTTTTTTACAACCATCAAGGTGATGCCCACAACGGCACCGACGACGGACGAGAGTAGAATCACGGCAGGCAACATCTGCCAGCCGAGCCAGGCTCCCAACGCGGCTAGGAGTTTAAAATCGCCATGCCCCATGCCTTCCTTGCCGGTGACAATCTTGAACAGCCAGTAGACCGACCAGAGCGAAAGGTAACCGGCGACGGCTCCCCAGAACGCACTGTTGAAATCGGTCAATACCCCGAAGTAGTTCAGGATCAAACCGAGCCACATCAGCGGCAGGGTTATGCTATCTGGCAGAAGTTGGGTGTCGAAATCGATGACGGTCAGAGCGACTAACGTCCAGACCAGAAGTAGCGCCCACAGCGCCGCTTCTGTAGGTCCGAGGAGCGCTACGGTAACGACCGAAAATATCGCCGTTGCTGCCTCGATGGCCGGGTAACGAGGCGATATCCGGGTTTTGCAGGAAGCGCACTTGCCACCGAGGATCAGATAGCTGATGACCGGAATGTTCTCCCAGGCACGGATCTTATGCCCGCAGGAGGGGCAGGTGGATGCCGGCTTTGAGAGGGTAATCTGCTCTTCGTTCTTGCGTTGTTGCTCCGGAAGCTCCAGGAACTCCTCGCACTGGCAGCGCCAGTCCTGATGCATGATTTTCGGCAGCCTCAGGATGACGACGTTGAGGAAGCTGCCGATGCAGAGGGAAACCAGAACAACAGACAGATACAGCAGCCACGGAGTGGCCAGAAATGTTTCGAGTGACGGCATTATCCAACAACCTGACCCATCTGGAAGATTGGGAGGTACATGGCAATGATGAGGCCACCGACCAGCACACCAAGTACAGCCATGATCATTGGCTCCATGAGTGCTGTCAGGTTGTCGACCATGTCGTCTACGACGGCCTCATAGTGCTCCGCCACTTTGGCCAGCATTTCGTCGAGGTTACCGGATTCTTCGCCGATGGCGGTGAGCTGGACGGCCATGATGGGGAATATGTCTTGCTCCCTCATTGAGGCTTGAAGCTGTGTGCCGCTCGCTACGTCGTTCTTGATCCTGCTGATGCCGTCGCGATACACCGCATTACCGGTCGCTCCAGAGACTGAATCGAGCGCGTCAACCAGCGGGACACCGGCCGCGAAGGTGGTTGATAGAACGCGCCCAAACTTGGCAACGGCCGATTTATCCAGAATCTCACCGATAACGGGAAGCTTGAGGACATATTTGTCGACCAGATCGGAAAACGCCTTGGAGCGTCGTTTCGCTTCTTTGAAAATAAATATTGTGCCCACGATGCCCAGAAGCACGACAAACCACCAGCTTTGGAGCCAATCGGATAGATTGACAACCATTTGGGTAAATACCGGCAAGTCAGCGCCAAAGCCTTGGAAAAGGCTTTCAAATTGAGGGACAACTTTCACGAGCAAGATCGCAGTAACAACTATCGCCACAACGATAACGGCAATAGGATAGGTCATTGCTTTCTTGACTTTCTTTTTGAGGTTCTCGGTTTTCTCGAGGTAGGTTGCTATCCGGTCAAGCATTTGCTCCAAAGCACCTGCTTTTTCGCCCGAGTCTACCAAGTTGCAGTAAAGATCATCGAAATGTTTCGGGTACTTACGAAGAGCGCCCGCGAAACTGGTGCCGGAGGAAATGTCATTCCGAATGCCCATCACAAGTTCCTGAAGCCCTTTGTTCTCGAGCCCGTCAGAGACGATGTCGAAACTTTGCACCAACGGCACGCCGGCTTTCATCATCGTAGCGAGCTGACGGGTAAGCATGGCGATGTCAAAGGGTGTAATTTTTTTGCTGCCGCCGAACAACGGTTTGGGCTTCTTTTTTACCTTGTCCGGAATAATGCCCTGCTTGCGAAGCTGTGCTTTAACCAATGCCAGATTCGCACCGGTTAACTCACCCTTGGATTTATTGCCTTTACGGTCCTTGCCTTCCCAAACATACGATTCCAGCTTCTGTGCTTTTTCTGCCATGCTTAATCCTTCGTCACCCGGTTGGCTTCCTCAAGACTCGTCACGCCCTCAATCACTTTAAGAAGGGCCGATTGACGCAGGTTTCGGAAACCTTCTGCCTGAGCCTGCTGTGCAATTTTAATGGAACTGGCCTCTTCCATAATCATGTTCGCCAGCTCGTCAGTTATCTTGACCACCTCATAAATACCGACGCGGCCTTTATATCCTCCATTGCATTTATCACAGCCCTTGGGGCGGTACAACGTGAAGCCTGTATCAATTTGTTCTTGTGTGAACCCTTCCTTCAATAGAACGTCTTGAGGGATATCGGCCACTTCTTTGCAGCTGTTGCACAGTCGGCGCCCGAGACGTTGAGCTATAATCAGGCTCACAGACGTTGCGATGTTGAACGAGGGCACGCCCATATTCATCATTCGGGTCAGAGTTTCTGCAGCGCTGTTTGTATGCAGGGTGGATAGAACGAGGTGACCAGTCTGTGCGGCCTTAATGGCAATGTTTGCGGTTTCCAGGTCCCGAATCTCGCCTACCATGATGACGTCAGGGTCCTGGCGCAAGAATGCCCGCAGGGCTTCGGCAAACCCCAAGCCAACTTTTGTGTTCACGTTGACCTGGTTGATCCCCTCGAGGTTGATTTCGGCTGGATCTTCGGCAGTAGAAATATTGCGTTCGTTGGTGTTGAGAATATTCAGGCCGGTGTATAGCGAGACGGTTTTACCTGAGCCGGTTGGTCCCGTCACCAAAATCATACCCTGGGGCTGCTCAAGGGCATCGAGATACATTCTCTTCTGGTCTTCCTCATAACCCAGTACGTCAATGCCGAGTTTGGCCTGGCTGGGGTCGAGAATCCGAAGCACGATCTTCTCGCCCCAAAGAGTGGGGAGGGTGTTTACCCGGAAATCGATGGCCTTGGTTTTAGAAAGTTTCATCTTGATTCGGCCATCCTGTGGGATGCGCCTCTCGGAGATGTCCAGTTGAGCCATGATCTTTACACGGGCCGAAATTTTCGGAGCCAGTTTAATGGACGGTCTGGAGACTTCCTTCAAAATACCGTCTGTGCGATATCGAACTCGGTAAGTCTTCTCATACGGCTCGAAATGAATATCCGAAGCACCACCGCGGATGGCGTCAAGAAGCATTTTATTGACGTATTTTACAATGGGTGCGTCGTCTACATCGCTGGCTGATACTGCGGTGTCATCATCCTGTTCGCCACCTTCTGTTTCGACATCTTCCAGATCGGCGTCGTCCAGATCTCCCATCGTGGTGTCTTGAGCTTCAAGATATCGGTCTATCCCAGCTCTTAATTTTGCTTCATCGACGAGAACGGCATCTGTAGAGAGGCCCGTGTTGAATTTAATTTCGTCCAGCGCCTGGATATTTGTCGGGTCCGAAACAGCAATGAATAAGCGGTTCCCCCGTTTATAAAGAGGAAGGGCGTTGTGCTTTCTGATTAGCTTCTCGTCAACAATCTTCTCCGGCATCATCTCCGGGAGAAAGGAATCCAGGTCCAGCACGGAAACGCCGAATTCCATAGCTGCCGAAAACGCCAGGCCTCGGCTATTTGCGAGATCATTCTGAACCAGATAGGTGATAAGAGGAATTCGGTTCTGCGACGCCTGAATAAATGCATCTTTCGCTGTCGCCTCGTCGAGGAGACCGTCATCTACAAAGCGCCGAGCGAGGCCAGTAAGCGTTACGTTGCTGTTGTTGGAAGCCATAAATTAATCTAGGAGCGAGCTGTAAGTTGCTGAATCGAGTGTTTTGTCACTTAGGGAGGAGTTTAGATGTCTGCTTCGGGTTTGGAAAGGTGATAGATGTAATCTGTGCTCCGACTCGAGCATTTTGTGTAGCTCCGCTCCAAGAGGGTGACAAAAAACGTCACGTGGTGACAGAGATTGTCCGCGGGTGTCTGGCTTATAGTGTGACTTGAATTGCTACAGTAATGCGTTTAACTATCTGGTTTTACGTATAAATATAATATAAGTCCTATGTTGGCATGGTGCGTGCAGTAAGTATTTCAGGCTCCACTTCCGGTCGCAGGGTGTGACTCCGCCGGGCCCGGGCCATTAAAAGAATTTCAAACCGACAACCGTAGAGGTCGACCATGCAGAACATGAAGATCAATCACGCTCAGAAAGGTTTCACGCTCATCGAATTGATGATCGTTGTTGCAATCATCGGTATCCTGGCTGCTATTGCCATCCCCCAGTATCAAGACTACATTGCTCGTTCCCAGGTAAGCCGTGTTGTCGGTGAAGTGAATGCTCTGAAAACCAACGTTGAAGATGGCCTGATGCGCGGCGCTACCATCATCACCGGTTACACCGATGACCTGACTAAAGATCCGATCGAAATTGCGCTGGGTTACGACTCCACCAAGTCTAACCTGCTTGATTCATCTGCCGGTACTAACGGTATCACCATCAACAACGGTGCTACTGCTGCTCCGCAGATCCAGGCTACTCTGGGTGGCGACGCTACCGCAGCCGTTAAAGGCGCAGTTGTTACCATTTCCCGTACCGCTGCAGGAGTATGGACTTGTGCGGTTGACAAGAGTGGCGCTGGCGCTGGCTGGAAAGACAGCTACGCACCTGCAGGTTGCGACGCATCTTGATGCTTAGCTAGCATGCCCTCGGTTTTCATCACATTGATCCGATACTGGTGAAAACTGCGAAATCCGAAAGCCCCCGCGTTAGAGCGGGGGCTTTTTTGTGTCAACCTCACTAACCCAGCCGTTAACTGAGAGAAGTCGATGGTGAGTGCAATTAAGGTAGGCCCTAAAGCAATCGGGACGTTATTGGGAGGGGTAGCATCAATCGCGGTGTTCTATTCCCTGTTCTCCGATTTTTTTCCTACCTTTTATGGGGCTTTTGACGATCAGAGATGGATTTTGTGTCTGCTGGTCCTTCTTGTCTCGTCCGTATCTCTAGTGTATGCAACGGTAAGTCACTCGGTCGGTGATTTCTTCCGCTCTGTATCCTGGCTGCTTCCTCTGTGTGGAAGCTTTTTGTTGGGAAGCTTTGTCAGTGCCGAGTCGGAGGCCTCCGCAGCGATGGGAGGTCTCTTCGCGCTTTATTTTTTGTCTGTAGGTGTTTTAGGAGCAGCACTGAAAGGTAATGAACAGGCCTTATCCAATACAGTCACTACCTTTATTACCCTCTCTTCTCTCGCCTGTGTTCTATACAGCCTCATGACGTTAAATGTCTATTTGTTTGCCTTTTTGGATGGTATCAAGGCAACAGAGGCGATAATTCCTTGGGGATTCGTCAATATTCGATACTGGAGTCATCTTGCCTCCTGGTTGATCCCCTTGTTTCCGCTCGCGTTGATGCTGTCCCCACTCAGGTCAAATAAGCTATATCGCTACATCTTGGGTGTGGGTGCCGGTATATGGTGGTGGATGCTAGTACTCTCATCAGCAAGAGGGTCGCTTGTTGCGATCCTCTGTGCTCTCGTTTTTGTTAGCGTTTTTTTTGGCCGGAAATCGTTTCCTTGGCTGAAATTGATCTTTCAGCATATTTCTATCGGAATGTTGTTCTGGCTAATCCTGTCGGTGGTCGTTCCTTTCTTTGCGTTTGACGACGTGAGCGGAGGGAGTGCCATCCGGTATGACTCTTCTGGTCGTTGGCCTTTGTGGGTTGAAGCGTGGAGCATGAGCTTTCAAAACTTTCCTTTCGGAATGGGAGGCCACTCATGGGTCAGCCACGAAACGATCACTGATTTATACGTGAATAGCCCGAAAACGTCGCATCCCCATAATATGTACCTGATGTGGGCTGCTGAGTTTGGATGGCTGTGCATCTTTGCGTTCGCAGTTGTCGGCGCGAGAGTGTTGTACCTGCTCTGGCAGCGCAAGGTGGTCGGTTGTAGTCGCAACACAAACCGCGAATCGTTGGCTGTGGGTTTGACGAGCTCTGTCGTCGCCGGGTTGGTCCATGCGAGCGTATCGGCCGTGTTCCTGGCTCCGGCTTCAATGTTGGTGGGCTTGTTCGTTTTGGCTTTCTTCTGGGCGCTGATTCAGAGAGAGAAAGTTGCAGCGCCGAGAGAGATTTCCCGTCAAGGGCGATGTTCTCAGCTTGTCTTCGGCTCTCTTGTCGCTGCCATTGTTGCGTTTTCAGGGGGACTCTGGCTTTTGAAAGTGGAAAACTACTACCAAGCAATGGCTGGTGACCTTGTATATTACCAGTACGAGCTCAAGCAGGGGCTGAAGCCCGGGTTCTGGTTTCATGGTTACTTCCCGAGAGGGGGCGCCAATTAGACCGCATTGCTAATTGGCTCCATTCTGGGGGGTGGAGTTAGATTGTTACCTCTTCAAACAGTTCTGGCACTTCAACGTTCCAGCCGAATTTTTCGGAAACATGCTTCCGCATCACGTCACTGGCAACAACCTCTCCATGAGTGATGTAGACCTTGGACGGCCTGATATCTCCCTGCTCCAGCCAATCCAGAATCTCACGGTAATCTCCATGGGCTGACAGAGAGTTCAAGTTAAAAATATCTGCTTTTACCGGCCAGTACTCACCGTGAATCTTCACAGATTCAGCGCCGTTAACAAGGGCGTCACCACGAGTCCCGGGAGCCTGGAACCCTGCAAATACAATACTGTTGCGAGGGTTGGGGAGGAGGGTTTTCAGATGGTGCAATACTCTTCCACCACTGGCCATTCCGCTTGCAGATATTATTACGCAGGGGTAGCGAACGGCATCCAGTTCAATAGATTGCTCGACAGTTCTGACGAACTCGGTGCTGTTGTCAATGAGTTCGCACTGCGCAGAGCTGAGTTTATGTTCCTTGCTGTGTCGGCAAAAAATTTCGGTGGCTTTGATTGCCATGGGGCTGTTGAGAAATACCGGCAGTTTCGGGATGCGTCCTTCCTTGATGAGTTTGTGAACCACATATAACAGCATTTGAGCTCGCCCGACGGCGAAAGCGGGGACCAGCACAATACCGCCTCGCCCTGCGGTGCGGGTGATGATATCCGCAAGTGTCGCTTCGGGGTCTGTCTCCTCATGAATCCGGTCTCCGTAGGTGGATTCGCACACCAGGACATCGGCGTTCTGGAGTGGCTCTGGAGCTCTCATGATGATGTCGTTCTGTCGGCCTACATCACCGCTGAATACGACCGTTCTATCGGTATCCTTGTGGTGAACGTGAACGCAGGAAGAGCCCAGAATGTGTCCCGCAGGAGTGAATGTCACCTCCATGCCCTTCATCGGCTCGAACGTTTCGTGGTAATGCAACGACTCAAAATGCTTCAGGGCCTCCCAGGCATCTTTCTCAGTGAACAGTGGCTCGGGATTTTTGTGTTTAGAGAAGTTTTTCCGGCGGGCGTATTTCGCGTCCTCTTCCTGAAGGAAGCCTGCATCCGGAAGCAAAACCTTGCAAAGCTCATGGGTCGCCTTGGTGCAGAATATCTTTCCCTTGAATCCGTTTTTTACGAGAGCCGGCAGGTAGCCTGAATGGTCAATGTGCGCATGGGTTAGCACAACCGCATTAATGGTTGATGGATCAACGGGAAACTTTGCCCAATTCCGCCGGCGCAGGGTCTTAACACCCTGGTACATCCCGCAGTCGATGAGCATTCGATGCTTGTCGTCTGATAGCAGGTAGCGGGAGCCTGTCACGGTGCCAGTTGCGCCCAGAAAGCGAAGTTTCATATGTGCGTCCTTAGAGTACTCTGTTTTCCAAGTGATACTATGGCCTATGATAGTTGATAACGTTTTGACATGAAGCAGGAAGCATAGCCAATGCATTACAGCTCGATTCTCCCGGATGTTATCAAGGTGGCTGACGAGGCCAGTGAAAAAGTCCTCCACATCTATCAGTCGGACTTCCAGGTGGCGTATAAAGAGGATCGATCGCCAATCACTGCCGCAGATACGGCGAGCCACGAGATAATCGTTAAGGGACTTCGTAACATCAGTCATGACATTCCGGTGCTGTCGGAAGAAGGGAAAAGCATTCCCTGGGAAGAGCGTAAGCACTGGCGCAGATTCTGGCTGGTCGATCCGATTGACGGCACGAAGGAGTTCACGCAGCGCAATGGAGAGTTCACCGTGAACATAGCGATGATTGAAGACGGTGAGCCGGTGATGGGGGTTGTTATCGCCCCTGCCTTGAAAGAGGCGTTCTGGGGTGTGGTGGGCGAGGGCGCCCACAAGCGCGATCGAACCGGGCGGGTTTACCGGATCCGGACCGCCGAGCCCAAAGCTGAGAAAAGAGTTGTCGCCAGCAAAAACCACCTAAATGAAGAAACAAAAGCGTTCATTGCCAAGCTTGGTGATCACGAATTGGTCCAAGCGGGGAGTTCGCTCAAGTTCTGCCGTGTTGCGGAGGGGCATGCAGATATCTATCCGCGCATTGGTCCAACCAGTGAGTGGGACACCGCGGCGGCTCAGGCTGTTCTTGTTGCCGCTGGTGGGAGTGTGAAACAGCTTGACGGTAGCCCCGTTGTCTATGGCAAAGAAAACGTATTGAACCCAAACTTCGTGGCTTCCGGTGGTTGGTACTGATGGTTTGGTATGTGATCCAGCACAAGCCCGCCCAGGGAGATAGGGCGCTGGCACACCTGCAGAATCAGGATATCCCCTGCTTTTATCCAAAAGTAACGGTTGAGAGTGTTAGGGCTGGTAAACGGACTAGCAAGCTTGAACCGCTGTTTCCTGGATATCTGTTCGTGAATATGGAACAAACGGACCCCGCTTGGGCAAAACTTCGTTCTACCAGAGGGGTGTTACGGGTCGTTGGTTTTGCCAATAAGCCAACGCCTGTTGATGAGGGGGTCATAGCGCAAATCCGGAATGGCCTTGAATCAGTGAAGGGAAATGGCGGAATCAAGCCGGGCCGGGTTGTGGAGATGAAAGAGGGGCCTTTCGAGGGACTTCAGGCTGTTTTTCAGGCATTCGATGGGCATGAACGAGCCGTTGTCCTTATCGGTTTCATGCAGAAGCAGCAGAGGGTAAAGGTTCCTGTTTCGTCGCTTAATTTATGAATCTTATCTGAGTGAAAATTCCACAAACTAGTTAGTGTTGCGCTGCTTTAACAATCGTTAACGGCTCTAAGTCTCTGAAATCAATGCTCTCCACCCTATTGTCACTTGCTTGTCATACGCGATGCCGTAGAATCGTCATGCTTCTGACACATAACACTCATTACCCGACATGGAGTTGGTTGGGAACTCTTCCCCTCCGTTGTCGTTATATCCGTGTCTTTCGGAAAATCAGATTTATGACCTCAAAACACTGGACCCTGGTCGGTGGGGCGGTAGCGTGCCTGGCATCGATTCTTGAAATTGGCTCAGCTTCTGCCTCTCCTTGGGTAGAGCCAGGAGACGCTTATGAGCGCTTTCGGATGCAACACTACGCTGATCGAGGCTTGCTTGATGCGACAGTGTCGTCCTGGCCCCTATCGCGAAGTAATGCGAAGTTGGTAAAGGAGTCGGAGTCTGACAGGTTCTTGTGGAATGAGGTTGGGGGTAAGATCGGTACGGATGTTCATCTAACGCTCGGCGGTGCTACAAGTCCCGACATGATCGGCGGATTTGGGGATAGCCCGAACGAGCAAGGAGAAGTGGATTTTACCCTTGACTACGTCGGGGATGCCTTCGCGATTGCGTTAAGCCCGTCCTACGTGCCGGATCCAAGTGACGACGAGACAGTGCGGTTTGATGGCAGTTACGTGGCGGGTACGCTGAGTAACTGGACTTTTGGCGCTGGCTATATTGATCGTTGGTGGGGGCCGGGTTGGCAGTCCAGCCTTATATTGTCAGATAACGCCCGGCCACTTCCTACTGTTTGGTTCAACCGGCGTAATACTCACACCGCCCGGAGCCCCTGGTTGAGTTGGTTGGGGCCTTGGAACTTCACGGCGTTCGCAGGTCAGTTCGAGACGGAGCGTGCGATCCCTGATGCAAAGCTGGTCGGCATGCGTTTGAACTTTCGCCCATTGACGGGATTGGAGATCGGTTTATCTCGCCTGATCCAATGGGGCGGTGAGGGCCAACCGGAAAGCCTGTCCAGTTTCTGGGACTCGTTCAGGGGCAACGATAACTTTGGCTCAAACGGTGTCGATCCCGGAAACCAGCTTGCAGGTATCGACTTACGTTACGGTTTTGCGTTCAACGATCATACCGTTGGTCTATACACTCAGGTAGTGGGTGAGGACGAAGCCGGCTACCTGCCGTCCCGTAAGGTGTATCAATTTGGTATTGATTGGACGTCCCAGTGGTTTGGTGGCAGTCAGCAGTGGTATCTGGAGGGTGTGGATACCTTAACTGAAGGGTTGTTCGGAAGTGAGCGCCGCCCCAATTACGCGTATGAGCATTTCAACTACCGGAGCGGAATGCGGCACCTTGGTAGAAATATTGCTACAACGTTCGATGCGGATTCTCGTGCTATTACTCTAGGCACCTATCATTTTTCGAACGCTGATAGGCTCTGGCGGTTCGCACTGACCTACGCAAAATTAAACCGTGACTGGGGTAGCCGATTCCTTAAGGGCGGAGGCGATGACGTTGATTACTTTGTGCCCCTGGGTTCGAAAGAGGTGTTGGTTGCAGATTTAAGGCACGAGCGCCCGCTGCCAATTGGTGATCTGATGATTGGCCTGTCTATTGCTTCAGATGCAATAGAAGTGGCTGGTGATTCGGTAGATGAAGTAATGGGGGCAATTGAATGGCGAGTTCCTTTGTAAGTGTGAGGGTTAGCGACCAATGAACGACTTTTTGCGAGTGCCGCCTGTGAGCAATCCTGAAGCCAGGGTTAGGCTGGTCAAGAGAGTTCATGAATCGCCACTATCCCCCCGGACCAGCGGTTCGGTCAAACTGACATTTTGGATTCAATGGGCACTGGCGAGCTTGGTTCAGGGGGCTGTCCTGGCAGCATTTGCGCTGGATAAATCTGGCGAAGTGGCATCGCATTACCGAATCTTGATGGTGATGGCATCATTTATTGCCGTCCCGCTTTGTGTGTTGTTTCGAACCTACAGCCTTCAGAATGGTTATCTCGTCGGTGTAGCCCGGATCGGCGCAACGTGGGCAACCCTCGTCGCGATACTGGCCTTCGTTGCGTTTGCCACGAAAACCAGCGAGCTGTTCTCGCGGGAAGTTATACTGCAATGGATTGGCGGAAGTTACATACTTCAGGCGCTCATGTTTCTGCCATTGCACCGAATCATGAAAAACAGGGACATTGGGCTCGTCTCCCGGAAGCCCTCGCTGGTGGTCGGTTCGGGTGACCTCGCGTTGGATCTCGCGATAAAGCTTCGTTACGAACGCCACGAAGACTTGCTGGGCGTAGTGGCGCTCGATGACGATGATCCTGACAACGTCGTGGAAGCCGCAGCTTATTTTCCGACCCTTGGTGTTGTCAGCCAGCTACGGACGATTCTTGATGAAAATGACGTTGGCCGCGTATACATTGCCTTGCCCGCCAAAGAAACTGATCAGATAGAAGGGTTGTATGTTGACCTTCTGGATCAAAACGTGGACGTGGTTTGGGTGCCTGATTTTGCGAACCTGAAACTTCTCAACCATAGCATTCAGAACCTCGGAGGAATGCCTGCGATCCACCTGAATGAAAGCCCGCTTACCTCCTACCCCGGTTCTGCGTTAATGAAGTCCCTAATGGACAGCACACTCGCTTTGTTGGGTGTGATAGCGCTGTCGCCAATTCTTCTGGCATGTGCCGTAGCGGTTAAGTTCTCTTCCCCGGGGCCGGTGCTCTTCAGGCAGAAACGGCATGGTTGGAACGGAAATATCATAGAAGTCCTGAAGTTCCGCTCCATGAAAGTGCACAGTGACACGCAGGTAAAGCAGGCTCAGAAGGAAGACCCGCGAGTAACCAGAGTAGGGCGTTTCCTGAGGCGCTCCTCATTGGATGAACTTCCTCAACTCTTCAACGTTATCAAAGGCGATATGTCCCTGGTGGGACCCCGGCCTCATGCTGTCGCCCATAACGATTATTATTCGGACAAGATCATTGCCTACATGGCGAGGCATCGCATCAAGCCAGGCATTACCGGATTGGCTCAAATCAGTGGTTACCGCGGAGAGACGGATACACTCGACAAAATGCAGAAACGTGTCGAGCTGGATTTGGACTACATCAACCACTGGAGTCTTTGGCTGGATGTAAAAATCCTGATCAAAACACCGCTGAGCCTCTTCTCGAGAGACATATACTGACAACAGGGACAGATTGCACAACCTTTTACAATTGCGCATTATGTCTTCCCGATTGAGTCGCTAACTATAATTTGGACCCTAAGCTTCAATGAAACAGCTCGTAGCTGCCTTGCTCGTTACAATGGCGAGTGGTTGTACCGTCATACCCGGATCGCACATACCATCAGGCCAATCCCATTGGTATGAAACAGAAAACGATTCCGACAAAGTTGATCTCGAGAAACAGGTTGATATCTACGCGATCACCCCTGGCCTGCTAGCTGAACAACGCTCACAAGCCTCTCCGGAGCCTGTCCTCAATCGCAGCCTTGAGCAAGAGCTAAAAACATACGATTACGAAGTGAGCCGAGGGGACATCCTCAACATAACCGTCTGGGACCACCCGGAACTCACAATCCCTCAAGGCTCGGATAGAAGCCCTTCTGAGGCGGGGAACTGGGTTCACAGCGATGGAACCATTTTCTACCCCTACGTGGGCAAAGTTGACGTTGCAGGCCTGAAAGTGACAGAAATCAGGGACATACTGCGTGAGCGGCTCGTGGAATACATTCAAAACCCTCAGGTGGATGTGACCGTAGCCGCTTTCCGTTCCAAGCGCGTTTACCTCACCGGCGAAATCAAGCAACCCGGGACGCAACCCATAACCAACGTTCCACTCACCTTGCTCGAGGCCGTGGCCCGGGCGGGTGGACTGACTGAATTCGCTGACTGGACGGACGTTACGCTTACCCGGAATGGGCATTCCACAACGTATTCCCTGAGAGACCTGTACAAGCAGGGGGATACCCGCCAGAACATCTTGCTCCGCCCCAATGACATTGTGCACGTGGCACGCAATGACGCCGCCAAAGTATTTGTACTGGGCGAGGTAGTTGAACCTCAAAGTATCAATTTTGGCCGCAGCGATATCACCCTCGCCGACGCGCTGACAGACGCTGGTGGTTTCTCCCAGGCGACTGCCGATGCGAGCGGCATCTTTGTTGTCCGAAAAGCGCCGTCAGAATCTGACAAGATTGCCAACGTTTTCCAGTTGAACGCGAGAAACGCGACCGCATTAGTGTTGGCCGATCAGTTTAAGCTCCAGCCTAGGGATATTGTTTACGTAACAGCTGCCCCCATTGCCCGGTGGAACCGCCTGATTGCCCAAATCCTTCCGACGGCCCAGGCGATATATTTCTTCGCCCGGGCTGAAGATGAAGTAACCAACAACTGACGCCATGTTTAAAAACATACTCGTAGTGTGCGTGGGAAATATTTGCCGCAGCCCAATGGGTGAGTACCTCCTGCGCCACAAGCTCAGCCACAAACCGGATATGACCATCGAATCCGCCGGCATAGGGGCCCTTGTGGATAAACCCGCCGATGAAACCGCCCGGCAAATCCTGATGGAAAACGGCATAGACGCCACTAATCACAAGGCACGGCAAGTCACCAAAGAGATGCTGGCGCAAGCCGATCTAATTCTGGCCATGGAAGAAAAGCACCTGAAGCATCTTTACGACATGGCACCCCAGGTGCGCGGAAAGGCCTTTTTGATGGGTAAGTGGCTGGATAATCAGCCAGTGCCGGACCCATACCGCCAGCAGCGTCCCGCTTTTGAACACGCCTATAAACTGATCGACCAGGCCTCCGATGCCTGGCTCAAATTCCTGGATAAATAACGCTCCATGACAGACCAGACCAACACCACCCAACGCTCGGATGACGACGAAATTGATCTGCTGGCCCTGTTCGGCACGCTCTGGGACCACAAGTGGCTGATCGTTGCCTTTACGTTCTGTTTTGCCGTGGTCGGTGCTGCCTATGTGCTACTCGCGACGCCTGTCTACAAGGCAACGTCTTTAGTGCAAGTGGAGGATCAAGAAGCGTCCATGCCGGGCATGGAAGACATTTCCAGCCTGTTGGGCTCTACCTCCACTGCCACTACTGAAATCCAGCTCATTAAGAGCCGCAACGTGCTTGGCAAGGTGGTGGATGAGCTGAATCTGGATATCGTGGTGGAGCCGAACTACTTCCCACTGATTGGCAAAGCCATCGCGCGCAGGTTTGTGGGGTCAGAAGGCGAGTTGGCTGAGCCGTTAATCGGTGAGAGCTTTGCCTGGGGCGGGGAAGAGCTGAAAATCGCTCACATGACGGTGCCTGCCATTGAGTTTGGTAAAGCTTTGAGTCTTGAGGCAACTGATAATGGTTGGCGCCTGTACAACTCCGAGGGTGAATTGGTGCTCGAAGGGCACGTCGGTGAGACCGTCACAGCCGGCGACTACTCCCTGATGGTAAAAGTATTGAACGCACGGCCCGGAACAAATTTTGATGTCACAAAGCGGCGCCGCTTCAGCGCGATAGCGGACTTGCAGGAAGAAATTGGCGCGAGCGAGCAGGGCAAGGACTCCGGCATCATCCTGATGAGTTATGAGAACGAGGATTACCGGCTCGCGGAACAGGTGCTTAATGATGTGGGCGACAATTACGTTCGCCAGAACGTTGAACGCAACAGTGCCGAAGCTGCCAAGTCACTGGACTTCCTACGCCAAAAACTACCAGAGGTGAAAAAAGAGCTGGAGGCAGCGGAAGAGCGCCTTAACCAATATCAGATTACTGCTGAAACGATCGATATAACCGCGGAAGGTGAGGCAATTCTGGATCAAGTCGTCGAGTTGGAAAAGCAGATCTCCCAGCTTGAGATACAACGGGCAGAAATTGAGCAACGCTTCCAGCCAACGCACCCGCGCTACAAGGCCTGGACTTCCCAGATGGAAGAGCTCCGGCAGCGCCGCCGAGAGCTGGATAGCCGTATTGGTGGCTTGCCGGAAACCCAGCAGGAGCTGGTGCGCCTCCGAAGGGACGTGGAAGTAGGTAACGAAATCTACCTGCAAATGCTCTCCAACATTCAGCAATTGGATATTGTGCGTGCCGGAACGGTAGGCAACGTAAGGGTGGTTGATGAAGCGGCTGTAGATGTCGAAGACCCGGTAAAGCCCAAAAAGGCTCTGATCGTAGCCATTGCCGTTCTATTGGGTGGTTTCATCGGCGTCGCTATAGTGCTGATCCGCTCCGCCTTTAACCGGGGCGTCGAGAATGCCGATGATATTGAAAACATCGGGTTGCCGGTATACGCCGGTATCCCACTCTCAGAAAGCCAGGAAGCCTTGGGCCGCAAAGCCAGCAAACGCAGCCCTCGAAGAACCCAACAAGGCTCTAAGCTACTCGCAGTTCAAAATCCAGCTGACCTAGCGATTGAAGCCTTACGCAGCCTGAGAACAAGTTTGCATTTCGCGATGATGGACGCAAAGAACAATATCTTGATGATTTCCGGCCCCAGCCCGGGAGTGGGTAAAACCTTTGTGTCGACAAACTTGGCGGCTGTGATGGGACAGGCAGATCAGAAGATATTGTTGATAGATGCAGATATGCGTAAGGGCTTCTCCCACGAAATTTTAAACGTAAGTAACGCCAGGGGGCTATCGGATCTTTTATCTGGACAAACGACTTTGGAAGAAGTTGTTCATTCTACTGAATGTGAGAATTTGGAATTTATTCCTCGTGGTACGGTGCCCCCGAATCCATCTGAGTTGCTTATGAGCAAGAGATTCGAGGATCACATCGTGCAGCTCGCTCAGAACTACGACTTGGTTATTATCGATACTCCGCCAATTCTTGCAGTGACCGACCCTGCTATTGTCGGTAAACACGCCGGCACGACTATGCTAGTGACCCGGTTTGGTTTAAATCCGATAAAAGAAATAGAGTTGACACAACGTCGATTCGAACAGAATGGTATTGGAGTCAAAGGAGTGATTTTCAATGCTGTAGTAAAAAAGGCGAGTGCTTACGGTTATGGATACTATGCTTATGAGTATAAGACCGACAGGGCTTGAGTCGGAAGGCTTGCTACAGTGCACAACACTTGATCCAATTTCTGCTGATTTTCGCTAAAAGAAACCTCGCGCAGTTCCACGAAACCTTTGAGGCATTCCGCCGCACAGCCGATGAAGTATTAGATAAAGGGCGTAGTTTTGGACTGACTGCCCTTAACAGATAAGAGGCCTTTTGTAGCTGTTGCTATAAGTATTTAATGTCTTTCATGTCGGAAAATAGTTTGTTTATGTGAAGATTGAAGCGATTTTGTTTGAAGTAGATTGGTTGCACAAGTAGGTGGCTGTCAAAATTCCTTTCCAAATTTAGTGATCATAGAATTTAGAGAGATTTTAATGGAGTTCGTGTCGATATGGAAAATAAGGTCAATCTTTTTGTTGTAGGAGCTGCTAAGTCCGGGACAACATCGTTAACTGATCTTTTCGAAATGACAAACGATATTTTTGTTCCCCAAATGAAAGAGCCTTTTTATTTCATAGATGAAGCGATTGGCATAACTAAAGAGTCAGAATATTTAAGTCTATATAAAAATTCTGAAAAAAAGTCCGTGCGCGTTGATGCATCAACCGGCTACCTTTTCGATTTGAATGCATGCGACAGTATTTATAAGTATAACCCTGATTCGAAGATATTGATCGTCTTACGAAACCCAATTGATATGGCATTTTCCTTGTGGTCATATATGAAGCGTAATGGTGTTGAGGATAGGTCGTTTGATAAGGCTTTTTTTGAAGATGCTGTTCCCGCCAAATACTCTGGGCAAGGTTGGGCAAAGAACTACCTTTACAGAGAGAGAGCAAAATACTACAAACAGGTAAGCCGATATCTGAATCGTTTTGAAAGCGTTAAAGTCATAACTTTTGAGGAGATGGTTCAAAGTTCGGAATCTGTTCTTTCAGAGATTTTAAACTTCCTTGACGTAGACTTCGACGGTGAGCTCCTTTTGCCCAAATCAAACGAAGCTGGATCGGTGAGGTGGACTTTTCTTAAAAAGATTCGTGACAGACGCTATCCTCTGCTTCGTAAGATTATTAATCCTTCCGCTAGGGCATATTTGCGTAAATTGACTAGAGAAATAAACACGAAAGGTAGTAAAAAAGAATGCTTGTCCATTGAGGAAAGGGCGCATTATATAAGCGCGTTTGAAGCAGACGTAAACAGTCTAAAAGAAATAGGTGTAGCAGTCGATTTATGGAAAGACTTTAAGTGACTGATATTAGGTCTTTGGTTTTTATTGCTACTTTAATTCTTGCTGTCTCTGGTTTTAGCTTTTACGCTATTTATCCAGTGAGTTCGTATCAAAGTGTTTCGAGAGAGCTTCTTTTCGTCTTTTTATTGTTTTTTTGTTTTGGGGTTCCGCTTGCCTACCTTCTTAAGAGCGGATGGAGTAGAGAGTATCCAATTTTTGCGGATCCAGTTGTTTACTTTCCCTTGATCTTTTGCCTGTACTGTGGGCTCGGGGGGATTACATATGGATCCGAGCTAGAGGTTTCTAAAGAAGTCTATTATTACTACTACTTACTTATATTTTCGTTTTTCTTGGGATGCTTCGCATCAGGAATTTTTGAACAAAAATCTTCTAAATTTCATTCGTTTAGTCCTCAAGCAATTGATGACAGAGTTTTCTCGACATTGTTAATTTTTGTTTTAATAGTTGCGCTTGTGTCGCAAGTCCTAATACTAAATAAAGTGGGCTTGGTGTTTCTTTCATCGGACTTCCAGTCTGAGCGAACAGGGGTGATTGATAGAGTCGGGGGATACCTTTATTATCTATCGCTTCTGTCAATCGACTTTGTAATTCTATCTTTGTTCTATCGTGTGCTCAAAGGACGATTCCCGTTTAATAGGGTGTTCTTTGTCAGTGCTATGTTAGTTTGCATTTTAATACTTCTTTCGATGGGCAGCCGAACAAGAGTTATTTACCCTCTGCTTGTTTCTTTTGTTTTTCTTTACCTTCTCTTCCCTAAGAAGGTCCCTTTAAGTAAAGTTATTTTATTGATAGTTTTTTTGGCGATTTTTCTTTTTGTATATGGTTCTATTAGGTATATGACCGGCGAGGGCGGGACATTTGGCGAGGCATTTTCAAGAATTTTTCTCGGAGAGATCAAGTTATCGTCTATAACTTTTGACATGGTTCAAAAACATGTTCCGGATAGCTTGGATTTCCTTGGAATGAAGGTGCTAGTGATGCCGTTTTTAACGTTGTTACCTGGTGATGATGAGGTCCTTGTTAATATTCTAAAAGAGTCACTTGGTCTGACGTACGAAGGTGGTGGGTTTACCCCCTCCTTGACCGGGTCTTTATATATAATCAATGGAATTTGGAGCGTGGTTTTCGGTGGATTTCTATTTGGTTTGATGATGAGGAAAGCGTATTTTATTGCGAATCGTGCTGGTCCTGAAGCGAAACTCCTGTTCGCATTTTTGATCGTATATAGTTTAAACTCACTGAAAGGTGGTTTGTTTAAGGATCTGGAACCGGTTTGGCATGCAACAGTTCTTTACTTTACAGTTTTTATAAGCAAAAAGTTGTCTATTAAATAATGAAAGTATTATTGGTTCATAAATTTCATCGGTTAACTGGCGGAGCGGAAGTTTTCTATTTTGAAGTCGCGAGGGTATTAAAGAAGAATGGACACAAAGTCGCTTTTTTCTCTACGGAGAACGAAGAGAATATTGATACTGGTGATACAGCTTTCTCTGTGAAGGCGCCGGGTTATTCCAATGGTAATATTTTCTCTAAGGTATGGAATTCCCGAGATATCTTTTATTCTTCATTGAAGAAAAAAAGGATGAAAGAGGCAATCGAAGAGTTTAAGCCAGATATCGTTCACGCATTTGCCATTCACGTTCATTTAACTCCATCGGTCTTAGAGGCGGCTAAGGAAGCTGGCGTCCCTGTCGTTATGTCTTGTAACGATTATAAGCATATCTGCCCAAATTATAAATTGTATGACGGTTGGTCAATTTGTGAAGACTGTAAAGGAGGTCACTTCTATAATGCGATTCTGAAACGGTGTAGCAAAAATTCGTTGATTTTTAGTACTGCCTCTGCGGTCGAAGCATATATACACGAATCAAAGAATGTTTACGACGATCTGGTAGATAAGTACCTGTTTGCCAGTGAATTTATGCTAGAAAAAACAAAAGAATTTTGGGCGAGTAAATCTGTAAACTACGGAATCCTCCGGAACCCTTTCGACTGCTCTAAGCAGGAGCCTGTTTATGGCGGAGGATTTGCACTGTATTTCGGCCGCATAGTCGACGAGAAAGGCGTTGATAGAATTGTCCAGTCAGCAAAGAATATTGACTTCCCGATCAAAATTGTTGGCGACGGGCCGGAATTGGCGCAGTTAAAATCTGTGGTCGAAACGGAGTCAATAACTAATGTCGAATTCCTCGGCGCGCTCTGGGGGGATGATTTAGACAAAATCCTTTCATGCGCAGCGTTTGTCATCGTACCTTCTCTCTGGCACGAGAACTTTCCTTACGTGATTTTCCAATCATTTGCAGCTGGTAAGCCGGTAATTGGTTCCCGACGCGGCGGCATTCCAGAATTAATTGGAGCTGATCGGGGGTTAATTTTTGATCCCGACAGTGTCAGCGAACTTTCCAATGCTATTAGGTGGATGAGCGAAAATCCTGATCAGGCTATCGAGATGGGCCGTAAAGGAAGGCATTTTGTTGAGAATGAGTTCAATGACGATAATTTTTACAGGGAGATTATGTCTAATTACAGGAGTGTTTTGGGGTGAAGGTCTTTGTTCTTGGCGGAACGGGTTTTATCGGAAGCCATATAGTAGCGAGGCTTCGTGTTCAAGGACATGAGGTTTCGGTTGGTTCCCGTGGCAATTCAGGTAATAGATTTCATGGCGTTGCCTACCATGAGGTTGACCTGGCAAGTGGCAGAGGGCTTTTGGATGCGCTTATTGGCGTGGATTTGGTGATTCATTGTGCAAGTGCAACCGTCCCGGCTTCAAGTGCCGTAAATCCAGAATCGGATATTGAGTCAAACCTTGTCGGTACTTTGAAGTTGCTGGAGATTATGCGTGAAATCAACGTTAAAAAGATGGTGTACTTGTCTTCTGGTGGGACCGTATACGGTGAACCTGCTGACAACCCTGTTCCAGAATCCCATCCGCTCAATCCAATATCGAGCTACGGGGTGGTTAAAGTAGCTGTTGAGCATTATCTGGAAATTGCGAGTCGAGAATGGGGGTTGGAAAAGATCATATTCCGTCCGTCCAACCCCTACGGTGAGGGGCAAGTGAACAAAGCGGGCCAGGGTTTGATCGCCGCGGTCATTAGTTGTGCCTTACATAACAAGCCTGTCTCCATTTTTGGCGATGGGAATACGGTCAGAGACTATATCTACGTAGGAGATCTGGCCTTGCTGATTAGCAAATCTGTAACTTTTGAGAAAACTGGAACATTTAATGCTGGCTCCGGGCTGGGGGTTTCTGTCAATGAAATCGTCAATAAGGTTGAGGATATTTCTGGCCGGCCCCTAAAAAAGGAATTTTCAGAGAAGCGGCGGTTTGATGTAGAAAAAGTTGTTCTCGACTCAAGGAAATCTATGAGTGGTTTTTCATGGTCTCCAGAGACAGAACTTTCACTGGGGATCCGGAAACAGTTTGTATGGATGGAGGACGTTTGTTTTGGTCGCACAGTTGGACCCTGCCTTTAAAGCGATAAGCAAAAGAAAAACTTTCACCAGATTGATAAGTTACTTGTTTTATGAAGGGCGTCCTTTAACAACGAAAGGCCGTTGGATTAACCCTTTCGTTTTTTTATTGTATCGATTTCAACGGCATTTGCCGTTTGCCAAAATAGTTAAGGACCCTGTCTTCATTCTTGGTACAGGGCGAAGTGGTACTACGATTTTAGGGGTTACACTGGGGATCCATCGCGATGTGGGATTTCTTAATGAGCCAAAGGCGCTTTGGGCGTACGCTTATGAATCGGAGGATTTGATTGGAAGTTATAACGACGGGCAAGCATTTTATTCAATAAATTCAGATGAAGCGACAATAGAAGTTAAAAAACGACTCCATAGAGTTTTTGGACACTATCTGCGCTTTTCTGCCTCCTCAAGGGTAGTAGACAAATATCCGGAACTGATCTTTCGAGTTCCATTCGTTCGAGAGGTCTTTCCCGGTGCGAAGTTTATTTTTCTTTTCCGTAATGGTTTTGACACTTGCACGTCTATCGAACATTGGTCGGCCCGCTTAGGCGTGACAAAGGACGGGGAAATACATGACTGGTGGGGAAAAGATGATCGGAAGTGGAAACTACTTTGTGATCAGATAGTTGCTGAAGATACTGTCCTCGGTAAGCATGCCGGGGTTATCAGAGCCTATTCCGACCATAAGTTAAGAGCCGCTGTCGAATGGATAGTAACTATGAAAAAAGGCTTGGAGCTGACGGATCGGTATCCGGAGATAGTGCTCCCCGTTAGATACGAAGACTATGTTGGTGAAGAGCGTGTTCGAGACCAGGTTATTGAGTTTTGTGGGTTGGACGAAGACAAGAATTACTCTGAATACTGTAAAGCTGTCCTGACGCCGGTCGAGCCAAAGGCGGAAGTTAGTCTTCCTCCTGAAATCCAATCGGAATTTTCTCGCGTGATGAGCTTGCTTGGTTATGAAAGATAAACATCTAACAGTTCTTGGTATTCGGGGCGTTCCGGCCTCTCATGGAGGATTTGAGACATTTGCCGAGTACTTGTGTCCGTATCTGGTCAAGAGAGGTTGGCGGGTGACTGTATACTGCCAAGAGGAGGGAACTGCTCCGATCTACGAGTCAGAATGGGAGGGAGTAAAGCGTATTCACATTTCTGTAAAAAATTCCGGACCATTGGGAACGGTTATTTTTGATTTCATATCAGCATGGCACTCTCTTCGCCAAACAGGCATTTTTTTGACTCTGGGTTATAACACGGCAGTGTTCAATCTGCTTCATCGTGTTCGCGGGAAGCTGAATGTCATCAATATGGATGGCATCGAGTGGAAAAGGAAAAAGTGGGGGAGGGTTGCAAAAAGTTGGTTTTGGCTTAATGAGCGATTCGGCTGCTTTTTTGGTAACCAGCTTGTTGCGGATCACCCTCGCATAGAAGATCACTTAGCGACCCGCACGAGCCGAAAGAAAATCACCATGATTCCTTACGGTGGTCTGGAAATTCAAGACGCCGATGTGAACATTCTTAAAGAATTCGGGCTCTCCGCCGGTGATTATGCCATCGTGATTGCACGCCCTGAACCTGAGAACTCCATCCTGGAAATCGTCGAAGGGTTTTCCGGGAAACGGCGGGGAACAAAGTTGGTCGTGTTGGGTAATTACCAAAAAGACAACACTTATCATCAGCGCGTCATAAATGCAGCCTCCGACGAAGTCATTTTCACCGGTGGTATATATGATATCGAAAAAGTAAGTGCTCTCAGGTTTTTCGCCCGTTGTTATGTTCACGGCCACCAAGTTGGTGGCACCAATCCCTCTCTTGTAGAAGCTATCGGTGCCGGTAATGCCATTTTGGCTCACGATAACGAATTCAATCGCTGGGTCGCAAAGGATGGAGCAATATATTTTTCGGGTAAGAGGGACGTCGATCAAGCATTTGATCTGATTTTTTCAGATGATGAACTGGTAAAAAAGTTGCAACATGCGACCCTTGCAAACTTTCAGGCTAATTTCCGTTGGGAAAAAATTCTTTCTGAGTACGAGGCACTTTTGTTGAAACACTACCCCAGGGTTATGTCATGAAATTTCTTGTAACAGGAGGCGCTGGCTTTATTGGCAGTGCAGTGGTTCGGCACATCATAGGTAACCGGCTCGGCGATGTTGTCAACGTGGATATCCTGACTTATGCCGGTAATCTTGAGTCTTTGAGCTCGATCAGTTCTGAATCTAATTACTTTTTTGAGCAGATCGATATATGCGATACAGACGCGGTTAAGTCCGTTTTTTCGAAACATCAGCCAGATGTGGTGATGCACTTGGCCGCTGAGAGCCATGTGGATCGATCTATTGATGGCCCGGACGAGTTTGTGAAAACGAATGTCTTTGGAACCTTTAATCTTCTGCAAGTTGCGCTTGACTATTATCGTGCCCTAGATGATCAAGGGCAGAGTCGGTTTCGTTTTCACCATATTTCGACCGATGAAGTTTATGGTGATTTACACGGAACTGACGATCTGTTTACCGAGGAAACCTCTTATTCGCCGAGCTCGCCCTATTCGGCGAGCAAGGCAGCTTCTGACCACTTTGTGAGGGCATGGGGGCGTACGTATGGGCTGCCGGTGGTCGTTACGAACTGCTCCAATAATTATGGCCCCTATCATTTTCCGGAGAAGCTGATCCCGCACATGATTCTCAATGCCTTGGCCGGTAAACCCCTGCCGGTTTATGGCGATGGTTCGCAGATACGTGACTGGCTCTTCGTAGAGGACCATGCAAGAGCGTTGGTTGAGGTGATTACTCGGGGCAAGGTTGGCGAAACCTACAATATTGGTGGTCACAACGAGAAGCGGAACCTTGAGGTTGTGGAAACCATTTGTGATTTGCTGGAGGAACTGGCACCGGAGAAACCCGAAGGTGTTGGCAGGTATCGAGATCTGATTACCTTTGTGAAGGACAGACCTGGCCACGATGTTCGCTATGCGATTGATGCAACTAAGATTGAGCGTGAATTGGGCTGGACGCCCGAGGAGACTTTCGAGACTGGTCTGCGCAAAACGGTTCAGTGGTATCTCGATAACCGAAGCTGGTGGCAACGAGTTCTGTCCGGGGAATATAAGCTGGACCGGATCGGCGGTTCGGTTTAAGCAACACACGCTGAACGACAGGGAATTGACGTGAAGAAGTACAAAGGCATTATCCTCGCAGGCGGCTCTGGCTCCCGTCTGCATCCCATTACCATGGGCATTTCCAAGCAGCTGTTACCTATCTACGACAAACCGATGATCTACTATCCGCTCTCGGTACTTATGCTGGCGGGTATTCGTGATGTGCTGGTTATTTCCACTCCGAACGATCTGCCGGGTTTCCGAAGGCTGCTCGGCGATGGTCAGCAATTTGGCATCGACATTTCTTACGCAGAGCAACCCTCGCCAGATGGATTGGCGCAGGCATTTGTGATCGGTGCGGATTTTATTGGTGATGACAACGTGTGCCTGGTGCTTGGCGACAATATTTTTTATGGCCAGCACTTCTCGGAAAAGCTTATCGCCGCAACGCAGCAGGAAACCGGCGCCACGGTCTTTGGGTACCATGTAACAGACCCGCAGCGTTTTGGCGTTGTGGAGTTTAACGGGGAAGGGCAGGTACTGAGCATTGAAGAAAAGCCCTCTGAGCCAAAGTCCAATTACGCGGTTACCGGGTTGTATTTCTACGATAACGATGTGATCGATATTGCCCGGTCTATCCAGCCCTCTGCACGCGGTGAGTTGGAAATTACGGATGTGAACCTTGCCTACCTGGAGCGGGGTGATTTGAACGTGTCACTGCTCGGGCGAGGGTTTGCGTGGCTGGATACCGGAACCCACGATTCGCTTATCGAAGCGGGCCATTTCGTGCAGACAGTTGAACACCGCCAGGGCCTTAAGATTGCCTGCCTTGAAGAAATTGCTTTCCGCAAGGGGTGGGTATCGGCTGAGTGGTTGGCAAAGCAGGGCAGTCATCTCAATAAAACCGGTTATGGCCAGTATCTGTTGCGGTTGGCGGAGGAACAGGTATGAACGTAATTCCATCGCGGCTGAAGGATTGCGTGATTATTGAGCCCAAGGTATTTGGTGACCATCGCGGTTTTTTTCTAGAAACCTTTCAGGCTGCTCGTTATAAAGAACAAGCGGGTATTAACCGTGCGTTTGTTCAGGATAACCATTCCCGCTCCGCCCAGGGCGTTCTTCGAGGCCTGCACTTCCAGGTGAGCAAACCCCAGGGTAAGTTGGTTCGGGTAGTGCGGGGAGAGGTATTCGACGTTGCCGTGGACTTGCGGCGGGAATCTCCCACATTTGGTCAGTGGGAGGGTGTCTATCTTAGCGAAGACAACAAGCGTCAGTTCTGGGTTCCACCCGGATTCGCCCATGGTTTTGTGGTGGTAAGTGACGTCGCAGATTTCGAGTACAAATGCACAGATTATTACGACCCCACTGATGAGGGCGCCATTCGCTGGGACGATCCCGAGCTTGGCATAGAATGGCCAGCGGGGATTGAAACGAAGCTGTCAGAGAAAGACGCAAACGCACCGTCGTTTCGGGAGTTTTGCGAATCATGAAGGTTGTGATCACTGGCGCGGACGGCCAGTTGGGCCAATGTCTGCAGGATCGGCTCAGCAATACTCCTAATAAGGTTTTCCCTCTGAGCCGTCGCGGCCTGGACATTACCGATACAGAGGCTGTTTTGGATCACATCGTGGCTATTGATCCAGATGTAATCATCAACGCGGCCGCATACACGGCTGTGGATAAAGCAGAGTCCGACACGGAAGCAGCCTGGGCGGTGAATGCCAAGGCTGTGGAAAATCTGGCTTCTGCTGCGAATAACGTATCTGCGTTATTTGTGCATGTCTCTACAGATTACGTGTTCGATGGTTCGTCATCCAGCCCTTATAAAGAGGCAGACCCTGTTAATCCTACGGGGGTATACGGTGCCAGTAAATTGGCGGGTGAGAAGGCTGCACAGCAGGCGGAACGCCACATTATTGTTCGAACTGCCTGGGTATTCAGCGAGTATGGCCATAACTTTCTCAAAACGATGGTGAGGCTTGCGGGGGAGAGGGACAGCCTGTCTATAGTCAATGACCAAACCGGTACGCCCACGTATGCCGGTGACCTCGCTGCGGCTCTTGTCCATTTGTCTGAGGCCTTGCCGGCCAATGGCGTGTACCACTTTTCAGGAGGTGAGGCCTGCACCTGGTTTGATTTTGCCCGTGCTATTTTCGCCACCTGCGAGGAATTGTCGGAAGGCTTTAATATGCCGCAGTTGACTCCGATTTCATCCTCCGAGTTTCCCACCCCTGTGCGTCGCCCAGCCTACTCGGTGCTCGATGGGCAGCGACTGAAGGAAGAAGCGTCTGTTAGTGCGGGTGATTGGCGGATCGCTCTCTTGCCTGTGTGCAAAAAAGTGCTGTCTTTGTGAGCTGCCTCTACGATAGGGGCGGTAAGTGATCCGTATGAAGTTCAAGGCCGACAGCGTTCTGTTTCAAAGCTTCCTGGCGTTCTCAGTGAAAGGGCTGGGTGCGGTAGCCGCTTTCATCATGAACCTGGTGCTGGCCCGGGTCCTCGGGGCGGAGCAGAGCGGCTACTTTTTTCTCGGTTTCACCGTCATCATGTTTCTGGGCGCAGTAACCCGCTGCGGCTTTGATAATGTGGTCCTTCGCCATACCGCTGCCGCAAAATCCGAAGGTGATTGGCAGGCCGTTCGGTATGTGTTTATGCGAGGGGCAGCGGTTACGTTTGTTGCCTCGGCTTGCGTTGCGACCTTCTTGTGGTTGTGCGCGGGGTTCCTGGCCAGCGCCGTTTTCAACAAGCCTGATTTCGCACCGGTGCTCGCGTCGATCGCCCCATCCGTGGTTTCTTTTGCGCTGCTCTGGCTGATTGCACAGAGCCTTCAGGGGATGGGCCGGGTTTCTGCCGCTATTATCGCAATGAATGTGGCAGCCAACATTGCCTTGATCATAGCGGTCTGGTTTTTTGGCTTTAGGCTGGGAGCCCAGGCTGCGTTGGCTTACAGCGTTGGTTCTTTTCTGGTTCTTGGCGGGTTCCTGATGCTCTGGCACCTCAGAACAACGGGGCCAATCAGACCGGCCGCTTACCGTATCTCCCTGCGCTCTATGGTTGCCTCAGCCTGGCCGCTCTGGATCGTGCTGTTGATGACCCAGTTGATTCAGTGGACGGGGCAGTTTGTAGGCGGGGCCTACCTGCCGCCTGAGGAAATTGCCCAACTGGCTGTAGCCCAGCGCACGGCCATGTTGGTCAGTTTTATTTTGATGGCCGTCAATATGGTCGTGGCGCCCCGATTTGCAGCGCTGCACGCAGCAGGGAATATGGAAGGTTTACGCACTATGGCACTTACCGCCGTGCGATTGATGGCGCTCGGGGCCGCGCCAGTGGTTGCCGTTATGTTGATTTTCCCGGGGTTCCTGATGGGGCTATTTGGGGAAGGGTTTTCCGGAGGTACGGTATTGCTGCAGGTTCTGGCTGTGGGCCAGTTTGTCAACGTTCTTACAGGCTCTGTTGGATATCTCTTGAGCATGTCTGGACACGAACGGGACCTGCGCAACACCTTGTTGATTGTGGCGCCCATAAGCGTTGCGATCACTTTTATTCTTGTTCCTCTCTATGGGGCACTTGGCGCTGCCCTATCTACTGCACTGGCCGTGGGGGCCCAGAACCTGTTGGCGGTTTACTGGGTGAAGCGCCGACTTGGCTTTAATACCCTAGCTGTTTGGCGTTCAAAATCTGCTTAATGGAGTTGTAAATGCAAGGAATTTGTAAGGCGGTGATTCCAGTCGCCGGTCTCGGCACCCGTATGCTCCCGGCCACCAAGGCCATTCCCAAGGAAATGCTGCCGATTGTGGACAAGCCGCTCATCCAATATGTGGTGAATGAGTGCATCGCTGCCGGTATCAAGGAAATTGTATTGGTTACCCATGCCAGTAAAAATTCCATTGAGAACCACTTTGATACCAGTTTTGAACTGGAGTCTATGCTCGAGAAGCGCGTTAAGCGCCAGTTGTTGGAGGAGGTGCAGTCGATTTGTCCCGAGGATGTTACCCTCCTGCACGTTCGTCAGGGTGAGGCCAAAGGGCTGGGGCACGCTATCAGCTGCGCGCGGCCGGCGGTTGGCAACGAGCCCTTTGCAGTTTTGCTTCCCGATGTGCTGATTGATGATTACGCCTCAGATCTTCGCAAAGACAACCTGGCAGCCATGGTGCGCCGCTACGAAGACAGCGGTGCCAGCCAAGTGATGGTGGAGCCGGTACCCGGCGACAAAGTTTCCAGTTATGGCGTGGTGGATAGCGGCGGCAGTAATCTCGCCGAAGGCAGCTCTTCCCGGATGCATGCGATTGTTGAGAAGCCGGCGGCGGATCAGGCCCCATCCAATCTTGCGGTGGTCGGTCGCTATGTGCTCTCTGGCTCGATCTGGGATTTACTTGAGAAAACTCCGGCCGGCGCTGGTAATGAAATTCAGCTGACGGACACCATAGGCATGCTGATGGAGCAGGAGCCTGTTGAAGCATTCCACATCCAGGGTCGTTCCCATGATTGCGGTAACAAACAAGGGTATATGCAGACATTTGTAACTTATGGCCGTCGCCATTCGGAACTGGGTGAAGCCTTCAATCAATTTCTTGAAGGCTCGTAAAGCTCCGTTATGAATATTTCCAAGCTATTAACCGCATTCTGTGAACATACCCCAGACCCGAATTGCCCTGCTGAGCGCGTCAGTTTTGGCACGTCCGGGCACCGAGGATCGTCGTTGGCCAGAAGCTTTAACCGACACCACATTCTGGCCATAACACAGGCGGTGGTGGATTGGCGGCGCCAGCAGGGCATTACTGGCCCCGTCTACGTGGGCAAGGATACCCATGCATTATCCGGTATGGCGATGGATGCCGTGCTTGAGGTGTTGGTGGGCAATGGTGTCACTGCACGAGTTGATGCTAATGGTGGCTATACACCCACGCCGTTGGTTTCCCATGCCATCCTTTCGCACAATACAAGCGAGGCGCGACTGGCCGACGGCCTTGTTATCACGCCCTCCCATAATCCGCCGGAGGATGGGGGCATCAAATACAATGGTCCTGATGGCGGCCCGGCCCCTACGGACGCGACGGGTTGGATCGAGCGGCGGGCCAACGAGTTACTTGAAGCCGGGCTCGCCGGGTTGAAGACCTCTCCGAGTCAGTCGGTCGCACAGGCGACCGAGCCCTGGCCTTATGTGGACCACTATGTTCGGCATCTGGATCGCGTTGTGGACATGGCTGCGATTGCATCGAGTGGTCTTAAACTGGGCGTGGATCCCATGGGTGGATCTTCGCTGGCGGTATGGGAGGCTGTAGCAGAGCGTTTTGGTCTTGATCTGGTGGTGGTAAACCGGCTTCAGGATCCGGAGTTTGCCTTTATGCCGCCGGACCACGACGGCAAAATTCGCATGGATTGCTCCAGTTCAGCGGCTATGGCGAATTTGCTGCGGATAAAAGACCGCTTCGATCTCGCTTTCGGGAATGATCCGGATGCGGATCGCCATGGCATTGTGGATTTGGGTGGGTTGATGAACCCTAACCACTTCCTCGCCGTTTGTATCGATTACCTGCTCACCCACCGGCCCGATTGGTGCAAGCATCCACGGGTGGGTAAGACTCTGGTTTCTTCGTCAATGATCGACCGTGTGGTGGCCGGCCATGGTGGCACGCTCTTTGAGGTTCCGGTTGGTTTCAAGTGGTTTGTTGAGGGATTGCATCGGGGCGAGATTGTTTTCGGCGGTGAGGAAAGCGCCGGGGCCAGCTTCCTGACCTTCGATGGTAAGCCTTGGAGCACGGATAAAGACGGAATTATACCCTGTTTGTTAGCGGCTGAAATTACATCCAAAACAGGCCTGCTTCCGAGCGAGCACTATAAAAGACTGGCGGCCAGATTCGGCGATCCGGTCTACCGGCGGAGGGATTTTCCAGCATCGTCGGAACAGAAACAACGCCTGAAAACCCTGGAGCCTGCCAGTTTGCCGTTTACTGAACTGGCCGGTGATCCCATACAGGAAGCCGCTACAACCGCTGCAGGCAATGGCGCTCCGATCGGAGGCCTGAAGGTTAGCACTCAGAATGGTTGGATTGCCGCTCGGCCTAGCGGCACGGAAAACCTGTGCAAAATCTATGGTGAGAGTTTTATGGGTGAAGAGCACCTCCAGGCCATGCTCGCACAGGCCGAAATGCTGCTGAATTGAGGAAAATATGCACACCTACGATGTATTCAACGGCGATGCCGACGGCATTTGCGCACTGATCCAGCTTCGCCTTGCAGAACCCAAAGAAAGTACCCTTATTACCGGTGTGAAGCGGGACATCGAGCTCGTAAAACAGGTGCCGGCCACTGAGCCGGTAAGTGTTTCTATTCTCGATGTCAGTCTCGATAAGAACCGTCGTGCGGTGGATGCGCTGCTCGCGGCCGGCTGTTCTGTTTTTTACGTGGATCACCATTTCCCGGGTGAGGAGCTGCCGGAGGCACCGGAATTCGAGGGGCTGATCGATACCCAGCCCACAACTTGTACCAGCTTGTTGGTGGATCAGCATCTTGACGGTCGGTTCCACAACTGGGCTATTGCGGCGGCGTTTGGTGACAACCTCAATGCAGTGGGTGAGGAGCTGGCAGCCCAAGCTGGACTGTCCTCTGAGCAGGCGGAGGCGCTAAAAACGCTTGGCGTCTGCATCAACTATAACGGCTATGGCGCGACGGTTGAGGACCTGCATTTCCACCCTGCGGATCTGTATCGGGAATTCGTGAAGTATTCGGATCCGCTGGAGCTGATTGAGTCGGCTCCTGATGCCTGGCGGCAACTGAAGGATGGTTACGAGGCGGATATGGCCCAGGGATTGGGGGCGCCCGTACTCACGGAATCTGGTTCATCGCTGGTGGTGAGGCTGCCCGATGAGGCCTGGGCACGCCGGGTAAGTGGTGTGCTGGGTAACGAATTGGCAAACCGAAACCCGGACAAAGCGTGTGCCATTGTGACTGAGAAAGCAGATAGTACTTACTTGGTGAGCATCCGGGCGCCTTTGAACAACCGTACTGGCGCGGATGAGGTCGCCCGCCTGTTTCCGACGGGCGGTGGGCGCAAAGCGGCCGCAGGCGTGAACGAACTGCCGGCCAGTCAGCTGGAAGAGTTTCTGAACGTAATGGCAAATTTCTGGAGCTAAAGGATTAACATGACACTAACGCCTCCAAGGAAAACTCACCTCAAGCAGCTTGAGGCGGAGTCTATTCATATTATTCGGGAAGTGGCCGCCGAGTTTGATAACCCGGTTATGCTCTATTCCATCGGCAAAGACTCTGCGGTGATGCTGCACTTGGCCATGAAGGCATTTGCGCCAGGCAAGCCTCCCTTTCCATTGATGCATGTAGACACCACCTGGAAGTTCCGGGAGATGATCAAGTTTCGGGACGAATTGACCGATCGCCTCGGGCTAAAGCTGATTGTTCATACCAATCAGGAAGGCGTTGAGCAGGGCGTTGGGCCGTTTACCCATGGGAGCGCCAAGCACACAGATGTCATGAAAACCCAGGCGCTCAAGCAAGCGTTGGATAAATATGGCTTTGATGCCGCATTTGGTGGCGCTCGCAGGGATGAGGAAAAGTCCAGGGCCAAAGAGCGTGTGTATTCTTTCCGGGATAAGTTCCATCGCTGGGACCCCAAAAACCAGCGGCCGGAGTTGTGGAACCTGTACAACGGCAAGGTCAACAAAGGAGAGAGTATTCGCGTGTTCCCGCTCTCCAACTGGACGGAGCTGGATATCTGGCAGTACATCTACCTGGAGAATATCGACATTGTGCCGTTGTACTACGCGGCTGAACGCCCAGTGGTAGAGCGTGACGGCACGCTCATTATGGTCGATGACGATCGCATGCCATTGGAGCCGGGCGAGAAGCCGATGATGAAGAGTGTTCGTTTCCGGACTCTGGGCTGCTACCCGCTGACCGGTGCAGTTGAATCAGAGGCAGCTACTCTGCCTGAGATTATTCAGGAAATGCTGCTGACTACGACATCTGAGCGTCAGGGGCGTGTGATTGATCATGATGCCGCCGCATCCATGGAACAGAAAAAACGCGAAGGGTATTTCTAAGGAGTTGTTATGTCTCACGCATCTGAATTGATTGAATCGGATATCCTCGCGTACCTGGATCAGCACGAGAACAAGGACCTACTGCGCTTTCTGACCTGTGGCAGTGTCGATGATGGTAAATCCACGCTGATTGGTCGACTGTTGTTTGATTCCAAACTGATTTTTGAAGATCACCTGGCTGCACTGCATAAAGATAACGAGCGCCAGGGTAACGCTGGAGAAGCTCTGGACCTTGCTCTGCTGGTGGATGGTCTTGCCTCTGAGCGGGAGCAGGGCATTACCATTGATGTGGCTTATCGCTACTTTTCGACCGACAAGCGTAAATTCATCATCGCAGACTGCCCGGGCCATGAGCAGTACACCCGCAATATGGCCACCGGCGCTTCTACCTGTGAGCTGGCGGTGGTGATGATAGATGCACGTAAGGGCGTGCTCACTCAATCCCGCCGTCATAGCTTTATCGTCAGCCTGTTGGGTCTCAAGCATATTGTTGTAGCCATTAACAAAATGGATTTGGTGGACTTCTCCGAGGAAGTGTTCAACAACATCCGTGCCGAATACGAAAAGCTGGCGGAACAGTTGGGCCTTGAAGATGTGTACTACGTGCCGATCTCCGCCCTCAATGGCGATAATGTGGTAAACCGCAGTGAACAGACACCGTGGTATCACGGTGAGACCCTGATGAGCATACTGGAGCAGGTGGAAGTTCTGGAAGATCAGAACGTTGCCGATCTGCGTTTCCCTGTTCAGTATGTGAATCGGCCGAATCTCGATTTCCGGGGCTACTGCGGTACCCTGGCGAGTGGTGTGATCCACAAGGGCGACGAAGTGGCAGTGCTGCCTTCTGGTAAGACGTCTCGCGTTCAGGGTATTCACAGCTATGACGGCGAGATTGAGCGTGCCTGGCCGGGCGATGCCATCACTGTGACACTGGAAGATGAAGTGGATATCTCCCGTGGCGATCTGCTAGTCCATGCTAACAGCCAGCCCGCCATGGGGAATCGTTTTGCTGCCCACATTGTGTGGATGAACGAAGACGCACTGCAGCCGGGCCGCGAGTACGGTATCAAGATTGGCACAAAGGTGACCAACTGCTACGTGAACGGGGTTCTGGAAGAGGTGGACGTGAACACTCTTGCCCGGAATGCCGATGTTGAGGGCGGCCTCAAGCTGAATGCCATTGGCCTGTGCGATTTGGAGCTTTCTGAGAAGGTGGTGGTTGAGGATTACGAGAATCACCCGGGCACTGGCAGCTTTATCTTGATTGACAAGATGACTAATGTGACGGTCGCGGCAGGTATGGTTGAGCGTATGCTGGGTAGCGCTGGGGATATTCGTGCTGAACGCAGCTATACAGAGGCAGAGCGAAACCTGAACCGGTTTATCCGGGACAATTACCCCGAGTGGGGCTGTAAGCCGATTTAAAAGGGAGTATGACATTGGCTGAGACGAATATCGTATGGCATGACCATAAGGTTTCCCGCGCCGAACGTTCGGTAAACAAGGATCAGAAACCTTGTCTGCTGTGGTTTACCGGGTTGAGCGGCTCTGGCAAGTCCACTATTGCAAATGCCCTGGATGTGGCGTTGCATGAGCGTGGTTACCACACGTTTTTGCTGGATGGCGATAATGTACGCCATGGCCTGTGCAAGGACCTGGGCTTCTCGGACGCAGACCGGGAAGAGAACATTCGCCGGGTTGGTGAGGTGTGCAAGTTGTTTGCGGATGCAGGCATTATTGTGATGAGTGCCTTTATCTCGCCGTTCACCAGTGACCGAAGAATGGTTCGCAAACTGTTCCCCGCAGGGGAATTTATCGAAGTCTTTATGGATACCCCGCTCGAGACCTGCGAATCCCGGGACCCGAAAGGCCTCTACCAGAAAGCCCGGTCCGGCGAGATCAAGCACTTTACCGGAATTGATTCTCCCTACGAGGTGCCCTCTCACCCGGAGCTTAGGCTGGATACGTCGACGATGACGGTTGACGAGTGTGTGGACTCGCTGATTGGCTACTTGCTTGACCGTGGACTGATCTCCCGTAAGGACTGAATCCGTGGCGTGGCAAACTGTAGTTACGCTGATAACGCTGTTTTCGGTGTTGTCAGCGCTCGCGCTTACCCGTGTCTCGGCTGATCTGGTGCTGATGGCGGCCCTGTCGTTTCTGTTAATTACCGGCATTCTTGGGCCTGCGGATGCCTTGGCTGGCTTTGGAAACCCCGGTGTTATTACTATTGCCACGCTTTACATTGTGGCCGCGGGGCTTAAAGAAACCGGGGCGGTGCAGTGGATTGCCAGGCTCTTGTTGGGGCACCCGAAAACCGAGAAAACAGCTCAGCTTCGCATGATTGCGCCTACCGGTATTCTTAGTGGCTTCATGAACAATACGGCAGTCGTGGCTATGTTCATTCCAGCGATTCAGGACTGGGCTCAGCGTCTTGGTGTTCCCGCCTCAAAACTGCTCTTACCTCTGAGCTACGCCGCGATTCTCGGCGGAACGTGCACTCTGATAGGTACCAGTACCAATCTGGTCGTTGATGGTCTCTTGCAGAGCCAGCTGGGTATTAACCTCGGGTTATTCGAGTTAGCCTGGGTTGGCATACCGCTTTTGGTGGTCGGTGGTGTTTACCTGGTGCTTTTCGCGTCTCGAATTCTTCCCGATAGGGGTGGGGTGACGGAAGAGCTGGATCAGGTTCGGGAGTATGGGGTTGAGGTCGAGGTGATGAGCCCTGGCCCCTTAGTGGGAAAAACGATAGCTCAGGCCGGTTTGCGAGCGCTTAACTACGGATACCTCACGGAAATTGACCGCGGTGGGCGGCTGATTACCGCCGTAGAGCCAGACCGTACTTTACAGCCTGGAGATCGTCTCTACTTCGTCGGCGCCCCTGAGTGTGCCAGTGAGTTAAGGCGAATCCAGGGTCTTAAACCTGCTAATGGTAGTGTTCATAAGCTTGAGGTAGAGAATCACCAGCGATGTCTGGTTGAGGTGGTTCTGGGCCCGGAGTTTCCGGCGCTGAATCGCACGATCAGGGACAGTCGTTTCCGCACGCGATTTAACGCGGTTATCCTGTCGCTCTCACGTGAAGGCAAACGAGTGCCTGGCAAACTGGGCGACATCACCTTTCGGATGGGTGATACGTTGCTATTGGAAGCCAGCCACCAGTTCGTGGAGCAATATCGTTTCCGACGGGACTTCCTGTTGGTAAGCGCATTGAACGATTCTACGCCTCCCGATTTTCGCAAGGCGCCAAGAGCTCTTGGTATCCTCGCATTGATGGTTTTGACGAGTGCATCCGGGCTCCTGCAGATAATGGAGGCTGCATTTCTCGCTGCCGGTGCGATGATCGTTTCGGGTTGTATTACTGCCAGCCGGGCAAGGCGCAGTGTCGATTTGCCGGTGTTGGTTGTAATAGCGGCTTCTTTTGCCCTGGGAAATGCAATGACCGAGACTGGCGCTGCTCAATGGATTGCTGGTGGCCTGTTGAGTTTTGGACAGCTTACTCCATGGTTGGCTTTGGTTGCTGTTTATTTACTTACAGCGGTTTTTACAGAAGTAATTACGAACAACGCTGCAGCGGTGTTAATGTTTCCCATTGCGTTGGCTGTATCCGAACAACTGGGTGTGAACGTTCTCCCCTTCGCCATAGCTGTAATGTTTGCCGCGTCGGCTTCGTTCGTCACTCCGCTCGGTTATCAGACGAATTTAATGGTATACGGGCCAGGGCGATATCGATTTATGGATTATTTTAGGCTGGGGGTGCCATTAACTTGCTTGATTGGATTGGTGGCGGTATGCATGATCCCGATGATCTGGGGCTTTTACCCATGAGTGTGGCCAGTAACATACTCGGCTATTTCTCAAGCTGCTGACTCAGCCTGCATATCGCGAGTGCCCTAAGAAATTGGTGGGCAATCTGAGCCTGGCGCATAATCTCTACGGTGATGGATCGGCCTCCCGCCAGGAACAACCCTTGGAAATGTAAATGCTGAAAAAATTGAAGGAGTTGTACTGGCTTCTGTCAGAGGGCCAGAGAAAGCGGTTGCTGCGTCTTCAGGTGCTTGTCGTTTTGATGGCACTTGCGGAGTTGGTGAGCGTGGTCGCCATAGGCCCTTTTATGGCATTGGTTGGGGATCCGACGCTGCTCGAGGGTGAGGGGATTATCGCTGACGCCTACCAGTTGAGTGGCATTGCGGAACCTCGCCAGTTTTTGTTCTGGATGGGGGCCTCGGTGTTGGCTCTGTTGGCTCTGGCTGCAGGCATTTCGATGTTAACGATCTGGCGTCTGTCAATGTATGCAGCACTGGTTGGCGCTGAGCTCAGTAGTCGTTTATACCGTCATTACATGTCCCAGCCTTGGCTTTTTCATGCTTCTGGCAGCAGCAGTCAGTTGACAAGTCAAATTGCTCAGGAATGTGTGCGGGTTACCAACTCGATCATTAATCCGTTCGTGCAGATGAATGCCCGAGTGGTGATGGCGACGTTGATGATGGTGACTATTTTTGCCTTCAATCCCGGGGTGGCGCTCGTAGGCGTTGTTGTATTCTCAACAGTGTATTTCTTCATGTACCGGGTGGTTCGAAAGCAGTTGTCCCGCAACGGCGCAATTGTCAGCTCTTCGCAGCGTGAGCGCTACAAGCTGATGGGTGAAGGCTTTGGTGGTGTGAAAGATGTTTTGCTTTTGGGGCGACAGAAGTTTTTTACCGACAGGTTTGAAGGTGTCAGCAACCGGTTTGCCCGTGCCCAGGGCAACAACCTGGTGATGGCAACGCTGCCCAAATTCATTGTCGAGCTGATCGCGTTCGGCAGTGTAATCTTTTTGATTCTGTACTTGCTCGCCTCTCACGAAGGAAACTTGGGTGAGGTACTGCCTATCTTGTCGGTGTACGCACTGGCAGGCTTTAAGTTATTGCCAGCGTTTCAGCAGATCTATGCGAGCGTATCCCAGATTCGGGGAAATCTTGCTGCATTTGATGGCATTCGCGGGGATTTGTACGCGAGTGCAGAGACTGCAAGAAAACGTGTTCCGAGCGAAGACGCCTTTGGTAAGCCTGGTCATCTGGCGCCATCAAAACTCATTGAGTTAAGTGAAGTGAGCTTTACCTACCCGGGCAAATCGGAGCCGGCCTTACGGAACGTCACCATACCCATTGGTGCTAACACCGTTGTTGGCCTGGTGGGGCCGTCGGGCTCTGGGAAGTCGACGATTATTGATGTCCTGCTCGGGTTGATCGAACCGGAAAAAGGAGAGCTCAGAATCGATGGCACGGTCATCAATGCGAGCAACCGTCGTTTGTGGCAGAACTCCGTTGGGTTTGTGCCGCAATCCATCTTTCTGGCTGACAGCTCGATTCGTGAGAACATTGCGTTTGGCCTTCCGCTGAGTGCCATCGATGAAGAAAAGGTCGCCCGTGCGGCTCGTATGGCACACCTTGATTCGCTCGTCGCCGAACTACATGATGGCCTAGATACCCGGGTCGGAGAGCGTGGCGTTCAATTGTCCGGGGGGCAGCGTCAGCGTATCGGAATTGCCCGGGCTCTCTATCATGATGCGGATGTGCTTGTTCTTGATGAGGCAACGAGCGCACTCGATGGCATTACTGAGCGTCTGATTATGGATGCAATACACGACTTTTCCGGAAAGAAAACGATCATTATGATTGCCCATCGTCTTGCAACGGTCCGCAAATGCGATCAGATATTCGTGCTTGGGCAAGGAGAGGTACAGGACTCCGGTACCTATGATGAGCTGGTTGAAAAGAGTCAGCTGTTCAAGAATATGTCTCTGCATTCGTGATAAACATCTGAAAGGTCTTCTTGGTGCTTAGTTATTTCTTCTTCCCAACTGGCAGGGATATTTGGTTAGAGCTCGCTCGAAGCCTCGAGGGGCAAGGTGTTGCGAGGCCGGTGGTATGGTGCGGGGATTCTGCACTTGATGCGGCAGCCATGAAGCAATTTCCGGATCTGTGTCTTGTAGAGTTCGAGCAAGTTCATACGAGGGTTTTTGAATTTGATCTGGAACTCAGCGATCAGGATTACCAGCTCTATACCGCGCTGAATGGCAGTGCAGTCAAAGAAAAGTGCTTGAGGATGATGGATCGGCATGATCCGTATGGCTGTTTTCGCTATATTGACCGGGATGCCTATTTCAAGTTTTACCTGTGTTACTCCATATACCTGCTGAAACGGCATTCACCCGATTTTTTGTTGATGTCCGAGTCACCGCACTCGCCGTTTCAATACGTGCTTTATGAGGTGGCCCGTGAGATGAAAGTGCACACTTACTCTTTTGTTTCGTGGAGTATTGCGCCTTTGGTGAGTCTTCGACAGGGAATTGATGGTGAGCCTCTTTTGCTGAACCCCGGTCGGAGTGAAGATCTCGAACACCGCCTTTCTAACCAGATTTCCGGGTTTCTGGACCGCTTTTCCTCTCCTTCGAAGGATATTGAGCCTGAATACATCAAGCTCCAGCGCAAAAAAGATCACGAGTCTGCGGGCATTGCCGCCTGGTTAAAAGCCGCCTCTCAGCTTTCAAAAGAGGTTGTGTATGGCATTGTTCGAGGGCGGGCTGGTCTTGAGAGGGGGGCGTTGAAGAATACTCGTCTCAGTGCCCTGGAGCCTGTCCTTCGCCGCTTCCTGATAAAAAACAGGGTTCATGCTCTTGGGGCAAGGGCTGTTGAAGCGGTGGAGTTCAATGCGATTCCGGATCAGGAGTATGTCTACTTTCCGTTGCATTACGAACCGGAGAGAACCACCAATCCTGATGGGTTAGATTTCTATGATCAGTTTCAGGCGATACTGGCATTGAGGAATGCGCTGCCCGATAACGTAACGGTGCTGGTCAAAGAACACTATTCACAATTTACCAGTGCATTGCACGGCTACAAGGGGCGAAGCACGGAATTCTATCGCCTGGTCCGAAACATACAGGGTGTTTCCTTCATTGATGCAGCGGTAAACTCAAAGGAGATCATTCAAAAATCGTTGATGACTGCAACGATCACAGGTTCGGCCGCTCTCGAATCAGCGCTTTTGGGTGTGCCGGCATTGATCTTCGGGAATCCCTGGTTTAGAGGGGCTCCGGGAATTTTTCGATACAGGGATGGGATGTCCTATGAGATGCTGATGGCGGAAATTGCCAGTCACCCATGGGACATGTCAGGCATCAAGCAGTGGCTTCATGAGTTGGCACGGGAGCGAAGCCTCTTTCTTGCCGTTAATCCGAGCAATACTCGGTATTTTGCTACTTACTACAAAGACGATGTGTTCTCAGAGTCCGAACTCACAGCTCTGGCAGCTAATGTTAAAAATGTAATCGTGAGAAGATAAAGGTCTTCAATATGCTTTCTAACTCCACCATTCTTGTCACTGGCGGAACCGGCTCTTTTGGTCACAAGTTCATTCCCATGACACTGGAAAAATACAATCCCAAAAAGATTATTGTCTTTTCACGAGATGAAATGAAGCAGTGGGAAATGGCAAAGCTTTTCGAGGGGGATGACCGACTCCGCTTCTTCATCGGAGATGTCCGGGACAGGGATCGACTATACAGGGCTCTGGATGGGGTTGATTACGTTGTGCATGCGGCTGCGACCAAAATCGTACCAACAGCGGAGTACAACCCATTCGAGTGCGTGAAAACGAATATCCATGGGGCGATGAATCTTATTGATGCTGCCATCGACAAAGGTGTCAAAGGAGTCGTGGCGCTCTCGACGGATAAGGCAAGTAGCCCAATTAATCTTTACGGTGCGACCAAGCTGGCATCCGATAAGCTATTTGTTTCCGGTAACTCATACTCCGGTGGGCACGAAACGAAGTTTTCTGTTGTCCGCTATGGAAATGTCATGGGGTCTCGCGGCTCGGTCATTCCGTTTTTTATGTCCATCCGGGACAAAGGCGTTTTGCCAATTACCGATGAGCGTATGACCCGTTTCATGATAAGCCTGGAGCAGGGTGTGGAGTTGGTATGGCACGCCTTTGAAGACATGGTTGGGGGAGAAATCTACGTTAAAAAGATACCGTCGATGAAAGTGACGGATTTGGCAAGAGTTGTTGCGCCAGATGCCAAGCAGGATATCGTCGGCATCAGACCGGGAGAAAAGCTGCATGAGCAGATGATCGGCGCAGAGGATTCCCACTTCACTTATGAATACCCAGAGCATTTCAAGATTCTTCCGAACATCAACAACTGGGGAAGTTGCGAAGATCGGATAAAGGACGGCAAGCGTGTTGCTGACGGGTTTGTCTACGCCAGTGACAATAACAGTGAGTGGATGACGGATGCCGAGCTTCAGGACTGGATTGATCAAAACTACAGCGACATTGGTAAGATTTGAGCATGATCCCCTATGGTAAGCAGGATATCTCCAAGACCGATATTGATGCGGTTGTCGAGGTTCTGAAATCAGATTTTCTGACCCAGGGGCCCGTTGTCCCGAAGTTTGAGGGCGTGGTAGCTGACCATGTGGGCGCTCGGCACGCCGTAGCGGTGAACAGTGCCACCTCGGCACTTCATATTGCATGCCTGGCTTTGGGGCTCGGGAAGGGCGATTGGCTTTGGACTACGCCGGTAACCTTTGTCGCTTCTGCTAACTGCGGCCTGTATTGCGGCGCGCAGGTCGATTTTGTAGATATTGATTCCAGGACATACAACCTGTGCCCTGAGGCGCTGAAAAGAAAGCTGGAGATTGCAAAAGCTGAGAACAGGCTGCCTAAAGTGGTTGTAGCTGTTCATTTGTCTGGCCAACCTTGCGATATGTCTGCAATTGCCGCCTTGGCAGAGGAGTATGGTTTTCGCATTATTGAAGACGCCTCGCACGCTATTGGCGGTAAATACAAAGAGGTCTTTATAGGGGCGTGCGAATACAGCGATATCACCGTGTTCAGCTTCCATCCGGTCAAGATTGTGACCACGGCGGAAGGTGGCATGGCGGTCACGAACGATGAGCACCTGGCTTCCCGGATGGCGCTTTTTCGTAGCCATGGCATCACCCGCGATCCGTCTTTAATGACCGGGGAGCCTGACGGGCCCTGGTACTATCAACAGATTGATCTCGGGTTCAATTACCGAATGACGGAAATGCAGGCCGCACTCGGCGTCAGCCAGATGCAGCGTCTGGATCAGTTCGTGGCGAGGAGGCATGAACTGGCGGCCAGGTATGATGAGCTTTTGGCGGATAGCCCGGTGATCACTCCGTGGCAGCATCCTGACGGCTATTCTGGCCTCCATTTGTACGTTATTCGTCTGCAGCTTGATAAGATTCCTGTGACGCATCGAGAGGTTTTTGATCGCCTCAGATCACACGGTATCGGTGTCAACCTTCATTACATTCCCGTTCATACACAGCCTTTTTATCAAAGTATGGGCTTTGAAGAAGAGGACTTCCCGAAAGCCATGGCCTATTACCGCGAGGCCATCAGTCTCCCGATGTTCCATGGGATGAGCGAGTCACAGCAGGATGAGGTTGTAAGAGCCCTCGAGCGATCATTGCTATGAGTGCAATAGTGCTGTTACAGGCAAGAACAAGCTCGTCCCGACTACCCGGGAAGGTTCTGTTGCCAATATCGGGCGTGCCTCTTGCTGTTCTCGCGGCAAAGCGGGCGGCCAATACTGGGCTGCCGGTTAAAGTGGTGACGTCTACAGATGCGTCCGACGATGTGCTTTGCGATGTGCTGGCCGAGTGGAGAGTTCCGTATTTTCGAGGTTCCCTCAAAAACACCCTGAAACGGTTTGTAGATGCGATCGGCTCTGCCCCGGATGAGCAGATTGTCGTGCGCCTGACCGGGGACAATGTCTTCCCGGACGGACAGTTCATTGATGGGATGCTTGAAGCGTTCGAATCATGTCAGCTTCAGTACATGAATTGCGCGGGTGAGGGTTCAGGCCTGCCATATGGCGTGAGTGCAGAAATAACGAGGGCGGGGCATATACGGGCTGCACATAGATCTACTGAGTCAGAGTCAGATAGAGAGCATGTAACCCCTTGGATTATCAGGAAATATGGGGTGGTTGGGTATGATAAATATCGCACCCGGGCGCTGAGCCAGTATCGCTGTACCGTCGATACTCTGGACGATTACCTTCGGGTATCGCAGGTGTTCAGAGCGGAGAACGAGCCCGAGGCTGTAACGCTGGACTCCCTGGTCGAGAGGCTGGTGCAGCTTTCGTCGGATGTGATAGTGGCAAAACCAGCAAGCAAGCTTGTGTTGGGCACTGCTCAACTAGGTCTGAATTACGGTATCGCCAACCAATCCGGTAAACCAGACAGTCAGGCGGCAAAAGCGTTGGTGCGAATGGCCGTGTCCAATGGTGTCGGATATTTGGATACGGCGCATGCATACGGCAACAGCGAGCAGGTTCTTGGTGAAGCTCTGGCAGGTGGCTGGGCTTCGCGAGTGACAACCATAACGAAACTTTCTCCTCTCGATCGTTGCCCGGACGGCGCCAGCGAACAGGTTGTGCAGGCATTTGTCACGAGTAGTGTTTTTCAGTCATGTCGGGCTTTAAAACGTGGTTCACTCGATGTTTTGATGCTTCACCGGGCACGCCATCTGTGGGACTGGAACGGGGCTGCATGGAGAGCATTGCTTGAGCTTCGTGACGAGGGTGCTATTGGACAGTTGGGTGTTTCTGTTCAGTCGCCGGATGAGGCGTTGCAAGCTCTGGATGTCAGGGACGTAAACTTTATCCAGATCCCATTTAATATTCTTGATGATCGCTGGGATCGTGTTATCGAGAAACTGGAAGACGTTCGACGAGACCGGGCCATTACGGTCCATGCCAGAAGCTCTCTTTTGCAGGGGTTGTTGGCGACATCTCAGGAAAGCCTGTGGGAAAGGGCTCATTGCGTTGATCCCGAGCCGGTCATTCGCTGGCTTCAAGACAGCGCCAACAAGCTGACTCAGGGGGATGTTGCGGAACTGTGTTTGAAATATGTTCTGAGCCAGGGCTGGATTAATGGTGTGGTCATTGGTGTAGACAATCTGGATCAGTTAGCTCAAAACCTCGAGTGTGCGACCTGCGATCTGTTTACCGAAGCGCAGTTGACGGCCGTCTCCGCTGATCGGCCAAAATTATCTGAGGCAACGTTAAACCCGGCAAACTGGAAATCGGAATGACCCAAAACTCGCCAAAGCTGTTTTCACTCGAACATAAGACTGTCCTGGTTACTGGGGCTACAGGTTATCTTGGTCGGGCCATCAGCTTTGGCTTGGCAGCGCTGGGAGCTCGTGTTTTGGTTAATGGGCGGAGCCCTGAAAAGGTGGATGAGCTCGTTGCTTCACTGCATGGGACAGGCGGGGAAGCGTTATCGGCTGCCTTCGATGTCAGTGACGAAAATTCGGTAAAGGACTGGTTCGTAAAGTTTGCTGATCAGCCATTGGATGGACTCGTAAACAATGCCTATGCGGGAACCGCGGGCTCTATTGAAACGGCCAACGCGGAAGACTATCGCGGTAGTTATGAGGTCACGATGGTGGCGGCCCATCAGATGTTGTCTGCCGCTCTTCCCGCCCTCAGGCTGGCTGTTCAAAAAAATGGGGCTGCTTCCGTGGTTAACATGGGATCTATGTACGGGATAGTGAGCCCGGATCAACGTATCTATGCCGGCAAATCGGTTTCCAATCCACCTTTTTACGGTGCTGCCAAAGCTGCCCTGTTGCAATGGACTCGCTATGCGGCCTGTGAATTTGGTCCGGAGGGGATCCGTGTGAATGCGGTTTCGCCCGGCCCGTTTCCTTCGGACGCTGTTCAGCAATCGAATCCTGATTTCATTCGCTCGCTTTCCCAGAAGGTCCCCCTTGGAAGGATTGGCGTTGCTGATGAATTGCAGGGCCCTTTGGGCTTCCTTTTATCCGATGCGTCGAGCTATGTGAATGGTGCCAATCTATCTGTCGATGGCGGCTGGACGTGTTGGTAGTATTCCGGGCCGACGCTTCAGTACAGATCGGTACCGGCCATGTGATGCGCTGCCTGACATTGGCAGACGAACTCACTCGCCACGGCCACAGTTGCCGTTTTATTTGCCGGGAGCATCCGGGGCACCTGGGTGATTTGATTGCGAGCAAAGGATACAGGGTGGATTTACTACCTGCTCGCAATGACAACGATCTGGACATGCACGGCGGCAAGACCGATCACTACGCCACGTGGCTGGGTGTGTCCTGGGAGGAAGATGCGCGTGAGACTCTTGAAGCCCTTTCGTTGCAAACGACCGATTGGCTGGTTGTAGACCACTATGCGTTGGATGTGAATTGGGAGCGGCTCGTTGGTAAGGCTGTGAGCAACGTCATGGTGATTGATGACCTGGCCAATCGGGCCCATGAATGTGCGTTGCTGATGGATCAAAATCTTGGCCGCGTACCGTCGGACTACGACGACCTGTTACCGGAAGAGTGTAGTCGACTGATTGGCCCTCGTTATGCTCTGCTGCGACCGGAATTTTCGGAGTGCCGGGATAGGGGGTTGAAGCACCGTGAACAACCGGAGCTCAAACGAATTCTGATTTCACTTGGAGGCGTTGACCAAGCCAACGTAACCGGTCGGGTACTTGACGGGCTGTCAGCGTCGGCGCTGCCTGCGTCCACAGAGCTGGATATTATCTTGGGCGCGTCCGCACCTTTTCTGGCAGAGGTCCAGCAACAGGCCGCCCGTATGCGATTCAAGGCAACCGTGAGTGTGAATGTGAAGGATATGGCCGAACGCATGTATTTGGCGGATCTTTCTATCGGGGCGGCGGGAGGAACCTCTTGGGAGCGTTGCTCTTTGGGGCTCCCAGCGGTTCTCGTGGTTTTGGCGGAGAATCAGGTTGCAGGTGCGAAAGCCTTGCTTGAGAGCGGTGCGGCCAAAACAATAAGCGATCCTGAACAGCTTGCATCGCTCTTGCCGTCGGTATTAGCAGGGCTCGCGGAGCCTGGCTTGCTTTATCGGATGAGCGAGTCTGCAGCGGGTATCACGGACGGCAAGGGCGTTCTCAGGGTAGTTAAGGCGATGAGCGCTATAAGCCGGGGAGGGGAGGAGCAATGAGTAAACTCCGACCTATGTCTGAATCAGACCTTGAGTTGGTGCTTCAGTGGCGAAACCATCCTGAGGTACGCCGCTATATGTATACTACTCACGAAATTCGGCTGGAGGAGCACCGTAAGTGGTTTTCGGGTGCCTCTGTTAATCCCGAAATAGATCTTCTGATCTTTGAGCGGGAAGAAAAACCCCAGGGCTTTGTGAACCTCACCCGTACGCGCTGCAACCTGGTCGCAGACTGGGGGTTTTACCTCGCGCCAGACGCTAAGAAAGGAACTGGCCGCGAGTTGGGGATATCAGCTCTCAATTTCGCATTTGAGCAATTAGGGCTTCACAAGGTATGTGGGCAAGCGCTTGGTTTTAATGAGCGGTCGATAGCCTTCCATCAAAGGCTGGGCTTTTTGCAGGAAGGCTGTTTCAGGGATCAGCATTATGACGGCGAACGATTTCACGATGTTGTCTGCTTTGGTCTTCTGAAGAGCGAATGGCAGGCACAGTCTAAGGATTGAATAATGAATGAACCCAAAATTGTAATCGCTGGTCGTGAAATTTCCCGGCATCAGTCGCCTTATATCATTGCTGAACTGTCGGCTAACCATAATGGCAAACTGGAAACAGCGTTGAGTATCGTTGAAGAAGCCGCCAAGGCAGGTGCAGACGCTGTAAAGCTGCAAACCTATCGGCCAGATACGATTACGCTGGATTCCGATGCTGAGGAGTTCAGAATCAAAGGCGGCCTGTGGGATGGCCGAACTCTGTACGAGCTTTACGAAGAGGCTCATATGCCTTGGGAATGGCACAAACCCCTGTTCGAGCACGCCAGAAAGATCGGTATTCCAATCTTTAGCTCTCCGTTTGATGCCACTGCGGTGGATTTGCTTGAGGATCTGAACGCACCGGCCTACAAGATCGCATCTTTTGAAGCCGTCGACCTCCCTTTGATTCGCTACGTGGCGGCTACCGGCAAGCCAATGATTATCTCCACCGGCATGGCTGACGCGGAGGAAATCCAGGAAGCCATAACGGCTGCACGTGAGGGTGGTTGTGAGCAATTGGCAATTTTGCACTGTGTCAGCGGCTACCCTGCACCAGCTGAAGATTACAACCTGCGCACTATAGGCGACATGGCAGAGAGATTTGGCCTGGTCACTGGTTTGTCTGATCACACGCTGGATAACACAACAGCTATTGCCAGCGTAGTGCTTGGCGCCTCTATTATCGAGAAGCATTTCACCCTTGACCGGAACGGTGGTGGACCGGATGACAGTTTCTCCCTGGAGCCGCAGGATCTCGCGGACTTATGCCGAGATAGCAAAACGGCCTGGAAGGCTTTGGGTGAGGTCGACTACGGGCGGAAATCCAGTGAACAGGGTAATGCCCAGTTCCGGCGTTCACTGTATTTTGTAAAGGATGTGAAAGCGGGTGATGTGATTACCGAAGATTGTGTGCGCAGTGTGCGTCCAGGGTATGGTTTGGCACCGAAACATCTGGACAGAGTTGTTGGGCGGGTAGCGGCGCGTGAGATTATTGCAAATACTCCGGTGACGGAGGATGCGTTGAATTGATGGGGTGGTATAGAGATATAAACGCCATTCTAGAGCATGAATCAGAGACTTCGTTAGCGTACCTCTATGGTCACCAGTTGGAGCAATTGTCTCACCTCTCTAATCGTCCCCCGCGATTGCGGGGGGCTTGGCTCAGATTGGTTATCTTCCTTTACCAGGCTTTGAACTGCACCGGATTTCGCGCATCGTTGCCCTTGAAGGGGCGGGCGACGAGCTTTCTTTTTTTTGCTGGCACGGTAAATCAACGGCGATCCCTGCAGACAACGCTGAGAGCCTTGGTTTCTGCGGGAAAGGATACGGTGGCCGTTGCGACGAAAAGTGCGATGAATACAGAGGAGGAGGGCGGGCAATACGTGAAACTGGCTTTAAGGCCTGTGGATCTGGTTCTTGTTCTCGTTTTACTGATACGTCGTGGTCCTCGCTTATACCGGGAGTTAAAAAAACTGCATCCAGCTGCTCTCAACTGGTATTTCAATTGCTTTTGCGAGGCCTACATTTATCTCGTCTATTTCTATCGTTTGCTGAGATTGGCAAAACCAGAGTATGTAGTTACCGCGAACGATCATAACGTTTCTAATCGGTGCTTCCTTGCTGTCGCACACTATCTCGGGATAAAAACCGTCTATATGCAGCACGCCTCTGTCAGCCCTTTGTTCCCTGCGCTGAGCGTTGACTATGCGTTTCTGGATGGACTGTATGCGTTTAAAATGTATCAACAGTGCGAGACAAACCGGCATGCAGATGCGCCCTATTTACACAGAGAGACAACCGTTTTTTTTAGCGGTCAGAAGAAGCCAATCACTCGGTGTAGGCGCAGTGGAGAGCCTGTTGTAGGGGTTGCGTTGAACCTGCTGGATCATCAGGAAAACGCGATCGCGTTTATACAGAGTCTTGTAGAGGCTGGGCTGATGGTGCGGCTGAGGTGGCATCCAAGTCTGTCCGAACGACATGTGCGAGCGTACCTTGAAGCGTTTGAAAACCATGATCAGGTCTCGATCAGCGATGCCAGGTCGGAATCTGTTTCGGCGTTTCTCAGTTCAGTGAGCTGTCTGGTTGCGGGCAACAGTAGTATACATCTGGAAGCTGCACTTGCGGGTGTCAAACCGATCTATTACGAAGTTACCTCCTCAGACATTCCCGATTACTACGGCTTTGTAAGGCAAGGGCTTGCCTCCGAAGCGTCCTCAACAGACCAGGTTGTCTCAATTGCCAAAAGTGATCATGACACATATCTCCCAGACCCTGATGCTGTGAGGTATTACAGCTCCACTTATTTGACCGAGTGGGATGGTCATGAGGGTGAGTTGGTGGCGGATGTACTGATGAGGCTTGAGTCAGAGCAGTCTATCCAGTGCCCTCAAACCAGAATTGGTAAATACCTATCAGATGGCAAAATAGTTGGGCTCGAATGAAAATTGTTCTTTTTTTGCCGTCGCTAAGGGGAGGGGGAGCTGAAAAATCCGCTGTACTTTTGGCTAATGCCTTTTCCGAGCGTGGGCACGATGTTTTGTTGGTGCTTGCGAAGAATGAAGGGGTTTACGGTTCGATCGTTAGTGATTCCGTTAAGGTTATTGACCTGGAATCGCCAAAAGTTTCAGGAGCGCTTTTCAAACTGGCCAGGCTGCTATACCGCTTGAAACCGGACATTCTTTTGTCCTTTATGAATTATGCGAACATAGTGTGTTGGCTGGCTTGGCTGGCTTCGGGAAAGGCGGGCAGGTTTTTTCCGAGTGAGCGGACGGTGACGTCTGAGGCGATTTCTTTGAGCTCGGCCTTGAAGGAATATGTTTTCAGGAAGTGTATCCGTCTAGCGTACAATCAGTCCGAGAAGGTTATTTGCATATCCAACCGGATTTGCGATGACCTCACTGAAAATTTTGGTGTTTCACCCTCGAAAGTCGTCACGATTTACAATCCGATTGTCAACGCCGCAGTTTTGGATGCTGCTCGTGAACCTGTCAATTGTGAGTGGTTTGCTGACAGCAATGAATTCTGTATTGTCTCGGCCGGTCGTCTGCACCCCGACAAAGACTTTGAGCTCCTGTTACGCGCGTTTTCCGAGGTTTCCAGGAGAAGGAGTGCAAAGTTGATCATTCTTGGAGAGGGTGAGGAAAAAGGCAACCTTATAAACCTATCACACGAATTGGGCATTTCTGACAGTGTCCGGTTTGTCGGTTTCCAGCAGAACCCTTTCAAGTTCTATGACAAGGCTGATCTTTTCGTGCTGTGTTCCAAGTATGAAGGGTTTGGAAATGTATTGGTTGAGGCTATGGCGTGCGGTACCCGAGTCATTGCAAGAAAAGGGTCTGGCGGGCCTGATGAGATAATAGATTCAGAACGGACGGGAGGGTTGTTTGGAGATGATGCAGAGCTCATCCAATTGATCCTTTCAGAGATTGATCATCCCGCAAAGCGTCACGCTGGTATGGAAAGGGCCGAAAGATTCTCCGTGACAGAAATTGCAGACCAGTATCTTGCTGAGTTTGAAGGGGCACAAACTATTTTGAATGATCGGTAATAACTATGTGTGGCTTTTGGGGGTATTCCGGTGTTTCGGTTTCAGAAAGTCTTGGCGCGCTTGAGGGCAATGTGCTCTTTCATCGGGGCCCTGATAGCGAAGGCCGCTGGCGGGATGAGCAAGGTGGCCTGACGTTAGTACACAGGCGTCTGTCAATCCAGGATACGTCCAGCGCGGGCGAGCAACCTATGGTCAGTTCCTGCAGCCGATTTGTGATTGCCTTTAACGGCGAGATCTATAATCACCTCGAATTGCGACAGGCCTTGCAGGAGAAGGGACAGTCCCCGCAATGGCAAGGGCATTCTGACACGGAAACATTGATTACCTGCATTGCTCAATGGGGGATTAAAGAGGCGCTTCGATCTCTGGTTGGAATGTTTGCTTTTGCTTTGTGGGACCGGAAGGAAAAGACCCTTTTCCTGGCCCGTGATCGGGTTGGCGAGAAACCTCTTTATTGGGGATGGCAAAGTGGAACGCTGTTGTTTGGTTCAGAACTCAAAGCTCTGGCCATTCATCCTGACTTCGGGAATCAGGTTGATAGAAGCTCGCTTGCGATTTACCTGAGGCATAACTATATCCCCGCCCCCTACAGCATCTACAAAGGGATCAGGAAAGTGCGTCCCGGTCATTTTGTGGCGATTACCGATTTGAGGAATCCGCAGAGTGCTCAGGCAGAAACCTATTGGTCGGCCAACAAGGTTATCGAGGAGGGAATACAAACACCGTTCCCCGGTTCGGACGACGAGGCGGTCGATGAATTGCGTGGCCTTGTCCGCCGGAGTGTTAAAGGAGAGATGCTTTCGGATGTGCCAATCGGAGCCTTTTTGAGTGGAGGTATCGACAGTAGCCTCGTAGCCTCGGTGATGCAGGAGCAATCAACCCATCCCATAAAGACCTTTGCGATCGGGTTTGATGATGTCAGGTACAACGAGGCGCAGCACGCCTCCCAGGTAGCACGGCACCTGGGAACGGATCATACAGAAATGTATGTTTCTTCCGAGGATGCTTTGAATGTGATCCCGGCTCTGCCGGACATCTATTGCGAGCCGTTTGCCGATAGCTCCCAGATACCAACGTTTCTGGTCACAAAAATGGCGAGAAAGAACGTCACCGTGGCGTTGAGCGGCGACGGCGGAGACGAACTATTTGGTGGCTACAACACCTATCAGATGGCAGTGCAATACTGGAGTTCTCTCAGAAAAATTCCGCGATCCTTCCGGGCGCTGGCCGCATCGATTCTGGAGAAATTTCCTCTTCCTGAGCGGATCTACAAACTCACGCGGGTACTGGGTGCGAGCTCAGAGTGCGATTTTTACCGAAGGATGGTAAGCCATTGGGGTTACCCCAATGACGTCGTCCTGGACGCTCAGGAATATCCCTCTCTTCTGAATTCTTCTCGGGACTGGCCAGAGACCGAAGGTTTCTCTCAGTGGATGATGGCTGTTGAGGGGCAGATGTACATGCCGGACGATATCCTTGTAAAAGTGGACCGCGCCGCAATGGCCAACAGCCTCGAAACGCGTATACCTCTTCTTGATCATCGACTCATTGAATTTGCCTGGACGTTACCGAACGAAATGAAAATCAGGGGTGGGCAAGGCAAGTGGATATTGCGCCAACTGTTGTACGGTTATGTGCCACGAGAGTTGATCGAGCGCCCCAAAAAAGGGTTTTCGGTGCCCTTGGCTGACTGGTTGAGAGGACCGCTCAGGGAATGGGCTGAAGCGCTTTTGTCCGAATCACGCCTCCGTTCTGAAGGATATTTCGAGCCAAGAGTTATCAGGGCTGCTCTGTTGGAACACATGTCTGGTCAAAGGGACCATTCTTCTCGCTTGTGGGGCATCTTGATGTTTCAGGCGTGGTTGGAGAAGCGGTTTGCCTAAGAAAGTTTTACATGTCATCACCGGATTGGGCGATGGCGGTGCGGAGGGTGTTCTGTCGAGGTTGGTGCTCGGAAGCACACGGGCTCAGCATGTGGTTGTTTCCTTGATGGATGATGGCAAATATGGGCAGATACTGCGAAACCAAGGAATCCGCGTTTATACCCTTGGCATGAGTCCAGATCGTCCGAACCCGATAAAGTTTTTAAGGTTAATCCGATGGATACGCATTGAAAATCCGGATGTTGTACAAACCTGGATGTATCATGCAGACCTCATGGGAGGGCTGGCAGCCAGGATTGGGGGGTGTAAGCGCGTGTTCTGGGGTATCCGCCATTCGTCGCTGGAGCCAGGCCCTACCAAGAATACGACGATTCTGATTGCCAGGCTGTGTGCAAAGCTCTCGCGGTGGTTGCCTGAGAAGGTAATATGTTGTGCGAAAAAAGCTGCGAACGTCCACGAAGGCATCGGCTACGACGCGTCGAAGCTGCTAGTCATCCAGAACGGCTTTGACCTCTCCCGCTTCTATCCCGATGAAGCCATCGGCAAGCGAGTGCGCAGAGAGTTCGGGGTTGCATCCGATGAATTCCTGATTGGTATGGTTGGGCGCTATGATCCATTGAAGAATCATCATGGCTTGATTGACGCATTAGCGCTCCTCAGAGAGGAGGGCAGAGAATTTCAGTGTGTTCTGGTTGGCCGTGGAGTCTCTCCGAACAATACAGAGTTGGCCAGACATATTGACGCTTCCGGGTTGACCGGGCAAGTCACCCTCGCGGGTTCACGTAATGATATCCCGGCAATTATGAACGCTTTGGATTTACATGTATTAGCGAGCCTGGGCGAAGGTTTCCCAAATGTCGTCGCGGAAGCTATGGCTTGCGGTACCCCTTGCGCTGTCACGGATGTGGGGGACGCAAGGATGATTGTTGGTACAGATGCGTTGTGTTGCGAACCCGGGAACACCCGGAAATTAGCGCAGCTGATCTCTTCTTTGATTGAGAAAAAACGCGGGGACGAGGGTGCTTGGAGAGAACTTGAAACATATAGCAGGGATCAGATTCAGCGGAACTTCACGGTTGATCAAATGATTTGCCGTTATGAGGCATGTTGGTTTGGTGAAGCTTGAGGGTATTACCAGTGTATGGTCTTCCTGACACTATGACGAAGATATGCGGAGCTCCGGTTTGAAGCTGGTGATTGTCACAACTGTGCCGGAAACCCTGGCGACCATCCTTCGAGGGCAGCCCAAATGGCTTGCGCAGTATGCCTCGGTTATATGTGTTTCCTCGTCAGGTCGGATGCTGGAAAACGTGCGGGAAAATGAGGGCGTTCCTCTGGAAGAGATCGGGATGTGTCGCGGTATCAATCCGATCAAAGATCTGACCTCCATCTTCAGGATGTGGAAACTTCTACGCAAAGTTAAACCCGATATTGTTCACTCGTATACACCCAAAGCTGGCCTCGTCACAATGCTCGCGGCGTTTTTTGTGGGTACAAAAGTACGCATCCATACATTCACCGGCCTCGTTTTTCCGACTTCTGTTGGGCTAAAGCGCTGGATTCTGGTTTGGGTCGACAGAATCGTTTGCGCAGCGGCTACTCATGTCGTTCCAGAGGGGAAGGGCGTCGCTGCAGATTTGCAGAAATACCACATTACTCCCAAGCCATTGCGCATAATTGGTAACGGCAATATTGCTGGCATAGATATTAACTACTTTCATCCGGACAAGGTCGACCCGGTTGACGTTTCTGGAAAACGAGCTTTTACATTCGGCTTTATTGGCAGGCTGAATCGAGATAAAGGATTGGATGAGCTCGTAACCGCATTTGAAGGCCTGCGCGGCAGTGCCCGTCTTCTGCTCGTGGGAGGTCTGGATGAAAGTGCGCCTATAAGCGATGACACCTACCATAAAATTAAATCTAATAAACACATTCATGAGCTGGGCTTTATGGATGATGTAAGACCTGCATTGGCAGCGTGTGACGTTATTGTTTTAGCCAGCTACCGCGAGGGATTCCCCAATGTCGTTATCCAGGCCGGCGCTATGTGCAAACCGGTAATTGCCTCGGATGTCAGTGGGTCCAACGAAATCATTGAAGATGGTATCAATGGTTGGCTTGTCCCTCCGAAGGACTCTCAGGCACTCGCAGAGCGCATGAACTGTGTTATGGAGTTGCCAGAGGAGGAGTTGCGATCATTGGGTCGAAGCGCCCGAGCGAGGGTTGTGGAACGCTATGACCAGCGCGAATATCGGCAGCAACTGCTGGCGTACTACAGGAGGGCGGCACTTGAAGCGTGTATTTGATCTATTAGTTGCGCTTGGCTCTTTAATAGTTTTGTCGCCAGTCCTGCTGCTTCTTTCCATCCTGATATATTTTAAACTGGGTGCTCCGATCCTGTTTTGCCAGACTCGCCCGGGTAAAGACGGACAGCCTTTCAGAATGTGGAAGTTCCGAACCATGCTCGAGTCAGTCGACAGTGAAGGCAACTTACTACCAGATGCCCAGCGGATAACTCACTTCGGCCAATTTTTGCGATCGACGAGTCTGGATGAGCTTCCTGAACTCTGGAACGTCTTTAAAGGCGATATGAGTCTGGTGGGTCCGAGGCCGCTCCTGATGGAGTATCTCCCCTTATATTCACGAGAGCAGTACCGCCGGCATGAGGTCCGTCCGGGAATAACAGGGTGGGCTCAGGTCAACGGACGCAATGCCATTTCCTGGGACGAAAAGTTTAGACTGGATGTTTGGTACGTCGACAACCGTTCGTTTTGGCTGGACTTGAAAATTATGTTCCTTACGGCAAAAAAGGTTCTGGTGCGGGATGGCATAAGCAGTGAGGGAGAGGCGACCATGTCCAGGTTTACGGGAAATGATAATGAGTCAGGTAGATGACATGCCCGAGCAACTGATTGGAATTTATGGGGCGAGTGGTTTTGGCCGCGAGGTAATGCCGATTGCCCGTGAGAACTTATTAATTGATGGTTGTGAGCTGGTTTTTATAGACGATAATCCTGAGGCCAGCGAAGTAAATGGAGTCAGTGTTCTTTCCTATCAGGAGTTTCTTGAGAGGAAAGCTGAGGTCAAGAAAGTCTCTGTGGCTATCGCGAATGCGAAGGTTCGCCGGGAGATCGAGATGCGTTGCTATGCTGACGGCATAGAACCTTTGTCCATTTATTCATCAAATAGAGTGGTTTTGGATCAGGTTAATATTGGTCCAGCCTGTATTCTCTGTCCGTTCGTTACGTTAACGTCAAATATAACCATCGGCCATTCTTTTCATGCGAACTTATACAGTTACGTCGCTCACGACTGCAAGATTGGTGACTATGTGACATTTGCACCTTCTGTGAAGTGTAATGGGAATATTGTGATCGAAGATTTTGCCTATATCGGCACTGGGGCAATAATCAAGCAGGGAAAGCCAGGGCAACCGATTGTCATCGGTAAGGGGGCAACAGTTGGAATGGGTGCTGTTGTGACCAAGAGTGTCGCGCCCGGAAGTGTTGTTATTGGTAATCCTGCCAGGCCGTTGTGACCTGTAACGATTTTGCCGACTGGAGGTTTAATGTTAAACGGACCTTTCTCGCCTTGGCCCTCCTACACCCAGGAAGAAGCCGATGCAGTCTCCCGGGTTTTGCTCTCGAATCGTGTCAACTACTGGACCGGCCAGGAGGGGCGCAAGTTTGAGCGTGAGTTTGCCGAATATGTGGGGACTGAGCACGCTATCGCGCTGGCGAATGGTACCGTAGCCCTCGATCTGGCATTGAAGGCTCTCGGAATTGGACCAGGAGATGAGGTGATCGTGACACCTCGCACCTTCTTAGCTTCGGTATCTAGCATCGTGACCGCAGGTGCGATTCCCGTTTTTGCCGATGTCGATCGTTGCTCCCAAAACATCACACCCCATACCGCCCGCAAAGTATTGAGCCCAAGAACACGAGCAATCATTTGCGTTCACCTGGCGGGTTGGCCCTGTGATATGGATGGTTTTTTGGAGTTAGCCGATGAGTACGGCCTGTTTCTTGTAGAAGATTGTGCTCAGGCCCATGGAGCACAATACAAGGGTCGGTCCGTTGGCTCGATCGGGCATGTCGGATGTTGGTCTTTCTGTCAGGACAAGATCATGACGACCGGCGGCGAGGGCGGAATGGTCACAACGAATGACTCGGCATTATGGTCTCGGATGTGGTCATATAAAGACCATGGGAAGAGCTGGGAAGCCGTTTACGAACGACAGCACGCGCCGGGATTTCGATGGCTTCATAACAGCTTCGGGACCAATTGGCGCATGACCGAGATGCAAGCGACAATTGGCCGGATTCAGTTAGGGCGCATGGCGGAATGGCACGAAAAACGGCTCAGAAACATGCACGCCATCCTGGAGTGCGCCAAGGGGCTCAGGGGATTAAGAGTCACAGAACCCGGCCCGGAATTGGAGCATGGGGCATATAAAGGCTATGTGTTCATCGAAGAAAGTGAGTTAAAGAAGGGGTGGGACCGGGATCGCGTCATAGCTGCGATCGTTGACCGAGGCGTCCCCTGCTTTTCTGGGTCTTGCTCAGAGGTATACTTGGAAAGGGCATTCGATGGCACGGGATGGCGGCCAGAGACTCCATTGAGTGGTGCTCGGGAGCTCGGTAAAAGTAGCCTGATGTTTCTTGTTCATCCGACATTGACGGATCACGAGATCCGTAAAACGTGTTCCGTTTTGGCGGACGTTATGGCGGAGGGGGCACGTTAATGTTCCAGAAGTTTCTTGAGCTTCCACGGTTTCATAAACGCGTCATATCGGTCTTTGCCGATGTCGTTGCCCTCTTTTTTTCCCTGTGGGCCGCCTTCTCGCTTCGATATGACCAGTACCCCTGGGTTCCCACAAGCGAGCATGTGCTTGTACTGGGCTTGACTGTCATTTTCACCATCGGCTTGTTTGTGCGCCTGGGGCTTTACCGCGCAGTGGTTCGTTATTTAAGTGACCGGGCTTTTTTAACGGTCGTCGGAGGCGTGACGGCTTCTGCCATTGTGCTGATTCTTTTAGGTTATTGGCTTGAAGTACTGGTTCCCCGCTCGGTACCCGTTATCTACGGTGCTCTGGCTTTTATTTTTGTATCGGGTAGCCGAATGGGTGTGCGTATACTGGTTATGCGTCCTTCGGGCCATGACAAAGAGCGTGTGGCTATCGTTGGCGCCGGGGAAACGGGCTTACAACTGTTTCAAGCGCTTGAGCAAGGAACCGAATATCTCCCCGTAGTGTTTATCAGCTTCGTGGAATCCAATCACAGGACACTTATCAGTGGTGTTCCGGTATACGATTTAAACCATATAGAAAAGGCAGTTAGGTCAAACGATGTTGGACGTCTTCTTCTTGCTCTCGACATTGACTCCGGTGTTGACAGAAAGGACCTGCTAAAAAAACTGGAGCCTCTATCCCTCCCAGTGCAGACGATTCCGAGCATGAGGGAACTGATTGCTGGGCAGAAGCGCATAAATGACATAAGAGATCTTGAGATAGAAGATCTGTTGGGACGAGATCCGGTCCAACCTGACAATGCTCAAGTTGCTGCCAGCTTGCAGGGCAAGGTGGTCATGGTAACCGGAGCTGGCGGGTCAATTGGCTCTGAGCTATGCCGGCAGATTATTCGCCATAGGCCCTCGAAGCTGGTCCTCTTCGAACAATCTGAATTCAGCTTGTATGCGGTTGAGCGGGAGCTGAGGGGCTTAAATAGTATCGAAGGTTTAGGGGTGGAAATTCTTCCTATCCTTGGCAGTGTGGTGCACCGCAGGCGTTGTGAGGTTGTGCTAAAGACCTGCAGGGTGGATATCATATACCACGCTGCGGCGTACAAGCATGTACCGCTGGTTGAGCACAATATTATTGAAGGGGTTCAAAATAATGTTATCGGGACCGCGCATCTCGCTGAGGCTGCTATCGCGGCCGGGGTGAGGCGTTTTGTTCTGATTTCTACCGATAAAGCCGTTCGTCCGACCAATGTGATGGGGGCAACCAAGCGCATGGCCGAGCTTGTTCTGCAGGGGCTGGCCCAAAAACAATCGGAAACCATTTTTTCCATGGTTCGTTTTGGAAATGTGCTCGGTTCCTCTGGTTCGGTTGTCCCTTTGTTTCGGGATCAGATCAGGGATGGGGGGCCCGTCACCGTTACTCACCCCGATATCATCAGGTACTTCATGACTATCCCAGAGGCCAGCCAACTGGTTTTACAGGCTGGGAACATGGGGGAGGGCGGTGAAGTGTTCGTGTTGGATATGGGAGAGCCCGTCAAGATTGCCGATTTGGCCCGAAAGATGATCCATTTGATGGGGCTGATGGAGAAGACGCCGGATAACCCTGACGGCGAGATCGAAATAGTATTCTCCGGCTTGCGGCCCGGTGAGAAGCTTTACGAAGAACTATTGATTGGGGATGATCCACAAGGTAGCGCCCATCCTCGGATCATGATGGCTCGCGAGACTTATATGCAGTGGAAAGACGTTGAAGACACGCTCAATCGTTTGAATAAGGCCAGTCGCGAGTTTAATTGCTCATCCATTATAAATATCCTACAGAAGGCTCCTACAGGGTATACACCGAGTGAAGATATGTCTGATCTGATTTGGGCGCAGAGTGAGCATGGGGTAAGCACATTGGAGCACTCTGGTGGTGTGGTTCGCCAGTTGCCGATTCCCCTGTCAGATGGGCCATTTGGATAGCGCTGATAAATCTTGATTGCCTCCAAGAAGAGGCTCATGAGTAATAAAGGAATATTGAATGAAAAGAATTGCCGTCATCGGCCTTGGCTATGTAGGCCTGCCTCTTGCCGTCGCTTTCGGAGAAAAACGCGATATTGTCGGCTTTGATATCAATAGCAAGAGGATTGCTGAACTCAAAGATGGGCTCGACTTTACTCGGGAAGTTTCACCCGAGGAATTGGCGGCTGCATCAAGATTGTCTTTTACCGACAGTCTCGAAGAAATTCGTGATTGCCAGGTATTTATTGTTACGGTTCCCACGCCTATTGATGAGTTCAAAACACCAGATCTCACACCTTTGGTGAAGGCGAGCGAAACCGTCGGAAAGGTGCTCAAGCAGGGCGATATCGTTATTTATGAATCCACCGTCTACCCGGGCGCAACCGAAGAGGTGTGTGTGCCGGTTCTGGAGCGGGTGTCCGGCCTCGTATTCAATAAAGATTTCTTTGCGGGGTACAGCCCCGAGCGTATTAATCCGGGCGACAAGGAGCATCGGGTCACCACCATAAAGAAGGTGACATCGGGGTCTACTCCAGAAATTGCTGAAGAAGTTAATGCGCTGTATGCAGATATAATTACGGCCGGGACTCATAAAGCCAGTTCCATAAAGGTGGCTGAGGCAGCAAAGGTTATTGAGAATACCCAGCGGGATCTGAACATTGCGCTAATGAATGAGCTCTCAATGATTTTTTCCCGTCTAAAGATTGATACCCATGAAGTGTTGGCAGCGGCGGGAACCAAGTGGAACTTTCTTCCCTTCAAACCTGGCCTGGTTGGTGGCCATTGTATTGGTGTTGACCCTTACTATCTAACACATAAAGCCCAGGCGATTGGTTATCATCCGGAGATTATTCTTGCTGGCCGCCGTGTGAACGATAACATGGGCCCCTATGCGGCAGCTGAGTTGGTGAAGGCTATGATTAAAGCCGGTGAAACCATTGCAGATTCCCGTGTTCTGGTCATGGGGCTAACCTTCAAAGAGAACTGTCCGGACCTTCGCAATACCCGGGTTATTGATGTGATTCGTGAGCTCGAAGACTATGGATGTTCTGTCGATGTAACGGACGCCTGGGCTGATAGTGACGAGGCGCACGAAGAATACGGCATCAATTTGGTTCCTTCACCAGAAGCCGGAACATATGATGCGTTATTTCTCGCTGTGCCTCACAAAGAATATGTAGCGATGTCTTCACAAGCGTTACGAGGATACCTGAAATCAGACGGTGTGCTTTTTGATTTGAAGGGGGTTCTACCTCTCGGAGAGGCCGATTTGAGGCTCTGATTTGCCGGAGCTTTGGTTGAAATAAAAGGCCGATCTTTTGATTGGCCTTTTTTTATTAACGAAGTGACATTTAATTATTTTGCCAAGATTCGGAATGTTGTTTATTATTAAGATGACTTTCAGTCAGATATTCCTCTATTTTAAAACCCTTCATTAAATAAGGTTTTAATTCCATGGCAAAGATTAACGATTACTATCAGAAAAAACAGCTTATGGAAAAGCTTGCGGCAGAGCTGGAACAGCTTGAAAAGGATCAGGCTCTGAAAGGCGAACTGGAATTCGAGAATAAAGTTCGCGCTTTGATGAAGGAATACGACAAGGCACCAAAGGATGTGCTCCAGATTTTGTCCGCCATTGACCCTTCAATCGGTGGTGCCAAGGCGGAAGGTGGAACAGGTACTCGCGCCAAGCGCCCGCTGAAAACTTACAAGAACCCGCACACCGGTGAAGTCGTGAAAACTCGCGGCGGTAATCACAAAACTCTCAACGAGTGGCGTGACAAATACGGTAAAGAAGCGGTGCAAAGCTGGCAGGAAAATTAATACCTGAAGCAGCCGTAAAAAAGCCCGGTATTACCTGGGCTTTTTTATGCGTCGAAAACCATAACTCGATTTCGGCCAGATTTTTTCGCGGCGTAGAGTGCCTCGTCAGCCTGTTGCATCCACTGCATGTGGTTTTCGGGAACATCGGTTAATTGGGCAATCCCCATGCTGATGGTGTATTGGATCGGGCCAGCGGTGGTATCCACCACGCTTTGCTCTATCCCTTCACGAATTCTTTCGCAGATGATCTTGGCGCCCTCTGCATCAGTCTCTGGTAGGATGATTCCAAATTCTTCGCCGCCGTATCGGCCAGCGCTGTCGGACTGCCGAAGATTATTAAGCGTCATGCCGGCTGTGTGTTTGATAACCTCGTCGCCAGCGAGGTGTCCGTAGGTATCGTTCACCTTTTTGAAGCGGTCGATGTCGAACATGACCAGAGAGGTGGCGTGGCCATACCGCCGATAACGTTCGTACTCGGCGTCCACCAGGTTTTCCCAGGTGCCCCTGTTTTTGAGGCCGGTCAGGCGATCGGTCATACTCAGTTTTGCAAGCTGCTCATTGGCACGCTCCAGCGCCCGTTTGCTGCTGGCAATATCGGTGACGTCGTACACCATGAGGCAGACCTTCTCCACGTTTCCGGTTGTTCCGGAAAGGGGACTGATGGTGAGGTTCTGGAACATGTATTCCTCAGTTCCGGTAATGGGGCGTGTATTCCGGAACTTGAACAGGTAAGGGCGTTGTTCCCACGATGTAAATGCACGGGTATTGAGCATGGCGACGGCATCCACCTTGCGGGTCAGCCAGGCTTCCGGAATATCCGGGAATACATCGAAAAGAATCTGATCGCGAATTCGGCTGGCTGTGATCCCGCTATGGTTTTCCATAAATCCATTCCAGGCCTGAACCCGAAACTCCAGGTCCAGCACCACCAGGCCGACTTCGACGGACTCCAGCATATCGGCCAGCCAGTGGAATGCGTTCACTTCGTTCTCATTCATCGCCATGGTCTCAGTCCGCCAGATATTCGAGACGTTGCTCAAGGAAAGGCACGGAGTCCTCCGTAAGGAGAATCAGCATGTCGCAATGGATATCTCGGTCCTCGAGTCCGTAGCTGATTTCAATACACAGCAGCTTCTCATCCCTGTTGCTGTGATGCTCCAACAGTTCGGTGATCTGGCGGTGCTGGCCAAGCACGGTCGGATGGCCAAGCCCCAGTTTAAGGTCGAGTTGATCGCCAACGCCTTTGAGGAAAGCACCGAACAGGATGCTCGACATATCCATTAACACTTCTATGTTGACTGCTTCGCCCTCGACAGAATCGTAGTGCAGCATCTCTGCCATTTCCCGAAAACTGGCGTCGGCGAACAGCAGCAGGGCCTCGCCAGCGATGCCAGCTCCGGTGAAGCCCTGGCAGACCGCGGAATAGGTGTCATCCTGCTGGGCGGCGGAAATGGCCATATGCAGCTCTGAGTTGGCGATAAAGGCAACCTTTGGAATGGGCTGCTTGACGAAAACCCGGAGCAGGCGTGCGAGAAGATCCGAAGACCTTCCCATGGCCACGTTGGAGATTTCCTGGAGGTAGTCGTTCAGGGAAACGGAAATCTCGGGGCCATGGTTGCCTTCCGAGTCTTTGAGCGCGCCATCATTCAGCGCTGTGTCCTCAAGGTCGCTTGGGCTGTAAAACCCATACTCTCTGAGTAGCTCGAGTACGATGCTGGTTTCGGTCGGCTTCTTTATGAAATCAATCGCCCCGAGTTTCTGCACGCGCTCGCGGGCTTCCGGCTGGATGTCGCCCGATACCACGATGGTCAGTACCGGCAAATCTTCCCGGCGAATGCATTCAAGCACCTGATATCCGTCTATTTCTGGCATATTCAGGTCTAAAAATAATAGCTCGGCTTCGTGGTTTCGAAGCTTTTCCAGGGCTTCGGTGCCGTTCTCCGCAAACTGGATACGGCTGGCCAGGCTGTCGGGCAGGGCTCTTGCCATCTGTTTTCTGGCAAGTGCCGAATCATCGCAGATTAGGATGCGGGTGGTCATGCAGGCTGCCGTGCTGGGTGAGTTGTTGTGCAAAACGTGTATTAAATAAGCAGGAAATTATAACAGGGCCTGGCCTTATGTACACGCAAGCTACACCAATCATTGGGTGATCAAAATATAGTCGCCCATGGCTGATTTGAATCTGTGACTACCATCAAACTTGGCTCACTATTAATGGATTGTCACGGGCGAATGTGACGATATTCACTCTATTGGCCTCGCAGCCTCGGATATAGTGCTTCTGCGGCAAATAAAAAACATTTTGTTACATAACTGAATGCCGCCCATCAGGCACGGCAAAACCAAAAACAAGCCGGTCGGTGGTGGAGTCGGGCGTCGGAAGCTGACTCTAACGACACTAATCAGAGACACAATCTATGAAACAGCATGCGTATGGATACGCTGCCTTGGTCCTGTGCTGCCTGGGTATGACGCCCGTTGCCCTGGCAGAACTGAAACCCATCTCTGACGAAGCTATGGGTGATGTGACCGGGCAGGCATTTATGCACGTCGAGAGTATTCCCGGCCCGAATCACGAGTTCACTCGCATGACGCTGGGTATGGATGTGGAAACCCGGGTCAATATTGATAGTGCGGAGCTGGGTGTGATTGATGCCGGGGCGGATTTTTCCGCGTCGGACATTGCGCTTGGTCATATATCTCGCGACGCGACGACGGTTCAGTATGACGGCAATACCTACGCTGAAGGTGACGCTGTGCCGTTCGAGGCTGTCCAGCCCTATATCGAGCTGGCGGAGAACCCTGCTGGCACTGAACTAGCCGGCTTTCGCATGGGGTTCAAACAGGCTCGCGGTTCCGTATCTTCTGTGACCTCCAGCTTCAGCGGGGATATCGGTGTCACCCTGGTGGACGGCACTGGCGTGGAGCATGCAGCCACATTGTTTGATGGCAACACTCAGGCAACGAACTACCGGGCCACCCACATTGGCATCAATGACGGAACGGCGGATTGTGCCACGGGCACTAATTGCGCGCCTCTGTCACACCTTCAGTCGTTCGTTGTAGGCTCTGACAACGGGGACGGCACAACCGGCTTCACAGACGATTTCTTCATTGGCATCCAGCGCGAAGGGGTGGATTGGCAAAGCCCGGATGGCGCCAATGTGATTACCGCCGGGAAGGGCGTCTTCATCAACCTCCCGAGTAGTATGAAAGTCGATCTGGGCCAGCTCACCAGTTCCAGCGGAGTGCCCAGGCTGAGGACCCATCAGACCGATATGGGGACCAAACTGTTTTAAATGGTAAACTCCTGCTCAATTGTAACTTTAAAGGCAGGAGTATTATTTTGATCCGCTCGTTTTACTGGCACGATTATGAGACCTTTGGTGTGGATCCGGTCCATGACCGGCCCTCCCAGTTTGCCGGTGTGCGTACCGATGCGGATCTCAATATTATCGAAGATCCGCTGGTGATCTACTGCAAGCCAGCGGATGATTACCTGCCATCCCCGGAAGCCTGCCTGATTACAGGTATCACGCCTCAAAAGGCCCTTGAAGATGGGTTTCCTGAGGCGGAGTTTATTGCCCAGATTAATGAGGCATTCAGCCAGCCCGGAACCTGCGTTGTTGGTTACAACAGCCTTCGGTTTGATGATGAGGTTACCCGCCATACGCTTTACCGGAATCTGCGCGATCCCTACGCCAGGGAATGGCAGAACGGCAATTCCCGGTGGGATATCATCGATATGGTGCGGCTCACCTATGCATTGCGGCCGGAGGGTATCAACTGGCCACGCAAAGAGGACGGCAGTCCCAGCTTTCGTCTTGAGGAGTTGACCGTCGCCAACGGCATTGCCCACGAAAGTGCCCATGATGCGATGTCGGACGTGGAAGCAACCATTGCCGTTGCGCGCCTGATCAAGGAAAAACAGCCCAAGCTTTTTGATTTCGTTCTTCAGAACAAGGACAAACATTCGGCCCGCAGCATGCTGGACACCGGCACGATGAAGCCGGTGTTCCACATATCGTCAAAATATCCAGCCAGCCGTGGCTGTTGCGCATTGGTCGCGCCGGTTGCGGAGCATCCCACGAATAAGAATCTGGTGATCGTGTATGACCTGCGCGAGGAGCCGGAAGCGCTCATTCAGGCGTCCCCCGAGGAGATTCGCGAACGGGTGTTCACGGCTCAGGCAGAGTTGGGCGAGGGCGTCACGCGCTTTCCGCTCAAAGGTGTGCAGCTCAATAAGTGCCCGGTCCTGGCCCCGGCGACTATGTTGTCGACACTGTCCAAGGAACGGCTTGCCGAGCTGGAGCTTGATGGTGATCTGTTGCGTGCAAACCTGGCAAAACTCAGAAAGGCGCCAGACTTGCCGGCGCGAATTGCTCAGGCGTTTGATCAGGGATTCGAGGGTAACGATCTGACCGATCCGGACGAACAACTCTATGCCGGTGGTTTCATCAGCAAAACTGATCGGGAGAAGCTGAATTGGCTGGTTCAGCAGCCGATAGCAACGTTGGGTGAGCAGGAGGTTCGGTTTGAGGATGAGAGGCTGCAGGAAATGCTGTTCCGCTACCGGGCTCGGAACTATCCTGACACGCTTATTGGTGAAGAGATGGAGCGCTGGGAATCTTTCCGGTCTGAGCGGCTGATGCATCCCAAGAAAGGCTGGCGGTCGTTGGAAGCATATGGGCAAGAGCTTCAGAGGCTGGCCGCGGATCCGCAACTGACGCCAACGAAACAGCAGGTGCTTGAGGATCTGCACCTCTACGGAGAGTCGTTGATTCCTTATATGTGAACGAATGATGGGCCAAGGAGGCAGGACGAAGATCCGTCCAGCCTCCTCTAATGGCGCTCGTTTCGCCTAACGACGTTTGGTGAAGTAAAGGCTCAGGCCCTGACCAGAAAGGCTCTGCACCTCACTGCCCAGTGCTTCCGCCTGAATCTGTTGTTGAACCAGCGCAGTCCCCAGGCTATGCCCATCGGCATCCCGGGCCTTCACCAGTTTCCATTCCACCTCGTTGCTCAGCAGCCCCATCACTTCCTGAAACTGGGCGATATCCTGAGGACGGAACCAACGATCAGCGCAGCCCCCGAGGCTGTAGAAGTTTTCGTCTGCGATCAGGTCTAGCCAAAGTTCATCCTGCTGATTGGTCATCACCATCCGGCGTAGCTGACGAATTGCGGTGTGAGTGGGCTGCAGGTTGTGTTCGCTAATCAGTCGACGCACCTGACGGTCGCCCCGGGTCTGTTCTGCGACACTGGTATGCATGTGGACGACTGCGCCAGCTCCCGAGGCCTGTGAAACCAGAGCCGCGAGAGATAACTCACTCATCGCAGGAGAAGGCAGCCTTCCGATTTCTATCCAGTGCACCTGATGCCCATCAGCAACAAATCGCTGGGCGATGGACCACGGCCAGAACACGATATTGTCCAGCTCCATTTCGCTTGCCATGCGAGTTGCTTTGGCGATGTTCGACAGAGATTCGTCAACAGCGATCACCTCAACGTCGTCAAGATAGCGAGCCAGCTCCATAGCCCGTTGGCCGGATTGAGCCCCGCAGACCATGATGCGCAGTGTGTCTGGCAGTTGATCGGTAGAGAGTTTTAGCTCCGAGAACATCAGGTGCTTGAGGCTGCTTTCGGTTCGATGGGCCAGCTGAGTCCATGCTGGCCAGGCTTGGGGAACGTCTGCTTTTTCCAGGCACAGCTCTTGGGCTTTCTCGTCAAAGCTTTGCTTGATCCCTTCCTCGCTTGCGCGGTTGTAGTAGCTGGCCGCCATGACTGGCTGCAGGGCGACGGGCCAGTCGGAAAGGTTCCATTGCCCCAGGTGCACTGCAAAGTCCTGGTGGAACTGGGCGCCGTACATGGCGCTGATCATCAGGGAACCGACTAACGCATCCTGAGGCTCGCCCATCATGAATTGAGCCTTAACGCTCTCATTGACGGTGGCGACCAGGCGTTCCTCATCATCCGCAGCTGAGAGCGCGTAGCCGGTGCGATCCGCGTATTGAGCGATGGCAAGGGTCAGAGGCTGAAGCTCGTCTCGTAATTCAACCGTCTGTGCCACCTCGGCCAGAACCGCGCGGCGCAACAGCGTAACGAGTTCTTCAACGGCGGGGCTCGGCATCAGGGTTTTCTGGAGGGCAAGCAGCAGCAGCTCGTCTTCACACGCGGCTTCCAGCAAAATCTGGGCATCCGGGTTACCGAGATCGTATTGCTCGTGGATGATGGCGCCAACAAACCGACCAAGCTCCTGATGGGGCAGGCCGTTCCGCTTCAGAAGCGCGATGGCATCCAGAGCTAACGCCGAATCGGCTTTATTGACCTTTAGGTGTTGGGCACAGGTCAACATGCCGCTGTACACGGAATCCCATTCTGCGCCGGTTTCAAGAAGCTTTCGATAATGCAGATAGGCAACGTCAAATTGCCCCTGGAGCCGTTTGGCGTGAGCAATGCCACAGAAAGCGGCGGCGGATTGCCGGTCCAGCTCGAGAGCTTGAAGGAAGTACTGCTCGGCAAGCGACGGCCTCTCTGTTTTCAGTGCCCAATACCCGAGATTCGTGTATTGCTGAGGTTGTTCCGCATTCACATCCAGGCTGCTGTTGAACAGTTCCTGAGCCCGTTCCAACCGCCCACTGTCGAGTTCGACCCGGCCCAACAAACCCAGAGCCACGGCATTGCGGGGTGCCAATTTAAGAGCCTTTTCCAGCAAATTGCGACACACCCCGCGCGCCTGAACCCGGCCAATGTGGCTCAGGTTATTATTGTTAGATTCTCCGTAAGCGGCGTTTGCCTCGATCAAGAGACGCGCGGCGTCCGCCTGTTGGCTGCGGGATTCTTGACTGTGATGTTGTGCTTGCATGGGTCACCTCAACCGATCAATTTTGAGCCTTAGCCCTGGAGCAACTGCAGTACCTGCTGCGGCCGGGCATTGGCCTGAGCGAGCACTGACAGACCTGCCTGCTGAAGTACCTGGGTTCGGGCAAGGTTTGCAGACTCCGCTGCGAAGTCCGCATCCTGAATCCTGGAGCGGGCTGCAGAGAGGTTCTCAGAGGTTGTGCTCAGGTTCGCGATGGTAGACTCGAGTCGGTTCTGGACAGCACCGAGGTCGGCTCTGATTCCGTTGATGGTTTCAAGCGCGGAGTCGAGAACCCGCATGGCACTGCTCGCCCCTTCGAATGTGCTGATATCCACATCCGCGAGTTTTTCCGGTTCGGAGCCGAAGGTATCCGTTGTCGCAAAGATGCCTCCTGATGCACCGGCGACCGTGGAGGAGACGGCGAAGCTGGACGCAGAATCAAAGGCTATTTCACCGGCTATCCTGGCGCTGTCGGTGCCGCCGGTCGTCAATGTCGCAGTGGCGTCGGAAGAACCAGTGAGATCGATCGCGGGCGAGCCTGCGCCGTTACTCGTAAACTCCTCAATGACAATGTCTCTGCCATTCTCCTGAATGAGGGTGATGGTTCCGCCGTCGACTTCTGCTGTAATTCCGGTTTTACCGCTGCTGGCATTAATTTCCCGTGCTAGCGGTTCAAGATCGGTAACGTCGGAGATCTGGGCGGAGATCGTGGCCTCATTCCCGTCGCCAGTCGATAGAGTCATCGTTGCGGTGCCGCTGGCGGTCAGGTTGGACATCTCAAGTGTGGTTCGTGCGGATGCGGAAACACCAGTCGTTTCAGCTTTCTTGTTGATTTCCGCCGCTATATCTTCAGCCGTTGCACCGGATGCGGTGATGCTAACCGTTTGCTCATCCAGCGAGCTGGAAATGGTAATGTCCTGTGGCTGAAGGCTGTTCAATGCCGGGGCAGTACCACCCGATGCAGTTGCAATAGAGCCTGTTGCACTGCCGCTGACCGCCGTCTCAAGGGTGTTGTTGGCGAGAGTGTCAATGCGGGTGCCCGTGATAGACACGGAAATGGTTTGGTTCTCATTCGCACCGGCCTGGAATTTTTGAGCCTGGAAGGTTCCATCGAGAAGCTTCAGGCCGTTGAATTCCGTTGTGGTCGCGATGCGCTCCATCTCCTGCTTGAGTTGGTTCACCTCGGCCTGGAGAGCCTTTCGGTCAGACGCGGAGTTGGTTGCGTTGGCGGCCTGCACCGCCAGTTCACGCATCCGCTGAACAATATTGCCGGATTCACCAAGAGCACCCTCGGCTACTTGAGCGAGTGACACGCCATCATTGGAGTTTCGAACCGCCTGGTTCAGCCCTCGCACCTGAGATGTAAAGCGCTCGGCGATGGCCAGACCTGCGGCGTCATCTTTGGCAGAGTTGATTCGGAGGCCAGATGACAACCGCTGGAGCGTGGTGTCTGCGTCTCTCTGCGATGTGTTCAGGTTGCGTTGGGCGTTCAGCGAAGCAATGTTCGTGTTGATGATCTGAGGCATGTCTGTTCTCCCTGCTCAGCGGTCGCCGGGGACCAGGTTCGTTCTTGCCCGTAGGTGAACCTTTGCCGGCCAATTTCGTTTGTTTGCCGTTTGGGTCGGAATAAGCGATGCTCGTGCCAGCCTGATAAAAAAGCATTAATATCAGCATGTTGAGAACTTGGTCTCTCCAGGGCGGTAGCTCCGGAGGCAGCCGAGTCAATAAAATGGCTGATCAATAGGTAATCTTTTGCCGTTCCTCTCCGCCAGGGCAAACTCTGTTGGAGTAGATGTGAAATTTACTGCTAGGATAAGAAGCACTTACAGAACAACATTCCTCTTACCTGCGAGGCGAGAAATTTGCCCGGTGACATCATTACGGTTACCAAGCCGTCCCTACCTGAGCTTGATGACCTTCAGCCTCTTTTAAGGCAAATCTGGGACAGTGGTCGCCTCACGAACGGAGGCAGCCTTCACCAGGAATTGGAATCCCGCCTATGTGAATACCTCGGTGTGGAGCATCTCTCGCTTTTTGCGAATGGGACTCTTGCCCTGGTTACAGCTTTACAAGCTCTGGGTGTTACCGGGGAAGTCATCACTACGCCTTACACCTTCGTGGCAACATCTCACGCATTAATATGGAACAAGTTAAAACCGGTTTTTGTCGATATTGAGCCGGACAGCTTTAACATGGATCCCATGGGCATTGAGGCGGTAATTTCAGATAAGACGACGGCCATTCTGCCAGTTCACTGCTACGGAACACCGGCCAATGTGGCCGAAATACAGGCAATTGCAGACAAGCACGATTTACGTGTGATCTATGATGCGGCGCATGCATTTGGGGTGAATTATGATGGCTCCAGCCTTCTCGATGCCGGCGATGTGTCGGTGCTCAGTTTTCACGCAACCAAAGTTTTCAATACCTTTGAGGGTGGCGCGTTGGTGTGTCGTGATGCCGAAACCAAGCGGAGAGTCGATTATCTGAAAAACTTCGGGTTTGCAGATGAAGTGACGGTGGTGGCTCCGGGCATAAACGGAAAGATGAACGAGTTTCAAGCGGCAGTTGGCTTGCTGCAGCTCGACAGAATTGACGATGTGATTGCAGAGCGCCAACGACTATATCGGCGTTACGCCGATGCACTTGCGCGGGTTCCGGGCGTTGATCTGATGCCTGAGCCTGGCAATACGAAATGGAACTACGCGTATTGTCCGGTTCTCGTTCGTGCTGAATTTCCGATCAGTCGAGACGCGCTCTATAAGCGATTCCGTGAGGCAAATATTCTCGTCCGCCGGTATTTCTACCCGCTGGTGACCGATTTCCCGATTTACCATGAGGCCAGGCGACTGGCGATGCCAAATGCACGCAAAGCTGCAGACCAGATTCTTTGTCTTCCGCTATACCCGGACTTGTCCTGTGACGAGTTCGACCGGATCATCGCGGTCATTCAAGGGGCATTGAGTGCGGAGGAGCGGGAATGAATCTGGCAATTATGCAGCCCTATTTCTTCCCCTACCTCGGTTACTTCCAATTGATGGCAAGCGTCGATCAATGGGTGGTTTTCGATGACATCCAGTTCGTCAATAAAGGTTGGGTCAACCGAAACCGTGTTCTGCATCCCGATGTGAACAAAGAGTGGAGTTACATCACGGTTCCCTTGGTGGGCAAAAACAGATTTGACCGGATCACAGATATATCCGTTTCTGACGATAATTGGCGCGATAAGATGAGGGGGCAGTTATCGTTTCTGAAGAGGCGCGCCCCTTTTTTCGGTGAGGCCATGGACTTTTTCAATGTGTGCGTCGATCAGCATGAACACAACCTGGCCTCGTTCCTGACTGAGTCGTTGCGGCGGGCTGCGGAGATTCTGGGGATAGCACCAGTCTTTCGTGTTCAGTCTGAGGCGGCTTGGGATCTGAGTGCTGTCGAACACTCAGGGCAGTGGGCGCTGGAAATTTCAGCTCTGCTGGGTGCGAGTCGCTACATAAACCCCGTTGGGGGCAAAGAGCTGTTCAATGCGGCAGAGTTCGAGGCGCGGGGTATCGAACTGGCATTTCATCATCCGGCTCTTCAACCATATACACAGGGCGGCAGGGCATTCGTGCCCGGGCTTTCCATCCTGGATGTTTTGATGTGGAATGGGGTTGAGGGTACCCGCAAACACATACAAGAAGGGACTCATGACTTCGGTAACTGATGAGCATTACACGGATCGAGTGACGCGCAGTGATGACCTCCTCTGGCAGGTGGGAAAAACCGTCAATGGCAATGTTGTCGGGGAGGATCAAATTGAGTTGATCATCGAGCGAATTTGTACCGCGCTAAACCTCCGAGCGGACGATAGGGTCCTCGATGTCGGTGCGGGTAATGGTCTGCTGACCAGCATTGTGGCCGGTCGCTGCGCCAGAGTAACCGGTGTTGAAAGAAACCAGGCGTTATATGAAAGGGCCCTGCGTGCAAATACCTGCGGGAATGCTTCCTATGTTTGCCAATCCCTGAGCGCTCTGGATTGCTCTTCTCTGGATTTCAACAAAGCCTTCCTTTACGAAGTGGTCCAGCATCTCGATTTCTCCGAGACTGCAAGCTTCATTGAATCGGTCTTCAAACAGCTGCCGGATTCCGGGGCTGTTTTTCTGGGTGGTATTCCGTCTGAGCTGCAAAAGTGGTCTTTCTACGGCACTGATGAACGGCGCAAACAATACTTTAGGGGACTCGCAAAAGGTACTGATGTGATGGGGACCTGGTACCACCCGGAGTTTTTTGGATGTCTCGCGGAGGATCTGCAGCTGGAGTGCCAGGTTCTCGTTCAGGATAGCAGGCTCTACACCAGCTCTTACCGGTTTGACTGCCTCTTGAAGAAGCGTGCTTTATGAGAACTATTATAATAGTGGGAATGCCTCGGTCGGGCACAAGTTGGCTGGGTCAGATTATCAATAGTCACCCTCAGGTGGCGTTTAGAACTGAGCCCCTTTTCGCCTATCGTTTCAAAAACCGTCTTAATCCGCAGTCAAAGAAATCTGAGATTCAGGCGTTCCTTGATGACCTGTTAGCCGCCGAAGACGATGACTTTTTGATGCAGCGACACCATGTTCAATCCGGCGCATACCCGGATTTCCGGAAAGTCGATGCAGGTTTTCTAGCCTACAAGACTTCCCGGCATCACGAATTGTTGGATACGTTTCTTTCATCTGGCCTCGATATTCATGTCATTGGCATAGTGAGACACCCTTGCGGAGCGATAAACTCCTGGATTCACTCACAGAAAGAGTTTCACAAAAAAGGATGTGTGGTTGCTCAGGATTGGAAAAGCGGAGCCTGCCGGAAAGACGGCGTAGGGGAATACTGGGGCTTTGAGGACTGGGTATCGACAACGCATCATTTTCTGGATCTGGAAAGTCGCTACTCCGAGTTCTCGCTGGTTAAGTACTCCGATTTGGTCCGGCAGCCCACTGAGATTTCAAAGGCTATTTTTGACAAAGCTGGTTTGAGTTGGTGTGAGCAGACGGAGGAGTTTCTTTGCAATTCACAGCGGGAGCACAATGCAGATCCATACGCTGTCTTCAAAGACAGGTCGGTTAATGATCGTTGGATGAGCGAGTTACAGCCTGATCTCATCGACGAAATTCTGAAGAGGGTGCGGAGTGAGGGCCTGGACCGGTTTCTGGAATGATGGGAGGTCCGGTGCGCGAAATGCCCAAAGGGGGAGCAAAGAAATTATGTCAGTGACGGACATCGCAGCGTTGAAGCAGCAGGCGTATTCCTGCTTTGAGCAGGGTGATTTCTCGGGTTCTGCCGCGTTGTTGAGCCAGGTTGAGAGCCTGACAGGAAGTAACCCCTCGCTAGCCAATGATATTGCGGTTTCCCTGTTCAAGGCGGGCGAGCTTCAGAAGGCGCTGGAACGCTTTCGGCATGCGGCCGAGTTACAGGCTCAATCTTCATTTCTGATCGCCGATAATCTCTCCGAGATGATGGGGACGCTTATCGAGCAGAAGCCCCAACCTGGTCTGCTGAACCACTTGTCATCTACATACTGTCCCGTATGCCAGAGTTGCAATGAAGGGTTCAAGCCGCTGCCAGATATGTACAGGCAAAATTCTGAGAAAGTCGGATACAAGCATTTTGGCAAGGGAGAAATGACCCCGAGGGATTCGTACTTTTGCTCGGTATGTGGCGCTTCTGACCGAGAGAGGTTGTATGCGTACTGGATATCTTTGGCGTGTGCCAGGAACAAGCTAGACAAGGAAAGCCGGCTGATTCACTTTGCTCCAGAAAGTGGCCTGGCCAGTTGGATCAAGAAATGTGGTTTCAAGCACCACTACACTTCCGATTACATGATGTCCGGTGTTGATTACGCCTGTGATCTAATGAATCTGGCGTTTGAAGACGGGAGCGTGGATTTTTTCATTTGCAGCCATGTTCTGGAGCACGTCCGGGATGATCGGAAGGCATTGAGTGAGTTGCACCGGGTTACCCGGCCTGGCGCGCTGGGAATCCTGATGGTACCCATCATTGTTGGTCTGGAGGAAATAGATGAGGATCCCGATGAGACGGACCCAAACGAGCGTTGGCGGCGTTTTGGTCAGGATGATCACGTGAGGTTGTACAACCGCAAGGGATTCGTTGATCGGATTCTAGAATCGGGTTTCAAGGTTGATCTTCTGGACAGTCAGTACTTCGGCGCAGCCACCTATGAATCTATGGGGCTCAAGCCCGAGAGCACTCTTTATATCGTTGAACGCTAAATTAACGGATTGTTTATGAGCAGTGAAGTGTCACCAGATGTGTCGGTCAGTTTTGTTATTACTGCGTTCAAGGATCATTACCTCGAGGCGGCTATTGATTCGGTGTTTGCCCAGTGCGGGGTCTCGTCGTTTGAAATCCTCGTTCTCGATGATTCCCCCAGCAAGGCTGTTCACGACGTTGTCGGAAAATACGACGCGAGTATCATCCGTTATATCCGCTCAGACCATCAGCTTGGCGGGCAATTAGGGCTCGATTATGGAGTTCGCCTCGCGCGCGGTCAGTACATCAAATTTCTGAATGATGACGACATACTGGAAGAGGGATGTACCTCTCGCCTGATAGCAGCACTGGAAGTTTCGGGGGCGAAACTCGCGACCTCCAAGAGGCATCTGATCGACGATGAGGGAGCGTTCCTCAAGGAGCATCTTTTCTCATTGTGTCCGTTTGACCGGGATGTTCTGGTGAAAGGGAGAGATCTTCTGGAGTTCCTCCGCGTCTTCCCCCTGAACTTCATTGGCGAACCGAGTACCGTACTGGCCAGACGACGGGATTTGTTGGGTAAGTTTCCACACATTAGCTCACTGAACAACCGGGTTATTACCTCAGTGAACGATCTTGCCATGTATGCCGGTCTCCTGATAGACGGGGATCTGGCCTATCTTTCCGAGCCTCTTTCCCGATTTCGTCTCCATGCCGGTCAATCCCAAAGGCAGGGTAGTGCTGAGGTTTTGGGGACTACGGGCAGAGAAGTTCTGCTTTCTCAGTTTGATGCCATCCTGGGTGGTGAGATGGGAGAGGCTGGCACGGTCAGAGCGCGGCCGCTTTTTCAGTCAGGAGGTGCCTACACACGGGTTCCGTTGAGAAAGGTATTTCAGGATGCGGGTACCATAACGGATCAGGCTCTATCTCAGTTTTCATCGCTTGATCGTCGAAGGGAGGCAATTGCCGGCGGACGTGCGGAGGCTTTGAACAACTGGTTTGGTCAGCGGCAATTGCCGGCACCCCTGGCAAAGGAGTTGGGGGAAAAGGGAAGTGGAGAAAGGCTTTGCCTTGTTATTGTGGACGAACAACCGGATAGGTTTGGCCTGAACCTCTCTATAGCGGCGTTCCGTGTTGCCCGCTATTACTGCCCGTCACTGTCCTGCGTGGTTCTTAGCCCTTCACCCGAGTCCTACAACAGGGCTGTGTTTCAGGACGTTGAGTTTGTGGGCTATGAGTCGGGTGCCCTGGCCGGGGCGCTCAATCAGGTTGTGGAGTGCATGGAGTCGAGGTGGTTCACGGTAAGCCGAACGCCTGCGGAAATTACGCCACAAGGTGCTCTGATTCTCATGGCTGAGCTTGCCGAAGCCAACGAGCAAATCAAGGCTGTTTATGGCGACGAGTTGATCGATCGGGGAGGATCCACACAAAGCGGTCTGTTCAGGCCGGGAATGAATCTGGATTTGTTGCTCAGTTCCCCCGCGGACATGTCTCGCCATTGGGTCTTCCGTCAGGAATATGTGGTTTCCGTTGGTGGTTTTCGTGGAGAGGCCGGCGAAGCTCTTGAGTTTGATTTGATTCTTCGAACGCTGGAGTCTGAGGGGTTTGGATCGTGCGGCAGGATGGATGAACCACTGTTCCTGGTGCGTCCGGACCAGCAAAGTTATTCACTTGATCCGTACATGAGAGCAGCCCATGATCATTTAGAGCGTCGGGGGTATGGTTCTGCGGTTGTACAGCAGGGTGCGGCGGCCGGTACATTACGGGTGCGCTATGGCCACCCTTCCAGTCCGCCAGTATCCATAATCATCCCGACAAAAGATCAGCTTCATCTGCTTCAGACGTGTATTGAATCCATTCTGGAAAAGACGACATACCCCAATTATGAAGTGGTGATCGTTGACAACAACAGTGAAACCCCTGAGGCCAGAGCCTGGCTGGACGGCCTGGCGGGGATGGGAATTCCGAACCTTCGGGTGCTTCGTTACAACAAACCGTTCAATTTCTCTGCGATTAACAACCATGCTGTCCGCGAAGCGCGCGGTGAGTATGTGCTTCTGCTGAACAACGACACAGGCATCATCAGCCCGGAGTGGCTTGATGAACTGATGAATCATGCCCAGCGCCCGGAAGTCGGTATCGTTGGGGCTAAGCTGCTGTTTCCCTACGGCAAGGTGCAACATGCCGGCGTTGTAGTGGGAATGAGGGGGCCTGCTGAGCATGTGTGTATTGATGCTGAAGCCAATGATCCGGGGTATATGAACCGGCTCATGATTGATCAGAACTACTCTGCAGTGACGGCTGCGTGCATGCTGGTTAGAAAATCGGTCTATGAACAGGTTGGAGGCTTGGATGAAGAGGCATTCGCCGTTTCCTACAACGATATCGATTTTTGTCTCAAGGTCGCTCAGGCTGGGTATCTGACGGTTTGGACGCCGTATTCCCAGGTTATGCATGTCGCCAATGCCAGCCAGACGTCGGTCGATAAAACGGCCGACGACAAGAAAGTGAAGCGCTTTCAAAAAGAGCAGGAAACGATGTTCGAGCGCTGGTTGCCCTATATGGGGAATGATCCCGCTTTCAACCGCAACCTATCTTTAAGGGCGAGTGGTTTTGAAGTTGATCACCGGGTGGAGCTGAATTGGCAGCCCCAGAAGCTGGTCGGATTACCAACGATTCTTGCGCACCCCGCAGATCAGTGGGGCTGTGGTCATTATCGCATGATTCAACCGATCAACAGTATGAGAGAGCAGGCTGTGGCGGGCGGAATGGTTTCATTTGACTGGTTGTCCGTGCCTGAAATGGTTCGTCTGGATCCGGATGTTCTGGTCTACCAGCGCCAGATTACGGACCAGGCTGTCGAACATATGCAGTATGCCAAGCGTATTCTCAAGAAGCCGACAGTCTACGAGTTGGATGACTACCTTCCGAACCTGCCAATCAAGAGTGCTTACCGGGAAAATATGCCAAAGGATATCCTTAAATCCCTGAGGCGTTCCTTAAAACATGTGGATCGATTTGTTGTGTCCACCGAGCCATTGGCTGAGGCGTTTTCCGGGATACACCCGGATATTCAGGTGATCGAGAATTGTTTGCCGATATGCTGGTGGTCAGATCTAACGAGTCTTCGTCATCAATCCGAAAAGCCCAGAGTGGGCTGGGCGGGGGGTATGGGGCATACCGGAGACCTGGAGCTGGTCGAGGCGGTCGTAAAAGAGTTGGCCGATGAAGTCGATTGGGTGTTTTTTGGCATGTGCCCGGATGGCTTGCGGCGATTTGTAAAAGAAGTTCATGAGGGAATCGAAATCTCTCAATACCCCCGCAAACTGGCCAGCCTTAACCTGGATCTTGCAATAGCCCCTCTGGAAGACAATCTGTTTAACCGGTGCAAAAGTAACTTGCGATTGCTGGAATACGGTGCCTGTGGTTTTCCGGTTGTGTGCAGTGATGTTGAGCCCTATCAGGCTCATGAATTGCCGGTCACCCGCGTGAAAAACCGATTCAAGGATTGGGTTGATGCAATCAGAATGCATCTGTCTGACCTCGATGAGACGGCACGGAGCGGAGATCGTTTGCAACAAGTGGTGCGAAAGAACTGGATGTTGGAAGGGGAAAACCTGCGCCGCTGGCGGGATGCGTGGACTAAATTTTGAGCTATTACATTCTTTAACAAAAGAATCGAAAAAAATCCTAAAGGACAGGGAGATGGTGCCGTTAAGTGGAGTAACAGGGCGGCGCTCTCAAACTGAACCGGGCGCCAGACCGATTCAAGAGAAAACGACAACAGTCGAAGGAGAAGCGTAATGGCTCTCGGTATTAACACTAACGTTGCATCACTGTCCGCTCAGAACCAACTGAACCGCTCCCAGGAGCAGTCCAACCAAGCGCTTCAGCGTTTGTCTTCTGGCCTGCGCATCAACTCCGCTAAGGACGATGCAGCCGGTCTGGCAATTTCCAACCGTTTCGAAGCTCAGATTCGTGGCCTGAACCAGGCAACTCGTAACGCCAACGACGGTATCTCTCTGGCACAGACTGCTGAGGGTGCATTGGGTGAAGCTGGTAACATTCTGCAGCGTGTACGTGAGCTGTCAGTTCAGTCTGCCAACGCATCCAACTCTTCTTCAGACCGCCAGGCTCTGCAGGACGAAGTGAATCAGCTGGTTTCCGAGCTGGATCGTATTGCGACCACAACCAACTTCAACGGCCAGAAGTTGTTTGATGGCACCTTCGGCTCTGCTCAGTTCCAGGTAGGTGCTAACGCGAACGAGACTATCTCCGCGTCTACTTCAAACCTGCGTACCGATAAATATGGTAACAACCAGGTCATCGCGAGCGGAGCTGCAGCAGGTACTGCTGCCTCTGGTGGCGCCGCGGTCAACGGTGTTACTTCCGGTTCCGTGGCCATCAACGGCTCACTGGGTTCCGAGACCATCAGCATTGCAGCTAACGCTACTGCTAAAGACATCGCCGCCGATGTGAACTCCAAGACAGATGATACCGGCGTTACTGCGACTGCTCGCACAGAGGTTGACCTGTCATTTGCTGCCTCCGGCAGTTACACCCTCAACCTTACCGGTGACAACAGCGAAGCGCAGTCAGTATCCTTCACCATTGATGCTACAAGTGGTCAGGATTCCCTGTCTGCAGCCGTAGCCGCGATTAATGATCAGTCTTCGAAGACTGGTATCACTGCTCAGGTTGCTGAAGATGGTGCGTCGGTGATCCTGACCAACGAAACTGGTGCGGACATCGTTGTGGGTGATACCGGTGTACAGAACGCTGGTAACGTTAGCGTCACCAAACAGTTCCGTGATGACGAAGGCGTCCTGCAGGATGCTGGTGCGGCTGCGACTCTGACCGCTGACACCACGGCAGAGGACGTTGCAACCAGTGGTTACCTCCAGCTGGATTCTAACCGCTCCTTTGCGGTAGACGTGACCACTTCCAACGTCTTCGCGGACGCAGGTTCTGAGCTCAGGAAAGTATCTGATCTGGACGTCACCTCCTTCGAGAGCGCGACTCAGGCACTGAAAACCGTTGATGCTGCTCTGGATAACATCAACTCCCAGCGCGCCAAGTTCGGTGCCCTGCAGAGCCGGTTCGAGAGCACCATCTCCAACCTGGAGTCCACCAGCACTAACCTGAGCGCGGCTCAGAGCCGGATTCTGGATGCTGACTTCGCTGCTGAAACTGCCAAGCTGTCAAAGGCCCAGGTACTGCAGCAGGCTGGTATCTCGGTACTGGCACAGGCGAATGCCCGTCCCCAGCAGGTTCTGTCCCTGCTCCAGTAAGGGCTTGAACGGTAAAGGCCGGAACCTTCGGGTTCCGGCTTTGCGCCGTTAAAGAATAGCGAGGTAAAGCTATGAATGACGTTAACCTGAATACCCCGGATCTGAAGTTGGTGCGCTCCGGCGCCCAAGCACCGGCCAAGGCAATGTCGTCATCTCAGGCCGAAGGCAGGAACGCCTCCGACCCCGCTGCTTCGGGCCGCCCGGTCCAACCTCCGAAAGAAGTAAACGAATCTGCCGTCGCGGAGCAACGACAGGCGGTTTCGGGCGCTGAGAAAGGGGACTTGGAAGGGGCTGTGAGTCAGCTGAACGACTTTGTTCAGGCTGTACACAGGGATCTTCAGTTTGAGGTGGATAACGAGTTGGGGCAGACCGTTGTTAAGGTGGTCGATCAGGAAACCCAGGAAGTGATTCGCCAGATGCCTGACGAAGTAGCATTGAGGTTGGCAGAAAAATTGCAGCAGGATGAGCCGCTGACGTTGTTTAATATTGAAGTGTAGATAAGCTTTAGCGCCTCAATACAAGCAATGGTTGTTCAGCACCGCCGCTCCCCAAAGGGTTCGGCGGTGTTTTGCGTTATTTGAGGTCTAAAATCAGGTTACAGGCTGTTACAAAACAGATCGGCAATCGAGATCAAAAGGGGCAAAGTTTTGCCGCTTGCGGCCGATAAGCGTATAAGTGAATAGTTAGTGATGCCCCCATGAGGAGGCTGGATTATGGCAAGTATTTCATCGTTGGGAATAGGTTCAGGGGTTCTGAACGCTGATCTGGTTGATCAGCTGGTGAACGCTGAGCGCGCGCCGACTGAGAATCGTCTGGACTCCCGCACCCAACAAGCGCAGACACTCATCTCCGCCTATGGCACCTTGAAGAGTGCGGTGACCGAGTTGCGTCTGCCTCTTCGCCAGCTTAGTGCGGCTGATAACCTTAAAGCCTTTTCCGCGTCCTCGTCGAATGAAGATGTTGAGGTAACCGTTGACAGCACCAAAGCGAGCCGCGGAACCTATACGGTTAATGTGCTTGGCCTGGCTCAGTCACAATCTTTGGCGTCCACGACCTTTGCGGACCGCGATGCAACTTCCGTTGGAACTGGCACCCTGACGATCTCAGCCGGTGACGAATCTGCGACGCTCACTATCGACGGTACAAACAACACGCTTCAGGGGCTGGCAAACGAAATAAATGAGGCTGGCATAGGCGTTTCTGCCGGTGTTGTTGATACGGGAAGCGGCTACCGTCTCGTATTGTCCTCGGAAGAGACTGGTGAAGCTAATTCAATCAGTATTTCGGCCACGGACGATGATGGGGTAAATGATGACGCCTCTGGTCTGTCGCAGTTCGTTTTCGATGCTACCACGCAGAACATGCAGGAAACGGTGGCTGCCAAAGACGCGTCGGTTGAAATCAACGGCATTGCCATCACCCGCTCAACCAACACCTTTGATAACGTTATCGATGGTTTGAGCTTTGAAGCCAAGGCGGAAGGCGTGACTTCCACCGTCAAGGTTGAGCAGGATTTTGGCGCAGTCACCGACCGGGTTGCTGCATTCGTGGATAAGTTCAATGCCTTGCAGGCAACCATCAAAGGGTTGGCGGGTTACGATGCCGAGTCGGGTGTCGGTGGTCTGCTTTCAGGTGATTCTGCCATTCGTTCCATCCAGTCCCAGTTGCGCAATGTGCTTACGCGGGTTGTGCCCGGCCTCGAGAATGCAGGCATCCGGACCCTCGCAGATGTCGGCATTACAACGGACTATGAGACAGGTGGTCTCACTCTGGATCGCTCAAAGTTCGAAGAGCAGCTTAAGAGTAATCCCGATGACGTCACGGCTCTTTTTGCTGAGCAGGGCAGGGCAACCAACTCGAATGTGGAGTTTCTGTCTTCGGGGAGCGACACCACCCGCGGTCAGTATTCTGTCAATATCACTCAGGCCGCAACTCAGGGCGGCGTGGCTGGTGATTCAGCGCTGGCGGATGGAGTTGTCATCGATAGCACAAACGATGAGATTGAGTTTACTGTAGACGGTTCGACCAACTTTACAATCCAGTTGACGCAGCAGACCTATGCTACGGCAGAAGACCTGGTTGCAGAGATTCAAAGTCAGTTCGACAACAACACCGCGTTAAACGCAGCAGATCAGTCCGTCAAAGTAGGACTGGACGGCTCTGGTGCCCTGACGTTTACTTCGACCTCCTATGGAAGTAGCTCGAACGTAAGCATCATGTCCGCGGAGAACGGTGCCACGTTCGGTATTTCCGCTAAAACCGGCACGCTCGGAAATGACGTGGCGGGAACGGTTAACGGCCAGGCTGCGACCGGTGATGGACAGGTGCTTACGGTGACCGGCACTGGTGGCGCAAAAGGTATGCAACTGCGCATTGCGGGCAACACCGATGGGGCTCTGGGACAGATTAATTTCGTTGAAGGGATTGGAGAGCAGGCTGTCAATCTCGTCACCGACATCGTGGGTGTAGACGGGCTTCTTGAGTCCAAAACTGACAGTTTGACCCGTGATCTTGAGCGGATCCAGGAGGAGAGGGTGCGCCTGGATGAGCGCATTGCCTCCTATCGCGAGCGGCTTGTGAGTCAGTTTACCGCAGCAGACTCCCTGATATCGCAGCTTAATAGCACGGGTAATTACCTGACGCAGCAGCTTGCCGCATTGGCGCCGCAAAACAACAGAGACAACTAATCGGGCATAGCCCGGATCGAAGAGGTTAGTTATGAACGGTTTACAGGCATATCAGCGGGTAAACACTCAAACAAGCATCACCGACGCAGACCCGCATAAACTGATTCAGTTGCTGTACAATGGCGCCCTTGAGCGGATCAATATGGCCAAGGCTCGCATGCAGGCCAACGACATCGAAGGAAAAGGGCGCCTGATTACCAAGGCCATCGAAATTATTGGTGGTCTTCGCAGTTTTCTCGATTTTGAGAAGGGCGGCGATCTTGCCGAACGTCTCGAGAGCCTCTACGACTATATGGAGCGGACGCTCTTTGAGGCCAACGTAAAGAATGACCCGGAGAAGCTTGACGAGGTGGCGAATCTCTTGAGGTCGGTCAAAGAAGGCTGGGACGGCATCCGCGATGAGGCAACTCAGCAGCCGAACCAATCCGCAGGCTGATCCGGCCTTCAGTTTTTAAGCCCCTCTGCCTTGGTCGCAGTGGGGCTTTATAGCCATTCCCCCCGCCATCCCGTACAATAAGCGCCCTGTTTTTCAACACATCCATTCTGTTCAGTCTGGAGCAAGGGCATGTCAGAGATTAAAAAGGTGGTGCTGGCCTATTCCGGTGGCCTGGATACTTCCGTTATCGTTCGGTGGTTGCAGGATACCTACAACTGCGAGGTGGTGACCTTCACCGCCGATATTGGCCAGGGCGAGGAAGTCGAGCCGGCGCGCGCAAAAGCGGAAGCGCTGGGCGTCAAGGAAATCTACATTGAGGATCTGCGCGAAGAGTTTGTTCGCGATTATGTGTTCCCGATGTTCCGAGCTAACACCATCTATGAGGGTGAGTACCTGCTGGGTACGTCCATTGCCCGTCCTCTTATTTCCCGTCGTCTGATTGAAATCGCCAACGAAACCGGCGCAGACGCAATCTCCCACGGTGCCACCGGCAAGGGGAACGACCAGGTTCGTTTCGAGCTGGGTGCCTATGCGCTTAAGCCGGGCGTCCAGGTCATTGCGCCGTGGCGTGAGTGGGATCTGAACTCCCGTGAGAAGCTGTTGGCTTACTGTGAAGAGCGCAACATTCCGGTGGAAATGAAGAAGGGCAAGAGCCCGTACTCCATGGACGCCAACCTGCTGCACATTTCTTACGAAGGGATGAACCTGGAAGACCCCTGGGCCGAGGCTGAGGAAGACATGTGGCGCTGGAGTGTATCTCCGGAAGCTGCACCGGATACGCCGACCTACGTTGAGCTGACCTACCGCAAGGGCGACATCGTTGCCATTGATGGTGAAGAGATGAAGCCCCACGTTGTTCTGGAAACCCTGAACAAGCTGGCGGGTGAGAACGGTATTGGCCGTCTGGACATTGTTGAGAACCGCTACGTGGGCATGAAGTCTCGCGGCTGTTACGAGACACCGGGCGGAACCATCATGCTGCGTGCGCACCGCGCCATCGAGTCCATCACTCTGGACCGTGAAGTGGCCCACCTGAAAGACAGCATCATGCCGCGTTACGCGGAAGTGATCTACAACGGCTACTGGTGGTCACCGGAGCGTGAAGCGCTGCAGGCATTGATCGACAACACTCAGGAATACGTCAACGGCACCGTGCGTCTGAAGCTGTATAAAGGCAACGTTGATGTTGTTGGTCGTAAGTCTGAGGACTCTCTGTTCGACGAGAAGATCGCCACCTTCGAGGAAGATCAGGGTGCCTACGATCAGAAAGACGCGGAAGGCTTCATCAAGCTGAACGCGCTGCGGCTGCGCATTGCCGCTGGCAAAGGCCGTAACATGCTGTAAATCGCGTTACGGTTTGCCTCCTGACGCCCGGAATTCTCCGGGCGTTTTGCGTTTTACGGACTTGAATTTTCGGTGGAATGAGGTTGTCTCGCTGTACCCCAGTCGGAGGGCGATGTCGGGAATCGGAAGGTCACTGTTGAGCAGATAGTCCTCTGCCATGGTCAGCCGAACTTCATCCAGCAGTTTCTGGTAAGACACCCCCTCCTGGCTGAGTTTCCTTTGCAGTGTCCTGCTGGTAATGCCCAGCTCGTCTGCCACCATATCCTGCCGCGTGATGCCTTGCATCAGCTGTTTCTGAATGCTGTTTTTGACTCGAGACGTCAGGTCGCTGTCGGTTTCCAGCGAGGCAAGCTGGGTCAATGCGTGCGCCTCCAGAGTTTTGCGAAGCATCGGGTCCGGTTGCCGCAGGCGCGTATCCAGAAGCGCCTTTTTCAGGGTAATGCTGTCTTCTTTCGCCTCAAACACAACGGGACAGTGCCAGCGTTCCTGATACGCCGATTCCTTATTCGGGCCAGGAGATCGGCGCTGAAGTTTGACCAGGGTGGGTGAGGCCGTGTCATTGTCAGCGAGCCATCGCGCATAGTTGACCCATGATGCAAAGACATTGTCCACCAGTTGGGGGCGAACCACGGGGTCGTCGTAGTTGCAGTTCCAGGATAGCTTGATTTCGTCACCGACGACTGAGAGTCGGGTTGTGCCCATGTCGCCCACCAGGCGTTCAAACGGTGCGATACGGGCAACGGCCTCGCCGAGGGTGGCGCAGCTCATGGTGATGTAACCAAGAACGCTGTAGGAGCCGGGTTGAACGAAATCACCGGTTTCGAGCCCGAGGATAGGGTTACCGGTTTGCTCAACGAGTAGATGAATGAAGCGCTGGAGCTGGTCGCCTTCAATACGGCCATCGTCGTGATCCAGGGTGGCAGGGTCCAGCCCGGCATTCCTGAGCAGGGCGGTGGTGTCCATTCCCGCCGATTCGGCGGCGCGAACGTATTGGCGGAGAGCTGAGACGGAGGCTGTTCCGAGGGCAGTCATGGTTACTTCGCTGTTTTTAGAGTCATTGTAGCGAGAGTATAAAATAAAAAGGCCAGCTAAAAAGCTGGCCCCTAAAAATTAGGAAAGAACGAAAGTGCCTGAAAAATTCGTTAATCCGGTGGATCGTTTTCCCATATGGCGGCGGAGGTACTACTCGGCTCCTCCGCCATGGGGGATACTGCTTAAATCCACGGTTTCAGAATAAGGCTTTGACGTTCCCTTGTCTGTGTGTGATGTGTGTCGCACTGTTACAGAGTGTTTGCCTGTACACCCGAATGTATCAGGCCTCGGCCTGGAGTTCCGGCGAGACCTCGGTAAACCGTCGCGTCTCATAGGCGTCCACGAGGCCCTGAACGGCGGTCCGCTCCATTTCCTGCACGGATGGTGTGCCGTTTTCAGCATCGGCACGACAAAGCACCATACCAGCCTCCACAGACACATAACCTGCGGTTGTTTTGAGCGCTTTGTGGTTGATGCCGTCGAAAATTCGCCGGAAGGCCGTTGTCGTGCAGTTGTCGCTGTTCGGGAAATAGGCGACGACTGCATACTGGTTGTCGCCAATCCGGAACAGCGCATCAATCGGGCGGATCAGGGTGCTGAGACGGCGGGCAATGCCCACCGCGAGTTCACTCATGACCGTTGGTGGGTGCTTGCGCTTCAGTTCCTGCCAGTTCCGGATACCGCACAGAACGTACGCTGACGAACCGCCACGGGATTCCGCGTGGCGAAGGGTCTTGCTGAGCCTCTCCCGACCGTATTTGTTGTTGCACAGGCCGGTTTCCAGATCAATGATGTTGGTGGCTTCCAGCTCCCGGTTGTTTTCGATCAACAGTGAATTGGCGCGCAACAACGTATTCTGGCGATCGGCCATGCGATCCGCGGCGTAGATTCGCGGGATCAGCTGTTTTGTCATGTCTGACTTGTAAATAAAGTCGTCCACGCCGCGGTCAAAGGCTTCGGACAGCGCTTCGACACTTTCTTTGGCTGTCAGCAGGATGACGTAGGTGTAGTGGTTGTTCTGCTCGTCCTGTTGCCGCACCTGGTCCGAAAGTTCCAACCCGTCCATCTCCGGCATCAGCCAGTCGGCGATCAGAACGCTGACAGGGCGTTGCTCCATGAGTTCGAGAGCGGCAGGGGCGTTGTTGGCTATCCGTACGTCGCGATATCCGGCATTTCGCAAGGTTCGCCCGACCACCATACTGCTGAATTTGGCGTCATCTACTACGAGGATGGGGAGGTCCAGATTTGGCATGTTCTACTTCTCAACAGTCCATGATCGAATGCGGCGCCATCGCCGGGTGCGGTCCGGCTAGGGTCTTGTGCTATCCTTTGGCACCCTGATACATCCGGGTTTGAATAAAGGCCAGAGTATACCCCTAGTGTCCACTGGAGAATAACGACCATGCCATCTTTTGACATAGTTTCTGAAATTGATATGCACGAAGTCACCAATGCGGTGGACCAGGCCAAACGGGAGCTGGGCAATCGCTGGGATTTCAAGAACGTCGAGTCCGACATTGAGCTGGACGACAAGGGCATCACCCTCAGTGCGGAGCAGGAATTTCAGCTCGAGCAGTTGATGGATATGGTGCGCATGGCGTTCGCAAAGCGAAATATCGACTCGCGGGCCATCGCGGAAGATGGTGACAGTAAGGCCGGCAAGCTGGTCAAACAGCACCTCACCCTGAAGCAGGGTATTGAGACCGATATGGCCAAGAAGATCGTGAAAATGATCAAAGATGCCAAGCTAAAGGTTCAGTCCAGTATCCAGGGTGACAAGGTTCGGGTGACTGGCAAGAAGCGGGACGATCTGCAAACGGCTATTGCCATGCTTCGTGAAGCCGAGCTGGATATCCCTCTGCAGTTCAATAACTTCCGCGACTGATTCTGGAGCCAAGCCATTATTAACGGCCGCCTCGCACTGATTCGGGATACCCTGTATACCTACACCCGTTGGCAGGTTATTGCCCTGCTGTTTCTGGGGTTCTCAGCCGGGCTGCCGTTTCTTCTTGTCTTTTCCACCCTGAATGCTCGATTAGCCGATGTCGGGGTGGAAACCGCCACCATCGGATTCTTCAGCTGGCTCGGGATCACCTATTCCATCAAGGTGTTCTGGGCACCGGTCGTTGATCGGTTGAAGCTTCCGTTGCTTGACCGCCTGCTGGGCAAACGCCGTAGCTGGATCATCCTGGCACAGGCGGGCATTGCCACCGGCCTGTACCTGATGGCCCATGTTGATGCCACCGTGGCGCCGGAGATGATGGCATTGTGCGGCTTGTTGGTGGCCTTCTCCTCAGCCACCCAGGACGTGGCGATTGACGCCTACCGGATCGAAATTGCCGAAGAGCGGCTGCAAGCAGCCCTGGCGGCGACCTACATCTTTGGTTACCGGCTGGCCTTGCTGGTAGCTGGGGCGGGGGCGTTGTATCTCGCTGAGTACTGGTCCTGGCAGGTGTCCTATGAGGTGATGGCGGCCCTGGTCGGGGTTGGAGCTCTGACTGTGCTCATCGTGCGCGAACCCCGGGTTAATCACTTCGCTGCCGCCGAAGATATTGCTCACAAGGTTGAGGCCGAAGCCGCCAAACGATCCCACCTCAACCCCCGCCTCGCGCGGCTGGCAGGCTGGTTCTATGCCGCGGTCGCGGGCCCGTTTCTGGACTTTTTCCGGCGCTACCGGGAACTCTCCATTGCCATCCTGCTAATGGTGGCTGTGTACCGGATTTCGGATATCGCCATGGGTGTCATGGCGAATCCCTTCTACCTGGATTTCATGGGCTTCAGCAAAACCCAGGTGGCGGACGTGACCAAAATCTTCGGTTTCTTCATGACCATTCTGGGCTCTCTGGTCGGGGGCGTGATGGTTGTCCGTTACGGCGTTCGTAAGATTCTTCTCCTTGGTGCGGTCATGACGGCTGCGACAAACCTGCTGTTTGTATTGCTGGCCCAATACCCGCCAGACATCGTCACACTGGCCATCGTCGTCAGCGCCGACAACCTCAGTGGCGGCATCGCCAACGTGGCCCTGATCGCCTGGCTCTCGAGCATGACTAGCGCATCGTTTACCGCCACCCAATACGCCCTGTTCAGCTCCCTGATGACCTTGCCGGGGAAATTCATCGGCGGCTTCTCCGGTATCGTCGTCGCCGGCTACGGGTATGCGGAATTCTTTTTGATAGCCGGCGTGATGGGAGTACCCGCCATCCTTCTGGCCTTGTTCATGATCCGCCACGGTAAACGCCTGGACCAGCTCGCCCCGCCCAAGGACACGGGCTCGCCAGATGAAGCGCAAGCCACAAGCGGAGCCTGAATCATGGAAGAGTCCAAAGACCAGAAAATCTGGCAAGTGGTTTTATCGATCCCGAAAGGAAAAGTCGCCAGCTACGGTCAAGTCGCCAAAATGGCAGGCCTGGGCAGGCAGGCCAGATACATCGGCCGCGCCCTGGGAAAACTCCCTGCCGGTCATCAAATTCCCTGGTACCGGGTACTGAGAAGCAATGGCCAAATTGCTTTTCCTGAGGGTTCCGAGCAGTTCGAAAAACAGAAAACCAAGCTGGAACAGGAAGGCGTAAAAGTGGAGCGGGGAAGAGTAAAACTAAACGTCCATCAATGGCGCCCGTAACCCTGAGCATTAACCACGAGCGGCCAAAGGCCAGAGTATGATCGGGAAGGAGGTGGGAGCCCTTTTCTGCCGGAACAAAGATGTCTGAGCACAGCGAGTTCTTTTTCCAGAAGAAAAGGGCTCCCACCTCCTTGCCAGCCCCCAAACCTTGAGGGCCAGGTATTACAGGCGGAAAAATCAGAGCCGCAAAGCCCCATCAACCTCAATCATCCGCCCAGAAACATAGTCATTCTCAAAAATAAACGCCGCTGCCGAAGCAATCTCCTCCGGCTTACCCATCCGCTTCAACGGAATGCCCGCCGTCATCTTCTCCAGCGCCTCTGGCTTCATGGATGCCGTCATCTCAGTCTCAATGAACCCGGGAGCGATGCCCATGCAACGAATGCCATAACGGGCGAGCTCCTTCGCCCACACCGGAACCAGTGCAGACACACCGGCTTTCGCCGCTGAATAGTTACTCTGACCCATGTTGCCGGCGCGGGAGATGGAGGCGATATTGATGATCGCACCCTGATCGCCGTTCTTGATCATCTGGGTAGCAGCTTCGCGGCCACAGAGGAAAACGCCAGTCAGGTTCACGTCAATAACGGACTGCCACTGGGCGAGTTCCATGCGCTTCTCGACCTGGCCATCTTTGACCTTGACCATCAGACCGTCACGCAGAATGCCGGCATTGTTCACCAGGCCATTCAGGTGGCCGAAGTCTTTAACGATGGCTTCAAAGGTTTGTTCAACGTCTTCTTCCTTTGCCACGTTGCATACATAACTCCGGGCTTCGACGCCGGCGGCTTCGCAGGCAGCTACGGCCTCGGCCAGTTTCTCAGGCATCAGATCGATCAGTGCCAGTTTGGCACCTTTGGATGCCAGGTATTCAGCCATGGCGCGGCCAAGGCCCTGGCCACCACCGGTAATCGCAATTACGGAATCTTGAAGTTTCATGTTTTGCCCTAACTTCTGTTATCAAGTGGTTTACGTTTGCTGCGTGCCCAGTGTTCTAGCGTTGGCTTCTGCATGGGAGTCGGCGTTGCCGGTGCATCCCCTCCGTGGAACCGCTGCGAGTACGTCCATGTACGCTTGTTTCCGGCCATCCTTGGCCTCCAACATTCCACGGAGGGGATGCACCGGCAACGCGTCGAGCTCTGTGCGAGCCATCTTTGTCATTTGAAGGCCCGGGAGTATACCAGACCTTCCTACATTCAAATTCAGACCGCGAGGGCCTGATGGGAATTTTTCTTTTTCTGTTTATCGTAATGCCGATTGCCGAGATGGCCGTGTTGATTCAGGTTGGCGGCATGATCGGGGTGTTGAACACTGTGGGGCTGGTGTTTCTGACCGCGGTTATAGGCGCCTGGTTTTTGCGCCAGCAGGGGTTGGCAACGCTGTTAAGAGCCAACGAAAGGCTGAACAGCGGTGAACTGCCGGCCAAAGAAGTTGCGGAAGGCCTGATTCTGGCCGTTGGCGGCGCTCTTTTGCTGACCCCGGGCTTTATTACCGACACCGTCGGTTTCCTGTGCCTGCTGCCGGGCACCCGCCATATCATGGCGGCGCAGGCGCTGAAGCGTATGGTGGTCGCGGGCCAGAGTAGCAGTTTCCACTTCCGTGCCGGCGGAGGGCAAGGGCCTTTTGGTCAGGATCCGTTTGGCGGACGGGAGCATCCCTTTGGTCGCCAGAGTCCTTTTGACCGCGACAGCAACGGCGACATCATTGAAGGCGAGTACCAGGATCAGACCGAGTCCGATCGCGATCGGATCGAAAAAAAGTAAAAAAATTTTCTTCCGGGGTGTTGAAAACACCTACGCCAACCCCATTTAGTTTTCACAAGTTTGCCACGGGCGGATAACGGCTGAAAATCAGCCGCTTATGCGGCCGGGCACTGGTGTCGGTACCGGGCCTCCGGGCCGGCCGTTTTAACATGAACTGTCATTGCCACATTAATCTGGCTATTGGAGAAACCGAGCAATGAAAATTCGTCCGCTTCACGATCGTGTAGTCGTGCGCCGTAAGGAAGAAGAAGAGAAGACTGCGGGTGGCATCGTGCTGCCAGGTGCAGCCAAAGAAAAACCTTCTCAGGGTGAAGTGATCGCCGTCGGCAACGGCCGCGTGCTGGATAACGGAGAAACCCAGGCACTGGCGGTCAAGGTGGGTGACACCGTGGTCTTTGGTCAGTACGCCGGTAACACCGTAAAAATCGACGGTGAAGAGCTGCTCATCATGAGCGAGAACGACATCTTCGGCGTGATCGAGTGATCTCGTAGCGATCGGCACACTTTTTCATTAAACCGATAGACGATATTTCGGCTTAACGAACAGGAATCAAAGACATGGCAGCAAAAGACGTAAAATTCGGTGATAGCGCGCGTAAGCGCATGGTCGCAGGTGTCAACATTCTGGCTGACGCCGTCAAGGTTACCCTGGGCCCCAAAGGCCGCAACGTGGTTCTGGAGAAGTCCTTCGGCGCTCCGAACGTAACCAAAGATGGCGTATCCGTTGCCAAGGAAATCGAGCTGAGCGACAAGTTCGAAAACATGGGCGCTCAGATGGTCAAGGAAGTTGCTTCCCAGGCCAACGAAACCGCCGGTGACGGTACTACCACTGCAACCGTTCTGGCCCAGGCCATCGTGAACGAAGGCATCAAGGCCGTGACTGCGGGCATGAACCCGATGGACCTGAAGCGCGGCATCGACAAGGGCACCGCTGTAGCGGTTCAGGCGATCCGTGAAATGGCCAAGCCTTGCGACGACAACCGCAACATTGCTCAGGTTGGTACCATCTCCGCCAACGGTGACGAGACCATCGGTAAGATCATTGCCGACGCCATGGAGCGCGTAGGTAAAGAAGGTGTTATCACCGTTGAAGAAGGCCGTGGCCTGGAAGACGAGCTGGACGTGGTTGAAGGTATGCAGTTCGACCGTGGTTACCTGAGCCCGTACTTCATCAACAACCAGGACAACATGTCTGCCGAGCTGGACGATCCGTTCATCCTGCTGGTGGACAAGAAGATCTCCAACATCCGTGAGCTGCTGCCGGTTCTGGAAGCCGTTGCCAAGGCTGGCAAACCGCTGCAGATCATCGCTGAGGACATCGAAGGCGAAGCGCTTGCGACCCTGGTGGTTAACAATATGCGTGGCATCGTCAAGGTTAACGCTGTTAAGGCGCCTGGCTTCGGTGATCGTCGCAAGGAAATGCTGCAGGACATCGCTATCCTGACCGGTGGTACTGTGATTTCCGAGGAAGTCGGTCTGTCCCTCGAGAACACCACTCTGGACGATCTGGGTACCGCCAAGCGTGTTAACGTCACCAAAGAAAACACCACCATCATCGGCGGTGTGGGTGCCGAGGCGGACATCCAGGCTCGCGTTGAGCAGATCCGCAAGCAGATCGAAGAAAGCTCCTCCGATTACGACAAGGAGAAGCTGCAGGAGCGTGTCGCCAAGCTGGCAGGCGGTGTTGCCGTCATCAAGGTGGGCGCTGGCTCTGAAGTGGAAATGAAAGAGAAGAAGGCCCGTGTTGAAGACGCGCTGCACTCCACTCGCGCTGCCGTTGAAGAAGGCATCGTTGCTGGTGGTGGCGTGACTCTGATCCGCGCTATTGCTGCTCTGGAAAGCGTTGACGCGATCAACGAAGAGCAGAAGGCCGGTGTAAACATCCTGCGTCGTGCCATGGAAGCGCCTCTGCGTCAGATCGTATTCAACGCGGGCGGTGAGTCTTCTGTAGTGGTTGCCAAGGTACGTGAAGGTGAAGGCTCGTTCGGCTTCAATGCCGCGACCGAGCAGTACGGCGACATGCTGGAAATGGGTATCCTGGACCCTGCCAAGGTAACTCGTTCCTCCCTGCAGGCGGCTGCTTCTGTTGCCTCCCTGATCATCACCACTGAGGCGATGGTTGCGGATGAGCCGCAGGAAGAAGGTGCTGCTGCCGGCGGTATGCCGGACATGGGTGGCATGGGCGGAATGGGAGGCATGGGCGGCATGATGTAATGCCGGCCAGATCCCGATCAGGTCTCAATTATTGAGGCCTGGCCCGATCTACCCTGAAAAACCCCGTGCTGGTTCACACCGGCGCGGGGTTTTTTGTTTTTTTGTCATGAACTTGCAGGATGCCTTTGTTAGACTCGGATTCCGGTCCATTTACTGTGTAAAACCTGAATGAGTGACGCTGCACCAAAATCGTTTCTTCGCCCCGGCAAGGTAGTTCTCCTTGTCCTGCTTGCGGCACTCGTCTATCTGTTTGCACTCATCGTTCTCGTACCAGCGGGATGGCTCTGGCATCAGGCGTCTGCCCAGGTTCCTTTGCCCCGCCAGGTGCAGGTGAACCAGGTATCGGGAACGGTTTGGGATGGAGCCGCGGGGGTTGTAGTTGCGGGCTATCCTGTGCGTTTTGACTGGCAGCTTGGATGGCCGTCCGTAACGGAATTGTCATTGCCCCTGGCGCTCTCCGTGGCAACGTCGCAGTCATCACTCCAGGGAAATGTGACCGTTGCCTGGCCCATGAGTGGAGAGCTCAATGCCAGGGGCACGGTTGCCGTTGCAGAATTTGAAGATCTCATCCGTCAAAGTGGCGGCGCGATGATCAAGGGCGATGTCTCCATTGACCGGCTCAATATCGCCTGGGCGGATCAAAAACTGTCCCGTGCAGAGGGCATTGGCAAGTGGGCCGGTGGAGCTGTCTCCTGGCCCATGGGAAATCAGACTGGCCAGGCGGTGTTCCCACCGATGCAGGCCATTATGGATACCACGGCCGGTGGTGTCGAGGTTACAGTGTCGGAGCAGGGTGGCGAGGGGCCGGCCGCTGATGCAAACCTGCTATGGAACGGCATGATGGAAGTGCGCGTCTACAAGCGTATGGTCGACCTGGCCGGGCAACCGTGGCCGGATTCGGCTCAACCCTCGGATATTGTGTTCCGGGTTCGACAGCCATTACTGCCGGGAGGGCTGTAGGGTGTCGCGGGTGAGCACAGGAGCGCAAACACGATTGGCCCGTACACTGGCCAACGTCCTTTTGCTGGGGCTAGTCGTTTACCTGGCTGTTGTTTCCGCCCGGGTGACCTGGATGATTGCCTGGCAGGAGCGTTCCGTACCGGTGGCGCCGGTAAGTTCGGGCGGGCAATCTGGTACATCGGCCGGCGGAGCCGCTTACCCCATGGCCAGTTACGACTTTTTCGGACGGCCCGAGCGCACCGGAACGGTGGCGGAGGTGGTCAAGCGGTCTGCGCCGGAAACAGGCTTGCGACTGAAGCTTGAAGGTGTGCTGGTGGGACAGCGCCCGGAAGACTCCGGTGCTATAGTTGCTGGAAGTAATGGCGAAACAGCTTATTACCGTGTGGGCGACAAACTGCCCGGCAATGCAGAACTGGCTGAGGTAGAAGCGACTCGTATACTGATTCGTCGCGGGGGGCGCTACGAGTCTCTAACCTTCGAGGAAAAGGAATCGGAAGGTCTGGTTGCAGAAGTGGAGCAGCAACCTGTGGGCGCATCACCAGACGCATTCCTCGAGAATGCGAAAGCTCGCCTGGACAGTGAAGGGGTGGCCGCACTGAATACCTTTGGGTTGAGCCCGGCCGAAGGCAGTGGCTATGTTTACGACGGTTCCAACGCCATGTTGAATGCGGTTAACCTGCAGGCCGGAGATGTCATTACCGCCATCAACGGCCAGAGGCTGGGTGATATTGAACAGGACAAGTCCCTGCTGGAGAGCTGGCGTGACCAGACCCGGCTGGACATAGAGATCGAGCGTGACGGAAGCATCCTCACAGTAAGTTATGCCATACCCGAGCAGTGGCGCTGACCGGGTTCATCGATACAGGACGAAATCGCCAGATGTATAACCACAAGACGAACGTTTTTCGGGCCATCGCGTTGCTTATTCTGCTGCCAATGATGTCGCTGGCATACGGGCAGGAGGAAACCTGGAGGCTCAATCTCAAGGATGCGGACATTCGGGCCTTTGTGACGCAGGTGGCAGACATCACCGGATACAGTTTTGTGGTCGACCCCCGGGTCAAGGGCAAGGTGACGGTTCTGTCCAGCGCGCCCATGAACAAGAACGAGATTTACGATTTGTTCCTGGCTGTGCTTAACGTTCATGGTTTTACCGCCATTCCCGGCGAAGAGGTCATCAAGATCGTTCAGCAGGTCGATGCGAAGCAATCGGCAGAGTCGTTGTCACGGTTTGACTCCACCCCCTCTGAGCAATTGATTACGCGGGTTATTCAGATCGACAACGCGAATGCGCTTGAGCTCGTCCCCATCCTTCGGCCCCTCGTGGCCAAATACGGTCACCTTGCCGGTGTCGCGGCGGCTAATGCCCTGATCGTCAGCGATCATTCTGCCAATATTCAGCGCATTGAACAGATCGTGCGTGAGCTCGATAGCCCCTCTAAGTATGAGGTTGAAGTGATCCAGCTTGATGAAGCCTGGGTGGGCGACATGGTAACGCTGTTGCAGGAGCTGGCACCGGATGAGCTGGGTCGGGCAGGCGGCGAGAATGCCGCGCGTAAGTATAGTGTGACGGCCGATGAGCGGAGCAATCGCCTGATTCTTCGCGGTGACCAGACCTTCCGCGACAAGATGCGTGGGCTGATCCGTCAGCTTGACCAGCCGTCCGCAACCGGCGGCACCACCAAAGTGATTCGTCTGAAGCATGCCGATGCCAAGAATCTCACGGAAATTCTGAAAGGCGTGATGGGCGAGCTTGTCAAAGAAAGCGCCGCTGGCGGTTCCGGTGGCGGGGCGGCGGGTTCCAAGCCCAACAGCAACTTCGCCGTGTTTGCGGATGAAGGATTGAATGCCCTTGTGGTTCGCGGTGAGCCGTCCCTGATGCAAGAGGCGGAATTGATTGTGGGGCAGCTGGATGTTCGCCGTGCACAGGTGCTGATTGAAGCCGCGATTGTTGAGATCAGTGACGAGCTTGGTGAAGATCTTGGGGTCCAGGTTGCGGTTGGTGACGAATCCGGAAGCTCCACTCCGGTTCTGGGCACCAATTTCGGAAATGTTGGCAGAAGTCTTGGGGATGTGCTGGGAGCTATCGTATCGGACTCCGTGATCGCTCCAGCGACCGGTGGTATCACGATTGGCGCGGGCCAGCGGAATGAAGACGGCATTACCTGGGGCGTTTTGCTGCAGGCTTTGTCCTCCTCTGCGGCGGCCAATCTGCTTTCAACCCCGAGCATCATTACGCTTGATAATCAGGAATCGGAAATCATCGTGGGGCAGAACGTCCCGTTCCGGACGGGGCAGTCGACGGTTACCGGCGACGGCACCACCAATCCGTTTACCACCATCGAGCGGCGCGATATTGGTCTGACCCTCAAGGTGACCCCCACCATCAGTGCGGACGGACTGGTGCGTCTGGTGGTTGAGCAGACAACGGAAAACGTCACCGACAGCATTGATGACGCCTCGGACATTGTGACGAACAAGCGTGAGATCAAGACAACGGTACTGGCGGATGATGGCGAAACCATCGTACTAGGCGGACTGATCCGCGATGACTACACCGTCAACAAAAGCAAAGTGCCTCTGCTCGGCGACATTCCCTTTATCGGGCGCCTGTTCTCATCTGAATCGGAAACCCGTGTGAAGCGAAACCTTCTGGTGTTCCTCAAGCCGACGATCATGCTCGGTAAGACGGAAGCCATTGGGACCACCTCCGACAAGTTCAACGAACTTTGGGAAGTGAACTTGAACATCCGCGAGAAGCTGGGGCTACCGGAACCCGAAAAGGCTCCGGACGTGGATGTGCTGTTTGATTCACGGAGTCGCAACGAACTGCGTTGATTCAGCAGGCCAGTGGCGGCATCGGGCAATCCAGCTGGTCCGCCACCAGCCGCATCAGTTCATATTCACGAACCTCCACTTTGCCGTCGTGCAGAATGCAGTGGCCGCAGGCATCGATAACGGCTGGCTTAAGCAGTGGCGAGAGTCCGTTCAGTACCTGCAAGGCCTCCCTCAGCTGGCGCATGGTGACTTTTTCAAGCACCGCCTGATCTTTCCCTCTGGTATCTTTAAAACCCGCCATAGCCTGCCGGTATAGCTCTTCAGCTTCGGCCGAATTGGTTGTGCCAGCTCGCGCCATCAGGGTCAGTAGCCGCTTCAACGCCGGCAGGACACGTCGGTAGCTACGATACTTCACTGCAACGGAATGGCCTGCTGTCTCGGAGAGGTGCCTTGTGAGAAAGGTGGTGAGCGCCAGTTCGAACAGTGTTACCCGATTGTCGGCCGCAACCAGTTTCTGGACATTATTCATCAGTCCCGCCCGCTCTTCCGGGTCGAGCTTTCTCAGAGCGGGCATGGCCAACTCCAGGGCAGGGAAACGCACGCCCTCGCCAATACTCCGAAGACCCGGGATCAGTTTCCCGAGAAGCTCTGTTTCCGGGCTGAGCAATGGGTGTGGCGGGATTATGCTCAGGCGCTCCTGCTGCTCCTCAGATGGGAGTTCACTGATCAGCATGGCGTAACACAGCTGAATCGCACCTGCGCGCGTGTACAAGAGGTTTCGGAACGTGGATGGCAACTGCTGAAGAAAGCGAACCGCAAAGTCCTCACCCTGGGAACTGACAGTACCCACCTTTTCGGACAAGGGGGCCGGTTCCGGTGGTGAGGCCAGGGGGGATGTCCGGTGTTTCGTCGCTGGTTGGTAGATGTCTTTGGCGATATCGGCGAAACCTGCCGCGATGCCGGCCTCAGGCGCATTCACGGAATGGCGGAGGTTGCCGTCAGGTTCCGTGTCTCGTAACCGACTTCGCAAGCGCGCCAGCATCCCGGGTTGAATACTGTTGATTCGGTCTTCGATCGGGGGGTGGGACGCGAGGAGTGAGGTGAACTTCATGCGGGTGCTTTCGCCAAAGCACATATGGTTCATGTCACTGGCATGGCTGGTTGTGTCCAGGTATCCGCCTTTGAATCCGATCTTGAAAAGCGCGCCGGCAATGCCTTCTGGATTCCGCGTGAACTGCACAGAGGAAGCATCTGCAAGCATCTCGCGCTGGCGTGAAACGGCCGCCTGAATAAGGCGACCAAAGAAAACACCGACGTAGCCGATCAGAAACAGCGCCAATCCGATGGCTCCGAATGCGGCCTGTGAACGGCCATCGCGGGATGACCGTGAAGAACGGTGACGACTGAAGAAGCTTGCCCTAAGCAGAAAGGCGCCGACCTGGCCAATCATCAGGATGCCCGCAAGAAGAGCGATCAGTCGGACATTGATTTTCATATCGCCATTGAATATGTGGCTGAATTCGTGGCCGACCACGCCCTGAAGCTCGTCCCGGGTCAACTGGGTGATGGCGCCATGGGTGACGACCATGACAGCCTCGCCCGGAGTATAACCGGCCACGAAGGCGTTGATTCCGGTTTCGTTGTCCATGATGAACAGGTCAGGAACGGGGACGCCACTGGCGATGGCCATTTCTTCGACTATGTTGCGCAGCTTTCGTTCATCTGAATCCCGGGTATCCGGATCGATGGGGCGTGCGCCAACCATTTTGGCAACCCGCTCTCCACCGCCTGCAAGATCAATCCAGCGCACCAGGGAGCCAATGGCTATCAGAGCGACAACAGCGCCAGAGGTCATCAGGCCGTGATCCGACAACAGCCAGTAGTGAAAGGCCAGGTTTGTCGATTCGCTGCGGGTAAACAGGTAGCCGACAACGCAGACGGCGAGGGTAATGAGGACCACTGCCGAGAGAAAGAGAAAAACCAGCAGGCTGGTTTTGCGCCGGGCGTTTGCCTGGCGCTGGAAAAAACCGGTATGTGCCATGCTTCAGGGCCTCAGAAGGCCACTTTGGGTGCCTGGCGGGCTTCTGGAGATTCGAGCTCCAGCTGGGCGGTCTCCTTGAATGCAAACATGCCCGCAAGAATATTGTTGGGGAACTGCTCGCGGAAGGTGTTGTAGCCCATGACCGAGTCGTTGTAGGCCTGGCGGGCAAACGCAACTCGGTTTTCGGTGCTGGAAAGCTCTTCCATCAGTTGCTGGATGGTTTCATTGGCTTTCAGTTCCGGGTAGTTTTCGGCAACTGCGTAGAAATTCGCGAGGGCTTTGGTCAGCAGATTCTCGGCACTGCCCAGGCGCTGGATCTTGGTGCCATCTCCGGGGTCTTTCGCAGCGTCCTTCTGGGCGCTGACGGCGTTATTTCGCGCTTCCATTACCTGGGTAAGGGTGGACTTTTCATGGTCCAGATACGCTTTTGCGGATTCCACCAGATTCGGGATCAGGTCGTGGCGGCGTTGTAACTGGACGTCGATCTGGGCAAAGCCATTCTTGAACTGGTTTCTCAGTGAAACCAGGCGGTTGTAGATCGATACCAGGTAAAACACGACAACGGCAATAACAATCAAACCGATAACGGTAGTGCCCATGGTCACTCCTCTGAAGGGGGGTTAGATCAGACGTTATTTTCTACGAATTTCTGGTGGAAACCCTTAACAAAAGTCTCAAATTCTTTCGATGGCAGCGGTCGGCTGAAATAATAGCCTTGGGCCAGCTTGCAGCCTCTCTGGCTCAGGTAATACTCCTGCTCGGCAGTTTCGACACCCTCTGCGACAACCGACAGGTTGAGGCTCCTGCCGAGATCAATAATGGTGTTGGCTATCCGGGTATCTTCCTCGTTAACCAGCAAGTCGCGAATAAACTGTTTGTCGATCTTCAGGTGTTGCACCGGCATCTGCTTCAGGTAAGTCAGCGATGAATAGCCGGTGCCAAAATCGTCCACGGCAATGCTGATGCCGGCGCGATTGAGACGATGGAGTTTCTCGACCGCATCACTCAGGTTGGTCATAAAACTGGTTTCGGTGACTTCCAGCTCCAAACGCCCGGCCGGGATGTTATGGCGCGCCAGCGTTTCCAGTATGTCGTTCACGATCGATGGCTGGCGGAGTTGAACCGCTGAAAGGTTGACGGCAATTCTGAGTGGCGTGCCCTCATCGGACCAGCGTGCGGCTTGCCAGCATGCCTGGTCAAGAACCCATTGGCCGATTTCAACAATGGAGCCGTTCGATTCCGCCACCGGAATGAAATAATCCGGTGGTACCAGGCCCCGTTCGGGATGCTCCCAGCGTAACAGGGCTTCGGCGCCGATGACCCGCTTTGTTTCAAGATTGATCTGTGGTTGATAAACCAGATGGAACTGATGATTGGTGAGAGCCTGGGACAGATCCTTCTCAAGTTGTTTTCGGTCCCGAATCTCCTGATCGATGCTGGCGACATAAAACTGGAAGTAGGCCCGGCCGTTCTGTTTGGCGAGCATCATCGTCTGCTCGGCGCTCTGAAGCAGCCGGTCTGGCAGCTGAGCATCTGACGGATACAGTGCGACCCCAATGGTTGCGGTGACAGCAATCGTCTGGTTTTCCACCATCATCGGCTTGCCAATGTATTCCAGCATACGTTCGGTGGTGTCTGCGGCCTGAAATCCATCGCGCAGGCCCCGCTCGACGACAACAAATTGATCGCTTCCAAGCCTGGCAAAGGTGAAGCGCGTGCTGCCAAGCTTGGAGGTCAGGCGATCGGCAACGGTCTGGAGAATCAGGTCACCAACGCGAAAACCGCACTGTTCGTTTACGGACTTGAAGTCGTCGATTCCAATGACGCTGAGTGACAAGGCATGGTTACGCTCTTTCGCGTCAGCAATATCCCGCTCGAGCAGTTCCATGAACGTATCGCGGCTGGGCAAGCCTGTGAGTTGGTCATACCGGGACAGCCGGCTTACCCGATCTTCGGCTTCCTGGTGTCGTTTCTGGCTGTCGCCAATGGCGACCAGGAGGTTGTTGGTCGCATTCACCCATAGGCCAAGCTCATCGCGGTCATGTCCCGGAGGTATGGGAACCAGCCGATCATCGGGATGGGCCGGGTCGACCTGTTTAACAGAATGCACGATGCGAAGTAGCGGGCGGGTGAGGAGCAGGTGGAACACATAGAACAGCACCATTCCGAGGATAAGCGCTGTGGCAATGACCGACATAAACGTAACGGTGGCACGATTGAGCCACACGCGAGCAAGGGGGGCTGTGTCGTACCCGACGTTTAAGTAGCCGTAGATTGCGCTTGAGTTGGCGTCTCGGGTCAGTGGTGTACGAAAAGTGCGCTCGCTGCCAAAAATAGGGTCAGTCAGTGGTCGGAAGAAGTCGTCTTGAAGGGCTCGGGTCCGGCTGCCGAGCGGTTCACCGTCAGGGTGAGTGATGCGGGCACTGTGCAGTGCTTCCCGGGCGAACAGCCCATCAACAACCTGCTGGGCCAGTTCATCATCGATGCTGAATACAGCCTGCGTGGCTGCATCTTTCACCATGGCTATGGTTTGCGCAGCCTGGCTGTCCAGATCGCTGGATACCCTGCGGGCGTCCAGCACGACCTGAACGGCGCTGACAATCACGCCGCTGATGAGGGCTACAGTCAAAATCCATGCGAGGATTCGGTAGCCAAGTCGATGTTCAACATTGAAAGAGTTATGCATTCAGGCCCGAGAGTCTTCCGATCCTTGAGAAAGCTATGTTCGCACAATTGGAACCGTTGTTGGGATTATGCAGTACACAATGGCTCTAAGTATGGTCCACAGATGGCGCAACTTCACTGTGTATCGGCGATTTTTTCACAGAATGAAGATCTGGGGTGTATCAAATTGTAAGGAGTTGAATTTCTGACAGAAATAAAAACGCCCGCTAAGTAGCGGGCGTTTTGATGGCAGCCGTGAGTGACTGCCGAAAAAGCTTGAACGGCAATCGATCAGGCCAGGTTTTCGTTAACGAAATCCCAGTTGACCAGATTCCAGAAAGCTTCCAGGTAGTTCGGGCGGGAGTTGCGGTAGTCGATGTAGTAGGCGTGCTCCCATACATCAACGGTCAGTACCGGCTTGTCTGCACCCGTCAGCGGGGTCTCCGCGTTGCTGGTGTTGGCGATGGCAACGCTGCCGTCGGCCTTTTTAACCAGCCAGGTCCAGCCAGAACCAAAGTTGTTGGCTGCCTTGTCATTGAACTCTTTCTTGAACGCTTCGAAAGAACCGAAGGCCTTCTCGATAGCGTCCTTGGCTGCGCCGGTAGGCTCACCGCCACCGTTCGGGCTCAGGCAGTGCCAGTAGAAGGTGTGGTTCCAGATCTGTGCAGCGTTATTGAACAGCGGACCACTGGCGCTCTTGATGATGTCTTCCAGGGACTTGTTGGCATTGTCGGTACCTTCAACCAGGCCGTTCAGCTTGGTCACGTAGGTGTTGTGGTGTTTGCCGTAATGGTACTCGAGTGTTTCCTGAGAGATATGCGGTTCAAGTGCGTTCTTTTCGTAAGGCAGTGCGGGAAGTTCAAATGCCATGAGGTCGTTCTCCCTGTCTCTCTGTTTATGTGGATGTACGTTCCAGCAATATAAGGTCAGTTTGAGTTAAATCAACCCTTTGCTGTCAAAGAACTTTTAAACTCGGGACTGCCGGGCAGGAACTGGGCGCAGTTCCGTACCCGCCAGACGAGCTCTTCATAACTGTCCGCCAGAATGTTCACATGCCCGAGTTTGCGTCCGGGGCGTTCTCCCTTGTTGTACAAGTGTACGTGTGCATAGGGGAGCTCCAGGATGCGATCGATGTCGCCATGCTCACCAATGATATTGATCATACAGCTTAGACCACGAGCGTCGACATTACCCAGGGGGTGGCCGCTCACGGCGCGAATGTGATTTTCGAACTGGCTGGTCATGGCGCCTTCGATAGACCAGTGACCGGAGTTGTGCACCCGGGGAGCCATTTCGTTAGCGACGAGGCCTTCGCTGGTTTCGAACAGTTCGAGCGTCAGCACGCCGACGTAATTCAGCTCGTTCAGGAGTGCCTTGATATAGCGCTCGGCATCTTCCTGGACATGCTTTGCCAGGCCGGGAGCCGGAGCAATGGAGTAGCGCAGGATGCCTTCGTGGTGGGTGTTTTCGGCCATGGGATAAAACGCAACATCGCCATCTTCCGCGCGAACAGCAATGATGGAAACTTCCCGGTGGAAGTTAACAAACTTCTCAACGATGACGCGTGGGTGACCAATGCTCTCCCAGCCGGCCTCGGCTTCGTCCGGACTTTTCAGCACGGCCTGTCCCTTGCCGTCGTAACCCTCGGTGATTGACTTGGCGACCACCGGGCAGCCCAGCTCCTCGGCTGCGGCTTTCAGGGACTCGGCGCTGTCTGCGATTTTCCAGTCTGGCGTGGGGATGCCAAGCTCGCCAAACAGGGTCTTCTCAGCTTCACGATTCTGACAGACTTGCAGTGCACGGGGGCAGGGATGAACCGGCTTTTCCTTTGCCAGTTTTTCCGCCACTTCAACGGGAAGATGCTCGAATTCGTAGGTGACCCGGTCAACACGGGACAGGAAGTCGTCGAGGTATTTTCCTTCCCGGTCGATGATAACCTCGCCCAGCCCGGCACTCGGGCTTCCGGACATGTCATAGAAAACAAAGGTCTTGGCCAGAGGGTATCCGGCGAGGGCCAGCATGCGTCCCAGTTGGCCGGCGCCTAGTACACCAATTCTCATTTGTGTTCTCCTGCCTTTTACGGGCAATTAACTTAGTGGGTGAGCGAATTGGGGAACGCTTTCCAAAACACGCTCCTTGCAGCACATCCATTTGGCGCTTGGGCTGCGCCATCCATGGCTCCGCACAGTTTTGGAAAGCGTTCCCCAATTCGCTCGGCTAGCTGGGGTGCAAGCCTCGTTTGAGCCGCGTGATACACATCACGCTCACCGGAGCTATGATTTTGCCATCGGAAGGCCTGGTTCAAAAGTCTGTGAAGTGTGTGGGGCCTGGCCGTCAAAACTGTTGAGGGCCATGGATGGCCCGAATCAAGCGACACATGGATGTGCTCGAGCGGGTTTTGGCGGCCAGGCCCCACACACTTCTGCCCCCGAAGCCGGAGGGATTGTCGCTTACTGATCGCTAGGATCAGGGTTGTCCAAAACGGTCTGGGTCTGGGTTGCCCGGAACTCTTCAACGGCTTTTTGAACGTTTTCGTCAGACGTGCCGATAATCTGTGCAGCAAGCAGGCCGGCGTTGGTCGCTCCGGCTTTCCCGATGGCCAGGGTACCCACGGCAATGCCACCTGGCATCTGGACAATGGAGAGCAGCGAATCAAGGCCATTCAGGGCCTTGGACTGGACTGGAACACCCAGAACGGGCAGGGCAGTCTGGGACGCAACCATACCCGGCAGATGGGCAGCGCCGCCGGCACCGGCGATGATGACTTTCAGGCCGCGATCAGAGGCGGTTTTTGCGTAGTCAAAAAGCAGGTCCGGGGTCCGGTGGGCGGAGACCACCTTGGTTTCGTAGGGCACGCCGAGTTTTTCAAGCATAATGGCGGCGTGTTCCATTGTGGGCCAGTCCGATTTGGAGCCCATGATGAGTCCTACAAGCGGCTGCATAAGCAACAGTCCTGTGATAATTGGAAAGCCGGCCATTGTATGTTTTGCCTACTTACCATGCAAACTTCTCTCATCGGAGTTTGCGCAGGCCCTAAGCATGCTGATCGTGTATTACCATGTTGAAAAGCCGTCATTTCAACCCTTGAACAAGTGCATGTATTATCGGCTTTATTTTCAGGATTAAATCCAATTCCAGGAGCAGTAATGGAACCCATCCGTCCAGATGATGACGAACTGAGGGCTGACGCGCCGATTGGCAGTTCGGATAGAAAAAAAACGGCTGAGAAAAAGTCTGCTGATGTGCCAAAACGTCAGGGTGGGGGCGATAAGCCGCCGGCAAAGCGTGAAGTGTCCAGATTTGGTGGAAATGGTGGCGGCAGCGGTAAGGGCGGCCTGGTATTGGTTTGGCTGTTGATGGTGGCGCTGGGTGTTGCCGCTGTGGCGGGCTGGTATTCCCAGAATCAGCGGATTCAGGCATTAGAGGGCCAGTTGGAAGAAGCGGATTATTGGGCCCGGCAGAGTAAGTTGGCGCTTGCCCGTTTTGAGGGAGAGTTGTCAGAAACCGGAGAGAGTCTGCAGGAGAGCGGTGAATCTCTCGGGGCGCAGATTGCGTCGAATAAAAAAGCGGTTGAGACGGCCAACAGCGAAATCCGCAAGCTTTGGGTGGTGGCGAACGAACGTAACAAGGCGCGCCTTAATGAGCAGCAGGATCGGATTGCGGCGTTGGAGACGTCTTCTGCGGAGCAGGGTAAGGCACTTTCTGGCTTGGAAACCGATTTGGAAAAGGCCCGTTCCTCGCTTGTGGCGGATCTGGCGGCTCTGAAGGAGCAGGTGCGTACGTCTGTCGTCGCCCTGGAAGAGTCTGATCGTGCTGCGGCTGATCAACTGACAACGCTGAACCAGCAGATGGCGGATGTAGATCAGGTGGTTGAGCGTCGAATTCGTCGTTTTGAGCAGGAGCAGAAGCTGGGACTTAGCGGAATGGAGGGGCGTATCTCGTCTCTTGAGAAAAACGCCAGCGGCATGGCGGATGAAAGTCGTGTACGGGCTCTGCAAAGTGAGCTCGCGAATCTTCAGCAAACCGTGAAGGTTCTGGATTCGTCTCGCGCCCAGCTTACCTCCCGGTTGGTTCGCCTGTCTGAAGAGGTGAACGCGTTGCGGGCGCAAACTAGACAGTAAACGCCTGCCATTCGAGCTTTATCGGGCTGGCAGGGATGTCCTGTCGGCTCGCTGAGCTTCTGGTTTGTAACGGTTTGTTATTCATCCCTTGCGTTAGCTCTCATTTCTATTCCTGGGCAGTTGTTATGATTCCATAACTCGCCAAAGGATGAAGAGTGAATAACAATGAAAACCCGTGTACCCCTTGCCCTCTCACTGCTGTTGCTGGGTTCCGGTTGTACTGTGTACCAGTCAATCGGTAAGAGCACCGGGTCGTTTCTGCACCCGGTTTCCGGACCTGATTTTGTTCATATTCCAGATGATGAGTGGAATCAGAAAAACGCGCTGCTCTACTTTTACCGCACCGAGTCCCAGTGGGCCGCGGATGAGATCGAGGCGCCCAGTGTCTACATTGATGGTAAACATTATTTCAATATCCGAAACGACAGCTATACGTGGCTGGAGGTTAGTCCCGGCGAACGGCACATTGCGATGCGGCGTCCGTTACTGGGTCTGGAGGGCATGAACTCATTCAGCCTGAGTCTGATCGCCGACGGCTCCATTAATGTCGAACCCGGGCAGATCTACTACCTGCGTTACAACGAGCTCAGCGAGCCTGAGAAAGCGCATCCGGATCTTGATCCCGAACACCCCCTGGGGCAGGGGGATTTGCAGTTGGTGACGCGCGACTATGCGATGCAGGCCGGCGAGATTGTGAGTACCCGGTTTCTGAACAGTGACTTGCTGGCCCCCAATCATGCGGCGACGTCGATTGTTGAGGTCAATGAGGATGCTGATTTCGAGAAGCGGATGGAAGCCCTTGAGGAGGAGCGTGTTCTGGAGCTTGAACGGCTGCAGGAAGAAGGCAAATACGAATCCGCAGCCTGGTACTGGCCGTTCGGGGGTGGTCCCACGGTGCCGCTGGAGGCGGACCGTAAAATTGAGCAGCTCGAGAAGGACTACGCGCAGCTGGAGTTGGACAGAGAGCGGCGCGAGGAGCTGGAATCTGGCGGAGGGTGGTGGATCTTTTAGGTCGTTGGCCGAAAAGACAGGGAGTGTGATGCATTTCACAATTGTCGGTGTCGGTTGCTCTTACTACACTGACAACACGTGAAACTCAGGGAATCGGCAATCATGAAACTGAAAGATGTCATCCAGGGGCGGTTCGAGAAGGTATCGGAAGAGTTACTGCCTCAATTGCTGGATACGTGGGGAGATCTTCAAAAGCGGCTGGACGAGCTGAATTGTTCGCTGGCAAATCGGGCTGTTCCGGAGACCCGCAGATCTCGTGTCAGTGAGCTTTCTCTTCAGCAGAAGGCGAGTCGCGCTGGCCAGGGCGGGGCAGACGTTACCGTGCTTAAGAGGTCGCGAAAGCAGGCGGAATCCAAGTGATCGCCTGGTCATAAAGTGACCATTTTTTAAGGGGTTAAAGGTTTTTTCAGAAAATTTCCGGAAAACATTTGACACCGTCAGCGAAATGCTTAAAATGCGCGTCTCACTTGGTTGAGACAGCAACGCTGAATCGACAAGCGCTGGAAAGCGCCTAGAGTGAAAGCTTTGAAACGGCTTAGGTAATAGGCCCGGTGCGGGTGGTTAGCTCAGCTGGGAGAGCATCGCCCTTACAAGGCGAGGGTCACTGGTTCGATCCCAGTACCACCCACCATTTTCAAAGCGAAAGCCGGATGTTTCCGGTCGCAGGTTCATCATTTGATGTATGAACTGATGCGGAGCGGTAGTTCAGTTGGTTAGAATACCGGCCTGTCACGCCGGGGGTCGCGGGTTCGAGTCCCGTCCGCTCCGCCACTTTTCCCGGGTGGTTAGCTCAGCTGGGAGAGCATCGCCCTTACAAGGCGAGGGTCACTGGTTCGATCCCAGTACCACCCACCAGATTCTTGAAAAAGGCAGGCCTTCGGGCCTGCCTTTTTTGTTTCTCACTTCCCGATCAGTGATTGCCCGCACACGCGAACAACGTTTCCGTTCACGCCGCTGGACGCCGGGTTGCAGTACCAGGCAATGGCTTCTGCCACGTCGACGGGCTGGCCTCCCTGGGACAGGCTGTTCATCCGGCGGCCTGCTTCTCTGATCGTCATTGGCATGGCGGCTGTCATCTGGGTTTCGATGAACCCGGGAGCAATGGCGTTAATGGTGATGCCATTCTTCAGATGTTTGGCCATGGATTCCACGTAACCGATAACGCCGCTCTTGGCGGTTGAATAGTTGGTCTGACCAAAGTTGCCGGCAATACCGCTAATTGACGAAATGCAGACAATGCGGCCGTTATCCTTGAGCAAGCCACGTTCGGTCAATTCCTCGTCGATCAGCTCTTCGGCGCTCAGGTTAACGGCGATCGTCATGTCCCAAAAATGTTCCGGCATGTTGCCAAGGGTTTTGTCCCGGGTGATGCCTGCGTTATGGATCACCAGATCAATGCCGCCGAAGTGCTCTTCTGCAAAATCCGCAATCAGTTTCGGGGCTGCTTCATCGGTGATGTCGCAGGCAAGGGCCTTGCCATTAATCGCATCGGTGACTTTCTGAAGCTCTTCCATCGCCGGTGGAATGTCCAGGCCAATCACCGTCGCGCCGTCGCGGGCGAGTGTTTCGGCGATAGCGGCGCCGATACCGCGGGATGCGCCTGTGACCAATGCAACCTTGCCGGTTAGCGGGGCAACCGGGTTGGTGGCCGGTGCTGTCGTACCTTTACCGATGCGCACACACTGCCCCGAGACATAGGCTGAGCGCGGTGACAGGAAGAAGCGGATGCTTGAGTCCAGTTGCTCCTCGGCAGCGGGAGCCATCCAGATCAGGTTCGCAGTGGCGCCCTTTTTCCCGATTTCCTTGCCAACCGCCCGAACAAACCCTTCGAGTGCCTGCTGTGCAGCCGCGTGTGGCGCTTTGCGGCAGCTTGAGGGTGTCTGGCCGATGACAAGCACTCTTCCATTGCCGGCTATCTTTTTAATGGTCGGGTGGAAGAAGTCGTACAGCGCGCGAAGCTCGTCCGGAGATTTGATGCCGGTCGCATCGAAAATCAGGGCGGAGAACTTCTGGGTGATCTCCTGATCAAGTCCGAGAGCGTTTGCCTTGTTGCCAGCCATGGATGAGTCGGCAAGAGAGTTGATGCCGGCGGCATGATGCAGCTTTGCTGCGCTGGAACTCAAAATGCTGCCAATGGTGGCCACGGCCTTGCCGCCGGCGGCGCTGCCAATGAGAACGTCGCCTTCAATAAATGGTTGATCAACCCGCTTGAGGCGCTTGAGCGGAACCGGCGAAGGCAGGCCGAGAGACTGCGCGGCGGTTTTGCCGACCGGGGTATTGACTAATTTGAGGTAGAGGTCAGACATAGTGGGTCTTCCGTGTTATGGCTGCTAGCAGCTCTTATGTTGAATGTATGATGAAATCGACCTACAGGTTAAAGAATCGCCCAGTTTTTGGATTGACTCAATGCCGGGGCAGGGTTGTCAGGGATGCCAATGAGAGCAGAGTCCAGCGAGCTACACTTTGTGCAATTTCACGGAAAGGGTAAAAACATGGCACAGGCTAAAACCAGCACACAAAAGAAATCCCCCAAGAACAGTGGCGGAATCCGGCGCGTCGCGATCATCGGCGGTAACCGTATTCCGTTTGCCAAGTCGAATACCGTATACAGCAAGATCAGCAATCAGGAGCTCCTTACCTCGGCGATCCGGGGGTTGGTTGATCGCTACGGTCTGGAAGGAATGCGTATGGGCGAAGTGGTTGCCGGCGCCGTTATCAAGCACTCCAGGGATTTCAATCTGACCCGGGAATCGGTGCTGAGTAGCGGTCTTGCGCCCGAAACCTCGGCCTACGACATCCAGCAGGCATGCGGTACCGGCCTGGAGGCTGCGATTCTCGTGGCCAACAAGATTGCGCTGGGGCAAATCGAGTGCGGTATCGCAGGTGGCACCGACACAACCTCCGATGCGCCAATTGGGGTGGGTGAAGGTCTGCGGGAAATCCTGTTAGACCTGAATCGGGCGAAAACCGCGAAGGAGCGTCTGAAGATTCTGGGCCGCTTCCGCCCTGGGCATCTGGTGCCGGAAATTCCCGAGAATGGAGAGCCCAGAACCGGGATGTCCATGGGGGATCATGCTCAAGTCACGGCCCATGAATGGTCCATTGGTCGGGAAGAGCAGGATCTGTTGGCGTGGGAAAGCCATCAGAAGCTTGCAAAGGCCTACGATGAGGGGTTCTTCAGTGATCTGGTGACGCCGCTGGCGGGGCTGGACAAGGACAACATTTTGCGTCCGGGCACCACCCTCGAGAAGCTGGCGTCCCTCAAGCCGTGCTTTGATCGTGAAAATGGAACCATGACCGCCGCAAACAGCACGGCGCTCACGGATGGTGCATCCTGTGTGCTTCTTGCCAGTGAGGAGTGGGCGAAAGCCAACAACTTTGAAGTGAAGGCGTGGTTGACCTTCAGCGAGGTCGCTGCTGTTGATTTTGTCGACAAAAAAGAAGGGCTGTTGATGGCGCCAGCCTATGCGGTTCCGCGGATGCTGGAGAAGGCGGGATTAACCTTGCAGGATTTTGACTTCTACGAAATTCACGAGGCCTTCGCGGCTCAGGTCCTTTCTACCCTGAAGGCGTGGGAGGATCCCGTGTTCTGCAAGGAAAAATTGGGGCTGGACAAGCCGCTGGGCAGTATCGACAGGGAAAAACTCAATGTGAAAGGCAGCAGTCTTGCCACGGGGCATCCTTTTGCGGCAACAGGTGGTCGAATTATTGCCACGCTTGCGAAGCTGCTTGAGGAGAAGGGCAGTGGCCGTGGTCTCGTATCGATCTGCGCGGCGGGTGGGCAAGGGGTTGTGGCCATCCTGGAGCGCTAGGTTCCGGAAAAGCTGAATTATCCTTTGACAGGGCTGGCGTCACCCCTTATCATGCGCGCCACGTTGATCGGGTCACGGCCTGAAAAAACGGACAGTTTGATGCGGGGTGGAGCAGTCTGGTAGCTCGTCGGGCTCATAACCCGAAGGTCGTTGGTTCGAATCCAGCCCCCGCTACCAATTAAAAAAAGCCGGTCTTGGACCGGCTTTTTTTGTGTTCATATGTTGCCCCTCCCAATGCCAGCGCCCGCTGGACTCTTCATTTCAGGCCTTTTTCAGCAATTCGGATCAGTCGCTTTTGTATCCGGTTCTACTTTTGGGCAAAAAATTGCCCAGTTTTCAATGGCTTCCGGCATAGTATTACTTGATCCTGACGAAAAATTGACAATTTTTTAATTGGAGGAATGACGACAGTCACATCCATAATCGGCGTCGTTTTATAGAATTCAACGAAATCGTCAGAATATTGGTGTAAAATGACTGTTGAACGCGTCATAAAAGTGTCAAAGGCATGGATTGCCGCGTTTGTAGTTGGAGCTGTCCTCTCAGGATGCGGAGGCGGGTCTGGAAGTGGTTCCGACAGTGGTACCCCGATTACCGATAACAATACCAGCGGCTCTTCCAGTGAGGTCGTGAAGTCCGCTGTATTGAGCTGGAGTGCACCGCTCACGAGGGTGAATGGTGAGAGTATTCCGATGGCCGAGCTGGATCAGTATGTAATTCGTTATGGTCAGGATGCTGACAACCTGAGCGAACAGGTTGTGGTCACCAATGCCCAGGCCGACGCTGAAATGTCCTACGAGGTGAGCGGTCTGGCTGATGGCACCTGGTTCTTTACCATCCAGGTTCAGGATACCAACGGCTTGATCAGCGAGCCCTCTGATATCGTTAGCAAGACAATCTGATCACGGCCGGATCCCCGGGTGCCTGAAGTGCTGACGTCTCAGGCCAGCGGATCTGCGATCGGAAGTCTCATGGAGAAGGTCGAGCCTCTGCCCGGGGTGGAGGTGACCGAGATGTCCCCCCGATGTTTCTCCACCACAGTTTTCACAAACGACAAACCCAGCCCGGTACCGTGCACGCCCGCCAGTTCGCTTTGTTTCTGACGCCGGAAACGGTCGAATAGAAATGGCAGTTCCTGCGGATCGATACCGCTCCCCTCATCGGCTATCGTCAGGCAAGCCTCATGTCCGGCCCGGTAGACCTGAATGTTAACGGTGGACTGCTCCGGACTGTATTGGACGGCATTCGTTAGCAGATTAATAATGGCCCGCTCCAGTAATTCGGCATTACCCCGAAGCCACAGATCTTCCGTGCCCTGGAGTTGCAGCTGGATTTGCTTCTCGGAAGCCTGTTCACTGACGCTATCCCGGGCGTTTTCAGCAATGGCTAGGAATTCGCACTCGTAAAACCGTGTTTCCGTGAGCTGTTCCGCTCTGGCGAGTTGTACAAACTCCTCGGCCAGGTGATAGCTCCGGCGGGCCAGCTTACCCAGTTGTTCCAGCTGCATGGCATCGATATGGCTGGGGTCGCGCTTGAGTTGTTCGATGAGTGCCAGCTGAGAAACCAGTGGTGACCGGACGTCATGGGATATGAAGTCGATGGCTTCCCGGTGCTGGCGCTGCTGCTCCCTGAGTTCGGTGATGTCGGAAACGTTGGCGATAATGCCATGCTGTTCGCTGTCGGGCAGCGCAAAGGGGGCAAAGTGAATCAGGAAATCCTTGCCCCGTATGCGCAGATCGACCGTTCGGCTTTGTTTTAGCGTCAGGGTTTCGGAAACGGTTTCATGCCAGGGCGGTGTCTCACGAGGATCATGTCCTTCCAGAAGGCTGGCAAGTGGCAGGCCGCTCAGCGAGGGCATCGGTTCGCGGAACCATTCTTCAATATGGCCGTTCGCGAACCGTATAACGCCAAGTTCATCTGTGACGATCACGCCGTCTGGCATGCGTTCAAAACTGCGGCGCATAAACTGCTGCATTCGGTTAAGGCGTTCAGTCGCGACACGAACGCGCTCAATGCGGGCAGAAATATTCTCTCTGGGTTTCAGAGCAGGTTGTATCTCATCCTGTTGTGCGAGCTTCAGGCGTCGCAAGTAACGCTGAATGCCTTCGCGGGTAAAATCGTCAGGAAGAATCAATCCGAGGATGTAATTCAGATCTCCCCGCCGCAAGCGAATCCAGCTGGCATCGTCCTGGTGCAGCCATTGGCCTTGGGGCAGGTCATCAGGGATGTCGTTAGGTGTCAGAGAGTTCTGGGCAATGGTTTCAGCTCCCTGTTGCAGTAGCCAGCCTTGCGGCTGAAGGAGCGCTCTGAAGTGCGCCAGGAGTTGCGTCGGGTGGCGTCCGGTTGTTCCGGGTAGCGGCAGTTGGGGACTCCGGGCGAGGGCATCCAGTTGCCGATTGAGAAAGTGATTGGTCATGGCCAGCCTGAAACCGCTCGATACGGGAAATGCCAATATGGGAATCAGGAGAGCCTTGGCGACCGGTACCCACAGATTCATGCTGACAAAGGCAATTCCATAGATAAGGAAAAGCGTCAGAGCTGTGGTCAGGCATGCAGCTAGTGTGCGAGTGGGGCGCATCCTTGGCAGGATCACCACCAGCAGGGCCAGTGTGAACACGATCAGCCCCAAAGAGAGCCACGCCGGGGCTGGGCGAATCAGTTGGTTTTGTTTTATCGCTGAAAAAGCATTGGCGTGGAACTCGACGCCAGACATAGGCTGACTGAGTCCCGAAAATGGCGTAGGTAAGATGTCGCCGAAGCCGGCCGCGGTGGCTCCGACGAACACGGTTTTGCCAGAGAATGCCTGACTTGCTGCGGGATGATTCAACACCTGGGTGTAGGAAAAAGTTGGGATGGAACCCGATCCGCCTGCCAGGGGAACGATTCGAAAATCCTGCCTGATATTGACGAAAGCCGGGGTTGAATCGTTGGAGAGTTTTGGTGAGCCCCCTGCGGCTGTCATAGAGAGGCTTGGCCAAAGCTTGGAGCCGAGGCCATTGTACAGGTAGAGTCCCCGCGCAACGCCGTCCGAATCCAGTTCCACGTGGGCATGGCCTATTCCAGCTGCGGCAGCAGCCAGAGCCGGAACCGGAAGCTGTTCTCCCAGCAATTGATCTACAGTGGGGGGCGAGAGGTAGACCGGAAGGATGACCTGGCCGTGCTCGTCCATGGCAGCGGCCAGCTCACTATCATCGGGAGCTGGCTCTGGGAACAGGATATCGAATACGATGGTTTTGGCGCCCGCTTCGGTCAGCTTGCGGATAAGCTCGGCATGAACGTTTCGGCGCCACGGCCAGCGCCCCAGTCGATCGAGGCTGATTTCATCAATCGCCACCACCACAACGTCATCTGACGGCTCGGGCGGGGCCAGGGTGGTCGTTTTGTCCAGGATCCAGAAGTCGATCTGCCGTGGCAGACCGGATGCCTGAATCAGAAGCAGCAGCAGGGTAATAATAAAGCCGAGCATCCAGGGAGTCGTTGTAAATGGTAGCCAATCCCTCTTCATGTTCCCTGCTGTCTGTATCGATCGATCAATGGATTATTCCAGGTACAGTTCCCTCCCCGGGCCCCAGCGACTGGTTAGCGGGCCATCTGAAAGAGCTTTCAGCCGCACAAAATACCGTCTTCCGGGAATAAGACGCAAGGCTGCGGTCGTATCTGGTAATGTTGCTTCCTTGATAATGTTGTTGAAACCGGGCTCCTCTGAGAGCTGGAGGCGGTATTCGCTGGCGGTGTCGACTTTTTCCCAGAACACCCGGACCTGGCTGTCAACATAGTTCACGCTGATGATCCGGACGGGGGGCAGGCTGCCGTTGACAATCAGTTGCCTGGCTTCGGTTGTGGCCACGGAGTTCCCGCCTGCCTCGGTGACAACGCGCCAGTAGTACTGTCCGGGGCCAAGAGGTTTCGAGGGTAATGCTCGGGTTTCGGGAGCCCACTCGCTGGTGGTGATGATGTCGCTGAACTCAATGTCTTCAGCGATTTCCACTCGAGCCACCTCGTTGCTGCCATTCAGATTCCATTGGAACTCGGGCATGTCATCGTTTGCCGTCGCGCCGTTTTCAGGTGATACCAGAGTGGCGGAACGTGCCTGCAACGCAACTTCCAGCGGCATGATGGCCGGCATACCGGCAATGCCTCGGGGATCGAGCGCGGCGAGGTGGATTTCATAATCCCCGTTATCCAGAAGGCCGATGTCAAAGCGGTTGTTTCTGAGCTTTCGGCTTTCTACCCAGCGGCCGCTGTCTGTTTCAAAGATGTCGAGGCGATATTCTGGAGCAGGACTCTCTGCCCAGCTGAGTTCGGCCGGTAGCCGGGTCAACGGCGAAGCCAATGGGTTCAGGTTCGGCGCCGGCGGGAGCCTGCGAATAATGAGGCCGTTGGTATTGTTTGTCGAAACACTTGCGCTGTACCCGGCGGGTATCCTCCGGGTTTTACCCGGCGCGCCAAAATCCACGACCCCGTCGGTGACCTGAAGATCCGTGCCCAGGGGAGAAGTCTGCAAGGAAAATGCCGTGCCCCGTACCGCGGCGACGGCAGAAGGGGTTTCGATCTCAAACCGGGCGCCACCTTCTATGACGGGTTTTACCCTCGTGTGAACTTCCCCGTGATTCAGGCGCAGGCGCGTATCCACCATGCCGGATTTTCCATACTGGGTCAGGCGGTTGAAAATCAGGCGGGAGTTGGGAGATATCCGGATTTCGGAACCGTCTGCGAGTTCAATGGTGGCGCTGCCGGTTCCGGACAGTACCTCATCGCCAACCCGGATCAGGGTGTCCGGCTGCAAGGGGCGTTTCTGGCCACTGATGCCGGAGATGTATTGCACGGTCCCGGTCACGGATGAGGCCCGGGCTGGCTCGGGCTGTCGCTTTAACCACTTGAGGGGAATGCGAAGGGTATCGCCTTCCGAAACCAGGGCGTGACTGCTCAGGTCGTTATACCGTCGCAAGTCACCTGAACTCACGCCTGCAGCCAGAAGATCTCGTGCCACGGCCAGAAAGGTGTCTCCCGGGCGTAGGGTGTATTGCCATTCCTGAGCGGTGGTCCCCCGCATATCGGCTTTGGCGACAGCGGACCCTTGTGTCACCGATAATTCTGCTCTTGAGACGGTTGCCGCTGTCATCAGGGCAGCGGCGAACAGAACCAGAGTGCACTTTGCCATTGGCTTATTACTCATTGGCAGCCTGATCCGTGTGTATTGAATCCGGCACGGCATCCGGGCCTTTCATCGCTTCCAGGCGGTATCCGCGCTGGTAGATGGTTTTAATCCGGAATCCGTTCTCCGGGTTGAGGCCAAGCCGTCGGCGCAGTCGGCTCATGTGGGTATCGACAGTACGAGTGTTGATGTCCCGGGCCAGTCCCCATACACGCTCAAGGAGCATCTCGCGGGTCAAGAGGCGGCCCTGATTCTGGAACAGGAATAGCGTCAGATCGAAGTCTTTATCGGTCAGCGTCAGTTCCTCGCCGTGCAGGCTGATAGTGCGTTGCTGGGTATTGATCTCGAAGGGGCCGTAATTAAGGATCTCTTTTTCCGCATCCGGATTGCTGCGACGGGCCAGGGCATTGATCCGCGCGCCCAGTTCGGCGGCCCTTGGAGGTTTGGCCAGATAATCGTCGGCGCCGGCATCCAGTGCGGCAACGATGTCGGATTCGCTGTCACGCTGGGTCAGGAATACCACAGGGATTGGCCAGTTGAGTTGTGCCCGAACGGTTCTCAGAACATCCAGACCGGTCATGTCGGGGATCTGCCAGTCCAGGATCAGTAACTCGTAGCTCCGGTGCAAAACGGCGCTCAGGAAGGCCTGCCCGGTTGGGAAGCTGTCACAGTGATGGCCGCGCTCGGACAATATGGACTGAACGTTTTGTGCCTGTTCGTGCTCGTCTTCGAGCAGAGCGATGCGCATGAAGCGTCTCCCGGAAAAAATCTCTCAACGTCACCTGTGCCCACGTAAGCCGTGAAATCGCAGGTTTATCCGCAAATTATCACAGAATGTCGGGTTGCCTGCAGTATCGTTATGTAGACTTGCGTAAATGGATGGCGGGTTTGCCGTTGTCGTCATTCAACGTTTGTCGGCAGGCCGGAAAATTACTGCAGCCCCAGAACCAGCCTTTTTTGCTCTTTCGGCGCACCAGCGGTGAAAAGCAGTGTGGGCAGGGGATGGGTTTCTGCCCGGTACCGTCGGCCGGGGCGGTTTCCTCAATGGGGCGGGTTCCCTTGCATTGAGGGTAGCGGGTGCAGGCGAAGAACCGTCCGAATTTGCCATCCCGTTCGGTCATCGGGGCGCGGCATTTCGGGCAGTGCACCTGGCCCTCTGGGTTACTGGCATCCTGCTCCGGCGCTCGGGCTGTTTTCTCGATGAAGCTCGAGATTTCCTGTTTGAGATTGTCCAGGAAGTGCCTGGGGTCACCCTCTCCCTGCCGGATCTGCTCCAGGGTGGCCTCCCACACGGCTGTTCGGTCTGGTTTGCTGACCGATTCTGGCAGCGCGGCGATCAGGGCTCTGCCTTTTTCGGTTGCTCGAATATGTTTGCTCTCGCGGAAGAGATACTCGCGCTTAAAGAGGGTATCGATGATGGCGGCACGCGTTGCTTCGGTGCCGAGGCCATCGGTTTCCCGCAGAGTCTTGCGCAGCTCGCGGTCAGCGACAAACCGGGCGATGTTGGTCATCGCGGACAGCAGCGTCGAGTCGGTGAAATGCTGTGGCGGCTGGGTTTTCCGTTCAGTCACGTTTGTGTGCTGACAGGTGACCGGCTCACGCTTGTCCAGCCGGGGTAGAGGCGGCTTGTCTTTTTCGGTCGACCCCTCTCTGAGCTTGAGTTCCAGGGATTTCCAGCCCGGGGTCAGTATGGCTGTTTCGGTTGCTCTGAATCGATGATCTGCAACCTCTACCGTCAGGCGACCTTCACGGTGAACGGCATCGTGATGGAACTGCATCAGATAGTAGCGACTGATCAGGCCGTAAATGTCACTTTCAGCCTTTGACAGTTTCCCATTGGCGGTGCCCCTGGTGGTCGGGATGATGGCATGGTGGGCATCAACTTTGCTGTCATTCCAGGCTTTGCTTCTCAGGCCGGTATCGCAGCTATCACAGGCTCCGGAAAGCGCCGGTGCCACGCGGCCGACCGCCCGGATGACCTGCTCGCGTTGCTCATAATGGCCCTCTGGCAGGTAGCGGCAATCCGACCTCGGATAGGTGATCAGTTGGTGGCGCTCGTAGAGGTTCTGAGCCGTATCCAGCACTTCCTTGGCCCCCATCCTGAACAGGCGACCGGCCTCGATTTGCAGGGCTGACAGGGATAACGGCAGTGGCGGTGGTTCCGGTCTGTCCCTGAATCGTGATTCCACGATGCGCCCGGGTCGCTCGCACACACTGGCGGCTATTTGCTCGGCGGTCGCCCTGTCCAGGAGCCGGTTTTCATCATCCAGGTAATCCTGGAATTGCTCGTCTGGCACCCATCGGGCGGTAAATGGACGTTGGTCAGCCTCGTCATCCTGTGCCTGGAAACTGGCTTCAATGCGGAAGTAGGGCTGGGGCTGGAAATTGGCGATGGTGTTGTCACGTTCAACCACCAATCCGAGAACCGGTGTCTGCACCCGGCCAACAGAGTAGACCCCTTGCTCTCCCTGTTGCTGATAGCTCAGGGTGTAGAAGCGGGTGAGGTTGATACCGTAGAGCCAGTCCGCTCTCTGGCGCGCGAGGGCAGAGTGGGAGAGTCGTCGAAATTCCCGGTTGTCCCGCGGGGCTTCAATAGCCCGTACCACGGCTGCCGGAGTGAGATCGTTGATGAGAATTCTCTGCACCGGTAGTGTCACGCCGAAATAGCGCAGTACCTCATCAACCAGCAGTTGTCCTTCTCGGTCCGGGTCGCCTGCGTGTACCACAGTGTCAGCCTGGCGGACTAACGATTCGAGAACCTTGAGCTGCTGGCGAACGCTGTCTTTTGGAATGGCCTGCCACTTTTCCGGAAACATGGGCAGGTCTTCGAGCCGCCACTTTTTCCAGATCGGGTTATAACGGCCCGGTTCTGCCGGTTCCAGCAAATGGCCGATGCACCAACTTACTGTTGCCGCGCCGTCTCCTTTTCCGCAACGGATCCAGCCCTGGCCTTTCTGGTAGGGGCCGGGCAGGGCCGCAGCGATGGCGCGTCCAAGGCTTGGTTTTTCGGCAATATAAAGGCGCATGGTTTTGACAGTGTTTGAATGGGCCAAGGAATGTGGCTGTTTGCTGGTTTGCTGTCAAGACTCGGGTGGCAGGCGTTTAGTGTAGTAGACTGGAGCTTATACAGACTTCGGAGATGCACGTTACCATGAAGATACAGAATGCCATCGAAGCAAAACTGACGAAGGCGTTTGAAGCGCTCGTCCTGCAGGTGGAGAATGAAAGCCACAAGCACAGCGTGCCGCCGAATTCGGAGACCCATTTCAAGGTCACGCTGGTTTCCCCGGATTTTGAAGGTCAGATGAAGGTTCGCCGTCATCAGGCTATTTATAAGGTGCTGGCGGAGGAGCTGGCGGGAGACGTGCACGCTTTGGCGCTTCACCTCTATACTCCCCAGGAGTGGGAAGCGACCGGTCAATCGGTGCCCGACTCTCCTAATTGCATGGGAGGATCGAAAAAGGATCCGGTCATGGCTGCCCGGACTGGGCAGGGAGAAGGCTCATGAGCCAGTTTTTCCAGATTCATCCGGAAACACCCCAGAAGCGGCTGATCAACCAGGCGGTCGAGATTCTTCGTAAGGGCGGGGTTATTGTGTATCCCACCGATTCAGCGTATGCCGTTGGCTGTCATCTCGGAGACAAGCAAGCAGCGGAGCGTATCAAACGTCTTCGCAAGCTGGATGACAAGCACAATTTCACTCTGGTTTGCCGGGACCTCTCGGACATCGGTGTCTATGCCAAGGTGGACAATACCCAGTACCGCCTGCTCAAGAATTTTACGCCGGGGCCCTATACCTTCATTCTGGACGCGACCAGTGAGGTGCCTCGTCGGTTGCTTCATCCAAAGCGTCGCTCCGTGGGGGTTCGTGTTCCGGACAACGCCATTGTTCAGGCACTTCTGGGTGAGCTCGGAGAGCCCATCATGAGCAGCACGCTGATTCTCCCGGGTGACACAGACCCGATGACCGATCCTTACGACATCCGTGACACCCTTGAGCATGAACTGGATCTGATCATTGACGGCGGCTTTTGCGGTATGGAAGCCACAACCGTGGTCGATTTCACCGGTGATGCCCCGGTGGTGACCAGAGTTGGCAAAGGCGATCCAGAGCCATTTGAGAGCTGATAGGTTCCGCTCAGGGGCAGTCAGGCGCGGGTGTTCAGGCTGAAGGCGTACTGGTGTTGCTGGCCAGCCGCTTCCAGCTGCTCTGCGCCTGCGGTTCGCCGCAGGGTGTCATAACGATGAACAAGATCCTGAAGCCCGTTGAACTGCTGGTTTTCGCTGACCAGGCTGTCCAGTAATGAGTTATTGACTCCATAGGCCTGATTCAGTTTCAGGGCGTTGTCCATGAACTGCAGGGTGGGTTCGGAAGCGCTCAAGCGACTGAAGGCTTCCCGGAAGCCACTGTTCATATTCAGGTCTTTTTCGATCTGGCTTCGGGCGTCCTCCGGAAGCCTGCCTGCCACCTCGATGGTTCCGTTGTTGCTCTTGGCGACACTGAGAGCCGTTGCCGCAGGCAAATTGAATTCGGCAAGTTTATGCCGCAGGGTATCTCGTACGAAGGCAAGGTCCTGCCCGACTGTCTGCTTGTATTCGGTCATCGTCAGCTTGCGGGCCTTCTGCGCCGCATGGGTGTTGTCATCGCCTCCCGACCGTGTGAAGCGGTCATCGCCATCGGCAGATGTTTCCGGGCCTGACTGCACGGCCGGGGCCGCGGCCCTATTTTCTGCGGCATTCGCAGGCTGCTGGCGTTTCTCCATCGCCTGCTGAAACTGTGTGCTGGCACGAACCAGCGAAGCCAGTAGCGACATGATTGGGAATCCTCCAATGGCCGCTGTGCTCCAGCGGCAATAACGATCTTTTGGATATGAGCTAGATACTTCCAAGCAGGATTTGGGCCAGCATTATTGAATGCATGTGAGCCCACTGTTTGTGGGGAATTCATCCGAACCTGATCTGAGTCAGTTAAAAACTTGACGCATATCTATAGAGTTCTGTGTCGATATGCCGTCTCCTGCGTCACAGAAGACGGTCAAACGACTTCATACCCAGTCAATGTTTCGGCCTGAATCCCATGAACGCTAAACAATCCATACGTTTTCTCCTCCTCGCTGCACTCGCAGCCGCCTTCTCTCTGGTGCTTGTCTTCACGGTGCTATATAGCGCCAATGCTCAGCGTGACCACATGGAGCAGTTCAGCCACAAATATGTGGAAGGTCTTGCCAAGTCCTATTTCGATGGCCTGAACACCATGATGGTGACCGGCACCATCGGTAACCGGGATATGCTTCGCGACAAGGTCATGGCGCCGGACGATGTATTGGATGTTCGAGTCATTCGTAGTGAGAAGCTCAACAAGCTGTTTGGCAAGGGAACGGCGGTGGAGCAGGTCCGCAAACCAGAGGATGAGGATGCGCTGTCCGGAGATCGGGTTGAGCTGTACTCCGAAAATGAGCAGGGGCGTGTCTACACCCTGATCGAGCCGGTTGTGGCGCGGGAAAACTATCAGGGCGTCAACTGTCTCGGCTGTCATCAGGCCGAGGAAGGGGAGGTATTGGGTGCCATACGGGTCGATTATTCTCTCGCCGAAAGTGACGCCCGGTTGCATAAACAGTTACTGACAAGCGGTGGTATCCAGGTAGCAATCTTTGCTCTGGTGTTTGTGCTGACGGCGTTCGCTCTGGGCCGGCTGGTATTTTCCAGGTTGCGTCTGTTGCATGATCGCATGGACGAAATCTCCCGGAACTCAGACCTGACGTTGGAACTCGACGACTCCCGGAATGATGAAATTGGTTCTGTTGCCAGGGCATTTAACCGGATGATGGCCAAAATCCGGGAGAGTATGAACACGGTGATGGACAATGCGGAGCAGGTTGAGCTGTCGGCGCGGGGCATCGCCGGCAAGGCTGAAACCACCGAGAAAGAGGTGCTCGCTCAGCGTGACAACACCGATCAGGTGGCCAGCGCGACTACTGAAATGGCAGCCTCTGCGGTTCAGGTTCGGGAAAACGCCAATCACACCACCCGGAAATCGGCGGAAACGGCAGAATCTGCCAGCCTGGGTGAGCAGTTGGCAAGGAATGCGGTCGAGGGTATCGAATCGTTGAATTCCGAGGTTCAGAGCGGTGCCCGGCGTATAGAGCAGTTGGACCAGCGGACCAGCCAGATGTCAGATATGTTGGAGGTGATTTCCAACATCGCTGATCAGACCAATCTGCTCGCACTGAATGCTGCGATTGAAGCTGCAAGAGCGGGCGAGCAGGGGCGGGGCTTTTCGGTCGTAGCCGATGAGGTTCGTGCTCTCGCGTCGCGGACCCAGGATTCCACCGAGGAAATCCGGTCCACCATCGACGGGCTCAAAACCGAGGTTGTCGACTGTGTGGCAGCCATGCAGCATGCTTCTGAGATGGCCGAAAGCCAGGTGTCTGCCATCCTCAAGGTTGAGTCCGAGCTGCAGGCGATTGCCGCCGCTGTACGGGAGATCACCGATTTGAATGAGGAAATGGAGAGCGCCGCCAATGAACAGAGTGATGTCTCTGAATCCATCAACCAGAACGTGATCGAGATCAGTCGCTCTGCGGAGCAGACTTCCGGGGATGCTCAGGAAACCGCCAGGATTGCCGGAGATTTGCTGGTAATGGCAGAGGGCCTCAGGAAAACCATCGAGCAGTTCAAGCTGGCCCGGGGCTGATTGTCAGCCCCGATGGTCGGACACGAATGGGTTGGTGGCGCGTTCCTGGCCGAATGTCGACATAGGGCCGTGGCCAGGGATGAAGGCGATTTCGTCCCCCAGCGGGAAGAGCTTGCCCCGGATGGATTGAATCAGGGTCGCGTGATCGCCCTTTGGGAAATCCGTGCGTCCGATTGAGCCGTGGAAGATCACATCCCCAACAAGCGCCAGCCCGGATGGTTTGTGGAACAACACCACATGGCCGGGGGTATGTCCCGGGCAGTGCAGAACGTCCAGACTCTGGTTACCGACCGTAACCTGCTCGCCATCATTGAGCCACCGGTCTGGTGTGAACACCTCGGGCACCGGAAATCCGAACATTTGGGCCTGCTGCGGTAACCCCTGAATCCAGAAGTTGTCATCCTTGTGTGGGCCTTCAACGGGCAGAGATAGCGCCCGGGCCAACTCTGCAGTGCCGCCGGCATGATCAATATGGGCGTGGGTAAGCACAATCTTCTCCACCTCGACGTGTTCTTCGCTGATTGCAGAACGAATCTTGTCGAGGTCGCCTCCGGGATCTACCACCGCACCCTTGCGGGTTTCTTCGCACCAGATCAGAGAGCAGTTTTGCTGGAAAGGGGTGACCGGAATAATTCTGTACTTCAGCGACATAGTCAGACTCGGATAGCTTTGACGATGGATGACGCGCTTATAGTACTGGTATCCGGCCGGATTTAAACCCGGCGAGTGTCACGGCTGGTAAGTGACAACAAATGCGCCCCTGAGATCTCCTTCCGAAAACCCCGTCGCCTTGTCCTCCGGATAGAGCTCTGCCAGCTTGACCTTCACCCCGTCGTCAATCGATTTACCGTGGCAGCCCAGGCACAGCTTCTGCGTGGGAATGGCGCTCATATAGCGGAATTGGCTTTGCCCGGAGGCGTCCGATACCTGCCAGAATTCAACCGGCTTTCCATCCTTGACCGGCTGTTTCTCCATGGCCAGTAACTGCATTTCCTGCCAGTCCGTTGGCGCGTTATCGGGGTTACGGGGTTTCAGGCTGGTACGGCTGATGGTCCAGTTATCGTTGCTGTTCGCCTCCGCAATGTGAGGAGCCACGGTGTTGCACACACCGATACCGTTGGTCAGGCCTCCGTTCTGAATCGCGGCTTTGAGTTCTTTTTTGAGAGAGCCAGCGAAGGTTTTAACCAGTGAGCGGGCATCGGACACGAGTTGTTCGGTGTTTGGCTCGAGCGGTTGGGCCGCAGCAGGGAAGGCAATTGCGGACGCAAGCACGGATGCGACGATGAGATTTTGGTTCATGGCTTTTCCCTCAGAATAGTTTTGTGGGAATAAGTATAGAACCAAACGTTTCTTTGGGCGTGAGAAAACGGAAAAATGCGACAATACGCCGCGGGAGTGGTGGAGTAACTGATAGATGGTACCCCCGGCAGGACTCGAACCTGCTACCTTCCCCTTAGGAGGGGGACGCTCTATCCAGATGAGCTACGGAGGCATTTCGTCAGGAAGGCCGGTATGATAGCGGGCTGGCGCTTATGTCTCAAGGTGCTAACGCGTTTCTCCCGTATTCCCAGGAGCCTGCTTTGCCCGAGTCACTTTCGTTGTCTGTCATTGTGCCCGTTTGGATGGAGGCTTCTGGAATAGAAGCATGCCTTCGTGCCCTGACGCCACTTCGTGAGGCCGGGCATGAAGTGATTGTGGTGGATGCCGGAAGTCCGGATGGGACTGCCGATCTGGCCAGGCCGTTATGTGATCGGTTGGTGGAATCTTCGAAGGGCCGGGCGGCGCAGATGAATGCCGGTGCCGAGGTGGCCACTGGCAATGTGTTGCTCTTTCTCCATGCGGATACCCGTCTCCCTGATAATGCACTTGATGAGCTGTCATGGTTCCTGAGAAACGAGCCCACGTGGGGGCGCTTCGATGTTCGTCTGAGCGGACATCGCGCCCTGTTTCGCGTGATCGCCTGGTTTATGAACCGCCGGTCCAGGTTGACGGGAATCTGCACCGGGGACCAGGCCATTTTTGTCCGGCGGGATCTTTTTGAGGCGTTGGATGGCTTCCGGGATCAGCCTCTGATGGAAGACGTGGAGCTGACCGCGAGGTTAAGCAAGGTATCCCGCCCCTGGTGCATCAAGTCTGCGGTTGTCACCGACAGCCGACGCTGGGAAAAACTGGGCCCGTGGCGTACTATTTTCCTCATGTGGCGCCTTCGTTGGCGCTACTGGCGTGGTGAATCACCGGAATCCCTTGCCCAGGCCTATCGCTCGGATGTCAGGAATGGCTGAACACAAAACCGCTGATGCAGTTCTCATGCAGTTCGCAAAATGGCCCGAAGAAGGTCGGGTCAAAACCAGGTTGATACCCGCATTGGGTTCGGTCGGGGCGATGGATGCTCACATCGAGCTCACCCTGGCAGTACTGGATAACCTCTGCGCTTCGGGGTATCCCGTTCAGTTCTGGTGGGATCGTGAGTTAGACACCTCTCCTCGAGAGGCTGACCACATTGTTCGAAACCTTGAAAGCGCAGGGTTGGAGCAACGGTTCCAGCATGGAGATACCCTGGGGGAGCGTATGCTGGCGGCCTTGGAAGGCTCGCTTGAATCCTGCTCCCGTGCGGTGGTTATTGGCAGTGATTGCCCTTCGGTGGATCCCCAGTATGTGCGCGATGCCATCACCCGGCTCGGCGAATCCGACATTGTTCTCGGTCCATCCAATGATGGCGGTTATGTGTTGATTGGCGCCCGTCGAGTGGTTGGTGGGATGCTCGACGGCATCGACTGGGGCACGGAGCAGGTGATGGAGCAGACGATTGCAAGGCTCGAGGAATCGGGGCTCAGCGTTTGTTTGCTTGAGCCCCGATGGGATGTGGATGAGCCGGAGGACTGGGCACGTTATCAGAGCCTCCGGTAACGGCGTTTCAGCTTGCCGGTACCGGCGGTTGCTGTGTCAGCCGGGTCAGTGCTGTGATGGCATCGGCCTGATCGGTGCCTGTGACGACACGTAACGCGTGCCGGCGTTCCAGTACAGCTTTGCGGAAAGTCGCCAGTAATTCATCCCGGCTCACATGCCTGACGGCGTTAGCGAGCTTCTGGCGCGAGTCGAAATCGTAGGCCTCCCGGTCGATTTCTCGCCAGTATCGCCCGGAAATGTCTCCCAGTTGGCGATCTTTCTCCAACACACTGCTGATAACGGCCTGTTTTTCCCGCTCCAGGGCCGGTCCATCCAATGCGTTCAGTCGTTCTTCAAATTTCAGTGAAAAATCCTGCACGGCCTGGTCGATTTGCGCTTGATCTGCAACCGGCGATTGCACAACGAAGCCGAGGGCGGGGGTCTCAAGCATCTCAAAAGGGGTGGCGTAGACAATGTAGCCCAACTGGCGTGTGGTGCGGATGTTCTCGTAGAACGGACTGCTAATGATCTGGGCAAGCAGCCTGAACCGGGCACGCTCGGCAAACCCGGTGTTGTCTCCCTGCATGTAGAGAGTATAGCCGGTGTCCGGGTGATTAACGGCCAGATCAACCTGCGTTTCCTGGTCCGGAAGCTGACGGACATGGCTGCGGCTGACCTTTGTCACGTCATTGCCTGCAAGGACAAAAGCATTTACCTGCCTGGACAGATTCAGGGCGTAGGCTTCGGATACGTTGCCGTGGGCCATCATGACAGGGTCGACTTCTGCGAGCAGCGCTTTCGAGAATGATTGGAGTTCGTCCAGGGTCACCTGCTGTGCGGCCTCCAGTTTGGCCTTGGTACTCCAGGCCCCCTCAATGAGAGCCGTCTGAATGAACTCAGACGTTTGCTCGACAGGACGATCCTTGGCTTTATTTTGCAGGCTGTCCACGAGCTTCTGGCGGGCAATATCGAACCTCTGCTGGGTGAGATTCGGGTTCGATATCTGCGCCAGGATTTGCTTGAGCAGCTGATGAAGCTTGTCGTTGTAGCCGCCAACCCTGATGGTTATGCCGCGAAGGTGCGGGTAAACACGGTAATTGAGGCCGGCAAGTCGGGCGGAATAGGCCCAGGCATTGAGGTTGGTGTTGACGGCATCCACCAGCAACCGGGTCAGAACGCTGCTTCGTGCGGATGCTCGGGCTGCCGGTGTGCGCAAGCTGATATATACGTTGGCTTTGGGTGTATTGAAGCGCGTGTCTCGGGCATACCAGATATCAAAGCCGTCCGGGCTACCCAGCAGTGTTGGCTTGTCCATGGTTGGGCCGCCAACCAGCGCAAGGTCTTGGGGTATAAAAGGATTGGCCGCTGGGAGCTGGAGTTGCGATGCGAGAGGCGTGGGCGCCCCGGAACTCAGAGCCTCGGGTGCGAGGGACTCTCTTTGCCATTCGGCGTCATACCACTGCGTTTTCTCGGGCTGCTCCAGTTCCGGTTCTGGCGCCAGCACGAAGATCATCACGTTGTCTGGCGTAAGCCGGTCCAGAAGGTCGCGATACTGCTCGGGTGCGTAGTCTTCCATCAACCAGCGTGCTCGCAGCAGATCTTCGGCCGGATAGTGCCGAAGCTGACTGGAGAGCGCCATGACCTCGTGGATTGGATCGCTTTTCTCGGCGAAGCGAAAATCGATGTTGGCAAGCTGCTGCATCTCGCGAAAGCGCTGCTCGCTGATTCCGCTGGTGCGGATTTTGTCAATGTAATTAAACACCAGGGCAACAATATTGTCTTGCTGGCGCAGGCCCTCGGGGGTGAGGGACATGCTGATATCCAGCGTTGCCTCTTCCCCGGTGTCCATCCCCGCTCCGGCAGACAGACTCTCGGCGAGACCCGCCTTTTTCAGTACATCCAAAAGACTTCCTGGCCCCTCGTGACCAAGCAGGTTGGCGACATAAGACGCGGGCTTGGTCCGGTAGTTCTCAATTTGCGAGGGAATCGGGAAGGAGAGGGTAAGGCTGCGAACGTCCTTGAGTGCATCCGCCGTTACCCGAGCCGGCAGGGTTTCGGGTGCATAGATAGAGGCAGTGTGCGTTCCGGCGCTCAATGCTCGATTTTCAATGGCGTCGAACCGTGTACTGACCATGCGCTCGAGCTCATCCAGTGACTGGGGGCCCAAGACTGACAGCGTCATCAGGTTGGATGAGTAATGGGTTTTCCAGAACTCGATGAGATCGGGGCGCAGCGGGTTGCTGTCCGTATTTTCCAGGGTCGTCAGATTACCAACGGCGAAATGACTGAACGCGTGTTCCGGATTGCTGGCGGCCTTTTTAACGGAGTAAAAGCGACGTCCATCTTCTTTCTGCTTGGCGCTGAATTCCGAATGAACCGCGTTACGTTCTCTGTCCACCAGTTCCGGCGTGAACAGGGGAGCCGCAAATTGCTGGGCAAAGCGATCCAGCGCCGGCTCAAGGAACGGGGCCTGGATATCAAAAAAATAATTGGTGTCCTGGAAGGCCGTAAAGGCGTTGTGGCTGCCGCCATGGCTCTTGATGAACTGCTGGTACTCGCCCGGGGCCGGGTATTTCTCGGTACCCAGAAACAGCATGTGTTCCAGAAAATGGGCCAGTCCTTCACGGTCTTCAGGATCGTCTCCGCTCCCCACGGCAACGTTCATGGACACGGCGGCTTTGTCAGAGCCCGGCGAGGAGACAAGAACAGCCCTGAGGCCATTATCGAGGGCAATGACCCGGTAGTTGTTGTCATCGTTTGGGCTTTGAACCGGAGTCTGGGTAGCCCACGTAAAGCTGCTGGTTATCACCAGCAGAACAAGTAGCGTCAGCCGTGAAAAAAAGCGCTCGTGCAACGCCGCAGTCAGTGTTTTACCAGATGTCATGTCGCCTCGCAGTGTTGAGTGATGGCAGGAGTGACTCAGTGCATCGGAGAGGAGCCAGAGCTTGCAGGCTGCTGATCCAGAGTTTTCCGGGCCAATTCCGCTGCTTTCTCCGCATCCAGCTGTCCGGAAGCGATGCGTTCGAGAACCGTCGCCATGATGGCGACAGACTGGCGGTAATCAGCGAACTCGGATTGAAAGGCACTGTCGATGGCCTCGTAAACGGCTTGGATCTTCTCTTCCCGGCTGCCAGCGTTCTCGGCGGTGTCGTTTATTGCTTTGAGACAGGCGCGGGCTATGGTGATGTAGCGTTCGGTATTGGGGTTGTCTTTCTGCATGCTTGGTATTCCAAAAGCTGGATTTGCTATGAATTTTGGTGACACCAAAGGGTGCGATAAGTTCCTGATTATCGCACTGCTTGGCGGTGGTTTCATGGGTTTCCGTTAATCTTCCCGGGTGCGGCACGAGCCTGCATTCCTGTGCTAATCTCAATGGGATTGTGTCGGGTAAATGGACGCGTTTTATTGAAAAATATAGAGTAATTACTCAATTAAAAACAATGGGTTACAGAGTAAAGGCTCTAAAAAAATCCGATACATGAAGGTTGCAATAAAGTACAATCCAATCGAATTCGGTCTAAGACTTTAGTCTAAGTTTTGGCCGGCATGGACCTAAAACAATCAAGCAACAGGCAGGGTGGAACACCGATGAACTATTTCCTGACAGGTGGAACCGGCTTTATTGGCCGATTTCTTGTCGAAAAGCTGCTGGCACGGGGCGGCACCGTCTATCTTCTGGTACGCGAGCAATCCCTCGAGAAACTCGACCAACTCCGTGAGCGCTGGGGCGCGGACGAATCGCAGGTAAAGCCGGTAATCGGTGACCTGACCAGTGCCAATCTTGGCATTGATGCAGAAACCCTGGCCTCCCTTAATGGCAATATCGATCACTTTTTTCACCTCGCTGCCGTTTATGACATGGGCGCCGATGAAGAAGCCCAGCAGAAGACCAACATCGAGGGTACCCGGGCAGCTGTGAATGCGGCCGAAGCGATGGCTGCCAAACACTTCCACCATGTATCTTCGATCGCGGCCGCCGGGCTGTTCAAGGGTATATTCCGGGAGGACATGTTCGAGGAAGCAGAGAAGCTCGATCATCCCTACCTGCTAACCAAGCATGAATCTGAGAAAGTGGTGCGTGAGGAATGCAAGGTACCGTTCCGTATCTACCGGCCCGGTATGGTGATTGGCCATTCCGAAACCGGCGAGATGGACAAGGTCGACGGGCCGTACTACTTCTTCAAAATGATCCAGAAGATCCGCCACGCACTTCCCCAGTGGGTGCCGACCATTGGTATTGAAGGCGGTCGCCTGAACATCGTGCCGGTGGATTTCGTGGTTAATGCCATGGACCATATTGCCCATTTGGATGGCGAGGATGGCAACTGTTTCCACCTTGTGGATACCGATCCGTATAAAGTGGGCGAGATTCTCAATATCTTCTCCGAAGCCGGGCATGCGCCGAAGATGGCCATGCGTATTGATTCCCGCATGTTCGGGTTTATCCCGCCGTTTATCCGCCAGAGCTTGAAGAATCTGCCGCCGGTCAAACGTCTTACCAGCGCCGTTCTGGATGACATGGGCATACCACCGTCGGTGATGTCGTTTATCAATTACCCGACCCGTTTTGATGCCCGGGAAACCGAGCGCGCACTGAAAGGAAGTGGCATCGAAGTACCGCGCCTGCCGGATTATTCTCCCGTGATCTGGGATTACTGGGAGCGCAACCTGGATCCGGACCTGTTCAAGGACCGCACGTTGCGCGGCACGGTGGAAGGTCGGGTCTGCGTGGTTACCGGTGCAACCTCCGGGATTGGTCTGGCGACCGCTGAGAAACTGGCGGAGGCCGGTGCGACCCTGGTCATCGGTGCGCGTACCAAGGAGACCCTGGACGAAGTGGCCGCTAAACTGGAGGAGAAAGGTGGAAACATCCACGCGTACCAGTGTGACTTCTCCGACATGGACGACTGCGATCGTTTTGTGAAGACGGTTCTGGATAACCACGGCCATGTGGATGTTCTGGTGAACAACGCCGGCCGCTCCATTCGCCGCTCTCTCGACTTGTCATTTGACCGTTTCCACGACTTCGAGCGCACCATGCAGCTGAACTACTTCGGTTCCGTTCGCCTGATCATGGGCTTTGCGCCCACCATGCTTGAGCAGCGTCGCGGTCATGTGGTCAATATTTCGTCTATCGGTGTTCTGACCAATGCGCCGCGCTTCTCGTCCTATGTGGCTTCGAAGTCTGCGCTGGATGCATTCAGCCGATGCGCTGCCGCAGAGTGGTCTGATCGCAACGTCACATTTACCACCATTAACATGCCGCTGGTGAAAACGCCGATGATTGCGCCGACAAAGATCTACGACTCGGTACCGACCCTGACTCCGGATGAAGCCGCCCAGATGGTCGCCGATGCCATTGTCTATCGTCCGAAGCGCATCGCGACCCGACTGGGTGTCTTTGCCCAGGTACTGCATGCTCTGGCACCGAAGATGGGTGAGATCGTGATGAACACCGGTTATCGGATGTTCCCGGACTCGCCAGCTGCTGCTGGCAGCAAGTCGTCCGAGAAGCCGAAGGTATCGACAGAGCAGGTGGCCTTTGCGGCGATCATGCGCGGTATTTACTGGTAACGTACGACCTTCCCCGTCGAACAAAAACACCCCGCCTTGGCGGGGTTTTTTTGTTATTCGGACATATCTTCAACCAGTGGTGGTGGAAACCCGCCCAGATCTCGCCAACGGTTGACGATCCCGCAGAACAGATCGGCCGTTTTCTCTGCATCGTAGGCGGCGGAGTGGGCTTCCTTATTGCTGAACGGGATGCCCGCCAGTTTGCAGGCCTGGGCCAGAACGGTATGTCCGTAGGCGAGGCCTGCCAGGGTGGCGGTATCGAACGTCGAAAACGGATGAAACGGATTCCGTTTAATATCCGCCCGCAAGGCGGCCGCGAACACGAAATTGTGGTCAAAGGTGGCGTTGTGGCCAACCAGTACGGCGCGCTTGCAGTCGTGCTGTTTGACGGCCTGGCGGATGGGGCTGAATATCTCGCTCAGGCCCTCCCGTTCCGGGACAGCTTCACGCTCCGGATTCCAGGGATCAATTCCAGTGAAATCCAGCGCGGACTGCTCGAGGTTGGCGCCTTCAAACGGATCAATCTGCTGGACGTGGGTTTCGGTTCGGCGCAGGTAGCCGTCCTCGTCCATGGTCAGAAGTACCGCGGCTACTTCAAGCAATGCATCCCGCTCTGGGTTGAAACCAGCGGTTTCAACATCCACGACTACAGGTAGGAAGCCGCGGAAACGTCGGGACATTGGATGCGTGTCTTGGGTTTCGTCAGTCACTCAAACTCCGGTTTCATCGCCGTGTATCAGAAAGTTATACGCTTTATGCCAGGCGCCAGTTTACGGTTTCACCGGCTTTGAGCGGCACGATGTGTCCATCTGCCAGCGGCAGTTGTTCGGGCATGGTCCAGGGATCGCGCACGAGGGTGATGGTGTCCGTATTGCGTTTCAGGCCATAGAAGTCCGCGCCGTTGAAGCTGGCGAAAGCCTCGAGCTTATCGAGAATGCCCAGTTCTTCAAACACATCGGCGTAAAGGCCAATGGCGCCAAAGGCGGAGTAGCAACCGGCGCAACCGCAGGCGGCTTCTTTTCGGTCCTTGGCGTGGGGCGCGGAATCGGTGCCGAGGAAGAATCGTTTGTCACCACTGGCGACGGCATCTCTCAGCGCCAGCTGATGGCGGTTCCGCTTCAGGATCGGGAGGCAATAAAGGTGCGGCCGCACGCCTCCGACCAGCATGTGGTTGCGGTTGTACATCAGGTGCTGGGGCGTCAGGGTGGCGGCAAGGTTGTCGCCGGAATGCTGCTGAACAAACCGGGCTGAATCTTCCGTGGTGATGTGTTCGAGTACCACTCTGAGTGTCGGGAAGGCCTCGAGGGTGGGGGCAAGTACCCGCTCCAGGAATATTTTTTCGCGATCAAAGATGTCGATATCGGCATCCGTGACCTCGCCGTGCACCAGCAACAACATGCCGCAGCCAGCCATGGCTTCCAGAACCGGGTAAATATTGCGGATATCGGTAACCCCGGAGGCCGAGTTGGTCGTCGCTCCTGCGGGATATAGCTTGGCGGCAACAACACCGGCCGCTTTGGCTTCCCGTATATCTTCGGCGGTTGTGGTCTCTGTCAGGTACAGGGTCATTAGCGGCTGGAATCCCGTGCCTTCGGCCGCGGCCAGGATTCTGCCTCGATACGCCATCGCTTCGTCGGCGGTGGTGACCGGTGGAACCAGGTTCGGCATGATGATCGCTCGACCAAAGCAAGCGGCCGTTGCCGGGACAACGCTGTTGAGAATGTCTCCGTCGCGAACGTGCAGGTGCCAGTCATCCGGGCGGACAAGCGTAATCTGGTCAGTCATTGGGTCGGTTCCACAAATCGGGTTCTGGGTTCGAGTCTGGGCAAACGGCAAAGGCCGACGCCTGAAAATTTCGCGAATTATACCAGAAGGCGGCTCTGTTTGTTTTTGTATCTGGGCCTAAAGCGCGGTGGGTTCTGGCCGTTAACAGACTCAGTGATACAAACTCGGAGACGAGACGGGAACCGCTGATGGCACTCCGTATATTCAGAACATTGACCTCTCTGGCCGGCGGGCTCGGCCTGGTGCTGTCCGGTCAGTCCGGGGCCGCGACTTATGGTGCTGGCATCGAAAACAGTCAGTGGTATCTCTCGGAATCGGTTTTTGAATGCTCCCTGGTCCATGAAGTACCCGGTTATGGCAGGGCGGTATTTCGTCATCGGGCCGGAGAAAATCTGCAGTTTTACCTGGAATCTGCCTCGCCGGTCATGAAGCCGGGCAGGGGACTGGTCGTGGTCGAGGCGCCTTCCTGGCGGCCGGGTGTTGCGCCGAGGCCGGTGGGCACCGTGGACGTTTCCGGCAGCAACCGGCCGGTCTATCTGGATGCGAGACAAGCAAGGCAGTTGGTCCAGGGGCTGCTGGAGGGGCTGCGGCCAACGGTAACCCGTGAGTCCTGGTATGACGGCAAGCCCGTCAGGGTTCAGGTGTCGAACGTGAACTTCGGGCGGCCATTCCAGCAGTATCAGCTCTGTGCGGGCAACCTGTTGCCGGTTAACTACGATCAGATCCAGCGTTCACGTATTCCGTTCGCCAGCGGAAGCGCCGAGTTGTCTGCGTCGGACAGACAACTTCTGGATAATATTGTTCGCTATGTCCAGGCCGATACCACGGTTGAGCGGATTTTTGTGGATGGCCATACCGACCGACTGGGAAGCCGGATCGACAATCGCGCGTTGTCCGAGGAGCGGGCCAACATCGTGGCGGATTATCTCATGTCGCAGGGGATCAGCGAAGATCTGATTATCGTCAGGGCGCATGGCGACCAGTACCCGGCATCCCGGCGGCCCTCCGAAAACCGGCGCACCACCATCCGTCTTCAGAGAGAAGGCGAGCGGCCCGAGTTCCAGCAGGCCAACGGCTACGGTGGTGAATCTGCCGGCTGAGTTTCGGGGTTAATATACCGAGTTCAGAACCTGAAGGTGGGCGGTAACACTTTCTGCCAGTGCCTTCAGGTGATAGCCACCCTCCAGTGTTGAGATGACCCGATCATTCGAATGGTCATGGGCCACGCTGGTGATCATCTCCGTCAGCCAACGGTAGTCTTCCGTATCGAGGTTCAGCTCTGCCATCGGATCTAACCGGTGGCTGTCAAAGCCTGCAGAGATCAGGATCACCTGGGGTTTGAAATCCTGCAGTTTCTTCACCCAGGCCGTTTCCACGGCCTTGCGGTAATCCGCCGCGGAGCAATTTGCCTCTATGGGCGCGTTGATGATGTTCGGTGCCTGCCGGTATACATGAGAGTGTGGGTAGAACGGATGCTGGAAGCTTGAACACATCAGGATGCGTTCGTCGCCACTGACAATATCGACGGTGCCGTTGCCCTGGTGCACGTCAAAGTCAATGATTGCGACCCGCTCCAAGTGATGGAAGTTCAGAGCCCGCATGGCGGCAAGGGCAACGTTGTTGTAGAAGCAAAATCCCATGGATTTGCTGCGTTCTGCGTGATGACCTGGCGGGCGGGCACAGACAAACGCGTTCGTGACCTGGCTGCTCATCACCATGTCCACTGCCTGCACGTTGGCGCCGGCCGCGAGTCGGGCGGCACGGAGGGTATCGGGCATCATGGCCGTGTCCGGGTCGGTAAACACCCGTCCGCGGGTGGGCTGCATCATGTCGAGTTGTTGCAGGTATTTTTCGGGGTGAACCATCAGCAACTGATCACGGGTGATCTCTTCCGGCCGAACCCAGTCCAGATCCTGTTCAAGGTTGGTATCTGCGATGTAGCTCAGGATAGCGGACAGCCGCTCCGGGCATTCCGGATGCTCCGGGCCCATGTTGTGCTTCATGCAGTCGTCGTGGGAAAAGAATGCCGTGGTCATGCGTGTCTGAATGCCCTGAATCTGCTGTTATTTTCGACAATGTTATCAGGGAAAACCGCAGGGTGCCGTGTTTCTTTGGTCTTATAGGCGCAATAGCCGTTTTACATCAATTCATCTACGCCTAAGATAAGGTATACATTGATAAGTAACCTGTTTTATTAACGTTGTCATCTTGTCCGGCCCCGAGCCAGACATTAAGGAGAACCCGATTGAGTACCCGGTACCTGGAAAGTCTGTTCAACCCGGATTCGATTGTTGTGATCGGGGCGTCCGAGCGGGCCGATAACCTCGGTGGGATGGTGCTGCGGAACCTTCTTGGGGGCGGCTATCCTGGCAGGCTGCTGGTGATCAACCAGAACGACTATGACAACGTGCACGGCGTTCCGTGCCTTCGTAAAGTATCCAAGATGGATTTCTCTCCGGATCTGGCGATTATCTGTACGCCGCCGGATACCGTTGCCAAAACCATCAAGCGGCTGGGTGAGGCGGGCGTCCGAACGGCTATTGTCATGACCGGCGGCATGTCCCGTACCCACAGCAAAACCGGACAACCCTTGATGTATTCGGTGCGTGAAGCCGCAAAGGAGACCGGGATACGCGTCCTGGGGCCCAATACCATTGGCCTGATGGTGCCGGCCCGAAGCCTGAACGCTACATACGCCCACATGGGCGCCATCCCCGGTCGGGTAGCCTTTGTTGGTCAGTCTGGCACCATCGCCAGCTCGGTGATTGACTGGGCTTTTGCCCGGGGTGTTGGCTTCTCCTACTTCCTGACCCTCGGCGATGGCATGGATATCGATCACGATGACTTGATTGATTATCTGGCCCAGGACACTCAAACCCGTGCCATCCTCCTGCACATCGAAAATATCCCGAATGCGCGGCGTTTCATGTCCGCGGTCCGGGTCGCCTCCCGCACCAAACCGGTGATTGCGGTAAAATCCGGGCGGGTTCCCGAGTCTGAATGGTTCCGCCATGAACTCCCGGCGGGCCTCACCCGCAGTGATCCCATCTACGATGCCATGCTACAGCGAGCGGGTGTTCTTCGGGTCGATGGCCTGGGGCAGATGTTTGATGCCCTCGAAACGCTCACGCGCATGCGCCCTTTGCGCCGCGAATCCCTGGCGATCATGGCCAATGGCGTGGGCCCGGGGGTGTTGGCGGTGGATCGACTGGCGGATCTGGGGGGAGAACTGGCGAAGCTGTCGGAAAGCTCGATTGAGGACCTGGCTGAACTGCTACCCCCTTACTGGACCCGTCGAAACCCCATCGACCTTAACTACGATGCCTCGCCTGAGTTGTATGCCAAGGCCATCAAGATTCTGGCGAAGGATCCGGAAGTTGCCAACGTATTGGTGATGTACGCGCCCAGCTTGACCGAAGACAGTATGCAGATTGCCGATGCGGTGGTTCAGGCGTCCAAGGGGACTCGCCTTAATGTGTTCACCTGCTGGCTGGGACAAAGCACGGTGATGGATTCCCGGGAGGAATTCTACCGTGCCGGGATTCCGTCGTTCTTTAATCCGGAGAAGGCGGTGATGGCCTTCATGCAGCATGTCCGGCACCAGAGAGTGCAGAGACTGCTGACCGAAACCCCGGAGTCCTTCACGGACCACTTTGATGATCGCTCCCATACCCGTCGAGTGGTGATGTCGGCTCTGCGTTCGGGGCGTATGCACCTGTCCAATCGCGAGGCCAGGGATCTGGTCCGTGATTATGGCATCAGCACGATAGAAACCATGTACTGCGATGACATGGAAGAAGTGCTTGAGGTGTTTGCGGTCGAGCGCCGCCCGGTTGATATCACCATCATTCATGAGCAGGCATGTCAGCCGTTTCTAGATCTCAGCCCCACTCAGCGGCGATACAAGGGCACGATGCAAAAACTGAACAGCGAAGTCGCGATCATGGAGGCGTGCCGCTACCTGATGGAGGAGTACCAGAAGCATTTTCCAGAGAGCGGATTCCTCGGGTTTGCGGTTCAGCGTTCTTATCAACATGTCGGCGGTATCGAGTTCAGCGTGGGTATCACCCGGGACGCGCTGTTTGGGCCGTTGGTCGTGTGTGGCGCTGCCGGCGCTCAGATTAATGTGATGACGGATCGCCAGATCGCGCTACCGCCTCTGAACATGGTGCTGGCCCGTGAACTCCTGCGTCGAACCTACATGTACAAACTCTTGAAAGAGCACAGCCTGAAACCGGAGGAAGACATCCGTGCTGTCTCGGAAACTCTGGTGACTCTGTCCCAGATTGTGATCGACAATCCGGAAATACAGGGCCTGGAAATTGCGCCCCTACTGTTCAACGATCAGGGCGCCGTCGCAGTGAATGTTGCGATTGATCTGTCGGAGAAGACCGGGCGGCCCATCATTCAACCCTATCCCAAGGAGCTCGAGGAGTGGATTGTGCTGCCGAAATCCGGGCGCCGAGTCATTATACGCCCTGTGCTGGCCGAGGATGAGCCCGCTCACCGGGCGTTCCACGAATTGCAGTCACCGGAGTCCATCCGGTACCGGTTTTTCCAGTACCGGAAACACTTCTCCCGGGAAGACGTCGCACAGATGGTGCAGATCGACTACGACCGGGAAATGGTATTTATCGCCAATGCACCCCGGGAAGATGGGGAGGGGGAGGAAACCCTCGGCACGGTAAGGACCTGGACCGACGCCGACAACCTGCAGTGCGAATTCGCGGTGATGGTGCACGACAACATGAAAGGCGAGGGGCTCGGTGTGGCCCTGATGCAGAAAATGATCGACTACTGTCGTTCACGGGGAACGGTGGAAATGGTGGGCAACGTGTTGCCGGACAATCGCCCGATGTTGCAGTTGGCCGAGCACATGGGCTTCGAGATCAAGTACAACCCGGAAGAGGAAGTGATGGACCTTCGGCTCGTGCTTAATGAACCGGACAAGGAATGGAAACGGGAAAGGTTAGGTAAAAGCGCCCACTGAGGGGCGCTTTCCGGGGGTGGTTGTTATTCCTCAACGATGGCTGAGCGGTCTTCGCCACCCAGGGCTTCGAGCAGTCCGGGAATCAGTCGGGACAGTTCCAGTGTCATCAAGGTGAAAGCGGCGTCGAATTTGGCTGCGGCGTCATCCGCGTCCACATCGTCCAGCTGATCCTGGAGGGTTTCCCCGAATTTCAGGCGGCGAATGCCCAACTCTTCATCCAAAACGAAAGACACGTTGTCGTCCCAGGTCAGCGCCAGTTTGGTGACCTGCATACCCGCTTCCAGGTGGTTGCGAATCTCGTCTGCCTTCAGGTCAAGCCCCTTGCAACGCACCACGCCGCCATCCTCTGACGGATCTTTCAGTTCGCATTCGCTGCCCAGAACCACCTGGGGTGGCAGGTCGATGGTCTCGTTCAGCCAGCCGGTGAACGTGAAAGCCGGAGCCTGTTCCACCGCGGGTGGGCGCACGGGCAGTGAGCCGAGGCTTTTACGTAGGGTAGACGCCAGATCCTCTGCCTGCTTTGCTGACCCGGAATCCACCACGAGCACACCGTCCTGTGGTGACAAGTAGGCAAAGCTGCGACGGTTCTTGGAGAACGCCTTGGGCAGCATTTCCAGCACGACCTGTTCTTTGATTTCGTCTTTTTCCTTGCGGCGAACCTTGCGCCCCTGCTCAAACTCGATCGCTTCGGCCTTCTCTTCCACGGCTTCCTTGACCACCGGACCGGGCAGGATTTTCTCTTCTTTCCTCAACGCAATCAGATGGTAACCGTTGGCGCTGTGCACCAGTTGTTCGCCGTGCTTGCCCAGCGGCGGAACCCAACCCTGGCGGCTGGTCTCCTGTGGGCCACAAGGTTTGAAGGCATCGGCCTGGAGTTTTTCTTCGAGTTGTTCGGCGGAAATATCAAACGGCTTGGTAAATCGAAAAACACGGGCGTTACGAAACCACATCAGGTTTGGTCCTACAGATAAAAAAGAAAGTATGAAAAGCGAGGGATGATACGGCCACCGGGTGGTGACCGTAAAGTGACGCTCAGGGCATCAGATCTGCATGATCTCGACGAGAACCGTCTTTACGATGAAGCCGACAACGCCAGCCCCCAGGACAATAAACAGGGCAGCCGTGCCAAAGCGGCCGGCTTTGGACTTCTTGGCCAGGTCCCAGACAATGAAACCCATCCAGCCAATCAAGGCGGTGAGCAACACTAGCATGGCGATTTCGGAAAACATCGCTTCGTTCATGATTTACTCCGATTAAAGCGGTATTACTGTTCTTCCCGAAGGAAAACCCAGTTGTTGGTGTCTGACTGCTCTTCGCTGAAATAATAACCTTCCAGGTTGAAGGCTTTGAGATCATCGGCCTGGGTAATGTGGTTCTGGATGGCGTATCGGCACATCAGACCGCGGGCTTTCTTGGCGTAAAAACTGATCATCTTGTACTGGCCATTCTTGAAGTCTTTGAACTGAGGCGTGATCAGGCGCCCGTTCAATGCCTTTTTCTTGACCGATTTGAAATACTCATTGGATGCCAGGTTGACCAGCACACCGTCGTCGTTGTCGAGGAGGCGATTGATCTCATCGGTAATGATGTTGCCCCAGAAGGCGTAGAGATCCTTGCCACGCTTATTCTCGAACTTTGTTCCCATTTCCAGACGATATGGCTGCATCAGATCGAGTGGTCGAAGCAGGGCATACAAACCTGACAGCATGCGAAGATGGTTCTGGGCAAAGTCGAAATCTTCCTCGCTGAAATCTTCGGCATTCAGTCCGGTATACACATCACCCTTGAAAGCCAGAATTGCCTGGCGGGCGTTGTCCGGTGTAAATGGTGTGTGCCAGCTCTGGAAACGGTCTGCGTTCAGTTGTCCCAGTTTGTCGCTGATGCCCATCAGGTTGCTGACCTGATGTGGCTCCAGTTCCTTGAGCTGGTCGATGAGCTCACAGGCATCATCGAGAAAGTCCGGCTGGGTGAAGCGTTCGGTCGCCAGCGGGCTTTCGTAATCCAGAGTTTTGGCAGGGGAAATAACCATCAACATGTCAGGTAATCCTCATTGCAAGAACGTCAGTAGCTCGTCCCTGGTAAACGGCCAGTCCAGCTCCGCACCGGTGTCGTTACGGCGCAGCACCGGAATACGGGTACCGTAGCGCGTTACCAGCTCTTCAGACTGGGCGATGTCCACCACATCCACCGGGATGGGTTCCGGCATCGGCGTATTGATCAAGAGCGATTCAGCCAGTTCGCACAGGTGGCACTGGGATGTTGTGTAGAAAAGCAGTTCCATTATTTCGGCTGTGCATCCAGTTGCTGGCCGGTCACGCCGTGGCTGTCTTTGCCCATGAGGTACAGGTAGATGGGCATCAGTTCCTCGGGCGTGGGGTTCTGTTGTGGATTCTCGGCCGGATAGGCGAGGGCCCGCATACTGGTGCGGGTAGCGCCAGGGTTCAGGCTGTTCACCCGCACATTGTGGCGTTCGTCGTCGAGTTCGTCTGCGAGGAGCTGGCTCAGGCCCTCAACCGCAAACTTGGAAACCGCATAGGCGCCCCAGTAAGCCTTGGCTTTTCGGCCAACGCCGGAGGAGGTGAAAATAACCGACGCGTCCGTGGAAAGACGCAGCAGGGGAATCATCGCCCGGCTCAGGAGAAATGGCGCGGTGGCGTTCACCTGCATCACCTTGTTCCAGGTTTCCGGGTCATACAGTTCGACAGGGCTGCGATCACCGAGAATGGCCGCATTGTGGAGAATGCCGTCCAGCCGACCGAAATTATCCTCGATGGTCATGGCCAGCTCTTCGTAATCCTTCACCGCTGCACCCTCGAAGTTCATGGGCACAATGGCAGGTTGTGGATGGCCAGCGGCTTCAATCTCGTCGTAAACCTCCTCGAGCTTGGAAACCGTACGACCGACCAGGATGACGGTAGCGCCGTGGGCGGCATAGGTTTTTGCAGCCGTGCGGCCAATACCACTGCCGGCACCCGTCACCATGATGATGCGGTCTTGAAGAAGATCGGCGGGTGCTTGGTAATCTTGCATAACCTGTCTCCGTGTCAGGCGTTACCGGTTCGAAACCGGGTGAGTAATCTGGGGTTATTGTAACAGCTTTGCCAGGTCCCTGACCGTATCGGCGATCAGGTCGGCTTGCCAGAGATCAACCGATTCCGGCTCCTCAATGTAACCGTACCGCACCGCGATGGTCTTCATGCCGGCGTTTCTCCCGGCCTCGATATCCCGTACGTGATCGCCGACATAGATCGCATCTTCCGGGGCCGCACCGATTTCCTTGCAGGCCAGAAGCAGGGACTCCGGGTGTGGCTTCCGCTGCTCGACGTGATCCGGACAAATCAGGCTGGCACAGCGGGCGTCGAGTCCGAGTGCTGTGATCAGCGGGCCGGCAAAGCGAGCAGGTTTGTTGGTGACAATGCCCCAGGGAATGTCCCGTGCTTCCAGCTCGACAAGAATGTCGTTCATCCCGTCGAACAGCGTGGTTTCGTCAGCAACACCCGCCTCGTAAAGATCCAGGAACGCCGAATGCTTTTCGAGATACTCCGGGTGATCCGGTTCGAGGCCAAAGCCAACCCGAATCATGGCGCGGGCGCCATTGGATACCGAACGCCGTATCTGCTCGGCTGGCAGCGCCGCCAGGCCATGCTGCTGTCGAAGCGCATTCAGGCAGCGGATAAAATCCGGCGCCGTGTCGATGAGGGTGCCGTCCAGGTCGAACAGTACCGCTGAGGGTTTGGAGTCAGGCGTCACGAGAATCCCTGGCATGCATGAGGTAGTTCACGTCGACATCACGCCCCAGCTTGTAGATCTTGGTGATGGGGTTATAGGTCATGCCGGTCAGCTCCATGACATCAAGGCCTGCGTGGCGCAGGTGGTCAGACATCTCTGACGGACGAATGAATTTCTTCCACTCATGGGTGCCTTTGGGCAGCATGTTCAGCACGTACTCGGCGCCAACAATGGCGAACAGGAAAGACTTCGGGTTACGGTTGATGGTGGAGACGAAGATGTCACCGCCGGGTTTGAGCATGGCCGCGCAGGCCCGGAGCACGGACGCCGGGTCCGGCACGTGTTCCAGCATTTCCAGGCAGGTGACGACATCGTACTGGCCGGCGTGCTCCGGATCCCGGGCCAACTCCTCGACGGTGGTCTGACGGTAATCCACCTTGATGCCACTTTCGAGACCGTGAAGTTTGGCAACCGACAGCGGCGCTTCCCCCATATCGATACCGGTGACGTGAGCGCCTCTCTGGGCCATGCCTTCAGACAGCAGGCCACCGCCGCAGCCAACATCCAGAACCTTTTTGCCAGCCAGTGGGGCGCGTTCGTCAATGTAGTTCAGTCGCAGCGGGTTGATCTCGTGCAGCGGGCGAAACTCGCTGGAAGGATCCCACCAGCGGCTGGCCAATGCCTCGAATTTTGCGATTTCATTCTGGTCTACATTCTGGTTTGTCATGATTCAGTCTGCCTGATCAAGCGGTCGATAAGGGTTGATTAAGACTTGTTGTGGCGAATGCGTGCCTGCCAGTCCTGCACCCGGAGCATGAGATCTGCCACGTCTATCCGGGTCAGCCGGCCTTCCTGTAACTGTGGTACGCCGTGGATCCAGCTATGGCTTACTGCCCGCCCATGGTTGCTGTATACAAGGTGAGAGGCCGGATCATAAACCGGCTGAAGGAACGGGTCGCTCAGGTCGATGGCGATAACGTCAGCCAGCTTACCAGCGGTGAGCGATCCCAGATCCTGCTCCCGGCCCATCGCACGGGCGCCATTAAGCGTTGCCATGCGCAAGGCCTGATGAGCTGAGACGGCGGCGGCGTCATCGGCGACCACTTTTGCGACCATTGCTGCGGTTCGCAGCTCGCCAAACATGTCCAGGTCATTGTTGCTGGCGGCGCCGTCGGTACCAATAGCGACATTGACGCCGGCGTCAAGCAGCTTCTGCGTCGGTGAGAAGCCGCTGGCTAATTTAAGGTTGGATTCCGGGCAGTGGATGACATGGGCGCCCGAGTCCATCACGGCTTTCAGGTCCGAATCGTTTATCTGGGTCATATGCACGCACTGGGTATTGGTGTCGAGCACACCCAGCTCCGACATCCGGGCAACAGGCCTCTGGCCGAGCTTCTCTTCGGCGTCCTGTACCTCGAAAGCAGTTTCGTGCAGATGTATCTGGATCGGCGCGCCCGTGTCTTTCGAGAGCTGGACAGAACGCCTTAGTGGGTCGTCAGAGACGGTGTAGGGCGCGTGCGGGCCAATCGCGGGCATGACGTAGTCATCCTGTGCCCAGTGTTTGATCAGCGCTTCACCTTTACTCAGGTATTCGTCCGGCCCCGATCCCCAAACCGTGGGGAAGTCCAGCAATGGAAAGCTGATCTGTGCGCGCATCCCGGTATCGTGGGCGGACTGGGCTGCAATTTCCGGGAAAAAGTACATGTCCGAGAACGTGGTTGTACCTGTCCGGATCATTTCAGCCATCGCGAGCTGGGTACCATCGGCGATGAACTGCTCGCTGACAAAGGCACCTTCGGCGGGCCAGATGTGATCGTTCAGCCAGGTCATCAGGGGCAGATCGTCGGCCAGACCACGGAACAATGACATGGCGGCATGGCCGTGCATATTAATCAGCCCGGGCATGGCAACATGATTCGGCAAGTCAACCGTCTCACGGGTGCGATATTTGCGGTCTGCTTCTTCCTGGGAAACCACGGCGGCAATCCGGGAGCCCTGGATGATGACTGCCTGATGCTCGAGAACAACGGCCTCCGGCTCAATTGGGATGAGCCAGCGGGCATTGATTCGGATATCGCCTGCGATGATGGTGTCTGCGGTCATGCACCTGCCTTGTATGCCAGCGCAGCCAGGGCTGCGCAAAGAAAATGTAGCCCGGAAGTATAAACGTTATACTGCCGCTTTTCAGCGTTTCAATACGGAGCAACATTATGGCGAGATCGCCTGAATCAACCGACTCCCGGGCCATGGGTACCGTTGCTATGCGTTGGCACGGGGATAGCCTGGAATTGCTGGATCAGCGTCTGCTCCCCGCCGAGGAACACTGGATCACGGTGGAAGGCGCGGCCGGTGTGGCACAGTGCATTCGGGATATGGTGGTTCGTGGCGCACCGGCTATCGGAATCAGTGCGGCTTACGGTGTAGCCCTGGCGGCGCGCCACGCCGGTAGCGGTGAATGGCAAGCCGAGATCCGGCAAGCCATGGATGAGCTCGCTGAGTCACGTCCGACAGCCGTCAATCTGTTTTGGGCATTGCAGAGGATGGGCAAGGTTTTCGAGGCCTGCACGACACCGGCGGAGGCTGTCAGACACCTTGCAGATGAAGCCGTAAAAATCCATGACGAAGACCTGTCGGCCAACCTGACCATGGCGGAACACGCGCTCAGTGTTATGGCACCGGCGAGCCCAATCTCTGTGCTGACCCATTGCAACACCGGAGCCTTGGCGACAGGCGGGTACGGGACAGCGCTTGGGGTAATTCGTCATTTGCACGAGAAATCGCTATTGGGACGGGTGTTTGCTGATGAAACCCGCCCCTGGTTACAGGGGAGCCGGCTGACTGCCTGGGAATTGGCGCGCGATGGAATTCCGGTCACTCTGAATGCGGATGGTGCCGCCGCATCAATCCTGGCGGGCGGTGAAGTGAAATGGGTTGTTGTCGGAGCGGATCGGATTACCGCCAATGGTGACGTGGCCAACAAGATCGGGACCTACAGTCTGGCGGTGTTGGCAAAGCATCACGATGTTCGGTTTATGGTCGTGGCGCCGTCCAGCACCGTTGATATGTCGTTGGAATCAGGCGGCGATATCCCGATAGAGGAACGGGAGGGCACCGAGGTGAGGGAAATTCGGGGAATCCCCCTGGCGCCAGCCGGCGTTGATGTACACAACCCGGTATTTGATGTGACACCGGCGAAGCTGATCGATGCCATCGTGACCGAAAAGGGCGTGGTACTGAATCCTGATCCTGTCAGGATGAGAGGCCTGTTCTGCTAGGTTGTTTCAGTCTTCGGAGTTGCTGTTACTGGCGTTCAGCTCTGCGCGCATCTCGGCCACCTGTTGTTCCTGTTCCTCCACAAAGTGCAGCGACATCTCGAAACTCTGGCGGGTAAATTCCAGTACCCGCCGGAATCCTTCGTCGGACAGGTTGCGGGCATCGTCGTGGCGACGGAAGATGTTGATGAACTCGCGCTCCCGTTCGAACTGCAGGGGAATCCGTCCCACACCCCAGTCATTGAGCGCTTGCCAGACCTCCGGGTTGTAATTTCGGGTAGTTCGGATGATGAAGGGAATGGGATCGTTACGGGCGATGAGCGCCGCGAGGCGGAGAATCAATTCGAACGACAGGGTGGCCGTGCCGTTTTCGATGGCTTCAAGAATTGACTTGTCCTTCAGATCCAGCGCCTCTGACATTTCGGACAGAGTAAGCCCTGCCACCTCGCGTATATCCCGCAGTGACTGACCAGCGGCAAGCATGGTCCGGAGTTGGTCCTGAGAGTTGATCAGAGCACGACCAAATCGCAGCGAGGTATCCGTGGCACGAATCCCAAAGCGGAGCGCGGAGCCGGTCAGGTTGCCCAGGCGATCAATCAGGCCATCTGCTTCTTTGGGCGGCTCAGCGCCTTTCCGGCCCAACGCTTCAATTTCCTCCATCGACCGCATGCCATGGAGGGCGTCCAGCAACATATCCCGAAGTTGACGGGCATTCAGCTGGCTGTCCGGTTTGCTTTGCTTCCTGCCCTTTTCGTTTGCGGTCATTCGCCGTTCCGATCCTGGTGAGACTGATCCCGGTTACTGGGCCTGCGCTTGAGCTGCGAACTGGGTGGGCTCGTCGATCGAAGCCATCTGGCTGTCGAGTTTGAGCATATCCGCCATGATCTGACCACCTTCGCGAATCACGAAATCAAGTTCTTCGTCGGTCTTGTCCAGATCCGCTGCTTGCTGGTCCTGCCAGTCATCAAGTTCATCCAGCGAGGCAAAAGGTTCCTCGCCTCGGAGTTCCCGCCGAGCATTGGCGATCGTCAGTCGTGTCTGCTCGATCTGCTCGTGCTGGCTCTTCCGGGTGTCCATATTCAGGCTGACGGAATCCTGCGCCCGCTGCTCCTTGAGGAAATCGATTTCCTTCTGCAGCAGACTGAACTCGGGACTGCTGGAGAAGCGCTCCTCGTGCCGCTTTCGCAACTCATCGATAATGCCGCTGAAATCGAAGTATCGGGTATGGGGCACCGCTTCAATCTGATCCCAGGGCAGAGCATGGTCCAGGGCATCCTCCCCGATACGGGTCTTGTCGATGCGGGTCGGGATCTCGATATCCGGGATCACCCCCTTGTGCTGGGTAGAGCCGCCTGATACCCGATAGAATTTCGATTGAGTAATCTTGAGCTGCCCATGATTCAGTGGTCGAACCGCTTGTACCGTTCCCTTGCCGAAGGTCTGGGAGCCGACTACAAGGCCTCGACCGTAATCCTGAATCGCCCCTGCGAAAATCTCCGACGCTGAAGCGCTCATCCGGTTGGTCAGCACGACCAGAGGACCATCATAGGCGACCGAAGGATCCTCGTCGTTCAATACCTGGACGGTGTTGTTGGAATTGCGGATCTGGACGGTAGGTCCTTCGTCAATAAACAGGCCGACCAGATCATTGGCTTCGTGGAGTGCGCCGCCGCCGTTGTTGCGCAGGTCAATGACCAAACCATCCACACCGTCCGCCTCAAGCTCGCTGATCAACTGGCGTACATCCCGTGTCGTGCTCTTGTAGTCCGGATCGCCGGCCTGCATGGCCTGGAAATCAGCGTAGAAAGTGGGGATGGTAATGACGCCCACGGTATAATCGGTGCCGCCGTCACCCTTCAGGTGAATGACGTCCTTACTCGCGCTCTGCTCCTCAAGCTTCACTTCATCCCGGGTAATGGCGATGGTTTCCGTGAGAGTCTCATCGGTCGCACTCGAAGGAATCACCTCCAGCGTGACGACGGAGTTTCTTGGGCCACGAATGAGGTCCACCACTTCGTCCAGACGCCAGCCGATGACATTGACTGGCTTTTCCCCTTCCTGTGCAACAGACACGATACGGTCGGCCGGCCCAAGTTGTCCTTGCTGCGAGGCAGGGCCGCCGGGTACAAGGCGGACAACCTTGGTGTATTCATTATCCGATTGCAGCACCGCTCCGATGCCTTCCAGTGAAAGGCTCATGTTGATATTGAAGTTTTCTGAGGTCCGTGGTGAAAAGTAGGACGTGTGCGGATCCCACATACCCGTAAACGCATTCATGTAGGCCTGGAAAGCATCTTCGCTGCGGGCCTGGTAGGCGCGTTTCAGTTGACCTTCGTACCGTCGGGTCAGGTTATCAGTGATGGTTTCGTCGTCAGAACCATTCAGTCGCTGTGCGAGAACGGCATTCTTGAGACGTTTGATCCACAGAGCGTCGAGGGCTTTTGTGTCGGCTTCCCAGTCCGCTTCGGAACGATCAAGCAGGATGCTCTGGTCGCTGCTGAAGTCCAGTTTGTCGATGCCCTCGTCGATAACACCAAGCGCGAACTGCAGCCGCTCAATAATTCGCTGTTGAACGACGTTGTAGATATCAAAGCCCGGCTGGAGCTGCCCGGTTTTTAGGGCTGAACCAAGCTGGGTCCGAATCTGACTGAATTTTTTCAGATCATCCTGGGTCAGGTAAATGCGCTGGCCATCCAGGTAGTCAAGGTAGGCGTCAAAAACATCGCCGGAAAGCTCATTGCTGATGCCCAGATCACGAAAATGAGTGAATTGGAGCTGGCGGGCAATCAGGATATTGGCCCGTGCCTGATCGATGGTCGGGGCGACCGGTTCATACACCTCGGAGCCATCGATTTTTGCCTGCAAACCGAAGGGGGCTGAAAACAGTAATGCAGCGGTCATTGCCCTACACAGGCCGATGCGACGAGTCATTTTTCTTTCCGCGATGGTCATAGTACATACCTGACGGTTTGGGGTAGAGAAATTGGCGAGGTCGGAAATGGACGTCGCTATTACCCATTGTCGAATAAATTTATTGTAGGCAAGCGCCAGTGTCGTTGCCATAGTCAGGGAGTATCGGTTCGTGACAATCTGTCCATGAATAGGTCAGATCAGTAACGACGTGCAGGTTTGTTCGCAGGAGCAGGTTGCGCGCGTGCCGGCGAGGAAGGGTTGGCACGCGCGCGATGCGTCAATCAGTTGAAGGGTGTGTTTGTTTCAGCCTTGTCCAGCAGCAATTGGGGGGGCGCGAAACGCTCACCATGCCGATCTGCCAACTCTTGCGCTCTCGCGGCAAAAGCCCTGACACCATACTGGTTGATGAACTGAATGGCGCCACCGGTCCAAGGGGCGTAGCCAATACCAAAGATACTGCCGATATTGGCATCTTCAACCGTGCGCAGCACGTCTTCTTCCAGGCAACGGACAGTCTCAATCGCCTGAATGAACAGGATACGGTCTTTCAGATCCTGTAGCGCGACCTTATCCGCATTGGCTGAATCAACGTAGAGACTCTCCAGGCCGGGCCACAGATATTTTTTGCCCTTATCCGGGTACTCATAGAATCCGGCTCCGGCTGCTTTTCCCTTGCGGCCCTGTTCGTTCACCATCTGATCGATAACGGCCTCGGCAGGGTGGGGAACCCAGGAACCACCGGCAGCCTCTGTATCCCGGCGACTCTGGTCGCGAATGTGCTGCATAAGGGTCATGCTTACTTCATCGGAAATTGCCAGCGGCCCGACTGGCATCCCTGCCAACAGGCCGGCATTTTCGATGCTGGAAGGGTGAACGCCCTCGCCCAGCATGCAGATGCCTTCGTTGACGAAGGTGCCGAATACCCGGGACGTGAAGAAACCGCGGCTGTCGTTGACCACGATCGGGATCTTTCCGATCTGCTGAACATAGTCAAAGGCCCTGGCCAAGGTTTCGTCCGAGGTTTTTGCCCCCACAATGATCTCCACGAGCTGCATTTTGTCTACAGGCGAGAAGAAGTGAAGGCCGATGAAGTTTTCCGGTTTTGTCGACGCCTCAGCCAGCTGAGTGATGGGGATGGTGGATGTGTTTGAGGCGAAAATACCATTTTCAACAAGTTTCGGCTCCGCCTCTGCCGTCACCTTGGCTTTCAGGCCGCTATCCTCGAATACCGCTTCGATGACCAGGTCGCACCCGGCGAGATCGTCGGCGGAGGCCGTCGGGCGGATACGGCCGAGAATTTCCTGCATCTTCTCTTCCGTCATCCGGCCACGACTGACCTTCTTGGCCAGCAGCTTTTCAGAATAGCTTTTGCCTTTTTCGGCGTTTTCGATGGAAACATCCTTGAGCACCACCTCGATGCCGCGAACAGCGGTGGAGTAGGCTATGCCAGCTCCCATCATGCCTGCACCGAGAACGCCAACCTTGGCGAAGGAAGCTTTTTCGACGCTTTCTGGACGGCTACCGCCGGCTTTGATGGCATTGAGCTGGAACCAGAATGTGTTGGTCATGTTCTTGGCGACCTGCCCGGTCACGAGTTCCGCAAAATACCGGGTTTCAATCAGGCTCCCGTTGTCGAAATCCACCTGGGCGCCTTCCACCGCGGCCGAAAGAATGCGCTCCGGCGCAGGGTAGCAACCTTTGGTTTTCTGTTTCAGCATCGCGGGTGCGATGGCGAGTTTTTGCGCCATTGCCGGATGGTGAGGGGCACCGCCAGGGAATCTGAAGCCTTTCTGATCCCAGGGCTGCTGGCATTTGGGGTTGGCTTCAATGAACGCCCGGGCTTTGGTAATCAGGTCTTCAACTGAGTCGCCCAGTTCGTTGACGATTCCTGCTTTCGCAGCGGCCTTCGGGTTCACTTTTTTCCCTTCCATCAGATAAGGGAAGGCGGCCTCCAGGCCAATCATCCGGGGCAGGCGCTGTGTTCCGCCACCACCGGGCAGCAGGCCGAGTGTGACCTCAGGAAGGCCAAGCTGAATCTTGTCATCGTTCAGTGCGACCCGATGATGGCAGGCCAGGGCGATCTCCAGCCCGCCTCCGAGGGCCGATCCGTTGATGGCTGCAACAACAGGCTTCCCTGTGGTTTCCAGGAAACGCATATCGGCTTTCAGGCCGTTGACCATGGTTTCGAAGGCTTCGGCATCTTCGCGTGTGACCTTGTGCAACTCGTTGAGGTCGCCACCAGCGAAAAAGGTCTTTTTCCCGGATGTCACAATGATGCCCTTGATGTTTTCAAGGTCGGATTTGACCTTGGCGACGGTGTTCGTCAGGGCTTCCCGGAATTCGCCATTCATGGTGTTGGCTGACTGGCCGGGCATATCGATGGTGAGGGTGAGGATCTGGTCTGAACCCAGGTCGTAACGGATAGCACTCATAATCGGTTCTCCTTGAAGAAAAAGTGAAGGGCTCAGACGCGCTCTATGATGGTGGCAATACCCATGCCGCCACCGACGCACAGGGTGGCCAGGCCAAATCGGAGATTCTGGCGCTCCAGCTCATCCAGGAGCGTGCCGAGGATCATGGCGCCAGTAGCCCCAAGCGGGTGGCCCATGGCGATGGCTCCGCCATTAACATTCACTTTTTCGTCAGGTACTGAAAGTTCTCGCTGGAAGCGCATGACCACAGAGGCAAAGGCTTCATTAACTTCGAAAAGGTCGATCTGATCCGCAGTCATGCCTGCTTTTTCCAGTGCTTTCCGGGCAGCGGGGGCCGGACCTGTCAGCATGATGGTGGGGTCGGTACTGGTTACTGCCGTGGCAACAATTCGAGCGCGGGGTTTCAGGCCCAGCGCCTTTCCCTTTGCTTCGCTGCCAATGAGCATTGCAGTTGCGCCGTCTACGATGCCTGAAGAATTACCGGCATGGTGGACGTGGTTGATATTTTCAACGTAGTGATATTTTTCCCGGGCTACGCCGTCAAAGCCCATTTCGCCCATCATCTGAAAAGAAGGCTTCAGGCTTGATAGGGATTCGACGGTTGTATTGCCTCGAACGTGTTCGTCACGATCAAGGATAACAACGCCATTCTGATCGGTAACCGGTACGATGGATCTGGCGAAGCGCTGGTCTTCCCACGCGGCAGCGGCTTTTTGCTGGGAGCGCACAGCGAAAGCGTCAACGTCTTCCCGGCTAAAGCCTTCAATGGTGGCAATCAGATCGGCACCGATACCTTGCGGCATAAATCCGGTGTGGAGATTGGTTGCCGGGTCTGTCGCCCAGGCTCCGCCATCAGAGCCCATGGGAACCCGGGACATGGCTTCCACGCCACCGGCAACCACCATGTCCTCCCAGCCCGAGCGAACTTTCATGGCCGCCAGGTTGACGGCCTCAAGACCGGAAGCACAGAACCGGTTAAGCGTGACCCCGGCGACTTTTTCATCCCAATCTGCTGCCAGGGCGGCGGTCTTGGCAATGTCTGCACCCTGGTCGCCAACCGCGGTGACGCAGCCCATGACAATGTCGTCAACCTGTGCCGTGTCGAGGCTGTTGCGCTCTTGCAGGGCATTGAGGACGGTAGTCAGCAGGGAGATGGGTTTGACGCTGTGCAGCGAACCGTCTTTCTTGCCGCGCCCCCTGGGGGTGCGAACCGCGTCAAAAATATACGCCTCGGTGGTCATTGCTTATCCTCTGATGGTTGTTGTTTCGAGCATTAATACTGTTCGTTAACCATAGCCGCTTGCAGTTATTCAGTGTAATGACGAGGCCTGCCAATCGGATTGGCGAAAATGCTCATGCCCGGAGTGAGGCGGAGGAAACGTTTTCCGGTATATGACAAGCGGCGTGGAGGCATCTATGGTTAAAGGGAAGCGCCACAACCATTGGAGGCACAAGGTTATGTCCTTCAGAGATGCGATCGATAACTTCTATGAGCGGCTTGTACTGGATGCGATCCAGGCCACCCGGGTTGAGGGAGATACCGCGGATTTTCTGACCGACGTCATGTGTGTGGCGCTAAACCGCCTGCCAAGCCGGTACTACCGCCATTCGATCGACATGATGTTCTATCTCGCCGACGAGGAGCTCAAGGACATGAAAGAAAAATCCCTGGCGGCGGTGAAAGCGGCCAGGGATTTTGTCAGGGAACATCAGCGGGAATGAGGGTGGCCCGGATCAGTTGCTCACGACGGCTGACAAGGCTGAATTAAGCCGGTGAGCCATGGTTTGATCAGGCTGGCCGTCTCTTTCGTTCAGACACCAGCCGGCGACCAATTTCTCCAGCTCGCCAATGTGATCGGCGGATTTATCAGCCGACCCCATGCCTTCAGCAAGACGCTGGACCTGTATCTCCATACGATGTTGCTGATCGGATTCCGGGGAGGGGATACCGCTGAGAATTTCCGCGCGGATCACCAGTTCCCTGGCCGTCAGCTTTGAGGCTGTGGATGCCAGAGATGCCCAGTGGTCCGGAGTATCAGTCGGGGGCAGAGGGCCATCGACACGAGCGAGCACCAGTGACTGCCAGGCATCTATGTGGGCAGAAAGCCGGCTATGCTCCAGCAAGTCCTGCAAACGCTTTCTCTCAGTCTGAACCTGCGCTTTCGCCTCCCCGGAGAGTGCCGATCCTGCGACTGCTTTCAAACGCTCAAGGCCAGCGATGACGGCCTCTTCGCCACTGCCGTGAGTGATTGAGCGGACTGTGGAGAGGGCTGACTCTGCTTCCTGGTTGGCCACCTGAGTGGCCTGGGCCTGTTCTGAGCGTTGTGCATCACGGCGAGCGAAAATCTGGTCGCAGGCTTTGCGGAACGCCTGCCACATCTTCCGGTCTTCCCGGTGGCGGGTGATGCCGATCGCTTTCCAGTCAGCCTGCAGGCGCTTGGCCTGGTTCATGGCGTCGTGAAGGGGTTCATGCTCGATCAGCGCGTTAGCCTGATCCACGATGTCCTGCTTGAGAGCCTCGTTCTTCAGGCGCTCTTCGTTGAGGGGGGATTCCAGCTTTTTCAACAGATCGTCGAACCGCTTCTGCACTGACCGGTTGTCCCGAAACTCCACAGGCCAGGCCGCTTTCCATTCCTGGCGCGCGGTCTGGTGGATCTTCTCTGCCGCCTTCCATTCAATCGTCGACCAGTCAGCGTTGCTCAGGAAGCTTTCCAGCTCATCGCAAATGGCGTTGCGCTTATCGAGGTTGGCCTGTTTTAGCCCTGATTTAGCCGAAAAATAGGCCTTGCAGGGCTCGTAGGCTTTGTCGGAGGCCTTCTTGAAACGCGTCCACAGTGTGCGATCCGAAGAACCGCCCAGTTCTCGCCACTCATTCTGCAGTTCCTTGATTCGCTCTGCTTTGGCCTCTGGCTCCATTGGCTGTTCGGCCAGATATTCCATCTGCTCACACAGGGCGATTTGTTTGGGCTCGGTGGCGAACCCTTGCCAGTCGCTCAGCTCGCGTAGCTGGCCATTCAACAATTGCATGCGGGCCTGAAATGCTCTGCCGTGGCGTTGATCCAGGGAACGGTGCTGCTGCTGAGCGGTTTTGAGCAACTGCTTGGATTCCTTGAGTTGCTTCGCCTCCAGTGCGGCGTCCAGTTGCTCAATCGTGGCTTCGAGTTGAGCGGCCAGCGCTTTCTGTTTTTCAGCGTCGGCTTTGTCGATCACTGGCTGCTGCTTGCGTTTGCCTGCCAGTTTACGGGCCGGTTCCAGTAAAGACGGCACCGGAAAACCTTCTGGCCAGTTGACTTCGCCCAGTAGAGCCTTTGCGTGTCCTTGTTGCTCGCCGCCGGCATCCTCGTCAGATTCAGCGGCTGCCGCCAGGGCCGTCAGGGCTTCCTTCTCCTGATGAATCCGGCGCACCGCAGAGACATAGTTCCTCAGGCTGTGCATCGCAGATTCATAAGTTTTCTGTTCCTGCTTTTCGACCGTGGTGTCGCGGGTCGCTTCCATCCACCGATTTTCCTGTGTTTTCTGAAGTGCATCCAGAGAAGCGAGGGAAGGCAGGTCTTCCGGAGATTGATGTTTAAGATCTTCCAGGGTGGATGTAAGCAGCGCCAGGGTTTCTTTGCGTTCCTGCTGCTGGGCCTGATGACGTTGTTCTTCTTCCTGGGCGGTTTGCACAGCTTTCAATCGTTCATTGCAGCGATGGACCGATTCGAGGAATTGCTGAGCCTGGTCGGGTGACGCTTCACTCTCCAGATCGCGCCATTGGCGTACCAGAGTTTCCAGTCTCGCCTCATAAAGCTTGGTGTCGTCCGTATTCGCCAGGTCCGCAATGTTTTTAAGCAGCGTGGCTATCGATTGCGAAATGTTTTCCTGACGGGTCTGCTCGTCGCGAATAACCTGAAGTGCCTGCTTGGCGGTCTGGTAAACGCTTTTGTCCCGCCCTTTGGCCTGTTTTTGAACTTTTTGCAGGCAGGCTGCATCGGTGAGGCGGCTCACAGCCTGTTGGCGTATATCAGCGGTGATACCGACGAGCGCCAGTTCGCTCAGGGTATCCTGTCCAGGTGCATCATCAAGCAGTTTCAGTTGTGCTTCCCGTCGGTTGGCGCGTTCGTCTTCCTGTTGAGTATCAACCGGTGGTGCCTCCTTGCGGGGTTTTGGTGAAGCGTCGGAGGTTTTGCGGGATCTAAACAGTTTCTGGATGAATGCGGCCATAAGGGTATCCTTTTGGGGATTGAAACCAGTCCACGGTGTCGGGCAAAGTGGCCCGGCGCCGGCCATCGACCCCATTTGTGAGATCGGGTACACAGTTCCAGCGCGTCGAGAGATGCGCGGGAAGAAAAATTCGGCCGCTAGTCTAGCGTTTTGTGAGTGTTTGCGGAAAGGGTCTGTATGGCAAAACAGGAAAATCTTGAGGATCAGGATTACAGGGCGCGCTCGACCGCGTTGCGACTGTTGGCCCGTCGCGAGCATAGTCGGTTGGAGCTTTCGCTGAAGCTGAGGCAACGAAAGCTGCCATCGTCCGTGATCGATGCCGTGCTGGATGATTTTGAACACGAGGGATGGCTGGATGATCAGCGCTTTGCGGACGTGTACAGCCGCCAACGGATGGATCTTGGCTACGGCCCCCTGAGAATATTGAGTGAATTGCAGCAGCGTGGCGTGAAACAGTCTCCAGCATGCCTGGATGACATGACTGAAGAAGACTGGTGCACTAATGCAGTCCGGTTGCGGGAGAAGAGATTCGGCCTGGTGGACCTGAGTAACGACTGGGATGAAAAGGTCCGACAATCGCGATTCCTGAATAGGCGAGGCTTTTCGGCCAGTCAGGTGGAGTCTGCTTTGGAAGCTCGCGCATCAGAGGACTGGGAGTGAGTGCTGGCGCTAGAGTGTCGGTGGAATCAGGCCCAGATCTGCCGGCAGGCTGGCCTGGATGTCGCCAGACGATTCACTGTCGTTGGAAGAGCCATCGGGGAGGGTGCTTTCCTCCATATTAACCACTTCCGCAATGGTTTCTGTGTCCGGAGTAGGGCGATCCGTAATCCTGGCCAGTACATCGTAATAGCGGCGAATGTTCTGGACATACAACACAGGTTCATGGCCCCTGGCGTAGCCGAACCGGGTTTTCTGATACCACTCTTTTTGTGCCAGTAGCGGCAGAAATTCTTTCACATCCATCCAGCGATCCGGATTTTTGCCTGCGCCCTCAGTGAGGCGACGGGCATCTTCCAGGTGGCCAAAGCCGACGTTGTAGGACGCGAGCGCGAACCAGGTGCGATCTGGCTCGGGTATGCGATCCGGGATCTTGTCGTGGACCATCTGGAAATACCTGGCACCACCCTGGATGCTCTCTTCGGCATCCATTCGATTGTTTATGCCGATATAGCTGGCGGTGTTGCGCGTCAGCATCATCAGGCCGCGAACGCCCGTGGGAGAGACCGCGTTGGGGCGCCAGTGGGATTCCTGATAACCGATCGCCGCCAGTAAACGCCAGTCCATACCTGACTGATCGGCATAATCCTGAAACAGATCCTCATATTTTGGCAGGCGATTGTTTACATGATGCATGAAGGTGCGGGCCCCAACGTAATTCAACTGCTCCAGATGGCCATAAAAGCGCTCGGCCAGCTGGGCAAGGGTGCCATCAGCCTGAAGCTTTTGAAGGAATTGGTTGGCTGCAGTGATCAGGGTCTTGTCCTGTCCTTTCGGGAAAAGCCAGGCCAACTCCTCCGGGTTGCCGAGCGCAAACGCTTCTTTAACCTTGGGGTAAAACACCTGATTCAGCTCCAGTTCATTGGAGGACACGATGGCGTAGGGGAACTCACCGCTTTCTACCCGGGCGAGGATTCCGGCCGCGTCGATGCCGGGGTGTACGCGCCAGCGATAACCACTGACATCGCTCAGGTGGTGCTCATGGTTGCTGTCTGGAACCAGATGAAGAGTTTGACCCTCGAGTTCGCCAAGGGACTCCGGCCGATCGAAATCGCGGTTGTAAACGACAACCGATTGCGCTGCGATTCCGGTCGGAAGCACCCGATATTGGTTGTCCAGGCCAGGCTGATCTGAGAGCCCTGCCATCCCGATGTGGGCGAAATCCCGCGATAACACCGAGAGAATTTCCGTGTTGTCATCGGCGACCCGTACACGCAACTCAACGCCCAGTTCATTGGCGAAACGCTTGGCCAGCTCGTAGTCGTAGCCGGTTACCCCATTGCGTCCCTCGTAGTAAATAGACGGGGATTCGCGAGTAATCACGTGCAACACGCCCTCGTTACGTATCTCCTGGAGGGTCGTAGGGCGAGAGCAGGCCGTTAGCGCCAAAACTGCACTGATAACCAGGCTAGCTACCATGGGAGCGCTGGCAATGGTGCTGAATAATCTGGACAAGTCCCTGAACTCCATACAGCTGGATCTAGGGGATACGTCGGGGAATCAGAAAAAGACGCATCCGGTGTCTTGCTGGGTGTGGCATCCGTTTCCACCCCCTTATGATCCCTGCTGTGCCGGAGAGGGTCAATTAGACTGATTAATTAATGTGCAAAATAATGTCAATTATACGGGAAGTCCGATACGGTTCTGGCGCTGTATCCTGAGCCGTCTTTCGAGTATCATTGCGGCCTTTCAGATTGCACCCGGATTTCCCCGTTTCGCGCGATACAGGTTGATATCATGCTTGAACTTCGCGGCGCTCCCGCGCTCTCGTCTTTCCGTTCCCGCAAATTGCATTCCCGGATTCAGGAAATTGTTCCTGAAGTCGAGCATGTCTATGCCGAGTTCATGCACTTCGTGGATCTCGATGACAGTCTTTCCGATTCAGAGCAGGCGGTTCTTGATCGGCTGCTGGTTTATGGACCAAGTGTTCCAGTAGAAGAGCCGGAAGGTATTCTGTTCCTCGTTGTTCCTCGCCCTGGCACTTTGTCTCCCTGGTCCAGCAAGGCAACCGATATCGCCAGGAATTGTGGCCTGCGCCAGATTCATCGGATCGAACGGGGCACAGCCTTCTACATCCGTGCAGAGAAAAAGCTCAGTCTGGAGCAGCGTGAGAAAATCGCTGTTTTGCTGCACGACCGCATGACACAGAAAGTGTTTCACGAGATGGGCGGTGCAGAGCTGCTATTCAGCCATGAAGAGCCGCGTCCTCTTGGAAGAGTGTCGGTGCTTGAGGGTGGTCGTGCGGCGCTGGTTGAGGCCAACAGTCGGCTTGGCCTGGCCCTGGCAGAGGATGAGATTGACTACCTGGTGACGTCGTTCACCGATCTCCAGCGTGATCCAACAGACGTAGAACTGATGATGTTTGCCCAGGCAAACTCGGAGCATTGCCGTCACAAGATTTTCAATGCGTCCTGGGATATCGATGGTGAGGGGCAGGAGAAGTCCCTGTTTGCCATGATCCGGAACACCTTTGAAATGAACAGTGAGGGTGTTCTTTCAGCGTATAAAGATAATGCCTCTGTGATTCGCGGCAGCCGGGGTGGACGTTTCTTCCCGGACCCGGAAACCGGCGTCTACGGGTACAACGAGGAAGATATTCATATCCTCATGAAAGTTGAGACCCACAATCATCCAACCGCGATTGCACCGGCTGCAGGCTCTGCTACTGGTTCCGGCGGCGAAATCCGCGATGAGGGTGCGACCGGTCGTGGTTCAAAACCGAAAGCCGGTTTGGCCGGTTTTACCGTCTCAAACCTGAATCTGCCGGGTGATATCCAGCCCTGGGAAATCGGTTATGGCAAGCCGGACCGTATCGCTTCTCCGCTCGATATCATGATTGAGGGGCCCATTGGCGGCGCTTCTTTCAACAACGAATTTGGTCGCCCGAACCTCGCTGGCTATTTCCGTACTTTTGAAGAGAAGGTGCCTGGCGCAGCGGGGGAAGAAGTTCGTGGTTACCACAAACCGATCATGATTGCCGGTGGCCTTGGTAACATCCGTGAAGAACACGTCGAGAAGGGAAACATTCCCGTTGGCGCCAAGCTGATTGTGCTGGGCGGCCCATCCATGCTGATTGGTCTCGGTGGTGGTGCGGCGTCTTCCATGGATTCCGGCTCCAGTAATGAGAATCTGGATTTCGCATCCGTCCAGCGGGACAACCCTGAGATGGAGCGTCGTTGCCAGGAAGTGATTGACCGATGCTGGCAAATGGGTGAGAAAAACCCGATCTGCTTTATCCACGACGTGGGTGCCGGTGGCTTATCCAATGCCATGCCTGAGCTGGTCAAGGATGGTGGTCGCGGAGGAAAATTCGAGCTTCGTGATATCCCAAGCGACGAGCCGGGTATGTCACCGCTTGAGATCTGGTGTAATGAGTCCCAGGAGCGCTATGTTATGGCGGTGGCTCCTGAAAATCTGGAGCAATTCGATGCGCTTTGTCGCCGTGAGCGTTGCCCGTATTCCGTAATCGGTGAGGCAACAGAGACCCATCACCTGGAGTTGGGTGATTCCTACTTCGACGACAAGCCTGTAGACCTGCCGATGGACGTTCTATTCGGCAAGCCGCCACGCATGCATCGCAGCGTCAACCGGGCGTCATTCACCAAGCCCATTTTCGACTCCACGAAGATCGATTTGAATGATGCGATTCGTCGGGTTCTGCGCCTGCCGTCTGTTGGTTCCAAGAGTTTCCTGATCACCATCGGTGACCGTACGATTACCGGGCTGGTTGCCCGTGATCAGATGGTCGGCCCCTGGCAGGTGCCGGTGGCTGATGTGGCTGTTACCGCCAGTTCCTTCGATGTGCGCACGGGCGAGGCGATGGCCATGGGCGAGCGAACTCCGGTGGCGGTCATCGATGCGCCTGCCTCTGGGCGGATGGCGGTTGGTGAGGTGATTACCAACCTTGCGGCTGCTTCTATCGGCAAGCTCTCAGATATTCGCCTGTCAGCCAACTGGATGGCCGCTGCCGGTCATCCGGGCGAAGACGAAAACCTCTACGAGACCGTTCGTGCGGTGGGCATGGAGCTTTGCCCGGAGTTGGGTATCACGATTCCGGTTGGCAAGGACTCCATGTCCATGAAAACCACCTGGGAAGAGGACAACGGTGAACAGAAGAGTGTCACGGCTCCGCTTTCTCTGATTATCAGCGGATTTGCGCCAGTATCGGATGTGGCGCGCACACTGACGCCACAACTGGTTACCGGCGCCGGTGAAACCGACCTGATCCTGGTCGACCTGGCCGCGGGTCAGAACCGACTCGGTGGGTCGGCGCTGGCGCAGGTCTACAGGCAGGTAGGAGCGGCGGCTCCTGATCTGGATGATCCCGAGGATATCAAAGCATTCTTTGCGGTGATCCAGGGGCTGAATTCGGACGGTAAGTTACTTGCTTACCACGATCGCTCCGACGGTGGGCTCTTTGTCACCCTGGCGGAAATGTGTTTTGCCGGTCGCACTGGCGTTGACGTGAAGCTGGACGGCCTGGCCGAGGACTCGTCTCAGTTTGCCCGTGAACTCTTTAACGAAGAGCTGGGAGCGGTCATTCAGGTTCGACGTGATGACACCAGTTTCGTTCTGCAGCAGTTCTCCGCGGCAGGTCTGGGGGATCACACCAGCGTGATCGGGACGCTGAATGACAGTGACCAGGTTCGTCTGAGCTTCGAGGGCCAGTCGGTCGTTGACGAGTCCCGCTCATCCCTGCAACGCCTCTGGGCCGAGACAAGTTATCGGATTCAGTCGCTGCGTGATAATGCAGACTGTGCCCAGGAAGAGTTTGACAACCTTCTCGATAACGAAGACCCGGGCCTTAGTGCGACTCTTTCGTTCGACATTAATGAAGACGTTGCCGCGCCCTTTATCAACAAAGGTGCGCGCCCTAAAGTGGCGGTATTGCGGGAGCAGGGCGTCAATGGACAGGTTGAAATGGCGGCAGCATTCGACCGTGCCGGGTTTGAATCCGTTGATGTTCACATGAGCGACCTTCTTTCAGGTCGCGTGTCGCTGGAAGGCTTCAATAGCCTGGTCGCCTGTGGCGGTTTCTCCTATGGCGATGTACTGGGGGCGGGCGAAGGCTGGGCCAAGTCCATCCTGTTCAGTGATCGGGTACGTGATCAGTTTGCCGCTTTCTTCAATCGCCAGGACACCCTCGCACTGGGTGTCTGTAATGGTTGTCAGATGCTTTCCAATCTGCACGAGCTTATTCCGGGCAGCGAAGGTTGGCCGCGTTTTGTTCGTAACCAGTCGGAGCAATTCGAAGCTCGCCTGGTTATGGCGGAGGTGACGCAATCGCCATCGGCTTTCCTGGAAGGGATGGCCGGTTCACGTATGCCTATTGCCGTGGCGCACGGGGAAGGTCGCGTCGAATTCTCGGGTGATGCCTCTGCAGCATCGCTGGCAGAGAATGAACTGGTTGCTCTGCGCTACGTTGATAATCGCGGACAGGCAACGGTTCGATATCCATACAACCCCAACGGCTCGGAAGCCGGTATAACCGGTGTCACCACGCGAGATGGTCGTGTCACGATCATGATGCCTCACCCGGAGCGGGTATTCAGAGCGGTACAGCATTCCTGGCACCCGGATTCCTGGCAAGAGGATGGCCCCTGGATCCGGATGTTCCGTAATGCCCGGCGCTGGTTTGGGTAATCGACGCTAAGGGAATACCGGCCGGCTTGTTAAATGTTTTCCGGAACATTTTCAAGCCGGCTTTTCTTTGCCTGGTTGCCCGCTTTTGAGGCACTTTGCAAGGGCAAAAAGCTAAAAAAACTGGAAAATCTCTCTTGACTCGCTAGTTTTATGCACAATCGTGGTGCCTTCCCGTGTTTTCAGAGCTCAAACCTTGAGAATTCGGTTCATTTTTTTGGGGAGATCCGTAAATAGCTGAAAAATAACGATAAAAATTATTGGGCGATTTTGTCACCAATTTGACAAAGAGCCAGTAATTACGGGGGGTGGAGGCAGGTTCCCAAAAACTTTCCCCAGAGTTATCCACAGAATCTGTGGGTAAGTTTCTAAGTTATTAATCTGATCAAAAAATGCCCAACCTGGAGGGTGCTCAATGTATAAGTTGTGCTACTTCGTACCTGAAAGCCATCTTGAGGAAACCAAGCAAGCATTGTTCAAGGCCGGTGCGGGGCGAATCGGTGAATACGATAGTTGTGCCTGGCAATGTGCCGGTCAGGGACAGTTCCGGCCGCTGGAAGGGAGCAACCCATTTCTGGGGAAGAAGGGCGAGATCGAGCATGTGAATGAATACAAAGTAGAGCTGGTGTGCGAGGACCGTTTGATTATCAATGCCGTAAACGCTTTAAAGCAGGCCCACCCCTATGAAGAGCCTGCTTACGAAGTCTACCAGCTGGCGGAGTTATGACGGTTCCTTTCGCTTTGCTCCCCCCATGGGGTGTCTGATGTCCTTGATGTGAACCCCATAGGAGTCTGCGCGGGTATCCTCAATAAAAAGTTCTAGTGTTTTTCGGACTGTTGGAAATGAGATCTCGTCCCAGGGAATGTCATCGAGCTCGAAGAGGCGGGATTCGAGAGACTCTTCTCCAGCACCGAATTGCCCGTCTTTCAGGGTGGCGCGGTAGAACATGTGAACTTGATTGATGTGGGGTACATCAATGATCGAGTAGAGGCCATCAATGTTGACCTCTGCAAGGGCTTCTTCCAGCGTCTCTCTCGCAGCTGCCTCGATGGTGGTTTCCGCATTCTCCATAAAACCTGCGGGCAGGGTCCAGTACCCGTATCGGGGCTCAATCGCCCGACGGCACAAGAGAATCTTCCCTTCCCAGACTGGAACGGTGCCGGCAACGATACGCGGGTTCTGGTAATGTATGGTCTCGCAGCTGATGCAAACATAACGGTAGCGGTTGTCGCCCTCGGGGATGCGTTGTTCAACCGGTTGGCCGCATGTGCTGCAGTACTTCATGTTTTTCCCCGTATACTGTTTTGAGTTTTGGTAGTCAGTGTAACCATCGATGCTGCTGCTGTCTCACCTAATGTTTTGATCTGCCGCGGAGTCCCGTTTTGCACGATTTCCTTGCCGAGCGCCTGGCCGGCTATGCACCCAGGCAGCTTGCCCTGGATTACCCGGAGGCGGGCATTCTGGTTCCGATTACCAACGATGATCGTAACCCGGAAATGATTTTTACGCTGAGGTCGGCGAATCTCAGTACCCATCGTGGCCAGGTGGCCTATCCTGGCGGTAAGCGAGATCCGGGAGACCCATCCCTTGCCGCCACGGCACTGCGCGAGACCCATGAGGAAATCGGTCTTCCTCCGGAGCAGGTCAACGTTATTGCGCCACTCAGTCAGGTTATGTCCCGATACGGCATTCTGGTGACGCCATACGTGGGGGTCATTCCTGCGGACCACCCGCTGGAACATAATCCTGACGAGATCGAAAGCGTGTTTCGTGTCCCGCTATCGTTTTTTCTCGAGGACAGGCGGGAGCGAACGGATGCTTTGAACTTTTTGAACCACACCTTCTATGTGCCGTGTTATCGGTGGGAGCGGTATCAGATCTGGGGGTTGTCTGCCGTGGTTCTGGTCGATTTCCTGAACGCTGTGTACGATGCCGGTATTGATTTGCTGGAACCCCCTGGAGGAGGCTGACATGTTTTATGAGCTTGATGATCGAAAGCCGGAGCTGGTTGGTGGCGACCAGTTCGTTGCCCACAACGCGACCGTGATCGGTAGCGTTACACTGATGGAAAAGAGCAGCCTCTGGTACAACGTCGTTGTCCGGGGTGACAACGATCTGATCACGATCGGGCCGGAAACGAACGTTCAGGATGGTTCTGTGCTTCATACCGACTCGGGAATTCAATTGACCTTGGGGCGGGGGGTGACCGTGGGGCACAAAGTGATGCTGCACGGTTGTGATATTGGTGATTACTCGTTGATAGGGATCAACGCTGTGGTTTTGAATGGCGCGAAGATTGGCAAGCACTGCCTGATCGGCGCCAATACCCTGATCCCCGAAGGAATGGAAATTCCGGACGGCTCCATGGTGATTGGATCGCCCGGACGTATAAAGCGTGAACTGAGCGATCACCAGAAGAAAATGCTGGAGCAGAGCGCTGCCCACTACGTTCAGAACGCGGCGCGTTATGTTCGGCAATTGAAAGTCTGTGAGCCCGCCCGATGAGCGTTTCCGATAAAGTCCGTTCGCCCTGCGTCAGTGTGTGCGCGCTGGATGAAAATGATGTGTGCATTGGTTGCCACCGGACGGGCGACGAAATACTGCGATGGACTCAAATGACGAATGACGAGCGCAGGGAAGTTCTGCGCCTGGTTGCAAAGCGGGAAGAAAAGGTAGCCCTCTGACATGACTGACACCAAAACCATACGACTTGGTACTCCCCTGAAGAGCAACGCTTTCCGGGTTCTGTTTTGTGGCTCCGGCGAGCTGGGAAAAGAGGTTGTTATCGAGCTTCAGCGATACGGGGTAGAGGTGATCGCCGTTGATCGTTATGCCGATGCACCGGCGATGCAGGTAGCCCATCGGGCTCATGTCATCGATATGTTGGATGCTGAAGCTTTGCGTTCAGTGATCGAAAAGGAAAAGCCAAACCTGATTGTTCCCGAAATTGAGGCCATTGCGACGCCGGAGCTGGTTAAGCTCGAAAGTGAAGGCTATCAGGTGATTCCCACGGCGCGCGCGGTAAACCTGACCATGAATCGCGAGGGTATTCGCCGGCTGGCAGCCGAAGAGCTGAAGTTGCCCACGTCACCCTATCGTTTTGCCGGAGAAAAAGAGGAGTACCTGGCGGCCGTTAAAGAGGTTGGTCTGCCTCTGGTAGTGAAGCCGGTCATGAGCTCGTCAGGGAAAGGGCAGAGCACAGTAAAAGATGAAGCCGATATTGAGGCTGCCTGGGATTATGCTCAAACCGGAGGCCGAGCTGGAAAAGGGCGGGTTATCGTTGAGGGCTTTGTTGATTTCGATTACGAGATTACGTTGCTGACCGTCCGTCACCGGGATGGGATTTCTTTCTGCGATCCCATTGGGCACCGTCAGGAAGACGGTGATTACCGGGAATCCTGGCAGCCCCAGCCGATGTCGCCTAAAGCCTTGGAGCGCTCGCGTCAGATTGCAGAGGCTGTCGTCAATGATCTGGGTGGTTATGGTATCTATGGGGTTGAGCTGTTTATAAAAGGGGATGATGTCTGGTTCTCCGAGGTCTCCCCGCGTCCTCACGACACCGGGCTGGTTACCCTCATCTCTCAGGATCTTTCAGAATTCGCGCTCCATGCCCGAGCCATTCTCGGGTTGCCGGTTCCGGGTATTCGCCAGACCGGTGCCAGTGCGTCAGCGGTCATTCTTCCCGAAGGCGAATCGGACGCGGTTACCTTTACCCACATAGAGGAAGCGCTCACTCAGCCTGACACGCAATTGCGTTTGTTTGGCAAGCCGGAGTTGAAAGGTCGCCGTCGCATGGGTGTTGCATTAGCCAGAGCCGAGACTATTGATGAAGCCAGATCCAGGGCGCTTAGGGCAGCTGCAGCGGTGAAGATCGAGTTGTAGAGGAAAGACTTGCAAAAAACCGTACGGTTTTTGCTCGGATTGGTGCTATTCTGAACGGCCGCGTAGGTGTAAACCGAGCCTTTGGAAAATAAAATGAAAAAGGTCGTTGACAGT